>NZ_BNEL01000003.1:0-2400000 GCF_018327685.1 Streptomyces sp. TS71-3 | reverse complement strand
GGCCGGCACCGCCACCTCGCCGAGGAGTGCCTCTACGTCCTTCAGGGCCGCGGCTACGACGAGCACCAGGACTGCGACGTCGAGATCACCGACACCTACCACTGGAAGCCGCTGCCCGAGATCCAGCGGTTCGAATGGGAGGCCGGCGATGTCATCTACGTCCCGCCGAACACCATCCACCAGCACTTCAACGCCGACCCGCGGCGCCCCGTCCGGCTCATCTCGGCGATCAACCGCATCTACCGCCACTCGGGCCTCAACGACCTGGAGCAGTTGGACGACGCGCCCGAGTACGACCCGTCCGTGACGCTGGACGAGGAGACCGTCGGAAGGTACCTGGCAGGGCCCGGCACCCCTGCGTAAGAGGACACGCCTGAAGGACACGCCCGAAGGAACGCCACGGCACTGGAAAGGAGATGGCGATGGCATGCCGCGATCCGCGGTGAACCGAGGCCGGGAGGGCGGTGGTCGGGAGGGCGGTGGCCGCGACGGCGGCGGTCGGGAGGGCGGCGCCCTCTCCCGGGAGGCGGTCTTCTCCACCTACCTGCCCGCCTTCGTGCTCTCCCTCGGGGCAGGTGTCGCGGTGCCCGCGGTGCCGACCCTCGCCAAGTCCTTCGATGTCGGCTTCGGTTCGGCCAGCGGTGTCGTCACCTCCTTCGTCCTCGGCAATCTGGCGGGCACCGTGCCGTCCGGCTGGCTCATCGACCGCTTCGGGCGGCGCGCGGTGCTGCTCGGGGGGCCGGTGCTCACCGCGCTCATGGCCTTCGCCGTGGTGTTCACCCACTCCTTCACCACGCTGCTGGTGCTCCGGTTCTTCGACGGGGTGGCCGCGCAGATGTGGCTGATGGCACGGCTCGCGGCGATCTCGCACGGGACCGCCGCGGGCCGGCGGGGACGCGAGGTCAGCTGGCTGTTCGGGATGAACAACTCGGGCAAGCTGGCCGGCCCCCTGGTGGGCGGCTTCCTCGCGAGCGGCGGTGGCGCACGGGCCCCGTTCGTCGTCTACGGCGTGCTGGCGCTCGCCGCGCTCGTCCCCGCGTACCTGTACGCCGAGGACACCCCGCGCCGGAAGCGCGACCCGGGGCGCCGGCTGCGGCGCGAACGGCTCGCGGCGCTGCGCGGTCTCGTGCTGCCGAGGCTCGTGTACTTCGGCGTCGCCCTGTTCGCGGGCCTCACCCGCGGCCCCGTACAGGCCGACCTGCTCCACCTGTACGCGGCGTTCGCCTACCACCTCGGGCCCGCGGAGATCGGCTACCTGTCGACCGCCGCCGCCGCGATCACCCTGCCCGTCGGGTTCGTCAGCGGCTGGCTGATGGACCGCTACGGCCGCAAGCGCACCATGGTCCCGGGCTTCACCGGTGTCGCGCTCGCCATGTGCGCGCTGGCCGCCTCGGCGCTGTTCCGGTTCTCGGTGTTCTGGTACGTGGCGCTCTTCCTCGTCGGGGTGGCCGCGCAGGCGCTGACCGGCGGCTCCATCCAGACGATCGGGGCGGACGTCGCACCCGCCGAGGGGCGCGGGATGTTCCTGGGCCTGTGGCGGTTCACCGGCCAGGGCGGCCAGACGCTGAGCCCCTTCCTGTTCGCCGTGCTGGCGGCCCAGTTCGGCTACGCCTCCTCCTTCGCCTTCACGGCGGCATCCGCCGCGGTCGTGGCGTTCCTGCTGATCCGCTACGTACCCGAGACCAGGACCGCGGCGCCCCACCGGGGCGAAACCGGCACCCTGCGCTCCTCGGCGGAAACCGGGGGGAAGGCCTCCGAGGCAGGCTGAGCGCCGACATGGGCGTGCGGAGGACGACCGTCACGAGACCGTGGGCACCGACTCGCTCTCGGGCCGACGGGCACCGGTCGCGACCGCTCCCCATACCTGACCGCTCGTTTCGGCTTCGTCCAGCTCGCCAAGTTGTGTGCGGACAAGCGACGTGACTCCTCTGGACCAAGATCCAGAGGACACGGCCCAGCGCACTTCCGCCACGGCCGCCACAGCCGCCACGGCCGCCGGCCGATCCTCCGGCTCACCACATCTCCCGCGTCTCCCTTCTCTGCACGGATCCGATCGCGGGCAGCACATGAGTCCGCTTCATCGTGTCGCCAGAACCTTGGACGGGGTGGCCAGTGATACAAGGTGCCGCTCACGACTCGCTTTGCCCCACGCGCGCCGCAACAGGCAGACAAGATTGACCGGACTCTTCCCTCCGTGTAACGAGGGTGTCATAGTGAAGCAGCGCAAATGAATCCGACTCATCGAGCTTTGAGGAGCTCTCCTCATGCCTGGCGAACACGCAGTGCCATCCTGGGAAGCCGGGAAACCGGCCGCCCCCTACCGTCCGGGGTACGAGCTGGTCGCCGAGCAACTGCTCTCCTACATCGTCGAGCAGAACCTGATGCCCGGGGACCGGCTGCCCACCGAGCAGGGCCTCGCCCAGATCCTGGGTGCCACGCGCAACGTCACGCGGGAAGCGATCAAGATTCTGGCCGCGATCGGCCGGCTCACCGTGCGCAGGGGGGCCGGGATCTTCGTGGCCTCCTCGCCGGGAGCGCTGGACGACGACCGGCTCGCGCACTTCAAGCCGACCAGCATGGAACACGTGATGATGCTGATCGACTACCGGTATCTCATCGAATCCGACACCGCGGGCAAGGCCGCCACGCTCGCGACACCGGTGGAAGTGCAGGCCATCCGCGGGAGTGCCGCAGAGTCCTTGGCAGCCGGAGCGGCCGGCGACGTGCAGGAGTTCGCCGCGACGGACGAGTCGTTCCACGACCATGTGGGGGCGGCCGCGCACAACGTCTTCCTCCGCTCCAGCGTCACCAACATCCGCCGGCTGATGTCCCAGACCGATCTCCTCCTCTTCCACGGTGATGTGCCGGGATCGCTGGAGGCGGCGGGCAGGCAGCACGTCGCGATCGCCGAGGCCATCGCGTCGGGCAACGGCGAGAAGGCCACCGAACTGATGCAGGCGCATATCGACACCACGCGCCACCAGGTCGAACGCCGCATCCGTGACCGGCTCTTCAACCTGGCCACCCCGGGCGCCACGTCCACGGCTCCACACCGGGCGCGGGCGCACGGGCAAGAGCAGCCACCGGAGGTGTCGGCCTCATAGGCACTCCGTCGGCAAGCCCATCGACAAGCCGGTCCATGTCCGCCCGGGTTCGGGCCTGCCGTCCTTTCGGGGCGAAAACCCCTCTGCTCGGTACGCCGGCCACTCGCTGGTGGGTGTGCCGCAGCAGGCAGCAGCTCCCCTCAGTCGCGCTCTCTCGGTGAAGGATTTCCCCACCGTTCCGGCAGCCGACCGCGCGAGCACTCTCACCTCTGAGCCCACACGTCCCGCTGCCGCAGATCCTGCCCCCCTCCTGTGCCCACAGCCTCGTCGCGGCCTTCTCGATCCGCGCGGCAGCCTTCGCGAAATCCGGGTGCCCGCTCACACCTGGCCCCATCGGGCGTCGTCCGCCCGCCGGCCCGCTCACAGAGCAGAAAGCACAGATGAAGATCACTCATGTCGAAGTCCACCGCGTCGACGTTCCGCCGGCGGACCCGCCGTTCTCATGGCGACGGGGGCTGAGTGGCAGTGCGCCGACGGGCGACGGCGCCGTTCTGCGAATCGGCACGGACGAAGGAGCCGAGGGGGTTGCGGTGTTCGCCCGGCCAGGAGCCGGCGCAATGCTCCAGGACCTTGTGGACCGGGTCTTCCGCGATGAGCTCCTTGGTGCCGACCCGTTCCAGCGGGAGTGGCTCTGGCACCGTGCGTGGGAGCTCGACCGCATCCACGAGTTGCCGCTGCCCACTCTGGGCCTGATCGACGTCGCGCTGTGGGATCTCGCGGGACGCGTCCACGACGAGCCGGTGTGGCGTCTCCTCGGCGGATTCCGCGAGACGATCCCCGCGTACGCCTCCACCTCCACCTTCGCCACGACGGAGGAGTTCCTCGACGTCGCGGACCAGTGCCTGGCGCTCGGCTACCACGGCATCAAGCTCCACGCCTGGGGCGACGCACGACGCGACGCGGAACTCTGCCAGGCGCTGCGAGCGCACGTGGGCCCCGGCGTACCGCTGATGTACGACGGGTCAGCCGGCTTCGACCTGCCCGACGCCCTCTTCCTCGGGAGGGCGCTGGCCGAGGCGGACTACCTCTGGTACGAGGAGCCGATGCGCGAGTTCAGCGTCAGCGCGTACCAGCGGCTCGCGGAATCGGTGTCGGTGCCGCTCCTGGTCGCGGAGACCTCGGACGGCGCGCACATGAACTCGGCCGACTTCATCAAGGCGGGAGCGGCCACATTCGGCGTGCGCGCAGGCACGACCTTGCGCGGCGGTATCACCGGCGCCATGCGCACGGCCCACCTCGCGGACGCCTTCCGTGTCCGCGCCGAGGTGCACGGCTCCGACATCCCCAACCACCACCTGTGCATGGCCATTTCGAACACCACCTACTACGAGTCCCTGGTCACCTCGACGCGGGTCGTCCGTGAACGGCACGTCGACGACCAGGGCCTGGTCCGCGCCCCCACCGGACCGGGGATCGCCCTGCCGCTGGACTTCGGCTACGGCAGCGAGCTCCAGCGCTTCGTCGAGACATCCGACTGACCGCCGCAGCGATCACGCCTCGCCGGTCGGCTCTCCCCTGCGCCCGGCCGCGGCGCACGCCACGCACACGCAGCAGAAAGGCAAGAAGATGAGGTCTTCCGGATCTCCCACCGAGCAGCACCGCCGACGGCGTACGACCACGTTCGGGGCACTGGCCCTGTGCGCCGCCACCGCCTTGCTGGCGGGCTGCGCCAGTGCCGACCCGACCCCGGGGGGTTCGCACGGGGGCTCGGACACGCAGGCACCGTCCTTCGAACCCGTGCGGCAGAAGCCCGGTTCGGAGATCACCGTCTGGACCGACTCCACCCGCCTCCCCTCGGTGCAGAAGTACCAGAAGGCACATCCGGGGGTGAAGATGAACGTCGTCACCTATGACGGCGGAGCCGACGGTTCCACCTATCTCCAGACCAAGGTCCAGTTGTTCGACCGGGTGGGCAAGGGCTGGCCTGATGTCGTCTTCGGCACCCCGAACGACACCACCTGGGCCTCCCAGCCCACCAAACCGGGCGCCAACCCCTTCGCGGCGCCCGTCGACGAGGACGGCCTCGTCCCCCAGGCAACCCTGAACGGTTTCGCCAAGGGCTCGCTCACCCCGTGCCAGTACGGCGGGCACACCTACTGCCTGCGCAACGACATCGCGCAGGTGGTGCTCTGGTACAACAAGAAGCTGATGGACGAGTGGGGTTACCAGGTCCCCACCACCTGGCCGCAGTACGAGGCCCTCGGCAGGAAGGCCGCCAAGGAGCACCCCGGCTACCTCGTGGGTTCGGTCGGCGACACCAACTCCCAGGAGTCGTACTTCTGGTCCAGCCAGTGTCCGGCCTTCGACCAGACGAGGCCAGGCACGCTCCGCGTCGACCTCTCCGACTCCCGCTGCACCCGGATGTCATCCCTCCTCGATGGTCTGATATCCGCCAAGGCGGTCAGCAAGCAGGGCTTCTTCAGCCAGGGCTTCGCCAAGAACAGCGGCAACAAGGTCCTGGCGGCGGTCGGCCCGTCCTGGTACGGCCAGTACCTCTTCAAGACCGCCTTCGGAATCCCGGCCAAGCAGATGGCCGCAGCGGCTCCCCTCACCTGGCCCGGCGACAAGGCGCCGGCGACCGGAAACGTCGGCGGCGGTGTGTGGATGGTGTCCTCGCACAGCGCCAACCTGAAGGCATCCGCAGACCTCACCACCTGGCTGACGACCTCGAATGACAACCAGGCTTCGGCACCCACCTATCCGGCGTATGCGCCTGCCGCGAAGGCATGGCTGGGCAACCCGGCGAACAGCGAGTACTTCGCCGACGACGTAAGCGGCCCGTTCGAGAAGGCCGCACAGTCGGTGTGGACCGGCTGGGCCACCACGAAGTTCTCCGACGCCACCGCCTGGTCGGGCGTCGTCCTGCCTGCCCTCACGGCCGGCCACAGTCTCACCTCGACGCTGCCCGCGTGGCAGAAGAGCATCAGCGACGAGGCGAGAGCACATGGATACCGGGTGATCAACAAATGACGCTGCTGGAGACCCGGCGCGTCACCGTGCCCCTCCGCCGCCGCGACACCGCACTGCGGCGGCGGGTCGGGGGCCGGGCCGGCTACCTCTTCGTGGCGGGCTACACGCTGTTTCTGTTCGCCTTCGGCGTCTTTCCCACCGGCTACGCGTTCTACCTCGCCTTCACGAACGAACTGGGCCAGTTCACCGGGCTCAACCAGTTCGTCAGGGTGGCGAAGGACTACCGCTTCCTGCCCGCCTTCGAGCACATCCTGATCTACCTCGTCCTGTGGCTGGTGACACTGGTCGTGCTCACGGTTCTGTCGGCCGTGCTCCTGCGCAGCCGCGTCGGACCGCGCACCTCGGCACTGCTGCGCTTCCTGTACTACATACCGGGCGCGCTGGCAGGAGTGGCCAGTGTCCTGGTGTGGCTGTTCATGCTGGACCCCGATGTCAGCCCCGTCTCCTGGCTGCTGACAGCCCTGCACATGGACACCTTCGCGGCCGTGCTCCAGCCCGGTAACCTGCCGGTGATCTTCATGCTCATCGCCTTCTGGACCGGCGCGGGCGGGTGGATCGTGGTGATGTACGGCGCGCTCAACACCATCTCGGACGAGGTGATCGAGGCCGCCCGCATGGACGGCGCCGGGCCGTGGCGCACCGCTTGGTCGGTCCAGATCCCGATGGTCCGGCAGTGGATCGCCTACATGACGATCCTCGCGTTCGCCTCCGGTACCCAGCTGTTCGTCGAACCGCAACTTCTGCAGACTGCGAGTCTCGGGCGCATCGGCCTCACCTGGTCGCCCAACCAACTCGCGTACGTCTTCGCCTTCCAGCAGGGCGACTTCAACGGCGCTGCCGCCATCTCGGTGTTCCTGCTGGCCGTCGGTCTCATCGCCGCCGGCCTCCTCGTCTCCCGTTCCAGCATGTTCAGGTTGGATGAGAAATGACAGTGCACGTGGCCGCACGACGGCCCCGGACCGGCCGCTCCCCCGGGCACGTCGTGTCCGCCCTGGTCGTCGGCGCCCTGCTGGCCGCCCTCCTTGTCTTCTTCGTACTTCCGGTGGCCTGGGTGCTGATGGCGCCGTCCAAGACCGCCGGGCAGATCGTCCACGACTCGCCGCTGTCCTTCGGCTCCTTCAGCCAGATCGGCGCCGCCTGGCGGCACCTGTTCGCCTTCCAGAACCATGCGATGCTGACCTGGCTCGGCAACTCCGTGATCTACGCCGGTGCTTCGCTCGTACTGACCCTGATCACCAGCGTCACGGCCGGTTACGCCCTCGCACTCACTCGTTTCCGGGGCCGCAGAGCCCTTCTCGTGATCACTCTGGTCACCATGATCATGCCGTCTGCCACCCTCGTGTTGCCGGTGTTCCTGGAACTCAACCGGTTCCACCTGATCGGCACCGTGTGGTCGGTGATCCTGCCCTTCTCGTTCTTCCCGTTCGGCGTGTACCTGATGTACATCTACTTCGCCGGCAGCCTGCCTCGCGACCTGCTCTCCGCAGCGCGGATGGATGGCTGCACCGAGTGGCAACTCTTCAGCCGCATCGCGCTCCCACTGGCCAAGCCGGTGATCGGACTGGTCGCCTTCTTCAGCTTCGTCGGCAACTGGAACAACTTCTTCCTGCCGTACCTGGTGCTGCCCAACAGCGACGAGTTTCCGCTCCAGGTAGGTCTGAACCAGTTGCTGACCTCGACTCCCTCGTTCAATCCCGTAGCCGGCGCCGGCCTCGACATCACCATCCCCGAACTCGCACTCGCGGTCATCGTCGCCATCTGTCCCGTCCTGGCCCTCTTTCTGTTCTCCCAGCGAACCCTCGTCTCCGGAATGCTCGCCGGAGCCACCAAGGAGTGAATCCAGGGGCACCGGCCCCCAGCGGACGGGACCAGCCCACATCCCCGGCTCCCCCACCCGAGAACCCGTGCCCGCGAACACGAGGCCGAGCTCGGAGCTCCCCACCCCACACCGCCACCGCAGCAGACTCAAGGGCAGCCAGAACCCGGCCGCCACTCACGGGACGCGCCGAGGTCTGCACTTGTCCCGCAACACCTCCGGTACGCGGAATCCCCCATCACCACCTCTCACCCAACGACGTCTTGGGAGTGACCACACATGTCTCCACACCGACGATGGCGGCGCGGTGTCCGCGCGGCCATCGGTACGTCCGTCACACTGCTCTCGGGTCTTCTCATCGCCGGAGCGGCGGCTGCCGTCCCGGCAGCGCAGTCCGCCCCCGCTCCCCTCACGTACTCCGTGGCACCGGACGGAGACGGCGACACGTGCTCGCCCGGCGATCCGTGCACGCTTGCTCGTGCCCAGCAGAAGGTACGTGCCGCCACCCACGACCAGCACTCCGACATCCGTGTCGTGCTCGCGGGTGGCACCTACCGTCTCGACAGGACCCTCTCCTTCGACGCCGCGAACGGCGACAGCGCACGTAACGGCCACACCGTCACTTACGCGGCCGCACCCGGCGCGCACCCGGTCCTCAGCGGTGGCCAACGCATCCGGGACTGGCACGAAGGCGCGGACGGCGTCTGGTCGGCCACGGTCCCAGCGGGCACGGACACCCGCCAGCTGTACGTCGACGGGGTGCGCGGCATACGCGCCCGCGGAACGGCACCCACGCAGTTCACCCGCACGCCCACCGGCTACACCACTTCCGACACCGCCCTGGACGGTTGGAAGAACACATCCGACATCCAGTTCGTCTACGACGTGGGCTGGACCGAGATGTACTGCGGCGTGGCCTCGGTGTCAGGCACCACGGTCACCATGGACCAACCCTGCTTCGACAACTCCACGAAGAAGCCGTACGGCGTCAATGCCGACCGGCCCGACCGGGTCGAGAACGCCAGGGAACTGCTCGACGACCCCGGCGAGTGGTACCGCGACAAGGCCGCGCACACCGTCTACTACAAGCCCCGCGGGGGCCAGGACCTGAAGCGGGCCGATGTGGAGATCCCGCGGCTGCAGACGCTGGTCTCCGGCACGGCCACCGAGGCACACCCCCTGACGGGCCTCGCGTTCAGCGGCATCTCCTTCGAGTACGGCGGATGGACCGAGCCCAACGGCACGGAGGGCTTCTCCGAGGTCCAGGCCAACATGCGCCTGACCGAAGCCGACGGATGGGAGAAGCAGGGCTCCTGCGACCGCTACTCCAGCACCGACCCCGGCACCTGCCCCTACGGCAACTGGACGATGACGCCGGGCAACGTCGTGTTCGACCACACCGAGAACCTGTCGATCGCTGACAGTACCTTCCAGCACCTGGGGGCCGCCGGCCTGCAACTCGGCCGCGGCGTCCACGGCTCCACACTCCAGGGCAACGAGTTCACCGACATCTCCGGCAACGGCCTCGAAATCGGCAACGGCGCCGACGCGGCTCCCACCGACATCTCCCTGCTGCCTGCCCACAACACCGTCGCGGACAACTGGGTCCACCACGTCGCCGTCGACTACACCGGCGGCGTCGGAATCTTCCAGAGCTACGCCCGAGACGACCTGATCCAACACAACCAGGTCAACGATGTGCCCTACAGCGGCATCAGCTCCAACTGGGGCTGGGGCCACACCCCGACGAAGACCAGCGGCAACAAGATCCTCGACAACCTGGTCTTCGACGCCATGCAACTGCGCTACGACGGCGGTGGCATCTACGTCCTCGGACAGGAGGGCGACTCGCTCGCCGACGGCCTGCTCATCAGCGGAAACGTCGTACGCAACGGCGTCCAGGGCGGTCACGCCATCTACACCGACGGCGGCAGCACCAACGTCACCATGACGGGCAACGCCATCTTCGGCAACGGAAGCTACTCCATGGGCGGCTGCAAGGAGGACAAACTCCCCTACGGAAACTTCTCCTTCACCGGCAACTACGTCGAGAACCCCACCCCGGACTGGCCGTGCGGCGATCCTGACAACCTGACGCTGGACAACACCCGAGTCGCCTCCGACGGGACCGGCGTGCCGGCCTCGCTCCTCTCCAACGCGGGCCTCCAGGCTCCGTACGCGCACGTGGCATCGGCCCCCGCGGGCACGGCTCCGACGAACCTCGCGCTGGGCAGGACCGTGCACGCCCAGTACGTGGACGGCACCGCCGCCGACCTCCAGCCCGGAGACCGTGCGGCCAACGCCACCGACGGCGACCCGAACACCTCGGTACAGGCCAGTGGCCAGTTCCGCTGGCAGCTTGAAGTCGACCTGAAGACAGACCAACGGCTCGGAGCCGTGACCGTCGGCATGCCGAAGCAGCACTTCGCGACGGCCTTCCACGTCGACACCTCCACCAACGGCACCGACTGGACGACCGTCGGCACCGTCCGCGAGAGTGGCTGGGGCAGCACGCCGGTCTTCCTCTCCACACCGGTGAACGCCCGCTACCTCCGAGTCGTCGCGGACAAGCCCGACGGCCCGGGCCAGCGCGGTGACCAGATGGCGATCAGCGAGATCGGCGCCTACGCCCCCGGCGCGGGAAACCTCGCCCTGGGCGCAACCAGCGGCGCCCAGTTCATCGACGGCACCCAGGCGGACATGCAGCCCGGCTCACTGCCCTCGTACGCCACCGACGGCGACCCGGGCACTTGGTCGCAGGCCACCGGCCAGTACCGCTGGACCCAGCAGGTCGACCTCGGTCGTCCCCGGTCGGTCGACCTGATCACCCTCCAGCAGCCCGAGGGGAAGTTCGCCACCGACTTCCACATCGACGTGTCCGAGAACGGCTCGACCTGGTACAACGTGGCCCGACACTCCGATACCACCGCGGGCCTGACGGGCGTGCAGCTCGACAGGCCGGTCGCGGCACGCTATGTCCGTCTGATCGCGGACCGACCTGACCAGGGCGGCCAGACCGGCGGCCAGATGGCCATCAGCGAACTCGCTGTCCACGGCCTCCTCCCCGGGTAACAGAGAGCGGGCGGGGCAGGGACCGACCACAGGTCCCTGCCCCGCCCATCAGGTGACGGAGACAAGTCGGCGCAGGTGCCACGGCCCCGAGACGGGGCTCTGCCCGCGGCAGGGCCGCGAGCGGTCGATGGGCCCGACAAGGTCAGATCATGGGGCTTACCTGCTCGTCGACGCCCACGAGCGACTTGCCGTACACCTCGTAGCCGACGGCGGCGTTGAGCCCGGCGTGGTGGGCCGCGGTGTTGGCGTCCCGCCACCACTGCTGGAGGGGGTTGGACTCCGCGAAGGCGCCGGCGCCGTGCACGTTGATCAGGATCTGCAGGGCCTCGAGCACCTGCTGTGCGACATAGCCGTACTCCGCCCGGTACTCGGCACGGTCTGCGTATTCCACCTGTTCACCGCGGCTTGCGGCGGCGTCGATGGCGTCAGCGATGGCGTAGGTGTGCAGCTTCGCCGTCTTGAGCTTCAGGGCGGCTTCGGCGAGCTGGATCTGGACTCCGACCGAGTCGGCCTGCCGGGCGAAGAAGGTGTGGTGCATGCCCTTCCGCGGCGCCTGTGCGATGACGTAGTCGAGGGCAGCCCGGCCGAGACCGAGAATCGGACCGAGCAGGCCCAGCAGACCCAGGGGACCGGCGGGAAGGAGGTACATCGTCTCCTCGGTGGGCAGGGGCCACTTCCCCGCGACCACCTGCCCGATCGAGATCGTCCGGTGGTCGGGCACGAACACGTCGTCCGCGACCCACGTGTCGCTGCCGGTACCGCGCATGCCCACGGTCTGCCACGTGCGCTCAAGGGTGAGGTCCGAGGCCGGCGCCACGCACACGAGGGCATCGGACATCTGGCCGGACTCATCCGTGAGCACCGCCCCCATCGTCGCCCAGGATGAACCGTGGGCACCGGAGGCGTAGGGCCACCGGCCGCTGACCCGGTAACCGCCCTCCACGCGGCGGGCCGGGCCCGGTGAACTCCCGCCGGCCACTCGTGCGTCGGGGTCCTGTGCGAACAGGTCCTCCTGCGCCTGCTTCGAGGCCGTGCCCACCAGCCAGGCGGCGACGGCGCCCACGCCCACGAGCCAGGCCGCCGATCCGTCCCCCTCGCCGAGCGTCTCGGTCACCTCGACCAGCGTGCGCAGGCCCACCTCGTTGCCACCGAGCCGCCGAGGCTTCATCAGCCGAAAGAACCCGGCTTCCGTGAGGGCCTCGACCACCTCGGGCGCGGCCTGGCGACCGACTTCCGCGCGGCTGACGTACTCGCGCAGGAGCGGATGCAGTTCTCGCGCCTTGGCGATCAGCTCCTCCCGCTCGGGCTGCGCTGAGCCGTCGGTCGTCGCGTTAACAATGCCGTCCATTACGTAATCCTTCTGTCCGATCGCGGCCTGGCCTTCACCACCGCCTGATCAAGACCGGCTTCGTCCGCCCCCCCGGCAGCCGCGTGCCAGTGGCTCGTCGAGCCCGGCCGCATCCACGAGCGGGCCCGCATCATCCATCTCGACGTGCGCACCTGGCGCCCTGCTGAGTGCCTCGCACGTCAGGGCGTTCAGGGGCGTGTTTCGCTCCAGTCGACCATCAGGCGGCGTTCTGCGAAGTACCAGTCGCCGTTCTGCTTGATGAACTCGTCGAGGTAGCGGATCGACGCGATCATGAGGGTGCGCTGCCCGGAGTCGTCAACCGAGATGTGGTGGGCCAAGCAGTAGCTCTCGCCTGCTGCACGGTCGCCGTCCAGGGCGATAGTGCTCTGGCCGTTGAAGTGTGTGGTGGACTGGTAGGTGTTGAGGTTGTCGAACACAGGGGTGAGTGCCTCGCGGCCATGCAGGATCTGCGTCGGCTCGTCCGCGGTGGCGTCCATGAACACGACGAAGCGTGTGTCCGAGGTGAACAGGGCCTTCTGTCCGTTGGCATCCCGCCGGTCCGCGCAGTGCGCGTAGGCGTCGATCAGCTCGCGGATGGCCAACCGGTCGGCGGCTTCCTGAGGCGAGATCGAGGTATGGGAGGCCATGGTGATCCTTTCAAGACACTGTTTGACAGATGTATAAAAGCACTGCCTGTGACTGATTGCAATGCGACACATATGGAGGATGGAACCCTGAACGCCCGGATCGATCCGCGCATCACCCGCACGACCAAGGCCTTCGAGCAGGCCATCGTGGATCTCGCCGCGCAGCGGCCCATCTCCCAGATCACGGTGGCCGAACTGGCCGACCGGGCGGGGGTTACCCGTGCAACGTTCTACAACCGCTACAACACCCCGTTCGACCTCCTCATCCAGGTCCTCTGCGCCGACTTGGAGCGAGGCCACGCGCTGGAGGACGAGCAGCGCGACCAGGGCCTGTCCCCGGCCCGCCAGCTGCATCACCTGGCCACCAGGCAGGTGGCCGACCACGTCGAGCGGTTCATGGCGGTCTACCGGCTCGCTCTCGGGGATCCCGCGGACAGCGGGGTGTACGACGTGCTCGTACGCCACTTCAGCAACTACGCCTTGGCGCACATGGCCCGCCGCGCCCCTCAAGGACTCCCCGATGACAACCGTCAGGTGATGGCTCAGTTCCTGGCCCACGGCTTCGCCGGCGCCATCAGGGCATGGCTCAACGACCCGTCGGTCACCAAAGACGACATGGTCCACGCAGCCGTGGCCTGTGCCCCCGCCTGGTGGGCAGCCGACGACGATCCGGGCGAGTCCGCTTCTTCGTAGGGGCCTGCGCCGGGCATCACCAGGGCAGCTCAGTTGCCGGTGGGGATGTGCGGGGATCTGGGAGTGTGCCCGTGCTCGCCCCACACCGGATCCAGGAGACCACCGAGAGCCTCGGGAACATCGCGGAGCGTATCCAGACAGGCGATGCCGACGAGAAAGGCCCCCTCTACGAGGCCCTCGGCGTCACCATCAGCTACGCACACGCAACGAGGGCCGCGACCGTAAGGTCGAGGCCCCTCGCATGCGCATCGTCAGTGGTGGTGTCCGAGGGGGGACTTGAACCCCCACGCCCGATAAAGGGCACTAGCACCTCAAGCTAGCGCGTCTGCCATTCCGCCACCCGGACTCAGGTGCGCCGCCGGTGATCCCCGCGGCGACAGCACCACCATACCAAGGTTTGGGAGCGGCTTTCACCTGCGTATCCGTCCGCCTGGGCGGGGCCCTGCCGCCCACCCGGGCGGCGGGCCCGCTGCAACACTCCGCGGGCCCGGTGTCACGCACGGTGAGCGAAGTCCGCCGGCTCACGGGGTGAGCTGGTACTCGGGGAAGTTCCCCGGCAACCGCTCCTCCACCGACCCCTGCGTCACCGCCCGCACCAGCAGCTCGCCGCCGACGAAGGCGCCCCGCCAGGACGCGCCGAAGCCGCCGAAGAGCTCGGAGCGATCACCGCGGGAGCGTGCGGAGCCGTGGCCGACCTTGAAGGCGCGGACCTTGGGTGCGAGGCGCCGGTAGAGCGAGCGGTCGTCGGTGGCGAGGGTGGCGACCAGCGCGCCGTTCGAGGCGTTCATGGCGGCCAGCAGTTCCGCCTCCGTGTCGACCAGGACGATCGTGTCGACCGGGCCGAACGGCTCCGCGTGGTGCAGCGGCGAGGACGGCGGCGGGCCCAGGAGGGTGACGGGTGCCACGTACGCCGAGGTGTCCTGGCCGGGCAGGAAGCTGCCGTCGGCGAGCGTGCCGCGGTGCAGGGGTACGGCGCCGTGGTCGATCGCCTCCTCCACCTGGTCGGTGAGCTCCTTGGCCTTGGCGGCGCTGATCAGCGGGCCGTAGTCCAGGTCGGGGTACGGGTCGTCGCGCGTCTCGACCGCCAGCGGGTGGCCGATGCGGACGGTGCGCACGGCGGGCAGGTAGGCGTCCAGGAAGTCGTTGAACAGGCACCGCTGGACGACGAAGCGGGGGTAGGCCGTGCAGCGCTGCTTGCCGTAGCCGAAGAGTTTGGGGACGGTGGCCGAGAGCCGGTCCCAGTCGGAGAAGTTCCAGATGCCCCAGGTGTTCAGCCCCTCCTGTTCGAGGATGTGGCGTTTACCCAGGTCGGCGACGGCGGTGGCGACGGCCGCCCCGGCGTCCGGGCCGCCCATGAACGACACGCAGCCGATCTCCGGCGCCCGCACCAGCGCCTCGGAGAGCTGCCCGCCGCTGCCGCTGACCAGGGTCACCGGGACGCCTTCGCGGGCGGCGAGCGCGCAGGCCAGGGTGAGGCAGGAGACGCCGCCGTCGACGGGGGTCTTGGCGATCACGGCGTTGCCCGCGAGGGCCTGCACCAGCATGGCGTGCACGAGCACGGACATCGGGTAGCTCCAGCTCGCGATGTTGGAGACCGGGCCGTCCAGCGGGGCCCGGCCGTCGAGCATCGGCTCGATGGTGTCGACGTACCAGCGCACGCCGTCGATGGCGCGGTCGACGTCGGACTGGGCGAGCCGCCAGGGCTTGCCGATCTCCCAGACCAGCAGGAGGGCGAAAAGGTCGCGGTGCTGGGTGAGGGCGTCGAGGGTGGCCGCCACGCGTGCGCGGCGCTCGGCGACGGGGATGTGCCGCCAGGCGCGGTGCTGGTCGAGTGCGGCGCGCACGGCCTGCCGCGCGGTGCCCGCGTCGAGGCGGGGCGGGCCCGCGATGGGGCTCTGGTCGACGGGGCTCGCGGCGTCCGGTGCCCGGCCGTCCGCCCGCCAGGTGGCGCCCCAGAGGTTGAGGACCCGGTCTTCGCGGAACGCCTCGGGGGCCACGGCGAGGCAGCGCCGCCATGCGTCGGTCCACGACGTGCGGGGTTTCAGGGAGAGGGTGGGTCGCATGGGGGATTCTCCGCTCACGGTGCACGGTCGTCGGCGGGAACGGGGCCCATCGCCCGGCCGGCTCGCTCGTCGGCTCCGCGGAGCGGTCGGGCCGGTGGGTTGGGCGCCCGCGCGAGGCGGGCACCCTGCGGCGCCCGCACGGGGCGGGCGCCGCGGGGGCACGTCAGGTACGCAGTTGCTCCAGCACGAGCCGGGCGGCTGCGGTGGGGGTGGAGCCGACCCGGACTCCGGCGGCCTCCAGCGCCGCCTGCTTGGCGGCCGCCGTGCCCGAGGAGCCGGAGACGATCGCGCCGGCGTGGCCCATGGTCTTGCCCTCGGGGGCGGTGAAGCCGGCGATGTAGCCGACGACGGGCTTGGTGACGTGGTCCTGGATGAAGGCCGCGGCCCGCTCCTCGGCGTCGCCGCCGATCTCCCCGATGAGCACGATCAGGTCGGTCTCGGGGTCGTCCTGGAAGGCGGCGAGGCAGTCGATGTGGGTGGTGCCGATGACGGGGTCGCCGCCGATGCCCACACACGTGGAGAAGCCGACGTCGCGCAGCTCGTACATGAGCTGGTAGGTGAGCGTGCCGGACTTGGAGACCAGGCCGATCCGGCCGGGCTTGGTGATGTCGGCGGGGATGATGCCGGCGTTGGACTGGCCGGGCGTGATCAGGCCGGGGCAGTTGGGGCCGATGACCCGGGTGCCGCTCGCCCTGGCGTGTGCCTGGAAGACGACGGCGTCGTGGACGGGGATGCCCTCGGTGATGACGACGGCGAGGCCGATGCCGGCGTCCGCGGCCTCCATGACCGCCGCCTTGCAGAAGGCGGGCGGCACGAAGACCACGCTGACGTCGGCGCCGGTCTCGTCCATGGCCTCGCGCACGGAGCCGAAGACCGGGACGGCGGTGGGGGTACCTCCCAGACCCTTAAGGTCCTGGGGGACGTCGAAGTCGACGGACCGGCCGGCTTTGCGGGGGTTGACGCCGCCCACCACGTCGGTGCCCGCGGCGAGCATCCTGCGGGTGTGCTTCATGCCCTCGCCACCGGTCATGCCCTGGACGAGGACCTTGCTCTCCTTGGTGAGGTAGATGGCCATGTCCCGGCTCCTTCAGTGCGCGTTGGCGAGGTCGGCGGCGCGGCGCGCGGCGCCGTCCATGGAGGTGGCCTGCTCGACGAGCGGGTGGCGGTGCGTTTCGAGGATGGTGCGGCCCTGCACGGCGTTGTTGCCGTCGAGCCGTACGACGAGGGGTTTGGTGAGCCGTACGGTCTGAAGAGCCTGCACGATGCCGTCGGCGACCGCGTCGCAGGCGGTGATGCCGCCGAAGACGTTGACGAACACGGACCTGACGGCGGGGTCGGCCAGGATGACGCCGAGGCCGTCGGCCATCACCTGGGCGGACGCCCCGCCGCCGATGTCGAGGAAGTTGGCGGGCCGGGCGCCGCAGCCGGCGACCACGTCGAGGGTGGACATGACGAGTCCGGCGCCGTTGCCGATGATGCCGACCTCGCCGTCCAGCTTGACGTAGTTGAGGCCCTTCTCCGCGGCCGTCGCCTCCAGGGCGTCGCCCTCGTCGTCGAGCGCGGCGAGGCTCTCGCCCCAGCGGGTCTGCCGGAAGCGGGCGTTGTCGTCGAGGGTGACCTTCGCGTCCAGCGCGAGGATCTGCCCCTGGGCGGTGCGTACCAGCGGGTTGACCTCGACGAGCAGCGCGTCCTCGCGCACCAGGACCTCCCAGAGCCTGATGAGGACGTCGACCGTCTGCGGCGGCAGCTGGGCGGCTTCGGCGATCTCCGCGGCGCGGGCGGAGGTGACCCCCTCCGCGGGGTCGATGGGGATGCGCGCGACGGCCTCGGGCCGGGTGGCGGCCACCTGCTCGATGTCCATGCCGCCCTCGGCGGACGCGATGGCGAGGAACCGGCCGGAGGCGCGGTCGAGCACGTAGGAGACGTAGTACTCCTGCTCGATGTCGACCGGCGCGACCACCATCACCTTGTGGACCGTGTGGCCCTTGATGTCCATCCCGAGTATCTGACGTGCCGTCAGTTCGGCGGCGGCGGGGTCGGCGGCGATCTTGACTCCGCCGGCCTTGCCGCGTCCACCCGTCTTCACCTGCGCTTTGACGACGACGCGCCCTCCCAGCCGGCGGGCGATCTCCCGGGCCCCCTTGGGGGCGTCGGTGACCTCCGCCTTCGGTACCACGATTCCGTGCTCCTCGAAGAGTTCCCTTGCCTGGTGTTCGTACAGGTCCATCTCGGCTCCTGACTGCTGTGGACGCCGGGTGAAGATCCCTCGGCGCCTCGAAAAGTGGTGCACGCCCCCTGGACACCACCCACCGGATGCGGGATAACAAGCTTCATACAGTATTCGTCGACTGTATGCAATCTACTGAGTACCGCAGAGAACACCACCGCGAAACCACCGCAGCAACCCGGTGAGAGCGCCTGTGAGCAGCACGGGAGCTCTCACCCCTCCCCTACGAAGGGACAGGACTCCGCCATGTCCGACGAGAGCAGCGACAGCACCCCGGACCTCATCTCCGGAGGGCATCTGGTCGCCAAGGCGCTGAAAGCAGAGGGCGTCGAGGTCATCTACACCCTGTGCGGCGGCCACATCATCGACATCTATGACGGCTGCGTCGACGAAGGCATAGAGGTCGTCGATGTACGCCACGAGCAGGTGGCGGCACACGCGGCCGACGGGTACGCGCGCATCACCGGCAAGCCGGGCTGCGCCGTCGTCACAGCGGGACCCGGCACCACGGACGCCGTCACCGGTGTCGCCAACGCGTTCCGCGCCGAGTCGCCGATGCTGCTGATCGGCGGCCAGGGCGCGCACACGCAGCACAAGATGGGGTCCCTCCAGGACCTCCCGCACGTCGACATGATGACCCCGATCACCAAGTTCGCCGCGACGGTGCCGGACACGGCGCGCGCGGCGGACATGGTGTCGATGGCCTTCCGCGAGTGCTACCACGGTGCCCCGGGCCCGTCGTTCCTGGAGATCCCCCGCGATGTCCTCGACGCGAAGGTGCCGCTGGAGAAGGCCCGGATCCCCAAGGCGGGCCAGTACCGCGCCTCCACCCGCAGCGCCGGCGACCCCGAGGCCATCGAGAAGCTCGCCGACCTGCTGGTGCACGCCGAGAAGCCCGCGATCCTGCTGGGCAGCCAGGTGTGGACGACGCGCGGCACCGAGGCCGCGATCGAGCTGGTGCGCACCCTGAACGTCCCGGCGTACATGAACGGCGCCGGCCGCGGCACCCTGCCGCCCGGGGACCCGCACCACTTCCAGCTCTCCCGGCGCTACGCGTTCTCCAACGCGGACGTCATCGTGATCGTGGGCACGCCGTTCGACTTCCGCATGGGCTACGGCAAGCGGCTGTCGCAGGACGCCACGGTCGTGCAGATCGACCTGGACTACCGCACCGTCGGCAAGAACCGCGACATCGACCTCGGCATCGTGGGCGACGCGGGCCTGGTGCTGAAGTCGGTGACCGAGGCCGCGTCCGGCCGGGTCAACGGCGGTTCGTCCAAGCGCAAGGAGTGGATCGACGAGCTGCGAGCGGCCGAGGAGAAGGCGCTGGAGAAGCGGCTGCCGAACCTCCGCTCGGACGCCTCGCCCATCCACCCGTACCGCCTGGTGAGCGAGATCAACGACTTCCTCACCGAGGACTCGATCTACATCGGCGACGGCGGCGACATCGTCACCTTCTCCGGGCAGGTCGTGCAGCCGAAGTCGCCGGGCCACTGGATGGACCCGGGCCCGCTGGGCACCCTCGGCGTCGGCGTTCCGTTCGTGCTCGCCGCCAAGCAGGCCCGTCCCGACAAGGAGGTCGTCGCGCTCTTCGGCGACGGCGCCTTCAGCCTCACCGGCTGGGACTTCGAGACGCTGGTCCGCTACAACCTCCCGTTCGTCGGCATCGTCGGCAACAACTCCTCGATGAACCAGATCCGTTACGGCCAGAAGGTCAAGTACGGCGAGGAGCGCGAGCGGGTCGGCAACACCCTCGGCGACGTGCAGTACGACAAGTTCGCCCAGATGCTCGGCGGCTACGGCGAGGAGGTCCGCGACCCCGCGGACATCGGCCCCGCGCTGCAGCGCGCCCGCGAGTCCGGCAAGCCCTCGCTGATCAACGTGTGGGTCGACCCGGACGCGTACGCCCCCGGAACCATGAACCAGACCATGTACAAGTGAGGTGGACGCGCCATGACAAGTACCGGGACCAAGGCACTCGAGGGCATCCGAGTCCTCGACATGACGCACGTCCAGTCCGGCCCCTCGGCGACCCAGTTGCTCGCCTGGCTCGGCGCGGACGTCGTGAAGCTGGAGGCTCCGACCGGCGACATCACCCGCAAGCAGCTGCGGGACCTGCCGGACGTGGACTCGCTGTACTTCACCATGCTCAACTGCAACAAGCGCAGCATCACGCTCAACACCAAGACGGAGCGCGGCAAGGAGCTGCTGACCGAGCTGATCCGCCGCTCCGACGTGCTGGTCGAGAACTTCGGGCCGGGCGCCATCGACCGGATGGGCTTCACCTGGGACCGCATCCAGGAGATCAACCCGCGGCTCGTGTACGCCTCCATCAAGGGCTTCGGCGACGGGCCGTACACCAAGTTCAAGGCGTACGAGGTGGTGGCCCAGGCGATGGGCGGCTCGATGTCCACCACGGGCTTCGACGACGGTCCCCCGCTGGCGACCGGCGCGCAGATCGGTGACTCCGGCACGGGCGTGCACTGCGTGGCGGCCATCCTCGCGGCGCTCTTCCAGCGCGAGAACACCGGCCGCGGGCAGCGTGTGAACGTCGCGATGCAGCACGCCGTGCTCAACCTCTGCCGCGTGAAGCTGCGCGACCAGCAGCGCCTCGCGCACGGCGCGCTGCGGGAGTACCCGAACGACGACTTCGGCGACGAGGTGCCCCGCTCCGGGAACGCCTCCGGCGGCGGCCAGCCCGGCTGGGCCGTCAAGTGCGCGCCGGGCGGCCCGAACGACTACGTGTACGTCATCGTGCAGCCCGTCGGCTGGGCGCCCATCTGCGGGCTGATCGGCCGCACCGAGCTCGTCGACGACCCCGAGTGGGCGACGCCGGAGGCCCGGCTGCCCAAGCTGGGGAAGATGTTCCAGATGATCGAGGAGTGGTCCTCGACGCTCCCCAAGTGGGAGGTCCTGGAGAAGCTCAACGCCCACAACATCCCGTGCGGCCCGATCCTGTCGACCAAGGAGATCATCGAGGACTCCTCGCTGGTGGCCAACGAGATGGTCGTCGAGGTCGCACACCCCGAGCGTGGCACCTTCACCACGGTCGGCTCGCCCCTGAAGCTCTCCGACTCACCCGTCGAGATCACCAGCTCTCCCCTGCTGGGCGAGCACAACGCAGAGGTGTTCGTCGGCGAACTGGGCCTCCAGGACGAGGAACTGCGCCTGCTCAAGTCGAACGGAGTGATCTGATCCATGCCACCTCTTGATGGAGAAGCCCGCGTACGGAAGGTGCGGGGCCTCCTCGATGCCGTTCGGGCCGAGGGGCGCACCGCCCTCACCGCGCCCGAGGGCAAGGTGCTCGCGGATGCCTACGGCATCGCTGTTCCCGGTGAGGACCTGGCGAGGGACGTCGACGAGGCGGTGGCCGCGGCGGCCCGCTTCGGCGGCCCCGTCGTCATGAAGATCGTCTCGCCGGACATCCTGCACAAGACCGACGCCGGCGGCGTCGTCGTCGGAGTGGAGGGGGCCGACGATGTGAAGGCCACCTTCCACAAGATCGTCGAGAACGCCCGTGCGTACGCCCCCGAGGCCCGTATCGAGGGCATCCAGGTGCAGGAGCTGCTGCCGCAGGGGCAGGAGGTCATCATCGGGGCGGTGACCGACCCGACGTTCGGCAAGGTCGTCGCGTTCGGCCTCGGCGGCGTGCTCGTCGAGGTGCTCAAGGACGTCACGTTCCGCCTCGCGCCGGTGGACCCCGGCGAGGCCGCCTCGATGCTGGACTCCATCCGGGCCGCGGAGGTGCTGCGCGGCGTGCGCGGCCAGCAGCCGGTGCACCGCGAGGCGCTGGCCGAGCAGATCCGCCGGGTCTCCGAGCTGGTCACCGACTTCCCGGAGATCGCCGAGGTGGACCTCAACCCGGTGATCGCCACCGCGCAGAGCGCGGTCGCCGCGGACATCCGGGTGATCCTCGCGGAGAGCATCCCGAAGCCGCGCCGCACGTTCACCCGCGACGAGATCCTCACGTCGATGCGCCGGCTGATGGAGCCCCGCTCGATCGCGGTGATCGGCGCCTCCAACGAGCAGGGCAAGATCGGCAACTCGGTGATGCGCAACCTCATCGACGGCGGATTCGGCGGGGACATCCACCCGGTGAACCCCAAGTCCGACGACATCCTGGGCCGCAAGGCGTACAAGAGTGTCACGGACGTGCCCGGCGACGTGGACGTGGCGGTCTTCGCGATCCCCGCCAAGTTCGTCGCCTCGGCGCTGCGCGAGGTGGGCGCCAAGGGGATACCCAACGCGGTGCTGATCCCGTCCGGCTTCGCGGAGACCGGTGAGCACGCGCTCCAGGAGGAGATCGTCGCGATCGCCGAGGAGTTCGGCATCCGGATGCTCGGGCCGAACATCTACGGCTACTACGCCACCTGGCAGGACCTGTGCGCCACGTTCTGCACGCCCTACGACGTCAAGGGCGGTGTGGCGCTCACCTCGCAGTCCGGTGGCATCGGCATGGCCATCCTCGGCTTCGCCAGGACCACCAGGACGGGCGTGTCGGCCATCGTCGGCCTCGGCAACAAGTCGGACATCGACGAGGACGACCTGCTGACCTGGTTCGGCGAGGATCCGCACACCCAGTGCATCGCCATGCACCTGGAGGACCTCAAGGACGGCCGGGCGTTCGTGGCGGCCGCGCGCGAGACGGTGCCGAAGAAGCCCGTGGTGGTCCTCAAGGCCGGCCGCACGGCCGCGGGCGCCAAGGCCGCGGGCTCGCACACCGGCGCGCTCGCGGGCGACGACGCGGTGTACGACGACATCCTCCGGCAGGCCGGTGTGATCCGCGCACCGGGGCTGAACGACATGCTGGAGTACGCGCGGGCGCTGCCCGTGCTGCCCGCCCCCAAGGGCGACAACATCGTGATCATCACGGGCGCCGGCGGCAGCGGTGTGCTGCTCTCCGACGCGGTCACCGACAGCGGCCTCAAGCTGATGGAGATCCCGGCCGACCTCGACGCGTCGTTCCGGAAGTTCATCCCGCCGTTCGGCGCCGCGGGCAACCCCGTGGACATCACGGGCGGCGAGCCGCCGTCGACGTACGAGGCGACGATCAGGCTGGGCCTGGAGGATCCGCGGATCCACTCGCTGGTGCTCGGCTACTGGCACACCATCGTCACCCCGCCGATGGTGTTCGCCGAACTCACCGCCCGCGTGGTGGCGGAGTTCCGCGAGCGGGGCATCGAGAAGCCGGTGGTGGCTTCGCTGGCGGGCGACACCGAGGTCGAGGAGGCGTGTCAGTACCTCTTCGAACGCGGCGTCGTCGCCTACCCCTATACCACCGAGAGGCCGGTCCAGGTCCTCGGTGCGAAATACCGCTGGGCAAGGGCTGCCGGGCTGCTCACCTAGCCCTTCCCGGTGCGCGAAAGGTTTGGACAGGGGGCGCTGGCCAGTTCTTTCGAAGCCAAGGGGATCTCATGAGCACTACGGAACAACCGGACGCGGCAGGAATCGCGTACCGGGAAGTGACAGACAGCATGGGCCGCATGTATCGCGTCGGCGAGAGCGACCGGGAGATCCTCGGTTACTCCCGCAAGCTCATGGTGTACCTGCCGTGGGTCGCGATGATGGCCATCAGCGTGTTCGAGTACGCGTACGGTTCGGCGGAGGACGTGCTGTCCTCGGCGCACGGCTGGACGCAGAGCAACACCTTCTGGATCCTGAGCGTCTGGACGTTCTTCCAGGCGGGAGTCTCCTTCCCGACCGGATGGATGCGGGAGAAGGGCATCCTCACGGCGCGCCGAGCCATGCTCACCGGCTCCGTGCTGGCCCTGCTGGGATTCCTCGCGATATCCCACTTCCACAACGTCTGGCTCGCCATCGTGGGATTCGGCGTCCTGGGCGGAGCGGGTTCCGGGTTCGTCTACTCGACCTGCATCAACATGGTCGGCAAGTGGTTCCCGGAGAAGCGGGGCGGCAAGACGGGATTCGTCAACGGCGGATTCGCCTACGGCTCCCTGCCGTTCATCTTCATCTTCAACTTCGCCTTCGACACCAGCAACTACAAGACGGTCCTCGACCTCATCGGCGTGTTCGTGCTCGTCGTGGTCGCCCTCTGCGGCTGGTTCTTCAAGGACCCGCCGAAGAACTGGTGGCCTGCCGAGGTCGATCCGCTGAAGTACGCGCAGGCGAACAAGAAGACGGCGCGCAGCCTCGCCAAGAACCCGCCGGCGACCAAGCAGTACACGCCGATCGAGGCCCTCAAGACCGGTCAGCTGCCGCTCATCTGGGTGCTGCTGGTCATCACCGCGGGTGTGTCCATCTTCGGGATCTCCTTCCAGGTGCCGTTCGCGAAGGACGTGGGCTTCGGCCCGCTCGTCGCGGCGAACTCGGCGGGCATCCTCTCGGTGGTCAACGGCGTCGGGCGCGGTGTCGTCGGCTGGCTCTCCGACCTGTGGGGCCGCAAGACAGCCCTGATCTTCGTGATCCTGGTGCTGGGCTTCTCGCAGTGGGGGATCCTCTGGGCGGGCAACATGAACAACGAGGCGCTGTTCCTGATATTCGCCTTCTTCTCCGGGTTCGGCGGCGGTGCGTTCTATCCGATGTTCGCCTCGCTCACACCGGACTACTTCGGTGAGAACAACAACGCCACGAACTACGGCATCGCCTACAGCGGAAAGGTGGTCAGCGGCCTGTTCGGCGGTGGCATCGGATCGATGGTCATCGACCGCTGGGGCTACGACGGTGCGTACACCACCGCCGGAGTGATCTCCCTGGTGGCTGCGGGCCTGGCGCTCTTCCTACGGAACCCGGGCTATCCCCGGGGCAGCAGGAAGATCGAGCCGAACCCGCAGCCGATCAGCAGGGAAGTGGTGTGAGAACCGGCCGGCCGGCCCTCGGTTACCGCCCCTCGTTCAGCTCCAGCAGGTAGGCCGCGGAGCGGCGGGCGGTGCTGTAGGAGTCGGCCGGCTGGTCGTGTTCGACCTGCCAGTGGTGGTCGTGCCCCTTGCGGGTGTGGTTCACCGCGGTCAGGAAGGACTGGTAGTCGATGTCTCCGTCCCCGACGTCCACCATGTCGTAGCCGTCGGTGGCGGATTCGTCGTGTACGCCGTCCTTGACGTGGAAGAGCGGGTAGCGGCCCGGGTTCCTGAGCACGTAGTCGATGGGCTCGAACGGGGCGGGGGTGCCGTCGGGGCGCTTGGAGAACCGGAACTGCCCGCAGAACGCCCAGTAGATGTCCATCTCCAGGAAGACCAGGTCCGGATCGGTCTCCTCCACCAGCACGTCGTACAGGCGCACGTCGGGCCGGTCGCTCGCGAAGGCGAACTCGTCCGAGTGGTTGTGCTGGTAGAACTTCATGCCCCGCTTGCGGGCCGCGGCGCCGTAGGTGTTGAACTCCTCGGCGGCCCGCTTCCAGCCGTCCACCGTGGAGCCGTAGCGGCCCGGGTTGGAGGCCGTGCCGATGTGCGGCAGGCCGAGGGCCTGGGCGTCGTCGAGCACCTGGGTGAGGTTCTGCGCGAAGGTGTACGCGCCCGGGTTGTTGTCGTCGTAGTACCCGACGTGGCTGCCGATCGGCTTGAGCCCGTGGTCGCGCGCCAGGCGCCTGAGCTCGCCGGTCGTGATGTCGCCCGTGCCCTGCGTGTAGCCGGCGAACTCGATCTCGTCGTAGCCGTACAGCTCCAGCTCGTGGAAGACGGCCGCGAAGCCCGCGGAAGCCACCTTGTCGCGCAGCGTGTAGAGCTGGATGCCCAGGCGGCCCTTCGGAACGGCGGGACGGCCGTGCCCGTGGCCGCCGCCGTGCGCGCCCGCGGGAAGGGCCTCGGCCGCGGTCGTGGCGGTGCCGAGCAGCGCGGCGGCGGTGGCACCGGCGGCGACGCCGAGCATGCCGCGTCTGCTCAGCCGGCGGCCGATCTCCGGGTCGTACGCCTTGCTGGAGGGGGTGTTGCGGCTCGAACGGTGGGTCATGCGGAACTCCTCGTGATCCGGTGGCGTGGTGCGTGATCCGGTGGTGGTGCGAGGGGTGGCGGAGGGGGAGCCGCCCGGCCGCCGCCAGGCGTCCGATGGCGGCGGCAGGGGGCCGTGGTCAGGACGGGCGGTGCCGCGCCCCGGGCCGGTGCCTCACCCGGGGGACTCCGCCCGCGCTTCGGGCCGCGGGGAGAGGCCGGCCAGCGAGAGCAGCAGGGACTTCACCTCGGTGGCCTCGACACGGCCCTCGACGGCCCCGGGGACGGAGCACAGGATGAGCGGGCCGCTCTCGGCGTCCGCGGGAAGCCTGCCGTGGCTGCCGCGGATGGGCGACGGGTCGAGGGGCACCACGGCCATCCGGTAGCGCATGCCGAGCTTCTTGCGGGCGAGCGCGCCGGCCGCCTTGAGCTTCACGTACGGGTCCCGCGGGTCCATGAAGAGCTCGACCGGGTCGTAGCCGGGTTTGCGGTGGATCTCGACGAGCTGCGCGAAGTCGGGCGCACGGGCGTCGTCGAGCCAGTAGTAGTAGGTGAACCACGCGTCGGGTTCGGCCACGGCGACCAGCTCGCCGGAGCGCGGGTGGTCCAGGTGGTGGGCCTTCTTGCCCTCGTCGTCGAGCAGGTGCTCGATGCCGGGCAGCTCGCCCAGCACGGCCCTGACCGTCTCCAGGTCCTCGGGGCGCCGGACGTAGACGTGCGCGATCTGGTGGTCGGCGACCGCGAACGCCCGGGAGGCCATCGGGTCCAGGTACTCCATGCCGTCCTGGGTGTGCACCTCCAGCAGCCCGGCGCGGCGCAGGGCGCGGTTGATGTCGACGGGCCTGCTCACCCGCGTGATGCCGTACTCGGAGAGGGCGACCACCGTGCGGCCCTCGCGCCGCGCGTCGTCGAGCAGCGGGGCGAGCGCCGTGTCGAGTTCGGCGGCCGCGCGGTGCGAGCGGGGGTCGTCGGGTCCGAAGCGCTGGAGGTCGTAGTCCAGGTGGGGGACGTAAGCCAGCGCCAGGTCGGGGTGGCGGGTGCGCAGGAGGTGGCGGGTGGCGTCGATGATCCACTGGCTGGAGACCAGGTCGGCGGTGGGCCCCCAGAAGTTGAACAGGGGGAAGGTGCCGAGCCGCCCGGTCAGCTCGTCGTGCAGGGCCGGGGGCCTGGTGTAGCAGTCGGGCTCCTTGCGGCCGTCGGCGTAGTACACGGGCCGGGGTGTGACGGTCCAGTCGGTGTCCGCGCCCATGGCGTACCACCAGCAGATGTTGGCGACCGTGTAGCCGGGGTGCGCCCGGCGGGCCGCGTCCCACAGCCTGTCGCCGGCCACGAGGCCGTTGTGCTGGCGCCACAGCAGGACGTCGCCCAGCTCGCGGAAGTACCAGCCGTTGGCGACGATGCCGTGCTCGGCCGGGGTGGTGCCGGTGAGGAAGGTGGACTGCGCGCTGCACGTCACCGCGGGCAGCACGGTGCCCAGTTCGGCACGGCTGCCGGCGCGGGCGAACCGCGTCAGGCGCGGCATGTGCGCCAGCAGCTGCGGGGTGAGGCCGACCACGTCGACGACGAGCAGCGGGGTCGGGCCCCCGGCGGGGCGGTCCTGGCGAGCGGCGGTGGCCGGCGCGGGTTCGGGGGCGGTCATGGGAGTTCCTTGAGGCCGAGGTCCGTCAGGAGGTCGCGGGCGAGGGTGAGTTCCGCGGCGATGCCGTCGGCGAGCTGGGTCCGGGCGCGCGGGCGCAGCTCGGGGGGCAGGGCCTGCCAGGTGTAGGTCTCCACCTCCAGGTGGCGGGTGAGCGGCCTGGGGCCGCCGACCAGCCGCGTGAGCGTGTCGGTGAGCACGGCGAGCGTGGAGGTGAGGGGAGCTGCGGGGGCGGCGTGCAGGGGGACGTGGAAGTGGGCCCGCCAGGGTGTGCCGCCGGGCAGGGCGGTGCCGGCCAGCGCCTGGCCGAGGTCGTCGGTGCCGAGCAGCCCTTGCGGGGTGCGGGCGCGCGTCTGGTGCAGGAAGCGCGGCTCGTCGAAGACGGCGAGCGCGGTGCGCACCGCGGGCTCGTCGGGATGTTCGGCGTGCAGGGCGGCCGAGAGCTGCGACTTGACGACGGGGACGCCCGCGGCGGCGAGGGAGTCCAGGGCGCTGCCCGGCTCCTCGAAAGAGGTGGCGAGGTGGCAGGTGTCCACGCAGATGCCGATCCGGGGGTGGCCGATCCCGGTCAGCGGCGCGATGGCGTCACCGGTGGTCTCGACGACGCAGCCGGGCTCCGGTTCCAGGCCGATCCGGATCGAGCGGCCGGTCAGCTCGTCCAGCGCGTCCAGGCGCTCCCCGAGGGTGGTGAGGGCGGCCAGCGCCCGGTGGGCCCGGTCGGGGTCGTGGGCGGTGCGCCAGGCAAGCGGGAGGGTGGAGATGGTGCCCTCGGTGACGTCGTCGGGCAGCAGGCTGGCGAGCAGCCGGGCCAGGTCGGCTGTGTGGGTGAGCCGCTCGGGGTCGGCCCAGTCGGGCTTGTAGACGCGGTACTTGACCTCCTCGGCGCCGAAGCCCTCGTAGGGGAAGCCGTTGAGGGTGACCACTTCGAGGCCCCTGCGGTCGAGTTCGGCGCGCAGGCCGCGCAGCGCGGCGGGGTCGGTGACGAGCGTGCGTGCGGCGTCCCGGGCCAGCCACAGGCCGATGCCGAGCCGGTCGCGGCCCAGCCGCCTGCGCACCGGCTCGCAGTGGTCCCTGAGCTGGGCGAGGACGCCCGTCAGGGTCTCCGCGGGGTGGACGTTGGTGCAGTAGGCGAGGTGCACGGTGGAGCCGTCCGGGTGGCGGAAGCGCATGCCTCACTCCCCCGCCGGCGTGGGGCCGGCACCCTCGGTGCCCGGGGCCGGGGCCGGATCGGCCGGGCGGTCGTCCTTGGGGACGCCGCGCAGGATGGAGTTGCCCTCGTGGCTGGCCGCGGGCGCGGCGACGTCCAGGGAGAGCCGGCCGCTGAGGCCGTAGAAGGCCACGGGGTTGCGCCACAGCACGCGGTCGACGTCGTCCTCGGTGAAGCCCGCCGCCAGCATCGCCTCGGCGACCTTCCGGGTCTTCAGCGGGTCGCTCTTGCCCCAGTCGGCCGCGGAGTTCACCAGCACCCGCTCGGGCCCGTACTCCTGGAGCACGGCCACCATCCGCTCCTCGTCCATCTTGGTGTCCGGGTAGACGGAGAAGCCGAGCCAGCAGCCGCCGTCCTTGGCCTCCTTGACGGTGGTCTCGTTGAGGTGGTCGATGAGCACCCGCTCCGGCGGCAGGGCGGACTCGTGCACCACGTCGAGGGTGCGGCGCAGCCCCGCGAGCTTGTCGCGGTGGGGGGTGTGCACCAGCGCGGGCAGCTCGTGGTCCGCGGCGAGCTGGAGCTGCGCGGCGAGCGCGGAGTCCTCGGCCGGGGTCATGGAGTCGTAGCCGACCTCGCCGACCGCGACCACGTTGTCCTTGACGAGGTACCGGGGCAGCTCGTCGAGGACGGGGCGGCAGCGGGGGTCGTTCGCCTCCTTGGGGTTGAGCGCGAGGGTGCAGTGGTGGGCGATGCCGTACTGCGCGGCGCGGAAGGGCTCCCAGCCGAGCAGGGAGTCGAAGTAGTCCAGGAACGACTCCGGCGAGGTGCGCGGCTGGCCCAGCCAGAAGGACGGCTCGACGACCGCGCGGACGCCCGCGGCGTGCATGGCCTCGTAGTCGTCGGTGGTGCGGGACGTCATGTGGATGTGGGGATCGAAGATGCGCATCAGGACTCCTCGCCGGTCGAAGGGGCCTTGAGGGCCGTCGGGGTGCCCGGGGACGCCTGGTCCGCCGGAGGCGGGGCAGCCGGGGCCGCCTCCCGTGCCGGGGGCGGCCCGGGTGCGGCGGGGTGCTGGGCGGTCGCGGTGCCCGCCGGGCCGCCCGTGAGGCCGCCCGTCAGGCGCAGGACCTCGAACAGGTCGGCCGGCACGGCCCGGCCCGCCGCTCGCCGCTCCTCGGCGTAGTCCCCGAGCATCCGGGCGAGTTCGCCGTCGCCGCCGGCGCGCTCGGCGAGGGCTGCGACGGCGGCCACCGGCACACCCGTGAAGAGGCACTTCAGCACGGCGTGCCGCCAGGCGTGCGCATCGAGGTGGGCGGCGGCGTAGGGCCCGACCGCCGCGGCGACCAGGCGGGTGTCGTTCGTGCGCAGGGCATCCTCGACGAGCGGCAGCGCCTCGGGGCCCCCGGTCAGGTACGGCAGCGCCGCCAGCACGGCACGCCGCTCGGCCGCGCTGCCCTGGCCGTAGAGGCGGGCGACGGTGCCGGGGGCGGGGCGCGCCGCGCTCAGCAGCAGCACCCGGGCCGCGTCGGCGTGCTCGGGCCCGCAGCGGCGTCCGGCCTCCGCGAAACGGAGCTCCCAGGCGGGCATGCGGCGGGGGGCGGGTCCGGCTTCCCCGCCGCGGTGGGCGGTTGCCGCGGCTGCCGTGGCGTCCGCCTCCGGGGCGGGGCCGGCGGCATCCTCGGCCAGGGCGAGGGCCCGGTCGAGCCACTCCCTGGCCGGGGCCGCCAGCTCGGCGTCGAGCCGCGCGCGGAGGTCGGCGGCGGATTCGTCGGGCGCCGCGGGGGCCGGGGGCGGCGTGGTGCCTGCGGCGGGGTTCGAAGCGGTCACGCGGTGCCTCCTTCGGGGGTGGGCGCGCCGTGCGCGGGCGCCTGGGCGCGGGCGGCGGCGTCGGCCGCGGAGCGCAGGAAGCGCAGGGAGTCCTGGGCCAGTGACGGGCCCGCGTGGGAGTGGCGGGGCAGTTCGACGACGGTCAGCCCCCGGTAGCCGGTCTCCGCCAGGGCGGCCAGCACGGGCGGGAAGTCGATCTCCCCGTCCCCGAAGGGCAGGTGCTCGTGGACGCCGCGGCGCATGTCCTCGATCTGGACGTGCCGCAGCCACGGCGCCGCCTGGCGCACGCAGTCCTCGGGCGGCAGCGGCTCCAGGCACTGGCAGTGCCCGATGTCCAGGGTCAGGCCGAGCAGGTCCGGGTCGCCGAGTTCGGCGCGCAGCCGGTGGAAGCCGGCGAGCGAGCCGAGGAGGTGGCCGGGTTCCGGCTCGACCGCGAGCGGCATGCCCGCGGCGCCGGCGGCGTCCAGCACCGGGCCGAGGGCCTCGGTGAGACGCTTCCACGCGGTGCTCTCGTCCGTGCCCTCGGGGGTGATGCCGCTGAAGCAGTGCACCGCGTGCGCGCCGAGTTCGGCGGCCACCTCGATGGCGCGGGTCAGCAGCCGCACGCGGGCGGCCCGCGCGTCCGGGGCGGGATCGAGCAGGGACGGCCCGTGCTTGCGGCGCGGGTCGAGCACGTAACGGGCCCCGGTCTCGACGGTGGCGCCCAGGCCGAGCTGGTCCAGGCGCCGGGCCACCCGCCGGGTGCGGGCCGGCAGGTCCGGGGCGAGCGGGTCGAGGTGCATGTGGTCGAGGGTCAGGCCGACACCGCGGTAGCCGAGGTCCGCGAGCAGGCCCAGGGCGTCGTCGAGCCGGAGGTCGGTGAGGCCGTTGGTGCCGTAGCCGAAGCGGAGCGCGCGGGGGTCGCCGGGCCCGGTGGCACCCGGGGCCTTTGCGTGTGCCGAGCCGAGTGGGGTCATGTGACGCTCACCTTCCGTGCGAAGGCACGCGCGGCCGGGGCGAGGGCCGCCGTCAGCAGGGCCGTGCCCCCGTGCCCGGCGCGGGCGATCAGCGCGGCCTGAAGGGGGATGGTGGCCCGGATGCCGCCGCCCACGGCCCGCTGGGTCAGCTCCGGCGAGGGGTTGAGCGCGGCGTGCAGCAGCGGCTGGACGGCCGTGCCGGCGTAGGCCGCGGCGAGCAGCGCGCAGAGGGCGTCCGCGGGGCGGGCGAGGCGCAGGCCCACGAGGAGGGGTGCGCCGGATGGGGCGCCGGCGGACGGGCCCGCCATCCCGGTGGGCCCCGGCATCCCGCTGAGCCTTGGCATCCCGGTGAGCCCCGGCATCCCGCTCGGGCCCGGGGACGCGCTCCGGGCTGATGGGCCGTAGCGGCCGGGGGCGGCGTCCCGTGTGGGGCCCGGCAGGCCGGGGGCGGCTGCTGCCACCCGGCCTGCCGGGAGTGCGGGGAGGGGCGGCGCGCCGCTCTCCGTGTCGCGCCGGACGGTGGCGCGCCCGCCGACGACGGCGCGCGCCAGCGCGCCCGTGACGGCCAGCGCGCCCAGCGGCACGGCCGAGGAGCCGCCCTGCGCCTCGTGGCGCGAGACCGCGGTGACCGCGAGGGTGTGGGTGCCCAGTAAGGCCGCGGAGGGCAGGGCGGGACCGACCCGGCCGCTGGTCGCCGCGGCGCCGAGCAGCAGGTCGAGCCCGCGGGCCGCGGCCATCGCGGCGGGGCCCGCCGGGGTGTGCTTCAGGTGCAGATCGTAGGCCCAGACCGTGGCGGCGATCCCGGTGGCGACGGTCAGCGCGGGGCGGCCGGCGGCCGCGGCGAGGGCGAGCCCGGCCGCGGTCAGCGCGCCGGCGGTGGCCAGTGCGGCGGCCGGTCTGATCCGGCCGGACGGCAGCGGGCGGTGCGGGCGGTCCACGGCGTCCTCCGCCCGGTCCGCCCAGTCGTTGAGCGCCATGCCCGCCTCGTAGAGGCAGAGGGAGGAGCCGATGGCGAGCAGGGTGCCGCGGCCGTGTCGCGCGCCTGTCGCGGCGGCGCCGGCGAGGGCGTCGCCGGGCACCGTGAAGAGTGCGGGGAGGCGGAGCAGTTCGGCCCAGGCGTGGGGTGCGCTGTCGGGCGCGGGGGGCCGAGGCGGGGGTGCGGTCGGTGCGCCTTGTTCACCCGGTTCGCCCGGGGCGGCGGCGTCTGCCCCCTTGGCTCGGTCGCGATCCTTCGGCTCCGTCGTGGCGGGTTGCGCAGTTCCCCGCGCCCCTTCCGGGGCACCCGGAGCGACCCCAACCGACGCCACCCGTCCGCCGGGGGCGGCAGCATCTGCCCCCTTCGGACGGTCGCCATCCTCCCGTTTCGTCGTGGCCGGTCGCGCAGTTCCCCGCGCCCCTTCCGGGGCACCCGGAGCGACCCCAACCGACGCCCCCCGTCCGCCGGGGGCGGCAGCATCTGCCCCCTTCGGACGGTCGCCATCCTCCCGTTTCGTCGTGGCCGGTCGCGCAGTTCCCCGCGCCCCTTCCGGGGCACCCGGAGCGACCCCAACCGACGCCACCCGTCCGCCGGGGGCGGCAGCATCTGCCCCCTGCCGACCGTCGCCATCCTCCCGTTTCGTCGTGGCCGGTCGCGCAGTTCCCCGCGCCCCTTCCGGGGCACCCAGGGCAGCCCTACCCGACGCCTCCGGTCTCGGCGTGGCTGAGCCTGTACGTGCCCGTGCCCCTCGGGCCGCGCCCCTTCCCATCGCCGTGGCGAGGGCCAACGCCGTCGCGACGGCGAGCAGCGTGGGCAGGCGGGGGCTCATCGGGTGGGCTCCAGGGCGTGGGCGAAGGCCAGCAGTTCCTCGTACTGGGTCGCGAGTGCGGAGGACGCTCCGCCGTCCGGGTCCTTGAAGTAGAAGCCCAGCTCGGGCCGGGGCCCGCCGAGGCCCGCCTCGTGGGCGCGGGCCACCAGGCGGGCGAGGTCGATCACCAGGGGCGCGGCGAGGGCGGAGTCGCAGCCCTGCCAGGTGGTCTGCAACACCATGCGGGAGCCGAGGAAGCCGTCGAAGGCGATGTGGTCCCACGCGGTCTTCCAGTCGCCGAGGGCCGGCACGTCGTCGATGTGCACCTCGCCCTCCGGCGCGCTGCCGAGGGTGTCGGCGAGGACGCGCTCCTTGCCCGCGTTCTTCGCCGCGGCCGCGGCGGGGTCGGCGAGGGACGCGCCGTCACCGCCGCCCAGCAGGTTGGTGCCGGACCAGGCCCGGACGGTGAGCGCGCGCTGGGCGAACATCGGCCCGAGCACGGACCGCAGCAGCGTCTGCCCGGTCTTGCCGTCCCGGCCCGCGTAGGGCAGCCCGGAGGCGAGCGCGGCCTCCTGCACCCGGGGGTGGTGCATGCCGGTGGAGGGCGTGAAGTTGACGTACGGGCAGCCGGCGCGCAGGGCGGCGGCCGCGTAGAGGGAGCTGGGCGGCAGGGCCGTGCCGGTCGGTACGGGCTCGGTGGAGGAGACGTTCACGACGACCGCGCGGGCGAGGCCGCCCCGGCGCACGAAGTCCGCCATGTCCGCGGCGAAGGCGTCGACGAGTTGGTCCTCGGTGCGGGTGTCGCCGGGCAGCGGCCCGCCTGCGGCGATCTCGCGGTCGGCGGCGGCCAGTTCGGCAGCGAGGGCGGTGGGCAGCCCGTGCGGCAGCACTCCGCCGGCGGCCAGCTCCTCGGCTCGCTTGGGCAGGGGGCAGTCGACGGTGTCGTGGCCTCCGAAGACGAGCGAGGACAGCGGCGGCAGGCCGGCGCGGGCGAAGGGCGGGGTCTCGGTGAGCATCCCGGTCGGCGGGTGGAGCCCGGCGGCGACGGCGGCGCAGCCGGTGACGGCGGTGGTGGCGACGGAGCCGCGGGCGCCGATCAGCCAGATTCCCGTCCGGGCGGGTCCGGCGTCGGCGGCGGGCGCGGCGCTCTCGGCAGCCGCGTGCCACGCGGTGCCGGAGGCGGTCGTGGTGGCGGAGGGGACGGGTTCGGCGGACATGGGCAGCCTCCTTGTCGTACGCGAACCGGTGACCGGAAAGCGGGTAGCGGCCCCGTGGGGAGCCGGCCCCGCGGGCAGCGGGCTCTCGGGCGGCCCGCCCACGGGGACGGGCCGCACGGAGGGCCCGGCTGGAGCGGGCCGCGCGCGGCCGAGGAGCGAACCGCGGGGATCCGCCGGAGAGAGGGTGGACGGCGGGCGGGAGTCCGGCGTCTCCCGCCCGCCGCCGTCTCAGGCGCCCTCTGCGGGCAGTTCCTTCAGCTGGATGTTGCGGAAGGACACCTGGTCGTCGGCGCTGTGGTTCTGCAGCCCCACGTATCCGTCGGTGAGGCTGCGCGCCGGGTCCTCATTGGTGAAGTCGTTGATCTTGGCTCCGTTGAGGAAGACTTCCAGGTGCTCGCCCTGGACGCGGATCTCGTAGCTGTTCCACTCCCCCGGCGGCTTGAGGGCCGCGTCGCGGGCCTCGATGTCCGGTGCCTTGAAGGAGTAGATCGACCCGGTGGTCCGGTCCGGGGAGTCGGTGGCGTCGATCTGGATCTCGTAGCCGTTGTCCACGGCGGAGCCCGGGTCGTCGGAGGCGGGGAAGCCCACGAAGACGCCGGAGTTGTCGTCCCCGGCCATCTTCCAGTCCGCCTTCAGCGAGTACCCGTGCGTGAACTCCTTGGCGTGGTACCAGAGCAGCCCCATGCCGCCCTCGGAGTTCAGCGTTCCGTCCTGGATCGTGAACTGCCCGGGCCCCGCCTGCTGCCAGCCCTCCAGGGTCTGGCCGTTGAACAGGTCCCGGTATCCGGTGTTCGGCGCGCAGTCCGCGTCCACCTGGTGGGTGACGTACTCCAGGCCGCCGAGCAGGTGGGTGCGGAACTTCTCGTCCGCGTACGACTCCTTGGTGTGGCCGAGGCCGGTGTAGAACGAGCGCCCGCCCTGGTACTCCTGGCACCAGGCGATCGGGTGGTCGCCGTTCATGTTCCCGCCGTCGTACGTGGTCTCGTCGAGCGCCGCCAGCACGTGGACGTGGTCCCGCGGGTTGGTGCGGTAGTTGTACAGCTCGTCCGTGTGCTGCCAGGCGTCGCCGAGGTGCGCGGTGGCCGGGTTCTCGTGGTCCTCGATGCGGACGGTGGTGTCCTGGATCGCCGGGTGCGAGTCGAACCAGGCGCCGACCAGGCCGCCGTAGAAGGGCCAGTCGTACTCGGTGTCCGCGGCGGCGTGGACACCCATGTAGCCGCCGCCCGCGGCGATGTAGTCCTCGAACGCCTTCTGCTGGGTGTCGTCGAGAACGTCGCCCGTGGTGGACATGAACACCACGGCGTCGTAGCCCTTCAGGTTGTCCGGGGTGAAGGCCCCGGCGTCCTCGGTGGCGTCGACGCTGATGTCGTGCCCGGCGCCCAGGTCCTTGATTGCCGCGATGCCGTCGGGGATGGCGTCGTGGCGGTAGCCGGCGGTCTTGGAGAAGACCAGCACCTTCCTGGCGTCCGACACCGGCGGGTCGTCGCCGCCCGCGATCTGGAAGTCGTCCAGGTCGTAGAGGGCTCCGTCACCGCCCTTGAAGACCAGGTAGAGGTCCGTGGAGTCGGTCGGGACGTCGCTGAGCGGCACGGTGACGTCCTTGAAGGTCTCCCAGCCGCCGGTCACCGGGACGTCCGCGGAGCCGATCAGGGTGCCGTCGGCCGCTCCGGTGCGCACTTCGAGGGTTCCGCCCGCGCCCGCCGAGGAGACCCGGGCGGTGAGCTGGGTGGCGCCGGTGAGGTTGTAGGGGGTGAAGGAGATCCAGTCGCCGTTGCTGATGTCGCTGACGGTCCTGCCGCCGTTCGCGCCGGTCCGGTCGACGGCCGTCACGCCCTGCTGGGCGCTGAAGTGCTCGGCCTGCCGGTGCCGGGGCTGGAGCTTGACCTGGGCGTGCGTGGTCAGCGGGGTCTTCGCGGCGCCGCCGCCGTCGGTGTACTGGGCGTCCAGCACGCCGAAGATGTTGGCGTTCGGGTCGTGGTCGGAGCTGGAGGGCGCGCTGATGGTGCCCTCGCAGCCCTTGGCCGACGTGATCGGGTGGCCGTGGCTGTCGTGGCCGAGGATGTAGTTGACGGTGACCTTGGAGCAGTCGACCGTGCCGTCCTCGGCGTCGGTGACGGTGACCTTGTAGGGGATGCTGTCGCCGAAGTTGAAGAGCTTGCCGTCGGGAGGCGTCTCGAAGGTCACCTTGGGCGCGGTGTTGCCGACCACCACGTAGGCGCTGGCGGTGCCGGTGCGCCCGGTGCTGTCGGTGGCGGTGACGGTCGCCGCGTAGTTGCCTTCCTTGGTGTACGTGTGCTCGGCGGCGGCGCCCTCGGCGGTGGAGCCGTCCCCGAAGTCCCAGCTGTACGTCAGGGCGTCACCGTCGGCGTCGCTCCCGGTGGCCGTGAACGACGTCGTCAGCGGGGCGTTCCCCTCGGTCTTGTCGGCCTTGGCCGTGACGTCGGGGGTGTGGCCCTCGGTGGCGTTCTGGATCCGGTACAGGGCGGAGTTCTCGTCGCCGTTGAAGTAGCCGGTGCCGTAGTCGAGCACGTAGAGCGCGCCGTCCGGGCCGAAGGCCATGTCCATGATCTGGGTGCCGGACCACGGGAAGTCGTTGATCGACTGGACGTCGCCGCTGCCGTTCTCGACGATCCTCTTGATCCACTGGCGCCCGAACTCGCCGGCGAAGAAGTTCTTGTCGTATTCCTCGGGGAACTTCACGGCGGAGTCGAGCCCCGCGTCGTAGTGGTAGACCGGTCCGGCCATCGGGGACTCGGAGCCGTTGCCGAACTCGGGCACGGAGTCCTTGTCGTAGGGGATCCACGCGGGCTGCGCGGGCGGCAGGTCGGTGAGGCCCGTGTTGTTCGGCGAGTCGTTCTTCGGCGCCGCGCAGTCGAAGGCGTCGCCGGACTTGCCGGTGGCGAAGTCGTAGTCGATGTACGGCTCGTTGTCGCCGATGCAGTACGGCCAGCCGAAGTTGCCCGCCTTGGTGATGCGGTTGAACTCCACCTGCCCGCTGGGGCCGCGCGCCGGGTCCGCCGCGCCCGCGTCGGGGCCGTAGTCGCCGACATAGACGATGCCGGTCTGCTTGTCGACGCTCATCCGGTACGGGTTGCGGAAGCCCATGGCGTAGATCTCGGGCCTGGTCTTGGCCGTGCCCGGGGCGAAGAGGTTGCCCTCGGGGATGTCGTAGGAGCCGTCGGCGTTGACCTTGATGCGCAGGATCTTGCCGCGCAGGTCGTTGGTGTTGGCGGCGCTGCGCTGCTCGTCGAAGGCCGGGTTGCGGTCCGACCGCTCGTCGATCGGGGCGTAGCCGTCGGACTCGAACGGGTTGGTGTCGCCGCCCGTCGACAGGTACAGGTTGCCGTCGGCGTCGAAGTCGATGTCACCGCCGACGTGGCAGCAGATGCCGCGGTCGGCGGGGACCTCCAGGACGGTCTTCTCGCTGCCCATGTCGAGCGCCCCGTTCTCCCCCAGCACGAAGCGGGAGAGGCGGTTGACGCCCTTGAAGGGCTTGAAGTCGTCGGCGGTGCCGGTCTCGGGCGCGTCGGTCGACGGGGTGTCGAGCGGGGGCGCGTAGTACAGGTAGACGAAGCGGTTGTCCTTGAAGCCCGGGTCGATGCCTACGCCCTGGAGCCCTTCCTCGTCGTGGTTGTAGACGGCGAGGTGGCCCGCCACGCGGGTGGTGCCGCCGGCGTCGGTCAGCCGGACCGTGCCGTCGCGCGCGGTGTGCAGGACGCTGCGGTCCGGGAGGACCGCGAGGGACATGGGCTCCCCGGTCTCCTCGACCCCCTTGGCCAGGGTGACCTGCTGGAACTCGGTGGTGGCCGCGGGCTTGCCGGGGCGGGCGTCGGCGGCACCCGCCTCCCCCGGGGCCGCGATCGCGAGCGAGGCGCTCGCGAGCAGCGCGCCGGTCAGAAGGGCGAATGCCTTGCGCAGTCTCAGACGTTTCCTGTGCACGGATCCCTCCGGGAGGGCTCGTCGTACGCGGTGTGTGCGGGACGCCGGGGTGCGCCGTCACCCCGGAGTGGTTGTCCTGTACATATCAGCGACCGTAGCTGCCTTTGTCGTGACCGGAAAGACCTTGTGCATCAAGTAACTTCAACTTTTTCCATCTGCTGGACAAAGCAGACGGGCACCTTGCGGTGGGGGGCACCCCGGTGCCCTCAAGGGGCAGCGCCCCTTGAGGGGTGCGGGGCTGCATCCATGTGCGGCTCCGCCGCGTGGGCGCGCCCAGGCCCCCACCGGCCGGTGGGCAGGCATCAGACCGGAAGGGTCCGGGCCTGCTGGCCCCCCGACGCCTGGAAGGCGTGGGCTTCCCCCGCGGCCCCCGCGGCAGCGCCACGACAGCTGAGGCCCCGCCCGAGTGCGGGCACGTCCCCATTGCTCGCGCAGTTCCCCGCGCCCCTTTCGGGGCGCAGGCCTATCGGGGTGGAGAAACGAGAGGACCCCTACTCGTTGCCCCCGAACGCCGCGTCGAAGGACGCGCTCGACGGCTCGAAGTCGAACGCCTTCATCCGGGTCAGCGCCTCCGGCGCCCCCTGCAACCGGTCCATCCCCGCGTCCTCCCACTCCACGGAGATCGGGCCCGCGTAGTCGATCGAGCGGAGCATCCGGAAGACGTCCTCCCACGGCACGTCGCCGTGGCCGCCGGAGACGAAGTCCCAGCCGCGCCGCGGGTCGCCCCACGGCAGGTGGGAGCCGAGGCGGCCGTTGCGGCCGTCCAGGCGCTTGCGGGCCTCCTTGCAGTCGACGTGGTAGATCCGGTCGCGGAAGTCCCAGAGGAACCCGACCGGGTCCAGGTCCTGCCAGACGAAATGGCTGGGGTCGAAGTTCAGGCCGAACGCCGGACGGTGGTCCACCGCCTCCAGGGCGCGATGGGTGGTCCAGTAGTCGTACGCGATCTCGCTGGGGTGCACCTCGTGCGCGAACCGCACGCCCTCGGCGTCGAAGACGTCCAGGATCGGGTTCCAGCGTGCGGCGAAGTCCTCGTAACCGCGGTCGATCATGCCGTCGGGGACGGGCGGGAACATCGCCACCAGGTGCCAGATCGAGGAGCCCGTGAACCCGATGACCGTGTTCACGCCGAACGCCGCCGCGGCCCGCGCGGTGTCCTTGATCTCCGCCGCGGCGCGCTGCCGCACGCCCTCGGGCTCGCCGTCGCCCCAGATGCGGGACGGCAGGATGCCCTTGTGGCGCTCGTCGATGGGATGGTCGCAGACCGCCTGGCCGACCAGGTGGTTGGAGATGGCCCAGCACTTCAGGCCGTACTTGTCGAGCAGGGCGTGCCGGGAGGCCAGGTAGGACGGGTCGGCGAGGGCCTTGTCGACCTCGAAGTGGTCGCCCCAGCAGGCGAGTTCCAGGCCGTCGTAGCCGAAGTCGCGGGCGAGCCGGCAGACCTCTTCGAGGGGCAGGTCGGCCCACTGGCCGGTGAACAGGGTGAACGAACGTGGCATGACCGGATCTCCAAAGGTGCCGGATGCGGTGCGTGTGGTCTTGTCGGCCCCGTCGCCGGGCCCCAGGACCCGGACACGGAGGGAGGCCGGGGCCCTGGGCTCGGACACGCAGGGCCGAGGGAGTGGACAGGGAGAGGGTCCGCGGCGTGGACACGGGGCCCAGGGCTCGAACACGGGACCCAGGCTCGGATCCCCAGGCTCGGACATGAGACCCAGGCTCGGACACGGACACGGACACGGACACGGGGCTCGGGCAACGGCCCCTACGGGGCCTACGGCTTGGGGACGGGGGTGTAGGCGGAGTTCTTCGCTGCGCTCTCCTCCACCGCCGCCAGCACACGCTGCACCTGCAGCCCGGCGGCGAAGGACGGCTCCGGAGCGGTACCGGAGGCGATGGCCTCCACCAGGTCGCGGGCCTGGTGGACGAAGCTGTGCTCGTACCCGAGACCGTGGCCCGGCGGCCACCAGGCCGCCATGTAGGGGTGGTCGGGCTCGGTGACCAGGATGCGGCGGAAGCCGGCCGTGGCGGCGGGCTCGGTGTGGTCGTGGTAGGAGAGCTCGTTCAGCCGCTCCAGGTCGAAGGCGAGCGAGCCGCGCGAGCCGTTGAGCTCGATCCGCAGGGCGTTCTTGCGGCCGGTGGCGAACCGGGTGGCCTCGAAGGACGCCAGCGCTCCGGAGGCGAAGCGGCCGGTGAACAGCGCCGCGTCGTCCACGGTCACCGTACCCCGCTCGCTGCCGCCCGCCGCGCTGAGCCCCGCCGACGCGCCGTCCGGCCGCGGGCGCTCCCGTACGAAGGTCTCGGTGACCGCGGACACCCCGGCCAGCTCCTCACCGGCGAGGTGCTGGGCGAGGTCGACGATGTGCGCGCCGAGGTCGCCGAGGGCGCCGGAGCCGGCCTTCTGCTTGTCCAGCCGCCAGGTGAGCGGGAAGTCCGGATCGACCAGCCAGTCCTGGAGGTACACCACGCGGACGTGGCGCAGGGTGCCGATCCGGCCCTCCTCGACCATCCGCCGGGCCTGGGCCGTGGCGGGCAGCCTCCGGTAGTTGAAGCCGACCATCGAGATCCGGCCACCGGCCGTGCCCCGCTCGGCCGCCGCCGTCATCGCCTCGGCCTCGGCGACGGTGTTGGCGAGCGGTTTCTCGCAGAGCACGTGCTTGCCCGCCTCCAGCGCGGCGAGGGCGATCTCCGCATGGCTGTCGCCCGGAGTGCAGATGTCGACCAGGTCGACATCGTCGCGGGCGATCAGGGCACGCCAGTCCGTCTCGGCGGCCGCCCAGCCCAGCTGGTCGGCCGCGCTCCGCACGGCTGTGGCGTCCCGGCCGCAGACGGCCGCGAGCACGGGCCTCATCGGCAGATCGAACACCCGGCCGACGGTGCGCCAGCCCTGGGAGTGGGCGGCGCCCATGAAGGCGTACCCGACCATTCCCACTCCCAGGGTCGGCCGTTCCGCGTCCGCGGAGCCCCCCGCCCCGCTCCCCGGCTGCTGCGGCTGTCCCATAAGGAATTCCTCCTTCTGCTCGGCCTTCGCGGGCCCTGTCGGGCCGTCGTCGGCACTCTCGGCGCTGCCATCGGATCCACCCCGGTCAACCTGGTGATCGGCCCGGTCCGCGGCAGGCCGCGTGGTTCCTGCCGGCGACCGTATCCCCGTCGGCTGTGAGGGGGGTGTCACGCATCACTTGAAACCGGTGGGCATGTACTGGTCGACGTTCTTCTTGTCCACCACGGCGGAGTAGAGCGTGATGGACGTCGGGATCTCGGTCTCGGAGAGGCCGGAGACGCCCTTGCCCTGGCCGAGGGCGCGGGCCAGGTCGATGGCCGACGCCGCCATGGTCGGCGGGTAGAGCACGGTGGCCCGCAGCACGCCCTTGCCCTGCTTGATCTGCTGCATCGCGGCGAGCGAGCCGGCGCCGCCCACCATCAGGAACTCGTCGCGGCCCGCCTGGTCGATGGCGCGCAGCGCGCCGACGCCCTGGTCGTCGTCGTGGTTCCACAGCGCGTCGATGTGCGACTGGGCCTGGAGCAGCTGGGCCATCTTGGACTGGCCGGACTCCACGGTGAACTCAGCGGCCTGCCGGGCCACCTTCTTGATGTTCGGGTAGTTCTTCAGCGCATCGTCGAAGCCCTGGGTGCGCTCCCGGGTCAGCTCCAGGTTGTCGATGCCGGCCAGCTCGACGACGCGGGCGTTGCTCTTGCCCTTGAGCTGCTCGCCGATGTACTGCCCGGCGTTGAAGCCCATGCCGTAGTTGTCGCCGCCGACCCAGCAGCGGTAGGCCTGCGGGGTGTTGAAGATGCGGTCGAGGTTGACCACGGGGATGCCGGCGCGCATGGCCTTCAGGCCCACCTGGGTGAGCGCCTTGCCGTCGGCGGGCAGCACCACGATGACGTCGACCTTCTTGTTGATCAGCGTCTCGATCTGGCCGATCTGGGCCGCGGTGTCGTTGGAGCCCTCGGTCACCTCCATGGTGACGTCCGAGTAGCCCTTGGCGCGGTCCTTGGCGTTCTCGTTGATGGCGTTCAGCCAGCCGTGGTCGGCCTGCGGTCCCGCGAAGCCTATGGTGACGTGCTTGCCGGGCTTGTCGTCGGCGGCGGGCTTGGCGTCGCCGGCGGTCTTGTCGGACTCGGACGGCTCGTTGCTGGTACAGCCGGTGAGCAGCGCACCGGTGGACACGGCAGCGGCTCCGAAGAGCAGTCCTCTGCGGCTCGTGATGTCTGGCATGAGGTGTGACCTTTCGCCTCGGGGCGGCTGGTGGGCGGTGTTCTCAGGGGTTGGCGGCCGTGCGGCGCTGGACCAGGACGGCGGCGACGATGATCGCGCCCTTGGCGATCTGCTGGACGTCCGTCTGAAGGTTGTTCAGGGCGAAGATGTTGGTGATCGTGGTGAAGATCAGCACGCCCAGCACGGAGCCGATGATGGTGCCCCGGCCGCCGCTGAGCAGGGTGCCGCCGATGATGGCGGCGGCGATCGCGTCGAGCTCGTAGAGGTTGCCGTTGGTGTTCTGGCCCGACCCGGAGAGGACGATCAGCAGGAAGGCGGCGATGCCGCAGCACAGTCCGGAGAGCAGGTACAGGTACAGGCGCTGGCGCCGTACGTCGATACCGGCGAGCCTGGCCGCCTCGGAGTTGCCGCCGACCGCGACGGTGCGGCGGCCGAACGTGGTGCGGTTGAGCACCAGCCAGCCGACCACCGTGACGGCCGCGAACACCAGCACCAGCGGCGGTATGCCGAGGATGTAGGAGTCGCGCTCGCCCAGGTTGAGGATGCCGTCGATGCTGACGATCTGCGTCTTGCCGCCGGTGATCTGGAGGGCGAGGCCCCGGGCGGAGGCGAGCATGGCGAGGGTCGCGATGAACGGCACCATCCCGCCGTAGGCGATCAGCAGGCCGTTGACGAGACCGCAGCCGAGGCCGACCAGGAGCGCGGTGAACAGCACCCCCCAGAAGCCGTACTCCTGGGTGGCCACCGTGGTCGCCCACACCGAGGCGAGGGCGACGATCGCGCCCACCGACAGGTCGATGCCGCCGCTCATGATGACGAAGGTGACGCCGACGGTGACCACGCCGATCACCGACGACTGGGTGAGCACCAGTTGCAGGTTCCTGGTGTCCAGGAACTCGTCCGGTTTGGTGATGCCGCCGATCAGCACCAGGGCGGCGAGCACGCCGACCAGCGAGAGGGTGCGCACGTCGGTGTGGGCCTTGAGGGCGGGCCAGAATCCGGTGCCGGATGCGCTCTTGGCGGCCGGGGTGTCCGGGGCGGCGGTGCGCTCGGAGGCGTCGGGCCCGCCCTGCTGGGCCGGCGAGGCAGGCTGCGTCATGATGTCGGGCTCCCTTCCAGAACGAGGTCGAGTACGCGGGATTCGTCAAGCTCCCGGGCGGGTGCCGTGTGCACCACCCGCCCCTCGCGGAGCACCAGCACGCGGTCGGCGAGGCCGAGCACTTCGGGCACCTCGCTGGAGACCAGCAGCACGGCGAGACCGTCCGAGGCGAGCCGGCGGACGACCGCGTACAGCTCGGCGCGGGCGCCGACGTCGACGCCGCGGGTCGGCTCGTCCAGCAGCAGCACCCGGCAGCCGCGCAGCAGCCAGCGCGCCAGTACGGCCTTCTGCTGGTTGCCGCCGGACAGGGTGCGGATGCGGGCGTCGGGGTTGTCGGGGCGCAGGGACAGCTCGCGGGTGGCGCGCTGCGCGGCGGCGCGCTCCGCGCGGCGGTCCAGCCAGCCGCCGCGGGAGAAGCGGGACATCGTGGAGACGGACACGTTGCGGGTGACGGACTCCAGCATCAGCAGGGCCTGCGCCTTGCGTTCCTCGGGGGCGAGCCCGAGTCCGGCGCGGACGGCGGAGCGGACGCTGCCGGGCCGCAGGGGCGCCCCGTCGACCTCCACCCGCCCCGCCGTGGGTCGGCGGGCGCCGTAGACGGTCTCCAGGATCTCGGAGCGGCCCGAGCCGACCAGTCCGGCGAGGCCGACGATCTCCCCCGGGTACAGATCGAGGTCGAGCGGCGCGAACTCGCCCGCACGGGTGAGGCCGCGGACCCGCAGGACGGGAGCGGGGACACCGTCCGGGCCGGGCCCGGCGGTGGCCCCGGCTCCGGGAGCGCCCGTCTCGCCCACGGACTTCGCCGGGCGCTCCGGGAAGACGTACTCGACCGTGCGGCCCGTCATCAGCGCGACGACGTCGCCGGTCGGCGTGGACTTGGCGGGCAGGCCGCCGGCCACCGCGCGGCCGTCCTTGAGGACGGTGACGCGGTCGCCGATCCGTCGGATCTCCTCCAGTCGGTGGGAGATGTAGACGACGGCGACGCCGTCGGCGGTGAGGCCGCCGACGATGCGGAAGAGGTTGTCGACCTCGTCGGGGTCGAGCGCGGCGGACGGCTCGTCCATGACGATCAGCCGGACGTCGTGCGAGAGGGCGCGGGCCATCGACACGATCTGCTGCTGCGCGGCGGACAGGTCGCCCACGAGCCGGCCCGGTGGGATCTCCGGGTGGCCGAGGCGGCGCAGCAGTGCGGCGGCCCCCGCCCTGGCCTCGCGGCCGCGGACCACGAAGCCGGCGCTGGTGGGTTCGTGGCCGAGGAAGACGTTCTCGGCCACGGACAGGCCCTCGACGAGGTCGAGTTCCTGGTAGATGGTCGCGATGCCGAGCCGCATGGCCGCGATGGGCGACCGCAGCACGACGTTCTCGCCGCGCCAGGTGATCCGCCCGCCGTCGGGCTGGTGGGCGCCCGCGAGCACCTTGATGAGGGTGGACTTCCCGGCGCCGTTCTGCCCGAGCAGGCAGTGCACTTCCCCCGAACGGACGTCGAGGTCCACCCCGTCGAGGGCCCTCACGCCGGGGAACGTCTTGGTGATGCCGGTCATGCTGAGCAGTGGTGCGTCTGGTGCCATCGTGTTCCCCTCGGCGGATACGGCCAGTCGGGACGGGGGTGACGGGCGGTGCACGGGTGGGGGGCGGGCGTGCGGCGGTGCGGGCGGTGCCGGTGGCGCGGTGGTGCTTGTGTTGGCGGTGGTGTGCGTGTGGGCGGTGGTACCTGTGTGTGCGGAGGTGTCTCTGCCCGCAGTGGTGCGCGAGTGCGACTGGTGCGGGCCCGTACGGGTGGTGCGGGACCGCGCGCGTGGTGGGAAGCCACCGGGTGCTGCGGAACGGTGCGGGTGGTACGGGACCGTGCAGGTGGTACGGGACCGTGCAGGTGGAGCAGGACCGTGCAGGTGGAGCAGGACCGTGCAGGTGGTACGGAACCGTGCGGGTGGTGCTCGGCGGTGCGGGTGGTGCCGTGCGGTGCGGGTGGTGCGGTGCTGCCGGGGCCGGCCGGGTCAGGCCGGTGAGAAGAGGTGGTCGCTGATGAGCCGGGCCGCCCCGATCACACCGGAGGTGGGGCCCAACTCGCCCAGGACGATGGGGAGGTTGCCGGTCGCGAGCGGCAGCGACTGGCGGTAGACCTGGGTGCGGATGGCGGCGAGCAGGGTGTGGCCGAGGCCGGTCACACCGCCGCCGATCACCACCAGCCCGGGGTTGAAGAAGCTGACGAGGCCGGCGATGACCTGGCCGGTGCGGTTGCCGCCCGAGCGGATGAGGTCGAGCGCGGCGGCGTCCCCGGCGGCGGCCGCGGCGGCGACGTCCACGGAGCTGAGCTGCCCCGCCTCGGCGAGGCGGGACGCGAGCTCGGGTGAGCGCCCCTGCTGGGCGGCCTCCTCCGCGTCCCTGGCGAGCGCGGCCCCGCTGAAGTGGGCTTCAAGGCAGCCCTTGTTGCCGCAGGCGCACGGGCGCCCGTCGGGCTCGACCTGGATGTGGCCGATGTCGCCCGCGCTGCCCGTGGTGCCCCGGTACACCTCGCCGCCGACGACGATGCCGCAGCCGATGCCGGTACCGATCTTGACGCAGAGGAAGTCGCCGACGGAGCGCGCCACCCCGGCGTGCTGCTCGCCCATGGCCATCAGGTTCACGTCGTTGTCGACCATGACGGGGCAGCCCAGTTCCTGGCTGAGCGCCTCCCTGACCGGGAAGCCGTCCCAGCCGGGCATGATCGGCGGCGCCACGGGGACGCCCTCGGGGAACCGGACCGGGCCCGGTACCCCGATGCCCGCGCCGTCGAAGCCCTCGGCGAGGCCCGAGGCGCGCAGCTTGGCGGCCATCGACAGCACCTGCTCGAAGACCGCGACGGGTCCCACACGCACGTCCATCGGCTGGTTGATGTGCCCGAGCACCTCCAGCTCCGCGTTGGTGACGGCCACGTCGACGGAGGTGGCGCCGATGTCGACGCCGAGGAAGCGGAGCGCGGGTGCGAGACGGATGTTGTGCGAGCGACGGCCACCGCGCGAGGCGGCGAGGCCGTCGGCCACGACGAGCCCGGTGTCCAGCAGCCGGTCCACCTCGACGGCCAGCTTGGAGCGAGACAGGTCGATCTGGTCGCCGAGCTGGGCACGGGAGTTGGGGCCGGAGTCGCGCAGCAGCCTGAGCAGCCGCGCCTGATGTGCGTTAGCGGGCCGAGCCGTCATGCGTCTCACGTGCCCCTCCCCGCCTCATCGGGCTCTCTCCGTCGGGCTTTCGAGGGGAACGTAGCAGTGCTTGCCCACAGTGGGAAGAACTTGAGCACGAATTACCCCTCACTTTCTCCAGTCAGTGGACAAAGCGGAGGCCGGTGGACCGCTGCCGGGGTCCGGAATCGGTGCGCCACGCGCCGGCTACCGGGGCGGCCGGTCACGGTGGACAGCTCGCCGCCCACCGGTCTCGCACGGGAAGTCCGCTGGTGGCAAGCTTCGTTCATGACAGATGCTTCGGAAGTGACGTGCTCCCCCCGCAGACGGCAGCCCCTGTGGCTCCCGGTCGGACTCGGGACCGCAGGGGCGGTCATGGCCGCGCTGGGCGTGGCCTGCGGGATCGCGTTCGCGGGCGCCCGGGCGGGAGCGGGCCTGCTGGTCGCTCTGGCGGGTGTCGTGTGCTTCCTGGTGGGCGTCCTCGGGCTCTACGCAGGCAGGGCCCGAGTGAGCGCCGACGCGTACGGCGTGCACTCCCGGACGCTGCTGCGCCGCCGGAGCACGCCGTGGCGCGACATCGCCGACCTCGCGGTCCACCTCCAGCGCGGGCGCTTCGCGGACATCCACCGCGCCGTGGTGGTACTGCGTGACGGACGCAGGCGGCGCCTGCCGCTGCCGGTGAGCGGGTCCTCCGGCGACAAGCCGGGCTTCGACGCGAACTTGGAGGCGCTCCGCGCGCTGCACCGCCGCTACGGCGCCCCGGAGTCGGACCACCTCCCCGTCATCTCCCTGCGCTCCGCGGGGCGCGGCACGACCGGATGGCTTCTCGCGTGCGTGCTGCTGCTCGCAGCCGCGGGCCTCGCGGCGTGGTTCGTGCCGGTCGCCGGCGCCGAGCAGCGGGCGTGGCGCGCCGCCGCCCCGTGCACCGCGAAGACGCCCGCGGCGCAGCGGGCCGAGTGCCTGACCACCGTGCCGGCCGTGATCGCGCGGACCGAGGTCGGCACCGGCAAGCGGCCCAGCTATCTGTACTTCGCCGAGGGCAGCCCGATGCACCGGATGTCGGTCTCCTCGGACGGCGCGCAGGGGTTCCGGCCCGGTGACCACGTCGAACTGACCGTCTGGCGCCACCAGGTGGAGGTGGTCTCCTCGGAACGCTTCATGTATCGCGCGCACTTCGCCGGCGCCGGAAGCGTGGCTGCCGTCGCGGCCGTGTGCGTCCTGGCGGCCGGCTACCCCGGTGCCGTGGTGCTGATGCGCCGGCGAGGGCGCCGGCTGCCTGACGACGAGGTCCTCCCGTCGGCCCTGCCGTTCGCGGGCGCCCTCGCCGGCACGGCGCTGTGGCTGGTGCCGCTCTGCTACCTCCACCCCACGACCCTGGTCTCCTCCCCGGTGGCGATCGCGTGGGGGGCCGGGGGCGTGCTGGCCACGCTGTTCCTCTTCACCTGGGCCTGGCGCGCCACGCGCGTCCGTGCGCCGGGTGAGGCCCGAGGGGCCGGGCGGCCGGGAGGGTCCGCCGGGACGGGGAACGGCAAGGAACTCAGCGGCAAGGAGCTCAGCGGCGAGCAGCGCAACCGCGAGGGGACGAGCGGCGGGGACGTGTTCCTGCCCGCCCGCTTCCTGGACCCGACCGACTACAACCCGAACGCCTTCGGTACCCACATCGTCTTCGGCGACGAGCCGCCCGCGGTGGTACCCCACTGTGGCCCGGGCCGGTTCGCGGCGAGACGGATCCCGGTGGAGCGGCTCACCGTCACGGGCATGCGGCGCGTGCGGGGCGACGACGGCGACACGGTCCCCAGGGGCTGGCAGGTGGCCGAACTCGACGACGCGGGCGAGCCGGTCCGGCTGGCGGCGGCCCCGGACGACCTGCCCCGCGTCATCCGGAAGCTGGGCCTGCACACCTCGAAGACCCCCTACACCCCGTCGGAGGCAGGCGGGTGACGCGCCGCCGGCGGGGCGGGACGCGTCAGTGTCCGGACGCGTCAGGGTGACGTGGGCTCTGGAGGCGCTGTCGCGCCGGTGCTCAGGAAGCGGTGTTGCGCTGGTGGTAGGTCCGGCGCGTGTGCTCCGTGTGGGTGCGCATGACCTCGGTGGCGCGGGGCTCGTCATGGGCGGCGATCGCCGCGATCAGCTGGCGGTGCTCGATCCAGGACTGCTTGCCGCGCTGCCGGGCGACCGGTGTGTAGTACCAGCGGACCCGGCGGTCGACCTGCCCGGCCAGCTCGGCGAGGACGGGGTTGCCCGCCATCTCCATGACCTCGTGGTGGAAGGTGGCGTTGGTCGCCACGACCAGTTCGACGTCGCCGTCGGCCACGGCCTGCTCGCCGCGGGCGCACAGCTCCTCCAGGACGGCGATGCCCGCCGCGTCGGAGTTCACCGCGGCCAGCCGGGCGGCCTCGGCCTCCAGGAGCGTACGGACCGTCAGGAGCTGGTCGGCCTCGTCCTCCGTGGGCTCGTGCACGAACGCGCCCTGGGCGGGGCGCAGGTCGACCCAGCCCTCGGTGTTCAGCCGCTGGAGCGCCTCGCGGACCGGCTGGCGCGAGACGCCGAGGTGTCCGGCGAGCTCGCTCTCGACGAGGTGCTGGCCGGGCCGCAGGGAGCGGGTGGTGATGAGTTCGAGCAGAGCCTCGTAGACCCGTTCGCGCAACGGGCCGGGGCGCTCTAGCTTGGGTACCGCCCCTTGGGGCAGTCCTGTGGACAGCATCACGGTCCCCCTCCTGGGACGGAAAGCCAGACTGGATTGGCTATCGTCTACAGTCTACCGTTTCTTTGCCTTCCAATGTGGCCATTGATCGACCGAACAAGAGTTGGCCTCATCACACCGACGACCGGCGGGGCAGCCGCGCCCCGCCGGTCGAATCGGTGGTTACCGGGACGTTGTCGCCGGCGGATGGAGGCTCAGTCGGTGAAGAGCTGAGCTGCTTTCTGGACGAGTTCGTAGATCCCGTAGATGAGCGGCAGGCCCACCCAGAGCCAGGAGATCAGGATCAGCCAGCGCCGGTCGGGCGCCGCTGCGGCGTCGCCCGGCTGCTGCACCGCCGGGCTCGGCGCGGACTCAGGCTGCGGGGTCGGCATCGGCGGCGGCCTTTCGCTCGGCGGAATCATCGGAACCCTCAACGCCACCGGCATCGGTGGCCAGATGGTGGCGCGGATGCACGGGCCGGATCAGCTCGTTGGCCACGAAGCCCACGACCAGCAGCCCGATCATGATGACCAGGGAGACGCTGTAGAGGCCCGAGCCGTGCTTGCCGGCGTCCTTCTGGTCGTCGGCCACCCAGTTGACGATGAAGGGGCCGAGCACGCCCGCCAGGGACCACGCCGTCAGCAGCCGCCCGTGGATGGCGCCCACCTGGTAGGTGCCGAAGAGGTCCTTGAGGTAGGCGGGCAGCGTGGAGAAGCCGCCTCCGTAGAAGGAGAGGATCACCGCGGCGCAGAGCACGAACAGCGGCTTGGCCGAGTCGCCGAACTCCACGATCAGCAGGTACATCAGCGCGCCCACACCGAGGTAGAAGCGGTAGATGTTCTTGCGGCCGATGAGGTCGGAGACCGTGGACCAGACGAACCGGCCGGTCATGTTGGCGGCCGAGAGCAGGGCCACGAAGCCCGCGGCGGCGGAGGCCGAGACCGGTGCGCTGCTGTCCGCGAAGAAGTCCGTGATCATCGGGGCGGCCTTCTCCAGGATGCCGATCCCTGCCGTGACGTTCATGCACAGGACGACCCACAGGCACCAGAACTGCGGGGTGCGCAGCGCGCTCGCGGCGGAGACCTGAACGCCCGTCACGGACGCGGGGCCCGCCTTCGGGCCACCGTCCTCGGCGGACCGCGGCAGGCGGATCAGCAGCACGCCGAGCGTCATGAAGACGGCGTAGACGAGCCCGTGCACCAGGAAGGCCATCGCGATCCCGGAGTGGTCGCTGCCGAAGGACTCCAGCATCTGCGCGGACCAGGGCGAGGCGATCAGCGCGCCGCCGCCGAAGCCCATGATGGCGATGCCGGTGGCCATCCCGGGCCGGTCGGGGAACCACTTGATGAGCGTGGAGACCGGGGAGATGTAACCGATGCCCAGGCCGATGCCGCCCACGAAGCCGTAGCCGAACACGATCAGCCAGTACTGGCTCGTGGCGGCACCGAGCGCGGAGATCAGGAAGCCGGCGGAGAACGCGATGAGGGCGACGGTCATGGCCCAGCGCGGCCCCTTGCGCTCCACCAGGGTTCCGCCGAAGGCGGCGGAGAGCCCGAGCATCACGATGCCGAGCTGGAAGGGCAACGCGCTCTGGGTGCCGCTCAGATGGAGAGCCGACTCCAACGGGGGCTTGAAGACGCTCCAGGCGTAGGCCTGCCCGATGGAGAGGTGGACGGCCAGCGCGGCGGGGGGCACGAGCCAGCGGCTCCAGCCCACGGGGGCCACGGGCCCGCCCGGCCGGGTTTGCGCTGGGTCCTGCGCCGCCGCGGCGGGCGGAGAAGAGGGACGGGAGGGGGTGCTCATGATCGGAACGATAGGAAGGCGCGGAGAGCTTGGGAAGGCGTCACACAGAAACAGCGTGCTGTATGCACAGGAACTTCGACGCTAAGCAATGACTCTGTCAAGACCGGCCCCGTCCATGCGCGAACCCTTGATGAGGGTAGTTCCATACTGTAGACAATATTTCGTCGACACAGTGGAAGACCGGCTCGGACCGGCTTCATCTCCCTCGTCGGGACACATCCCCTCGGTCCCCTCAACCGAACGGAGCGCCCCACGTGAAAGTCGCAGTTCTCGGCGCCGGTGCGATCGGCGCCTACGTCGGAGCCGCCCTGCACAGAGCAGGCGCCGACGTGCACCTCGTCGCCCGTGGACCGCATCTGGCGGCCATGAGGCAGCACGGCGTGCGGGTACTCAGCCCTCGCGGCGACTTCTCCGCACGCGCCCACGCAACCGACGACCCGGCCGAGATCGGCCCGGTCGACTACGTCTTCCTCGGTCTGAAGGCCAACTCGTACGCGGCGTGCGGGCCGCTGATCGAGCCCCTTCTCAACGAGCGGACCGCGGTGATCGCCGCTCAGAACGGCATCCCCTGGTGGTACTTCCACCGGCACGGCGGTCCCCACGACGGCACACGCATCGAGAGCGTCGACCCGGGCGGTGCGGTCAGCGCCGTGCTCGCCCCGGAACGCGCCATCGGCTGCGTCGTGTACGCCGCAACGGAGCTCCAGGAGCCGGGCGTGGTCCGGCACCTGGAGGGCACCCGGTTCTCCGTCGGAGAACCGGACCGCTCGCTCTCGCCGCGCTGCACGGCCTTCAGTGAGGCCATGCGCGCGGGCGGGCTCAAGTGCCCGGTGGAAGAAGAGTTGCGCAGTGACATATGGATCAAGTTGCTGGGCAATATCTCCTTCAACCCGATCAGCGCGCTCTCCCGTGCGACGATGCGTCAGATGTGCCTGCACGGCGGCACGCGCCGTGTCATCGAAATAATGATGACCGAGACGCTCTCGGTGGCCGAGGCACTCGGCTGCCGTCCCGGCATCTCCGTCGAAAAGCGGCTGGCCGGCGCGGAGCGCGTCGGAGACCACCGCACCTCCACCCTCCAGGACCTGGAGCGCGGAAAACCGCTCGAACTCGACGTGCTGCTGGCGGCCGTCGTGGAACTTGCGGAGATCACCGGGGTTCCGGTGCCGACGCTCCGTACGGTCCACGCGATATCGGATCTGCTGGCAGACCGCATGAGGAGCGCGGCATGAACAGCACGAAGGGCCCCACGGGCCCGAGCAGCAGGGCGGCCAAGCGCGATGCCTCCCCGCGTACGTATCCCCGTCTCACCCACCCCCTGGTACGCGACTCGCGTGACGAGCCCTTCCGGCGCGCCACCTGGGAAGAGGCGCTGACCAGGGTCGCCGAGGGGCTGTCCGCGCACCGCGGCGCCTTCGGCATGTTCGCGTGCGCCCGCGCCACCAACGAGATGAACTACGTGGCGCAGAAGTTCGCCCGGGTGGTGATGGGCACGCACAACGTCGACTCGTGCAACCGCACCTGCCACGCCCCGAGCGTGGCCGGCCTCGCGGCGGCGTTCGGATCCGGCGGCGGCACCTCCTCGTACGAGGAGATCGAGCACACCGACCTGATCGTGACGTGGGGCTCCAACGCCCGCTTCGCCCACCCGATCTTCTTCCAGCACGTGCTGAAGGGCATCAGGAACGGCGCGCGGATGTACGCGGTGGACCCGCGGCGCACCTCCACGGCGCAGTGGGCGGAGCACTGGCTCGGCCTCAACGTGGGCACGGACATCGCGATGGCGCACGCCATCGGCCGTGAGATCATCCACGCCGGCCTCGCCAACACCGCCTTCATCGAGCGCGCCACCAGCGGCTTCGAGGACTACAAGAAGCTGGTGGAGCCCTGGACCCTCTCGCTCGCCGAGAAGGTCACCGGGGTGCCGGCCGAGGCGATCCGGGACCTGGCGCACGCCTACGCGCGCGCCGAGCGGGCCCAGCTCTGCTGGACCCTCGGCATCACCGAGCACCACAACGGCACCGACAACGTCCGCGCGCTGATCAACCTCTGCCTGCTCACCGGCCACGTCGGACGCTACGGCTCCGGTCTCCAGCCGCTGCGCGGGCAGAACAACGTGCAGGGCGGCGGCGACATGGGGGCGATCCCCGACCGGCTGCCCGGCTTCCAGGACGTCCTCGACCCTCAGACCCGGCAGCGCTTCGAGACGGCCTGGGGCACCACGCTGAAGCCGCACTACGGCCTGAACCTCACCAAGATGTTCGAGGCCATGGAGGACCGCTCGCTCAAGGCCGTCTACTGCATCGGCGAGAACCCGGCGCAGTCCGAGGCCGACACCGACCAGGCGATCCGGCGGCTGTCCGCGCTGGACTTCCTGGTGGTGCAGGACATCTTCCTCACCAAGACGGCCGAGCTCGCCCACGTGGTGCTGCCCGCCACCGCCGGCTGGGCGGAGACCGACGGCACCACCACCAACAGCGAGCGCAGGGTGCAGCGCGTGCGCAAGGCGGTCACGCCGCCCGGTGAGGCGCGCGAGGACATCGACATCATGTGCGACATCGCCGCCCGCCTCGGCCACGACTGGAAGTACGCGGACTCCCAGGCCGTCTGGGACGAGCTCAGGTCCGTCTCGCCGATGCACTACGGCATGACGTACGAGCGCCTGGAGGAGAACCAGGGCATCCAGTGGCCCTGTCCGGACATGGACGAGCTGGAGCCGTCGTACCTGCACGGCAGGCTCTGGGACCCCGACCCGGCGCGCCGCGGCCGCCTGGCGCCGTTCGGCCTCGTGCAGCACGACCCGCCGGTGGACCTCACCGACGAGGAGTTCCCGCTCCGGCTGACGACCGGGCGCCGGCTCGACTCGTACAACACCGGTGTGCAGAGCGGCTCGTTCGCCTCGCCGCTGCGCCGCGGCGAGTACGTCGAGCTCTGCCCGGAGGACGCCGAGCGGTTCGGGGTGGTGGCCGGCGAGGAGGTCCAGGTGAGCTCGCGGCGCGGCTCGGTGCGGGCACCCGTGTGGATCGACGCGGGCCTGCGGCCCGGTCTGGTCTTCATGACCATGCACTTCCCCGACGAGGTGGACACCAACACGCTCACGATCGAGGCGAACGACCCGATCGCGGGGACGGCCGAGTTCAAGGCCGCGGCCATCCGAATCGACAAGCTGCCCGTCGCGGCACTCAGGTAGGGGCAGGTGAGGCAGGGTCATGGATCTGCACTTCGGTGACAGCAAGCCGACCGACGAGGAGCGGGCCGCGGTCGACGCGCTGCTCGGCCCGCCCGAGTCGGCCTGGGAGGCGCCCGCCGGCGAGTGGGTGGACCGCTCGGCGGACGATCTGCGCTGGGCACGCGGGGGGCGCCCGGCACGGGACCGGCGCGATCTGCTGTTGCCGGGGCTGCACGCCATCAACGACCGCGTCGGGTGGATCAGCGACGGCGCGCTGGACTACCTCTGCCGGCGGCTGACGGTGCCGCCGGCGGAGGCGTACGGCGTGGCCACGTTCTACGCGATGTTCTCGGTGCGGCCGCGCCCCGCGACCGTGCTGCACGTCTGCACCGACCTGGCGTGCGCCGCACACGGCGCCGCCGAGGTGTGCGCCGGGATCGAGCAGCGGCTCGGTGCCGGCAGCGGCGTGCACATCGAGCGGAGCCCCTGCCTCGGGCTGTGCGAGCGGGCGCCGGCGGCGCTCGCCGTGCGCGCCGGGGACCCGGTGCGCACGGCGGTCGCCGCACCCGCGACCGTGGAGTCCGCCGTGCTCGCCGCCACCTCCCCCGACTCGGCGGACGAGGAGCCCCCGGCCTCGCTCGCCGTGCCGCAGGCCGGCGACCCCTCGCTCGTGCTGCTGTCCAGGGTCGGCGTGGTGGACCCTGCCTCGCTCGACGACTACCGGGCCGAGGGCGGCTACACGGCGCTGCGCCGGGCCTTCGACATCGGGCCCGCCCAGGTGATCCGCGAGGTGACCGACGCCGGCCTGGTCGGCAGGGGCGGCGCCGCCTTCCCCACCGGCCGCAAGTGGCAGGCGACGGCCTCCCAGCCGGACCACCCGCACTACGTGGTCTGCAACGCGGACGAGTCCGAGCCCGGCACCTTCAAGGACCGGGTGATCATGGAGGGAGACCCGTACTCCCTGATCGAGTCCATGACCATCGCCGGCTACGCGGTCGGCGCGCACCACGGCTACCTGTACCTGCGCGGCGAGTACCCGCGCGCGCTGGCCCGCCTGGAGCACGCCATCGCGCAGGCGCGCTCCCGGGGCCTGCTGGGCGACGACGTGATGGGGCAGGGCTACGCCTTCGACATCGAGATACGGCGCGGCGCCGGCGCCTACATCTGCGGCGAGGAGACGGCGCTGTTCAACTCGATCGAGGGCTTCCGCGGCGAGCCGCGCTCCAAGCCCCCGTTCCCCGTCGAGAAGGGCCTGTTCGGCAAGCCGACGGCGGAGAACAACGTCGAGACGCTGGTCAACGTCCTGCCCATCCTGACCATGGGCGCCCAGGCGTACGCGGCGATCGGCACTCAGAAGTCGACCGGGCCCAAGCTGTTCTGCGTCTCGGGCTCCGTGGCGCGCCCCGGCATCTACGAGCTGCCGTTCGGGGCGACGCTCGGCGAGCTGCTGGAGCTGGCCGGGCCGCCCGAGAAGCTGCGCGCGGTGCTGCTGGGCGGCGCGGCGGGCGGCTTCGTGCGGGCCGACGAGCTGGACATCCCGCTGACCTTCGAGGGCACCCGCGAGGCCGGCACCACCCTGGGCTCGGGAGTGGTGCTCGCGCTGGACGACACGGTGCCCCTGCCGCGCATCCTGCTGAGGATCGCGGAGTTCTTCCGGGACGAGTCGTGCGGCCAGTGCGTGCCGTGCCGGGTCGGCACGGTCCGCCAGGAGGAGGCCCTGACCCGCCTCCTGGAACGCGCCGGGGCCGAGGCCGAGGACGACATCGCCCTGCTTCGCGAGGTGGGCCGCGCCATGCGGGACGCCTCCATCTGCGGTCTCGGGCAGACCGCGTGGAACGCCGTCGAGTCAGCCATCGACCGTCTGGGAGCGTACGCATGACCACCGCAGAGAGCCCCGTACGGGGCGGCGCACCGGCCGCCCGCCACAGCACGGCGGTGCCGCTCGCCCCGCCGCGCCGGCTGCTTGAGTTCACCATCGACGACGAGCCGGTGCGGGTGCCGGAGGGGTCCACGATCCTGGACGCCTGCCGGGCCCAGGGCAAGGACATCCCGACCCTCTGCCAGGGCGACACGCTCACCCCGAAGAACGCCTGCCGGGTGTGCATGGTCGAGGTGGAGGGCTCCCGCACCCTCGTGCCGGCCTGCTCGCGGCGGGCCGAGGCCGGGATGACGGTGCACACGGACACCGAGCGGGCCCGGCACAGCAGGAAGATCGTCCTGGAGCTGCTGGCGTCCTCCGTCGACCTCTCGACCACCCCCAGGGCGGCCGAATGGCTCAAGGAGTACGACGCGAAACCGGACCGCTTCGGGCCTCAGGCGGCGCGCCTGAACGAGGAGCCCAAGGTCGACAACGACCTCTACGTCCGGGACTACGACAAGTGCATCCTGTGCTACAAGTGCGTGGACGCCTGCGGCGACCAGTGGCAGAACACCTTCGCCATCTCCGTCGCCGGCCGCGGCTTCGACGCCCGGATCGCGGTGGAGCACGACGCGCCGCTCACCGACTCGGCGTGCGTGTACTGCGGCAACTGCATCGAGGTCTGCCCGACCGGCGCGCTCAGCTTCAAGAGCGAGTTCGACATGCGCGCGGCGGGCACCTGGGACGAGTCGAAGCAGTCCGAGACGACCACGGTGTGCGCCTACTGCGGTGTGGGGTGCAACCTCACGCTTCATGTGCAGGACAATGAGATCGTGAAGGTCACCTCTCCGCACGACAACCCCGTGACCCACGGCAACCTCTGCATCAAGGGCCGCTTCGGCTACCAGCACGTACAGAACCGGGAATGAGCACACCATGGGACGAGTCACCGAACGACGCCGCGTCATCCGCGTCCGGGACGGGCAGATCGCAAGGCGCCCGGACACCCTCGTCGCCGAGGAGCCACTGGAGATCCGGCTGAACGGCAAACCCCTGGCCATCACCATGCGCACCCCGGGCGACGACTTCGCGCTCGCGGCGGGCTTCCTGGTGAGCGAGGGGGTGCTGGCCTCGGCGGACGACCTGATGAACATCGTCTACTGCGCCGGGGCGACCGTCGACGGCAGCAACACCTACAACGTCGTAGACGTGGTGACCACCCCCGGTGTGCAGCTCCCCGACATCACCCTGGAGCGCAACGTCTACACCACCTCGTCGTGCGGCCTGTGCGGGAAGGCCAGTCTCGACGCGGTGCGCACGACCGCCCGCTTCCCCATCGACGACACGGCCGGCGGCGCGCCGCCGGTCGTGCTCGAACCGGACCTGCTGGCGGACCTGCCCGACCGGCTCCGTGCCGCCCAGCGCGTCTTCGACCGGACCGGGGGGCTGCACGCCGCGGCGCTGTTCACGCCCGAGGGCGAGCTGCTCGACGTCCGCGAGGACGTCGGGCGGCACAACGCCGTCGACAAGCTGGTGGGCCGGGCCCTGACGAGCGGCCGGCTCCCGCTGGCGCGCACGGTCCTGCTCGTCTCCGGGCGAGCCTCCTTCGAACTCGCGCAGAAGGCCGTGATGGCGGGCATCCCGGTCCTGGCGGCGGTCTCCGCGCCGTCGTCACTCGCCGTCGACCTGGCCGAGGAGGCGGGCCTGACGCTGGTCGGCTTCCTGCGCGGGTCGTCCATGAACGTGTACGCGGGCGAGCACCGGATCGCCCTGCAGGCCGCGGCCGCCCAGGGCTGACCCCCCTTCCCGCGGACACGACGGCGGGATCCCGGCCGGCGGGGAGCGCCCCCTGCGCCGGCCGGGTCCCGCTCACCGCGGGGAGCGCCCCTGGGCCCGCCGGGCCGTTCCGCCCAGCGGCGAGGTCCGGTGAGGCGCTGAGTCCGGTGAGGCCGGGGAGTCCGGTGGGTCCCGTGGGACCGGTGAATCCGGTACGGAAGGACGCCGGGGCCCCCGAACGGCCGTTGGAAGGGTGAGCAATTTCGGCGCGGTGGCCCCCGTGCTGTCGGCGGTGTGCGCCCCGCCGGATCCGACGCGCTTTTAGGTACCGGTTGGCGGGCAGCCATCACCTGGGCGGCGGCATCCCTGTGGCGGCGTCACCAGGCGCCTCCCGCGCCAACACGGGTGCTGTACGGCGCACTTCGACGCCGCACGCTTCTTGTCGGCCGCGCGCAGACGCACGTAGCGTTTGAGACATTGAACGTCGGACGTGGGATGTCCAGATGTCCAGACGCCATGAAGGGCAGGTCTCGCCATGCCGTCACACCTTCGCGCCCGCTCCAGAGCCAAGGGCGGCAAGGGCGCACCCCGGGCCTCACGGGCCCGCGGAGCCGCCCGCCCCGTAAGAACGCTCGCACTTCTCGCGCTTGCGCTCGCCGCGGCCTTCGCGCTGGCCGCTCCCCCGGCCACCGGCAGGGCCGAGGCCGACACGCCCACCGCGGGCTTCTCACAGCAGGTTCTCTTCAAGGCTTCCCAGGATCCGGGCTACGCGTGCTTCCGGATCCCCGCCATCGTCCGCACCGCCGCAGGCACGCTCCTTGCCTTCGCCGAGGGCCGGGTGCACGACTGCGGCGACGCGGGCGACATAGACATCGTCGTCAAGCGCTCCAGCGACGACGGCCGTACCTGGAGCCCGCTGACCGTGGTCAACCACGGCGGGGGCGACACCCACGGCAACCCCGCGCCGATCGTGGACCGCGAGACCGGCCGCATCCTGCTGGCGGAGACGTACAACCCCGGCCGCACGGACGGCAAGAGCTGCGACGTCCCCTGCGACCGCACCCCGCACATGCAGTACAGCGACGACGACGGTGTCACCTGGTCGCAGCCGCGCGACCTCAGCGACGAGATCCTGCCGCCCACGTGGAACTCCTGGTACGCGACGGGTCCGGTGCACGGCATCCAGCTCACCCACGGCGACCACCGCGGGCGCCTGGTCTTCGCCGTCAACACCGAGACCTGGGACGGCACCCGGGTCGCCGCCAACAACGCCGCGCTCATCGTCAGCGACGACGGCGGGGACCACTGGAAGATCGGCGCTCACGACTCGTGGCCGATAGCACAAGATGGAACGTTCCGCCAGAAACCGTCGGAAATGACGGTCGCCGAGCGGAGCGACGGCCAGGTCTACGTCAACGGCCGCGAGCAGGACGGCATGGACCTCGGCCACCGCACGCAGGCGGTCAGCAAGGACGGCGGCAGCAGCTTCGAGGCGCCCTTCCACGCCCTGCCCGACCTGTACACCCCGATGGTGCAGGGCTCGATCCTGAACCTGGGCCATGACCACATGCTGATGTCGGCACCGGCCGACCCCGACCGGCGCAGGACGATGATGGTCCGCTCGTCCTGGGACGGCGGCCGCACCTGGGACGGTGTGGACCGCGGCACCGTCGTCACCACCGACTGGTCCGGCTACTCCGACCTCGTCCAGGCGCGGGACGGCACCGTCGGCCTGCTCTACGAGGGCGGCGCGGTGGACGCCCGGGACGAGATCCGGTTCGCCCGCTTCACGCAGGACTGGCTGGCCCCGCGCCAGGGTGCCTACCCGATCACCGCGGACAACGCGCCCGGCGAGCCGCCCGCGAACGTGCTGGGCGGCGCGCGGACGACGGACGGGGTGCTCGGCGGCGCGATGTCCTTCGACGGCAAGGACGACGCCGTACGGCTGCCGTTCCGTGAGAACCTGCGCCTCGGCACCGGGGACTTCACGGCGTCCCTGTGGTTCCGCTACACCGCCACCACCGGGGAGCAGCCGCTGCTGTGGATGGGCGGCATAGGGGATACCCAGCCGCAGGTGTGGCTGCGTGCGGAGCCCGCCTCGAACCGGATCACGGGGCTCATGACGACCCGTGACGGCGCGCACCCGCCGGCGTCGGCGTCCGTCCGCGTCACCGGCGCGTACAACGACGGGCACTGGCACCACCTGGCGCTGCGCCGCAGCGGCGGGAAGCTGACCATGGCGGTGGACCTCACCGTCTCCAGCGGGCCCGACGTGCCGGGCTCGGTGAGCCGCAACTCACCGTTCGGCGTGCACATCGGCCAGCGGATGGACAGCAGGGCCTTCTACACCGGCGCGATCGACGACGTGCGGGTGTGGTCGAAGGGCCTCACCGACACCCAGATGACGTCGCTCGACGGCAACCAGCCGGCGAGGGGCGCCCACGGACCGTGGGACCACAACCTGGTGCTGTCGCTTCCCATGGACCGCGTCAGCGGCCGGCACTGACGCTGCGCCGCCCGTCCGGTGTCCCGGGGCTCGAAGCCGAGCCCCGGGACACCTGGCGTTCGGGCACCGGTTCGCCGGCGTCCCGCGCCGCGTCCGCCGGGCGGCCGGAAACGGGGAGCCCCGTGTCCTGGGTGTCCTGGGCACGCCGCCGGGCGATGACGGCGCAGACCATGAGCTGCATCTGGTGGAAGAGCATCAGCGGCAGCACCGCCAGCGAGGCCTGGGCGCCGAACAGCACGCTGGCCATCGGCAGGCCGGACGCCAGGGACTTCTTCGAGCCGGCGAACTGGATCGCGATCCGGTCGGCCCGGTCGAAGCCGAGCCGCCGGCTGCCGTACCAGGTGGCGGCCAGCATCACGGCGAGCAGCACCGCCTCCACGCCCAGCAGCGCCAGCAGCCGCACGACGGTGACCTGGTGCCAGATGCCGCGCACCATGCCCTCGCTGAACGCCGAGTAGACGACGAGCAGGATGGAGCCGCGGTCCACCAGGCCGAGGAGGCGCTTGTGCCGCGCTATGAACCCGCCGGTCCAGCGGCGCAGCAGCTGACCCGCCACGAACGGCACCAGGAGCTGCACCACGATCTGCACCAGCGCCGATCCGGAGAACCCTGCGGAGCCGCCGCCGTGCAGCAGCATGGCGGCGAGCACCGGGGTGACGACGATGCCGGCCAGCGAGGAGAAGGAGCCGGCGCAGATCGCCGCAGGGACGTTTCCGCGGGCGATCGAGGTGAAGGCGATCGATGACTGGATCGTGGACGGAACCAGCGTCAGGAAGAGGAAACCGCTGTACAGGGCCGGGGTGAGGACGTACGGCACCAGCCCGCGGGCGGCCAGGCCGAGCACCGGGAAGAGCACGAACGTGCAGGCCAGCACGGTGACATGGAGCCGCCAGTGGGCCAGGCCGCGCAGCGCCTCCCGGGTGGACAGGCGCGCTCCGTAGAGGAAGAACAGCAGTCCCACCGCGGCCGTGGAGGCGAAGGAGGCGCCGTCCGCCGCGGCGCCGCGGGCCGGCAACAGCGCGGCGAGGCCGACGGTGGCGAGCAACAGCAGGATGTAGGGGTCGACCGGCATCCAGGAGGGCCAGGTCAGGCGCTTGGGCATGCGCTCCTCGTACTCGAAAGGTGGTGCACGGCCGTGTGGTGTTCCCGGCCGCTCGTACAGGGCACTGCCCCCGCCGTTCCGGCGCGGAAGTGCCCTCGCCATCGTCCTCCAGATCATGGTGATCGGGAATCCGGCATACAGAACTGACTGCGATCGCTGAACATGATATCCGTCCCTGCGGGTGCCCCGCGGGTCGCCTCCGGCCGGGAGGGGTGGCCCCCGTCACGGCAGCAGCCTGCCGAGCGGACCCCGATCACCCTGACCGGGGCGGACGCTCTAAGGTCGTCCCGTGTACGACCCCTCGCAGCTTCGTACCTTCCTGGCCGTGGCCCAGACCCTCAGCTTCACCCGCGCCGCCCGGCGGCTGGGGTTGCGGCAGTCCACCGTCAGCCAGCACGTGCGGCGCCTGGAGGCGGCCGCCGGACGGCAGCTCTTCCTCAGGGACACGCACGCGGTGGAACTGACCGAGGACGGCGAGGCGATGCTCGGCTTCGCCCGCCGCATCCTGGAGGTGCACGACCAGGCGGCGGCGTTCTTCACGGGCACCCGGCTGCGCGGCCGGCTGCGCTTCGGGGCGTCGGAGGACTTCGTGCTCACCCGGCTCACGGACATCCTCGAGGCGTTCCGGCACGACCACCCCGATGTCGACCTGGAGCTGACGGTGGAACTCTCGGGCACGCTGCACGAGCAGCTGGCGGCGGGCAAGCTGGACCTGGTGCTGGCCAAGCGGCGCCCGCACGGACCGCGCGGGGAGACCGTCTGGCACGACCGGCTGGTGTGGATCGGCGCCGAGCGGCTGCGCCTCGACCCGGACCGCCCGGTACCCCTCATCGTCTACCCGCCCCCCGGCATCACCCGGGCCCGGGCGCTCGAGGCGCTGGAGCGGGAGGGCCGGCCGTGGCGGATCGCGTGCACGAGCGGCAGCCTGAACGGGCTCATCGCCGCGGCCCGCGCCGGACTGGGCGTGATGGCACACTCCCGCGGGCTGGTCCCGCCCGGCCTCGCCCTGGTCCCTGACCGTGCGGGCCTGCCGGACCTCGGGGAGGTCGACTTCGTCCTGCTGCACGGCCGCAGGCCCGGCTCCGCCCAGGGCGCGGCGGACGCGCTGGCGGCGGCGATCCTGTCGGGTGGGGACCGGTTGCACAGGAGAGTGCGATAAGGAGGCTGTGCCCGCGGCAGGGGCCGGGTGTGCCGATTCTCCGGCGCAGGCGGCCACGGCTGGCCGCCGCACCCCGTACCCGCCCCGCGCCCGCCCCGCACGCGCTCCGCGCCTGGCCACCCGGCCGGCCAACGATCTTGAACCTGCATGGCCCGGCCGTGACAAGCCGGTACAGATTCAGTGGAGATTAGGGGCCCGAAACCTACGGTGTCGTAAGTATTTCTGCCCCGGCCTTACCCTTGTGATCGTATTTGACCGGGCTGACCTGTGCATACACCGCGGGTCCGGGGGGAAGGACACCCCTCCCGCACAGGGCCGCGTTGGGGTACCGTCACCCGCGCTGTGCGGAGCGCCACAAGGAGCACCATTGCGCGAGATCACCTCCCCTCCCCTGGACATTCTGTCGTCCCCGCCCAAGGGCGGCCTGGCCGATGTCATCTTCGAGCATGCCCAGAGCGACCCTCAGCGTGTCGCCCTGGGCCGCAAGGATGACGCCGGCAACTGGACGAACGTGACGGCCGCGGAATTCCGCGACGAGGTGCTGGCCCTCGCCAAGGGCCTGCTGGCCCAGGGCGTCCGGTTCGGCGACCGCGTGGCGATCATGTGCCGCACCCGCTACGAGTGGACGCTCTTCGACTTCGCCTTCTGGACGATCGGCGCCCAGGTGGTGCCCATCTACCCGACGTCGTCGGCCGAGCAGGCCTGCTGGATGCTGCACGACGCGCAGGTGTCCGCGGCGATGGTCGAGCACGAGGACCACGCGATGACGATCGGCTCCGTGATAGACCGGCTGCCGCAGCTGCGCCGGCTGTGGCAGCTGAACGCCGGCGCCGTGCAGGAGCTGTACGAGTCGGGGGCGCACCTGGACGACGACGTGGTGCACCGCCACCGTCAGGCGGTCACACCCGACACGATCGCGACCGTCATCTACACCTCGGGCACCACCGGCCGGCCCAAGGGCTGCGTGATCACCCACGGAAACCTGATGTTCCAGGCGGACGTGATGGGCAACCACTGGCAGCCGGTGTTCCACAACAAGCGGAACGGGAGCGACGAGGCGGCCACCCTGCTGTTCCTGCCGCTCTCGCACGTCTTCGGTCGCATGGTGGAGCTGGCGACGATGCGCACCGGGATCAAGCTCGCCCACCAGCCGAACATGAGCGCGGCGGCCCTGCTGCCCGACCTCCAGACGTTCCGGCCGACGTTCATCCTGGCCGTTCCGTACATCTTCGAGAAGGTCTTCAACGCGGCCCGCCGCAAGGCGGAGCGCGACGGCAAGGCCGGCCCGTTCGACAAGGCGGTCGAGGTCGCGGTGCGGTACGCGGACGCGGTGGAGGCCAGGGCCTTTCGGACGGGGCCCGGTCCGAGCGCGGCGCTGCGGATGCAGCACCAGGTCTTCGACAAGCTGGTCTACGCGAAGATGCGGGACGCGCTGGGCGGCCGGGTGCGGCACGCGATGTCCGGCGGCTCGGGCATGGACCGGCGCCTCGGGCTGTTCTTCGCCGGCGCGGGCGTCAGCATCTACGAGGGCTACGGCCTCAGCGAGTGCAGCGCGGCGGCCACCGCCAACCCGCCGGTGCAGACCCGTTTCGGCACGGTGGGCAAGCCGATCCCGGGCACCACGGTGCACATCGCCGACGACGGCGAGGTGTGGCTGCGCGGCCGGCACGTCTTCCAGGGCTACCTGAACGACCCCAAGTCGACCGACCAGACGCTGCACGAGGGCTGGCTGGCCACCGGCGACCTGGGCGCGCTCGACGAGGACGGCTACCTCACCATCACCGGCCGCAAGAAGGAGATCCTGGTCACCTCCGGCGGCAAGAGCGTGCAGCCCTCCTCTCTGGAGGAGCGCGTGCGGGAGCACCCGCTGGTCGCGCAGTGCATCGTGGTCGGCAACGACCGCCCGTACATCGCCGCCCTGGTGACCCTGGACACCGAGGCCGTGGAGCACTGGCTCAGCATGCGGGGCAAGGCGCTCCCCTCCCCGGCGGAGCTGGTGCGCGACCCGGATCTGGAGACCGAGGTCCGGCGCGCCGTGGTCGCGGCGAACACGCTGGTGTCCCAGGCGGAGTCGATCCGCACCTTCCGGATCCTGGCCCACCAGTTCACCGAGGAGCACGGCCTGCTCACGCCGTCCCTGAAGCTGAAGCGCAAGGCCATCGAGCAGGCGTACTCGGCCGAGGTCGAAGCGCTGTACCCGGGCTGACACGAGCCGATCGCGGTGTCCGGCCCGGCACGCGGGCCGGACGCCGTGAGGGTGCCCTGCCCGCGGCACCCCGCCGGGCGCCAGGACCCCTCCCCCGGCGCAGGTGCGCGGGCCTGAAGGAATGGGGGCCGCGGTGTGGCCGTTGAGGAGGGGAGTCCAACCGAACCCGACGAAGGATCGAGAGTCCGTGAGCAAGGTTCCCCCGATCATCCTGAACAACGGCGTCGAGATGCCCCAGCTCGGCTTCGGCGTCTGGCAGGTGCCCGACGACGAGGCCGTCAAGGCCGTGGCCACGGCCCTGGAGGCCGGGTACCGCAGCATCGACACCGCCGCCGCCTACGGCAACGAAAGGGGCACCGGGCGGGCCATCGCCGAGTCCGGCGTGCCGCGCGAGGAGCTCTTCGTCACCACGAAGCTGGCCAACCCCGATCACGGGTACGACTCCACGCTGCGCGCTTTCGACGCCTCGCTGGAGAGGCTCGGGCTCGACTACGTCGACCTGTACCTGATCCACTGGCCGCTGCCGTCGCGGGACAAGTACGTCGACACGTACAAGGCCTTCGAGAAGCTGCACGCGGAGGGCAGGGCGAAGTCGATCGGCGTCTCCAACTTCCTGCCGGAGCATCTCCAGCGGTTGCTCGACGAGACCTCGGTGATCCCCGTGGTGAACCAGATCGAGCTGCACCCGCAGTTCCAGCAGCAAGAGTCCCGTGAGTTCCACGCCGAGCAGGGCATCTCCACGGAGGCCTGGTCACCGCTGGGCCAGGGCAAGGGCCTGCTCGACCTGCCCGCGCTCGCCACGATAGGCCAGAAGCACGGCAGGACCCCGGCGCAGGTCGTGCTCCGCTGGCACGTCCAGGTCGGCAACATCGTCATCCCGAAGTCGGTGACGCCCTCCCGGATCAGGGAGAACATCGACGTCTTCAGCTTCGAGCTGGACACCGAGGACATGGCCGCCATCAGCGCGCTCAACGAGGGCCGCCGCATCGGCGGCAACCCCGCGACGTTCGGAGCCTGATCGCGGCCGCCCTCCGGCGCGAAAGGGCCGCGGGCCCCGCGCCGAGGAGCCGCCCCTGACGGTGAAGGGCCGCCGCTGCACCCCTGGTGCGGCGGCGGCCCTTTCCGTGCTCGCCCGCACCCGAGATTGGTACGGACAATGCCCGTCCCGAGTCTTGACGCGCTCATGCCCAACACGCCAGATTGGGCGAACCCGTAAGGAAACTTTCCTAACAGAAGGGTCCCCCCCACCATGCGTGCTCGGACTCTGACGCTCGCCGCCGCGGCGGGCGCCGCGCTGCTCTCCACCGCCGCCTTCCCGGCGCTCGCCGGCCCCGCTCCCACGCACTCCGCGGGCCACGCCTCCCCGAGCGTGAAGGAAGGCTCGGTCAGCGCCTCCGCACTGCTGGCGAAGGTGCAGAACTGCAGCCAGATCTCCAACGGCAAGTACCGCACCGACGAGGAGACGAGCGCCACCATCCCCGTCTGCGGCGCGAACGGCGCGGTCTTCTGGAAGGCCGACATGGACATCGACTGCGACGGCAAGGTGACCTCGCAGTGCAACGGCGACACAGACCCGTGGTTCCAGGACGACACCGCCTTCCACACCTCGAACGACCAGCCGCTGACCGCCTCCTCGCTGCCGTACGTGGTGGTGCCCAGCGTCAGCGGCACCTGGAACTACCAGAGCGCCGGCATCAAGGGCGGCGGCGTGGTCGCCGTGATCTACAACAACAAGGTCGAGTACGCGGTCGTCGGCGACACCGGCCCCACCGCCATCATCGGCGAGGCCTCCTACGCCACGGCGTCCGCGCTCGGCATCGACCCCGACCCCGAGACCGGCGGCGCCGAATCCGGCGTGACGTACATCCTCTTCAAGAACTCCCAGGTCTCCCCGATAGAGAACCACAGCGCGGCGGTCACCCTCGGCAACAAGCTCGCCCAGCAGTTCGTGAACGGCGGCTGAGACACCGCACCCGTCCGGCCGCCGGGTCCCCCTCGGCGGAACCCGGCGGCCGGCGGAAAACCGGGTGCGGCCCGGGCCACCGGGCCGCCACGAGGGCCGGATGGACGACGGCACGGTCGAGCGGTTCCTCGCGGACGCTTCGTGCGGATCGAGCCCCGGGGCAGGAGACAGGACGCCTGAGGCAGGCGGGCGGCACCTTGGGACGGGACGCGGCCAGGGGCGGCCGCGCAGCGCCCGTGCGGCGCTCAGCGGCGCTCAGCGCTCAGTGGGCGCCGTGCACGGCGGCCAGCTCCTCGACGCGGTGGGCGAGCCGGAAGTCCAGCTCCGTGACGGCGCCGCCCACGCTGTGCGTGTTCACCGTCATGCCGAGGGTGTTGTAGCCGAGCGTCAGCTCCGAGTGGTGGCCCAGCTCCTCCTGCACCTGGGCGATGTGCACCACCATCGCGGTGGCCGCGAAGTGCGAGCCGAGCCGGTAGGACCGGGCCAGCCGGTCCCCGTCCAGCGTCCAGCCGGGCAGCTCGTGCAGCCGGTCCGCGATGTCCTCCTGCGCCAGTGCTTCCACGGCCATGGCCGTATCCTCTCGACGACGGTCCTCCCAGCCTGTCACAGCGCTGCCGGACGCAACCGCCGGAAGGCCGCCGTCCAGCCCCGCGCGTCGTCTACCGTCACTGCATGACCACCGCGGCCCCCCGCTCCAGGACCGCCCCGCCCGCGGGGGCCTTCGGGCCGCTGCTGCGCGGCTGGCGTGCGCGCCGGCGGGTGAGCCAGCTCGAACTGGCGCTGCGCGCCGGTTCCTCGGCACGGCACATCAGCTTCGTCGAGACGGGCCGCTCCCGGCCCAGCGAGGAACTGGTCCTGCGGCTCGCCGAGCACCTGGACGTACCGGTGCGCGAGCGCAACGCGCTGCTTCTCGCGGCCGGATACGCGCCCCGCTTCCCCGAGACGCCTCTGGAGGCGCCCGCGCTGGCCGCCCTCAAGACGGGCATCGAGACGCTGCTGCGGGGCTACGAGCCGTACCCCGCGCTCGTCGTGGACGCCGGCTACGACGTGCTGGCCGCCAACGGCGGCGTCGCCATGCTGCTGGACGGCGTCGACGAGGAACTGCTCAGGCCGCCCGTGAACACCATGCGCCTGACCCTGCACCCCCGGGGCCTCGCCCCGCGCATCCGCAACCTGCCCGAGTGGCGCGGCCACCTGCTGGCCCAGATGGAGCGCCAGCTCGCCCTCGGCCGCTCGGCGGCCCTCCGCACGCTGTACGAGGAGGTGGCCGGCTACCCGGTGCCCGACGCGGCGAGCACCGCGACACCGGGCGGGGCAGAGGCCGGCGGGGGCGCGCCGGCGCTCTTCGCCCTGCCGATGCGCCTCGCGCACGACGGACGGGTGCTGTCGTTCGTGTCGACGATCGCGACGTTCAACACCCCCATGGACGTCACCGTCGCCGAACTGGCCATCGAGACGCTGCTGCCCGCCGATCCCGAGACGGCCGGCTACCTCCGCTCCCGCGTGGCCTGACGCGCCCCCCCCGCAGTCCGACGACCGGTGGGCCGCGGCGTCCGCGGCCCACCGGAGGCGGCCTCATGCGGCCCCGGCCCCGCCGCGCTCGTTCCGCTCGTCGTCCACGATCTCCGCGTCGACGACGTCCTCGGCGTTCTCCGCGTCCCCGCCGGCCCGCTCGCCCCGGCCGTCCGCACCGGCGTCCCCCGGCTGCCCGGTACCGGCGCCGCCCGCAGCGCCCTCCGCGCCGGAGCCGCCCGCGTACATGGCCTGGCCCATCTTCTGGCTGACCGCGGCCAGCCGCTCGGCGCTGGTGCGCAGCTGCTCGGTATTCGTGTCGGAGGGGTCACCGTCCAGCAGCCGCTTGACGTCCGCGATGGCCGACTCCACCTCGCTGCGGGTGTCGGCGGGCACCTTGTCGGGGTTGTCCGCGAGGAACCGCTCCGTCTGGTAGACGAGCTGCTCCGCCTGGTTGCGGGTCTCGGCGCTCTCCCGGCGCCTGCGGTCCTCCTCCGCGTACTCCTCGGCGTCGCGCACCATGCGGTCGATGTCGTCCTTCGGCAGCGCGGAGCCGCCCGTGACGGTCATCTTCTGCTCGCGCCCGGTGGCGAGGTCCTTGGCGTAGACGTGCATGATTCCGTTGGCGTCGATGTCGAACGTGACCTCGATCTGCGGCACTCCCCGGGGTGCGGGCGGCAGGCCGGTGAGGTCGAATACGCCGAGCTTCTTGTTGTAGGCGGCGATGTCCCGCTCGCCCTGGAAGACCTGGATGCCCACGGACGGCTGGTTGTCGGCGGCCGTGGTGAAGATCTCCGAGCGCTTGGTGGGGATGGTGGTGTTGCGCTCGATGAGCTTCGTCATGATGCCGCCCTTGGTCTCGATGCCCAGGGACAGCGGGGTGACGTCGAGCAGCAGCACGTCCTTCACGTCACCGCGGATCACCCCGGCCTGGAGGATCGCGCCCACGGCGACGACCTCGTCGGGGTTGACGCCCTTGTGCGGGTCCTTGCCTGTCAGCTCCTTGACGAGCTCTGTCACCGCGGGCATCCGGGTGGAGCCGCCGACGAGGATCACGTGGTCGACCTTCGACAGCTCGATCCCCGCGTCCTCAACGGCCTGGTGGAAGGGTTTCTTGGTGCGGTCGAGCAGGTCGGCGGTGAGCTCCTGGAACTGCGCGCGCGTGAGCCGCTCGTCCAGGTGCAGCGGGCCCTCGGCGGACGCCGTGATGTAGGGGAGGTTGATGGAGGTCTCGGTGGACGAGGAGAGCTCGATCTTCGCCTTCTCCGCGGCCTCGCGGAGCCGCTGGAGCGCCATCTTGTCCTGCGCCAGGTCGACGCCGTACCCGTTCTTGAACTGCTTCACCAGGTGGTCCACGACCCGCTGGTCCCAGTCGTCGCCGCCGAGGTGGGTGTCGCCGTTGGTGGCCTTGACCTCGATGACGCCCTCGCCGATCTCCAGCAGCGAGACGTCGAAGGTGCCGCCGCCGAGGTCGAAGACGAGCACGGTCTGCTCGTCGCCGCGGTCCAGGCCGTAGGCGAGCGCCGCAGCGGTCGGCTCGTTGATGATCCGCAGGACCTTCAGCCCGGCGATCTCCCCGGCCTCCTTGGTGGCCTGCCGCTGGGCGTCGTCGAAGTACGCCGGAACGGTGATCACCGCGTCCGTGACGTCCTCGCCGAGGTAGGACTCGGTGTCCCGCTTCAGCTTCTGGAGGACTCGCGCGGACAGCTCCTGCGCGGTGAACCGCGAGCCGTCGATGTCGCCCTGCCCGGGGAAGCGCCAGTCCGCCTCGCCCATGTGCCGCTTCACGGAGCGTGCCGTGCGGTCCACGTTGGTGACCGCCTGGCGCTTGGCCACCTCGCCCACCAGCACGTCACCGTTCTTGCCGAAGGCGATCACGGACGGCGTCGTCCGCGCACCCTCCGCGTTCGCCACCACCGTCGGCTCGCCGGCCTCCAGTACCGCGACCACCGAATTGGTCGTACCGAGGTCGATCCCCACCGCCCTTGCCATGTCCGTCCCCTTCCACCGACCCGGGACTCTTCCACCTCCAGCACAAAACTTGAGTGCCCTCTTGTCAAGTGAATGCCTGCGGCGCGCCGCGTGTACGGGGTGGCCGGCCTCGTCGTCCCTGCGCCCCCGCGGGGGCGCCCCCTGCTCCTGTGCGGATACCCCCTTCGACGGCGGAAAGTCCACGCCCCGGCCGCCCGGCGGCCACGGACGACAGCGTCTGCCCCTTCGGACGAGTGGCGACGTGCGGGTTTCGGGAAGACCGACACGAGAGGCGAACCCCACGCCTTCAAGAGGCGCGGGGAACTGCGCGAACGACCACAGCGGCGGGAAGAGTGACCCGAGAGGCGAACCCCCGGATAAAGGGGCGCGGGGAACTGCGCAAGAAACCACGACGACACCGTCAGATCGCCACCGGGCAAAAGGGGGCACCCCCTGCCGGGCGGACCCGGGCAGGGGGCGCAGGCCGACATCGCGGCCAAAGGCCGCTCAGGCGAGCTTCGCCGTGAGGGTGATGGTGGTACCCGCCAGAGCCTGGCTCACCGGGCAGTTGGCCTTGGCCTCCTCCGCCGCGGCCACGAACGCCGCCGTGTCCATACCGGGAACCTGCCCCTCCACGGTCAGGTGGATCCCGGTGATGCCAGTGCCCGGCTGGAACGTCACGTCGGCGGACGTGACCAGACGCTCCGGCGGCGTGCCGGCACCGGCCAGCGCGTGCGAGAGCGCCATCGAGAAGCAGCTCGAGTGAGCCGCCGCGATCAGCTCCTCGGGGCTGGTCTTGCCGTTCGCCTCCTCGGCACGGGACGCCCAGGTCACGGGCTGGTCGCCCATGTCGGAGGAGTCGAAGGTCACCAGACCCTTGCCCTCGATCAGGCTGCCTTCCCAGACGGTGTGTGCGGAGCGCGTGGTTGCCACGGCGATTCCCTTTCCAAGAGGTACAGAGCTTACGTCGGGCCCATCCGATCACATACCGACCGGAGTGGGCCCCCTACCCCCGGAACTGCACGACGACACCACTCCCCCGCCCATGGCGGGTGCCTCAGCCGATCGCCCACGGCGGGCGCCTCACCCGATCCGTGCCGCGCCGTCCCGCTGCACCGGCAGCCTCCGCCCCGCACCTGGATCCGTCGGCTCCGCCGTGCCCGCGGCCTCCGCGAGCCAGCGCCGCAGCACCCCGTGCACCTGCTCGGCGCCGACCAGCGTGGCACCGTCCGCGACGGGCGCCGAGAACGCGAGGGGCGACAGCAGGAACGGCCGCGACTGCGCACCGCCAAGACCGCCGTGCGAACCGATCTGCTCCTCGAAGGCGAGCACCTCACCGCCCACCGGGTCGTACGCGGAGTTGACCATGATGTCCGCGGCGTGCGGGAAGGCGTGCGTGCGGCGCACCGCCGCCGCGGCGCCCGGGCCGAAGCAGGCGAGCGGACCCGATCCCTCGTCCAGCGAGCCCAGCGCGTCCAGCGGCACGGCCGCCCCGCCCGCGCCCAGCACCACCCCGCCGTGCACCTCGTCCGCGACCAGCACGAACCCCACGCCCGGATGCCCCGCCAGCATCGGCAGCAGTGCCGGATGGCGCCGGTCGATCTCCTGCCGCGTCATCCGGTGCGGCACGTCCGGGAACGACACCAGACCCAGGTTCCCCGAGGCCAGCACCACCGGATCCGAGCGATGACCGTGCGGGTGCGGCGCCGCGGCCTCCTCCACCGGTCGGCGCAGGGCCGCACGCGCGGCGTTCCGCGCCTCCGCGCCACCCCGGGCGCCGCCCCGCCGCCCGGCGCCCCACAGCGCTCCGGCGGCCCGCCGCGGTACCGGCAGCCCGCAGCCCGCCCGCACCAGCTCCCCCAGCGTGAGCCCGTACCGCCCGAGGAACGTCTCGCCCGGGCTCTGCCCGTGGTCGGAGAGCACCACGATCCGGTACGGGCGCGGCGCGTGCCGGGCGACCCTGTCGAGCAGCGCCAGCGAGCGGTCGAGCCGCCGGAGCACCTTCGCGGCGTCCTCGCTGTGCGGCCCCGAGTGGTGCGCCACCTCGTCGTACGCGACCAGGTCCGCGTAGATCGCCGTGCGCCCCGCGAGCAGGTCGCCGATGACGGCGGCGACCACCACGTCGCGCTCCACGACGGTCGCGAACGCCCTGATCAGCGGGTACAGCCCGGCACGGCCCACCCGGGGCCGCTCGCCGCGCAGCCGCGCCCGGCCGGCCTGCGCCATCTCGCGGACGACCTCCGCGGCGAACGAGAGGGCCGTGCGCACCGCGTTGGCCGGGTCGCTGAAGTAGGCGAAGTAGCCGGCCCGCGAGCGGTTCCGCGGGCCGCGCCGCGCGGCCATCGACAGCACCAGCGCGAGCTGCCGGGCACCGCCGTCGAAGAGGTTGCCGCGGCTCGCCCCGTCCGTGCCGAGCAGCCCCGCGTCGCCGGTGCGCTCGACGGCGCGCCGCTGGAGCTCGTGGGCGCTGGCCGGACGGTTGCAGACCATCACCTCGCGGGTGTCCTTCTCGTACCAGCGGAAGGCGGGCACGTCGTGGTTGGTGCCGTGCAGGATGCCGAGCTGGCTCGCACCTGTCTGGCTGGACCAGTCGGTCCGCCAGGGCGTGAGGCGGTGGCTCGGCGCGCCGCCGCCCGCCTCGGACGCGCCGGTGCCCGCCGGCCGGCCCAGCCAGCCGCCCACGGTGGGCATCAGCCCCCGCCGCGCCGCGTCCACGAGGACGTCGTACCCCACGCCGTCGAGCTGGATGAAGACCGTGCCCGGGGTGCGCGGGCAGGCGTCGCCGCGGCGTCTGCGGCGGCGGTACGCGAGCCGGGCGAGCCTGCGGCGGTAGGCCTCGTCGTCGCGGACCGCGAGCGCCGCACCGGTGGCGGAGGCCACGGCCGACATCACGGCCGCCACCACGACCGCGGTCTGCCACGCGGCCCCGCCCCGCCCCGACGGGTTGAGCCGGAGCGCGAGCAGCAGCAGGGAGCCGTTGAGGAAGAACACCAGCAGCCCGAGGACGAGCGCCGGCACCAGCAGCAGGAGGCGCACCAGCAACGGCCACACGAGCGCGGAGAGCAGTCCGAAGCCGCCGGCGCCGCAGGCCGCGGTGACGGCGATCCGGGTCGCGCTGTCGCCGTGCGGGGACTGCAACCGGAAGTCCGGTAGGAGCCCCGCCAGCACCAGCATGGTGACGGTGGCGACGGCCCACACCACGACCACCCGCAGCACGGCACTGCCGACCCGCCGCCAGCGCACCCCCATCACGCCTGCCCTCATCCCCGGCCCTCGCCCATCCCGCCGCCGCACGGCCCGCTCTCCGCCCCCGCAGCGTCCCCCACAGCAGGGCATGCCCGCCCCAAACGGACGGACCCGACCCAGCGTAACCAGAGACCGCCCCGCGCCCGAGGGCGCGCAGAGCGCGAACGAGAGCGCCGGGGCGCGCTGGTCGCCGGTGTACCGGGCGTCGGGGGTCGGACGGCACGAGCACCGGGGGACGAGGGCGCATGGGGCCTGTTAACACAACTCCCTCTGCCCAGGGCCGTGGCGCCCGGAAGCGGCGCGCGCCGGAGCACGCGCTCAGAGCGGGGTGAAGTGTGCCGCGCGGTCCAGGGCGCGCAGGAGTTCGGGCTGCCAGCCGGCGCGTGTGGTGTCCAGGGCGGGCAGGCCCGCGGAGCCGAGGGAGGCGAGCTGCGCACGGTGGTCGGCGCCCAGCCGCCAGGCCTCCCGCAGGACTCGGCGTGCCTCGACGCGTGCGGCGCGGTCGGTGGCGCCGGCGTCGCGGGCGCCGGGCACGGCGGCGGCAACGGCCCGCGTGACGGTGCCCGGAGCAGGGGGGTCCGCCGAGTCGTCGGTGACGGCGGGGAGCGCGGCGAGGCGGCGGCCCGCCTGCTCCAGGCGGTGCCGGAGGGCGGCGGCGCGTTCGCCGTCGGGGGGCGGGGCGGTGCGGGAGCCGGGGAACGTCACGCCCCGGCGGAGCTGTTCCATGCGCTCCGGGAGCGGGTCCCAGTCGGGCTCGCCCGCCAGTTGGGCGTTCACGTGCGTGACGGCGGCGGTGTACGCCCGTGCCGCGCCGCGGGGTTGCAGCGGGGTGCCGGGCGGGCGGTACCGCGGGCGTTCCGCGTCGGGGACGGATCCGCCGTGGTTGCCCCGCACGGAGACCCAGACCCGGTCCGCGCCGCCCGTCACCTCGGTCATCAGCAGCCGCCGCACCAGGAGCCAGCGTTGCAGCGCGGTCCGGGTGGTCCGGCGCAGCGGGTGGATCTCGACGGCGGGCGGGGCGCCGGGTGTGCCGTTCTGCGGGCGCCGTACGATCCGGACCTCGTCCAGGGCGGGCGAGAGGTCGTCGAGGCGGATCGCGCACAGCTCGCCGACCCGGGCCCCGGTGTCGAGCACGATGCCGGCCAGGGCGAGCATCCGGACCCACCGGGGGTAGCCCCGCGTCATGAGCCCGCCGTCCAGGGTCCACTTCGTACGCCGCCCGATGTGGTCGGCCAGAGTCTGGAGACTGGCGCGCAGCCGTTCGCCGCGGGCGGTGTCGACCGGTTCCTTGCGGGGCAGTTCGGCCAGCCGCCGCAGGTGGTGGACTTCGAGGCCGAGCCGGCGCTGGAGGAGCACCATGACTCCCGAGCGCACCATCGCCGTCGCCTCGCTGGTGGGCCGCTTGGCGCCCCGGTCGCGCAGGTCGCCGACGAGCGCCAGCCGTTCGTACACCTGGAGGGAGGGCGCGGCGAACACCTCGGCCAGGGCGTCGGTCACGGTGAGCGGGTGCTCGGGGTGCTTGAGGGCGCGGACGAGTTCCCGGGCGTGGGCCTTGATCTGGCGGCGGCGGGCCTCGGACGGCGCCCGCCCGCACACCGCGTCGACGGCCCGCCTGAGCTCGGGCACCTCGTCCAGCACGTCTGCCGTCGTCACATCCGGCACGGTATCCGCTCGGCGGGGGATCGTGGGCGGTACCCGAAGGATGCCAGCCCACCGGGCGACACCCGTCCCCCGCGGACGCGACCGCCGTCCGGGGGCTCCGGGTTCCTGCCCGGCCCCGGTCAGCGGCCGTCGTAACCGGCCGTCGGCATGGAGAGCCTGCGGTGGACGCGGGCCTTCATCTGCGGGCTGTAGCGCGGCTCGGCGAGGCCCGCGGTCTCGACCCGCACGCCCCGGCGGGTGCACTCCGCGGTGAAGGCGTCCACCGAGCTGAGCGCGCGCTCCAGGACGCGCCGGCTCGGTGCGACGAACAGGTCGACGAGTCCGGCGTCGACGTCGGACCACAGCGCGCTGTGGTCGGCGCGCACGCCGTGCACGAGGAGCTCGCGGGTGACCACGTACCCCTGCTCGGCCGCCCAGCGCGCGCACATCGCGTGCTGGCTGCGGGAGTCGACGAGGAACGGGTCGGCGTCCAGCTCCTCCAGGGGCGTCAGGCTGGCGATGGCCGTGACGCGCAACGCCCGCGGCCCACCCCCGGAGGTGCCCGCGGCGGCCAAATCGCCGCCCGCGCTGTCGTCGTGTGGCACGTTCCCTCCCCATGCGCCCGAGCGGCCCCCTCACCCGGGCTGCGGGCCGACCCTATCGAAGCCCGTACGCTCGGGGGAGGCGCACGGACGGGGCGCACCCGGCCGGAACGGGCAGGCGCGGGCGTACGCGGGCGGAGTGGGAGGCGGCGGGGTGCCGGTGGAGATCACCTGGTGGGGGCATGCCACCTGCACGCTGCACGACTCGGGCGTCCGGGTGCTGACCGACCCGCTGTTCGCCCGCCGTCTCGGACATCTGCGCAGGCGCCGCGGGGCGCCGCCGCCGCCCGCGGCGGCCGTCGCCGACCTGGTGCTCGTCTCCCATCTGCACGCCGACCACCTGCACATGCCGTCGCTGGCCCGGCTGGCCGCGGACACCAGGGTCCTGGTACCGCGGGGCGCGCGGCGTGCGCTGCCCGCGCTGCGCCGGCTGGCGGGGCCCCGGATCACGGAGGTCGTGCCGGGTGACGAGCTGAGCGCCGGCCCGGTGCGGGTGCGTGCGGTGCCCGCGCTGCACGACGGGCGGCGGCTGCCGCTGGGCCCGCGGCGCTCGCCCGCGCTCGGGTACGTGGTCGTGGGCGAGGCGCGCACCTACTTCGCCGGGGACACCGGGCTCTTCGACTCCATGGCCGAGGAGGTCGGGGACATCGACGTCGCGCTGCTGCCGGTGGGCGGCTGGGGGCCGTACCTGGGGCCGGGGCATCTGGACCCGGGGCGCGCGGCCGAGGCCCTCGCGCGCCTTGCGCCGCGCAGCGCACTCCCGGTGCACTACGGCACGTACTGGCCGATCGGCATGGACGCCGTGCGGCCCCACGAGTTCCACTCCCCCGGTGAGGAGTTCGAGCGCCTCGCAGCGCTGCGGGCGCCGGAGGTGACCGTGCACCGCCCGGTGCACGGGGAGACCGTCCGTCTGGAGATGGCCCGTTGATGCTGTCCGTGGCGTCGGTACCGCCGGAGTCCACCCAGCAGGCGGTCGGCTATCCGTCGCTGTTCCTGCTGGTGCTGATAGGTGCCCTGGTGCCGGTGGTGCCGACGGGCGCGCTGGTGAGTTCCGCGGGGGTGGTGGCGCTCCATCAGACGGCGCCCTTCTCGCTGGTGGCCGTGTTCGTGGTGGCGGCCACGGCGGCGTTCCTCGGCGACGTCGGGCTCTACTGGCTGGGGCGGCGCGGCATGCTCTCCCGCAACGGCTCACGCTGGCTCGCGGCGATCCGGCGGCATGCCCCCGAGGAACGCCTCGCGCAGGCCCAGGACCGGCTGGCGGAGCACGAGGTGCCGGTGCTGGTGCTGTCGCGGCTGGTGCCCGCGGGCCGGGTCCCGGTGATGCTGGCCTGCCTGCTGGCGAGGATGCCGTTGCGCCGCTTCGCCCGCGGCGACATCAGCGCGTGCCTGGCGTGGGCGGTGACCTACCAGCTCATCGGGCTGCTCGGCGGTTCGGTGTTCGCGGAGCCGTGGCAGGGCGTGGTGCTCGCCGTCGCCCTCACCGTCCTCGTGGGCGCGGCGCCCGCGGTGTGGCGCCGGGTGCTGGGCGGGCGGAGGTAGCGCGCCCGCCGGCCGTTCCTGCCTGATCGTGCGCCGGCGGCCGGCCGTGCCTCACGGCCTCTGCGCGGGCGGTGCGCCGTGCGGGCCGCCCGTCGCGCCGGCCCCGTCGTCCGGATCGCCGGACGGCTCGTTCCGCAGGTCGCCGAAGGCCGAGGCGAACGCGGCGAGCGCCACCGCCACATGGGGCAGCGCCAGCGGATCCGGTGCGGCCAGCGCCGCCGCGCGCTGCTCGGGCGTGGTGCCGAGCAGCGGGCCCGTGGACAGCCGCACCCTGAGGGCCGCGAGGTCGTCGCCGAAGCGGTGCCCGCCGGGCGCCGGCACGCCCAGCCTTTCGGTGAGGAAGTCCTCCAGCTCCTGCGCGTCCCGCACTCCGCGTGCCGCCAGTGCGGGGCGCAGCGGTGCGAGGTCCGCGTACAGGTGCCGGCCCGCCTGCGGTGGGCGCGCCAGCACGCCGACGGCCTGGGCCATGCGGTGGGCGGCGCCCGCCACGCGCGCGTGCAGCCGGGCCGCGGTGGCGAGCCGGGCGCGCACCTCCTCCGGCTCCGCCAGTGCGAGGGTGGCGGCGGCGGCGATCGGCGCGGCGATCCGGCCGCCCGCCGCCGTGAGCACGTCGAGGGAGCGGGCCCGTAGCGCGCGCCCCGTGTCCGTGTCCGCGAACCGCGCGACCGCGGCGGGCCATCCGGCCGGCAGGAACGCGCCGGCGAGATCGGCGATCACGGTGACGCCGTCAGGAACCATCTCCGCGGGGCTCACCACCACCGAGGCCTGCTCCAGGCCGCCGGCGCCGGGCCCGCGTGACGCCGGCTGCCCGGTCCCGGTCCCGCCGCCGGCACCGCGCGAGTGCAGGGGCACGCGCTGCGTGGTCCGGGGCCGGGGGGCCACGGGGTCGGGGCGGGCCGGCTGGTGGAGGGTGTCGCGGAGGGTCTCGTCGCTGATGATGTGCAGGCCCTCCCCCATCGCGGCCTCCACGGCCTCGTGCAGCACCTCGGGCGGGGGGACGGTGGCCGTGGGGTCGTCGGCGACGGACAGCACGAGCACCCGGGGGCGCCCTCCCTCGGCGCGCACCCGGCGCACCGCCTCCAGCAGCGCGTACGGGTCGGGCACACCGCCGCACTCCGCGGGCGTGGCCACCGGGAACACCGCGCGGTCCAGGGCCCGGGCCCCCGGCGCCCACCAGGCGGAGCACGGCCGGGGCACCAGCACGTCGCCGCCGAGCGCCGCGCAGACGGCGAGCAGCAGGAGCGGCGCGCCGGGGGCCGCGGCGAGAAGGCGGGGCTCCGCGGGCAGCCCGCGGCGCGCCCAGTAGCCGGCGGCGGCGTCCAGCAGCTCGGGGCCGCCGCCGGTCGGCTCCGCCGCCGTCCGGGCCGCCGCGGTCGCCACCGCCGCGGTCAGCTCCGGCAGCACCGGCAGGGCCGGATCGGGCAGGTCCGGACCCTGCCGCACGCTGCCCCGGCCCTCGTGGACCGCCATCCGCATACGCACCTCCAGACCCCGCCGCACCGCCGGCCCGGACCGTCCCGCGCGTCGGCGGGCCGGCCGTCACCCGGCCGTGCCCTCCGGGGCGGGCGCGGTGGGGTCACCCGTGCCGCGCATCGGGGCGCCCGGCCTCAGTCCCCCTCCGGGGCGGGCGCCAGGGACGCCAGTTCCTTCTCCAGACCGTGCCCGCGCGTGTCCACCAGTCGCTGGGCGACATCGGTGAGCTTGCGGTTCGTACCCTGGGATATGCGGCGCAGGACCGCGAAGGCGGCCTCCGCGTCGCACGACAGGACGTACATGACGATGCCGCAGGCCTGGTCGACCAGCGGCCTGGACCGCAGGGCGGCGCCCATGTGATCGAGTTCGGCGAGTGCCGACTGGTAGGCGCGGTCCCGCGCCAGGCCGGCGGTGGCGAGCTCGCCGAGCGCCTGTGCGGTGCCGCGGCCGGCGGCGGCGAGCCCACCGGCGTGGAAGCTGTAGAGACTGAGGGTGATGGTGAGGCCGTTGCGGCGGAACGGAAGCGTCAGGCTGGAGCGGACCCCCGAGTCGAGGGCCACCGCTCGGTACAGCGGCCAGCGCTCCTCGCGGAGCAGGTCGACCGCGTCCACCGGCCGGCCCTCCTCGGCCGCCGTCGGAATCGGCCCGTTGCCCGAGCGGAGCTGCACCGCGACCAGGGCCGACAGGTCCGGATGGGTGACGGCGGCCGGGCGGTCGGTGCCCGCATCGGACACCAGCGCGCTCGCGCCGCAGCAGTCGGCGGTGCAGTCCACCGCCTTCTCGGCGAGATCCGAGAGCCTGCGGCCCGGAAGTGCGGAGTCCGGAGTCTCGGGGCCCACGCGATCCGCGTCCGACATGGCACGTCCTCCTGTCTTTACCTTCTCTTTTACCTTCCCTCGCGCCCCACGGAAAACTGATTCACCAGTTAAGTTCGAGCTATGGCACAAACCGACGAGTTCGGCGAAGAGCTCGCCGACTTCGTACACCGTATCGCCGAGCTGAAGACCGCCCGAAGCGTTCCCGAAGGGGATCTCCGGGCCGTGCTCGATGCAGCGCTCTTCGAGCTCGACCATGCGGCCGGTCACTTGTGGCCACTGTACGAGCGCCTGGTGACCGGCGGCGCGCCGGCGCCGTCCGCGCCCCCCGGAGACCGTGCGGAGCACCAGCTGCTCCGGGCGCTGTTCCAGCGCTTCCCGCTGGCGGTGACGCTGGTGGACCGCGAGGCGGTGGTCCGCAGGATGAACTTCGCGGCGACCGTGCTCACCGGTGTCCGCGCCGGCTACGCGACGGGCCGGCCCCTCACGGGCTTCCTGGCCCATGCCGACCGTGCCGCCTTCCGCTCCCAGGTGGCCGCGGTGGCGCGCGGTGAGGGCGACCGGAGCCTGGTGGTGCGCCAGCAGCACGATCCGGAGGCCCGGCTGCGCGCCACCCTCACGGCGCTGCGGCCCACCAACGAGCCGCGGATCGTGGTGCTGGTGGTGCTCCAGCCCGTGGACGCCGAGGGGGCCCGGCGGATGGTGGACACCGCTTCCGACGGCGGGGCCGCCGCCCCGGCCGACGCGGTGGCGCTGCCCGACCTCACGGAGGCGACCCGTCACGCCGTGCTCACGGATCTGCTGGACAGCATGACCACGACCCTGCTCGGCGCACCGGCGGGCGAGGGCCCCGACGAGCTTCTGAGCCGAGCCGCGCAGGTGCTGCACGGCCGGTTCACGGACTGGGTGGTGGTCGACTCGGGCGCGGCGCGGCTGCGCCGGGTCGCGGTGCTGGCGCCCGAGGACGCCGGCACGCTCGCCGAGTCGCTGGCGAAGCAGGACCCCGCCGGGTGCCCCCTGGTGGTGGAGGCCGCACGGGGCGGATCCATGGCGGTCAAGGTGCGGCCGGAGGACACCGAGGAGTTCGGGCGCGACTCGTCGGGCGATCCGGTGCTGGTGCGTGCGAACGTGAGCTCGCTGGTGTGCGTGCCGCTGACGGACGCCAGGGACGGCGCCGTCCGCGGCGTGCTCACGCTGTTCCGCACCGGCCCCCGGGCGGCCTTCTCGATGGCCGAGGCCCAGGCGGTCGACGTGATGGCGCGGCACGTCGCGCTGGCACTGCGCCAGCGCGCCTGACGCCGCCGGATACAAAGCCGAAGGCACCGCGCGCACCCGCCGCGGGACGCGCCCGGCGGACACGGCGCGCGGCGGGAGGCACCACACCGCGGGCGCCGCCACCGCGCTCCGTCGCAGGGCGCCCGCCACGGGGCGTCCTGCGACGGAGCGGCGCGCGGCGACGGCCCGGCCGGTGCGGCCGGGCCGTGCGCCCCTCACGCGGCCTGCGGCATCGCCCGGTCGTGCAGGATGTCCTCCCGCAGCCGGCCGCAGCTCCTGCTGATCAACCGCGAGACGTGCATCTGCGAGATGCCGAGCTGCTCGGCGATCCTGCTCTGCGTCATGTCGCCGAAGAACCGCATGTAGAGAATGGCGCGCTCGCGCTCCGGCAATGCCCGCAGCCGCGGCTTGACGGCCTCCCGGTCGACGACGACGTCCAGCGCAGGGTCGAGCGAGCCGAGGGCGTCACGCAGCGCGTAACCGTCCTCGCTGCCCGGCAGCTCGGCGTCCAGTGAGAGCGCGGTGAAGCTGTCCAGCGCCTCCAGGCCGATCCTGGCGTCCTCCTCGCTCATCCCGGCGCGCTCGGCGATCTCGGGCACGCTCGGCAGCCGTCCGGAGACGGACTGGGTCAGGTCCTGGCAGGCGAAGCGGACGCGGTTGCGCAGGTCCTGGACGCGGCGCGGCACGTGCAGGGTCCACATGTGGTCCCTGAAGTGCCGCTTGATCTCCCCGGTGATCGTCGGCACCGCGTAGCTCTCGAAGGCGCAGCCGCGTGCCGGGTCGTAGCGGTCCACGGCCTTCACCAGGCCGAGGGCGGCCACCTGGCGGAGGTCCTCGTAGGACTCGCCGCGGCCGCGGAAGCGGCCGGCGAGCCGGTCCGCCATGGGAAGCCAGGCCTCCACGACCTCGTCGCGCAGTTCGTCGCGCTCGGTGCCTTCGGGAAGCTTGGTGAGGCGTCGGAAGGCATCGGAGGTGTCAGGGGCATCGTCGTGCGGGTGGTGCTTCGCTCGGGTGTTGGTTCGCATAGCGCGTGGCCACTCCCCTCAGAAGACGGAAACGGTCTTCGTGGGAGTGCGTCTGCCGCCAGGGACACACCCGGGGTGCGGATCGCCGCTCCCACGGACGTGCCTCCTGTCCGAAGCACTTGTGTGCTGGTGCCCTGGCGCGACCGCCCCGAAACATCCCCCATGCGGCTTACGCGTTCTCAGGCCCCACGGCCGCCGTCACCCGTCCCCGGCGTCACTCGCGAGTGTGGTTCGCGTGCCGGCGCGGGAGAGCGCCTCCGGGGTGCGGCGTCGTTGCGCACCGTGGGCAGCATCAGCTCCTCGTAGCGCCCGAGCGCCACCATCACACCCAGCATGACCACCGGCACGAACACGGCGAAAAACGCCATGGTCCCGTCCTTCCGCGGTATCTCCTGCAAAGGGGGTGATCACCGGGTGTCCCGCATGACATCGGATAAACCGCTGAAATCAGCCAGACCGCAAGTCGTGGGCACCCGCCCGTGTCGCGCCGGGCCCTACCGGGTACGCGACGGTGGTCCGTTTCCGCCCCGATGGAGGCAGACATGCAACGAGGCAGTGACCGGCTCAGCGTCCACCGCGACGATGAGATGAAGGCCGAGCTCCGCGGACTGCTGATGTCCGGGCACCCGACCCGGACGGAGGAGTGGAACGACCCGGAGCCGGTGGCCGAGGACGACCCGGAGGTCGCGACCGGACCCGTGACCCCGCAGCGCTCACCCACGGCGGTGGACGCGCTCCACTACGAGCTGGCGCGGAACCTGGGCCGTTCGGTGTTCCCGGCCAAGGCGGGCCGGCTGCGGGCCGCCCTGCGCGACAGGCACGCCCCGGACGCGCTGGTGGACGCGCTCAGGGACCTCCCGGGCCAGGTCAAGTACGCCAACTCCCACCAGGTCGCCGAAGCGCTGGTCCGGGGCCGTTCGGAGGCATAGGCAGGCATTCTGCGGGTACTGCGGCCAGGGTTGGTGGGGCGAGACGCACCTGAAGCAGCCGAGGAAGCAGAAAGGCCGCTGGCATGGCTGATTTCGTAAGGGACGTCATGACTCCGGGAGCAGTCGTGATCCCGCCGGACGCCTCGCTCGTCGAGGCAGCACAGCTGATGCGCGCCCAGGGCATCGGCGACGTGCTGGTGGCCTCAGGGCAGCGCGTGCTGGGCGTGCTCACGGACCGTGACATCACCCTGCGCGCGGTCGCGGAAGGCGCGGACCCGCTGACGGTGAGCGCACGGGCCGTGTGCACGCCCAACCCCGTGGTGGTCGGCCCCGACGACTCGGTCCTGGTGGCCGCCGGGCTGATGCGCGAGCACGCGGTCAGGCGGCTGCCGGTCGTGCACGACGGCCGTGTGGTCGGCGTCGTCAGCATGGGCGATCTGGCCGTGGTCGACGAGCCCGAGTCGACCCTGGCGGAGATCAGGCGCGCCGACGGGCACGGCTGGCGCACGGACGTCGGCAGGCCCAGGGGCGGACCCGATCTCGCGGGTCCGGCTCTCGACCGGTGAACGGCACAGGCGCCCGGTGACCCTCGCGGGCTCCGGCGCGTGCCGCCGGTTTACGGCGCTCGGATCCGGTGACCCGCGGTGGGCGCCGGCCGCCCGGGCAGCGGATGTCGCCGGGCGGGGCGAGTGCGGCCGCGGAGCCGCCGGGGCCGCGGTGGGCGGGTGGGCCAAACGAACAGTTCCGATCGAGGAAAGGCGAGACTACCGATGCGTATTGCATTTCTGATGGCTCCCGCAGGCGTCGAGCAGGTCGAGCTCACCGAACCGTGGCAGGCCGTGCAGGACGCCGGTGACGAGCCCGTGCTGATCTCGACGAAGCCCGGACGCGTGCAGGCGTTCCAGGGTCTGGACAAGGGCGACACGTTCCCCGTGGACGAGATCGTCTCCGATGTGTCGGCCGGCTCCTTCGGCGGCCTGGTGCTGCCGGGCGGCGTGGCCAACCCGGACTTCCTGCGGATGGACCGGCAGGCGGTCTCCTTCGTGAGCGACTTCTTCTCCCAGGGGCGCCCGGTCGCCTCGATCTGCCACGGGCCCTGGACGCTGGTGGAGGCGGACGCCGTGCGTGGGCGGACGCTCACGTCGTGGCCGAGCCTGCGCACCGACATCAAGAACGCCGGCGGCACCTGGGTCGACGAAGAGGTGCACATCTGCGAGCAGGGCAACAACGTGCTGATCACCAGCCGGAAGCCGGCCGACCTGCCGGCGTTCTGCGAGGCGTTCCTGAGGGAGTTCGGCCGGGCGATGGTGTGAGCCGTCCGCCGATCGCGGGCAACCGAGCGTGCGGGCCGCCGGCACCGGTCACATGACCGGGCCGGACGGCCCGTTACGGCGGGTGGGTGCGGTCGCGCGGATCACGCCGCGCGGCCGCCCCACCCGCTCATCGTTCAACGCGGCTCTTGCGCGGCTCCTCGTTGATGCGCAGTTCGCCGTTCATAGCGGCTTGTCCCTCACCGGACGCCGTTCATCGCGGCTTGCCCTTCACCGGACGCGGCGGATCCGCGGGCCGTGCCGCCGTCGGGCAGAGGCGGTCACCAGACGCCGGCGGATCCGGGGCGCTCCACGGCGGCCTCGCGTTCGCGGGCGCCGGCGCGGGTGCGGCCGTGGGCGATCTGGCGGCGCGGGTGGCGGCGCAGGTACTCGCCCTCCAACTGGGCCATGCGTTCGTTGTGGACGCGCAGCGCGTCGTTCGAGCCGTACAGCAGCGTGTCGTGACGGGTGCGGTGGATCGCCTCCAGCTCCTTCATGAGCTGCTGGTCGTCCAGGCGCCCCGGGTCGACTCCTGTCATGTGGCACCCCCTGGTGCGGTGGTCGCTCGGTCGTGGTCGTCATGTGGTGATCGGCACGGTTCCCTCGCCGTGTCGCGGTGCGGTGTTCGGGTACCCGCGCGACGGCACAGGACCACATACGAACAGGCGCCAGGAGGCAGTCATGGACCTCGCCTTTCTCCAGCCGCTGTACGAACGTCCCGGGCCCTGGGCCTCGGTCTACGCGGACACCTCGCACCACACCGAGTCCACGGCCGAGGAGCGGGTGCTGATCGCCCAGGGCGTCGAGAGGCAGCTGGCGGAGCAGGGCACGGACGAGCGCACCGCGCGGGCGGTGCGCGGCGCGCTGGAGGAGCTGCGGCACTCGGCCGAGCCGCTGGGCCGGGCGGTGTTCGCCACCGGCGGGGAGGTGGTGCTCGACCCGCCGCTGGCCGCGGCGCCCGGCGCCACCACGGCGACCTGGGCGAGCCTGCCGCACACCGCCCCGCTGCTGGACCTGGCGGGCGAGGACCCGCTGTGCCTGGTGGCGTACGTGGACCGGCGCGGCGCCGAGTTCGAGCTGCGCGGAGCGCGCGGCAGCGAGCAGGCCGGCGAGGTGGCGGGCCGGCAGTGGCCGATCCACCTCACGCGCAGCGCCGACTGGTCGGAGCGGCACTTCCAGTTCCGGGTGGAGGACACCTGGGAGCACAACGCCGAGCAGACCGCGCAGGCGCTCGCGGCCCAGCAGGAGGAGGTCCGCGCGGACCTGGTCGTCCTCGTCGGCGACGACCGGGAACGGCGGTCCGTGCACGACAAGCTGCCCCTCCCGGTGCGTGAGATCGCGGTGGAGGCCGCGCACGGCGCCGGGAGCCGGCTGCTGCACGAGGAGCTGGAGCGGCTGCGCATCGACCACGTCCGGGACCGCGCGGCCCGGGACATGGAGCGCTTCCACGCCGCCCGCGCCCCCGACGAGCGGGGCCGGCTGGGCGCGGTGGAGGGCGTGCCCGCGCTGGTGGAGGTGGCCAGGGAGCACCGCATCGCGGAGCTGCTGGTGCGGCCCGGAGCGCCCGACGCGCACCGGCGGGTCTGGGTGGGCGAGGACCCGGACCAGGTGGCGGTGCGCCGTACGGAGAGCAAGCCCTTGGGCGAGCCGGAACCCTGGCCCGCGCGTGCCGACGACGCGCTGCTCAGGTCCGCCGCCGTCACGGGCGCGTCCGCCCTGTCGGTCGCCTCGGCAGGCCCGGACGACAGTCCGGTGGGCGGCCTCGGGGCTGTGCTGCGGTGGCGGGAGCCGGCCGCCTGAGCGCCGCCCGCGCGAGCGGCGCGCTCGGGGCGCGCCCCCGGCGTGCCGTTTGGGCGCGGTCCAGATGAGCCAGCCCCCAACGGGCCCCAGCTCTACCGGGCCCGGTCCACCCGCCGCTCGTCCCAGACCGGTTCCGGGGTCTCCCGGAGGCGGCCGTCGCTGCCGAAGACCAGGAAGCGGTCGAAGGAGCGGGCGAACCAGCGGTCGTGGGTGACCGCGACGACCGTGCCGTCGAAGGCCTCCAGGCCCTCCTGGAGCGCCTCGGCGGATTCCAGGTCGAGGTTGTCGGTGGGTTCGTCCAGCAGCAGGGCGGTCGCTCCGGCCAGCTCAAGCAGCAGGATCTGGAAGCGGGCCTGCTGCCCGCCGGAGAGCCGGTCGAACGGCTGTTCCGCCTGGCCGGTGAGCTCGTAGCGGCGCAGCCGGGACATGGCCGCCCCGCGGTCCTTGGCGTGCTCCCGCCAGAGGATGTCGAGGAGGGTTCGGCCGTCCAGCTCCGGGTGGGCGTGGGTCTGGGCGAAGTGGCCGGGCACCACGCGGGCACCCAGCCGCCAGGCTCCGGTGTGCGCCACGCCGTCCCCGGCGAGCAGCCGCAGGAAGTGCGACTTCCCCGAACCGTTGGATCCGAGCACGGCGACCCGTTCGCCGTAGTAGACCTCCAGGTCGAACGGCTGCATCAGCCCGGTCAGCTCCAGGCCCTCGCAGATGACCGCCCGCACGCCGGTGCGGCCGCCCTTGAGCCGCATCCGGATGTCCTGCTCGCGCGGCGGCTCGGGCGGGGGTCCCGCTTCCTCGAACTTGCGCAGCCGGGTCTGGGCGGCGTGGTAGCGGGAGGCCATGTCAGGGCTGTTCTCGGCGGCCTGGCGGAGCGTCAGCACCAGCTTCCTGAGCTGGGCGTGCCGCTCGTCCCAGCGGCGGCGCAGCTCCTCGAAGCGGGCGAACCGCTCCCGGCGCGCCTCGTGGTACGTCGCGAACCCGCCGCCGTGCACCCACGCCTCGGCGCCCCCCGCTCCCGGCTCGACGCTGACGATCCGCTGGGCGGCGCGGGCCAGCAGTTCCCGGTCGTGCGAGACGAACAGCACGGTCTTGCGGGTCTGGGCGAGCTGCTCCTCCAGCCAGCGCTTGCCGGGTACGTCGAGGTAGTTGTCCGGCTCGTCGAGGAGCAGGACCTCGTCGGGGCCGCGCAGCAGGGCCTCCAGGACGAGGCGTTTCTGCTCGCCGCCGCTGAGGGTGCGCACCTCGCGCCACTGGGCCTTCTCGTAGGGGACGCCGAGGGCGGCCGTGGTGCAGATGTCCCAGAGGGTCTCCGACTCGTAGCCCTGGGCCTCCGCCCAGTCGGAGAGCGCCTGGGCGTAGGCCATCTGGGCGGCCTCGTCGTCAACGGTCATGACGGCGTGCTCGGCGGCGTCGACGGCGGCGGCCGCCGTGCGGATGCGCGGCGGCGCGACGGACACCAGCAGGTCGCGGACGGTGCTGGTGTCCCGCACGGAGCCCACGAACTGGCGCATCACGCCGAGCCCGCCGCTGGAGGTGACGGTTCCGCCGTGTGGCTTCAGCTCGCCGGACAGCAGCCGCAGGAGGGTGGTCTTGCCCGCGCCGTTCGGCCCGACGAGTGCCACCACGGAGCCCTCGCCGACGCGGAAGGAGACATCACCGAGCAGCACCCTCCCGTCCGGGAGGTGGTATTCCAGGTGTCCGGCCTCCAGATGTCCCATGAGGTGGCATTCTCGCCGTCGGGGCCCCGTTCGACCAAGTCGTTTTCGGCGCGGGCGGGCCCGGTGGTGTGTCAGACATGTTTCGGGAGGTGCGCGGGTGGCGAAGCGTCGGGTCGGGTACCGGGTGGGGATGTACGTTGACGCGGAGGTTCCGGCCGAGGACGCCGAGTCCGCCCTGCTGGGGTGGCTCACGACCGTGGACGTGCGGCTCTTCGAAGCGGTGGCGGGCCGCCACTGGCCGGGCGGCGACCGCGTGCTGCCGCGGCTGAGCCGGGCGGCCAACCACGGGGTGCTCTGGTTCGGGGTGGCGACGGCGCTCGCCGCCACCGGCGCGCCCCGCGCGCGCCGCGCGGCCGTCCAGGGGGTGGCCTCGCTGGCGCTCGCCTCCACCACCATCAACACCCTGGCCAAGCGCTCGGTGCGCCGCCCGCGCCCGCTGCTGGACGCGGTGCCGCTGGTGCGGCGGCTGAAGCGGCAGCCCGTGACCACCTCGTTCCCGTCCGGCCATGCGGCCTCCGCCGCGGCCTTCGCGACCGGAGTGGCGCTGGAGTCGGGGCGCTGGGGCACGGCCGTGGTCCCGCTGGCCGCCGCGGTGGCGCTGTCCCGGGTCTACACCGGTGTGCACTACCCGAGCGACGTGCTGGTCGGCGCGGCTCTGGGCACCGGGGCGGCCTTCGCGGTACGCGGCGCGGTGGCGGTACGGGAGGCGGCCCGAAAGCAGGTGAACGGTGAGCGGGAGGGCCGGGGAACGGCCGCGGGAGACGGACGCCACGCGGTACCGGACATCCGTCCCTGAGCACTGCCGCTGCCCACCATATGAGACGCACTGTCTCAACATACGAAGACTCCCTTACCGTTCTGGAGGCAGCGGAACGCCGTCGCGCCGGCGCGCTCCGGCGTGCCCACGGGCGCCTGGCGCCGCCCTTCGGCGTGCCGGCACGGCCGGCGTTCCCGGTGCCCGAGCCTCCCCCCAGTCACCGCTGGGAGGTGCCCCCAGAAAGGAGACCCCCATGCCGGAGGAGACCGCCGTCTACACGCACGGCCACCACGAGTCGGTGCTGCGCTCCCACACCTGGCGCACCGCGGCCAACTCCGCCGCGTACCTGCTCGGCGCCCTCAAGCCGCACATGCGGATCCTGGACATCGGCTGCGGGCCGGGCACCATCACCGCGGACCTGGCGGCGCTGGTGCCCGAGGGGCACGTCACCGGCCTCGACCGCGCGCCCGGCGTGCTGGCCCAGGCACGCGAGACCGCCGAGGCGCGGGGCCTCGCCAATGTCGACTTCTCGACCGGCGACGTGCACGCCCTGGACTTCCCGGACGACACCTTCTGCGTGGTCCACGCGCACCAGGTGCTCCAGCACGTCGGCGACCCGGTCCAGGCGCTGCGCGAGATGCGGCGGGTCTGCAAGCCCACCGGGTACGTCGCCGTGCGCGACGTCGACTACGCCTCGATGACCTGGTACCCCCTGTCCGAGCCCATGGACGCCTGGCTGGACGTCTACCGCCGGGTGGCCCGCGCCAACGGCGGCGAGCCCGACGCCGGCCGCCGGCTGCGCTCCTGGGCGCTCCAGGCCGGGTTCACGGACGTCGTCTCCACGGCGGGCACGTGGTGCTACAGCACCCCGGAGGAGCGCACCTGGTGGAGCGAGCTGTGGGCGGACCGCACCCTGGTCTCCGAGTACGCGGACCGTGCGGTGGAGGGGGGCCACGCGACCCACGAGGAGCTCCGGGGGTTCTCCGAGGCGTGGCGGGAGTGGGGAGCGCGGGAGGATGGCTGGTTCGCCATGCTGCACGGGGAGATCCTCTGTCGCGCGTAAGCGCCCCTGGGGGCGCGGTCAGCCGGGATTCGCCTGCGGCGGGCTGTCGGCGCCCGCCCCTTGCGGTCCCTTCTTCGGCCACCAGCCCGTTGTGGCTCGTCGCGCGGTTCCCCGCGCCCCTTTCGGGGCGCTGCCGGCCCCTCACGATTCGCCTGCGGCGGGCCATGGGATCCAGCCCCTGGCGGTCTCTTCTTCGGCCACCGGCCCGTAGTGGCTTGTCGCGCAGTTCCCCGCGCCCCTCATCACGGGCGCTGCGCGCCCGGCTCGGGGCCGGCAGCGCCCCGGAAGGGGCGCGGGGAACTGCGCGCTCAGGCTCCACCGGCCGGTGGCCGAGAACGAGACCGGAAGGGGCCGATGCCGATGGCCCGCCGCAGGCGAATCGTGGTGGCGCCGACGGCCCCCGCGCCCCTTTTACGGGCGCTCCGTAAAGGAATACCCCGCCCACGGCCCCGTGAGTTCGACGTGCAGGCCGGCCACGGCCCCCTTCACCGCCTCCACCTCCGCGACGAACTCCCCCGCCACGCTCCGGTCGAGCAGGTACGCCGCGTTGAGGACCAGTACCCCGGCGGGCCCGACGAGTTCGGGCGGTGCGTCGTGCACGGACCACGGCCGGGCGGGCGGGTCGAGACGGGACTCGCGGGCCATGCCCGCGAGTCGCTCGTGCAGCCGCCGTCCCAGCTCGCCCGCCTCCTCGCGGGTGCCGTCCGGCTCCGCGCGCTCCGCGTACACGCGCACGCCCCACTCCACGCGGCCGTCCAGCCTGTCGAGCGCCTGCCGGAAGTAGTCGCCCCTGGCCTCCAGCAGGCCCCTCACGGCGCTGTCGTCGCGCAGCACGGTCACCGGGCGCACCGGCAGCGGGGTCGTGACGGTGCTGAGCGCGGCCACGACACGCTGGTGGGCGCGGACCGTCCCGGTGAGCCAGTCGGGGCTGGCGAGGTGCTCCGAGAGCGCTCGGGCGGAGAAGTCCGCGGCCGGGACCGCGCCCACCACGGCCACCAGTTCGCCGTGCCGCAGCGGCCTGGGCGGCGCGCCGGCCACGCCCACCAGCTCGGCCTGGAGGGCCGCGGTGAACGGACGGCACACGGCGTAGACGTACCGCATGGTCCCCGACTCGCCCACGGCCGTCCCGCTGCTCGCTCCGGTCACTGCGTGCTCCTCTCCCACCTCCGCGGTGGCAGCCGTCGGTCCCACTGGATCACCCCGTACCACGCTCGTACCTCGCCGGCGCGTCCCCCTCACCTGCTCCCGCCGCCGGATCCGGCCGGTTCCTCAGTCCCGCCGTGCGTGCAGCCTGCGCCGGGCCGGGCCGAGGGCGCGTCCCCTCAGCGGCAGGTCCGCCCAGGGCTTCGTGCGCGCGTGCTCGACGGCGTTCTCCAGGGTCCATCGCCGGGCCGTCACGGCCGGGTCGGCCACCTGGTCCCAGGAGAGCGGCGCGGCCACCGGCGCGCCGCGCTTGGCGCGCACGGTCCAGGGCGTGACGGAGGTCTGGGCGTAGGCGTTGCGCTGGACGTCGAGGTAGAGCCGTCCGTCGCGGTCCTTCTTGCGGATCGCGGTGGTCAGCGTCCGGGGGTGGGCGTCCGCCAGGGCCTGGGCCACCTCGTGGGCGAAGTCGCGCACCTCGTCGAAGCCGGCCCGGCCGTCCAGCGGCACGATGACGTGCAGGCCGCGCGAGCCCGTCGTCATCGCCGCGGACGGCAGCCGCAACTCGTCGAAGAAGTCGTGCAGGAGCAGGGCGGCCTCGCGCACCGGCTCGAACTCCGCGTCCGGCGGGTCGAGGTCGAAGACCAGCCGGTCCGGCCGGTCGACGTCCCGCTCCCGGGACTGCCAGCGGTGCAGCGTGACGCAGGCCTGGTCGGCGAGGAAGACGAGCGTGGCGGCGTTGTCGCACACGGTGTGGGTGACGGTGCCGCCCTCCTTGGCCACCGTCACCCGTTCGATCCAGCCGGGATAGTGGTCCGGGGTGTCCTTCTGCATGAAGCGGGGCCCGCTCACGCCGTCCGGGCAGCGCTCCAGCATCAGGGGACGGCCGCGCAGCTGGGGCAGCATGAACGGTGCGACGGCGCGGTGGTAGTCGACGAGGTCCGCCTTGGTCCACCCGTCCTCGGGGAAGAGGACCTTGTCCGGCCGCCGCACGGTGACGGCCCGCCCCCCGGCCCGCACCGTCCGGGCGTTCTCGCTGGCCACGCGGCCGTCTCCTCTCTCGATCGTCCGGGTCGCGGTGCGGGCCCCCGGGTGGCGCGACGCGGGCGCCACGGGAGCAGGGCGGGCGCGGGCGCCCGCTCAGCTCACGACCGCGTGCTCGACGAGCAGCCGTGCGCTCGCCGCGATCGCCTCGGCGTCGATGCCCGCGGCGTGCATCTGCTCGGCGGACGTGGCGGAGCCGGGCATCGTGCGGACCGCGAGCCGGATCAACCGGGGCACCGGGCGGCCGTCGGTGAAGGCGTCGAGAACGGCGTCGCCGATGCCGCCCTCCTCGTGGTGGTCCTCCACGGTGAGCAGGCAGCCGGTCTCGTCCGCGGCCGTGCGCAGGGTGTTCCGGTCGACGGGCTTCACGGAGTACAGGTCGATCACCCGGGCCGAGATGCCCTCGATGGCGAGGCTGTCGGCCGCTGACAGCGCCTCGGGCACGGTCACCCCGGCGGCGACGATCGTCAGCCGGTCGTCGGCGCCCGAGCGCAGCACCTTGCTGCCGCCGATCGGGAAGGTCTCCCCGGGCCCGTAGATGACGGGGGTCTCGCCGCGCGAGGTGCGCAGGTAGCCGATGCCGGGCCGGTCGGCGAGCTCCGCCACGAGGTGGGCGGTCTGGTTGGCGTCGCACGGGTACAGCACCGTGCTGCCGTGCACGGCCCGCATCATGGAGAGGTCCTCCAGGCCCATCTGCGAGGGACCGTCCTCGCCGATGGCCACGCCGGCGTGCGAGCCGACGAGGTTGATGTCGGCACCGCTGGCCGCGGCCATCCGGATGAAATCGTGGGCGCGGGTGAGGAACGCGGCGAACGTCCCCGCGTACGGCTTCCAGCCGCGCGCCGCCATGCCCACCGCCGCGGCCACGAGCTGCTGTTCCGCGATGTAGAGCTCGAAGTAGCGCTCGGGGTGCTCCTTGGCGAAGAACTGCGTACGGGTGGAGTCGCCGACCTCGCCGTCCAGGGCCACCACGTCGCCCCGCGCGGTACCCAGCGCCGTGAGCGCCTCGCCGTAGGCGTTGCGGGTGGCCACCTTGCCGCCCCTCTCGTAGGCGGGCAGATCCAGATGGCCCTCGCGCACCACGTGCAGCGCCCGTACCGCGGGCGGCGGCTGGACCGAGACGCGCAGGTCGCGCTCCCCGCCCAGCTCCTCGACGGCCTCGGCGGCGTTGCCCAGCGGCTTGCCGTGCCAGCCCTCCTGGTCCTCCACGGCGGCCACGCCCTTGCCCTTGAGGGTGCGGGCCAGGATGACGGTGGGCTGCCCGGCCGTCGAGGCGGCCTCGGTGAACGCGACGTCGATGGCGTCCACGTCATGGCCGTCGATCTCGATGGTGTGCCAGCCGAACGCGGCGAACCTGCGCGCGTAGGCGTCCAGGTCGTGGCCGTGCCGGGTGGGGCCGCGCTGGCCCAGCCGGTTGATGTCGGCGATCAGGGTGAGGTGGTCGAGGTTCTCGTGGCCGGCGGTCTCGGCGGCCTCCCAGACGGAGCCCTCGGCCAGCTCGCTGTCCCCGCACAGCACCCACACCCGGTAGTCGACGTGGTCGAGGCGCTTGCCCGCCAGCGCCTCCCCCACGCCGATCGGCAGGCCCTGGCCCAGCGACCCCGTGGCCACCTCCACCCACGGCAGCCGCGGCGTCGGGTGGCCCTCCAGGCGGCTGCCGGCCTTGCGGAACGTCAGCAGCTCGGGGTCGCTGATCGCGCCGGCCGCCTTGTACGCGGAGTACAGCAGCGGCGAGGCGTGGCCCTTGGAGAGGATGAAGCGGTCGTTGCCGGGGTGCTCGGGGCGGTCGAAGTCGTAGTGCAGATGGCGCGCGAGCAGGACGGCCATCAGGTCCGCCGCGGACATCGAGGACGTCGGGTGCCCGGAGCCCGCCGCGTCCGCGGCGCGCACGCTGTCCACCCGGAGCTGCTGCCCCAGGTCGGACAGCTCCTGCACGGTCATGTCATGGGTCAGGCCGAGGGTCGTCATGATCAGTGGTCCTCCGTGGAGTCGCTGGGGCCGCCGAGTACCCGGGCCAGCTCCGGCGACGCCGACTCCAGCGGTACGGAGCCGGACCGCACCAGGCCGAGCTGGACGCCCTGGCGCGGCAGGATCGCGTCCAGCAGCCAGTCGGCGGCGACCCGGACGCGGTTGCCGGGCATCGAGGCGAGGTGGTAGCCGCGGCCGAGCGCGCCGGCGACGGGTCCCGACAGCGGGATGCCGAACGGGTTGGCGGCGGCACGCGCCCCGCCGAGGTCGACGGTGAAGCCCATGTCGCGGTGGCGGTAGGGGGCCCGGGTGCCGTGGCCGAGGGAGGCGGCGACGTTGCGTGCGGCGGTCTTCCCCTGCCGCCACGCGTGCTGGGCCGTCATCGGGGCGGGGCTGCCCGGGTTGTTGGGGTCCGGCACGGCCGCCGCGTCGCCGCACGCGAACACCTCCGGATGGCCCGGCACGTTCAGGTACTCGTCGACCACCAGGCGGCCGCGGTCCAGCGGCCGGTCCAGGCCGTCCACCACCGGGTCGGGACGCACGCCGACACACCAGATCAGCGTCCTGGTGTCCACGTGCTCGCCGGTGTCCAGCAGGACGCCCCGGGAGGTCGCCTCCTTGACGGAGGTGTGGGTGTGCACCTCCACGCCCCGCTTGCGCAGCACCCGGTCCGCGGTGCGCGACAGGCGCTCGTCCATCTCGGGCAGCACCCGCGGCGCGATGTCCAGCAGCATCCAGCGCGGGCGGATGCCCTCGCGCAGCGGGTTGTCGCGGACCAGGGCGTCGGTGAACATCTTGCCCTGCGCGGCGACCTCGGTGCCGGTGTACCCGGCGCCGACCACGACGAAGGTGCACCGCGACTGGCAGGTGTCCGGGTGCTCGGCCGCGGACGCCAGCTCTATCTGCCGGGTCACGTGGTCGCGCAGGTAGAGCGCCTCGGGGATGCCCCGGAAACCGTGGGCGTGCCGGGCGACGCCGGGTATCGGCAGCAGCTTGTTGACGCTGCCCACCGACAGCACCAGACGGTCGTAGCCGAGCTCCCCGCGGCCGCCCTCGGGGTCGGCGTAGCGCACGGTGCGCCGCTCCAGGTCGATGTCGTCGGCCTCGCCGAGCACGTGCTTGACGTGCGGCAGGGTGCCGCCGAGCGAGACGGTGGTCCTGCGCGGCTCCAGCACCGCGGCGGCGACCTGCGGGAGCAGCGGCAGGTACAGGAAGTAGTCGGTGGGGTTCAGCAGGGTGATGTCCGCCCGGCCCCGGGAGAGCCGGCTCAGGGTACGGGCGGCGCGGTAGCCGGCGAAGCCGGCACCGACGATCACGATGCGGGATCGGCTCACGATTCGCCTCCAGCGGCGGGTAGGGCCACGGCGCCACCGGGCGGGGCCGACGGGGGGCCATGCGCCCGGCAGAACTTCCGCGTAACCGTGTCCGCGGGGTCCCAAACGTCGGCACGCGGGCCCTCCTCACCGGAAACGATCACTTCAGGCCGCGGCGGCAACTAGTCTCCCCGTATGGAAATCCTGGGAACCACACTGCGCATCTGCGTCGCGGACCTGGAGGCCGCGGTGCCGTTCTACGAGCGGCTGGCCGGCAGCCCGGCGATGCGCTTCGAGCGCGGCGGGGTGTCGGTGGCCGCGGTCGGCTGCTTCCTGCTGATGAGCGGGCCTGAGCAGGAGCTCGAAGTCCTCCGGAAGGTGACGGCGACGATCGCGGTCGAGGACGTCGAGGCGACCCGCGACGTGCTCAGCGCGTCGGGTGCGCACATCGTCGCCGGTCCGCTGCCGTCGCCGGCGGGGCGCAATCTGATCGCCATGCATCCCGACGGGTCGGTCTTCGAGTACGCGGACCGGCGCGCGGGGGTCTAGATTCCGCGGTTCCGGTTCGCGGGCTTCGGGGTGCGTGGGTCCGGGGAGTGCGGTGCCCCCCGGGCGGGGGCCCGTCTGCCCCTTCCGGGCGGTGGCCACGTGACGGTGTCGTCGTGGCCGGCCGCACGGTGTCGTCGTGGCCGGCCGTGCAGTTCCCCGCGCCCCTTGAGGGACGGGGCTTCGCCCCGATCAAGGGGCGGGAGCTGTATCGGTATGGGGTTCGTCGCGTGGGCGTGACAGCGCCCTGAAAGGGGCGCGGGGAACCGCGCGACCAGCCACGACGACACCAGCAGATCGTCACCGCCCCAAAGGGGCAGTCTCTGTCGTCTCCGGTCCACCGGCCGGTGGGGCTTACTCGCGCGGTTCCCCGCGCCCCTCCGGACCGCTCCGGCCAGGGGCTCTCGGGAGCGCGCCGGCTCAGGAGTGCGCGAAGGCGGCGGTGACCAGGTCCGCGAGGAGCCCGGCCGCGGCTCCGTCCGGGTCGAGGTCGGGGTCGTAGGAGCTGACGGTGAGGCCGGCGCAGCGCGGGGAGTTCAGCAGCGGGGTGAGCAGTGCGGCGACCTCGTCCGGGAACAGCCCGTCGGCGTCCGGGCTGTCCACGGCGGGCATCACGGACGGGTCGAGCACATCGGCGTCGAAGTGCACCCAGAAGCCGTCCAGGATGTCCGCCTCCAGGCTGGTGGCCGCGGCGCGCACGACGTCGTCGGAACCCCGTTCGCGGATGGTGCCGACCGTCGCCGCGGGGATGTTCAGGGCGGTCAGCTCCGCGTGCTGGGGGTCGTCGCGCAGGGCGTCCCGCAGGCCGAGCAGCCGGACGTCCTCGTCGCGCAGGTAGGGCCGCAGGCCCTCCAGGTCGGTGAGGTCGCGCTGGCCGCGGCCGGTGGAGAGCGCCAGCTCCTCGCCGCCCGCGGCGCCGACCCCGTCGGAGTTGCCGGGGTGCCGGAAGTCGGCGGAGGCGTCCACGGAGGCCAGGCCGTAGCGGCCGGTGCGGCGCAGTGCCAGCGCGGCGCCGAGCTGGATGGAGCAGTCGCCACCCAGCACGACGGGGAGGTCGCCGGCGCGCACGTGGTACTCGACGCGGTCGGCGAGGCGGCGGGTGTAGACGGCGAGGGCGGGAGCGTTGAAGACTCCGTCGCCCTCGCGCCAGTCGCCGCGGTCGTAGCGGGGCGGCACCACGACGCCGCCCTCCAGCGCGCCGAGCCGCCGCACCAGCCCCTGCTCGCGCAGCGCGCCCGCCAGCTTGTAGCAGCCGGGCACCGTGCCGGGCGCGGGCGGGCGCAGTCCCAGGTTGGAGGGCGCGTCCACGACCACGATGTTCCGCATGCGCCCATCGTCGCCGAGGCGCGCATCCGCCTCAATGGCACGGACGGGGCCAGCGGCACGGTCGGGGTCAGCAGGACCCGGCCCGGGGGTCAGCGGGGAGCCGGCATCTCGGCCGTGCGGGCCCACCGCTCGTGGTCGCGCCAGGCGCCGTCGACGTAGAGGAACTTCGGCGAGTAGCCCTCCAGCCGGAACCCGGCGCTCCGGGCCAGCGCGACGGAGGCGGCGTTGCCGGGCTGCACGTTGATCTCCAGCCGGTGCAGGCCCAGGGTGCCGAAGGCGTGGTCCACGACGAGCCGCAGGCCCTCGCGCATCAGGCCCCGCCCGGCGGCGTGCGCGAAGACGCCGTAGCCGAGGGCGCCGCTCCAGAAGGCGCCCTCGACGACGTTGTTGATGTTGATGAAGCCGGCCAGGCCCCCGTCGCGGGTGCAGACCAGGAAGCCGTGCCGGGTGGGGTCCTCGATGAGCCGGGTGGCGTACGCGGTGAAGTTCTCCAGGCCGGTGGGCGGGAACAGCCACGGCTGGTGCAGCGCGGTGCTCTCCCGCACGCGCGCGGTGAACTCCGGTCCGTCCGCGACGGTGATGTGGCGTATGCCCACCTGGGGGGCTGCGGCGAGGAAGGAGGTCTGCGGCATCCGGCCACATTACGCCGGGGGGCGCACGCCGGGTGTGCGATTACTGGGCCGTTCGGGAGCCCGGCCGGAGCGTCGACCGGCGCGGGAAGGCCCGGCACGGCGCGAGGCCGCCCGGCGGGGGCGCGGGCACAGGCATACCCGCTGGCCCCGGCCGGTCAGGCGAGGGCGGGTTCCGCCAGCCGCAGTTCCGGCTCGGCGCCGGGGTCGTCCGCGACCAGCTCGGCGCGGGCGCCGAGGGGCATGGTGAGCGCGTCCGTGCAGTGACCGAAGCCGGCATCCGCCACGACGGGAACGCCGAGGCCCCCGAGCCGGTCGGCGAACAGGGCCGCCAGCTCGCCGGGCGGACCGCACTGCTCCCAGGAGCCGAGCACCACCCCGCTCACCCCGTCGAACCATCCGGCGCGCGCCAGCTGGGTGAGGTAGCGGTCCAGCCGGTACGCCTCCTCGCCGACGTCCTCCAGGAGCAGCACGCCACCGCGCGCCGAGGGCCGGGTATCGGGGGTGCCGGCGCCCGCGGCGAGCAGCGAGAGGCAGCCGCCGAACGTGACGCCCTCCGCCCGGCCGGGCACGAGGACCCGGCCGCCCCGGATCACGGCGGTGCTCTCCGGCGCGAACAGGGTGGCCCGCAGGTGGTCCTGGGCACGGGTGCTCTTGACGAAGTCGACGCCCCCGACCATCGGCCCGTGCACGGTGGCGAGGCCCATCCGGGCGGCGAACGCCTCGTGCAGCGCCGTGATGTCGCTGAAGCCCAGGAACACCTTGGGGCCCGCGGCCCGCAGCGCGTCCCAGTCGAGCAGGTCCACCATGCGCTGCACCCCGTAGCCGCCGCGGGCGCACAGCACCGCCTCGACGGCCGGGTCGCACCAGGCCCGCTGGAGGTCGGCCGCACGGTCGGCGTCCGTCCCCGCGAGGTATCCGAAGTCGGGGTGCCGGTCCAGCACATGGGAGCCGACGACGGGGTCCAGGTGCCAGCCGCGGAGGATGTCGAGCCCCGCTTCGAGGCGGTCCGCGGGCACCGGCCCGCTGGGCGCGACCACGGCCACCCGCGAGCCGGGGCGCAGCCGGGCGGGCCGGGTCAGCGGTCGCAGGGGCGCCGGGGCCGCCGCGGCACCTTCGCGCGCCGGCACCCGGCCGGCACCGGCGCCGCCCGGCACGGCGGACACGGGAGGGGCGCCGGCACCCGGCGCCGGGGCCGCGTCGGACGCCGTCATCGGGTGAGCTGCAGGGTGGGGATGCCGGGCGGGTTCAGCCCGAAGACCTGCGCGTACAGGGACAGCTCCGCCTCCAGCGAGCGGATCATGGAGTCCGCGCGCCGGAAGCCGTGCCCCTCGCCCTCGAAGGCGATGTAGGCGTGCGGCAGGTCCCGGCCCGCCAGCTTGGCGAGGAAGCGCTCGCACTGCGAGGGCGGGCAGATCACGTCGTCCAGGCCCTGGAGCAGCAGGAAGGGCGCCGTGACCTGGCCGGCGTGCTCGGAGGGCGAGCGCTCCCGGTACCGCTCGGGCACCTCGGCGAGCGGGCCGATCAGCGACTCCAGGTACTGGGACTCGAAGTCGTGCGTCTCGCCGCTGCCCCAGGCGGTGAGGTCGAGGATGGGGAAGAGGATGGTGCCGCAGGCGTACCGGTCGGTGGTGGCGAGCGAGGCGGCCGTGGTCCAGCCGCCGGCGCTGCCGCCGCGGATGGCGAGCCGGCCGGGGTCCGCGGTGCCCTCCTCGGCCAGCGCCGAGGCCACCGCGGCGCAGTCCTCGACGTCCACGACGCCCCACTGCTCGTTCAGGCGGTTGCGGTAGGCGCGGCCGTATCCCGCGGAGCCGCCGTAGTTGACCTCGACGACCCCGATGCCGCGGGAGGTGAAGTAGGCGATCTCCAGGTCGAGGACGAGCGGGACGCGCGAGGTGGGGCCGCCGTGCGCCCAGACCACGTACGGCGGCAGCTCGCCGTCGGGGCCGGCGTGCTCGGGGTGGTGCGGCGGGTAGACCTGGGCGTGGATCTCCCGGCCGCCGGGGCCCGGGAAGGTGCGGACCTCCGGTTCGGGGTAGTACGCGGGGTCCACCGGGTCCTCGTGCGGGGAGCCGATCACGGCGGCCTCCCCGGTGACGGCGTCGGCCTCGACCACCTCGTGGCCGCGGTGGGTTCCGGCGGCCACGCCGACCACGCGGGTGCCGTGCACGGAGAGCGTCGCGGTCCACTCGGTCCAGGGGCCGCCGATGTCGGTGACCTTGCCGCTGTCCGGGTCGAGGATGCCGAGGGCGAGCGCGCCCTTGCCGTGCAGCACGGCGATCCGCCCGTCGGGCAGCGCCGCGAACCAGCGCGCGCCGATCCGCCAGAGCGGCCCGGCGAACTCCTCGTCGCGCGCCCGGAGCGGGGCCGCCGCGGCGACGTCCGCCGGGCCGGTGCCGTCCGCCCGGTAGAGGTTCCACCAGCCGGTGCGGTCGCTGGCGAACAGCAGCCGGCCCGCGTGGTCCCACTCGACCTGCGAGACGGCCTCCTCCCCTCCGCCGGCGACCTGGACCGGCTCGGAGAGCGTGCCGTCGGCGCGGACCTCGGCGAGCAGCACCCGCGTGCTGTCCCACGGCATCCGGGGGTGGTCCCAGGCCAGCCAGGCGGCCCGGGTGCCGTCCGGCGACAGGCGGGCGCCGGTGACGAAGCGGTGCCGGTCGTCGGCCAGTTCCCGTACGGCGCCGCGGTCCTCGGCCGCGGAGCCGTCCAGCGGTACGGCGGCCAGCACGCGCCGGAGGTCGGCCGGGCCCTCGCCGGTGAACTCCTCCAGGACACACCAGACCTCGCCGCGCTCGGCGTGCACGGTGGGATCGACCCAGCGCAGCCCGCCGCCCACCGGGGAGAGCGGGGTCAGCGGGCGGGGTTCGGCACCGGCCACGTCGGGCTCGTACGCGTACAGGCGCTGGTCGGTGAAGTCGGCGAAGACCAGCAGGGGCCCCGCCGCGCCGGGCCGTGCCACGCCGGCCCAGGGCTGCCCGCCGTATTCGATGACGCGGCTGCGCACGTTCCACGGCGCCGGCAGCACGGAGACGGGCGCCCCGCCCGGCCTGCGCCGCATCAGGGCGCGCCGCCCGCCCTCGGTGGGCCGCGGCTCGGTCCACCATGCCTCGTCCCCGACGAACCCGACGTTCTCGGGGCGCCCGTCGTGCGCGGCGGCGAGCCGCGCGTCGATCGGCGACGGCCAGGATCCGTACGGCTGAGTCCGCATCATCTCCCCATTCCCGCTGTGTTCACGTTGCTCGTGCCGGTCCGGACGCGGGCGTGCGTCCGGATGCCGGCGCCTGTGGTGTGCCCGCCGGGGTTGCCGTGCGGGCGGCGGGCGGCCCTCATGCCGTGCGCAGGAAGCGGTCGAGGACGCGGACGCCGAAGTGCAGCGCCTCGACCGGCACCCGCTCGTCGACGCCGTGGAACAGCGCGTGGTAGTCGAAGCCCTCGGGCAGCTTCAGCGGGGTGTAGCCGTACCCGGTGATGCCGAGCCGCGAGAACTGCTTGGCGTCGGTGCCGCCGGGCATGCAGAACGGCACCACGTGGGCCTCGGGCGCGAACTCCTCGATGGCGGTGCGCATCCTGGCGAACGTGGGCGAGTCGACGGGCGCCTGGAGGGCGATCTCGCGGTGCGCGAACTCCCAGTCGACATGGGGGCCGGTGAGCCGGTCGAGGGTGGCCCTGAACTCCTCCTCGCCGCCCGGCAGGTAGCGCCCGTCGACGTGGGCGACGGCCTCGCCGGGGATGACGTTGACCTTGTAGCCGGCGTCCAGCATGGTCGGGTTGGCGCTGTTGCGGGCGGTCGGGGCGACGAGCCGGCCGGCGTGGCCGAGGCGGGCGATCAGGTCGTCCACACCGCTGTCGGCGCCGTCGAGGTCGGCCTCGACGCCGTAGAGCGCGGCGAGTTCCGTGAGGGCGGCGCGGACGGTCGGGGTGAGCCGGACGGGCCACTCGTACTCGCCGATGCGCGTGATGGCGGCGGCGAGGCGGGTGACCGCGTTGTCGCTGTTGATCCGCGAGCCGTGACCGGCGACGCCGCGGGCGGTCAGCTTCAGCCAGGCCGTGCCGCGCTCGCCTGCCGCGATGGGGTAGATGTGGCGGCCCTGCCCGTCGTGCAGGGTGAACGCCCCCGACTCGCTGATGCCCTCCGTGCAGCCCTCGAAGAGCACGGCGTGCCGGTCGGCGAGGAAGCCGGAGCCGTCCTCGGCGCTGGCCTCCTCGTCGGCGGTGAAGGCGATCACGATGTCGCGGCGGGGCCGGATGCCGCCGCGCGCCCAGTGGCGGGCCACGGCGAGGATCATCGCGTCCATGTTCTTCATGTCGATGGCGCCGCGGCCCCAGACGACGCCGTCGGCGACCTCGCCGGAGAACGGGTGCACGCTCCAGTCGTCGGCCTGCGCGGGCACCACGTCCAGGTGGCCGTGGACCAGCAGGGCCGGGGCGCCCGGGTCGGAGCCGGGGATGCGGGCGACCACGTTGGTGCGGCCGGGAGTGCGCTCCAGCAGGGTGGGGGTGAGGCCGGCGTCCGCGAGCAGTTCGGCGGCGTACTCGGCCGCGGGCCGCTCCTTGCAGGAGCCGCCGCCGTAGTTGGACGTGTCGATGCGGATCAGCTCGGAGGTGAAGCGCACCACCTCGTCGAGCGCCCGCGCGTCGGGACCCGGGGCCGCCGCGCCGGACGCGGACGGCGCGCTGCCGTTCACCGACGGGCGCTCTGCCGCCGCGGGGCCCGCGGCTCCCGGTGCCGTCCCGTACTGCTCAGCCATACTGCTCCTCCACGGCGGCCGAGGCGATCGTGGTGACCGCCTTGAAGGTACGGATGCCCTCGTACATGGTGTCGCTGGTGTACTCGACGGTGCGCTCACCGGTCCTGGTGACACCCGGGACGACGGTGGTCGCCATCGACAGGTGCTCCGCGTCGAACTCCACCCGCACGGTGTACGGCCCCGCGTCCGCGGCGGGCTCGTACCGCACGGCGAGGGCGGCGGCCTGCTCGGCGGCGGCCCTGATGTCGGCGGCGGTGCGGGCCGGGGTGCGGCACACCGCGGCGTACCGCGAGACGTGGTCCTTGACGGCGACCTTCAGCGCCTCGGGCGCGTAGCCGAGGGCGTCCTCGCAGGTGAGGTCGTCCCCGGTGACCAGGACCACGGGGATGCCGTACTCGGCGACGACGGCGGCGTTCAGCAGGCCCTCGCTGGCCCGCCGGCCGTTCAGCCAGACGCCGGTGATGGAGTTGGCGAGGTAGGTGTGGGCGAGGACGCCCTCCATGCCGGCGCCCGTGTGGTAGCCGACGAACGCGATGCCGTCGACGTCGCCGTGCTGCACTCCCTCCACCATGGACAGGGACTTGTGGCGGCCGGTGAGCATCTGGGCGCGCTCGTCCAGGTTCTCCAGGAGGAGGTTGCGCATCGTCCAGTGGGCCTCGTTGATGAGCACCTCGTCGGCTCCGCCGTCCAGGAGTCCGAGGACGGCGGCGTTGACGTCCGAGGTGAACATCGCCCGGCAGCGCTCCCACTGCGGAGTGCCGGGAAGTACGTCCGCGGGCCAGGTCACGCCCGTCGCGCCCTCCATGTCGGCGCTGATGACGATCTTCACTCGCCCTCCGTTCTCCCCAGGTCAGAGCCGATGAAAGCCAACATGCTCGTCCGCTGTGGCGCAAGTGGTCATGCCGCACCACCGGTGCGGGCCGGGCGAACGGGATCTGATGGGGCACCCGGTGCGGGGCCGGGCCGAGAGCGGCGACCGGATCGAGGCGGCCGCCGGGCGCCGCCGGTCCCCGGGGGCCGAGGGCCGGTCCCGGGGGCGGTGGCGAGCGGTCCCGGTGTCAGCTTTCGAGGCGCTGCGCGAGCTTGTCCAGCACGGCCCCGTAGATCCGGCCGAGGCCCTTGGGCGCGAAGGTCTTCTCGAAGAACCCGCCGATGCCGCCGGCGCCGTTCCAGACCGTGGTGACGACCACCCGGGCCTTGCCCTCGCCCGCGGGGGTGACCCGCCAGGTGCTGACCATCGACGAGTTCCGGTCCCGCTCGACGAGCTCGCCGTCGGTGGGCTCGGTCACCTCCATCAGGCAGTCCCGCACCCGCTTGCTGGTGGCCTGGAGCTTCCAGTGCACGAGGGTCCCCTCGCCGTCGCCGCCCTCGCGCACCTCGTACTCGCTGAAGTGCTCGGTGAGCACCGACTCCCGGGTGCCGCTGTAGTCGGCCAGCGCGTCGAAGACGTCGTCCGGCTGAGCCGCGATGATCCGTTCGGTGACGGCCTCGACCTGCGCCATGACACTTCCTCCCTGGTTGCCACACGGACGATCACAGCCAATCACCCCGCGGTCCGCGCACCCAAATCAGGGCGCGCGGCACGCCGCCGGACACCGGCGCGCACGATCAAGGGAACATGTGTTCTATTGTGTGTCGCGTGCTGCTGCCGAGCGCCGTCTAGGAGGCGTCATGCGCTGGGAGAACCTCACAGAGAAGCCCGCCATGGGTCCGGACGGCGGTGTGCCCGGGGACATCGCGCTGTTCGGCACCGCCGCGGTGACGACCCGCACCTTCGACACCCCGGAGTTCCGCGGCATCACCTTCCACGAGGTGCGCGCGCGGTCGATCGTCAACCGCGTCCCGGGCGCCTCCCGGATGCCCTTCGAGTGGACGGTCAACCCGTACCGAGGCTGCAGTCACGCCTGCGTCTACTGTTTCGCCCGCAAGACCCACAGCTACCTCGACCTGGACACCGGGCACGGCTTCGACTCGCAGATCGTGGTGAAGGTCAACGCCCCCGAGCTGCTCCGCCGCCAGCTCGGCTCGGCGCGCTGGCGGGGCGAGCACATAGCGATGGGCACCAACGTCGACTGCTACCAGCGCGCCGAGGGCCGCTACCGGCTCATGCCGGGCATCATCGCGGCGCTGCGCGACCACGCCAACCCGTTCTCCATCCTGACCAAGGGCACCCTGATCCTGCGCGACCTGGACCTGCTCACCGAGGCCGCGCAGGTCACCGACGTGGGCCTGTCGGTGTCGGTGGGCTTCGTCGACCAGGAGCTGTGGCACTCCGTGGAGCCCGGCACGCCGGCCCCGCAGCGGCGCCTGGACGTGGTGCGGACGCTGACCGACGCGGGCCTGGGCTGCGGGGTGCTGATGGCGCCCGTGCTGCCGTTCCTGAGCGACCACCCCGACCAGCTCCGCGCCACGGTCCGCGCCATCGCCGCGGCCGGCGCGACCTCCGTGACGCCGCTCGTGCTGCACCTGCGGCCGGGCGCCCGCGAGTGGTACATGGCGTGGCTGGAGCAGCACCACCCCCACCTGGTGCGGCGCTACGAGCGGCTGTACGCGGCCGGTGCGTACGCGCCCAAGTGGTACCAGCGCCGGGTGACGCGCGAGGTGCACGACCTGGCCCGCGAGTTCGGCATCGGGCCCGCGCGGGCGGGCGGCCCGCGGAGGCTGCGCATGCCGGAGCCGGAGCCGGAGCATGGGCGGGCTGTGCCCGCGGAGGAGGCGGGGGGGCGGGCATACCCAGCTCACCATCCTGTGAGGGGGCGGCGGGGGCGCCGCGTTGGCCGTGGGAGTGGTTTCGGTCGAGTCCGGACCACCTGGCCGTCGTGGGCTTTTGCGCAGTTCCCCGCGCCCCTCAAAGGCGGCGCTACGCGCCTCCCTCAGCCACGGCCCTGTCAGGGGCGCGGGGAACTGCGCGAGCGGCCACGGCGAAACGCGCAGACCGCCACCGGGCCGAAGGGGCAGTCGCGGCCGTCTCCGGGTCCGGGCCACCGGACCGAACGAGGTGCACGGGGCGCGCCGTCAGCCCGGCAAGCGGGCGAGCGCCGCCTCTGCCGCAGCCGCCAGGCGCGGGTAGCCCGCGGCGTCCGTGAGGACGGGGCGTGCGCGGCGGTCGCCGAGGGCGCCCAGGCCCTCGACGCAGGCCAGGGCCACCTTGCCGTACGGGTCCTGGGGCGTCAGGCGCCGCCTGAGGGTGGTGATGAGGGCGGGCACCGCCTCCGGTGCGCGCAGCTCGGTGAGCAGCCGGACGGGATGCAGGGCGTAGGCGACCCGGAGCTCGTTGGTGGCGAGGGCCGCCGCCGCGCGGGCCGTGCGCGGGTCGCCCAGCCGGGCCAGGGCGCGGGCGGCCGAGGCGCAGCGCGCGGGGTCGCGGTGGTTGAGCAGGAGCACCAGCGTCTCGAAGGCACGGCGGTCGCGGCCACTGCCCAGCCGGAACGCGGCCAGTTCCCTGGCCCACAGCGGCTGCCCCGCCGCGGTCAGCACGGCGGCCAGCCCGTCGGCGTCCGCGGTCGCCACCAGCCGCTCGAACTCGGGCACCCCACCCGACTCGCGCCGTAAACGCTCCGTGAGCGCTCGCAACTCTTCGTCCATGACCGCCGAGCGTAGCCGGGACGCAGATCACAGGGACAGCCCGTACATAGTCCCGGACACCCTCTGGCGCGCTCGTTACTCACCAGTTAAGCTCATAAGAGCGGGGACAACCTCCCCGCTCCTCGCTCCGGGCGGCTTGGTGACGCAGCCGCCTCGGGCGATGGTCGGTTCGGTACTCCGGGCACCGGCCCGCCTCGTGCGGTATCGGCGCACGGATCCGGCGCACGCTTCGGCGCGCGCCATCACGGCAGGTCCCGGGACAGGGCCTGCCGGCTCCCCCTTTCCGCCGGTGCGCCCGGCGCGTGCGCGAGGCCGCTCGTGCGGTGTCGTGAGCACGGGCGCCTCCGTGTGAGGGCGCGCGCCCAGGCAGCTGCGGGCCGCGTCCCGCAGGAGGGCACCGCCGCGGCAGGGCCCTGGTCGGCGCTCGCCCGCCACGTGCCCCTACGCGCGCCCCCGGCCGGCACCGACCTTCGCCACCTGGAGCCCCCATGGCCTCTCCCCTGTCCCGTCCCGCCCCGGTCGGCTCTCCCCGGCCGCACCCGGAGAACTCCTCGCCCCGGCCGCACCCCGAGACCACCTCGCCGGCGGCCGTGCCCGGCGGTACCGAACTGCGCTGCGTCGCCGTCGTCGGGCTCGGCACGATGGGCACCGGCATCGCCGAGCTGCTGGCCTGCGCCGGGCGCGAGGTGATCGGCATCGACGTCAGCGAGGCGGCGGCGTCCCGCGCCACCGCCTCGCTGGACGCCGCCACCGCGCACGCCGTGCGCCGCGGCCGGCTCAGCGAGTCGGAGCGGCGCGACGCGCTCGCCCGCTTCCGCACCTTCACCGATGTCGCCGCCGCGGCGAACGCGGACCTGGTGATCGAGGTGACCCCCGAGTCGTACGAGATCAAGCAGCAGGTCATCCGGGCGCTGGACGCCGTCGTGCGGCCCGGCACGATCATCGCCACCGGCACCAACGCGCTGTCCGTGACCCGGCTCGCCGCCGGCTCCGGGCGGCCCGAGCGCGTCCTCGGCCTGCACTTCTTCCACCCGGCGCCCGCGATGCGGCTGGTCGAGGTGGTCTCCTCGGTGCTCACCGCGCCGGCCGCGGTCGCCGCCGTCACCGACCTCGCGCTCGACCTCGGCAAGGAGCCGGTGGCCGTCGGCGACCGGCCCGGGTTCGTCGCCGACGGGCTGCTGTTCGGCTACCTCAACCAGGCCGCCGCCATGTACGAGGCGAAGTACGCCGCGCGGGAGGACATCGACGCGGCCATGCGGCTGGGCTGCGGGCTGCCGATGGGGCCGCTCGCGCTGCTCGACCTGGTCGGCATCGACACCGCCTGCACCGTCCTGGAGGCCCTGTACGCCGAGTCGGGCGACCGGCTGCACGCACCCGCGCCGCTGCTGCGGCAGCTCGCCGACGCCGGGCTGACCGGGCGCAAGGCGGGCCGCGGCTTCTACACGTACCGCGCGGCGGGCAGTGCCGAGACCGTGCCCGACGCGCTCACCCCGGCCGCCGGGGCGGGCACCGGGGACGCGCGCCCGGTGCGCTCGGTGGGCGTGGCGGGCTCGGGCACGATGGCGTGCGGCATCACGGAGGTGTTCGCCACCGGCGGCCTGCCCGTGGTGCTCGCGGCGCGGGACCTGGCGCGCGCGGAAGCCGCCAGGGACCGGATCGGCCGGTCGCTGGCCCGCTCCGTCGCCCGCGGCAGGCTCACCGAGGCCGCCGCCGGGGCCGCGCTCGACCTGATCACGCCGGTGGGCGGCTACGCGGCCCTCGCCGACGTCGACCTCGCGGTGGAGGCGGTCGTGGAGGACCTCACGGTCAAGCGGGACGTGTTCGCCGCCTTCGACCGGATCTGCCGGCCGGGCGCGGTGCTCGCCACCACCACCTCCTCGCTGCCGGTGATCGCCTGCGCCCGCGCCACCGGACGTCCGGCGGACGTGGTCGGCCTGCACTTCTTCAACCCGGCGCCGGCCATGAAGCTGGTGGAGGTGGTGCGCACCGTGCTCACCGGCGACGAGGCGGGCGCCACCGCCCGCGCGGTCTGCGACCGGCTCGGCAGGCACCCGGTGGACTGCGGCGACCGCGCCGGGTTCATCGTCAACGCCCTGCTGTTCCCGTACCTGAACAACGCGGTGAAGATGGTCCAGGACCACTACGCCTCGCCGGACGACATCGACGCCGCGATGCGGCTGGGCGCCGGCTACCCGATGGGGCCCTTCGAGCTGCTGGACGTCGTCGGGCTGGATGTGTCGCTGGCCATCGAGCGGGTGCTCCACCACGAGTTCCGCGAGCCGTCCCTCGCGCCGGCCCCGCTGCTCGAACACCTGGTGGCCGCGGGCTGCCTCGGCCGCAAGACGGGCCGCGGCTTCCGCGAGCATGCCCGGCGCTGAGCGACCGGGTTCGGCGAGCGTGCCCGGCGCGGGGATACCGGGTTCCGCGAGCGTCCCCGGCGCCGGGCGGGCGGGTTCCGCGGGCATCCCCGGCGCCGGGCGAGCGGGCAGCGGGCCTTCGCCGGCCGGGCCGCCTTTCCCCGGGCCGCCGCTCCCCGGGGTGCCCGGCGCCGGACGCTCCGGGGTGCTTCCGGGCGCGCGCGTGACCGCCTGGTGCGAGTCCCGCGCGCCCTGGGGCGGACTGCTCGATTCCGGCTCGTCGGAGGCCGGGGCAGGCCCGGTGCCTACGCATCCGGCCGCGAACATGCAGTACGTTCGGGGCATGTCCCAGCCCGCCAAGTCCTCCCGGCCCCAGCCCACCGCCGACCCTCCCGAACGCGCCGCGGGCTCCCGCGCCGCCGCCCAACGGCTGAAAATGCGCCGCGAACTGGCGGCCGCCGCGATGGAACTCTTCGCCACCAAGGGGTACGAGGCGACGACGGTCGACGAGATCGCGGCCCAGGCCGGGGTGGCACGCCGCACGTTCTTCCGGCACTTCCGCTCCAAGGAAGAGGCGATCTTCCCGGACCACGACGACACGCTCGTACGGGCGGAGGCGGTGCTGAACGCGGCACCCGCGCACGAGCACCCGCTCGACACGGTCTGCCGCGGGATCAAGGAAGTGATGAAGATGTACGCGGCGCGCCCGGAGATCTCGGTCGCCCGCTACCGCCTCACCCGCGAGGTGCCCACTCTCCGGGAAGCCGAGATCGCCTCCGTCGCCCGGTACGAGCGGCTGTTCACCCGCTACCTGCTGGGCCACTTCGACGAGCACGCCCACCACGACGCCACCAACGACGACCCGCTGCTCGCCGAGGTCGCCGCATCCGCGGTGGTCACCGCCCACAACCACGTACTGCGCCGCTGGCTGCGCGCCGACGGCAAGGGCGACCTGGAGGAGCAGCTCGACCACGCCTTCGCCATCGTCCGCAGGACCTTCGGCACCGGCATCGGCGCGGGCCGCACCCAGGGCGCCATGCCGTCCACCACGGCGACCGCCACCGGCGACGTCCTGGTGACGGTGGCCCACACGGACGCCCCGCTCGACGAGATCATGCGCACGATCGAGGTCGCCCTGCGCGAACGGGCCTGACCTCGGGCGGGCCGGCCGGCCCGCGGCCACCCTGCCGCGAGACGCCGCCGGTCCGCAGTGCCCACCCGCCGGTCCGCCCGGCCCACCCGCCGGTCCGCCCGGCCCACCTTCCGGTCCGCCCGGCCCGTCCACCCGCCGGGATCGCCGCGGCGCGGGGCCGCCCGGGCGCCGGAAAGCCCGGGCGCGGAACCTCAGCCGGGCCGGCCGGGCTGAGGTTCCACCTCAGCCGGGCCGCGCGGGCTCCGGGAGGATCGGGCCGGGGCGCTCAGGAGAACGCCGCCAGAGCGGCCAGCTGGGCCGCACGCACGTCCGCCGTCTGACCCTGCACCTGGAGGAACAGGCCCTCGCGGGCGAGCCGTTGGGCCGGGCTGTCCAGGCCCATCGCACGGCCGCCGCCCGCCACGACCGCCGCGGTGGTGGCGGCGCGCAGCACGTCGTACGCCTCCGTCCTGAGCGCCAGGCGCTCCCCGATGCGCTCGCCGGTTCCGGGGAGGTCGGCGAGCGCGTACGCGGCGGCCCGGATCCCGTCCAGACGGACGTGCAGTGCCTGCGCCGTCTCGGCGGCCCCGGCGGCGCCGGACCCGGCCAGCACGCCGAGGGCGGCTCGGGCGACGCCCAGGACCGCCGGGGAGGTGTTCGCGCTCCTCGTGCGGTCCGTGGCCGCCCACTCCTCGTACGGGACGTGCAGGACGACGGCGTCGTCGGGCAGCCACAGGCCCGCCAGGTCCAGGGCGACGGTGTGGGAGGCGCCGAGCGCGGCGAGCCGCAGCGGGGCGGAAGGCCGCAGTCCGGGCCGCGCGCGGGCCTCGGTGAAGCCGAACAGCACCTCGCCGTCGTCGGTCAGGCCGCCCAGCATCATCACGTCGTTCAGGCCCCACCCGGTGTACCAGGGCACCCGGCCGTCGAACCGCCAGCCGCCTGGCTCCGGCGTGGCCCGCACCACGACCCGCGGAAAGGCCCGCAAATAGGAGAAGGCGACCCCGGACAGCAGCGCGCCGGTGGCCAGCGGGCGCAGCAGCCGTTCCCGCACCGGGCGGTCGCTCGCGGCGAGCGTGCTCACCGGCGTGTGGTGCTGCGTCTGCACGAACCACGTCGAGCAGCAGGCGCCGGCGAGGATCTCGGCGGTCTCGCGGGCCACCGCCGCCGGCGCCGCCGCGCCGCCGTACGCCGTGGGCGCGTTGAGGCCCAGCAGCCCCGACCGCTTCACGGCGTCGATGTGGCTCGCCGGCACGCCTTCCTGGTCGACCCGCTGGGCCGCCGGTGCCAGCACGTCGGCGGCGAGCCGGCGGGCGCGCTCGACCATGTCGACGGCCTCCGGACCCTCCGGGCCCTCGGAGCACTCAGGTGCTTGCGGGCCCTTCGAATCCTCCGGCGCTTCCGCACCGTCCGAGCCCTCCGGTGCTTCCTGGCTCATGCGGCGGCCTCCGCGGTGGGGGCTGGACCGCCACGACGTGCGGGCGGCCGGGTGCGGTGCGTCGGGGCGTGGGCGGCAGGGGTGGGCACCCGTCCATCATGCCCAGCGGACGTCCGCCGGGCACGGGCGCGGTGGGCGCGATGGGCGTGGCAGGCCCGGCCACGGCTCCCCTGACGCCCGATCACGAACCCCGGGCCTTCTGGACACCAGCGCCCCGAGCACCGGCCTCCACCCGCACCACGCCACTGCCTCCACCCGCACGACGCCACCGCCCGGACCCGGACGACGCCATCGGGACCCGGACTACGCCGCCGCGCCCTGCCCCGACGGGACCGGATGCAGCCCCCGGCGCGGGGCGCCGCGGCGGTGTTCCTGGGGGCTCGTGCCGTAGGCGCCGCGGTAGGAGCGGGTGAAGTCGGCGTGGCTCTTGAAGCCCCAGCGCGATGCGATGGCGTGGATGGGGGTGGCGGCGAGGGCCGGGTCCCCGAGGTCGCGGTGGGCGCGCTCCAGCCGCATGCGGCGGATCAGCGCGGCGACCGTGGTGCCCTCCGCCCGGAAGAGGCGGTGCAGGTAGCTGAGGGAGATGTGGTGCGCGGCGGCGATCGCGGGCGGGGCCAGCTCCGGGTCGTGCAGGCCGCGCTCGATGAACGCGCGGATGCTCACCGTCAGGTCGCGGCTGCGGGCCTCCGGCGCCGTGCGGTCCTCGGCGTCGAGGTGGTGGGCGAGGGTGGCGCAGAACAGGTCGACCACGACCCGTTCCAGCCGGGGCGCGTCGGAGGGCAGGTAGGGGCCGCCGGAGGCGATCTGGGTGAGCACGCCGGCGAGCAGCGCCCCCACGCCCTCGCCGGCAGGCATCCGGCGGGTCAGCAGCCGCTCGATTCCGTCGGGCGGCAGCGGAACCCGGTTCCTGGGCAGGGAGAGGCCGACGCCGGCGAAGTCCCGGGTGACGCACTCGAAGGGGCGGGAGCTGTCGACGAGGTACATCTCGTGCGCCGTGTGCCGGGCCCGCCGGCCGGCCTGGGCGATGTCCACCGTGCCTTGCAGCGGCAGCGTGAGGTGGTACAGCTCCGGGTCGGCCTGCCGGATCAGCCGGGGCGTCCTGACGAAGCGCACCGGCTGCACGGCCGTGGACCACACCCGCACCTCGCCGATCTCCAGCAGCCGCACCTCGGCCCGGAAGCCCCCCGCCTGCTCGGCCACGAGGTCCTGCGGGAACAGAGACTTCACCAGGCACTCGCGGAAGCCGTCGAGGCGGTGTTCCGCGGGTAAGTCGGTGGTCCGGAAGACGGATTCTCTCAGCACGTTTCTCGCCACACTCCCCCGAGTGCCCGCGACTCGTCCGCTCCGGTGCGGCCGGCCGGGCGCGGGCACCGGCGCCGGCCGACCTCATCCAGTGCACCAGTCCTGGATAAACGCCTGATGAATGCCCGTCAGGTGGGGACCCTGCGGTCCCACCGGCTCCAGCAGGTTCGCCCGGGGCCTCGGCGTAGCCCCGGAACCCGTTGCCAAAAGCTATCGATCATCGCTCATTTGACCAGCCCAGGCGCCAGATGAGGGAAAGTTTTGGCACGCAGTGCCTTGCCTTATGGCACCCCGTGCCATACGTTGAAGGTGTCCGGGTGGCCGGCACGCGGGAGTTCCCGAGCGCCGGTTGTCCCCGCGGGCCGTCGGTCCGCGCGCCCGGGCGCCTGCGTCACAGGCATCTCAAGAGCGACACTCCCGGCCGCCACCACACGGCTGGGGTGACTCCCACACCTCAGGGCAGTGGGCGGCGCCTTCACCGAACCGACGGCACCCACCCGGGGCACACCAGCGCCCCGGCCCCCGAAGGGGCGGCACCAGCCTCGCCCCAGCAGCCCGTTCGTCCCCGAAAGCGTCCCCCCGACGCTTCCCGGCCCCGGTCACGTGCCGAAGCCGGGCGATCCCTCGCCGGAGGCACCACCGTGAAGGAAATCCTGGACGCGATCCAAGCGCAGTCGGCGCAGCCCACCGCGCGGAACGGCACCGCCACCGTCACGGCCGCTGACTTCGCGGCCCTGCCCCTGCCGGACGGCTACCGCGCGGTGACCGTGCACAAGGACGAGACGGAGATGTTCGCCGGTCTCGCCACCCACGACAAGGACCCCCGCAAGTCGCTGCACGTCGACGAGGTGCCCCTGCCGGAGCTCGGCCCCGGCGAGGCCCTGGTCGCCGTCATGGCCTCCTCGGTGAACTACAACTCCGTGTGGACCGCGCTCTTCGAGCCGCTGCCGACCTTCGCCTTCCTGGAGCGCTATGGCCGCATGGGCGAGCTGGGCAAGCGGCACGACCTGCCCTACCACGTCATCGGCTCCGACCTGGCGGGCGTGGTGCTGCGCACCGGACCCGGCGTCAGCGCCTGGCAGCCCGGGGACGAGGTCGTCGCGCACTGCCTCTCCGTGGAGCTGGAGTCCTCCGACGGCCACAACGACACCATGCTCGACCCGGAGCAGCGCATCTGGGGATTCGAGACCAACTTCGGCGGCCTCGCCGACATCGCCCTCGTCAAGTCCAACCAGCTGATGCCCAAGCCCCACCACCTCACGTGGGAGGAGGCCGCCGCCCCTGGTCTTGTGAACTCCACCGCCTACCGGCAGTTGGTCTCGCGCAACGGCGCCGGCATGAAGCAGGGCGACAACGTCCTCATCTGGGGCGCCAGCGGCGGACTCGGCTCGTACGCCACGCAGTTCGCGCTGGCCGGCGGCGCCACGCCGATCTGCGTGGTGAGCAGCCCGCACAAGGCGGAGGTCTGCCGGGCCATGGGCGCGGAGGCGATCATCGACAGGAACGCCGAGGGCTACGCCTTCTGGGCGGACGAGGGGAACCAGGACCCGCGCGAGTGGAAGCGGTTCGGCAAGCGGATACGGGAGCTGACGGGCGGCGAGGACGTCGACATCGTCTTCGAGCACCCGGGCCGTGAGACGTTCGGCGCCTCGGTGTACGTGACGCGCAAGGGCGGCACGATCGTCACCTGCGCCTCCACGTCCGGCTACCGGCACGAGTACGACAACCGCTACCTGTGGATGTCGCTCAAGCGCATCATCGGCTCGCACTTCGCGAACTACCGGGAGGCCTGGGAGGCCAACCGGCTGATCTCCAAGGGCCGGATCCACCCGACGCTGTCGAAGGTGTACCCGCTGGCGGAGACCGGGCAGGCCGCGCAGGACGTGCACGGCAACGTCCACCAGGGCAAGGTCGGCGTCCTGTGCCTCGCACCCGAGGAGGGCCTGGGCGTGCGCGACCCCGGGATGCGGGCCAGGCACATCGACGCCATCAACCGCTTCCGCACCGTCTGAGGGTGGCGCCATGACCGACCATGAGACCGCCGTCCGCCAGAAGGACCGGCCCTGGCTGATGCGCACCTACGCCGGGCACTCCAGCGCCGAGGCGTCCAACGCCCTGTACCGGCAGGGCCTCGCCAAGGGCCAGACGGGCCTGTCGGTGGCGTTCGACCTGCCCACGCAGACCGGTTACGACCCCGACCACGTACTGGCCAGGGGCGAGGTCGGCCGGGTGGGGGTGCCGGTGTCCCACCTGGGCGACATGCGCCGGCTCTTCGAGGGCATCCCGCTGGAGCGGACGAACACCTCGATGACCATCAACGCCACCGCCATGTGGCTGCTCGCGCTCTACCAGGTGGTCGCCGAGGAGCAGGGCCTCGACGAGGGCGCCCTCGCGCAGCTCTCCGGCACCACGCAGAACGACATCGTCAAGGAGTACCTCTCCCGCGGCACCTACGTGTTCCCGCCGGGCCCGTCCCTGCGGCTGACCACGGACCTGATCGCGTACACGGTGCACCACATGCCGAAGTGGAACCCCGTCAACATCTGCAGCTACCACCTCCAGGAGGCCGGGGCCACGCCCGTCCAGGAGATCGCCTTCGCGCTGTCCACGGCCACCGCCGTGCTGGACGCCGTGTTCGCCTCCGGGCAGATCCCCCCGGAGCGGCGCGGGGACGTGGTCGGGCGCATCTCGTTCTTCGTCAACGCCGGGGTGCGGTTCGTCGAGGAGATGTGCAAGATGCGCGCGTTCGCCCGGCTGTGGGAGCGCATCACCCGCGAGCGGTACGGCATCGAGGACCCCCGGCAGCGCCGCTTCCGCTACGGCGTGCAGGTGAACTCCCTCGGCCTGACCGAGTCCCAGCCCGAGAACAACGTCCAGCGGATCGTGCTGGAGATGCTGGCGGTGACCCTCTCGAAGGACGCACGCGCGCGTGCCGTGCAGTTGCCCGCCTGGAACGAGGCGCTGGGGCTGCCGCGGCCCTGGGACCAGCAGTGGTCGCTGCGGATCCAGCAGGTGCTCGCCCACGAGAGCGACCTGCTGGAGTACGACGACCTCTTCGCCGGGTCGCGCGTCGTCGAGGCCGAGGTGACCGCCCTTCAGGAGCGGGCGCTCGCCGAGATGGACCGGATCGAGGAGATGGGCGGGCTGCTCGCGGCCGTCGAGTCCGGCTACCTCAAGGGGCAGCTGGTGGCCTCGCACGCGGCGCGCCGGGCCCGCATCGAGTCGGGCGAGGAGAAGATCGTCGGCGTCAACTGCTACGAGACCACCGAGCCCAGCCCGCTCACGGCCGATCTGGACACCGCCGTGCAGCAGGTGGACCCGGCCGGTCAGTCCCGGGTCGTGGCGGCGCTGGAGGAGTGGCGCGCCACCCGCTACCAGCCGCCCTTCAATCACCCGAGGCCCTGCAAGGCGCTGGAGCGCCTCAAGAAGGCCGCGGCGGGCACGGAGAACCTGATGGAGGCCACGCTGGAGTGCGCACGCGCGGGCGCCACGACGGGTGAGTGGGCGGGCGCGCTCAGGGAGGTGTTCGGCGAGTACCGGGCACCCACGGGCGTGACGTCCACGGCCGCCGCGGTGCCCTCCTGGGACGGCGGGCGGCTGGCCGGGGTGCGCGCAGCGGTGGACCGCACGGCCGCCGACCTGGGCTGCGGCCGGCTGCGGCTGCTGGTCGGCAAGCCGGGGCTCGACGGGCACTCCAACGGCGCCGAGCAGATCGCGGTGCGCGCCAGGGACGCCGGGTTCGAGGTGCTCTACCAGGGCATCCGGCTGACCCCCGAGGAGATCGTGGGGGCCGCGCTCGCCGAGGACGTTCACTGCGTGGGCCTGTCGATCCTGTCCGGCGCGCACACCGAGCTGGTGCCCGACGTGCTGCGGCGGCTGCGCGCGGCGGGCGCGGCGGACCTGCCGGTGATCGTCGGCGGGATCATCCCGGACGGTGACGCGAAGGCGCTGCTGCGCGCGGGTGTGGCCGCCGTGTTCACACCCAAGGACTTCGGTATCACGGAGATCGTCGGCCGTATCGTCGACGAGATCCGGCAAGCCAGCAAGCTCGACCCCGTGGAGGTCCCCGCATGACCGGCAGTGTCAACCGTCTGCGCCCGCGCCGCTCCTGCCTGGCGGTGCCCGGCTCCAGCCCGCGGTTCCTGGAGAAGGCCCAGTCGCTCCCCGCGGACCAGGTCTTCCTGGACCTGGAGGACGCCTGCGCGCCGCTCGCCAAGCCGGAGGCCCGGCACACCATCGTCAAGTTCCTCAACGAGGGTGACTGGACGGGCAAGACACGCGTGGTGCGGGTCAACGACTGGACGACCGAGTGGACGTACCGCGACGTCGTCACGGTCGTCGAGGGTGCGGGCGCCAACATCGACTGCGTCATGCTGCCCAAGGTCCAGGACGCCCAGCAGGTGGTGGCGCTGGACCTGCTGCTCACGCAGATCGAGAAGGCGACGGGCCTGGAGGTCGGCCGGATCGGCATCGAGGCGCAGATCGAGAACGCCAAGGGCCTCGTCAACGTCGACGAGATCGCCGCGGCGTCGCCCCGCCTGGAGACGATCGTGTTCGGGCCCGCCGACTTCATGGCGTCGATCAACATGAAGTCGCTGGTCGTGGGCGAGCAGCCGCCCGGGTATCCGGCCGACGCGTACCACTACATCCTGATGCGGATCCTGATGGCCGCCCGCGCGCACGACCTCCAGGCCATCGACGGGCCCTACCTCCAGATCAGGAACGTCGACGGTTTCCGCGCCGTCGCCGAACGGGCCGCGGCGCTGGGCTTCGACGGCAAGTGGGTGCTGCACCCGGGCCAGGTGGCCGCCGCCAACGAGGTGTTCTCGCCGTCGCAGGAGGACTACGACCACTCCGAACTGATCCTGGACGCCTACGCCTACCACACGTCGGAGGCGGGCGGGGCGAAGGGCTCGGCGATGCTCGGCGACGAGATGATCGACGAGGCCAGCCGCAAGATGGCGCTGGTGATCGCCGGCAAGGGGCGCGCCGCGGGGCTGCGCCGCACCAGCTCGTTCGAGCCCCCGGAGGCCTGAGACCATGCAGTTCGGACGCACTTTCGAGGAGTTCGAGGTCGGCGCCGTCTACCGGCACTGGCCCGGCAAGACGGTCACCGAGTACGACGACCATCTCTTCTGCCTGCTGACGATGAACCACCACCCGCTCCACCTGGACGCCCACTACGCCGGGCAGGCCACGGACTTCGGCAGGAACGTCGTGGTGGGCAACTACGTCTACTCGCTGCTGCTCGGCATGTCGGTGCCCGACGTGTCGGGCAAGGCGATCGCCAACCTGGAGGTGGAGTCCCTCAAGCACGTGGCTCCCACCTTCCACGGGGACACCATCTACGGCGAGACGACGGTCCTGGACAAGACCCCGTCCAGGTCGCGGCCCGACCGGGGCATCGTGCAGGTGGAGACCCGGGGCCACAAGCAGGACGGAACGCTGGTGTGCGTCTTCCGCCGCAAGGTGATGGTGCCCACCGAGGCGTACGTCGAGGAGCGCGGCGGCGAGCAGCCCGGCCGCCCGCTGCCGGCGCCCCCGCAGGGCCCGGATGCCCGCGGATCGGGCACCGGTGAGCCGCGGGAGTCCCAAGTCACCGGCGAGACCGAGGAGAAGTGACGCCATGAGCCGACTCGCCCGAACCCACGGGCTCACCGACATCCAGCAGGAGATCCTCTCGACGGTCCGCGACTTCGTCGACAAGGAGATCCTGCCCGTCGCCACGGAGCTGGAGCACCGCGACGAGTACCCGGGCGCCATCGTCGACGGCCTCAAGGAACTGGGGCTCTTCGGGCTGATGATCCCGGAGGAGTACGGGGGCCTGGGCGAGTCGCTGCTGACCTACGCCCTGTGCGTGGAGGAGATAGCGCGGGGCTGGATGTCGGTGTCCGGCATCATCAACACCCACTTCATCGTGGCGTACCTCCTGGAGCGGCACGGCACCGACGAGCAGCGGGAGCACTTCCTGCCCCGGATGGCGACCGGCGAGGTGCGCGGCGCGTTCTCGATGTCGGAGCCCGGCCTGGGGTCCGATGTGGCGGCCATCACGTCGAAGGGGGTCCGCCACGGCGACGACTACCTGCTCTCGGGCCAGAAGATGTGGCTGACGAACGGCGGTACGTCCACGCTGGTGGCGGTGCTCTGCCGGACCGACGAGGGCCGGCCCGAGGGAGACGCGCCACACCGCTCGCTCACGGCCTTCCTGGTGGAGAAGGAGCCCGGCTTCGGCGAGGTCCGTCCCGGTCTCACCATCCCCGGGAAGATCGAGAAGATGGGCTACAAAGGTGTGGACACGACCGAATTGATCATGGATGGGCTGCGGATTCCGGCCGATCGCGTGCTCGGCGGTGCCACCGGCCGCGGTTTTTACCAGATGATGGACGGAGTGGAGGTCGGCCGCGTCAATGTCGCGGCGCGTGGTTGCGGCGTCGCCCAGCGCGCGTTCGAGCTGGGCATCTCGTATGCCCAGCAGCGGCACACCTTCGGCCGGCCGATCGCCGGCCACCAGGCCATTCAGTTCAAGCTGGCGGAGATGGCTACCAAGGTTGAGGCCGCTCATGCGATGATGGTGAACGCAGCACGCAAAAAGGACTCCGGGGAGCGAAACGACCTTGAGGCAGGGATGGCGAAGTACCTCGCCTCCGAGTACTGCAAAGAGGTGGTGGAAGACGCGTTCCGGATCCATGGCGGCTACGGCTTCTCCAAGGAGTACGAGATCGAGCGCCTGTACCGTGAGGCTCCGATGCTGCTGATCGGCGAAGGTACCGCCGAGATCCAGAAAATGATCATCGGGCGACGGCTGCTCGAGGAGTACCGCCACCAGGGATAGACTCCGGATCCCGGGCGGATTTCCTTGAGGAGAACGTCACTCGCGGTCAGCACGCACCGCCACCGACTCGGCTTGCTGGCTTGCCGAGTTGCGGCCCGCAACCGATACGATCGCCGGAAAGCCGCCGTCCCCTTTTCCTGCGCGGCATCATCCGCTACGAAGGTCATCCATGCCCCACAGCCAAACCTCTGCACCACGCGACAGCCTCCTCAAGGGACGACTCGCGCGCGGAGCATCGCCGTGGCTTCTGCCGACCGTCGCCACAGCAGCCCTCAGCGTGGCCCGCTCCCTGCGCTCTCCCCGGTCACGGACCGCGACCGCCGTCGCCGTGCCCGCCACCGCACTCGCGGCGGGCATGCTGTGGTTCTTCCGGGACCCGGAGCGCACCATCGCCACCGGCCGGGTGATCTCGCCCGCGGACGGTGTGGTGCAGAGCATCATGCCGTGGCAGGACGGGCGCACGCGCGTCGCGATCTTCATGAGCCCGCTCAACGTGCACGTCAACCGCGCGCCGCTGGCCGGCACCATCACCTCCGTCGAACACGTACCGGGTGGTTTCATCCCGGCGTTCAACAAGGAGAGCGAGGACAACGAACGCGTCGTCTGGCACTTCGACACCGAGCTCGGCGACATCGAGCTGGTGCAGATCGCCGGTACAGTGGCGCGCCGCATCGTGCCGTATCTCACCCCGGGCGCCAAGGTCGAGCAGGGTGAGCGCATCGGGCTCATCCGCTTCGGCTCCCGTGTCGACGTCTATCTCCCCCCGGGCGTCGACACAGCGGTCGAGGTGGGCCAGAAGACCGTGGCTGGGGTGACACGCCTTGACCGTGATTGATCCTGAGACGCAGGCCGGCTGGGTGCCGGAGACCGACACCGACCACGACGAGGAAGAGGAGATGCCGCTGTCGTTGCGGCTGTCGATAGCGGACACGCTGACGCTCTGCAACGCGACCTGCGGTTTCATGGCGGTGTACTTCACCACCACCGGCATCCTCATCCCGCACCTCACCGGCAGCGCCGAGTCCGGCATGGGCCGGCACTCCGCGGCGACCGCCGTGATCCTGATGCTCTGCGCCGCCGTCTTCGACCTCTGCGACGGCCTGGTGGCCCGCAAGCTGCGCAGCTCGCCCATGGGCGCGGAGCTGGACAACCTCTCCGACCTGATCAGCTTCGGCCTCGCCCCGGCGTACTTCGTGCTCGTCTACGGCATGGTCGCCGACGACGCCCACCAGCGGGTGGCCGCCGTCGGGGCGGTACTGGTGCTGCTGGCGGTGGTGCTGCGGCTTGCGCGGTTCTCGTGCGTGACGCTGAAGGACGGCACGTTCCAGGGCATGCCGAGCCCGTTCGGCGCGCTCACGGTGGTCTCGATCGTGCTGCTGGAACTGCCCTTCGTCGCGACGCTGCTGGCGATCCTCGGTACGGCCTGGCTGATGGTGAGCCGGGTGGAGTACCCGAAGCCGCGGGGCCGCACCGCGGCGGCGATGTTCACCTGGATCGTGCTCAGCATCGGGCTGCTGGCGGCGTGGGCCTTCGACGCCCCCGGCGGGCAGCTCCTGCTCCAGACCGGCTGCTCGCTCCAGCTCGTCCTGGGCGCGGTGATCCCGCTCTTCGCCACGGCCCGCCGGGTGAACAACTTCAGGGACAACCGCAGGGAGGCGCGGGCAGCGCAGCTGCCATAACGCCGGCCCCGGCTCGTGGGCACCCCACGTGGGCCCGGTTCCCCCTTACGGGAGCCGGGCCCGCGGTGCGTCTTGACGTCTTTTTCATGCGCGGTTCCCCGCGCCCCTGAGGTGGGCCGGTGCCCCGCACGCCGGAGCGACCGCCCCAGCACCGGCAGAAAACCGAAAAGCAGCCAGAACCCCCGATACCAGGGGCGCGGGGAACTGCGCGACCGGCCCAACACCGACGGAATGCCGAAAAACACCCGAACACCTCCGGACCAGGGGCGCGGGGAACTGCGCAAAACCCCGGCGCCGGGCGAAAGCCGGGAGACGACCGCAACCAGCCACCCACCAAGGGGCGCGGGGAACTGCGCAAACCAGGTGCCACCGGGTGCCACCGGACGACGGCGTGCGGCACCGGGTGGCGCGGGACGTAGGGGCCTACGTCAGGAGGTCCCCGGCGATCCGTTCGCCGAGGAGTTCGAGGAGCGGCCCGGCCTCGGCCATACACCTGCCCACATCGGGTTCGACGTCCGTCAGGGCGTACGCCCGCCCGATCCCCGCCTCCGCCAACGCATCCGCACCCAGGGCGAGCCGCCCGCACACCGCCACCACGTCCTTGCCGGCAGCCCGCGCCGCCGCCGCCACGCCCGCCGGCGCCTTGCCGTGCAGCGTCTGCTCGTCGAGCGACCCCTCACCCGTGATGACGAGGGTGGCCCTGCCCAGCGCGGGAGCGAAGCCCAGCACGTCGAGCATCACCTCGATACCGGGCCGGAAGCGCGCGCCGAGGCCCACCAGCGCCCCGTACCCGATGCCACCCGCGGCCCCGGCCCCCGGGGCCGCCGCGATCTCCCCGGCCCGGGGCCCGAGCGCCGTGGCCAGCACCTCGGCGAAGTGCGCGAGCGACGCGTCCAGCACGGCCACGTCCTCACCCGAGGCGCCCTTCTGCGGCCCGTACACCGCCGCGGCGCCCTTCGGCCCGGTCAGGGGGTTGTCGACGTCGCTGGCGAGGATCACGTCGGTGCCGGCCAGCCGGGCGTCGAGCCCGGTGAGGTCCGCGGTGGCCAGGGTGCCCAGCGGTCCGCCACCGGGTGCCACGGGGGATCCGTCCGCGGTCAGGAACCGCGCGCCGAGCGCCGTGAGCATCCCGGCGCCGCCGTCGGTGGTGGCGCTGCCGCCCACGCCGAAGACGATGGTGCGCGCGCCCGCGTCCAGGGCGGCGCGCAGCAGCTCGCCCGCACCGTGGGTGGTGGCGGTGAGGGGCGCGAAGGTGCCGGGCGGTAGGTGCTGGAGCCCGGAGGCCTCCGCCATCTCGACGACTGCGGTGTCGCCGCTCAGCGCGTACGCCGCCGTCACCCGGGTGCCGAGCGGCCCCGTGACCTGCGTCTCACGGCGCTCGAAGCCGGCGGCGACCGCGGCGGCCACCGTGCCGTCGCCGCCGTCGGCCACCGGCAGCGGCTCCACCGGCAGGCCCGGCACGACCCGCCGCAACCCGGCCGTGAGGCGTTCGGCGACCTGCACGGCGGTGAGCGAGCCCTTGAACTTGTCGGCGGCGATCAGCACCCGCGGGGTTCCGGGGTCACTCTGCTGGCGGGCCTCGGGGTCACTGTCTTGCCGGATCCCGGGGGCGCTCTCCTGCCGGGTCTCGGGGGCCTTCTCCTCCCGGGCCCCGGTTCCGCTCTCGGCCGGCTCCGACCCGGCCGGGGCGGCCGTATCGCCGGCTCGGGCGCCGGCCCTGGCCCCGTCCGGCACCGTGCCGGACGCGGCCGTGCCCGCCTCCGCCGGCCCAGCGCCGCCCGGCACGGCCGGGCCACCGGCCGGCACCCCCGTCCCGCCACCGCTGCCGTTCGCCGGCCCGGGTGCTGTCACGCTCTGCGAGATCCTCGTCACTGCGGCGTCCGCCACGTTCTGCATCCCCTTGCTCATCCGGCCCTGCTCGGCGGCTCAGCGCACGTCAGGGCAGTCGCGCCGGTGCGACCTTAACCGGCGCGGGTGGCCGCTGCCCATGGCGCCGGGCGGGGTACCGGTGCCGGCGGGGCCGGGGCGGCCCCCACCGCCGGGGCTCGCTGTGCCGGGGACGGCGAGTGACTAGGCTGTCCGCGTGACTCCTCCGGATGCCGACGCCCAGGCCGACCCGAACGCCCACCCCGAATCGCCCGCCGCCGGCCAGGCGGAGCCCGCGGACCCGGCCGCGCCGGTCACACCGCTCGTGGACGCCACCGGGGCCGACGTGGACCCCGATTTCGCCGCGTACATCGCGAGCCTGCCGCGCATCCTCGCCGGGGCCGCCACCCTGTTCCGGGACGCCGAGGGCCGGGTCCTGCTCGTCGAGCCGAACTACCGGCCGGGCTGGGGCCTGCCGGGCGGCACCGTCGAGTCGGACGACGGCGAGAGCCCCCGCCAGGGCGCCCGGCGCGAGACGGCCGAGGAGATCGGTCTCGACATCGAGCCCGGGCCGCTCCTCGCCGTGGACTGGGTGCGCGGCAACGGCCGCCCGCCGCTTGTCGCCTACCTCTACGACGGCGGCGTGCTGAGCAGCGAGCAACTGGCCGCGATCCGCCTCCAGGAGGAGGAGCTCCTCTCCTGGCGCCTGGTGGCCCCGGCCGACCTGCCGGCCCACCTCTCCCCCACCGAGACCCGCCGCGTCGTCGCCGCCCTGGAATCCCTGGCCACCGGCACGGGCCCGGCGGAGCTGGAGGACGGCCACCGGGCGGGCTGAAGGGGGCACGCCCCTGGGAAGTCCCCGGGCCGAGGCCGAGGCGGACGACGCCGCCCACACCGGAGTGCTCAGGTGTCCAACGAGATGACGGCTCGCCGATCACCAAGACCGTTCCCCGTCGCCGGCGCGGTCGAGTCGACACCACACGGTCTTGCCGCCCTTCTCTTCAGGGGCCCACCAGACCGAGGCGGCCAGCCGCTGAACGATCAGCAGCCCCCTGCCGCTGTCCGGGAGCACCACCTCCGAAAGCCCATCCGCCAGGGTCGGGAAGAACGGCTCGCCCATGGGAAGCAACGGCGGAGTCGAATCCTCGTCACCGACACCGATGAACAGCCACTTCGGCCACAACTTGAACGTCACGTCGATCCGCCGAGCACCGCCGGGCCGGCCCAGGCCGCGGTCCGGAACCACATGGTTGATCACATTTCCGACCAGCTCTGAAACGATCAGTCGGGCATCATCCACTGCCTCAACGGCATCCACGCGCCGGAGGAAGGTGCCTGCCACGTCCCGTGCGAGACGCACGGTGTCGTCGAACTCGGCGAAGACGGTCAACGTCAGGAAGTGCCCGGAAGGGGATGGACCGGGCGCTACGAGCCAGTGAGCGAACGCATCCAACTCGTGTGCCACGTGGTCGTGCTTCGGCGCTTGATCCGTGTCCATGACGCAAACACCCGTTCCCATCACATCCGCCAGGCCCGTCCCGGCAGGGTGACCGAGGATGCATCGCTGCCCGCGACCATCGCTCCCCCCTCTTGGGGACCCCCCTAGTGGCAATGCCGTTCGGTTAGCCGTATGGCGTGCTTGGCAATGGGTTGATCGCGATGTGGACGGTGGTTCTGTGGGTTCGGTGGTCGATGTCTCGGCCGACGGCGCGGTACTTGGAGTTGATCGCTCGTTTCTTCACGCGGGGCCGGGTTCGGTTGCGGCGGGCGGGCAGGAGGTCGTCGAGGATGGCGGTGCCGATCCGGCCGACGAGGTCGATCCGGGTGTGCGCGACGATGCCGGCGGCCCGGACGATCTGGTCTCGTGCTGCGTGGAGTGCGACGGTGAATGCTGCACGATCGGGGTCGATGTCGGGCCGGTGCAGGACGGCGTCGCTCATCGCGGTGCGTAATGCCTGGTAGGCGACCAGCAGTGCCCAGGTTTCCTGGGTGACGGCTGCTGGATGGCGACCACGGAGGACCCTGCCGCCGAGGATGGTCGACTTCAGCTCGCAGTAGCTGGTCTCGATCTCCCAGCGTTCGTGGTAGAGCCTGGCCAGGGCGGCCGCGGGTGCCTCGTCGGGGTCGAGGAGGCTGGTGACGAGCCGGTAGGCGCAGTGGGTGACGGTGCGTATGGCGGCGTGGTCCGCGGGGGTGACGGTGATCGTCGCGTCGATGACGCGGACGGTGACCTCGCCGATGCGGGAGAGGAACGTGCCGTCCGGCAGACGACGCAGGACCGGTAGCTTGAGTGCTGTGCTGTGGGTCTTGGCGCGTATGAGGAAGTCCGCGCCCGTGGAGGCGACCGTTTCCACGAAGGCGGTGGCCGAGAAGTTCCGGTCGCCCAGCAACAGCATCCCGGGCCGGAGTGTTCCGGTCGCGCCCGCGGTGGTGACCAGGCGGTCGGCGTAGGTCAGCTCCCCGGTCAGATCGGTGCCGAAGACGGCGTCTAGGAGGGTGCGGGTCCCGCAGGCCACCAGTGCGACCAGGCGCAGCATGGGGTAGCCGGCCGGCCCGTTCGGCCCGGCCTTCGCCTTCAGGAACACTGACAGGTTCGCGGGTGTGTCCGGCAGGGCGATCTGGGTGCCGTCGATTGCGACCACCAGCCTGCCCGCGAACCGTGCCGCCTGTGTCGCGGTCACTGCCGCGGGGCCTTTGACCAGGTCGAATAGGGCCTTCAACGGCTTGGGGCCCACCCGTCGCATCGCAGCCGTGATCGATGAAGGCGCCGGTGCGGGCAGCCGTAGGGGCAGCGAGGCCGTCAGCCGGGACCAGACCCGTGACCAGCCCAGGCCGGTGAACAACGCACCTGCGAGGAGGAGGTAGACCACCACCCGGGACGGCAGCCGCCGTATCCGAAGCTGCGGACCACCCGCGGACGCGAGTGCCTCGTCGACGAGGTCGAACGGAACAACCTGGGTCAACTCGCCCAGGTGCCCCACGGCCAGCACACCGGGAGCATGCGTAATGACAGAATCAGACACTGCAGCCCTTGTGGAGGAACACGAGTCTTGGCGGACCCGAGAACCACTACAAGGGCTGCACCCACACCACCAGCCGAAACGCCGAGACTTGCGCCACCGGTCGAACCCTTAACCGAACGGCATTGCCCCTAGTGGGTACACTCGCGACGCGGACATGGGGAGATAGCGGACAACAGCGGGTCAAGCGCAACGGGGAGGCAAGATGACCGAAGCCGCGCCCACACCGGCTGCTCTGCCACCGCATGTACTGGAACGCGCGGATGTGCGCTCGGCGATCGCGAACCATGACTTCGGCGAGGTGTTCAGGCTCGCCCGGCTCCACGGAAAGATCAGCTACGCCAAGATCGCAGAGGCCGTCGGGTACAAGCGTGAGCACATCGGCAAGATGGCCCGCCCGGAGAACGAGGGCAAGGGCGTACGCCCGAGGATCACTCAACACCACAAGATCGTCGAAGTGGTGGACGGTCTGCGCATTCCCGGCCACCTGGCCGGACTCGCCCCACGCCCCTGGGAGCTGGAACGCAGGACCCGCGCGTCCCAGCCGGAGGACCCAAGCGCCCTGATCGCGCAAGGTGGCGCCGGGCTGTGGGATGTCGCCGAGCTTCTGCGGCGGACGGAGATGTCCAGCATCAACAGCGCCGCCCTTGAGTCGATCGAGCAGGGCATCGATCGACTGGCCCGTGCCTATCCGTACGCCGCCGCCGACTTCTTGCACCAGCGCACCCGAAGTGGCTTGCAGTACGTCACCAAGCAGCTTGAGGGCCGGGTGACCCTGCGCCAGCACAGGGAGCTTCTCGTCGATGCCGGATGGTTGTTCCTGCTGAACGCGTGCGTCCAGTACGACCGGGGCCAGCGCCAGGCCGCCAACCTCAGCAAGACCGCCGCTCTGCACATCGGCAACGAGACGGGACACGGCGAGATCAAGGCGTGGGCCTGGGAGATCGAAGCGTGGTTCGCTCTCACGCAAAGCCGCTGGCAGGACATGCTCAGCGCCGTCGAGGCCGAGCATGCCGCCGACCAGACACACTCCGTCGGCGTGCAGTTGTACGCGCACAAAGCACGCGCCGCCGCTCGCATGGGGGACGGCCGTCTGGTCCGTGACTCGCTGGACGCCGGGCGCGCGAGGCTGGACCGCCTGCCCCGCCCGGACCATCCTGAGCACCACTTCATCATCGACCCGGACAAGTGGGATTTCCACGAGATGGACGCCTACCGCCTGCTGGGGGACAGCGAGCGCGCCGCCGTTCATGCTCAGTCAGTGATCCGGATCAGCACGGGTCCCGACGGAGCCGAGATCTCGCCCATGCGAGCAGCAGAAGCACGCCTCACGCTCGGCGTCACCGCAGCTCGATCCGGTGAGATGGAGGAAGCCATCGGCATGGGCACCAAGGCCCTCGACGCCGACCGTAGATCGCTGCCTTCCCTGCTTCTGGTCGCCAACGAGCTGGACAAGGAACTCCGCTCCCGCTACCCCCGTGAGACGGCGACGCGCGACTTCCACGAACGGATCCTGACCGTCATGCGGGGCGCGACCACGCCGGAACTTCCATTCTGAAGTCCTCACCGGCTGAGGTCACGACTACGCGACGAGCCATTCTGCCGCTTGGCGGTACTGCCTCGACCGGACTTCTGCCAGTTCCCACAGAGCAGGCAGACCGTTCTTTCGGAGCTGGTCTTCCGTCTCCTGCTGGCAAGCCAGCTCGAAGCGGGCAAGGCTGCCGAATGAGCCGATACGGATGGCGGACGGCCAAACTGCCGCTGCTTTCGACGCGAAGTCCAGGCATTGCGCCGCCACGATGTCCTGCTGCTTTGGCTTGGTCAACACCACCGCGAGGCACACCACGGATGTCCAGCCTCTGATGAAGTCATGACCCGCGAACTCCGCCGGGTACCTGGCATCCAGAAACCAGCTCTCGGCAAACGCAGAGCCGAGCACGTCGTCATCGAGCTCTTGGCCGTCAAGAAACGCCACGATGTTCCCCACTCCCGCCATGATCAGGTTGTACGGATCACGCAGGCTGGCTTGCTCGCTCAGCACCTGCACGGCACTGCCAGGTCGGATGGCCGCGGCGCGACACAGGGCTTCCCCAACGGCGTCAAACGTCTCGCCCACGATCCCCCTCCCCTGGCACAGCCCCGACAGAGGGCGGCGTGCAGGGACCATAACCGCACGGATGCCAAAGGAAACGCCCAGGTTGAAGCGGCGGCGGCCGGCGTGCCTTCTCGCCTTGCTCCTGAGGGGGAGACCGGAGAGGCCCGGCCACGGGCCCGGAGGTGGGCTGCGCCGATGTCCGTTCTCTCCGGGCGGGCAGGGACGCCCTACCCTCGGCGGTATGACCTCGCCTCTCGTCGCGATCCTCAGCGGTGCCGGCATCTCCACCGATTCGGGCATTCCCGACTACCGCGGCCCGTCGGGCGTGTGGACGCGCGATCCCGACGCCCAGAAGCTCGTCACCTACGCGTACTACATGAACGACCCGGAGATCCGTCGCAGGGCCTGGCAGGTCCGCCGCAAGAACCGCACCCTCACCGCCGAGCCGAACGCCGCGCACCGCGCCGTGGCCGACCTGGAGCGCGCCGGCGTTCCGGTGCGGGTCATCACGCAGAACGTGGACGGGCTGCACCAGCGTGCCGGCCTGCCCGCCCGCAAGGTCCTCGAACTGCACGGCAGCGCACGGACCGCGATGTGCACGCAGTGCGGCGCGCGCTCGGCCATGGCGGACGCGCTCGTCCGGGTGGAGGCCGGGGAGGACGACCCGGCGTGCCTGGCGTGCGGCGGGATCCTCAAGTCGGCCACGGTGATGTTCGGCGAGTCCCTCGACACCGAGGTCCTCGGCGAGGCCGTCGCGATCACGAAGGCCTGCCAGGTGTTCATCGCCGTCGGCACCAGCCTCCAGGTCCAGCCCGCGGCCGGACTCCCCGGCATCGCCGCCGACAACGGCGCACGGGTCGTCATCGTCAACGCCGAGCCCACCCCGTACGACGACATCGCCGACGAGGTCATACGGGAACCCATCGGCACCGCCCTGCCCGAACTGCTGGAGCGGCTGCGCGCCGGCGGCGGCCTGTAGACCGCGCGGCGCGGCCCACCGCGGACTCGGGCTCTCCGGGGTCAGAACAGCCCCGTACCCCGCTCGAAGTCGAGCAGCCGGCGCTTGCGCGCGACGCCGCCGCCGTAACCGGTGAGGTCGCCGTTCGCGCCGATCACGCGGTGGCAGGGGACGATGATGCTGACGGGGTTGCGGCCGTTGGCCAGGCCGACCGCACGGGACGCCTGGGCGCTGCCGAGGGTGCGGGCGAGCTCGCCGTAGGAGCGGGTCTGCCCGTACGGGATCTGCAGGAGCTGCTCCCAGACGCGGCGCTGGAACGGTGTGCCGGCCAGGTGCAGGGGAAGGTCGAACTCCTTGAGGTCGCCTGCGAAGTAGGCCGTGAGCTGTTCGATCACGGCGCGGAAGGGGGCGTCGTCGGGGTCGCCGGGGGCGCCGAAGGTCTCCTCGGCGGGGCGGTGCCGCTGGTCGGTCATGTAGAGGCCGCAGAGCGCGCCGCCGGTGGCGACCAGGGTCAGCCGGCCGTACGGGCTGTCGATGTGGGTGTGCAGGGGCCCGGTGGTCGCGGGGTTCGTGGGCTCTGTCGTCGTGGGGTGCATGATGTCACCTTTTCCTGCTGGTCGTGCGGGGTACGGGGCGTGCGGGGGCGGTGGGCGGCATGACGTTGACGGGGTGGTCGTCGGTGGCCCACAGGTACTGGAGGGCGTAGGCGCGCCAGGGCCGCCATCGCGCGGCGCGTGCGGTGAGCGCCGCCGGGGTGCCGGGCAGGCCGGTGTGCCCTGCCGCGCGGCGGGTGCCGAGGTCGGTGGGCAGGAAGGCGTCCGGGTCGCCGAGGCCGCGCATCGCGATCAGCTCGACCGTCCAGGGCCCGAACCCGGGCAGTTCGGCGAGCCGGACGCGCGCCTCGTCCCAGTCGCTGTCGGCGCCGAGCCGCAGGGTGCCGTCGGCGAGCCGGCCGACCAGCGTGGTCAGGGTGGTGCGCCGGCCGCGTGGCAGGGCCAGTTGCTCGGGATCGAGTCCGGCCAGTGCGCCGGGCGAGGGGAAGAGGTGGGTGAGGCCGCCGCCGGGGTCGTCCACGGTTTCGCCATGCGCGACGACGAGGCGGGCCGCGTGGGTGCGGGCCGCGGCCGTGGACACCTGCTGGCCGAGCACCGCGCGGACGGCGAACTCCGCCTCGTCGACGGTGCGCGGCACCCGGCGGCCCGGTGCCTTCGCCACGAGCGGCGCGAGCACCTCGTCTGCGCTCAGCCGCTCGTCGACGGCGACGGGGTCGGCGTCCAGGTCGAGCAGGCGGCGGCAGCGGGTGATGGCGACCGGCAGATCGCGCAGGTCGGTGAGGGTCAGCCGGCAGTCGACGTGGGCGGGGGCCGGTGCGAGGGCGACGACACCCCGGCCGTGCGGCAGCCGCAGCGTGCGCCGGTAGGCACCGTCGCGCCACTCCTCCACACCCGGCACGGCGGTGGCCGCTAGGTGCCCGAAGAGGTTGTCGGGCGTGAGCGGGGTGCGGAAGGGCAGCCGCAGCGCGAGGGCGCCTCCCGCGGGCGCCGGCGTGGAGCCCTTCGGCAGCCGCGCCCGCAGCTCGCTGGGGCTGAGCGCGAAGACCTCCCGCACGGTGTCGTTGAACGTGCGGATCGAGGCGAATCCGGCGGCGAAGGCGATCTCGGCCATCGGCAGCGCGGTGGTCTCGATGAGCAGCCGCGCCGTCTGGGCGCGCTGGGCGCGGGCCAGGGCGAGCGGCCCGGCGCCGAGTTCCGCACCCAGCTGCCGTTCCACCTGGCGGGCGCTGTAGCCGAGCCGGCCGGCCAGGCCCGGCACGCCCTCGCGGTCCACGACGCCGTCCGCGATCAGCCGCATGGCGCGGGCCACGACGTCGGCGCGCTCGTTCCACTCGGGCGAGCCCGGGGTGGCGTCGGGGCGGCAGCGCTTGCAGGCCCGGAACCCGGCGGCCTGGCAGGCGGCGGCGCTCGGGTAGAAGCTCATGTTCTCCGGTTTGGGCGGTACGACGGGGCAGCTCGGCCGGCAGTAGATTCCGGTGGTCAGCACGGCGGTGAAGAACCAGCCGTCGAACCGTGCGTCCTTCGACTGGACGGCGCGCACGCACCGCTCGGTGTCCGTGTACATGCCTCCAGCATGGCCGACCGGCGCCGCGCCTACTGGCGGGAATCCGACATGAGCCTTGCGCTGCCAGCATCTCTTCGCTGCCCTGGCCTGGTAGCTGGCTCCAGCGGGTTGCTGCGGGTCCAGCGGGTTGCTCCGGCCCACGTCGGCGCCCGCCACGGCTCAGGCCAGCGCGCCGCCGCGCAGCAGGAGCAGTGCGACGGCGGCGGCCGCCGTCGCGAGGGTGGCCAGGAACGGGAGCCGGCTGCGGGGTCCTGCCGCGGCGGGCAGCGCGGTGGCCGCGGCCGGCGCGGCGGTGAGGGCGAGCGCGGTCCAGCCCGCCGTACCCGGCGGTCCGGGCGGCCCGAGCACGAGGACGGCACAGGCCGCGAGCAGCGGAACGGGCCCCAGCAGCCGGGCGCGCCGCCTGCCGAGGCGCTGCGGCAGCCCGCGCACCCCCGCCGCCAGGTCGTCGTCGATGTCCGGCAGCACGTTGGTGAGGTGCGCGCCCAGGCCCAGCAGCGCGCCCGCGGCGACCGCCCAGGCGGGGGGCCACGGGTGGCCGGGGAGGGAGAGCGTGACGAAGGCCGGCAGCAGGCCGAAGGCGAGGGCGTAGGGCAGCCAGGACGCGAGGGTCCGCTTGACGCCGGCGTTGTAGCTCCAGGCCGCCGCGACGCCGGCCAGATGGGCGGCGCCCGCCGCGAGGCCGTTCGCCAGCGAGAGCGGGACGCACAGGGCGAGCGCGCAGCCCGCCGCGAACGCCACCACCCGCGGCCCCACGGCACCGCTCACCAGCGGCTTGTCGAGGCGGCCCGCCGCGATGTCCCGCGCGAGGTCGAGGCGGTCGTTGCACCAGCCCACCGAGAGCTGGCCGGTCAGCACCGCCGAGCCGAGGAGCAGGCAGCCGAGGGGGCCGTGTCCGGAGACGGCCGCCAGTGCGGTGATCACGGCCGTCACGGCGAGCGTGGGCTCGGGGTGACAGGCCCTCAGCAGGCCGAGCAGGGCGGCGGTCGCCCGCCGCGGCACCACGCCGGTGACGCCGGTGCCGACGGGAGCGCCGGGCCTGACGGGGACGCCGGGGACGCCGGGGACGGTGGTACGGCGTCCGGTATGAGCCACCTCATGATGCTAGGCCCCGTCCACCCCCGTACGCCGGAACGGCCCGCGGAGTCCTGCCCACCTTCCACGCCCAGGCGCCCCGGCGCCCAGACGCCCAGACGCCCAAGCGCCCAAGCGGCCCGGCGACCCGGCGACCCGGCGGCCAGCGGGCCAGGTGCCCGGACACCCCGGGCGGCCACCCCCTGGCGGGCGAGCACGAACCTTCGCCACACCCCAACCGCTGACCGTCATTTCAAATCTTTTGCTGTTTTTCGTTTATATAGTACGTCAATGACGCGAATCGTCGCCGTCCACGGCGTCCTCCCGCGGTACCGGTACGAGCAACACGAGGTCAGGGACGCGTTGCTGGCCATGGGGCCGGTGCGCGAGGAGCACCGGCACGTCTTCGAGCGGCTGCACGCGGAGTCCACCGTCCGGACCCGGCACCTCGCCCTGCCGCTGGAGCGGTACGCCGGCCTCGGCGGGTTCGGCCGGGCCAACGACCGCTTCATCGAGGTGGCCGTGGACATGGGCGAGGAGGCGGTGCGCGCCGCGCTGGACGCGGCCGGGCTGCGCGCGCGGGACGTGGACCTGGTCATCTCCACCTCGGTCACCGGGATCGCCGCCCCGTCGATCGAGGCCCGGCTGGCGGGCCGCCTGGGGCTGCGGCCGGACGTGAAGCGGGTGCCGGTCTTCGGGCTGGGCTGTGCGGGCGGCGCGGCCGGCATCGCCCGGCTGCACGACTACCTGGACGGCCGCCCGGACGGCGTGGCGGTGCTGCTCTCCGTCGAGCTGTGCTCGCTCACCCTCCAGCGCACCGACGACTCACCGGCGGGCATGGTGGCCGGCGCGCTGTTCGGGGACGGCGCCGCGGCCGTCGTCGCGGTGGGCCGGGACCGTCCCGGCGGCCCGCCGGGCGGCCCGGTGGTGGTGGCGAGCCGCAGCCGGCTCTACCCGGACACCGAGCGCCTGCTCGGCTGGGACATCGGGGACGAGGGATTCCGGATCGTGCTGGGCAGCGGGCTGCCCGGGCTGGTGGCGCGCCGGCTCGGCCCCGAGGTGCGCGCGTTCCTGGCCGACCACGACCTGAAGACCCAGGACGTGACGGCGTGGGTGTGCCACCCGGGCGGCCCCAAGGTGCTGGAGGCGGTGCGGGACAGCCTCGATCTGCCCGCTCGGGCGCTTGAGCTGTCGTGGCGCTCGCTCGCCGAGGTCGGCAACCTCTCCTCCGCGTCCGTGCTGCACATCCTGCGGGACACGCTGGCGCTGCGCCGCCCGCTGGCCGGCACGCCGGGGATGATGGTCGCGATGGGCCCGGGGTTCTGCTCCGAACTCGTCCTGCTGCGCTGGTAGGTGGCCGATGACCCTGACGATGGCCCTGCCGATGACCGTGCCGGCGGCCCTGCCGCTGATCGAGTCCGTGGCGCCCTACACGCTGCTCATCGCGCTCGTCGCGACAGAGCGCGTCGCCGAGCTCACCGTCGCCCGCCGCAACGCAGCCGCCAGCCGCCGGCTCGGGGGCGTCGAGCACGGGCGCGGGCACTATCCGGTGATGGTGGTGCTGCACACCGGCCTGCTGGCCGGCTGCCTGGCGGAGGTGGCCGCCGCGGGCCGGCCGTTCCTGCCCGCGCTGGGCTGGCCGATGCTGGGGCTCGCGCTGGCCGCGCAGGCGCTGCGCTGGTGGTGCGTCACCGCCCTGGGGGCGCGCTGGAACACCCGGGTCATCGTCGTCCCCGGCCGCCCGCTGGTGACGGGCGGCCCGTACCGGTGGATGGACCATCCGAACTACCTCGCCGTCGTCGTGGAGGGCGCCGCGCTGCCGCTGGTGCACGGCGCCTGGCTCACGGCGGCCTGCTTCACCCTGGCCAACGTGCCCCTGCTGGCCGTCCGGCTGCGCTGCGAGAACGCCGCCCTGGCCGCGGCGGCCCCGGTACCGTGATCGACCTGCTGGTGGCAGGCGGCGGTCCCGCGGGGCTCGCCACGGCCATCCACGCCGCACGGGCCGGGCTCGACGTCGTCGTCGCGGAGCCCCGGGCACTGCCGGTCGACAAGGCATGCGGGGAGGGCCTGATGCCTCCGGCGGTCCGATCGTTGGCGGAGCTGGGGGTCACCCTGCGGGGCCAGCCCGTTCGCGGTATCCGCTACGTGGACGCCCGCCACCAGGCCGAGGCGCGCTTCCGCGGCCTGCCCGGCGTGGGCGTGCGCCGGACCGACCTGCACGCCGCGCTGGCACGCCGGGCCGCCGAGCTGGGCGTGCCGGTGCTGCCGGTGCGGGTGACCGCGCCGCGTCAGGACCGGGACGGGGTCACGGCGGCCGGGATCACCGCCCGCTACCTCGCCGCCGCCGACGGGCTGCACTCCCCCATCCGCCGGGGCCTCGGCCTCGGCGGCGCGCCGGACGGGCGGCCCGCGCGGTACGGGCTGCGCCGGCACTTCGCGGTGGCGCCGTGGACCGACTGCGTGGAGGTGCACTGGTCGGAGCGGGCCGAGGCCTACGTCACCCCGGTGGGGCCCGGCCTCGTGGGTGTCGCCGTCCTCACCGGCGAGCGGGGGCCCTTCGAGGAGCAGCTGGCGCGGTTCCCCGCGCTGGCCGCCCGGCTGCCGGACGCGGCCGTGACGCCGGTGCGCGGCGCGGGCCCGCTGCGCCAGCGGGTGCGTGCCCGGGTGGCCGGGCGGACCCTGCTGGTGGGCGACGCGGCGGGGTACGTCGACGCGCTGACCGGCGAGGGGATCTCCCTGGCCCTGGAGGCGTCGTTCCATCTCGTGCGGTGCGTGCGCGCAGGCCGGCCCGAGGAGTACGAGCGGGCCTGGCGCCGGTTGTCCCGGCGGTACCGGGCCCTGACGTGCGCGCTGCTGTGGCTGCGCGGCCGCCCGGCGCTCGGCCCCCGGATCGTGCCGGCCGCGGCGCGCTTCCCCGGCGCGTTCGCCTGCGCGGTCAACCGCCTCGCGTGACGGCCCTCGCCCGCGGCCTGCCACCACCCGGCGAGCGGAGGCCGGCGGCCGGCCGACCGGGGCGCGCCCCGCACAGCCGGCTGCCGGCGCCTGTCAGGAGCGTCCCCCACCGCCTCCCCGACAGGCGTATCCGGGCATGTACTCCTATAGTGGAAATGCTTGATCACCGCGGGTGAGGGAGTCTCGATGGACCCGTCCTTCCCTCCGTCCGCCCACTCCGCGGGGCCGGCCTCCCGGAGCACGGCATGCGCAGGCGCATAGGACTCGGGCGCCGCGGCCGGGGCGGGACGAAGCTGCCGGCGCTGCTGCGGGAGATCGCGAAGTTCGGCGCGGTCGGCGGCCTCGGGCTGGTGGTCAACTTCGCGGTGTTCAACGTCTGCCGGGCTCTGACCTCGCTCTCCACCCTGCAGTGCAGCGTGGTGGGCACCGGCGTGGCGATCGTCTCCAACTACCTCGGGTACCGCTACTACACCTACCGCGACCGGGACAAGCGGGGCGCGACCCGGGAGTTCACGCTGTTCGTGGTGTTCAGCGTCGCCAGCCTCGTCATCGAGAACGGGGGGCTGTTCGCCGCGCTGCACTGGTTCGGCTGGGACACCGCCCTCCGGGACAACCTGGTCAAGGCGCTCGGCATCGCGCTCGCCACCGCGTTCCGCTTCTGGTCGTACCGCACCTGGGTGTTCCGGCTGGCGCCGGCCGCGGAGGAGAACGCCTGAGGGATGGCCGGCGCCGCGTCAGGGTGCCGTCGGCGCGATGACGACGAGGTACGCGCCGTAGCAGACCGAGATCCCGGCCAGACCCCCCGTCAGCACGGCCCTGGTCAGCGGCCGGGCCCTGGCCAGCGCGAGCGCGGCCGGGATCAGCAGCGGGAAGGCCGGCAGGAGGAAGCGCGGCCGGGACGCGAAGTAGTTGGAGCCGCCGAGGGCGATCGCCATCAGGACCCCGGTGTACGCGAGGAGGGCGAACGGGGGCCGGTCGAGGACCAGCAGCACCAGAGCGACCACGGCCGCGATCAGCAGGGCGCCGGCCGCGTACTGGCTGAGCCACGCCTCGCGCGTCGCCAGCCGGTGGCCGAACCACAGCGTCCAGTGGCCGAAGTCGAAGCGCGAGCCCCAGACCCGCTGGACGTCGAAGTACCCCGTCGGGGAGCCCGCCCGCAGCCCGGCCCAGCCGATGTACCCCAGCCAGCCCAGCGGCGCGAGCACGGGCGCCGCCCACACCCGCGGATCCCGCCGGCACCCGGGATCCCGCCACAGCGCGACGGCCGCGGCGCAGCCGACCGCGGCGGCGACCGCGATGCCGTTGGGCCGGGTGAGTCCGGCGAGCACGGAGAGGAACCCGGCCCACAGCCACCGCCGGGTGAGCACCGCGTACAGCGACCAGGCGGCGAACGCGGTCAGCGACGACTCGCTGTACGCCATGGTCTCCACGACGGCGTTCGGCAGGAGCCCCCAGAGCACCACGAGCACGATGCCCACCCGCCGGCCGTACAGGTGGGCGCCGACGGCGAAGATCCCCAGGCACGCCACGGCCGCGGACACCCAGGCGACGAGCAGGCCCACGTTGGCCGCCCCGATCGGCAGGACCGTCGAGACGGCCCGCTGCAGGCCCGGATAGAGAGGGAAGAACGCGAGGTCGGTGTAGGTGACGCCGTGCTCGTCCGGCAGCGTCATCACGCCGTAGCCGCTGCGCGCGATCCGCTGGTACCAGAGCGCGTCCCAGTGGCCCGCGATCCTGCTGCGCGGATGCCTGCCCACCACCCACGAGGTGGCCACCACCGCGAGCAGGCAGGCCAGGCGCACCGCGGCGTAGACGCCCAGCGCCGGCGCCGCCGTGCTCAGCACCCCGCGCGCCCTGACAAGCCCGCTGGTCCGCTCGGCGGTGGGCGTTGGGTCCCCGGACACGGCACACCTCCGACACGGCACGGGGACGCGCTCCGCGGCGGATGTGCCGGGCGCATCGGTTCCACCCTCGGTGTCCGGCGGGCGGGCGGCCACCGGGGAGCGGCCGGTCGGTGGTGCGGGCGCCTTTGCCGGCGCGGCGGCACGGCTGTCCGGGTGACGATCCGGCGCCAGGGCCGGGGACGCTGCACGGCGCCCGCCCCCGGACGCTGCGAGGATGCGGCGAGGAGCGCCTGTGAAGCGGCCCGCGGGGTACGTGCGGTGCCGCAGGGCGTCCCGCGAGGCACCCGAGCGATGCCGCGGAGCGTTCGGCGAGGCACCCCCGCGGCCTCCGAAGCCAAGGGGAAGGGAAGGAGCACGTGGCATGTCCGGATCCCCGATGACCCAGGCCCTGATCCTCGCGGGCGGCCAGGCCACCCGCATGCGGCCCTACAGCGACCACGCCCCGAAGGCGATGGTGCCGGTGGCCGGCGCGCCCATCATCTGCCACCAGTTGCTGTGGCTGGCGGCGCACGGGGTGAGGTCGGTGACCGTGTCGGGCGGCTACAAGGCGGAGGTGATCACCGAGTACGTCGGCGACGGCGCACGCTTCGGCCTGGCCGTGCGGTACGCCGTCGAGAAGGAGCCGCTGGGCCGGGGCGGCGGCCTGAAGTTCGCGGCCCGCGCCCTGGCCGACCCCGGGGCGCCGTTCTTCGTCCTCAACGGCGACGTGATCAGCTCCTGCTCGCTCGCGGACCTGGCCGCCTACCACGGCGGGCACGACGGGCACGTCACGGTCGCCCTGTCCCCGTACCGCTCCCGGTGGGGCATCGCCGACCTGGACGAGGCGGACCGCATCCGCAGCTTCGTGCAGTCCCCCGAGCTGCCGTACTGGATCAACGCCGGGATCTACGTCTTCGACCCGTCCGTGGTGGGCCTGCTGCCCGACCGGGGCGACCACGAGGACAGCACGTTCCCCCGGCTGGCGCGCGACGGGCGGCTCGTCGGGTACCGGCTGTCCGGCTACTGGCGGGGCATCGACACCGTCAAGGACGTCATGGAGGCGTCGCGGGAGCTGGAGGAGTCGGGGCGGGTGCCGGCCGCCGAGTTCCTGACGGGGGTGCCGGAGGGCTGAGCGGGGGTGGGGCGCTTGTAGCCCACCCCCGGGTGGGGCGCGTGCGGCCGGGAACGGGTCCCCGCCGAGCGCCGCTTCAGCCGCCGTTCGTGGCGAGCGCCGCCTCGAAGGCGCGGTGGGTCCGCTCGTCGAAGGCCATGAACCGCACCTCCTCGATGCCCTCGCCGGCCGCCTCGCGGACCGCCCGGACGGCGATGCGGGCGCCGTCGTCCACGGGCCAGCCGTAGATGCCGGTGGAGATGGCGGGGAAGGCGACGGTGCGGGCGCCGAGTTCGGCGGCGACGCGCAGGGACTGCCGGTAGCAGGAGTCGAGCAGCGCGGAGCGGTCCTCCGCCTGGGACCAGACGGGCCCCACGGTGTGGATCACATGGCCGGCGGGCAGCCGGCCCGCGGTCGTCGCGACGGCCTCGCCGGTCGGCAGGCCCTTGCCGTACGCGCCGGCGCGCAGGGCACGGCACGCGGCGAGGATCTCGGGCCCGCCGCGCCGGTGGATGGCGCCGTCGACGCCCCCGCCTCCCAGCAGCGAGGAGTTGGCGGCGTTCACCACCGCGTCGACGGACTGCTCGGTGATGTCGCCGCGGACGATCGTGAGGGTGGCCATGGCGGTCATCGTAGGGCGGACGGTGCGCAGCCGCGGTCCGGGCGGCGGGGTCCCGGGTGCGGTGCCGCGGGCTCAGGAGTTCTGCCGCAGCCTGCGCCAGACGGCCTTCGCGGCGTTGTGCCCGGACATGCCGTGCACGCCCGGTCCCGGCGGGGTGGCCGAGGAGCAGAGGAAGACGGCCGGGTGGGGCGTGCTGTACGGGAAGAGGCCGATCCGGGGCCTGAGCAGCAGTTGCAGGCCGTCGGCCGCGCCGCAGGCGATGTCCCCGCCGACGTAGTTGGGGTTGCGCTCGGCGAGTTCGGGGGGACCGGCGGTGGCGCGGGCGAGCACCAGGTCGCGGAAGCCGGGCGCGAACCGCTCCAACTGCCGCTCGATGGCGTCGGTCAGGTCGCCCTGCCAGCCGTTCGGCACGTGCCCGTACGCCCAGAACGTGTGCTTGCCCTCGGGCGCGCGGGACGGGTCGGCGAGGGTGGGCTGCACGGTGATCAGGAACGGCGTCTCGGGCGCCCGGCTGGTGCGGGAGGCCGCGTACAGGGCGGTTCCGATCTCACGGCTGTCCGCGCCGATCTGGACGGTGCCGGCGCGGCGCGGCTCCTCGGCGGTCCAGGGCACCGGGCCGTCCAGCGCGTAGTCGACCTTGAAGATGCCGGCGCCGTACCGGTATCCGTCGTAGGTGTGGCCGAGGCCCGCGATCCTCGCGAGGGCCGTGGGCGAGGTGTCGAAGACGTAGGCGCGCGCGGGCGGCAGGTCGTCGAGCCGTTTGACCTCGTAGTCGGTGTGGACGGCGGCGCCGAGGTCCTTCAGGTAGCCGGCGAGGGCGTCGGCGATGGACTGGGAGCCGCCGCGGGCGACCGGCCAGCCGGCGGCGTGCGCGGCGAGCGCGAAGACCAGGCCGACGGCGCCGGTGGCGAGCCCGTCGAGCGGCGCGATCACATGCGCGACCAGGCCGGCGAAGAGCGCCTTGGCCCGCTCGTCCTGGAACCTGCGCAGCAGCCAGGTGGACGGCGGCAGCCCGGCGAGGCCGAACCGGGCGAGGGTGACGGGGTCGCGGGGCAGCGCCGTGGACGGCAGGGACATGAAGTCCCGGAAGAGGGCTTCGGTCCGGTCGGCGAAGGGGGCGACGAGCCTGCGGTACGTGCGCTCGTCGCGGGGGCCGAAGGAAGCGGCGGTCTCGTCGATCGAGCGGGACAGGACGGCGGCGGTGCCGTCCGGGAAGGGGTGCGCCATCGGCAGGTCGGCGTGCCGCCATTCGAGCCCGTAGCGCTCCAGCGGCATCGTGCCGAAGACCGGGGACGACGCGCCGAGGGGGTGTGCCGCGGAGCAGGGGTCGTGCCGGAAGCCGGGGAGGGTCAGCTCCTCGGTGCGGGCTCCGCCGCCGATGGTGCCGCGGGCCTCGAAGACGGACACCGAGAAGCCGCGGCGGGCCAGTTCGACGGCAGCGGTGAGGCCGTTCGGGCCGGCGCCCACCACGACGACATCGACAATTGACGGCACCTTCGACCCCTTCGTCAGCCCCCGACCACCGGCACAGGATATGCCCGGGGGCGGGGGGTCGCGGAACGGGTTTGCGCGGGGCGCGGGGGGCGAGGGCGCGAGGGCGCGCTCGGAACCCACGATGCGCGTGTGGGCCGTTGGCGGCAGGGGCGGGTACCTGGGGGCGGTGGCGATCTGACGGCATCGTCATGGCCTGTCGCGCCCACGCGGCGAAGCCGCATGTCGACACAGCCCCGCGCCCCTTGTCAAGGGCTTCTCGGGCGGGCCGCTAGGGGGCGTCAGCGGCCGACCGCGTATCCCTGCATGCCGCGTGGGTTGGCCGCGGCCGACAGGACGCCGGATTCCGGGTCGCGGGCGACCGCGCACAGGCGGCCCTCCGACCAGGGATCGCCGATGGTGACGTCGTGGCCCCGGCGGCGGAGGTCGTCGATGACGGCGGGGGGCGTGCGGGACTCGACGGTGACGCCGGCGGGGGTCATGCCGCGCGGGTAGAAGGAGCTGGGGAAGCTGTCGTTGTGCCAGTTGGGGGCGTCGATGGCGCCCTGGAGGTCGAGTCCGCCGCGTACCGCGGAGCGCAGGGCGACGGAGAGGAAGAAGTGCATCTGCCACTGGTCCTGCTGGTCGCCGCCGGGCGTGCCGAAGGCGAGTACGGGTATGCCGTCGCGCAGGGCGAGGGACGGGCTGAGGGTGGTGCGGGGCCGCCTGCCGGGGGTCAGGGAGCTGGGCAGGCCCTCGTCGAGCCAGGTCATCTGGAGCCGGGTGCCGAGCGGGAAGCCCAGCTCCGGCACGACCGGGTTGGACTGGAGCCAGCCACCGCTCGGGGTGGCGGCGATCATGTTGCCCCAGCGGTCGACCACGTCGAGGTGGCAGGTGTCGCCGCGGGTGCCGCCGTCCGGTGTCACCACGGCCTCGCCGGACTTCGCCACCGTGGGCTCACCCGCGCCCGCGGCGAGGCCGAGCGCGTCGGTGCCCGGTCCGCCCGCGGCCACCGAGACCGCGTGCGCGGACACCACCGGGGTGCGCCCGCCGGGGCTGCCGGGGCGCAGCTCACGCGAGGCGTTCTCGCCGATCAGGGCGCGCCGCTCGGCCGCGTACGAGGGCGACAGCAGCGCCTCGACGGGAACCTCGGCGGCGTCGCCGTACCAGGCCTCGCGGTCGGCCATGGCGAGCTTGCAGCCCTCGATGAGCATGTGCACGTACTCGGCGGAGCCGTAGGCGGGCAGCTCGGGCGGCAGCAGGGCGAGCTGCTGGAGGAGCACGGGGCCCTGGGACCAGCCGCCCGCCTTGCACAGCGTCCAGCCGCGCCAGTCGTACGTCACCGGGTCCTCGTAGCCGGCGGACCAGGACGCGAGGTCCTCGGCGGTGAGGGTCCCGGCGTGCCGCGTGCCCGTGGTGTCCATGGTGGGCCGCTGGGCCTGGCGCACCAGCGCCTCGGCGATGAAGCCGGTGCGCCAGATCCCGCGCGCCGCCTCGATCTGCTCGGCGCGGCCGCTTCCCGCGGCCTCCGCCTCGCTCAGCAGGCGCCGCCAGGTCGCGGCGAGCGCGGGGTTGCGCAGCAGCTCGCCGGGGCGCGGCGGCCTGCCCCCGGGCAGGTAGACCTCGGCCGACGACGTCCACTCCGTCTCGAAGAGCTCCCGGACCGTCTCGACGGTGTCGCGGACGCGCTCCACGGGCGGGTGGCCGTCCTCGGCATACCCGATGGCGTAGGAGAGGACGTCCGCGAGGGGCTTGGTCCCGTGGTCGCGCAGCAGCAGCATCCAGGCGTCGAAGGCGCCCGGAACGGCGGCGGCGAGCGGTCCGGTGCCCGGCACCAGGTCGAGGCCCAGGGAGCGGTAGTGGGCGATGGTGGCGCCGGCGGGCGCGACGCCCTGCCCGCACAGCACCCGGACCTCTCCGCCGGCCGGCGCGAGGATGACCGGCAGATCACCCGCCGGACCGTTGAGGTGGGGTTCGACGACATGCAGCACGAAGCCCGCCGCCACCGCGGCGTCGAAGGCGTTGCCGCCGTCCTCCAGCACGGCCATCGCCGTCTGCGAGGCCAGCCAGTGGGTGGAGGACACCATGCCGAAGGTGCCTTGGAGGGTCGGCCTGGTCGTGAACATGGGCTTGTCACCTCGTCCTGTGCGCTCATCCGTTCGACGATCAGGGTCTCAGGGCGGGGAGAAGGGGCGGGCACCGGTCCCCGGGTCGGGCGCGGGCACCCGTCCACGCCTACGGGCATCCGTGCCGCGGCAGGGCGTGCGAGCACCGCAGTGGAGCGTGCGACTGCCGCGGCAGGACGTACGAGTGCCGCGATGGAAACCTCAGTTTCAGAAGAACGGGCAGGCACCGATCCCCAGGTCGGTCTCCCCGCCGCCGCCGACGACGCGCACGACCAGGCCCCCGTGCCGGCTCGGGCTCCCCGGCTTGCCGTGACCGCCAAGACCACCTTGGCCACCCGTACCGCCCAGGCCGCCCGTACCGCCCAGGCCCCCCGGGCTGCCCTCGTGGATGTCGGCACCGGGCGGCGCCCCTGCTTTCCCGTTCCAGTACGGCAGCTCGGCAAGGGTGCACACGAGCTGCTGCTTGGCCGTCGTGCTGAGGCCGTCGACCCCTTCGGGCAGCACGATGTCGACGGTGGAGCCGGCGACCGTGACCTTCGGTGGCCCGGCCGGACGGGGCAGTGCCGTGCCGAGCCGCCCGGACTCTTCCTCCGTGGGCCCGGCGAACAGCAGGCGGACGGCGTCGGCCGCGTCCACGTCGCCGTCCACCCGGCGGGGCACGCCCACCAGCCCGCCACCGTCCGTGAAGTAGAGCCGGAGGTCCGCGGAGATGCCGGTGGCGGGCTCGCCGGCCTCGATGACGCCGGTCGGCGTGACACCGCAGCCCGCGAGCAGGACGGCGCCGAGCGCCACGGTCACCACGACCGCCAGGCGAGGCGCCGAGGACCGTGGGCGGGGCCGCGCGGACAGCGGGCGGCACGGTGGGACCGCCGCACCGGCCGCCCCCGCCCGCGCTCGGGCCGGCACGCTGGGGCGCCTCATGAGCGGCCCGGCCGTTCTCCGGCGGCGTCCGCCGGGCAGCGCGCGGGCGGCTTCCCGGCAAGCCCCGCCGGATCCCCGGCGGCACGGGCCGGGGACTGCCTGCGCAGCGGCAGCTCGACGGTGAAGACGGCGCCCCTGATGGCGGCCTCCCGCGCATCCGTCCCCGCCCCGCCCGCGGCGAGCGCACCGGCCCCGTTCTCGACACGCAGCCGACCGCCGTGCAGGCGCACGTTCTCGGCCGTGATGGCGAGGCCGAGGCCGCTGCTCTCGCTGCGGGTCCGGGTGCTGTCCGCCTTGTAGAAGCGCTCGAAGATGTGCGGCAGCGCCGCCTGCGGGATGCCGCGGCCGTGGTCGGCCACCTCGATCAGCACCCATGCTCCTTCCTTCTGCCCGTCCGGCACGGTCAGCCGGACCACCACCGGCGGCTCGCCGTGCCGCAGCGCGTTGCCGACCAGGTTCGCCACGACGACGTCGAGGCGGCGCGGGTCCACCTGGGCACGGAGCGCTCCGGGTTCGGGCAGCCGGGCGTCGACCCGGTCGAGCCAGCCACGGGAGGCGAGGGTGCGCCGGACGGACTCGGCGAGGTCGATCTCGTCGAGGTTGAGGCGGACGGCCCCCGCGTCGAAGCGGGATATCTCCATGAGGTCGTCCACCAGCCTGATGAGCCTGCCGGTCTCCTCGCTGACCAGGCCCACCGCGTCGGCCGTCTCGCGGTCCAGGCCGGGCAGCTCGTCGTCGAGCACGTCGGTGACGGCCGACATCGCGGCCAGCGGGGTGCGCAGCTCGTGGGAGACGTCGGCGACGAAGCGGCGCGCCTGGGCCTCCAGGCGGCGCAGTTCCGTCACGGAGCGCTCCAGGGCCGCGGCGGTCTCGTTGAAGGACCGCGACAGGTCGGCGAGCTCGTCGGAGCCCCGCACGGCGAGCCGGACGCCGAGGTCGCCCTCGGCCATCCGGCGGGTGGCGCGGCGCAGCGCGCGCACCGGCCGCAGGACGCCGCGGGCGGCGAGCAGCGCCAGGAGCACGGCCGGGGCGAGCGCCCACAGGGCGGCGTGCTCGATGGCCGCGACGATCGCGCCGACGTAGGCCTGCTCGGCGCTCTGCGGCACGATCAGGTACAGCACCACTCCGGAGAGCGCGCTCGGCAGGGCCTGGCCGGTGTCGTAGACGACCGGCAGGCCGACGACGAGCCTCGACCTGCCGTAGACGCTCACGCGCTGGAACACGGCGTTCGGCCGGGTCCGCACGGACTGCCGCAGGTCGGCGGTGAGCAGGCGGAAGGGCCCCGGTCCGGAGGAGCCGGCGCGCAGGTCGCCGTAGCTGGCGAGCACCTGCCAGCCCTGCGACTGGTGGGCCCGCGCCACCTCGGTGACCAGGCTCTGGAGCCTCTGCTGGTCCGGCCGTGCGGGGATCTGGGGGGCCAGCGCGTCGACGCTGTCGCGGAACTGCTTGATCACGGCGTCCTGGCTCTGCTGGAGGACGCTGGTGCGGGCCTCCCGGAAGGCCAGGGCGCCGGTGGTCAGGGCGCTCACGACGGCGACCAGCGCGAAGGCCACCACGAGCCGGAAGCGCAACCCGCCGACGGCCGGGGGAAACCTCGCCACGGCGGCCCTCACCGCGAGCAGAACCGGTAGCCGAAGCCCCGCACGGTCTCGATGTACCGGGGGTCGCCGCTCAGCTCGCCGAGCTTGCCCCGCAGCCTCTTCACGCAGGCGTCCACCAGGCGTACGTCGCCGTGGTAGCCGTGCTCCCAGACGGCCTCCAGGAGTTGCTGGCGGCTGAGCACCTGTCCCGGGGAGGCCGAGAGCGTCAGCAGCAGGCGCAGCTCGGAGGGGGCGAGGGCGACCGGCGCGCCGCGGAGCGTGACCACGAGTCCCGACCGGTCTATGGTCAGCTCGCCGTGCTCCTCGGCGCGGGGACGCCCGGTGCCCGGGGGCGGTGCGCTGATCCTGCGCAGCACCGCGCGTATCCGGGCCTCCAGGACGCGGGCCCTGACGGGCTTGACCACGTAGTCGTCGGCGCCCGCCTCCAGGCCGACCACCACGTCGATGTCGTCGCCCCTCGCGGTCACCATGATGATGGGGACCTGGTCCTGCTCCCTGATGCGCCGGCAGACGTCAAGACCTCCGATGCCGGGCAGCATCAGGTCGAGCACGACGACGTCGGGGCGGAACGACGCGAGCAGCCTCAGCCCCTCCTCGCCGGTGGCCGCGGCGCACACGTCGTGCCTGTGGTGCCGCAGGGCGAGCTGGACGCCCCTGCGGACGGCGGGATCGTCTTCGACGAGCAGGACGCGCGACATGCGGTCAGTATGCGTGAGCCGGGGGGCCGGATCGGCTGGCATGGACATGGGCATGGTCAGTTGGTCATCTCCTGGGTGTAGCCGGCGAGGACGGCGCTCGGGAAGGTGCGGGCCGCCGTCATGCCCGAGTGCCCCGCAAGGCCTTCGAGCGACTGGAGTTGCTGGGTCCTCGGGTCGATCCGGAAGGCGGCGACGGCGGTCACCGCCTTCCCGTCGTCGCCGATGCACCAGCCCGCCCTGCCGTCGGTGCTCGTGCCCGTGCGTGCCATGGACGGTGCCCGCCCGGCGCGCTCCGCGCCGGTGGTCGCGCCCCCGGGCGTCCCGGCACCGGCGGTGCCCTGCGCCCCGGTGCCCTCGCCGCTGCCGCCGTGCACCGCGGCCTCGACCTCGTGGGCGACCGCCGGGCTGAACGGGTGGGTGGGGGCGGGCCGGTGGACCGGGGCGGCGGAGCCGTGGTGGGTGATGCGCACGACTGAGTACGGCTCGGTGTGCGTGCCGGACGCGAGGAACGTGCCGTAGGCGCTCGCCATGCGGATCGGGCTGGGGGTGGCGGTGCCGAGGAAGAAGGCGGGCACCTGCTCGCCGAAGCTGCCGGGGAGCAGGCCGGCGTCGATGGATGCCTGGCGCACGCGGTTGAGGCCGACGTCCATGCCCAGCTGGACGACGGGCGCGTTGACGGACTGGGCGACGGCCCGGGAGATGCTGATGCGGCCGTAGGAGCGGTTGCCGCCGTTCACGGTTTTGACGATCTTTCCGTTCCGGTCCCAGTAGGGGCCCTCCGGCGTGCGCACGGGTGCCTTGTTGTCGCCGTCGTACGTCCTCGCGGGGGTCAGGGGGGTGCGGGGCGCGCCCCGTTCGAGCAGCAGTCCGTCGCGGAGTCCGGCCGCGTAGACGAAGGGGCCGTAGAGGGTGCCGGCGGGCACGATGGAGATGTTGGCGTCGTCGAAGCCCTGGGTGACGTAGTCGGGGCCGCCGTAGAGGGCGAGTATGCGCCCGTCGGCGGCGACGGAGGCGGCTCCGGTGCGCACGTTCCCGTCGGCCTCGCGCGACTCCGGGCGCAGCGATTTCCGCTGTTCGCGCACCGCGGCGGCCAGCGCGTCGACCCGCGGCTTCTCGAAGGTCGTGTAGATCTGGTAGCCGCCGAGGTCGAGCTGCGCGTCGGAGAGGCCGCTGTGGGCCGCGGTGTAGGTGCGCGCGGTGTCCACCAGGTAACCGGTCTGGCCGCTGAGGCCCTTGGGGCGCGGTGGCGGCAGCGGTTCCGGGAAGGTGGTGTACGTGGCGCGCTCGGCCGCGGTGAGCCGGCCGGTCTCGACCATCCGGTCCAGCACCCAGTTCCAGCGGTCCACCGCCCGCTTGTGGTTGGCGGCGCCGAGGGCGGGGTCGTAGAGGCCGGCGCCCTTGAGCACGGTGGCGAGGAAGGCCGCCTCGCCGGCGTCGAGCTGGGAGACGTCCTTGCCGTAGTAGGCCTTGGCGGCGCGCTGTACCCCGTAGGCGCCCCGGCCGAACCAGCTCGTGTTCAGGTAGCCCGCCAGGATCTGCCGCTTGCTCAGCCGCCCGTCCAGCTTGATCGAGATGACCATCTCGGTGATCTTCCGGGAGAGGGTCTGCCGCTGGTTGAGGTAGACGTTCTTGGCGTACTGCTGGGTGATGGTGGAGCCGCCCTGCGTGTCGCCGCCGGTGGCCATCGCCTTCACGGCCCGCAGGATGCCCGACGGTGAGACGCCGTGGTCGGTGTAGAAGGACGCGTTCTCGGCCGACAGCACCGCCCACTGGACGTCGGCGGGGATCCTCTCCAGCGGCATCTCCTGGCGGTCCACGGGCCCGACGCGGGCCATCTCGGTGCCGTCGGCCCAGTAGTAGACGTTGTCCTGCTGGGTGGCGAAGGCGTTCAGGTCGGCGGGGATGCCGGTCCGTTCGTAGGCGGTCACCGTCGCGGCGGCCAGGGCGAGCACGGCCCAGGCGCAGGCCAGCAGGGCCTGCCGGAGCGACGGCACCCACCGCCGCCATCCGCGCCGGCCGGGCCGCGGGTAGCTCGGGCGTAACGCACGCAGCGCGCGGCGCCAGGAGCGCCGGGTGAGCGAGCGGTGCCGCCCGGGCAGCCCGAGTGCCCGGCGCCGCCCCGACGCCGGGAGCACGCGCCGCCACGCACGCGCGCCCCGCAGAAGCCGCGGTATGTCCATGCGTTCCCCCCGCCGGGTCGCCCGAGGAGCGCTCGCCGCTCCCCGTACCGACGCGGGAGGTTACGGAGCACGTTGGATACCCGTGCGATGGGTTCTCGACGGATCGGTAACAGTCGCACCGCGTGCCTTGACGCGGCGGAGCCCGCCGGTGCCGCACGGGGCGGCCGCACGAGGGGCACGGATGCCCCCACGGGACCGGCGCATCCGTGACGGATCCGTGACCGTTTGAGCCAGGTGCCATCACCGGGGAGCCGGAGGGTGAGCCGGGCCGCGCACCGGTGCCACCGGACCGGCGGCCGGCACCGGCCCGTGGTGCCGCACCCGACCTCACCGAATCAGGAGACCGCCATGCCCTCTACACGCACACGCACATCCCCCGCCCAGGCCGACGCCGGGACCACGCGCGGCCGGCGCGCGCACATCGCCCGCGGAGGGCCTGGGGCACGCCGCCGGGCCCGCGCCGCCGCCGTCTGCGGGGTGGCGGCCACGGGACTGGCCGGGCTGCTGGTGGGCGGCTGCCAGAGCCCGTCGACGGCCGGCGACACCACGGCGAAGGACACCGCGAAGGGGAACGCCGCGGCCGGAGCCGGAGAGACGGCGAAGGCGACGCGGAAACCGGTGCCGCCCACCCCGGCGGCCCGCCAGACCCCGCCGTGGGACGGGAAGGTGAGGGTGATCGGCGACGGCTCCACCTCGTACACCGGCCCGCAGCCCGGCCAGTTGAAGCCCGAGAGGCTGAAACCCGGCGAGAGGCCCCCGCAGTTCGTGGTGTTCTCCTGGGACGGGGCGCTGGAGAACGACGACCACTTCTTCTCCCGGTTCCGCAAGGTCGCCGAGGAGAACGACGCCCATATGACGTTCTTCCTCAGCGGGATCTACCTGCTGCCGAAGGCGCACCGGACCCTCTACCACCCGCCCGAGCACGCGCCCGGCTCCGCCGCCATCGACTTCCCCACCGACCAGCACATCAGGTGGACCCTGGAGCAGCTGCGCGAGGCGTGGCAGGACGGGGACGAGATCGGCACGCACTTCAACGGCCACTTCTGCGACCCCGACCCGGGCGGCGGCGGCACCTGGACCACCGCGCAGTGGAAGCAGGAGATCTCGCAGGCGTACTCGTTCGTTCAGAACTGGAAGACGAACACCGGCTTCAAGGACATCCCACCGCTGCCCTTCGACTACCGCGAGGAGCTGGCCGGCGGGCGGGCCCCGTGCCTGGAGGGGCAGAAGAACCTGCTGCCGGCGGCCAGGTCGCTCGGCTGGCGCTACGACGCCAGCTCACCGGGCGACTTCCAGATCTGGCCGGCGAAGAAGGACGGCGTGTGGGACTTCCCGTTGCAGCTCGTGCCCTACCCGGGCAAGGACGTCCAGGTGCTGTCGATGGACTTCAACTTCCTCTACAACCAGTCGGGCGACGAGACCGAAGGCGACCCGGCGCGCTACCCCGCGTGGGAGCGCGAGACCCGCGAGGGTTACCTGAACGGCTTCGAGCGGGTGTACAACGGCAGCCGTGCCCCGCTCTTCGTCGGCAACCACTTCGAGACGTGGAACGGCACGATCTACATGCAGGCCGTGGAGGACGTCGTGAAGTCCGTCTGCACCAGGAAGGAGGTGCGCTGCGTGTCCTTCAGGGAGCTGTGCGACTGGCTGGACGCCCAGGACCCCGAGGTACTGGCCAGGCTGCGCACCCTCGACCCGGCCGAGGCGCCCGACTGGAAGACGTTCCTCAGGAAGTGAGCCCTCATGAGCCGGCCCGCTGCGCCGCGTAGTGGGCGGCGATCTCGTCGCTGGTCGTCACCCACACACCGGGGTGGTTCACGACGTACTGAAGGGCCTCGTCCAGGTACCGGTGCCGGAAGGGCTGGCCGATGACGAAGGGGTGCAGGGGGAGCGACATCACCCGGCCGCTGTCCGCCGCGTCGGCGTAGAGCTGGTCGAACTGGTCCCTGACGATGCGCAGGAACTCCGGCCCGGTCAGGCTCTTGCCGACGAAGAGGCTGATGTCGTTCACCTCGATCTCGTAGGGCACGCTCAGCATCCCGGGGACGTTCAGCGGGTACGGCTGGTCGTCGTTGGCCCAGTCCAGCACGTAGCCGAGACCCAGCTCGGCCAGCAGGGCGGGGGTGCGGAACGTCTCCGTGAGCGCCGGCCCCAGCCAGCCCCGGGGCCGTCGGCCGGTGGCCTTCTCGATGGCGTCGACGATCTCGGCGAGGCGGGCGCGCTCCTCCGCTTCGTCGATGCCGCTGTGCAGCTCGGAGTTGTTCCTGCCGTGCGCGACCCAGGCCCAGTCGCGCGCCACGCCCGCCTGGATGATCTGCGGATAGTGCTTGGCGACGTCCGAGTTGAGGGTCACGCTCGCCCTGATGCCGTGCCGGTCGAGGCTCTCGGCCAGTCGCCAGATGCCGACCCGGGCGCCGTAGTCGCGCCAGCCGTAGTTCAGCGGGTCGGGCGTGAGGCCGGCGGTGCCCTGGTGGATGCTCGTCGCCGGCCGGTCGATCCTGAAGTGCTCGACGTTGACGGCGACGTAGAACGCGATCCGGGCGCCACCGGGCCAGTGCAGCGGCGGGCGGTCGACGATCGGGCTGTAGTCGAAGAGCTGGTTGTCCATCGGGCTCACCTCGCTGTGGCGGTGCGGTGGCCTCTTGCTGCCCAGCGTCCGGCCTCCGCACTCCTGAGGGACACGGCGAGGCCCCCGGCTCCCGCCTCCGCCCGCCGGTGCGGCGGAGGAGACGGGAGCGGGGGCCTTCGGGTGGTGCGGTGGAAAGCGGGGGTCAGCCCGCGTACTGGGCGAAGACCTTCGTGTAGTCCCAGTTGCCCTGGCTGACGCCGGAGCAGCTGTCGGCGGGCCCGCCGGTGCAGGGCCGGTCCCGGTTGACGGACCAGAAGGTCAGCCGCGCGAGGTGGTGGCTCTGGGCGTAGCCGAGGATGGTGCGGAAGTCGGCCACGGTGACGGTCTCGCTGTCGTCGGTGATGCCGTTCATCGACGAGATGCCGCTGTGCCGCCAGGCCGCGTCGTCGCTGTAGCCGTAGGCCGACTTCAGCGCGTTCTTGAGGCCGTCGGCCGCGCGGGTGGTGAGGGTGCCCATGTTCTGGCCGGCGCCGCCGAAGTCGAACGGCATGATGGTCCAGCTGTCGACGGTGAGGCCGGAGGCCGCGCCCCGGTTGATGAGGCTGGTGTCGGGGCCGCTCTGGCCGGTGCCGAAGGTGATGTACACCTTGATGCCGGGGTTGTTGGCCTTGATGGTCTTGAGCGCGTCCACGGTGCGCTGCTGCACGGTGCCGTTGCTGTAGGCGTCGGCCTCGATGTCGATGTCGATGGCCTTCAGCCCGTAGGCGTTGATCACCTTCTGGTAGGCGGCGGCCAGCTCACCGGCGCTGGAGCAGGAGCTCTCCAGCTTGTTGCCGCTCCAGCCGCCGAACGACGGGATGACGTCGCCGCCCGCACCGCGCACGGCGTTGACGGTCTGCTGGTCCACTCCCCCGGTCAGCGGCCGGCTGCCGTCCCACTGCGGGTTGCAGTAGCCGTTGCTGAGGACGAACGCGAGGGTGAACCACTTGACGCCGGTGGCGTTCATGACGGTGGTCGGGCTGGGCGGGCTGCCCCAGCCGTTGTAGAGGTAGGGGGCGACGGCCATCGCGCCGGAGCCCGGGGTGGTGCCGCCACCGCTGGGCGCGGTCCACTTCTGGTTGGCGGCGCCGGTACAGGTCCAGATCTGCAACGGTGTGCTGTTCGCCGAGGTGTTGCCGGTGGCGTCCAGGCACTTGTCGGCGGCGGTGTTGACGATGTCGTGGGCGGAGCTCACCGACCACTGCTGGTTGCTGCCGCCCGTGCAGTCCCACAGCTGCACCTTGGCGCCGCTGGCCGTGCTCCGGTCGACGACGTCGAGGCACTTGCCGAGCGCGCGGATGGTGCCGTCGCTGTTCACCGACCACTGCTGGGCGGAGGTGCCGTTGCAGTCGTAGATCTGCACCGGAGTTCCGTTGGCGGCACTGGCGCCGGCCACGTCCACGCACTTGCCGCCGATGCCCGTGATGGTGCCGGTGGCCGCGGACGCCGTGGGCGCCTGCATCAGGCCGAGGGCGAGCACGGGGGCGACGAGCAGCGGCAGCAGGCGCGCGGGTGCCCTGAAGAGCCGTCGGACGAGTCCGGGGCGCGGTGGTCTCATGACATCGTCCATTTCTGGTTGGCGGCGCCGGTGCAGGTCCAGATCTGCAGCCGCGTGCTGTTGGCGGAGTTGTTGTCGGTGACGTCGAGGCACTTGTTGGCCTGGAGGTTGACGATGTCGTGGGTGGACGCGTTCACCGTCCATCTCTGGTTTCCGCCGCCCGTGCAGTCCCACAGCTGGACCTTGGCGCCGTCGGCGGTGCTGCTGCCGACCACGTCGAGGCACTTGCCGAGGGAGCGCAGGGTGTCACCGTTCACGGACCACTGCTGGGCGGCCGTTCCGTTGCAGTCGTAGAGCTGCACGGGGGTGCCGTTGGCGGCGCTGGCACCCGCCACGTCCACGCACTTGCCGCCGAGGCCCTTGATCGTGCCGCCACCGCCGCTGCCGCCGTCACTGGTGGAGACGTGCACGTAGTCGACGACGAGCTGCTGCGGGAAGGAGGTGCCGCCGTCAGGGTTGCCCGGCCAGTCGCCGCCCACCGCGAGGTTCAGGATGATGAAGAACGACTTGTTGAACACCCACTGGTTGCCGCCGACGTCGGCCGGGGTGCGGGTCTGGTAGACGTTCCCGTCGACGGACCACTTGATGGAGTTCGGTGCCCAGTCGATGGCGAAGGTGTGGAAGTTGTCGGCGAACGCCTGGCCGCCCGGGAGGCTGTAGCCGGCGCCGATGCCGCCGGAACCGGAGTACCCGGGCCCGTGGATCGTGCCGTGCACGGTGCCCGGCTCCTTGCCGATGTTCTCCATGATGTCGATCTCGCCCTGCGCGGGCCAGCCGCCCCCGCCGTTGCCGAGCATCCAGAAGGCCGGCCACATGCCCTGGCCCCGCGGGATCTTCATCCGGGTCTCGATGTGCCCGTACTGCGCGCTGATCTTGCCGGCGGTGTTCATCCGCGCCGAGGTGTACTCGCACCTGCCGTACCAGCAGTTGTAGTTGCCGGGGTTCTCACGGCGCGCGGTGATCACCAGGTGTCCCTGGCCGTCCAGCGCCGCGTTGGCGTTGCCGGCCGTGTAGTACTGCCGCTCGTGGTTGTTGCCGCTGTTGTCGCCGGTCTCCTGGGTCCAGCGGCTGCCGTTGACGGCGCTGCCGGCCGACCCGTCGAAGTCCTCGGTGAACGCGGCCTGCAGGGCCGGGGAGGCCGCTGCCCGGGCGGTGTGGGGTGCCGCGGGTGCTGCTCCGGCCGCGGACGCCGCCGGTACCAGGGCGCCGGAGAGGCACAGCACGGCGGTGGCCCAGACGACCAGCCGCCGTCTCCAGGGATCACGCATGGGGCATCACATCACTTTCGTGAGGGGTCATGCCCATGACAGGGCATGACGAAAAAGTGAAAGCCGGGGGGAGAGCATGTGACGCACTTCCTTCAAGGCTTGATTTAATGAGCCCCCGCGGAAGCCGTCAAGATATTCGTCTGGACCAATTCGGGGGATGTCCCGCCCCATCCCGCCGCCGGACGCCACGGAGCCCGCCGCGCGGACACTCCGGGGCCGCCGGGCCCACGGTCCGGCGCCGGTCCGTCGGCCGCGCACCCACCCTCGGCCCGTCCGGCGCCGACCGGGCCCAACGGGCCGCCGTCAAGGGGTTGAAAAGAAGCCGAACGCCTCCTACATTCCTCGGACCCCGTCCAGGTACATCGATTAACCACGCGTTAACCGCCATGGTTGGAGGCACTCCGCTGTGCGCTCACCACTGACCCGGCGCGGCCTGCTCGCCGCCGGTTCCGGCCTCGCCGCCGCCACCGCCCTGCCGGCGCTGTCCGGTTGTTCCTCCCTGGCCGCGGCGGACTCCGATCCCGACACCCTCGTCGTGCACACCCAGCTCGGCACCACCGCCCCCGGCTCGCCCACCTACCTCTCCCTCCTCGACGGGTTCCGCAAGGAGAACCCGGGGGTCAAGGTCAAGAACCTCATCAACGGCGACGACCTCGGGCAGGTCTACGAGACCTCGCGGCTGGCCCGCAAGGAGGCCGACGTCGTCATGGTCAACATCGACGACAAGACGGTGGCGTGGACGGACGTCGGTGCCACCATCGACGTCACGCACCACCTGGACGCCTGGGGGCTGCGCGAGCGCGTGCTGCCCGACGCGCTCGCCCAGTGGACCGACGACAAGGGCAGGCTGCGCGGCTTCCCCTACTTCGCCGCCAACTGGCCCGTCGCCTACAACCGGGCGCTGCTGGAGCGGGCGGGCGTCGACGCGCTGCCCGCCACCGGCGACGAGCTGATCGCCGCCTCCCGCAAGCTGCGCGCCAAGGGGATCCAGCCCGTGACCGTCGGCGGCAACGACTGGACGGGCCAGAAGCTCCTCGCCCAGGTCATCCAGACCTTCCTGACGAAGGACGAGGCCCGGCACGTCTACTCCACCGGCGACTTCTCCGGCCGCGGCGTCCGGGAGGGCATCGAGTACTTCGTGACGCTGCGGGACGCCGGGGTGTTCGCGGACAAGGCGCAGGGCCTCACCTCCGACACGATGACCACGCAGTACAACACCCAGGCCGCGGCGGTGGAGTCGGCGATGTCGTCGGCACTCGCGAAGGTGCCGGACGGCGTGGCACGGCACACCGACGTGGGCGGCTGGCCGCTGGCCGGCGGCAGCGTGCACGCCAAGCCCACCATCATGCGGACGTACACCCTGATCGGCTTCTGGATCAGCCCCAACGGCACGAAGAAGATCGACCTCGTCGAGAAGTTCGTGCGCTACATGTACCGGCCGGAGAGCGTCGCCCGCTTCATCACCGAGAGCGGCCGTGACATGGCCCTGCACACGGACACCGTCAGCAAGGACTTCCCCCTCGTCGCCGCCGCCCGGCGGCTGGGCGGCGACGTGAGCGAGGTGCTGCTGGCCGACGTGTATGTGCCGGCCCCCGCCAACCAACCTCTCATCACGGCCACCAGCACGTCCTTCACCCGCGGCACCAGCGCCGCGAAGGTGCGCGCCGCGCTGGAGGCGGCGTACCGCACCGGATGAACGGCACACCGCCCCGGGCGCACCGCTCCCCGGCACGCGCGGACCACCCCACCCGCACCCGCCCGCACCCCCAGCCCCCTCGGCCCGATCCCACGGGAGCCACCCCATGACGACCCTCACACCGACCCCGGGCGGGACCGTGGTCCGCCCGGCCGACCCGCCCTTCGCCGCGCGGCACCAGTCGCCCCGGCAGGGCGGCACGATCCTCGCGGTGCCCGCGCTGCTCTGGTACCTGGTCTTCATGGTGGGCCCGCTGGTCGCCATCTTCGTGATCGCGGCGCTGCACTGGCCGGGCATGCTCCAGCCGGTGTCGTTCGCCGGGCTCGGCAACGTCCGCACCGTCCTCGACGACCCGGTCTTCTGGGACGCGGTGCGCAACACCGCCATCCAGCTCGCCGTGACGCTGCCGGTGATGATCGTGTGCGCCTACATGCTGGGCTACTACGTGGCGCAGCGCCCGCCCGGCCACCGCGTCATCCGCTATCTGCTGTTCATCCCCGGGCTCGTCTCGACACCGGCCAAGGCGATGGTGTTCTACGCCGCGCTCTCCCCCGACGGGCTGCTCAACGGCGCCCTGAAGGGCGTGGGCCTCGGCTCGCTCACCGACGCCTGGCTCGCCTCTCCGACGACGTCCCTGGCGTGCCTGATCGCGCTCGACGTGTGGAGCGGGGTCGGGTTCACCGCCGTGCTGTTCGCCGCCCGGCTCGCCGCCGTGCCCGGCGAGCTCGGCGAGGCCGCGCACCTGGACGGCGCCGGGCACTGGCGGACCATGTGGCGCATCCACTTCCCGGTGATCCGCGACTACGTGGGCGTGGTCACGATGCTCCAGTTCCTGTGGACGCTGTTCGACTCCGCGCAGCGCGTGCTGCTGCTCACCCAGGGCGGCCCCGGCACCTCGTCCACGACGCTGTCCTTCCTCGTGTACCAGAAGGCCTTCATCGCCGCCGACCTCGGCTACAGCCAGACCGTCGGCGTCATCCTCTTCCTCGTCGGACTCGCCGGGCTGCTCGCCATCCGGCGGCTGTTCCGCCAGACCTACTAGACCCAAGGCGGCTGACATGAAGCTCGGCAAACGATGGCTGCCCGCACACGTGCTCGTCTGGACCTACGCGGCGCTGCTGCTCGTGCCGCTCTACTACCTGCTCGCGTCGGCGTTCAAGTCCAACGACCGGATCTTCGCCCACCCCTTCGCGCTGCCGTCGTCCCTCGGCCTCGGCAACTTCCGCACCGCGTTCACCAGCGCTGACCTGGGCCTCGCCGTCGTCAACTCGTCGCTGGTGACGGTGTTCTCGCTGGCGCTGACGCTGCTGCTCGCGCTGCCCGCCGCGTTCGCGCTGGCGCGGTCGGCGGGGCGGGCGGCCGTGGTGATCGAGCGGGTCTTCTCGCTGGGCTTCCTGATCCCCACCTTCGCCGCGCTCTTCCCGACGTTCCTGCTGGCCGCGGCGACCGGGCTGTTCCACACCCGCACCTTCATGGTGCTCTTCCTGCCCGCGACCGCGCTGCCGCTGTCGATCGTGATCCTGGTGCAGTTCATGCGCACGGTGCCCGGGGAGATGGAGGAGGCCGCCCGACTGGACGGCGCGTCCACCTTCGGCGTGCTGCGGCACGTCTACACCCCGATGTGCCTGCCCGGCATCGCGACGGTGCTGCTGCTGAACTTCCTGACCTTCTGGAACGAGTACCTGTACTCGCTGGTCATCATCGGCCCCGACCCGGCCCAGCGCACCGTCCAGGTGGCCCTGCCCACCCTGAAGGCCATCACTGGCACCGACTACGGCGTGCTCACCGCCGGCACCGTGCTGACCCTGCTGCCGGTGTGGGTCGTGTACACCGTGCTCCAGAAGCGGATGCAGCAGTCCCTCGTCAGCGGGGCGGTGACGATGTGAGCGTCCCGACCGCGCGGCCCGTCAGGCGGCCCACCATCAAGGAGGTGGCGACCGCGGCCGGGGTGTCGACGGCGGCCGTGTCGCAGGCGTTCAACCAGAAGGGCCGGCTGTCCGCCGGGACCCGGCAGCGGATCCTGGACACGGCCGTGCGCCTCGGCTGGTCGCCCAGCGCGCCGGCCGCCGCGCTGCGCAGCTCCCGCACCCGCACCCTCGCCCTCGTCGTGCGCCGCCCCGCGGACGTGCTCGGTGCCGACCCGCACTTCAGCGAGCTGATCACCGGTCTTGAGGGCGAACTCGCGCCCCGCGGCTACGGCCTGCTGCTGCACCTGGTCGCCGGGGTGCAGGAGGAGAACCTGGTCTACGAGCGGTTCGCCGCCGAGGGCCGGGTGGACGGCGCCGTGCTGACCGACGCGCGCACCGACGACACCCGCCCCGCCCTGCTGGCCCGCCACGGCCTGCCCGCCGTGATGCTCGGCGCCCCCGACCGCACCGCCCCGGTGCCGGTCGTCGGCCTCGGCCACCAGGGCGCCGGGATCGCCGAGGCCGTCCGGCACCTGATCGGCCTCGGCCACCGGCGCATCGGCTACGTGGCGGGGCCCGCGGAGTTGCAGCACACCCGGATGCGGCACGGCGTCTTCGAGGCGGAACTGCGCGCGGCCGGCCTGCGGCCCTTCGCCGTGCTGCACACCGACTTCACCGAGCGCGCCGCCGTCGCCGCGACCGAGGCGCTGCTCGACGCCCCGAACCGGCCCACCGCCATCGTCTACGCCAACGACTCCATGGCGGTCTGCGGCATCGGCACCGCCCAGCGCGCAGGGCTGCGCGTGCCCGGCGACCTGTCGGTGATCGGCTACGACAACCTTCCGCTCGGCCACTGGCTGCACCCCCGGCTGACCACCGTCGACCAGCAGGTGCAGCGGGTCGGCGCGGCCGCCGCCCGGCTGCTGCTGGCCCGCTGCGGCGAGGACGTCGAGGAGCTGCCGCTCGACGGCCGGCCGCGCCTGGTGGCCCGCGAGTCCACCGGACCGGCACCCGACTGACACCACACGCCCGGCGCACGCACGCCAGCGGGCATCCAGTACCGCACGCACACCCGCGGGCACCCACCACCGCACGCACACCCGCGGGCACCAACTACCGCACGCCCATCACCGCCCACCCACCACCGCACAACTCACCACCGCGCACCCGACACCACACACGCACGCCCCCGCGATCCACACCGCCACCACGACCCCCACCGCACCCCCGCCCCACCCCACCCCGCGCCGCACCACACCGCCACCCGCACCCGCACCCGCACCCGCACCCGCACACCCGAGAAGGACCATGCGACGCCACAGCGCCCACCTCGCCCACGACCCCGCCGTCCTCCCGTGGCTCGGCGCCAACTTCTGGTCCCGCACCGGCGGGCCGCTGATGTGGCGCCACTACGACCCGGCGACGGTGCGCGAAGAACTGGCCGCCCTGCGCACCCACGGCCTGACGATGACCAGGTCGTTCTTCTACTGGCCGGACTTCCACCCCGAGCCCCACCGGGTCGACGAGGCGCTCTGCCGGCACTTCGCCGACTTCCTCGACGCCCACACCGAGGCGGGCATGGCGACGGTGCCCACCTTCCTCGTCGGGCACATGTCGGGCGAGAACTGGGACCCGGCGTGGCGCGGCGGCCGCGACCTGTACGAGGACGTGTGGATGGTGGGGCGGCAGGCGTGGTTCGTGTCGCAGATGACGCGCCGCTTCAAGGACCACCCCGCGGTCACCGGCTGGCTCATCTCCAACGAGATGCCCGGCTACGGCCGCGTCTACCAGGTCGACCCGCCCTCCAGCGATGTCGTGACGGCCTGGGCGGGGATCATGTGCGACGCCGTGCGCGCCGCCGGCGGCACCCAGCCCCTCTCCCTCGGGGACGGCGCGTGGGGCATCGAGGTCACCGGCCGGGACAACGGCTTCTCCCTGCGCGAGACGGCCGAGTACGTCGACTTCGTCGGCCCGCACGTCTACCGCTCCGACACCGACCGCGTCCGCCAGCACCAGCGCGCCGCCTTCGAGTGCGAGCTGGCGGCGGTCACCGGCGCGCCCGTCGTGCTGGAGGAGTTCGGCCTGTCCACGGACACGGTCTCGGACGAGAACGCGGCGGTGTACTACCGCCAGACCCTGCACAACTCCCTGCTCGGCGGCGCCACCGGCTGGATCGCGTGGAACAACACCGACTACGACGACCTGTGGGACCGCGCGCCGTACGACCACCACCCGTTCGAGATGCACTTCGGCATCACCGACGGCACCGGCGCCGCGAAGCCGCCGCTGCGCGAGATGGCCGCGTTCGCCGAGGTGCTCGGGGCCGTCGACTTCCCGCGCTGCCGCCGCGCCGAGGCGGACGCGGCGCTGGTCGTCCCGGCCTTCCTGGAACGCGGCTACCCCTACAGCAGGCCCGCCGACCGGCCGCTGATCTTCACGTCCCTGCACCAGGGCTACGTGGCCGCCCGCGCCGCCGACCTGCCGACGGCCCTCACCCGCGAGGCCGACGGCCTGCCCGGCCGGGCCGCCCTCTACCTGCTGCCGGCCACCCGCCAGCTCACCGCGCGCACCCGGCGCGAGCTGGCGGCGAGGGCCGAGGAGGGCGCCACGGTCTACCTCTCGTTCTGCTCCGGGGAGCACCCGGTCACCCGCGGCCCGTGGTTCGACGGCCTGGACGGCCTGTTCGGCGTGGAACTCCAGCTCTCCTACGGAGTCGCCGAGCCGATCGAGGACGACGTCCTGGAGATGACGTTCACCGCGGACTTCGGCCCGCTGTCCGCCGGGGACGTGCTGCGCTTCCCGGTCGCGGGCAACGCCGACAGCCGCGCGTACCTGCCGGTCGTGCCGCGCGGTGCCCGCGTGGCCGCCGTCGACGCGCACGGCCGGCCCGCGCTGCTGGTCAACGACACCGGGCGGGGCCGCACCGTGCTCGCCACCTACCCTCTGGAGCACATGGCGGCGCGCACCGCCCGCGTCAACCCCGAGGACACGCACAGGCTGTACGCCGCGCTGGCCGAGGTCGCCGGGGCCCGGCGGAGCGTGAGGGTCGACAGCCCGTACGTCGGCGCGGACGTGCTGGTCCACGAGGACGGCCGGCGGTTCGTGTGGCTGGTCAGCCAGTCGGCCGAGGAACTCACCCTCCGGCCCGCGACGGGCGGGACACTGCACGACCTCGCCACGGGCGAGCGGGCCGAGGACGTGACGCTCGCCCCGTTCGGGGTGCGGGTGCTCGAACTGCGGTGACGGGCGCGCCGGCGGCGCCGGGCCCCGGCCCCGTGCCACCGGTGGTGCGCCGAGTGTCAGCCCTCCGCCGCCGGAGCCGTGCCGTCCGCCGGCGCCAGCACGATGTCGAACCGCACCCGCGACCAGCCGGACATGCCCGGGTCGCGCCCGTCGGGGGTCTCCGTGCCGGGCGAGCACGCCTCGAAGTCCTTGACCAGGGAGGGCCTGACCCCGAACACCGCGTCCTTGTCGAGCAGGTCGTCACCGCGCACGAAGATGTGCGTGACCAGCGTGCGCAGCCCCTCCGCCGTCACCATGAAGTGCAGGTGCGCGGCGCGCAGCGGGGAGCGCCCGGACGCGGTGAGCAGGGCGCCCACCGGGCCGTCGTACGGGATCGGGTACGGCGTCGGGGTCACCGCCCAGAACGCGTAGCCCCCCTTGTCGTCGGTGAACAGGTGCGCACGCGCCGCGGTCCGGTCGTCGTCGTACTGGACGTCGTACAGTCCCTCGCCGTCCGCCTCCCACACCTCGATCCGGGCACCCGGGACCGGCGCGCCGTCGGCGTCGGTGACGGTGCCCTCGACCCAGCACGGCCGGCCGGTGGCGCCCGCCGCGATGTCGCCCCCGATGTCCACCCGCGGCGAGCCCTCCACGAAGAAGGGACCGAAGACCGTGGCCTCCGTGGCGTCGCCGTAGGCCTCGTTGTTGATCGCAACCGTCTGCATCGACGCGCCGAGCACGTCCGACAGCAGGATGAACTCCTGCCGGTGCTCGTCGGTGATGTCCCCCACCGCGGTCAGGAACTCCACCGCCTTGCGCCATTCGTCCTCCGTGAGCCGCACCTCGCGCAGGAACGCGTGCAGGTGGCGGGTGAGGCTCTGCATCAGCTCGCGGGTCCGCGCGTCCGGCGCGCCGGCGAACGAGGCCGCCACCCGGTCGGTCAGCTCCTGCTCGCGGGCCGCCTGTTCGGCGGGCACCGGGGCCCCTGATGCCGGGGCTCCCGGGCGGGCAGCGGTCTGGGCGGGCACCGTGTCACCTGCGGTCATGCGAGGTCGTCTCCGTTCCACGCCGCCGACAGGAGGCGTTCGAGCACAGCACGGGTCACCGGCGCCGGATTGTCCGGCGGTACGACGGGGAGGATGAGCTCGGCAGCGGCCGGGATGTCCGCCCTGGCGAAGCCGAGGTCGCGCAGGGATCTCGGGGCCCTCACCGCGCGCCGCAGGTCGGCGAGACCGGTCAGGGAGCTGCCGGACTCGAAGGCACGCGCCAGACGCGTCTCCGCCTCCGGCGCGTACGGCGCGTTGAGGGCCAGGACGTGCGGCAGGACCACGGCGTGGGTCTGGGCGTGCGGGAGGCGGTAGGCGCCGCCCAGCACGTGGCAGATCTTGTGGTGCAGTCCGGAGCCCGCCGAGGAGAAGGCCACGGCGGCCACGTAGGCGCCGTAGAGGACCAGCTCGCGCCCCTTGAGGCCGGAGGGCTCCGCGGCGACCAGCGGCAGCCCCCCGGCGAGTGCGGCGAGGCCCTCCGTGGCCAGCGCGCGGTCGATCGGGTCGGAGCCGGGGCTCCACATCGAGTCGACGCAGTGGGCGACGGCGTTCAGCCCGGAGGCCACGCTCATCGCCACCGGCAGCGAGAGGGTGAGCCCGGCGTCGTAGACGACCGCCGCGGGCAGCACCCGGGGGTCGGTGCCGGTCGTCTTGCGGGAACCCTCCGTGGTGCCCCAGACCGCGGTCGCCTCGGAGCCCGCGTAGGTCGTCGGAACGGCCACCACCGGCAGGCCGGTGGTGAGCGCTACGGCCTTGGCGAGCCCCGTCGCGGAGCCGCCGCCGACGCTGACCACGGCGTCCGCCTCCGCCCTGGCCGCGGCCTTCCGGGCGCGGGCGGCCACCTCGGTGGGCACGTGCATGACCACCTCGTCGTGGCGCAGCGCCACCGGGAGCCCGGCGGTGATCCGGTCGGCGACCGCCCCGGCCGAGGGCGAGGCGATCACCATGACCCGGCGCGCACCGAGCCGTTCGATCTCACCGGCCAGCGCGTCGGCGGCGGATCCCGGTGCGAAGTGCACCCGTTGGGCGTGGGACTCGTGAACGAAGCGCATGGACCTCATGGCGTGCCTCCCCGTCCCAGGATCCGCGACATCGCCGCCGAGAGCGACCCCGCGGGATCCTCCGGCATGCTTGCCACGCGCCACGCGATGTGCTTGTCGGGACGGACGAGCAGGGCACCGTCCTCCTCGACCTCCCGCAACCGGGCCCAGTCGTAGTACAGGTCGGTGACCTCGCGTCCGGGACCGATCACGACCACGGCGAGGTCCACGCCCAGCTCCGCGGCGACCTTCGCGGCGGACGCCTGCCAGGCCTCGCCCGCGATCCCGGTCAGGAGCGTGAACCGGCCGTAGGGCGCGAGGTCGTGCGTGGAGAGCTTGCGGGCGCTGTCCCCCACCCAGGCGTGCGGCAGCCGCCCGCCCGGGACCGTCGAGGGCTCGTAGTACAGCTCGGGGTCGCGGGTGGGCGCGGGGCGCTCGGAGCCGTCGGACGCCACGGCCTCGGAGGTGTAGAACTGGCCGAGCTCGACGCCGTGCGCGTTGAACTCGTAGTTCTTGAGCTCCATGGCCTCAAGCAGCGCCGCCCGCTTCCTGGCCCCGGCGGGCGTGTTCGCCTTGCGCTCCTCCATCTGCTCGACCATCTCGGCCTCGGTCATCCCGCCGTGCACGCCGAGGGCGTCGAAGAGCTGCACGAACTCCCGGCTGGACTGGTTGGCCCGCAGCACGATCTGCCGCGCCACGGGGGCGCGCTCGGCCGTGTACGTCTCCAGCAGCGAGGGCGCCGCCTGCCCGCCCAGCACGGCCGCGAGCTTCCACGCCAGGTTGTACGAGTCCTGCACGGAGGTGTTGGAGCCGAGGCCGTTGGACGGCGGGTGGCGGTGCACGGCGTCCCCGGCGCAGAAGACCCGGCCGGAGTGCAGCCGCGTCGCGTACATCTCGTTGTTGCCCCACAGGGAGGTGCCGGTGATCTCGACGTCCAGGTCCGGGAGGCCCAGCAGGTTGCGGACGATCCGGGTGGCCGCCGCCTCGTCGACGACCGGCGGCTCGTCGTTGATGTCGTAGCCCCACACGACGAGCCACTCGTTCCACGGGCGCACCATGCGCACCAGTCCGGCGCCGATGCCGCCGACGTCGGAGCCCGGCTGGATCACCCAGTACAGGACGGAGGGCCGGTGGCCCACGTACTCGCTGATGTCGGCCTTGAAGGTGATGTTCATGGAGCCGGCGATGTCCATCGCGCCCTCCATGGGCAGCGCGATGTCCTCGGCCACCTTCGACCGGGCCCCGTCGGCGCCGATCAGGTACTTCGCGCGGATCGTGTACCGCAGGCCGGTGAGCCGGTCGAGGACCTCGACGTCGACCTTCTCGGCGTCCTGGGTGTGCGAGAGGTACTCGGTCGAGAACCGCGTCTCGGTGCCGCGGGCCGTGGCGTTCCTGACCAGGATCGGTTCGAGGTAGTTCTGCGGTATGTCGCAGGTGAGCGACGGCGAGGCGAGCCGCTGGTCGGCCTCGCGCGCCGGGTGGGTGCCCCAGGTGAGGATCCGCCCGATCTCCTCCCCGGCGATCGAGGAGCAGAACACGGTGTCGCCGATCAGCGCGTGGTCGGTGGCGTCGGCCAGCACCTCGTCCTCGACGCCGAGGTCCCGGAAGATCTCCATGGTGCGCTGGTTGGTGATGTGCGCGCGCGGCGTGTTCGCGGTCCACCGGTACTTGGTGATCAGGATGTTCGGGACGCCGAGGGTGGCCAGGAACAGCGCGGCCGACGCTCCGGCCGGGCCGGATCCGACGATGAGGACGTCCGTCTCCACGACGGCACCGGTCGACGGTGCGCTCGCGCGCGCCGCCGCCGCGGTCTGACTCGTCGTGGCCCGGCCCTCGTCGACATCCGGCATGGAGTGCCCCTTCGCTGCGCTCGGCCCGCCCGCCGGACCGGTGTGGACGGCAGTGTCGCGCATGGTTCCGCTGGGGCGGGGGGGCCGGGCACTGCTGTGGCGGAAAGTGTCATGTGGTGACGGTTTCCGTGCGGCTTGGGGTGAGCCGGTTGTGCGCAGTTCCCCGCGCCCCTTTCACTTTCGGAGGCCGGGTTTGCGGTTGGCGCGTGCCCCGAGAGAGGCGCGTGGGGACAAGGGGGAGACCTCCTGACCTGTCCACCCCTGTCACGAGTCTCGGACACTCGTTGTGACTGTGACAGTGTGTGAAGAGGGCGGACCCGCAGGCGAGGTTCGCTCGGTGCGCCGTTGACGGGCAACCGCCCGTGGGCCACGATGGGCGAGAACGGTTCGCCAAGTTTCTCGCAACGGAGGCAACGATGCGTGCACAGTTCCTCGGCAAGGAAACCCGGAGTCCCAGGAGGGACAGTCGCCCACCCTGTTCGCCACTGACCGCACCGACCGGGTGACGTACATCGCCCAGGGCTGGGAGGTAACCGACCCCCAGGCGCTCGCGGACGTCGGGGACGTACCCGACCACGAGACCCTGATCGAGATCCCCGAGGACGTACTCAAGATGTATGCCCGCCGCTATCTGGAGCAGGAGGGTCAGCGCTGAGCCGCACGATCGAACCCGGTCCGGAGTTCGGCCAGCTCTTTCGCAGCTTCGAGCACACCGCGTTCCGCTTGGAGACGCGCGACCTCTACAAGTCCGCGAACGAGGCCAGGGCGCTCGACCAGTTCGCAGCTGGTGAGCCGGTGGACATGGGATGGTTCCAGAACTGGTTGAGCATGATCCGGGAGGCAACCGCGGCGGGCCGGCGGTTCTCACGTGTCCGAGTCGTGAGCACGCCTCTCACCGGCTACAGCCGCTTCGGCATCTTCTGCTCGGAGCACACCAACCAGGCCGGCGAGGACATCAGGTATGTGAAGCGTGAGGACGCCTCCGGCCTGCCGGACTACGACTACTGGTTGTTCGACTCGTCCAAGCTGGTGCGGATGCACTTCGATGACGATGAGGACTTCCTGGGCGGCGAACTGATCGAGGACTCCGCGGAGATCGTGAAGCACAACTACTGGCGAGATGCGGCTTGGCACCGCGCCATACGACGGGACGACTTTGCCACCGAAGCGAACGACCGGCATCACTAGCGTTCATGAAGCTCGTGATGCGCTTGGCAAGCGACTCCGCGAGCTGCGCACCGCTGCGGGACTGAGCGGGCGCGCGCTCGCGAAGTCGTTGTCGTGGCCACCCTCCAAGGTGTCGAAGCTGGAGAACGGCAAGCAGACGCCGACCGACGACGACATACGCGACTGGACGCGGGGGACCAACAGCGAGGGCGAGACGGAAGGGCTGCTCGCCTCTCTGCATACGCTTGAGGTGCAGCACGCCGAGTGGCAGCGCCAGCTGCGCGTCGGGCTCAAGCCGCACCAACAAGAGGTCGCGGACATCAACGCCAAGACGCGGCTGTTCCGGGCGTTCGAGTCCACGTTCATCCCTGGCCTGCTCCAGACCGCCCAGTACGCCCGCTACCGCTTCGCCCAGAGCATCACGGTCTTCAAGGTGCGCAACGACATTGACGAAGCAGTGGCCGAGCGGGTCCAGCGCCAAGACATCCTGTACCGGGCCGACAAGCGGTTCCACTTCGTTCTGACCGAGGCCGCCCTCCGCTACCGGCTGTGCCCACCGGAGATCATGCTCGGGCAGCTTGATCGCCTCGTGTCCCTGTCGGCTCTGCCGAACGTGAAGCTCGGCATCATCGGGTTTGAGACGGCCTACGTGGTCGCTCCCTCACACGGCTTCTGGCTGCTGGACAACGACCGCGTGATGGTCGAGACCTTCTCGGCTGAGCTGAACCTTGCCCAGCCGCAGGAGATTGCGCTCTACGGCGGCATCTTCGAGAGCCTGGCCGGAGTCGCCAGTTACGGCCGAAGCGCGCGGGCGATCATCAACAGGGTCATTGACGATCTTGCCCCGGAACCCTCGGAAGATGGCGAGTGACTTCCTAGGCATTCACTCGCCTGGGGATGTTTCGAGAAATACCAAGAAACTTTCTATTCACCACGGCTTTTCCTTCCTACTCTGCCGGTAGGGACGCTGAACGGCGTCCGTCCGCAGAGGACTTGGAGTAGCCAGTGGCCATCCGTGTTGCCCTGTTGAGCAGGGATCAGATCGACAAGCTTCCCGACCGTGCCCGCGAAGTCGTGGAGTACCGCAAGAGCGGCCTCAGCCTGAACCACATCCAGGGGTGCCCTCTGGACTGCGCGTACTGCATCCGGCATACCTACGGCCTGTGGGACCAGCGTGTACCGCGGGCGCTCATGTCCGACGCCCAGGCCGCTGAGGAGCCGGTGACTCACCGGTACTTCCAGCCGCACGTGACCCCGGTGCAGGTGTTCAACCGGGCCACCGACCCGTTCCTCCCGGTCGTCCGGCCGCACACGCTGGCCGTGCTGGAGGACCTGGACGAGCGGGGGCTGACTAACCACGTCCTCGTCATCACCAGGCACCAGATGAAGCCCGAGGACATCGAACGCCTGAACCAGCTCCAGCACATCAAGCTCACGCTGCTGTTCACCTACAGCGGCATCGACGACAAGGACGTCGAGCCCTACCCGTCGTCCGTGGCGGCTGGCTGGAAGGGCGAGAAGCAAGATGACTGACTGGACGAGCCTGAACTTCGTGGTCGTGGACGTCGAGGGCAACGGCCAGCAGCCACCCGACCTGACGGCCAGCAGCCACCCGACCTGGTGGAGCTGGCCGCCGTGCCGATCACCGGTGGGGTCATCGGGGAGCCGCTGAGCTGGCTGGTCAAGCCCGACGCCCCTATCAAGCACTTCGCCACCCGCATCCACGGCCTGACCAACAAGGACGTGGCCAACTGCCCGTCGTTCGAGGCCATCACCGGCAACGTGCTCGCCGCCCTGGACGCTGACGCCCTCGTGGCGCACAACGCCCACGTCGACCTCGGCGTGCTGAGCCGCAAGCTCCCCGGCTGGGAGGCGCCCGAGGTCTTCGACACCCTGAAGCTGGCGCGGCGGTTGGTGCCGGGGCTGGACGGCTACCGGCTCGGGAAGTTGGTCGAGGCGTACAGCCTGGCCGAGGGACTGCCGGAAGACCTCAACCCGCACCGGGCGACATACGACGCACTGGTCGCCGCGCGGCTGTTCGTGTTGCTCGCCACCAAGGCCGCCAGCCTGGAAGACCTGCGTGGCCGACCTCCCAAGGAGGTCGACGAAGATGCCCTCTTCTAACGGCAGGCGCATCGGCTTCGGCTCGATGCAGCTCACTGGCCCTGGCCACTGGGCCGCACCGGACGACCCGGAACAGGCCATGCAGGTGCTCCGCGATGCGGTCGACGCGGGCGTGACGCACATCGACACCGCCGACGCCTACGGTCCGTTCACTGCGGAGAAGTACATCCGCAAGGCGTTGCTTCCCTACCCGGACGACTTGGTCATCACCACCAAGGGCGGCCTGACACGGCAAGGTCCTAACCAGTGGGCACCGTGCGGACGGCCGGAGTACAACGTCGCCAACCGGTCATCAGAAGACGTGCTCCGGCATTGTGAGGTGACCGGCATCTCCTTCGTGCCGTACGCCCCGCTGGCAACGGGTCGGCTCGCAGAACCCCACGCTGTGCTTCACGAGCTGGCCACCGAGTACGGCGTGACACCGGCACAACTCGCGCTGGCATGGCTGCTGCACCGGTCTCCGGCGATGGTGCCAATTCCCGGAACCAGTAACGGCGCACGTCTCCGCGAGAACTTGGCGGCCGAACAGATCAGCCTCACCCCCGAAGCCATGACCGCTATCGAACTGGCGGCCATCGGCCAGAAGCCGGGAGGGGGCGAGGATGAGTCTCAGGCCCTTCTCTGACCACCAGCGCGGCCTGTTCGTCAGCGTCGATGGGCCGAGCGGCGCCGGGAAGTCCACGATCGTCCAGCACCTCGCGCAGCTCCTGGTGGCTGCTGGCGAAGAGGTCCACGTCACGGCCGAGCCGAGCACCGGCCCCATCGGCGCGCTGTGCCGGGAACTGACCGAGACGACCACCGGTCACGCCCTCGCCTGCTTGTACGCGGCCGACCGCTACCACCACCTTGAGGCCGAAGTCCGGCCCGACACCGAGACCGACCGCGTCGTGCTGAGCGACAGGTACATCCCGTCAGGTCTGGTGATGCAGCGGTTCGACGGCATCGACCCGGCCTTCCTCTGGGAGCTCAATGCCGAGGCTGACCGGCCCGACTCGCCGTCATCCTGGAAGCCGACCCCGAGGTCATCTCGGAACGGCTCCAGGAGCACGGCCCGCACAATCGCTTCCAGCTCTCGCCGGGCAGTTCGCACGCTGAGACGCACTCCTACCGGCAAGCCACCGAACGACTGATCCAGGCGGGCTTCGAACGTGCTGCGGGTGAACGTCAACAGGCGACCTCCCGAGCAGTCCGCGGCGCTGATCCGGGACCGGCTTCTGACCTTCTTCGCTCCGGCGGCGGGGTGAGCGGGCGTGGTCGAGACGGTCACCGTCCCCGAGGCGGGTGGCGAAATCGACGCGCTCCACCAGCTCGCCACCGTGGTTCTGAACGAGCACGCCGACGACCGCGGCCTGTGCGCCGTGTGCGCCTGTCCCGTGCGAGCGAGCGGTGCTCGCGGAGCACAACCTCGCCCTCTGAGGAGTCGCCACCCAAGTCGGCCGGACCGGCGGCGGTGAGCCCTGTGCCCGTCGCCGGTCCGGTCATCCAACATCGGAGATGACCGTGAAGCCCTTGATCTACGGCTACATGCGCTCGCCTGACGAAGTATCCGACAGCGAACTCGACCACGCGCTTTCCGAGATGGAGCGCTTCGCCGAGGCCGAGGGCTTCTGTTATGCGACAACGTTCTTCGAGTGTCAGGAAGGTTCACGCTCGGCGTTCGAGGAGCTGGTTGCCGAACTCAAGCGTGCCGAAGCACGGCACGTCGTTGTGCCGTCTCTGGATCACCTGTCGGGCCATCAGCTTCTGCGCGACCACATGGTCGAACGCCTGGAGCGCGTCGCCAACGCCTGTGTGCTGACACCGGACAGTGCGTAGTGGATCGGCGCGACTTGAGCATGGCGATCGTCCAGCAGCTCAAGGACATCAACACCGACGCTGGCCAGTTCGTCGCAGGTCTGCTGAGCTACGACATCTCCCGCGAGGACCAACTCACCTTCGCGTTGCGGCTGGTGCGGCTGGCCGGACAGATCAAACAGCGAGCGAGCAGCACGGCTGGAATGGTCATTGAAGGAGACGTTCCCCATGACGGTGGTAGCAGACGACCTGCGCTCACGGCCGGAGCAGCTGAACCGGCCGGCCATCCCGGCCCCGCGGTCGATGAATGAGCGACCCTGCCCCAAGGCCATAGTCGATCTCACCTTGGCCGCGACGTCCACGGCGGTCAACATCGGTGTGATGTTCCTGCGCCACACCCTGACGGACTGGCAGCGCGACGAGCTGGGCACCAACGGCGAAGTCGTGCTCTTCGAGCTGATCTCGCAGGCCGTGACGCTGACGGGCGTGCCTGAACCGTCCCCGCGCTGGACGGAGCTGACTGACCTCGCGCTCATCCGCGTGCGCCTGGTGCTGCTGGAGACCGGGGTCGTTGTCGAGGTAGCCGACCGCCATGACCAGCCGCCGACGTGGGCGGACGCGGTGACGTCGCTGTGCTCGCGGTGGAGTTCTTACCGCACCAACGTCGGGCGGGTGGTCTGGTGTGAGCTTGCGCCGCCCACGTACGAGCTGACCGAGAACGGCCTCCCGAAGCGAGTTCGACAGAAGGCTGCGGGCCCCAACCCGAGGCCGGCGGCGCCGGTCGATGTGGAGCTTCTGCGGCGCGTACGTGAGGGGCTGGAAGCGCTGTTTATCCCGAGAGAGGCGCGGGGAACTGCGCGAGAAGCCACAGCGTGCCCGCAGCAGACCACCGAACCGGGCCATGGAAAGGGAGCGGAGAACTGCGCGAGCGGCCGGGGCGTGCCCGCGGCAGGTCAGCACGGCCCTGAGCCTTCGCCGCGGGTCCGGCGCCGTCCCGCGCCCGGGGGCGTGCCGGTGTGCTCGCGGTAGACCCGGGAGAAGTGGCCCACGGAGGTGAATCCGCAGCGCAGCGCGATCCGCTCCACCGGCTCGGAGGAGAGCGACGGTGCCCGGAGCATCCGCTCGGCCAGTTCGACGCGGCGCTGCTGGATGTAGCGGGGCACGCTGGTGCCCTCCTCGGCGAAGATCCGGGAGAGGTGCCGCTCGCTGACCCCGATGCCCCGGGCGATGCGCGCCGCCGACAGGTCGTGGGACCGCAGCCTCTGCCGGATGTACGCCTCGGCGGCCGCGTAGTGCGAGGCCGCCGAGCGGTTGGCCGGCTCCAGAAGGGTGGCGACCAGGTCGAGCAGGGCGTCCTCGTCGGGCCGGCCGCCGCCGTTCCCGCGCGGCCCGACGGACCGGGCGACCGCACGCGCGAGTGCCTGGGCGTAGAGGTTCACGTGCGGGGATCCGTCGAAGTCGAGGACGACGGGGGCGGTGGGCACCGTCCGGTCCGATATCTCGCCGAACACCGACTTGGGAATCTTGACGGCCAGCTCTTCCAGGCCCTGGGAGAAGCCGCGCATGAAGGGCCGGTCGACGTCGCAGAGCAGCAGCTGACCCGGGCGGACGGTACGCACCCCCTCGTCGTGGTAGAAGAACGCCTCGCCGACGAGGGTGAAGTACAGGGCGACGGAGTCGGTGGGCGAGGCCCGGACGACGTCCGCGGTCCGCTCCACCACGTGGGAGTTCCCCTCCACGTGGGCCAGGTGCAGCCGGGGCAGCTGGAGGTTGGTCTCGCTCGCCTCCAGCGACGTGCCGGCGAGGGTGCGGCAGCGCAGCCCCACCAGGGAGGCGGCGTTGTGCGCTTCCCACAGCTCGATGCGGCGGCTCTCCGACAGACCCGCCAGGCCCCTGGTGCTGAACCGCACGGCCGTGGGCACGGCGCCGCCGCCACCGCCGTCCGGCGGGGCCGCGGGCGGTGGCGAGGGGAGGCCTGTCATGGGGTGAACTGTAGTGGCCGGCCCGCCGGGCCAGGGTCCGGGGCCGCCAGGCGCGGCAGCGTGACCAGGAACCACACCGCCAGCCACACGTAGGCGTTGGAGCCGATGAAGCCGAGGGGGCCCGAGGCGTCGAAGCGCCAGATCCACACGATGCTGCTGCACAGCATGACGTAGGCGATGACGCTCGCGGTGCGCCGGCCCGACCGGATGAGCAGCGCGAGCGCGGGCAGCAGCCAGACCAGGTGGTGGACCCATGTGACCGGGCTGATCAGGCAGGCCGCGACGCCGGTGAGGGCGATGCCGGTGCGCTGGTCGGTGCGGCGCACGAGGACGGCCCAGGCGCAGAGGACCGCGAGGACCGCCAGCGCCCACACGATGCCGCCGCCGGGGTCGCCCAGCCGGGCGAGGACTCCGCGCAGGGACTGGTTCGACACATAGGCGGGCACGCCGACGCGGTGGGTGTTCCACAGCTCGTGGCCCCAGTAGCGCCGGGAGGGGCCGGGCGCGAGCAGCCAGCCGAGGGCCGTGGCGGCCAGGGCGGTGGCCCCGGCGATCCCCGCCTGGCGGCGCCGTCCGGTCAGCGCCAGGTAGAGGATGAACAGCGCGGGGGTGAGCTTGAACGCGGCGGCGACACCGGTGGCCACGCCCGAGAAGCGGCCGAGGCGCGAGTCGCCCAGCACCAGGGCGAGCAGCACCAGGTTGACCTGGCCGAAGCTGAACGTGTCGCGCACCGGTTCCAGCAGGATGAACAGGCAGGCCACGACGGCGTAGCCGGTCCAGTCGGTCATCCGGCCGAGCAGCGTCCGCACGATGAACGCGGAGGCGGCGACGTTCAGCACGAGGATCGCGCACACGGCGACGGGGCTGCTCATCAGGGCCAGCGGCAGCATGCAGACGGCGGCGAAGGGCGGGTAGGTGAACCCGTACTGCGTGCCCGGGATCACGAAGTCGTAGATCTGCCCGCCGTGCCAGACCCAGGAGTGCACGGTTCCCCAGTACACGTACAGGTCGAACCAGTCGCGGAAGAGCGGGACGGTGGCCGTGAACAGGGCGGTCGCGCAGATCAGCAGGAGCACCGAGGGCACCGGCCAGCGCCGCACGGCCCTGACGGTCAGGGCTCCGATGGCCCTCATGATGCGGTGTGCACGCTGCGTGCCCGCATGTCCAGGCCGAGCAGGCAGAGGGCGGCCAGCGCGGCGAGTGCGCCGCCGGCCACGGCTATCTTCAGTTGCGTGGCGTCGGCGGCGGAGCCGCTGGGGAGCACGACGAGGGCGAGGACGCCGCTGGCGGCCGCGGTCCAGCGCCGGGTCCGGCCGGGTGGCGCCGCGGCGGCTATCAGGAACAGCCCCCACAGCATGTACCAGGGGCGTATCGCGGGGGCGAGCACGGCAGCGGCCGCGAGGCTGACCCCGAGCGCGTACACCGAGCCGAGCCGGGCCCGGTGCCACCAGGCGAGGGCCGCGATCACCGCGGTGGCGCCCAGGCCCACCATCCTCCAGAAGTCGACCACCAGCGGGGCGAGACTGCTTCCCGCGTCGGCCAGCATCCGGCCGGTGACCCGTCCGAGGGCGGCCATGGGTGCCCAGTTGTGGGCGCTGACGGGGGTGCCGAGGGCCGATATCCAGCCGTAGCCGGTACCGGTCAGCGCGGTCACCACGGCGGTCACCAGCAGCGCCACGGCGGTGGTCGCGAGGACCGCACGCACCGCCCTCCAGCGGCCCGTCAGGCGCGCCGACCACAGGGAGCCGACGGCCACCAGGCCCAGCGCCGCGGGCGCCTTGACGAGTGCGGCGAGCGTCACGAGGACGGCGGCGGCGACGGGCCATCCGACGGTGTAGCCCTGCGTGCGGGGGGCGTCCTGCTTCCCCGGCTCGCCAGGTCTGCGGAGCCTCCAGGCGTTCCCGAACCGCCAGAAGCCCGCGGGCACCCTGGGCCTCGCAAGTCCCCAGGCGCTCCCGGGCTCTTCGAGCCCCCCGCCGTCCGGGGCGCCGCGGCGGCTGCCGCTGAGTGCGGCCAGCAGTCCGGCGCCGAGCAGTCCGAGCATCACCGCGTCGTTGTGCGCGCCCCCTATCAGGTGCTGGAGCACCAGCGGGTTGAGCCCGCCGAGCCAGATCGCCGCGGAGGGGTCGACGCCGCACCGCCTGGCCAGCACCGGCAGGAAGACCACCATCAGGGCGACTCCGACCAGCGCGAGTATCCGCATGCCCAGCAGCCCGCCCGGCTCCAGCAGCCGCGCGAGTCCGAGGAACACCGGGCCGTACGGCGCCGGGCTGGCGCGCCACATCGGCTCGACGTTCGCGACGAGCGGGCCGCCCAGGTGGTCGGGGCCCATGGAGTAGACGTCCATGTGGGCGTTCACCATGGCGCCCTGCGCGAGGTAGCTGTAGATGTCCCTGCTGAACAGCGGTGGCGCGAGCACCAGCGGCACGCCCCAGATGACGAGTGTGAACTGCAGCTCCCGCGGCGTCGGCCGGGCCCCGGCGCCCCCTGAGACCAGCCGGCCCAGGCACCACCAGGCCCCTATGAGGAGGACGAGGCCGAAGTACGAGAGGAACAGGCCGAGGGCCGGGTGCTCGGCGGACGGTCGCATCACGTCCTGGACCGGCAGCGCCCCCGCGCCTCCGATGCTCCCGAGCGCCAGCACCGCCGACCCTGCAAGCCCGAGCAGACGGCAGCCCTTGATGTTCAACACGGCCCTGAGGCTGATCGCTTTCGGTGACACGAGGACGAATGGGGGGCGTCCTGGAGCTTACAGCTTGACGAGTCCCGGCAGGACAGAGCCGTTCGGAGGCGGAAACAGGACGAGTGGGTATCCACCGCCCGATGGCCGGAAGAAGCCTCGAAGAGGCGCTCACGAAGCCCTGGGGGAAGCCCTGAGGGAAGGCGGTCCGGGAGCCGCCGGAGAGGGCTCGCCGCCGCGCGGCAGGCTCGCGTGGCAGAGGAGAGTACCCCCCTCGCCCTGCCGAACCGGCCTCCGGATCCGCCCCGTTCGCAACTGAATCGGTCAGACGCATTGACGGTGGACCAGTCCAACGTTAACTTCCGTGCACAGCGTTGGATCGGTCCAACGGACCACTTGTGGCCCGCGTTGGACCAGTCCACACAAGGCCGTCCTAACCGTCCGATGAGCACCGCCGACTGATCGGGGACCGGGCAATGGGGAAATTGACGATCCGTGATATCGCGCGGCTTTCCGGGCTTTCGAAATCCACCGTCTCGCTGGTGCTCAACGACAGCCCGCGGGTCGACCCCGCCACCCGGCGCCGGGTCCTGGCCGTCATGGAGCGCCACAACTACGTGCCGAGTTTCGCCGCGACCGCGCTCGCGAAAGGCAACACGCGGCTGATCGGCATGGTTGTCCCCGGCCTGACCTGGCGGATGGTCGCGCCGATCAACTACGGGGTCGCCAGCATCATCGAGCAGAGCAAGTACGAGATGCTGCTGTACACGGCCACCAACGACCGGGGCTACGACGGCGTCATCGACCGGGTGCTCGGCTCGGGGCTCTCCGCCGGCCTGCTCGTCGTCACGGGCGACCACCCGCTCGCCCCCCTGGAGCAGTTGCACCGCGACGGGCTGCCCACCGTCCTGATCAACACCCTGGCCGAGGAGGTGGACCTGCCCTCGGTGGAGGCGGACAACTTCGCCGGGGGTGTGGCCGCGGCGCGGCACCTGCTGTCGCTCGGGCACCGGCGGATCGCGTGCGTGCTCGGCCCGTTGCGGTTCCCCGGGTTCCACGAGCGGCTGCGCGGCTGCCGCGACACCCTCGCCGAGGCGGGGATCGCTCCGGATCCGAAGCTGGACGTGGAGACCGGGATGCACGAGGAGCTGATCCGGGGCCGCACCGCCGAGCTGCTCGAACTGCCTCAGGCAGAGCGGCCCACGGCGTTCTTCGCCTTCAACGACCCGGCCGCGTTCATCGTGCTCGACGAGGTCGCGCAGCACGGCCTGCGGGTGCCGGAGGACATCGCCGTCGTCGGGTTCGACGACATCGAGGCGGCGTCGCACGTGCGGCCGTCGCTGACCACCGTCCGCCAGCCGTTCGTGGAGATGGGCAAGCGCGCGGCACGGATGCTGCTCGACCTGGTGGAGCCCGCTGCCGGCACGCCCGGGGGCGGGGCGGCAGGGCCCCCGCACGAACGCGTCGTACTGCCCACGGAACTGATCGCCAGGGCCAGCACCGGGCCCTCTCGGAGCACGTGACCGGGTCCTTTCAAAAGTCCGGCGCATTCGACGTCACGCTCTTTCGCCGCGCTCTTCGTCCACGCTCTTTGTCCACGGCTCTTGTTCACGTACTTGTCAACGTCCTTGTTCGCGTTCTCATTCACTTAGTTCGCTCTCGCTCTCTGAAATCTCGCCCTCCAATGCGCTCACCATCCCACGCGAGCCGCGAAGTCGAGCCGATCACCCGAGCCCGAGCGCTCAGGATTTGAGCTCGCAAACGATCCGGGAATCTCCTGTCGTACCTGGGTTCTCAGGAACGGAGCCGCAGCACGGTGCATCAGGGCGCCGCGCACACATCGAGTCCCGAAAGGGTCGGCACAGTGAGACCAAGACAGAGAAAGCTCGTCAGAAAGTCAGGTGCACCACTAGCCCTTCTCCTCCTTGCCGCCTTCTCCGCCCACGCCGCTCCGGCGGCGGCCGAGGCAGCCGCCCCCTTCGAGGTCATGCCGGCGGACCCGCTGGCCGCCTTCACCGAGTTCAAGGGCGCCCCTGCACCGACGGCGCAGGTCGTACCGGTCTCCGGCAATCCGGACTTCGACCGGGCACTTCAGATCAGGACCACCGCGAGCCCGTCGAGCACGGGCCTGGACGGCGAGTACCAGATGACCCTCGGCGCCCCCACCGGCGCCGCGGTGAACGCGAACGACGCCATGGTGGCCACGTTCTGGGCGCGTTCGATCACCCCGGTCGACGACTCCTCCCACGCCTCGTTCGTCGTCGAACGCGACGGCACCACGTTCAGGAAATCGGCGAACGCCGCCCTGAGGTTCGGCTCGGCCTGGCAGAAGTTCACCTTTCCGTTCCGCATGGCCGAGGGTTACGCCCCCGGCGAGGCGCATGTGAACTTCTGGCTCGGCTACGGGGCGCAGACCTTCCAGATCGCCGGCCTGTCCGTGCTCGACTACGGGTCGGGCGACCCCGCGGGCTGGCCCAGGGCGACCTACGCGGGCCGCGAGTCCGACGCCGCCTGGCGCGCTGCCGCGGCGCAGCGGATCGACCAGTACCGCAAGGGCGACCTGAAGGTGAACGTCGTCGACGCCGCGGGCAAGCCGGTCTCCGGCGCCTCGGTGAAGGTCGAGATGCAGAAGCAGGCGTTCGACTTCGGCACGGCCGTGGACCCGGCCACGATGAACCAGAACACCTCCGACGGCCAGATGTACCGCCAGAAGGTGCAGGACGACTTCAACGAGGTCAGCTTCGGCACCAACCTCCAGTGGAACCACTGGGCGAACGCCACGGAGAAGAACAACGTCACCCTGCCCGCGATGAAGGCGATCCGGGGCCAGGGCAAGGCGTACACGCGCGGCGCCCACCTGATGTGGGGGTCGTTCAGCAACGGCAACATCCCGCCGGACATCGTGGCGCTCAAGGGCGATCCGGCGGCGCTCGGGCAGGCCGTCGACAGCCACATCACCGACGAGGTGTCCAACCTGGCCGGCTCGGTCGACGGGTGGAACGTGGTCAACGAGCCGTACTCCGAGCACGACGTCACCGACGTCCTGGGCACCGGCAGGACCAGCCACTGGTTCGACGTGGCGCGGCTGGCGGACCGCAAGGCCGACCTCGTCCTCAACGACTACGACCTCATCGAGGACAACGGCTGGAACACGCGGCACCAGAACTTCGACTACAACCTGATCCAGAAGGTCAAGTCCGACGGCGCCCCGATCGGCGGCATCGGCTTCCAGAGCCACTTCAGCGGGCTCCAGCTCACCCCGCCCGACGACCTGCTGAAGCTCTTCGACAAGTTCGGCGCCCTCGGGCTGCCGATGGCCGTGACGGAGTTCGACGTCGCCACACCCGACGAGCAGCTCCAGGCCGACTACACCCGCGACTTCCTCACCCTGGCGTACAGCGTCCCCCAGATCACCGGGGTCGGCACCTGGGGCATCTGGGAGAAGAACATCTGGAACCCGCAGGTGGCGCTCTTCCGTGCCGACTGGTCCGCCAAGCCCAACGGGCAGGCCTGGGAGGACCTGGTCAGAAACCAGTGGTGGACCGACGCCTCCGCCACCACCGACGCCGACGGCAGCTCCACCACGCGCGGCTTCCTCGGCGACTACACCGTCACGGTCACCGCGAACGGCGCCACCGAGAAGGTGCACGTGTCGATGCCGGGCAACACCGGCAAGACCGTCACCGTGGTCGCCGACGGCACCTCGTCCGACGACACCGACCTGCTCGGCAACGGCGGCGCGGAACAGGGCCCGAACGGCTGGTACGGCTTCGCGCCCAGCACGGTGAAGGCCGACACGGCGAACCCGCACACCGGTGACACCGCGATCCGGTCCGTCGGGCGCACCGCGGAGTGGCAGGGCCCGGCCGAGGGCGTGCAGGTCGCCTCGGGCCAGACCTACACCAGCGACGCCTACGTCAAGCTTCCGTCCGGCGCCTCCACCGTCGCGAAGCTCCAGCTCAAGCTCACCTACACGGACGGCACCTCCCTGACCGTCCCGCTCGCCCAGGGGACGGTGTCCACGACCGGGTGGACGCACGTGCAGTCCCCGACACCCGTGCGGGTCACGGCCGCCAAGGCCGTCGACCACGCCGAATGGTGGGTCAGTACCTCGTCCGGCACCGCCGACCTGCTGGTCGACGACGCCTCGCTCAGAAACGGAGCGTAGACACCATGTCCCGCACTCTCAGCAGGCGCGGGTTCCTGTCCGCCTCGGCCGCGGCGTTCGGCGCCGCGGCCGTGGGCGGGGGGCTCACCGCGTGCAGCACCTCCTCCGGCGGCGACGCCCCGCCCGGCACCCGCACCGTCAAGCACTGGGACTGGTACGTCAGCCAGGAGCCCTGGATCAAGTCCGAGATCGAGCTCTTCCAGAAGCGCCACCCGAAGATCAGGATCGACCGGAGCGTCCAGGTCAGCGACAAGTACCCCGACCTGGTCAACCTGGCCTTCCGCGGCGGCGACACCCCGGACATCCTCATGGTCCCCGCCACCCCGACCTTCCCCGACCAGGTGAGCAAGGGCTGGCTGCACCCGCTGGACCAGTGGGCCACCGACACGTGGCGCTCGCGGTTCCCCGCGGACAGCTTCTTCAACGGCGTCGACATGGCCGAGGACAAGATCTACAGCGCGCCCTTCGGCGGCAACGCCCCCTGGGTGCAGCTCTACATCCACAACGGCCTCTTCAAGGAGGCGGGCCTGGTCAACGCCGACGGCAGCGTGGCGATACCGCGGACGTGGGACGACGTCACCCGCGCGGCGGAGGCGGTGACGAAGAAGACGGGCGGCAAGGCGTACGGCCTCGGCTTCGGCAACGCCCAGAACGCGACGTTGACCTGGTGGATCGAGCTGTTCGTGCGGGGCGCCGGATCCCCCGCCGGCTACGGCACCGACGGCCCCGACTACCGCGTCGGGAAGTGGACGTTCGGCAGCGACCGCAACTACGCCGACTTCCTCTCGCTGCTCCTTGAGTGGAAGAAGAAGGGCTACGTCTATCCGAGCGCGATGAGCGTGTCGGACGAACAGGCCCGCGCGTTCTTCGAGCGCGGCAAGTTCGCGATGACGGTCGGCGGTGTGTGGAATCAGGCGACGTGGACGGAGCACAAGTTCACCGACTACAGCCTCACCACGCTGCCCTCGCCGACCGAGAAGCCCAAGGCGTTCTTCTACTACCCGCCCGGCGGCCGGGTGTGGGGGATCGCCAAGGACACCCACGAGGCCGACGCCAGCTGGGAGTGGTTCAACTGGCTGCACAGCCCGGAGGCCGGGCAGCGCTGGGTCGAGGCGGGGCAGGGCCTCTCGATCTTCCCGGAGGCCAACCAGAAGGCGAAGATCAAGGACGAGCGGTTCCAGGCGTTCGTGGACACCCGCAAGTGGGCCCTGCCGTGGCCGGTGCCGGCGATCCGCAACCCCGATGTCTCCAAGGTCGTCCTGCCCGCCGTCAAACCGGACCTGCCGGACGTGGTGGCGGGCCTCTACACCGGCCAGGTGGGCAACATGGGGGACGCGCTGAGCGCGCTGGAGGACCGCAGGAACGCTGCGCTGGCTTCGGCCGTGAAAAAGGCTCAGGCCCAGGGGGCCAAGGTGAGTCTCTCCGACTGGGTGTTCTCCGACTGGGACCCGACGAAGCCGTACCGGAACAAGCCGGGCAAGCCGGCTTGACCGCTGCGCCGTTCCCCGGCGCCCCTCAAAGGCGGGGCTGCGCCCCGGACTACCCAGGGGCGCGGGGTGGGGGCACCTCCCACGCCCTCAAGGCAGTGGGGGAGCGACCAGCCACGACTGGGGGTACCTCCCACGCCCTTCAGGCAGTGGGGGACGTCACGTCGTCACCGTCCCAAAGGGGCAGTTTCTGCCGTCTCCGGACCACCGGCCGGTGGTGGGTTGCTCGCGCAGTTCCCCGCGCCCCTTTCAAGCCGGGGCTGCGCCCCGATAGGGGCGCGGGGAACTGCGCGAACGGCCACGACGAAACCGCCACGTCGTCACCGAGCGACAGGAGGGGATGAATGCACCTCATCGACACCGCGCGCCCACCGGGCGCCACCGCACCGCCGGGCCGCGCGCTCCCGCAAAGAGCCAAGAATCCCGGCCCATGGCAGCGCATACGCGCTGCACGGTGGAGCTACCTGTACCTGGCCCCCCTCATGGTGCTGGTGCTCACCTTCGTGGTGTACCCGATCGTGGGCTCCCTGGTGTACACGTTCTACCAGTGGAACGGCATCGGCGACCCGTCCGACTTCGTGGGCCTCGCCAACTTCCGGCAGATCGCGCACGACCACATCTTCTGGAACGCCGTCGCCCACACGTTCGTCTACGCGATCGTCGTGGTCCCCGTGCAGCTGGTCCTCGCGCTGGTGCTCGCGCTGGTGCTGAACAACAAGAAGCTGCGCTTCTCGTCGTTCTACCGCACGCTGTTCTTCCTGCCGGTGGTCACCTCCCCCGCCGTCGTCGGCGTGGTGGTCCAGCTGATGCTGTCCAACTTCGGCGACTCGCTCAACGGCTGGCTGCTCGACGCGCACATCATCCACGCCCCGGTGGACTGGCTGGGCAACCCGCACATCGCGCTCGGGATCATCATCCTCGTCGGCATCTGGCAGACCCTGGGCTACAACCTCGTCTACTTCCTGGCCGGGTTGCAGACCATCCCCGAGGAGATCAACGAGGCCGCGAAGATCGACGGGGCGGGCCGGGTGCGGGCGTTCGTGCACATCACCGTGCCCATGCTGCGCTCGGTGGGCGTGATGATCGTGATCCTGGCCTTCATCGGGTCGTTCCAGATCTTCGACCTGGTCCAGGTGCTCACCGACGGCGGGCCCTACTTCGGCACCGAGGTCGTCAACACCTACATCTACCACCTGGCCTTCGGGGGCAACTCGGCCGCCGCGGTGGAGCCGAACGTGGGCCTCGCCTCGGCCGCCTCCTTCTTCTACGGCCTGATGCTCATCGTGTTCTCGGTCCTCCAGGTGCTCATCTTCCGTTCGATCGCCAAGCGCCGCGCCGCGGGGCGCGCGTGAAGGAGCCGTGTCCATGGCCTTGATCTCCGCCCCCCGCCGCGGCCCGGTCCGCCGCGGCGCGTTCCGCCGGGGGCTGCGCATGGGACCGACCCATCTGGTGCTGCTGGTGTGCGGCCTGCTCTGGCTCTTCCCGTTCCTGTGGACGCTCGGCAGCTCCCTCAAGAGCCCCGACGGGTTCTTCTCGCAGGGACTCGACCCGATACCGAAGGACGTGCACCCGGGCAACTACGCCGCGGCGTGGAGCGAGGCGTCGTTCGGCCGCTTCTTCCTCAACACGGTGCTCATCGCGGGCGGCACGGTGGTGGTGACGCTGGCCGCCACCTCGATGGCCGGGTACGTGCTCGCCCGGACCCGGTTCCCCGGGCGGCGGATCGCCATCGGGCTGATCTCGGTGACGATGTTCCTGCCGCACGGGTACACCATCATCCCGATCTTCGACATCATCCGCCGGCTCGGCCTGCTGAACTCGCTCTGGTCGGTGATCATCGTCCAGTCCTCCAGCGGCCTGGTCTTCGCGACGTTCCTGTTCATGGGCTACTTCTCGACCATGGACCGGGAGCTGGAGGACGCCGCCAGGGTGGACGGCGCCGGCTTCCACCAGACGTTCTGGCGGGTGATGCTCCCGCTGTCCGGGCCGATGCTCGCCACCGTGGGCCTGTTCACCTGCATCAGCGCCTGGAACAGCTTCTTCATCCCGCTGGTCTTCACCCTGTCCCGGCCCGACCTGCACACGCTCTCGGTCGGCATGTACTCCTTCCTCGGCCAGAACTCCACCGACTGGACGCTGCTGTGCGCGGGCTCGGTGATCACCCTGATCCCGATCATCGTCGTCTTCCTGCTGTTGCAGCGGTACTTCGTCAACGGCCTGGCAGGGGCGGTCAAGCAGTGACCGGCGGCGTCCGGGCTCCCCGCGGGCAGCCGCGCGACCCCCCGCCCGCGGTGCCCCGGGGCCTTCGGCCCACCGACGTGCCGAAGGCCTCCCCCGCCGCCCCGACGGCCGGGGAGCATCCCACCGTCCCGCTCGCCGAGTTGCAAAGGATCATCCGTGACCCGTTACGCACTCAACGACTTCGACTTCGACCTGCGCCGCGCGGTCGCCGGACCGCTCTGGACGACCAGCGGATGGAGCACGGTCTCGCCCGAGCCGGGCACCGTCTGCTCGGTGGCCGGGTTCTTCGCACCCCCCTACGCCGCTCCCGGCACCCGGCTCGGCATCGGGTTCGAGGTGGCCGGGCGGCGCATCCCGGACGCGGGACCCGCCGGGATGGGCGCCCGCGGGCTGCTGCTGTCCGGTGGCACCTGGCGGCTCGACGGCATCGAGCGGCACGGCACGTACCACCGGCGCACGGAGGGGGAGCTCGTCTCGCTGCGGGTGTCCAGCACGCTGACTCCGCTGCACGGGCAGGCCGGCTACGCGCTGCGGGTGCGGGTCCACAACCGCGGTGACGCGCCGGTGCCGGTGCGGCTGCTGCCGGAGCTGTCCGGGCGTGCGGGGCAGGTTCCGCTCGGCCTGTGGGGCTGGATGCCGCCCGAGCCGTCCGCCGGGTCCCCGGAGGCGCTCGACATGGCCGTCGAGGACCGGGAAAAGGTGGTCCCGGCCGGCGCGGGGGCCGAGTTCGTGCTCGCCGTCCGGGTCGGGGAGACCGCGGCACCCGGCACGCCGCGGCAGTGGGCCGAGCACGCCGAGCAGCGGATGCGGGCCCGCGTCGAACGCGCTCTGGCACGGGTGCCGGTGCTGCGCACCGACGTTCCCGGGCTCGACGGCTACTACCGCCGCTCGCTCGCCAGCGGCCTGGTCAGCCTCTGGGACAACCCTTCGTTCGCCACGGTGCCGTTCGTCGCGACCTCCGGGATCGACGGCGGCGCGCTGTGCGCCTACGCCTGGGACACCGGCGGCTACGCCCCGCACACCCTCGCCCTGATGCTCGGCGACGGCGTCGTCGACCTGGTGGAGGCGATGGTGAAGGCGGACCTCACCGAGCACTACGCGATCGCCCCGGACGGCACCGGGGTGGGTGTCGCCTACGCCTACAGCGGCTGGTCCCTGATCTGCCTGGCGGCCGCCGCGGCCTGCCACACGGGCCTCTCCCCGCACCTGGTCGGCCGGCTGCACCAGGTCGAGGCGGCGCTGTCCGACCGCTTCCCGGCGCGCGGCGTGCTGCGCGACTACGGCGGCCACGAGAACCTGCTGGAGATGCGCTCCACCGGCTGGGAGCACGTGGTGGCCAGCCCCAACGCCGAGCGCGCGGCGAGCCTCGACACCCTCGCCGACCTCGCGGCGGCCACCGGCGCCGCGCTGCCCGCGGACGGGCTGCGCCGGGAGGCGGACCTGATCCGGCGTGCCGTGGCCGAGGAGCTGTGGGACCCGCGGGCCGGATGGTTCCGCAGCCGCCACCCCGGCGGGCACGACGAGACGGTCTACTCGGTGCAGGCCTTCGACGCGCTGCGCGCCGGCGCGTGCACCCCTGCGATGGCGCGCGAGCTGCTCCGGCACCTGCGGGACGGGGCGTTCCTGGGCCGCTACGGCGTCAGCAGCGTCTCGGCCGAGGACGGCCGCCACTACGAGCTCGGCGACGTCGACTGGTCGGGCGGCGGGGCCTACACGGGCGAGACGCCGCAGCTGGCACTCACCCTCTGGGAGCGTGGCGAGTCGGCACTCGCCTGGGACGTGCTGTCCCGGGTGCTGTGGATGGGCGACCACTTCCCGTACTACCCGCAGGACCACTACTGCGACCGGCCCGGGGCGCAGCCGACCGGCCGCCGCGCGAACGTCGTCGCGGGCCTGACCGGGGCCGAGGCCCTGCTGGTCGGGCTCGCGGGCCTGCGTCCGGGACCGGACGGCGGCCTGGCGCTGCTGCCGCGCCCCGGGCTGCCCGGCGAGGTGTCGCTGACCGGCATCGGCTACCGGGGGCACCAGGTGGACGTCCGCGTGGACGCGTCCGGGTGGGAGGCGGCGGTGGACGGCCGGGCGGTGCGCGCCTCGGGCGACGGGCCGGTGGAGGCCCTGCCGCCCGGCGCCCCGTTGGCGGACGCGCCCGGTGCGGGGCGCGGATGACGGGCGGGCGGGCCCGCCGCGGTTGCCACGGCTCAGCGGTCCACGGGCGGCCAGAGCCGGGGGCAGATCAGCGGGTCGGCGTAGTCGGGGGCGCCGTCCTCCGCCGCCCGGACCAGGTCGTCGTTGCCGTGCCGCACCGGACGGCCGTCGGGTCCGGTCCGCGCCCGCCAGCGGTTGTCGCCGGGCTGGAGGTGGACGGCGATCGAACGGCGGGGTGCCGTGCCCCGGTTGGGACCGGAGCCGTGCACGGTGCGGCAGTGGTGGAAGCTGACCTGGCCGCGCCGCATGCGGGCCGGGCGGATGTCGAGGCGGTGGCCCTGCGCCGCCAGGTGGGCCTGGAGCGCGTCGAGGTCCTGGGAGTAGAAGTCGAGGCCCGACACCTCCCAGCGGTGGCTGCCGGCCATGAAGCGGACCGCGCCGCCGTCCTCGTCGACGTCGTGGAAGCCGATCCAGGCCGTCAGCATCGCGTCGCTGGTGCACGACCGCCAGTACTGGCGGTCCGTGTGCCAGCCGACGTTGGCCGGGGCGCCCGGCGAATCCGCGGGCTTGTAGAGCAGCTGGTCGTGCCAGAGCCGGATGGTCGCGGCCCCGGACAGCAGGGCGGCGGTCCGGGCGATCACGGGGGCGGTGACGAGCCGCGCCAGCTCGTCCACCCGCAGGGAGGCGTAGTCGTGCTTGCGCAGGCCCTCGGGCGGCGGCGGGTCCGGGACCCCGGCCGTGTCGTGGTCCACGTCCCCGGCGTAGAAGCGGGCCATGCCTCGTTCCGCGGCGTCCAGCACCTCGTCGGAGAGGATCACCGGGGAGATCCAGTAGCCGTCTTCCCGGTACCGGGCGATGTCCTCGCCGCCGGGAAGCAGGTGGGCGTGCTCGGGATGGGGTTCCATGACCGCGACGGTAGGCGGGGCGCGCCCCGGTGGCGTGCCCGCACACCAGGTGTTCGTGGACGAAGCTCAGGTCGGGGGTGAGCTGCGCGGATGACCGAGGCGACCCGGGCGCTGTCCGGCGGCGCCGTGACCCGGCCGGCCGGTCTGCGGGCCGGGTTCCACGCCGAGGTGGGCGACGCGGCACGGAGCGGGCTGTGGCACGCGGGCGAGCAGTGGGCGCCCGTGCGCTTCCTGATCCCCCGGCACACCCACCCGGTGTGGGAGTTCTACCTGCAACTGCACGGGATGAGCCGGTGGTACGCCGGAGGGCGGAGCCACCGGGTCGGGCCGGGCGGCCTACTGGCGGTGGCGCCCGGGGTGGTCCACCACATGGCGGAGCGGACGGCCACGGGCACCCACTTCTCGTTCGCGGGCATCGCCGTGGAACGCGTCCTTCAGCGCCATCCCGAGCTGAAGGCGCACTGGCACCGGGCGCCGGAGGTGGTCCGCCGGATCGGCTCGCTGCCGCTGGCCGGGGCCTTCGACCAGCTCATCCAGGAACTCACCGTCGCCCGGGAGTTCTCCGGTGCCGGCCTGGTACTGGCCGTCGACCGGCTGGTCCTGGAAGCCGCCCGGCTGCTGGTGCCCGGCGGCGCGGCGCCGAGACTGGCCACCCACCCGTCCGTGGCCCGCGTCCGGGCCCTGCTGGACCGGGAGTACGCGCACAACTGGACGCTGCGGGACCTCGGCGCGCTGGTGGATCTCGCACCGGCCTACCTGGCCTCGCTGTTCACCTCCCAGGTCGGCCTGCCCCCGCACCGCTACCTGCTCCGGCGCCGCATCGAGCGTGCCAAGCACCTGCTGGCGACAGGCGACCTGCCGATCACCGGCATCGGCATCGAGGTCGGCTTCGGCTCCGGGCAGCACTTCGCCCGGGTGTTCCGGCGGGCGACGGGGCAGGCACCGAGCGGGTACCGGCGCGCCGCGCGGCAGGCGGCCGGTGCCGAGCACCGAACGGAAACACCCTTTTGCCCGACTGCCGTGCCTATCGAGGGAGCCATTCATGACCGCTGACCGTCACCCGTCCCGCGTGGCCATCGTGGGAACGGGCCACCGCGCGCAGACCTTCACGGAGGGGTTCGCGCGGCGCCCCCACCTGACCGTGGCCGCGCTGTGCGACCGCAACCCCGTGCGCATCGCCCACCACCGGCGCATGCTGACCGAGGCGGGAGAGCCGGAGCCCAGCGCCTGGGTCGCCGAGTCCGCCGAGGATTTCTCGCGGATGCTCGCCGCGGAGGGCATCGAACAGGTCCTGGTCACCACCATGGACTCCACCCACGACCAGTACATCGTCGCCGCTCTTGAGGCCGGCTGCCGGGTCGTGACCGAGAAGCCGATGACGGTCGACGCCAAGCGCTGCCGCCGTATCCTTCAGACGGTGGAACGCACCGGCGGCGACCTGTCGGTGGCGTTCAACTACCGCTTCAACCCGGTGCACGAGCTGGTGTGGCGCCAGCTCTCGGAGGGCGTGATCGGCGACATCCGCTCGGTGCACTTCGAATGGGACCTGGACGTGCGGCACGGCGCCGACTACTTCCGGCGCTGGCACCGCGAGAAGGCCAACAGCGGCGGTCTGATGGTGCACAAGTCGGGCCACCACTTCGACCTCGTCAACTGGTGGCTCGGCGCCCGGCCCGAGCAGGTCTTCGGCTACGGGAAGCTGGACTTCTACGGTCGCGAGGCCGGCACCCGCAGCGGCTACCGGCGCGAGTACGAGCGCGCCCACGGGGCGCCCGAGGCGGCCGACGACCCGTTCGCGCTGCACCTCGCCGACAACCCCGGCCTGCGGTCGCTGTACCTGGACGCGGAGGCCGAGGACGGCTACCTGCGGGACCGCAACGTCTTCGGCGACGGCATCACCATCGAGGACGACATGGCCCTGGTGGTCCGCTACGCCACGGGCGCGACCATGAGCTACCACCTGCACGCCTACTCCCCCGGCGAGGGCTACCGGGTGGTGTTCAACGGCACCGGCGGCAGGCTCGAACTGGACGTGGTCGAGAGCAGGTGGCAGCCGCCCGCGACCCGGGTGGACTCGGCGAAGGGCTCGGTGCACGGAGACACCGCCTCCGCGTACGCCGGGGGCGCGACCATCACCGTCCGCCCGCTGTGGCAGCCGCCCTACGAGGTGCCGATTCCGGAGTTCGACCACGCGGGGCACGGCGGTGGCGACGCACGCATGCTGGACACCCTGTTCGGCCCCGTGGACCCGGCCGCGCCGGTGCCCGGGATCGACCACGCGACGGCCGTGGACGGCGCACTGGCGCTGGCCACGGGCCTCGCCGCCAACGAGGCGTTCGCCCACGGGCGGCCGGTGGACATCTCCGAGGTGGTGGAGATCCCGGCGGGCTGAGCCGGGCCCTGCCGCCCGGCCGCCCCATCGCACCGGTTGGCCGCATGACTCGTCGTGGCAATCGGGGCGGAGCCCCACCCTGAAAGCTTCGGTTCTAGTGGTCGTTGCAACACCCCAGTTCAAGGGGCGCGGGGAACTGCGCGAGCAACCACCACCTGCCGGTGGTCCGGAGACGACAGGGACTGCCCCTTTGGGCCGGTGGCAACGTGCCGTCCCCCCTGCCTGAAGGGCGTGGGAGGTACCCCCAGTCGTGGCTGGTCGCGCAGTTCCCCGCGCCCCTGGCCAGGCCGGGGCACAGCCCCGGACACAGGGCGGCCGGGCAGCCGGGCGGCAGACGGCTGGGCCGTGGGACGGACGGGGCTCACGGACGCCGCAGCCGGGCCCGGTACTCGCGCGGTGCCATGCCCGTCACCTCGCGGAAGCGCCGGTTGAAGTTGGCGAGGTTGGCGTAGCCGCAGTCGGCGGCGATGTCCGCGACGCGCCGGTCGGTGGCCGCCAGCAGGTGGCAGGCCGCGCGCACCCGGAGCGCGTTCAGGTAGGCGGTGAGGGTGGTGCCGGTGGTGCGGCGGAAGAACCGGCTGGCGGAGCTGGGCGCCATACCGGCGGCCTCGGCCACCTCCTCCAGGCCGATGGGGCGGGTGTAGCCGGTGTGCAGCAGCCGCATCATCGCGTCGATGCGCTGCCCGGCGGCCCGGCCCGGTGCCGGGCTGTACCCGGCGCCGGCGAGGAACCGGTGGTCGTCGCGCCCGGCCAGGGCGACCAGGATCCGCAGGAGCCCCAGCGTGCGCTCGGCCGGCGGGAGGCCGATGAGCGCGGCGGTGGACGGGGCCTCCGGCAATGGTTCCCCTCCCGGGGAGGGGCCGGTCCCACGAGGGAAGCGGACGCCGCGCGAGGCCCGCTCCAGCAGCGTGCTCACCGCGGCGAACTCCGGCCGGGCGAAGAGCTCGCCGCCGAGGAAGTCCCGCCGGAACTGCACCACGACCGCCTCGTTCGCCGCCTGCCCCGGCGACGACGCGTACGTGTGGGGCACGTCGGGGCCGATCAGCGTCAGATCGCCGGGACCGTAGTCCTGGACGCTGTCGCCGACCACGCGGGTGCCCGTGCCTCCGGTGATCAGGGTCAGCTCGTACTCGGGGTGGAAGTGCCAGTGGAAGGAGAACCGCGGCTCGCTGCGCACCCACAGCTTCCAGGACATCGCGGGCGTGGGGACGATGTGCTCGAAGGAGGCTCGCATCCTACGGTGATGCCCCGCTCCGGGGCCCCGGCACCGCGTTCGGGGCAAGGGAGTACCGGTATCGCGCCATCACAGGCGTGGCCCGTCGCCCGCCCGGCGCCCACGCTGTGTCCATGACCACCACGGAACGGGACCTCCAGCGGCCCCACGCCCTCAGCGGCGCATCCCGGCGGCACTTCGACGAGCACGGCTTCGTCACGCTGCCCGGCCTCCTCGCGCCCGCCACCGTCGAGGCGTACGAACCCGAGATCACCGCGAAGGTGATCGAGCTGAACACCCAGCACCTCCCGCTCGCCGAACGCGACACCTACGGCAAGGCGTTCCTCCAGGTCACCAATCTGTGGCGGCACAGCGAGCGGGTGAGGGAGTTCGTCTTCTCGCCGCGCCTGGCCGGGACCGCCGCCGACCTGCTGGGCGTGGACGCCGTGCGGCTCTACCACGACCAGGCCCTGTACAAGGAGCCCGGCGGCGGTATCACCCCCTGGCACGCGGACCAGTACTACTGGCCGCTGTCGACCGACCGCGCCGTCACCGCGTGGGTGCCCCTCCAGGACACCCCGGCCGAGATGGGACCGCTGGCGTTCGCGGCCGGCAGCCACCGCTTCGCGTTCGGCCGGGACCTGCCGATCGGCGACGACTCGGAGCGGGCGGTCCAGCGGGCGCTGGCCGACGCGGACCTGCCGCTGGTGGAGACACCGTACGGCCTGGGCGACGTGAGCTTCCACCTGGGCTGGACCTTCCACCGGGCCTCGGCCAACCGGGCGGCGTCCCCGCGCCGCGTGATGACCGTCATCTACGTGGACGCCCGGATCACCGTCGCCGAGCCCGCCAACGACCCCCAGCGGAACGACCTGCGGACCTGGATGCCCGGAACCGCGGTGGGCGAGATCCCCACCTCGCCGCTCAACCCGGTTCTCCACCCCGGCCGGAGCTGAACGGGTCGTTACCGGGCGGAAACCCGCCCGGACCGGCCGCTGATATCCCCCCACCGCCGCCGGAGCGCCCTCTTGCCAGGCATCCCCAGTTGCGACCTCCTTGCAGTAATGGTCTGGCCAATGTTAGCCTCGTCGCGTTTTGGCTGGTCATCGCTGATAGGAGGCGTGTTGAGCGGCGATATAGGTGCCGAGCCGAAGCTGGGCGAGCGTCTGGGGCTGTTCCGGCGCTCGCTGAGCCGGCAGGACTGGCGGGCGCTGGGCGGGATGGCCGGGTTCATCGTGCTGCTGCACGTGGTGGGCTTCGGCATCCTCTTCGGGCTCGTGGTGCCCCACCACTACCACCTGGGCGGTGACCACCCCGTCTTCAACGTCGGCGTGGGCATCCTGGCCTACACGTTCGGACTGCGGCACGCCTTCGACGCCGACCACATCGCCGCCGTCGACAACACCACCCGCAAGCTGCTGGCCGACAACGCGGCCGCGGAGGAGGCGGGTGAACCGCGCGGACGCCGGCCGCTGTCGGTCGGCTTCTGGTTCTCCCTGGGCCACTCCACGATCGTCTTCGCGCTGGCCTTCCTGCTCTCGGTCGGCGTCAAGGCACTCGTCGGCGAGGTCGAGAACGACGACTCCAGCCTGCACTCGGTCACCGGGGTCATCGGCGCGTCGGTCTCCGGCGTCTTCCTGTGGATCCTCGGCATCCTCAACCTCGCCGTACTCCTCGGCATCATCAAGATCTTCCGGCAGATGCGCAGCGGCCGGTACGACGAGCGGGAGCTGGAGGAGCAGCTCAACAAGCGCGGCCTCATGAACCGCTTCCTCAACGGCCTCACCCGATCCGTGCGCAAGGCGTGGCACATCTACCCGATCGGCGTGCTGTTCGGCCTCGGCTTCGACACCGCCACCGAGGTGGGACTGCTGGTGCTCGCGGGAGGCGCCGCGGCCTTCAGCCTCCCGTTCTACTCGATCCTGGTCCTGCCGATCCTCTTCGCGGGCGGCATGTGCCTGATGGACACCATCGACGGGGTGTTCATGAACGCGGCGTACGGGTGGGCCTTCGCGAAGCCCGTCCGCAAGGTCTTCTACAACATCACCATCACGTCGATCTCCGTCGCCGTCGCGCTGATCATCGGCACCATCGAGCTCATCGGCGTCCTCACCGACCAGGCGAACATCACCTCGGGGCCGCTGGCGGCCATCGCCGACATCAACCTCGACTACGCCGGCTACGGCATCGTCGGCCTGTTCTTCGCCTCCTGGCTGATCGCGCTGCTGGTGTGGCACTTCGGCCGCATCGAGGAGAAGTGGTCGGCGGACCTCACCTCCGAGAGCCGCTGAGCGGACCACGTCAAGCGCACCGCGGTCGACCACGGCCGCGGTGCGCTTGACGTCCCGTCCGGCTATCCGCGCCGTTCCCGCCTGGCCGCCGGCCACATGAGCAGCGCGTACACCACGAACGCCGAGGACAGGCCGATGGCCCAGCCGTAGTCGGCGAGCGGCTTCAGGGCCGGGATCAGGCCGTCCTCGGGGAAGGGGCCCTTGCCCGGGGCGGAGTGCGAGCCGCCCACCGCCAGCACCCCGCCGACCAGGAACGCGAGCACGGCCCGCAGGTTCCAGCCGCCGGCGTACCAGTACCGCCCCTGGCGCTTGTAGAGGTCCACGAGCTCCAGCGAGGTGCGGCGGACGAACCAGTAGTCCGCGATCAGGACCCCGGCGACCGTGCCGAGCAGCCCCCCGACCACGCCCAGCCACACGTAGATGTAGAACTCGGGCGTCTCGATCAGCTTCCACGGAAGGATCAGCACGCCCACCACGCCCGTGACCACCGCGCCGGTGCGGAACGTGATGAGCTTGGGTGCCAGGTTGGCCAGGTCGTAGGCGGGAGAGACGACGTTGGCGGCGAGGTTGGTGGAGATCGTCGCGACCAGCACGGTGACCAGCGCGAACAGCAGCCCCAGCACGCTGTCGGCCTTGCCCGCCACGTCCACCGGCTCCCAGATCGGCTCGCCGTACACCGCCTGCGTGCCCGAGGTGACCAGCACCGACAGCAGCGCGAAGGCCGTCATGGTGGTCGGCAGGCCCAGCGTCTGGCCCCACACCTGCGCGCGCTGGCCCTTGCCGAAGCGGGTGAAGTCCGGGATGTTCAGCGACAGGGTCGACCAGAAGCCGATCATGCCCATGAGGGCCGGGAAGAACACCGGCCAGAAGCGGGGCCCCCAGCCGAGCTTGGACGGCTCGTCGAGGAGCGGGCCGAAGCCGCCCGCCTTGTCCGCCATCCACACGAGCAGGACCACGGCGCCGATCAGCACGAAGGGCCCGGCCCAGTTCTCGAAGCGGCGCAGCGTCTCCATGCCGCGCATGATGATGGCGAGTTGCAGCACCCAGAAGATGACGAAGCACAGCCAGAGCGTCCAGGGCCGGCCGCCGATCTCCGCCGCGCTCTGCCACGCCCCGCCGTAGGCCTTGCCCAGCAGCACGTAGATGCCCTGGCCGCCGATCCAGGTCTGGATGCCGAACCAGCCGCACGCCACCGCCGCGCGGACCAGCGCCGGGAGGTTGGCCCCGCGCAGCCCGAAGGAGGCGCGTGCCAGCACCGGGAAGGGGATGCCGTACTTCGGCCCCGCGTGCCCGGTGGCCAGCATCGGCAGCAGCACGATCACGTTGGCGAGCGCGATGGTGAACACCGCCTGCTTCCAGTCCATGCCGAGCGCGACCAGGCCGGAGGCGAGCGTCCAGGACGGGATGTTGTGCGCCATGCCGATCCACAGCGCGGTGAAGTTGTAGGTGCCCCAGTGGCGTTCGGCGAGCGGGATGGGGCGCAGGTCCTCGTTGGCGAACCGGCTCTCGGCCGGGAAGGCGCCGTGCAGGAGTTCCACGCGGCCGTCGCCGGTGACGAACTGCGCGCCCTCTATGGCGGGCGCGGGCCCCAGAGGACCCCGGCTGCCCGACGACGGGCCAGGGGGGACGGTATGGGTCATATGGCGTGCCCCTTCGCTGATGGGGTGCTTGGCAGGCGGTTGGGGGGTGCCTCCCCGGAGCTGTGTGGGCGCCGAGGGCGGGTGCACGGGGGTGAGGTGGCGGATGCGTGGGGTTGCGGGGGAGCGCGCGGGGGAGCGCGGGATCGAGCGGAGTTCGGGCAGAGCCCGCGCAGGGGAGATACCCCGGCTGACCGGCGCGAATGCGCTGGTGATGGGTGGGAGATGCGGGACGGTTGAGGGGGAAACGCAAACGGCCCCCGTGCCGGTGCCGGCTGGGGGGCCGCGCGCGGCCGTCCGCGCCGGCCCCGGTCCGGTCAGCCGAGCGCCGGGATGACCTCGGCCCCGTACGCGTCGACGACCTGCTCGCGGGCGTCGTGCATCGCGTACACCGCGAACTGGTCGACGCCGAGGTCCCTGAGCGTCCGCAGCTTCTCCAGGTGGGCCTCGACGGGGCCGAGCAGGCAGAAGCGGTCCACGATCTCGTCGGGCACGAACGCGGTGTCGGGGTTGTCGCTGCGGCCGTGGTGGGCGTAGTCGTAGCCTTCGCGGCCCTTGATGTACGCGGTGAGCGCCTCCGGTACGACGGCGGAGTGCTCGCCGTAGCGGGCCACCAGGTCGGCCACGTGGTTGCCGACCATGCCGCCGAACCACCGGCACTGCTCCCGGGCGTGCGCGAGGTCGTCGCCCACGTAGGCGGGGGCCGCGACGCAGACGGTGAGCGAGGCCGGGTCCCGGCCGGCGGCGGCCGCCGCGTCCCGCACGGACTTGATCGTCCACTCGGCGAGGTAGGGGTCGGCGAGCTGCAGGATGAACCCGTCGGCCTCTTGCCCGGCCAGCGCGAGCGCCTTGGGGCCGTACGCGGCCATCCACACCGGGAGCCTGCCGCCGCTGACCCACGGAAGCCGGATGCGCTGCCCGTCGATCTCGGCCTCGCGGCCCTCGGCGAGGTCGCGGATCACCCCGATGGCCTCACCCAGCCTGGCCAGGGTGTTGGGGCGGCGGCCGGCCACCCGCATCGCGGAGTCGCCGCGCCCGATGCCGCAGACGGTGCGGTTGCCGTACATCTCGTTGAGGGTGGCGAAGGTGGAGGCCGTCACCTCCCAGGTGCGGGTGCCCGGGTTGGTGACCATGGGGCCGACGACGAGCCGCTCGGTGTGGTCCAGGATGCGGCTGTGGATGACGAAGGGCTCCTGCCAGAGCACGGCGGAGTCGAAGGTCCAGCCGTAGCGGAAGCCCGCCTGCTCGGCGCGGCGCATCAGGTCGACGACGGCGGAGCCGGGCGGGTCGGTCTGCAGCACGAGTCCGAAGTCCATGGGCACAGCCTCCTAGTGCGAGGGCTGATGGCCCCGGTGCCGTGAGGTGGCGGCACCGGTCCGGCCGGAGGAGCGGGAGGGGACAATCCTGGACTTCGCTCCGGGGCTTGGCAAGAGGGACTCGCCAGGCGCCGGGTATGGCGACGGGGGTCCTGAGCTCAACGCCGTCCTGGCCTTGTGTCTCGCGGCGGGTGGGAGGCGGGACCCACGTGCTCCTGCTGCCGCCCCGCCGTCCGAGCACGGGGAGAGGCCGCCCGTCGCTGCGGCCACAGTGCGACGACGACCCTCATGCGAGAGGCCAGAGGGCGTGATAGACAGGAAGACAGGAAATAGAGGCGCATTCCGTATGAGCCAGAAGGATCGGCCACCGGCATGACGAACAGCACTCAGGATTACATCGACGCGGTGAACGTGGTCCACGAGGATTTCCAGCGCTGCGACGCCAAGGATTTTTCCGGAGCCCGGTCGCTGTGGGCCGATGAACTGGCAGTCGACCTCGGGGCGTCAACCCGGACGCCGAGGGCGTGATCTCGGCCGACGCCCTGAAGGCTGCCTGGGAGGGCCTGCTCGGCCCCATGGAGCTCACCCAGCACATGCTCACCAGCCACGTTGTCAGCGTCGACGGCGACGAGGCCACCGTGAACTACCACCTGGAAGCGCTGCATCATCATTCCGCTCTCGGCGAGAGCGAGGACGTCAACACATGGATCTTTTACGGCCGAGGGTCACACGGGTTGAGGCGCAGCTCCGGAAGCTGGAAAGTCGCCTCCGTACGACTCGCCGTCGTCCACAGCGTCGGGAACAAGAACATGCCCGCCGCCATCATGGCCGCGGAAGGGTCGTCCGCGTCGTCAGGGAACTGAGGCGACCGGCGCGACACGGTCGCGCCTGGCGGGACATGGCCGTGTCGTGACGGCCGCGCCGGCCGCCGGCGCGGGACGGGGTGCTCGCGGCGGGGCGCGAGCGGCTCGGCGTCCGCGTCAGTCGACGTCCGCGTAGGCCGTTCCGATCCGCTGGTCGTCGACGTGGTCGCTGACCTCGGTGCCGGAGGCCCCGTACACGCCCCACTTGACGTCGTTGTAGCTGTCCCAGGTGCGGCACGCGTAGCGCTTCTGCCCGTCCTCGAACGTCTGCTGCCTGCCGTTCACGTACAGCTCGACCCAGCCGCCCTTGAGCTCGCTGGAGGTGTGGATTCCGAGCACCACGTGGTTCCACTGGTTGGCGCTGATCGCCTGCGACCAGGGCAGCGTCTCGACGCCATCGGGCTGGCGCTGCAACATCGTCAGCCGGCCGCCGATCATCTTCAGGACGACCGGATAGTTCTGGATGTGGTCCTCGTAGGACTTCCACTGGAAGACGGCGTTGTTGTCCGTGGTGCTGGAGAGCTTGAACTGCCAGCCGATGTAGTAGGTGGCGTTGTTCGTGAAGCGGTACATCTCGCCGTCGACCCTGACTCCGCGGCTCTCGCACCTGTTCGAGCCCTTGGGCTTCAGGTAGCGCCACACCTTTCCCCGCGTGGAGTCGGTGACGGCCGAGATGGTGTTCGTCTCGCAGTTGCCGGTGCCGATGTTGCCGAACACCTGGGCCGGCGACCCACCGCTCGCGGCGTCCGCGCTCCAGATCGTCGAGGCGCTGGCCTGTCCGGCGGCGAGCACCAGGCAGAGCACGGCGATGGCCGACGATCCCGCGAGCCCCTGTCTGCGTAACACTGGAGGTCTCCTCTCCGGTGACCGGCCGCTCGCACCAGGGGCGCGAGCGGGCCGACCCGATGGGTGGGGTGGAGCACGGACCCGAGCGCCCGGGCGTGGAGATCGCGCTGCTTCTTCCAGAAGGTGATGTTCTCGACGTGCGCCTCGGCTCGTGCACCGTTGGTGTCGTACACACCGGGGGCGGCCGGGAGCACCGGCCGGAGTACCGGCCGGCGTGGGTCGCTCCCCGGCGGCTCCAGCGCCACTGTGGCGCTTCTGACTGAACACCGTCAAGTCTTTCATCCGATGAATTTCAGGCAGAAGGGCTGGGATCTTCGACCATGATTCGAATGGAGGCGGAATTCTTGAGGGGGAACCGTGATTCCAAAGACCTCCAGAGGTCTTACATCGGATGTATCAGAGCGCTGGGGAACCGGGGCCAAGGTCACCTGCCCGGATCGAGCGGCCCAGCGCCGGGGCGAGACCGAACGTCGGTACGAGGCTGGGGTCGTTGAACGCCGTGATGCGGGCGATCCGGGGCCCGATCAGGGTCAGGACCTGGACGCCGTACGCCTCGTACCGGCCCTCGCCCGCGTGCTGGTAGGCGGCGAGCGCGGGCTGGCCGTTGGCGCGGGTGGGCACCAGGCGCCACCGGTCCCTGTGCAGCACCCGGGCGGCAAGGAATCCGACGACGGCCCGCCGGCCGGTGAACCACGTCGGGGTCGGCGGCATCTCCATCTCGACGTCCGCCCGCAGCAGTTGCACCAGCGCGTCGGGGTCGGCCCGGGTGAAAGCGTCGACGTAGCCGTCGAGGAGGGTGCGCCGGGTCTGCTCGTCCGGCTCGGCCAGGTCGTCCCACGCGGGTCCGGCTTCGGCCAGGCGGGCCCTGGCGCGGCGGAGGGCGCTGTCGACGGCCGCGGTCGTCGTGTCCAGCATCTCGGCGACCTCGGCCGTCCGGAACGCCAGCACGTCGCGCAACGTCAGCACGGCCCGCTGCCGGGCGGACAGCAGTTGGAGTGCGGCGATGAAGGCGAGCCGCACGCCGGTCCGCCGGGCCACCACGGCAGCCGGGTCGTCGGCGCCGACCAGCGCGTCGGGGGCCGGCTGGAGCCATGCCACCGACGTCTCGCGGGGAGCCATGGCCACCCGGTGGTCGCCCGAGGGCGCGCCGAGCCCTGACGGGAGCGGCCGCCGGGAGCGTGTTCCCAGCGCGGTCAGGCAGGCCATGGTGGCGATCTTGTACAGCCAGCGCCGCACCGAGGAGCGGCCCTCGAACCGGTCGAACGCGCGCCAGGCTCGCAGGTAGGTCTCCTGCACCAGGTCCTCGGCGTCGTGGATCGAGCCGAGGATCCGGTAGCAGTGCGCGAGCAGCTCCGGCCTGAACGGCTCGGTCAGGGTGGCGAACTCGGCGTCCGACGGCATGGCGGCCTCTCCTCGGTGCGGTGATGTCCTCGCTGGGCGGTGGCTCAGCTGATCGGGTGCAGTCCGGTACCGCCGACCCGGTACTCCGCATCCTTGCCGGGGTCCTGGGCGACTTCCACGACGGCTTCGGCGAGCTGCTCCGCGGTGAGTACCGGCTGTTCCCGGCCCTTGACGAAGGTGTCCCGGTCGACGCCCTGGCGCGCGGCGTAGCCGTCGACCGCGACCGAGCCGACGCCGCCGGCCGGGGTCATGTTCGGGAGCAGTGCGTGGAACCGGATGCCGAGGCCCGCCCGCTGCGCCTCGTCGGCCGCGTAGCCGCGGATGTAGCGGATGGCGGCCTTGGCGCTGGCGTATCCGCCACTGAGCGGGGAGCCCGCCAGGGCCGCTCCGCTGGACATCGAGACGACCACGCTGCCCGGCGCCAGCGGCTCCCGCAGTGCCGCCCGGGTCCAGGCGAAGACGTGCCGGGTGTCGATGTGCCAGTTTCGGCTGAAGGTCTCCCAGGTCTGCTCGTGCACGGGCGCCATGTGCGGCGTGACCCCGGCGTTCAGGACCAGCAGCCCGGGACGGTGTTCCCGGATGACGTCCTGCGCGAGCGCTTCGTCGGCGGCATCGGCGGCGACGGGTGTGAAGCCCTCGCCGAGTTCGTTGCGTACGGCGCGCAACTCCCGCTCGTTGCGGGCGATACCGACGACGCCGGCGCCCCTGGCGACGAGCGCCGCGGCGATCGCGCGCCCGAAGCCGCGGCCGGCACCGGTGACGACGGCGGTCTGGAAAGGATCGGACATCGAAGGCTCCGCGGTGGTGGTGGTCGGGTTCGGTCGCTGTCAAGACCAGCCGCTGGGGCAAAAACCGTCGCCGCACCCGAAAGCCAGGAGTGGTATGGGCCACAGTTGCTCGGCCACCGCACGCTCGGCTCCGCACGTCGGCCGCGTGATGCCGGGGTGAGCGTCAGTGGCATTCAGCCCGACTCGCCGGCCGCGTTCGCACGGACCACGGACGCCGGACCCGTCGCCCGGCCGGGACGCGGCCCCGAGCGCGGGACGGCGGATGTGCGGAACTAGCCGAGATGCCGCGGATAGCGGTCCAGCAGCACCGTCTTGCTCTCAAGGTAGGGACGCAGCCCCTCGGTCCCGCCTTCGCGCCCGATACCCGACTGCTTGAAGCCCCCGAACGCGATCGTCGCGTCGGTGCGGGTGCCGTTGTGGCCGACCGTTCCCGTCCTGAGCCGCCGCGCGACGGCGTAGGCGCGGTCGACGTCATGGGTGAAGACGGAGGCGTTGAGCCCGTAGATGCTGTCGTTCGCCTTCTCGACGGCGTCCGCTTCGCCGTCCGCGGGGATGACGGTGAGCACCGGGCCGAAGATCTCCTCCTGCGCGATCACCGAGCGGTTGTCGACATCGGCGAAGACGGTCGGCTCGACGTAGAAGCCGCGGTCGAGGTGCGCAGGTCGGCCGCCGCCGGTCACGAGCCGCGCGCCCTGCTCGCGCCCCTGGGCGAGGTAGCCCTCGATCCGCGCGCGCTGGCGCCCGGTGATGACGGGGCCCATCTGCGTCCGGGGGTCGAACGGATCACCGACCGTGAGCCTCCCGAAGGACTCCCTCAGCGCCTCGGCGAAAGCGTCGTGCCGCTTGCGGTCCACGATCAGCCGGGTGGTCGCGTAGCAGACCTGACCGCTCAGGTACCGGGCCGAGTCCGCGATCGTCCGGGCCGCCGCCGACACGTCGTAGTCGTCGAGGATCAGTGCCGCAGACTTTCCGCCCAGTTCGAGCGTCACGCGTGCCATGCGGCCGGCGCAGGCGGCGGCGATGCTGCGGCCGGCCGCGTTGGAGCCCGTGAAGCTCACCTTGTCGACCCCCGGGTCCCTGACCAGCGCCTCGGATGCCCGGCGGTCGGCGGTGACGACGTTGAGCACGCCCGCGGGCAGGCCCGCGTCCTCGGCGATCTCGGCCAGGACGTAGCCGGCGCTCGGCGCCTCGGGGGGCATCTTGAGGACGACGGTACAGCCCGCCAGCAGGGCCGGGCCCGTCTTGTAGGCGCTGATCACCGCCGGGCCGTTCCACGGGACGATGGCCGCGACCACGCCCACCGGCTCCTGCACCAGCAGGCCGGCGCCACCACCGCCGGTCGGGCCGGGGACATGCCGTTCGACGAACGGGAAGGTGTCCGCCATGCCCGCATAGGACGCGAAGACCGAGGCGAGCAGCGAGGCCGAGCCGCGGGCGAGCGACTGGAGGACACCGGACTCCAGGGGCGCCGCGCCCGCGAGGTCGTCGACACGCTCGCCGATCCTGGCGGCGATCTCGCGCAGGTAGCCGGCCCGTTCCGCGTGCGTCAGCCGCGGCCAGGGACCCTCGTCGAACGCCGTGCGGGCGGCGGCGACCGCGGCGGCCACATCGGCCTCGGTCGCCTCCGCCACCCGGAAACCGACCTCCTCGGTCGCGGGGGTGACGACGTCGATCATGGCGTCGGTCGAGGGCCTGACCCACCTGCCGCCGATGTACAGGCTGTCCGGGTGGCGCATGGGGCTGGAAGTCGTGGCTGTCGAGGTCATCGGTCGCTCTCCGCTCAGGTGGGACTCGGTGCGAGGGAGCCGGCGGGGGATCTTGGCGACCCTGGGTTCTCGATCGGCCCTTCCTGGGCTTTCGATCGGCCCTTCCTGGGCTTTCGACCGGCTCTCCTTCGCCTCTCCTTCGGCTCCCCTTCGAAGCTACGCATCCCGTCCTGGACGATCCAGACACCACAGTCCAGAAAAGTTGTCGCATCGTCCGGGGTATCGTCCGGAGCATGGATCCGCTCTCCGAGGCTTTGGACGTATTCGAGCTCACGCTGACGTCGTCGGCCCGGTTCGAGGCCGCCGGGCTCTGGGCGCTGGCGTTCGACCGGCACGACCACATCAAGGTCGGCGCCGTGCTGGGCGGAACCTGCTGGATCGAGGCCGCCGACGGCAGCTCGGTGCACCTGGCGGCAGGCGACTGCTGGCTGCTGGCGGGCGGGCCGGGATTCACGGTGTCGTCCGCCCCGGGGGTCACCCCCGTACCGCAGGCCGAGGCACTGCCGAGCCCCTGGGCCAGCACCGTCCACTACGCGCCGGACCCGGAGGCGACGAGCGACCCGGAGCAGCGGACCGTCATCGTCAGCAGCAGCCTGACCCTCAACAGCGACGCGACCGACCTGCTGATCGCCGCCCTTCCGTCGCTGACGCGGATCTCGGCGGGCGATCCCGACGCCACGGGGATCGTGCCCATCCTCGAACTGCTCAACGGGGAGTCGGCGGTGGACCTGCCCGGTGGGGCCGCCATGCGGCGGCACCTCGCCCACGTCCTCTTCCTCCACGCGCTGCGTTTCGTCTACGGAGCCGGCCAGAGCGCGCCCGGCCGCGGCTGGCTGGCCGCGCTCGCCGATCCGCAGATCGGCCGGTCCCTGCGGGGCGTGCACGGCGACCCCGCCCGGAGGTGGACCGTGGCCGAGCTGGCCGGGGAGGCCCGGATGTCGCGCAGCTCCTTCGCCGACCGCTTCCACCGGGAGGTCGGGCTGCCTCCCATGGAGTACGCGGCCCGCTGGCGCGTGTACGTCGTCGCACACCGGCTGCGCACCGGCGACCGCCGCATCGCGGAGATCGCCTCGGACCTCGGCTACAGCTCCCCGTCCGCGCTGAGCGCGGCCTTCACCCGCCACACGGGCCGCTCACCCGCCCAGTACCGGAGTGAACACCGGTGAAGCTCCTCGGATGTCCACCGGCACTCCGCGGCACGAGGGGATGTCCACCGGCGCTCGGAGGCGCGAGGGGAACATCCGCCGGCACTCCGAGACGAGGGGGACGTCCACCGGCACTCCGAGACGCGAGGAGACATCCGCCGGCACTCCGAGACGAGGGGGACGTCCACCGGCACTCCGAGACGCGAGGAGACATCCGCCGGCACTCCGAGACGAGCTGGACGTCCACCGGCACTCCGCGGCGTGGCGCCTCCGCCCCGGTGGCTCACTGGTGTTCCCGCGCGCCGCCGTCCCCGGCGGGCAGCACCCGGGTGCGGGCCATCAGCAGGGCGATGTCGTCCTCGGAGGACCCGCTCTTGCGTACGCCCCGGGGAAGGACGGTCGGGGCCCGCCGTACGTACGGGACCATCGCGTCGATCACTTGCGCGCACTGCCGCTCCAGCGAGTCCGCGGGCCGGGCGAGCGCGGAGCGCAGGCGGCCCAGGCCGGCGTCGAGGTCGGCGGTGCGCGTCTCGATGAGGCCGTCGGTGTAGAGGACGATCACGCTCCCGGCGGGCAGCGTCATGGTGATCGACTCGTAGTCCATCCGGCCGAGCCCGATCGGCGTCCCCGAGGGCACCTCGGGGAAGTCGACGCGGCCGTCCGGGTCCACCACGGCCGGCGGCGGGTGGCCGGCGGATGCCATCGTGCACCGGCGGGTGACCGGGTCGTAGACGGCGTAGACGCAGGTGCAGCTCATGACGGGGCCGTTGACGCCGTCGGGGCCGTCCTCCTGTTCCGCCGTCAACGGCACGAGCCGGTCGAGCCCGGCCAGGAGCTCCGCGGGTGACAGATCGCGGTCGGCGAGGGTGCGCATGACGGTGCGCAGCTGGCCCATCAGTGCCGCCGCGTTGATGCCGTGCCCGACGACGTCGCCGACCACCAGACCGACCTGGGCGCGGGGCAGCGGGATCACGTCGAACCAGTCGCCGCCCACCCCCTCGTGGGTGTCCGCCGGCAGATAGCGAGAGGCGATGTCGACCGCCCGGCCGCCTGAGAGGTGGTGCGGCAGCAGGTTGCGTTGCAGGGCGATGGACGCGGCACGCTCGCGGGTGTAGCGGCGGGCGTTGTCGAGGCTCAGGGCCGCCCGGCCGGTCAGCTCCTCCAGCAGCAAGAGGTCGTCCCGGGAGAAGGGTGTCTTGTTGTCGGTGCGCACGAAGACGGCCTCACCGAGCAGCGTGCCGCGGGCCTGGAGCGGGACGATGATCAAGGTGTGTATCCCGGTCGCCGCGATGGCCCGGGAGCGCTCCGGATCCTTCTCCAGCCAGGTGCCGGGACCGGTGCGCAGGATCGGCTCGAAGTAGCTCCTCCCCGAGGACAGCACGCGGGTGAACGGCGAGGCGGGAGGCACGTAGACCACTTCACCCGGCTGCCACAGCGCCTCCGGCGCCCCCTCGTGGACGGAGGCCATGCCCGCCCGGCGGAACACCGGAATGCGGAAGTCCTCGGCGGGGAGCCGCTGCGGTGGCTCGTCGCCGAGCTGCACCGGCTCCGCCAGGTCGACCGTGGCGTAGTCGGCCAGCAGGGGGACGACGGCGTCGGCGAGCTCCTGTGCGGTCGTGGTCAGGTCGAGGGTGGTGCCGATCCTGTTGCCGGCCTCGCCGAGCAGCAGCAGATGCTGGCGGGCCCTCGACTTGTCGATGTCGGTCGCCATGTTGACCACACCGATCGGCCGGCCGTCCGCGCCGTCGAGGCGGAAGTAGGAGGCGGACAGCACGCGCGTCTCGTCCTCGCCCGGCACCTGCCAGGTGTACTCGCGCTCGATGACCGGCTCGCCGGTCGCCAGCACGTCGCGCATCGCGGAGGTGAGCGCCCTGCCGGTGTCGCCGGGCTGCACTTCCGTCATCAGGCGGCCGAGACGCTCCCGGCGCAGCAGGCCGTCCTGGCGCTCGGCCGCGTCGTTCAGCCAGATGCACCGCAGATCGGTGTCCCAGATCGACAGTCCGATCGGTGACCGGGCCATCAGCGCGGCCGACACCGTGCCCTCCGCGGGGGCCCACGCGGAGGCCATGCCGGGCTCGGACACCGACACCAGCCAGTCGGTCCTGCCGCCCCCCGACAGCGGGGAGGCCTCCAGGCTCAGCTGCCTCTCAGTGCCGTCCCGGGTGCGGACGGTGACGGGCCCTGACCGCGGCCTGCGCGCCGCCGCGTGCGCCGCCCAGACTCCCCGTTCCCCGGCCGTCTCGCCGTCGGCGAGCAGCATCGCCCCGGTGCGGCCGACCACCTCCTGCGCCCGGAAACCGAGGAGCTGCTCGGCGGCGGCCGTCCATCCCAGGACGACGCCGTCGGCATCGATCAGGGCAGCCGCCTTGGCGACCGGTCCCAACGATTCCTCGCTGCTCCCCTGTGCGAAACGGCTGGAATCGGTCATCACCTGCATCCCGTCGATCTGCTGCGAGCACACATGATCCACTGGCCCGCCGGCCCTGCTCCGCGCTCCCATTCCCCGGGAGACGGCGCGCGGGCACACCCGGACCGGCCGCAGGAACCACGACGGCCGCTCGGCCGCGGGCAGGCGGCGACGTTCTGCGCCGGCCTGCGGGCAGCCCGGGAGCGTGCCGCAGTGCGCTCGGGCGCGTTCACGGCCCTTTACCGGTCCCTACCCAGCCAATTATGGGCGTCATGTAACGAATGTCGAAAATGACGTGGCCAGGCGATACGAGTGCCGTGAATCATGACGGACAGCGGGACGCGGGGTGGCCGTACGGTGGCTCCGTGCAGGTGCCGTAGGGCGGGCTCGCGGGGTCTGCCGGCGGGCCGTACGACGGGTGCGGGCGGGAGTCGTAACGATCGCTCCGCTGGTCCGGGGTTCTTGCGCTGGTTGGCGATGAAGCGCGGTGCCATGACCTCTCAGGGGACCCTGGCGACGCCCACATGGAAGCCGCTGCGCTCGGGTGCCGGTGCCGGACCCTCCCTGTACCACTCGGTAGCGGACACCAGCCCCGGTGCGACGAGTTCCAGTCCTTCGAAGAAGGGCTCGACCTCGCCGCGGGTACGCAGCCGCAGCGGGATCGCGCCCTTCTCGTAAGCGGCCCCGATCTTCCCCTCCCACTCCGGGTGCTGGTCGGCCGTCCCGTGCGAGAGGAGCAGGAAGCTGCCCGAGGGAAGTGCCTCCACGAAGGTGCGCACGACGCCGTACGGGTCCTCGTCGTCGGGCAGGAAGTGCAGCAGGGCGAGCAGGGACAGAGTGACGGGACGTGCGAAGTCGAGCTTCTCACCGGCACGTTCCAGGATGGCCGCGGGCTGCCGCACATCCGCGTGGAGAAAGCCGGTGACACCCTCCGGCGTGCCGGTCAGCAGCGCCTGCGCGTGAGGCAGGACGCTCGGATCGTTGTCCGCGTAGACGATCCGGGCCTCGGGGCTGATCGCCTGCACGATCTGGTGCATGGTGGGCTCGGTGGGGATGCCGGAGCCGATGTCGAGGAACTGGTCGATGCCGTTCCTCGCCAGCCAGGCGGCGGCGCGGTGCATGAACGCCCGGTTCCGGGCCGCGTTGCGGCGCGTCTCCGCGGGCAGCGCCTCACCGACCTGCTGGTCGACGGGGTAGTTGTCCTTGCCGCCCAGCAACCAGTCGTAGACGCGTGCGGGGTGGGGCTTGCTGGTGGCAGGCGCAGCACGGCTCGACCGAGTGGCCGCGAACCGATGACCCGGCGATCGCCGCCGTCCTGCGGGATTGATCCACGAGAACCCGCAACGGCAGTGGACGGTGGACCGGTTGAGCGAGGTCGCCGGGCTGCCCCGCGCGGCGTTCACCCGGCGCTTCACCGCGGGAGTGGGCCGGCCGCCGATGTCCTACCTGCTCAGCTGACGGTTGAGTCTCGGTGCGCGGCTCCTCCGGGAGACCGACGTGACGCTGGCGACGATCGCCCGCGAGGTCGGGTACTCGACGGAGTTCGCCTTCTCCGGAGCGTTCAGTCGCGAGTACGGCATGGCCCCCAGGCCGCTTCCGCCGCACTCCGACCACCACCTACATCGCGTCGCCGATGAATCGCCGGGCCCCAAAGGCGCCGAGTGGGGAACTGCCGCCATCGCGCTGACCGGGTTCGGTGCCCCGCCTTCTACGGGTGTTCAGGCCTCCTCCGAACCGCGGACGGGCGGGCTGGTCCGGGTCTGTGCCTGGTCCGCGGGCTGGGGGTCCGCCGTCGCACCCGACTCCACGTCGCGGACGCCGGTGCGCAGGCCGGCCCCGACGCCCAGCAGGGCAGCGGCGGCGGTGACGACGAAGACGATGCCGAGGCCGGCGTTCGTCGCCCAGTCCTGGGAGGCGGCGAAGGCGCTGACGGCCGTCCCCAGGCCGGTCATCACGGCCACGGACAGCGTCTCGGACAGCTGGAGGTTCGAACTGGCCACGCCCTCCTGGCCGCTCGGGGCGAGGGCCGCCATCTCGCCGACCACAACGTCGTGATACTGCGCCATCCCCTTCCAGGGCAGGTGTAAGGGGTCGGGCTGTCGCGGAGCGCGCCGGCCGCCACTGAGTCCGGCGGGAAGTAGACATTCCCCTCGATGCTGACTACCGCCTCGCTCGCGGCCTCGGCCACGGCGGTCTCCCCGACCGCTGCCTTCATCAGACTTTCCTCTCAACGATCCCATTGCTTGGGCCACATCCAGCCCCGTGGCCGCCCGCGTTGGCCCAGAGGCACCAATTCCTTGCGCGGTGGCTCTCCACGTCGCGCGCGCTGCGAGTCCTTGCCCAGTCATAGTCCGAACACCCCGCCTACCAGCAGGAATGGCGCCCAGGGCCTTCAAGGAGACCGGCCCTAGCATAGGTACTGGGTGACACCGCGCGGGAGGTACGCACCCGGTCCGGCGCGGCCGGTGAACTTCCTCTCGTCGATCACGAGTTCCCCGCGGGAGATGACCGTCTCGACGCGGCCGGTGACCCGCTTGCCCTCGTAGGCCGAGTAGTCGACGTTCATGTGATGGGTCTCCGCGGACATCACCTGCTCGGCCACCGGGTCGTAGATGACCACATCAGCATCCGCGCCCGGCGCGATCGTGCCCTTCCTGCCGTACAGGCCGAACATCCGCGCAGGCGATCTCGATCCAGCGGCGGCGGCTGATGTGCCCGTCGACGACCGCCTGGTGGAGGAGGTCCATGCGGTTCTCGACACCCGGCATCCCGTTCGGGATCTTGGAGAAGTCGCCCCGGCCCAGATCCTTCTGGCCGGTGAAGCAGAACGGGCAGTGGTCGGTGGAGACGACCTGGAGATCGTTCGTGCGCAGCCCCCGCCACAGCGCCGCCTGGTGCTCCCGCGGCCTGAGCGGCGTCGAGCACACGTACTTCGCCCCCTCGAAGTCGGGCTCCGCGAGGTTGTCCGTGGACAGGAAGAGGTACTGCGGGCAGGTCTCCCCGAACACCGGCAGACCCTCGTCACGCGCCCTCGCCAGCTCCGCCACCGCCTCCTGCGCCGAGACGTGCACCACGTACACCGGCGCCCCCGCCACCTGCGCCAGCTTGATCACCCGGTGCGTCGCCTCCGCCTCCAGCAGCGCCTTGCGCACCTCACCGTGGAAGCGCGGATCCGTCTCACCACGGGCGAGGGCCTGCTCCACCAGGACGTCGATGGCGAGCCCGTTCTCCGCGTGCGTCATGATCAGCCCGCCGTTGCCCGCGGCACGCTGCATCGCGCGGAGGATCTGGCCGTCGTCACTGAAGAACACACCGGGGTAGGCGGTGAAGAGCTTGACGTTTGTCCGTCAGGACAGCCGCGTTCGTTCATGTCCGCATTGGTGAGCCGAGCGTCGAAAGAACCTGTGATCTTGAAGTCGGGCAGGGAGTAGAGCGCTGGCACAGGGGTGCCCTCGTAGTCCCCCAGCGCACACACCGCGCCTCGCCCCATACCCCTTCCTGCAGGTAGTCCAGCGCCCGCTGGTACACGCTCAAATGCCGTCCGAACGACTCAGGCAGGTCCTGCCACTGCATGCCGTTGCGGACCTTCATCAGAGATCCCTCGAACGCGATGCGGGGCGAGATGGTCCTGATGGTCTTCCTGGGCTGGGGGAAGATGTGCTCCACTCGGGTCCACTGCTCGTCGGTGAGGGGAGACGGCACCAGCTTTCCACGGGAGGTGAACCACGTCTCGAACGGGCAGCCTCCCGGGCGGGTCTGGCCCTCGTGGCCTCTGACGATCTCGATGCGTACGTCGAGCAGATCCAGGAGGTCGCACTTACGCTCGTACGTCAACTCATCGAGTCGGGGGCGTGCTAGTGCTGTGACCGGCGACGTTCACCGGGTTGTCCGATCGCCGATGGCGGCATGGAAGTCCGGTGAGGTTGCCAGTCATGGCACTACTCTGGCGATGTGACCGAAACCCAGGAGCCCCGCGCCGTCGTCGCTCTGACGGATGTTGCTGTCCACCGCCGTACTACCGGACAAGAGATTGTCCTTGACGGGATCAACTGGACCGTTCGGCCTGGCGAGCACTGGGCGCTGCTGGGGGCCAACGGAGCTGGCAAGACCACCCTGCTCCGGCTCGTGGGGGCGGTTATGTTCCCTACCGTCGGCACGGTCGAGGTCCTCGGTGACCGACTCGGCCGCGTCGACATGCGCGAGCTGCGAGCGCGCGTCGGCCTGGTATCCACCGCCCAGAAGGTCCCGCTAGATGTCACCGCCCACACTGTCGTCCTCACCGGGGCGACCGGCACTGTGCAGCCCCTGTGGCGGGAGTACGACACCGCGACCCGCGAGCGCGCCCATGCCCTGCTCGCTGAGCTTGGGTGCAAGGAGCTCGCCGACCGCCGTTTCGGCGACTGCTCGGGTGGCCAGCGCGCCCGGATCCTCATCTGCCGTGCCTTGATGGCCGATCCGTCGCTGCTCCTGCTCGACGAGCCGTTCAACGCCCTCGACCTCCCGTCCCGCGAGGACCTCGTGGACGCACTGCATCGGCTGGCGGCCGACCGGGCGGGCCTCGCCACCGTCACGGTCACCCACCACTTGGAGGAACTCCCGCCCAGCACCACTCATGCCTTCCTGCTCAAGGAAGGCCGCGAGTTGGCGTCCGGCTTGGTTGACGGCGTGCTCACTCCGGACAACATGACGGTCTGCTTCGGACGTCCCGTTCATGTAGCCCGCCACGACGGCCGGTGGTACGCACGCTCGGGCCGCTAGTGCTGTGCCCCCTGGGTTGGCCGGGCCGGTCAGGATGCGGGTGCAAGGGGGCGTCCGCCCCAGCGGATGCCCTTCTCACCGCGGATTCGGGCGCGTTCCCTGCGTTGCGCGGCGAGTACGTCGGGGTGGCGGGCGTTGGCGTTGCGCCAGCGCAGGTAGCGGTGCAGGGCCCGGGTCTGCACGGGGTGGCTGCGGTGGTGGGAGTTGGCCAGGGTGAACTGCCGCAGCGGGCCGAAGTGCGCCTCGATCGGGTTGGCCCAGGAGGTATAGGTCGGGGTGAAGCACAGCTCGACCTTGTTCTTCCTCGCCCAGCGGCGAATCGTCGCGCCGGTGTGGGCGGAAAGGTTGTCCAGGATGATGTAGATCGGGGCGCCGTCGGGCCGGGCAGCGCGGATCGACTTCAGCGCGGCCAGCGTATTGACGGTGCCTTTGCGGCGGCGGTTGACACCCCACAGCCGGTCCTCACCGACGGAGTAGCAGCCGTGGAAGTAGGTGACGCCGTGGGTGCGGTGGTAGGTCGCCGGGAGCCGGTTGGGCTTGCCCTGCTTGGCCCAACAGGAGCCGGCGGCGGGCCGGATGCCCAGCGGGCCGAACTCGTCGAAGGCGAAAACCCGGTCCGTCAAATACTCCAGGACGTGCTCGATGCGGTCGAGTTTGGCGTCGCCTTCGGGATCGGTGGACTCCTTCCAGGTCTTGGTGCGCTGGAAGGTGATGCCGCGGCGCAGGAGCAGGCATCGTAAGGCTTCCCGGCCGATGCGGATGACGCGTCCGTGCACGCGGCGCAGGTAGGCGGCGAGTTTGCGGATCGACCAGCGGGTGAAGGGCTGGCCGAGCTTGGTGGGGCGGGTGGTGGCCGTCTGAATGACGAAGTCCTCATCGTCAGGGGTGAGCAGGCGGGGACGGCCTCCCGCCCATCGAGGGTCCAGGCAAGCCAGGCCGATCTCGTTGAACCGGTGGATCACCTCCCGCACCGTGTCCTCGTCGGCCTGGACGAGCTGGGCGATGACCGGGACACGGTTTCCGCCGGCGGACGCCAGCAGCGTCATCGCCCGCCGGTAACGAACCGAGCTGGTACTGCCCCGGCGCACGATCTGCTGCAGCTTCTGCCCTTCCTGGTCGGTCAGTCGGCGAACCCGCACAGGCTCGGCCACCACACCTCCAGCGGTCGGAACGAACGTCACCGCCCATCCAACCTCTCCCACCACCAACCCGGCGAACCTATCCGGTCACAGCACTAGCTGCGGCTCCTGCCCAGCCGTCGCCCCAAACGGCGCCGCCTTCTGGCAGGCGTACTGCACCGAGGTCGCGCAGCCCTCGGTCGCGAACCACTGATCTGTGGCCCTACGCCCACCCTCTTCACTCGTCGGAGTCGGGTTTGCTGCTCGCGGCCGCGTATGCCTGGGCAGGGGTCATGGCAAAGCCGTTGAGGCTGACGGTCCTGTAGGGACTGACCTTGGCGCAGGACTTGGACTCGTCGGCGGTCGAGGCATGGGCGTCGGAGACGGCAGCCTGCGTGTCGGCGGGCGTGGACGAGAAGGCGCTGCCCGGGTAGGTGGCGCCGCTGGGCCAGTCACTTCCGATCACAAGCGTCAGGCCGCTACCGCTGTCCTGCTTGAGGTGCGAGGACGACAGCCCCAAGGCCTTGGCCACAGTCTGAGCCTCGGCCTTCTGGCCGGCGCCGTACGAGAGGGTGGTGTCGCTCGCCGGGCTCGGGGCGTTGGCCGTGGTCGTGCCGGAGCCGAAGCCCTGGTCGGTCAGGGCGGTGGCGACGGCGGAGGCGCGGCCGGTGATATCGGTGCCGTTCTCGACCGTCACCGCGACCTGGGAGGCGGGCATCGCCGAGGCGGTGGGACTCGTGGAAGCCGTCGGGGACTGCTTGCCGGAGCCGCTGGTCAACGACTGGTCGCCCGCGATGGTGGCGAACAGGGTCTTGGCCGCCGCCGCGGGCACCACGCGGTTGCTGTCGTCCGGGGCCGGGGCGGTCTGCATGGTGGCGAAGGTGAACCGCCTGGTGGGGACTTTGTTCACGTCAGTGGCCAAGCCGATGAGCTTCTGGATGCTGCCCAGGCCGTCGTCGACGGTCAGCGCCTTGGTGGCGGCGTCCGCGAGGTCGTAAACCGCGGTGGGGTCGGTGAGCGTGCCCGCGCTCTTGAACTTGCGGATCATCGCGCTGAGGAAGATGTGCTGGGAGACGGTGCGGCCGAGATCGCTGCCGTCGCCGAACCCGTGCCGGGAGCGGACGAACTCCAGGGCCGCGTCGCCCTTGAGCGTGTGCGTGCCCTTGGACAGCTTCAGGTGCGAGTAGGTGTCGTAGACGTTGTCGCTGACGCACACCGAGACGCCGCCGACCGCGTCGGACATCGTCACGACGCTGGAGAAGTCGAGCTTGACGAAGTGGTCGATGGGGATGCCGGTGAGCTGGTGGATGGTGGCCGCCTGGCAGGCCGGGCCGTACTGGAGCGCGCTGTTGATCTGGCCGTAGTATCCGGCGGTGGACGTGCCGTTCTCGCTGTCTTTGCAGGCGGGGATGTTCGTCATGGTGTCCCGCGGGATGCTCATCACGGTGGCGTTGGAGCGGTCGGCGGATATGTGCACCACCATCTGGACGTCCGCGTTCCCGTTGCCGGTCTGCACGCCGGTCTTCGAGCAACCGCCGCCGAGCTTGCAGTCCGCCTTGCTGGTACGGCCGTCCGAGCCCATGACCAGGATGTTGATCGGGGTGCGGCCGAACGCGTCGGCCTTCTCCGTGCCGCCCCTGCCGTCGAGCGACACGCTGTTGAGGTTGCCGTTCAAGTGCTGGTAGAACCACCAGCCGACGCCCGCTGTCCCCAGGATCAGAACGGCCAGGCACATCCCGATGATCTTCAGCACCCGCCTGCCGCGGCGCACCGGCCGGGCCCGGCGCCGCCGTGGTGTGTCACTGCGCGAACGGGAGGATGCTCGCGCCGCGGCGCGGCCACCCGTTGGGCGCGCTCCGCCGTCGGACCCGGCCCTACGCTGTCCGGGTACCCGGTCCGTGCGACTGCTCCTGCGTGTGGCCTGGCCGACCGGGCCGTCCCACGGATCACTCATCTCCCACTCCCAGGAACGGTCGGGCCCATCAGGCCAGGCCGTTGGGGGGGCACGGCCGGACGTGCGCGGCGTAGATCAGGTGGAGCCGTGCCCCACCTCGATTGCACAGTTGCGCAATCTAACAAATCCATGGCCTGTACAGCACAGATCAGGACGGGATTCACAGGTGAGGCATCTCATGGAACCTCCGACGTCAGCGGCCCGCCCGCCCGCACCGGGCGATGATCCACGCGGCACCGCGCTCGACCAGCGCCCGCCGCCGAGCCCGACGCGAGCGCCGTACGCCAACGGTCAAGGGCGGCGCCTTCGGCAGTCCGTCCGCCAGAACGGCGAGACGGCCGGCGGCACGCGCCAGCTCCGCCTGCAGCCGCGCGCGGCGCTCCGAAGAACCCGCCCTCAGCAGCGCCGCATAGAGCCCTTCGACCTCGGCCACGGCAGCGCCCAGCCGCAGATTCACATCACTCACTCGCAGAATCTCCCCGCGCCGCATGGCTCTGCTTCCTTCCCTGATACCGGGCCCCACCCTGTTACTTAGATTATTGCGCAAGGCAGCAACCTCTTCGGACTCCGCCCACCGCCGCTCACCCGTTGGTCCAGCTCGCGTTCAGCCTCCGCAGATACGGTCGGCTTGGCCGCCGGCGGGCGTGCCACGGTGAAGGCGGGCCTCTTCCTTGGGGCCTCAGAGCCAGGAGCGCTCCGTGAGCAGTACACGGTCCGCTCCCGGCCACCAGCGAGGAGTCCTTGCGGTGGGGACCACGGCGTCTTGCAACGCGTTCCTCCCACCCGCTTGCAACGATCATCCGCCGGCCGCGTGAGCCTTCGCCTCACCCTCCAGTCGCGCGCTCCGCGTGTCGCCGCTCATAACGCGCCCTGGTCGCCAGAAGTCCGGCGGCGTAGAGCACGAGGACGGCGGTGAGCAGCGAGTAATAGACGACGGGCAAGGCGGTCAGGCCGAGCAATGGGCCAAGGGGTGAAGGCGGCAACAGCACTCCGATGACCGCCAGCGCCATCGCGGCCCAGGCGACGGGGCCCGGCCTGCCTCTCGCGGCACAACGGCGGCCTGCGCGCAGAAGCAGCATCACCAGGGCCTGGGTGAGCAGGTTCTCCGTGAACCAGCCGGAGTGGAACACCGCCTCGTCGTTCCCCGTACCCGGACCGTGCAGGGCGAGCGCGAGGGCGCCGAAGGTGGCGAGGTCGGCGACGGCGTTGAGCACCCCGAACCCGGTGATGAAGCGCAGCAGGTCGCGCGGGCGCAGCACGGTCGGAACGCGCAGCACTGAGGGGTGCGGGCGGTCGTGTGCGAAGGCGAGCTGGGCCGCGTCGAAGCACAGGTTCTGGATGAGGACCTGGGCAGGAAGCATCGGCAGGAACGGCAGGAGCAGGCCCGCCGAAAGCATCGCGATCACATTGCCGAGGTTCGAGGACAGGGTGATGCGCAGGTACGTGGCGATGTTGCCGCCCGCGTGCCGGCCCGCGCCGATGGCGTGGGCGACCGCGGTGAGGTTCTTCTCGGCGAGCACTACGTCGGCGCCCTCGCGGGCCACGTCGGCGGCGTCGCGCGGGGCGATGCCGACGTCGGCGGCGCGCAGGGCGGGCAGGTCGTTGACGCCATCACCAAGGAAGCCGACGGTGTGCCCAGCGCTTCGCAGGGCGTGGATGATCCGGGCCTTGTGCTCCGGCGTGCAGCGGGCGAAGACGGTCGTACGGCAGGCGAGCTTGGTCAGATCGGCGTCGGTGAGGCCGTCGATGCGGTCGGCGGTGAGAACGGCGCCTTCGGCGACGGGGGTGCCGAGGTCACGGCAGGCGCGGAGGGCGGTTCCCGGGTGATCGCCGGTGAGAACTTTGACGGTGACGCACTGGTCGGTGAGGACCTTCAACGCGTCGGCAGCGGTGGGAGCGAGCGCGTCCCGCAGGGTGATCAGGCCCTGCAAGGTGAGACCGCGTTCGTCGGCCGGCGTGTAGTCGCGCGCACGGGCCGGGCGCTCGGCAGTGGCGACCGCCAGGACACGCAGGCCACCGTCGGCCTGCCGGGTGGCGAGGCCGCGCAGCAGTCCACGCTCGTCCTCGGTCACGGCGCAGCGCTCAAGGACGGCCTCGATGTCGCCCTTGACGACCAGAGTGTGGACGCCGGGGCGTCCGGGCGTGCGGACGACAGCGGTGGCCAGACGGCGGAGCGGGTCGAAGGGGATCGCCGCCACCCCGTCGTACGCCATGAGCTCGTCCTCGTCGACCTCATCCAGGAGCGCCTCGTCGAGGGTGTCCGGTGCCGGCAGGTCGGCGAGCTGCAGAGTCCACCAGGCGTTCACAGCAGCCCAGCGCAGGACCTCGGGATCCTCCCGTCCGTCCGGTCCGAGCGAACGACCGACGACCGGCCGGTCCTGGGTGAGTGTGCCGGTCTTGTCCAGACACAGCACGTCCACGGCGCCGACATCGTGCAGCGCAGGCAGCCGCTTGACGATCACCCCGTGGCCGCGGGCCAGCAGCGAGGCTCCGCGGGCCAGGCACGTGGTGACGAGGACCGGCAGCATCTCCGGCGTCAACCCGACCGCCACCGCGACGGCGAACGGCAGCGTTTCCAGGCCCCGCCCGCGCAGTGCCGCGTTGGTCATCAGGACCAGCGGCGGGGTCAGCAGCATGAACCGGATCAAGATCCAGGAGATGCCGTGCACCGAGCGGTCGAAGGCGCTCGCGTCCTGGCGGCCGGCGCTGCGACCGTGGTCGGCGGCGAAGCGGGTATCCGCTCCGGTTGCGGTGACGACCGCCGTACCGTTGCCGGAGGCGACGCTGCTGCCTTGGAAGCACAGATGCGGCTGGTCGAACACGCCGCCGCAGACCCTGGCCGCCACGTCGGTCGCATCCTTGCGGACGGGGGCCGACTCACCGGTGAGTGCGGCCTGGTGGACGTTCAGTCCGTGCGCGCGCAGCAGTCGTACGTCCGCCGGGAACAGGTCGCCCGGGCCGATGCGGACGACGTCTCCAGGCACCAGCTCGTCCACCGGGATCTCGCGGGCCGCCGGCGCGGTGTCCTCCGTTGTGCGGCGGAGCACGGTGGCGGTGGCCGCAACCAGCTCGCGCAGGGCGGTCATGGACGTCTCGGCCCGATGCTCTCCGGACGCGCGCAGTACACAGCTGACCGCCACCAGCAGGAAGATCACGCAGGCCGTCCCCCAAGAGGCGACGGCCGCGGACACCAGCCCGAGACACAGCAGGACCGCAGTGAACGGATCCCGCAGAGCGCGTACGAACAACCACGGCCAGGAGGGTTCGTACCGCGCCGGAAGCGTGTTCGCCCCGAACCGGCCCAGGCGCTCTTCGGCCTGCGCCTCGGTCAATCCCCGTGGCCCGCTGTCCAAGTGCCGCAGCACCTCAAGCACGGTCGACGTGCCCGCTTGCGGACCTGCCGCAGCGACGACCGGGAAGCCCCCCGATGCTGTCACGGCTCCAGGCGCGAGCGCCCCGACGCCCGGTTCCGAGGCCGCGAAGCCCTCAGGCACCGGTCCCGCGCAGCCGGCGCACGGGTGTGGGCACTGCCTCGGCACGTGCGGCGAGTTGGCCGACCATCAGCCGCACCACGGTCACGACGTCCGGGTCGTCGACGAAATAGACCTGCCGCCGGCCCTCCCTGCGGGAGCCCACGAGCCTGGCGAGCTTCAGCTTCGCCAAGTGTTGGCTGACCGCGGGCAGTGCTCCTCCCACCCGGCCCGCGAGGTTGCTCACATCGCTTTCTCCCTGGGCCAGCGCCCACATGATGTGCAGCCGCGCCGACGAGGCAAGCAGTCCGAATGCGGCGGCCGCCTCCGCCAGAACCTCGGCGGGCGGATCTTCGAAAGTACCGCCGTCTGCCGCCACAACCTCTCCTGTCCACCCGTTTGCTGCCGCCGAGTTTGCGGGGACCCAGTCTAGATGTCAGGACTCGCCGCCCGTGCTCCATCCGGGCCTGTGCCCGGCCGGCGGCGGCTGGAGGCCGAAGGGATCAACCGGTCGCTCCTCATCACGGAGGTCATGTCCAGGCCGACGGCGAGCTCTCGGAGGACGGGCGGCAGCAGGTGTACGTGTCTCGCCAAGTAGATTCTCGCGGTGCGGTCCGGGGATGGCCTTGATGGCACAGATCGAGAATTCTCGGTGACATCCAGCAAGAATCCAAAGCACATCAAGATGAAGGGTCTTCCGTCTTCCGTTTCGGCCCCAGGGAAATTTCTTCAGCGTGACTCCGGAGGGGCCGGGAGAGAAAACGGGAATCTGTCACATTCCGTAGTGGCGGACGTCGGCTATGTACTCCTCCGCGCGCTCTCCTACGACCTGCGGCAACGTGCTCTGGGCGAGGTCGGCGAGCGTGGTGGCCTCCAGTACCTGGCGCAGACTGGTACGCACCGCCCGCCACACGTCGGGGAGCCCAGCGGCCGCGCCCGGGTACTCCAGGCCGGTCAGGCTCAGGTCCCGCACCTTGGCCAGCGGTCCGTCCACCACGCGGATCACATCCGCGAGGCTGATTTCGGCGGGCGCCGTGGCCAGCAGATATCCGCCACGCGGGCCGCGCACGCTGTGCACCAGGCCGGCCAGTCTCAGCTCGTGTACAGCCGCCCCAGCCAGATGCTCTGGCCGACAGGAGGCATGGCATGACTCCAACAGTCCCGCGGAAATCGGTGGCTGTCGTGGGAGCAGGCGCCGCCGGCGCACTGGTCGCCGTACGACTCTGCGAAGCCGCGGTCCGCCGCGGTGTTCCCCTGGAGTTGTTTCTGATCGATCCGGCACCGGAGGCCGGCCGCGGCACCGCCTACGCCACGCGCGACCCACGGCACCTGCTCAACGTGCCTGCTGGAAAAATGAGTTGCCACCCGGACGACCCCGGCCACTTCGTACGGTGGCTGTGCCGCCACGGCGAACCGACCATCAGGGCCGCCGACTTCGTCTCGCGCTACCGCTACGGCGCCTATCTCGCTGACACCCTCGGCCATGCCATCATCGCCGCCCACGGGGTCGTCCGCGTGCGTCGCCTCAAAGCCCGGGTCACCGACTGCCGGTGGAGCCACGGCCCCGCCGGTCACGCCCGGCTCGAACTGTCCGACGGTAAGGCCGTCGACGCCGACGGCGTGGTGCTGGCCACCGGCCCGGCACACTCGTCCCCAGCGGGACTGCCGAGCGCATTGCGCACCAGTGACCGCTTCGTCGCCGACCCCTGGGCACCGGGCGCCTTGGACGCCGCGGCCGGCGAGCGATGCCGTGAGGACCTCCTGCTGATCGGCACGGGACTGACCGCCGTGGACGTGGCCCTCCGGCTGAACCGCCCCGGCCGCACCGTGCACGCCGTATCCCGCAACGGACGGCTGCCCCAGGCGCATGCCCTTTCTCCGCTGCCCGCCACGCCCCCTACCGAACCACTGCTGGGCCTGCCGCTGCCGAGGCTGCGCACCGAGGTGCGGCGGCATATCGGCCGGGTCCTGCGCACGCAGGGCGACTGGCGCCCGGGACTGGACGGACTGCGCCCGGTCACCGCCGAGTTGTGGGCTTCATTGTCGGTCGAGGAACGTGCCGACTTCATCCGGCACGACGGCTCGCTGTGGAACGTGCACCGCCACCGAATGCCCCCGGCGACCGCGGAGACCGTGGCGCGGCTGCGGCGCGCCCGGCGGCTGCAAACGGCTCCGGGAGGGATCACCAGCGCCCGGCAACTCCCGGACGGCCTCCTCTCGGTCGGCCTGGGCGACGGCCACGAGCTCCGGGTGAGCCGGGTGGTCGACTGCACGGGCCCGGGACTGGTTCCGGCGGACACCTCCGATCCGCTGTGGCGGAACCTGCTCCACCGCGGTGACGCCGTGCCCGGCCCGCTGGGCATCGGAGTGACCACCGAGAACGGGCGTCTGCGCGACCGGGACGGCCGTACCGCTCGCGCACTGTGGACGCTGGGTGCGCCGCGCCGCGGCGAACTGTGGGAGACCACAGCGATCCCGGAGATCCGCGTCCAGGCTGCGGCGGTGGCCGAAGCGCTCCTCGCACTCCCCGCGGCGAGCAGCCGTCGGTGCCGATCTTTCCGGACCACGACCGGTTAAAGCAGTCGCAGCGATACCGCCCCGTGCTGTGTCACGCATGCCAAGATCCACGGCCTCATCGGATCGGGAGGCTGTGACCAGCAGGGACGAGGTTTCTGGGACGTACGGGTGCGGCCTCGTGAAGGGGCCGTGCTCCTGAGCGGTTGGTCATTCGTGTTCAACGAGGAGCCTGTGTACCTCAGCCGCCGTGTCAGCCGGGCCCTCCTGCCCGGAGAGGGGGACTTCGAGGTAACGGGTACCGCTCGCTTCGTGGCGCTTACGCGCGGCGGCCATGTTGTCCGTAGCGCAGGGGACGATCGCAACGATCCCGTTGCGGGCCAGCACCTCGGCCATGACTCCGGTGCGCTCCACATTCGTTCCGGGGCCGTCAAACTGGTCGAGAACCTCGACCCGGTGCTGCTCGGCCAGCAGCCGTTCGGCCAGGGCGAAAGCCGCCGCCATGCGGTCGGACCGCTGCTGTCCCGTCAGCCACACGGTGGCTCCCGGACAGGTACATCGAGATCTCACATCGCTCAAGACGGGCGCCCCCAGGGCAAGGGTGGTGTCGCGCCTGAACGCCCGCGCGACCTTCGATTCCGGCAAGGCCGCCCCTCCTGGATCTTCCATGTCCCTGTGGTTGCGCTCCACCAGCCGATGAACGGCCCGAACGGAACGGAACCGCCTGGCCAGAGGAACGCGACACACCTCGGACCCGCCAAGTTGGTCACATCCGCCTCCCGACTGTCCCGGCCCGGAGCCTTACTATCCTGTTGAATACTTGACCATACTGTGGTCAGTTCCTGATTCACCATGGGCAATGGATGAGATTCCCATGAGACAGACGTGATGATGGCATTGACCGCGCACAGGCCCTCTTTGAAGCCGAAACTGTGAGTCATCAGTGCAGGCGAGAGCCCAGCGGCCCCCGCAGCGCGGAGCGAGGTCTCTTCGAGACCACGCCCCGCGAACAGCTCCAGGAATGCCTCACTCGGTCGCGCCCGCCCGGTCAGATCGCTCTTTCCACCCTCCGCGCACCACCGAGGCAGCCGCGCCGGCTCCGGGCATGACGACCACGGTCAGCGGCGGGACTTCGCGCGGTCCAGGAACGTGACGCCGACAGCGGCCAGCGCGACCTGGATGACGATCTCGATCCAGTCGATGCCCTTGGTGTCGGCGACTCCGAACGCGGCGGCTATCCCCGTGCCGACGAACGCCGCGACGATCCCGACGAGGATCGTCCACACCACACCGATGTGCTGGCGGCCGGGCACGACCAGCCGGCCCAGGATGCCGATGACGATACCGATCACGATGGCGCTGAAAACGCCCGCAATCCCCATGCCCAACCCCATTCGTCGAGTGCGTTCGTCTCAGGTCTGCCCTGCGTGTGACAGTACATACCGGCCTCGTACGGCATGAGTTCTCCCACGAGTCCTCCACCTTCTGAGCCGTCTGTCCGCATCAGACATGCGCAGTGTTGCGGGCGCGGGCCGCTTCGGCCGGATCCTCGCGGAACGCCCAGGCCATCCTCGGCTCCAGCGCGAAGCGGAAGATCCGTCGGACGGGCGCCGTGCACAGCCCGGTGACGACCACGGCGGCGACCAGAGTGACCGCAATCTCACCGATCGGTCCGTGCAGCCAGTCATGGTCATACCAGTTCCAGAACTCCGCGGCCTTGGCCACGAACCCGTGGAGCAGATAGCCGTAGAGCGTGCCTGCCCCGAGCGCGCTGAACCAGACCCTCCGCCCGGGTACCCAAGCAAGGAAGCAGGCGACCAGCACGGTGGAGCAGCCGAAGAGCGCCAGCGTCATGACGGGCCCGCTCCAACCGGGTGCGCCGAGCTCCTCTGCGCTGTCGCGATGGAAGAACCATGCGTCGCTCACCCGCGGAACACCCCAGTACGCAGTGGCAAGGGCGCACGCGAAGACCGGGACGGACAGGATCCGTGCAGCGCGGCGCCGTACGAATTGGAAGTGCTCCGGCTTCAGGCAGAGGCCGAGGACGAAGTACGGAAGGAACTGAAGCACACGCTGGAGGTCCAGGTCGTCGCCGATGGACGGCGAGGTGGTGGCGAGCATGGCCACGGCGAGAGCGATCGGGAGCGGCCAGCGGAGGCTCTTCCACAGGGGCGTGGTCAATCGCCAGATGAACAGTGCGGCCAGGAACCAGGTCAGGAACCACGGGTCGAGGAGGCTGATCGGCTGGTCGGGGTTGCCGCCGGCCCAGCGGTCGAAGAGCGAGAACGCCACCTCGAAGATCACATACGGAAGAGCGACGCCTGTCAGGAGTCGCCTCAGCTGTGCGGCGCTGCCCGTGAAGCTGCGCGAGAAGTAGCCCGAGATCACGATGAACGTCGGCATGTGGAAGGCGTAGACGGTCATGTACAGCGCGCTGACCGTTCGGCTGCCCTCCCTGAGCGGTTCCCAGGAGTGCCCCATCGCGACCAGGACAATGGCCAGGTACTTGGCGTTGTCGAAGAATGGGTCCCGCTGCTTGCTCCCTCTCGGTCGATGCCGTTCGGTGACAGCGCCATCGGGCCGGCCGGGCCCCGCGTGCGGGTGTGTCTGGGCGTCCTGGTTGGCGTGCGGCGACAGCGTTTCCCTCACGATCCTTTCTGAATGGCCCGGGGGCGTCGCCAGGAGCTTGAGCGTACTGATTGACGAGACCCGTCGGGCAAGACGCGCAAAGCGGTGGTTACAGGGCGCGGAACTTCCTTGCGCACACTTCGCGTGATTACGGCGACCTCAGCGAGACGGTGCGGCATGAAGCCTCCTGCACCGGGGAGGCGACGGCACCAGACTCCGCAATCGATTGCCACATTGCGCAACTGTACAACCATCATGTGAGGCAGATCGTCCGGCCAGTCGCACATCCCGGGAGAGCATGTCGCGGACGGCGACTCGTCCGCTCGCACCGCAGTACCCTCCGAGGTCCCCGACGGAGCCCGCTCAGCCCACGACGATCCGTGCGCAGATCCCTCCTACGGCTGACGGAGCGCAGAGCGATCTCGATGCTACACACCAACCGCTTTGCCCGCTTCCGACCAGTTGGCATGCAGACGCGAGAGGTAAGACGCGACCTGGTCTCCAAGTGACCTGCCCCGCGCGAAGGCGCGCATGTTGCCGGCGCCGGAGTTGTAGCCCAACGCCAGCAACTCGTTCCGGGTGAAGGGCGCCGGCCAGTGCGTTGGCAACTGCACCGAGAGATCGTGCAGATACCAGGCCGCGGCCTCGATGGCGAGGTCGCGGTCGCCAGGTAGGTCTTCCCAGCGCCGATCCGCGAAATCCCGCCCCTGTCTGGTCGCGTCGAAGGTGGCGCGGTGCATGTTGGCGATACCGAAAGCGGCGTCGGGCTTGTACCTCTGCCAGGCACGCTCCAGGCCAGGGTCATGAGGTTTGTAGGACTCGTTGTAGAGGATCGCCATCAGCAACTGGGAGCTGACGCCTGCCTGGCGCGCTCTCGTGCGGACCTGAGAGGCGTAGCCGGCCGGGTCGTAGCCGGATGCGTTCGCGACGACAGAGGGGCTGCCGCCGCCGGCGGAGGGCGTGGTCGCCGTCGCTCGGGGAGAGCCGGGGCCCTGCGTCGGGGCCGCAGTGCCCGTACCTGTCCCTGTTCCAGATGGAGGGGTGGCCTGCGGGGTGCTGGCGGCCCAGACAATCACATAGAGGGCCAGTGCGAACACCAGCAGGGTGAGCCACCGCCGCCGCGAGTGTGGTTCGGCCATGTGCTGCCTTCTCTCTCGTGTGCGACGTAGTAGACGAGCGGCAGAGGCGTCAGGCCGGAGAGCGAGCCGAGCGGAGTACCAGGTGTGAGCAGGCCCACCGCCGTCAGCGCCGCCGTCCGGCCGACCGCACCCGGAGCTCGCCCGGCCGCCCAGCGTCGTCCGGTGCACAGGAGCACCATCACCAGGGCGAAGGCGAGTTGCCCCGCGTCGAGACAGAGGTTCTGTGCGAGGACCTGCACCGTGAGCATGGGCAGGAAGACCAGCAGGAGGGCATCCCCCGATCCGGAACCGACCGTGGTTTCCGATGCCTCGGCGCCCGCATCGCGGGAGGCGGCGGTGTCACCCACCGGCTTCACGCATCCGGCGCGCCAGAGCGGGCGACCGGCTGGCCTCCACGGCCAGCTGGCCCGCCATCGACCTCACCACGGTGACGGCATCCGGATCGTCGACGAAGTACACCTGGCGCCAGCATTCCCGGCGGGAGCGACGAGGCCGGCGAGTTTCAGCTCCCGTCCCCCAGTCACCCGTTGATACGTCCACGTCGCCCCGGTTCAGGTCTGCGGCCGCGCCGGCCCCGGCCAAGAGCCGCACGTTGCCCATTGGAACCGTCAGGAGCCGGGCAGGAAGGGGCGGCGGGAAGGGCGTTCAGGTGGTCACTCCTCCTCGTAGTAGTTGTTCACGATCACATCCGGCTCGTCGTCGTCGAAGGCTTCGTTGAGCAGTGCGCCACCGACCAGGCCGGCCGCGCCCGCACCGATGAGCGCGCCCGCGCCGAACCGCCGTCCGCCGCCCTGCTGCTGGTGGTGCTCCGTGTGGTGCGGCGCGTGGCCCTCGTACGGGTAGCCGGACGGTGGCTGTGCGTACCCGGTCTGGGGATATCCGGGCTGGGCGTAGGCCGCCTGGGGCGGGGTGTAGTACGGCGGCGGGGTCGTCTGCACGCGCTGCGCGCAACTGCCGCACGCCTGGATCTGCCGGGGCACACCCCACTGCGGGTACCAGGTCACAGCCGCCATGCCGGGCCCGTGACCGGGGTCGAAGAAGCACGTCACAGAAGAACTCCCTGCTGAATACTCTGACGCGCCGGCCGTCGGCATCTCCTGGACGGCGATGGCCGGCACCTGGGGCCCTGCGTATATCGGAGCCGGTGGCGCGGACATGCCCGGCTGGTATGCGGAAGCCGGTGGCGTGTGAGCCTCCATGTCCTGCGCCGGCGCCACCGGCTGGGGATGAACCGTCGGCTCCGGTGCGGGCGACGGGCTGGCGTCGCTCTCCCGGAACACGTCGACGCCGTAGTCCATGGCGATTCCCGCGAGCCCCGAGGCGTAGCCCTGTCCCACCGCCCGGAACTTCCACTCCGCACCGTGGCGGTACAACTCGCCGAAGACCATGGCCGTCTCGGACAGCCCACGGGTCGCCAGGTCGTAGCGAGACAGTTCCGCGCCGTCGTCCCGGTCCACCACGCGGATGTAGGCATCGCAGACCCGGTCGAAACTCTGCCCCCGGACCGCACCGTCGTAGATGGAGACCGGGAAGACGACCTTCGAGACGTCGGCCGGAACCCTGCCGAGGTCGACTTGAATCTGCTGGATGTCCTGGCCGGACCCGGGCGCTGCGTTACCCGTGAAGGTGACGGAACCGTCCGGGCTGCTCGGGTTGTTGAAGAAGACGAAGTGATCGTCAGACAGGACCTTGCCGGACTCCCCGCACAGCAGCGCGCTGGCGTCGAGATCGTGACCGGGCACCGCCTGCCAACCCAGCCCGACCGTCACGGCAGTCAGGCCGGGGGCCTGCTTGCTCAATGACGCATTGCCGCCCTTGGCCAAGGGCACACCCATCGTCTTCCTCCACAACCGATCCTGGCTCTCGCATTCGCCGGGAACAACGCGTCCAGAGTCCGCATGGTTCCCCGATTGCGCAACTTATGAATTCTGTAGCGAACGGTCGGCAACCACAGCGCGAGCTCAAGCAGCCGCGCTAGTCGATACCCTTGCCGCCAGCCCATATGACCCGTCACGCGACAGCAGCACCTGCCTTGCAAATCACCCACCGCCGTGCTGCGCAATCAGGAATCGAGTGCGGCGCAGTCCGGCTCTGTCCTGCCGAAGAGGTCCGGGCCGGCCACCCAGCAGGGGGCGCGGGCGGGATCCGACGACCCGTCGGCGTTGCCGACGACGGCACCCTCGACGATCGGCAGTCGCTGAAGCACCGTTGAGTGACCGCCTCGGCCGGCCGATCAAGCGACACCCTCGGCGCAGGACGCGTTCACACATACACCCCGAAGTCCTCGGCGATACCGGTCAGGCCCGAGGCGTAGCCCTGCCCGACGGCCCGGAACTTCCACTCGGCGCCGTTGCGGTACAGCTCGCCGAAGACCATCGCGGTCTCCGTGGCGGCGTCCTCCGAGAGGTCGTAGCGAGCGATCTCCGACCCACCGGCCTGGTTGAGAACCCTGATGAAGGCATTGCGCACCTGCCCGAAGCTCTGACCCCGCGCTTCGCCTTCGTAGACCGAGACCGGAAAGACGATCCGGGCGACCTCGGCCGGAACGGCGGCCAGGTTCACCTTGATGACCTCGTCGTCGCCTTCACCCTGGCCGGTGAGGTTGTCGCCGGCGTGCTCCACCGAGCCCTCAGGGCTCGTGAGGTTGTTGTAGTAGATGAAGTGCCGGTCAGAGGGGACCTTGCCGGATTCGTTGACCAGGAGCGCGGACGCGTCGAGGTCGAAGTCCGCGCCGGTGGTGGTGCGGGCGTCCCAGCCCAGCCCCACCAGCACGGCGGTCAGGCCCGGCGCCTCCTTGCTCAGCGATACGTTGGCCCCCTTGGACAGGGAAACGCCCATGACTCATCCTTTCGCGCGATCGACTCCTACTCGCAGATGCGAGCCCGAATCGAAATCTACAACATTGTAGATTCAAGGTGGCAGCAACACGAACGCGCAGCAGAAAACACGCCATACAGGCCATTCCGTCGAGGGTCGGCGACCTGTCCCGGCCCACCGAGCCGCCGTCTCCAGTGGAAGCCCCTGCACCGAGTGGTCTATACGATGTGTCACCCACGACAAGAAGCCGACTGGCGGGTGCCGGGGAGGGAGGTCGACGGTGACGGAGCCCGATGGGAGGCGCAGGGCGCGCGGGGAGTTGGAGACCAGGGTGCTGTCGGTGCTCAACACGGCCCAGCAGCCGGTGACCGCGAGCTGGGTGCAGGACCGCATGGCCGCCGATCTGGCGTACACGACCGTGATGACGGTGCTGGTTCGCCTACTGGCCAAGGGAGCCGTGACGCGCCGGCGCGATGGCCGGTCGTTCGTATGGGTGTCGGCTGCCGACCAGGCGGGGCTCGCCGCCCTGAGAATGCGCCGTGTACTGGACGGCGAGCGCGACAGGGAGGCAGTACTGGCCAGCTTCGTCACGGCGCTGTCGGCGGACGACGAGCAGTTCCTGCGCGATCTTCTGGAGCAGGCTCGTGACGAGGCGGAGGGGTAAGCCCCTGGAGGCCGTCATGCTCCACCCTGCTCTGCGGGCTCGCGCTGGGTCTGACGCCCGCCGACCTCAGCCAGCCGCCAGCCGAGATCGCCCACCAAGGCGCCCACCGCGATAGCCCCCCCCTCCCCCCGGGTCAGCTCTCCCACCGTCGTCACGCCCGCGCCGACGTAGGAATGGCCACGGAGGCTACTGAGGCCGCCACTGACGGCCTCGCACACCTGAGGCACTCGGCCGCCAGATCCCTTTCCTCAGCGGATGTGCAGGACTCGCCCCGCGCGTCTGGCCAGCCGTCGCAGCAGCACACGCATCAGTTCTGTGGAACGTGTCTGATGCACGGACTGCGTCCTGGGCGGCGTTGCCGGGGGTTCATGGGTGCTGGCGATGGCACCGAACAGCGCCTGGGCGGCAGCCGCCGGGTCCACCGACACGATGGGCTGCCCGGTTTCGGGCGCGAGGGTCGGCCCTTCATGCAGCAGCCGTAGGTCGCCGTGCACACGGACACCCAGTTCCCGTATCCGGTCCGCAACCCCGGAGCCGATCTGCGCGGCCCGCTCAAGCGCCCAACCAGGGGTGGTGACCCTGGGGTGGTCGGGCGGCGGGGACCACGCCGTCTTCATACGCATGATCGCCCCGTAGCGCACGTTCCTTGAGTACATGCGCTCCGGGAGACCGCTGCTGCGGAACTCGATGTTGAAGTGCCTGATCATCTCGACCTCACCGAGCGTGAGCGAGCGGTTCGCCGCGTCGGTCACGTGCTCCAGGGTCTTGACGGGTAGTGCGAGCAGTGACTCGAACGCCCGTAGGAGCATGTCGCGGTCGCGGTCGTCGACCACGACGACCGTGAGCCTGTCCACGCCCACGGCACCGCTCCAGCGCTCGACGAGCCGGTCGTGGGCGTGACGCAGCCAGAAGCTCGGATTGGGCTGCTCATACGGCGGTTTGCGGAGCATGTGCTCCAGCCAGTCGCGATACCCCATGCGCAGGCCGTTCTGCACGTACTGCTGCCACTGGGAGGGAAGGATCTTCGCGAGCGGCCGCAGCGTCACCACCACGTGCACCCGGGGCCCGTCGAGATCAGCGACGACCCGCGAGATGGCGGAAGCATCCGCCTCGGCGAAGAACTCGCTGCTGACCACCACGGTCCGGTCGCCGGATGCCGCAACGGCTTCGACGAGGCGGTCCCAGTGCTCCCGGCGAGGTTGCCTGTCACCCATCATGGAGGGCCTGGAGCTCGCGGCGAGCGCCGCGTACATGGGGTGGCGGTCCTCGCCTGGGTAATCGATAGCGTGTTCGGCCAACCGTTCCCGTGCGGCGAACAGCGCCCCTTGCAGGGCTGTGGTTCCGGTCTTGTGCGGCCCGATGTGCAGCAGTCTGGTGCCGGGGTCCAAAGGTCTGGCCGTGTCGGGCCTTATACAGGGTACGTCGTCCATAGTGGGTAGAGAGTAGTGGCCAAGGCTGGCAGAGCGCTGTGCATCACCGTGAACCGCGATTCGGTTACCAACACCTCCCGTTCGGCAGGGCAGTTCTCGGAATCCGGCTCGTCACCGGGCCTGCGGGGTGAGTGGGTCTGATCGACTACGGTTGAGGGACCGGAGGCGGAGTACCGCCCTGATGGTGCGGGGGCCCGCTGAAGCGGCTGCTCGGGATGGGGGCGGGTATGCGGTTCAGGTTGCGGGACCGGTTGCGGTACTGGTTCGACGGCACGATGGACCGCGGTACCCCCGCGCTCATCGGCTGGCTCGCCCTGGCCTCCCTGGCCCTCGTCGCCGTCGTCTCCGCCCTGGTGGTCGCCTTCACCACGTCCGACGCCGAGCAGAACGGCGGCTGGCGCGGCGTCGTGTGGATGAGCCTGCTGCGCACCCTCGACCCCGGCACCATGGGCGGAGACACCGGCCGGCCTGTCTTCCTGGCCCTGATGCTGACGGTGACGATCGGCGGGATCTTCATCGTGAGCGCGTTGATCGGTGTTCTGGCCCGAGGGCTGGAGAACCGGATCCAGGAATTACGCAAGGGCCGCTCACGGCTCATCGAACGTGGGCACACGATCGTCCTGGGCTGGTCGGACCAGGTGTTCACCGTCATCGCGGAGCTCGTCGAGGCGAACCAGAGCGAACGCCGCTCGTGCGTGGTGATCCTCGCCGACCGGGACAAGGTGGACATGGAAGACCAGATCCGCCAGCGCATACCCGACACCGGCCGCACCCGGGTCGTCTGCCGCTCCGGCAACCCGCTGGAGCGCCCGGATCTGGAGCTGGTCAGCCCCGACACAGCGAAGGCAGTCATGGTCTTGCCGCCGGTCGGGGATGACAGCGACGTCGATGCGATCAAGGTCCTGCTGCTGCTGAACAACAGGGTCTGGCGCGGCGAACGCCCCACTGTCGTGGCAGCCGTGCAGAGTTCGGACAACCTGCCAGCCGCCCGGCTGGCGGCAGGCGAGAAGTCCCTCATCGTCGACGCCGACGACATAGCCGTGCGGCTCATCGCGCAGTCGCACCGGCAGACGGGACTGTCCACCGTCTTCAACGAACTGCTCAGTTTCGTGGGCAACGAGTTCTACTTCCGCGACGAGCCGGCGCTGGCCGGCCGTACGTACGGCGAGGCGCTCCTCGCCTACGACCTCGGTGCCCCCGCCGGGCTGCGCACGCGCGACGGCAGCGTGCTGGTGAACCCGCCGATGGACACCGTCCTCGCGACCGGCGACCAGATTCTCGTGGTCGCGGAGGACGATCTTGCGATACGGCTCGCGTCGTCACCGCCGCACGTCGTCCCGACCGCCGTCACCTCGGCGGAGGGCAGGCCCCCGTCTCCCGACCGCACGCTCCTGATCGGATGGAACGCCCGCGCGCCGAAACTCATCTCGCTGCTGGACAGCTTCGTCGAACCGGCATCGACCGTGGACGTCACCGCGCCCAGACGGCCGCCCCAGCGGGAGATGCCCAAGGATCTCCGCAACCTCGAGGTCGGCTACCGGCACTGCGAGCCGACCCGCAGGTCCTCCCTGGAGAAGCTGGACCTCGCCGGCTACCGGCACATCGTGGTGCTCTCCGACGACCGCATCGCACCCGGCCGGGCGGATGACCGCACGCTGGTGACCCTGCTGCACCTGCGCGACATCGAGACGGCGCTCGGCGACCCCTACTCGATCGTCACCGAGATGAACGACGACGGCAATCGCGAGATAGCCCAGGTCACCAAGGCGGACGACTTCATCGTCAGTACCAAGGTGATCACCCTGCTGCTGGCCCAGCTGACCGAGAACCCTCACCTGGAAGCGGTTTTCACCGACCTGTTCAACCCGGAGGGTGCCGAGATCTACCTCAAGCCGGCTGCGAACTACCTCGTGCCGGGAGTCGAGGCCACCTTCGCCACCGTCGTGGCCGCCGCAAGCAACCGCGGAGAGTCGGCCATCGGCTACCGCCTGGCCCGCCACGGCCACGAGCCTCCCGGCTACGGCGTCTTCCTGAACCCCTCGAAGACGGATCCGCTCGTGCTGGAGGACGGGGACACGGTGATCGTCCTCGCCGAGGACTGAACGGCCCGTGCGGACGCCAGGCTGATCCAGCGTCCGGCCCGCGTCCTCGGCGTCTCCCGCCATCGGAGGGATGAAAATCCCGAAGACTTGCGGAACTTATGGGCGACGCCGCCAGTTTCTACATTGTTGTAGAGACAAGGCAAGGCTACGCGGCCGCCCCAGGGACGGCCCGGGCCGCTGACACCATATGGAGTTCTCATGGCCCTGTGGGACCGCATCCGGGAATCGGCATCGACGATGCAGACCCAGCTCGTGGCGAAGAAGAACGACCTCAAGAGCGGCGCCTTCCGCGATGCCAGCATGGCCATCTGCGCGCTCGTGGCCGCGGCGGACGGCACCGTGGATCCGACGGAGCGGCGCAGGGTCGCCCAGCTCATCATGAACAACGAGGTCCTCCAGAATTTCCCGGCGGACGACTTGCAGCGCCGGTTCGAGGACAACTTGGACAAGCTGACGGCCGACTTCGACTTCGGCAAGGTCAGCGTGCTTCAGGAGATCGCCAAGGCCAGGAAGAAGCCGGCCGAGGCCCGTGCCGTCATCCAGATCGGCATCGTCATCGGCGGTGCGGACGGCGACTTCGACAAGGACGAGCGGGCGGTCGTGCGCGAGGCCTGCTTCGCCCTCGATCTGCCCCCGCAGGAGTTCGACCTCTGAGGAACACGTCCCTGGGGTCTGCGCTCGGCCGCGTGGACCCCAGGGACGGTTCACGGACGCTTCCCCTCGGCACGGTGCGCATGTCGGTCCGCATCGTGGGCTCCGGAACGCTTCTGCGGCCGCGTCTACAGCGGCGTGACCGCGCGCAGGATCAGAAACAGCGTGACGGCGGAGTTCGCGGACGACATGGCGGACAGGGCAGTGCCGGCGGCGGCCGCCCATGCGGCCAGCCCCACCGAGGTGAACAGAGACTGCCAGGTGGGGGCATTCGGAGCAGGACCCAACAGCGCCGCAACCCTGCGCGGCACCGGGCCTGGCGCCGCGAACGCCGTCAGGAAGGGCGCGGGCGGGCTTTGGGAGATGAGCGCGGCAGCGCCCACCGCCCGGGCGGTCACAAGCCGGTCCCCCACTGCACGGGCGGCGTCTTCGTCCGCCCAGCGTTCCACGGTGTAGGCCAAGGCCGTACGCAAGGGGCGCAGGCACGGGTTCAGCCGGGCCGCGAGACCCGCCAGCAGCAAGTAGCGATGGTGGCGGTTGGCCAGGTGAGACCGCTCGTGGGCGAACAGGACACGCCGGGCGGCCGAGTCCAGGTTGGCCAGCATGCCCGTCGAGACGACGATCCGCCCCAGCCTCCCGGGCACCGTGTGTGCATACGGCGTCTGATCCGGCAGGACTGCGACCCGTCCCCCTGGCAGCCCCTTCAACGCTCGTTCGGTGCGCCGTCGCACACGGCAGTGGCGGACCAGCAGACTCACACCGGAGAGGAACGCGGCCGCGAGGGCACCCACGGCCGTCTCCCCCACGACCTCGTCCTGCGGCACCGCTTCACGGACCTCGGGTTCGGCCCAGCTGTCCGGAAGAGGATTACCTGGAAGCTGGGCCGTACCCACGATCGCCAACAGGCCCAGGCAGAGGGTGCTGCACAGGCCGAGAGCTGCGCTTGCACCCGACAGGAGCAGGGTGGCGGCGCGAGGGTGCAACCGATGCGCGGCCAGGCGCGCCATGGGCCACGCCGTCAACGGCAGCACGAGAGGCAGTAAGACGAACACACCCATGGCTCAGCACTCCGGACTTTGGGCATCAGCGTGCAGACGGCGGACCAGCACCTCGTCCGATCCCGCATCATGCCTGTCGTGGTCCGCCACGCATGACTCCCCGGCCGAGCCCCGGCCCCGTCCGGGGCCCATCGTAATGAACGGAAGGCGGGGCCGACGCCTCGCTCTCTCTACGATGCTGTAGTTTCCAGTCCTCACCAAGTCAGCATCCAGGGGGCTGAACGGCATGGGCCTGGAGGGGAGTAGTGTGCGGACGTCGACGTTCGTGGACGCCGAGGTCATGCCTCGCGTCGAACGCCGAACCGCACAGCGTTCCTCTGCGTCGACGTCGCAGGGGTCCCGGGCACTCGGACGATTGACTTCCCACGGTCCCCCGTCGTCCGCGTCCTTCACCCAATCGTACGCGGGCGACAGGCTCTCTCAGGTCGTGCCGGTCACCCGACGACGCCCACGGTGATCTACCGGCCGTTGCGGGCGATGCGACGCGCACAGGCCCGTCTCACTCCCGGCTCAGCACGGCCTGCCGGGAGTGAGACGCGGGTTCCCTACGCGCGCCGGCCGTACCGGCTGCGCAGGGTGTAGCCCGCCCCTGCGAGGACCAGGACGGCCGCCGCGATCCCGAGCCAGGCACCGGTCGGCAACCCGTTCTCGTCCTTCTGAGCGGCCCCCGGGGAAGGCGACGACCCGGCAGGGGGCTGTGAGGCTACTCCGGACTCGGACGCGCTCGGGCCGGACTGCGCGTCCGAGCCTTCGCTGCCGGCCACCGCGGCCCTGAGCTTGAGGTGGGGCGCGGGGTGCTCGCTGTTCTCGTCCAGCTCGATCCACCGGTCGGTATGGCCGTCGCCGTAGGTCTGAAGCGTCTTGAACGCCAGATCTCCCGCGTCGGGGAGTTGCTTGACGACGACGGAGTACTTCGCGCTCTCGCCCACCTTCACGGCCGGTCCCCCGACCGTGTAGCCGTCATCGGTGGCCTTGAACTTCCAACCGGCCGGACCTTCCCCATAGGTGACGTCGGCGGGGGCGACGCCTTCGGGCAGGACCACCCGTAGTCCGGTGATGCCGGCCGAGTCGGATTCGGCCTCGGCGTCGAAGGAGATCGTGGCGTTCTCAGCACCGGCCTGTTGCTTGTCCGACGTGACCTCCACGTGGGCGAGTGCCGGGCCGGCGGAGAGGAGGAGGGCGATCGCGGCCGCCCCGGCCGCGAGGGGCAGTCGCCGGGCGGCGGCCTGCCGTGCACGGCTCGTCTGCCGCGGGGTGCGTGACATGGTGACGTGTCTCCAGGTGTGTGGGAGCGCGGGGCGGCCGCATGGCCACCCCCGCGGGATCGGGTGACGAGGCCGAACCCCGCCCGCGGAGGTCCCCTGGGCACCACCACGTCCGCGAACGCCGCCGCCTGCGGCGACCACCGGTCCCGTTGCTCCGGGACACGAACCCTGGGCACGAACCGCGGCCGCGTGACGCGGCCGTGCACCAGCTCGTACGAGAGGGCGATGCGGTCCCGCACGGCACCGAGTGCGGATGCCACGCCGCGGGTGAGGTACCAGCACGCCAGATCCGCGCGGTGCAGCAGGACCGCGACGACGACCGTGGCCAGTACGTGTGCCGCGGTCATGACGACAGAACCGTGCAGACGCTCGTGCACCGTCTGGTGCGCGTCCACGTGGCCCGGCCCTTGTGCGTGTGCCGCCATCGCACCCATGCGGTGGCCGGACGATGCCGACAGCCACCAGTGGAGACCACCCTGTGCCGCACCGCTGACCATCACCACGACCGGAAGGGAGTGGGGCTGCCGGACGCCGGCAAGCCCCACCGCGAACAGGACCGCTACTGCCGTCAGGATCTGGCGCCACGGCACGGGCCCGTCGGTGGCCAGATGGTGCGCGACAATACCCAGCACCGCTCCGACGATGCCGAACATCGCCGCGCGCAGGGCGGGCATCGGCGCATCGGGCGGCGACGGAGGCGTGGTCATGGCCCACCCATCGTCGAGCATCCTCCCGCTGTCCGGAGCCCCTTCTTCCTCTCGAACGCATACGTGTCCTCTGCGTGACATGTCAGCACACGGTGCGCGGAACGAGGTCTACGCTCAGCGGAACGCGGCGTGCGCGAACCCTCGCGGTGTGAAGGCATACGGTCGGCTCGCACCCGGGCCGGCGCCGGTGGCCCGGGTGCGAGCGGATTCGGGCCGCCTCAGCCAGGAGCCCCCACCACGGCCGGGCGCGCGACGAGGTGTCCACTGCGGTGCAGTCCGGCGACCGCGGCGGCACACCCCAGGCCCGTCGCCGCCAGCACGGTCCACGGCAACCAGGCGACGCCGGTGTCGAACAGTGCGCCGACCGCCAGGTTGCCCAGCGAGACAGCGATGCCCGAGGCCGTGCTGTACGCGCCGTAGTACGTCGCGACGAGCCGGTCGCCCGCGAGTCTGACGAGGGTGTCCATCTCGAAGGGGTAGAGCAGCGCACCTCCCCAGGCGAGCATGACCGCGCAGAGCACGAGTGCCAGGCCTCCGACGACCGGCCCCGCCGCCGAGTCGTGCACGCCGGCCAGCAGGGGCACGAACGCCGCGCCCATGCCCACGAGCCCGTACACGATGGCCCGCGGTCCGGACAGGGTGCGTCTGGCCCACGTCGTCAGCTTCATCTGGCCCACGAGTCCGGCGAGCGCCGAGACCGCGAAGACCGCTCCGGTCGCCCAGCCGGCCCGCTCGCCGAAGAGCTCGCGAGCCCGCAGGGGCAGCGCCAGATAGACCTGGAAGGCCAGGACGTATGAACCCGCCATGGCCGCGGCGAAGAGCAGGAAGGACCGGTTGGCCGCGATCAGGCGCCATTCCGCGACCACCGCGCGCCACGCCGGCTCGGCACCGCGGCGAGCCGGCGGACGGGCCGGCAGTGCGTTCGCCTGGAGGACGGCCAGGATCCCGAAGACGATCGCGGACGCCGCACACACCGCGCGGAAGTCCCAGGCGAGCAGGGCGAGTCCGGCCAGCGGCCCGACGAGGATGCCGGCCTGGTAGAAGACGTTGAAGAGCGCGAAGGCCTCGACACGCCGCTCCTCGCCCGCCTCTTCCGCCAGATAGCCACGCACGGCCGGGTTGAACAGCGCGCCCGCCAGCCCGGTCAGCACGGAGGCCGCGATCAGCGCCGGCAGGACACTGGCGAGGGCGAGGAGCCCGAAGGCGACGGTGCGCAGCGCGCACCCTGCGATGATCATCGGCTTGCAGCCGTAGCGATCGGCCAGCGTGCCGCCGATGAGGAACATGCCCTGCTGGGAGAAGTTCCGCAGGCCCAGCACGAGCCCCACGGCCCAGGCGGCGAGGCCCAGGCCGTGGGCGAGGTGGTCGGCCAGGTAGGGCATCAGCATGTAGAAGCCGAGGTTGATGGCGAACTGGTTGGCCATCAACAGCCGTGCGCCGCGGTCGAAGGAGGCCACCCGGCCCCGGAGCCCCTTCACCGCGTACCCGCCGGGGCCGCGTCGGTGCGGGCCGCCGGCCCCCGGCCCAGCGGGTCGCGGACCCGGCGGCACCGCGTCCAGCAGGTCACCGTGCGCTCGTCGGGCTCGGCGATCTCGTCCGGCTCCCCCGGGGGTTCGCGGTCGAGGAGACCGTGTGCGTCGCACCAGGCGTCGCTGTAGACGGTCTCCAGGTAGCGGTGGGGGCCGTCGGGGAAGACCGCGGCGATCCTGGTCCCGATCGGGTGGGTACGCGCGGCCCAGCCTGCCACCAGGGCGACCGCACCGACGCTCCAGCCTCCCCAGGCGTGGTGCCGGCGGGCCAGTTGCCGGCAGGCCCGGACCGCCTCGGCGGGCGCCACCCAGTGCACCTCGTTGAAGGCCGCGTAGTCGACGTTCTCGGGGTGGATGCTGGAGCCGAGTCCCCGCATCAGCCGGGTCCCCGCCGGCTGCCCGAAGATCGTGGAGCCGACCGTGTCCACGCCGATCAGCTCCAGATCGGGGAAGGACTCGCGCAGTCCCGCGGTGACGCCGGCGGAGTGGCCGCCGGTGCCCACCGAGGCCACCAGCACGTCGATGCGGCCGAGCTGGGCGATGAGTTCGCCGGCCAGCGGCCGGTACGCCGCCACGTTGTCCGGGTTGTTGTACTGGTCCGGGCACCAGGCGCCGGGAAGGCAGGCGAGCAGGTCGGCGACCCGGTCCCGGCGGGCCTGCTGCCAGCCGCCCCGGGAGTGGGGATCCGAGACGAGGTCGACCCGTGCGCCGAGCGCGGCGAGGAGCCTGACCACCGCCGCTTCCATGCCCGGATCGGAGACGACCGTGACGGGATGGCCGTACGTCAATCCGGCCAGGGCCAGCCCGAGTCCGAGGGTGCCGCTGGAGGACTCCACGATCGGCGCGCCCGGCGCGAGGTCGCCGCGGCGCCGGGCCGAACGGACCATGTGCAAACCGGGCCGATCCTTGATGCCGCCCGGGTTGGCTCCCTCCAGCTTGGCGAAGAAGCCACGGCCGGGCTGGGCGAAGGGCTCGCCGATCCACAGCACCGGGGTGTTCCCGACGAGGTGGGAGGGACGGCGCGCGATCGAGGGGACGGGAGCGTACGCCCCCGGAGTGAAGGGTTCGAGCAGGGAGAGGTTCATGGACATGCGACTCCTTCGCACCCATGACTCGTCTGGGTGCGGGACAGGCGGAACAGGGCGCGCGGGCACGCCCGGCCGCGGTCCTTCACCGCTTCACGGCGGCGGACCTGGTCGGGACGTGTGGGCGGTGCCTACTGCCGCCAGACGCAGTTCAGAGCGAGAACGGAACGGCCGGGCGGCGACTCGGTGACGTCCCGCGGTCTTCTGTCCGCCGGGGCGACCGCCCCGGGGTTCCAGGGTCCGGGGAGGGCGTGGCCTGCGAGAGCACCTCCGGTTGCCGGCGCGTCGTCGCGCGCCCGGGGCCGGTCCATGGAGTGGTCGACGTGCGCGCCCGCCGTGTGCCGGTGCCAGGGACCGTGCTCGACGGATCCGGTGGCGTGATCCCCGTCTTCCTGTGGGGTGCATGCGACGACGACGGTGAACGGCTCGTCGAACGTCGCGTGATGGTGGGCGCCCCCGATGTGCGCGGCGATCAGCAGCACCAGGCCGAGCACCAGGGCCCCACGGCCCGAACGCCTGGTGGCCGCTGGGCGGGCCCACACTCCGATCACATGCAGAGCGTATTCAATCGCACACTGATAGTCACCACGCCCGGCGTGCCACCTCATCGGCGCACCGCCTGACCAGCCCCTCGCCCGCGCTTCGCGTTCCACCACATCCCCGAGCACGCGCGGAAGCCGGCACTCAAGGAGATGTGCCGCGTACTGCGTCCGCGCGGTCGACTCCTCATCACCGACTTCCGGCCGCCACGCGGGCACCGTCGCGCTGCTGCTCGGCTATGCGGGACTGCGGCGTCGGACGTCATCTCCTCACGACCGCGGCCCCCTACCGCATTCCGACTCAGGCATGCACGCGGCGCCTCTTCGCCGGTGGGCGGCGAGAGCTCACCTGCCCTGAAGGGCCCGCCGCCAGGCGCCGTCGGCGAGCAATCGCAGCCCGTTGAGGCCGACGATGACGGTGGAGCCTTCGTGGCCGGCGACGCCCAGCGGTAGGGGCAGGATGCCGGCCAGGTCCCAGATGACCAGGCCGGCGATGAACACCGCGGCAATCGCGAGGTTCTGCACCACGAGACGGCGGGTTCGGCGGGAGAGGCCGACGACAGCCGGAATGGCGGCGAGTTCGTCGCGGACGACGACGGCGTCAGCGGTCTCCAGAGCGAGGTCGGAGCCGGCGCGCCCCATGGCGATGCCGATGTGGGCGGCGGCAAGCGCGGGGGCGTCGTTGACGCCGTCGCCGACCACGAGCACCTTCCGCCCGGTTTCCTGCATCTGCCTGACCGTGGCGGCCTTGTCCTGCGGCAGCAGGCCGGCGCGCACGTCGGTGATGCAGACGTCACCGGCCAGCCGCGCCGCGGCACCCGGGTTGTCACCGGTGACGAGCACCGGGGCCGCGCCCGTGAGCACGCCCAGTGCGGTGACTGCCGCCTTGGCCTCCGGCCGGAGCCGGTCGGAGATGACGAGAACTCCGCCCGGGGCACCGTCCACCATCACCACGACGGCAGTGAGTCCGTCCGCCGCCAACGCAGCGGCCAGGCTTGTGGCCTCCGCGGCGCACCTCTGCTCACCCAGGCTCGCGAGCAGCCGCTCCGGGCTGCCCACCGCGACGGGGTGATGGTCGACGGTCGCACACACGCCGGCGCCGGGAGCGGACGAGAAATCCACCGCCGCGGGGAGGTCGAGACCGCGGGCCCGGGCCGCAGCGACGACCGCGCGGGCCAACGGGTGCTCGCTGGGGTGCTCGGCAGCCGCAGCGAGGCGCAGTAGTCCGTCCTCGGAGAGGCCGGAGCCCGCCAGCGGCCGGATGCCGGTCACCTCTGGCGTGCCCTCGGTCAGCGTGCCGGTCTTGTCGAGGGCCACCTGGTCGACCTGGCTCAGCCGTTCCATGACAACGGCGGACTTCACCAGCACCCCGTGCCGGCCGGCATTGGCGATCGCCGACAGCAGCGGCGGCATGGTCGCCAGCACCACGGCACAGGGAGACGCCACGATCATGAAGGTCATCGCCCGCAGCAACGTGGGCTGCAACGCCGCGCCGAACAGCAGCGGCACCGCGAACAGCGCCACGGTGGCGGCCACCATGCCCAGGCTGTAACGCTGCTCCACCTTCTCGATGAACAACTGCGTCGGCGCCTTCGTCCCGGACGCCTCCTCGACCATGGCCACGATCCTCGCGACGACCGAGTCCGACGGATCCCGCTCGACCTTCACCCGCAGGACACCGGTGCCGTTCAACGTACCGGCGAACACCTCGTCTCCAGGCTCCTTGACCACCGGCAAGGGCTCCCCGGTGATGGTGGCCTGGTCCACCTCGCTGGCCCCGTCCAACACCCGCCCGTCGGCCCCGACGCGCTCACCGGGGCGTACCAGGATCGTGTCGCCCACCGCCAGGTCGGCGCCGGGCACGGCCTCCTCCGCACCGTCGTCCGTGACCCTGTTCGCTGTCCCGGGGGCCAGATCCAGCAGCCCTCGCACCGAATCGGCCGTCCGCGCGGTGGCGATGGCCTCCAGCGCGCCCGAGGTGGCGAAGATGACGATCAGCAACGCGCCGTCAAAAACCTGACCGATCGCGGCGGCCCCCAGGGCTGCGACCACCATCAGCAGATCCACGTCGAGAGTCCGCTCCCCCAGTGCCCGCAACCCGGCCCAGCCGGGCTCCCACCCACCGGTCACGTAGGTGAGGGCGAACAACGGGCCCCACGCCCAGGCAGGCGCGCCGAGCAGGTACAGGGGCAGCGCGAGGAGGAACAGCAGCAACGCGGCTGCCGCCCAGCGCGACTCGGGCAGCGCGAAGATCCGTGTACGACGACGCCGGGGCAGCGCGTCACGGACCGCGTCCGCATCAGGTGCCGGGCCGGTGATGGTGGACGACATCGACACGATGCCCTTCTCTGCGGGAGCCGCTCCGATCGCTCCCACCATACAGGAACACATGAAGATGAATTCATGCATTGCATCGGGTCGATACCATAGAGGGCATGGGTCACGGAGTCAGCAACGCCGCCAGTTCCATCCCGCGCGCCCCACTGGACGCGGCCACCGCCGGCAAGATCGCCACCACCCTGCAGGCCCTGGCCACCCCGTCCCGGCTGCTGATCCTCGCCCGACTGCGCCAAGGACCGCTACCCGCCACCGAACTGGCCGCCGAGGTAGGCATGGAGCAGTCCGCCTGTTCCCACCAGCTCCGCCTGCTACGCAACCTCGGCCTCGTCACAGGCACCCGCAAGGGCCGCTCCGTGATGTACGCCCTGTACGACAACCACGTCGCCGAACTACTGGATCAGGCCTTTTACCACATCGAGCATCTCCAGATGGGCCTGACCGACACCCGGCCGGACACCCCCGTGAGCGAGCATCCGATCAACACCACCCGGTAGGACACCACAGGCCGCCACGCCCAGGGATGCGGGCCCTCCGGCCGCTCGCCGGGCAGAGGTGCCGATCGGTCCGACTGCCGACGCAGGGAAACGTCAAGCATGGGGCGGCAGGTGACCGACTTCGTGATCGGCCACGTTCAGCGCTTCGCCGACAAGGCGTCGCAGGTGTCCGTGCCGCAGCCCGTAGACGACCCTGCGCCCTTCCTTGCGCGTGGTCACCAGCCCGGCGAGCCGCAGCCGGGCCAGGTGCTGGCTGACCGACGTCCTGGTCGCGCCACCCGCGGCTTCGGTCAGTGTGGTGACGTCGGCTTCGCCCTCACCCAGGCGCCGCAGGAGCGCCAGCCGGGTGCGGTCGGCCATCAGCCCCAGCACCTCTACCGCGACCGCGAGGCGTTCGCCGTCGCCTGACTGTTGCTCATCGTGCGCACTTGACAAGTGCATGCGTGCATCCATACGCACATAATGGTTTGATGAACCCCGGAAGTCCAGCCCGACCGACAAGCCGGAAGGTGGCCGCTGTGAGCGACACGCCCCACCACGAGCCGCACAGCCACGACCACCCCCACGATCACGACCAGGGCACGGGCGACGGCGGCGACGGCCGGCCCGCGCGCAAGGCCGCGCACAGCCACGGCGGAGCCGCCTCCCGCGGCCACACCCACGACGAGGCCCCCACCGCCGCGGACCCCGGCCACAGCCACGATCACGGCGACGGCGGGCACGACCACGATCATGACCACGCGCACGGGTCGGGGTGGTGGTCGAATCTGCGGCACCAGGTCTCGCACTTCGTCACCCCGCACAGCCACGAGGCGATGGACAAGGTCGACTCCGCGCTGGAGACCTCACGCGAGGGCCTGCGGACCCTGTGGATCTCGCTGGGCATCCTCGGCCTGACCACCGTGATCCAGGCGGTCATCGTCACGATCTCCGGTTCCGTGGCGCTGCTGGGCGACACCATCCACAACGCCGCCGACACGCTGACCGCCGTACCGCTGGGCATCGCGTTCCTGCTCGGCCGCAAAGCCGCCACCCGCCGCTACACCTACGGCTACGGCCGCGCCGAAGACCTCGCCGGCATCGCCATCGTGCTCACCATCGCCGCCTCCTCCGCGCTGGCCGCCTACGAAGCCGTCGACCGCCTCTTGAACCCCCGCGACGTCACCCACCTGTGGGCCGTCGCCATCGCCGCCGTCGTCGGGTTCATCGGCAACGAATGGGTCGCCCGCTACCGCATCCGCACCGGCCGCAAGATCGGCTCCGCCGCCCTGGTCGCCGACGGCCTGCACGCCCGCACAGACGGCTTCACGTCCCTCGCGGTCCTCCTCGGCGCCGGCGGCGTCGCCATCGGCTGGCGCTGGGCCGACCCCGTCATCGGCCTGCTCATCACCGCCGCCATCCTGATGGTCCTCAAGGACGCTGCCCGGGAGGTGTACCGGCGCCTGATGGACTCCGTCGACCCCAAGCTGATCGACAGCGCCGAGACCGCGCTGCGCAACGTCGACGGCGTCCAGGACATCAGTCAGGTCCGCATGCGCTGGATCGGCCACGCCCTGCGCGCCGAGACCGACATCATCGTCGACCCCCACCTGACCATCGAGGCCGCCCACTCCATCGCCGCCGAAGCAGAACACGCCCTCATCCACGCGGTCCCCCGCCTGACCGCCGCCACCGTCCACACCGACCCCGGGCTCGCATCGGGCAGGTCCGACCCTCACGCGGCACTCAGACACCACCTCCACTGAGCAGGCGGGGTACAGCTCCGGCCCTCACCGGCAGCCGATCAGGATGAGCAAGGGCCATCCGTGCCCAGGAACCGTGGAAGAAGTCCGCATGTTGGGGGACGGATCCCGACGATCGCACCCACACCCCCACGAAGACGGCTTAAAGCGATCGACGAGTAGTGAGGCCGAGCGTCGAGTCCTGACGACAGATACCAACTCACACCGAGCCACCTCTGCGCCCGCACCACGTCCGGCCGACTCCGGCTCGCCTCAAGCCCCGACTTCGCCGGGTACCTGAACGCCCTGGGACTCATACGCGAATGGGAAAGCCGCGCGCAGGAACCGCGGCCTATTCATCAGGCGTCGGGTGTCGCTGCGGCCGTCTCCAACGTCTGTGCGCAGATCGGCACCCTGCCGTTCTTCCGGCTTCATGCCGTACCGACCCCGACCGTCGAAGCCCACCGAGAGCTCCTCGCCAGCCTGTGTCCACTCGACAACTGACCCCTCTCCTCGGTATGCGGGCGGCCGCCAGGACTCTTTCACAACCTCGCTCCCGGGTCGACGGGGGTGAGTCGCGATCTTCCCTCCACGATCAACGTGGCACAAACCCGCAGGTCAGCGCCCTGCGCACGACCAGCCATGTTTTGTGACTCCTGCGGGGGACTCGAACCTGCGGCCAAGAACATTCCGCACCTCCCCATGACGGCAGTCGGCGGCGGAAGGCTGTATGGCGGATGGCCAGCTTGGCAGCCATCATCGGGTGCTCGAGGGGCCTTCTAATTGTCCAGCCAGGCCCGCGGTGCTGGTCTCCTAGCCGAGGTACTGGGTGACCCCACGCGGGAGGAAAACACCGTGTCCCGCACGGCCCTTGAACTCCCGCTGGTCGATGACGAGTTCCCCGCGGGAGATGACCGTCTCGACGCGGCCGGTGACCCGCTTGCCCTCGTAGGCCGAGTAGTCGACGTTCATGTGATGGGTCTCCGCGGACATCACCTGCTCGGCCACCGGGTCGTAGATGACCACATCAGCGTCCGCGCCCGGCGCGATCGTGCCCTTCCTGCCGTACAGGCCGAACATCCGCGCAGGGGCCGCGCAGGCGATCTCGATCCAGCGGCGGCGGCTGATGTGCCCGTCGACGACGGCCTGGTGGAGGAGGTCCATGCGGTTCTCCACGCCCGGCATCCCGTTCGGGATCTTGGAGAAGTCGCCCCGGCCCAGATCCTTCTGGCCGGTGAAGCAGAACGGGCAGTGGTCGGTGGAGACGACCTGGAGATCGTTCGTGCGCAGCCCCCGCCACAGCGCCGCCTGGTGCTCCCGCGGCCTGAGCGGCGTCGAGCACACGTACTTCGCCCCCTCGAAGTCGGGCTCCGCGAGGTTGTCCGTGGACAGGAAGAGGTACTGCGGGCAGGTCTCCCCGAACACCGGCAGACCCTCGTCACGCGCCCTCGCCAGCTCCGCCACCGCCTCCTGCGCCGAGACGTGCACCACGTACACCGGCGCCCCCGCCACCTGCGCCAGCTTGATCACCCGGTGCGTCGCCTCCGCCTCCAGCAGCGCCTTGCGCACCTCACCGTGGAAGCGCGGATCCGTCTCACCACGGGCGAGGGCCTGCTCCACCAGGACGTCGATGGCGAGCCCGTTCTCCGCGTGCGTCATGATCAGCCCGCCGTTGCCCGCGGCACGCTGCATCGCGCGGAGGATCTGGCCGTCGTCACTGAAGAAGACCCCAGGATAGGCGGTAAACAATTTGAATGATGAAATACCTTCTCCGACCAGGAGATCCATCTCTTTCAGGGACGACTCGTTGACGTCCGCCAGGATCATGTGGAAGCCGTAGTCGATGGCGCACTTGCCGTCCGCCTTCGCGTGCCACGTGTCAAGTCCCTCGCGCAGGGAGTGCCCCCGGCTCTGCACCGCGAAGTCGACGATGGTCGTGGTGCCGCCCCAGGCCGCGGCGCGGGTGCCGGTCTCGAAGGTGTCGGACGCGTAGGTGCCCCCGAAGGGCATCTCCATGTGGGTGTGGGCGTCGACGCCGCCCGGGATGACGTACTTGCCGGTGGCGTCCAGGGTGCGCTCGGCACGCCAGCCCTCGGCGACGTCCGTGCCGCTCGCGGCGAGCGCGACGACGCGGCCTTCGTCTATGAGTACGTCCGCGTGGGTCTCTTCGGCGGCGGTGACGACCAGCCCGCCGCGGATCAGGGTACGGGTCATGGGTGCTCCCTGGGTGAGGGGTGCTGCCTGCTGCCTGGGCGTGTGCTGGGGGTACGGCGAGGTGTCCGCCGCGCGCTGCCGGTTCCGTTCCGCGGGGTCCGTTCCGCGGGGCCGTTCGGTCGTGGAGGCCGCCGGCCGAGCAGGGGCCCTCGTCGGGCCCCCACACGGCGCGGGGTCAGCCGTCGCGGAGGGCGCGCACCAGGATCTCCGCGCCCTCCTCCGCCTCCGCCTCCGTCAGCGACAGCGGCGGGGCGATGCGCAGCACGCTGGTGTTGTGCCCGCCGCCCTTGCCGATCAGCAGGCCGCCCTCGCGGGCCGCTTCGAGGGCAGCGGACGCGGCGTCCGGGTCGGCGGCGTCCGTGCCGGGCCGCACCAGTTCGATGCCCACCATCAGCCCGCGCCCGCGCACCTCGCGTACCCCGGGCAGGTCGGCGAGGCCGGTGCGGAGGCGCGTGATGAGCTGCTCGCCGATCCGTTTGGCGTTGGCCTGGAGGTCGTGGTCGAGCAGGTAGCCGAGGTTGGCGAGGCCGGCGGCCATGGTGACGGGGGAGCCGCCGAAGGTGGAGATGGAGTTGGAGTCGAGGCAGTTCATGATCTCGGCGCGCGCCACCACGCCGCCGATGGACATGCCGTTGCCGATGCCCTTGGCGAAGGTGAGGATGTCCGGAGGGCCCGAGGCGGCGTGCGCCTGCCAGCCCCAGAAGTGGTCGCCGGTGCGGCCCCAGCCGGTCTGCACCTCGTCGGTGATCCACAGGATGCCGTGCCGGTCGAGCACCTCGCGGAAGGCGGCGAAGAGGCCGTCCGGCGGGGCGGTGAAGCCGCCGACGCCCTGGACGGGCTCGGCGATCAGGGCGGCCACTCCCCCGCGGGTCTGCCCGAGCACGTCCTCCAGGTCGGCGACGCAGGCCGCGGTGAAGGCGGCGTCGGACAGGTGGGCGTAGGGGCCCCTGCTGCGCACTCCACCGTGCACGTAGAGGGTCTGGAGCGGGGAGAGGCTGGTCGGGGACCAGCCGCGGTTGCCGGTGATGCCGACCGCGCCGAAGGAGCGGCCGTGGTAGCTGTTGCGCATCGCCAGGATCTGGTTGGAGCGCCGGTACCCGGTGGCGAGCAGCAGCGCCGTGTCGTTCGCCTCGGTGCCCGAGGTGGTGAAGAACACCCGGGCGTCCGGGATGCCGGACAGCTCGGCCACCTTCTCGGCCAGCTCGACCATCGGCCGGTTGAGGTAGAGCGTGGAGGAGTGGACGATCCGGCCGGCCTGCTCGCTGACGGCCTTGGTGACCTCGGGCAGGGCGTGCGCCGTCATGGTGGTGAGGATGCCGCCGAAGAAGTCCAGGTACCGCCTGCCCTCGGCGTCCCAGACGTGCCGGCCCTCGCCGTGGGTGATCTCCAGCGGGTCCGCGTAGTAGAGGGCGACCCAGTCCGGGATGACCGCCCTGTGTCGTCGATGCAGCTCGTTCATGGCCGTACCAGCCCTTCGTAGGCGTCGGGGCGCCGGTCGCGGTAGAACGCCCACTGCTGGCGTACCTCGTCGATCAGCCCGAAGTCGAGATCGCGGACGAGGAGTTCCTCGCTCTTGTCGTCGGCGACGTCGCCCACGAACTGGCCCCGGGGGTCGACGAAGTAGCTCGTGCCGTAGAAGTCGTTGTCGCCGTACTCCTCCTGGCCGACGCGGTTGATGGCGGCGATGAAGTACTCGTTGGCCACGGCCGCGGCGGGCTGTTCGAGCTGCCACAGGTAGGCGGACAGGCCGCGGGAGGTGGCGGACGGGTTGTAGACGAGCTGGGCGCCTGCCAGGCCGAGGGCCCGCCAGCCCTCGGGGAAGTGGCGGTCGTAGCAGATGTTGACGCCCACCTTGCCGACGGCCGTGTCGAACACGGGCCAGCCGGTGTTGCCCGGCTTGAAGTAGTACTTCTCCCAGAAGCCCTTGACCTGCGGGATGTGGTGCTTGCGGTAGATGCCGAGGACGCTGCCGTCGGCGTCGATCACGGCCGCGGTGTTGTAGTAGAAACCGGACTGCTCGATCTCGAAGACCGGGGCGACGATCACCATGCCGGTCTCGCGGGCCAGCGCCTGCATGCGGCGGACGGTCGGCCCGTCCGGCACGGGCTCGGCCCAGCGGTAGTGCTCCGGCTCCTGCACCTGGCAGAAGTACGGGGCGTTGAAGACCTCCTGGAAGCCGATGATCCGCGCACCCTGGCGCGCCGCCTCGCGGGCGTGTTCCTCGTGTTTGGCGATCATGGATTCGGTGTCGCCCGTCCAGGTCGCCTGGACCAGGGCGGCACGTACGACAGTGGCCATGAGCTGCTCCTTCGACGAGACGTCAGAGCCGAGACGTCAGAGCATGGCGGTGTCCCCCACTCCCGTGAGGCAGCGGGGAAGCGTCTACGCCTGTAGAGGCAGGGTAGAGGGTCGAACGTAAACCCCATGCTCAGACGGGGCAAGACCATCGCCGTGAACCGGCCGGGTCGATCACGATTCACACCCGTGCGGGTGACGGCGGGGTGCGCCGGCGCGGGGCTTCGCCCCGGCCCACCTGGGGGCGTCCTGTATGTGGGGCTGCGCCCCGGCTCGCCCTTGGGCGCCTCTACATGGGACTGCGCCCCGGCCTGCCCAGGAGCGCGCCCCGCATGTGGGGCTGCGCCCCGGCCTACCCAGGGGCGCGGGGTGGGGGTACCTCCCACGTCCTCAAGGCAGTGAGGGAGCGATAAGCCACGACGACACCGTCAGGTCGTCACCTTCCCAAGGGGGCAGTCTCTGCCGCATCCGGACCACCGGTCGGTGGCTGGTTGCTCGCGTCCACGCGGCGGAGCCGCAAATCGACACAGTCCCGCGCCCCTTCAGGACGGCGCCTCGCCCTGATCAAGGGGCGCGGGTCAACCCGTGAGGCCCGCCACGCGGAGAGCGTGCACCAGGTCGCGGTGGCAGGCGTCCGAGACCGCCTCCGCGGCCTTCGACAGGAGCGGAACCAAGCGGCCCGGGGCACCTTGGGCGCACCGCGCCGCATCCTCCGGGCTCCGCACCCGGACACAGGCGTCGAGCAGCGCACGGGCCTCACGGTCGCGCCCCTCGTCGAGCAGCGCGAGCATGGCGTCGCCGACCTCGCCGGGCGAGCGTGTCACGCCCTGCCGCAGCAGGCTGCCGCCGTCGTCGGCGAGGCCGCCCGCGATGAGCGTGTCGGCGAGGGCGACCAGGCGGCCGATGGGCAGCGAGGCTGCCTCCCAGAGCAGGGTGGACCAGTCGGCCGTGAGCCCGGCGCGGCCCAGCTCCCGGGCGAGCAGCGGAAACCGCCCGACCGGCCAGAAGGCCAGGTCGACCAGCACCATGTGGGCCTCGCCGCCCCGGCCCTCGGCACGCAGCCGGTGGAGCGCGGCGACGGTCTCGGCGACCTCCCGCTCCTCCTGGCTCTCGGCAGCGGCACCCGGCGCGGGCCGGGACGCGGGCTGCGGCGCGGGCCGAGGCGCCGCCTGGGGCGCCGGCTGCGGGCTGCCCGCGAACCTGGCGCCACGGGGCGCCCCAGCCGCCGGCGGCTCCACCGTGGGCACCCCGGCCGGCCGCCCGGCGTCCGTGTCGTCCTCGGGGCTGCCGGCGAACCGCGCGCCACGCGGCCGCTCCCGGAGCGGGGGCGCTGCGGCAGCGGCGCGTGGAGGGCCCGCGGCACCCGCCGCGCCCCCGGGACCACCGGGACCACCGGGACCACCGGGACCACCGGGACCACCGGGACCACCGGGACCACCGGAAGCCATGCCCCCAGGGCCACCGTAATCCGCCTCGCCCGCGGGACCTCCCCGGTCCGTCTCCACCCTCCGCCCATGCGGTCCCGGGGGGCCGGACACCCCGTCCTCCCCCATGCCGCCGGGGGCGTCCAGGCGTGCGATGCGGGCGCGGAGTTCCGTGCAGCGTGCGCTGGCGCGTGCCTGGTCGTCCAGGGTCCAGGCCAGCTCGCGCCGGAGCGCTTCGGCACCGTTGAGGTCCGCGTCCCGGAGCCGCTGGGTGAGGTCGGCGCCGCGCGCGCCGGCGCGGCGCTGCTCGTCGAGCATCATGTCGAGCCGGTCGCCGAGGCGGTCGCGGCCGCCGGGCAGCGCGTCGTGGGCGGCGATCGAGGCGGTGTGCAGCGCCCGCGCATGCGCCGTCTGCTGCGCGGCGAACTCGGCGCCGCGGCTCGCGGCGAGGTCCTGGAGCAGGGCCTCCACCACGTCCCAGGGCGGCACCTCATGCCCGTCGAGGCAGACCTGCATCCCCTCCGGGTCCCGGCCCCAGAAAACCGCGCACCACCCGGAGCGCTGGTCGAGGTACGACAGCAACGTGTCCAGGTAGGCGGCGAACTCCCTCACCTGATGCGGGAGTCGATCCACAGACGTCACGACCGCCTCCGTCGACGAACCCAAAGGCAGGGGTAGCCAACACCCCTCATGTTACGAACACGCTACGCGCGTCTTTCGGCCAGGGCTCCGACACCGACGTGAATGCGCGGAAACGACTATCCGGCCATGCGCACGGGCAAGGGCAGGGAAAGTGGCTCAGGCACCAGGGCGCAGCGGGCCGCCAGCTCGTCCATCGACAGCCCGAGCACCGCGGTGAGGGCGGCGATGGTGAAGAAGGCGGGCGTGGGGGCGCGGCCGGTCTCGATCTTGCGCAGGGTCTCCGCGGAGATCCCCGCACGGGCGGCGACCTCCACCATGCTGCGCTCACCGCGTGCGGCACGCAGCAGCCGGCCGAGACGCTCGCCGCGCTCGCGCTCCTCGGGGGTCAGGGGGGTTCGCACCATGGGGGCAGTGTAGCCGCAGCACCCCATTTCAATACCGGTATAGTAATTGGCATGGTGGAACTGAAGACAGCCGCGTCCATCGACGCGATGCGCGAGGCCGGCCGGGTCGTCGCCCAGGCCCTGACGGCGGTACGGGAGTCGGCGGCGGTGGGCGTCTCCCTGTTGGAGCTCGACACGATCGCGCACGACGTGCTGCGCGCCGCGGGCGCCACGTCCCCCTTCCTGGGCTACCGCCCGAGCTTCGCGCCCACGGCGTACCCGGCGGTCCTGTGCACGTCCGTCAACGACGCGATCGTGCACGGCATCCCGACGGACTACCGGCTGCGCGACGGCGACCTGCTCTCGGCGGACTTCGGCGCGGAGTTGGACGGCTGGGTCGGCGACTCGGCGGTGAGCATGATCGTGGGCAGCCCGCGCCCCGCGGACGAGCGGCTCATCCGGACGGCCGAGCGCGCCCTGGAGGCGGGCATCGCGGCGGCGGTGGTGGGCAACCGCATCGGCGACATCTCGCACGCCGTCGGCACGGTCTGCCGCGCCGCCGGCTACGGCGTGCCGCACGGCTTCGGCGGCCACGGCGTCGGCCGCCGGATGCACGAGGACCCGGACGTCCCGAACGAGGGCAGGCCCGGCCGCGGCTTCCCGCTCCGCGAGGGCATGGTCCTGGCGATAGAGCCCATGCTGATCGCGAGCGGCCGCGACGGCTACCACCCCGCCCCGGACGGCTGGACCCTCGTCACGGACGACGGTTCCCGAGCGGCCCACGCGGAGCACACGGTGGCCATCACGGAGGCGGGCCCGCGCATCCTGACGGCGCTGTAAGCGATCCGGCCCACGGCCGGCATCGACCGCATCTGCCCCTCTACGAGGGCCGCGACCTGACGGCACATCGTGGTTGCTCGCGCAGTTCCCCGCACCCCTCAGAGGACGGGGCTGCGCCCCAGCCCACTCAGGGGGCGCGGGCGGCGGTTCGGACACGGCAGAGACTGCCCCTTCGGCCCGGTGGCGACTCGACGGTTGCGTCGTGGCTGGTCAGCACGGTTCCCCGCGCCCCTCATCGGGGCGCAGCCCCGCCCTGTAGGGACGCGGGGAACTGCGCGAGCAACCCCCACCGGCAGATGGTCAGGACACAGCCGCAACCACCCCGCCCGAACGGCGATCGGGGCGCAGCCCCGCCAAAAAGGGGCGCGGGGGAACTGCGCGAACACCCCCCAGCGGCAAGTGGCCGGAAGCCGACCGGAACACCCACCGGGCACCAGGCGGCGTGCGCGCACAGACCTCCGCGCCCCGTGAGGAACCGCGACGACCCGGCGAGGTCAGGGTGCCGGCAAGACCACCGCCGCAGCCCCGCCGCCCCGGCGAGTCGGTTCGGCGGCGGCAAGCCACCGCCCGTCTGCCAGCCGCTGCACCCCCGTAGCGGCACCTATCTCCGGATTCTGGGTGAACTTGTGCCCGAGCGCCTCCAGCGCCGCCCGCTCCGGGCTGTTCCACAGACCGGGCTCCAACTCGGTGGTGGCGGCGTTGCGCTGGCTGGCCCGCGGCGCGGCGATCGCGTCGTCCAGCGGCAGGCCCCGGTCGAGGAACCCGATCAGGGTTTGCAGCACGGTCGTGACGATGGTGGCGCCGCCCGGCGAGCCGAGCGCGACCACGGGCCGGTGGTGCCGGTCGAGCACGATGGTCGGGGAGATCGACGAGCGCGGGCGCTTGCCGGGGCCGGGCAGGTTGGGGTCGGGCACCGCGGGGTTCGCCGGGGCGAAGTCGAAGTCGGTCAGCTCGTTGTTGAGCAGGAACCCCCGGCCGGGCACCGCGATGGCACTGCCGCCGGTCTGCTCTATCGTCAGCGTGTAGGAGACGACGTTGCCCCACTTGTCGGCCACCGTCAGGTGGGTGGTGTTCTGTCCCTCGTAGCCGGTCGGGGCGGCCTTGCCCCCGTTCGCGCAGTCCGCCGGGTGGCGCGGGTCACCGGGCGCCAGGGGGCTGGTGAGCACCGCGTCGTCCTTGATGAGGCAGGCGCGCGAGTCGGCGAACCGCTGCGAGAGCAGTTGCTTGGTGGGTACGTCCTCGACGGCGGGGTCGCCCACCCAGCGCCCGCGGTCCGCGAACGCGATCCGGCTGGCCTCGATGTAGTGGTGCAGGTACTGCGTCTCGGACAGCTTGGAGAGGTCGGTGTCCTCAAGGATGTTGAGCGCTTCGCCGACGGTGGTGCCGCCCGAGGACGAGGGCGCGATCGAGTAGACGTCGAGTCCCCGGTAGCCGGTCTCGGTGGGTGCCTGCACCTTGGCGCGGTAGTCCGCGAGGTCACGCACGGACAGGTCGCCGGAGCGCACCACCCGGTCGGAGGCCGGGTCGACCGGCGGCTTGTTCACCGCCCGGACGATGTCCCTGCCCAGGTCGCCGTCGTAGAGGAGGCCGGTGCCCTTGCGGCCCAGCTCCTCGTAGGTGCGGGCGAGGTCGGGGTTCTTGAGGGTGCTGCCGACCGCGGGGAGTTGGCCGCCGGGCAGGAAGAGCCCCGCGGTGGCGGGGAAGTCCTTGAAGCGGTCCTCGTTGCCCTCGGTCTGGGTGCGGAAGGTCTGGTCGACGGTGAAGCCGTCCCTGGCGAGGCGCTCGCCCGGCTTCAGCACGCTGCCCAGGTTCCTGGTGCCCCACCGGTCGAGCGCCGTCTGCCAGGTCGCGGCGGTGCCCGGAGTGCCGATGCTCAGGCCGCTGGTGACCGCGTCGGCGAACGGCAGCGGCTTGCCGTCCTCCAGGAAGAGTCCCTTGTCGGCGGTGCGCGGCGCGGTCTCCCGGCCGTCGATGGTCTGCACGCGGTGGGTGCGCGCGTCGTAGTACACGAAGTAGCCGCCCCCGCCGATGCCGGCCGAGTAGGGCTCGGTGACGCCGAGGGCGGCGGCGGTCGCGACCGCGGCGTCGACCGCGTTGCCGCCCTTGCGCAGGATCTCGATGCCGGCCGCGGTGGCGTCCGCGTCCACGCTGGAGACCGCGCCGCCGTAGCCGACGGCGACCGGTTGCTTGGCCGTTGCCGCGGACGCCGCGGGGCTCGACGGAGGTGCTGAGGACGGTGGTGGCGCGGCGGCCCCGACGGCAAAGGCAGCAGCCAGAGCAGTCAGGATCGAAAGATTCCGTGCAACCGGGCGACGCATACACACCTCCACAGGGCAACAGTGCGCGCAGCGTAACCCTCTGCCCATGCTCATGCCAGGAGCCCTCGAACACCGAACGCCGTTACCTGCGACCGCTAGTGCCCCGGCAGGCAACGTTTGCCCGTGGAGAAGCGGCGTTCGGTGCGTGCTCTCGGCGTGCCGGCCGGAAGCCGTCGTACTGGATGCACTTGGGCTTTCGGCCGGCGCGGCGAGAGTGCGTGCCGGGCGTCGCGACGGGGTGAACGTTGCCTGTCGGGGCGCTAGCATGCGCGGCCATGAACGACGACCTGCGCAACATCGTCCTGGGTGTGGTGGCGGCGGCCCTCTGCGCCGCCCTCGGCTGGCTGGCCCGCACCTACCTGTGGAAGCGGAAACTCCACCGCAGGCAGGCCTTCTTCGGGCTACCCGCGAACGCGGAGTCGCTGCTGGTGGTGGGCCGCGAGGCCGGCAGCCCCGAGCTGACCGTGACACGGCACGACGTCTTCGCGCTGCTGGAACTGTCCCCGCTGATCAAGGACTGTGGCGCCCACCCGCAGGTCGTCGCCCACGACGCGGTCCAGCAGAGCTTCGGCGACCGCACCGAGTTCTGCATCGGCGGCCCGGCGTCCAACCGGCGGGTGGCCGCGCATCTGGCGTCCATGCTGCCCGGCATACGGGTCGCCACCGACCCCGAACCGGCGGCGGACCGCGGGTCCTTCCAGATCGGCAACGAGCGGTACCGGATCGAGTCGGGCAAGTCCGAGTACGCGCTGCTGGCCCGGCTCACCGCGGACCAGGGGCACACCACCCGGCCGGTGTTCCTGTTCTGCGGGCAGCGGGCCACCACCAACCAGGCGGCCACGCGCTACCTCGCCCGCAACCACGAGCGCCTGGCGCGCAAGTACGGCACGGGCTCCTTCGTCCTGCTGCTGAAGGTCGTCAACTCCTCCGCCTACGGACCGGACGTCGTCGAGCTAGTCGCGGACGTCACCCGCACGGCGCAGACCGAGGTGCCCGCACCGCGCAAGTCCCACCGTGCGTCCTGACGGACCACGACCCGCAACGCCCCGCACGCCGAGGGGACGGCGCCCCGTCCGGTCACCCGGCCACGGGGGTGCCGCCCTGCCCCGGCGGGCAGGTGCGACCCGTGCCGAACGCGGTCGTGCGGGCAGACGCCGGGCACGCCGTCCGGAGTGGACCTGGAGCTGTTCTCCAAGGCCTACGACGTACCGGCCGAGCACCGTCTCGTCCCTTTCGTCGACACGGTCGCCCCGCCCTGCGAGCGAGCACAGCCCGTCCGGTGCGCAGCTGACCTTCTCCTCGCGCCGGCCGTCCGTCCCAAGGGTCGGTCCTGCTCTGCGAAGAGTGATCTCCGGCTGCCCCGCCGGCCATGCCCGGCCCCACCCGCCTTTCCGCTGTATCGGCCCCCGCAAACTATCCGTCCCGTCAGGGCACTTATCGGCGGACACGCGCTGACGATCATTAACCGTATTTGTTCTCTTTTGTCTGCTTTGCCGGTACTACCGGCGTCAGGGCCCGTCCACGCCCGGAATCGGGGCGCTCAGTCCTCCGACGCCTCCGCGTAGATCCGGTAGAGCTCCGGGCTGCCGCTGACCGCCCAGTCGAGCCCCTCCTCCACCACGTGGATCTCCCGTCCGGAGGGCAGCCTGACCACGGCCTGCCCGGCGGGCCACACGTGCCAGGCGGCGCCGGGGACGTGGCGGACGATGACGGTGCCGAGATACAGCCCCGCGTCGTTGCCGAGCCAGGGCGCCAGCTCGGGGTCGTCCCGCCAGCGCGGCAGCAGCTGGTCGAGCGCGTCAAGGGAGGCGGCGGAGTCGTCGAGCTCCAGACCCGCCGCGGCCGCCTGCGAGCGGAGCAGCTCGCACTCGGAGAACAGGCCGGTCACCGCATCGGGATCGTTCTCGAACGCGGCCGCGAGCCCTTCGCCCCCGTTCGTGGGCCGACCCAAGCGCCACTTGCCCAGGAAAGGGATGTTCATATGACCCAGCGTGGCATCCGCACGCGTGCGTACACCACCAGGCGCGCGCGTGGAGGTGTGACCGGGTGTGAGGAAGGCCGGGCGGCATGCGGACGCGGTGGGCAGGCCGTGGGGATGTGATGGGCGGGCCCCAGGAGGGCCACTCGCGCCTTTCCCGTTCCCGGCGCGGCCCCCGCGCCGTACGCTCGGTGCGGGCCGTATCGGGCGCAGGCCACGGACATCCGCCGGTGCCGCGCGGCGCACTGTCATCCCGGGTCGGACATCTCGGGGTCGAACGTCTCGGGTCGAACGGGAGGAGTCGGTGGTGCGCCGACATGTCGCGGGTCCGGCAGCCTTGTTCGCGTTGTCCGTCCCGCTCGTGCTGGTGCTGCCGCTGCTGCTCGCGGCGGGGCCCGCAGCCGCCCGGGACGGTGCGGTGGGCGGCGGTGCGATGGGCGGCGGCGCCCAGGGCCGGCCGGTGCCGCTGGAGCGGCTCTTCGACAACCGTGCGGTCAGCGACGCCGGCCACCCGGACGCGGCCGACTTCGACGGTGCCGGACGCTCGCTGCCGGCGGAGGACCTGGCCGCCGCGGGCTGGACACCCGGCGTGCACCTCACCCTGGACCGGGCCCGGCTCACCTGGCCGCGCCGCGCGCCCGGCGAGCCGGACAACGTGGTCGCCGACGGCCAGCGGGTCCTGCTGGCCGGCCGGGGCGACGCCCTCGCCTTCCTGGTGGCGGGCACGGAGCCGGACACGGGCGGCGCGGCGGGCACCGGGACGGCAGGCGGCACCGGAGAGGTCCGCTACCGCGACGGCTCCCGCGGCTCGTTCGAGCTGGCCGCACCCGACTGGCGCACCGGACCGCTCGCCACCAAGGCGGTGGCGCTCCCCCGCGTGCACACCCCCGCGGGCCCGCTGGCCGGCCCGGCGAAGCTGTACCCGGTGCTGGTGCCGATCGACCGCCGGCGCACCGTGGCCTCCGTGGTGCTGCCCCGCGACAACGGCCCGGACCTGCACGTCTTCGCCGCCTCCGTGCGGGAGCCCGGCACCGGCTGGACGGGCAGTTGGTCGGCGGCCACCTCGGGGCTGCCGGCCGTGGGGCCCTGGACGGACCGCACGCTGCGGTTGGTGGTGCACACCTCGGCGGGCGGGCCGCGGGTGCGGCTGCGCTTCGACAACACCTTCGCGGCCTCGCCGGTGCGGGTGGCGAGCGCGACCGTCGCCGTGCAGGCGGCGGGTGCCACGCCCCGTGGGGCACCGGTGCCGGTGACGTTCGGCGGCGCGGCCGGCACGGTCCTGGCCGCGGGCGCGCAGGTGTTCAGCGATCCGCTGCGCTTTCCCGTACCTGCGGGCGGCAACCTCCTGGTGAGCTTCCACCTTCCGGACACCGTGGCGGCGCTCCCGCTGCACAGCCTCGCCGTCCAGAAGTCCTACGTCAGCGGGCCGGGCGACCACGCCGCGGATGCCGGCCCCGACGCGTACACCTCGTCCCTGACGACCTGGCCGCTGCTCGCCGGAGTGGAGGTGAGCGGCGGGCCCGGCTCGCTGGTGGTGCTCGGTGACTCCATCACCGACGGCGAGAAGTCCCTCCCGGACACCAACCACCGCTGGCCCGACCTGCTCGCCGCCCGCCTGCGGGCACAGGGGGCGGTGCCCCGGCTCGGCGTGCTGAACGCCGGCATCTCGGCGAACCGCGTGGTCACCGACCGCTATCCGGGCGACGGTGTATCCACCGACGTGGGCGGGGTGAGCGCCCTGCACCGGCTGGAGCGCGACGTGCTGGCGCAGCCGTCGGTGCGCACCGTCGTGGTCTTCCAGGGGGTGAACGACGTCCGCTGGGGCGGCACCGCGGAGCAGGTGCTCGCCGGGCTGCGGGAGATCGCGGCCCGGACGCACGCCCACGGACTTCGGGTGCTTGCCGCCACCATCGCGCCCTGCGAGGGCGAGCGGATGTGCACGGCCGCGGCCGACGCCGAGCGCACCGCGGTCAACAGCGCACTCCGCGCGGGCGACGGGGGCTTCGACGCCGTCCTCGACTTCGACCGGGTGCTACGGGATCCGGAGCACCCGACGCGGCTGCTGCCCGCCTACGACAGCGGCGACCACCTGCACCCCTCCGACGCCGGCTACACGGCGCTGGCCGACGCGGTGGACCCCCGGCTGCTGGTGCCCTGAGGGGCCGCGCGGGGGCGGGCCGGGAAGGGCTCCTACACCTCCAGGTCGACGACGACGGGCGCGTGGTCCGAGGCGCCCTTGCCCTTGCGCTCCTCGCGGTCGACGTAGGCGTCCGTGACGGCCTTGGCGAACGGGGTGTTGCCGTAGACCAGGTCGATGCGCATGCCGCGGTTCTTGGGGAAGCCGAGCTGGCGGTAGTCCCAGTACGTGTACGGGTGGTCGTACTTGAGGGGGCGCGGGACCACGTCGGACAGGCCCGCCTCGCGGAGGGTGGTCAGCGCGGCGCGCTCCGCCGGGGTGACGTGCGTGGAGCCCTCGAAGACGGCGCGGTCCCAGACGTCGTCGTCGGTCGGGGCCACGTTGTAGTCGCCCATCACCGCGAACGGGCGGCCGCCCGTGGCGTCGCCCGCGATCGCGGCCCGCAGGGCCTCGAACCACTGGAGCTTGTAGACGTAGTGCGGGTGCTCCACCTCGCGGCCGTTGGGCACGTAGACCGACCAGACGCGGACCGGGCCGCACGTCGCGGAGATCGCGCGGGGCTCCTCGACGCCGTCGTACCCGGGGTCGCCCGGCAGGCCGCGGACCACGTCGGCGAGGCCGGCGCGGGAGACGACCGCCACGCCGTTCCACCTGCCGGTGGCGTGCACGGCGGACTCGTAGCCCAGCTCCGCCAGCTCGGCCGACGGGAACTGCTCGGCGGTGGTCTTGACCTCCTGGAGGCAGAGCACATCGGTGCCGCTGCTCTCCAGCCAGGCCAGCAGCCTCGGGAGGCGGGCGGTGATCGAATTCACGTTCCAGGTGGCGATGCGCATGGAGCCCAACCTACCGGGCCCCTACGACAGCCCCTCCCGGTCCGCATCCGGCCCGCCTGAGCCGGTACCTCCCGAGCCGTATCCGGACCGGGCGCCTCCGCACGCGCGTCAGAGCCGCGTGCTGCCTCCGGGGGCGAGGCGCTGGTGGTCCGCGCCGGCCAGCGAGCCGAGCAGGCGGTCGTACGTGGGCCGTGCCAGGTCGCTGAGCAGCGCGTCGTGCACGTCGTAGGTGACCCGCGGGCCCACCTCGCGCACGTAGTCGGCGATCTCGGAGAGCTTGTTCCAGGGAGCGTGCACCGGCAGCAGCAGGATGTCGACCGGGGCGCCGGGGACGGTGAGCGCGTCGCCGGGGTGGAAGACCGCCTCGTCGACGAGGAAGCCGACGTTCGTGATGCGCGGGATGTCCGGGTGGATCACCGCGTGCAGCTCGCCGTGCACCTGGACGTCGAATCCCGCGGCCGTGAACGCGTCCCCGTGCCCGACCGTGTGCACCCGGCCGGGGAAGGCCGCGGAGACCTGGTCGGCGACCGAGCGCAGGGTCCAGACCTCGGCGGCCGGGTTGGCGTCGAGTCCGGCACGCAGCCGGCCCTCGTCGAAGTGGTCGGGGTGCTCGTGCGTGATCAGCACGGCGTCCGCGCCGACGGCGGCGTCCTCCTCGCTGTAGCCGCCCGGGTCGATGACGAGCGTCCTGCCGTCCTTCTCCAGGCGGACGCAGGCGTGCGACTTCTTCGTGAGATCCATGCGCACCATCCTGCTATGCCGCCGCCGCGCCGGGCGGGTGCGGGGTCGGCCACGAAAGACGTGTCCCGCGCGAGGTGCTCACCGTCGCACACCACCCCCGTGGTGCTCCGCCCGCGGATCACTTCTCCGGGGTGGTCTCCTCGCGGATCACCTTCTGCGCCACCTTGAACGCGCTGTTGGCGGCCGGGATCCCGCAGTACACGGCGGCCTGCAAGAGGACTTCCTTGATCTCCAGCGGGGTGAGGCCGTTGCGCAGGGCCGCGCGGAGGTGGACGGCGAGCTCGTCGACGTGGCCGCCCGCCACGAGCGCGGTCAGCGTGACGCAGCTGCGGGTGCGGCGGTCCAGGCCTGGTCTGTTCCATATCTCCCCCCACGCATAGCGGGTGAGGAAGTTCTGGAAGTCCTCGGAGAACTCGTCGGCCTCGGCCAGCGCCCGGTCGACGTGCGCGTCACCGAGGACCTCGCGGCGCACCTTGGACCCCGCCTGGTGGGCGTCGGACGCGTCCGCCACCTGCGGCTGGGGATCGCGGGGCGGGGCTATTTCGGCAACGGGGGCGGCCGGGGGCGGGACGAGCACGGGCTTCACCGGGCTCGGCGGAATCGCGAACTGTCCCGTGGTGGAGATGTCCGGGGGGAGCTGCCACGCGGTGGAGAAATGGTGCGCCAGCAGGTCGGTGACGGCCACGGGCGCCTCCACCGGGGCCAGGTGGGACGCGCCGGGCACCACGGCGAGCCGGGCGTCGGGGATACCGGCGACCAGGGTGCGGGCCTGTGCGGGACCCGTGACCTGGTCCTCGGAGCCGACGAGCACCAGGGTGGGCACCTCGATCCGGCCGAGTTCGGAGCGCACGTCGAAGGTCGCCAGCGCCTCGCAGGCGGCGATGTAGCAGCCGGGGTCGGTGGTGCGCACCATCTGCACGGCCCACTCGGTGATGGCGGGCTGGGCCGCGGCGAAGCCCGGCGTGAACCACCTCTCGGGCGCGGTCCGGGCGATCGGGTCCAGGCCGTTGGTGCGGACGATCACGCCGCGCTGCCGGAACTCGTCCGCCGTGCCGAACCGGGGCGAGGCCGCGATCAGCGCGAGGGAGGCGATCCGGTCCGGGTGCCGCAGCGCCAGCTCGGCGCCGACCGCGCCACCCAGCGCGCAACCCGCGTAGCCGAAGCGCTGGACGCCGAGCCCGTCGAGCGTGACGAGCAACCGGGCCGCCAGCTCGGCGACGGAGTCGGTGGCGTGCGCGGGGGCCCCGCCGTGGCCGGGCAGGTCGAACCTGAGCACCCGCCACTGTTCGGTCAGAGCCGGGATCTGCCGGTCCCACATGTGCCATGTGGTACCCAGAGAGGGACCCAGGACCAGGATCGGAGCCTCCTGTGGCCCGTCGAAGCGGTATTGCAGGGTGTTCGGCACTGTCTCGCTCACCCGTCTGACCCTCTCATCTATCACGAAATCTCACATCACTGGTGCGAAGGTAACGTCTCTTGCCCCTGTCGCTACGACGGGCCCGGCGTCGCCGGAACCCTCGACGGTCCAGGTCCGTGTTCCCCAGCGTGAGCCGTGACCATGCCGACAGCGGATGCTCCGGGTACACCTTCTCCCGATCCCTGCGGCCAAGAGCTTCCTCCTTGGTCACGGCTCGCACCGGGTTCGGATTGCAGTATCGCGCGTGGTGGCACCCCCGAGCCCAGGCAAGAGTCGCCTGGTAGACCCTCGGGCTCACACTTGCCCCTCCGTTGCAGCCCCGTGCAGTCCATCCCAGGTTGCTGCGGCGTCGCGAAGATCCGCGACATCCGGCTTCACGTACCACTTCTTGGTGGTCTTCACGTTCGTGTGCCCAGCCCACCGCGCAAGGATGTGATCTGGCACTCCCTTGTTGGCCAGGTACGTGAGGCACGACGAACGAGCGTCGTGGAGACGGACTCGACGGAGGCCGAGGATCGACATGAGCCGGTACGCGCGTCGGCGGAGTTGCTTGATCGTGAAGGCTCCTCCGGTCTCATGCACCAGGACGTAGCCGGAGTCGATATAAGCCTCGCCGAGGGCCAGCTTCTCCTCGGCCTGTCGAGCCTTGAACGACTTGAGAGCAGCCAGCACCGGAGCCGGCAGCGGAAGCTCCCGTTCGCCGGCCAGAGACTTGGTGTCCTTCTCCACCACGTACCGATTTCCCATCATCGTCCGTGTGTTGGCCATGGTAATCGTGGCGTTGTCCAGGTCGAGGTCCTTCCATCGGAGTCCGCAGACTGCAGCCGGACGCAGTTCCCATGAGGGACAGCAGAAGCGGAGCGTAGAGCCGCTCTCCGCTGACGCCACGGACGAACGTCTGAACCTCCAGGACGTTCCAGGGCTTCGTTTCCCGCTTATTCTTCCGTTCCTCCTTACGTGCCCTGCGCGGAATGGTCACGTACCCCCGCCGTCGGGGCCGAGCACGCGCTCCTCCACGCGGTGCCCCGGCTGACGGCGGCCGCCATCCACACCCCCTCGGTTCCGTCCCAGGGGGGTGATCCGCATGCCGCTCTCGCCCACCATCCCGGAACCGGGAAAGACGGGTTACCAGTCCCCGACACAGGCCTCCCCCGCCGGCCACCCTGTAGCCCCATTTCGGGCAGAGTGCCATCATGGGCGCGTCATGGAACCACCCGCGCGGGCGCCGATCGAGCTGAGATTCCTGCGGGCCGCGGTGTTCGCCGCGGTCTGCGTCTCGCTGGCGGCGCTCGGGCACTGCCTCGCCGGCGCCGACGTGCCCGGGGCCCTGGCGCTGGTCGCGGGGTGGCTGGCCGTCACGGGCGTCGCGGCCCCGCTAGCCGGGGGACGGCGCTCACCGCGGACCATCGTGCCCGCGCTCTTCGCCGGGCAACTCGGTCTGCACGTACTGTTCTGCCTCGCCTGCGCACCGCGGCCGGCCGGAGGGCACGCCTCGGCAGCAGAGCTGGGGCGCGGGCTGCTGTGCGGTGGAACCACCTCCGACGGCGCGAGCGCGGCGCGCGCCGTCCACCTGCTGCGTGCGCACGGAGTCGACCCCGCGGCCGCGGCCGGCATGCCCAAAGCCACCGGCGGCATGCCACACCAGGCGATGAGCCTGATTCCCTCGAACGGCATGCTGGCCGCGCACGCCGCGGCGGCCCTGTCGCTCGGTCTGCTGCTCTGGCGGGTCGAGCTGGCTGTCTGGGCGCTTGCGGTGCTGCCCGTGGCCGTGGCGCTCCCCCGCCTGTTCTCGGGCGCCACGGTGCTGTCGGCGAGCCTGGCCGGTGCCGCCGACGCGGCACGCCGCGCCGCGCGTCTCGCCCGTCCGCCGGAGAAGGCCGGGCACGCCGGATCGACCGATGTACGGCACCATCTGGTCCGGCGCGGGCCGCCCGCCGCTCACTGCCCCGCCTGAAACACCTCACCTCCACGCCTGACGCAGCGGCCGTCCCGGTCCGCCGTGCAGGTGCCCACCGGCTCGGGACGGCGCTAGGGCACGCCCCTGCGCCCGTCCGCGGGACGTCGGCCCGCGCACCCGCGGCCGCACCGGGCTGGGGGGCAACGACGCGTCCGGGGACCAATGAGCGCCGGGCGCCGACCGTCGTTCCCCCCGCCGGTGCTCCGGCGCCCGCGCCGTCCTGTGCCGGCCTCCGGTGCTCCGCCGCCCCGGCAGGCTTCGCGGCGGCCACGGCTGCCACCCGGCGCCGGCGATGCGTGGAGACCGTGTACGGGCGGCGCCCCACTCCTTCTTCTTCAGGAGGCCGGTCCTTCCTAGGGGACCGGCCAGACGACCAGATCCAGGCGATGGCACCCGCGCCCGCGCGGGCCTCGTCGCACCTGCACGCAAGGACTCATTCCCATGCACACGCATCGACACCTCGCCGCCGCCGGTCTCGCCGCCGCAGCGGCACTGCTGCTGACGGGCTGCGGAGGCGATTCGCCCGGCGACGGCCGCCCGGCTGTCGTGACCTCGCCGTCCGCGTCGGCGCCGGCCGGCCCGGTCGCGTTCGACACCCCGTTCGCCAAGCCCCGGCTGGTCCTCACCGACCAGGACGGCAAGCCCTACGACCTGGTCCGGCGGACAGCCGGGCGGCCCCTGCTGCTCTACTTCGGCTACACCCACTGCCCCGACGTCTGTCCCACCACGATGGCCGACCTCGCGGGCGCGCTCCAGCGGCTCCCGCACGGCACCGCCCGGCCCCAGGTCGTCTTCGTCAGCACCGACCCGGACCGCGACACCCCGGCCGCGCTGAAGAAGTGGCTGGCCTCCTTCGACCCCCGCTTCATCGGACTCACCGGCGACTTCACCGCCGTGCAGAAGGCCGCCAGGAGCGTCGGCATCGGCGTGCCCCCTCCCGAGCGGCACGCCGACGGCACCGTCACCGTCAGCCACGGCGCCGAGGTCCTCGCCTTCTCCCCCGGCGACAACAAGGCGCACGCCATGTTCCCCTCCGGCACGTCCATGCGGACGTACACCACCGATCTCCCCCGCATCCTCCGAGGAGCCTCGTCATGAGCCGCCGTACCGCAACGACCGCGGCCGTCGCCGCCCTGGCCCTCGCGGGAGCCGCCGCGCTCAGCGGCTGCTCGGGCAGCTCGCCGGCGGCCGCGGAGGACGCAGCGCCGCACCTGGAGGTGTCGGGTGCGTACGTGCCCCGGCCTGTGCTGGCGGACACCGCCACCGCCTACTTCACCGTCCGCAACACCGGCGGAACGGACGACCGGCTCACCCGGGTCACCAGCGACCTCGCACCGATGGTCACCCTGGACATCACGGCCGACAACACCATGCGCACGGTGAAGTCGCTGCCCGTACCCGCGGGCGGCACCCTCCACCTGCGCACCGGCGGCAACCACCTGATGCTGATGCACCTGAGGGACCGGCCCGCCGTCGGCGACACCGTCACGCTCCACCTGACCTTCGCCACCTCGGCACCCGTCACCGTCAAGGCACCCGTCAAGCCCGCCACCTACCAGCCCGCGAACTGATCCCACCGCCGCTGGGGGTGCCCCCGCGGCACCCCCAGCGGCCCGGGATGGAAAGGAGGCCCCGTGAACCTCGCCACCGGTGTGTCCGGCGCCGACGGCACGCCGTCCATGCACGGCATGAACCGGTCCGGCATGTCCGGGCCCATGTGGATGCCCCAGGACCCGCCCACCCTCGGCCGCCTGCTGGCCTGGCACCCTCAACCGGTCCCCATCGAGCCGGTGCTGTGCGCGCTGGCCCTGCTGCTGTACGCGGCCGCCGTGATCCGCCTGCGGCGGCGCGGCGATCCCTGGCCGCCCGGCAGGACCGTCGCCTGGACGGCCGGCGTGCTCACCGCCGCGGCCGTCACCTGCACCGAAGCCGGCGGCTACGGCATGGTGCTGTTCAGCGTCCACATGGTCCAGCACATGGTGCTGTCCATGCTCACGCCGGTCCTGCTGCTGCTCGGCGCGCCGGTCACCCTCGCGCTGCGGGCCCTGCCGGCCGCACGGCACGGTCGCACCGGGCCCCGCGAACTGCTGACCCGGCTGCTGCACAGCAGGGCCGCCCGGGTCGCCTCGTCCGCGTTCTTCACCCTGCCCCTCTTCATCGCCAGTCTGTACGCGCTGTACTTCACCCCGCTGTTCGACCGGGCGATGAGCAACTGGCCGGGCCACGAGTGGATGCTGGCCCACTTCCTCGCCACCGGGCTGCTGTTCTTCTGGCCCATCATGGGCGTGGACCCGGCCCCGCGACGCCCGCCCCATCTCATACGGATGCTGGAGCTGTTCGTCGGCATGCCCTTCCACGCCTTCTTCGGCATCGCCGTGATGATGGCCGGCACGCCTCTCGTCGGCTTCTTCAAGCACCCGCCCGCGGGCTGGCACGTATCCGTCCTCGCCGACCAGAACGCCGCCGGCGGCATCGCCTGGGCGTTCAGCGAGGTCCCCACCCTCCTGGTCCTGCTGGCGCTGGTGGTCCAGTGGGCCCGTGCCGACCAGCGCACCGCCACCCGCCACGACAGGCGGGCCCGCCGCGACGACGACGCCGAACTGGCCGCCTACAACGCCTACCTCGCCCGCCTCGCCGCCGCCGACCGCGCCACGAGCCGGTGAGAAGGACCGGACGGCCCCCCGTTCCGCAGCCCGGCGGCGCGCACCGCCTCCGGTGCGGACGCGGGGGCGGTGCCAGCCGGCCGGGGCGCCGGCCGCTTACGTGGCCTGATCCTCAGGCCGCACCCGCGCGGCGCCGCCCGAGGGGACGGGTTCGTCACCGTGCAGCAACCCGTGACGCAGCACCAGCCGGCGCCGTACGAAGGGGCCGACCACGTCCTCGGCGTGCGTGATCAGCAACAACGCCGTCCCATGCTGGTCGCTCTCACGCACCACATGGGCGAGGACCCTGCGGGCGGTGACGGCGTCGAGGGCCGAGGCCACCTCGTCACAGACGAGCAGGGCCGGCCGGGCCGCCAGCGCACGGGCCAGCGACGCGCGTTGCAGTTGACCTCCGGAGAGTGCGCCCGGGCGCCTGCTGAGGTCGCCGGGGTCCAGGCCGAGCTTCCGGGCCAGGGCGGCGGCCTCGGCGAGCGCCTCGTCGCGCGGGCGGCCCCGCAGGTGGTGCGCGGTGTCCGCGATCTGGCTCAGCACGTCGCGGAACTCGTCGAAGGAGGCCCTGCTGTCCTGGTGCACGTACTGCACGGCCCTGAGCTGCTCCCGGCTGCGGTTCTCCAGCGCGACCGGCAGTTCCCGGCCCCGGTGGAGCACGACGCCGCCGGTGGCGGGGGTGAGCCCCGCGAGGGCCCGCCCCAGGGTGGTCTTGCCCGCACCGGAGGCTCCGGTCAGTGCGGTGCGGCTGGCGGGCGGAAGGACGAGGCTGACCGGCTGGAGCCGGGGACACGCCGCACCCCGGCCCGCCACCGCGAGGCCGCGTACCTCGATGCCGCGTTCCGCTAGGGTGCGCGGTCCGGCCGCGTCGGCGGGGCCGCGCGGCGCGCGGCGGTACTCGCGCAGCAGCGGGTGGTTCGACCCGGTGAGGACCGTCCGGGCCGGCCCGGTCTCGACGATCCGGCCGTGCTCCAGCACGGATATGTCGTCCGCGAGCTCTGCCACCAGCCGCATGTCGTGGGTGAGCAGGAGCAGCGCGGTGCCACCCGCGGTCACCTGGCGCAGGCGTCCGGTCAGGACCGCCGCGGTGTCCGCGTCGAGCCCGCTGGTCGGCTCGTCCAGGACCAGCAGGCGGGGCCGGGAGACGAGGGTGGTGGCGAGGGCCATGCGCTGCTGCTGCCCGCCGGAGAGCTGGTGGGGGTAGCGGCGCAGCAGCGGAGTGTCTTGGGGCAGTCCGGCGGCGTGCAATGCCGCGTTCACATCGCGGTGGCGGTCGCCGCGTCCGCGTCGCCTGCGCCGGTCGTCGGAGGGGTCCGATGAGCTTGCCAGGGCCGCGAGTTCGTGGAGGGTGCCTCCTACCCGCCGTACCGGGTCGAGGACGGACGCCGGATCCTGCGGGAGGTGGGCGACCCTGCCGCGGCGGATCCGCCGGCGCCGGGCTTCCGGAAGGGAGAGCAGGTCAGCGCCCTCGATCCGGGCCTCGCCGCTCAGCTCGACGCCTTGCCGGGTCAGGGCGAGCGCCGCGAGGCCCAGGGTCGTCTTGCCGCTGCCGGAGGGCCCGATGAGGGCCAGGGTGCGGCCGGGAGCGAGGTCCAGGTCCACGCGGTCCAGGAGCACGTGGCCCGCGGTGGTGCGCGCGCTCAGCCCCCGGCAGCGGAGCAGGGCGGGAGCGGCGGAGCCGGCCGCGGCGCCGTGGTGGTCCCGTGGTGTGCCACGAGGCGGCCGTGCCGAGGAGCCGGTGGTGGCGGGTGATCCGGTGGCAGCAGCGGAGGCCTGCTCCCCGGCCACTTCGGCGGAACCTCCGCGGGCCTGCTCCCCGGCCGTCCCGACCGTCTCGCGGGGCGGCCCCGACGCGGGCCCGCGACTCCTGCCGAGCAGCCGGTCCACGCCGAGGTTCGCGCCCACGCACACTGCGGTGAGCAGCCCGGCCGGTACGAGGACGGCAACCGGCTGGAGGAAGAGCGCGTCGGTGTTCCGCTCGATGAGCACCGCCCAGTCGCTCGCGTCGGACGGCAGGCCGAGCCCGAGGAAGTTCGCGGAGGCCAGCAGGTAGAGGATCAGCGCGTACCTGCTGCCGGCGTCCGTGGCCAGGGGCCCGAGCGCGCAGCGTGCGACGTACCGGATCTCGATGTGGCGCCGGGGCACGCCCTGCTGGCGCATCGCCTCCACCGCCGTACGGCACCCCGGGGCGAGGGCCGCGGCGCGCACGAGCCGCGTCACGGCGGGGAGTTGGACCAGCGCCGCCGCGGCGACCAGGCTGCCCCGGTCGCTGCGTCCGGCGGCCGCGAGGCTCATCAGCAGGAGCAGGGAGGGAAGGGCGAGCAGCAGGTCGAGCCCGCGCATCACCGCCTCGTCGGCCCAGCGGCGGCGGGTGCCCGCGGCGTACAGGCCGAGGGGCAGACCCACCGCGTAGGCGGCCAGGAGGGCGGCCGTGGTCATGCCGATGACGGAGCGGCCGCCGGTGAGGACGAGCGCCAGCACGTCGCGTCCGAGGACGTCCGTGCCCAGCGGATGCCCGGTGCCGGGCGGGAGGAAGGGCGCGGCTCCCGGCGCCGTGGAGCCGGCGAACAGTGGCCCGGCGAGCGCGGCCAGCACGGGCGCTCCGAGCAGGAAACACACCAGCACGTCCACCGTGACGGCGCCGAGGCGCCCGGCGGGACGCGGGGCGGAGTAACGGCCGCTCATGCCCGTCCCTCCCGGCGGGGTGTCAGGCCCCGCACGGCGAGGTCGGCGCAGAGGTTCACCACGACGGCCGTGATCGCGAACACGAGCGCGTATCCCTGGACGGCCGGCATGTCGCGGTCCTGGACGGCGTCGACGAAGCCGGTGCCGAGCCCTCCGACGGCGAACAGCGACTCCACCACGACCGTTCCACCGAGGAGTCCGTCGACACACCGCGCGAACTGCTGCACGGCCGGCGCGAGGGTGCCCGGAAGCAGGTGCCGTAGGAGGATCGTCCGTTCGGGCACGCCCAGCAGTCTCAGGTGCGTGGCGACGGGGCCGTCGCGCTGCTCCGCGATGCCGATGCGGACCTGCCGCGCGAGGTCGCAGAGCTGGCGGCAGACCAGCACCGTCACCGGAAGGATCAACACCGCCGGCCGGGTCAGCACGTCCAGGCCCATGAGGCCGGCCGCGGTGGCGGGAAGCGCGCCCAGGTCGAGGGAGAGCCACGCGGTCAGAAGGAGGCCGAGGACGAATTCGGGCACGGCGTGCAGCGCGATCGCGGCGGCGCTCAGGCCCCGGTCGGCCGCCGACCCCTCGCGCAGGCCCGTGAGGACGCCGAGGCCGAGCGCGAGGGGGACGAGCAGCGCGAGGGCCGTGGCCGCGAGCACCGCCGTCGCCGCCAGCCGGCCGGCGATCTGCTCGGTCACCGGCATGCCCGTCACCAGCGAACGGCCCAGGTCGCCGTGGCAGAGCGCCGCCAGCCAGTGGACGAACCGCTCGGCCGCCGGACGGTCGAGCCCGAGTCCGGCGCGGGCCAGCGCCGCCTGCTGAGGGGTGCCCTGCTCCCCCAGCACCGCGTCCACGGTGTCGCCCGGCAGCAGGGACGTGAGAGCGAAGACCACGACGAGGACGACCGCGCACTGCACGGCGGCGAGACCCGTCCTCGTGACGGTGTAGCGGAGCACCGTCCCGCCGGCGTCAGGAGAGGCGGGCCCGGTCGAACCGGGCCCAGTCGCAGGAGTTGGGCGGCGCGGCCCGCAGCCCGCCGACCGAGTCGGCGTGGCCGACGATCCAGTCGCTGAAGGCCCAGACGAGCTGTCCGTCGTCCTCGCGCGCCAGCCGCTGGGCACGGGCGAGCAGTTCGAGGCGTACCGCGTCGTCCCGGGTGCCGGTGGCCTGGGCGATCAGCCGGTCGAAGGGCTTGGAGCGGTAGCCGGTGAGGTTGTCCGAGGCGCCGGTGACCAGCCTGGACCGCAGGTGGGTGATGACGGGGAGGGTGGCGGTACGGCTCTGGGCCGCCACGCCCTTCGTCTTGATCTCGCCGAAGTAGGTGCCGGCCGAGCGCGTGTGGGGCGTCACCTTCAGGCCGATGTCGCTGAGCTGGTCCGCGATCAGCGAGGAGGCGTTGCGCCAGGACGGGTCGGCGTCGCTGGTCTCCAGCGGAACCGCCAGCCCCTCGGCACCGGCCTCCTTCAGCAGGGCCCGGGCCCGGTCCACATCGCGTTGACGGGGTGGCAGGGAGTCCGGGTAGCCGTGCAGGCCCATGCCGAACAGGTCGTTGCCGGGCGTGCCCCGGCCGGAGAGCGCGACCTCCACGAGGGCCTTGCGGTCGAGGCCGAGGGTGAACGCCTCGACGAGCCGGTGGTCGTCGAACGGCGCGCGGTTCAGCCGCAGCAGGATCGCCTGCATGGTGCTCAGCCGCGTCTGGAGCAGGCTGACGCCCTTGCGCCGGGTCACCTGCGCCGCGGAGGCCCCGGACAGGTCGTGGGCGTAGTGGACCTGGCCGGAGAGCAGCGCGCCCAGCCGGGCGCGTTCGTCGTTGACGGGCACGAACTCCAGCTCGTCCATGTGCGGGCCGCCCGACCAGTGGTCGCGCCACGCGGTGAACAGCGCGTTGCCGCCGGGCCGGAACGAGCCGTAGCGGAAGGGGCCGGAGCCGATGGGACGGGTGAAGTCGGTGGTGCCCGCGGGCACGATCTCGGTTCCCGGGGCGCCGAGCGCGGTGGGGAACTCGAAGTCGGGGTCCTTCAGCACCAGGGTCAGGTCGCGGCCCTGGGCACGGCTCGCCTCGAAGTCGACGGCGGCGAAGAGCTGCTGGGAGACGGCGACGGTGGCGGGGTCGGCGATGCGGCAGTAGTTCCACAGCACGTCGGCGGCGGTGACGGGTCTGCCGTCGTGGAAGCGCGCCTCGCGCAGATGTATGTGCCAGCGGGTGCCCGAGCGGTCGCTCTCCCATGACTCGGCGAGCCGGCCCTGCACGGACATGTCGTCCTTGTAGGTGAGCACGCTGTCGTAGAGGGCCTTCGCCCGCGCCTGGTCGATGAACAGGGGCACGGTGTGCGGGTCCAGGGTCTCCTGCGAGCCCCCTGCGCTGAAGGCGGCCCGCAGCCGGGACCGGCCGGAGTCCGGGCCGCCGTCCTCGCCGCCCAGTCCACAGGCGGCGAGGGTCGTGGCGGCCGCTGCCGCTCCGGCGCCGTACAGGAGTCGCCGCCGGCCGAATGACGATGTCATCGCTTACTGAGCCTTCCCTGCTCTCGGCCGGGTCCGGGAGCAGGGAGTGGAGCGGTGCCGGCGCCATGGGCGCATCGCTATCCCCTTCCCGGGGAGTCCACGCCCCGGACGGTCCGAAGAGGCGACGGGCCAGTCTCCTGGCTGCCGGATCCACGCTCGCCCCGCCTTCCAGCCTCACGGCCGTGGCGTGTGGGGTTCGCTCCCCGGTCACAGTGGCGGGACCGCGCCGGACTTCCACCGGCTTCCTGGCTCCCGTCGCCCATGTGTACGGCTCGCATTGTGCCAGAGGCTCCGACGTGCGGTGAGGGCCCGGCGAGGAACGGGGAGCCCGCCGCGCTCCCCTGCCGCCGGTGCGCATGAGAGGCACCCGCCGGTGCCGCCCCCCGGCCCACCTCTGAGGTCGGCCGGGAAGGGCGTGCGGTTCCCGGGACTCCGATCCCGACCGCGTGGGCCTGTTCACACACCGCGGCCGGGAACCTCGCCGGCCAGGCCACCGACTGCTGAACGAGACCGGCGATCCGCGGTCGTCGCCAACGCCACAGGGAGGGCCCGCCCCATGACCACCCAGCACACCGCTCCGGCCACCACCGGAACGTCAGGGGCGTCCTCGGGCACGGCTCCGCCAGGGGCCGTTCAGGAGGGGGACCGGCCGGCACGGAACGGCGACGGGCCCGACAGCGCCCGGCCCGGCTTCTGGAACGACCTCCGCCCGGTGATGCTCCGGCTGCACTTCTACGCCGGCGTCGTCATCGGCCCGTTCCTGCTCGTGGCGGCCGTCACGGGACTGCTCTACACGGTGACGCCCCAGCTGGAGTCCGTCCTCTACCACCACGAGCTGACCGTCACGCCGCATGGCTCCGCGGACCCCCTGGCCGACCAGGTCACGGCTGCACGCAAGGCCGTGCCGGACGGCAAGCTGGTGTCGGTCAGCCCGCCCCCGGGCCCCACCGACAGCACCCGCGTCGTCTTCGACGCGCCCGGCCTGCCGGACGGCTACAACGTGACGGCCTTCGTCGATCCGTACGACCACCACGTGCTCGGGACGCTGCGCACCTACGGGCAGTGGCTGCCGGCCCGCGCCTGGCTCGACAGCCTTCACCGCACCCTGCACCTCGGGAACTTCGGGCGGAACTACAGCGAGCTCGCCGCGAGCTGGCTGTGGGTCGAAGTGCTCGGCGGGCTCGCTCTCTGGCTCGGCGCACCCGGCCCGCGGCGGGGCCTGCACCGCGGGCTGCTGCCGCGCGCCGGACGGCCGGGCCGCCGCCGCACCCTCTCCTGGCACGGCACCGTGGGCCTGTGGGTGTCCGCGGGGTTGCTCGGCCTCTCGGCCACGGGTCTGACGTGGTCGGCGCACGCCGGCGCGAACATCGGCAGGATCCAGGACGCGCTGGGCGGCGGCACCCCCGCGGTGGCCGCCGGGCCGGCCGGCCCCGGCACGGGAGGCGGCTCGGCCCGTGACGTGGGAATCGACGCGGTGGCCCGGTCCGCCCACGAGGCCGGGCTGAGCGGTCTGCTCGTCATCACACCGCCCACCGAGCGTGGCGCGGCGTACGTCGTCGAGGAGAACACCAGGTCCTGGCCCGAGAAGCAGGACTCCGTCGCCGTCGATCCGGGCACGGGCAGGGTCATCGCGACGCTCAGGTTCGCCGACTACCCGCTTCTTGCGAAGCTCACCCGGTGGGGCATCGACGCTCATATGGGGCTCCTGTTCGGGCCCGTCAACCAGATCGCGCTGGCGCTGCTGGCGGTCGCGCTCATCTCCATGGTGCTGTTGGGCTACCGCATGTGGTGGCTGCGCAGACCCACGCGGACCGGTGGTCGGGCTTTCGGGCGCCCTCCGGTCCGCGGCGCGTGGCGTCGGCTGCGCGGGAGGGTGCTGGCCCCCGCGGTGGTCGGGGCCGCCGTCCTCGGTTACTGGCTGCCTCTGTTCGGCCTGCCGCTGCTGGTGTTCCTCGCCGTGGACGTCGCGGCGGGTGCCGTGTGCCACCGCCGCGTGGCGGTCGCGCGGTGATCGCCGCGACGGGCCTGCGCTGGATCCTGACCGTCCTGTTCACCGTGCTGGCTCTGTACGCGCTGTGGCGTGCGCTGCGCTCAGACCACGCACCCCGCGCCACCCGCGCGCACGGGCCGGACGCGGTCGGGAGGGTCGGCCATCTGCTGCACGCGGTGATGGCCCTGGCCATGGGGGCGATGGTGTGGCCGTGGGGCATGTCCCTCGCCGGCGCCCCGCAGACCGTGCTGTTCGCGCTGGCCGCCGCGTGGTTCGCGGGCGCCGCCCTGGCGGCGCCGGGGTCCCGGGGCCGGTGGCGCGCCCTGCGCGGCTCGCTCCCGCACGTGGTCATGATGGCGGCGATGGCCTGGATGGCCGGCGCCATGGGCACGCTCATGCCGGCCGCCGGGACGGGCGGAGCACGCGACAGCACGAGCATGCCGGGTATGGACATGTCCGGTTCCTCCAGGGCGGGGGCCATGACGCTCAACGGCACCGGTGCGCGGCTCGCGGCCTGGGTGCTCGCCGCCGTCCTGCTGGTGCTGGCCCTGTGGTGGCTGGCGCGGGCCTTCGACACGGCCCGGCGACAGGTTCCCGACGCGCCCGGCGCCCCCGTGCCGGCCGGTGTGCACGACGCGGCGGACGCGGCCTGCCACGGCGCCATGGCACTGGGGATGGCCGTGATGTTCGTCCTGCTGGCCTGATTCCTCGTTCTCCTGTTACTCCTGTTTCTCCTGCTGGTCCGAGGCGTGTGCCGCGGGGTGGAACGCCCCGCGGCACCCTGGCAGCGCCTGCGTGCTGCCCCCGGCTGACCGGCCGGGAGCGCCGTTCGCCCCGGGTGCCCGGGGGCCCTGCCGGGCCACGCCCTCAACCGCCAGGTCGCACCACCACGGCCTCGGCCCGAACCTGTCCGCCCCGGCGCAGTCGCAGCACGAACGGGATGCGCTGGCCCAGAGCCGGACGGTGGGTGAGCTCCACCATGACGTCGGTGGCGTACGCGGTCATGCTTACCGTCCCGCCCGCCGGCACGGGAAGGGTGACGCCCATGCGCATCCGGCCGGCGTTGCCGCTCACCTCGGTGCGCGCCAGCATCGCCGTGCGGGCCGCTGGAGAGCTGACCGAGAGGACCTCGTCATCGGTGCCGCCGTCGTTGGTCAGGCGGAAAAACGCCGCGGTCATGGTGCTGTCGTCGACGAGCGGCAGCAGGACCCGGCCGTCGACGGCGCTCACGTGCGCGGGCCGCCCCGCGGCGCCGCTGTGCGCCCTCGCGCCGAGCCCGCCGAGGGCGAGGGCGCACGCGGCGACCGGAGCCGCGACCGCCATCGCCCCCGCGCGCACCCGGTCGCCGACCGCGGTGCCGGGGGAAGCACCACCCGTCCCGCCGCGTGGCGTCACCACTGCGTCCCCCTGGAGGCGCGCCCGGTCCCGGCCCGCCGCGGGGTGGGTTCCCAGGTCCGCAGGCGCAGGCTGCCGGCGACGACGAGCACCGAGCTGAGGGACATGGCTGCGGCGGCCACCATCGGATCCAGCCATCCCAGCAACGCCAGGGGCAAGGTGACGGCGTTGTAGCCGAAGGCCCAGACGAGGTTGGCCCGGACCGTCGCGAGCGTCCGGCGGGACAGCCGCACGGCGTCGACGAGCGCCTCGACGCCGTCCGGGCGCACCAGGGTCACCGCCGCCGCGCCGATGGCCGCGTCCGTGCCGTCGCCCATGGCGATGCCGAGGTCGGCCGCCGCGAGGGCCGGCGCGTCGTTGACGCCGTCCCCGACGACCGCCACCCGGTTCCCCGCCTCCCGCAGGCGGCGCACCAGTGCGCCCTTGTCCTCGGGGCCGCATCCCGCGTGCACCTCGGTGATGCGGAGCTGGTCGGCCACCGCCCGCGCGGGTACCGGGTCGTCGCCGGTGGCCAGCACGGGCCGCAGGCCGAGCCTGCGGAGCCGGTCCACCGCACGGTAGCTGCCGGGGCGCACGGTGTCGCCGAGCGCGAGCAGCCCCACGCACGCTCCGTCCACGTACACCGCGACCGGTGTGTGCCCGGCGGCCCGCGCGTTCAGCAGCGCTTCCCGGAGTGCCGCCGGCACCTGTTCCCCTGGGCTACGCACCTCCACGCGGGTGTCGGCGACCCGTCCGCTCACGCCTCGTCCGGGCGTGGCGGCGAATCCGGCCACCTCCAAAGGCCGTTCGTCGGGCAGCAGGCGGCGGGCGTGGGCGGCGACAGCCCGGCCGACCGGGTGTTCCGAGTACCGCTCGACAGCCGCCGCGAGCCGGAGCATGGCGGTCTCGTCCGGGCCGGCCGGCGCCGCGGTCACGGTGACGACGGCCAGGCGGCCCTCGGTGAGGGTGCCCGTCTTGTCGAGCACCACCGTGTCGACACCGCGCAGCGTCTCCAGGGCGCGCGGTCCGGACACCAGCACGCCGAGTTGGGCACCCCTGCCGGTCGCCGCCAGCAGCGCGGTCGGCGTGGCCAGTCCGAGGGCACAGGGGCAGGCGACGACGAGGACAGCGACGGCACAGGTGAAGGCCGCCGAGGGAGCGGCTCCGGCGCCCAGCCAGAAGCCGAGGCCCGTGACGGCCAGCGCCACGACGACCGGCACGAACACTCCGGCGACGGCGTCCGCGAGGCGCTGCGCGCGGGCCTTGTCCTCCAGCGCCCTGGTCACCAGGGTGGTGATGCGGGCCAGCTGGGTGTCCGCGCCGACGGCGGTGGCGCGCACCGCCAGCACCCCGCTGGTGTTCACGGCGGCACCCGTGACCCGGTCACCGGGACCGGTCTCCACCGGGTGGCTCTCGCCGGTGACCGCGGAGCGATCCACGGCCGAGTGGCCCTCGACCACGACTCCGTCGGTCGCGACACGTTCGCCCGGCCGCACCACGAACACGTCACCGACCCTCAGGTCCTCGACCCGTACCCGGTGCTCCTGCCCGGCCACGCGTACGGTCGCCTCACGCGCCGCCAGCCCCGACAGGGCCCGCAGCGCGGCGCCCGTCCCGCGGCGGGCCCGGGCCTCCAGGAAGCGCCCCGTCAGGACGAACAGCGGGACCGCGGCCACCGTCTCCAGGTACACGTGGGCGGCACCGCCCGCGGAGGGCAGCAGGGTGAAGGCCATCCGCATGCCGGGCACGCCCGCGCCGCCGAGGAAGAGGGCGTGGACGGACCACCCGAACGACGCCACCACGCCGAGCGAGACCAGCGTGTCCATGGTCGCCGTGCCGTGTCGCAGACCGTTCCACGCCCCGCGGTGGAACGGCTGGGCGCTCCATACCGCGATGGGCGCCGCCAGCATGAAGCAGAACCACTGCCAGTTGCGGAACTGCAGGTCCGGCACCATCGACAGGACGATGACCGGCACCCCGAGAAGCGCCGTGACCAGCAAGCGGACGGCTTCCGGCACCTCATCGCCACGGCCCCCTGGCGCGTCGTCAGCGCTGCGTCCCGGGTCCCCGTCCGGGGCCACTTCGGCCCGGTAGCCGGCTCCCGTGACGGCGGCGACGAGGGCCTCGGCGTCCACCGCGGCCGGGTGCACGACGCGCGCGCGTCCCGTGACCAGGTTGACGCTCGCGCTGACCCCCTCGATCCTGCCGAGCTTCTTCTCCACCCGCGCCACGCACGCCGCGCAGGTCATGCCCGTGACGATCAGCTCCGTGGCCGCCGACGGGGCGGCGGCCGGCTCGGGCCGCGCGGTCACATGCCCTCCATGTCGCCCATGCCGCCACCGGAGCCCGTGCCGCCGCCGACATGCCCGACGGGCCCGGCCGGCGGACGCATGTCCGGGGCCACGGGGCCCGTGCCGCGGCCCACGGCGAACGCGACGGCGAACAGCACGAGCAGGAGGACCGCGAACCCGGCCACGGGCCAGGGCGAGGACGTGCGATCCGCCGTACCCGTGCGGAAGGGGCGGGTGGTGGGAGTCGGTGGCGCCATGGAACTTCCTGTCGGTGGGCGTACGGGGCGAGGGGTCCGGGGACGGCCGCCGGATGCGCCGTCCCCGTCCGCGGTGGTGCGGACGCGTTGCGCTGAACCCGCTCGTCACAGGAGTCGTCGCGGGTCGCGGTTGAGTTCCCGCCCGGGCACGACCGCCGATGCCGCCCGGTCCGCTCCGTCCCCTCCCCCGCGTCGGCCGAGGCTCCGGGGTGTCAAGATGAGCGGGCCATGACGGTCGGCTTGGGCTTTCGCTCGATACGGGCTGCGGTGTTCGCGGCCGTCTGCGTGCTGCTCGCCTCCCTGGGGCACGTGCTCATGTCGGGCGCCACGGTGCCGTGGTGGGCGCTGGGCGCGTCGGTCGCCGGGGCAGGTGCGGCGGGGTGGGCGTTCGGTGGCAGGGAACGGGGACCGATCGCGGTCACCGCCTTCACCGTCGCGGTCCAGACCGCCCTGCACGTCTGCTTCGCCTTCGCGCAGTCCACGGGACGGGCACCGGCACCGGGCGGATCCGGACCGGCCGCGCACTGGGCCCGGCACATGCTCTGCGGGGCGGACCCGGGCCCGGCAGCGGGGGCCAGGGCCTACCGCGTCGCCGTGCAGTCCGGTCTCCTCGACCGGATGGCCATGGGGCAGCACGCGACCGGCGCGGGCGCCGGGCACCCGGCTCCGGGCAGCGCGGGCACCGGCCTCCCGACCATGAGCATGCCCATGGGCTCGATGGCCGGCCACGGCACGGACGCCATGGCGTCCATGGGCCACCAGATGACCGGCTTGCCGTCGTGGGGGATGACCGCCGCCCACCTCGCCGCCGCCGTGCTGTGCGGCCTCTGGCTCGCCCGCGGGGAGAAGGCTGCCTTCCGCGTGCTGAGCGCCCTCGCCAGCCGGGCGTTCGCGCCACTGCGACTGGCACTGGCCGGAGCCGCACCCGTCCCGCCGCCTGACCGGCGACCGCTGCGCGACTTCAGTCACCGGCGGCCCCGCCGGCTCCTGCTCGTCCACGCCCTCACCACCAGGGGCCCGCCCCGGGAGACCGCTGTCGTCTGACAGCCGGTCTCCCATGCCGCCGTCGCCCGGCGGCACGGGCCCCCGCCGTACCTCCGTACGGACGGGTCTCCTCACCGGGAACGGCGCGCGGCCTCCCGTGCTCGCGCAGCCGGCCCGGTCCTCAGAAGGGACACCTTGTGATACCTCCTGCCCCGCCCGCAGTCACCGACGAGACGGTCACGGCGTGGGCCCTCGCCGGGGGCCGCGGCGACACCGAGGCCGTGGAATTCCTCGTCCGGGCACTGCAACGCGACGTGCGCCGGTACGTGACCCGCCTCGCGGGCGACCCGCAGTCCGCCGACGACCTGACGCAGGACACGTTCCTGCGCGCCCTCGGCAGCCTCCACCGCTTCGAGGGCCGGTCCTCGGCGCGCACCTGGATGCTGTCGATCGCGCGCCGCGCCGTCGTCGACAGCATCCGGCGCGCCGCGGCACGACCACGGTCGGCGAGCACCGGCGACTGGCAGAGCGCGGCCGAACGCGCCCAGCCCCAGGGCCTGCCCGGTTTCGAGGAGGGCGTCGCACTCCTCGACCTGCTGGAGGCACTGCCCGCGGAACGGCGCGAGGCGTTCGTCCTCACGCAACTCCTCGGGCTCTCCTACGCCGATGCCGCCGCGGCCAGCCGCTGCCCCATAGGCACCCTGCGCTCACGCGTCGCCCGGGCCCGGGCCGCACTGGTGGACATGCTCCGCGAGGGGCACGCCGACCGGCCGCTGAGCGCGGCGGCCTGACGGACGCTGCTCCGCCCCGGCCCGGGGCGGAGCAGCGCCACCGGCCGCGGTGGCGCTGCTCTGTCCGGAGCCGCCACGGCCCGACCATCTCCCCCTCAGTCCACGGCCGCGTCCAGGGGCAGTTCGAAGTGCACGGTACTGAAGCGGGGATCGGTCTCGGTGGGCCGGTCGTCGCGCACCTCGACCACGGGCAGCGAGCGCCAGAACGGCTCGGCCGCCGGCACAAGCGTGTTGGTGTGCAGGTAGATCACGCGGAACCCGCCGTCCGCACGGACGAATCCCTGGCACGCGGCGACCAGGCGCCGGGCCAGGCCCGCCCTGCGGTACCCGGGCAGGGTGGCGACGCGCAGCAGTTGCGCGACCGCCTGCCGGTCGGCGTACCGCGCGGCGAGTTCCGGGGCGTGCGGGGGGCTCTTGGGGCCCCCGATCCTGACGGCCGCGCAGGCTGCCACGTCCTCGTCCGCGGTCACGGCGACGAACATGGCCTGGCGCGGGTTGTCCACATAGGTCTCGACGGGGTGGTCCAGGTCCCAGTGCCACTCCGGCTGGTAGCCGTAGCCCAGGTCGACCTCGGCGGTGTGCAGCACGGCCTTCCGGGCGCCTTCGAGGTCTTCGGCGGTTCTCGCGCGGCGGATCGTGCAGGCGCCGTGGGCGGGGGCGGGGCCGCGGGTGGGCGTTGCCGTCATCGGTCTCCTCGTCCGGCCGGGTTCTTCGACGTTCCCGTATCCATTTCCGTTATCGTCCAGGGTCATTCCCGAAGGAAAGAGAATCGCCACGGTTCCGAGTGCTTTCGACGTGCCTTCTTCTTTTTTCCCGGGAGCCGGGAACCTTTTGGCCCCGCCGTCCGACTCATTCTGGGGAGGTTTTTTCCGACGCGGATTCACTCCGCTCCTGCGGCGGACCGGAGGGCGGCGTGCCGCGTGAGAAGGAACGCGCCCCGGGTGCCCACGCGGCGGCCGCCGGCGCCAGGAAGCACACCAGGGTGCAGGCGCCCAGGACCACCGGCGCGCCGAAGGCGTCGATGGCGGGGGCGATGAACGCGAGGCCCAGCGGGGCGAGTCCGTAGGACGTCAGGAAGTCCAGGGAGGACACGCGGGCCAGCTTGGCGGGGTCGACCTCGCGCTGGGTGGCGGTGAACCAGGGCACGTTGAACAGCTCGATGCCGATCCCGGCCAGCGCATAACCGGCCACGACGACGGCCGGGTGCACGGGCAGCAGCAGGCCGAGGGGCGCGAAGCCGTAGCAGGCGATCCCGGCCAGCGCCGTCCAGCCCTGCGCCCGGGGCCGCCAGCGTGCCATCAGCAGCGCTCCGGCGAGCGCACCGACGATGTAGGCCGTGGTCGCCGCGGCCAGCACCGTCTGGCTGCCGAACCGGTCGCGGCTGACCATCGGCAGCACGACACCGGTGGCGGAGTAGCCGGTCGCGATGACCGCGGTCAGCGCGCCGAGCCCGGCCAGGAACCAGGGGTGCCGCCGTGCCTCCCGCACCCCCTCCGCGAACTCGGTGAAGAACGAGGCCCGTGGCCGCCCGCCGTGCGCCGCCGGGCGTCCGGCGGGGGGCAGAGCAGCGGCCAGGAGCCACAGGACGCCCACTCCCCACAGCAGCACGCGTACTCCCACGACGGTGGCCAGCAGCGCGGTCACGGCGGGGGCGGCCAGCGTGGTGCCCCGCACCGCCAGGGTGATCGCGGCGTTGGCCTGCTGGCGGTTCTCGGCGTGCACCACCTCGGACGTCAGTGCCTGGAACGCGGGACGGCACGCACCCTGTCCCGCGCCGGCGACCACGGCCGCCGCCGCCATCAGCGGCAGGGACCGGCCGAGTCCCAGTGTCATGACCGGGGCGGCCACGGCGGCGGCGAGTCCGGCGGCGAGCACCGTTTTGCGCCGCGAGAACAGATCGGCGACGACCCCGCTGACCGGCACAGCCGCCAGGAAACCCACCGTCCGGAAGGCCAGGACCACCCCGAGACCGCCGGGGGTGAGGGATCCGTCGAGCACCGCGAGGCCGAGCACGAAGGGCAGGGCCCAGGTCGCCAGACCCGAAGCGGTCGTCCCGGACCAGAGGCGCAGAAATGCGAAATCGCGGAGGACCGAGGGCCTGCGGAGGTCCGTGGCCGGAGCCGGTGGGGAGGTCATGGAGAGGGCATTCCTTTGTTTTGTTTTGGGGCGTTTCCCACCCCGCGCGTCGGATCGGAAGGGCTTTTGGTTCCCGGCCGGAGAAAATTCAGCGAACTCGTCCCCGATATCTTCCCGCTCACGTTTTCATGGTATTCATTTCACCACCCGACTTCCTTTCGGAGGGTTGCCATGTACCGTCATGCCGGCGCGGCCGTGCTCGCCGCCGTACTGGTGCTGTCCGGTTGCTCGTCAGGGACGCGGACGCAGGCCGGTGCCGCGGGGTCGCAGACCGTGGCCCTCTCCGACTGCGGGCAGCGGGAGACCTTCTCCGGCGCTCCCAAGCGGGCGGTGACCGTGGACCAGGCGTCCACCGAGACGCTCCTGGCACTGGGCCTGGCCGACCGCATGGCCGGCACCTCGTACCTGAAGACCAAGGTGGCGCCCGAGTACGAGGAGGACTACCGCAAGGTCCCGGTCCTGAGCAAGACCTCCCTGACGGGCGAACAGGTGCGGGCCGCCAACCCGGACGTCGTCGTCGGCGGGTCCCCGGACCTCTTCACGGCCGACCGCGTGGGCGCCCGCAAGGAGCTGGACGGCATCGGCCTGCCCTCGTATGTGAGCCTGAGCGGCTGCCCGCCACAGGACCTCAAGGGGAAGACGGCCTTCGACCTGCTGCTCCAGGACTACCGGAACCTGGGCCGCATCTTCCACGTGGAGGACCGCGCCGACCGCCTGATCGCCGACCAGCGCAAGGTCCTGACCGCCGCCGAGAGCGCGAAGGCCTCCGTGACGGACAAGCCGTCCGTGGTGTGGCTCTACTCGGTGTTCAACGGCGCGCCCTACGTCGCCGGGAAGGGCGGCATCCCCAGCGCGATGAGCACCCTCCTCGGGGTGCGCAACGCCTTCGACGACGTCGACCAGACCTTCCCGCAGGTCTCCTGGGAGGCCATCGCCAAGCGCAAGCCGGACGTCATCGTCCTCGGCGACCTCTCCGAGCGGGGCGCCCCGGGCGACACCGTCGCGGAGAAGCGGGACATGCTCGGCAAGGAGCCGGCCGTCTCCCAGCTCGACGCGGTACGGCACGAGCGGTACATCACCGTTCCCGGCATCGAGATGGACCCCTCGGTACGGTCGGTGCACGCCCTGCGGATGTTCATCGACGGCATGCGGAAGCTCGGCTATGTCCACTGAGCCGGTCGGCGCCCTGCTCCACCCCAGCGCACGCACCGCCCCGCCGCTCCCCGGTGCGGCGGCGCCGAGGACCCGTCCGGACCCGTCCCCCGCGGTGTGGCTCCCGGTGGCCGTGGTCGTCCTGCTGGTCTCCGTCACCGTGTCGGTCCCCATCGGCGTCGGCGGTGTCGGGTACGCAGATGTCGGACGAGCGCTCGGCGCCCACCTGGGCCTGCCGGTCACGCCGCTGCCGAGGCTGACCGATTCGCTCCTGTGGGACCTGCGGCTGCCTCGCGTGCTCATGGCGGCCCTGGTCGGCGCCCTGCTCTCGGCATGCGGGGCGACGCTCCAGGCCGTGACCCGAAACCCGCTGGCCGACCCCTACCTGCTGGGCGTCTCGCACGGCGCCTCCGCCGGGGCCGTACTGGTGGTGGTCTTCGGCGTCGGATCCGCCCAACTCGGCCTTACCGGGGGCGCCCTGGCCGGCGCGCTCGCCTCCTTCGGGCTGCTGCTCCTGCTGCTGCGCGGCCCCGGTCTCGACTCCGTGCGCATCGTGCTGACCGGCGTCATCGTCGGGCAGCTCTTCCTCGCGCTCACCTCGCTCGTACTGATGGCGTCCGGCGACGCCGACGCCACCCAGGCCGTGCTGCACTGGCTGCTGGGCTCGATGACGTCGGCACGCTGGAGCTCCGTGGCACTGTGCGCGTCCTGCTGCGCCGTCGGGCTGGCCGTGATGTGGCTCTGCTCGACCGCGCTCGACGGCTTCGCCTTCGGCACGGACACCGCGTCGTCCCTCGGAATCGACGTGCGGACCACCCGGACGGTGCTGCTGATGACCTGCGCGCTGCTGACCGCGGTGGCCGTCTCCTGCGTGGGCGCCATCGGGTTCGTCGGCCTCATCGTCCCGCACGGCGTCCGGTTCCTCGTCGGGCCGCTGCACCGTGCGCTCCTGCCGCTGTCCGCCCTGGCCGGCGCGGTGTTCCTGATCTGGACCGACGCACTGGCCCGCGTGCTCTTCGCACCCCGTGAGATCCCGGTCGGGGCGGTCACCGCCCTGCTCGGTGTGCCCCTGTTCCTGGTGGTGCTGCGCAAGAGGGGTGACCTGTGAGGATCCAGGCCGAGAAACTGACCTGGGCCGTCGCCGGGGGCAAGGTCATCGTCCGGGACGTGGAGATCGACGTGGCCCCCGGGGAGACGGTCGGGCTGATCGGGCCCAACGGCTCCGGCAAGTCGTCCCTGCTGCGCTGCCTGGCCGGCCTGCGCCGGCCCACCACGGGAGCCGTCCGCTACGACGGCGAGGACATCCGGCACTGGAGCGCGCGCCGCGTCGCCCGGCACACCGCCTTCGTCGAGCAGTCGGCCGACACCGACAGCGAACTGCGACTCGGGGACGTCGTCGCCCTCGGCCGTACCCCGTTCCGGGAACGATGGCGGGGTCCGAGCAGCCGCGATCGGCTCGTCGTCGACGCGGCCCTCGACCGCATGGGGATCGCCGGCCTGCACGACCGCCCCTGGAAGAACCTCTCCGGCGGGGAGCGCCAACGCGCGCACCTCGCCCGGGCTCTCGCCCAGCAGCCCTATGCCCTGCTCCTCGACGAGCCGACGAACCACCTGGACGTGAAACACCAGCTCGACCTGCTCGGCATGGTGGCCGCCACCGACCAGACGGTCTTGGTCGCCTTGCACGACCTCTCGTTCGCCGCGCGCTTCTGCGGCCGGCTGGTGCTGCTCCAGCACGGCTCCGTCGTCGCCGACGGAGCACCCCTGGAGGTGCTCACTCCGGCCCGGCTGCGGGACGTCTTCGAGGTGGATGCCGAACTCGGCCGCGACGCGCTCGGCAATCCGGCCGTCGCCTTCCACGGGGGCACGCGCACCCGGGCCGCCGGCACTGTCCAGTCCTCTTCATGAACCACCACCGCTCCTGGCCGCGCAGCACCGAACCATCAACCGCCACCGACTTCAGGAGGACGCATGGACCGGGTGACGACCGTGGAGGACCTCGTCTCACGGGTACTGGCCGCCGACGCGGGACCGGATCCGGCCCGGCAGGTCGCCACGAGCGTGTTCTGGCTGCACCACGGCACCCGCCTGGCCGGCGGCGACACGACCTACCTCAACCAGTATGTCCTGGTCAGGCTCGGACGGTCGTTCGGCGCCTGCGCCTTCGAGGCGGGCGAGATCGACGCGGCGATATGCCGGGACGCGTCCGGCACACCGCTCGACGCGCTGCTGCGCGAGGCGCCGCTCCCGCTGCGCATCGCCGCCCTGGACGCCCACCTGGCCGAGGCCCGCCCGCACCGGGACGCGGCCGAGGCCGATCCGATCACGCTCCCCGCGGGCACCCCCGAGATACGCGCCCACGCCCGTGACGCGGCCATCGCCGGACTCCTCGACACCCCGCCAGGTGCCAAGGTCGGCCTCATCGGCGTCGTCAACCCGCTCGTCGCCGCCATCCGCGAACGCGGCGGCGACTGCCTGCCCTGCGACTTCAACCTGCGCACCACGCAGTGGGGGGATCCCGTGACCGGCTCCATGGCCGGCGTGCTGGACGTCGCCGACGCCGTGGTCGCCACCGGCATGACGCTCTCCAACGGCACCTTCGACGCCATCCTCGGCCGGTGCCGGGAGCGGGACATCCCGCTCGTGGTCTACGCGCAGACGGGCAGCGCGGTGGCACGGGCCTTCCTCGGGGCGGGCGTCACCGCGCTGTCCGCGGAACCCTTTCCGTTCTCCCAGTTCAGCGCGGATCCGACGGTCCTCTACCGGTACCGCGCCGGGAGCACGACGTGATCCGCACACCTGCCACGGGACACGGCCGCGCCGGGTGCCACCACGGCGAGATACTCCAGGGCGTCTTCCGCACCGGCGAGAGCCAGTGGGCCCACGGCCTGGTGACGCTGCCGTTGCACAGCCTGGGCACCCGTGCCCGGTTCGCACCCCGGCCCGGGGTACCGGCCGAGCGGATCACGGTGGAGCCCGCCGACCGTACCCGGGCTGCCCGAGCGGCCACCCTGGCGGTACGGGCCTGTGCCCCGGTCTCCGGGCTGCCGCCCTGGGGCGGGCACCTCACCCTTCAGAGCGACGTCCCCGTCGGCCTGGGCATGGGCTCGTCGACCAGCGACGTTCTCGCCGCGGTGCGGGCCGTCGCCGACAGCCATGGCGTACACCTCGAACGGGCCGAGGCCGCCGGGCTCGCGGTCCGCGCCGAGCGTGCCTGCGACCCGCTCATGCTCGGCGCCCGGCCGGCGCTGTTCGCGCAGCGCAAGGGCATGGTCATCGAGGAGTTCGGGTCCGCACTTCCGCCTCTGGCGGTGGTGGGGTGCCTCACGGGACGGGGCGCTCCTGTGGACACGCTCTCCCTGCCCGTCACCGACTACAGGGACGAGGACGTGGACGCGTACGAGCGGTTGCGGCGGATGCTCCGCACGGCCCTCGCCGACACCGACGCGGCCCTGCTGGGCAGGGTGGCCACCGAGAGCGCACAGCGCCACCAGCGCATCCACCCCAAAGCCGAACTCGCCCTGCTCATCGCCATCTCCGAGAGCTCAGGCGCGCTCGGCGTACAGGTCGCACACAGCGGCAACGTCGCCGGCCTGCTCTTCGACCCCACCGCCGACGACGTCGGCCGCCGGTTGCGCGACTGCTTGCGAGCGCTGCTGCGGGGCGGACTACCCGTCACACGGCTGTTCCGGACCGACCACAGCAGCGGAGGAGAAGGCCATGGACCAGCACATCGCGGAGGCGATCGGACGACCGGACCTCGTCAGCGCGGGCGATGGGCTCGTCTGCCTGCGGTTTGAGACGATGAAGGTGGTCTCCGCGCAGGCCGCCGTGCGGCACCTCCTGGAGCACGGCATCGTCCAACCCGGCGACACCCTCCTGGACAGCTCCAGCGGCATCTACGCGTACGCGCTCGCGCTGGCCTGCCACCGATACGGGATGCGGTGCCACATCGTCGGCTCCACCACGGTCGACCAGGCCCTGCGTACCCAACTCGCCGTCCTGGGCGCGCGCCTGGAGCAGATGCCGCCCTCCGACGACCTCAAACTCGACCAGAGCCGGCGCGTGGCGCGCATCAAGGAGATCCTGCGCGCCAACCCCTCGTACCACTGGATGCGGCAGTACCACGACAGGATCCACTACCTGGGCTACCGCGCCGTCGCCCATCAGATCGCCGCGGACCTCGGAACCGACGACCTGACGGTGGTCGGCGGGGTCGGTTCCGGCGCGTCCACCGGGGCCCTGGCGGCCTACCTGCGTGAGCGGTCTCCCGACGTTGCCCTGGTCGGCGTCCAGCCCTTCGGCAGCGTCACCTTCCGGAGCGAGCACGTCCCGGACCCCGACATCATCATCGCCGGCATCGGCAGCTCCATCCCCTTCGGCAACGTCTCCCACGCCCTGTACGACACGCTCCACTGGGTCTCCTTCGAAGCCGCTCTGGCGGGCTCCGTGGACCTGCTGCGCAGACACGCGATCTTCGCGGGCCTGTCCACCGGTGCCGCCTACCTCGCGGCCTCCTGGGAGCGTCGCCGGAACCCTCACGGCACCGTGCTGTTCATCGCCGCGGACACCGGCCACCGGTACGTGGACGGCGTCTTCGCCCGGCACGAGGAGGCGAAACCCGTCGACGACCTGGCGCCCCTGGCGGTCTCCACGGTGCGGGATCTCGCGCTCCCCTGGTCGCGCATGGAGTGGCGGCGCAGCCCGCTTCCGCCGGACGCCTGAGTCGGACGGGCTCCCCCTGCACGCTCGCGCCTCCCCGCAGCCGGCCGCCCGGAAGCACCGGGCCGGCGGCTCCCCGCCTCACGGCGTGGGTCCGGTCCGCCCGTTTCGGCGAACCGGACCCACGGCGAGGCGCCGGTCGCGTTCGTGGAGTGACGCACGCGCTAACCGACCGTCTCACGCTCCGGGGCGCAGTCCGCCTCACGGACCCAGCGGACCAGAGACATACGAGCGCGGGCCACCCGGGAGCGCACCGTGCCCACCGGACACCCGGTGACCCGGGCCGCCTCCTCGTAGGGCACACCCAGGATCTGGGTCAGGACGAACGCCTCCCTCCGCCGGACGGGCAGCACGCCCAGGAGGTCCACGAGGGCGACGCCCTCGTCGAAGCCGGGTATCCCCACCGGCTGGGCGCGTTCCAGGGCCGACTCCCAGTCGGCCGCGTGCGAGATCCTCGGACGTGCGGCGGCGTGGCGGACACTGTCGATCACGGCGCGGCGGGCGATGGTCAGCAACCAGGTGCGTGCGGACGAGCGGCCCTGGAAGCGATGCAGGCTGGTCAGGGCGCGCAGGAAGGTGTCCTGCGCGAGATCCTCGGCGGTCTGCGGATCCGCGCCCAGCAGGGTCACGTAGCGCCGCACGTCCAGGTGCAGGGCACGCACGAACAGCTCCACGGCTTCCGCGTCGCCGCCGCGCGCGGCGAGCGCCCACGCGGTCACGGACTCGTCCGGTGGACGGGGCACAGCATGGGTGATCACAGGCGATCCTTCTCGGGGAGCCGGCCCGCGGACCTGCGCGGCCCGGACGCGAACGGTGGGGGCGGCCGCGTGAGGGCACGCGGCCGTGCCCGGATCGGTGCGGGCGGTATGCCGCCGGCACCGATCCGGGGGAACCTGCTGCCGTCAGGCGGCAGCGCACCGTCCGGGCGGTCCCCGGGAAGTGATGCTGTGGGCGAGCAGCAAAAGCCTCGGTGCTCCGTGCGCCTCCTCGTGGCGGCTCCCGGGCCGCGGCGGATTCGGTGTCGCGGAGGCGCGGAGCACGAGCCGCACGGGGGTGAGCAGGCGCCACGCGAGCGAGCGCAGGACGCGGAAGGCCAGCCGCTCACCGCGGGCGAGCCAGAGCCCGCAGAGCAGTGAGGCCAGGGCGTGGACGCCGAGCATGCCCACCGGCGACATGCCGCCCATGAGGTGGGGCATGGCATCCATGAGACCGGGCACGTGCCCCGCCTGCCGGAGCCCCTCGGCCGGTCCGGTCCCGGCCGGCATCGCCATCATGCCCTCGCCCGGGAGCATGGCACCCATCGAACGCGACATGGCCCCCGGCGGGTGCGTACCGCCCGGGGCGGTGGGCATCGCGTGCGTGAAGCCGACCGCGGGCGGCGGACCGGTTCCCGTCGTGCCGGAATCCGCGCGGGCACCGTCCACCGTGGCCTGGGCGAGCGTGAAGAGCACGTGGAGCACCGCTTGGGAGGCGACCAGGGCACCCACCACGAGCGGAGCACCGCGCTCCCGGCCGGCCAGGAACAGGGCGCCCGCGAAACTCGCCGCGACACCGGCGGCCGGCGCCCACCACGGCAGCGGCAGACCGGACATCGCACGGTGCCCCAGCCCCCCGAGCAGCACGGCGACGGCCGCGAACACCGCGGCCCGTAACGCCCGGCAGAACCATCCGACGGTCATGGCCACCTCATGGTGACACCCGCGACTCACCGAGCACAGGGAGCATGCAGACTGAGCACAGGGAGCGTGCAGCGAGTGGAATCCGCTCATCCGGGCATCGGTGGAGCGGCTCGACATCCCGGTCCTGCGGGAGAGGAACGAACGGATCTGCGCATCGGAACTCCGGTGCACGTAGCCGTCGGCGGTGATCAGTCCTCATGAGCTCACCCTCCGAGACTCACCAGGAGCATTCCTCGCCGACGTCGGGACGGTCCCCCGGGCGGTATCCCGTGCCGCATCAGCCCTTGACGGAGGCCAGGACCTGGTGTCGCCGAACCGCCAGACCGGCGTGACGACTGCATGACGGTGGTAACCCCCGCATCGGGCACGCTGCGCGGCCCCGCCCTGCCCGCGGGCGGTGAGCTGGCCTCTTCCGTCGTGTTGACGTATCCGTCCCGCGTGTGGTCATCTCTTGTCGCAAATGATGTGCAGATACAAATCTCTTGCACATTCAGCGTTCGTGACGCGAGTGGGGGGCAAGGTGCCGGTCAGCACTCGCCGGGAGTTCCTCGGCATGGCCGCGGGCGTGGGAGCCCTGGGCCTCCTCGGTTCCTGCGGACCATCCGGCGGCGGGGGCACGGAGACGGGCAAGCCCCGGCGGGGCGGCACGGTGCGGGCGGTGTTCCCGGGGGCTGGGGCCAAGGAGACGATGGACCCCCACGCCCAGCGGCAGTTCGTCGACATCGCCCGGCACAAGGCGGTCTTCGACCGGCTTGTGGACCTGGACGCGAGATTGCGTCCCGTGCCCCGGCTGGCCCTCCGCTGGGAGCCGAACGCCGACTGCACGGTCTGGCGGCTGTCCCTGCGGAAGGCGACCTTCCACGACGGCCATGTCCTGGACGCGGACGACGTGCTCTACAGCCTCGCCCGGATCCAGGACCCGAATGCCGCCGACCACCTGGCCCGCACCTCGCTGTCCGTCATCGACCTCAGCAAGTCCCGTGGCATCGGCCGGGACACCGTTGAACTGGCACTGCGGCGGCCTGACGCGGAGTTGCCGTCCCTGCTGGGGATGACGGGAACGGCCATCGTCCGGCGCGGCTACCGGGATCCGGCACACCCGGTGGGCACAGGGCCGTTCCGCTTCGGGTCCTTCGAGGCCGGACGCTCCTTCACGGCCCACCGGTTCGACGACCACTGGGAGGGTGCGCCCCACGTGGACACGGTGCGGATCCTCTCGGCGGAGACCGAGGCGCGGGGCAACGCGGTGCGGGCGGGCGAGGTGGAGTACGCCCATGAGATGAGCGCCACCTTCGCGCGGGTCGTCCAGGGCGACGCGAGGGTGCGCATCGTCGCCACGCCGCGCAGCGGGGCCGAGGGCTTCGTTCTGAAGACCGACCGTCCCCCCTTCGACGACCCCGACGCCGCCCTCGCCGTCAAGCTCCTCACCGATCGCGGGCGTCTGGTGGACGTGGTCCTCGGCGGGCGCGGCGAGATCGGCAACGACATGTACGGCAAGGGGTACCGGTACTACCCCGAGGACGTCCCGCAACACGGTCACGACCTCGGCGAGGCCAAGCGGCTGCTGCGGAAGTCCGGCGTGCTGAACAAGCGGATCACGCTCTACACCTCGACGGCCGCGGACACCTTCGTGGATGCCGCGCACCTTTTCGCCGACCAGGCCGGCGAGGCGGGCCTGCGCGTCGAGGTCACCACGGGTGCTCCGGAGACGTACTTCACCGACCTGCTCACCCAGGGCACCATCGGCAGCCACCGGTGCGGCGCCATGCCCATCCCCACCTACATCAGCGAACGCCTCCTCACCGGTGCCCCGCAGAACGTCACCGCCTGGAGCCACAAGGACTTCGACACCGCCTTCGCCCACGCGCGGGCCACCACCGACGGCGACCGGCGCGCGTCGGAGTACGGAAGTCTGCTGCGCACCGTCCGCGACCGCGGTGGACGGCTTCTGTGGGGGCACTCCGAGTGGCTGAACGCCGTCTCCTCCCGGCTGCACGGCGTACGGCCGGCGCCGCCGAACACCGTTGACTGGGCCCGGTTCGACACCGTCTGGCTGGACTAGGCGTGCTCCGCTACGCACTGCGGCGTCTACTGCTCTCGCTCGTCCAGCTCGCCGTGCTCGCCTTCGCCGTCTTCGTGCTGACCTCGGCGCTACCGGGTGATGCCGCGGCCACCGCGTTCAACGAACAGGCCGGCACGGCGCAGATCGCGGAGCTCCGCCACCAGATGGGTCTCGACCGCCCTTTCGCGGCGCGCTTCGCCGACTGGGCCGGTGGGCTGCTCAGCGGGGACCTGGGCACCTCGCTGGTCGGACACGGCCCGGTGAGCGGCGTCGTCACGGGCTCGCTGGGGGTCACCGCCACCCTCGCCGGGGCGACGGCCGTGCTCCTGCTGCCGCTCGCGCTGCTCCTCGGGCTGGCTATGGGCCTGCGTGAGGGCGGGCGTGTCGACCGGGTGACCTCCGCCGCCATGCTGGCACTGGACTCGGTGCCGGACTTCGTGCTCGCGCTCGCCCTGGTCGCCCTCTTCTCCCTGCGACTGGGCTGGTTGCCGTCCACCTGGGTCGGCGTCGAAGGCGGCGACCTGCTGACCCGCCCCGCGCTGCTCGTGCTGCCCGTCGCCGTGGTGCTGTCCAGGACCGTGTGCCGTTTCTCGCGGCAGATCCGCGCCGGAACCGTGACCGCCCTGCGAGCGGGCTACACGGTCCAGGCGCGGCGGCTCGGTGTGCCGCGGCTCCGTCTGGTACTGCGCCATGTGCTGCCGAACGCCGCCGTCCCCGCCGTGCAGGAGCTGGCGCACACCGGTGACCAGTTGCTCGGCGGCGTCCTCGTCGTCGAGGCGGTCTTCGCCGTTCCCGGCGCCGCGACCGCGCTCATCGACGCGGTGCGCAGCCGGGACGTGCCCACCGTGCAGGCACTGACACTGTCACTCGCCGCCGTCGCGCTGCTCCTCAACCTCCTGGCTGACCTGGTGTGCCACCGGTTGGCGCCGCGTACGGAGCTCCTGCGGTGAGACGTGCCACTCCCCCGCGGTGGGGCCTCGCCACGGGATCGATCACCATGGCGACCGCCACCGTGCTCCTGGCGGTACCCGTGCTGCTCGCCGTGGCTGGCCCCTTCCTGACCGGCATGGTCGCCGCCGGAAGCGGAGCACCGTACGCCACCGGCCACGGCCACCTCCTCGGTACGGACGGACTGGGCCGCGACGTGCTGGGCCTGCTGATGCGGGGCGGGCCGAGCGCTCTGGGAATGGCCTGCGGCGCGGTGGTCGTGGCCTATGCGGTGGGTGCACCGCTCGGCCTGACCGCGGCCGTGACACGGCGGGGGGGGCTGAGCGAGTCGCTGCTGAGGCCGGTGGAAATACTGCTGCCACTGCCGTCTCTCCTCGTCATCAGTGTCGTCGGTGTGCGGTGGCGCGGCGAGCCGGCCGCGATCGCACTGGCCGTCGCGGCGATCAACGTCCCCGTCGTGGCGCGGCTGGTGTGGTCCGCGGCCCTGGATCCCGCGAGCGGGCCCGTGGCGGAGGCGATGCGGATGCAGGGCGAGTCCGCTCCCCGGGTGCTCTTCGGCCACATCGGCCGCGAGATCCTGCCGGTGGTCGCCGCCGATGTCGGGACCCGGGTGCCCACCGCGGTCTTCACCGTGGCCGCCGCCAACTTCCTGGGCCTCGGACTGGACCCCGCCTCCCCGGACTGGGGTGTCACCATCGCCGCCTCCCGGGAGGCCCTCCTCGTGCAGCCCTGGGCGGTGTGCGCTCCCGCAGCCCTGCTCGTCATGTTCAGCGTCGGCCTCAACCTGCTGACGGACACCCTGCTCAAGCGATCGAAGAGCCCTGGACGCCAAGCCCTCGCGGCATCCCGACCGGGTCTGGCCCGCACGGCGGGAGGGACGCAGTGAGACGGCACCGCCACAGCGCGGAACGGGATGCCCCGAGCGGCCTTTCCCGCAAGGGGACACTCCCCACGGACGCCGCACGGCCCGCGCGGCCGGACGCGGCCACCGCCGAGTCCCGCCCCGCACGGCTTCCCGACCGGGCGCCGTCGCACGGAGGCCGGCTCCCCAGCCCCGGCCGCGCCACCGAGGGCAACGTCACGCCAGTGATCGAGGTCAGCGGTCTGACGGCGCACACCGCCGCCTCGGCCGTTCTGCTCGACGGAGTGGACCTGACCATGCGGGCGGGGACCGTCACGGCCCTCGTCGGACCGTCCGGAAGCGGCAAGACCACAACCGCCCTGGCCCTGCTCGGCGAGGCACCGCCCGGGGTCCGGCTGAGCGGGGCCGTGCAGGTGGCGGGCATCCCGGTGGTCGACGGTACGGGGCCCACTCCGGCGGCCGCCGGAGTACGCGGCGGAACCGTCGCCTATCTGCCCCAGCACCCGGGCGGCGCCCTCAACCCCGCCCGACGGGTGGGAGCCGTCCTCACCGAGCTCGCGCGGCTCCACGCGGACCCGGAGACCGGCGGAGGCCGGCAACGGCGCCGCGATGCGCGCCGGCGCGCCACCGACGCGCTGCTCGGCGCCCAACTGCCCCCGGAGCGAGGGGTGCTCCGGCGCTTCCCGCACCAGTTCTCCGGTGGCCAGCGCCAGCGCGTAGCCCTCGCCAAGGCCCTGGCATGCGGCCCCCGGGCGCTGATCCTCGACGAGCCGAGCACCGGGCTCGACACCGTGACCCGCCTCGGCCTGGCCCGCGAACTCGGCGAGCTGGCCCGGAAGGGCATCGCCATCCTGCTGCTCAGCCATGACCACGCGCTGGTGCGCGCCCTCGCCGACCATGTGGTCCTGCTGGAGAACGGCCGGGTCGTGGCCGCGGGAGGAGCCGGTCTCCTGCCCAGCGGCGACAGCACGGCCCCGCTCGCCGCGTCGGCCCGAGACGGCTCCCCCCGCGCTGCCGGGCCCGCGGCGGCGACCGCCGAGACGGGCCGGACCGGTGCGGCTGCCGGTGCCGTCGAGCCCGTGACCACCGTTGGGCACACACCGTCCGCAGGTTCCGGAAGCGGTTCGGACGGCACCGTCGTCAACGGGGCTGGGCAGCGCCCCACGCCGCCGCTCCTCGACGTCCACGGCCTCTCCGCCTACCTGCGCTCCGACGGGAGGGGAGAGGTCCTGCACGATGTCAGCCTGGGCCTCGCCGCCGGCGAGTGCCTGGCGATCGTCGGGAGGTCCGGGAGCGGGAAGACCACGCTGGCCCGCTGCGTGGCCGGACTGCACGAGCGATGGCAGGGACGGATGCGGCTCGACGGCGCCGAGCTGCCGGTCCTGCGCCACCGTGACACGGAACGCAGACGCCGGGTGCAGTACGTCTGGCAGGAGGCGCGCGGGTCCTTCGACGAGCGGCGCACCGTGCTGGAGCAGGTGGCCCGCACCGGCGTGCGCCTGCGTGGCCTCGCCCCGTCGGGCGCCGTCGAGGAGGCGGTCGGCCTGCTGTGCAGGCTGGGGGTGAGCGAGCGTGTCGCCGAGCGCCCGGCGGGATCCCTGTCCGGCGGCGAGTTGCAGCGCGCCGCCTTCGCCCGTGCCACCCTCGCCCACCCGAACGTGCTCGTGTGCGACGAGATCACCACGGCCCTCGACGCCCGCGCCGCCGGCCTCGTGCTCGACGAGGTGGAGCGGATGCGCTGCGAAACGGGCACCGCTGTGCTGTGGATCGGCCACGACCTCGCCCCCGTACGGGCATTGGCCCACCGGCTGCTGGTCCTGGACGGGGGGCGGATCGTGGAGCAGGGCGACTGCCGGAAGGTGCTCGCCGCACCCCGTGCCGAGGCCACCCGCCTCCTGCTGGAGGCGGAGCACCTGGGTTCGAGGCGGAAGGACGGGGGCGAGCCCTCCGGCCGGGCCGGTACCACCATCCCGCCGGGAAGGACCGGCCATGCCACCGGAACACGTCCGCGTCGCGGCATGCGGGACAGCTCCAGCAACCGGCAGGACCACCAGAACCAGCAGAACCAGCAGAAGGACCAGCACCAGCAGGAAGGCACACCATGACGGACACGGCCCCGGGGCCGCGGACCACCACGCACCGGCAGGGCGGCCAGGCCGCGGCCGGCTGGCGGCAGTGGCAGGAGAGCTGGGACCGGCAGCAGGAGTGGTACATGCCGGACCGCGAAGAGCGGTTCCGGGTCATGCTCGACGTCCTCGAAGCCCTCACCGGCCCCGAACCCACCGTCCTCGACCTCGCCTGCGGCACCGGCAGCATCACCGACCGCCTGCTCAGGCGGCTGCCCGGCGCGCGCAGCACCGGCGTGGACCTCGACCCCGCGCTGTTGACCATCGCCCGCGGCCACTTCGCCGGGGAAGGCCGTGTGGAGTTCGTCACCGCGGACCTCACCGACCGGGCGTGGCCCGAGGCGCTGCCGCACCGCACCTACGACGCGGTGGTGACGGCCACCGCACTCCACTGGCTCGACACCGAACCACTGCGCATCCTCTACGGCCGGCTGGCGGGTGTGCTGCGTGAAGGCGGAGTCTTCCTCAACGCCGACCACATGACCGACGAGTCCGCGCCGCGGATCAACGCCGCGGTCAAGGCGTTCCACGAGGCCCGCATGGCCCGGGAGCGCGACGCCGGGGCCCAGGACTGGGCAGCCTGGTGGACCGCGGCCGCACAGGAGCCGGCACTGGCCGAAGTCACCCGGGAGCGCTTCACGCTCCTCGGCGACCCACGCCGCCCGCCGTCCGGGTCCGAGCAACGGGACCGCCCCACCACGGTCCGGTGGCACACCGACGCACTCCGCGCCGCCGGCTTCGACGAGGTCCGCCAGGCCTGGTGCTCCACCAGCGACGCCCTCCTGGTAGCCGTGCGCTGAACGCCCCTCGGTGCCGGACGGCGTGGCCGAGCCGGTAGGTGCACTCCTCCCGTGAGGTCGGCGGGTGTGAGGCAATCGTGCAGCGCTACGGGGAGTCGGCGCCACGGATGGCCCCCTCCTTCCGGTGGCGCGGGAGGCGGTGGCTCGCGACCGGCCGTTCGCCGACGACGTGTTCCGTCACGATGCGGTCCGCGACGGCCGAGGTGATCTTCCCGTACCAGACGTCGTCCGGCTGGACGTTGACCACGGGTGCCTGGTTGCAGGGGAACTGGCAGCCGGTCTGGAGCACCTGGACGTCGTCGTCGCCGAGGCCGCATTCGGCCAGCCTGTGCAGCAGGGCGCGCAGTGCCCCCTCCGCGCCCTTGGCCGTGCAGCGGGGCCCGCGGCACACGTTGACCTGGTGCCGGTGCCGAGTGACCTCTTCCCAGGCCGCCGACGTCAGTCCGGGTTCCCGGCCGGTGATCGGCCTCGTCTCCGGCGCCACCGCGGCGATCGCGTCCAACGAGTCGGCGAGGCGCGTCGCGACGAGCAGGTCGGGGCGGTGGCCCGCGCGCTCGCGCCACCAGTACGCCGCGATCCGCCGCAGCCAGGACTGGGCGGGTCCTGAACTCGCGAGGCGGACGCCGACGAGGGTGATGGTCCCGGTTCCGGCGTCGGCCAGTCCCGTCAGCTCCGCCGACAGGGAGGGGTCGCCCTGTTGCAGGAAGGCGATCGTGGCCCCGTGCGACGCCGCGGCGCGCAGGAGTTCGCCGCGGCGGTCGACTTCCGCGATCGACATGCCGACCAGGACCGTTGCGGAGGGGCGGGAAGACGGGCTTGGGGGCGGAGGGTTCATCATGCCGGCCTTTCGGGGAGGAGTCCGTTCCACCGGATGTGCGGCCGGTCGTGCAGGGGATGGCGTTCCACGGTCGCGTCCACGCCGTAGACGCGGGCGATGGTGGCAGAGGTGAGCACGTCGGAGCCGGGTCCGTGGGCGATGAGCCTGCCGTCGAGCAGGATGGCGATCTCGTCGCAGTAGGCGGCGGCGAGTTCGAGGTCGTGCAGGGCGGCGACCGTGGTGATGCCCAGCCCGCGCACGGTGGCGAGGAAGCCGAGTTGGTGGCGGAGGTCGAGGTGGTTGGTCGGCTCGTCGAGCAGGAGCACCCCGGGCTCCTGCACCAGCGCCCGCGCGAGCTGGACCCGTTGCCGTTCGCCGCCGGACATCGCCGGCCAGGGCCGGTCGAGGAGGTGGCCGACGTCTGCCGCGGCGACGGCATCGGCGAAGACGGACCGCTCGTGGGCGGCAGCCGCGGAGTTCGGGGGCGCGGGCCAGCGGCTTCGGTGCGGTGTGCGGCCGAGGTCGATGACCTGCCGTGCCGACAACGCGAGCCGGGTGTCGGCCTGTTGCTCCATGAAGGCCACCTGTCGCGCCCGCCTGCGTGGTGTGAGCGCGTGAACGTCCCGGCCGTCGAGGAGGGCCCGCCCGGTGTGGGGCCGGGTGAGTCCGGCGAGCACGCGCAGCAGGGTGGTCTTCCCCGCTCCGTTGGGCCCGAGCAGGCCCGTGGTCCTGCCCGGGGTGAACACGAGCGTGACCGCATCGAGCAGCGTGGCCTCGCCGATGCGCACGCCGAGTTCCTCCGCGCGCAGTTCCATGGGGGACTTCGCCGTCACCGCGCTCTCCCGTCGGCACGCCCCCGATGCCACAGCAACCAGGCGAAGAACGGCGCTCCGAGTCCGGCGGTGATGACGCCGACGGGAATCTCCTGGTCCGGGAGGACCGAGCGCGCCACGACGTCGCTGGCCACCAGCAGGGATGCGCCCAGCAGCGCCGACACGGGCAGCAGGAGCGCGTGGCGCGGGCCGCAGACGAGGCGCACCATGTGGGGTACGACCAGGCCGAGGAAACCGATGACACCGGTGTCGGCCACCAGGCACGCGGTCACCAGTGCGGCGGTGACGACGAGGGTCCAGCGGGTGCGCTCGACGTGCACGCCGACGGAACGGGCGGCCGTCTCGCCGAAGGCGAAGGCGTCCAGATCGCGGGCGGACGAGGTCGTGATCACCGTGCCGGCCACGGCCACCGCGATCAGGAAGACGGCGGTGTGCCACCGCACCCCGGCCACCGAGCCCAGCGTCCACTCCATGACACCGCGCGCCGCGTCGCGGTCGCCGAGAACGAGCACGACGAACGACGTGTACGCCCCGCACATCTGCCCCACCGCGATTCCGGCGAGCACGGTGCGGGCAGCGGGCAGCGACCAGGTACGGGCTCCCGCCAGCGCCAGGACGACGACAACGGCGAGCAGAGCGCCGGCGAAGGCAGCCGCCGAGACGGCTCCGGCGGCCGCGGCTCCAGAGGCCCCGACGCCGAGGACGATCACGGTCACCGCCCCTGCGGCGGCTCCGTCGGAGATCCCGAGCAGATACGGATCGGCCAGGTCGTTGCCCGTCAGCGTCTGCAACACGGCACCGCAGACCGCGAGTCCGGCACCCGTGGCGGCCGCCCCCAGGACCCGCGGCAGTCGCAACTGCCAGACGATCTGGTCGTCCAGCAGCGTCACCCGCGGGTTGCCCAGACCGAGACGGCGAGCGACGACATCGATCACGGTGCCCGGTGGCTCGTGCTGCGAGCCCACGGCGAGGCCGAGGAGCATGGCGGCAAGCAGCACCCCGACGCCGAGGGCCAGGACCGCCGCCGTCCGGCCGGGGCCGGCCGCCCGTGCCGCGGGGCGCGGCACGCCGGTCATGAACCGAGGTGCAGCTTGGCCAGCCCGGCGGACACCCGGGAGGCACCGTCCGCGAGGAGAACCCCGGGAGTCGACTCCGAGAACGGCACCACCACGAACGCCCTGTGTCGGACCGCGGTGAGCCTGCTCAGGACCGGATCGTGCTCCAGGTAGTGGATCTTGGATTGGGCCGTGTCCCAACTGGCATCCGCGAGCACGATGGCATCCGGATCGGCAGCGGCGACCTTCTCCCAGCTCACGCTCTGCCAGCCGCCCGGCAGATGCCCGAAGACGTTGCGGGCTCCCACGGCGCCGAGGATGAGTTGCGGCCCGCCGTGTCCGGCACCGACGAACGGGGTCTTGGTGTCCGAGTCGTACCACAGCACGTCCAGGCCCTTGCCCGCGCCCGTCCTGGCGAGCTCGGCCAGCTCCTGCTTCTGCTGCTTCTGAATGGCGGTGGCCCGCGGCGTCACGCCGAAGACCTCGGCCACGTCGCCCAGCTCGCCCCACACCGACTGCCAGGACACCGGCGGCACCTGCTTGTCGTCGCCGCATCCGAACGGGGAGAGGTACGAGGGGATGCCCTCGCCGTGGAGTTCGTCACGCGTGCCGGCGACCTTGTCCGTGAACGCGCTGGAGTAGGAGGCGTACAGGAAGTCGGGACGGGCCGCGAGGAGCTTCTCCTTCGTCGGGTATTCCTTGGAGAGCACCGGGACGGAGTCGTAGGCCGCCTTCCACTTCGCCGGGATGGAGTCGTCGAGATACGCCGTTCCCGCCATGCGGGACTGCAGGCCGAGCGACAACGCCACCTCCGTGGCTCCCTCGTTGAGCGTGACCAGCCGCTTGGGAGGCGCCTGGACCGTTGCCGCGGTCCCGCAACTGCTCACGCTCACCGGCGCCTGCTTCGCGCTGTCCGCCGCACCGCCGGACGCGGGAGCGCCGGTGCAGGCCCCGAGAGCGCAGACGGACAGCAAGGTCGCCACCACGCGACCGGCACGCGCGGAACCTCTGGTGGATATGGAGCGAATGGATCGACACGAACGCAGCGGGCCTCTCGGCACGTCTCCTCCAAAACCCTCGTGGAACACGTAGCGCCGTGGCCGGTCTCCTGGCTTCCGCATCGACGCGTCTCAGCCGGCCTTCCCGAGCAACGCCCTTCCGGATGCTCAGTGGCCCCGACCGCTTGCGAAGCCGGTCGGCGAGGGCCGCGACACTCCACGGCAACAGTGGCGAGGGCCGCACCGGACTCGGACCGGTTTCCCGTGCACCACGGCCCCGGCAACGTACCAAGTTCTCGAACTCCTGGCTGCGACGCACTTCACTGGGGGTGCCCTGCGGGGATCGGCAGGTACGTGGAACGCCGTCCGAACGTGTCCGCCAGACGGCCGAAGGCGACCACGCAACAGGTGTCGGCCGGCAGGCCCACCGGATGTGGCCGCGCCGGGTGCGGCGCGCCCAGCGCTTCGCGTTGACAGGGCACAGGCAAGGTCAGCGGGTCAGGTGGACCGTGAGAGCAGGTCGGCCTACCGGACGGAGGCGTACCGATTGGCGGCCTCGGCGACTTTCCGGTTGTAATCCGCCCCCGAGTCGTAGGCGTTGATCGCGGCGATCCAGTTGCCGGCGACCGCCAGGTCCCCGCCGGTCCGGCACAGGTAGACGCCGGCGGCGAGGGCGGCGTCGTCGATGTTGTTCACGTCCCTCCTGCCATCGCCGTTGCCGTCCTTGGCCTGCGTGGTCCAGGTCGCCGGAATGAACTGCATCGGGCCGACCGCGTGGTCCCATGTCCTGTCCCCGTCGAGAGTGCCGTCGTCGGTGTCCGGCACCCTGGCGACGTGATGGCCGTTGAGAGGGACGCCGATGATGGTCGGGGTGGCCTCGCCGGCGTGGCCGATGCCGGCGCCGTTCATGGTGCCGTGCCGGGATTCGACCTCGCCGATGCCGGCCAGGGTGTTCCACCCCAGGTGGCATGAGGAGTCCGTCGCGGCGACCGCGAGGGACGCCCCGGCGTAGGCGGTCAGGGCTCGTTCGGGGATGCCGGCGGCCTCAGCGGTCCGGGTGACCCAGGCCGGATCAGGCAGTTCGGCGATCGGGGTGCCCGAAGAAGAAGGGAGCGTACCGGCCGGCGAGGGGGCCGGGGACGGCGTGCGAGGCGGCGCCGTGCGGGGCGATCCGCCAGAGGTCGCCTGGGCGCTGGGATCGAGCACGGCGGCGACGAGCGCGCCCGTTCCGAGGACCGCGAGAGCGGCGCCCACGGCGGGCAGCATCCACCGGCGGCGGGGGGCGGCGCCGGAGTCGGCGGCCGACCTGCGGGCTGCCGGCTCCATGTCGCTGCCGGACGGGCGCGGCGGGGGGCTCGGGGACGGGTCCTGGAGGCGTTTGGGGGGGCCGCCTTCCCCGGCCACGGGGGGTGCGGCAGTGCCGGCGGCTTCGGGTGGTTCTCCGGTCGCCGTCCGAGGGCGGGGGGCGGACGTGCGCAGGCCGGCGCGGGCGCGGCGGCGCCATGCCTTGGCGATCAGGCCCTGGCGGGGGGCGAGGAACCAGGCCAGGAGGAAGTCGGCTGTCAGGACCAGGACGATCGTGCCTCCGGTGGGCAGGTCCCAGCCCCAGGAGACGTAGAGGCCTACCAGGGCGCCCAGGGCGCCGGCGGCCGGGGAGAGGACCATCATGACGCCGAGCCTGTCGGTGAGCATCCGGGCGGTGGCCGCGGGCGTGACCAGCAGGGCCAGGACGAGGATGTTGCCGATGGTCTGGACGCTGATGACGACCGCGAGGGTGACCAGGACGTAGAGGACGAGGTCGAGCCGGAACACGGGAATCCCCATGGCGCGGGCGGATTCGCGGTCCAGGGAGATGGTGACCAGCTCTTTGTGCAGGGCGAACAGCACCGCCAGGATGACGAGGGAGGTGACGGCGTCGATGTACAGGTCGGATGTGGGGATACCGGTGATGGAGCCGAACAGGAACTGTTCGAGGCTGCCGGCGTATCCCGGGGCCTGGGAGATGATGACGACGCCGAGGGCGAAGGCGGCCACGAAGAAGACGCCGATGACGGAGCTCTCGTTGAGGCGCCGGTTCTGGGAGAAGACCGCCACCAGGACGGCGGTGGCCACCCCGGCGAGCGTGCCGCCGAGCACGAGGTTGCCCTCCACGGCGAAGGCGACGGCCAGGCCGGGGAAGACCGCGTGGGAGACGGCGTCCCCGATGAAGGCCATGCCCCGCAGGACCACGTAGGTGCCGACCACGCCGCACACGAGGGACGACATGAGGGCGACGGCCAGGGCTTTGGGGAGGAACGCGAGATCGGGGTTGAGCAGGTCGGTCAGGAATTCGATCGGACTCATGTCAGGCCGCCTTCAGGATGCGCAACAGGGCGGAGTTCTCGCTCACTTTGAACGTCGCCGTCCACGGAGAGAGGTCCGCCGTGAGCTCCGCGGGGGTGCCGACGGCGATCACGGTGCGGTCGAGCAGGGCGAGCCGGTCGCATCCGTCGAGCGCGGAGAGGATGTCATGGGTGGTCATCAACACGGCCCGCCCTTCATGGGCCAGGCCGGTGAAGAGTTCCGACAGCAGCTCCTGGGTGGTCATGTCCAGGCCGGTGAACGGTTCGTCCAGGAGCAGCAGCGCCGGGCGCAGGGCCAGTGCCCGGGCCACGAGCACCCGTTGACGCTGTCCCCCGGACAGTTGCCCGACGGGTCGGTCAGCCAGCGACCTCATCCGTACCCGGTCGAGGGCGTCGGCCACGGCCTCCCACTCGGCCGGCCCCGGACGGCGGAACAGCCCCAGGCGTCCGGTCAGACCGGTCATGACCGTGTTCGCCACCGACAGCGGGAACTCCCAGGCGAAGTCGTGGCGTTGCGGCACGTACCCGATCGGTGTGCGTCCGGGCCGCGTCCGGTGGCCGTCGATCCGCACCTGCCCGGCCACCGGGCGCAGCAGGCCGAGGACGGTGCGCAGCAGCGTGGTCTTGCCGGCGCCGTTGGGACCGATCAGGCCGACCAGCTCGCCCCGGTCGACGCTGAGCGCGGCATCGGCCAGCACGAGCTTGCCCGCGAGCTCCACGGATACGTTGTCCACCGCCAGAGCCGGGGTGGTGGATTCCTCCGTCACCGCCCGTCACCCCCGTCCGACGGGGCCCCGGCGTGGGCGCCGAGGACACGGCGCCTGGCCCGGTTGCCGCGCACGATCACGAGGGTGAACCCAACGATGAGAGCGACGGCGACCAGCACGATCGCGCCGATGAGGGCCAGCACCAGCGGGTCCTGTCCCCAGGAGGCGCCGGCCTGGGTCTCCTGTGCCGTCTTCGTCGGCGCCGTCGGCGGGGCGGAGGAGGCGGCAGAGGCCGGGGCGGAGGAGGAGTCAGTGGGGGTCCTGCCCTTCCACGCCGTGGCCAGCGCCGTGTCGGTGGACGTGGCGGTGCCGACGGCGAAACGGACCAGCTCGGTGTCGGAGACCTTGGTGCCGTCCGTCAGGGTCGCCGACGCCCGCATCCGCACCAGGTAGACACCTGGCTTGGTGAAGACCCAGTTGGCGTGGGTGTGGGTGTTGGTGTCCACCCAGACCTGCTGGTCACCCGTCTTCCGGGAGTTCCACAGCACCTGTGGGGCGCCGAAGTCACCGGACTGAAGATAGACGGTGAGTTGGCCCGGGCCCTGTACCCCGGTGACCGATATGGTGGCGCCCCGGTCGAGCTTGTTCATGACCGTGGGGTCCTGGGTGTTCCAGCCGGCCCAGACGACGTCGGGGTTCTGGGTCTCCGGCACGACCCACACCCCGGCCCCGGGGGCCGCGCCGATGAAGGAGTAGGCGGAGTTGTCCGGGACGGTCACCTTCGCCGCGTCGACGACGCGCAGCACGGTCTCGCCGGGATAGCGCCAGACGCTGGCGGCGTTCGCGTCGGCCTTGTGGGCGTCGTCGCGGATGAGGAACTTCCAGGCCCCGCCGTCGAACTTGGGGCCCATGTCCACGTGCCCGGCCCCGATCACGTGGTCTCCGTGGACGATCGGCTCGTCCGCGCCGATCGTCTGGTCCAGTGCCGGGTCGCCCGGGCCGTCCGCCCGGGCGGCGGCGGGAGTCAGGGCCGCGGCCAGCGTGAGCAGCGCGGTCGCGGCCAGGGACAGCAGGCGCCGGGGTCTGCGGTGCGGGGTGAGGGCGTCGCGCATCATGGTGTCTTCCGGTCGGTCAGGGCGTCGGTGGGTGGCTGCCGGGCTGCTCGGGGGGCGAGGCACGCGAGGAGTGAGTCGGCGTTGAAGCGCATCATCCGCACGTAGGTGGGGGCGCGGGAGTCGAGGGTGTCACCGTAGATCGGGCAGACCTGGATGTGCTGTTCGGCCGCGAGCTGGGTCAGCTCGGAGGAGCGGGCCTTGAGGTTGGGTTCGAGGAACACAGCCTTGAGGTGGAGGTTGCGGATCGTGTCGGCCAGTCGGCGCCGGTCGGCCAGGGACGGCTCGCTGGCAGGATTGGGGGTGACGAAGCCGGCCACGTTCACGTCGTAGGCCTGGGCGAGGTAGGCGAAGGCGTCGTGCGTGGTCACCAGGTTCCTGTTCGCCTTGGGGATCTTCGCCACGGTGCTGCGCACATAGCCGTCGAGCCTGTCCAGCCGGGCCAGGTACCTTGCGGCGTTGGCCCGGTAGACGGCGGCTCCGGCGGGATCCTTGCCGATCAGGGTGTCCCGGATGAGCTTCACGTACGCCTCGGCGTTGCGCACGTTCTGCCACAGGTGGGGGTCGATCTCGCCGTGCACGTGCTTGCCGAGCACCGCCTGGGCGAGCTGGTAGACCTGGTCTCCGGCATGCCCGAGGAACCCGAACTGGGCATCACCGGGGATCTCCTCGATGGCCTTGTTCGGTACGTCGATGACGACCTGGTCCGCCTTGTAGTGCTTCTGCGTGTACTCACCACCGCCGGAGGGGTCGTACAGCACGTCCATGCCGCCGCGGTCCAGGTCCGCGGTGAGGTCGGCGTGCCCCTCGTCGAGCACGGTGGCGCCGGGGACGCCGGCCCTGTAGGGGTCCACCCCGACCGCGAAGGTGAAGGTCGACTGCCCCAGGTCGACCGGCAGGGACGTGTCGTCGACCTTCAGTTGGGCGCGCAGGGTGAGCGTGTAGACGCCCGGCCTGGTGAACGCCCACGACAGGTGGGTGTGCGCCGCGGCGGGCAGGGTCGCGGTGTCGTCCCGGTACCCGTCCTTCTCGTCGAAGCCGTCGGAGGAGTCGAAGTACACGTCGGTGTCGCCGAAGGTACCGGTCAGGTAGGCGTACACGTCGCCCGGCCCGGTCGCCTTCACGGCCTGGATCAGCACGTCGGAGGCGCGGGTTGCCCCGTACTTCGCTCCGGTGCCGTGGGCGCGCAGACCGAGCCAGACGGTGTCCAGGTGGACGTTCTCGACCAGGGGGACCAGTTCGGCCGAGTACTTCACCGACTCCTCCGCCAGCGACACGTTCGCCGCGTCCTTCGAGAGGTTGGCGTCGAGGGTCTTGATGACGTTGTGCTCCTCCAGCAGGGCGTAGTTGGAGAACGCGACGTCGGCGTAGACGACGTCGCGGGCGTCCCGCAGGGTCGGTTCGTAGGTGTGCGGGTCCGCCCCGTCCGGGACGATGGGGGCCACGTCCACCCGGTCGCCACCGACGTTCCTGGCCAGGTCGGCCAGGATGCCGGTGGTGGTGACCACCTGGAGGCGGCCGGTGCCGGGCTCCAGCAGGGGCCCGGCGGCGCATCCGGCCAGCAGCACGGCCGCCGTCGTGACCGACGCCAGTGCCGTACCGGCCCGGCGGCCCGCAAGGAGGATGCGGGCCGCCCGTTCACGGCGCCTCACGGTGCGGCCGGCGCCTGGCGTGGGGCGCCCTCTCCCTTCCGGCGCCGCCACCACAGTGCTCCGGTCCCGGCCGCTCCGAGCAGCAGCAGTCCGCCGAGGATGCCCAGCAGCAGCGGCACCAGTTTCCGGGCCTCGGACCGCGCGTCGCCTCCGGCGCCCCCCTCTGCCTGGCCGGGCAGCCGTCCGGCGGCGGCGTGGGCCGCCTGCGCCTGCAACTGCTTCGCGGCGGCCTTCGCGTCGGCCAGCGTGTCGTCGCCGGTCAGAGCGGAGTGGGAGACCACTCCGCAGCCGGTGGCGCCGGTCGTCACCTTCGTCGGGTCGACGTCGCCGACCGCGATGGTCAGCACCTCGCTGTCGGAGGAGGTCTTCCCGCTCTTCAACGTGGCGGTCTGGGTGAAGTGCAGCCGGTAGACACCCTGCTTGCTGAACGCCCAGTTCGCGTGGGCGTGCACACCCAGGGCGATCCGGTACGTGCCGGTCCCGTCGAACACCATGTGCTCCACACCGCCGAACGAGCCGGTCATGTACACCTTCACGGTGCCCGGGCCGTCGACCTGGGTCAACTTCCAGGTCACGGGGCCGGCGGCGTTGCCGGCGTTGAGCAGTTCGGTGGACCAGCCGAGCCAGATCAGGGACATGTTCTGCGTCTGCGGCACCTGCCACACCGTCGAGCCCGCCGGCCCGACCGGCCCGAACCCGGACGGCAGGCTCACCTTGGCGGCCGGTTTGAGCCACAGCACCGTCTGGGACGGCTCCCGGTAGACGCGGGGCCCGGTCGAGTCGTCACCGATCAGCGACTCCAGCTTCCCGCCGACGACGTGCGAGCCGTAGTCCAGGTGCCCGGCCGAGATGACGGTCGCCTTGGCCGGCGTGCACTGGGCCGCGGTGTTCTTCCCCGCGGGCCCGGACCCGCCCGTCGTGGTGGACTTCCCGCCGGTGTCCGCGGGCAGGGTCTTTCCGACGCACTGCTTGCCGCCCGGCACCGCCGTGGCCGGGTCGACGTCGCCGACCGCGATGGTCAGCACCTCGCTGTCGGAGGAGGTCTTCCCGCTCTTCAACGTGGCGGTCTGGGTGAAGTGCAGCCGGTAGACACCCTGCTTGCTGAACGCCCAGTTCGCGTGGGCGTGCACCCGCAGCGGGATCTGGTACGTGCCCGTCCCGTCGAACACCAGGGACTGCACGCCGCCGAACACGTCGTTCAGGAACACCTTGACCGTGCCCGGCCCGTCCACGTCGGTGAGCTTCCAGGCCACCGACCCTGACACCTTGCTGTCGTCGAGCGTCTCGGTGGACCACCCCAGCCAGATCAGGTCCATGTTCTGGGTCTGCGGCACCATGTACACGCTCGATCCGACGGCCCCGATCTGCTCGTATCCGGACGGCAACGTCACCTTGCTGGACGGCTTGAGCCACAGCACCGTCTTCGACGGCTCGCGGAACACCTCGCTGCCCGACGAGTTGTCGCCGATCAGCGACTGCACCCTTCCGCCGATCACCTGGGTCGAGTAGTCCAGGTGCCCCGAGCTGATGATGGTCGTGGTCGCCTCGCACGATGACGGCGGGTCGTCGGACCCGCCCCCGCCGGTGTCCGGCGGGGGGTCGTCGGACCCGCCTCCACCGGTGTCCGGCGGGGCCAGCAGCGAGAGCGCGTCCCAGCCGATGAGCCCCCCGGACTCGGACTTGACCACCAGCTTGTGTGCACCCAGCGCCGCGTCCGAGGGCAGCCGCGTCTGGACCGCCCCGGACGAGCCGACCTGCGCCCACCCGAGCCAGGTCGGGTCCGAGTGCAGCCACACCGACACCCATCGGCCCTGGTACTCCCAGCCCACCTGGGTGGTGACCAACTGGCCCGGGGTGAAGCCGTCCTCGTCGCCCAGTACCTGCACACCACCCGAGGTGGCGTCGGTCAGCTGGGAGTCCGGTATCGGTGTCACGTCCTGCGTGCCGGGCTCGCCCGTGCTCGTGAAGCACGCGCCAGGATCGATCTTGCGCACCTTGACCTTGCCGACCGCGACGGCCAGGGTGAAGTCGTCGGAAACCTTCTTGCCCGATGCCAGGGTCGTCGAACGCGTGAACGCGAGGCAGTAGGCCCCCTCCGCGCTGAACGCCCATGACCCGTGCACGTGCGCGTTCTGCGGGATCAGGTACGAGTCCGCCGCGGTGACCCCGTCACGCGTGTTGTACAGGACGTTCACACCGGCCAGGTCGGTGGGGTCGGAGGTGTACAGGGCGAACTCGCCGGGCCCGGTGACGCGGTCCAGCGTCCACTGCACCCCCGTTCTGGTCGCGGACAGCGGGATCTCCTCCGTCGACCAGCCCGGCCACAGCAGACCCTCCTGCTGGGTCTCCGAGACCTGCCAGATCGTCGAACCGCCGGGACCGAGGAACGCGTACTGCGAAGCCGCCGGGACCGTGGTCCTCGATCCCGGCAGGAGCTGGAACACCGCGCCGTTGCCGTTGTTGGTGCTGCTGCGCTCCGCGCTGGACATCGAGTTGCTTCCGGTCAGCGGGTGGTAGCGGGCGTCGCTGGACTCGGTCGTGTCCTTCACCCACGTCTCCAGCGTGTCCCCGTGCAGCTTGCCGGCCACGTCGACGTGGCCGTCGTTGAGGATCACCGCGCCCGAGTCGGTCAGCGTCTCGTTCGGGACGTTCCAGTCGGACTCGTCCCCGCCTCCGGAGGAGTCGTCGACACCGAACGGCTGCTGGCCGCGGGAGCAGGTGGTGATCTTCGACCGGTCGATGTAGGAGCTGTCGGACGGGTCCGTGCTGCCGCCCACGACCGTCAACGTCCCTGTCACGCTCACCGGCGAACCTCTCCCCGCCTGGGTCAGGGAGAAGGTCAGGGGGACGCAGTACACCCCTGCCTTCGAGACGTGGAGGCTCAGGCCGTTCTTCATGCTCGACTGCTGTGTCAGCGAGGTGACATCGATTGTCTGCGTCGCGCTCTCCCCGTCGAAGACCCGGAACGCGGCCGTGCCGGGGCCTCTCACGTCACCCAGTGACACCCTGAGCTGCCCGTCCATGCTGCCCCAGGGGAGCCGGTCCGTGGACACCGTGACCACCTGGTAGGCCCCGGCCTGCCACGCGCCGTCTGCGCCGTTGTGGTTGTAGGACACGACCACGTCGTCCAGGTCGCGGTACTCCCCTTCGCCCGACAGCGCGGTATGCAGGTACGCGGGCGCGTCCGCGGTGCCGTCGGCCGTGATCTCCGGTGCGATGTCCAGCTCCCCGGTGTCCCCGGCGAAGAGGACCGCGGACTGGGACGGAGCCGGCTTCACCGGGGACAGGGAGTCCACCGGCGGCGTCACCGAGGTGTCCCGGTCGCACGGGGTCACGTTCTTCGCCTCGGCCACGTCTCCGACCCACACCGTAAGCATCCCCGACCCGTGGACCCAGGAGCCGTCGGCCAGTTCGGTCGACGCCGTCATGTTCAGGCAGTAGCGGCCCTGCGCGCTGAACGCCCAGTAGGCGTGGACGTGCGCCGGCACGAACCACGAATAGGACGCCGGTGTATCCCACCTGGTGCTGTACAGGATGTCCAGGGGCGCGGCGCCGCTGCGGTAGACGACGACGTCACCGGGCCCGTCGACCCCGGACATGGTGAGGTTGACCGTCCGGCTGCCGCCGAGTTGGCTGCGTTTCCAGTTCTCCGTGCTGAAGCCGGGCCACAGGAATCCCTTCGCCTCCGCCTCGGGCCAGTAGTAGTAGGTGCTTCCGGAAGGGCCGATGAAGGTGTAGTCCGCGTTCGAGGTCGGCTCGGGCACCTTTCCGGTCATCAGTCCCGTCATCACGAGGTTGTCGGAGTCGACGAACTTCCCGTCGACGGACGGATCACCGGAGGCGGGAACGACGCCCACGTCGAGTCCGTCCCCGTTGTCGTTCAGCCAGACACGGGTGTCGACATGGTGCTCGCTCAGTACCATCACTCCGCCGGTGTCGCCCCCACCGCCGTCGCCCCCACCGCCGTCGTCACCGCCGCCGTCGTCACCGCCGCCGTCGTCACCCGTCTGCTCGCACATGGCGATGGTGCCGGGCAGATCCCCGACGATCACCGTGTAGGTCGCCGAGCGCGTGCGTGCCGTACCGCTGCCCTTCGAGACCATCGTCTCCGAGACGGTCAGGCAGTACGTGCCGGCTGCCGTGAACGAGGTCGCCCGGTAGGTCGCGCCGTTCAGGTACGGCACCGCCTGCGCGGTCCCTGACCCGCCGCCGTCCAGCCCCGCGGTGTCCCAGCCCACGCTTCCGTCCGCGGACATCAGCTGGAACCGCCCGCCGTCGGGAACCTCGGCACCGGTCAGCCTGTAGGACGGCTGCGGACTGCCCGCGATGGCGCCCTTGACGGCGTAGTTGATGCCGTCCTTCGCTCCGGCCACGTCCAGGCCGAACAGGATGCGGGCCCCCGCCCCGGTGGTGTAGGCGGGAACATCGTCGACCTTGGCGGGTGTGGACCAGGTCTTGCCGGCGGCGTCGTACTCGCCGGCCCCGAGATGCAGGACCGCGTCCGTGGCGGAGTACCACTTCTGGTCCGCGTAGGCACCCGTCTTGTCCAGCAGCCCCAGATCGAAGGAGTCGAAGTCGGTGCCGTCCGTGCTGACGCCTGACAGCTTCGGGGTCAGCGCGATGTTTCCCGCCGACAGCACCGTCGGCCCGTCGTCGGTCTGCCGCGCAGTGGTGGTGGTGACGCTCCTGTCCCGGTCGGTGCGCTTTCCGGCGTCGTCCACGGCGAACGTGTAGGTCGCCTGCTCGCTGGTGAGCGTGGTCTTCGTCCCGTCGCCGGCCTCCACCGGGAGGCTCGCCCGCAGGGTGAGCTCGTAGCGTCCGGCAGCGGAGAAGGAGAACCCCAGGGAGCGGCGGTCGCCCACCGCCTGGGTGTCGGCGTGCGGTTGGCCGTCGGCGGTGCCCAGCACCACGTCACCGTCCGCGTCACTCACCCTGACCTTCGCGCCCTGCGGCCCTGTGGCCTTCACCAGGGCCACCTCCGTGTCCCCGGCGGCGCGCTCGCCCGCCGGCAACGAGATCCTCGTGGTGTCGACGTAGGCCGGCGTCGTGGTGCCGGCCGCCTGCACATGCAACAGGCTCTGGCCGGGCTCGACGAGTTCGCTGCCGCCGTGCGCGACGGATCCCAGGCGCAGACCGCCGTCGCCATCGGTGGTGACGGCGATCGCGCTGGAGCCGGCGACATCGATCGCGGTCCGGCTCCGGCTGGTCGGCGCGTGCACCGGCGCGGGGTCCGTCACGGCTGCCGAGAGGGGCAGCCCGGCGGCCAGCACGCCGACAGCAAGAGCCACGGTGAGGATGGGGCGGGCGAGGATGCGGGAGATCATCTGACGTCTCATGGGAAGTGGCCAATCGGGCACGAGATGCACGCGCGGGGTGGGCGAAGCCGGATCCGCTCGGGGAAGCCGACCCGCGAGCGCGGTGGGGTCCGGCCCGTGGCACCGGGACGGACCCCACCGCGGGGATGTCAGTCCTCGACGGTGAACTGGTAGGTCACCGGGGCCGATGCCGCCACGGCCGCGTTGTCGGTCGAGGCGGTGACCCGGAACTTGTAGACGCCCGCCTTGTTGAAGGTCCAGTCGAAGTGGTGGTGGATCGGCTCGCTCGCGCTGCCGCCGAGGTCGAAGGTCTGCGGGGTGGGGAACTGAGAGGTCCCCCCGGACGGGGCGCTCACCAGCGTGATGTTGAACGTGATGTGGTCGGTGGCGCTCAGGCTGTTGAACAGGCCGTAGGCGACGTCGGGGCCCGACGTACCGTGTCTCGCCAGGTCCTCACCCGTACCGGCTATCCCCAGGTAGAGGATCGGGTTGTCGACGAAGCTCGACGGTTCGTCCGCGGGCAGCACCCACGTGTTCGGGTGGGTGTCCGCCTCGTAGTTGAAGTTCGCCTGCGGCACCGTGAAGTCGTACTGCGGTGTGCCGGTGGCGGCGTTCACCTCCGAGCCGGGGTAGTAGCCGGGCTCGAAGCTGGACCCGGGCAGGAATTCGTCCTCGTCCACGTTGCTCCCGAGGACGAGCTGGTCGCCGTCCTCGTTGAGGGCGACGTGCAGGCCGTCGACATGTCCGATGTCGATCGTGCCGGCGGACCCAGCCGCCTGGGAGGGGCCGGCGCCCAGGAGGGTGAGCAGCAGGGCGCTGCTCCCGGCGACCGCCCCGACCAACGTCGCGCGCCGACGGGCTCGTGTTCCACGCGAGGTACCGAGAGTGGTGTTCATGAGTGTTTCCTTTCACCGGAGGAGGTGTGGTTGAGAGAACTGGGGAACGTCGCCCTCGCGTGGGACGCGCGGCGACGCCGGCGATGAGGGGGTGCGGGTCGAGGAGGGAGGGAGGGAGGGGGCCGGGGCACAGCCACGATGCGGCGACCCCGGCAGGAGGGAGTCGTACGGGAGCGATCGCCCCCCGGAGACGTGCAACAGCCCTGCCGGTGGGAAGAACTGCTCTCCGCGCCGGTGCGACGCGGCCCGGATCTCGGCCGTCCCGTCGCCCCGGAACCCGCGAGAACGCGCGTAGACACGGAGCACCGCACATCGCCGCGCACCGCAAGACCCCCCACCGGGTCGGCCGAAAGCATGCACACGGCCCACCGGCAATCAGGCGGATCGGTACACGCGCAGGTCGAACGGCCCCACTGCTACGTGCTGATCGCCCGCATCCCCCACCCTCCCCCTGCGGCCTTCACTCCAAATTTCGATAATGAAAATCATGTGCGGAAACATGTGAAGTCTGAACCCGCTGGGGGTGGTTGTCAAGTACGCAACACACCGGCTGGCGTGGGAGGTTCGCTGCGTCCGGCCGTACGACCCGGCCGGGAGCTCCGTCAGCCGGCCAGGGACGCGGAACGGGCTCGGAGGCGGGACGGCGCGGTCGTTGGTGATGAGCCCGGTGTCGCGGCTCCACCGCATGCGGGTACCCGAGCACATCACGGTGGGCACGCACGGCAGCGCGCGGCTGTGGTGGTTCGGCGTGCTCCCGACGTGGACCCACCACATCACCGTGCAACGGCTGGATCCGCTGGAGAGCTACACCCACGAGCACGGCGGACCCGTACACACGTGGCGGCACCGCCTGACCTTCGTCCCCTCGGCGACGACCGCTGCCGCTACACCGACGAGATCGAAACCGACGATGGCCGACGCCTGGCACCGACCCGGCTGTTCATCCGGCTCCTGTTCCGCCACCGGCCCCGCCGCTGGCACCGGCTCGCCCACCTGGTGCGGTGCATGGAACGAACCTGGCGCGGGCTGCCTTCTGCGACGAGGGTTGGCGGACCTGCACGTCACCGGCAAGCAGAAGCGCACGGCCGCGGCGAACACGAGCTTGGCCACCACGCAATGAGGCGGCACCCTCGTTGAGCGTCGAGCGAGGATGACACCTGAAGCCGGCCCGCCGACCTCCGTCATGCGGACCTCGGTGTACCCGCTGTCCATCTGCGCGAATGTTCTCGGTGAAGGCCCCTGGTCATGCGCAGACGTCGAAGGTCGGTCTGGACGCGGCGATCCGCCGTGACCACCACGGCGGCCTCACCTTGCGGGAGCTGGAGTGCGAGGAGATCGTCGCCTGACGGACGGACGGTGCGCACGGCCCTGGACTCGCCCTGCCGGAGCCGCGCATGCCGCTCCCGCCGTGGCCGTCGGGGGGACTCACCAGTAGACGCTGCTCACAAGAAGCGGTCGCGGCCGGCCGGCAAGGTCAGCAGGCGCAGCTGCAACCGCGGTTGTTGACCGCTACGCGGCTGGTGGTTCCCTCTTCGGCCCACCGCTTCTCAGTGGCGGCGCGCAACTCGGGATCCTCGATCCAGGGCCGGTTGTTCTCCAGGACCTCGCGCTCCCACCCGGCGTCGAGCTGCTGGTTGCTGCCCGGGTCGGTGGCCCGCATCTCGGTGATGACCGCCGGGGTGATGACGCGCCCCCGGAAGAGCTGGGGGGTGATCTCACCGATGAGCATCTTCTCCCACGCGTCGCGCGGCCGCCGTTCGCGCTTGACGCGGTTGGCCTTGATTCGCCCCATCGGGGCCTCCTCACTTCTGACGACGGGGGCCGGTAGCGGCACCAGGCCCACGGGCTTATCCATTATGACATTCATTTCCGTATGACGCGGGACCGAGTCCGGGCGGCCGAGAGCATCGCCTTGGTCCAAACGCGGGACTTCACGCTTGGTAGGCCTTTGGTCGATGCGCCATGAGCGGTTCGTAGCGGGGTCGCGGCGACGAGGCTGCCCCAGCGCAGGGCCTGGCGGCGTGATGGGTGACAGCAGTCCATGCCCGCGTGCGTGTCCGAGAAGTTGCCGACGTCGCCGAGCGGCAGTTCGGTGTCCGTGGGAACGGGCATCGGTCTGCCGCTCGGCGACGTCATCGGCGGACCCGGTGAACGAGGTCACGACGACGGACGTGTCCATGACGGTGACGATCTCGACGTCCTGCACGAGGAGCGCACCCTTGGGGACCGCTGCCGGATCGGCGGCCGCCACTCCGGGCTTCAGCCGACGTCCCTCCAGTTCCCGGGCGTCGGCGGATCGGCCGACGCCCGGGCCAGTTCACCACGCTCGCCACCCCGAAGGGTCGGCACCTGTTCACACTGGCGCTCTCCAACGACCTGCACATGGGCGAGACCACCTCGGGCATCATCACCGGCCTACCCGCCCGCATTCACTCAGGACCCGGGGCTGCCGCCGTACCCGGAGGTCATGCTCACCGGCATGCCGGACGACCTGCGGCGGCCCGACAGGGCCGCGGACCGGCTCCTCGTCGCGGGCGACCTGACGTCCGAGGCCAAGCCCGCCGACGTGGCCCGGGTGCGTGAACTCCTCGACGGGTACGGGCGCCTCGACCACGACTACTTCGTCACCCGCGGCAACCACGACCGGCCGCACGTCGGCGACGCGTACGACACTTGCACGGTCCTGCCCGACGCCACGGACCACCACGACTGCCGGGGCGACGTGTTCCCCACCAGGCGTCAGACGTGTTCCCCACCAGGCGTCAGCAGTTGCACTCGGCGCAGATCGGCGGCCTGCGCCTGGTCGGTCTGGACACAGCGACCCTGGACACGGCCGGCGGCACGCTCGACCCCGGGCAGTTCAACGACCTGGAGCACGAGCTGCGCAAGGACCGCGACCGTCCGACGCCGCTGTTCGGCCACCACCCGGTGACCTGGGAGTCCGCAGTCACCTCCGCCGCAGGCCCCGCCTTCGACCTCGACCAGACCAAGTCCGTGCCCTGGAGAAGCTGTACACGAAGACGCCGGGCGTGTTCTTCCACCACAGCGGCCACACGCACCGCAACAAGCGCACATTCGCCCAGGACGCCCCGGCGCACCGCGTGGAGTTCCTGGAGGTCGGCGCCCCGAAGGAGTACCCGGGCGGCTTCTCACTGCTCAAGGTCCACACGGGCGGCTACCTGGTCAACTACTACAAGACCAGGTCGGACCTGGCCCGCCAGTGGAGCCAGCGCACCCGGGGCGAGTACTTCGGCGTCTGGCCGCACTACACGCTGGGCACGATCGAGGACCGCAACCACACGGTCGACCGCGATCTGTCGGGGCTGAAGCCGCTGGCGTGACGGAGCCACGCTCGTCGAGCGAGGCGAGCAGGCCGCATCGACACGGACAAGCACACAGAGGAGTAGTCCGGCGCCGCCACACCGACGGCGCCGGACCTCTCCCTCCCGGCGAGCCCCCGACCTCATGGAACACCGCCACACGCAGGCACCGCGTCGGCAGCGGGCTCGCGCGCGTCGCCATCCGGTCCGAACCCGCACAACCCCGTCACCAGCACATCAACACTTGGCAACGATTTTCATATCGCTCCACTTCGAGTATGGTCTTGACATTCGTTTCCACCTAGCGTGGCGCCCGCCGGTCCCCACACCGGCGGTCTCCTGTGAAACGTTGTGACACACCCGTCGTGGAGGATCCATGCTCTCGTCCCCATCCCGCCTCATGGCACTGACAGCCGGTGCCTCCCTGGTTCTGCTCGCAGGCTGCGGGAGTTCGTCGGGCTCCGGAGGCGACGACAGCAGCTCGCCCGGCGCATCGTCGTCCTCCAAGGTCCCGGTGGTCGCCTCCACGAACGTCTACGGCGACATCGCGGGCAAGATAGGGGGCGGGAAGGTCGACATCACGTCGATCATCCACGACCCCGACCAGGACCCGCACTCCTACGAGGCCGACACCCACACCCAGTTGGCCCTGTCCAAGGCGAAGGTCGTCATCGAGAACGGCGGCGGCTACGACGACTTCGTCGACAAGATGCTCAAGAGCGGGAACTCCTCCACCGAGTTGATCAACGTGGTCCAGCTCTCCGGCAAGACCGCGCCCAAGGGCGGGGAGCTCAACGAGCACGTCTGGTACGACTTCCCCACCGTCGCCAAGCTGGCCGACCGCATAGCCGGCGCCCTGGGCAAGGCCGACCCCGACGACGCTGCCACCTTCACGAAGAACGCCGAGGCCTTCAAGGCCAAGCTGGCGCCCCTGGAGGCCAAGGAGGCCGCCATCAAGAAGGACCACGCCGGCCAGGGCGTCGCCATCACCGAGCCCGTGCCGCTGTACATGACCCAGGCGAGCGGCCTGGTCAACAAGACCCCCGCGGACTTCAGCGAGGCCATCGAGGAGGGCGACGACGTCTCGCCGAAGACCCTCCAGACCACCCTCGGCCTGTTCAGCGGCAAGCAGGTGAAGGTGCTCGCCTACAACGCGCAGACCTCCGGGCCGCAGACCAAGAAGGTCGAGGACGCCGCCAAGGCGGCCGGCATCCCCGTCGTCCCCGTCACGGAGACCCTGCCGACCGGCAAGGACTACCTCGGCTGGATGAACGGCAACGTCGACGCCCTCGCGAGCGCACTGGACAAGTGAGACGGCACGGCGTGGCCTTGGTGTGACCCGGTCCGCCGGGGCGGGACAGCGGGCCCGCCCCGGCGGACCGGGATTCCGGCGCAGGCGCAGGCGCCCTGATCGGCCTGCACGGCGCCGATCTGCGGGGTGGCGAGCGCACGGTCCGCAGTGCTTCGAACAACGGTGTTCCACTGGGTGAGATTCCACTGGGGGCGATGTGCCATGGGCGGCCGTACCACCCGGCAGCGAACGGCTGTCCTGCGAGCACTCGCGGGCAGTCAGGACTTCGTGTCGGCCCGGGAGTTGTACGCGCTCCTGGTCGGGGGCACCCACACGATCGGCCTGACCACCGTCTACCGGGCGCTGCGCGACCTTGAGGATGCGGGAGCGGTGGACGTCGTGCGCGACGAGCGGACCGCGGAGGGGGCGCAGGGCGGCGACTCCGGTGCGCGAAGGCCCCCCGGCGAGCGCGGACGGCTCTACCGCCTGCGGCGGGCCGACGGGCACCGTCACTACCTGATCTGCCGCTGCTGCGGGCGCAGTCAGCCGCTGGACTCGGACGTGGTCGAGGAGTGGGCCGCGCGCGTCGCCGTCGACAGCGGATTCGCCGCGGTGCAGCACACCGTGGAACTGACCGGCCTGTGCGCCGACTGCCACGTCGACGGCGAGGCCCGGGCGGAGCGGCCGTGCCACCTGGTGCCCGGCCGCCGCGGCGACCGGGACGGACTCCGCGGTCACGCGGGCTGACCAGATGCGGGCTTCCCGGTCCCCGTGAGGAGACCGTCCCGACGTCCGGACGCCGCCCGGGTGCGGTGACCGGACCACGCACCGGTGTCAACGCCTCCGCCCCGGCCCCGCCCCGCCCGGTAAGCAGCGCCACCACGGCCTCCGCCGCCTGGGACCACCCGCGCTCGGCACACCCGCCGGCCGGCGAGCCGGCCCGTTCAGACCGGCACGTCACCTCGCACGCGAGCGGCGGCCTCCGCGGCCCCGTACACCGTGGTGGCCGTCGCCAGGACGGCGAAGCTGGGCGGCAGCACCGGAACGGCGTAACTGAGGGCGAGCCCCGCCCACATCTCGGCGACCGCCAGCGTCACGGAGAGCAGCAGGGCGCGGCAGGGGCGCCGGGTCATGCGGTGCGCGGCTCCCGCGGGGGCCGCGAGCAGGCCGAGGAGCAGCAGGGAGCCGACCGCCTGTGCGGCCTCGGCGGCGCAGGCTCCGGTCAGGACCAGGAAGGCGAGGCCGAGGGCGCCTACGGGTACGCCACGGGCGGCGGCCACCGACTCGTCGAGCGAGGCGAAGAGCAGCGGTCGGGCCAGCGCCAGGACTGCCACGCAGATCCCCGCGGCCGTCGCCGCGGCCGTCCATGCCTGACCGCCCGAGAGGCCGAAGACGGAGCCGAACAGGACGCTCACCCCCGCCGTGCCGTGTGTGGCACCCCGCGAGGTGGTGTAGAGGGTGAGGAAGAAGGCCCCGAGCCCCAGCAACCAGGACAGGACGCTGCCGATGGCGACGTCGTCGACCCGCCTGCGCCCCCCGATCACCCCGAGCAGGAGGGCTACCGCGATGGTGGCCGCGAACAGTCCCACCCTCGGGTCCACCCCCGCCGCGAGCGCGGCCAGGGCGCCGGTGAACGCGACGTGGCCCAGCACGTCGCCGGTGAAGACCTGGGCGCGCAGCACCAGGAAGTAGCCGATCAGGCCCCCGGCCGCCGCGATGCCGGTGCCCGCGACCAGCGCGTGGACGAGGAAGGGGTGCTCGAACGCGCTCATGCGGGGCCTCCCGCGAGCCGCCGGAGCCGGGCCAGGACATAGCAGGCGAAAGCGATGCTCGTCACGTGGAAGCCGATCGGGTAGGGCGTGTAGTAGGCGGCCGCCAGCCCGGTCCACACCACGGCGAGGGCGATCACCACGGACAGCGCGAGGCCCAGGCCTGGCCGGGCGGTGAGCTGCTGTGCCGTCGCCGCCGGCACCACGAGCAGCGCGAACACCAGCAGGCTGCCGGTGATCTGGCTGGCGCCCGCCGTGGCGGCCCCCAGCAGGACCATGAACGCGGCCGACAGCGCCCGCACCGGGACACCCCGCGCAGCGGCCACGGCCGGGTCGACCGAGGCGAGGAGCAGCGGTCGACCCATGATCGCCAGTGCTCCCAGCGCGGCCGCCGCGATCAGCGCCAACGTCACCACCTGCGCGTCGGTGATGCCCAGAAAGCTCCCGAACAGCAGCGAGTCGACGCCGCCGAGAAAGCCCTTGTAGAGGGCCACGAAGAGATATCCGCAGGCCAGCAGGGCGGATTGCACCGTGCCGGTGAGCGCGGCGTCATGACCGGTCTCCCGGGGCCCCAGTACCGCGAGGACGCCGGCCGCGCCGACGCAGAATCCGAAGTAGCCGAGGCCCGGGGCGACGCCGAGCAACGTGGCGAACGCGGCACCCGGAAAGCTCACCATGGCGAGGGTGTGGCCCGCGAACGTCTGCCGCCGCAGGACGGTGAACCACCCCATGACGGCGGCCAGCACCGCCACGACCGTCCCGGCGCGGAAGGCGTTGACCATGAACGGGTACGCCCACAGACTCCGTATCACACTCACGAGGCATGCCGATCCTTGTGCACGGCAGACGGTTCGGGGGCCCCGACCACGACCAGCCGCCCGTCGCTGGCGCGCAGCACCTCCACGGGCGCGCCGTACAGGCCGCTCAGCGTCTCGGTGGTGATGACCTCCTCGGGCCGCCCGGCGGCCACCCGGCCCTCGGCGAGGTACACGACGCGGTCGAGCCACGGCAGGATCGCGTTCACGTCGTGGGCGACCATCACCACGCTCACCCTCCGCTCCCGGCAGATCCTCCCGACCAGCGCGGCGACGGCACGCTGGTGGGCCAGATCGAGGCTGTCCAGGGGCTCGTCCAGCAACAGCAGTTCAGGACGGCGCACGAGGGCCTGGGCGATCAGCAGCCGCTGCTGCTCGCCACCCGAGCAGGCCCCGATCGGCCGGTGGGCGTAGGAGGCGGCGCCGACCAGCTCGACGGCATCGGCGACGCGTGCGCGCTCGTCGCGTCGACGTGCGCTGAAGCGTGCGGGCAGCGGGAGCGGGACGCCCCAGCGGTCACCGTCGAGACCGAGACGCACGACGTCCAGGCCCCGGATGCGAAGGGCGGCGCCGAAGCTGCGCCGCTGCGGAAGGTAGCCCACCCGCTCCCCCGCGCGACCGGGTTCCGCGCCCAGCACCCGCACCTCGCCCCCGGCGGGCGGCACCATCCCGAGCAGCACCTTCACCAAGGTGGACTTGCCCGCTCCGTTCGGGCCCAGCACGGCCGCGAACTGCCCGGCGCCGATGTCGAGGTCGACGTTCGACCACAGGGTGCGGCCACCCACCCGCACGGCCGCACCGCGCAGCGAGACCACCGGTGTGCCGGTGGCCGGGCCCCGTGCGGGCAGGCCTCTTTGGACGGTTCCGGCGCTCATCGCCTGCCCGTCGCCTCGGCCAGCGCCGACTTGAGCGCGCGGAGCTGCCGTACCTGCCAGTCCTGGAAGGACGCACCGGCGGGGGTCAGGGTCTCGGTGACGGCCGTGACGGGAATCCCCGCCTCCTTCGCCTCCTCGACCTGCGCCCGTACGTCCGGAGTGGAGTTCTGGCTGTCGTAGACGTAGAGCTTGATCTCCTTGTCCTCGATCTGCCGGTCGATCGTGGACTTGTCCCGGGCCGTCGGATCGGTACCCGCGTTGATCGCGTCCAGGAAGCTCTCGGGCGTCAGTATCCTCAGCCCGAGGCTCTGGGCCAGCGGAACGACGATGGACTCGGAGGCGCCGATGGGGGTGCCCGCGTAGGTCTTCCTGAGACTCGCCGTCAGATCGTCGTAGGGCGCGAGCGTCTGGTCGTCGAAGGTCCTGGCACGGTGGTCGTAGTAGGCGGAGTGCTCCGGGTCGATCTTCTTGTAGTCGGCGGTGATCCTCTCGATGACCTTGTGGACGTCCTCCGGGGAGTACCAGCGGTGCGGGTTGCCGCCGGGCTTGATGCCGACCAGGTCGCCGACCTTCAGTTCGGTGCGGGCCGGCTCGGGGTTGGCGGCGAGCAGCTTGTCGGCCCAGGTGTCGTAGCCGATGCCGTTGACGATGGCGTACCGGGCCGTGGCGACCTCGCGGCCGTCGGCGGCCGTGGGCTCGTAGTCGTGCGGGTCGGCGTTCGGGTTGCTGATGATGCTGGTCACCTTCACATGGCTGCCGCCGAGTTGCCGGGCGATGCTGCCCCAGAAGTCCTCCGCCGCCACGACCCTGATCGAGGCGTCCGACGACGTGCCGGCGGCCGAGGAGGGGGCCGCGGTCGAGCAGGCGCTCGCACCCACGGCCAGGAGGGCGACCCCCAGGGCGGCGGAGGCGGCGCGTACGAGAGCGTGGTGCATGACGTGACTCCTGTCGGGCTTGCCGGGAGGGTGGGGGCGCCCGGCGATCGGTGGAAGACTCGCATCTTAGATGAACATGATTTTCAATACCAACATGACCTCCATCCCGATGGCAATGGGATCCATTTCCATATAGTGTCCTGACGCACCCGTTCACCCCGGAGGTCCCCATGGCCGTGCCCAAGCGCAAGATGTCCCGCAGCAACACCCGCCACCGCCGCGCGCAGTGGAAGGCGACGCCGCCGCGGCTCGTGCCTGTCACCGTGGACGGCGTCTCCTATCTGGTGCCCCAGCGGCTGGTGAAGGCGTACGAACGTGGGCTGCTGCGCCCCGAGGACGGCCGGTGACGCCTCACCCGCAGCCGCCGCAGACGGGCTCGGCCCACCACCCGTCACCCCGGTACGGCTCCCCCGGGGCCCGGCGGGACCACGCCCCACGGCCGCCCGTGGCACGACCCTGAAGCTCCGTGCCGGGCGGCGTGCGGGGCCGCCCGCCGCCCGGCACGGACACCCTTCCCGTGAGGCTGCCATGACGAAGCACCGCGTGAACCTGGGGCCGGTCCAGCAGACCCCGCCGATCCCGCTGTACGGACACGCGGCGGAGAACCGCAAGGACCACCCGGCGTTGCGCGACGCCCGGGGCGGCGAGATCGCCGCCGCCCTCGATCACCACTTCACCCCGTTCGAGGGCCTGCCCAGCCTGACCGGCACCGTGCTGCGCGCCTGGGACGGATCACGCATGACCGACACGGTGGCGGCCCGGAGCAGGGGCCCTACTTCTTCTCCGCTTCCTCTCCGCTGAAGCCGTCCTTCCCTTCCTGACGGAGGCGGACGTCCGGCGCGTCGTCGGCCTGCTCAGCGACCGCTTCCCGGCTCGCTGCCGGCCCTCGACACTGCGGGACCTTGGATGGTCGACAACCAGGACCTCCACGACGCGCTGAGCAAGGTGGAGGCGCGCATGCGGTGGAGCTGCGCGGGCCGGGCCGCACTCGCCGAACGGCGGCCCGGGGCGGAAGTCCTCGGCTCCCACACCCTCAGCAGCCCTCCTGCCGGGATGTACGACGAACTTCCCGTTCCTACCAGCAGATGCTGCCGGGGTTGGCCGCGCAGCGACTGCCGCAGATCGCGGAGTACCGGCTCAGCCTCGTCCGCCTGCTTGACGCGCGGACGGAACGACGGCCCTCTCCCGGTGGCTCGCCCCCCGGGTCGGCCCACCCTGGGCCGCGGGTGAGCCGAGCCCTCCTCTCGCCCTCAGTTGAGGTGCGCGACATGCCGCGGCGGAGGAGCCGCCCGCAGCCTGGCGGGCAGCGTGCCGTCGTCCGGCATTCCCGCCCGCAGCCATGCGGCGACCGCCTCGGCGTCGGCCGTACCGACGAGCGGACCGAGGCACACGGGTGCCCCTGTGGGCTTACGGTCCGTCGTACAGGGCTGGACGACGGCGTGGACACCCGTGCGGCCGCGGCAGTTCAGGAGCCGACTCAGGCATCCGGTGGAGATCATGACCCCGTGCCGGGACTCACGGACCGTACGGCGCAGGCCGTCCACCACCTGGTCCGCCACGGCCCGGCAGGAGCTGCAGACGACGAGAGCGAAAGGGCGACCGGGGCCACCTTGCGCGGCGTCATCCGTGCCCGCCCCTCCGCCCGGCTCACTCATGCCCGCTCCCCCGCCAAGCCTTGCCACAGGTGATGTTCACGTTCCGACCTCATCTCGCTCCGGCCGCCACGCCCGGCCATGACCGCTCAGGACGCTCGCCAGTGCGTGGCGGTGACCCTCCCGGGGGGTGCGGCCCCGACCCGGGCCGCACCCTGTGAAGCTCCTTCGTCACCGCGAAGGAGCCGTGCTCACCAGGACGACTTGGTGACGCCGGGCAGGAAGCCGGCGTGGGCCTGCTCCCGCACGCGGATCCGGGAGAGCCCGAACTTGCGCAGATGGCCGCGGGGACGGCCGTCGACGCTGTCGCGGTTGCGGACGCGGGTGGCGCTGGCGTCGCGCGGCTGGCGTCGCAGTTCGGCGAGCGCGGCACCGCGCTCGGCCTCGGTCGAGCCGGGGCGCCGGATGATCTCCTTCAGTTCGGCGCGGCGGGCGGCGTACCGCGCGACCACGGCCTTGCGCTTCTCGTTCTTCGCGATCTTGCTCCGCCTGGCCATCAGACTTTCACCCCCCGGGAACGGATACGGGCGACCGCCGCCTCCACGCCGATGCTGTCGACGATCTTGATGCCGCGGGCGCTGAGCGTCAGGCGCACGTAGCGGCCCTCGCTCGGCAGCCAGTACCGCTTGCGCTGGATGTTCGGATCGAAGCGGCGGGAGGTGCGCCGGTGCGAATGGGAGATGCGGTTGCCGAAGCCCGGCTGGGCGCCGGTCAGTTGGCAGTGGGCGGACACGGGACGACCTGCCTCTCGGACACGGGGTTCCTATCGGTAATGGAAACCATTCTCATATACTAGCGTGCATGGCTCGCAACGAACTCCGCCCGGTCATCAAGCTCCGCTCCACCGCGGGGACCGGCTACACCTACGTGACCCGCAAGAACCGCCGCAACGACCCGGACCGCATGGTGCTGCGCAAGTACGACCCCATCGCCCGCCGGCACGTCGACTTCCGCGAAGAACGCTGACCAGACCGCCCACCACTGAAGGAGCCCGCCATGAAGCCGGACCTCCACCCCGGGTACCCTCCAGTCGCCTTGTGCGACAGGGCCGCCGACTTCGCCTTCCTGACCGGTTCGACGCTCGCGAGCGACCCCACGCCGCAGTGGGAGGACGGCACCGCCCATCCCGTCGTGGGCGGTGAGGTCTCCTCGGCGAGCCGCCCTTCCCACACCGGTACCGCCCGTGTCCTCGACACGTGCGGCCAGGTGGAACGCTTCGAGGGCCGCTACGTTCGCTTCGAGGCTCGATGATGCGCGCACAGGACCGGTTGCCGGTCGTCCTCGTGGGCGGCCTGCACACCGAAGCCCGCACCCGGGTCGTCGACCGCCTGCTGGAAGCCGTGCCGGACAGCGTCGCCCTCCACCACGACCTGGCCACCGCGGGCGAGGGAACCGTACGGCGGCACGTCCGGGACGCCTCGGGCATGCTCGACTCCGGCGAGGCCCCGCTGGTCGATGACTGCGCCTGCTGCGCCCTGCGCGCGGACCTCGTCCCGGAGCTGCAACGCCTGGCGGCGTACGGAGCCGCCCGGCTGGCGATCGTCGAACTGTGGGACTCGGTCGAGCCCAAGGCCATGGCGGAGATCCTGGCGCCCACAGCGCGGACGCCCTGACGCTCACCAACGTGATCACCGCGGTCGACCTGGCGCTGGTCCTGCCCTGCCTGTCCAACGGCGACGACCTGTCCGAGGCCGGACTCGCGGCGGCGGCGACGGACCACCGCACCGTTGCCGACACCTGGGCCCGCCAGTTGGAGTACGCGCCCGTCCTGGCCCTCGTGGACAGCGCGGACGCGGACGAGCAGGACCGCGCGCTGCTTGCTCAGTTGCATCCCACCGCGCGCCGCGTCGACACGGCCGGAGGCGAACTCGCCCAGGTGGCGTTCGCCGGGTTCGACGTGGAGGCGGCGGCCACGGCCCAGCACCCCGCCTGCGCGCTCCTGCCGCAGGAGGCCGACGAAGCAGGCGTCACCACCATGGTCTGGCACCGCACCCGGCCCCTCCACCCCGAACGCCTCTACCAGGCGCTGGAGGATCTGTGCTGCGCGGCTGCACGCAGCAGGGGCCGCTTCTGGCTCGCCGACCGACCGGACACCCTGCTCTCCTGGGACGCCGCCGGCGGTGCCCTGTGCGTCGAGAGCACAGGCCCCTGGCTGGTGTCCCTGCCCGACGCCGCCTGGGAGATGGTTCCCCCGGTACGGCGCGCGGCAGCCGCCCTGGACTGGCATCCCGAGCACGGCGACCGCTGCCAGCACCTCGTCTTCACGTCCCCCGGCCTCGACCGGGACGGCATCACACGGCTTCTCGACTCCTGCCTGCTCACCGATGCCGAATACGCGGCCGGTCCGGAGGGATGGCGGCTTCTGCCGGGATCCTTCGACGCCCTCCTCGGCGCCTGAGCGACCGCCCCTTCCCGCAACTCCCCCTGCAACGACGACTCAAGGAGGACCATGCCCCGCCGAAAAGAGACCCGCAAGCCCGTGAAGTCCCGGAGGAACCCCCTGGACGCCGCGGGCATCACCTACATCGACTACAAGGACACCAACCTGCTGCGGAAGTTCATCTCCGACCGCGGGAAGATCCGCAGCCGCCGCGTCACCCACGTCACCGCCCAGCAGCAACGCCAGCTCGCCAGGGCCATCAAGAACGCCCGCGAGATGGCCCTGCTGCCCTACTCGGACAAACAGGCATGACATCGGGGCCGCCCGGCGGGCCGCTCGCCACGGCGGCACACGACGCGGTGCGGCGCACGAGCTCGTGCGGCCCGCCCGGGCCGGCGAGATCACCCCGCCGCCGGGCGAGGCGGCCTCGACTACAGCGGCCACATCAGCGCCCGTGTGCCCGGCACCGACCTGCTGGTCATCCAGCGATCGCACGACGTGAGGGCCACCCTCACGCCCGAACGGCTGCTCGTCGTGGACCTGGACGGCACCCCGATCGCCCACGGCGGCGAGCCTGGGTCCGAGGTGTTCATCCACACCGAGGTCCACCAGGCCCGCCGCACTGACACTGGCGGCCCGGGTGGGCACCGTCAAACGCCTGTCCCGGGACGGGTTGACGCACTTCCTGGCCACCTTCAAGCGGGAGAAGCACGCCCGCAAGGCATGGAAGTACTCCACCGCACTGGCCGCACACCGCGGCCCCATTCCCGCCGGCTGGGTGCTCGACCAAGAGGCCGGCGGGTGAGGGTGTGGTCTGTATCCGTCCCGGAAGTGCGGCGGATCAACACCACGCGCCATCGGTCCCCTACTCTCGCGCCAGGGCCGTCGAGGACGATCACCGGGGCCGGCAACACTCCTGGGCCGTCGAGACGAAAGCCCGCTTCACTCGATCAAGTTCGTCCGGCCTCTCATGGCGTCGCAGAGAGTCGACGAGGTGCTGCGCCGCAGCAGCGGCGTCGGGCGGGCCTTCCAGGAATACCCCGCTCAAGGCGCGTTGCAACAAGAAGTCGTCGTCAGCATGACTCCGCCCCGTCCGCTCGGTGAGGATCCTCGCCTCTGCCGCTCCGAGGAACTCCGCATAGGTCTGGCGGCGAAGGGCGAACTCACGGTGGCCGGACTCAGCGCGAAGCGTCATGCGAACTGATTCGAGCAGGGCATCTGCCTGGCGATCCCCCGCGTGACGTGCGGCTGCCGCCTGTCGGATGCCTGCGCTGCGGGTGTACCAGCCGGTTACGACGCTGCCCGCGACCGCCGAGCCAGCGGCAATCAGGGCAATTCCCCAGTCACTCATGCCGCCATCCTCGCGATCGGACACGACTTCCCATACCCCTCCGCCGCATATGCGGCATGGATCACTCTCCGCGGCCCTCCAAGAGCGCGCGATAGGATCGGATCATGTCGCCCGACGACGCAAATGAACCCATCTCAACCTGCGGAAACGGCAAGGCCCGGCCGCGGCTTCCCAATAGAATGGATACTTCGGGCGACGGGCGACGGGCGACGGGCGACGGGCGACGGGCGACGGGCGACGGGCGACGGGCGACGGGCGACGGGCGACGGGCGACGGGCGACGGGCGACGGGCGACGGGCGACGGGCGACGGGCGACGGGCGACGGGCGACGGGCGAGCGGTTCTGTTCGCAGCACGGTCGGCGGTCGCGCTGTATCGCCTGCTCGACGCTCTTCCCGTCTTCTCGGGAGACGCCAGGATCACTCGCCTGTTCACTCTCGTCCCCGGCTCCGACTTCGGAGCCGATGCCTTCTCCGCGATCGACGCCCTCGGAGGCCGCACGGTTCCGTGGAGCGAAGCGTGCGGTCGCTCGTACGACTTGATTGTCGCCGCGAGTCCAAAGGGCGACCTCAGACTACTGCACGGCCCGCAGGTCCTCCTCCCGCACGGCGCGGGGTTCAACAAGTCGATCCGCAGTGAAGGTTCGGCCGATTCAGCGTCCGGACTGGACCCGACGTTTCTGCGACGAAACGACGGCCACGCTCCGGTAGCACTGCACGCTTTGGCCCACCCCGATCAGGTCGCCAGACTGGCCGCTGCAGACCCGCGGGCCGCCCGGCGCGCGAAGGTGATCGGTGATCTCACCCTGGAACGCGTCCTCGCTTCGATGCCCCTGCGTGATCGCTACCGGGCGGCCATGGGCACCGGGGCCCGCAAGCTGCTGGTACTGGTCTCCACCTGGGGCCCCGAGTCCCTCGTCCGCCGGCATCCAGGACTGGCCGCCCAGCTTGCGGCCCACCTGCCCTACGACGAGTACCAGTTGGCGCTCGTGATCCATCCCAATGAGCGCAGCCTGCTGGGAACGTACGAGTTGGCCGAACGTCTCGCGCCGGCACTGGAGTCGGGAATGATCCTTCCGGATCCGCACGAGGAGTGGGCCTCGGTCCTCATCGCCGCGGACGCTCTGGTCACAGACCACGGATCGACGGCCCTCTACTACTGCGCCGCCCAGGACCGCCCCATCGTGAGCGTCCACCCAGGTGGCGGCGAGCTGATCCCCACAAGCCCGATGGGCGTACTCCTCGACCGCATACCGCGGTTGCAACGGGCCGAGGACATCGCCGACGAACTCCGCGCGTACCGGCAGGGTCCCGGGCACGCCGCCGCCTACGCCGCGTTCGCGCCCGCTCGTGATGCCATGGACCGGCTGCGATCCGAGGTCTACGCCCTGCTCGACCTAGCGCCACCCACCCATGGCGTCAGGCCGCGGTTGCTGCCCTCGCCCCGGCCCGCCGCACGTGTCCCCGCAGCGTTCGACGTCCATGTGGCGGCCACCACGGCCGGCGTCCGGATCACCAGGTACCCGGCCGGCACCGGGCTGCCCGGTCACCACTTGGCCGTCGAGCATGGTGCCGCAGGCGAGCAGCTCGCCCGTTCCGCAGGCCTGTTGTACCGTCGTCCGCTCCCGGCCTCCGCCGCCCCGGTGGAGCTGGGCTGGACCGCCGACGGGTGGACCCGGCACGCCCTGTCCGCTTACCCGGGCTGCCGTACCGCGGCGGCTCTGCTGCCGTCCGGCGGGTGCCTGATCAGAGTCCGCGGTCATGAGCAGACGTACGCCGCCCAGGTCGAGCCCCGGTCCGAAGCAGGCCGGATCGTACAGCTCGACCCGGCCGTCGCACTGTCGGCCGTACACTCCCGGTTGGTCTCCGACCAGCCCGCAACGGACAGCCGCACCGTGATGAACTGCCTCGTCGGAGAGCGGGCTTTCGCCATCGCTCTCCGCCCGGCCACGGACGACGAATCCGCACAGGTGATCTAGAGCAGGCCATTACGACGCCGGAAGGTCCGGGCCGCCACACGGTGCTCCTCCGCCTCCACGAGATGCCCTTCCACCGTCTCCAGTTCGGCGAGGGCGTCGTGGACACGTCCCAGGTCGAAGCCCGAACGCCGCTTGTCGGCCTGCCCGAGCGACTGCTGGTACAGCTCACGGGCCTCGCCCACCCGGCCGAGGCGGTACAGAACGCCGGCAAGGGCGAACGCCGCGCGTCCGACCAGCCTCTCCCGCTTCCCCTGCACGAACCCTCCGTGCGCCTCGGACAGCAGACGATGCGCCGTCTCAAGGTCACCCGCCTCGGCGCTCGCCTCTCCCATTCGGTAGGTCTGGAGCAGGACGCCGTAGGGATTGGGAATCGCCCGGTGCATGTCGCGGGAGGCCGTGAAGTCGACCAGCGCAGCACGCCACTCGCCCCGTGCACCCTTGAGCATGCCGCGGTGCTCGACGGCCGACGCGGCGAGTTTGCGGTCCAGGTCGGAGACCCCGAGCAGTTCAAGGGCTGAGATCGCACCGTCGATCTGCTCCTGGGCCTCGTCCAGCTCCTCCGACTCCCACAGCGGCCTGGCCAGTTGGCAGCGCGTGCGCACCAGCCATCCGGCGTTCCCCCCGTGCCTCACTGCAGAGTCGACGGCGCGCCGGAAGACCTCGATGACCTCGGACTGGTGGGGATGGTCCAGAGCATGCGTCCACACCGGCTCGGACAGGGCGACGACCTCGGCATCCATCCCGCGGCTGTGGGCCAGGCGCGAACACGCGAACAACACATGCCGTTCCTCGTCCAGCCAGCGGGCCGCGCGTGCGGCGTGCTCAGCCCGGGCTTCGCCGTCCACGCCCGCTTCCGGATCCTCCAGTGGAATGTCCGGCGCACCGGGAACAGGATCGAGAAGATCCACGACGGTCAACCGGCTGCCGGCCGTGAACCGGTCGGCGAGCTGAGCCTGCCGCACGAACCAGCGCAGCAGCCTTTCCTCCGCCTCGGCCACCTCCCCTTGTGCCGCCTCCCGCCGGGACCGGCGCAGGGCGTGTGCGCGCAGCGGTCCCGGCAGTCTCATCTGGCCGGCCACCGTGAGCGACAGCAGGCGCAGGTCAAGTAACCCGGCGCGGTCCATTTCCTCCAGGGCGCCCTGGCAGTCCTCCAGCCCCAGCCCCGACAACGCGGTGGCCGAGTGCAGCGTGAACGTCTCACCAGGATGGTGCGCCAGCAACCGGTAGAGAAGGGCCGCCGGGCCGGACAGGTCGGCGTAGGCCGTGTCCCAGATCCGCTCCACGCCGGACACGCCCTTCTCGTCCAACTCGGCGGTGAGATCGGCGAGGAGGCGGGAGAGCGGACGCAGCCGGTGGGTGCGCACCCACAGGCCGGCCACGTGCAGGGCCGCGGGGAGGCCGCCGCACAACCGGATCACTGCCCGGGCCGCTTCCGGGTCCGCGGCCAACCGGCGGTCAGGGGCGATCTTCTCAAGCAGTTCGGTCGCCGCCGGCTCGTCCAGAGGCGGCAGGGCCAGATCCACCGCGGCGCCGGCCTCGAAATCGTGGAGCGGACCATGGCTCGTGACGATCACCACGCTGGAGCCCGACGGCGGAAGCAGGGGAACGACCTCCGAGGCGTAGCGAGCGTTGTCCAGCAGGAGGACCAGTTGCGCGTCAGAGGTCCTGTTCCAGTACTGCGCGCACCGAGCCGCGTACTGGGCCTGCACCTGGTCCGGCTCCACGTCGAGGGAGTTCAGCAGATGGGTGAGCACATCGCCGGGGTCCAGCACGCCCCCCGCCCGGAAGTCGTCCAGGTCGACGGAGAGCACGCCGTCCGTGAAGGGATAACGCTCCCCCAGGGTACGGGCGATCAGGACGGCCAACTCCGTCTTGCCCAAGCCGCCGGGCCCGCTCAACGCCAGCACCAGCGGGCGGGAACGGCTCCGCCAGTCGGTCACGGCGCGCAGGGCGCGTTCCCTCTCGTCGTCGCGGTTGACGAAGTACACCGGCGCCGGCGGAAGTTCGACCCTCACAACAGCCCCCTTGACCATCTGCGGTGCCCTGCACGCGCTACCCGACGATCATGACACTCTAGAGACTCTCGCCCCCCGGCGTCCGGCATAGCCGAAGTCCTGACAGACCGGAACCTCACGGAGCCAACCGGCAGACTGCCGCTCAGAGGGCCCGACGCCCGCGTACTACCACCCGCCAGTCATTCCGCGGGGAGCCATCGGGGCACACGGCCGCTGTCCGGTCAGGGAGGCATCGGAGCGCTCCTCGCTGGACATGTCTAGGTTAGGGTAACCTAACCTACGAAGCCCTCTCGCACACACCCTTTGAGAATCCCCAGGCTGCCCCAGCAGCTCCGGACACGAGCGCGACGTCCGGCCGCCGCCACCCAAGACGCACCGGCAAGGAGCGCAGGTGGATCTTCCCGGCGCTCGTCCGTACCAGCGCCGGAACTACCGGGCCCTACGAGGGTGCTCGCTGTTGACCCACCTCACCACCAACCTTGGAGACCTTCCATGACCGGCTCAGGCCACATGACGGGAACCCCCCTCGACGTGCCGCCTCCACTCACTCTCTCCCGAGCGCGGTTCAGCACGGGAGGCCCTCTGTACAGCCTGCGCGTCGCGAGCGGAAGGATCTTCGCCATCGCGCCGGAGGGGGACGAGGTGGGGACGGAAGCCGGGGAGCGGCTTCTCGACCTGGGCGGGCGAACCGTCCTGCCGGGGCTGTGGGACGCGCACGTGCACGCGACCCAGTGGGCGGGCGTCCGGCACCGCATGGACCTGTCCGGCTTTCGCTCGGCGCGGGAAACCGCGGCGGCGGTGCTGCACCGCATGGCATCTCAGCCTGCCGGCGAGGTGCTGATGGGCTACGGCTTCCGGGACGGGCTGTGGCCCGACAGCGCGGACAAGGCCGTCCTCGACGCCGTCTGCCCGGACCGCCCCGTTGCCCTCGTCAGCGGTGATCTGCACGCCGTATGGCTGAACTCGCCCTGTCTGGCGCTCATAGGCCGCGCCGACCACCCGACAGGCGTGCTGCGCGAGCACGAGGGCCACGAGGCTCTGGCCGCGCTCCCGGCAGTTCCCGAGAGTGTCCTCGACGGCTGGGTGGCGGACGCGTGCCGTGCGGCCGCCGCTCGGGGCGTCACCGGCTTCACCGACTTCCAGTACGGCGACAACGTCGCCGACTGGCGGCGCAGAAGCCTGCAAGAGCCGCTGCCCGTACGCGTCCGGGCAGCCGTCTACCCGGAGTACCTGGACACGGCGATCGATCTCGGGCTCATCACGGGCGCGCCGGTGGCCGGGACCGGCGGCAAGGTCGAAGTCGGTCCCCTCAAGCTCTTCACGGACGGATCGCTCAACACGCGTACGGCTCTGTGCAACGTTCCTTACCCCGGCCTCGAACACACCGCGGAGGCGTACGGCATCGAGGAGACGCCCTACGACGAGTTGGTGCGGCTGATGCGGCACGCCTCCGCCCACGGCATCGAGCCTGCCGTCCACGCGATCGGTGATCGCGCCAACTCGATCGCACTCGACGCGTTCTCGGCCGTCCGCTGCCGCGGCCGCATCGAGCACGCGCAACTCCTCGTCGCGGACGACGTACCCCGCTTCGCCCGACTCGGGGTGACCGTGGGCGTTCAGCCCGCGCACGCCACGGACGATCGCGACGTGGCGGACCGGCACTGGGCGGGGCGCACGGCACGCGCCTTCGCCTACGCCGACCTCCTGGCCGCGGGCGCTCGCCTGGAGTTCGGCTCCGACGCCCCCGTCTCTCCCCTGGATCCCTGGATCGGGATCGCTGCCGCGGTGAGCCGCACCGCCGACGAACGCCCCGCATGGCACCCGGAGCAGCGGATACCGCTGGCGGCGGCGCTGGCCGCCGCGGCGCAGGGGAAGTCCCTGATCACGGTGGGCGATGCCGCGGACCTGGCCGTCCTGGACGCCGACCCGGCGCGCACCGATACAGCCACCCTCCGGGCCATGCCCGTGTACGCCACCATGCTCGCGGGACGCTGGACGCACGGACCCGGATGACCGGAAGTCCTCACGCGGTCGACGCCTGAGGGCACGGGGTACTTGCCAACCCGGCGGCGCGAAATTAGGTTAGCCTAACCTGATTTCACTTTTCGGACGGTTGGGAACGTTCCACGCCCGGGTCGCCTTCCCGGCTCCGAGGGTGTCCGTGGACGGGTGGCCCTTCGGTGAGCGACACCGCGCCGTCGCGAGAGGTGGCACCCCACTTCTCACGAAGGGCATCACCACCATGTCACGTGCGCTGAACCCCTCTTACGCGATGCCCCCTGCCACGTCCCTGCCCGCCGACCGCACCGGCTGGGAGCTCGTCACCGACCGGTCGGTCCTGCTCGTCCTCAACCTCCAGGTGCACTTCCTGCGGGTGCTGGAGCGGCACGGCGCCCCGGCCGGCGACCTCCTCAGCTCCGTCGCCCTGCTCATCCGTGCGGCCCGTGACGCGGACGTCCCGGTCATCCACGTGGCCCAGGCACAGGCTCTGCGCGGCGCCACCCGCACTCCCTTGCCCTACGGGACGCGGTCCGGGGCCCAGCCCGGCCCGGGCGAGTGGCGGGCGGTGGCGCAGGCACGGCCGCAGAGAGGCGACATCGTGCTCAGGACCCGCAAGCACAGCGCCTTCGCCCGGACCAGGCTGGACGGTCACCTCTACGAGCTGGAGCGGGACCAGGTGGTGATCACGGGACTGTTCGCGCGCGTCGGCGTGCTGACGACGGCCGCCGACGCCTGGACGTACAACCTGGAGCCGTTCGTCGTGGGCGACGCCGTCGCCGATCTCTCCGACGCACACCACATGATGGCGCTGAGCTGGGTGTCGGACACCTCCGGGGCGGTCACGGCCGCCGAGCGGGTTGCGGCGGTGTTCGACGGCACCCTGCCACCCGGGACGAGCTGAAGCCCCTTTCCCGCAAAGCCGGGCATCCTCCGTGGTCCACGTTCGGGGAGAGGACCCGCGGCCGGCTTCGCCGAGGCCGCGGGTCCGTCCGGCTCTCCTTCCCAGCGCCGTTGCCCGCCAGAGGACCTGCCGGCAGCGGGTTCAGGCCGCCGTCGGCTGGCGACTGGGCATGGCCAGCCGGTCCACCAGGCAGCGCTGTATCTCCCCTGCGCGAATGGCCGTGGTGGACAGCAGGGTCGACGTGAGCCCGTGCGTGTGCTCCGTGCCGCCCTGGAGGTAGATACCGGCCTGGACGTCGGAGGCGGTCTCCACCCGGTGATCGCGCCGCACCCTCACCGCGTCACTGTCGTCCCGCAGGCACACCTTGGCCGCTTCACCGAGGAGCGAGGTCAGGTCCCGGGGCCGGTAGCCCGTCGCGTGCACCAGCAGATCGGCGCGGAGCAACTGGAGTTCGCCCGTCGGGAGGTACTCCACGGCGACGTCGAGCAGGCCGTCCGGCCTCGGTGTGACACCGCTGATGCGGGACACGTTCAGGAATCTCAGCCGTTCCCGGCCGGCGACCTTCTCCTGGTACGCCGTCGCGTACAGCGACTCGATCAGCTCCATGTCCACGACCGAGTAGTTGGTCGAGCGGTGGTAGTCGAAGAGGGTCTGCTTCACCTCGGAGGGCGCCTGAAAGTACGCGTCCACCGCCTCGGGATCGAAGATGCGGTTGGCGAACGGACTGTCGTCCGCTGGGGTGTAGCCGTACTTCGCGAAGACGGCGCACACCTCTGCCTCGGGGAAGCTGCGGTGCAGGTAGTCCACCGTTTCCGCGGCGCTCTGCCCCGCCCCGAGGACCACGGCACGCCGCACCGGCGTCCGCGCCGCGACCAGCTCGCCGACCCGCTGCATCAAGGCGCTGTTGTGCCAGACGCGGTCGGAAAGCTCGGCGCCCGGCGGGAGGTGGGGTTCCAGGCCGACCGCGACACAGATGTCGCGCGCCCGGTAGGTGACGGAACCCCCGGTGGCGCGCGGATTTCGGCAGGTCACGTCGTAGAACACGACGGTGCCCGACTCGTCGCGCACGGGGCTGATCGACGTCACCTCGTGGTCGTAGGCCACCAGGTGCCGTACCCGGTCGGCGGCCCACTCCAAGTACTCATGGAACTCCACGCGCAACGGGAAGAGCGTCTTCTGGTTCAGGAAGTCGATCAGCCTGCCGCGCTCACGGAGGAAGCACAGGAAGCTGAAGTCGCTCGACGGGTTGCGGAGGGTCACCAGGTCCTTGAGGAAGGACACCTGCATCGTGGCGTCGTCGATGAGCATGCCCCGATGCCAGCCGAAGCACGGTTGGCGTTCCAGGAAGAGGGCGTTCAGCCGGCCCTCGCGCGGAGCGGTCGCGTTGTGCTCGTCGATCGCTATGGCGAGAGCGAGATTTGACGGGCCGAAGCCGACTCCCAGGACGTCGTGAACGGTGTCGTGCTCCGTGAGCGGTGAGTTCACCGTGGCATCGCCTCCCTCAGGCAGCCACATGTTAGATAAGGTAAGCCTAACCTTGCAACGAGTCGCCGAAGAGGAGATTTCCATGCGCGTGGCAATGTTCGGCTACCAGACCTGGGGGCACCGCACGCTGCAAGCTCTGCTGGGCTCCGGGCACGACGTGGTACTCGTGGTGACCCATCCCAAGAGCGACCACGCCTACGAGAGGATCTGGAACGACTCGGTCGCCGACCTCGCCGAGAAGCACGACGTGCCGGTCCTGCTGCGCAACCGTCCCGACGACGAGGGCCTGCTCGACACCGTCCGCGAGGCACGACCGGACCTCATCGTGGCGAACAACTGGCGCACCTGGCTGCCTCCGGAACTCTTCGACCTGCCCCGGCACGGCACGCTCAACGTGCACGACTCGCTGCTGCCCGCCTACGCCGGATTCTCCCCGATCATCTGGGCCCTCATCAACGGCGAGGAACGGGTGGGCGTGACCGCCCACCGCATGAACGCGGAGCTCGACGCGGGAGAGATCCTGATCCAGCGCTCCGTGGTGGTGGGACCCTCCGACACCGCGACCGACCTGTTCCACCGCACCGTCGACCTCATCGCCCCGATCGTGCGCGAAGCGCTCGACCTCATCGCCTCCGGCGAGGACAAGGGCCGATGGCAGCCCCAGGACCGCACCCGCGCCACCTTCTTCCACAAGCGCTCGGCCGAGGACAGCCGCATCGACTGGAACTGGCCGGCGGAGCGCCTGGAGCGCCTGGTGCGGGCCCAGTGCGACCCGTATCCGAACGCGTACACCTACCACCGCGGGGAACGCCTGCGGATCCTGTCCGCCGCGGTCTCCGAGGGCCACTACGGCGGCACGCCGGGACGGATCTTCATCCGCGAAGGCGACGGCGTGGTCATCGTCGCGGGACCGGAGGCCCACACGGGGCGCTCCCGGGGCCTGGTGGTCCGGCGCGTACGGACCGACGACGGCACGGAGCACGCCGCAACCGACTACTTCCGCACCATGGGCGGCTACCTCAGGGCCCGCCCCTGACCTCACCCGTGGCGCCCCGGCACCGGGCCGCCGCTCCCTTCCTCCTCGGCCTCCTCGGCCCGTGAAAAGAGACACCACTCACCATGACAAGACGTATCCTCACCACGTTCCTCACGCTCACCCTGGCCGCCGCGCTCGCGGCCTGCGGCTCCGTCAAGGACGAGGACAACGGCTCCGCGTCCGGCTCGGCGGCGTCCTCGTCGTCCGCCTTCCCGGTGACCGTCCACCACAAGTTCGGCACCACCACCGTGAAGGCGGCGCCCCAGCGTGTCGTGGCCATCGGCAACGGCGGCACCGACGACATCGACGCCCTCTACGCCCTCGGGGTCACCCCCGTCGCCGTCTCGAAGGACTCACTGGCCTCCGACGGCGTCTATCCCTGGCTCAAGGGCCGGATCGACCCTCACAAGACCAAGCTCCTCGACACGCTGAACGGCATCGACTTCGAGCAGATAGCGGCTCTGCGGCCCGACCTCATCCTCGCCACGTCCGACGCCACCCTCGACAAGGACTACAAGAACCTCTCCGCGATCGCGCCCACCATCGGCTACGCAACCTCGTGGGGCGCCCAGTCGTGGCAGGAGCACGTGCAGGTGGCAGGCAAGGCGCTCGGCAAGGAGAAGCAGGCCGAACGGCTCGTCACCAGCACCGAGAAGGCCATCAACGACGTACGCGCCGCCCACCCCGCGCTGGGCGGCAAGACCTACAGCCTGTCCATCGGCAACACCCCGGCCAAGATCTTCACCATCGCCTCCGAGGACGACTTCGCGGCCAAGCAGATGAAGGAGCTCGGCCTGCGCCTGACCCCCTCGGTCAAGAACACCAAGACGGTGGAGGGCAGTCCCACCGGTGAGCTCTCCTTCGAGCAGCTCGACCGGCTCGACGCCGATCTGGTCGTCATCGCGTTCACCACACCCGACCTGCGCAAGGCGTTCGAGGCCAGCACGCTGGTGAAGCACATGGCGGCCGTGCGGGGCGGCCACTACGCCGTCACGGACGTCGAGACGGTCAGCCAGCTCAGAAGCCCCTCCGTCCTGGGCATCCCCTGGGCGCTGAAGAACCTGGACCCCGCGTTCGCCAAGCTCGACTCCTAGGAACGGGAACGACCGGGAACGTCAACGCGGTGGGGGTGGGCGGTTCGCGGACCGCCCACCCCCACCGCGTCCATCCGCCGAGCGACAGCGCGGAGGACTCCCGCCCCGCCTCGGTCCGCCGAGCAGCCGCCGCGGACGGCCCCGGGCACCGCGGTCGGCCGCGAGCGGGGCCGCCGTGCCCGGGGCCGCTCCTACTCCTCCCCCAGCGCCGCCGCGACCTCCTCCGCCGACATCGCGGCGATCTCCAGGTGGAGAGCGGCGACCTGCTCCAGGCGGCCCGGTGTCCGCTCCCCCGCGGCCAGCCGCTTCGCCATCCCGCCGGCCGTCAGCGTCGCGAACAGGTCGCGTACCGAGACGTCCGAGCTGTCCAGCGCCTCACGCAGCCTGGCCACGATCACGGTGGCGAGCACCGAGTCGCCGCCGAGCGCGAAGAAGCCGTCGTCGAGACCGAGGCGCCCCGCGCCCAGGACGTCCCGCCACACCTGGGCCACCACGCGCTCCAGCGCTGTGCCGGGGGCGCGGTGGCTCTGCTCGTCCGCTTCGTCGTCGCTCTGCCACAGCTCCTGGACGGCACGGCGGTCGAGCTTTCCGTTGCCGGTCAGCGGCAGCTCGCGCAGCACGGCGATCCGCGAGGGCACCATGTGCGGCGGCAGCAGCGCCCGTACAGACGCGGTCAGCGCCTCCTCCGTGACCTGCTCGGCGCACGCCACGGCGGCGGCCAGTCGCGCGTGCGGCCCGGGGGTCAGACCGGCGACCGCGCGCCGCACTGCCGGGTGCCCGGCGAGCGCCGCCTCCACCTCACCGAGCTCGATGCGGAAGCCCCGCAGCTTCACCTGGTGGTCGCGGCGGCCGAGGAACTCCAGGGTGCCGTCCGGCCAGTAGCGCGCGAGGTCGCCCGTGCGGTACCAGCGCACACCGTCCCGCTCCGTGAACTTCTCCGCGGTGCGCTCCGCGTCGCCGCGGTAGCCGAGGGCCACACCGTCACCGCCGATCCACAGCTCGCCCGGCACCCAGTCGGGGCAGTCCCGGCCGCGCGTGTCGACCACCCGGCACCGGACGTTGCGCAGCGGGGTGCCGTAGGGGACGGCGCGCCAGTGCTCCGGGAGCGGTGTGGTCGTCACCTCGTGGACGGTGGAGTGGATCGCGGTCTCCGTGGTGCCGCCGAGGCCGGCGAAACGGCAGCCGGGCGCGTGCTCGGCCAGCCGCGCCGGCAGGTCGGTGCCCACCCAGTCGCCGCCGAGCAGCACGACCCGCAGGCCGGCGACGTCGCCGGGCTCCGACGCGAGCAGCAGCATGTCGAGCAGCGGCGGGGCGCAGTTGAGCAGCGTGACGCGGTGCGTGCGCACCAGGTGCGCCCACTGCCGGGCCTCGCGCCGGTCGCCCTCGTCCACCAGCACCACGGCTCCGCCCGCGCTCAGCAGCCCGAACACGTCGTACACCGAGAGGTCGAAGTCCAGCGCCGAGACGGCCAGGCAGCGGTCGGCGGGCCTGACGCCGAACCGGTCGTCGAGGTCGTCGAGGGTGTTCACGGCGGCGCGGTGCGGCACCTCGACGCCCTTGGGCAGGCCGGTGGAGCCGGAGGTGAACAGGACATAGGCGGCCTGCTCCTCGTCCACCGCCACCGGGGCGGGCAGCGGGTCGTGCCGCACCGCCTCGGCCACCGTGAGGGCATCGGCGCCAGCAAGCGCCTCCGCCGGTGTGTCCCCGTCGGTCAGCACGGTGCCGAAGCCCGCCGTGGCGCGTATGCGCGCACGCCGCGCCGGCGGCTGTTCCACGCCCAGCGGCACGTAGGCGGCGCCCGCCGCGAGCACGCCGAGGACGGCCGCGATCTGCTCGGGCCCCTTGGGCAGGCTCACGGCCACGGTGTCACCGGCGCGCACACCGCGCTCCACCAGGGCCGAGGCGATCCTGAGCGCGCGGTCGGCGAGCCGGCCGTAGAAGAGGGCGCCGTCCGCGCCCCAGAGCAGGGCGGGCGCGTCGGGGTGCTCGGCGGCACGGTCGAAGAAGCCCTGGTGCAACAGCCGGTGGCTGCGCGGGCGCGCGGTGGCGTTCACGGCGGCGCGCACCGTCCTCTGCCCGCGCGGCAGCAGCGCGGGGACCGGCCGGTCCCAGGCGCCCTCGTCCGTGCCCAGGCGGGTGACCAGGCCGTGGAACGCGGCGAACATCGCGTCGACGAGGCCGGCGGGGAAGGCGTCCTCGCGGACGTCCCAGTTGATGAGGAGTCCTCTGTCCACCTCGGTCACCTGGGCGTCCATGAGGACCTGCGGGCCCTGCGAGATGATCCACACCGGCTCGCCGAAGGACTGCCGCACCCGGGCGTCGAACAGCTCCCCGAGGCCCAGCGCGCTGGTGAACACGACCGGTGCGAGGACCTGCTCGCCGCGGTGCCTGGACAGGTCGCGCAACACCTCCACGCCCGAGTAGTCGGCGTGTGCGGCGTCGGTGTGCATGCGGTCCTGGAGCCGCCGTGCGTGCTCGACGAACGACAGCTCCTCGGTCAGGTCGACGTCGAGCAGCACGGAACTGGTGAAGTCGCCGACCAGCAGGTCCACGTCGGGGTGGCTGCTCCTGCGGTCGAACATGGGCACGTTGAGCAGGAAGCGCGGCTCTCCGCTGAACGCCCCGACCACCTCCGCGAAGGCTGTGGCCACCGTCATCGCCGGTGTGACGCCGTGCTGGTGGGCCTTGGCCGTGAGCCGCAGCTTCTCCTGCGGGGGCAGCCAGTGGTGCCGCCTGGTGACCCGCGTCGGATCGCGCCGCTCGGCCTCGGGGACCAGCGGGAGGTCCGGTGCGGACGGCATGCCGGGGACCCGCCGCGCCCACCACTGTCCGGACTCCTCCCGGCTCAGCCGCCGCACCTCGGCGCGCTCGGCCAGGTACTCGGGGAAGCTCGTGCGGATCGGCGGCAACTGCGCTGCCGGGTCCTGGTGGAGCAGGGCGAGGTCCGCCATCAGCACCCGGTAGCTCAGTGCGTCCGCGGCCAGCATGTCCACGTCGACGTGCAACCGCGTGTGTCCCTCGGGCAGCAGCGAGAGCCGCACCGAGAACACCTGGCCCGCCGCGACGTCCAGGCGGGCGTGCGAGGAGGTCTCCCGGAGCCGGTCCAACTCGGCCTGCCGCGCGTCCTCGCCGAGTGCCCGCAGGTCGTGGACGGTGATCGCGGGGCCCGTGGGATCGGGCATGATCCGCTGGCGGCCGTCGTCGGTGAAGCGTGCGCGGAGCATGCCGTGCCGCAGGGCCAGCGCCCGCACCGCCTCCTCCAGCCTGTGCTGGTCCACTCCTGAACCGTCGAACTCCACGTACAGGTGGGCCGCCACGGAGCCGAGCACGGTGTCGTCGCCGCGGCCTATCCAGTACGCGTGCTGCATCACGGCCAGCGGGAACGGCTCGTCCGGTGCCCGCCCCACCGCCGGTGTCGGGCCCGGCGGGGCAACCTGGGCTGCCGGGGCCTCCTCCTGGCGCGCCGCGGGCTGTCCCGCTGTCTCCGACGCGCCTGCGGCTGGTCCGGGCGGGGATGCCTGCGCCTTCCCGGCGGACGACCCGCCCGGGGGCTCGTCGGCCTGTCCGGCGGCCGGGATACGGGCGTCGAGGAGAGCCCGCCAGGCCCGCAGGGTGGGTTCCCTGGCCAGTTCGGCGAAGGTGAGCCGCAGACCGCGGCGGCGCCAGCCGCCGGCGATCCGCATGAGCGTGATCGAGTCCAGGCCCCAGGTGATGAGGCTGTCGTCCTCACCGGGCCGCTCCCCTTCGCCCGCGAGCGCGTCCGTGGCCGAGCGCAGCAGTTCGTCCGCCGTCATCCCGTCCCGTGTCACCGTTTCCTCCTGTGTCGCCGGGAGACCGGAGGCGCCCGCGAAGTCCGAGGTCATCGTTCACCGGCTCCCGTTCTCGAAGTCGTCATCACCGCGGCCGTCATCACCGCGGCCGTCGTCGGCCGCGTCATCGCCGAAGCCGGCAACGTCCTCGCCGAAGCCGTTCTCGAAGTCGTCGAGGTCGTCCTGCGTCACCGTCACCAGGGAGAGGTCGGACGGAGTGAGGCCGCCGGCCGGGGCGTCGCCGGCATGCCGGACGAGGCCGTGCAGCGCCTGCTCCCAGAGGCCGAACAGCCGGTCCGCCTCTGCCTGCTCCAGGAACCGCTCCGGCCAGGCCGCGGACAGGTGGAGCCGGGGGCCGTCGTCGCCGTCCACGGCGCAGGCGTTGATCTCCAGTCCGAAGGCCGCGGGACGTGCGCCGTCCGGGGGCACCCGGAGCATGGGTGCCTCGGGCGCCAGCTCCCAGGCCGTCGAGGCGGACGCGGAGAACCGGCCGAGGTAGTTGAAGGCGACCTGCGGCTGGGGCAGCTTCTCCAGGGCCGCCGCGGTGTCCGGGTTGAGGTACCGCAGCAGGCCGTGGCCGAGACCGCCCCCCGGCACGGCGCGGAGCTGCTCCTTGACGCGTTTGAGCGCCGTGCCCGCCGCCGGGCCGCCGGACAGCGCCTCGCCGATGTCGAGCTGCGCCACGGCGACGGCCACCGGGTGGTAGGCGGTGAACCAGCCCACCGTGGAGGAGAGGTCGACGTCCTCGGCGACGTCCTCCGCGCGCCCGTGTCCCTCGACGCCCACGAGCAGGGGCCCGGCCTGCTCGCCGCGCTCCTGCCACCAGGCCGCCACCGCGACCGCGAAGGAGGAGAGCAGCACATCGGACACCGCGGCCCGCCAGGCGCCGGGCACCGACGTCAGCAGCGGCGCGCAGACGTCGGGGGGCAGCACCGCGGTGTGCTCCCGGACGCTCCGCGCGGTGTCGCGGACCGGGTCGAGGGCGCGGTCGGCAAGAGGCCGCGTCCCGGCCGGCAGCGCGGTCCACCACGGCAGCTCGCGCAGCCGCTCCGGGCGACGGGCCTCCCCGGCCAGGAGCGTGCTCCAGCGGCGGAACGAGGTGCCCGCACGCCCCGGCGGGGCCGTGCCGGAGCGGACGGCGCGCCATGCCTCGGCCAGGTCGGTGCCGATGATCCGCCAGGACACGCCGTCGACGGCCAGGTGGTGGGCGACGAGCAGCAGCCGGCCCTCGGATCCGGGGCCCGCGTCGAACCAGTGGGCGCGCAGCACCCGCCCGGCCGCCGGGTCGAGGCGTGCGGCCTCCGCGGCCACCTGCTCGTCGAGGACGCCTGGTGGCAGCCCGGTGCCGGGGACTCGTGTCACGGCCAGCAGGTCGGCCGCGCTCACGGTGCCCTCGGCCGGCACGACCAGCCGGGAGCCGCCTTCGGGGGCGGTCACCAGCCGGGCGCGGAGCATGGCGTGCCGGTCGATCAGGGACTGGAGGACGGCGGTGGTCCCGTCACGTGTCAGGTCCGGCGGGGTGACCAGCAGGACGGCCTGGGCGAGTCCCCCGTGGGAACCCGTCGAGTCCGCGGTCCAGCGCATGACGGGAGTGAGGGCGGCCTCGCCCGTCGGGTCGTCCGCGAGGGTGCGCGGGGCCGCCGCCGTGTCGGTGGCCGCCGCGGCCAGTCCGGCGGGGGTCGGCGACTGGAAGACCTGCCGCGGGCTGATGCCGAGGCCCGCCCTGCGTGCCAGGGTCACCAGCCTGATGGAGACGATGCTGTCGCCGCCCAGCTCGAAGAAGTTGCCGTCCACATCCACCCGGTCGAGCCCCAGCACCTCGCCGAAGAGCGCGCAGAACCGCCGCTCACGCTCGTCCGCGGGATCCCGCGTCGGCCCGGCGGCAACGGGGCTCGGGGCGGGCAGGCCCGCGCGGTCCACCTTGCCGGAGGGCAGCAGGGGAAAAGCGTCCAGGACGGTGAGGGTGAGCGGCACCATGTGCTCGGGCAGCCGCTCCCGCAACCAGGCGCGCAACCCGGCCCCGAACTCCTCATCGGTGCGGGCGTCCTGCTCCCCGTCCCCGACCTTGACGCAGTAGCCGGCCAGCCGCTTGACGCCAGGGGTGTCGGTGCGGACCACCACGACGGCGCGGCGCACCGCCGGGTGCTGTTCGAGGACGGCCTCGATCTCCTCCAGCTCGACGCGCATGCCGCGGATCTTCACCTGGTTGTCGGCGCGGCCGAGGAACTCAAGAGTGCCGTCCCGCTGCCACCGCACCAGGTCCCCGGTGCGGTAGAGCCGCCCGCCGGGCGGGCCGAACGGGTCGGCGACGAAGTGGTCGGAGGTGCGGCGCGGGTCGCCCACATAGCCACGGCCGAGGTACACGCCCCCGGCGTACAGCTCGCCCGGCACCCCGATCGGCACGGGCTCCAGGCGTTCGCCGAGCACGTAGAGGCGGGTGTTGCCGTTCGGCCGGCCGATGGAGACGGCACTGCGGAGGGCGTCGCCGCGGTACACGACGTGGCTGACGCCGATGGTGGCCTCCGCGGGCCCGTAGCCGTGGTACATCACCGCGCGGCTGGCCGTGCGGAAGCGGGCGAACAGTTCGGGGGTGAGCACCTCGCCGCCGCACCACACATGCTTCAGGGAGTGTGCCCGGGCGGCGAAGCCGGGCTGTTCGAGGAGGAGGTCGAGCATGGAGGAGACCAGGTAGGTGAAGGTGATCCGGTGCCGTTCGACCGTCTTCAGGAGGTAGTCGGCGTCGCGCTCGCCGCCCGGCTCCGCGACCACCACACGCCCGCCGTGCACCAGCGGCAGGAAGACCTCGTTGATGGAGATGTCGAAGCTGAGGGGTGCCTTGAAGAGGGCGGCGTCCGCCGTGCCGAAGCCGAGCAGGACGCGCTGCCACAGCAGCCGGTGGGCGATGGCCCGGTGCCTGATCATGGCACCTTTGGGGACCCCCGTGGACCCGGAGGTGTGGATGACGTAGGCGAGGCCCTCGGGATCGACGTGGACGCCCGGGTTCGCGGCGTCCGCTCCCTCGGGCGGCGGTGCGTCCAGGTCGACCGCGACGAGGGGCGGGGCGCCGTCGCCGAGCACGTCGCTCAGGGCCGGGCCCGAGCCGTCATCGGGGCGTCCGGTCACCGCCGTCATGGCCGTGCCCCGGCAGATCCCGGCGATGCGGCGGGCCGGCCAGGCGGGCTCCAGGGGGACGAAGGCTCCACCGGCCTTGAGGACGGCGAGCAGGGCGACCACCATCTCGACGGAGCGCTCCAGATGGATGCCGACGCACCGCTCCGGCCCGACGCCGAGGTCCCGCAGCCGCCGGGCGAGCCCGTTGGCGCGGGCGTTCAGTTCGGCGTAGGTGAGGCGCCGCCCGTCCGGGATGCCGTCCTCCACGGCCGTGAGGTCCGGCGTCGCGGCGGCCTGCTCCTCGAAGAGCGCGGTGAGCGTGGTGGCGGGCATGGGGTGAGCGGTGTCGTTGAACTCGTCGAGCAGCAGCGCACGCTCACGCGGGGTGAGCACGTCGGCGGCGCCCACCGGCCGGTCGGGGTGCCGGGCCAGCTCCTCGACCAGCCGGCCGAGCCGGCCGGCCAGGTCCTCGGCGGTGCCGTGGTCGTACAGATCGGTGCTGTACACCAGGGAGCCGTCGATCCCACCGCCGTCCGGCCGCTCGAAGAGGTGCACGGCCAGGTCGGTCTTGGCGGTGTGGAAGTCGACGCGGTGCGCGGTGAGGGCGAGCCCGGCGAAGTCCCTGGCGTCCGCGGGCGCCTGCTGGTGGGCCAGCATCACCTGGAACAGCGGGTGGCGTCCCGTGGAGCGGGTCGGCGCGAGGGCGTCCACGAGGCGTTCGAAGGGCAGGTCCTGGTGGGCGAAGGCGTCGACGTCGGCCTCCCGCACCCGGGCCAGCAGCTCGCGGAAGGTCGGGTCGCCGGAGATGTCGGTGCGCAGCACCAGCGTGTTGACGAAGAGGCCCACGAGGGAGTCGGCGGCGGGGTCGGTGCGGCCGGCGACGGGGGTGCCCAGCGGGATGTCGTCGCCCGCGCCCAGCCGGCCGAGGAGGACGGCCACGGCGGCCTGGAGCGCCATGAAGACGGTGGCGCCCGTCTCGGCGGCCAGGCTCCGCAGGCCCTGGTGGACCCGCGTGCCGAGGGTGAAGTCCACCACGCCCGCACCGTGGCCGAAGACGGCGGGGCGGGGCCTGTCGAGGGGCAGTTGCAGTTCCTCGGGCAGCCCTTCGAGGCGCCGCCGCCAGAACGCGAGCTGCTGCCCTGCCAGGCTGCCCGGGGCCTCGTCGTCGAGCAGGCTCCGCTGCCAGAGCGTGTGGTCCGCGTACTGCGCAGGCAGCGGCGCCCACTCTGGGGCGACGCCGCGCGCCCTTGCCTCGTAGGCCGCCTGGAGATCGCGCAGCAGCGGCTCCTCGGACCAGCCGTCCGTGGCGATGTGGTGGACGAGCAGCAGCAGGACGTGCATGTCGGGGGCCAGGACGCACAGGGTGGCCCGCACCGGTATCTCGCCGTCCAGTGCGAAGCAGTGTCCGGCCGCCTCGCGCAGCACCGCACCGGCGTCCTCGGCGGCCACTGGCACCACGGTGAACGGCACCCTGGCGTCCCGTGGGTCGAGGACCGCCTGCCGGGGGGTGCCGTCGTCGTCGGGGAAGACGGTGCGCAGCGCCTCGTGGCGGGCGACGACGTCGTTCAGCGCCGCTTCCAGGGCGGTGGCGTCGAGCGGGCCGCTGAGGCGCATGGCCGTGGGGATGTTGTAGGTCGGGCTGGGACCTTCGAGGCGGTGCAGGAACCAGATCCTGGCCTGCGCCGAGGAGAGCGGCACGCGGGCGGGGCGCGGTCCCGGCCGCAGCGCGGGCAGCGGCGGGGCGCCGGATGCGAGCAGCGGGGCGAGGCCCGCCGCGGTGGGGTGGTCGAAGACGGCGCGCAGGGGGACGACCGCGCCCAGCTCGGACCGGACGCGGGCGACCAGCCGGGTGGCCAGGAGCGAGTGGCCGCCGAGCGCGAAGAAGTCGTCGTGGACACCGAGGTCCGGCACGCGCAGCAGGTCGCCGAGGAGGCGGAGCAGCGAGGCCTCCGCCCTGGTGCGGGGCGCGGTGCCGGTGGTGAGGGCCGCCGGATCGGGAGCGGGCAGGGCAGCGCGGTCCAGCTTGCCGTTGGGGGTCAGCGGCAGCGCGTCGAGGACGACGACGGTGGACGGCAGCAGGTGCTCGGGAAGCGCGGCGGCGAGGTCGCGCCTGGCTCCCAGCGGATCCAGCGCGGCTCCCGGCCGCGGCACGGCGTAGGCGACCAGTTGCGCCTCGCCGCGCGGGTCCGCGCGGACGGTCACGGCGGCCTGGGAGACATCAGGCAGGGCGGCCACGGCGGCCTCGGCCTCACCGGGCTCGACCCGGAAGCCGCGGATCTTGACCTGGTCGTCGGACCTGCCGAGGAACTCCAGCGCCCCGGACGGGGTCCAGCGGACCAGGTCGCCGGTGCGGTAGAGCCGGCCGCCCGGGGGCCCGAACGGGTCCGCGACGAACCGCTCGGCGGTCAGCCCGGGACGGTTCAGGTAGCCGCGTGCCACCTGGATGCCCCCCAGGTACAGCTCTCCGGGCACCCCCGGCGGCACCGGCCGCAGCAGGGCGTCCAGTACCAGGGCACGGGTGTTCCACACCGGCCGGCCGATCGGCACGGTGCCGGCGGCCGACCCGGTGCCCTCGGCGCACGGCCACGCCGTGACGTCCACCGCGGCCTCGGTGGGGCCGTACAGGTTGTGCAGGGCGGTGCCGTCGAGCAGGCGGGCGCAGCGCTCGGCGAGCTCGGTGGGCAGGGCCTCGCCGCTGCACACCACCTGGCGCAGTACGCCGCGGACCTGCCCGGCCTCGGGTGCGTCGAGGAAGGCGCGCAGCATCGATGGCACGAAGTGGGCGGTGGTGACGCGGCGTTCGCGGATGAGCGCGGCGAGGTGGCCGGGGTCGCGGTGCTCGCCGGGGCGGGTCAGCACGAGGCTTGCGCCCGTGATCAGGGGCCAGAAGAACTCCCAGACGGACACGTCGAAGCCGGCCGGGGTCTTCTGCAGGACGCGGTCGTCGGGCCCGAGGTTCAGGGCTGACTGCATCCACAGCAGCCGGTTGACGACGGCGGCGTGCGGCACGACCACGCCCTTGGGCCGGCCGGTGGAGCCGGAGGTGTGGATGACGTAGGCCGGGTGGTCGGGCGTGAGCGGGGCGATGCGGTCGGTGTCGGTGAGCGGTCCGCCGTCCTGCGCTGCGGCGCGCTCGCGTACCGCGGGGTCGTCGAGCAGCAGCACCGGGGAGTCGTGCGGGGGCAGTGCCTCGGCGGTGGCCGTGGTGGTGAGCAGCAGCGCGGGGGCGGTGTCCTCGATCAGCAGCGCCAGCCGCTCGGCGGGGTGGTCGGTGTCGAGCGGCACGTAGGCGGCGCCGGCCTTGAGCACCGCGAGCAGGGCCGTCACGAGGTCGGGGCCGCGTTCCAGCGCCACGGCCACCCGCCGCTCGGGGCCGGCTCCCGAGGCCACGAGGATGCGCGCGAGGCGGTTGGCGCGCGCGTGCAGGGTGGCGTGGTCGAGGGGCGTGCCGTCGGCGGAGCCGTCGTCGAGCAGGAGTGCCGGGGAGCCGGGTGTCCGTGCGGCCCCCGCGTCGAGCAGGGCGGTGAGGGTGGTGGCGGGCACGGGGTGGGCGGTGGCGTTCCACTCGCCGGTGACGCGCCGCTCCTGCGTGCCGTCCATCAGGGGCAGGGCCGAGACGGGGCGTTCGGGTGCGGCGAGCGCGGCGTCGAGGAGTGTCTGAAGGCGGTTCAGCAGCGCGTCGACGGTGTCCGCGGTGAACAGGCTGCTGCGGTAGGTGGCCTCGATGCGCAGGAGCCCTCCGGTGAGGAAGGCCTCCAGGGACAGGTCGAACTGGGTGGTGTCGTTGTGCACCGTCTCCCACTCGGTGCTCACCGACGGAAACCGGGGCCCGTCGAGCCCCTGGGTGAGGAAGAGAAGCATGACGTCGAAGTAGACGGCGCGCCCGGGGTGCCGCCGGGGCCGCAGCTGCTCCACCAGCCGGTCGAACGGCATGTCCTGGTGGGCGTATCCGTCGGTGCACACCCGGCGCACCCGCTCGACCAGTGCGGCGAACCCGGGGTCGCCGGCCAGGTCGGTGCGGAGGACGAGGGTGTTGCCGAAGTTGCCGACGAGCCCTTCCAGGCCGGGCAGTTCGCGGTTCATGCCGGCGGAGCCGATGGGGATGTCGGTGGCGCCGGTGTGCCGGTGCAGCAGCGCGGCGAGGCCCGCGAGGAGGACCATGAAGGGGGTGGCGCCGGCGTCGCGCGCGAAGGCGGTGAGCCGGCCGGTGAGTTCGGCGGGCAGGGTGCGGGCGCGGCGCCCGCCCTCCTCCGCGGGCCGCGCCTCGCGTGGGAAGTCGGTGGGCAGGGCGAGGGGCGCCGGGGGCGGCATCAGCGTGCCCCGCCAGTGGTCGAGGTGGCCGGCCAGGCGCTCGTCGGTGAAGGTCTCCCGCTGCCAGCGCGCGAAGTCGGGGTACTGCACGGGCAGGGGCCCGAGCCCGTCGCCGCCGCCCGTGAGGGCCGCACGGTACAGGGCGCTGAGGTCGTCGGAGAGCGCGCGGAAGGTGCCGCCGTCCCAGGCGATGTGGTGCACCGTCAGGACGAGCGTGTGGTCCTCGGCCGCCCGGCGGAGCAGGAGGACGCGCAGCGGGTGGACGGCGGCGAGATCGAAGGGCGTGGCCGCGGCGGTGCGTGCCAGGTCCGCGGCGCGGTGGTCCTGCTCCTCCTCCAGGAGGCCGTCCAGGGCTTCGGTGTCGAAGACGAGGGCCGGCTCCGGATCGATGATCTGCTCCGGGGTGCCGTCGCCGCCGGCGCGGTAGCGGGTGCGCAGCACCTCGTGTCGCCCGGCCAGGGCGTGGAAGGCGGCGCGCAGCGCGGCGGTGTCCAGGGGGCCGCGCAACCGGATGGCGAGGCAGACGTTGTACGCCGGGCTGGCGGGTGCGAGCTGCTGGAGCAGCCACATCCGCGACTGGGCGAACGACAGCGGCAGCGGCCCCGCGCCCGCCGGCCGGCGCGGAATCCGCTCGGAGTGGTCCTGCGCGCCGGCGAGGCCGGCCGCCGCCAGCCGGCGGCGCATCAGCTCGCGCCTGCGGGCGGCCAGGTCACCGGTGGCCGCCGCGGATGTCTCGGTCACTGGTCTCCGCCTTTCAGCAGCACATCGAGGGAGATGTCCCACAGCTCGGTGAGCCGTCGGACCCGCGTGTCGTCCAGGAGGCGCTCCGGCCACTGCCAGCAGACCCGGAGAACCGGTCCTTCGGCGCCCGGCTCGTCGCTGATCACCGCGTCGACGACGAGGGGGTGGGAGGCGGGCATGTCCGGGTCGGCGCCGCTGCCCATGGCGCCGGTCTCCGGCGCGCTGGTGAACACGGCCGCGTCGGCGGTGCGGCGACGTTCGGCCACCGCCATCCGGCCCAGGTAGTTGAACTCGATCTGGGGGGCGGGGAGTGCGGCGAGCTCGGCGGCGGTCGTGGGGTTGAGGTGGCGCAGCAGGCCGTAGCCGATGCCCTTGCCGGGCAGTGCGGCGAGCCGGTCGTGCACCTGCCGGACCAGCGCGGTGCCGGGCGCCGCGGCCGGGTCGAGCCGCACGGGGAAGACGCTGGTGAACCAGCCGAGCGTGGCCGACAGGTCGGCGCCGGGCAGCAGGTCCTCCTCGCGGCCGTGGCCCTCCAGGTCGACGAGCACCGGGGCGCCGTCGCCGGCACCGCTCTCCTCGCGCCACGCGGAGACGGCACGGGCCAGCGCGGCGAGCAGCACGTCCTGCACGGGCCCCGCGGCGAGCCGGGCCGTGGTGTCCGGGTCCGCCGTGCTCCACACGCGGCGCACGGTGGCGCGGGTGTCCACCCCGGGGTCCAGGGGGCCGTTGCCGAGAGGTGGCTCGTCGTGCGCGAGGGCTTCCTTCCACAGGGCGAGTTCGGCGGTGCGGGACGGGGACCGTGCCTCCTCGTGCAGCGCTCGCGCCCAGGTGCGGAAGCTGGTGCCCGGCACGGACAGCGGTCGGCCCTCCCAGGCGGCGGCCAGGTCGGAGACCAGGACCGACCACGAGGCCGCGTCGGCGGCGAGGTGGTGCAGGACGACCAGGAGCCGGCCCTCGCGGGTCGGGCCCGCGTCGAACCACAACAGGCGTGCCACCGCGCCGGATGCCGGGTCCAGCTCGGCGACCAGGTCGTCGAAGGCGTCCGGTACGAGGGTGCCCATCGCCGTGTGGTCGAGTTCCCGCGCGTCGACGCGCCGCAGGCAGGCCGTGGCCGGGACCGCACCGGGGGGCGCCGCGTGCAGGCGCCAGGCGCCGTCGTCGGCGAGCGTGAGCGTCGCCCGCAGCAGGTCGTGCCGGTCGAGGACGGCCTGCACGATGCCGTGCAGGCGCGCGAGGTCGAGCCCGGCCGGTGTCCTGAGGAACCGTGCCTGGCTCAGGCCCCGGACGGGGCCGCCGCGCCCGGTGAGCCAGCTCAGCATCGGGGTGAGCGGGATGTCGCCGCTGCCGGTGTCGGGGCCGGGGTCCCCCGGCGGCTGCCGGGTCACGGTGGCGGCGAGGGGGGCGAGGCCGGCGACGGTGGGCTGCTCGAACACGTCGCGCGGGGAGATCCGCAGCCCGGCCGCGCGGGCCTGGCTGACCAGCCGCATGGAGACGATGCTGTCGCCGCCGAGCGCGAAGAAGCTGTCGTGCACCCCGATCTCGTCCAGGCCGAGCACCTCGGCGAAGAGCGCGGCGAGGCGTCGCTCGCCCTCGTCGCGCGGCTGCTGTGCGGAGGGCCCCGCCGTCCGGGACGGGGCGGGCAGCGCGGCGGTGTCGAGCTTGCCGTTGAGGGTGAGCGGGAAACCGACGACCGTGACGAACGCCGACGGCACCATGTAGTCGGGCAGCACGCCGGCCACGGCGCGACGCAGCAGTTCGGCCGTCTGATCGGCGGGCGGCGCCCCGGGAGCGGGCACCACGTAGGCGACGAGGCGGCGTACTCCGGGGGTGTCCTCGCGGACCACCACCGCTGTGCGCTCGATCTGTGGGCTGCCGAGCAGCACGGCCTCGATCTCGCCGGGCTCGACCCGGTAGCCGCGGATCTTCACCTGGTCGTCCACGCGGCCCAGGCACTCGACGAGGCCGTCCGCGCTCCACCGTGCGAGGTCTCCGGTGCGGTACATCCGGGCGCCGGGCGTGCCGGCGAAGGGGTCGGCCACGAAGCGGCCCGCGGTGGTGCCGGGCCGGCCGAGGTAGCCGCGGGCCAGGCCCGCGCCGGCGATGTAGAGCTCGCCCTCGACACCGACGGGGACCGGGTTCAGGTGGCCGTCGAGGACGTAGAGGCGGGCGCCGGCGACGGGGCGGCCGATGGCGGGCCCCTCGCTGAGGGAGAGGTCGCAGTCGGCGGAGTCGACAGTGCACTCGGTGGGCCCGTACAGGTTGTGGACGCTCAGCCCCCGCTCCGTGCGCAGCGTGTGCCACAGGTCGGGCGGCACGGCCTCGCCGCCGACGCCCAGCACCTTCAGCTCGCCGCGCCAGCCGCGCTGCGCGACAAGTTCGCCGAGCAGGGACGGCGACAGCTCGATGAACTCGATGCCGTGTCCGGCGAGGAAGGCGCGCAGCCGTGCCGGGTCGCGGCGCACGTCCTCGGGCACCAGGTGCAGTTCATGCCCCGCGAACATCCAGAGCATCGGCTGCCAGGAGGCGTCGAAGGCGGTGGGCCAGGCGTGCCCGACCCGCAGCGGCCGCCCGCCCACCGTGCGCGAGGCCGGTGCGAAGAGGGCGTCGTGGTGCGCCGCGAAGAGGTTGGCGATGGCGCGCTGCGGCACCACCACGGCCTTCGGGCGGCCGGTGGACCCCGAGGTGTAGATGACGTAGGCGGGGTGCTCGGGCAGCAGGGGCGCCCGGCGGTCCGCGTCGGTGAGGTCGCGGCCGTCCGCCTCGGCGAGAGCGCGCCCGGTGTCCGGGTCGTCGACCAGGAGCACCGGTGTGCCGTCGAGCGCGTCAGGGCCCGGCACGGTGGCGGTGGCGGCGAGCACCGCGACGGACCGGGCGTCTGCGAGCATGCCGGCGATGCGCCCGGCGGGCCAGGCGGGATCGAGGGGCAGGTAGGCGGCGCCCGCCTTCTGCACCGCGAGGAGCGCGGTGAGGGTGTCGGGGACGGGCGGCAGCGCCAGGGCGACGATCTTCTCGGGGCCCGCCCCCCTGGCGACGAGGAGCCGGGCCAGCCGGTTGGCCGCGGTGTTCAGCTCGGCGAAGGTCAGCCGCCGCCCGTCCCCGACGACCGCGACGGCGTCGGGGGTGCGCGCCGCCTGCGCCTGGAACACCTCCGGCATGGTGGTGGCCGTGGCCGGCGCCCGCCCGCCCGTGCCCGCGGCGAGCAGCGCGCCGCGCTCGGCGGGGTCGAGGGCGTCCAGGGCCGCGAGCGGTGTGTCGGGTGCCGCGAGGAGGGCGCCCGCCAGCCGCTCGAAGCGCCCGGCGATGCGCTCCACCTCGGTACGCGTGTAGGCGTCGGGGCGGAATTCGAGGACGACGGAGAGGTGCCGCTCGTCCAGCACCGCGAGGGTGAGCGGGTAGTGGGTGGCGCCGCTGCCCGTGACGTCCGTGATCCGCAGTCCTGACGCGGCCTCGGCAGCCGAGACGGCCCCCTTGTCGATCGGGTAGTTCTCGAAGACGAGGAGGGTGTCGAAGAGGTCGCCCGTGGCGGCGTGGCGCTGGATCTCGGTGAGCCCCAGGTACTGGTGGTCCATCAGCCGGGACTGCTCGTCCTGGAGCCGGCGCAGGAAGGTGCCCGCGCTCTCGCCGGGCGGCAGGGACACCCGGACCGGCACGGTGTTGATGAACAGGCCGATCATGGTGTCGACGCCGGTCAGTTCGGGCGGCCGTCCCGCCACGGTGGCGCCGAAGACCACGTCCTGACGGCCGGTGAGCCGGGCCAGCAGCAGAGCCCAGAGGCCCTGCACCACGGTGTTGGCGGTGACACCGCGGCTCCTGGCCAGGGCCCTGAGCGCGTCGGTCGTCTCCTGGCCGAAGGTCAGGGTGTGCAGCTCCGGCGTGACCGGTACGGGCCCCACTGCGCGCGGCGCGAGCATCGTGGGCGCGGCCCCGGCCAGCGCCTCGCGCCAGGCACGTCCCGACGCCTGGCTGTCCCGCGAGGCCAGCCAGGCGAGGAAGTCGCGGTAGGGGCGCACGGCGGGCGGCGGCGGACAGCGCTCGGGGGCGATCCGGGCCGCGTACAGCTGGAGAAGTTCGCGCACCAGCAGGGGCACGGACCAGCCGTCCAGGAGGAGGTGGTGGTTGGTGATCACCAGCAGCCACCGGTCCCCGCCGAGCGCGGCCAGCGTGAGGCGCAGCAGCGGGGGGCTCGTGAGGTCGAAGCGCGCGGTGGCGTCCGCGGCGGTCAGGCGGGCCAGCTCGGCCTCGCGCTCGTCCGCGGTGACGGCGCCGAGGTCGGCCTGCCTCCAGTCGAGCGCGGTCTCCTTCAGCACGACCTGGACCGGATCGTCCACGTCCTCGTGGAGGAAGGCGCTGCGCAGGTTGGCGTGGCGCGCGAGCAGTTCGCCCGCCGCCGAGCGCAGCACCTCGGGCCGCAGCGGGCCCTCCATCCCGACCAGCGACTGCATGGTGTAGACGTCCTGCGCGCCCTCGTCGAAGAGGGCGTGGAACAGCAGGCCCTGCTGGAGCGGGGACAGCGGCAGGACGTCCTCCACCAGGGAGTCGCCGCCCGCCCCTCCGGGCTCCTGGCTCATCGGGCCCACCTCGCCTTGATGGTGTCGAGCTGCGTGCTGCTGAGGGCCACCAGGGGTGCGGTGGGCGCCGTGAACTCCCCGGTGCGCGTGTCCTCGGTGTCCTTGGTGTCCCGGTCGGCCAGCAGGGCGGCGAGGCCGGCCGGGGTGCGCCCGGTGAACACGTCCCGGGGGGAGAGCATGAGGCCGGCCCTGCGGGCGCGGTCGGAGAGCCGCACGGAGACGATGCTGTCGCCGCCCAGCTCGAAGAAGTCGTCGTTGACGCCGACCCGGCTGCGGTCGAGCACGTCGGCGAAGAGCGCGCACAGTGTCGTCTCCGCCGTGCCGCGCGGTGGCTCGTAGGCGCCGCCGGGGGTGGTGCCGGGCGCGGGCAGGGCCCGGCGGTCGAGCTTTCCGCTGGGGGTGTGCGGCAGCGCGTCGAGCACCACGACGGCGGAGGGCACGAGGTGGTCGGGGAGGTGTCCGGCGAGTGCGCGGCGGACCGCGGCGGGCTCGGGGGCGGCGCCCCGCTCCTCGGGGGTGGGGCCCCGCTCCGGCACCACGTAGGCGACGAGTTGCCGCGCTGGTCCCGCTCCGTGCCGCCGTGCGACGACGGCGGCGCGGGCGATGCCCGGCAGGGCGCGCAGTGCCGCCTCCACCTCGCCGGGCTCGACCCTGAAGCCCCTGATCTTGACCTGGTCGTCGGCCCTGCCGAGGAACTCCACGGTGCCGTCCGCGCGCTGCCGCGCCAGGTCGCCGGTGCGGTACATACGGCTGCCGGGCGGCCCGTAGGGGTCGGCGGTGAACCGTTCCGCGGTGCGGGCCGCACGGCCCAGGTAGCCGCGTGCGACGCCGGCGCCTGCGAGGTACAGCTCGCCGACCGCGCCGGGAGGCACCGGGCGGAGGAACGCGTCGAGCACGTGGACGCGCGTGCGGGCGAGCGGGCGGCCCAGCGGGACGGGACCGTCGCCGTCACCGGCGCCGCAGGTGTGGACGAGGCTGTCGCCGGCCGCCTCCGAGCAGCCGTAGAGGTTGACGAGACGGGCCCGGGGCCAGCGGGCGGCGAGCGCCCGTGCCAGCTCCCCGGAGAGCGGCTCACCGCTCGACACCCACGTGCGCACGGAGCCGAAGGTGCCCTCCGGGGCGGATTCGGCCAGCACGGCAAGGAGGCTGGGGACGGCGGTCAGCAGGGCCGCCCCGTGGCGGTCGGCCAGCGCGGCGAGTGCCACGGGGTCGCCGGTGTCCGCGTCGTCGGCGAGCACCACGGCCTCGCCCACGACCAGGGCGCCCAGCAGTTCGGTCAGTCCGTCGATGAAGCTGAGCGGGCTCTTGGCCATACGGGGGCCGCTGCCGCCGGCGGTCAGCTCGCGGCCCCACGCCAGCCGGTTGGCGAGGCCGCGCTGGGTGCCGACGACGCCCTTGGGGCGGCCCGTGGAGCCGGAGGTGAAGATGACGTACCCGGCGTGGTCAGGGGCCAGGGCGGGGCGGTCGGGGCGGCCGCGTCCGGGCGGTGGCGCGGTGTCAGGGGGGCACACCAGGTGGGGCGCGACGCCGAGCGTGGCTGCTGTCCCAGGTGCGCAGACGACGGTGTGGGGCGCCGCGTCGCCGAGCATCAGGGCGATGCGCTCGGGCGGGTAGCCCGGGTCGAGTGGCAGCACGGCGGCCCCGGCCTTGAGGACGGCGAGCAGGGCCACCACCAGGTCGGCCCCGCGGGGCAGGGCCACGGCGACCACGGAGTCGGGTGCGGCGCCGCGCGCGGTGAGCGCGGCGGCCAGCCGGTCGGCCCTGGCGTCGAGTTCGGCGAAGGTGAGGGAGGTGCCGCGGTGGTGCAGGGCGGCCGCGTCCGGGGTGCGGGCGGCCTGTTCCTCGAACAGCCCGCGGACCGTGGCGTGGGGCAGCGGCCGTTCGGCGCGCTCGGCGCGCTCCTTGAGGGTCCGGTGCTCGGCCGCGGTGAGCAGGTCGAGCCGGGCGACGGGCCGCGCGGGGTCCTCGCCGAGCGTCCGTATCAGGCGGGTCAGCCGCTCGGCGAGTGCGGCCACCGCGGGACGGTCGAGGACGGTGGGGCGGTGCCCGAAGGTGAGGGTGAGCCGGGTGCCGGGCAGGGCCGTGAGGGTGAGGGGGTAGTGGGTGGCGTCCCGTACCTGGACGCCGGTCATCCGCAGGCCGGCGGGGTCCAGCGCGCGGGCGATGCCGTCGTCGTCGATCGGGTAGCTCTCGAACACCAGCAGGGTGTCGAAGAGCGCGGGGTGGCCCGCGGCGCGCTGGATCTCGGCGAGGCCCAGGTGCCGGTGGTCCAGGAGGGCGGACTGCTCGGACTGCACCCGTGCGAGCAGGTCGGCCAGCGGCTCGTCGGGGCGCAGCCGCACCCGCACCGGCAGGGTGTTGATGAACAGGCCCACCATGGACTCGATGCCGGGTATCTGCGCGTCGCGTCCGGAGACGGTGGCGCCGAGGACCACGTCGCGGCGTCCGGTGAGCGCGCCGAGCAGCACCGCCCACAGGCACTGGAGCGCCGTGCTGACGGTGACTCCGCAGGCCCGGGCCGCGGTGGTGAGCGCCGCGGTCTCCTCCTCGGAGAGGCGCAGGACGAACTGCTCGGGCCGCTCGGCCGTCCCCTGCCAGGCTCCCGCGGCGAGCGTCGCCGGCTCGTCGAGGCCTTCGAGGGCCGCGCGCCAGGCCTCCCGCGCGGCCTCCGCGTCCTGGCGGGCGAGCCAGGCGAGGTAGTCGCGGTACGGGTGCACGCGGGGCAGGGCTGCCCGGTCGCCGCCTGAGCCGTAGAGCTGGAACAGCTCGCGCACCAGGACCGGGGCCGACCATCCGTCCCAGAGCAGGTGGTGAGAGGTGATCACCAGCCGGTGGTCGCGCGCGCCGAGGGTCACCAGGTGGAACCGGACCAGGGGCGGCCGCATCAGGTCGAACCGCTCGTCCCCGCCGTCGGCCTGGATCCGCGCGAACGCCTCCTCGCGCTCACGGGGCATCAGGGCGCTCAGGTCCGTGGTGCGCCAGTCGGCGGCGACGGCGGACCTGACCACCTGCACAGGACGGCCGGAACGCTGCGTGCGGAAGGCGGCGCGCAGGTTCGCGTGCCGGGCGAGTAGGGCGTCGGCGGCCGTGCGCAGCCGCGCGGCGTCCAGGGAACCGTCGAGGGCGATGGTGGTCCGGCCCGTGTAGACGTCCATGGCGCCCCGGTCGTACCAGGCGTGGAAGAGCATGCCCTCCTGCATCGGCGACAGCGGGAGGACGTCCTCCACGCGCGCGCGGGCGGCCATCAAGAGCCGGCCCGGCGCATGGCGTCCGCCAGGCTGCGCGGGCGCATGTCCGTCCAGTGCCGCTCGATGTACTCCAGGCAGGCACCTCTGCCGTCCGGGCCGTGCGCGCTTCGCCAGCCGTCCGGCACCGGCGCGAAGTCGGGCCACAGGGAGTACTGGTCCTCGTCGTTGACCAGGACGCGGAAGACGCCGTCCTCGTCGTCGAACGGGTTGGCCATGCTAGTTGTCCTCCTGCTTCTCGGACCGGTCGCCCGGGTGCCGCGCGGCCACGTCGGTGAGGGCTCCGGAGAGCTGTCCGGGGACGCCGGGGACGGGCTGTGCCGGGTCGGCGCCGAGCGCGACGATCCTGTTGGCCTTGTCGACATGGACGACCCGGGGCCGGTGCCCGGCCAGTTCGGACGCGTCGAGCACGGCGAAGGTCATGACGATGACCAGGTGGCCCGGCTGGACGAGGTGGGCGGCCGCGCCGTTGACACCGATGACGCCGCTGCCCCGTTCGCCGGTGATGGCGTACGTGGTGAGGCGGGCTCCGTTCTCGATGTCGACGACCTGTACCGCCTCGCCCTCGACGATGCCAGCGGCGTCCATCAGGTCCTCGTCGATCGTCAGGGAACCCACGTAATGCAGGTCCGCCTGGGTCACGGTGGCGCGGTGGATCTTTCCGTTGAGCAAGGTGCGGTGCACCACTACCCCCTACCTGGATACTTAGGTGAGGCTAACCTAACTTAATATCAACCGAGGTGGAAGAACTCGATCAGCACGCGGTTCACGTCGTCGGGCCGCTCCAGATAGCCGTAGTGCCCGCAGCCTGCGATCTCCTGGTAGCGGGCCGTGGGGATCGCGGCGGCGACCTCGCGGCCCAGGTGCGGGGGCAGGGCCACGTCGTCCGCGAACCCGATCACCAGGCAGGGCACGTCGATCGCCCCGTAGGCGCCGAGCCGCCCCGAGGGGATCTCCAGATCCATCTGGGCGCGCACGCCCGGCCCGTCCGGCTGCGGCGAGAACGTGAACAGCTCCAGCCAGTCCCGCACCCGCGCGTCGTCGTCGAGCGTGCGCGGCGACAGGTTCCGCAGCGCACGGATCCAGGCGGCGTACCCGGGCGGCAGCACCATCTTGCTGTCGTGCAGCGCGCGCTCGGCGGCGGCCATGGCGGAGCGCATGGCGTCGGTGCGGCCCCGGGTGGCCATCAGGACGCCCTGCCGCACGGATCCGGGCCGGCTCAGCATCAGTTCCTGGACAATATGGGCACCGAGGGAGACACCGACGTACCGGCACGGCCCGAGGTCCAGGTGGTCGGCGAGACCGGCGGTGTCGGCCACCATGTCGTCGACGGTGAACCCATCGGGGCACTCGTCGCTCGGCGGTATGCCGCGGTTGTCGAAGGTGACGACCCGGTACCCGGCCCGTACGAGCGCCGGCACCTGGTGCAGGTGCCAGGCCCGCCCTCCGGCGCCCTGGCCCATCACCAGGACCACCGGCTCGCCGCGGCCGGTGTCCTCGTAGTGGAGCCTGATCCCGTTGATCCTCGCACTCGGCATGGGTCTCCCCGAAGGGGCCGAACGCCCCCTGTCGCGAACGTGTGTGAAGGGCGCGGACGTCAGTCGGCGGCCGGCGCCGGCTCGGCGGCGGCCTCGGTTTCCTCGGTGTACTCGGTGCCCGCGGCGGGGCGACGGTGCAGGCTCGCCGTACGCAGCCCGGGCAGGGCGACGGCGACGGCTGCCACGCCCGCCAGGCAGACGAGCCCCCCGACGACCGCGGCACCCGCCGCCGAGCCCAGCGCCCTGGCCACCAGGCCGGCCTCCAGGTTGCCCGCCGAGGGCCCCGCGGTGGCCTGCGCGAGCCAGAGGCTGCCGACCCGGCCCTGGAGGCGGTCGGGCGTGGAGTGCTGGAGCAACGCGCGGCGCAGCACCTCCGAGACGGTGTCACCGAGTCCCGCCAGCGCCAGGAAGAGCAGCGCGCTCCACAGCCCCGGGCTGAGGCCGAAGCAGAAGATCGCCACGCCCCACAGCGCGACCGCGCCGATCAGCGCGCGGCCCGTGTGGTGCACGCGGCCGGTCCAGCCGCTGGTGAGCGCTCCGCAGAACGACCCGACGGCGGGAGCCGTGTACAGCAGGCCGACGGTGGAGGGGCCTCCCCCGAAGTGCTCGGTACCGAGTTCAGGGAAGAGTGCGTAGGGCATCGCGAAGACCATGGCACAGACGTCGATCAGCAGCAGCCCCTTGACGACCTGGTCGCTCCGCACGAAGCGCAGCCCTTCCGCCATCGCCCGGAACGGATGCTGGGCCGGCCCCTCGCCCTGGGGCGGCAGCGCGGGCAGCGGCGCGAGCAGCGCGAGCCCGGCGACGTAGACGGCGGCGTCGATGGCGAAGCAGGCGGCGAGTCCGGGCCCCGCGCTGATCACACCGGCGAGCGAGGGGCCGACCATGCCGCCGAGTTGCGCGGTGAGCGTGACCAGCGCGCCGGCGGCGGCCAACTGCCCCGGCCCCACGAGGGCGGGCGTGGCAGCCATCAGGGCCGGGCCGCCCAGCCCGCTGATCCCGCCGGCCAGCACGGCGGCCACGAAGACGAACCAGACGTGTGGATGCGGCGAGGCGGCGTTGAGCGCGAGGCCGGCGATCACCACGGCCGTGACCGCCCGGGTGGTGAGGACCACCCTGCGCCGGTCGGCACGGTCCGCGAGAACGCCGCCGAGCACCAGGCCGACCAGCAGCGACAGGCCGAGCACCAGGCTCATCAGCCCGACCTGGACCGAGGAGCCGGTCAGTTCGTAGACCTGGAGGCTCGCCGCCACCGAGGTGAGCTGCGTGCCGATCATGGAGATCGCCTGGGTGGCGAAGACCAGCCGGAAGCTCCTGCTCGCCCTCAGCGGCGCGACGTCGACGACTACTTCTCCGAGGCGCACACCCGCTCCTCGTCCCTGGCAGCCGACGGCCGGGTGTCCGAAGACGGGGCGGCCGCGGACCCGGCGTCCGGCGCGGGCACCACGTAAGGGGCCACGCTGCGCAGCTTCTCGCAGGTCTCCTCCAGCTCACGGGCCGGCGTGGACCCGGCGAGGATGCCGGCACCGGCGCGGAGCCAGGCCCTCCCGGGCTCCTCGAAGAGGCTGCGCAGCACCAGGGCGGCATCGAGGGACCCGTCGCCCGACGCCCTGAGGACCGCACCGGCGTAGATGCCCCGGGCGTCCCCCTCAAGCCCCGTGATGCAGTCGTAGGCGAGCGACTTGGGGATGCCGGAGGCGGTCACCGCGGGGAAGACGGCTCGCAGGGCGTCCCACGCCGTGGCGCCCTCGTCGAGGGTGCCGTGCACGGTGGAGCCGAGGTGCTGCACGCTGCCGCGCTGACGCACGCTCAGCAGATCGCGCACCGAGACCGTGCCGGGCCTGCACACCGTGGACATCTCCTCCTCGGCCAGCTTGACGGAGAGCACGTGCTCGGAGATCTCCTTGGGGTCGGCGAGGAGTTCGGCACGCAGCCGGGCGTCCTCGCTCTCGCCGAGTCCGCGTGCCCGGGTGCCGGCCAGTGGCTGGGTGACCACCTCGCCGTCCGCGTCGACCTCCACGACCGTCTCCGGGCTGAAGCCGACGACGCGCCGGCCGCCGAGGTCGAGCAGGAAGGACCTGGCCGGAGTGTTGGACGAGCGTCCCCGGACGTACGTGGCGACGAAGTCCACGGGGAAGGGCACCGGCACGGGCCGGGAGATGATCACCTTCTGGAGCTCGGTGGTCCTGATCTCCTCGATCGCGCGGGCCACCAGGCCGGGGTACTGCCCGCCTGCGTCGGCCACGTCGATCGGGCGCGGCTCGGCCGTGCTCGGCGCGACGGGCTCGGACAGCAGCGCGACGAGCGCGTCCACGAGGCCGGGGTCCGTGCTGCGCACGAGCGCGGGACCGCCGCCGATCCGGACCTCGGCCTGCGGCACGACGAGGTGCAGCAGATCGGCGTCGCCGGCGCGCTCGGGTCTGTCCGTGTAGAGGTGGGAGAACTCGAAGGCCATCCAGCCGTATGCGTTCCAGCCCTCCAGGGCCATCCGGGCCAGCCGCTCGCCGACCTGGCGGAGCGGGTCGGGGCCGAGCGGCTCGGTGGTCTCCTCGGTCAGCCAGCGGCTGCGCACGCCAAAGCGCCGTCCGACGACGACCTCACCGAGCACTCCTCCGGCGAACCACCACTGCCCCTCGCGCTCGTACACCACGTACTGATCGAAGAGACCGGCCTCGGCCAGTCCGGCCGCCGCGAGGAGGGGCTCCCCGACCGCTTCCGTACGCGCGCTCGCATAACGCAGCAACGCCCTTCCTCCCTTAACTTAGGTTAACCTAACCTAACCAAGTCGAGCAGAGCCTAGCCGTGGAGCGGAGCGGAGTCCAGGCTTGACCTGCCCGACATGTTAGGCAAGCCTTTCCTAAAAAATGAGCGGGGAGTTGAGGATGCTCCACGGTTTCACCGCCTGGCCACAGTCCTTGGCGGAGCGGTACCGCGGTGCCGGGTACTGGGCGGGCCGGCCGCTGGACCATCTGCTGCGCGAGCAGGCCGGGCACGCCCCCGACCGGGTAGCGCTCGTCGGCGCAGGGGGTGACCGCTGGACCTACGCCGAGCTCGACGCGCGTGCGGACCGAACGGCAGCGGGACTGCGCGGGATCGGCATCGGGCCCCGGGACCGTGTCGTGGTCCAGCTCCCCAACACCGCGGATTTCGTGGTGCTGTTCTTCGCGCTGCTGAGGACGGGCGCGATCCCGGTCCTGGCCCTGCCCGCGCACCGCGAGAGCGAGATCGTGCACATCGCCGAGGTGTCGGGGGCGACCGCGTACGCCATCCCCGACGTGCACGACGGATACGACCACCGTCTCCTCGCCAGGGCGCTCCGCAAGGCCGTCCCGTCCGTCGTGCACGTCCTGGTCGCGGGCGAGCCCGAGGAGTTCACACCGCTGTCCGCGGTCGACGGCGAGCCGATGGCGCTGCCCGCGCCCGACCCCGGCGACGTGGCGCTGCTGCTGCTCTCCGGCGGCACCACGGGAAAGCCGAAGCTCATCCCCAGGACCCACGACGACTACGCGTACAACGTCCGGGCGAGCGTCGAGATGTGCGGCTTCGACGCGTCCACCGTGTACCTGGTGGTCCTGCCGACCGCGCACAACTTCGCCCTGGCCTGCCCGGGCCTGCTCGGGGCGCTGATGGCCGGCGGCACGGTGGTGCTGGCACCGACACCGAGCCCCGAGGACGCCTTCGCGCTGATCGAGCGCGAGCGCGTCACGGTCACGGCCGTGGTCCCCCCGATCGCCCTGCTCTGGCTGGACGCGGTGGAGTGGGAGGAGGCCGACCTGTCCTCGCTGCGGCTGCTCCAGGTCGGCGGCGCCAGGCTGGGCCCGGAACCCGCGGGACGGGTCGAGTCGGCCCTCGGCTGCGCGCTCCAGCAGGTGTTCGGCATGGCCGAGGGGCTGCTCAACTACACGCGCCTGGACGACCCCGGGCACCTCGTGACCGGCACGCAGGGACGCCCGCTGTCCCCCGCCGACGAGATCCGGGTGGTCGACGAGGCGGGCCGCGAGGTCGCCCCGGGCGAGAGCGGCGAGCTGCTCACCCGCGGCCCCTACACGCTGCGCGGCTACTACCGGGCGCCCGAGCACAACCGGCGGGCCTTCACCGAGGACGGCTTCTACCGCACCGGGGACCTGGTGCGCGTCCTGCCGACCGGTCACCTGGTCGTGGCGGGCCGGGTGAAGGACCAGATCAACCGGGGCGGTGACAAGATCTCGGCCGAGGAGCTGGAGAACCACATCCTGGCGCACCCCTCAGTGCACGACGTGGCCGTGGTGGGCGTGCCGGACGACGTCCTCGGCGAGCGCACGTGCGCGTTCCTCGTGCCGCGCGGCGCGCCACCTGGACGGCCCGAACTGGTCGCCTTCCTGACCGGGCGCGGAGTCGCCGGCTACAAGCTGCCCGACCGGGTGGAGATCGTCGAGTCCTTCCCGAGGACATCGGTCGGCAAGATCGACAAGAAGGCACTCGGCCAGAGCATCGCCGAACGACTCCGCGCCGGCAGGGGCCCCGTTGCGAACTGAGCCCTCCACCGCCCCCGGCCCATCGGCCCCTTCGGTCCGTACAGCCGCCGCCCCGCGGCGCCGGGGCTCGGCACGCCCGCTCGCCCTGGCCGTCTGTATCCTCCTGCTGGCCGTGGCCGTGCTGTTGAGCCTGGCGGTCGGATCGCGCTCGCTGCCTCTGCCCGAGGTCGCACACGCCCTCCTGCACCACGACGGCTCGGATCCGGCCTCCGTGGTCTGGGACGTCCGGGTGCCCCGCACCATGGCCGGCGTCCTCGCTGGCGCCGCCCTCGGCGCCGCGGGAGACCTCATCCAGGCGCTGACCCGCAATCCTCTGGCGGACCCGGGCTTGCTCGGCATCAACGCCGGGGCCGCCGGCGGACTGGTGTTCGCCCTCACGGTGCTGGGACTCACCAGCCTGTGGGCGTCGTTGTGGTTCGCCATGCTCGGCGCGGTGATCAGCAGCCTGCTCGTGTACGTCCTGGCCTCGGGCGGGCGCGGAGGCGCGACTCCCGAACGGCTGGCCCTGAGCGGAGCGGTGATCGCGGCGGTGTTCACCGGCGTCAGCCAGACGATGATGCTGCTCGACGCGCAGACCCTCGACGAGCTGAGATTCTGGAGCGTGGGCTCGCTCTCGAGGAGCGGCGACACGACGCTGGCCGCGCTGACGCCGTTCGTGGCCGCCGGTCTGATCCTCGGGCTCTGTCTGGTCAAACCGCTCAACGCCATGGCGCTGGGCGACGACACCGCGCGCGCCCTGGGCACCTCACTGAACACCACCCGCGCCCTCGGGCTGGTGGCCGTGACACTGCTGTGCGGCGCGGCGACGGCGGCCGTCGGACCCCTGGTCTTCGTCGGCCTCGCCGTGCCCCACATCGCCCGGCTCGTCGTCGGCGCCGACCAGCGCTGGATGCTGCCGCTGTGCATCCTGCTGGCACCCGCGCTGCTGCTCCTCGCGGACGTGCTCGGGCGGATCGTGGTCCGGCCCGACGAACTGGACGCGGGCGTGATCACCGCCGTGATCGGCGCCCCGGTCTTCATCCTCCTGGTACGCCACCGCAGGACCGTGACCGCATGACCGGCGCCGGACCCAGAACGGCGGCGAAACCCGCGGCAGCCCCCGCCGCGCACGGCCGCCGCTCCCATGTGGTGCGGGGCTTCTCCGGACGCCTCTCCCTCAGAGTGGACCTGCGCGCGGTGTCGGTCTGCCTGATCCTGCTGGCCGCCGCGGCCGCCGTCGGCGTGCTCGCGCTCGGCACCGGTGCGTACGCCATCTCACCGGCGGACGTGGTGCGCACACTGCTCGGCAACGGCAGCAGGCAGACGGACTTCGTGGTCAACGAGCTCCGCCTGCCACGGCTGCTGACCGGGATGATGGCCGGGGCCGCACTGGGCCTGAGCGGCGCGCTGTTCCAGAGCCTGTTCCGCAATCCGCTGGGCAGCCCCGACATCATCGGCTTCACATACGGCTCGGCGACCGGTGGCCTGCTGGTCATCCTGGTCGCCGGCGGCACCGGCGGCGAGGTGGCCCTCGGGGCGGTGGGCGGCGGCCTGGCGACCGCCCTGCTGGTGTACCTACTCGCCTGGCGCCGGGGCGTGCACGGCTACCGGATGGTGCTGGTCGGCATCGGCGTGAGCACCCTCCTCCAGGGCGTCAACGCCTACCTGCTGGCAAAGTCGAGGATCACCGAGGCGGCACAGGCCATGGTGTGGCTCAACGGCAGCCTCAACGGCAGGAGCTGGCAGGACGTCAAGCCCGTCGCGGTCGGGCTGGCGGTGGTGCTGCCCCTGGCCACTCTGGCAGCGGGACGCCTGAGAATCATGGAGATGGGCGACGAGGCGGCATCCGGGCTCGGCATCCCGGTCGGGCGCACACGGCTGCACATCCTCGTGCTCGCCACGGCGGCCTGCGCCATGGCGACCGCCGCCGCGGGACCGATCCCTTTCGTCGCCCTCGTGGCGCCTCAACTCGCCCGACGCCTCACACGGATGCCCGGCCCCCATTCGATCACGGCCGCCTGCACCGGCGCGCTGCTCGTAGTCACCTCGGACTTCACCGTCCAGCACATCACTCAGGCCACCCAACTACCCGTCGGCGTGGCCACCGCTGTTTTCGGCGGTCTGTACCTGGGAGTACTCCTCTGGCGGCAACGGGTCCGGTCCCGGATCTGACCAGGGCGCGGGACCGGCCCACGAGAACCCGACAGACGCAGCGACAGGACCGGATCATCGGCGGCACGACGTCCCGGCGCAGGAGAACACACGCGGCACGGATACTCCGGCCGCAGAGCACGGCGCCGGCGTTTCCGGCAAGCAGACGGGGGAGACAGAATCCGACGGAGAGATTAACTTAGGTAAGGCTAACCTAGCCTTACGTTCCGTGGAGATCCGATGCCTCGATCCACCTCTTCCCCCACCCAGCCGACCAGCGCCGAGCAGGTCCGATTCATCCTGGCGGCAGCACGCTCCATGACCCTCCTCACCGGCCGAGGGCCTGTCGAGGTGTACCGCGTCGACACCGGCACCCGGGCGGACAAGGTCCGCCTGTGCCCCGTGCCCTTGTCCGCACCGGACGCTGCGAGTGCTCTTCCAGGCGAGGAGGGGCCCGCCGCCCTGGAGTTGACCGACATCGCGCCGGTGGCCGTACGCAACCGGGTGCGGGCCAGGGTCACGATCGTGGGACAGCTCCAGGTGGACCACGAGAACGAGGACAGCCACCTCATGACAGTGGAGCGGGCGCTGCTGCGCACCGACCGGAACCGCACCGCAGTGCACCGGGGCGAACTGCTGGCTGCCTTGCAAGACCCCCTGGCAACCTGCGAAGCAGGCATGCTCACCCACATGGCCGACCACCACGCCGATCTCATCACGACACTGCTGCGCCTCGTCGATCCGCTGCTCAAACAGGGAATGCTGCGAGCCCTGCCACTGGCCATGGACCGCTACGGCATCACCATGCGGCTGGAATACCTGCACCGACACCGCGACGTACGACTGGCCTTCCCGGTGGCGGTAAGGAAGGCGGATCAGACGCGGGAGCAGATTCACGCCCTATTGGCCGAGGCGCTCCACACCTCGCCGCGCCGTCAATGGGCCACACGCCTGCACCGCGACACGAAGGACAGGTAACGACAGCCCTGAGCCCCAACCCCATCGCCCCTGCATCCCCAATCCAGAAGCGACGGAAGGCCAGCAGGCGGGGGCCAGGCTGGCGACGATCGCCAGGTAGGGACCAGGGCATCGCCGATGCTTGTCGGAGACGCCGATGGCTGTCGGAGGTCGTCCCGGTGACCATCAGATGTGCACCTCCCACGTCCTGGCCGACCGAGCTGTGAGGCGTCGTGCGACGGGTTCGGTGAAGCGTGCGCCGACCGGGCCGAGGATCACCAGGATCAGTACGTAGGCCGTGGCCAGGGGGCCGATGCGGGGGTCGACACCGACGGCGAGCCCGGCGATGACGATGGAGAACTCGCCGCGTGCGACGAGTGCACCTCCCGCTCGCCAGCGACCCGCGGTTCTGATGCCTGCCCTGCGGGCCGCGAGGTAGCCGGTGGCGATCTTCGTGAGTGCGGTGAGAGCCGCCAGGAGCAGGGCGGGCAGGAGCACTGGTGGGATGTCCGCCGGGTTGGTGCTGAGTCCGAAGAAGACGAAGAAGACCGCGGCGAAGAGGTCTCTGAGCGGTGTGAGCAGGCTGCTCGCGCCCTCGGCGACCTCACCGGACAGGGCGATGCCGACGAGGAAGGCCCCCACGGCGGCTGAGACCTGGAGTTGTTGCGCGATGCCCGCCACGAGTAGCGCGAGGCCGAGGACGACGAGGAGCAGCATCTCGGCGTTGTCGGAGGACACGGCACGGCTGATCCAGCGACCGTACCGGAGGGCAACGAACAGCACGGCGCCCACGGTGCCGAGCGAGATGAGGAGGGTGAGGCTTCCACTGGCCAGGCTGACGCCGGACAGCAGGGCGGTGAGGATCGGCAGGTAGACGGCCATCGCCAGGTCCTCCATGACGAGGACTCCGAGCACGACCGGGGTCTCCCGGTTGCCGAGCCTTCCGAGGTCCCCCAGGATCTTCGCGATGACTCCCGAGGAGGAGATCCACGTCACGCCCGCCAGGGTGACGGCCGCGACCGGGCCCCAGCCCAGCAGCAGCCCGGCGGCCGCGCCCGGTAGCGCGTTGAGGACGAAGTCGATGACCCCGGAGGGGTATTGGGTCTTGAGGCTGCTGACCAGATCCGATGCGCTGTATTCGAGGCCGAGCAGGAGCAGGAGCAGGATGACTCCGATTTCGGCGCCGGTGGCGACGAAATCCTCACTGGCGTCCAGTGGCAGCAGACCGCCCCGGCCGAAGGCGAGACCGGCGAGGAGGTAGAGGGGGATCGGTGAGAATCCGATACGCCCCGAGAAGCGGCCGAGCAGACCGAGCGCGAGGACGATGGCTCCGAGTTCTATGAGCAGCGAGGTGTCCTGCACGCGCCCCTACCCTCCCGCTATCAGCGTGGAGACGGCGTTGACTCCCTCGCGCGTGCCCACGACCACGAGGGTGTCGCCGATAGCGAAGCGGAAGTCGGGCGCAGGGGAGGGAAAGGCCCCTGTGCGCCGCAGCACGGCGACGATCGACGCACCGGTAAGAGTGCGGGCCCTGGTCTCCCCCAGGGTCCGTCCTCCGTAGGCAGACTGCTTCGTGATGGGTATGCGTTCCGTCACGAGGTCGATCTCCACTTGGCTGCGAACGGCGCGAAGCGAGTCGGGCAGCAGCACCTGACCCAGAGCCGTTGCCTCCTGCGGCGCGAGGGTCACGGTCTCCTTGCAGCTCTCGTCGTCCGCGGGGTCGTGGAAACCGATCGTGCGGCGCCCATCTTGATGGACGACGACGGACAGGTGCTTACCGGCCTGCGTGTCGAGGTCATAGCGCACGCCGACCCCTGGAAGGGCCGTCTTGCGCACATGGGACGCCGCATCCATGAAAGATCCTTCCGACCACTCGTAATGAATCAATACAGAGATGGTAACGAGTTACCCAAGAGGGAGCTGTAACGGCCGCCTGGGCAAACTCATGCGGTTGAAGCAGGGGCGCGTTTGGCCGACCAGCCGGCAACGGGGAGGATGTGGTGCGGGCCTGCTTCCGCGCGGTCGCTGAACCGTGATGCACAGGTCGGCGTGAGTGCCGTCGGATTCGATGCGGATGTGCGGTATGGGCCGGGTAAGGCGAGGTCCTCGCGTGCCGGGTGCACGGGGCGGCCTGAGCCGATGTCTGAACTCGACTGTCAGGGCTCGATCAGTCCGACGCGGATGGCGTATCGGGTGAGTTCCAGTCAGTCTTTCATGCCGAGCCTTTCCAGCAGGTTGGCTCGGTGGCGCTCGACCGTCTTGACACTGATGACGAGGAGGTCGGCTATCTCCTGCGAGGTATGGCCTTCGGCGACGAGTTTCAGGATCTCCTCCTCACGGTTGGTAATGGTCCGCTCCGGCGGCGTCCCGCCGTGCCGGGTGCGCTCCAGATAACTGCGGATGACGATGCTGACGGCGCCGGGGTAATCATCGTGGTCGAGGACATCTTCCTCGCGCTCTACCTCGCGGCACTACAGCCGATCATCAGCGGCGCCCAGGGCCCTTCGGAGACGGTCCTGCAGGCGGCCAAGGCCTTCGGCTTCCTCCTCGTCCTGGCCGCTGCCGCTCGCTACGGCACCCGCCTGTTCGGCTTCCTGATCGCCGTCCGCGAAGACGAACTACTGGTCATCAGCTTCCTCGGCACCGTCGTCCTCATCGCCGGCCTATCCGAGGTCCTCGGAGTCGCCGACGCCATCGGCGCCTTCATGACCGGCCTGATCCTCGCAGGCACCTCGTCCGCGCCGCGCATCCCTCGTCCACCCCCTCCGCGACGCCTTCGCAGCGATCTTCTTCTTCGCCACCGGCCTCGCCATCGACCCAGGAGACATCGCATCCGTCGCCGCCCCCGTGGCCACCGCAGCAGCGTTGACCATCGTGGTGAATGTAATCGCGGGACTGCTCGTCGCCCGCCTGTACCACTACGGCATCGAACCTGCCGCAGACATCGCCACCACGCTTCTCGCACGCGGAGAGTTCGCACTCATCCTGGCCGCCCTTGCCGCAAGTGCCGGCCTCGATAACCGCCTACCCCCGTACACCTCGGATGCGGGGTATCGCGTCCAGCAGCGGCAACAGCTGAGTGACGTCGTGGCGGTTTCCGCCGGTCAGCGTGACGGCCAGCGGGTGCCGTGGCGGTCGGTGATCAGGTGGTGCTTGCTGCCCGGACGTGCGAGCCGTCGATCGCTGCGTCGTCCATGTCGAGCAGCCCTTTTTACGCAGCTCGCCGAGGAGGATCTCGTGCAGGCGTGGCCAGAGGCCGGCCTCGGTCCAGTCACGCAGGCGGCGCCAGGCTGTCACTCCGGAGCAGCCGATCCTCTCGGTGGGGACATCCGCCCAGCTCACCCCCTTGCACAGCACATAGACGATCCCGCGCAGCACAACCCGGTCGTCCACCGGCAGTCGTCCCGGATACCTCCGGCGCCTCGGCGGACGCACAGGAAGCAACGGAGCCACCCGTTCCCACAGATCCACTTGAGGAACGATCAGTCAAGAACGATCGTTCCTTAATCTCCCATCCTCTTCGCGGCACGGTCTTCCAGCAGTTGCGGGACAGCCTCAAGGCTGCCCCGCCGGGTCAAGCCGCCTGCGGGAACTCTTCCTTGTTCGATTGCTTCCTTCCTTTGCGGGGTTGAAGATCTGGCGGCAGACGTTGCGTTTGAGGCCTCGCTGGGCATCGCGAAAGCTCTTCCCAGGCGGGAACTGCCGAGGCCGGCAGCATCGGCGCCCGCCGATTCACCGAGCTGGCGCTGCCCCGGCGCACGATCTGCTGCAGCTTCTGCCACCCCTGGTCGGTCGGTCTGAGCACACCGACAGGTCGGCCACCGCACCTCCAGCGGCCGGAGGTCGCGGCTGCCGTGGTGCAGGAGCTGGATGGCGCGCAGGATGAGCAGGGTCACGGCGATGTTGCCGACCTCGAACATGGCCACGGGCAGCAGCGCCCTCGCCAGCCCGGCGCGCTTCAGTTCTTTCAGGTTCAGCCGTATCCGTCGACGGGCGGCTGGCGCGGCCAGGGTGCGGCGGGCCTCCCGGCCGGCGACAGTGATCGCGATGGCGGCCAGCAGACCGGGCAGTGCGGCGAAGTACAGGGCTTCACGGATACCGCTGAGGGACACCAGCTGCGCGGCCGGCAGGGGTCCGACGACCGCGCCGAGGTTGTCGCCGGCGCGTTCAGGCCGAAGGCCCTGCGTAGGCATGGCGCGGGGCGAGCGAGGCCAGCAGCGAGTCCCTGGCGGGCGAGCGCAGCCCTCGCGATGCCCAGGCCACAGCCCGCAGCACGCCGACCTGCCAGACCGTGCCGGCCAGGCCGATCGCGCCCGTGGCCAGGGCCGTGCCGAGGTACCCGCCGGTGGCGATGCGCGCGCGCCGTTCGGGGTCGTTGGCCGCGGGGCCTCCGGCGAGCTTGGCGATGCGGTGAGTGCGTCGCTCACGCCCTCGACGATTCCCAGGGCGCCGGGCGAGGCGTGCAGGGTCGAAGTCAGGAAGCTGGGCATGATCGCGGTGGCGATCTCGTGACCTGAGTCGCTGAAGAAACTGGCCGCGCCGACGCTGCCGACTCCCGCGCTAAACCAACCGGCTTCCTACTCCGGCTCCTCGTCGCCCTGATGGCCGCTCATTCGCCTACGCCTCTCACGATGCAGTCTGGCGCGCCGTTCAGGTGCGCTATATGATGATCCGTCCGCTTTGGTGTGCCCGACTTGATCCTGGCACTTTGTGGATGTTCCGCCCGGGTGGAGTCGATCGGTTTCCCCGCGGAGGGCATGGTGCGTGTCGAGGGCACGGCCGGTCGCCGCGACCGACGAACCGTGGTCGCCGCCCTCCCCTGGCGCGGGCGGCGAGGAACTCCGCCGCCGCGAGCCAGCCGAACCCGAGCAGCCCTCCGCCCACGACGTCCGTCGGCCAATGGGCCCGCAACGCGATGCGGCTGACTCCGACGGCGGCGGCGATGCCCTCGGCGACCGCCCGCTTCCCGGATGCCGTCGTCAGACCGAAGGCGAGGAGGGCGGTTGCGGTATGGCGGGACGGGAAGCTGGCTCCGTGTGTCGTGGTCAACTGTTCGGTTGCCGGTGGCCGGGCTCGTGCGACCTGCCGACACACCGCAGTGCGGGCTGCATCACCGGTGACCAGGGTGGCCATCGGCCACCACCAGCCCGCGGGGTGGTCGCGCCGAAGGCAGTGTGCTGTCACCGCCGCGTATGCCACAGGTCTCGACCCGAGCACGGTGATGGCCAGCCAGGCACGGTGCTGTGCCGGGTTGTGGGCAACGGGGACTGTCAGCCTTCGGTCCACACCCCGGAGGAGGGCAGGTCGGCGTGCGCCGGCAGCCAGCAGTCCTGTGCCGACGAGGCCGATCACAGCACGGAGTGCCGCTCCTCCTCCTTCGGTTCCTGTCATCACGTTCCTTCTCTTCCCGGCCGTATACGTCGGCGCGGGTGTCGAGGGTCAGTTGAGGGTGAGCAGCAGGCCCACCGAGGCGGTGGCCGTTCCGATGAGCCAGCCGACGAGGGCGGTCAGTCCCGCCCTGCCGAAGTGGTGGTCTTCCACCAAGCGGGAGGTTGCGTATCCGAAGATGCTGAAGGTCATGATGGCTGCTGCCAGCAGCGCCGACAGGGTGGGCATGGAGCGTGTGTGGGCCAGGCCTGCCAAGGCCCCGAGGACGAAGCATCCGGTGGCGTTGACCGCGAGCCCCGACCAGGGCGTCGGCGTGCCGCGGCCGGCCTGCAACCGCTTGTCGATCAGCAGGCGCGAGAATGCGCCGCCGATCCCGCCCAGGAACAACACAAGCACGGCCATCGTCGGACTCCCTTTCGAGGACATGGCGGGGTGATAGCGAGCAGCACGCGGCGTAAGGAGGGGGCGGTGCCGGTTTGTGAGAGGGGCAGCAGGGCTGGCATGCGGTGCTCGCTGCTGTGGGGGCATGGTTCACCTACCTGTTCAGAGCCCGGTCGAGCGGGCGTCATGTCGAGGTAGGGACCGTTGGCGACACGTGTGTGCCGCGGTTACGGCGAGCCCCTCCGCCGTAGTGCGTGGGCCACAGTAGCGAGTCACGGCCATCACGGGAACGGCACCGCGCTGGGATCGGTCGGCGTCCCTCTCCGATGAGCAGGCATTGCGCTCCGGGGCGAGGGGTGTAGTCGAAACGGTGCACCTGTTCAGCGGACCGTGCCACGGTGTGTGGGCCGTGGACCCGCGAGAAGGAGGTGCACACTGAATGGGTGCGTCGAGCGCATCGGTGATCGGCTCACCGCGAACGGCAGCGGTGACCGCTGACGGTTCCTGGTCGACCTCAGCAGCCAGGAGGGATCATGCCCGTTGCCCCCGGTGGTCTCCTGGTCCTCGTACGGCATGGCCAGAGCACCAGTAATGCTGCCGGCCGCTTCACCGGATGGGCCGATGTTCCGCTGACGGTGCGGGGTGAGGGGGAAGCGGCCGAGGCAGGCCGTCTGATGGCGCAGCACGGGCTGCGGCCCGACGTCGTGCACACTTCTGTCCTGCGACGCTGCGTGGTCAGCGCGGACATCGTGTTGGAGAAGCTGGATCGCTCGTGGATCCCCGTGTATCGCACGTGGCGGCTGAACGAGCGCCAGTACGGGGCGTTGACCGGCCGGAGCAAACGAGAGGTGCGTCAGGAATCGGGGGTGGAGCTGTATCAGGGCTGGCGCAGGTCGCTCACCGCTGCTCCCGGGCCGCTGGCACCGGAGCAGCTCGCTGAGCTGCGAGCCGATCCGCGCTATGCGGCCATCCGCGGTGCCGGCGTGCCGGCCGTGGAGAGTCTGGCCGACATGGTGGACAGGGTCGTGCCGTACTGGGTCGATGTCCTGGCCGGTGAGCTGTTCTCCGGACGAACGGTGCTGGTCTGTGCTCACGGGAATTCGCTGCGTGCTCTGGTCTCGGTCCTGGACCGACTGACCGCACACGAGGTGGAGGAGCTGAACATCCCCACTGGCGCGCCGCTGCTTTACACGTTTGACCGAGACCTGCGTCCGCTGGAACGCGGTGGACGGTATCTGAATCCTGACCGTGCCCGGGTAGCCGCCGAGGCCGTGGCAGCCGAAGGCCATACCTGAGCGGGCGTCCGTCCGGGAGCGCCAAGTCCTGGTGCGCCTGCCATCGGCAGTCCCTGGGACACTGCCGTCCTGCTCGGCAGCGGTGTGCCGGGCACGTTTCACCGCCCGGCGGGCACAGGTCCCCGAGGAACGGCGAACTTTGTCAGGAGTGCGGTACCGGGTGCGAGGTCGGCCCATCGGCCGGGCTGCGTCATGACGGCGATCGCGGAGGTCGGGAACTTCGTGCGCAGGCGCGTGAGTCCCTCGTTGTCTCCGCCGCTCGACAGGGCGAGCACCAGGTCCTGAACGCCGGGGTGGTGACCGATCAGCAGTACGCTCCGGTACTGGTCAAAAACCTCCCGCAGCACGTCGAGGAGACGATCGACGTCCGCGGCGTAGATGCGTGGGTCGAACAGCACGAGCGGAGTCCCCCGCAACTGCTCCGCGGCCTTGTCCCATGTCTGGCGGGTGCGCAGCGCGGTCGAGCAGAGGACCAGATCCGGCTCGTATCCCGACTCCCGTAGCCACCGTCCGGCCGCCGGCGCGTCTCGCTGCCCGCGCTGGGCGAGTGGACGTTCCTGATCGGGGACGTCGTCCGGCCATGCCGACTTGGCGTGGCGGAGCACCACGAGCCGCGCGGGGGCGACCGTCATGGCTTCACCTGCCTTCGTCCGGGGTCCCGGCCTCGTCAGGCGCGCCCATGGCGCCTGGCGTGTTGGCGTCCTGGGGGGAAGCTCTGGCCGGGTCCTGCCTTCCTTGCGTAGTGGTCCCTCACTCCATGCGTCCGGTGAGCTGGAAGTAGGCATGCTGGGCGCGCGAGCACGTGTTCGGCTTCCCCGCGTGTGCCACAGCCCGTGACGTGTGGGGCCTGTCCGGGAGTCAGCCGGGCCAGTGTCTCCTCCCAGGCGGCGGGCTCCGCATGCCAGCGGCTGAGATCCGTGGCGTCCTCAAGGTCCGCGAAAGCCTCGGATCCGGATGCACGGACCAGTTCCTCGGTGTGGTGGCTGCCGGCGGAGACATGGAGCACCGCCACCGGCCGACCGGTCACGTCGCTGTCGGGGAGCGCCGGTTCCTCCATGAGCACCAGTGCCTCAACCGGCCCCCCGTCCGCACCGAGCGTGTCGGCCACACGTCCATGGCCGATGGGCCGTCCACCGAGGCGGGCCAGTGCGGACATGGCGTGCGGTGGGTCGTCGGTCCTGCCGATGGTGGACCCGGCGGTCGAGTCGACGATGACGGTGATGTGGGGCATGCCCCTCGCCTCCCGTGCTGCCAGATGTCTGGATCACGCAGAGGCCATCAGCGTCATGGGACGCGGTTGGGGCGAGCCCCATCGCCCGACACGTTCCAGTGTCCTGCCATTCGCGCGCGTCGGCCAAACCGTCGGCCCGGCTGCGACTGCTCAGGTCAGGTGGGGCGCGTGCGTGACCGGGAGTACGGGTAGCTGCGTGGACTGGCACACGGTCTCGGCGACCGGGCCAAGGCCGGTGGTACGCACTTGGTGATCCTCACCGCGCCGGCCGATGACGATCAGGTCGCAGCCATGTGTCTGGGCGCATCGGACCAGGTCGCCGGCGATGTCGGTGGTCTCGGAGCACTCCAGCCGGACGTGGGCACCGTGGGTGGGCATCGTGCGCAGCGCCTCGTCCGGCCTGAGCGGAAGCAACCCTGCCCGGCGTACACACCGTGCCCCGAGCGATCCCCACGTCACGGGCCCCTGCGCAGGCACCGGAAAACGTTTGGCAGCACCGGGGAAGTCGGCCACCATGGAGACGGCGATGAGGCTCGCCACAATCGCGGACACCGCTGATGGCCTCTGCTCCAGCCCGCGGCCCCGGGCGCACCAGACGCACAGAGGTGGTCCCCATGACCGATCCCCCCACCCATCACGTCATGGAGACACGCTGCTCCGTGGCCGTCTTCCAGCACGGATGCGTTCTGCTGATACGCAGCGAAGAAGACGGCCTGCCCGTATGGAAGCTCCCCGGCGGGCACGTACGCCCCGACGAGGGACTGATCGCCTGTGCGCGGCGCGAGCTGCGCGAGGAGACCGGGCTCAAGGCCGCAAGGCTGCACTGCGCCCTGGTGTTCGACGTACACGACCGACAGAGGCAACGCTACGTCGTCGAAATCGTGCTGTTCCCCACCGGCGGCGTCCAGGGCGAGCTGCTGGCCCCGGAAGCAGGCCACGAGCCCCGGTTCGTGCCGATGGAACAGCTCGACACGCTGACACTGCGCCCCGGTATCCAGAGCCATCTGCGGGGATTGAAGTCACTGCACGAGGGCGAGTTCAGCGACGGCGATCATGTGCCCGGAGCCGCCCTGCGCTCCCTGACCTGACCGGCCCGTCACGCGCCCGCTCGGACCCGGCTTCCACTCATCCGCCCATGTCTGATCGAAAGGCCGGCTCATGTACGTCTACACGATGCGCAGGGCCCGCATGGCCCACGGCGAGAAGGTGGTTCTCGACGATGTCACCCTCGCCTTCCTCTCCGGCGCGAAGGTCGGCGTGGTGGGCCCCAACGGCATGGGCAAGTCGACGCTGCTGCGGATCATGGCGGGGAGGGAGCGGCCCCTGAACGGGGACGCGTTTGCGGCGCCCGGTACCACCGTCGGCCTGCTGGAGCAGGAACCCACGCTGGACGACCGGGCCACCGTCCTCGGCAACGTCGAACAGGGCGCCGCCGCGACCCGCCGCGGCCTTGCCCGCTTCGAGGAGATCACCGCCCTCCTGGCGGACACCCCTGACGACGCTGCGCAGCCGCTCCTCGACGAGCTGGGCGCCCTGCAGGACAAGCTCGACCACACCGGCGCCTGGGACCTGGACGCCCGCATCGAACAGGCCATGGACGCACTGCGCTGCCCACCGCCAGGAACCCCCGTACGGGAGCTCTCCGGCGGCGAGCGCCGGCGGGTGGCACTGTGCCGTCTGCTGCTGGCCCAGCCCGGCCTGCTGCTCCTGGACGAGCCCACCAACCATCTGGACGCCGAGTCCGCGGCCTGGCTGGAGAAGCACCTCGCCGACTACCCGGGCACCGTCGTCGCCGTCACCCACGACCGCTACTTCCTCGACAACGTCGCCCGGTGGATTCTGGAGATCGACCGCGGCCATGCCTATCCGTACGAAGGGAACTACTCCACGTATCTGGAGACGAAGGCGGCACGCCTGACGGTGGAGGGGCGCAAGGACGCCAGACGGCAGAAGCGGCTGGCCGACGAGCTCCAGTGGATCAGGTCCGGCTCCAGGGGCCGCCAGGCGAAGTCCAAGGCCCGGCTCCAGCGGTACGAGGACCTGGCGGCCCGGGGTCGGACCCGGACGCCCGACTTCGATGGGATCCAGATCCCACCGGGCCCGCGCCTGGGCAGCAAGGTCCTTGAAGCCGACCGCCTGACCAAGGGCCACGGGGACCACATCCTCTGGGAGAACATCTCGTTCTCCCTGCCGCGCGGCGGCATCGTCGGCGTCATCGGGCCCAACGGCGTCGGCAAGACGACCCTCCTGCGAATGATCGTCGGCGAGGAACGCCCCGAAGCGGGCGTGCTGCGGCTGGGTGAGAGCGTCCGCATCTCGTACGTCGACCAGTCCCGGGCCGGACTCGACGACACCCGCAGTGTGTGGGAAGCAGTCTCAGAGGGTCTTGACCACCTCCGGGTGGGCCAGGTCGAGGTGCCCTCGCGCGCCTATGTGGCAACCTTCGGATTCAAGGGCCCCGACCAGCAGAAACCCGTCGGTGTACTGTCCGGGGGCGAACGCAACCGGCTCAACCTCGCCCTCACCCTCAAACAGGGCGGCAATCTGCTGCTGCTCGACGAACCCACCAACGACCTCGACGTCGAGACCCTGGCCTCCTTCGAGACAGCACTCCTGGAGTTCCCGGGCTGCGCCGTGATCACGGCCCACGACCGCTGGTTCCTGGACCGCACCGCCACCCACATACTCGCGTGGGAAGGCGCCGCCCACTGGTTCTGGTTCGAAGGCAACTACGCGGACTACGAGACCAACAAGGCCGAACGGCTCGGCACGGACGCCGCCCGCCCGCACCGCGTCGTGCACCGCAGGCTGTCCCGGACCTGACCTCCGGAGCCCAAGGCCTTGGAGCCTGGAATGACCCACCCAAGGAGCGAACCGGCCGCCGGAGTGATCCGTGCGGCCGAGCTGATCGTGATCAACGCCAAGTGGCACTGGCACGAGCAACAGGCGCCGCGGACGCTCGCCACCGCACCGGGACTGGCCTGTGCACCGCTCTTCCCGGGCCGCCCCGTGATCCAGGTGGTGGCATTCCACGGAGAACTGCTGGGCCGCGTCCGCAGGCACACCACCACCACCGCGTGTCCTGGCTCGCGATACCGGCAGGCACGGGACACGGGCTCGGCCCATACCGCCCCCCGCGCGGCAGCCCGGGCACTGGCCCGCTCAGCCGGAAGGCCCCACCTCAGGGTCACCGTGCTCTGAACAGCTCGCGCGAGAGACGGCCCGCGCGAGCACCGATCCGATGGCAGCCCCGGCACTCTCAGTCAACCCGTAATACCTGCGTGCCCCGTCGCCTGTTACCGTCCGTGCACAAGGGTGTCACAGCACCTTGGGCCAGGGGCAGCGGGAACAGGCCCCTTGGCCATCGGAGCCGAGCTCGCTTCCCTCACCCGTTCGGCCCAGCGCGCAGCGGTTCCATGCACACAGCTGGACCCCGGCATCCGGGGGAAAACGTACTATGGGAAGAGAGCGTGGTGATGGGGCTCACCCATAACCGCGGCGTTCCGCCGCTGACGGTCCCTGGTTGTCATACGACCAGGAGGAGCCATGCCCATCCCCGTCGGCCCACCCTCTTCCGTACAGGATGAAGGCCATCACGACCTGCTGTGGAACGTATGGCATACGCTGTTCCACAGGAAGAGCCGGACCCCAAGCGGGCCGACCCCGCAAGTTCAGTTGCTGGCCCTTGCAGGCCTGCTTGACGAGGCCGTTCGCGCCCAACCATCGGCCGACCGGGCCCTCGCCGCATGCGGCGAGGCCGCTCCCGTAACGGGTGCAGAGGCTAATGAGGCGAGCAAGCAGAACACGTTCTTCCACCATCTGCTGGTCCGGCTACGTGCCCTGCGCATCAACGACCCAGATGCGATCGCACTCATGAGGCGCGCCTCTCGCCTGATCAGCTACTACCAGTGGCCGCTGAGCCAGGCAGCTCAGCTTGCCCACGGAGCACACGAGGCACTACAGGTGCGCCTCAACGCGCTGGCGGTGCCCGCCGCAGACCTGCGCGAGCTTCGCGACGAAGTCCGCGCCTCGGCTGAGCGCGCGTGCGGGACCGATCAAGGCCCCCGGGAGGTGGACGCCCCATGAACCACTCACGCCATCTGCCGCCCCGATCGGCCGAACGATGATCACTCGACATCAGCGATGACCGAAACCGGCACACCTCCTGGGGAGGACGTAGTGGAATTCGAAGTCACCGTGGAGATCCCCCAGGGATCACGCAACAAGTACGAGATGGACCACACCGCGGGTCGCATCCGCCTCGACAGGCTCCTGTTCACCGCCACCCGCTACCCCGCGGACTACGGCTACATCGAGGACACCCTCGGCCGCGACGGCGACCCTCTGGACGCGCTGGTCCTCACCGGTGAGCCCACCTTCCCCGGCTGCATCATCCAATGCCGGGCCATCGGAATGTTCGCGATGCGGGACGAACAAGGCCCCGACGAGAAGATCCTCTGCGTGCCCGCACACGACCCGCGCTACGCGACCATTCAGAACATCACCGACGTCTCCGATTTCGACCGCCTGGAGATCACCCATTTCTTCGAGGTCTACAAGGACCTGGAACCCGGAAAATCCGTCGAGGGCTCGCACTGGGAGGGCCGTGAACAGGCCCTCAAGGAGATAGGGGACTCCCGACTCCGCACGGTCGACGCACGGACAGCCGAGGCCGGGCACCACCCATGACGGTCGCCCCGCGTCAGGCCCCGGCGCAGGTCGACGCGGTCTGACGCAGGGGACGCACATCCCCGGGCCTCCCCGTACCCCTCGGCGAGCAAAGGAGTGAGGCATGACCTTCCGTATCAGCGACCTGGAGGCCTTGGAGGTTCTCGACTCCCGGGCCCGCCCCACCCTCGCCGTCACCATGACCCTGGCAGACGGCACACGCGTGCACGCCGGCGTCCCCTCCGGCGCGTCCACCGGCAGCCGGGAGGCCGTCGAACTACGCGACGGCCGTCCGGAACGCTTCGGAGGCCAGGGCGTGCTGACGGCCGTCGCCCACGTGAACGGCGAGATCGCCACGGCCCTGTCCGGGCGTGCCTTCGGCTCGGCGGCCGACGTGGATGCGGCACTCATGGAACTCGACGGCACCGCCACCAAGGAACGGCTCGGCGCGAACGCGGTCGTCGGGGTGTCACTGGCCGCCGCACGGGCCGAGTCCGCCACCACCGGCAAAGACCTGTGGCGTTCCCTCGCCGACGTCGCCGGCACCACACCCGGCCTGCCCGTCCCGCACTTCAACGTCGTCAACGGAGGCGCCCACGCCAGCAACGACCTGGACTTCCAGGAGTTCATGCTCGCCCCGCTCGGTGCACCCGACCTCCCCCAGGCGGTCCGCGCGGGCGCCGAGGTGTACGGACGGCTCAGGACACGGCTGGCATCCCAAGGCCACCCCACGGGTCTGGGCGACGAAGGGGGCTTCGCGCCGCCCATCGACCGCCCGGAGGATGTCCTCGCCCTGCTCGTCGAAGCAATCAAGGACGCCGGCTACACGCCGGGCCGCGACGGCATCGCGATCGCCCTCGACCCCGCGGCCAGCGAGTTCGCCACCGGCGACGGTTACCGGGTCGCAGGCGAACTGCTCACCTCCACCCAGCTCATCGACCGCTATGAAGAGATCATCGAACGCTTCCCCGTATGGAGCATCGAGGACGGCCTGGCGGAAGACGACTGGGACGGCTGGCCCACCATGACCGCGCGCCTCTCCGAGCGGGTCCAGCTCATGGGCGACGACATCTTCGTCACCAACCCCGGCATCCTCACCCAGGCCATCCAGCGCGAGGTGGGCAACGCGGCCCTGATCAAGGTCAACCAGATCGGCACCGTCACCGAGACCCTCCAAGCCATGCGGATCTGCCGCGAAGCCGGCTACGCGCAGATGATCTCCCACCGCTCCGGTGAGACCGAGGACGCCTTCATCGCCGACCTCGCCACCGGCACCGGATGCGGCCAGATCAAGTCCGGAGCGCCGGCCCGCGGCGAACGCGTCGCCAAGTACAACCGGCTGCTCGCCCTCGCCGCCGCCTCACCCGACCTGCCCTACGGCATCCACCCCTGACCGTACCGGCGAGCCACAACCGGAAGCTTCCGGTAACCTGAGGGAGCGCGGTCGCCCTCGGGCCCGCACACGGCGGTGGGGCCCGCCGGCCACGAACCGCGGCGAGGACGCCGCCAACGGTCCCTACTTGCGATCATGCGCGCCCGTATGCCCGGGCACCCGGCGAGTAGGAGCCACACGTGGAAGAGGTCCGCCCTCTGATGGCGAACGAGCCCGTCGATCCCGACGTCGACCTCCACATCCCGGAGCAACGCGCCGCTCGCGGGCCAGGACAGGCACCCATCGTCGCCGTGGTAGCCCTCGGCGGGGCCATCGGCGCCAGCGCGCGCTACGGCGCCTCACTGCTCTGGCCGACAGCAGACGGCACCTTCCCCTGGACCACCCTGGCCGTCAACGTCATCGGCTGCGCCGTCATCGGTGTCTTCATGGTCATCATCAGCGACGTATGGGCAGCCCACCGGCTCGTACGCCCCTTCTTCGGCACCGGCGTCCTCGGCGGCTTCACCACCTTCTCCACCTACGCCGTCGACATCCAGCGCCTGATCGACGACGGCAAACCGCGCACCGCCCTGGCCTACCTGGCGCTCACGCTGTTCGCGGCCCTGGCGGCGGTGTGGACGACAGCGCACCTCACCCGACGGATCGTCCGATGGAGGCAGCGATGAGACTGACCGGATCCGCCGTCCGCCTGACGGTCTACGTCGGCGAGAGCGACACCTGGCACCACAAACCCCTCTACACGGAGATCGTGCACCGCGCACACCATGCAGGCCTCGCCGGTGCCTCCGTCTTCCGCGGCATCGAGGGCTTCGGAGCATCCTCACTCATCCACACCAGCAGACTCCTCTCGCTCAGCGAGGACCTGCCCCTGGCGGTCGTCATCGTCGACGACGAAGCACACATCCGCGCCTTCCTGCCCGAGTTGGACGAGTTGGTCACCGAGGGACTCGTCACGCTGGACACCTGCGAAGTCATCCGCTACATCGGCCGCGGCAACGAAACCGGCCACCCAGGACAACCCGGAGAACAACAGTGAACTGGCTACTGGTCATCGCCGGCGCCATGGTCGGCGCACCACTGCGCTACCTCACCGACCGCACCGTGCAGATGAAACACGACACCGTCCTCCCCTGGGGCACCTTCACCGTCAACATCACCGGCTGCCTGATACTCGGCCTGCTCACCGGAGCGACATCCGCCGGCGCCACCCCCGAGCGACTGCAACTCCTCCTCGGTACCGGCCTGTGCGGCGCCCTGACGACATACTCCACCTTCTCCTACGAAACACTCCGTCTCAACGAGGAAGGCGCGCGCTTCTACGCCCTCGCCAACATCGTCGCCAGCGTGGTCGCGGGCCTCGGAGCCGCCTTCACAGGAGCGGCCCTCGCCACGGCACTTTGGGTCTAAAACGACCCGCCGAAAACGAGAGAACTTCTCGGGTCCACACGAGGTAGCCAGGAAGCCAGCAGTGGATCGAAACAAGGCCAGATCACAGATCGCTGCACCGCAGCGGTGGCCAACCTGGGTGACAACAAGATGGACGTTCGCTTGGGCGGCATCTACGCCCTGCAACGCATCATGCAGGACTCCACCCGCGAAAGGCCAGGTCTCGAACTCGTGTGTTACGCCGCCGGAATCACAGCGGATCAGCGCCTTTCGTCCCCGTCTGTGGCCAGGGCAGCTGCGCCGGGGCGAGCTGAGCGGCAGTGATGTGACCGGCGGCGGTCTTGCTGCCCGCGTTGCCGGGTCGTACCGGCACGGCAAGCACCACCGGCCGCTCCACCTCAGCCCGTTCGCCCGCCGGACTGAAGCCCTCGCCTTCATGGACATGGCCATCACCCATGCTCATGACGCTGCGGCAGGAGAATGACGCCGGATCCCGCCGATCCACAGCTCTTGACAATTACTCCGCTTTCAGCCTCTGGTATCCACGCTGAAGAGCAGGTTCCGGCCCGGGGACCATCCCATTCCGGATGCTGTCGTGACCAAGCGGAGTCCGGACTTCACGAGCCTGGTTGCCCCGGAGGGCCCGAGCAATGCGCCGCCCCCGCGTTGCGCGGGGGCGGCCTGACGCGTCGACGAGTCCTCGTCGACGAAGTCCGCACCGACCCAGCCCGGACGCCTCATGCCACGGAGCTGCCCGCGTCCGTCGGCCCCACCGAGGCCTGCTACGTCGAAACCTGCGTCCGGTGCCGGTAATCCCGCGGCGAGGTCCCGAAGGCACTGCGGAAGGCGCGGGTGAAGGCCGCATGGTGGGAGAAGCCCCAGCGTGCCGCAATGTGGTGCACGGGAACGGTGTGCTGTTGTGGATCGCTGAGGTCGGCGCGGGCACGTTCCAGGCGCTGGGCACGGATCCAGGCGGAGACGGTTATGCCTTCGTTTTGGAAGAGGCGGTGCAGGTAGCTGAGGGATATGTGGTGTGCGGCGGCGATCGTGGCCGGGTCCAGAGCGGAATCGTGCAAGTGGCGTTCGATGAAAGCGCGGATCCTCAACATCAGGGTTCTGGTGCGGGTTTCTGGCGCGAGATGGTCTTTGGCGTCGAGGTGGTGGGCGAGTGTGGCTGAGAACAGATCGACGATGACGGTCTCAAGTCGCGTGGCGTCGGCGGGAGCGTGGGGGCCTTCGCTGGCTATCTGGGTGAGCAGGGCAGCCAGCAGTCCGCCCACGCTCTTCCCTCCCGACAGGGGCCGTGCCAGCAGCGGCGCGACAGTGCGAGGCGACAGCGGGACCAGCGAGCGCTGAATGTCCAGACCCAGGGCGTTGAGGTGGGAGATGCTGCAGACGGACGGGCGCGAACTGTCGACGACGTACATGTGTCCCGGGCCGTGCCTGGCCTGACGGCCGTCCTGGCTGATGTCGACGGTGCCGCTCAAGGAGAGCGTGAGGTGGTAGACCTCCGGGTCGGACTGCCGGATCAACCGGGATGTGCGCACGAGGCGCATCGGATGCGCGGCCACCGGCCACAAGTGGATTCCGCCGAACCGCATCAGACGAATCTCGCCTCGGAAGTCCCGGGCGTATGCGCTGTCGGCCTCGGTGAGGAAGGCCGCCCTCGTGATGCAGTCACGGAAGCCGTCGAAGCGGTCCTCTACGGGTAAGTCATCGGTTCGGAAGAGGGTCTCACCGCCCATCGGCTCCCCGGCTCCTTCGGGTAAACCTGCGACACCACCGACCGTGGCGTCAAGAGCTGATTTGGTAACGGCTGCTTCGGCACACATGTGTTCCCCAGTTCGTGGTCATTTTCATCGTGTATTCAATGATCGGAATGAGTGACCGCCTTCGAGCGGATGCCGGTGTTGTTCATCGGACCACTGGCGTGCCAATCTGGCAGTGGGCCGGCGTGGACCGTTGGATGTGCAGCCCATGCGACCGCTGACATTGATTCTTCGTGCTTCCTGAGTTGTCTGGCAGGCCGGTTTCGCCGCCCTGGACAATCCGGGTAGCGCGGCTTGGACCTTGATCATTATTGAGCCGGGACGATTGAGTTGCCTGTTCGTTGACTGAGTGTGATCGAGGTTGGGGAGCGCGTCGGCTGTCGCCGGCCGCGGGGGAGGTCGTGCGGTCGTGGGTGGTGGCTGCGTTGGAGTCGGGCACGCGCCACGTTTCGGAAGGCGGCCGAGGTGTTCGGTATCAGTGAGCGGTCGGTGGGCAGTTGGTGGCGGTCCTACCGCGGCGGTGGCCGTGAGGCTCTGGTGGTGCGGCGGACCCGGCGCCCGGGGCCACACCAGCTGATCAGCGACGAGGAACGGGACACGTTATTCCGTGCGATGGCGGACTACTCGCCCGAGGAACCGGTGATCGGTGGACCGTTGTGGACCAGAGCCGCGGTGCCGGGAGCCGGCCCGGATGGTGACCGGAGTGGTCAGAAGTGAGCGCGGAATGGGCAAGTGGCTGCGCCGACCTGGCTTCACCCCGCAGCATCCGGGCCGCCCGGCCTACCAGCAGCAGGAGCGGAAGGTACGCGTGTGGCGGGAAGAGGAATACCCCGCCATCGTCGCTCGGGCGAAGGCCGAGAAAGCCGTGGTGGCCTGGAGGCGGATCAGTGCGGACGGCGTTCGGACACGGCTCCGCCCAGCCGTTCCTGGGTACCGAAGGGCCGTACCCCGTGGTGCGGGTCAACGGCAAGCGGCTGCACGTGAACGTCATGTCGGCATCGCCTCGCGCGGCGCACTGTGGTTCACCGTCTTCACCGGCCGCTTCACCGCGAAGGTGTTCACCGCCTTCCTCGGCCGGCTCGCCGCCAAGCCGGCCGCAAGGTCCACGTCATCGCCGAGGGGCACCCGGTCCACCACAGCAAGGCCGTCCACACCTGGCTGGAGGAGAACGCCGACCGCATCGAACTGCATCTCATGCCCGGCTAGAACCCCGAACTCAACCTCGACGAACTCCTCAACGCTGACATCAAACGGCACGTACACGCCTCACGCACCCGCTCGGTAAACGACCTCGCCCACGAGACCCGCCGCTTCCTACACCGCCGCCAGCGCCAACTCCACATTTGTCTGTAGCTACTTCCACGCCCGACGTATCAGCTACACCATCATGTAGGCAATCCAGTAGTTCCAGCTCGATAAGAGAGGCAGGGTACGGTATGGGACGCGCTGAGAATCCAATTGATCCGACCCGGGGGCCCGTGGAGGATTTCGCCTTCCAGCTGCGGGAATTACGGCAGTCTGCGGGTGGGGTTACCTACCGGCAGATGGCGCGTAGGGCAGAGTTCTCGGCTGCCACCCTCGCCCAGGCGGCGGCCGGCAGGCGACTGCCCACGCTGGCTGTGGCACTGGCCTACGCCAGGGCTTGCGGCGGCGCTCACGATGAGTGGGAGCGTCGCTGGCAGCAAGCGGCTGCCCAGGATCTGAGCCGGTCACCTGACGGGGAGAGCGACGAAGCCAGCCCTTATCTCGGATTAAGACGCTTTGAGCCGCAGGATCAGGACCGCTTCTTCGGCCGCGAGCAGCTCACCGCGGACCTGGCAGGTCTTCTTCGAGCGCGCCGCTGCGTGGCCTTGGTGGGCGCGTCCGGCAGCGGCAAGTCCTCTCTGCTGCGGGCCGGGCTCATTCCCGCCCTACGAGATGGGTCACCGGAGTCATTGCGTCCGGCTGTCGTGCGCGTACTCACTCCGGGACCTGACCCGGTACATACCCATGCTGCGGCTCTGAGCGGTGTGCGGCCCGCCATTGGGGAGGACAGAGGGCTCGGCTCGGGTGGGAAGGTCCCCTGCGGTGGTGCCGACACGGTGGTTGTCGTCGACCAGTTCGAAGAGCTTTTCACGTTGTGCCGAGACCCTCACGAGCGCACTACGTTCATCGATATGCTTCTGACGGCCCAAGACGAAGCAAATCGACTACGCGTGGTCATCGCTGTCCGGGCAGATTTCTTCGGACACTGTGCCAACCACCGAAACTTGGCTGATGCTCTGCGCGACGCGACCCTCCTCGTCGGCCCCATGACTCCAGCCGAATTGCGTGCGGCCATAGTCAAACCGGCGGCTACCGCCGGGCTTGTCGTTGAGCGGGCCCTTTCTTCCCGGATCATCGAGGAAGTCACTGGCCAGCCCGGCGCCCTTCCGATGATGTCCCATACGCTCCTCCAGACCTGGCGCCGACGCCGCGGCCGGGCCCTCACCGCATCCGCGTACGAGGCTGCCGGCGGCCTTCGGGGCGCCATCGCCCAAAGCGCTGAGGAGTTCTACAATCAGCTCTCCCCCGACCAGGTCAGCACCCTCCGTCGCATGATGCTCCGCATGATCACTCCCGGCGAGGGAACACAGGACACCCGGCGCCCTGTCGACCGCACGGAGTTGAGCGCTCACCTACCAGGCCCTGAACAAGAGATCCTTGAACGCCTCGCACGGCTCCGCCTGGTCACCCTCGACGAGACCACCGTCGAACTCGCCCACGAGGCGCTCATCTCCGCCTGGAGCCGCCTGCACGGATGGATCGAGGAGGAGCGCAGCCGACTACGAGTTCACCGTGCGCTCACCGATCATGCCCGGGCCTGGGAACAGCTCCACCGCGATGCAGGCGCCCTGTACCGCGGCACACGCCTGGAAACAGCACGAAAAGCGTTCCAAGAAGGCGCCGATACGTGCCTGACAACTGAGGAACGAACGTTCCTGAATGCAAGCATCACCGCTCACGAGAAGGAACAGGAGACAGCCGCTCGAACCACTCGCCGGCTGCGCTCGTTCGCCACGAGCCTGTGCATTCTGCTCGCGCTCACGCTCGTAGCCGCAGGACTGGCGTTCGTCCAGCGTCACGACGCCATCGCCGCACAGGACCGGGCCCTCTCCCGCCAACTCGCCGCCCAGTCCGCCACTCTGCGGGAGACCGATCCCGATCTCGCCGCCCTCCTGGCCGTCCATGCCTACCAGACCAGCCCCACCACCGAGGCCACTGTCAGCCTGTATGCCGCAGCCGCCAATCCACTGCGCCGAAGACTCAGGGATCACGGCTCGTGGGTGGCGTACACACCTGACGGCAACACCCTCGTCACAGCGAGCCCCTACTTCACCGTAAATGTGAGAAACAGTACGACGGGCGGCCTCGTCCGTACCATCCCCAACCAGGAATTCATCTCCGACCTGGCGGTGAGCCCTGACGGCCGCACCCTGGCTCTCAACAGACGGCTAGGCGTGGAGATACGCGAACTGAGCACCGGCAAACTGCTGACGCACCTTGATATTCCGCACTCGGTTGCAGCACAAGTTCTGTACACACCGGACAGTCGTCCTCTTGCCGTAATCGGGTCAGGGCAGGTGGTGGACCTCACCACCGGACGGAATACAACTCGGCTTCGTGGCCTCAACGTCGACGTCCGCACCGCAGCATTGAGCCATGACGGGCGAACGCTGGCCACTGTCGGCGACACAGGCCCGGTGTGTCTGTGGGACCTTGCCACCGGCCACCGAACAAAGACCCTTGGCGGCACCGGCTCGAAGACATCCCTGTCAGTGGATTTCAGTCCTGATGACCGTACGATCGCCACTGCGGACATCGACAACACCGTTCGGCTGTGGAACACCGCAACCGGACGCGTCAAAGCCTCCCTCACAGGCCATACCGGCAAGGTGACGCAGACGGCTTTCAGTCCCGATGGCAGCACACTGGCGTCGGCCGGGGACGACTCCAGCGTGCGTTTGTGGGACACGGCCAACGGTCGCTCCTACCAGGTTATTCGTACACGCGGAATCGGAACACTGGCCTTCAGCCCAGATGGGCACACCCTGGCAACTGGTGGCTCGCCGGACGACAATGCGCGCCTCTGGAATGTCGACACACCCATCCGCAAGACCTATCCCCTGGAACATGGTGAACACGTCACCGGCACAGCCCTAAGCCCTGACAAGCACACCCTGGCCGTCAGCAGCGTCAGCACGAAGGAAGGCGGGATTGCCGATTATTCGCTACGCCTGCTCGACACGGATTCCCCGGCAAACGCCACCCTAGCCAACGGCGATACGGTAATGGCCTTGGCCTTCAGCCCCGACGGCCGTCACCTGGCCGGCTCCGACTCCTCCTACGAAACACACCTCTGGGACGCACGCACAACCGAAGCCAGAACGCTTCTCCAGCGCAGTCCCGATCCCTACGGTCGACGAATGGGGTTCAGTGCGGACGGACAGACCTTCGCCGCAGCTGCAACAAGCGACAGCATCAGTCTGTGGAAGACGTTCACCGACGAAGGCCCCGTGTCCTCCTTACGGTCAGCGTTCGGCAGCATCCAGTCATTGGCCGTTGGCCCCGACGGCCGTACCATCGCCGCCCTCCACGCCGATGGGGGTCTGCGACTGTGGAACACACATCCGCCTGTGGAGATCAGGCTTCTCACCGAGGACGGGACGGCCGCAGGATCTGTTCTGCCCTCCCGGTCTCCGGAGGCCACCACACTTGCATTCAGTCCCAACGGACGGTTTCTGGCTGTCCAAGAAAGAACCGGAACGGTACAAGTTTGGGATACGACGACGGGAGACAGAAAAATGAGTCTCAGCTTCCGAGTACCCGCCTTTTATTCCGTATCGCCCTCCATGGTGTTCAGCCCGGACAACCACACATTGGCCGTCACTACCGCGTCTGACGTTCAGGTCATGGACACCACGACCGGATACGTTCGTGCAACTCTTCCCGTGCGTGCGAAGAGCAGCACATCTCTCGTCTTCAGCACCGACGGCCACACCCTGATCACCACAGAAGGCGACGGCAACCTACTCCTCTGGAATGTCGCGCTCCCCAGCCCTGCCAGCATCATCGTCGAGACCTGTCTGGCCGTGGACCGAACCTTGTCGTTCGAGGAGGAGGCGCAGTACCTTCCTCGAAACCTTCACCGTCGCGCCTGCTCCCCATAGCGCTTCAAAATGGCTTCACAGGCTCTGATCTCGGGCGTTTTCCTGGTGGTCAGCTTGCTCGGCGGTATTCGTTGATGAGACCGACGAGGGACCGTAAATCATTCGGATCTGGCTCATTTCTGGCGATCGCTGAGCGTGAGGTCATCCGAGGAGGATGCGGTGTCGTAGGAGAGGAAAGTCGGCTCGGCCGTACGCCTGCCGCCGATCAGCCCGTTCCAGGCCGTCGCGACCGTGGTGCGAGGGCACCGCGGATGAGGGCAGACGGTCAAGGGGTCGTGGACTGGACGTCAAAGGAGTGCGGACGGAACGTCAACGACACGGCGTCAGACGCTCGCCACACTGGCATCCGTCGACCGAGGCGTGACGGCGCCTCCGCACGGACCGTGCGTGGAGTCGTACGAAACGGCCCTCGACAGGCCACGTGGGGAGATGGGGAGAGCGATGAAGGCACGCATCACCATGGCGGCCCAGCCGCACCGGAGGAGATTCCTGGTCCGCACGCTGGGGCTGGCCGTCGGCGCCGGCCTTGTGTGGGCCGGGCTGGGGGCCGGCCTCCCCGACGGGACCCACCCCAAGGGCAGCACCACAACGACCGCCGCCGACACCGCCCCTGGTTACGCGGTCGAGGACTTCGCCTATCCCCGGGCCGACGAGATCCTCGCTGAGCAGGGGATTCTCTTGAAGAGGGGTGACGGGCACATCGTGCTGACCCCGTGCGACAGCCAGGAGGACCTGCTGGAGATATACGTCCGCATGGACAACACCGAGAAGTTCTGCTTCCGGACCACGGGCACCAGCGGCTATCTGAGCCTGGACCTGCCGGCCGTCTACGGCGCGCAGACCAACGACTACGCGGCCGAACTGTCGACGACGGTCGGCGGCGAGGAGCACCGGTACCACGTGGACGCCGACTCCTTTGCCGCCCTGGGCGAGGCCAACGAGGGCCGTCATGCCTCGCTCGTCGAGATCATCACGTCCAGGTAGCGGCTGCCCGCGTTCTCCCGGTCCGGGAAGTGCGCCGCCGTGACGGCGAGATTCGCCGACTCCTTCGTGCCGCGTGACGCGATTCGCGGACCTCGACGTTCCACCGCTCATACCTGCATCAGAGAGTGAAAGGACTCAACTTCGTGCCCAGACGCCGTACCACCCGGACCGCGCTGACCGCCGCCGCACTGCCCAGGTCGGTCGCCCTCGCCGGAGCCGCCGCGGGAGCCGGGGAGGGCGACACCGACCTGCCCGGCTGGTTACCCGACACCGACCGCGGCGCGGCCGTCTGGGCCTACCGGACCGGCGGCCGTGCCGTACAGCAGTCCGCCGCTGCCGCGCTGGCCGGCACCGACGCCCAGGTCGGTGCGTTCCTGACCAGCGAACTCCCCCGGGCCAGGGCCGAGGACAATCGCGTCACCCTGTTCGAGGGCCTCGCCTGGGCCGGCACGTCGGTGCGGGCAGCCGCGGAGCGGGCGCTGGCAGGCGGTGACGAGGCCATCGCCGGCTACCTCCGGGACGGCTACACGGCGCCGCTCAAGACGGATCTGCGGGTCGAGGTGTTCCGTGCCTTGAACGCCGGCGGCCCGGGTACTCGGCGGAACGCGACCACGGCGCTGGAGACGGACACCCAGGAGGCGTTGGAGAACTTCCTTCTCGAAACCCGGTACACCGGCGAGGAAGAGGACGAGCGGGTCGAGGTCTTCAAGATCCTCAACACCGCCTCCCCTCAGGTGAGGGAGTACGCCGAACGCGCGCTCGACGACGGTTCCCCGAAAGCCGTTCACTGGTTCCTCAGTACAGGCCAGCACATCGCCCGCGCACGCGACGAGGAGACCGCCACCATCGACCAGTTGGTGACGATCGTCGAGAGCGAGGGACGGAAGGCCAAACTCAAGACGGAGAAGGCGGTCGCCGCTGCCGAGCAGGCGAAGGAAGCGGCGCTCAAGGCGAAGGAAGCGGCCCTTGAGGCAGCCGAAGAAGCCCAGGCCGCCCAGGATGACGTCCGCAGGTCGGCCAAGGCCGCCGACAAGGCCGCCGACGCCGCACGCGGCGCGGCCCGTGCGGCCCAGACCGCGATCAGCGCCTCCCGTGCCGCGCAGTCCGCCTCGCAGCGGGCGGCACAGGCAGCACAAGCCGCCGCCGCTGCGGCGGCGCAGGCGGGAAGTGCGGCGGCACGCGCCTATCGCGCCGCCATCGCCGCGTCCGCCGACGCCACGAAGGCGGCCGCGGCACGCGCGGCCGCCGAAGGCGCCCGCAACGCCGCCGCACGGGCCCGTACCGCCGCGCAGGCAGCGGAGCAGGCGTCCGTCGCCTCCTCCCAGGCCTCCGTAGCCGGTGCCGCGGCCGCCTCCGCCGCGGGCAACGCCGCGGACGCGGCCAACGCCTCCGCCGCCGCGGCCGAGGCCGCCGGTGCCGCCACCGAGCAGGCCCGCCAGGCACGCGAGGCCGCCGCCGACGCCAACGCGCAGGCAGCCAGCGCCACCAGCGCCGCACAGCTGTCCCGTCAGCTGGCCGACAAGGCGGCCGCATCCGCCGGCGCCGCTCATCGAGCGGCCGGCTCCGCGGCGACCCATGCCGACCATGCCGCCGACGCCGCCGAAGAGGCGGCCGAGCACGCCGGCGAGGCGATCGACCACGCCGAACGGTCCACCGCCTACGCCGACGCCGCCGTCCAGGCCGCCACCACCGCCGCCGACGCGGTCCAGGAAGCACAGGCCGTCGAGGAGGCGGCCCGCCAGGCGGAGGCCGGCCGCATCCAGCAGGACACCGAGGTCGGGATGGTGGTGGCCCGGATCAAGGCCGTGCAGGAGCAGGAGGCCTTGGAGCGGATCGCCACGCAGCAGGCCCAGGACGACCAGACGTCCCAGGAGACCCGGGACCTCCTCGCACAGGCGCAGGATGCCCTGTCGTCCGGAGACGATGCCGGGGCCGTGGTCTGCGGACGGCAAGCAGCGGTCATGCTCCTGGACAGTCACGGCACATGGACACGCCAGGCAGCGGAGTTCGCTCTCGCCGGTGGCGAGAACGAGATCCTCAACTGGATCGACGTCGACCGGCCGGCGGCGGAGCGGCAGGACGATCGCGAGACGGTGCTCGCACTTGCCGAGGTGGCCGCTCCGGATGTCGCGACGGGGGCTCGCCAGGCCCTGGAGAGCGAGGATCCCGATGCGGCGAACTGGTTTCTCACTTCGGGCCTGACCGACTCGGCCGCCACGGAGAACCGCGTGAAGATCTTCACGATTCTGGGGCACGACCCCGGCCGGGCGGTCAAGGCAAAGGCTGAGGCAGCGCTGGAGGACGGCAGCCCCGAGGCACTGTCCCGCTTCCTGAGCACGGAGTACGCCGAGGCGGTCAAGCAGGACGACAACGTCGAGTGTTTCCGGATCCTCAACGAGGGGGGCGCGTACCTCCAGGCGGCCGCGAAGGTCGTGTTGGAAGGGTCCGCCTACATGAGACGGTCGTTCGTCGCGCACGACCAGTACGACGTCGCCCGCCTGGACCACGACTCCCAAGCCCATGTCGCCGCGATCCGGGCCGCCATCGCCCATGCCGCCCATACCGCGCAGAAAGCTCTGGAGGACGCCGCACGCGCCTCCAAGGCCGCGGCGGAGGCCCGAGAGGCGGCCGAGGACGCGTCGAACTGGGCGGCCAAGGCCCAGGGCTACGCCGACGCCGCGGCGAGCGCGGCCGCACAGGCCCGTTCCAACGCCGATGCGGCCGACGCGTCGGCCGCGCAGGCCGCCGCGTCCGCGCAGCAGGCCGACGAGGCCGCGGTCGTGGCCCGCACCGCTGCTCGTAGCGCGAACTACTCCGTGAACCGGGCCTACGCCTCCGCCGGCCAGGCCCAGGCCTCGGCCGCCTCGGCGGCGGAATCCGCGGCAAGTGCGCGTGCTTCGGCCGAGCAGGCGGGCCAGGACGCCGCTGCCGCAGCGTCGGCGGCCAGCGACGCGCACCGCATCGCGCGGGAGAAGCGACGGCAGGAGATCGCCGAAGCGGCCGCCGAAGCGGAGCGCAGGGCCCGGGAGGCCGCCGAGAACGGGACCGATCCCGCCGACACCCCCGAGAACGACGAGTCCACGGCCGAGGAGGAGGGCAGGTTCCTCGGTCTGACCCGGGAACAGTGGGTCAACTATTCCGGCAAGGTCCACACCATAGCCGGATGGTTGTCGAGAACCTCCCGCGCAGCGGCCCTGGTCGCCCTTCGGATCCCGGAGGGCCAGCCGGCAGCTGCGTTCCTCTTTGGCCTCTCGAACACCATGAAAGGCATCTCCTGGCTGGCAGGCGGCGTGCACGTCATCGCGGAGTGGCCGGACATCATGAAGAGCCTGGCCTCGTTCGCGACGGGTGCGTCCGGGCTGTTCTACGGCCACGACAACGCGGCCGCCGCGGTGCTCGACGGCCTCACGGGACTCGCGGACGAGGCCAGGTCGAGGGTGTCCGGTTTCCTGGAGGACACCGGCACGTCGTTCCTCGGCCTGGTGGGCCTGGACTGACCGGACCGTGATTCCGCCGGCCAAGGACACCGCACACACCGCACACGTCACCATGACCGTCGACGGCCCTGGACTCCGTTCGGCACGTCGACGGGCCCCGGCCGGCATCACACGCTCGTCGACAACTCCACGAGCAGGTAGGTGAGAGGAAACAGGAACATGACGCTCTTATTCGGCAAGAGACGTACCACGGTCGCGCTCCTGATCGCCGTGGCCGCGATCGGTTCGACGACAGGCCCCGCCCACGCCGTCACCGGTCCCGTGGAGTCGAACAACCTACGCGGCTACACCGCACGCCTCGACATCGGCGACGGCACCAGAGGGTGCAGCGGGGCCCTCATCGACCCCGAGTGGCTCATCACCGCCGCCTCCTGCTTCGCCGACGATCCCGCCAGCTCGATCCACGTGCCGCCCGGCGTACCGAAGCAGCCCACCCGGGCCGTGATCGGCCGCACCGACCTGACCACCACGCAGGGCGCGGAGCGCGCCGTGGTGAAGCTCGTGCCGCGCGACGACCGCGATATCGTCCTCGCCAAGCTGTCCGCGCCGGTCGCCGGCGTCCGCCCCGCAGTGCTCGCCGACACGGCGCCGCAGGCCGGGGAGAAGCTGATCTTCACTGGTTATGGCCGCACCGGGGACGAATGGGCACCGATCGCCCTGCACAACGGCACGTTCTCCGCCGGACCCTTCACGGGCACGGATCTGGAGGCCGTCGGGGACGACGCGGCCGTCTGCCCGGGCGACACGGGTGGCCCCCTGGTCCGCACCAACGGCGACCAGGCGAGCATCGTCGCCCTCGCATCCCGCTCCGACCAGGGCGGTTGCTTCGGCATCGATCCCGAGATCACATCGACACAGGCCGTCAACTCTCGCGTCGACGGCCTCGGTGACTGGATCGGCTCCGTCGTCCGTCAAGCGCCGTTCGTCGACTTCAACGGTGACGGCGTCGAGGACATCGCGATCAGCGACCCGGAGGCGACGGTCGGCGGCGACGCCGAGGCCGGACTGGTCCGCATCGTCTACGGCGGAGGTCAGGGCACCGCTCAGATCGACCAGGACCTGTCCTTCGTGCCGGGCGGCTCAGAGCCGGGCGACAGGTTCGGGCAGAGCCTCGCCACGGTCGACTACGACTCGGACGGCTATACCGACCTGGTCGTTGGCGTGCCCTACGAGGACCTCGGCGGCGCCCAGGACGCGGGCATGGTGACCGTGATCCACGGCTCCGCTGCCGGACTGGGTCAGGGCCGGGCAGCGGACAACTACCAGCAGGGCCAGGGTAACGGCGCACTCAAGGAGGCGGTGAGCGAACAGGGCGATCTCCTCGGCTACGCACTGTCCGCCGGTCACACCAGCAGCGGTGATCCGTTCATCGTCATCGGCGCGCCCGGGGAGGGGCTGGGAAGCTTCGACGGCGCCGGGGCGGTGATCTACGTGCGCGGCGGCACCAACGTCGCCGTCCAGGCGGAGGCGGGTCTGACCGGGAAGCGGCAGACCGGAGCCAGAACCGGCTGGTCAGTGGCGGCGGACGGCAACCACATCGCCATCGGCGCCCCAGGCCGGGACATCGGCGGCGCCTTGGACGCCGGGGATGTCTGGCTCCTCTCACACACCCTCGGCGCCGACGGCAGGCCGGTACAGCGCGCGGAGATCAACGAGGATCGCGGTGACGTCTCCGGCGGCGCCGAGACCGGCGACGCCCTCGGCACATCCGTCAGCCTGGCCGGGAGCGGAACCGACGGCGACTCGATCCTCGCCGTCGGAGTACCCGGTGAATCCCTCACGGACTCCTCCGGAAAGGACATGCCCAACGCCGGCGGTGTACTCACCTTCAGTGTCACCGCCTCGGGCACCTGGGCGCAGGACCAGGTGATCAACCAGGACACGCCGGACGTCACAGGCGGCGCCGAGCCCGGTGACCGCTTCGGCGAGAGTCTCGCCGCCCTCAATCTCTCCCCCAGGACCGAGCCGACCTGGCAGAGCCTCCAGCTCGTGATCGGAGTGCCCGGAGAGGCGCAGGGCACCACGACGGCGGCCGGCGGAATACAGACCGTGACCCTCCTCGGCCCGCCCGGCCAGCACAACGACGTCCTCTATGCCGGATACCACGGGCTTCCCGGCGCACCCGGCGCCGGCGAGCGCATGGGGCAGGACATCGCGGCGTCCCCCACCCACATCTACGTGGGCATGCCCCTCGGCCCGTACCCCCCGGGTGCCGCCTACTCGGTGCCCTGGCCAAACCTGACGGGCGGCGCGGACCAGCCAGTGACCGTGTACCAGCCGGGCCAGGACGGCATCCCGTCGGGCGGCCAAGCGTTCGGGACGGCGATCCGGTAGTGCCGTACGGTGCCCGGACGTTGACGGACCGACGGAGAAGGGGCGGTGTGATGTGGCGTCCGTGACACCTTGAGGTGGTGTCTGGTCCGGTTGTGTGTGACCCTCTCCCCAGGAACGATCAACTGGGGGACCTGGCCACGCGGCTGCACACCGACCGTCCCCACTGGGCAGAACGCAGACTCGTGGCCGTCTCGGACGAGCCGTCCGGGGTCTTCGATGGTGGGCGGCTACCGGCCCGGGCGGCCGGGACAGGCGCGACGGATGCAGCGCAACATACTGAGGCCGCCTCCCGAGCGCAGGTCGAACTCAGAGTTCACCCCCCGGGCACGCGTAGGTTCACCGGCCCCCTCCGGAGTTGACCAGGACGGGCCGGGACCGTCCCTCCACCCTCACCGTGGCACAGACCCACAGGTCAGCGCCTCACCCCCAACCAGCCATGTTTTGTGGCTCCTGCCGGGGAATCGAACCTGCGGCGAATGCCAGCGAAGGGTAGTCCAACCATCCACTTCTGGCGCGACAGCCCGGAGAGCCGAGCCGATAGTTGGTCACGTGACCAACGCGTGACCAACAGCGGTCAGGAACCGGTGGGAACACCCAGGTGAGGGCCGATCCAGACGAAAAGCGAGAACATGCACCTGCGCCCATAAAATGCCTGGCCAGAGGCCCCTGATGCCTCCAGGCAGGCCAGGGGTGGCGGCCCCCGGCCGGTGCCACCGGCGGGCCCCCACGCGATCAGGGGTCGTCGTGCGGGCCCGCCGCCAGGTGACTCCGCATCACAGGCTGGGGTGACCAACCGATCAGGCGCCTCATGTGATCCCCCAGGCCGATGCAGGGAACCGTCCCGGACGCCAGTTCGCGAGTCCCCTCGACGCAGCGCCAGCAGTACTGGGCCTCGGTGCATCCCGGCAAGTGGCGCCTCACGTATGCGGAGACCTCCACGGGATTCTCCCCGGCATCCAGGCTGTTCGTGACCTTGCCCTGCCGCCAGTCGTGAATGCCGAACCGGCCGGGAAGGTCCAGCCGCTCTCTTCAGCCTCACGACAGCCAGACAGGCTCAACAGTGCGGCTCGCCCCCGTCCCACGAGCAGGGCGACCGCCACACCCCGGTCGTCCGGATGTCGGTCACCTCGCCCCCTTGCCGAGTACATGCGCCAACCCGTAGCCTCTGGCGTTCGCAATACGAATGAAAATCCGCATCGCGAACAGAGAAGGGGATCCAGTGGCTTCTCCGCCCGTGCCCTCCCGTCCGCCTCGCTCCTTCCGCTCCGTTGCCGTGGTCATCGGTCTGTGCTGGGTGGCTGTCTACTTCGATGGCATGGACGTGAACATCTACGGCGCCGTCATGCCGCATCTGCTGGACGACGAGTCCTTGGGGCTCACCACGGCCTCAGCCGGAACCGTCGGAAGCTGGGCCACGCTCGGCATGCTCGTCGGGGCCCTGACCACGGGCACTCTCGCCGACTGGCTGGGGCGCAAGCCGCTGGTGGGCGCCAGCATCCTGCTCTTCTCCGCGGGCTCGGCGGTATGCGCTCTGTCCTCGGACGTCACCGCCTTCGGCAGCGGCCGGTTCCTGTCAGGGCTGGGACTCGGTGGTCTGATGCCCCTCTGTCTGGCCCTGGTGACGGAGTTCGCTCCCGTCCACCGTGTGGCGTTGGCAACCGGGCTGATGATGACCTCGTACCACGCCGGTGGTATGGCGGCCACGGGCGTCGGCCTCGCCGTCGCCCCCGCGCACGGCTGGCGCTGGATCTTCTGGGCGGGAGCGCTGCCTGCGCTGACCGCTCTGCCGCTTGTCGTGCGGTGGCTGCCCGAGTCGCCCACGGCCCTGTTGGCACGCAGCCGCCCGGAAGCCGCCCAGGCGGTCGCAGATCGCTACGGGCTGCCGCATCCCGAAGCCCCCGAATCCCTCCGGACCGGCACCAGGGGACGGATTGCCGCCATCGCGGCGCTCTTCGCCTCCGGCACTCGGTGGGCGACCCCGCTGCTGTGGCTGGCCTCGTTCGCCGGTCTGCTGCTCGTGTACGGCGTCTCCACATGGCTGCCCGAACTGATGCGGGCCTCCGGGTACTCGCTGTCCTCGTCCGTGGCGTTCCTGATGGTGATCAACGCGGGCGGCATCGTCGGCATGCTGGTCGCCGGACGCGCCGCCGACCGCTTCGGCGCGGTACGGGTCTCGGCACTCTGGTTCATGCTGACCGCCGCCGGAGCGTCCGTCCTCAGCGCCCACCTCCCGCTTGGCGTGGCATACGCCGTCGTCTTCCTGACCGGGGTGTGGCTTTTCAGCGCCCAGACGATGGTCTACGCGGCCACGGCCGCGGTGTACGGGCCCGGGGCGCGTGCCACGGGTCTGGGGTGGGTGACGGGCATCGGCCGCATCGGTGCCGTGGCCGGTCCGGCCCTCGGCGGTGCCGTCCTCAGCGGCGGCACCGCGGGGCTCGGCTTCCTCACCTTCGCCGCGACCGCGGTGGTCGGGGCCACCGCGATCTCGCTCGTCCCCCGTGTTCGCCATGCCAGGCACCTGCCACGACCGGACCACGGCTCCCCCCTCCCCCGCGCCACCGGTTGATCGCCAAGACGTCCTCCATGCACGACGACGCACCCTCCGACGCTCACGCTCCACAGAAGGGAAATCCATGACAGCCTTGTATCGGAAGTGGCCGCCCCGGGCCGGACTCCTTGGCAGTGGCATCGTCGCCTTGCTTCTGCTCGTCGGTATCGGAGTCGTCGGCGTCCCCGCCCACGACGGCGCAGCCCGTGAGGGACACCGCGGCGCGAGCACCGCGCGCGCCACCGCACCCGCCACGGAGTGCGCCGGCTTGACCGGTCTCGATCTGGCCGGAGTCGAGGGCGCACCGACCTTCGTCGACTCGGCCGCCGACGTCAGGGCGGACGACAACAAGCTCGGCCACTGGGAGGCCTGCCGGGTCACCGGCACCATCGCGCCGCAGGTGCGGTTCGAGCTGCTGCTGCCCACGCGCACCTGGCATCAGCGGTACCTTCAGACCGGCTGCGGCGGCTACTGCGGCACGGTGTCGGTGGACGCCCCGGCCTCCGAGGGCTGTGTACCCCTGACCAACGGCACGTTCGCTGTCGCATCGAGCAACGAGGGCCACCAGGGCGCCGGCGGATTCAACGCGGCCTTCGGTACCGATCCCACCTTGCGAGCCGACTTCGGCTATGCGTCGGACCACAAACTCGCCCTCGCCGCACACCACATCATCCGTGCCTTCTACGGCACGCCGGCGCGGTACTCGTACTTCGACGGCTGTTCCCAGGGGGGCCACCAGGGCCTCACCGAGGCGCAGCGCTATCCCGATGACTTCGATGGCATCGTGTCCGGGGCCCCGGCCTCCGTCCTCACCGCGCTCAACGTCTGGTACCAGGGATGGAACGCCAAGGCGAACGTCGGCAGCGACGGCCGTCCGCTGCTCACCGCGGAGGACCTGGCCCCGCTGCACAAGGCCGTGGTGGCCGCCTGCGACAACGACGACGGAACGCAGGACGGCCTGCTGGCCGACCCGCGAGCGTGCGACTTCGAACCATCCCAACTGATGTGCCAGGACGGCCACCGCTCCTCCACCCGCGCTTTCTGCCTGACCCGCGGCCAGGCCACCGCCGTCTCCAAGCTCTACGAGGGGCCGCGCGACGGCAACGGCGCGCTGCTCTATCCCGGGTGGCAGCTCCCTGGATCGGAGCTGAACTGGAAGAGCTGGATCGTCCCCGTCCACCCCGGCGAGCAGACCCTTGCCAGCCAGATCGCCACCAGCACCTGGCGGTTCATGGTCCACTCCGAGCCACGGCCGGGCGAGGACCTGAGCGATCTGTCCTTCACCCGGGCCGAGTTCGCCAGGATCATGGGGGAGAACGCCGGAATCTACGATGCCACCGACCCCGACCTCGGCCGCTTCTCGGCATCGGGTGGAAAGCTGATCCTCTGGCACGGCTACGCGGATCCGGCGATCTCCCCGGTGGGCACCATCGCCTACTACCGAGCAGTCCAGGACGCCATGGGAGGCAGCGCGAAGACCAGCGCGTTCGCCCGCCTTTTCATGCTGCCCGGCATGGCGCACTGCACCGGAGGACAAGGCCCGGACCAGTTCGATGCCCTGGGTGCGGCCATCGGCTGGGTCGAACACGGCAAGGCACCCACCCGACTCGTCACGCGCAGCACGCACGAGGGCAAGACCACGGCGACCAGGCCCGTCTACCCGTACCCCCTGATCGCCGTGAACACGACCGGAGGGCCGAACAACCGAGCCTCCAGTTACACCGCGAGGCAGCCGGCCACGGAACACGACGACCGCATCGCCTGGCTGGGCACGTTCCGCTCGGGCTACCAGCAGCAGTGCGCCTGGGACCACGGCCGTTGGGTGTGCTCAGCCGCGGCGCGCCGCGGCTGAGCCGTACGGCACGGCACGGCACGGTGACGAGACGGCGTCCCGTGCCGTGCCGTCACGCCGAAGGGACACGCGCGTGACGGCTGACGAGGTGCAGGTCCGCCTCGATGGCCGAGGCCGTGTCCACGAGCGCGGGCAGTACCTCCGTCCGGCACTGGTCCACGCTGCGCCTGCTCGTGTGCATGGCGACGTTGACCGCTCCCGTCACCATGCCGCTGCGATCACGCACGGGAACGGCGAGGGAGCGGAGCCCGCCCTCCAACTCCTCCTCGACCCACGCGTAGCCCTCCTGGGCGGCGCGCTCGACGAGGGCCGCCAGCTCTCCAGGATCAGTCACCGTGTGCGGTGTGCGGGGCTCCGGTGCACTGCGCCCGAGGAGCGCGCGTCGCGCCTCAGGCGTCAGGCCTGCCAGCAGCACCCGTCCCAAGGACGTAGCGAAGGCGGGGAGGCGGGTGCCGACCGTGATGTGCACCGACATGATGCGGGTGACGGCGGCCCGCGCGATGTACCGGACCTGGTCACCGTCCAGCACCGCGAGCGACACGGAGTCGCCGACCCGTTCGCAGAGCGCGGTGAGGTGCGGCTGCGCCAGGTGCGACAGAGACGTCCGCGACAGCACAGCGCACCCCAGGTCGAGAACCTGGGGCGTGGGCCGGAAGCGGCGCCCGCGTGCCTCGACGTACCCCAACGACTCCAGGGTGATCAGCGCACGCCGGGTGGTGGCACGGGCAAGGCCGGTGGCACCCGCGGCCTCGCTCAGTGACATCTCGGCACGCTCGGACCCGAAGCTTCCCAGCACGGCCAGCCCGCGGGCGAGAGAGCGCAGGAAATCCTCCGCCGGCACCTGCTCGTCCAGCTCCTCGAACGGTGACGCACCCAGGCCCTCGGGCACCGGGGCGAGGCCGGTCCCGAGCAGCGCCTCGTCCATGTCGCGGGTGGCACTCAGGAGCCTGGGCAACCCCTTCTCACGCAGCTCGGCGGCGCTGTACCGCGGCGTGTGGCCGACCAGGTTCACCACGCCGAGGGGGCCACCCGAGCGGTCGCGCACAGGAGCGGCGAGTGCGACCAGGCCCGGCTCCAGCCACTGATCGTCCAGTGCCCACCCCTGCTCGGCAGCCGCGCGCACACGCTCGGTGAAGCGCTCCATGTCCGACTCCGTTCCCGCTCCTGACTCCTCCTGCTTCTCCGTCTCCGCCCGCCAACGTTCCCACTGCCCCCCGTCCCACAACGCCGCGAACACCGCACCGGCAGCGGTACTCGCCACAGGCAACCGCACCCCCAGCGGCAGGGACAGCGCCACCAGGCGAGAACGCGCGGCAGCCTGGGCCACGAGCCGCATGCCGACTCCATCCGCCACGGCCAGCGTCGCCGTGACGTCGAGGTCGGCGGCAAGCCCCTCAAGAGCTGTCCCGAGCAGATCAGGTAGGCGCAGTGCGGACAGGTACGCGTTGGGGAGCCGCATGGCTCCGGGTGCGAGAACCACGTCCCGGCCGTCCAACCTGACGTAATCCATCCGAGCCAACGTGGCCACAACACGCTCAACCGTGGCCCTGGTGCTCTGTGTGGTCTGCGCCAGCTCCCCCAGGCTCGCCCGTCCTGCGACCGCGTCCAGCGCACGCAGCACGCCGATCCCGCGCACCAGGGGCCCGACAGCCTCGGACGGCAGTACGAGGTCGGGGCTGGCGCTGAGCGGCATAAGGGCTCCGTCGAGTCGGATACCGCCACAGTATCCCCGCCGGTCGGACCACCGTCCGGACCGCCGAGGTGATCCGACCGTGAGCGCCCCTGAGCACAGCGTCCAAGCCGGGGCTCGACGGGACCGCCCGGCAGTGACTACGGCGAAAGCCCATCGCTAAAATAGACAAAACATTACGAAAGCCATGAGGGTTACAGGTGAGGCGAGGACGTGGACGGAGGCGAGGACAGCACCATGGCGCCGGAGACGGCCGAGGTGGACAAGTTGCTCGACCGGGCCACGCGGACCGTCGGCGCTCATCTTGGGGCGCTGTATCTGAGGGTCCCGGAGCGGAAGATGCTGATGATGACGACCGTGACCGGAGTGCCCAGCAGGCTGGTGGTCCCGTGGTCACGGGTGGCGCTGGCAGCCCCCGTACCGGTGGCCGAGGCAGCTCGGTCGTGCGGTCCGGTGTGGCTCGCCGACCAGCAGGAGCTGGCCAGGCGCTTCCCGCGCACGGCGCTCGCCTTCCCCTACCCGGTGGCCATGTACGTCGTTCCGGTCCTCGTCGACGGCGTCTGCTGGGGCGCCGTCCTGATGCTCTGGCCCGGTGGCCGTTCCCAGGAGTTGCCCGCCGTCGAGACGCGCGAGATAGCGCAGGCCGCCGACCTGATCGCCCGGGGACTGCGCGCGGCCGAGGCACGGGGCAGCCCGGTGCGTCCGAGGGCCACTCCGCTCGCCATGGAGACGCCGCCGACGCGGTACGACCACCCCGCGGCCGACCTCGTCGAGCGCCTTGGTGAAGGCTTCTGCGCTCTGGACCTGCACGGCCGCGTCACCTTCCTCAACGGCACAGCAGCCGGCCTGCTCGGATGTGACCGCGTCGAGCTGCTTGGCCACCGGCCCTGGGAGGTGCTGCCCTGGCTGACCGATCCCTCCTACGAGAACGCCTATCTCGCGGCCCTCTTCAGCCGCGTGCCCACCGGCTTCACCGCCGCCCGGCCGGATGGCACGTGGCTGTCGTTCCTGCTGTATCCCGACACCACCGGCATCAGCATGCGCATCAGGCCGACGGACACCCCCGGCGGCCCGACGGATCCGGCCACCGACTCGCTGCCCGACGCACCGGCCCGTGCCGGTACGCTCTTCCACCTTCTGCACCTCGCGTCCGCGCTCACGCGTGCCGTGAGCGTGCAGGAACTGACCGGTTCCTTGACGGAGCAGATGATGCAGGTCCTCGACGCCCAGGGCCTCGCCCTGCTCACGGCCGACGAGGGACGGCTCCAGGTCGTCGGCTCCGGCGGCTTCCCTCCCGAGATGCCGACGTACTTCAACGGCCTTCCCCTGGCATCCCAGACCGCCGGAATCCGGGCGATCGAGACAGGGGTGCCCGTGTTCTACTCCGACACCTCGGACCTGATCCGCGACTTCCCACACCACCCGCACTACGGCAACATGGGAGCTTTCGCCTTCCTGCCGCTGACAGTGTCAGGACGGACCATCGGATGCTGTGTCCTCGGATACGACCGGCCACGCCCCTTCCCCCCCGACCAGCGCGCCGAACTGACCTCACTGGCCGGCATGATCGCGCAGGCACTCGAACGCGCACGCCTCCACGACTCCAACGCCCAGGCCGCACGGGGCCTCCAAGACGGGTTGCTCCCGCGCCGACTGCCACAGCCGGGCAAGCTCAACGTGGTCGCCCGCTACCGTCCCGCCACACACACCCTGGAAGTGGGAGGCGACTTCTACGACCTGATCGACTTCGGCGAGTCCGTCGTGGGAGCGGTGATCGGCGACGTTCAGGGCCACAGCGTCCAAGCGGCGGCCGTCATGGGACAGGTTCGTACCGCCGTGCACACCCACGCCCGAGTCGGCGCGTCCCCGGACGAGATCCTCTCAAGGACGAACCGGCTCCTCATGGAGATGAACAGCGATCTCTTCTGTAGCTGTGCCTACGCCCACATCGACCTTCCCCGGCACCGGGTCATGCTGGCGTCCGCCGGCCATCCGCCCCCGATCCTGCGCCATCCTGACGGTACCGCCGAGGTGCTGGACAGGGCGTCCGGCTTGCTGCTGGGCGTCGAGCCGGACGTGCGCTACAACACGATGGAGTTCGACCTGCCACCGGGAGCCCTCCTCGCCCTCTACACCGACGGGCTCGTCGAACGGCCCGGAACCGATCTGGGCACCGCGATCGACCGGCTCGCCGAGGAGATCTCCACAGCGGGACCGGAAGAACTCGGCATGCTGGCCGACACGATCATCAAACGGGCCGAGGCCACCGTGAGCCCGCACAGCAGCGACGACATCGCCCTTCTCCTCGTCGAGTGCCGCCCCCGGCCCGCACGGCGGCAGATCAAGGCCGGCACGGACTGAAACGAAGGTCGCCATCTCAACCACGCCTCAGAAGCCAGTGCGAGATGGAGCGGCCAGAGCGGAGTTGAGCAGAGGGCTCCCGGAGAGGAGGGGGGAGCAGCGCGGACAGCGGCTCGGGCTGCTGCCTCACCCCGCGTCGCTGACACCAAGGCCCAGCAGGAATCGACGTCCGTGGGTTTGCCGGAGTCGGACACGTTCGGCAATCGGTTCGGTCGCCGAGTAGCCCCAGATGCTCTGCACTCCGATGGCGACGGCGGCGTTGCTGGTGGCCTTCAGCAGCCGCTCCGCGTCGGCGATGATGTCTCCGCCTGCCAAGCCCGGGGTCCAGAGGGCTCCCCAACCGTGCTCGTCCAGTTCGGCTGCAGCGTCATGCACCTGTGAGGCATGCCGCGTACGCAGTTCCACACTCCACAGACCGGTTCGTCCGATGAACATAACGGTCTTCCTTCCCCGTTACCCCGCAGGATGACCAGCGGAGTTCCTGACCGCCCGCCCACAACCCACCCTGTTCTGGATGGGTCAGTCAAGAACGAGGCGCGTCTCGCCGTCAGTCGTCGGGGGCGCCGAGGCCGCCGGGGCCCGCGTGGTGGGTGCCGGGGTCCTGGCGGTCGGGGCCGTGGGGGTCGACCAGGCTGGAGAGGGCGTCCACGGGGTCCAGGCCGGGGCCGCCGCGCGGCCACCAGTTCTCCCGGCCCGGCTCGGACTCGTAGCCGTACCACAGGCCGTCCCGGCCGAGGCGGAGCTGGATGTGGCCGCGGGGGTGGGTCAGGTGGTTGCGCCAGGGCCGGAAGACGGGCAGGCCCGCGGCCAGCAGCGCGGGGCGGGCGCGGTCGAACCGGCCGGCCGGCGGGTCCCAGGGCTCCTCCAGCACCGCGAGGCCCTCGGCGCCGCCCTGCCGCCAGGCCGCGACCGCCCGGGCCAGCTCGCCGGTGCTCCGGCCGGTGGCCTCCGCCAGGTCCGCGTACAGGCCGCGGGTGCCGGCCGTCAGGCCCGAGCCGGGGCGGGCGGCGGCGAGCCGCACGGCGTCCTGCCACAGCGTCAGGTCGGCCACGGGGTCGCGGCCGGTGGTGAGCAGGGCGTGCGCGCGGGCCGCGGCGTCGGTCGCCAACTGGTCCAGTGCCAGTGGGTCGGGGCCGCCGGGGGTGGCGGGGTACGCGGGCGGGTGCTCGGGCGTCTTCGGCGCGGGCAGCGGCGGCGGGAGGGGGCCCGGCGGGGCCGCGCCGTACAGGTCCTCCGCGGGCACGCCCGGGAGCGGCGCGGGGCCCCACGCGGCCTGGGCCGCGCGGGCGGTGCGGGTCGCGTGCCGGCGGGCGAGGGTGTCGAGGAGTTCCCGCTCGCCGCGGCCGCGCAGGAGCAGCAGGAGGAACGGGTCCTCGTCGAGCAGCCGGGCCGTGCGGTAGCAGAGCGCCGCGGCGTGCTTGCAGGGGCGGCCCGAGTCGGGGCAGCTGCACTGCGGTTCGAGGTCGCCCGGTCCGGGAAGCAGGCCGGGGCCGTGCTCGGCCAGCGAGTGCGGCAGGTCCCGGTCGAGGAGTGCGGCGATGTGCCCGGGGTGCTCGGCCGCGGCGTCCAGGAACTCCTCCCAGGCCTCGTCCGGCAGCAGCCGCAGGCGGACCTGCGCGCGGTACGGGCGCGGCCTGCTGCCCTGCACGTACGCGAGCAGCCGTCCCGGTGTCACGCTGACGTCCCCCACCTGCCCCCGTCCCGCGTAGGCCCGGCCCCGCGCCAGCCGCGCGGGATCGAGGGCACCGGCCTCCAGCGCGGCGATCCAGGCGTCGCCCCACCATGTGCGCGCCCCGCCGTCGCCCTCGGCCCGGCGGACGCGACCGGCTTCGGTTGCGTTGGCGCCACCGGGCCTCCCGCGGGCGCCGGACATCGGGCGGTCACCGGACGCCTGGCGGTCACCGGCGTCTGCGCGGTCACCGGGCACCGGGCCGTCACCAGCCACCGCGCGGTCACTGGAACCCCCGAGACCACCGGCCGCCCCCAACCCCTCAGGCTCACCGGCCTCACCAGACGCCCCGCCAGTCCTCCCACCTCCACCTCCGCCCCCGACCGACGCGACCGAAGCCCCCGAGCCCCCTCGCCTCCGCGCCTCCGCCAGCGCACGCCGTGCCTCGCGCAGGGCGCGGCGGGCCTCGTCAGCGGGGCGCGGGGCGCCCGGGGTGACCGGAGCGCCGGATGTGCGCGGGTCGCCGGACGGGTCCGGACCACCGGGCGGGCCCGGAAGGGCGGGCGAATCCCGAACACCCGGCAGGTCCGGAGGCGGAACACCTGGCAGGTCCGAAGGGGAAGGCGAATCCGCAACACCGGGAGAGTCCGAAGCGCCGGGCGTATCCGGAACACCTGGCGAATCGGGGACACCGGGCGAGTCCGAAGCCCCGAGCGGGTCCGGAGCGCCACGGGAACCGGAACCCCGCCCCGAGTCCGGACGGGAGGACGTCATGACGGCCTCCGCAGGGACACCAGGTCCGCCAGTTCACGGTCCGTCAGCTCGGTGAGGGATGCCTCGCCGGTGCCGAGGACCGCGTCGGCCAGGGCTCGCTTGGCCTCCAGCAGGCCGGCGATGCGGTCCTCCACCGTGCCCTCGGTGATGAGGCGGTGCACCTGGACGGGCTGGGTCTGCCCGATGCGGTAGGCGCGGTCGGTGGCCTGCTCCTCGACCGCGGGATTCCACCAGCGGTCGTAGTGGACGACATGGCCGGCGCGGGTGAGGTTGAGGCCGGTGCCGGCCGCCTTGAGGGAGAGGATCAGCACGGGTGTGGCGCCGCTCTGGAAGCGGTCGACGAGCCGCTCCCGCTCCGGTACGGGCGTGCCGCCGTGCAGCAGCGCCGCGGGGACGGCGCGGGAGGCGAGATGGGCGGAGAGCAGCCGGGCCATGCCGACGTACTGGGTGAAGACCAGGGCCGAGCCCTCCTCGGCGAGGAGGGTGTCGAGGAGGTCGTCGAGCAGCGCCAGCTTGCCGGACCGGCCCTCCAGCCGGCCGCCGGGCTCCTTGAGGTACTGCGCGGGGTGGTTGCAGATCTGCTTGAGTGAGGTGAGCAGCTTGAGGACCAGTCCCCGGCGGCTGATGCCCTCCGCGGCCTCGATGAGTGCCATCGACTCGCGCACCACGGCTTCGTAGAGCGCGCCCTGCTCGCGGGTGAGCGGCACCGGGTGGTCGGTCTCGGTCTTCGGCGGCAGCTCGGGCACGATGCCGGGGTCGGACTTCTTGCGGCGCAGCAGGAAGGGCCGCACGAGCTTGGCCAGTCGCTCGGCCGCCCCGGTGTCCTCACCGGCCGCGATGCTCCCCTCGACGGCACGCGCGTGCCGGGAGCGGAACGCCTTCAGGGGGCCGAGCAGGCCGGGGGTGGTCCAGTCGAGCAGGGACCACAGCTCGGAGAGGTTGTTCTCCACGGGGGTGCCGGTGAGGGCGACGCGGGCGGGGGCGGGGATGGTGCGCAGGGCCCGCGCGGTGGCCGAGTACGGGTTCTTGATGTGCTGGGCCTCGTCCGCGACGACCATGCCCCAGGGCTGCTCGGCGAGTTCGGCCGCGGCGGAGCGCATGGTGCCGTACGTGGTGAGCACGAAGCCGGCGTCCAGGCCGGCCAGGCTGCGGCCCTGGCCGTGGAAGCGGCGCACCGGGGTGCCCGGGGCGAAGCGCTCGATCTCCCGCTGCCAGTTCCCGAGGAGCGAGGCGGGGCAGACCACGAGGGTGGGTTCGGGCCTGGCACGCCGCAGATGGAGCGCGATGAGGGTGACCGTCTTGCCGAGGCCCATGTCGTCGGCGAGGCAGCCGCCGAGGCCGAGGGACGTCATCATGTCGAGCCAGGCGAGGCCGCGGAGCTGGTACTCGCGCAGGCGGGCGTGCAGGCCCGGGGGCGGCTCGGCGGGCTCGATGCCGGCGGTGAGCCGGTTGCGGAGCGCCGCGAGCGCGCCCACCGGCACCGCCTCGATCCGCTCGCCGTCCACCTCGACGCTGCCGGCGAGGGCCGCGGCGAGCGCGTCCACCGGGTCGAGCAGGCCCAGTTCGCGCCGGCGGGCCTTGCGTACGAGGCCGGGATCGACGAGGACCCAGCTGTCCCGCAGCCGGACGATCGGGCGGTGCGCCTCGGCCAGTGCGTCCATCTCGGCCTCGCTGAGGGGCTCGCCGCCGAGGGCGAGCTGCCAGCGGAACTGGAGGAGGTCCTCGCTCTCGAAGAACGCCGGCCCGTCGGAGGCGCTGCCCGGCGCGGGCCGCACCTCGGCGGTGGCGGTGAGGTCCCGGGCGAGGTCGCGGGGCCAGTGCACGGCGACGCCGGCCGCCGCGAGCCGGCCGGTGGCCGCCCCCAGGAGCTCCGTCAGCTCGTCCTCGGACAGCGGCAGCACGTCCGGCACCGGCTGGTCGGCGAGCCGGGCGAGCGGCGGCCAGACGCGGGCCGCGCGGCGCACCGCGAGCGCTGTGTCGACCCGGGTGCGGGGGCCGAAGGCGGGGTCGGCGTCGCCCTCCCACAGGGCCGCCGCGTCGACCACGAGGGTGGGGTCGGCGAGGCTGTGCACCTGCACGATCGCCGCTCCCGCGCTGCGCGCCGCGGGCCCGGCCGCGGCCCCCTGGGCACCGGCCCGGGTGCCGTCGTCGAAGACGCGATACCCCGAGAACACGGAGAGGTCGAGGCGGAGCGAGACCCGGACCCCGACGTCCATGCCGGCGGCGACCTCGGCCGCCCATTCGCCGGCCCGGGGCAGCGGCTGGGCCTGGCGCGCGGCGAACGGCGCGCCCGACACGTGGGGCGCGGCGGGCGTGCGCGGCAGGGTGTCCGCGACGGCGTCCAGGAACGCGCGGACGAGTGCCTCGGGCTCCGGCACCGCAGGCGGGTCGCCGCCCGGCAGGGGGACGGCGTGGCCCTCGGGAGGCAGGGCCGCGGCCACGGCTCTGAGGTGCGCGACGTCCTCGGCGTCCAGCGGGCCGGCGCGCCAGGCGTCGTGGCCCTCGGCGGTGAGTCCCGGCAGCAGGCGGCCGCGCGCGACGAGCCGCAGGGCGTGCAGCGCGGCGGCGGACCAGCAGGCGGTGGCCGGATGGGTGCCGGAGGTCTTGCGGGCGGCGGCGAGCAGCGGGAGGGCGGCGGCCAGCGGGACGGTGAGGGCGGGGACGGACTCCGCGCGCACGGGCGTGCCGGGGCGGATCACCGTGAGCCGGGCGGGGGTGGCGCCCGGGTGCGTGCTCCGGTGGGGGTCGAGGGCCCCTGTGGGGTCCCAGAAGGCGAGGTGGCCGTCCCGGGGAAGCGGTGCGGGGACGAAGACGGCGGGGAGGCGGGCGAGGGCGAGCCCGTGGTCCACGGGGTCGCGGCCGGTCGTGCCCCTGCCCGTGCGCCCCAGGGCCGTGGGGCCCCGGCCCGCGGGGCCTTCCGTCCGTGCCGCGGTGTCTCGCGCGGCCATCTGTCTCGCCTCCCTCCACTCTCGCCTGGTCGGGTGTCTTCGACTCTACGAGGGGGGTCTGACAATCGGTTCCGCCGTATGCCCGCCGTGCGGGTTCAGGGCGTGGTGGAGGAGACCACGAAGACCTCGGGGTAGCGCGGGTTGGAGTTGTTGACCACGACGTTCAACGTGGGCAGCGGGTTCTTCTGGCGGTACGTGAGGCCCCGCCAGTCGCCCGTGCCGCTGAAGTCCCATTCGACGATCCTGCGGTCGCGGGCGCTGATGGGCAGGTCGCCCTTCTGGAGCGCGCCGGGGCTGGTGCCCATGGCGGAGAGGAAGGTGTTCAGGCCGTGCGGGGTGGTCAGGAACTCGACGTAGAGGCGGCTGGTCTTCCAGTTGTTAGTCTCGTAGTACGAGATGGCCTCGTGCTGGCTGGGGATGTGGACGTCGTACAGCCGTTGCTGGACCCGGGAGGGCACGCCGGCGAGCAGGCCGGTGGCCGTGTACCTGGCCTGCTTGTCCTTGCCGCTGTCCCGGCTCTGGTTCGCGGAGATCACCAGGTAGCCCGCCGGGATGCCGATGAGCAGCACGATGACGCTCAGCGTGAGGGTGCGCCTGCGGATCACATGGCGGCGGTTCTCGGCCGGCCGGCCGGGTGGCACGGCGTCGGCGCTCACGTCGGTCCGTTCCACGGTGTCGGGTTCGGTGGTACTCATCGCTGGGACCCCTGGGTGCGGGCGGTGCGGCGTGCCGCCTGGACATACCGCTCGTACCGTTCGTACCGCTCCACGCGGCGGCGCTTGGCGCGGCGGAACCGGCGGGCCACGAGTCGGGCCAGATCGGCTGCGCCGACCATACCGGCCTCGGGCCCCAGCTGGGCGCGTGCGACCCGCGCCTCCGGCCGGTATCCGCGCCCGGTGAGGTGGCGCCGGAACGCCTCGCGGGCCGGTCCGATCAGCAGGTCGTCCGCCGCGCTGACCCCGCCGCCGATCACGAAGCAGGACGGGTCGAGTGCGGCGGCCAGGTTCGCGATGCCCACGCCGAGCCACTGGCCGATGTCCTGGAGCAGTTCCACGCACATCGCGTCGCCCTCGCGGGCCAGCTCCGTGATCAGGGGTCCCGTGATGTCGGGGATGCTGCCCTTGACCCGGTCGATGATGTTGTACGCGACCGGCGAGTCCGCGGCGGCGAGCTCCCGTGCCTCGCGGACCAGGGCGTTGCCGGAGCTGTACTGCTCCCAGCATCCGCGGTTCCCGCAGGGGCAGCGGTGTCCGCCCGGGACGACCTGCATATGGCCGAATTCTCCCGCGACCCCGTACTTGCCCCGCTTGACCTGGCCGTCCTCCAGGATCGCGCCGCCGATGCCGGTGCCGAGGGTGATCATGACGAGGTGGCTCTCGCCGCGGCCCGCGCCGAAGCGCCATTCGCCCCAGGCGGCGGTGTTCGCGTCGTTGTCGACCATCACGGGGACGGCGAGGCGGCCGGAGAGCCGGTCGCGCAGGGGCTCGTTCCGCCAGGACAGGTGGGGTGCGAAGAGCACGCGGTTGCGGTCGGCGTCGACCCAGCCGGCGGCGCCGATGCCGACGGCGTGCACGTCGTGTCTGTCGGACAGGTCGAGCACGAGCTCGACGATGGTGTCCTCGACGACCCGGGGGCTCTTGGACTTGTCCGGGGTCTCGGCGCGCAGGGTCTCCAGGATGGCGCCGTCGGCGTCCACGACGCCCGCCATCACCTTGGTCCCGCCGATGTCGATGCCCACGGTGGGCACGCGGGGCGCCGTCAGGTGGGAGCGGCGCTCTCGGGCGCCGACGGTGCGCAGAACGGTGGCCCGCGCGGAACCACCGGCGCCGCCGGCCCGACCGACCTGGAGAGCTCGGGAGAGGGCGAGGTCGCGGTAGGTGCTCATCGCGCCGATTGTGCCTCACGCGGCGGTGGGGGCGCATGGCGCGGGTCGCTGCAGGTGGCTGCGCCCGGCTGTACCCGCACGCGCGTGGCCGGCACCGCACGGTTCCGTCCGTGGGCCCGGCATCCCTTTACGTCGGGGTTGCGCCCCGTTCCCCTAGGGGCGCGGGGAACTGCGCGACCAGCCACGACGACACCGTCAGGTCGCCACCGGCCCAGAGGGGCTGGTTCTGTCGCATCCGGACCACCCCCGGTGGATGGTTGCTCGCGCCTGCGCGGCGGAGCCGCATATCGACACAGACCCGCGCCCCTTGCAGGGCTGGGCTACGCCCCGATCAAAGGGGCGCCGGGAACTGCGCGACCAGCCACGCGACGACACCGTCACGTCGCCACCGACCCAAAGGGGCAGTCTCCGCCAGCCCATCGGCCGCGTCCGGACCACCCCCCGGTGGATGGTTGCTCGCGCCTGCGCGGCGGAGCCGCATATCGACACAGACCCGCGCCCCTGAGGTGGGCCGGGGCTGGGCCGCGATCAAGGCGTGCCGGGGCCGCCGAGGTGCGCCGGGGCCGGGGCGCGTTCCAGTTCGTGGCGGAGGTCGTCCAGCTCCGTGCCGCCCGCCATCTGGCGGGTGAGCTCGTCCAGGGTGATCTCGTCGCGGGTGTGGCTGCCCGCCATGACACCCCGCTTGAGCAGGACGAAACGGTCCCCGACCAGGTAGGCGTGGTGCGGGTTGTGCGTGATCAGTACCACACCGAGTCCGGCGTCCCGCGCCGCGGCCACGTACTTCAGGACCACCCCGGACTGCTTCACGCCGAGCGCGGCGGTGGGCTCGTCGAGGACGAGGACCTTGGCTCCGAAGTAGACCGCGCGGGCGATGGCCACGCACTGCCGCTCACCGCCCGAGAGCGTGCCGATGGGCTGGTCGACGTCGCGCAGGTCGATGCCCATGCGGCGCAGCTCGGCGTGTGCGGTGGCGCGCATGAACGGCACGTCCATGCGGCGCAGCGGCCCCCATCCCTTGGTGGGCTCGGAGCCGAGGAAGAAGTTCCGCCAGACGGGCATCAGGGAGACCACGGCGAGGTCCTGGTAGACCGTGGCGATGCCGCGGTCCAGGGCCTCGCGCGGGGAGCCGAGGGAGGCCTCCTCGCCCTCGATCCGGAAGGTGCCCGCGTCGTGCCGGTGCAGGCCCGCGATGATCTTGATGAGGGTGGACTTGCCCGCGCCGTTGTCGCCGAGGACACAGCTGATCTGCCCGGCGTGCACGTCGAGGGAGACCTCTTCGAGCGCGCGGACGTTGCCGTAGTACTTGCTGACGGCGTCGAGCCGGACGAGGGGCGGGCGCTCCCCGTCCTCCGGCGCGTCCGGCGCCTCGCGGTCCACGGGCTCCCCTTCGCCCGCCGCCACGCCGTCCGTGCCCTCGACCTCACCCGCCGCGGCGTCCGTGCCCGTCGCCTCCGCACCGCCCGCCGCATCCGTACCCGGCGTCCCGGCGGCCCCCGCCGCCTCCGTGCCGTCGCCCGCCACACCGTCGTCCTTGGCCGTCATGCCGTCGCCTCCGCGCGCTTGCGGACCCAGGCGTTGAGCAGGGTCGCGAGGAGCAGCATCGCTCCGAGGAAGAACTTGAACCAGTCCGGCTCCCACTCCGCGAAGACGATGCCCTTGCTGGTCATGCCGAAGATCAGGGCGCCGATCGCGGAGCCCACCGCGGAGCCGTAGCCGCCGGTGATCAGGCAGCCTCCGATCACCGCGGCGATGATGTAGATGAGTTCGTTGCCGACGCCCTCGCCGGACTGCACGGAGTCGAACGAGAAGAGCAGGTGCTGTCCCGCGATCCAGGCGCCGAAGGCGACGCCCATGTAGAGCCCGATCTTGGTCTTGGCCACCGGGACGCCCACCGCCCGTGCGGCGTCCCTGCTGCCGCCCACCGCGAAGATCCAGTTGCCGACGCGGGTGCGCAGCAGGATCCAGGTGGCGACGGCCACCAGCACGAGCCACCAGACAATCGTGATCCGGAAGCTGACCCCGCCGATGGTGAACCGGGACGCGAACAGGGCCCGCGCGGAGTCGAAGCCGTCCATGTCCCCGATCGACTTGGTGGACACGGTGCCGTCGATGAGCTGGGTGAAGCCCAGGTTCATGCCGGTCAGCATCAGGTAGGTGCCGAGGGTGATGATGAAGCTCGGCAGCTTGGTGCGGGTCAGCATGAAGCCGTTGAACGCGCCGATCGCCAGGGTCACGAGCAGCGAGACGCCGACGCCGACCCAGACGTTCGCGGTCATCTGGTAGCTGAACATCGACGAGATGAGGGCGGAGGAGGTCACCATCACGCCCGCCGACAGGTCGAACTCGCCGCCGATCATCAGCAGCGCCACCGGCACCGCCATGATCCCGATGGTGGACGAGGCGTAGAGGACGGTGCTGAGGCTGGAGGTCCGCAGGAACGAGTCGGCCGCGACGGCGAAGAACACGAAGACGGCGATCGCGCCGACGACCGAGCCGAGTTCGGGACGGCCGAGCAGCTTGCGCAGCGGCGATTTGCCGAGCAGCCGCTCGTCGGTGCCCCCGGGGCCCTGGCCCTCGCTGCCGGCGCCGGGCGCGGGGGCCGGGGCGGGAGTGGTCGTGGTCATCGCGTGCCCCGCTTGGTGTACTCGGCCAGGGCGCCCGCGCTGTCCTTGGTGATGATCTGCGGGCCGGTCAGCACCGGGCGTCCGCCGCCCAGCTCGTCGGCGTTGTACTTGTAGAGCCAGAGCAGGTCGACGGCCTCGTAGCCCTGGAGGTACGGCTGCTGGTCGACGGCGAAGCCGAGGCTGCCGTCCTTCAGGCCGGAGGCGACCTGGGCGTTCAGGTCGAAGGTGTCGATCTCGGCCTTGCTGCCCGCCTCGTCCTTGGCCTTGACGGCGGTGTCGGCGAACGGCGCGCCGAGCGTGACGACGCTGTCGATGGACTTGTCGGCCTGGAGCTTGGCCTCCACGGACGCCTCCACGTCCGGCATGTTGGTGCCGGTGACGTAGAGGTTGGTCATGGTGCCCTTGAAGTGGTCCTTGGCGCCTGCGCACCGCTGTTCGAGGCCGACGTTGCCCTGCTCGTGCACCACGCACAGGGCCTTCTTGCGGCCGCGCTTGTTCAGCTCGTCGCCGACGGCCTGGCCCGCGATGGTCTCGTCCTGGCCGATGTGGGTGAGGGCGCCGAACGCCTTGGACTGGTCGCCGCCGGAGTTCACGGTGATCACCGGGATGCCGGCCTTCTCGGCGCGGGCCACGGCCGCCTTCATGGCGTCCGGCTTGGCGAGCGTGACGATCAGGCCGTCGACCTTCTTGTCGACGGCGGCGTCCACGAGCTGCGCCTGCTGCTGGGCCTGGTCGTCGTGCGAGTAGAGGAAGTTGATGTTGTCCTTGACGGCGGCCTGCTTGGCGCCGCTCTGGACGATGTCCCAGAAGGTGTCGCCGTCGCCGGAGTGCGTGACCATCGCGATCGTCCAGCGGGGTGTGTTGACCGCCGCCTTCCCCCCGGCCGCGGCGTTGCGGGCGTCCTCGGCGCGTTTGCCGCCGTGGCTGCTGCACCCCGCCATGCTCAGGCCGAGCGCTGCCGCCAGCGCGATGCTTACCCAGCTGCGAAACCGTGCCACGAGGCCGCGCCCCTCTGCTTCCGTTTGCCGTACCGATACGGATCGGCCGCCCAGTATCCGGTAGGCGCTCCGGTACCCGCGCACCGGGTGCCGCTCCGGCCGACCGGGCTGAGCAGGGTGATCGGTACCGCCGGCCGCCGTCGGTGGCGGATGGAGGTGTTCTAGCCCGCACCTGGGGACGCGTCAATGGTTTTGTCAGAACATTCTGACGACGGGCCGCAGGGCGGCGGGTAGCCGGGAAGGCGACAGGCCACGACACGCCTGCCGGGGGTACCTCCCACGCCCTTCAGGCAGTGGGGGAGGGCCACCAGGCCCAGCCCCTTACGGTCGCCTGCCTGACCACCTGCCGGTGGGGGCTGATCGCGCAGTTCCCCGCGCCCCTGGGTAGGCCGGGGCCCAGCCCCACCAGCCGGTCCCGGCACGTCGCACCCACGCGGCGGAGCCTCCCCCACTGCCTGAAAGGCGTGGGAGGTACCCCCAGGACACAGACCCGCGCCCCCAAAGGGGCGCCGCCCTACGGCCGCACCAGCAGCTGGAACTCGAACGAGTAGCGCGACGCGCGGTAGGTGTGGGCCCCGAACTCGACCGGGCGGCCGGTGTCGTCGAACGTGGTGCGCTCCATGGTGAGCAGCGGGGCGCCGGTGGGCTCGGCGAGGCGCCCGGCCTCCTCCGCGGTGGCGGCGCGCGCGCCAACCGACTGCCGGGCGCTGTGCAGGGTGATCCCGGCGGCGCGCATGAGCCGGTAGAGGCCGGTGGCCTCCAGGTCCTCGTCGGTCAGGTCGAGCAGGCCGGCGGGCAGGTGGTTGCAGAGGTACGCCATGGGCTCACCGTGCGCCATGCGCAGCCGCTCGACGCGGAGCACGTCGCCGCCTTCCGCGATGCCCAGGGCGGCCGCGGCCGCGGCGGGCGCCGGCACCACGGCACGGGAGAGCACCCGGGTGGTGGGGCGCTGGCCGGCGGCCTCCAGGTCGTCGTAGAGGCTGCTGAGTTCAAGGGGGCGCTTGATCTGGCTGTGCACGACCTGCGTGCCGACACCCCGGCGGCGCACCAGCAGGCCCTTGTCGACCAGGGTCTGGATGGCCTGGCGGACGGTGGGGCGGGAGAGGCCGAGGCGGCCCGCGAGCTCGATCTCGTTGCCGAGCAGCGTGCCGGGCGTCAGGGCGCCGCGCTCGATCGCCGCCTCCAGCTGCTGCGACAGCTGGAAGTAGAGCGGGACGGGGCTGCTCCGGTCGACGCTGAGGTGAAGAGGGACGGTCGGATCCACTCCTGGTTTGGACACGGTGTGAGGGTAGTCCCAGGAAATGATGACGGGAAGTTGTGAAGTCACATTGTCCGGACAAACCATTGACAGGGATTGGGCTCCGGGCCACTTTGGAGCCATGCGCATCGGACTCATCGGAACGGGCCGCATCGGCTCCTTCCACGCCGCCACCCTGCACCGCAGCCCCGAGGTCGACTCACTCGCCGTCACCGACGCCGACCCGGCACGGGCGGCGGACCTGGCGGACCGGCTCGGGGCGACCCTGCTGCCCTCCGTGGACGAACTGCTCGCCTGGAGCCCCGACGCGGTGGTGATCACCGCCGCCACCTCGGCGCACGCCGAGCTCATCGCCCGGGCCGCACGCGCCGGGCTGCCCGCCTTCTGCGAGAAGCCCATCGCGCTCGACCTGGCGGGCACCCTGGCGGCGCTGCGCGAGGTGGACGAGTCGGGCACGGTGCTCCAGCTCGGCTTCCAGCGCCGCTTCGACGCGGGGTACACGGCGGCACGCGAGGCCGTGCGCGAGGGCCGGCTCGGGCGGCTGCACACGGTGCGGGCGATGACGTCGGACCCGGCGCCGCCGCCGGCCGCGTACCTGCCGCTGTCCGGCGGCCTGTACCGGGACTGCCTGGTGCACGACTTCGACGCCCTGCGGTGGGTGACGGGCCTGGAGGTGACACACGTGTACGCCACCGGGTCGGACGCGGGTCCCGCGATGTTCGCCGAGGCGGGCGACGTCGACACGGCCGCCGCGGTGCTCACCCTGTCCGACGGCACGCTCGCCACGGCCACAGCGACCCGCTGCAACGGCGCGGGGTACGACGTGCGCATGGAGCTGGCCGGCGAGCGCGACCAGATCGCGGTGGGCCTGGACGCCCGCACCCCGATCACCTCCACGGAGCCCTCGGGCCCCTGGCCGACCGACAAGCCGGACAAGCCCTGGAGCGGCTTCCTGGAGCGCTTCGCGCCCGCCTACGAGGCCGAACTCGCGGCGTTCGTGGACGTGGTGCGCGGCGAGCGCGCCAACCCGTGCGACGGCCGCGAGGCCCTGCACGCCCTGCGCATCGCGGAGGCCTGCGAGCTCTCCCGGCACGAGCGCCGGCCGGTCGCCCTGGCGGAGATCCCCGGGGCCTGAGGCACGCTGCCCGGGGCAGCCCTCCGGGCCCCCGGGCCCGCTCAGTCCCCCGGGCCCCGTTCAGTCCTCCGGGTCCAGCACCCCGGCGTCGTACGTCAGCAGCGCGATCTGCACGCGGTTGTTGAGGCCGAGCCGGGACAGGATGTGGGACACGTGCGTCTTGACGGTCGCGACGCTCACGTAGAGCTCGGTGGCGATGTCCGCGTTGGAGGCGCCGCGGCCGACGGCAAGGGCGACCTCCGTTTCGCGGTCCCCCAGCAGGTCGAGGCGGGCACGCGCGCGTGCCCGCCGCTCCCGTGCCGGGTCCGCGCCTGCCACCCGGGCGATGAGCTGCCGGGTGACGGCGGGTGAGAGCACCGGCGCGCCCGCCGCCACGCGGCGCACCGCGTCGACGATCTCGGCGGGCGGGGTGTCCTTGAGGACGAAGCCCGCGGCGCCCGCGCGCAGTGCCCTGAGCACCTGCTCGTCGGCGTGGAAGGTGGTGAGCACCACCACCTCGGGCGGCTGCGGGCCGGCGCGGAGGATCTCCGTGGCGGCCAGGCCGTCCAGCGTCGGCATGCGGATGTCCATCAGGACGACGTCGGGGCTGTGCCGTTCGGCGAGGGCGGCCACCTCGGCGCCGTCCCCGGCCTCGCCGACGATCTCGATGTCGCCGGCGCCGCCGAGCATCAGGGAGAGCCCGACGCGCACCAACGGGTCGTCGTCGACGAGGAGCACCCTGATCGGCTTCATGAGGGCCACCGTAGCCGCGCGGCGCCTCAGGCGGGCCAGGGCAGCCAGGCCCGCACCAGGAAGCCGCCGCCGTCCGACGGGCCGTGCTCCAGGCGCCCGCCGGCCAGCGTGGCCCGTTCCGTGAGGCCGATGAGTCCCTGGCCCGAGCCCGGCACGTGCGGCACCCGGCCGGGGGGCGCGGGGTTGGACACGGAGAGGGTGAGGCCGTCGCCCGCGGCGCCGGACAGGCGGACGGTGACGAGGGCGCCCGGGGCGTGCTTGCGGGCGTTGGTGAGGCACTCCTGCGCGATGCGGTAGGCGGTGCGGCCGGTGGCGGCGGGCACGGCGGCGTGGTCCGGGACCTCGCCGGCGAGGTCGACCCGCATCCCGGCCGCCCGCACCTCCTCGACGAGGGCGCCGAGGCCGGCGAGCGTCGGCTGCGGGTGGCCGGCGTCGGGGCCGCTCTCCCCCGCGCGCAGCACTCCGATGATCTGCCTCAGGTCCTGCAGCGCCTCGTGCGAGCTCTCCCGGATCACTCCGGCCGCGCGGGCGACCTCCTCGCCCGGCGCGTCCGGCCGGAACTCCAGCGCGCCGGCGTGCACGCTGAGCAGCGTGAGGCGGTGGGCGAGGACGTCGTGCATCTCCCGTGCGATGGCCTCCCTGGCGAGCCGCTGGGCCTGCTCGGCGCGGAGCGCGGCCTCGGACTCGGCGCGCCTTGCCTGGTCGCGCAGGCTCAGCAGCAGCTGGCGCCGGGACCGCGCGAACATCCCCCAGCCGACGGCGGCCCCGAGGAGCAGGACCGAGAACGCGACGGAGACGGCGTACGGCGTGTTCGGGTCGGGGCGGAACCAGTAGAAGAACGGCAGTACGGCGATCGTGCCGCCGCCGATCCAGGCGACGTACGGGAAGGGCCGGTGCACGGCGAGCGTGAACAGGGCGACCAGGCCCGCGCCGCCCGAGGTGTCGGAGACGGTGCCGGCCAGCAGCATCGCCACGGCGAAGCCCACCGGCCAGCGGCGCCGCAGCCAGACGGCGCCGCAGGACAGGGCGCCCAGGATCTGGTCGAGGTAGGTGAGCGCGGAGGGCAGTTCGGCGTCGCGTCCGGTCGAGTGCGCGGCGGCCAGGCCCAGCACGATGGCCGCTAAGAAGCAGGAGAAGTCGACGAGCCAGTCCCGCAGGGTGCGCCGCGAGCGGCGCGCGGCGAAGGCCGGGTCCAGCTCACGGACCAGCGCCGAGGGCAGCAGCCACCGCAGCGGGACGGGCGCCGGGGGCGCGGGGGCGGGGCCGGTGGATGTGGCGGTGGAGGTGGAGGTTGAGGCGGAGGTTGAGGCTGTGCGGCCGGATGCGGGTGCGTCGCCGGATGCGTGGGCGTCACCGGATGCGGCCGCCGGCGCGGATTCCGGTTGCGGCCCGGACTCCTGCTCCGGCACCGTTTCCGATCTCGGGGTGGTTTCCGGTCTCGGCACGGGTCCCGGTCTCGGGACGGTCCCCCGGCTCCGCGTGGGCAGCTCAGGCGTGAGGCGCCGCCACCACGACCGGGCCGCGTTCCGCCCTGCCGCCGGACCGCCGGGGGCCTGCGCATGACCTTCCATGGTGGGCAATGTACGCACCACGGGGGGGCCACACGGTGTCCGTGCGAGCCCTTGGGACGAAAGGCAGCCGAAAGTCGGTGCGGCTCCCGACTTTCGTCGCGGTGGACGCCCGGAAGCCGATCCTTCGGTGGACGCGATCTCGCCCCGCGGCCGATGCGTGTGGGGGGTCCGCGGGGCGAGGCTCCGATGCGTGAAGCAGTTTCTGGAACTTCTCGGTGTGATCGCTCTGGTGCAAGGTGTCGGCGGCCTGGTCAGCGCCGCCTCCGGCCGTTCGGGAGGCTGGGGCCTGGTGAGGCTCCTGGACTTCCTCGACGGCTACGAGATCTACGCCAGTGTCACGCTGATCGTGCTGAGCCTGGCGCTGTTCGCGGCCGCGGAGAGCCGGAAGAAGAGCGGGGGCTGACCACCGGGCAGGTGGTCGGCGGTCAGCGCCCCGCTGGTGGGAGGTGAGTCGTGCGGGGCCGGCACCCGGACGGGCGCCGCCGGCTCAGCAGCCGAAGTCGACCAGGTCGAACGACTCGTAGTGGTCGGCGGTGTAGTAGTCCTCCTCGGACTGCTGCCCGGCGATGATGCGGCGGGCACCGCGGTCCGGCGACCCGGGGGTCTCAACGGTGTACTCGTGGTAGTAGCCGCTGGACTGCTTGGGGAGGAGCCCTTCGCGGTTCTGGAAGACGGTGCCGTCCTGCGGGTAGGGGTAGGGGCCGCCCTGGTCGATCAGGTCGAGCGTGTCGTGCGCCTGGGACGGCAGGTCGGAGTAGCAGATGTCACCGACGGCCGCGATCTGCTGGCTGATCGCGGGGGCGGTCGCGTGCGGAGCCGGGGCCGCGCTCACGGCGGCGACGGGGCCGCCGAGGAAGAGCGCGGCGGCGATGGCAGAGACGCTGAGGATGCGTGTGGGGGTTCGCATGGCCCCTAGCATGACGCGCGTAGACCATGGCGTGTCAATGACAAGGAGCCGTAGTTTTCTCAACGTTCATCGAATGAGGGGGAGTTGGGGCGCTTCCCGCGGGGGCACGCCTACGGGCGTGCGCCGGCGTCACAGCATGGTGCGGGGTCCGGGCATACGGATACGGCGCGGCTTCGGTGAGGCCGGGGGCCCCACCGCGCCGCCGCGTGCGCGTCCTGAGCGTGCTTCAGCCCGCGTGGGTCGAGAACAGGCCGCCCGTGGGGCCCTGCTTGTCGCCGCCCTGGGCCTTCTTCAGCGCGTTGGCCAGGCCCTCGATGGTGAGGGACTGGAGGATCACCCGGCCGTGGCCCTCCAGGGTGGCCAGGGAGAGTCCCTCGCCGCCGAAGACGGCGTTCATGATGCCCTGGCGGTTGAGGCCGCCGACGCGCTCGACGCCGTACTGGATGCCCTCCTCGAAGGCCACCACGCAGCCGGTGTCCACCTCGATGCGGCCGCCGAAGTCGGCGGGGTTGAGGTCGATGAAGTTGCCGGCGCCGCAGATGATGACCGTGCCCTGGCCGGTGAACTTCTCCAGGATGAAGCCCTCACCGCCGCTCATGCCCGTCCGGCCGCCCTGGAAGGCGATGCCGAACTCGACGCTGGACTCGGCGGCCACGAAGGCGTCCTTCTCGGCGAACCAGGCGCGCGAGCCGGTGAGTTCCAGGGCACGCATCTCGCCGGGCAGGACGCCGGCGAAGCCGACGGTGCCCTCCCCGCCCTGCGAGGTGAAGTACTGGAACGCCAGGGACTCGCCGGCCAGGTAGCGCTGGCCGACCTGCATGGCGGTGCCCATGGCCTGCCTGAGCATGCCGCCCATCCCGCCGCCGCCCTGCTGGCCCTGCCGCTGGCCGCCGCCGGAGGGGCCCGAGAGCCGGGTCTCCATCGTCACGTTGGACGTCTTGAAGAGGAACTTGCCCGCCTCGCAGTAGACGGTCTGGCCGGGCTGGAGGTTGACGACCGCCATCTGCATGGCATTGCCGACGATCTCTTGCTGCAAGGTCACGGCGGGGTCTCCTTGACGCGCGCGTCTGGATCGGTGCGGTTCGCGGGAGCACCCGCGGGCCGGGCCCCGGGGCCCGGCTCTGTCCGCCGGGTCAACGACGGAGGCGGCCCACTTGGTTCCCGATCCCGCCGGCCTCCGATCCCCTCGCTCCCGATCCCGCTGATCGGCGCCTGCCCCCCCGCCGCTCAGCCCCCGAGTTCCGCGCGCCGCTCCCTCAGCCGCCGCACTCCCCGTTCGGTGAGCGAGCCGAAGAGCCGGAGCCTGGATATGCCGCCGTCCGGATATATGTCGATACGGGCGTGGGTGCCGGTGACGGGTTCCGGGAGCACGAACCGGTGGACGGTGTCCGGCTGCAACCGGGTACGGGGCAACGCCTGCGTCCAGGCACCCGCACCGGCCGCACCGGGCGCGAGGTCGGGCCCGCTCCCGCCGGGGTCCTCGTCGTCGACGGAACCGACGGAACCGACGGAACCCGCCGAACCCGCCGAACCAGTGGAACCGGCGTCCAGGACCGACAGCGACGCCCAGCCCGCCGCGTTCCCCTTGAGGTACGCCGTGTCGATCTCGACGGCGTGGACGCGGGCGTGCGCGGCGAGCCGGTAGCCGATCCAGTCGTGGCCGCGGTCGCGGCGCCGCCGGGTCTCCCACCCGTCGTCCATCCGCCGGGACCTGCCGGGCGCGATGGTGTGGGCGGCGGGCGAGTAGAACAGGTCGGAGGCGCCGGTGACCCGCCCGCCGTGCTCCAGCGCGAGCACGTCGAAGGTGCCGAGCGCCGTCAGCCAGTCCACGTCCGGCACCACCTCGCCGTGCACCCGCAGGCGGGCGATCCCGCCGTCCGGGTACTGGCGCAGCCGCAGGTGGGTGAAGCGGCGCCGGACGGCGACGGCGAACCCGTTGGCCGCGTGCCCGCCGACGGCCGTCCGGGGCACCAGCGTGTGCCAGGCCGTGCCGGCGCCGAGCAGCTCCCCCGGGTCCGGGGTGCCGTCGGCGCAGGCGCCCTCGACGGAGACTGCCTCGGGGTGGTTGCCGCGGAAGTGGGCGGTGTCGACGACGACGCCGTGGATCACGCCCGGGGCGCCGAGCCGCACGAGCGCCCAGTCGTGGTCGCCGTCCCGGGGCCAGGGGTGGTCCGCCGAGCCGCGCCGGCGGCGGGTCTCCCAGCCGTCCATGATCTTCCCCTTGGGGCCGAACCGGTCCGGTTCGAAGACGGGGCGGCCGGGGAGCAGCAGGCTCTCGCGCGGCGCGAAGAACTCGTCGTCGGCGGCGACGACTCCCGCGCCGAGCGCCCGGTCGGCGAGGTCGGGGAGGCCGGTGAAGGGGAAGTCGGCGGTGCGGTAGTCGGCGTACGGGTCGCCGCCCGCGTAGGGGGCCGCCGGGCCGGTGAAGCGGGGCAGGTCCGTCATGCCGTTCGTTCCGTCCTCTCCAGGAGCCGCCCGCCGGGTGCGGCGAAGGCGGGGGTGTGGGTGGCCGGGGACTTCTCGTACACGCACCGGCCGCGCAGCCAGGTGGCCGTGACGGCGCCGTGCAGGGTCCGGCCGGCGTAAGCGGTGACGGGGTTGCGGTGCTGGAGGGTCGCGGGATCGACGGTGAAGGTCCGCTCGGGCTCGAAGACGGCGAAGTCGGCGTCGCGGCCCGCCTCGATGGCGCCCTTGCGGTGCAGGCCCGCCAGCGCCGCGGTGCGCTCCGCCATCCAGCGGGCGACGTCCTGGAGGGTGTGGCCGCGCCGCCTGGCCTCGGTCCAGACGGCGGGCAGGCCGAGCTGGAGCGAGGAGATGCCGCCCCAGGCGGTGGCGAAGTCGGTGGTCTTGAGGTCGGCGGTGGACGGCGAGTGGTCGGTGACCACGCAGTCGAGGGTGCCGTCGGCGAGCGCGGCCCACAGCAGGTCCTGGTTGGCGGCGTCGCGGATCGGCGGGCAGCACTTGAACGCGCTGGCGCCGTCCGGCACGTCCTCCGCGCGGAGCGTGAGGTAGTGCGGGCAGGTCTCGGCGCTGATCTTCACGCCCTCGCGGCGGGCGGCGGCGATCAGCGGCAGGGCGCTCGCCGACGACACGTGCAGGACGTGCACCCGGGCGCGGAGCCGCCGGGCGGCCGCTGTCAGGGTGGCGATGGCGGCGTCCTCGCCTGCGGCGGGCCGGGAGCGCAGGAAGTCGGCGTAGCGGGGGCCGCCGTGACGCGGGGCGCGGGCCAGGTGGCGGGGGTCCTCCGCGTGCACGATCAGCAGGCCCCCGAACCCGGCGGTCTCCCCCATGGCCGCGGTCAGCTCCGCGGTGTCCAGCTCGGGGAACTCGTCGACGCCGGAGGGCGCGAGGAAGCACTTGAACCCGAACACGCCCGCGTCGTGCAGGGGCCGCAGCTCCCCCAGGTTGCCGGGTACGGCACCGCCCCAGAAGCCCACGTCGACATGGGCGGCTTCCCTGGCCGCGGCCTGTTTCGTGCGCAGATGGGCCACGCTGGTGGTGGGCGGCAGGGAGTTGAGCGGCATGTCGACGAGGGTCGTGACGCCGCCGGCCGCCGCGGCGCGGGTGGCCGTCCAGAAGCCCTCCCACTCCGTACGGCCGGGGTCGTTCACGTGCACGTGGGTGTCGACGAGGCCGGGCAGCAGGACGGCGTCGCCGAGGTCCCGGACGTCCGCGCCGGGCGGCGTCGCGGCGCCGTACTCCCGCACGGCGGCGATGCGTTCGCCCTCGACGACGACGCAGGCCGGACCGATCCCCTCGGGGGTGAGGACGCGGGTGGAGCGCAGCACCAGGCCGGACGGAGGGCCCGAGGCCGGCGGAAAGCGCTCCTCGGGGGTGAGGGTGGTCCCAAGGCGCCCCGGTGGGCGGTCGTTCCGTTGCACGGGTCCCTGAAGGGGCGCGTCCGGACGCGGGCGCGCCGGCGGTTCGCCGGATGCTTCAGCCGGCGTGGCGGTGGGTGGCTCATCCCGTGTGGCGGTGGGCTGTTCCTCCCGCGTGGCGGTGGGTGGTTCATACGGCGGGGCGGCGGGTGATTCGGTTCCTGGCACGTGTACCTCCCTGTCGCTCCGGCTGCTTGGCGTACTCCGGCCCTCTTCCCAAAACTTCAACGTTCTGTTGAAGTTTCATCGCGCCCCCCACGCGCCGTCAAGGCATCCGGAGCGCACGCCTCGCCGCGCCGGAGGGCACACGGAACGCCGCACGGGCCCCGTACGGCATGCGCCCACGAGTCCCGTACAGCAGGCCCACGAGCCCCCGTACGACAAGCCCGCGGGGCACGCTCCGCACACCGCCAGGACACCCGTGCGCCCCGGGCGCCGGCACCGAAACACCCCGGACCTGTCCTGGACTTTTCCGAAACACGAAATTAAACTTCCGAAAAATCCAGGATCGCCACACCGCCGTCAGAACCCCCGACCGAACCCCCGCCGCCCCTCACCGAGCACCGGACCCATCCCGCCACGCGCGCGGCCGACCGCCCGCACCAGGCCTCTGACCGGCGGGAACGCCGCGCCGGTGACGGGCAGCGGGAGCCCCGCGCCGGGTACGCTGGCTGCTTGCCCGTCCGTCGACCGACCACCCGCATCAGAGGCCAGGGACCGTCCGGTTCCGGAGTCTCGGAAGGAACGCGCCGTGCCGCCGTCAAGCGCCAGCACCACCGACGCCGACAAGTCCCCTGCCGCCTCCGGCTCCTCCGGCGGTGTCCAGTCGCTTGAACGTGCCTTCGACCTGCTGGAGCGCATGGCGGACGCGGGCGGCGAGGTCGGCCTGAGCGAGCTGTCCGCGAGCAGCGGGCTGCCGCTGCCGACCATCCACCGGCTGATGCGCACGCTGGTGACCTGCGGTTACGTCCGCCAGCAGCCCAACAGGCGCTATTCGCTCGGCCCTCGGCTGATCCGCCTGGGCGAGTCGGCGTCCCGGCTGCTCGGCACCTGGGCCCGGCCGCACCTGGCCCGCCTGGTGGAGGAGACCGGCGAGACCGCGAACATGGCGCTGCTCGATGGCGACGAGGTCGTCTACGTGGCGCAGGTCCCCTCGAAGCACTCGATGCGGATGTTCACCGAGGTGGGCCGGCGGGTGCTGCCGCACTCCACGGGCGTGGGCAAGGCGCTGCTGGCCCAGTTGCCCTCGGACGAGGTGCGCGCCCTGCTGGGCCGCACCGGAATGCCGGCCGCCACCGAGAAGACCATCACCACCCCGGACGCCTTCCTCGACGCCCTGGAGGAGGTGCGCCGCCTCGGCTACGCGCTCGACGACAACGAGCAGGAGATCGGCGTCCGCTGCCTCGCCGTGCGGGTACCGGACTCCCCCACGGCCGCCGCCATCTCCATCTCGGGGCCGGCGGGCCGGGTCACCGAGGCGGCCACGGAGAAGATCGTGCCCGTTCTGCAACAGGTCGCGGGCGAACTCTCCGAGGCCCTGACGGCAAGTTAACCGATCGGTTAGTAAGCTTTTCCACCGGAACCCCGAGCCTCCGGGAATGGATCCGGAACATTGCGCGCCCGTGCGGTGATCCTCGCCTGACCCATATCCGTCGGAGGAATTGACGGGGAATGGCGGGCGGGCTCCCGCGAGGGGGCGGTCAGGGTCGAGCGAACGCGCCCCGGAAATGCCGAAGGCTCCCGGGAGAAGTCCGAGGAATGCCTGAACCATGGCCTCGGATCCCGGGAGCCCTCGGGAAACGCGAACGGACCCTGCGGCCCGTCAGAGCGGCGGCCGCTCCCCGAAGAGTTCCACCGCGGTGCGCACCTGCGCCAGGCTCGGCGCGAGGGCGCTGACCGAGCCGATCGACCCCGCGACCAGCAGCAGCGACCGGCGCAGCCGGCGGATCTCCGGGTCCCCGCTCAGTGCCATCGTGGAGAGCGCGGCCAACTCGTCCTCGGCGATGCCGCGGTCCGCGAACTCCACCGGGTGCGCGGCGAGGTCACGGCGCAGCCGTGACACGGCGGCCCGTAAATTCGCCACGCGGACGTCATGTTCTCCGCTGCCCACCACAGCCCCGTGCCCCACACTCCCCAACACGGCTTCCCCCCCTCGCACATGCTCGTGCCCCCACTATTCACATTCTCCTGCTCTTCACGCGCACCCCAGGAAGACCCCCCTGCCCGGGGCCGCGCAAAGCGACCCCCTGTCGAGCATCGGCCAAAGCCTGGAGTCGCGGCCAGTAAACGCCACGTGGAGACCCTGGCGCCACAGAAAGGACGTAATTTGCCCGCTGTACGAGATGTCCGAACGTGATGGCCGGCCGGCCTGTGATTGCGAACCACGGGGCACCCGGCGGGCCGCGGCGAGCCGAGGCCAAGGACCGGCAAAGGACGTTTCCCGATTCTCCCTCCTACCGCAACCTTTCGGCCCCCTGCCGCAGCGGTTCGCCCCCGCCCGCCAGCGCAGCCGCCGGGAGGCCCCGCTCTCCCGTTCGCCCGCGCCGGGAGTGCCGCGGCGCCCGGGAGAGACCGCGGCATGCGGGCTGCGACACACAGGGGGACGTAAGGTCGATGGCCGGGCGGTGCGAGAGGCGGCGGGATGACGGGCAGCGGGCGGGGCGCGCAGGCGGAAGGCGCCGAGGCGGAGGCGGGACAGGCCGGGGCGCACGCGGAACAGGCCGGGGCACAGGCAGAACGGGCCGGCGCGGGGGCAGAACGGGCCGGGGCGCAGGCGGAACCGGTGGGTCCGGTGACGGGGCTGCTGCTGGCGGCGGGTGGCGGGCGGCGGCTCGGTGGACGCCCCAAGGCGCTGCTGCGGCACCGAGGCCGGCCGCTCGTGGAGCACGCCGTCCGGGTGCTGCGGGACGGCGGTTGCGAGCGGGTGCACGTGGTGCTGGGCGCCTCGGCCGAACGGGTCCGCGCGGAGGCCGACCTGACGGGGTGCCTGGTCGTCGACAACCCGGCGTGGGAGGAGGGCATGGGCTCGTCCCTGCGCGCCGGGCTCGGGCCACTGGTGGAGGAGTCCGGTACCGGCACCTCGGGGACCGCGGGACTACCGGGCGCCGGTCTGCCGGGCGCCGCCGGCCTGCCGGGTGCCGTCCTCGTGATGCTCGTCGACCAGCCCGGTATCGGCCCCGAGGCGGTCGCGCGGGTGCGCGCCGCATACTGGTCGCCCGCCTCGCTGGTCTCGGCCGCCTACCACGGCCGGCGCGGGCATCCCGTGCTGTTCGGCGCGGACCACTGGGCGGGCGTCATGGCAGGCGCCCTGGGAGACAAGGGCGCGCGCACCTACCTCGCGGCGCACGCCGACGCGCTGACGCTGGTCGAGTGCGCGGACGTCGCGGAGCCGTTCGACATCGACACGCCCGAGGACCTGGCGCGCCTGGACTGACTCGCCGGACGCCGGGCACGGGAAAGGTGGCACTGTGCGCGAGTCGTATCGACGGGTGGCACTGTGGGCCGAGTTGTATCGACGGAAAGAGTCTCGACATCAACAGACGATTGATGTTCCACCATAAGGAAACTAGTATCCACTGATCAGAAGCACTCTGAAGCACCCGATCGTCATGACGGCTTCCCCGGCCACGCCCCTCCGTCCTGGCACTCAGTGCCATGCGGTCCGGCGGCGCGTAGCGGCCGGCACCGTCGGGGGCCGTGCGTGACGCCGTGAAGCTCGCTGAAGGAAGTGAGAGCATGCCCGCACCAGCGCCCTCCGTGCCGGTCATCGTCGACGCGGAGCCCCTGCCCCGGCAGGACGAGGTCCTCGATCCCCAGGCCCTTGCCTTCGTGGGCGAGTTGCACCGGCGCTTCACGCCCCGCCGGGACGAACTCCTCGCGCGCCGCGCGGCACGCCGTGCAGAGATCGCCCGGACGGCCACGCTCGACTTCCTCCCGGAGACGGTCGCGGTGCGCGCCGACGACACCTGGCGCGTCGCGCCCTCGCCGGCCGCGCTGGACGACCGCCGGGTCGAGATCACCGGTCCCACGGACCGCAAGATGACCATCAACGCCCTCAACTCCGGCGCCAAGGTCTGGCTGGCAGACTTCGAGGACGCGCTCGCGCCCACGTGGGAGAACGTCATCCAGGGGCAGCTCAACCTCACGGACGCGTTCGAGCGCCGCATCGACTTCACCGACGAGTCGAGCGGAAAGTGGTACGCGCTGAAGGACGCCGGCGAGCTCGCCACCGTCGTGGTCCGGCCGCGCGGCTGGCACCTGGACGAGCACCACCTCCAGGTCGACGGCGAGCCGGTGCCCGGCGCGCTGGTCGACTTCGGCCTCTACTTCTTCCACAACGCCCAGCGGCTGCTGGACCTCGGCAAGGGCCCGTACTTCTACCTGCCGAAGACGGAGTCGTACCTTGAGGCGCGGCTGTGGAACGAGATCTTCGTCTTCGCCCAGGACCGGCTGGGCATCGCGCAGGGCACCGTCCGGGCGACCGTGCTCATCGAGACGATCACGGCCGCGTACGAGATGGAGGAGATCCTCTACGAGCTGCGCGACCACGCCTCGGGCCTGAACGCCGGTCGCTGGGACTACCTGTTCTCGATCGTGAAGAACTTCCGTGACGGCGGCGAGCGGTTCGTACTGCCGGACCGCAACGCCGTCACCATGACGGCCCCGTTCATGCGCGCCTACACCGAACTGCTGGTGCGCACCTGCCACAAGCGAGGCGCGCACGCGATCGGCGGCATGGCGGCGTTCATCCCCTCGCGGCGCGACCCCGAGGTGAACAAGGTCGCCTTCGAGAAGGTCCGCGCCGACAAGGACCGCGAGGCGTCCGACGGCTTCGACGGCTCCTGGGTGGCCCACCCCGACCTGGTGCCGATCGCCATGGAGTCGTTCGACGCGGTGCTGGGCGACGCGCCGAACCAGAGGAACCGGCTCCGCGAGGACGTCACGGTCGCGGCGGCCGATCTGATCGCCATCGACGCGCTGGACGCGAAGCCGACGTACGACGGCCTTGTCAACGCCGTCCAGGTCGGCATCCGCTACATCGAGGCGTGGCTGCGCGGCTCGGGCGCGGTCGCCATCTTCAACCTCATGGAGGACGCGGCCACCGCGGAGATCTCCCGTTCCCAGATCTGGCAGTGGATCAACGCGGGCGTGGTCTTCGAGAACGGTGAGCGGGCCACCCGGGAGCTGGCGCGGAAGATCGCGGACGAGGATCTGGCGGCGATCCGCGCCGAAGCCGGCGAGGAGGCGTTCTCGGCGGGCCGGTGGCAGGAGGCGCACGATCTGCTGCTGACGGTGGCGCTCGACGAGGACTACGCGGAGTTCTTGACGTTGCCGGCGTACCGGGAACTGGTGAGCCGGGGCTGAGCCCCGGGGTTTTCCCGTATACCGGGGCTCTGCCGTGGCTTGGCGGCGGGGCCCCGGCGCACCCGCGGCCACCGACTCGCCTACGGCGGGCATCTGGGGTCCAGCCCCTTGCGGTGCGTTCCTCGGGTGACGGTCTCCTTGGGCTGCTCGCTCCCCCACTGCCTTGAGGGCGTGGGAGGTCCCCCATCCCCGCGCCCCTTTCGGGGCGCACGTGGGCCGGCAGGCTCGGTGCGGCGTGGCCGTGAGATGCGGGGGCGCCGCTTCACTGAGACGATTCTGGGAGGTGGTCGATCACTACCCAGGAGTCGACATGGCCGGTCTCGTCCGCAAGAGCTTCGATTCCCCCGAAGAGGTCCGCCCCGCCGAGGAGGGCATGGGCAAGCTGGAGGTCGTCGGCAGCGAGTCCGGGTCGGCGATCCGCGCCACGCTCCAGCCGGGCTGGCAGTGGTCCAAACACGTCAAACCCATGATGGGGACCGAGAGTTGCGAGGTGCCGCACCTCGGCTACCTCGTCACGGGCAGGCTGAAGGTCCACATGGACGACGGCGAGGAACAGGAGTTCACCCAGGGCGACCTGCTGAGCATCGCGCCGGGCCACGACGCGTGGGTGGTCGGAGACCGGCCCTGCGTCTTCATCGACTGGCAGGGCTACGCCGAGCGGTCCAGCGGTTAGCCCCGCCCCTAGGGCGCGGGGAACTGCGCGACCAGCCCAAGGACACCGCCACCCGAAGAACGCACCGCAAGGGGCAGAACCAGATGCCCGCCGCAGGCGAATCGTGGCCGAGGGACAAGCGCGGGGCACCGGTACCGCTCAGCGCACCCCCGGCCTGTCGCTGAGGTCCGGGACGCGTCTGAGCCAGGCCGGCCGGGACGCCTCCGTCGCAGCGGCCCTGCGGGCGTCCTCGGCGGCCAGCTCGTCGCGGTGCGGGAACTCCTTGGGCAGCCAGGCCGCGGAGGCGCGGGCGCGGGCGGCCAGGTAGTCGACGTACGCCTCACGCACGGCGTCGGGGCCGGCGAAGCCGGGCTCCGCGGCCAGCCACTCGTCCGGCACGAGCGCGACGACCTCGCGCAGTAGCTCCTCGGTGACCCGCGGAGCCAGCTCCGCATCCGCGGCGACGGTGTCGGGGCCGTACCCGCCCAGCGCGTGGGTGCGGAAGGGGTAGGCCTTCTCGACCGTCGCCAGGGCGGTGTCCCAGCGGTGGTGGAAGACGAGGGCCGCGCCGTGGTCGATGAGCCAGAGCCGGGGTTCGCGGGTGCCGAAGCTGGGCCAGATCATCAGGTTGGGGCTGTGCACCGTGCGGTCGACGTTGACGGTGAGGGCGTCGAGCCAGACGATCCGGCCGGCTTCGAGCGGGGTGACGGTGACCGTGTCCAGGGCGGCGGCGGTGAAGTCGACGGCGCCGGGGAGCAGGTCCATGCCGAGGTTGAGGCCGGCGCTGGCGTGCAGCAGGTCCTGCACCTCCCGGTCGGGCTCGGCGGCGGCGACGGCCGGATCGAAGTCCATCCGCACCAGCTCCGGCACCCGCATCCCGAGCCGCCGCCCCAGCTCCCCCACGATCACCTCGGCGACCAGGGCTTTCCGGCCCTGCGCGGCGCCCGTGAACTTCACCACGTACGTACCGAGATCGTCGGCCTCCACGACCCCGGGCACGGATCCCCCGGCCCGCAGCGGGACGAGGTACCGGAGGGAGGACACGCGGCGGAGCATGCGCCCACTGTAACCGCGGGCCGACGGCGGACGCGGGCCCCTTTTCGCCGGGGCCGGGCGCCGGCCCGGCCCGGGAGCCGGTGAGCGCCTGGCCTTCCGAGCGGGGTGCGGACGGAAATCCCGTTGCACGAGTGGTGCCGCGGCTTCGAGGATCTGCCCATGACCACGATCACCTCTTCCCTGCCGCTGTCCGCCCCCGCCCGTCCCGTGCGGGTCCAGCAGCAGCCCGGCCGACCGCGGAGGCCGATTCCCGCCCGATCGTGACGGCCGCGCTGGTCGCGGGCCTCCTCGCCGGTTATGGCATCGCCATGCCGGTGGGGGCCGTCGCGACCTGTCTGGTGGCCCTCACGGCACGGACGTCCTTGAGGATCGGTGCGTGTGCCGCGCTCGGCGTCGCCACCGCCGACGGCCTGTACGCGCTGATCGCCGAGGTCGGTGGGACCGCGCTCGCCCGGACGATCCAGCCCGTGCTGGTGCCGCTGCGCTGGGCGTCGGTGCTGGTGCTCCTCGCTCTGGCGGCGCGAGGCGGTGCCGTGGCGGTGAGGCGGTACCGCAACCGCCATGGCCCCACTTCGGCGGGCAGACAGGCGCCGGTCAGCCCCATCCGCGCCTATCTGGGACTGTGGGGCGTCACGATGATGAACCCGCTCACCGTGATCTACTTCACGGCCCTGGTCCTGGGCGGCCAGGCCGCATCGGTACCGAGCCATCCGGAACAGGCCGTCTTCGTCCTCGCCGCCTTCGCCGCGTCCGCCAGCTGGCAGCTGTTCCTCGCCGGCGGTGGTGCGCTGCTCGGCCGGGCCCTGACCGGCGCTCGCGGGCAACTCGCCACCGCTCTGGGCTCAAGCCTGCTGATCGCGGTCCTGGCGCTCCGTCTCCTGGTCTCGTCCCCGTGATGGGCGGCGAGGGGCGGCGCATGGCGGGCGAGGGCCGGCGGCATCCGGCCTCGGCGGCCAGGCATCTGGAGAGGTCGGCGATTTGCCATGTGCGCGTCACGACGCCGTTACCGAGAGGTGCCGGGGGCCGCGCAGACTCGTTCACGCCCCCCCTTGGATCGTCGAGAGGTCGGACATGGATTCCTCCACCACGCGCCTCATTTCGAGGTCGCTCCTGGTCGCCACCCTCCTCACGGGGGGCCTGCTCGCCGTGCCCTCGCACGCGCGGGCCGCGGACGACCCGCGGATGGAGACCAACCAGCCGGCGCTCATCGTGGCCGCGGCCGGCGAGGCGGTCGACTCCAGGATCGCCGTGCACCACGGCCACACCGGAGGAGACCAGGTCTGCCTCGTCAACGCGGACAACGGTCTCGGCTTCCCCGGCAAGACGGTGCGCGTGGCCAAGGGCGGGCGCTCGGCCGAGCTGACCACGGCCCGCGACGGCTGCGCGAGCGTGCCCGGAGTCAACTGGCGCGGCGCGACGGTGGCGTTCGCGGGTGACGGTGCCGTGCACGAGTCCGCGACGCGGCTCGTTCCGTAGCCGAACGGACCTCGATCCCAGCGGGGGCGGCGCACCGTAGGCACGGTGAGCCGCCCCCGTGGTGCGTCGACCGCCGCGCCGGCGCGTGTCCCCTGAGCAGCGTCCGCGCGGAGCCCGGTACCGCCCCGATACCGCCCTGGATCAGGCGGCGGGTGCGGCCGGCGGGCCGTGGGGTGCCGGCCGGCGCACTGCGGCCGCGATGCGCCAGCTCGTCGACGGGTCCGCCGGCCACCAGAACCGCGACGCCCTCAGCCCCATCGCGAGCAGCAACTCGGCGGTCCGGCCGTCCGGGCCGTCGAACGCGACCTGTACCTCGATGCCGTGCCCCCGCCTGTCCATCGCCGTCTCCCCTCGCCTCGGCAACTCCGACCCTTTCACAAGCAGCGTTCGCGAACGCTGTACTCAAATCGCCGAGACCGGCGCAACCGAGCGGCGACGGAGGAGGAAGGGGGATGGACGAGGGCGCGCCGGTCAGCCGGCCAGCGCGGGGTAGTCGGTGTACCCGCCGGCGTCGCCGCCGTAGAACGTCTCGGGCTGCGGCGTGTTGTACGGGCCGCCGGCCGCGATCCGGTGCGGCAGGTCCGGGTTCGCGAGGAAGGACCGGCCGAGGGCGACGACGTCGGCGACACCGCTGTCCAGCACGTCGCGCACCACCTCGTGGGGCTCAAGCGGCGCCTCGTCGCGGTGCGGGTTGAGGATGAGCGCGCCGGGCCACAGCGAGCGGAGGGTCCGGGTGAGGTCGCGGTGGCCGGGGGTCTCGCTGATGTCGAGGAAGGCGAGGTCGCCCGCGATCGGCTTGAGCCCGTCGATCATGGCCCTGTACAGAGCCTCCGGGTCCTCCTCCCGCATCGCGTGCACCGTGCTGGCGGGCGAGACGCGCAGGGAGGTGCGCTCCGCGCCGACAACGTCGGCGACCGCCTCGACGGCGGCCACGGCGAACCGGGTGCGGCCCTCGGGCGTGACGCCCCACCGGTCGGTGCGGACGTTGGCGTCGGAGCAGAGGAACTGGTGGATCAGGTAGCCGTTGGCGCCGTGCAACTGAACGCCGTCGAAGCCCGCCGCGACGGCGTTCCGCGCGGCGCCCGCGAAGTCGGCGAGCGCCCGCTCGATGTCGGCCTCGGTCATCGCGATCGGGACGACGTTGTCCTTCATGCCGGACGGAGTGTGGGTCAGGCCGGGTGCGGCCACCGCCGAGGGCGCCTCGGGCAGCAGCCCCTGCCGTACGTCCGGGTGGCCCTCCCGCCCGCCGTGCAGCAACTGCGCGAAGATCCTGCCGCCCGCCTCGTGCACGGCCTCGGTCACCTGCCGCCACGACCGGGTCTGCTCCTCGGTGAACAGGCCCGGCGTGTGCACGTAGCTCTGCCCGCGCAGGCTGGGCTGGACGGCCTCGGTCACGATCAGCCCCGCCGAGGCCCGCTGCCGGTAGTACTCGGCCATCAGGGGCGTGGCCGTCTCCCCGTCGCCCGCCCTGTTGCGCGTCATCGGCGCCATGGCGATGCGGTTCGCGAGCCGCACCCCGCCCACCCTCACCGCGCTGAATGCGTCAACCATGCTGGTGCGCCTTCCTGTTCGGCCCTGCCGGGCCCCTCGGCTCTTCGGAACGGGTCCAGTGTCGGACGCGCAGGAAGCCCTACCAAGGAGACGGTTAGTGGCTTACTATTCGTACGTGACCACGACTCCGTGCTTAACGCCACCGGCCATCGACGACGGCCGGTGCCGGGGGTTCCTCCCGGTGGCCGAACTGCTGGGCCGCCGCTGGACTGCCGCGGTGCTGCTTGCCGGCTGCCGCGGGGCGCGCCGGTTCGCCGAGTACCGGGCGCAGGTACCGGGCATCTCAGACCGCCTGCTCTCCACCCGCCTCAAGGAACTGGTACGGCAGGGGCTCCTGGTCCGCCGGGTCGTGCCCAGCACCCCGGTCCTCGTCACCTACGAGCCCACGGCGGGCGGCGCGGCACTGAGCGACGCTCTGGACCACCTGGTGCGGTGGAGCGAGACGCACGCGCTGGCCGGGGCCGGGGACTGACGGTCACCCCGGGTCCGTTACGCGTCGCCCTTCTTGCGGTGCGGTTCCAGTTCGCACCAGACCGTCTTCGTACACGGCGGCTCCTGTCGTGTGCCCCAGCGGTCCGCCAGCGCCTCCACCAGGAGCAGGCCGCGCCCGGACTCCGCGAGGCCGCCCGGCGATCCCGCCTGCACCTGGGTGGGCGGCAGCTTCTCGACGCGGGCGTCGGTGACCTCGATCCGCAGCACCGTGTCGTCGTCCGCGACGGCCAGCGCCAGCCGGAAGTCCCGGCCGGGCACGCGCCCGTGCAGGACCGCGTTCGCGGTGAGCTCGCCAACGAGGTGCGCCACGGTGAGCGACAGTTCGTGATCGTACGGCCAGCCCCAGTTGGCGAGCTGCTCCGTCGCGAGCCGCCGCGCGAGACGTGCGCCCCGGCGCGTGGCAGAGAGTCTGAGGCTGAAGTGGCGTACGGGGCAGCCGGGTTGGGCGGGGCCGGGTGTGTCGCCCTTTGGGCGGACATCGTGCGCATTCATGTCACTCAGCGTTGCGGAGTGTGCCTACGGTGCACAGGACTGCTGTGAGTACGCAGGGTCACTGTCCGGGTTCTGTCCGGGTGTTGTCCGGGTCGTGCCCCGTGACATCGGGCTCGCGGGTGGCGTTGCTGCATACCAGGGACTTTACGGAGGTGCACATGGGAGGGACACGCCACGGGGACCCCTTCGGCGACGTGGACGCACAACCTTCTGAGGACGACTCGGCGGCTGTCCTGCGGACGGTCGGCCGGGTGATCAAGAAGTTCCGCGAGCGGGCGGGGCTCACTCAGACAGAGCTGGGCGAAGCGATCGGCTATGGCATGGAGCAGGTGTCGTCGGTCGAACGGGGACGGCGGGCACCGAGCCCCGACTTCCTCACGGCAGCGGATGAGGTGCTGAACGCGGGCGGGGTCATCGCGGAGCTGAAGGACGAGGTTGAGCGTGCACGGTACCCCAAGAAGGTTCGAGACCTTACGGAGGTAGAGAGCAGAGCCGTCGAAATCTGCACCTGGGACAACTCCGTCGTCAACGGGTTGCTTCAGACTGAGGAATACGCACGTGCGCTCTTCGAGATGCGACGGCCCATGTTCTCGCCCGAAGACTTGGAACGGCGCATCGCGGGGCGCGCGGCGCGGCAAGAGATCATCAGAGAGGGTAAGACCGCTCCAGCGCTGGGTTTCGTGCACGACGAGGCCGCGCTACGACGACCGATCGGTGGCAAGGAGGTCCTTCGACGGCAGCTTAAACATTTGCTGCACATCGCAGAGTTGGGAAACGTAGAGGTGCAAGTACTGCCGCTGGACAGCGAGGACAACGCCGGTATCGCCGGGCCCTTTAACTTGCTGAGGCTCCGCGAGGGGGTCACCGTTGCTCACCACGAAGTACAGCGCATCAGCCAACTCGTCTCCGACCCCCAAGAGATTCAGATCCTCGAACTTCGCTATGGAATCATCCGCGCCCAGGCACTCAGCCCACGAGAGTCGGTGGCGTTCATCGAAAGGATGCTAGGAGAGACATGAACCCCAAGAGCTCAGCTAGCCCCGACCCACAGCTTGAGTGGTTCAAGAGCAGCTACAGCACCGACGACGGACCCGCCTGCGTCGAAATCGCCCCCGCCCCCGCCACCGTCCACATACGTGACTCCAAGAACCCGGACGGCCCCACCCTCCAGTTCACCCCCCAACAATGGGGCCGTTTCCTGCCGTTCGCCGCTGAGGCACCCTCGGCGTAGGCACCCCGCTGGGGCACCCGGGAGGCACCGTGGCTCGGTTTGAGGCCGGTGCCTCCCTCTCAATAAGATCCGCCGATGATCACAAGAAAACGGTCGGCGGCAGCGCTCTGCGCACTGTTCGCCGCCCTGACCCTGGCCGGACCCGCCGCGGGGCCGGCCTTCGCGGCGGACGACACTCCGGCGCAGTCGCAGAACGCGCCGAAGGTCGATCTCGTCCTCGACGTCAGCGGCTCGATGCGGACCCGGGACATCGACGGCGGGTCCCGCATGGCCGCGGCCAAGCAGGCGTTCAACGAGGTGCTGGACGCGACCCCCAAGGAGGTGCAGCTCGGCATCCGGACGCTCGGGGCGAACTACCCGGGCGAGGACCGCAAGGTCGGCTGCAAGGACACCGCCCAGCTCTACCCGGTGGGCCCGCTGGACCGGACGGACGCCAAGACGGCCGTCGCGACGCTCGCGCCCACGGGCTGGACGCCGATCGGCCCGGCGCTGCAGAAGGCGGCGGGCGATCTAGAAGGCGGCGACGGCTCCCGCCGGATCGTGCTGATCAGCGACGGCGAGGACACCTGCCAGCCGCTCGACCCCTGCGAGGTGGCGCGGGACATCGCGGCCAAGGGCATCCACCTCACGATCGACACGCTGGGGCTCGTGCCGGACGCGAAGACGCGTGCGCAGTTGCTGTGCATAGCCGAGGCGACGGGCGGCACGTACACGTCCGTCACGCACACGGACCAGCTCACCCACAAGGTGGGCCAGCTGGTGGACAGGACCGCGGACCCGGTGGTGACGCCCGTGGGCGTCAAGGGCACCGATCAGTGCGCGAACGCGCCCCAGCTCAAGCCGGGGCTGTACGACGACCGTGAGACGTTCGGCGAGCACCGCTGGTACCGGGTGGACGTCGAGCACGGCAAGGAGCTGCGGGCGTCCGTGAGCGTCGCGGACGACCGGGCCGTGAACCGCGACTACGGCGTGCTGCTGCGTGCCGTGACGCAGCGCGGGCGGGAGATCGTGCGCGGCTCCGAGGCCGGGAGCGGCCGTACGGACGTGATCTCGACGGGGATCCGGTACCCGAGCCCCAAGCTGGATGACGACGACTCGGATGCGGACGCGGCGGCGGAACCTGAGACGGTCTGCCTGGAGGTCAGCAACTCCTACTCCGCTCCCCCGTCGGTGAAGACCACCCCGGGGCTGCCGGTCGAGCTGACCGTGGACGTGGTGGACGGGCCCGACAACGCCTCGGACGTGGCCGCGTTCGGCCTGGGCCGCGGCTGGTGGCTGCTGGGCGCCATGGTCGTCACCGGCTTCCTTGCGGGGATCGTGTGGGGCTGGCTGTCGCGCGGGCGGGTCGCGATGCGGAGGGGCAACTGATGCGTACGACACGTATGACAGGTACGACCGCGCGTAGACGGCGCACCATGCGCGGCGGAACCGGCCGGGCGCTGGCCGCGGGACTGCTGGGCGTCGGTGCGCTGCTCGCGCCGGTGGCCTCGATGGCAGTTCCGGCGCTGGCGGACGACGCCTCGCCCTCGGCGACCGAGGGGTCCGAGGGGTCCGGGGACTCCTCCGACGACGCGGCACCCACGGAGGCGGGCACCTCGTTCCGTACGGCGGCGGAGATCCGGCAGGACCAGGAGGCGACGGCGAGCGCGTCCACCGGCGACTACCTGTACTGGTCGTTCCCGGCGGACGCCGGGCAGCGGCCGACCGTGCGCGCGACGGTGAAGCTGCCGTCCGGATCGGCACGGCAGGGCACGTCCACGTGGCAGATCGACGTGTACGACGGGCTGCGGCGCAGGCAGGCGTGCATGTACGGCAACCAGACCCGGACGGCCGCAGCGGACGCCCAGGAGCTCAAGCTCTCCTGCACGCTCCGCCCGGTGCGGGCGTGGGCGGAGCAGTGGGCCGACGACCCGCTGCCCGGCACGTACTACGTCCGGCTGACGGCGGTCGGGCTGGGCGTCGCCGACACGGGGCAGCCGTTCCAGGCGTCGGTGGAGGCGCTCTCCCACGACGCGGGCGGCGCCCACGCCGTGGGCGGCCGGCTGGCGAAGCCGCTGGTCCCGGGCATCTCGATGGCCGCGGACGGCGACTCGGGCGACGGCTCCGCCACGGCCTCCGCCAGCCCTTCCGGCGACGGCTCCGACGACGGTTCCGGTGACGGCTCGCAGACGGCCGCCCTCTCCAAGGGCGAGCCGGACGGCGGCTGGTCCTCCGGCTGGTGGACCGACCGCTGGCTGTGGACCGCCGGGGGCGCCGTCCTCGCCGCCCTCGCGGGCATCGGCGGCTACGCCCTCGCCCGCGGCCGGGGCCGCTCCTACCCGGCGCCCCAGCGCTACTGAGCACCGGCAGAAGGGGCCGGCGCCTCCCGTTCGCCACGGGCGGGCGCCGGCCCGAACCTCAGCCCGCCGCCCATCCCGCGTAGAAGAGGCCGAGACCGACGATGACGCACACGCCCTGGATGGTCCAGAAACGGACCACGACCAGGACTTCGGACCATCCTTTGAGTTCGAAGTGATGCTGGAGCGGCGCCATCTTGAAGACGCGCCTGCCGGTCATCCTGAACGAGCCGACCTGGATGACCACGGACAGCGTGATCAGGACGAACAGGCCGCCCAGCAGGGCGAGCAGCAGTTGCGTACGAGAGCAGATGGCCAGGCCGGCCAGGGCTCCGCCGAGGGCGAGCGAGCCGGTGTCGCCCATGAAGATCTTGGCGGGCGAGGTGTTCCACCACAGGAACCCGAAGCAGGCGCCCATGAGCGCGGAGGATATGACGGCGAGGTCGAGCGGGTCGCGGACCTCCATGCAGGAGGCGGGGTGGAGCATCGTCATCGCGTTGGCGCACGACTGCTGGAACTGCCACAGGCCGATGAAGGTGTAGCCACCGAAGACCATGGCCGAGGCGCCGGCCGCCAGCCCGTCCAGGCCGTCCGTCAGGTTCACGCCGTTCGACATGGCCAGGATCATGAACAGTGCCCACACGACGAACACCACCGGGCCGATGCTCCAGCCGAAGTCGGTGACGAACGACAGCTTGAGGGAGGCCGGCGTCTGGCCGCGGTCGTCCGCGAACTGGACGGCCAGGACGGCGAAGAGGATGCCGACGACGAGCTGGCCGGACATCTTCGCCCCGGCCCGCAGGCCCAGCGAACGCCGCTTGACGATCTTGATGTAGTCGTCCAGGAATCCGACGACGCCCATGCCCGTCATCAGGAACAGCACCAGCAGGCCCGGGTAGGTCACGCCCTCGCCGGTGATGGCCTTGGCCAGGACGTAGGCGACGAGCGTGGCCAGGATGAAGGCGATGCCGCCCATCGTCGGCGTTCCACGCTTGCCGTGATGGCCCCGTGGCCCGTCGTCCCTGATGAACTGCCCGTACCCCTTGCGAGCCAGCAGCCTGATCAGCAGCGGGGTGCCGATCAGGCTCAGGAAGAGGCCTATGGCCCCGGCGAACAGGATCTGGTTCATCGGACGGCGTCTCCCCCTCGGCCACATTCCCGCACGGGGCTGCCTCGCCGGTCTCGCCGGCCGCCCCGGCACACAGCCTAGGCAGTTCACCCCGGCCCGGGGGCCGGCGCCTCCCGTTCGCCACGGGCCGGCGCCGGTCTCACCGGAGGGGCACTGCCTCTCAGGCGTACAGCCGCACCGAGTACGTCGACGTGAGGCTGGTCCAGAGTCCCCACCCGCAGTTGTTGCCGATGTTCCAGGCGACACTGCCCGTGCCGTTGGATCCCGTGAATCCCTCGACGCCCGCACCGCCCGTCTGGCAGTTCATCACGGTGTAGTCGCCGACGAGATTCTGGACGTTGTACGTCCCGTAGCGGTAGAAGCTGTACACCATGGGGTGGTTGGGGCTGTCGTCCCAGATGTCGCCCTTGTAGATGCAGACATAGCCTGAGTTGCAGGTGGCGGTCTGCGTGCCGTTGATCCCCGCTGGGGACGCGGTGGTCGCGGGGACCGGTGACGGGGACGCGGCCGCGGATGTGGCGACGGCGACGGGCATGGCCGGCCCGAGACAGGCGAGCAGCACGATCATGACGCGACGCATGAGGACTCCCTGGTGAGATCGAGTAGGCATCCCGTGATGCCCGTTTGCGGATGGTTGCTGCGTTGCTCTCACAGGCAGTGCGGCACGTGCGGCTGCCACTGGGACGGCGACCCGGTCGTCACGTACCAGTCGTTGATGAACCCGCTGTCGCCGTCGAAGTCGAGCGCGAACCAGTAGTGGTCGCCGTGGCCGTCCGCGTCGCCGTCGCCGGTGGTCCAGCAGGCCAGCATCATCGTGTCGCCGTTGGCGTAGCGGTGCCCGGTCGTGCCCGAGCCGTAGGACGGGCCGTTGTGCGAGGCCAGGTAGGACCCGGCAGAGATGCCGGTCACGGACGCACACCAGACCGTGTGCCCGTCGTGGTCGCAGGCCCAGCCCGCGGCGGATGCCGGCGAGGCGGTCGTGCACACCGCGGCCCCGGCCAGCGCCAGTGCGCCGGCCACCGCTGCGGCACGCCGGCGCCAGGGCCTGGCCGCACGGATGTCGTTCTTCATGGTGATCCCCCAGTTGCTCGCCGGATTCGGCGCCACTGCTGGGCCCCTGCGTGACATCCGCCGGCACGCTGCGCGCGTTCGGGGAGGTCGGCATGGCCACAGTCGGCGGGATGAAGCTAAGGGGCGGCAGTAAATAACCAATAAATGACGGGCGCGGGCCCGGCCGCTGGAGCGCCTGACGGAGAGTCAAAGATCACAAGTCGGCAAAGCCCCACCAGCCCCTGAACAACTCCGTCATATCCGCACGTGTCACGGGTGCAGACATTCACTTACGGGAGGTTTCATCAGATGAAGGACATACGTGCGTCCCGGGCCTTGGCGATCTCGGTGGCAGCAGCCGCCGGCCTCGCCCTCGCGGCCTCCACGGGCGCATTCGCGAGCACCGCGCAGCACCCGGCGACGGACCACAGAACGGGATACTCCGGCAACGGCCGCGGCCACACCGCCCACCAGGGTTCGACGTTCGAGGAGGTCGACCTCGTCTCCGACATCCCCGGCAAGGCGAAGCTGACCGACCCCGACCTGAAGAACCCCTGGGGCATCGCCATGACCTCGGCCTCGGCGCTGTGGACGTCCAACCAGGGCACGAACAGCTCCACCCTCTACTCGCTCCCCGCGGGCACCGACACCGTGGCCAAGTCGGACAAGGTCCGCGTCACCATGGCGGACTCCGTTCCCGGCCCGGCCGGGCAGGTCGCCTACGAGGGCACCGGCTTCGTCCTGCACAACGGCGACAAGACCGGCTCCGCCCGGTTCATGTTCTCCACGCTCGACGGGCACATCGAGGCCTGGTCCCCGGGCGTCGACCCCAACATCGGCCAGACCGAGGACGTCGCGACGGTCGCGGGAGCCGCCTTCACCGGCCTGGCGGTTGCGAGCACCGCGCAGGGCGACCAGCTGTACGCCACGGACTTCGCGTCGGGCGCGATCGACGTCTTCGACTCCCGGTTCAAGCCGGTCAAGCTGGCTCCCTGGCAGTTCCGCGACGCCCACCTGCCCAAGGGCTACAAGGCCTTCAACGCGCAGGCCATCGGCAACAACGTCTACGTCACCTACGACATCCCGAACCCCGACACCGGGCTGGAGGGCACCGAGGCGGGCAACGGCATCGTCGACGAGTACGACGCGTCGGGGCACTTCCTCGCCCGCGTCGCCTCCGGTAAGGACATGAGCGCCCCGTGGGGCCTGGCCATCGCGCCGAAGAGCTGGGGCGACAAGGCCGGCGACCTGCTGATCGGCAACTTCGGCGACGGCACCATCAACATCCTGCCCAAGCACGGCCACCACTTCGACAACCACCACGCCACCAAGCTGCGCCTGACCTCGGGAAAGCCGTTCTCCCAGCCCGGCCTGTGGGGCCTGCTGCCCGGCACCGAGACGACCGGGGGCACCGACGCGGTCTGGTTCGCCTCCGGCATCAACGGCGAGAAGGACGGCCTGCTGGGCGTCATTCGCCCGTAAGGCCGACCGGCGGCCGCGCGTCTGAGCGCGGCGGACGGGGCCGCCCCTTCCTTCGGGGGGCGGCCCCGTCGACGTTCTCGCCACGGTCGGAACGGGCTCGGGGAAGCAGCCCGTTGACCACCCCAGTGCCACGCGCGCATCCGCAGGACGTCGAACAGCGGCTCCTCTAGGCTGGACGGCGGGCCGTGAAGGCCGACCAACGGACGGGGGAGAGAAAATGATCGGGCCACAGGACGGTGTCGTCGTCTTCTGGAAGCCGGGGTGTGTCTTCTGCATGAAACTCCGGCTGCTCCTGAGGTTCACGCGACTGCACTACACCGAAGTGAACATCTGGAAGGACCCGGAGGCCGCGGCGTTCGTCCGCCTGGTGGCCGACGGGAACGAGACGGTGCCGACGGTGACCGTGGCGGGCAGGGCGATGGTGAACCCGTCGAAGAGGCAGGTGATGGACGCGGTCGCCGCTTACGCACCGCACCTGCTGCGGCCCGCCGGCTGACCTGCGGGCGCCTTCCCTTCCACCGCGCCCGGGGCCGGGGGATCACCCGGTGTCCTGGTGCCGGCCGCCCGCACCGAGCAGGGCCTTGGCGAGCGGTCCGTCGCCGTCCACCAGCAGCCGGCCGGACCGCACCGCCTCCCCCACGCCCAGCGCCCCGGCGACGACCTCCGCACACGTCGCCGAGTCCAGCCGGAGCAGGGCGTCGGGCTCGCCCGGCGCGGGCCCGTCGCCGTACACGGCCCCCGGCTCTCCCCCGGAACCGGCCGCGCTCAAGGCCCCGGGCGGCGAACCCCCTTCCGGGCACTGTCCGACGAAGACGTGGAACACCCCTTCGTCCACGTGCACTTCCGCCACCCCCACCCCGCCGAGCGCGGCGAGCCGTCCCCGCAGGGGCAGCGCGAACCAGTGCGCGCGCACCGCGTCCGTCGGGCGCCGCTCGGCCAGCTCCTCCGCGCCCCACGCGCACAGCGCCTCAAGGACGGGCAGCAACCGCCGGCCCCGGTCGGTGAGTTCGTAGACCGCGGCGGACGCGGGCGGGGGCAGCCTGCGCCGGACGGCGACCCCTTCGCGCTCCAGGTCCCTGAGGCGGGACGCGAGCACGTCCGTGCTGACGCCGGGCAGGTCCGCGTGGAGATCCGTGTAGCGCCGGGCACCCCCGAGGAGTTCGCGGACGATCAGCAGGCTCCAGCGGTCCCCCACCGCGTCCAGGGCGCGGGCCGCGCCGCAGTAGTGGTCGTAACTGCGGCGTTGCGGCCGGCCCGGCTGCCCGGTGCGCGCGGGCGCCGCGGCACCGTCCGGCTGGCGTGACTGACGTGGCATGCGTCGCAGTCTAGACATGTTGTTGGACTTTCCAAGCGCGTACTTGGTAAAACCAAGTCGGACGCGAGGCCGCAGGACCGGCACAAGGCCGCGTGCCGTGGCGTGCACCGGGTGCGACCGGGTGCGCGCCGCGGAGGTTCACAGTCGCCGGGTACAAGGTCGGGAGGCGGTCGTATGGAGTTCCGGCAGTCGAGCAAGCTCAGCGAGGTCTGCTACGAGATCCGGGGCCCGGTCATCGAGCACGCGGACGCGCTGGAGGAGGCCGGGCACAGCGTGCTCCGCCTGAACACCGGCAACCCCGCGCTCTTCGGCTTCGAGGCCCCCGAGGAGATCGTCCAGGACATGATCCGGATGCTCCCCCAGGCACACGGCTACACCGAGTCGCGCGGCATCCTCTCCGCACGGCGCGCGGTGGCCCAGCGGTACCAGACCCTCGGCCTCGACGTGGACGTGGACGACGTGTTCCTCGGCAACGGCGTCTCCGAGCTGGTCTCGATGGCCGTCCAGGCACTGCTGGAGGACGGCGACGAAGTCCTCATCCCCGCGCCCGACTTCCCGCTGTGGACGGCGGTCACCACGCTCGCCGGCGGCAAGGCCGTGCACTACCTCTGCGACGAGGGATCGGACTGGTACCCGGACCTCGCCGACCTGGCGTCGAAGATCACCGACCGCACCAAGGCCGTCGTGATCATCAACCCGAACAACCCGACCGGCGCCGTCTACCCCAAGGAGATCGTCGAGGGCATCCTCGACCTCGCACGCCGCCACGGCCTGATGGTCTTCGCGGACGAGATATACGACCAGATCCTCTACGACGACGCGGTGCACCACAGCGCCGCCGCGCTCGCCCCCGACCTCGTGGTGCTGACCTTCTGCGGGCTCTCCAAGACCTACCGGGTGGCGGGCTTCCGCTCCGGCTGGCTGGTCGTGACCGGCCCCCGGCAGCACGCCAGGGACTACCTGGAGGGGCTGGCGATGCTCGCCTCCATGCGGCTGTGCCCCAACGCCCCCGCCCAGTACGCCATCCAGGCCGCGCTCGGCGGCAGGCAGTCCATCCGGGAGCTGACCGCGCCCGGCGGCCGGCTGCACGAGCAGCGCGACCGCGCCTGGCAGAAGCTGAACGAGATCCCGGGCGTCTCCTGCGTCAAACCGCGCGGCGCGCTCTACGCGTTCCCGCGGATCGACCCGAAGGTGCACGCCATCCACGACGACGAGCGCTTCGTGCTGGACCTGCTGCTGCGCGAGAAGATCCAGGTGGTCCAGGGCACCGGCTTCAACTGGCCGCGGCCCGACCACTTCCGCATCCTCACCCTGCCGTACGCCGACGACCTGGACGCCGCGATCAGCCGGATCGGGCGGTTCCTGAGCGGCTACCGGCAGTGAGGCGGGGCTGAGGGGCCTGAGTCGGGCCTGAGCGGTGGCGCGCGGACCGGGCTCTGCTCTTCCGTCGGGGCCCGGTGCATGCGGGGCCCGGTTCGGTGCGCGGACCCCGGTTCGGTGACGGTGGCCGGTTCAGTGCCGGTCGCCGGTTCAGTGCCGGTCGCCGGTCCGGTGCCGGTCGCCGACGCGGTGTCGTTGCGGGATGCGGTGCCGTTCCCGGGTGCGGCGGATGGCAGCCTTGTACCGTTCCGGATCACAGGGTTCCGGGACGGCACGCCACGACCGGCGCGGGCCGGCGGAAGAGGAAGACGAACATGGGTGACCTGCTGCTTGTCCGGCACGGCGAGACCGAGTGGTCGCTCTCCGGGCAGCACACGAGCTGGACCGATCTACCGCTCACCGAGAACGGCCGGGAGCGGGCCCGGACGCTGGCGCCGATGCTGGCCTCGCTGCCCGTCGCCGCGGCCTACACCAGCCCGCTGCGGCGGGCCCGCGAGACCGCGGAGCTGATCGGGCTCGGCGACGCCCAGGTGGAACCCGACCTGCACGAGTGGGACTACGGAGGCTACGAGGGGGTCACCACCGCCGAGATCCACCGGAGTCGGCCAGGCTGGTTCCTCTTCAACGACGGCGTGGTGCCGGGCCCGCCGGAGCACCCCGGCGAGAGCCCCGACGAGGTGGGGGCGCGGGCCGACCGGGTGCTCGCCAAGGTCGAGGCGCAACTCCGGGACGAATCCGGCCCCGTCGTCCTCGTCGCGCACGGGCACTTCCTGCGCGTCGTCGCCGCCCGCCGCCTCGGCCTGCCGGCGTCGGCCGGAGCGCTCTTCCAGATCGCGACCGGCACCGTGTGCACCCTCGGCACGGAACACGACCGGCCGGTGATCTCCGGCTGGAACGTCAGTCCGCGACCGTAGGCTGGACGACCGGGCACGGGGCGGGATGCCGGGAGCCGGAAGACCGGAACGGGAGGACGCGGTGGCCAAGGGACCGAGCGCCGCGCAGCTTCGGATCATCGAGGCGGCGGACCCGGGGACGGGCCGGCTCAGCGGCCCGGCGGCCACGCTCGCCGCGCTGGTCCGCCTCGGCCTCGCCTTCCGGCACGCCCGCCCGCCCCACGACACCTTCCTCACCCCGGAGGGCCGCCGCGTACGGCAGGCGGCCGGCCGGCTCGCCTCCAGCGCGGGGCGGACCGCCGGCGAGACCCCCGGAACCGGATCCGTCAGCGAAGCCCAGGCCGCCCCCGGCACCGGCTCCCCGGACGCCGTCTTCGCCGCCCGCACCGGCGACGAACCGGAGTCCGACGGGAACGTAGAGAGCGCAGGGAGCGCCGAGCGGGCCCGGCAGGTGCGCAGCGCCTGGCAGGGGCTGATCGAGCTGCGCAGGATGACGCACCCCCACGCCGCCACCGACCTCCCCTGCGCCTGGGAGCGTGCGCACCTGGTGCGGGCCGCCGCCCTCGCGCTGGAGGCGGCCGGGTGCCGCCCCGCCGTCGCCGGCTCCGGCGGCTACCGGGTCGTACCGACGCCCCAGCCGGAGGCCGTCGCCGTGCATGCGCCGACCGCCGCCGAACTCCAGGCCTGCGCGGGGGCCCTGGAGGGCGCGGGCTGGCAGGCGGGCGAGCACACCGACCGCAGGACGGCCGCCCGCTTCCTGCTGGCCTCACCCCGCCGCGCCTGAGCCCATCCCACCCGGGCTCCCCCGGGCATGAGCGTCGCCTCATCCGCCCCCCAGGCCCGAGCCCCCAGCCCGAGCGTCGCCCAGACCCGACCGTCGCCCTGCCCGAGCGTCACCCCGCCCGAGCACCGCCGGCCCGGAGCGACCGGCGGCGGTCGCCCGGCCCGCGACACGCCGTGTTCATACGCGGCGGCTAATATAAGCAAGCGCTTAGAAAGACCGCGGCACCTTCCCCGCCGCCCCGCTCCGTCTCCACGTCCCAAGGAGAGCACCGTGTCCGAGCCCACCGCCGACCCCGCGTCCCCGGCATCCGGGGCGCCCTTCTCCGTGCCGATCACGGTCCGCGGCTACGAGACCGACACCCAGGGCCACCTCAACCAGAGCGTGTACCTCCAGTACGGGGAGCACGCACGCTGGGCGCTGCTGGCGGCCGCCGGCATACGGCAGCAGGACCTGGTGGGCCAGGGCGTCGGGCCCGTCGCCCTGGAGACCACCATCCGCTTCCTGCGCGAGCTGCGGGCCGGCGACGAGACGGTGATGTCGTGCCGGTTCGAGTGGGGCACCGGCAAGACCTTCCGGATCACGCAGATCCTCACGAAGGCCGACGGCACGGTGGCCGCGGAGATCACGGCGCTCGGCGGGATGCTGGACCTGAGGGAGCGCCGGATGATCCAGGACCCGCGCGGATTCCTCCGGAAACTCGCCACGGACCCTGACGTGCTGGATCGCTGACAGCTCCAACTCCCGCCTCCCGACGGGTAGGCGTCGCGCCCCAACTCTGGTAGGAAACCTTCCTAACAGTGTGCGCGCCGCGTCACGCGGCATGCGACCCGTACGGGCACGACAGCACCGGTGCGCCTCACGCACCGGCACGACCCACCCCCTCATGGAGGTCACGTGCACTCCCCCCACACCCACCGCCCCCGCCGGCGCACCATGCTCACCCTGATGGGAGCCGCGCTGGTCGCCGGACCCGCCGTGCTCATCGGCCAGTCCGCGAGCGCCAACGGCCTTGGCTCCGCGGGCGCGAAGGCCGGCGGGCTCGACGACCCGGCGAAGAAGGAGATCGCGATGGAGCTCGTCTCCAGCGCGGAGAACTCCTCGCTGGACTGGAAGGGCCAGTACGGCTACATCGAGGACATCGGCGACGGCCGCGGCTACACCGCCGGCATCATCGGCTTCTGCTCCGGCACCCACGACATGCTGGAGCTGGTCGAGCTCTACACGCAGCGGGTGCCCGACAACCCGCTCGCGCCGTTCCTGCCCGCCCTGCGCGACGTGGACGGCAGCGACTCGCACGACGGCCTGGACCCGGGCTTCACCGACGCCTGGCAGGAGGCCGCCGAGGACGAGGCGTTCCAGCAGGCTCAGAACGACGAGCGCGACCGGGTGTACTTCAACCCGGCGGTCAGCCAGGGCAAGAAGGACGGGCTCGGCGTCCTCGGCCAGTTCGCCTACTACGACGCCATCGTGATGCACGGCGACGGCGACGACCCGACGAGCTTCGGCTCGATCCGCAAGCGGGCGCTGGGCCAGGCGAGCACGCCCGCGGACGGCGGCGACGAGGTCGACTACCTCAATGCCTTCCTGGACGCGCGGGTCTGGGCGATGAAGCAGGAGGAGGCCCACTCGGACACCAGCCGGGTGGACACCGAGCAGCGGGTGTTCCTGGACGCGGGCAACCTCGACCTGGACCCGCCGCTGGACTGGCACGTCTACGGCGACCCGTACCACATCGGCGGCTGAGCGGGGGCTCCGGGGCCGGCCTGGCCCTTCGCGCAGTTCCCCGCGCCCCCCGGTGGGGGACCCACCCAGCCCCACAGGCTCTCGTCCCCCACCGACGGCCGGCGGGACTCTTTCGCGCAGTTCCCCGCGCCCCTTCAGGGGCGCGGGGAACTGCGCGAAAGAGGATCCCGGCCGGGGGTCAGTTGAGGTCCACGAGGCCGGCCAGGCGCCGCGCCTCCTGACGGGTGGCCCGCGCGATGGCGTCCTCGTCGGCGCCCAGCACCCGGCCGTCCTCGGTGACGGGCCTGCCGCCGACGAGACAGAGCGTGACGGGCGCCGGGGCGCCGAAGACCAGCGCGGTGACCCGGTCCTCGATGGACGCGTGCGCGAGGGTGTCCATCCGCCACAGCACGAGGTCGGCGAGCTTGCCGGGCTCGACGGAGCCGATCCGGTCGGCCCGCCCAAGCACCGTCGCCCCGCCGAACGTGCCGAGCCGCAGCGCCTGGCGGGCGCCGAGAGCCCGTTCCCGGTGCCGGCCGAGGCGGTTGATGAGCAGGGCACCCCGCAGTTCGGTATGGAGTTCCCCGGACTCGTTGGACGCGGTGCCGTCCACGCCGAGGCCGACCGGGACGCCCGCGGCGAGCATGTCGGGCACCCGGGCGATGCCGGCGGCGAGCCGGGCGTTGGACGAGGGGCAGTGCGCCACCCCGGTGCCGGTGCGGGCGAACGCCTCGATGTCCGAGTCGTTCATGTGGACGCAGTGCGCCATCCACACGTCGCCGCCGAGCCACCCCGTGCTCTCGAAGTAGTCGGTGGGCCCCATGCCGAACCGCTCGTGGCAGAACTTCTCCTCCTCCACCGTCTCCGAGCCGTGCGTGTGCAGCCGCACCCCCTTGCGGCGGGCGAGGTCCGCGCTCTGCCGGAGCAGTTCCGTGGAGACGGAGAACGGCGAGCAGGGCGCCACCGCGATCTGCGTCATCGCGTCGGGCGACGGGTCGTGGTGCGTGTCGACGGCTTCCTCGGTGGCGGCGAGCGCGCCCTCCAGGGACTCCACGGCGAAGTCCGGCGGCAGTCCGCCGTCCGACTCGCCGAGGTCCATCGAGCCGCGGGCCAGCGTCAGGCGGACGCCCAGGCCGGCGGCGGCCCGGACGATCGCGCCGGTCAGGTCGCCGGCGCCGCGCGGATAGACGTAGTGGTGGTCAGCGGCGGTGGTGACGCCGCCGCGGACCATCATCGCCAGCGAGCCCTGCGCGGCGGCGTGGAGCATCCGCTCGTCGATCCGGCCCCAGACCGGGTAGAGGGCGGTGAGCCAGTCGAAGAGGTTGTCGTCGGTGGCCAGGCCCCGGGTGAGCCACTGGTAGAAGTGGTGGTGCGTGTTGACGAGGCCCGGCGTGAGCAGGTGGCCGGTGCCGTCGATGCGCCGGGCGCCCTCCGCGCCGGCGGGCGCGGGACCCGGGCCGACGGCCTCGATCGTGTCCCCCGCGATCACGACGTGCCCCGAGGCGTACTCAGTGTCCCGGGCGTCGACGGTCGCGATCGCGCAGTTCTCGATGACGAGGCGCTGGGCTGCCGTGGGTGCCATGGCGGGGGTGTCCTCTCTTCTCCCGGCCGGGTGCGGGAACGCCGCCGGCGGAGCGGGTCGGGGCCGGTCGGGCCGTCGGTTCCGGGCCCGGTCAGGGGCGTATCAGGGGCTGGTCAGGTCGGCGGGGATGCGGGCCTCGCGTCCGGCGCGCAGCACGGTGCCCTCGATCAGGCCGTACGGGCGGTCGGCGGCGATGTAGACCTCGTTGTCGTTGGCGAGTCCGAACGGCTCCAGGTCGACGAGGAAGTGGTGCTGGTTGGGCAGCGAGAGGCGCACCTCGTCGATCTCCGTCCGGTGGTCGATGACGCGCGCCCCCATCTGGTACAGCGTCTGCTGGAGCGAGAGCGAGTAGGTCTCCGCGAAGGCCCGCAGCAGGTGGTCCCTGGTCCGGGCGTACGACTCGTCCCAGTCGGGCGCCGGCCCCTCGCCGCTCCAGCCGAACCGCCAGCAGCCGCTGACCCGGGTGGCGAGGATGCGGTCGTACGCCTCCGGGAGGGTCGTGTACCTGTCCTTGGTGTAGCCCCAGAACTCGGAGTCCGTGGAGTTCATGACCGTCAGGTCGCGGAGCCCGGAGACGGCCTCCCAGGTGTGCCCGTCGAAGGTGACCTGGGTGGTGCGGGTCTCCCGGCCGCTGCGGACGAAGGAGTGCGGGGCGGGCACGGTGCCGTCCTCCGGGGCCGAAGCCGGGCGCGCGTCCGGGCAGCCGTCCGGAGTGGAGCCGTCACCCTCCCCGCCGGATATCCCGATGCGCTCCCAGGCGTACTCCTCGATCCTGATCCTCGCCCGGTGGATGGCGTCCTGGGAGGTGACGAAGTGCCGGGCGAGGTGGATCGCGAACTGCTCGGCGGATTCGATGCCGTGCTCCTTGGCGAAGGCGAACACGGTGTTCTTGGTGGTGTCCGTCGTCAGCACGTGGGCGTTGGAGCCGGTGTAGTGCACGTCCGCCATGTCGCCGGAGAGCGCGACGGAGACGTTCAGGTCCTTGATGTGGTGCGTGGCGCCGTCCCGGGTGATCCGCACCACGCGGTTCTCGGCCTTGCCGTACTGGTTCGGGCCGAGCAGTACGGGCCGCTCGCCGCCGTCCGGCGGGGCGGTGCGCTGGCCGGTGACGCGTGCGCCGGCGCGGGGGTCGTGGGCGCCGGCTGCGGCGCGGGCGTCGGTGGTCATCTTGCTAGCTCCCTCGGTAGACGGAGTAGCCGAACGGGCTCAGCAGCAGCGGCACGTGGTAATGCTCCCCCGGCGCGACGGCGAAGGCGACCGCCACCTCCGGGAAGAACGCACCGCCGTCCCCCGGGCGGGGGGCGTCATGCCGTGCCTCGGCCGGCCCGCCGGACGTGGCGGGACTGCTGGTGGGTTCCTCGGGGCCGGTGGCGTAGGACCCGGTGCCGAACGTGAGCCGCACATGGGCGGTGCCGGCCGGCGGCGCGGGCAGGTCCCGGCACCGGCCGTCCGCGTCGGTGCGCGAGGCGCCGACCGGCGCCCAGGCCGCGCCACCGTCCGGGCGGGCGGCGAGTTCGACCGGAACGCCCGCCGCGGGGCGGCCCGCCGCGGTGTCCAGGACGTGCGTGGAGACGGTGGCGTGCGGGGGCGCCGGGGCATGCATGCCCTCCGGGGTCGTGCCGCCGGGGGTCATGCGGGCTCCTCTCCGGCCGTCGTGTGCGGTCCCGTCCGGTTCACGTGCGCTCCTCTTGGGCCGTCGCGAGGCGGGTCAGACGGATGCGGTTGATCTTCGCCAGTTCGGTGCGGACGATCTCGCGCTCGCGGTCCGGCGTGTTGCGCAGCCGTGCCGCCAGCGCGTCCCGCATCTGACCGGCGCTCAGGCCGGAGGCGCAGATCAGGAAGACGTGCCCGAACCGCTCGCGGTACGCCCGATTGAGCGTGGTCATCTCCTCCTTGAGCCGCTCGGACGCGCGGGCCATGCCCGCCTGCTCGCGGGCGGAGTGCCCGCCGCCGGGTGCCGGGTCTCCTGGTGCCGGGTCTCCTGGTGCCGGATCACCGTCCGCCGGGCCACGGGGTGCCGGATCCCCGATCGGCGGGTGCCCGGCCATCGCCTCCGCCAGGTCCGTGGCGGTCAGCGCGGCGGTGGCGGCGTCCTGCGCGGCGAGCAGCCCGCCGAGGGTGGCGTACGGGCGCCCGTCGAGCAGGGCGCGTACCCAGGCGGCCGAGGAGCAGACGTCGTGGAGTACGGCGGTGGCCGCGTCCTCGGGGAGGGCGTTGAACCGGTCGAGTGCCGCGGCCGCCGCAGGGAGCGGCCCGGTGGAGCGCTGCGCGGACGACATCACGGCGGCCTCCGGCCTTCGTCGCGGAATCGGGCTGGGGTGCGCCTATCCCATACCCTCACCCGAGAGTCGTCAACACTTTGTTGAATTCGTGTCCGGAGCCGCCTCCGGTGCGGGCGTCCCGGCAAGGGTGCTCAGCGTGCGATGCGCAGCGCGTACAGGGTCTGGTCGTCGCCGTTGTCGTCGCCGCCCGCCACCAGGAACGCGGTGGTGTCGTTCCAGGCGAGCAGGGTCGGCTTCGGCATGTCGTCGACGGACCAGACGGTGTCACCGGTTCGGGTGTCGAGCGCCCAGATGCCGTTGAAGGACTTGCCGGTGGCCAGTACCACGTTCCCCACCGGCCCCCACGTCTCGCCGTAGGTCGGCGTCTGGGCGGTCCAGCGCTGCTTGCCGGTGGCCCGGTCGAGGGCGTACAGGGCCTCCGCGGTGTTGGAGCCGCCCGGCTCGGTGCGCCGGGCACCGCAGAAGTAGACGGTGTCCGCGTCGGCGGCGAGCGAGACGGTGCCGTGTTCGACGAGCGGCGCGCTCCAGCGCTGGCGGCCGGTGGCCGGGTCGTAGGCGTGGAAGGAGCCGTTCACGTCGGGCAGGCCGACCAGCGCGGTGTCGCCGACCACGGCGGTGGCGCCGAAGCCGCTGGCGGTGGCCAGGCCGGTGTGCCACAGCTCCTCACCCGTGCCGGGCGACAGGCCGGCCACGGTCCCGTAGAACTTCCCTCCGGAGCTCCCGTGCGTGGTCGCGACGATCCCCTTCGGGGAGGCCGCCAGCGTGAGGTCCGCGACGGAGCCTTGCAGGCGGGCCGGGGCCGCACTCCAGCGGCGCGAGCCGTCGGCGGCGCTCAGGGCCCGGAGGACGACCTCCGGCCGCCCGTCGGCCGCGAACCGATCGGTGGCGATCAGGACGAGGTCTCCGCTGGTGGCGAGCCTCGCGTCGTCGGCGCCCAGGGGGTTGCGCGAGAGGGTGACGGACCAGCGGACCCGGCCGCCGCTCGCGTCGATGGCCCGCAGCCGGGTGCCGTCGACGGCGAAGAGGGTGGTGCCGGAGCGCACCAGGTGGGAGACGGCGCCCTTGTGCGTCCAGAGCGCCTTGCCCGTGGTGGCGTCGAGGGCCTGGAGCGAGCCGGCCTCGGAGGCGAAGAAGACGGCGTCGGCGGTCGCGGCGATCTGCCCGACCTCCTTGCCTCCGACGGCGTGCGTCCACCGGGTGCGGTCGCCGCCCAGGGGCCGGTCGTCCCTGAGCAGGTAGGCCAGCGAGCCGCCGGCGGCCGCCGCGACGAGAACGCCTCCCCCGATCAGCAGCCCGCGGCGCGAGGGTCCTGCGGGCCGATCCGGCGGCGACGCGGGCCGATCCGGCGCAGGTGACGTGCGCGCCGGGCCGCCCTGCGTGGGCACGGACGTGGCCGTGGGCGCCGCGGCCAGGTCCGCCACGGCACGGTTCGCCGCGTCCAGCAGCGTGGCCTCCGGGACCACGGCGGTGGCCGCTGCCGGGGTCCCGGCCTGCGTGGCGGCCGAGGGGTCGCCGTCCAGGAACCGGGCGAGCAGTTCCCGGACACCTGGGCGGGCCGCCGGGTCCTTCGCCAGGCAGGCGGCGACGACCGGGCGCAGCGGCCCGTCGACCCCGGCCAGGTCGGGTTCGGCGTGCAGCACCCCGGCGATGACGGCGGCCACGCTGTCGGAGCCGAACGGCGCGCGCCCCGTGGCCGCGAACGCCATCGTGGCGCCCCACGCGAACATGTCCGTGGCCGGCGTGACCGGTTTGCCGTTCAGCTGCTCCGGCGCCATGTAGGCGGGGGTGCCGATGACCTGGCTGGTGAGGGTGCTGGCGTTCTCCAGCACGCGGGCGATGCCGAAGTCGACGACCCGGGGGCCCTCCCGCGGCAGCAGCACGTTCGCGGGCTTGAAGTCGCGGTGCACGATCCCGGCGCGGTGCACCGCGAGCAGTGCCGCCAGGGTGCCGATCGCCAGCCGGGTCAGCGCCTCGCCGCGCTGCGGGCCGTGTCCGCGGACGTACTCCAGCAGCGAGGGCCCGTCGATGAACTCGCTGACGACGTACGGCTGGGAGCCCTCGATGTCCGCGGCGAGCACCTGCGCGGTGCTGTAGGAGGCGACGCGGCGGGCGGTGTCGACCTCGCGCGCGAAGCGGGTACGCGCCCTGGGATCGGCGCCGAACGAGGCGTGCAGCAGCTTGACGGCGACCTTCTCGCCGCCCGAGCCGTACCCGAGGTAGACGACGCCCTGGCCGCCCTGTCCGAGCCGGCCCGCGAGCCGGTAGCCGGCGATGGCCGCCGGGTCCCCGGAGTGCAGCGGGGCGACGGAGACGGCGCTCTGGCCGTCGTGTACGCGGCCGGCGCCGTCGTGTACAGGGTTCGCGCCGTCGTGCGCGGGGCTCATCGGGTGCACTCCGTGCAGTTCCGAAGGCTGTCGACGAGGTCGTGGGCCGCCGTCTCGGCGAGCTTCTGCACCTCGGGCCCGGTGGTGGGGATCATCCGCTTGCCGGACTTCGCGGCGGACATGTACTGCACGTCGATCTCGGCGTTGGCCAGCCGTGCCCGGATCTCCACCACCTCGGGGTCGTAGGCGCCGCCGTCGCCCAGGTCGTGGTGGGAGATGACGACCGCCTCATCGCCGATCCCGGCAAGATCCGCGGTCGAGCCGTAGTAGGTCACGAAGCCGCCGCCGAGGTCCTGGGTGCGATCGGCCTTGGCCTTGAAGTCCTTCCGGTCGGAGTCCAGGTCGGCCGTGGCGCGGCGTATCCCGTCGGTCGGATCCCCGTCGACCAGGTCCGGGTCCTTCATGTCGAGCTCGACGAGGACGCTGACGCTCAACTGCCGCAGGGTGGGATAGGCGTCCCCGACGCGTGACCACTCGCAGCCGGACCGGATGTACGACGCCTTCTCGTGGTCGGGCCCCTCGCCGTCGTGGTCGACCGCCGCCTGCGGGACCAGTTTCCGGGCGGTCGCCGCCGTGACCATCCGGCAGCCGCTCTCGGTCAGCTTGGTGTACTTCTGCTCGTCACCCCCGCCCAGCCACCAGACGCCGGCGCCCGCGAGCACGGCGAGGACGGCCACCCCTCCGACGACCACGGGCCACCGCCGGCGCTTCCCGCCGGCCGCCGGCGACTCGGCGGCCGGCGGCACCGCGGGCGGTGCGGTGGGCGGCGGCGGGGTGGACAGCGGCACGCGCGTGACGGTGGCGGCCGACGGGTCCGGCGGGGCGGTGGCGGCGGGCGAGGGGTCCACGGTGGTGGCGGTGGGAGCGTGCGGGCCGGTGTCCACCGCGGTGGCGGACGGAGCCGTGGGGCCGCTGTCCACGGTGGTGGCCGTCGGCGGCACCGGGGCGGATGCCGCGCCGCCGCCCTCCGGCTCGCCGAGCACCCGGTCCAGCACCTGCCGGATGCCGGGGCGTGCGGCGGGGTCCTTGGCCAGGCAGGCGGCGACGACACCGGCGAGCGGCGCGGGCACACCGGACAGGTCGGGCTCGGCGGTCAGCACCCGGGTCATCACGGCGGCGACGGTGTCGTTCCCGAACGGCGGCGCGCCGGTGGCCGCGTAGACCATCGTGCAGGCCCAGGCGAAGACGTCGGCCGCGGGGCCTGTCTCGCCCCGGCCGAGCTGTTCGGGCGCCATGTACGCGGGCGTGCCGACGGCTCCGGCGGTGAGGGTGGGCGCTCCGGCCAGCGCGCGGGCGATCCCGAAGTCGATGACGCGGGGGCCGTCGGGCCCGAGCAGGACGTTGCCCGGTTTGAGGTCGCGGTGCACGACCCCGGCCCGGTGGATCGCGGTCAGCGCCATCGCTGTGCCCACGGCGAGCCGCTCCAGAGCGCCGCCCGTGCGCGGCCCCTGCTCGGCCACCAGCTTCTGCAACGAGGGCCCGTCGACGTACTCGCTCACCACGTACGGGCGGTCCCCGCTCGCGTCGGCGTCCAGCACCCGGGCCGTGCCGAACCCGGCGACGTGCTTGGCGGCGGCTATCTCCTGGAGGAACCTGCGGCGTGCCTGGTCGTCACCGGAGAGGCGGGCGTGCAGCACCTTCACCGCGGCAGGGCCGCCGGCCGGATCGCGCCCGAGGAAGACGACGCCCTGCGCCCCCTCCCCGAGCCTGCCCTCCAGCCGGTAGCCGGGCACCTCCCCCGGGTCGCCCGGCTGCAACGGAGCGGCTTCCAGCATCCCCCACACCTTCCCCCGTCGCCGGTTCCCCCGGCAGAGTGCGGCAGAGTCTAGGGCCTCGGCCGTCGGGGCGGTCCGCCGCCACCGGGGTGCCCCGGTGCCGCGCCACCCCCGTCGCACCCACCGGACGAGCAGAGCCGTCGCCGCGGGCCCCGGGGCCGTGCCGGCGCCGCGTACCAGGGCCGGAAGGGCGGTGCGGCCCGGACTCCCGAGGACGCGGCGGTCTCAGACGGGAGCGGGCATGTTCATGAAGTCCTGGTAGAGGCTGAGGACGTGAGCCTCCGTGTGGCGTACGGGATCGTTCTGGAGCCGTTCGAATCGCCCTCGCAGATCCTGCCAAGCCATCACGGACGCCTGCGGGTTCCCGGACGGCATGTCGATTTCCGCGTTCAGCTGCACCTGCTTGAGGAACCGTACGACTTCTCTCGGGTTTGCCTGGTTCCGCACGAATTCAAAGATGGGGTCGGCGAGTTGCTGCTGGGTGTTCTGCTGGAAGCCGGAGTACTGGGCGATGACGTCGTACGCCTCCTGACCGGCCAGGTGTTGCCTGCTGATCTCATCGATGAGATCCGGCATGTGGTGGGCGAGCATTCCGATCGCGCTGTTGGCGGCTCCCTGCCCCGGCCACAGGTTGCTGGTGTTGTTGTTCATCGAGTCCAGCAGGCCCTGGACATCGCGCAGGGAATTGAGCTGCGTGTTGTTTCCGGCGGTCTGGGAGCCTTTGGAGTCCCACCAGTTCTGCAGCGCGCCTTTCATCGCGTGGTGCGGGACGATGTGCCTGCGGTGTTGCCCCTGGGCCACGGGCATGGCCGTCCGGGTCGCCGTGCTGAAGTTGTTGCGCCGCAGCATCCGTTGGACGACAGCGTTGCCGACCGTGCGTTGCAGGGCGGCGATCGTCGGCGCGGCTGGTGTCACCGAGGCGGTACGGGGCGTTGAGTGCGGCCTGTCCGCGGCGGTGCTCGGTAATGGGTGCGCGTGTGAGGGCAAGAGACCTCCCAGGGCTCCTCTCCTCCCTACCAGCCGTACGCACGCGTGGACAGAGTCCGCCGGGGCAGCCACGGGGGCAGAACGCACCGGGGTTCGGTGCAGCGTGTGCCGTGATCGGCGACGAGCACGCCCGACGGGGTCCGCCGCCCCGCCGCGGCCCGCTGCCGCCACGTCCGCTGGCCCGGGTCACCCGGAGCCCTTCGCCTGCTCCCTGTTGAGGTAGTTGTAGACGGTGAAGCGGCTGACGCCCAGGGCCGTGGCGACGGTCTCGACGCCGTGCCGTACCGAGAACGCGCCGCGTGCCTCCAGTTGCCGTACGACCTTCTGCTTCGTCCTGCGGTCGAGGTCCGCGAGCGGCCCGCCGTGCTCGCGCTCCAGCGCGGCGAGGATGCGGTCCAGGGAGTCGGCGAGCTGGGGCAGGCGGACGGCGACGACCTGTCTGCCCTGCCAGGACAGCACGATGTCGTCGGGGCCGGCCTGCGCGGGCGGCAGCATCTGGGCGCCCATGGCGTCCACGAGGGGTTTGACGGCCCGGGCGAACGGCTCGTCGGTGCCGCCGGTCAACGGTCCTCCTCGGCGGCCACGTTGACCTGGAGCGAGATGCGGGTCGCCCCGGCGTCGAGGGTGCGGCGCAGCAGCGCGTCGATGGCGCCGAGGACGGCGGACGCCTCGCCCTCCACGGTGTTGCCGAAGGGGCCTATGTCGAAGGCGTCCAGTTCCGCGTCCTGGATGACGTCACGGGCGACCAGGGCGTGGCCGGGAGGCTCGTCCAGGTCGAAGGGTTCGGTGGTGAACTCCACTGTCAATCGCACGGGTGCTCCCAGGATCCTCGCTGCGGCCTGCGCGTGCTGCCGGTTGCCGCGTGAGAGGCCGCGGCCGGGGGCCCTCCCCGCGGACGCCCGGCCTTCTCGCCGCTGCGCGGGACGCATCGCCGGCCGGTGTGCCCCTCTTCGCTCCGGGACGACCCTAACGGACTCCGAGTTCCTGGAGGCCCAGGGTGAGGACGAGCGCGAGGCGCTCCTCGTCGGTGGTGCCGGGCTCGGCCGTGTAGACCATCATGCGCAGGTCGCTGCCCGCCACGCTGAGCACGTCGCAGTCCAGCGTCAGCAGGCCCACCTGGGGGTGTTCGACGGTCTTGCGCGCGGCCCTGTGCACCTGCACGGCGCCCCCGTCCCACAGCTCGGCGAACCGGGCGCTCTTCGCGTGCAGCTCCGCGATCAGCTCCCGCAGGCCCGGGTCGTTCGGGTAGCGGCCCGCGGTCTCCCTCAGGTCCGCCACCTGGACCGCCTGGAGGTCGCGCCGCTCCTCGGGGCTCTGCCGGACCCGGGAGCCGGGGCCGAGGAAGGTGCGCCACACGCCGTTGCGCTCGTGGCCGCGCCAGCCGGACGGGTCGCCCATGAGGGCCGCGTAGGGCGGGTTGGCCATGAGCATGGTCCAGGCGGCGTCCCAGACGCCGACGGGCACGCCGACCAGCCTGTCCAGCATCCGCTGGACGCTCGGCGTGATGTATCCGGGGACCAGGTCCGGTCCCGGCTCGGCGAGACCGGCCGCCCGGAACAGGTACGCGCGCTCGTCCGGCGACAGCCGCAGCGCCCTGGCCAGGGCCTCGACGACACCGGGTGACGGGTTGGTCGCCCGGCCCTGTTCGAGGCGGATGACGTAGTCGACCGAGATCCCGGCCAGCAGGGCCAGCTCCTCGCGGCGCAGCCCGGCAGCGCGCCGCTGGCCGCCCGCGGGCAGCCCGGCGGCGCCCGGCGGGACCCTCTCCCGCCAGCGCCGCAGCGCCCTTCCGAACTCAGCCGTCGTCACGCAGCCCAGTGTGCACCCGCCGGCGCCCGCCCGGCCTGGTACCAGCAGTCCCATGAGGATCCGGGTCCTGGCTGGTCACGGGGTGGCGTCGCACGCTGGATCCCATGACGACGACATTGATCACCGGAGCGAACAAGGGCCTCGGCTTCGAGGCCGCCCGCCGGCTCATCGCGGCCGGCCACACCGTCTACATCGGCTGCCGGGACCCCGAGCGCGGGCGCCGGGCCGCCGCGGAGCTCGGGGCGCGGCTGGTCCTGCTCGACACCACCGACGACGAGTCGGTGGCCGCCGCGGCGCGGGCCGTCGAGGCCGGCGGCGGCCTCGACGTGCTCGTCAACAACGCGGGCGTCGAGGAGCGGGGCCCCGGCAACAGCGTGATCGGCCCGGCGGACCTGACGCCCGACATCGTGCGCCGGACGTTCGAGACGAACGTCTTCGGCACGGTGCGGGTCCTGCACGCGTTCCTGCCGCTGCTGGAGCGTTCGGCCGCGCCGGTCGTGGTCAACCTCAGCAGCGGCCTGGGGTCACTGGCCCGGATCACCGAGCCCGGCACCCCCACGCACACCTACCCGGGCGTGGCGTACCCGGCCTCGAAGATGGTGGTGAACGTGATCACCATCCAGTACGCCAAGGCGTACCCGAACATGCGGATCAACTCCGTCGAGCCCGGCTTCACCAAGACCGATCTGAACGGCAACACCGGTACGCAGACGGTCGAGGAGGGGGCCGAGATCATCGTGCGGATGGCCCAGATCGGGCCGGACGGCCCCACCGGGGGGTACTTCGACGCGCAGGGGACGCTTCCCTGGTGACCCTCGTGCCGCCAGGCACCCCGGTTCCGCCGCGGCCGCAACCCACCTCCTGCCGGTAGCCCGGCCATGACCGCGTCTGCCCCTTTGGGACGGTGGTGATCCGGCGGTGTCGTCTGGGTTGCTCGCGCAGTTCCCCGCGCCCCTTTGGGGGCGCCGTTGGCGCCGGGGCCAACCCTGGCCCACTCAGGGGCGCGGGGAACTGCGCGGCCAGCCACGACGACGCGGTCAGGTCGTCACCGTCCCAAAAGGGCAGACGAGGTCGTGGCCGGACCGCCGGCCGGTGCGTCGAGGGCGCCACAACCAGGGTCACAGCGCCTTGAGTTCTTCCGTCACCTCCAGGACGGACTTCTTCGCGTCGCCGAAGAGCATCGTCGTGCGGTCGGCGTAGAAGAGGGGGTTGTCGATGCCGGCGAAGCCGCTGCTCATCGACCGCTTGAGGACGATGACCTGGCGGGACTCGTCGACGTTGAGGATCGGCATGCCGTGGATCGGGCTCGACGGATCCGTGCGCGCGGCGGGGTTCGTGACGTCGTTCGCGCCGATCACCAGCGTGACGTCGGTACGCGCGAACTCGTCGTTGATCTCGTCCATCTCCTTGAGCGCGTCGTAGGAGACGTCCGCCTCGGCGAGCAGCACGTTCATGTGGCCGGGCATCCGGCCGGCCACCGGGTGGATGGCGTACTTGACCTCCACCCCCTTGCCCTCCAGCAGCTTGGCCATGTCCTTCACCGCGTGCTGGGCCTGCGCCACCGCCATGCCGTAGCCGGGCACGACGATCACCTGCGCCGCGTAGGCCATCTGGATGGCGGCGTCCGCGGCGGACGTGGAGCGCACGGTGCGGTCCACGTCCGCGCCGGCGCCGCCCGGAAGCGTGCCTCCCCCGCCGAAGCCGCCGGCCACGATCGCCGGGATCGTGCGGTTCATGGCGACGGCCATCTGGTTGGTGAGGATGGAGCCGGAGGCGCCGACGATCATGCCCGCGACGATCATCGCGGTGTTGTCGAGCGCCAGGCCCGCCGCCGCGGCCGAGAGCCCGGTGAGGGCGTTCAGCAGCGAGATGACGACGGGCATGTCGGCGCCGCCGATCGGGATGACGACCATGACGCCGAGCACCGCGGCGAGCACCAGCACCAGGATCACCCACACCTGGGACGCCCCGCCGAGCCCCGCCACCACGGCACACACCACGCCGACGGCGAGCAGCAGGACGTTCACGTAGCTCTGCACCCGGCCGAGCCCCACCGGGCGGCCGGGCAGGACCTCCTGGAGCTTGCCGAAGGCCACCAGCGAGCCCCAGAAGGAGACGGACCCGACGAGCGCGGCGAACATCGAGGCCACGACGACGTAGCCGGCGCTGCCGGTGAACCCGTCCGAGGTGCGGAACTCCGACCAGGCGATGAGGGCGACCGCGCCGCCGCCGACGCCGTTGAACAACGCCACCATCTGCGGCATCGCGGTCATCCGGACCCGCCGGGCGGCGGGCACGCCGAGCAGCGCCCCGGCGACGAGGCCCACCACGATCAGGGCCCAGTTGTGGTCGACCCGCAGCAGCGTCGCCACGACCGCGACCAGCATGCCCACGGCGGCGGTCTGGTTGCCGCGCACCGCCGTCCTGGGTCCGGTCAGCCCGGACAGGCCGTAGATGAAGAGGGCGAACGCGATGATGTAGAGAACGCGGACCACCGTGTCCATCACTCGCCCGCCTTCCGGTCCGTGCTCGCCCCGCGGTCCGCGCTCGGGCCCGCGCCCGTGCTCCGGTCCACGCCCGTGCCCCGCCCGGCGTCCGGTGGCTGGGCGACCCCCTCCGCCTTCCGGGCCGCCGGACGGGACTTGAACATCCCGAGCATCCGGTCGGTCACCAGGAAGCCGCCGACGACGTTGATCATGCCGAAGGTGATCGCGATCACCAGGACGGCGGAGTCCAGTACGGACGGGTTCCGCAGCTCGCCGAGCACGGTGAGGCCGCCGAGCAGCACGATGCCGTGGATGGCGTTGGTGCCGGACATCAGCGGGGTGTGCAGGGTGTTCGGCACCTTCGAGATGACGGCGAAGCCGACGAACCCGGCCAGGACCAGGATCGCGATGTTCGCCAGCAGGCTGCCCGACTCCATCAGGACTCCCCTCGTGTGACGCAGGACGCGGCAAGGACCTCGTCCGAGAAGTCCGGTGCGACGGCACCGTCCTCGTCGAGGATCAGCCCCAGCAGCGCCGCGACGTTGCGCGCGTACAGCTCCGAGGCGTGCTCCGGCATGGTCGCCGGCAGGTTGAGCGGGGCGGCGATGGTGACGTCGTGCCTGACGACGCTCTCGCCGGGCTCGGTCAGCGCGCAGTTCCCGCCGCTCTCGCCCGCCAGGTCGACGACCACGCTGCCGGGGCGCATGCCCTTCACGGCCTCCGCGGTGACGAGGGTCGGCGCCTTGCGGCCCGGCACCAGCGCCGTGGTGATCACGACGTCGAAGCCGGTGATGGCACGCTCCAGGCGGCGCTGCTGCTCGGCCCGTTCGTCGCCGGTCAGCTCGCGGGCGTAGCCGCCCTCGCCGGCCGCCTCGATGCCGAGGTCGAGCCACTGGGCGCCCAGCGACCGCACCTGCTCGGCGACTTCGGGGCGCACGTCGTAGCCGGTGGTGCGGGCGCCCAGGCGCTTGGCGGTGGCGAGCGCCTGGAGGCCGGCCACGCCGACGCCCAGCACCAGGACGGTCGCGGGCTTCACGGTGCCGGCCGCGGTGGTCAGCATCGGGAAGAACCGGGTGGAGCGCTCCGCCGCGAGCAGCACGGACTTGTAGCCGGCGACGTTCGCCTGCGACGACAGGGCGTCCATGGACTGCGCGCGGGAGATCCGCGGCACGGACTCCATGGCGAAGCCCAGGACGCCGGCGGCGCGCAGGGCCTCGACGGCCGCGGGGTCGACCAGTGGGGCGAGGAAGCCGACGAGGGCGGCGCCGGAGCGCAGCCGGGCGGTCTCCTCCGCGGTCGGCGGGGCGACCTTCACCACCACGTCGCACGCCCAGGGGTCGCCTATGGTGGCGCCCGCGGCGGCGAACATCTCGTCGGGGATCAGGGCGCCGAGTCCGGCCCCGGGCTCCACGACCACCGCTCCGCACGAGCCGCGGAGCCGTTCGATGACTTTCGGCACGAGGGCGACCCGGCGCTCGCCGGCTCCCCTCTCCCGGGGCACCCCCACGGTCGCGCCCGCGGGGCGCCGGGCGGTCTCAGCGCTCATGGACACATCCTTGCGATCGCACTGCCGTACCTCCAACGTCGGAACCGAATGCCGTTGCCTGTACCGCGTGCCGCGCACGGGCGGGGCACGCGCGCCCCGTGCACACCGCGCCGTCCGGCGGGGGACGGCGGCGCCGGTCCCCGCCGGTGCGCGGGCGCCGCGCAGCAGGCTATGCGCCCCGGGCCCGGCACGGCGGGCACATGACGTGCTCCGGCCAGGTCCGGGCGGTCGACGGCCTCCGGGGCCCTGGGCTTCCGGGCGGGTTCGCAGGGGCTTGGGCGGTTTCGGTCCGGCCGGTCCGGCCCGCCGCACGCCCCTTGACAAGCGGCGAGCGACAGCGGCAGGCTTTCCGTACAGCAAAATTATACTTCCGATATACGGAAGGAGCGCCGCCCGCTCATGGCACCGCCTCCCTCGGACCCCACGCCGTCCCCCTCCGATCCCGCGCAGCCGGCAGGCGCGTCCGGCACCCCTTCCGCGGACCGCACCGGCCCCGGCTCCCTCACGAGCCACCGCTACGACGTGAACCTCTCCATTCTGTTCACGGAGCTGCCCCTCCTGGAGCGCCCGGCCGCCGCCGCGGCCGCGGGGTTCGGCGCGGTCGAGCTGTGGTGGCCCTGGGTCGAGACGCCCACGCCCGAGAAGTCCGAGCTGGACGCCGTGCGGCGCGCCATCGAGGACGCGGGGGTGTGGCTGGTGGGGCTGAACTTCTACGCCGGGCAGCTCCCCGGCCCCGACCGCGGCGCGCTGTCGATCCCCGGCGCCGAGTCGGAGAAGTTCCGCGCCAACGTGGACGTGGCCGCCGACTTCGCCGCCTCGCTCGGCTGCCGCGCGCTGAACGCGCTGTACGGCAACCGCGTCGACGGCGTGCACCCGGCGGAGCAGGACGCCCTGGCGCTGGAGAACCTGCGGATCGCCGCCCGGGCAGCCGACCGCATCGGCGCCACCCTGCTGATCGAGGCCCTCAACCGCCCCGAGTCGCCGCGCTGCCCGATCGTCAGCGCGCCGAAGGCCATCGAGGTCGTGGACCGGGTGAACGAGCTGTCCGGCCTGGACAACGCCCGCTTCCTGATGGATCTGTACCACCTCTCCATGAACGGTGAGGACCTGCCCGCGGTCATCGACCGGTACACGGACCGCACGGCCCACGTGCAGATCGCGGACAACCCCGGCCGCGGCGCGCCCGGCACCGGCTCCCTGCCGCTCGACGACCTGCTCGGGCGGCTCCGCAAGGCCGGCTACGACGGCTGGATCGGGCTGGAGTACAAGCCCGGGGACCGGCCGAGCGCGGAGGCGTTCGACTGGCTGCCCGGCAAGGCCCGGGCGGCACGCTGACGCCACCGCGCCGGCGGCCCGCACCGCCGGCCCACGGCGCTCCCACACGCAGCAACGCATCCGGAGAGGCACCCTCATGACCACCAGCAGCACTCCCGACCCGAACACTTCCTCCGTCGGCGCCGCCCTGCCCCGCGTCGCCTGGATCGGTCTCGGCATCATGGGCTCGCCGATGTCGGAGAACCTGATCAAGGCCGGCTACCCGGTCACCGGATTCACCCTGGAGCCCGAGAAACTGGAGCGGCTCGCCGCCGCGGGCGGCACGGCGGCGGCCTCGATCGCTGAAGCGGTCCGCGAGGCGGACGTGATCATCACGATGGTGCCCGCCTCCCCGCAGGTCGAGGCGGTCGCGTACGGCCCTGACGGCATCCTGGAGAACGCCCGCGACGGCGCCCTGCTGATCGACATGTCCTCGATCACCCCGGGCACGTCGATCGACCTGGCCGCCGCCGCGCGCGAGAAGGGCGTCCGCGTGCTGGACGCCCCGGTCTCCGGGGGCGAGGCCGGCGCGATCGAGGCGGTGCTCTCCATCATGGTCGGCGGCGAGGCGGCCGACTTCGACGCCGCGAAGCCGATCTTCGACGTGCTCGGCAAGACCATCGTGCTCTGCGGGCCGCACGGCTCCGGCCAGACCGTGAAGGCCGCCAACCAGCTCATCGTCGCCGTCAACATCGAGGCCTGCGCGGAGGCCGTGGTGTTCCTGGAGAAGTCCGGGGTGGACCTTCAGGCCGCGCTCGACGTGCTCGGCGGGGGCCTGGCCGGCTCCACGGTGCTGGCCCGCAAGCGGGGCAACTTCCTGAACCGGGACTTCAAGCCGGGCTTCCGCATCGAGCTGCACCACAAGGACATGGGCATCGTCACGGACGCGGCGCGTGCCGTCGGCGCCGTGCTGCCCACCGGTTCCGTCGTCGCCCAGCTCGTCGCCTCGCTGCGGGCGCAGGGCGACGGCGGTCTTGACCACTCCGCGCTGCTGCGCGCGGTGGAACGGCTCTCCGGCAACGAGGTCTGAGGTCTCCTCACCTCCCTTGACCCCGGGCCGTGGCGGCGCTGACACCTGCCCTGTCGCGCCCATGCGCCGCCACGGCCCGGCCCAGCGCCCCCTTGGGGGGCGCCGTTTGACGCCGGGTCCACCCCGGCCTGCGCAGGGGCGCGCGGTGGGGGTACCTCCCACGCCCTTCAGGCAGTGGGGGAGCGCCCGGCCACAACGCGACCTTGCAGGTCGCCACCGGCCCAAAGGGGCAGTCTCTGCCGTCTCCGGACCACCGGCCGGTGTGGTTGCTCGCGCAGTTCCCCGCGCCCCTGGGTGGGCCGGGGCAGGGCCGGCCGGCCCCGCGCCCCTGGGTGGGCCCGGGTAGATCCGACCGTCCAAGGCCCGATCGTCCTCGCGCCCCATGAGAGGGCCGGGGCGCAGCCCCGCGTTCGCCTCGGCCCAAATGGGGCCCGCGTACCCGGACGTTGGTGGAGGTTTCCCCTCCGTTTCCCCTGGGCGCCGTGGACAGTTCTCGATCACATGGCGAGACTGACGCCGCTTCCCCCCGCACCGACGACGTCCCGGCACGCAAGAAAGAGCAGGTCCGTTCATGACCGCCATCAACCGCAGACGCTTCATGCAGCTTGCGGGCGGCACCGCCGGCGCGACCGCGCTGACGTCGCTGTCCGCCAGCATCGCCCGTGCCGCGGACATCCCCGCGAACCGCCGCACGGGCTCGATCCGGGACGTCGAGCACGTCGTCGTCCTGATGCAGGAGAACCGCTCCTTCGACCACTACTTCGGCACCCTGCGCGGCGTGCGCGGCTTCGGTGACCCGCGGCCCGTGACGCTGCCCAGCGGCAAGCCGGTCTGGTACCAGTCGGACGGCTCGAAGGACGTGCTGCCGTTCCGGCCCGACGCGGACAACCTGGGCCTCCAGTTCATCCAGGACCTGGCGCACGGCTGGAACGACACCCACGCCGCCGTCAACCAGGGCAAGTACGACAAGTGGATACCGGCGAAGTCCTCCACCACGATGGCCTACCTGACCCGTGAGGACATCCCCTTCCACTACGCGCTCGCGGACTCCTTCACCATCTGCGACTCGTACCACTGCTCGTTCCTCGGCTCGACCGACCCGAACCGCTACTACATGTGGACGGGTTACACCGGCAACGACGGCAAGGGCGGCGGCCCGGTCCTCGGCAACGACGAGGCCGGCTACTCCTGGACCACGTACCCCGAGCGCCTGGAGCAGGCCGGGGTCTCCTGGAAGATCTACCAGGACATCGGCGACGGCCTCGACGCGGCCGGCTCCTGGGGCTGGATCGAGGACGCCTACCGCGGCAACTACGGCGACAACTCGCTGCTCTACTTCGACCAGTACCGCAATGCCGCCCCCGGCGACCCGCTCTACGACAAGGCGCGCACCGGCACGAACGCCAGGGCGGGCGACGGCCTCTTCGACGTCCTGAAGGCGGACGTGAAGGCCGGCAAGCTGCCGCAGGTCTCCTGGATCGCCGCGCCCGAGGCGTTCACCGAGCACCCCAACTGGCCCGCGAACTACGGTGCCTGGTACGTCTCCCAGGTCCTCGACGCGCTGACGTCCGACCCGGACGTGTGGTCCAAGACCGTGCTGCTCCTCACCTACGACGAGAACGACGGCTTCTTCGACCACGTCGTCCCGCCGTACCCGGCGGCCTCCAAGGACCAGGGCGGCTCGACGGTGGACGTCGGCCCCGACGTCTACACGCCCACGGGCTCCAGCACCAGCGTCGCCGGCACCTACGGCCTCGGGCAGCGCGTGCCGATGCTGGTCGTCTCGCCGTGGAGCAAGGGCGGCCGGGTCTGCTCCGAGGTGTTCGACCACACCTCGATCATCCGGTTCATCGAGAAGCGCTTCGGGGTGCACGAGCCGAACGTGTCGCCCTGGCGCCGCACCGTCTGCGGCGACCTGACCTCCGCGTTCGACTTCTCGGGCAAGGACACCCGCTTCCCCGCCCTGCCGGCCACCGACGGCTACCAGCCGCCGGACGGCGACCGGCACGACGACTACGTGCCCACGCCGCCCGCCGACCCGGCGCTGCCCCGCCAGGAGCGCGGCCTGCGCCCCGCCCTGCCGCTGCCCTACGACCTCGCGGCGGACGCCGGCGCGCAGGCGGCGGACACGCTGCGCATCGACTTCGCCAGCCACGGCGAGGCGGGCGCGCAGTTCTACGTGACCTCCACGGCCCTCACCGGCGGCCCCTGGACGTACACCGTGGACGCGGGCAAGAAGCTCTCCGGGGGCCTGCACATCGCGGCCGCGGACGGCGCGTACGACGCGTCGGTGCACGGCCCGAACGGCTTCGTGCGCCAGTTCGCCGGCCACGCCGGCCAGGGCCCCGAGGTGACCGCGCGGCACACGAAGCACGGCCAGGTGGAGCTGGAGCTGACCAACCACGGCACGGCCACCGTGAAGCTGACCGTCCGGGACGGCTACGGCAAGGAGCACCCGGCCTCGTACCAGCTGCGGCCCGGCGCGAGCGCCGTGCACACGGCGCGTACGAGCAGCGTGCACGGCTGGTACGACCTGTCGGTGACCTCCAGCCGCGACGACGCCTTCCTGCGGCGCCTCGCGGGCCACGTGGAGACGGGCGAGGTCAGCACGAGCGACCCGGCGATCGGCACCGTCTGACGGCACGGGCTGATCCCGGCGGCCGGTCCGGCACCGTCTGACCGGCACGGGCTGATCCCCGCGGCCGGTCCGGCACCGTCTGACCGCCGCCGCAGCACCCCGGTCCACGCGGGCGCACCACGCGCGCGGGACCGCGCACGGGCCCGGCCCTCCGGCACGCAGCCGGCGGGCCGGGCCCGTCGCGTTCCGCCCCGGCGCCCGTGCACCGGGCGCCGGCCCCGGTCCGGCCCGCCGCACATCGGGCCGGACCGGGACGCCTCCGGCCGGTCACCGGCCGCGCGCCGGCCGTCCGCCGTCCGCCGGCGAACCATGCGCCGGCGCGTGCCGGGTGCCGGCGCGTCAGGCCATCAAGCATCCGCCCTTCACGCGTCAGGCCATCAGGCATCAGGCCACGCGTCGGCCTTCACCCGTCAGGCCTTCAGCGGCTTGATCGAGGTCGGCGCGTGCCAGGGCTCGGTGGCGATCTCCTCGAACTCCACGACGTTGCCGATGTCGTTGGTGCCGCTCATGGAGATGTTGGTGATCCGCTCCAGGATCGCCTCCACGACCACCGGCACCCGGTACTCCTCGGCGAGCTTGGCGGCCTCCTCGAACGCGGCGGCCAGCTCGCTCGGGTCGGTGACCCGCAGGGCCTTGCAGCCGAGCCCCTCGACGACCTTCACGTGGTCGACGCCGTAGACGCCCAGCTCGGGCGAGTTGATGTTGCGGAACTCCAGGTTGACCTGGAAGTCCATGTCGAACCCGCGCTGCGCCTGGCGGATCAGGCCGAGGTAGGAGTTGTTCACCAGGACGTGGACGTACGGGATCCGGTGCTGCGCGCCGACGGCCAGCTCCTCCAGCAGGAACTGGAAGTCGTAGTCGCCGGAGAGCGCCACGACGGGGTTGTCCGGATCGGCCACGGCGACGCCGAGCGCGGCCGGCACGGTCCAGCCGAGCGGGCCGGCCTGGCCGCAGTTGATCCAGTGCCGGGGCCGGAAGACGTGTAGCATCTGGGCGCCGGCGATCTGCGAGAGGCCGATGGTGGAGACGTAGCGGGTCTCGGGTCCGAAGGCCTTGTTCATCTCCTCGTAGACACGCTGCGGCTTGATGGGGATGTCGTCGAAGTGGGTGCGGCGCTGGAGCCGGGCCCGGCGCTCCTGGACCCCCTCGGCCCACTCGGAGCGGTCCGGCAGCCGCCCGGCGTCCCTCAGCTCCCGGGCGACCTGGACGAACAGCTCCAGGGCCGCGCCGGCGTCCGAGGCGATGCCCAGGTCGGGGGCGAAGATCCTGCCGAGCTGCGTGGGCTCGATGTCGACGTGCACGAAGGTGCGTCCCGCGGTGTAGACGTCGAGCTTGCCGGTGTGCCGGTTGGCCCAGCGGTTGCCGATGCCGAGCACGAAGTCCGACTGGAGGAAGGTGGCGTTGCCGTAGCGGTGCGAAGTCTGCAGGCCGACCATGCCGGCGTTCAGCTCGTGGTCGTCCGGGATGGCGCCCCAGCCCATCAGGGTCGGCACCACGGGCACCCCGGTCAGCTCGGCGAACTCCACGAGCAGTTCCGCGGCGTCGGCGTTGATGACGCCGCCGCCGGCGACGATCAGCGGTCGCTCGGAGGCGTTCAGCAGCGCGAGTGCCTTCTCGATCTGGGCGCGGGACGCGGCGGGCTTGTAGACGGGCAGCGGCTGGTAGGTGTCCGGGTCGAACTCGATCTCGGTCTGCTGGACGTCCAGCGGCAGGTCGACGAGGACCGGCCCGGGCCGCCCTGAGCGCATCAGGTGGAATGCCTGCTGGAAGACGCCGGGGACCTGCGCGGCCTCCAGCACGGTGACGGCCATCTTGGTCACCGGGGCGGCGATCGAGGCGATGTCGACGGCCTGGAAGTCCTCCTTGTGGATCACCGCGGTGGGGGCCTGCCCGGTGATGCAGAGGATCGGAATGGAGTCGCCGCTCGCCGAGTACAGGCCGGTGAGCATGTCCGTGCCGGCCGGGCCCGAGGTGCCGATGCACACCCCGATGTTGCCGGGGCGGGTGCGGGTGTAGCCCTCGGCCATGTGCGAGGCGCCCTCGACGTGCCGGGCCAGCGTGTGCTGGATCCCGCCGGCGGCCCTGAGCTGTGCGTAGAAGGGGTTGATCGCGGCGCCCGGCACGCCGAAGGCCTGGCTGACGCCCTCGCGCTTCAGGATCTCGACTGCCGCACGGGCAGCGGTCATACGGGCCATGTTCTGCTCCTGCTTCGGCTGTTGGCTTCGCCGCTCCCGTCGCGCCCCGCGGTGAGCAACTTTTTATATTCCGCATTACGGAAGTTAGATTCTGTTATATGGAAGCTACGGGAGCAATGTAGAAGGGGCCGGAAGCAGCGTCAAGAACGGCACGGGCACGTGAGCCGCACCACAGAAGGGGAGTGACCCCCGCGAGATATGGACGCCACGTTCATATTCGTGCTTATATGAACGTGGCGTCCACAAGAGGTCTGGGGAGGACCCCGGAACGCACCAGGGCGCCTCGAACCGAAGCGACCGACAAGGCCGAAGGGACCGAAGGGGCCCACAGGCCGGAAGGACGGAGTCATGGCCATCGCGGAGAGCGCCACGGAGAACACCACCCAGGGCAGCCCGTCGTCACGCGTCGCCGTCGTCACCGGAGGCTCCGGCGGCATCGGCAGGGTGGTCGCCGAGCGGCTCGCGGCCGACGGGATGACGGTGGTGATCGGCTACGCGGGCAACCCTGACCGGGCCGAGAAGACCGTCGCCGCGATCAACGAGGCGGGCGGCACCGCCGAGGCCCTCAAGGCGGACGTGGCCGACGAGGCCGAGGTCACCGCGGTGTTCGACCACGTCGAGGAGGCCTTCGGCGGGATCGACGTGGTGGTCCACACAGCGGGCATCATGCTGCTGTCGCCCCTGGTCGAGCTGGACTTCGCCGACTTCGACCGGATGCACCGCACCAACGTGCGCGGCACCTTCGTGGTCACCCAGCAGGCCGCGCGCCGGCTGCGCCGCGGCGGCGCGCTGATCAACTTCTCCACCAGCGTCGCCAAGCTCGCGCTGCCCGGCTACACCGCCTACGCGGCCACCAAGGGCGCGGTGGACGCCATGACGATGATCCTCGCCAAGGAGCTGCGCGGCCGGGACATCACCGTCAACGCCGTCGCCCCGGGCCCCACGGCCACCCCGCTGTTCCTGGAGGGCAAGGACCAGCAGGTCATCGACCGGCTGGCCGGCGTCCCGCCGCTGGAGCGCCTCGGCTACCCCGAGGACATCGCCGCCGCCGTCTCCTTCCTCGCCGGCCCTGCCCGCTGGGTCAACGGCCAGGTCCTCTACGTCAACGGCGGCGCCGCCTGACGTGCACCCGGCATCATGGTGAGCCGGCCGCGCCCGCTCCCCCCGGGGGTCGGCGGCCGCGCCCACGGCCGCCACGCACACCGAGAGGATCCCAGCCTTGGCACCGACCCCGGACGGCTCCGGCGCGTCCCCGGCACCGAACGGCTCCGGCACCGCACCCGCCTCCCCGGCCCCCGGGGGAGCCCGCAGGGGCCGTGGCCGGCGGCCCGCCGACGAGGTACGCGGCGACATCCTCCGGGCGGCCGGCGCCCTGCTGCTCGACGGGGGCATGGCCACCTTCACGATCGAACGGGTGGCCCAGGTCGCGGGGGCCAGCAAGACCACCATCTACAAGTGGTGGCCTTCGAAGGGCGCCCTGGCCCTGGACGGCTACATGCGCGCCGTCGAGGAGACCCTCGCCTTCCCCGACACCGGTGACGTCGTCGCGGACCTGAGCACGCAGCTCAACGCGTTCGTCAACCTGATCGGCCGCACCCCCGCGGGCCGGGTGCTCGCCGAACTCATCGGCCAGGCCCAGACCGACCCCGACCTGGCGGCAGCGTTCCGCGACCGTTACTCGTCACACCGCAGGCGACTGGCGTTCGACGTGCTGGAGCGCGCCCAGCGGCGCGGCCAGATCCGCCCGGACGCGGACCCGCGGGTCGTGATCGACCAGCTCTGGGGGGCCTGCTACCACCGGCTGCTGATCCCCGACGAGCCGATCACCGAGGAGTTCGGCGACGCCCTCATCGACAACCTCGTGCGCGGGCTGCTCACCGCCCCGGTGCGGGCGGAGCACGGGGACTCGGGCCGGAGTGAGCCGGGCCGGCCGCGGTGAGCCCCGCGGCTACGGCAGCCAGCCGCGCGTGGCCAGTTCCTCGCGGAACCGTCCGTAGGAGTCGTCCAGCGCGGCGCTCTCCTCGCGGCGCGGCTCGACGAGGCGGCCGGGGCCGGTCATCTCGCCTGCGGCGGTGGTGAGGTCGGGGTGCAGGGTGCCGGCGGCGGCGAGCAGCGCGGCGCCGAAGGCGGTCTCCGCGCGCTCCACGACGCGCAGGGGGCGGTCGAGGACGGTGGCGCGGATCCGGTTCCACAGCGGGCTGCGGCTGCCGCCGCCCGCGGCGTGCAGCGGGCCCGTCACCTCGGCGCCCAGGTCCCGTACCCGCTCCAGGGCGAGCCGTTCCACGAAGGCCACGCCCTCCAGGACGGCGCGGTGCCGGTCGGCGCCGTCCTCCGGCGGGCCGGTGCGGAAGCCGCGGGCCGCGCCGGCGACGAACGGGAAGCGCTCGCCCTCGCGGCGCAGCGGGTAGCACACGTGCGACGCGGGCCCGCGCGCCTCGGCGGCCTCGTCGAGCGCGGCCAGCCGCCGGGCGCGGTCCGCGGCGGGCTGATCCGCGGCCTGAGCCGCGAGCGCCTCGCCACCCGTGTTGGACGCGCCGCCCGGCAGCCACCAGCCGTCCGGGTGCCGGTGGCTGTAGAGCGCGCCCGCAGGGTCGGTGACCAGGTCCCTGGCCACCCCCTTGAGGACGTACGTCGTCCCGAGCACGCCCACGAACTGGCCAGGCGCCACCGCACCGGTGGCCAGCTGGCCCGCGCAGCCGTCCGTCATGCCGAGCCTGACCCGGCAGCCCGCGGGCAGCCCGGTCTCGGCCGCCGTCTGCGGGCTCACGGTGCCCACCTGCGAGCCGGGCGGCTGCACCCGGGGCAGCAGGCCGGGCGGCACGCCGAGCGCGTCGAACACCTCGTGGGCCCATTCGCCGGCGAGCGGGTCGTATCCCGTCTTGAGGGTGTGGCTCCAGTCGGCGGCGACCGGGCCGCCCGTGAGGTGGTGGCCGAGCACCTCGGGGGTGTGGAGGACGTGGCGGGTGTCCGGGTGGTTCCGGACGCACCAGACCAGGCGGCCGAGGGCGGCGGTGGGGCCGACGGTCAGCCCGAGCGAGCGCCATCGGTCCCCGCCCAGCTCCTGGGCGCGGGCATTGACGTCAGCGGCACGCCGGTCGTCGTACATCAGCGCCGGGCCCAGCGGGGTGCCGTCGGCGTCGGCGGCGACCAGCGTGCCCGAGGTGGCGGACACGGCGACGGCCACCACCTCCCGGCCGCGGCCCGGCAGCGCGGCCGTGGCCTGCCGCAGCGCCTGCGCGGTCGCGGGCCACCAGCTCCGCGCGTCCTGCTCGCTGCGCCCGCCCGGGCCGCGTACCGGGTCCGGCAGCGGGGCACCGCCCTCCGCCAGCACCTCGCCGCGGGCGCCGGCGCACACCACGCGTACCGCGGCGGTGGCGACGTCGATGCCGGCCACCACGGGCACCAGGGGCCGCCCGCCCGCCTCACCACCGCCCGTATGGAACATCATGGCTGTGAAATTAACACGTCCCCTTGAGAGTTCCGGCCGGAGCGGGCGGGATCGGTCCGGCGGGAGCGGGCCGGTGGGAGCGGGCCGGTGGGAGCGGGCCGGTGGGAGCGGGCCGGATCAGGAGAGGTCCGCCACGCGTACGTCGGTGTGCTCGCGCAACTCGGCGAGGAGTTCGCCGCCGATGCCGCCGTCCACCACGAGGTGGTCGAAGTCGCCGACCGGCGCGAGCCTGTGCAGCGCGGCCCTGGCCAGCTTGGTGCGGTCCATGAGCAGCGCCTTCCTGGTGCCGGAGGCCAGCATGGCGCGCTTGACGAGGACCACGTCCTGCTCCTGGTGGTACGTCATGCGGGCGTCCATGGCCGAGGTGGAGACCAGCACCATGTCGACCGAGAGCGCCTCGACGGCCTCCACGCACGGCACCCCGAGGAAGGAGTCGTGGGTGTGGGAGTACTCGCCGCCGAGCGCGATCAGCCGGATCCCGTCGCGGCCGGCGAAGACGTCCACCACCCTGCGGGCGTTGGTGACCACGGTCAACGGGGTCTGCTCGACCAGCAGCCTGGCCAGGGCCAGCGCGGTGCTGGAGTCGTCTAGCATCACCGACATGCCGGGCTCCACCAGGTCGGCGGCGGCCAGCGCGATGGCCTCCTTCTCGGCGACGTTCACCCCGAGCCGGTAGTCCAGGTTGCTCTCGAAGACGGTGGACGGCAGTGCGGACACGCCGCCGCGGAAGCGCCGCAGCACCCCGCGCCTGGCCAGCTCGTCCAGGTCGCGGTGGACCGTCATCACGCTCACGCCGGTCAGCTCCGAGAGCTCGGCGACCGTCGCGGTGCCGTGCGCCAGCACGTGCTCGGTGATCAGCTGCCTGCGCGCGTCCTGGGGGCGGGCAGACCCGCTCGCCGTACCGGTCGTCATGCGCCCAAGTCTGGCTCATGCGCGGGCGGAGTCTCGCGGGCGGTCCCGGTGAGGGGTGCGCGGGGCGCCCCTGGGTCCGGGTCCTCTGGCGGTGTCCCGCCCGGCCCTGCCGCGCGGGTCCCGGCGGGCGGGGCCGAAGGGGCGGGCGAGGTCGGCACGTTGAGGGACAGGAGCGCGGTGTGCTCGCCGGACACCTGGATCTCGGTGACGGCGGCGTTGTCCAGCCGGGGCAGCACCAGGCGGTAGCGGCCGACCGGGATGCCGAGCATGCCGCACAGCGCGATCCGCAGCAGGGTGTTGTGCGCCACCACCAGGACGGTGCCGCCGGGGTGCCGGGCGGCCAGGGCGCGCAGTGCGGCCGTGGCGCGCGCCGCCGCGGCCGACGGCGGCTCGGAGCCGGGGAACGCGCCCGACTCGGCGTCCGCGCGGAACCTGCGCACCGCCTCGGCGTCCTCGGCGGCCATCTCCGCGATGGTGCGGCCCTCGCCCCAGCCGAAGTCCACCTCGCGCAGCTCGGGGACCACCTCAAGGTGGAGCCCGAGCAGGTCGGCGGCGGGCTGCGCGGTGGCCCGGGTGCGGGCGAGCGGGGAGCAGGCCACGGCATCGGCGCCGCGCCGCAGCGCCCACTCGCCGAGCGCGGCGGCCTGGCGCGCCCCGCGGTCCGTCAGGGCGACGTCGGAGATGCCCGCGTAGCGGTTCTCCGCGTGCCACACGGTCTCGCCGTGCCGCACCAGCAGCAGCCGGGCGGGATCCGCCGGCGTCGTGGGCATCCGTGCGCCTCCTCGGGGCATCGCGGGCCGCCCGGGCAGGTGCCGGGGGCCGCAGGGGTGCGGGGCCCGGTCCCGGCGGGGTGTCCCCCGGCGGACACCGGTCCATTGATTCCTCACGTGACGGCTGTTAAATCTATCAAGGGCGGTGATGGCCGGGCACCCGCCCGGCGTTCGGGCAGGCCCCACCGTCCGCGCCGCCCTCCGACGTCCGTGCCGCTCCCGACCGTCCCCCTGTCCTCGCCGCCTCCGCCGTCCGCGCGGTCCGCGCCCCCGCACCCGTACGAAGGGCCCCCTCCATGCGTATTCTCGCCGCCGGCGACCACTTCGTCCGCCCGGACCTGATCCGCGCGGCGCTCGACGAGGAACTCTCCGCGGACGGCACCCGGGTCGACGTCGCGGAGCTGGTCCTGCCCTGGCCGCACGAGCCGTTCGGACCGGTCGGCGGGGTGCAGGAGGCCAGCGGCACCGAGGACCGGCTCATCGACGCGCTGGGCGACGCCGAGGTGTGCGTGACGCAGATGGCGCCGTTCACCGCCCGGGTCTTCGCGGCCCGGCCCGCCCTGCGGATGGTCGCCGTCTGCCGGGGCGGCCCCGTCAACGTGGACCTGGACGCGGCCACCCGGCACGGCGTGGCCGTCAGCTTCGCGCCGGGCCGCAACGCCCCGGCCGCCGCGGAGTTCGCCGTCGGCCTGATGCTGGCCGCGCTGCGCCGCATCCCCACCGCGGACGCGGAGCTGAAACGGGGCCGCTGGCGCGGCGACTTCTACGCCTACGACGAGAGTGGCAGCGAGCTGGACGGCGCCACGGTCGGCCTCGTCGGCTACGGCGCCATCGGCCGGATCGTCGCCCGGGTGCTGCGCGCCTTCGGGGCACACGTGCTGGCCGCCGACCCGTACGCGGATCCCCAGGCGGTGCGCGCGGACGGCGTGGAGCCGGTCGAGCTGGACGACCTGATGCGGCGCAGCAGCGTCGTCAGCCTGCACGCGCGGCTCACCCCCGAGACCCGCCACCTCATCGACGCCGAGCGTCTCGCGCTGCTGCCCCACGGCGCGGTACTGGTGAACTCGGCGCGCGGCGCGCTCCTCGACCACGCCCCGCTGCCGGATCTCCTCGCGTCCGGCAGGCTCCGGGCCCTGGCCCTGGACGTGTACGACGTCGAGCCGCCGCCGGCCGACTGGCCCCTGGGCGCCGCGCCGAACGTCGTCACCGCCCCGCACCTCGCGGGCGCCACCCGGCAGACGGCGCACCGCGCGGCCGCCATCACCGCCGGCGAGGTGGGCCGCTTCCTGCGCGGCGAGAAGCTGGCGCACCCCGCCAACCCCGAGGTGGCGGGAGGCCCGGCGGCATGACCGCGGCCACTGCCCGCGCCCCCTACATCGGGGTCGACATCGGCACCTCCGTGACCAAGGCGGTGGCCTACGGCCCCGACGACACCCCGCTCGCCGCCGCGTCCCGGGCCAGCCGGCTCGACCGCGGGCCCGGCGGGCGGGTCGAGCAGGACCCCGAGGACGTGCTGCGCACGGCCGCCGAGGTGGTGCGCGAGACCGTGGCCGCGCTGGACGTGCCGCCGGCCGCGCTGGCCCTCACCGGGCAGGGCGACGGGCTGTGGCTGCGGGACGAGCGGGGCCGGCCGGTGCGCCCGGCGATGTCGTGGATGGACGGCAGGGCCGCCGGCATCGTCACCGGCTGGCTCGCCGACGGCACCGTGCAGGAGGTGTACGCGCACACCGGCTCCGGGATGTTCCCCGGCTGCCACGCCCCGCTGCTCGCCTGGCTGCAACGCAGCGAGCCCGACGTGCTGGAGCGGGCCGCCACCGCCGGGTACTGCGTGGACACCGTCGCCGAGCGGCTGACGGGGCAGGTCTGCGTGGACGCCTCAGACGCCACGCTGCCGTTCCTCGACCCGGTGCGCCGCGCCTACGCGCCCGAGGCGCTGGCGGCCTGCGGCCTCGCGGACCAGGCGCGGCTGCTGAAGCCGCCCGCGCCGCCCGGCACCGTCCTCGCGCTGGACGCGGCGGGCGCCGGGCTCCTCGGCCTGCCGGAGGGGCTGCCGGTCACGGCGGGCCCGTACGACCTGCCGGCCTGCGCCATCGGCAGCGGGGTGTCCGAGGTGGGCGACGGGCTGCTGATCGTCGGCACCACCCTCGCCTGCCAGGTGCTCACCGACCGGGCGGAGATCGACCCGGCCGCGGAGCCGGCGGGGATGTGGCTGTGCCTGCCCGAGGAGGGACGCTGGCTGCGCGCGATGCCGGCGATGGTCGGAACGGCGGCCCTGGAGTGGGTCCTCGCGCTCACCGGCGCGGGCACCGGCGACCTCGACTCGCTCCTCGCGGCCTCGCCGCCCGGCGCGCGCGGGGTCACCGCGCTGCCGTTCCTCTCCGACGCCGGCGAGCGCGCCCCCTTCGTCGAACCGGCCGCCCGCGGCCGCCTCGACGGGCTGACGCTCGACCACACCCGCGCCGACGCCGTACGCGCGGTCTGCGAGGGCATCGGGTACGCCGGGCGCCACTGCCTGGAGACGGCGGGCCTCAGCGGCGCGCTCGCCGCCTGCGGCGGCGGGGTGCGCTCGGACACCTGGGCGCAGCTCTTCGCCGACGTGCTCGGCAGGCCGGTGCGCATCCCGCGCGAGCCGGAGGTGGGCGCCCTGGGCGCGGTCATGGTCGCCCGCCGCGCCCTCGGGGCCCCGCCCGCGGACCGCTCGGACGACGCCGGGCGCTTCCGGGTCGTGCACCCGCGGGCCGAGACCCGGGACTTCTACGAGGCCGGGTACGCGGCGTACCGGGCGGCGCTGGGGGCGGCGCGGGCGGAGTGGAGCGCCTGACCAGCGCCGTCGGGACGGCCGGGACCCGGCGCGGCCCCGGGACCAGCCCCGGGACCGTGGACGGGGACCTGCCCCGGGCGGCCGCTACATCAAGCCCCCCGCGGGCCCGCGCACAGCCGCGCCGACCAGTTCCTCGATCCGCCGGGCGGGCACGGGAGCGCCGGGGGACTCGAAGAACCGCTGGAGCAGCTCCTCCTGGCCGAGCCCTTCCGGCAGCTCGCCCCCGTAAGGAAAGCAGTACACGGGGGTGTTGGGCTCGCTGCGCCAGCTCCCCGAGAGGTCGCCGATGTCCACCGCGTCGTAGCCGAGGGCGTTCAGCAGCTCCCCCGCCTCGGCCTTCGCGGCGGTGTCGTTCCCGGCGAGGGGCAGCGCGCTGCGGTCGGGGGCGCCGGCCGGCCGGGCCAGGTTCAGCAGGTGCTTGGCGGTGATGCTGTTGAAGGCCTTCACCACCCGTGAGCCGGCCAGATGCCGCTGCACGAGCTCGCTGGAGGTCAACGCGTCGGCATCGAGTTCCGCGATGCTCCCGTCGCGCTGCGGGTAGTAGTTCATGGTGTCGATCACCGTCTTGCCGGAGAGCGCCGTCCGGGGCAGCCGGTCGTAGGCGAACAGCGGGACGGTCACCACGACGATGTCGCCGGCCTCGGCCGCCTCGGCAGGTGTGGCCGCGCGGGCGCGGTCACCGATTTCGGCGACGAGTCCGCGAAGGGTCTCCGGGCCGCGCGAATTGCTGAGAACCGCGTTCCAGCCGGCGCGGGCGGCGAGCCTGGCCAGGTTCCCGCCGATCTGGCCGCTGCCGATGAGTCCGAGTGTCCTGGTCACGTGTCTGCTCCGTTCGGGAGGGCCCCAAGGCGGCATGCGGGCGCGTCCGCGGCGCCCTTCGACGGCACGCGGGCACGGCAGCTCCCGGCACGCGACGATGGATACCGAGTCACCTTGCTGATACTGAGTATCAAGCTAGCTCTCGGGTTTCCTCCCTGCAAGTGAGGACCGTGCGGGCGCTACCATGCGTTCATGGGGACAGCGCGGACCAGGACACGGGACATCGCACGCGGCGCCATCCGGGACGAACTGGCCCAGGTCGCGTTCGACCAGTTCTGCAGCGAGGGCTTCGGCAACGTCACGTTCGACGACCTGGCCGCTGCCGCCGGCGTGTCCCGGAGCACGTATCTGCGCTACTTCGGCAGCAAGGAAGAGGTGGTCCTCAGCGCGTTCGACCCCCTCGGTGAGCGGATGGCCGAAGCCCTACGGGCCCGGCCCGCCGACGAGAGCGACTGGACAGCGCTGCGACGGGCCCTCGATCCGGCCGCCGACCACCTCTCCCGCAGGCCCGCGGACACCATCGAACTGCTCCGGCTCGTACAGGCCACTCCCGCACTCTGCGCCGGGCTGCGCGAGAAGCAGGTCACCTGGCGCCCCGGCCTCACGGACGCACTCGTGCGGCGCTCCGGCGCGGCCGGTTCCTCCGCGCTCACCGCCTCCGTGCGCGTGGCCGCGGCCCTGGACTGCCTGATCATCGCTCTGGAGCACTGGTTCGGCGCCAACGGCCGCGTCGCCCTCACCGCCGTCCTCGACGACGCCTTCACCGCTCTGGCAGCCGGCACCGGCGCCACACCGGGCACAGGCGCCCCGGCCGCCAGGAAGCAACGGCACCGCACCGCCGCGAAGTGACGGCGTGAGGAGCGGCCTCCGCGGCCTGCCACGGCTGGGGAGTGCCGGGCCCGGCGGTGTGTGGGCACGCCGGGGCCGGCACCGTGTGCGGTCGCCCGTCAGGCCCGCCGCAGCCGCACCGTGACGATCTCGAAGGGCCGCAGCGTCAGGGGCACCTCCGTCCCGTCCGAGCGGTCCAGGTCGGCCAGCGGCTGCTCCAGCAGGTCCGCGGTGTGTGCCGCCGCGAGCGGCACCGCGCTGGTCAGCGTGGCCGTGGCGGCTCCCCCGCGGGACTCGTAGAGGCGCACCACCAGGTCGCCCGAGCGGTCGTCGGCGAGCTTGACCGCCTCCACCACCGCCGCCGGGTTGTCGACGGCGACCAGCGGCGCGGCGTCCGCCCGGCCGGTGCGGGTGCGCAGCGGCAGGTTGAGCGCGTAGCCCCCGGCGATGGCGTCGCCGACGTCGGCGCCCGCCTGGAGGGCGTAGGTGAAGGTGTGCCGGCCGCGGTCGGCCTGGGGGTCGGGGCTGTGCGGGGCGCGCAGCAGGCTGAGCCTGAGCGTGGTGGTCGTGCCGCCGTCGTCGCGGGTGTGCCGGCGGACGTCGTGGCCGTAGGTGGAGTCGTTGAGGAGCGCGGCGCCGAAGCCGTACTCGCCGACGTGCACCCAGCGGTGGTGCCACACCTCGAAGCGTGCCGCGTCCCAGCTGGTGTTCTCGTGCGTGGGGCGGCGCACGTGGCCGAACTGGATCTCGGCGCTCTCGTGCTCCGCGTGCACCGCGAGCGGCCAGGCCGCCTTGAGCACCGCGTCGCGCTCCTGCCAGTCGATGTCGGTGTCCACCTCAAGACGGCGGCTGCCGGCCGAGAGCCGGAGCTCCTGCACGACGCGGGAGTCGCCGAAGGCCCGCACCACGCGCACCGAGGAGAGCAGCGGGCCCCGCTCGGACACGGTCACCGACTCGGCCGCGGTCAGGTCGCGCACCGTGTTGCGGTAGTGGTGGTCGATGTTCCAGGCGCTCCACGCGTTGGGGTCGTCGTGGTGGAGCTGGAGCAGGTTGCCCGGCTGGTCGGGGGCGAGGGTCTCGCGGCGCGCCGCCAGGTCGTACACGGACCGCACGAGGCCCTCGCCGTCGACGCGGACCCTCAGCAGGCCGTTGTCGAGCACGAAGCCGCCCGGCGCCCCGTCCCCGTCCGCGGCGTCGCTCTCCACGGTGACCGGCGCGGGCGGTGCCGGCTCGGCCGCGCCCGCGCCGAGCGCGGGTGCGGCGACGGCGACCGCGTACCGTCCGTCCGCCAGCCGCTGCGCGCCCTCGGGCACCGGGGCGCCCTCGGGCAGCACCACGACCTCCTGGCGGGCCAGCGGGCCGGCGTTGAACACCACCGGGGCGCCCGCCCCGTCATCCGGTGCGGCCAGCTCGGCGAGCGCGCGGTCGACGACGCGCTCCAGGTCGCGGTGGATCCCCCGGTAGGTCTCCTCCGCCTGCCGGTGCACCCAGGCGATGGAGGAGCCGGGCAGGATGTCGTGGAACTGGTGCAGCAGCACCTGCTGCCACAGCGCCTGGAGTTCCTCGTACGGGTAGGGCGCGCCGGTGCGCACGGCGGCGGTGGCCGCCCACAGCTCGGCCTCCCTCAGCAGCGCCTCCGAACGGCGGTTGCCGCGCTTGGTGCGGGCCTGGCTGGTGTAGGTGCCGCGGTGCGTCTCCAGGTACAGCTCGCCGCGCCACACCGGGCGCCGCGGGTACTCGTCCCGTGCCGCCTCGAAGAACTCGCCCGGCGCGCTCACCCGCACCCTCGGCGAGCCCTCCAGGTCGGCGAGGCGCCGGGCCTTCTCCAGCATCTCCCTGGTCGGCCCGCCGCCGCCGTCGCCGAAGCCGAACGGGGCCAGGGACCGGCTCGCCGCCCCCTTCTCGGCGAAGTTGTGCTCGGCGTGGGCGAGTTCGCGGCCGGTCAACTCGCAGTTGTAGGTGTCGACGGGCGGGAAGTGGGTGAGGACCCGGGTGCCGTCGATGCCCTCCCAGTCGAAGGTGTGGTGGGGCAGCTTGTTGGTGGCGTTCCACGACAGCTTCTGGGTCAGGAACCAGCGTGCTCCCGCGAGCTTCGCGAGCTGCGGGTACGCGGCGGTGTAGCCGAACGAGTCGGGCAGCCACACGCCGTCCTGCTCGATGCCGAACTCCGCGGCGAAGAACCGCCGCCCGTACACGAGCTGGCGGGCCAGCGCCTCGCCGCCGGGCAGGTTGCCGTCGGCCTCCACCCACATCCCGCCGACCGGCACGAACGTGCCCTCGCCGACGGCCTTCCTGATCCGCTCGAAGACCTCGGGGCGGTGCTCCTTCATCCAGGCGTACTGCTGCGCCGAGGAGCACGCGAACACCAGCTCCGGGTACTCCTCGGCGAGCGTGGTCACGTTGGTGAACGTGCGGGCGCACTTGCGGACCGTCTCGCGCAGCGGCCACAGCCACGCCGAGTCGATGTGGGCGTGCCCCACGGCGGTGACGGTGTGGGCGGAGGCGTGCGCGGGGCGGGCGAGCACCTCGGCCAGTTCCGCGCGGCCCGCGGCGGCGGTGGCGGCCGGCCGCCAGGGGTCGACGGCGTCCACGGCGCGTTCCAGGGCGCGCAGGATCTCGTGGCGGCGCGAGGAGCCCGTGGGCAGCTCGCGCATCAGCTCGTCCAGCACCTCGATGTCGTGCAGCAGGTGCCAGACGTCCTCCTCGCGTACGGCGATCTCCGCGGCCCGCAGCCGGTAGAGGTCGTCGTCGCCCGCGGTGTCCTTGGCGCCGTAGTGGGTCCCGATGCCGCGGCTGCCGCTGATCGGGGGGTTGGCGGCCAGCTCGACCAGCAGGTCGACCGGCTCGCCGCCGGCGGCGGCGCGGGTGAGCAGGACGGAGCGGTTGTACGGGTGCAGGCCCTGGAGGGGGGCGCCCTGGGCGTCGTGCACGAAGCCCTCGGCCTGTCCTCCGGGGCCCCGGGTGAGGTCGAAGTCCAGGTCGAAGACGGCCTCGACGCGGCGGCCCGCCCAGCCGGCGGGGATCTCCGCGCGGGCACGCAGCCAGGTCGTCGCCCAGGGCCTGCCCCAGCCGTCGCCGACGGCGAACGGCTCGTAGGCGGCGGTCAGGGCCTCGGCGACCGGGACGGGCTCGTCCGGTACGCGCCAGGCGGAGAGCTCCAGCGGCACCGGCGGCCCGTACAGCGCGGGGCGCAGCCGCTCGGCCGTGAACTTGGCGATGCGGTCCTCGGTGGACCTGCGGTCGTCATGCATCGTGCGCGGATTCCTTTGCGGTGGGGGCGGCTGCGGGGGCGTCTGCTGCGTCTGATGTGGGGGTGGTGGCACCGGCGGTGGGAGCGGACTCCGACGTGGCGGGAGTGGACTCCGGCGTGAGGGGAGCGGGCCGTGCTCCGGCGGGGGCGGAGCACGGCGCGGCGGGCGCGCACCCCGGCGCGGCGGGCGCCGGAAGGAGCACCGTGTCCTCCACCCCGTCCGGCCAGCTGACCAGGGCTTCGACGGCCCCGGTCGCCGGGTTGGCGCACAGGTGCAGCCGGGGCAGCTCGGCCTGGGTGAGCGGCCGGCCGGAGAGGTGGACGGCGGCCGCGTAGGGGTGCGCCCAGCGGGGCGGGCCCCCGGTGCGGAGGGCCGGGGTGGCGGAGGCGGGGCCGAGGGCGTTGGAGCCGGTGCCCTCGTGCACCTCGGCGTGGTCGAAGCCGTTCAGGGAGACGACGGTGCTGTGCAGGCCGCTGCCGGCGACCGTGGCCGTGGGCGGTGCCTGGTGGGTGGTGGCGGCGGGGTCCTGCGGGGTGCGGGGCAGCGCCCAGCCGCCGAGACGGAGGCGGAAGGGGCCGGGGTGGGCGGGGTGTTCCGGGGTCTCGGGCGCCGGGTCGACGCGGGCGATGCGCACCTCCAGGGGTCCGCGGAGCACGGACGCCACGGTGATCCAGGGGCCGAGCCGGTAGGTGGTGTCGGGGCCTCCGAAGCAGTCCCACCGCTCGTCGTCGGGCCAGTGGGCGCGGCTGCGGGAGACCGCGGTGCGTCCTGCCACCGAGAGCCGTTCGAGGGGGCGGCGGTGCGAGGCGCCTCCGGCGTCGTCGACGAGGACGGCGGAGGAGTCGACGGGTCCGCCGCGCGGGTCGCCGGGCGTCTCGGGCGCCGTGTGGGTGCCGTAGCCCAGGCGCCCGTACAGCGGGTCGTCGGAGTGCGGGCGGGCCGGATCCGCGTGGTCGCCGCCGTGGTTGGCGACGCGCACCACGCCGTCCGCGCGGGTGCCGGAGACCAGCCAGCCCGGGGCGGTCAGGGTCCGGTCGAAGTCGGCGCGCTCGACGGGCAGCGGCTCCTCGGTGGCGGTCCACACCGGGTGGCCGGGCGGAAGCAGCAGTCCCGCGAAGCCCTTGCTGGCCCAGTAGGGCGAGGCGGGCCCCGAGTACACCTGGAGGATCGGCCGGAAGGGCCGGTGCCAGCCGAGCGTCAGCAACCCGTTCTCGTCGGTGGCGCCGTGCCCCGTGAAGTGGCCGAGCATCAGGCCCGCGAGGCGCCGTGTCTGGCCGGGCGGCAGCGGGGTCGCGTCGAAGAGCGCGCCCGTCCACACGGGCGCCAGCGCCGCGAACCGGTACGTCAGAGAGCGGCCCTGGAGCAGCGGGGAGCCGTTGCCGCCGACGAGGTGGCGCGCGTCGTCGAGGAAGCGGCGCAGCCGGGCGCGGTAGCGGTCCAGCAGGCCGTCCGGTGCGGCGTCGCCGAGGATCCGGCAGAACCACAGCGGGTAGAAGTGCATGGCCCAGCCGTTGTAGTGGTCGTGGTTGCGGTGCGCCCCGCCGGTGAGCCCGTCGGAGTACCAGCCGTCGCCGGTGTACCAGGTGTCGGTGAGCTCGACGGTGCGGGTCAGGTCGGCCTCGCTCCACGCGCCGCCCGCGGTGCGCGCGAACGCCTCGGTGACGGCCTGGAACCAGATCCAGTTGTTGCCGGGCATCGCGTCGCCGACCATGGCGCCGAGCCAGGCCAGCACCTGTTCGCGGGTGCGCTCGGGCAGCCGGTCCCAGATCCAGGGGCGGGTCTCGTGCAGGGCCAGGGCGAGGGAGGCGGCCTCCACCTTGGCCTGGTTGGACTCGGCGAAGGTGGGCCAGCGCTCGGGGCTGCTGGGGTCCGCGCCCGCCCGGATGCCGTCCGCGTACCACTCGGCGAGGTGGTGGGGGTCGGCGCCGCCCGCTCCGGCAAGCCGGAAGGCGGCGAGCAGGAAGGTGCGGGCGAACCCTTCGAGCCCGTCGCTCCAGGTGCCGTTGTGGCTGGGCACGCCGGGCAGCCGGATCTGGGCCCGGCCCTCGCTGGCGTACGGCCGCACGGCGAGGAGGAGTTCGTCGGCGGTGCGCTCGAAGCGGGCGCGGTCCCAGCCGGACGCGGGGTGCGCCGCCAGGGGCCGTCCGGCGGAGGCCGCGGATGCGGCGGCGGGTTCGGGGGATGCGGGGCGCGCGGGTTCGCCGGTGGGGGCGGAGGCTCGGGCGGGGCCGGGGGATCCGGGGGCTTCGGCGGGGTCGGGGGAGGTGCCGGACGGGCGGGGTGCGGGGCTCATGCGTGCGGTCTCTTTCGACGGCGGCGGGTCATCGGCTCCGGCTCGTTCCTGGTGCTGGAACTCCCCTGCGGGAGGCGGTGCCCGGCGGCACCGAGGACCAACTGGCCGCCATGGTAAGTCCATCGATTTGACTTACGTCAATGCCCCGACGGCGGAAATAACATCGGCAATACCCTCACCGTGAGCCCTTCTCGCGCAGGTCACTTGCTAGGAAGCGCTCTCTGCCACGGGCCACCGGCCGTCGCCGGCTGGGCCGTTGAGCGGGCGGGCATCGGCACTTCACGCCGGGCGCCTCCCGCGACTGGCAACTTAATACTTTTACATCTGCGGGAAAACCGTGTTGGATGGCCGCCATGCGTGAGATGGCTGACGCGGCCGAGCCGCCGCTGACCGAGAAGGAGCGCGCCGCCCTGCGCGCCTGGGCGCGCGGCTCCGCGGAGCGCGCCGTGCGGGCCCGGATCGTGCTGGACGCCGACGCCGGCCTCAGCGTCACCGACAGCGCCCGGCACCTCGGCGTCTCCCGGCCGACCGTCACGACCTGGCGCAGACGGTACGCGGCGGAGGGCATCGCCGGCCTGGAGCACCGTCCGCGCAGCGGGCGTCCGCCGCAGGTCGACGAGGCCGACGTGGTCGCGGCGACGCTGGCGGGACCGCCCTCCCCGGCCGCGGTCTGGTCGGCGCGGGCGCTCGCCGACCGGCTCGGGATCTCGCACACCACGCTCGCCGGGGTCTGGCGCCGCTGGGGCGCGGGACCGGGCGACGGGCGGCCCCCCACTGTGCCGGCCGGCCCGCCCTGCCCCACGCTCCGCTCCGAGCTGCTGGGGGTCTGGGCGCAGGGGGACGGGGCGGCCCTGCTCGTGGTCGGGCAGGTCGCCCGCCCCGCCGGACAGCCCGGCCGGGCCGCCGACACGGAGGAGCGCCGCGCGGCCCACGCGGCGCTCGGGGCACAGCTCGACCGGGTGCGCGCGGTGCTGGGCGGCGCGGACGGCGGCGCGGGGAGTGCAGGGCCCAGCGGCTCGGGGAACGCCGGTTCCGGCGAGCCGGGGAACGCGGGCCCTGGCGGCCTCGGGAGCGCTGGGTCCGGCGGCCTCGGGAGCGCTGGGTCCGGCGACCCCGGAAGCACCGCGCCCGGCGGCCCGGGGAACGGTTCGGGAGGCGGCCCCGCCGCGCTGATCGCCGCCGTGGCCGAGCGGCACCCTGACCGGATCCTGCACGCGCTCGTGTGGGGCGACGCGGTCCGCGAGGAGGCGGGTGCCGCGGGCACGCCGGCGGTCACCTGGCACCGGGCGGACCGGACGATGAGCTGGCCGGGCACCGTGTGCACGCTGGCGCTGTCCGAACTGGTGCAGGTCCCCGGCCGGTTCAGGCCCGCCCTGCGGACGCTCGTCGACGCGGCGCGGGCGTTCGCCGACGCCGCGCGGGGCGGAGAGGTGTTCACCTGGCGGCGCGCGGAGACCGCCGGGAGCCGGGTCCCGGCCCCCCGCCCTGCGCCGCGCGCCTTCAACCAGCTCGCGCTGGGTTCGTACAACGAGAAGCTGGTCATCGAGAGCATCCGCGAGTCCGGCGCGCTCAGCCGCGTCGAGATCGCCGAGCAGACCGGTCTGACCCCGCAGGCCGTCTCCCGGATCACCCGCAACCTGCTGACGGCGGGGCTGCTGGCCGAGGACGCCCGGCAGTCCTCGGGGGCGGGCAAGCCCCGGGTGCCGCTGCGCCTGCGGCCGGACGCCGCCTGTGCCGTCGGCGTCCACCTGGACCCCGAGATGATCAGCGTGGTGACCGTGGACCTCTGCGGGGACGTGCTCGACCACCGCCGGCTCCAGCTGACCGGCCGCCGCGATCCCGAGTGGTGCCTGACGCAGATGGCGCGGCTCGCCCTGGAGTCGGCGGAGGCGACCCGTCCGGCGTCCGAGAACCTGCTCGGGGTCGGCGTCGCGGTCCCGGGCCCGCTCGACGCGCGCGCGGGCGTCGTCCTCGATCCGCCGCTGTTCGACGGGTGGGAGCAGGTGGCGCTCAAGACGGAGCTGGCGGACCGGCTGGGCGCCCCGGTCATCGTGGAGAAGGACGCCACCGCCGCGGCGATCGGCGAGCGCTGGCTGGGCGCCGCCGACCGGGCGAGCGACTTCGTCTACCTGTACCTGGGCGCGGGCGCGGGCAGCGGCGCCTTCCTCAACGGCGATGTGTACCGCGGCAGCACGGGCAACGCCGGCGAGGTCGGCGAGCTGTGCGCGATCAAGGCGGGCCTGCTCACGGACGAGGGCGGGCCGCGGATGGTGGACGAGTGCGCCCCGATCTCGGCGGCCGTGCAGCGGGCCGCCGCTGCGGGGCTTCCGGTGCCGGAGGGCGACGGCGCCTACGACTGGGTGTGCGCGGCGGCGGCCCAGGGCGACGGGCGGGCCGTGCGGGTGCTGGCGGAGGTGGCGCAGGTCGTGGCGCTGGGCGCGGTCGGGATCATCGACCTCTTCGACGTGGAGCTGCTGATCGTGGGCGGGCCCGCGATGCTTCCGTCGGTCGCCGGCATCTACCTGCGGGAGATCGCCGCGGCCGTCAACCGCTTCCCGGTGGCGCGGCGGGTGCGCGACGTGCAGGTGGCGCACTCGCGCCTGAACCAGGCCGCGGCACCGGTCGGCGCCGCGTCGAGCGTCTTCCACTCCGCCTTCACGCCGACCCTGGGCGCCCGCACCCGCCCGGCGCACCGGGGCACGGCCCGGATGTGACGGCCGCGCGCCCCGGGAAGCCCGATCGGACACGGACACCGCCCACCCGACCGGACACCGCCCGTCCGGCCGGTGGGCGCGCTCCCCCGTCAAGCTCCGGCCACCCCCCGTAAGGCGGCCGGAGCCCGTTCAGTCCCGCGGGTCGCCCGAGGAGTCCTCCGCGAGCCACTGAGCCGCCCGGCCCGGGTGGTCCGTGGTGATCGCGTCCGCGCCGATCGCCGCGAAGAGCCGGGTGTTGGCGCGGTCCGCGGCGGGCCAGGCGTCGACCTTCAGGCCCGCGGCATGGCAGCGGTCCACCAGCTCGCCGGTGAGCTCGGGCTTCAGCTCGGGGCAGACCCAGGCGGCCTTGAGGTCCAGCGCCTCACGCACCATGTCCTCGCCCGGGTGGTGGGTGATCAGGCCGCGCGGCACGTGGGGCAGCAGCCGGGCCGCCTCCTCGACGGCGGCCTTGTTGAAGGAGGTCAGCACCACAGGGCCGGGCAGCGGGGTGTGCCGCTCCCGCTCGGCGAGCGCCTGGACCGCCTCCAGCGCCTTGATCTCGATCTGCACCAGGTCGCCGCAGACCTCCATCGCCTCGTCGAAGGTCGGGATCCGCTCGCCCAGGCCGGCGTCCAGCTCCTTGATCCGTGCGAGCGTGAGGTCGGCGACGGCCCCTTCGCCGTCGGTCGTGCGGTCGACCGTCCTGTCGTGGATCACCACGAGGTGGCCGTCCGCGCTGAGGCGGATGTCGAGTTCGATGCCGTCGGCGCCGAGGGCGAGCGCCCGCCGGTAGGAACGCAGCGTGTTCTCCGGCTCGTCGGCCCTGGCTCCGCGGTGCGCGTACACCAGGGGACGGGTGACGGGGTGGTTCACAGGTGCTCCTCGATCGTGGTGCCGTAGCGGTCGACACCCTTGCGCAGCTGGTCGGCCACCTCCGAGAAGGCCTGCTGAGCGGGGGTGTTCCCCGACCATATGCGCTGCAGGGCGGTATAGATGCGCACATTCGCGTTCGGGATCATCATGCGCACCTGGTCGCCCTTGCGGGTGAGTTCGAGCTGCCGTACCGCGGTGGTGAAGTTCGGGTCGTCCCTCATCAGCTTGACGAGCGGGGCCTCTTTGACGGCGGCGGGCACCACGGGCAGGTAGCCGGTCTGGACGGTCCACTGCGCCGCGTTCTCCGGGCGGGCGAGGAACCGCACGAACGTCGCCGCCGCCTCCTTGCGCTCCCGGGGCACCCGCCGGAACATGCCGAGACCGCCGCCGCCCGTGTTGACCGCGAACTTCTCCTTCTTGGGAAGGAAGCCGGTGCCGAGCTGCCAGCCGTTCGCCTTCGCCATCTCGTTGATCTTCTGCAAGCCGCCCGTGGAGGTGACGAGGGTGGCGATGAGCTGGTTGCCCATGTCGGCCGTCGGCTCTGTGGCCATGTAGGCGATGCGGTCCTTGTAGATCAGCTTGCGCTGCCACTCCCCCGCCGCGACGGCGCCGCCCTGGTCGATGGTGACGTCCAGCCCCCTGGAGTACGCCCCGCCGAACTGCCAGGCGCTGCACTGGAACTGCCAGTCGCCGTCGACCTTCTGGTACGCCTCCAGGGCCACCTGCTGGCCGCCCGCACTCAGCCGGGTGATGCGGCGCGACCAGGCGTAGAGCTCGTCGTAGCTCTCGGGGGCGCGCACCGGCACGCCGGCCTTCTTGAAGAGGGTCTTGTTGTAGTAGAAGAGCGGCGTGGAGCGTGCCAGCGGCAGCCACCAGGTGCGCCCCTTGGCCCGGCCCTCGCTGAGCAGCTTGGGGTGGTAGGTGGCCGCCAGCTCGCCCGGCTCGAAGTAGGAGTCCCAGGGCTCCAGGGCTTCGCCGAAGTAGAACTTGTACCACTTGACGTCGGAGAGCACGCACAGGTCGGGGGCCTGGGCGCCGAGCAGGCTGATGACCGCCTTCTGGGCGCACTCGTCGTAGGTGCCCTGGAACTGCACCTCGACGTAGACGTCGCGCTGCTCGCGGTTGAAGGCGTCGACGAGTCGCTGAAGGGCCGGGCCCACGGGGTCGGCGAAGGTGGACCAGAGCACCACCTTGGTGCGCCCCCGGTACCTTCCGGGCACCGCGCCACCGGGCTGGGAGACGGGGCCGGTGGTCTGGCCGCAGGCGCTCAGGGCCGCGGCGAGGCCGAGACCGGCACCCGCACCGAGCACGCTGCGCCTGCCCAGCGGGGACGCGGTGGGGCCGGCCGGCGAGGGACGCGTCATTTCCCGGCTCCCTGGGTCAGCCCGGCGATGATGTACCGCTGGGCGAAGAAGAACACGACGAGGACCGGCACGATCACCATCACGGCACCGGCCAGGATCGCTCCCCAGTTGGCGAAGGTCTCGGTGTTCTTCAGGAAGAGCAGACCGATGGGGAGGGTGCGCATGTCGTCGCTGCTGGTGATGATCAGCGGCCAGATGAAGTCGTTCCACTTGCCGACCATGACGACGAGGGCGACGGTGATGACCATCGGGCGCGACATCGGCAGCACCACCCGGAACAGCGTGCGCAGGTGGCCCGCGCCGTCGATCTTCGCCGCGTCGATGACCTCCCACGGCAGGGTCAGCATGTGCTGGCGCAGCAGGAAGGTGCCGAAGACGGAGCCGAGGCCCGGCGCGATCAGGCCCGCGTAGGAGTTGACCCAGCCGAGCTGGGCGACCGTCAGGAAGTTCGGCAGCAGGGTGACGTGGCCGGGCACCATCATCGCGCCGAGCAGGACGAGGAAGAGCACCTTCTTGCCCGGGAACGGCAGGAAGACGAAGGCGTACGCGCACAGCAGCGCGGCCAGCAGCTCGATCGCCGTGCCGACCCCCGAGACGACCAGCGAGTTGAGGAAGTAGCGGCCGAAGGCGGCGGCGTGCCAGGCGTCGGCGAAGTTGGACCAGCGCAGGTCCGTGGGTATCCAGTGCGGCGGGTAGCTGTAGATCTCCGGGTTGGTCTTCAGCGCCGAGGAGATCAGCCAGTACAGCGGGCCGCCGGCGATGAGGGCGACCAGCACCAGCAGCGCGTGGAGCCCGAAGCGCCGGGCGCGGCGGGCACCGCGGCCGCCCCGGGCGGCGGGACCGGCGAGGCGAGGGGGCCCGGTCTCCGGGAGGGAGTCGACAGCGGTCACCGGTAGTGCACCTTTCGCTCGAGGAAGCGCGCCTGGAAGCCGGTGATCAGCAGCAGCACCACGAACATCACCATGGCGGCGGCCGACGCCCGTCCGGCGTCGAAGGTGCGGAAGCCCTGGTCGTAGATGAACCAGCTCAGGATCGACGTGGAGGTGCCCGGACCACCGCTGGTCATCACGGCGATCACGTCGAACGCCTGGAAGGTGGTGATGGTGCAGGTCACCAGGAGGAAGAAGGTGACCGGTGAGAGCAGCGGGAGGATGATCCTCCGCAGCCTCGTCCAGGCGCCCGCGCCGTCCAGCGCGGCGGCCTCGAAGACGTCCCTGGGCAGGCCCTGGAGCCCGGCGAGGTAGACCACGGCGACGAAGCCGGTGTTCTTCCAGAGGTAGACCAGCACCAGGCCGAACAGCGCCCACTTGGAGTCGGTCATCATCGCGGGGGCGGCCATGCCCAGCGGGGCGAGGAGCGGGCGCAGCAGGCCGTAGTCGGGGTCGAAGAGGAAGAGCCACAGGGTGCCGACGGCGGCTCCGGAGAGCACGTACGGCGCGAAGGTCAGCGTCCGCACGACGTTGCGCCCGCGCAGCCGCTGGTTGAGCAGGAGCGCGGTGGCGAGGCCGAGGACCAGGCCGCCCGCGACGACCCCGACGACGAAGACCACCGTGGTCCACAGGCTGCCGGTGAAGTCCGGATCGCCGAAGAGCGAGGCGTAGTTGTCCAGGCCGGTCATGTGCCAGGACGAGGAGACCATGTCCCAGTCGGTGAAGCTCAGATAGGCGTTGTAGACGACCGGCCAGTAGGCGAAGACGAGCAGGAAGAGGAAGTTCGGGGCGGCGAAGGCGGCGAAGAGCAGGTAGTCACGCCGCCGACGCCGGGCACGGAGCCGGCGGCCGGCCTCGCCGGGCGCCGCGGGGCCCGGCGGAGCGGCAGCGCCGTCCTGCTGCGCGTCGGTCGTCACGACAGCGGTGTCCTTCCGGTGAACCGTACGGCGCCCCCGGGCGGGGCGCGGTGCCGCCCCTAGGAATACCAACAAGGTGAACGAGAAGAGAACACCGCGTTGTGTTACGACTTCGCACCCGGGCAGCCGGACAAGTCCGGTGCACCGCCCCCCACTTCCACCTTGAGCTGGCACAACAGCAGGAAACGGTGGGCCGGATGGAACCTCACACATCCCGTGTGAGGAGAAACCCGTGATTGGCCTCAAGGATCGTTTTCAGCCACTATACACTCCACGTATACACCGCGTGTATAGTGATCCGCATGCTCGATTCGACCAAGAACGCATTCAGCACATCCAACGCATTCGGGGTGAGCGGACGCCGGAGACGCGGTGCCGGTTCGCCGGCCCGGTCGGCGTGGGGCGGGACGGCGCGCCGGGCCGGGCGGCGGGCGGTGGCGCGGCGAGCGGGGACGCTCCTGACGGTGGCGCTCTCCCTGGTCCTGGCCACCACCGGCTGCACGCGCTACGACACGACCGCGCCCAGCGCCGCGCGCGCCGCGGCCGACCCCGACCACCCGGCTCCGCTCGGCGCCGTCGACTGCCGCAAGGCCAAGTGCATCGCGCTGACCTTCGACGCGGGACCCAGCGCGAACAGCCCGCGGCTGCTGGACATCCTGAAGGAGAAGCACGTCCACGCGACGTTCTTCCTGCTCGGCAAGAAGCACATCGCGCGCTATCCGGACCTGGTCAAGCGCATGGCGGCCGAGGGCCACGAGGTCGCCAGCCACACCTGGGACCACCGGATCCTCACCCGGATCAGGCCCGACGAGGTGCGCGCGGAGCTCACCCGCCCCGACACGGCCATAGAGAAGCTGACCGGCCGGAAGCCCACGCTCATGCGCCCGCCCCAGGGCCGCACGAACAAGACGGTCAACGACATCTGCCGGCAGCTGGGCCTCGCCGAGGTGCTGTGGAGCGTCACCGCGAAGGACTACCTGACCACCGACTCCGACCTGATACGCAAGCGCGTGCTCGACCAGGCGGGCCGGGACGGCATCATCCTGCTGCACGACATCTACCGGGGCACGGTGCCGGCGGTGCCGGGCATCATCGACGCCCTCAAGGCACGGGGGTACGTGTTCGTCACGGTGCCGCAGTTGCTGGCGCCGGGGGATGCGGAGCCGGGGACGGTCTACAAGCCGTAGGCCGCGGGCGCGGCCGGGAACCGGGGTGCCCCCGGACGGCATGCCTCGGATACGTCGTGGCTTCTTGCGCAGTTCCCCGCGCCCCTTGTCCAGGCGCTTCGCGCCTCCAAAGGGGACTGCCGGTGGGTGGTGACGGCTCGGGTGCGTCGTGGTTGCTCGCCCAGTTCCCCGCGCCCCTTATCCGGGCGCTTCGCGCCTCCAAAGGGGACTGCCGGTGGGTGGTGACGGCTCGGGTGCCTTGTGGTTGCTCGCCCAGTTCCCCGCGCCCCTTATCCGGGCGCTTCGCGCCGCTGCGGCAGCGCAAGCGCGTCGTCGGTGCTCGCTCCCCCACTGCTTTGAGGACGTGGGAGGTACCTCCACCCCGCGCATGTAAAGGGGCGCGGGGAACTGCGCGAGCGACCACGACGCGCCGGAGGTGAACCGCCGGCGGAGAGGCCCCCTTTGGGCGCGACGCGCCGGATCGTCACGCGGCTCTGCCGCACGGGCACGATCGGCCCGCCGGGCCAGTGGTGGCGTGCGTGGCGCGCGGCCGGCCGCGTACCGCCCGCTCCGGCACCTGCGGCGCCTACCATCGCGTGATGGTCCTCTTCCGTGTGGTGCGGGACTCCCCCCATCCCCCAGCCGAGACCTGGCGGCGTGTCACCCGGTGGGAGCGGCACGGCGGCGCGGTGCCGCTGACCCGGATGGTCGTCATGACACCCGCGCCGACGCGCGAGGGCACCGTCTTCGTGGCGCGTACCGGTCCCGCCCACTCCCGGCTCGGGCGCACCCGGCCCGTGGCGGCCGTGCTGCGGTGGACGGGGGCCGCGCGTCTCGGGTTCGACGACCCGATGAAGGTGACGCTCTGGCAGCCGCCCGCGGACGGCGCCGCCGGACTCTGCCACCTCGAGAAGCTCGGCGAGGTGATCAGGGGCCGGGCCGAGATCGAGGTCCGGCCGAGCGCCGCCGGGGCCCTGGTCGTCTGGCGCGAGGAGGCGCGGGTGCGCGCGCTGCCGCGGTTCCTGGACCCTCTGCTCGCGCCGGCGTGCCGGCTGGTGTTCGGACGGGCGATGGATCGGCTGCTGCGGGACTGAGCCCTGGCGGGACCGCCGGGACGGGTGAGCCGCACACCGCACAGCCCCCGGCCGCGTCCTGCCGCGCCCGAAAACCCGGGGCTCCAAGGCCCTCGCGGTCCTACACTCCCCCGAGCACCGGCGGGCGTGCCCCGCGGATGAGTTCCAGGGCCATCTCGGAGAACCAGGCGCCCGCGGGCGGGTCCGGCGTGCCGCGCCTGGGGTCGGCGGGGCCCTGCGTCCCCCGCAGGCAGCCGCCGTCCGACTCGCCCGGGACCTTGATCCAGAGCCGGGCGTCCTCCAACGGGTCGCCGGTGCGCAGCGTCGGCCGTGCGCCCAGGCCCCGGCCCGGCGGATTGCACCAGTCCTCCGGGGCCGGCGAACCCGCCCGGGACGCGCTCCACGGGCCCTGGCCGTTGCGCCCCGTGTCGGCGACGAAGTGGGGCAGCGCGGACGGCTTCGCGGGGACGTGCGCGGCCAGCCAGGCACGGGCGCGGTCGTGCGGGGTGCCCTGGTCGGGGCAGTCGGCGGGGTCGCCGCCCCGTGCCGCGTAGCCGAGGCAGGAGGAGACCAGGGAGCCGTACCAGGTGACGGCCTCGTCGGGCTGGAAGTTGGCGACGTTGAGGGAGAAGCCGGCGGCCCGGCCGGCGCCCGCCCTGACCAGCCGCGGCACGATGTCCCTGACGCTGTGCCAGGCGGGGTGGCCGGCATCCAGGTAGACCCGGGTGCCGTGGCGTCCAGCCAGCGCCCCGACGGCGTAGGAGAGGTCGCGGTAGCGCGCGGCCGTCCGGGCTTCCGCCGGGCCGGCCTCCGCGGCACGGGTCCCGGCGCACTCGCTGGGCAGCAGGGCGAGCGAGTCCGGCTCCAGGACCACCAGGGCCGGGCCGCCGCCCAGGGCGCGGGCCACCGCGTCGATCCAGGCCCGGTACCGGGTTCCGTCGGCGGCGCCGCCCGCCGAGTACCGCGCGCAGTCGCGGCCGGGCACGTCGTAGAGGACGAGGGCGGGCACGGCGCGCTGGCGGGTCGCGGCCCGCATCACGGCCCGCACGCGCCGCTCGGTCGCGGCCGGGCTGCCGCCGGTGAGCCACACCGCCCGCGGGGTACGTGCCATGGCCAGCACGCCCGCCGCCTCGGCGAGCCGCCCCGCGAGCCTCAGCTCCGCGGCCTGGCGCAGCGCACCGGAGGTCGGCGCGGGGGCGTAGAGGCGGCGGGCACGCGGGCCTTTGGCTACGCGGGCATGCGGGGCCTTGGTCGCGCGGGCACCGGCCGCGGCTCCCACCCGGACGGCGGCAGCCGGACGGGCGGCAGAGGCGCCGGGACGGGCGGCAGAGGCAGGCGGACGCGCGGCAGGGGGAGAGCCGGCGGCAGGAGCGGGACGCGCGGCGGGCGGGCGCGCGGAGGCGGGTGCGGGAGAAGCGGCCGGCGCGGAGCCGGTGTGCCTGCCCGCCGGTGCGGGCCCCGTGTGCCTGCCCGCCGTCACTGCGGTCGCCCGTGCCGGCGCCGGCCGCAGGGCGGGCGCCGCCGTGGCGACCGCGCCCGTCGTCAGTACGGCACCGGCCGCAACGGCCGCCGCTCCCGTGCCCAGAACCACCGGCCAGCCCGGCACCCGTCCCATACCGTCACTCCAACGTCACCGAGGGTCGTCGAGACCAGCATGCGGCCCCGGCCTCGATCGCGCAGGTCGCAGCGGCGCCCGATCGCCATGAAAGGGCCATGACGCGGGGCCGGCACCGCCGCGTCCCCCGGCCGTCACGGCACCGTGCGCACCGCCCCGCCCTGCCGCCCCGGCCCCGTCGACGCCGCCGACGCCGACGCCGCTGAAGACTCGCGCGCGATGTCGCGGTGGATGGGCGTCCGCGCCCCGGTGAGCGGGGCGCCGGTGCCGCCGCGGCGGTGGGCGACGATCTCCGCGGCGATGGACACCGCCGTCTCCTGAGGCGTGCGGGCGCCGAGGTCCAGGCCGATGGGCGAGCGCAGCCGTGCCAGCTCCCGGTCGCCGACGCCGGCCTCGGCGAGCCGGCGTGCCCGGTCCTCGTGGGTGCGCCGGGAGCCCATGGCGCCGACGTAGGCGACCGGCAGCCGCAGCGCCAGCGCCAGCACCGGCACATCGAACCTGGCCTCGTGCGTCAGCACGCACAGCACCGTGCGCCCGTCCACCTCGGTGCGCTCCAGGTAGCGGTGCGGCCACTCGACCACGACCTCGTCGGCGTCGGGGAAGCGCGCGCTGGTCGCGAAGACGGGCCTGGCGTCGCAGACCGTGACCCGGTACCCCAGGAAGGCACCGACCCGCACCAGGGCGGCGGCGAAGTCGACCGCCCCGAACACGATCATGCGCGGCGGCGGCGCCGAGGACTCCACGAAGAGCGTGAGCGGCTCGCCGGAGGGATCCACGCAGGCCACCTGCGCCCCCCGGGCGTTCTCGCCGGCCCCGCCCCGCAGTTCCACGTTCCCCGTGCGGCCCGCGTCGAGCATCGCGCGCGCATGGGCCGCGGCCGTACGGTCCAGGGCGTCGCCGGCGCCGAGGGTGCCCTCATGGGAGCCGTCGGGCCGGATGTGCAGGGCCTGGCCGAGCAGGCCGGGCGGTGCCACGAGGCGCCCCACGGCCGTCGCGCCGCCGCCGGCCGCCGTGGACAGGGCGGCGGCGAGAGCGCCGCGCGCCGGGGAGTCCGCGAGGACCGGGGTGATCAGGACGTCGATGACGCCGCCGCAGCTGAGGCCTACCGCGAAGGCGTCCTCGTCGCTGTAGCCGAACCGCTCCACGACACAGCCGCCGCCGATCAGTGCCTCCTGGCAGAGCTCGTAGACGGCGCCCTCCACGCACCCGCCGGAGACCGACCCGATGACGGTGCCCTCGGTTTCGACGGCGAGCGCGGCACCCGGCTGCCGGGGTGCGCTGCCGCCGACGGCGACGACCGTGGCCACGGCGAACTCGCGTCCCTGCTCGACCCACCGGTGCAGTTCCTCGGCGATGTCCAGCATGTCCGCCTCCTGTGCGGGTGGGGTGGGTGTGCGGTGTGGGGCCCGCCGGGGCCGGGCGGCGCGGTGATGTGCTGTGCGCCGGTGCCGGGGCCCCGGTGGCCGGATGTGTGCGGACGGCCGTGCGCCCCGGGGGACCCGGGGGCCCGCACCTCGGGTAGCCCCCCGGTGCTCAGTGCACACCGAGCGCGCTCTGCAGCGGGTGCAGCGCGTAGTAGGCCAGGAAGACCGCGGCCAGCCCCCACAGCAGCGCGCCGACCTCGCGGGCCCGGCCCTGGGCGGCCCTGACCACCACGTGCGAGATCACCCCGGCCGCGACCCCCGCCGTGATCGAGTAGGTGAAGGGCATGATCACGAGGGTCAGGAAGACCGGCACCGAGGTACCGCGGTCGGCCCAGTCGACGTGCCGTGCGTTTGTCATCATCATCGCACCGATGACCACCAGGGCGGCGGACGCGACCTCCTGGGGGACGATCGCGGTGAGCGGCGCGACGAACAGGCAGGCCGCGAAGAGCAGGCCCGTGACCACGGAGGCGAGCCCGGTGCGCGCGCCCTCGGCGACCCCCGTCGCGGACTCCACGAACACGGTCTGTCCCGAGCCGCCCGCGAGACCGCCGATGGCGCCGCCCGCACCGTCGACGAGCAGCGCCTTCGACAGTCCCGGCATCCGCCCCCGGTCGTCCGCGAGGCCGGCCTGGGCGCCGACGCCGATGATGGTGGCCATCGCGTCGAAGAACCCGGCGAGCACCAGGGTGAACACGATCATCGTGACCGTCACCGCGCCGACCTGCCCGAACCCGTCGAACCGCACCTGCCCGAGCAGCGCGAAGTCCGGCGCCGACAGGGCGTTCCCGTGCAGTTCGGGTGCGCCGGCCGCCCACTGGCCCGGGTCGATCACGCCGAGGGCGTTCAGCGCGCCCGCGGCGGCGGTGCCCGTGACGATGCCGATGAGGACGGCGCCGGGCACCCGGCGGGCCGTCAGGGCGAGGGTCAGCAGGAGGGTGCAGGCGAAGAGGAGCACGGGCCAGCCGGTGAGTTCGCCCCCGGGGCCAAGGGTGAGGGGGGTGCCTTTGCCCTGGTGGACGAAGCCCGCCTTGAAGAAGCCGATCAGGGCCACGAACAGCCCGATGCCGAGGGTGATGGCGTGCTTCAGGGCGGGCGGGATCGCGTTCATGATCCGCTCGCGGAGCCCGGTGACGACCAGCAGCATGATCACGCCGCCGTAGATCACGCACAGGCCCATCGCCTGCGGCCAGGTCGTCTCCGGCACGACCTGCGCGGAGAGCACGCCGGACACCGACAGCCCCGCGGCGAGTGCCAGGGGGACCCTGCCGACCAGGCCCATGAGGAGCGTGGCGCAGGCGGCGGCGCCGGCGGTCGCGGTGATCAGGGCCCCTCTGCCGAGGGTGTGCCCGGCGGCGTCCGGACCGCCGAGGAGCACCGGGTTGAGCAGCAGGATGTAGGCCATCGACATGAAGGTGGTGGCGCCGCCGCGCAGTTCCCTGGCGAGGGTCGAGCCGCGGGCGGTGATGTGGAAGTAGCGGTCCAGGGGGCCGGCGGCCGTCCTGGGCGCGGGTGCGACGGTGGTGGCGGGGTGTCCTACCGGTTGCCGGGTCATCGTGCCTCCTCCCGAGGTTCACAGGGCCACCCGCGGCGGCGCGCGCTGCGGCGGCCGGACGGGGTGGGGATGTGGTACGGCCCGGGGGGACGGCCCCAGGGGTTCACGCGCGGGCGCGGGCTGCGTCCGGTGCCGGATGGCGCCGGCACCGGGGCACGGCCGCGTTCAGTCGCCGGGCGGCCCCTGCGGGGTGCCGGCGGGTGCGCCGCCGACCAGGTGTTCCGGCCGGACGGGCGCGTGTGTGAGCGGCAGTCCGGTGGCGGCGCGGACGGCGGCGAGGATGGCGGGCGTGGACGAGAGGGTGGGCGCCTCGCCCGCGCCGCGCAGCCCGTACGGGGCGTGCGGGTCGGCGAGTTCGAGGACGTCGACCGGGAGGGTCGGGGTGTCGAGGATGGTGGGGATGAGGTAGTCGGTGAAGGAGGGGTTGCGCACCCGCGCGGTGACCGGGTCGACGACGATCTCCTCCATCACCGCCATGCCGAGCCCCTGGATGCCGCCGCCCTGGATCTGGCCGACGACGGAGAGCGGGTTCATCGCCTTGCCGACGTCCTGCGCGCAGGCCAGCTCGACGACCTTCACCATGCCGAGCTCGGTGTCCACCTCGACGACGGCGCGGTGCGCGGCGAACGAGTACTGGACGTGCCCGTCGCCCTGCCCGGTGCGGGGGTCGAAGGGCCGGGTGGGGCGGTGCCGCCACTCCTGCTCCGTCTCCACGGCGTCGTCGCCGAGCACGTCCGCGAGGTCCGCCAGCACCTCGCCGCCGCCGGTGACGACCTTGCCGCCCTCCAGCAGCAGTTCGGCGGTGGCCCACGCCGGGTGGTGGGTGCCGAACTTGCGGCGGCCCGTCCGGAGGACCTCCTCGCGCACCTTCTGGCAGGCGGCCCGGACGGCGCCGCCGGTGACGTACGTCTGGCGGGACGCTGAGGTGGATCCCGCCGAGCCCACGCGCGTGTCTGCGGGCTGGATCGTCACCCGGGAGATGCCCAGCTCGGTGCGCGCGATCTGGGCGTGCACGGTGACGCCGCCCTGCCCGACCTCCGCCATCGCGGTGTGGACGGTCGCGACCGGCTCGCCGCCGATGACCTCCATGCGCACCCGGGCGGTGGAGTAGTCGTCGAAGCCCTCCGAGTAGCCGACGTTCTTGATGCCGACGGCATAGCCGACGCCGCGCACCACGCCCTCGCCGTGCGTGGTGTTGGAGAGCCCGCCGGGCAGCTGGCGGATGTCGGCGCCCTCGGTGGTCTCCCACTGCCGCTCGGGCGGCATCGGCAGCGCCTTGACCCGGCGCAGCAGTTCGGCGACCGGCGCGGGCGAGTCGACGCGCTGCCCGGTGGGCATCAGCGAGCCCTGCTCCATGGCGTTGCGCTGCCGGAACTCCACCGGGTCCATGCCGAGTTCCGCCGCGAGCCGGTCCATCTGCGCCTCGTAGGCGAAGCAGGCCTGCACGGCGCCGAAGCCGCGCATCGCGCCGCACGGCGGGTTGTTGGTGTAGAGGGCGAGCGCCTCGATGTCGACGGCGTCGACGACGTACGGCCCCGCGGAGAGCGAGGAGGCGTTGCCGACGACGGCCGGGGACGCGGAGGCGTAGGCGCCGCCGTCCAGCACGATCCGGCACTTCATGTGGGTGAGCCGGCCGTCCCTGGTGGCGCCGTGCTCGAAGTGCAGCCGCGCGGGATGGCGGTGGACGTGGCCGAAGAAGGACTCGAAGCGGTTGTAGACGACCTTCACGGGCTTGCCGGTGCGCAGCGCGAGCAGGCAGGCGTGGATCTGCATCGACAGGTCCTCGCGGCCGCCGAAGGCGCCGCCGACGCCGGCCAGCGTCATCCGCACCTTCTCCTCGGGCAGGCCGAGCACCGGGGCGATCTGCCGCAGGTCGGAGTGGAGCCACTGGGTGGCGACGTACAGGTCGACGCCGCCGTCCTCGCCGGGCACCGCGAGCCCGGACTCGGGCCCGAGGAAGGCCTGGTCCTGCATGCCGAAGGTGTAGTCGCCTCTCACGACGACATCGGCGCGCAGGGCCGCCGCGGCCACGTCGCCGCGGACGATCGGCTGGCGGTGCACGACGTTGGGGTGCCCGGCGTACGGGGCGTGGGCGTCGGTGCGGCCGGGGTGGAGGACGGGTGCGCCGGGGGCCAGGGCCGAGGCCTCGTCGGTGACCACGGGCAGCTCGCGGTACTCGACCCTGATCTTCCCGGCGGCCCGGCGCGCGGTCTCGGGGTGGTCCGCGGCCACCAGCGCCACGGGTTCGCCGTGGTGCCGGACGCGGTCGTGCGCGAGGACGGGGGTGTCCTGGATCTCCAGGCCGTAGTGCCTCACGCCGGTGGGCAGGTCGTCGTAGGTCATGACCGCGTACACGCCCGCCTGCGCGAGCGCCTCGGACGTGTCGACGGAGACGATCTCGGCGTGGGCGACGGGCGAGCGCAGGATGTGCCCCCAGATCATGTCCTCGTGCCACATGTCGGAGGAGTACGCGAACTCCCCGGTGACCTTGAGGACGCCGTCCGGGCGGAGCGTGGACTCGCCGATGCCGCCCTTGGCGCGGGAGCCCTGGGTGAGGCCGGTGGGCAGCCCCGCGGGGGTCATGCGGGTGCTGGTGCGGGACGGGCGGGGACGCTCGGCGCGGTCGCCGGACCCCGGCGCCTGGGAGGTGGTCATCACCGGTCCTCCTCGGCCTGCCGGGCCGCGGCGAGGCGGACCGCGTCCATGATCTTCTCGTAGCCGGTGCAGCGGCACAGGTTGCCGGAGAGCGCCTCGCGGATGTCGGCGTCGGACGGGTTCGGACGGCGCTCCAGCATCTCGTCGGCGGCGACCAGCAGTCCGGGGGTGCAGAAGCCGCACTGCACGGCGCCGGCGTCCACGAACGCCTGCTGGACGGTCGACAGCTCCGCCGCCGGCCCTCGGGCCCGAGCGGCGCCCCCGGACGCGCCGGGTTCGCCGCCCGCCGGGTGGCCGGTCCGCTCGGCGCGCCGCCGGGCGTGCTCGGCCAGGCCCTCGACCGTGAGGATCTCGCGTCCCTCGGCCTGTCCGGCGGCGACCAGGCACGCGCAGACCGGCACCCCGTCGAGGCGGACCGTGCACGAGCCGCACTCGCCCTGCTCGCACGCGTTCTTCGAGCCGGGCAGCCCCATGCGCTCGCGCAGCACGTACAGCAGGCTCTCGCCCTCCCAGACGTCGTCGGCCTCGTGCCGGCGGCCGTTGACGGTGAAGTGAACGCGCATCAGGCCGCACCTCCTTCCCAGCGGTTCGCGGTGGTGGCGCGGTACGCCTCCCAGGTCCAGGCGAGGGTGCGGCGGGCCATGACGCCGACGGCGTGCCTGCGGTAGTCCGCGGTGCCGCGGACGTCGTCGATCGGGTTGCAGGCGGCGGCGCACAGGGTGGCGAACTGCCGTGCCAGCGCGGGCGGGAGGGGCCCGCCGCGGTCCCACAGGCGCTCCTCGTCGAGTGCCGCGGTCAGGAACGCCTCCGCGTCCTTCGCCCGGACCGGCGTGGGCGCGGCGGAGCCCACGCCGGTGCGCACGGCGCGCTCGGCGGGGTGCAGGGCCAGGGCGAACGCGCAGACGGCGATCACCATGGCGTTGCGCGTGCCCACCTTGGAGAACTGCTGCGGGCCGCTCGCCTTCCTGATGTGCACGGCCCTGATCAGCTCGTCCGGGGCGAGCGCGTTGCGCTTCACGCCCGTGTAGAAGTCGTCGATGGGGATCAGCCGGGAGCCGCGCACCGACTCGGCCTCGACCTCGGCGCCGGCGGCGAGCAGCGCCGGGTGCGCGTCGCCCGCGGGCGAGGCGGTGCCGAGGTTGCCGCCGACGCCGCCGCGGTTGCGGATCTGCGGTGAGGCCACGGTGTGGGAGGCGAGGGCGAGCCCCGGCAGCTGCCGTCCGAGGTGTTCCATGATCTTCGTGTAGGGCACGGCGGCACCGAGCCGGACCGTGGGCCCGTGGCCGTCCCAGGTGCCCAGCTCGTCGATACGGCCGAGGTCCAGGAGCTGTTCGGGACGCCGGTGGCCGAAGTTGATCTCGACCATCACATCGGTGCCGCCGGAGATGGGCACGGCCTGGGGGTACTCGGCCTTGGCGGCGAGGGCGTCCTCCCAGCGGGCGGGGCGAAGGAAGTCCATGCGGGGCTCTCTTCCTCGTCGGGTGGCCGGCGCGGGATCGGGCACGGCGGCATCTAGGTCGTGTCCGGCGGATCTTCGTGGATCAGCCTGCGGCGTCTGGTGCCGTGCATCGCAAGGCGGAGGGTCGTCCTCGTACGGGGCGTACTCGGATGACTCCGACAACGCAGCGAGGTGCGGTGCCAGGCGTCGCGGGCCCACGAAGATCCGCCGGACACGACCTAGCGCTCGGCCGGTGCCGCGTAGAAGCCAGTACAGCGCGTGGCGACGGGCACGGTCAGTCACCGAAAGTCCGAAGGAACCGGCTGTCCGGGGAGCCGACCTTGTAGATTCGTATGAATGGCGGGGTGAGGGCCGCCCGGCCAGCCCCACAACAGATCGGCGGGCGACGGGATGCGGCTGCGCGCACTGCTGGAGACCGACGCGCTGGGCCTCCGGCTGCTCGGCGGCGAGGACGAGCTGGACCGCGTGGTGAAGGGCGTGATGACCACCGATCTGCGCGACCCCAGCCGCTACCTGTCGGGTGGTGAGCTGGTCCTGACGGGCCTGGCCTGGCGGCGCGCGCCGGCGGACTCGGAGCGGTTCGCGGCGCTGCTCGCCGCGGCCGGCGTCGCGGGGCTCGCGGCCGGGCAGGCCGAGCTGGGCGACATCCCGGAGGACCTGGTGCAGGCCTGCGCCCGGCACCGCCTGCCGCTGTTCGCCGTGCACGAGTCGGTCGCCTTCGCCACGCTCACCGAGCACATCGTCCGCCAGGTCTCCTCGGAGCGCACGGGCGACCTGGCGGCCGTGGTGGACCGGCACCGCCGGCTGATGACGGCCGGGCCGGCGGGCGGCGGCCCGGACGCCGTGCTCGACCTGCTCGGCACCGACCTCGACCTGCGGGCCTGGGTGCTCTCGCCGACCGGGCGGCCGGTGGCCGGCTCACGGCTGCCGGGGCCGCCGCTGCCCGCCGAGGTCCCCGGCAGGCTCGCCGCCGCCTACCTGGCCGCGGCCCGCTCCGGGCGGCCGGGGCCGTACCGGGTGGCGGTGGGCCCCACGACCTACTCGCTGTTCGCCGTCCGCGGTTCCGGGCCGCACCCGCCGGGCCCGGGCAGCGCCGGCGCGGCCGACGACCCGCGCGGGGCGGTGCTGTCGGACTGGATGCTCGCGGTGGAGGCCGACGCCGGGGACTGGCCCGCGGAGCGCGGCGAGCTGCTGCACGGCGTCACCCAGCTCATCGCCGTCGAGCGCGACCGGCGCGACGCGGCGCGCACGGTGCGCCGCAGGCTGGCCCAGGAGATCGTGGAACTGGTGCAGGGCAGCGCGCCCGCGGCGGAGGTCTCGGCACGGCTCAGGGTCGCCGCGCCGGTGCTCCTGCCGGGCCTCGGCACCGCACCGCACTGGCAGCTCGTGGTGGCGCGCGTCGAGTGGGACCCGCCGGCCACGGCGCCCGGCGCGCCCGGTCCGCTGCCGACGGGCCCGGTCGCGCGGGCGCTGCTGGAGGAGATCCTCGTCGATCCGCGCGCGGCCGGCACCGAGCCGTCCGACCGGATCGCCGTGGCGCACACCGGGGACGAGGCGGTGGCGCTGGTGCCGCTGGCCTCGGTGGGCGGCGGGCCGGCCGGCGAGCTGCGTGCGGACGCGCTCCAGGACGCGGTGCGCGAGCCGCTGTCCGCGGGGCTCGACGGCGACGGCCGGCTCACGCTCGGGGTGAGCGCCGCGGTCAGGTCCGCGGAGGGGCTGCACGGCGCCCTGGAGGAGGCCCGGCACGCCCGGCGGGTGGCCGCCGCGCGCACCGGCCGGGTCTGCGCAGCCGGCCACGAGGAGCTCGCGTCGCACGTGCTCCTGCTGCCGTTCGTGCCGGACGACGTGCGGCGCGCATTCACGGCGCGGCTGCTGGATCCGCTGCGGGACTACGACCGGCGGCACCGCGCCGAGCTGATCCCCACGCTGGAGGCGTTCCTCGACTGCGACGGCTCCTGGACACGGTGCGCCGCGCGGCTGCACCTGCACGTCAACACGCTGCGGTACCGGATCGGCCGCATCGAGCAGTTGACGGGGCGTGACCTGGCCCGCCTGGAGGACAAGGTGGACTTCTTCCTGGCCCTGCGGATGGCCTGAGGGACCCCGTCCCTGGCCGGAGCGGCCCTGACGGGAGATCACACCGCGCCGCCCACTTTGTGAAATCATTCACTCACGCCCTCTTGGCCGGGCCCGGTCTTCCGTGCTGAGATGCGGCCACGACTCAACATCACAATGGCGTGTTAGGGGAGGGAACGTGGCGCGTACCGCCATGTCTGGTATCGGAGCGACCGCAGAGAACGATCCACTCCAGACCGCGGTATGGCGGCTGCGCTCCCGCGCCTGCTGGGCGGACGCGGCCACGCTCCTCCAAGAGCGCGCCACCACCGACCCGGCGGCGGCCCTCCAGCGCGTCGGCCTGCTCGTCGAGCGGTGCCTGTACACCGAGCAGGGCTGGGCCGAGGCCGAGGACGCCCTCCGGACGGCGGAGGCGCTCGCCCACGACGACGAGGAGCGGGGCGCCGCCGCGTGCGAGCGGGGGCACCTCGCGTACGCCGCCACGCTGCTGAAAGTGCGCGACCGGGCGGACGAGGCGCGGGCCGCGCTGGGGCGGGCCGCCGCGCTGATCCCTCCGGGGGCGCCGGAGCGGGCCGTGCTCGACTTCAGACGCGGGCTGATCGCGGAGAACCTCGCGGGGTCCCCGCAGGCCGCGCGCGCCGCCTACCGCAGGGCGCACGCCGCCGCCGCGACCCACGACGACCGGCTCCTGCTCTCCTTCACCTGGCGGCACCTGGCCGGCCTCGCACTGCGCGACGGCGAGCTGGCCGAGGCCAGGCACGGCTTCGCCGAGTCGCTGCGGATCCGCGAGGAACTGGGGTACCTCGTGGGCACGGCGCCCGCGCTGGCGGCGCTCGCGGACGCGGAGAGCGAGCCGGAGGCGAGCCGGCTGCGGGCCGAGGCTGCCCGCCTCGTGCGGCTCCTGGGCGGAGTGCCCGGGTGGCTGGCGGATCAGTTGGCGCCTTCCGCGGCGTAGCGCCCCTGACGGGGCGCGGGGAACCGGCGGGGTCCCCCACGGCATGCGCCGGGGCGCCTGGCCCAGCCCCTTGCGGTCTCCTCTGCGACCACCCGCCGGTGGGGGTGAGTCGCGCAGTTCCCCGCGCCCCTTTCAAGGGACCCAGCCCCTTGCGGTCTCGTCTGCGGCCACCGGTCGGTGGGTGGTTGCTCGCGCCCACGCGGCGGAGCCGCACATCGATACGGCCCCGCGCCCCTTCGGGGCGCTGACCCCTGCGGTTCCCCTCTGGGGGGCGCGAAGCGCCCAGACGAGGGGCGCGGGGAACTGCGCGAGCAACCACGACGCACCCGAGCCGTCACCACCCACCGGCAGTCCCCTCTGGGGGCGCGAAGCGCCCAGACGAGGGGCGCGGGGAACTGCGCGAGCAACCACGACGCACCCGAGCCGTCACCACCCACCGGCAGTCCCCTTTGGAGGCGCGAAGCGCCTGGACAAGGGGCGCGGGGAACTGCGCGAGCAACCACGACGCACCCGAGCCGTCACCACCCACCGGCAGTCCCCTCTGGGGGCGCGAAGCGCCCAGACGAGGGGCGCGGGGAACTGCGCGAGCAACCACGGCGTACCCGAGCCGTTGCAAAACCGGCGGCAGGCGCCCCTTCGGGGCGCTCGCCTCAGGCGCCCATCGTGCCGCCGTAGTGGCCCCGTACGAGGGACTCGACCACCGGCAGGTCGTGGGCGACCAACGCGTCGAGGAGCGCCGTGTGCTCCGCCGCGGCGGCCAGCAGGCGGGCGCGGCGGCGGCCGGGCGGGCCGCCCGGTGGGGGCCACTGGGCGCGCCGGTGCAGGTCGTCGGCGGTGCGTACCAGTTCCTGGTTGCCGGACAGGTCCAGCACGCCCCGGTGGAACGCGCGGTCGGTCACCGCGTAGGCCACCAGGTCCCCGGCTGCGGCCGCGGCGGCCGTCGCCTCGGCGAGCGGGCGCAGCTCCGTCCAGCACCCGGCGGACACGGTACGGGCCAGGCGCAGGATGACCGGCACCTCGATCAGGGATCTGACCTCCGCCAGCTCGGCCAGCTCCCGATCGCCGCGGCGCACCACGCGAAAGCCGCGGTTCGGCACCACTTCGACGGCCCCCTCGCCCGCGAGCTGCTGCATGGCCTCCCGCACCGGCGTGGCCGACACCCCGAACCGCTCGGCGAGCGCGGGCGCCGAGTAGACCTCGCCGGGCTCCAGGTCGCCGTCCACCAGGGCGGTGCGCAACGCGTCGAGGACCTGCCCGCGCACGGAGCAGCGCTGTATCTGCGGGCGCTCCCCACCCGGCCGCACCGGCGCCGGCGCGTCCGCCGGCGCCTCGCCGGCGTCCGCCCCGCGCTGGCCGGGGACGTCGGAGCGGCCTGCGACGGCCTGCGAACCGGCCGGGTCGCCCGGCCCCCGTGGACCGGCTTCGGGGAGGCCGTCCGCCACGTGCAGTCCCGGCGCCGGCGGGTGCGCCCCCGCGGATGCGCCGCCCTGGTCCCAGGGCGGCCCCGTGGTGCCCGGCCCGGCGCTCCGCGTGCGGGGCTGCTCCACTGCGTGCTCCTTCTGCCCGTTCCCGCGGCCGCGGGTTCCACCGGTTCTGCCGGCAGATCCACCGGTTCCCGTCGGGTTCCGCTGGGTTCCGCCCGTTCCCCCAGGCGTGCGTGCCTTTGCGCGGCTTGTACCGCGGCGGGCGAGGTGCCCGGCACGTGAGCACGATAGGCCGCCGGGGCCCCGGTGGAAACCTCGATCAACTCAGGTAAGGTAAGGCTTACCTGCACACGATCGAGGTTCGGTGGTCCCCGCATGTCCGCTCCTGCCGTGATCATCCGCGCCGCGGGGTCCGGCGCCGCGCCCGCGCTGCCCGCCTCCCCCGTCTCGGACGCCTACGCGCGGCTGACCGCGGCCTTCCCGAGCTTTCGGGTGACCGAGCTGGATCCCGGAGGTCCCCTCCCCGCGGACGGCGACTGGGTCCCCGCGGACGGGCTCGCGGCGGACGGCGCCGCGCTCGACGCCTACCTCGAATGGAACGGCGAGCAGGTGCTGCGGGACCACGGCCGCCAGGCGCGGCCCGACGTGGTGGCGACGTTCGGGCTGCACCGCTACGCGTGGCCCGCGTGCCTGCTGTTCACGGTCCCGTGGTTCCTGCACCGCCGGGTGCCGCGGCTGCCGGTGGCGGACGTCTCGTTCCACCGCTCCCAGGGCAGGATGGCGGTGCGCTCCGCCGGCACGTTCGCCTGCCTTCCCGACGACCCCGCGGCGGCGCTGCCCGGCGCACGGGTGGTGGCCGGCGAGGAGGAGTTGCGCGCGGAGCTGCGCGCGGCCGTGGCGGAGCACCTCGCGCCCCTGCTCGACGCCTTCGGGCCGCGGATGCGGCGCCGCGGGCGCGCCCTGTGGGGCAGCGCCACCGACGAGATCGTCGAGGGCCTCTGGTACGCCGGGCACCTGCTCGGCGAGGAGCAGCGGGCGATGCGGGAACTCGGGCAGCTGCTGCCGGGCGCCACCGCGCCGTACTCCATGGGTGCCGCCTTCCGCGAGCTGGCCGCGCCGGACGGGCGGGCGCTCAGGACCCGGGACCGGGCGAGCTGCTGCCTCTACTACACGTTGAGCCCGCAGAACACCTGCGTGACCTGTCCCCGCACCTGCGACACCGAGCGTGTCGAGCGGCTGAGCGCGAGCGCCGGGGCCGGCGACTGAGCGACCGCGGGGGGCCGGTCTCGGTGTCGCCGGCCATCCGCTATTCTTCGATTCCCTTGCGGTAGGCCTGCGTTCGCTTGGGTCGAACGCAACTGGCATGATCCCTACGGGAGTTCGAGACGAACGCCGTGGCCGGCCCGCGCGGGCACCTCATCGGCGTCCTCTTGCCCCGAAACCCCCGGCATCCCACCGGAACTGAGCCACTATGGCGCCCGAAACGCCCGAACCCGATGCAAGGGACCCTAGATGACACTGACCGACATATCGATGGACTGGTTGCTACCCAGCGCCGTGCTGCTCCTCGGCATGGGTGTGGCGGTCGCGGTGATCGCCCACCAGCGGCGCGCCAAGGAGACCAGCTCCAGCGATGATTCGTGGGAGCGCAGCGAGGAGCGCAGGCGCCGCAAGGAGGCGCTGTACGGCACCGCGTCGTACGTGCTGCTGTTCTGCTGTGCGGCGGTGGCCGCCGCGCTCTCCTTCCACGGTCTGGTGGGTTTCGGCGAGCAGAACCTGGGGCTGTCCGGCGGCTGGGAGTACCTGGTGCCGTTCGGGCTCGACGGCGCGGCGATGTTCTGCTCGGTCCTCGCGGTGCGTGAGGCCAGCCACGGTGACGCGGCCCTGGGCTCGCGACTGCTGGTGTGGACGTTCGCGGGTGCCGCCGCCTGGTTCAACTGGGTGCACGCGCCGCGCGGCATCGAGCACGCGGGCGCGCCGCAGTTCTTCGCCGGGATGTCCCTGTCCGCCGCGGTGCTCTTCGACCGCGCGCTGAAGCAGACCCGCCGGGCCGCGCTGCGCGAGCAGGGCCTGGTGCCCCGCCCGCTGCCGCAGATCCGGATCGTCCGCTGGCTGCGCGCGCCCCGTGAGACGTACGGCGCCTGGTCGCTGATGCTGCTGGAGGGCGTGCGCAGCCTCGACGAGGCCGTGGACGAGGTGCGCGACGACCGCAGGCAGAAGGAGCAGAACCGGCTGCGGCGGCGCGACCACGAGAAGCTGGAGCGGGCTCGCCTGCGGGCGATCAACCGCAGCCACCGGCGCTGGCCGACGCGTGGTGGACGCCAGGTCGACATCCAGACCGCGCCGGCCGTGCCCGCGCTTCCGTCGTCGGAGAGCACCGCCGAGCCGGCGTCGGCCCCCCGTCCCGAGGCGCTTCCGTCGCGTAGCCGGCCGTCGCTCTCCCCGGTGCGGGGTGGGATCGACGCGGTCACCGTGGACCTCACGGCGGAGGATGACACGCAGACGCTGCCGCGGCTGGATTCGCTGGAGCAGAAGCTGAAGGATCTGGAGCAGCAGTTCGGTTGATCCGGCGGACCGGCCGGCCTTCGGCCGGGTTCAGCCGGGGCCCGGTTCCGGGTCGTACCGATGTGCGGGCTCGTCGTGGGTGTTGCGCAGTTCCCCGCGCCCCCTTCCGGCGCTACGCGGATGTCCGCGGCGCCGCGGAAGGAGGCGCGGGGAATTGCGCGTCTAGGTCGTGTCCACCGGCCGGTGGCCGGAAACGGCAGAGAGTGCCCCCTTGGGATCGCGGCGATCTGACGGTCTCGTCGTGGCTGGGCGCGCAGTTCCCCGCGCCCCTTTCAGGCTCAGCCCCGTCCCTTCCGGGGCTTCACCCCGCCACCTCCGGGGCTTCGCCCCGTCCCTTACGGCGTCGCCGCCGCCAGTTCGAACCAGACGACCTTCCCCGTGCCGTTCGGACAGACCCCCCAGGCGTCGGCCAGGGACTGGACGAGGAGCAGGCCCCGGCCGCCCGTGCCCTCCTCGCCGGAGACCCTGGGCTTCGGGACGCGGTCCACGCAGTCCCTGACCTCCACGCGGAGGATGTGCACCTCGACCGTGGCGGTCAGCACGGCCTCGTCGTTGGTGTGCACCAACGCGTTGGTGATCAGCTCCGTCGCGAGCAACTCCGCCGTCTCCGCCCTGCCCGGCTCCCCCCAGTGCTCCAGCAGGAGTCGCAGCGCATGCCGCGTCTCCGGAACCGCTTGGAGATCCGCGTGGCCGACCCTGCGGGTGATGTGCGTCTGCTGGCCTGCCCTTCCATCTTTCCGTGCCTGCCTTGGCCTGTCCCCCGTCAACACGTTGTTACCGGTCCTTCCCCCTGAGATCCCCCTCGAACAGGTACACGAGATGCATGCCCCCTGCGATGGGCCGCACTCGTGTCCTTTCATGCCACACGTATGGCGTCGTCGCCGGGCTCACGGCCGGACCGTGAATACGCACCGCGGCGCTGCGGTGGCGAAGGCCCTGGAAGGCCGTCACAAACGGCTTCCGGGCGGTCCGGGCGTGCCTGCCCGAGCCGCCCGGAACCGTCTTCGGAGGCCGATGAATTTCCGGCCTAAACCGTTCAGGTGCCTGAAAGAAATCCGCCCGGATCGCGAGGCCGGCGCGAGATCCGGTGGATTTCGCGAGTCCCGAATCGGATGCCTCGCCGATTCCGCTGTCCGAGTCGGCGCCCATTCCGACGCCGACACCGGCTACGGCTACGGCTACGGCTACGGCTACGGCTACGGCTACGGTCAGGGCCTCGGCACGTTCCGCAGGTTGGAGCGGGCCATCTGGACCATCCGGCCGACACCGCCGTCCAGAACCATCTTCGATGCCGAAAGCGCGAAACCCGTCACCATGTCCGCGCTGATCCGCGGCGGAATGGAGAGCGCATTCGGGTCGGTGACCACGTCCACGAGGGCAGGGCCCTTGTGCGCGAACGCGTCCTTGAGCGCCCCTTGGAGCTGTTTCGGCTTCTCCACGCGCACCCCGTACGCGCCGCAGGCCCGGGCCACCGCGGCGAAGTCCGGATTGTGGTTGGTCGTGCCGTGCGCGGGAAGGCCGGCGACCAGCATTTCCAGTTCGACCATGCCGAGCGAGGAATTGTTGAACAGCACAATCTTCACGGGAAGCTCGTACTGGACCAGGGTGAGGAAGTCGCCCATCAGCATGGAGAAACCGCCGTCGCCCGACATCGCCACCACCTGCCGGTGCCGGTCGGTGAACTGCGCGCCGATGGCCTGCGGCAGCGCGTTCGCCATGGAGCCGTGCGAGAAGGAGCCGATGATGCGGCGCTTGCCGTTCGGCGTGAGGTAGCGGGCCGCCCACACGTTGCACATGCCGGTGTCGACCGTGAAGACCGCGTCGTCGGCGGCCAGCTCGTCCAGGACGGACGCCACGTATTCGGGGTGGATGGGAACGTGCCGCTCCACCTTGCGCGTGTACGCCTTCACGACGCCCTCCAGGGCGTCGGCGTGCTTCTTCAGCATCTTGTCGAGGAACCTGCGGTCCGTCTTCGGCGAGACCTTCGGGGTGAGGCAGCGCAGCGTCTCGCGGACGTCGCCCCACACCGCCAGGTCGAGCTTGGTGCGCCGGCCCAGATGCTCCGGGCGCACGTCCACCTGCACGATCCGGACGTCGTCGGGCAGGAAGGCGTTGTACGGGAAGTCGGTGCCCAGCAGGATCAGCAGATCGCACTCATGGGTGGCCTCGTAGGCGGCGCCGTAGCCGAGCAGACCGCTCATCCCGACGTCGAAGGGGTTGTCGTACTGGATGAACTCCTTGCCCCGCAGGGCGTGCCCCACCGGTGACTTGATCTTCTCGGCGAACTCCATGACCTCGGCGTGCGCGCCGGCCGTGCCGCTGCCGCAGAACAGCGTGACGCGGTCCGCCTCGTCGATCATGGCGGCCAGCTTCTCGATCTCCTCGTCACCGGGGCGCACGGTGGGGCGCGAGGTGACGAGGGCGTGCTCGGCGGCCTGCTCCTGAGCGGGCTCGTCCGCGATGTCACCGGGCAGCGAGACCACGCTCACGCCGGACTGGCCGACCGCGTGCTGGATCGCCGTCTGGAGCAGCCTCGGCATCTGGCGGCGGTTGGAGATCAGCTCGCTGTAGTGGCTGCACTCGCGGAACAGCTGGTCGGGATGCGTCTCCTGGAAGTAGTTCAGCCCGATCTCGCTGGAGGGGATCTGCGAGGCCAGCGCGAGGACCGGCGCCATCGAACGGTGCGCGTCGTACAGACCGTTGATCAGGTGCAGGTTGCCCGGTCCGCAGGAGCCGGCGCAGGCGGCCATGCGGCCGGTGACCTGGGCCTCGGCGCCCGCGGCGAAGGCGGCGGTCTCCTCGTGCCTGACGTGGATCCACTCGATGCCGGAGTGCCTGCGGACCGCGTCCACGACGGGGTTCAGGCTGTCGCCGACGACTCCGTAGAGGCGTTGGACTCCGGCGCGGACGAGGATGTCGACGAACTGCTCCGCGACGTTCTGCTTGGCCATGGCTTCGGGCACTCCTCGGTGGTTCGTCGGTGCCGCCCGGCCGGGCGGCACCCGCTCACGTCCATGGTCGTCGCAGTCGCGCGTCCGTCGCAGTCGCGGGTGTCACGTCTCCCACACGGCCGCCGCCGTCCGGTCGTCGGCATAGCCCTTCACCCTCACCTGGATGTCCGCGAGGAAGTCGGTGAGGCCGGGCGGGCCGCCATGACCCCAGCCGCGGGTGAGGTGCGCGGCCAGCGCGGCCTCGCCACGGAGCGGCTCGGCGAGCCCCTCGCTGCACATCAGCAGGACGTCGCCGGAGGCCGCGACGGCGGCGTGGAACCGGAAGGCCGGGCGGGCCGGCTCCGGCGGAGCCTGCTCGCCCGGGCGTCCGGGCGGGGTGATCCCCAGGGCCATGGTGAACCGGTCGCCGTACGAGGGCTCCGCGGGCTCGGACCGCGGGTCCGGCCCGCCGCCGTACGGAGCCTGCCCGGACACCTGCCCCGAACCCCGTCCAGGCTCCCGGCCGCCCGGAAGGCCGGGATCGCGCGGATCCCGCGGGGCATCGGGGTAGTACTCCCAGTACGGATCGTCCGGATCCTCCGGTTCCTGCGAGGCGCGCGGGTCGTGCACGGTGCCCGGATCCCGCGGGTCGCGCGCTGCGTACGGCTCATGCGAGCCGTGCGAGGCGTACGGGTCGTGCGCGGGGCGCGGGCCCTGCGGTGGGTACGGCTCGATGTCCTGCCACGCGCCGCCGCGGATCCGGAAGAGGCCGCCGGGACCCACCCCGAAGAAGACGCGCGTGCGGCAGTGCGGGTCGGCCGGCAGCAGCAGGCAGCGCAGGTCCGGGGTGTACTCCTCGGCTCCGGCGCCCAGTTCCACGGCGCGGGCCCGCAGTTTGCCGAGGCTCCGGTCGGTCAGCCGTTGCAGGCCGGCCTTGAGGGCCCCGCGGCGCCCCGCGCCCATGTCCTCCGCGAGGCTGGTGTGGTGGCGCCCGACGAACCTGCCGATCTCCTGGCAGGCCTCGGCGGCGAGCCGGTGAGCGTCCGCGCCGGCCCGGGCGCCGGTGGCCATCGCCACCAGCACCAGCGCCTGCCGCCCGGTGCCGAAGCGCGCGGTGAGCAGGGAGTCGCGGCGCGGCTCGCCCCGGTACCGCGCCGAGTCGCCGCGCACCGAAGCCGCCCGCAGCGTGCAGGAGCCGTACCGGGCGCCGTCCAGCACGGTGTCGGGGACCAGGTCGCTCAGGTCCTCGGGGTTCGCGGGCGGCAGCGCCGTGGGTTCGGCGTCGTAGGTGGGCGGCCGGTCGCCCACGTGCCGCACGGGGCGTGGCACGCGCGCGCCACCGGACGCCGCTCCGCCGTCGGGAACCGTGTCCGTCTCCGGGCCGCCCGATGTGCCGGCAGCGGGGGCCGGCGCGGGAAACTCGGCGAAGGCGGGCGGACGGCGCTCCGCGGGGGCGGGCGCAGGAGGTTCAGGGGACGAGGGAGGTTCAGGGGACGCGGGAGCGGGGCGCTCGGCGGGTGCGGGCGCAGGGCGCTCAGGAGGTGCGGGCGCAGGGCGCTCAGGGGGTGCGGCGTCCTGGTGCGGCCCGCCGGGCTCCGCCGCCGGCCGGCCCGTCGTCGGCGTGGGCCTCTGCCACCAGTCCATGGCGGGGGCGGACGGAGCGGGCGGCTCGGCGGTGGGGGCGGGCGAGCCCCAGGGGTCCCCGCCGGAGGGCCTGCCGAGGTCCGAGGTGGGCGGACGCTGCGGGGGCGAGGCGGGCCGTGGACGCGGTGGCTCCCAGGTCTTCGCGGGCGGCTCCCAGAGGGTGTCAGCAGGGTCCGGGATGTCCGGGACCGAGGTGTCCGGCACTGAGGTGTCCGGGACGGAAGTGTCCCGGACAGACGGGTCCTCACCGGGAGGCGGGGGCGGGGAGACGGCCGCCGAGGCCTCGGTCGTGGTCGGGTCGTAGGCCGGCGGCTCGTACTCGGGGGGCTCGAACGGCGGTGGTTCGTAGGCGGGTGGCTCGTAGGGCGGTGCCTCGAACGGTACGGCGGGGTCGTCGACCAGCCCGAAGCCTCCCTCGCCTGTGGTGGGCGAGGGGCCGGGGGGCAGGGACGCCTCCACGGAGGGCGGTTCGGGCAGCTCCGGAGGTTCGGGAACCCGCGGCGGCTCGGGCAGATGATGCGGTTCGTCCGGACTGTGCGGGGTCGGCGGGATGCGCGGAGTGGGCGGGATGTGCGGGTCGTCCTGGCCGGTGTCCGGCTGGCGCCTTCCGTCCGGCTCGTCCGGCTCGGTGGCGGTCCCCGGATCCCGCTCGGAGGACGGGGTCGGTTCCCTCACGGTGGTGTACGCGGAGGCGAAGCGGTCGTCGAGGGTGTCGCCGGTGCGGGCGGGGCCCGTGTCCTCGGCGTCTTCGTACAGCTCGCCCCACCAGTCGTCTTCGCGGTCCGGACGCCTCTCCCCCTGCTGACTCATGACGTTCATTGTCCACCGCACGGACGGCGCTAAAACGAAACGGAGGGGAAAAACCCGCGGCGTGGCGCGTGTCGCGCGAGAAGAAGACCGCCGGGCGACCCCACCCCCCACGGGAGAGCCGCCCGGCGGTCGCCGGTGTGACCCGGGTCCGCGACCTGCCGCGCACGGCAGACCCGGATCACGGTCTGGGCGGCGGCGTCACCGTATGCATCCGCCAGTTTCCACCGTACGAGTGACCCGGCCGGCCCAAGCGTCCTGTGCTGAAGCATTGTCGTCGAGGGGGACTGGGTGCGTCCACGCGATCCGCAACCTCGGGCACGGCAGCATGCGCCATTCAAGACCTTTCTCGATAGTTTTCCGTCCTTGGCGCGGCGAAACGGAACCCATCGCTACGTTACGTCGTCCGCGCGTGCCGCCGGCGTGCGACCCCTCCGCGGTTCCGCGGGCGGCTCCCCGTACGGGTCGCCCGGTCTGCGGCCCGGCGCCGTCTCCTGCACTCTGGAGCAATGGGAGTGTGGGAGCTCCTGCTGGTCGGGGTCGTCATGCTGCTCGGCCTCGGCGGCGTACTGACGCCCGGTGTGCCGGGGTCGTGGTTGGTGTGGGCCGCGACGCTCTGGTGGGCGTTCCAGGACCGCAGGACGCTCGCGTTGCTGGTGCTCGCCGGTGCCACCCTCGTCCTGCTCGTGGCCCAGGCGGTGCGCCTGCAGCTTCCGCCGCGCCGCCGAAGACAGGGCGTGCTCACTCAGCGGCTGGCGATGCGCGGCGGGCTCGGCGCGCTCATCGGGTTCTGCGTGGTTCCCGTGGTGGGGGCGCTGCCCGGCTTCGTCGCCGGCATCTACCTGGCCGAGCGGGCCCGCCTCGGCAGGCACGGCGAGGCGATGACGGCGACCAGGACGGTGCTGCGGTCGGGCGGCTGGCGCCTCTTCACCGAGTTCTTCGCCGGCCTGCTGATCATGGCGGCGTGGCTGGGGGCGGTGTCGGCGTGAGCCGGTGTCGGCGTGACCGTCGTCGGCGGCTCACGCTCCCGCGCGCCGGCGACCGTCAGGCGGGGATCGGCGGCAGGCTGTGCTCCAGCGCGAGGAGGTGCCGCTTGCGGTCGAGGCCGCCCGCATAGCCGGTGAGCGAGCCGTCGGCCCCGATCACCCGATGGCAGGGGCGCACGATCAGCAGCGGGTTGGCCCCCACCGCGCCCCCCACCGCCCGCATCGCCGCGCGCGAGGCGCCGATCCGGGCCGCGAGGCTCCCGTAGGTGGTGGTCGTGCCGTAGGGCACGGAGTCGAGCGCGGCCCACACCTTCTCCCGGAAGGCCGTGCCCACACTGCTCAGCGGGAGCCGGAACTCCGTCAGCTCACCCGCGAAGTACGCGGCCAGCTGCTCCCTGGCCTGGCGGAACGGCTCCGTCGCGGGCCGCCCGAGCACCCCGGCCGCCACCGCGTCGGGCTTCGGCCGCCCCCGCACGGTCTGCCCCGGCACGGAGAGCGAGGTCAGGGCGCCCGAGGCGTCCGCGGTCAGCAGCAGGTCGCCCAGGGGGCTGGCGACGGTCGTGTAGCAGGTCGTCTCGGCCATCTCGCTCATCTCGGTCATCTCGGTCCTGTGGTGCCCGCGTTCGGTCGTCACCGGGGTGCCCCTGCGGCCCGGAGGTGCTGCCGTGCGTAGGAGCGCCAGGGCCGCCAGCTCTCCGGGGCGGGGCCGTTCGCCGGGCCGACGTCGGGCTCGCCGAGCGCCCGGGTGCGGATCTCGGCGACGGTGCGGGCGTCGATGCCGGGCAGCTCCCGCAGCACCCGCCGGGCGGCCCGGCGGTCGGCGCCGGCGTCAAGCCGCAGCGTGCCGTCGTCCAGGGCGGCGGCGAGGGCGCCGAGCGGCCCGTCGGGCTCCGCGGCGGCGGCCAGCGTGCCGGGCTCGGGGAAGACGTGCCTGAGCGTGCCGTCCGGCGCGTCCAGGGCCTTGCCGTGGTGCTCCACGAGCCGTGCGGCCTCGGCGGGGCCCACGAGGGCACGCACGGCCATCTCCTCCGGGTCCGCGGCGCCCGGCGAGCGCAGGCCCGGGCGGGCCGCCACCAGCGGGGCGAGATCCGGGTCGGCGGCGAGGCGCTCGTCGACGGCGTACGGGTCGGCGTCCAGGTCGAAGAGCCGCCGCAGGCGCTGCACGGCGGTGGTGAGGTCGCGCGGGTCGGTCAGGTGCAGGCGGGCGTCGAGCCAGCCGCCGGGGGCCGTGCCGGCCCGCTCGTCGACGGCGGCGATGCCCGTGCCGTGGGGCAGCCGCAGCGTGCGCCGGTAGGTACGGGAGCCGGGCGCGCCGGTCACCTCCTCGACGCCCCGGACGGCCTCCTCGGCGAGCAGGTCGAAGACGGGGCCGGCCTGGTAGGGGCCGCGGTGGGCGAGGCGGAGGGGTATGCCCGGGGCCGCCGCGGTGCTCGGGCCGGCGGCCGGGGGCGCGCTCGCGTTCGCGGGCCTGCGGCTCCTGGCCGGCCCCCGGAGCTGGGTCGGGGTGAGGTCGTGGATGGCGCGGATGGTCTCGTTGAACTGGCGCACGCTCGCGAAGCCGGCCGCGAAGGCGATCTCCGTGATCGGCAGGGTGGTGGTCGCCAGGAGCACCCGGGCGGTGTGGGCGCGCTGGGCGCGGGCGAGCGCCACGGGGCCGGCGCCGAGTTCCGCGGTGAGCTGGCGCTGCACCTGCCGGGCGCTGTAGCCGAGCCGCTCCGCGAGCCCCGTGACGCCCTCGCGGTCCACCACGCCGTCGCTGATCATGCGCATGGCACGGCCGACGACATCGGCGCGGACGTTCCACTCGGCGGAGCCGGGGACGGCGTCGGGGCGGCACCTGCGGCAGGCGCGGAACCCGGAGCTCTGGGCGGCGGCCGCGGTGGGGTAGAAGCGGACGTTCTGGCGCTTCGGGGTGACGGCGGGGCAGCTGGGCCGGCAGTAGATGCCGGTGGTTTCAACAGCGAAGAAGAACAGCCCGTCGAACCGGGCGTCCCTGCTGCGCACGGCCTCGTACCTGGTGTCTTCGTCGGTCATGCGTCCATTCTCCGGGACGGGGCGGCGGAGGGCTGGCGGAAATCGGACATGGGGTTCCGCCGACCTTCATGGCGCTCGGCGCCGGGGCGCGCTGCCGCGCGCCGGGGGCCGTCGGGGGGCGGGGATACCTCCGACGCCCTTCAGGCAGTGGGGACAGCGGTCCGAAGACGGCAGCGACTGCCCCCTCGGGCCGGTGACGACCTGACGGTGTCGTCGTGGCTTGTCGCGCAGTTCCCCGCGCCCCTTTTCGGCGCTGCGCGCCCCCCGCACAGGCTGCCCCCTCGGGACGGTGACCACCCGACGGTCCGTCGTGGCTGGTCGCGCAGTTCCCCGCGACCCTCAAAAGGGCGCTGCGCGCCCTCTCGGGGCGGCCTCCGCAGATGGGCAGCCAGCTCAGCCCAGTCGATAAGGGGCGCGGGGAACTGCGCGAGCAAGCCCCACCGGCCGGTGGCCGGAAACGAGACCGCAAGGGGCTGGGCCCGGTGGCCCGCCGCAGGCGCTGTGGAGCTCGGGAAGGAGAGACCCTTACCGGAAACGCCCCCGTTTCGCCTCGGATGCCGCGCGCCCCTGCGCGCCCCGCATCTTCCACTGGCGTCGCAGCTCCGCGCGCACCCGCGCGTCGGTCTTCGCGACGATCCGCTCGTTCTCGCGCAGCAGCTTGCGGTACGAGTCCAGGCGGCGCTGTGCCAGGGATCCGTCCGCCACGGCGGCCAGCACCGCGCAGCCCGGTTCCGCGGTGTGCGCGCAGTCGTGGAAGCGGCAGGACTCGGCCAGCTCCTCGATCTCCGAGAAGACCTGTCCGACGCCGGTCTCGGCGTCCCAGAGCCCCACGCCGCGCAGCCCGGGCGTGTCGATGAGGACGCCCCCGCCGGGCAGGGCGAGCAGATTGCGGGTCGTGGTGGTGTGCCGGCCCTTGCCGTCCGCGTCGCGAACCGCCTGGACCTCCATCACGTCCGTACCGAGCAGCGCGTTCGCGAGGGTGGACTTGCCCGCGCCCGACTGGCCGAGCAGCACGCTGGTGCCGCCCGCGACCAGCGCGCCGAGGACGTCCACCGCCTCGCCGGTGGCCGCGCTGACGGGCAGCACCTGCACGCCGGGCGCCGAGAGCTCGACGTCCTGCACGAGGTGCGCCCGGATCACCGGGTCCTCCACCAGGTCGGCCTTGGTGAGCACCAGGACCGGCTGGGCGCCCGACTCCCAGGCGAGCGCGGTGAACCGTTCGACGCGGCCGAGGTCCAGCTCGGCGGCCAGGGAGACCGCGATGAGGGCGTGGTCGACGTTGGCCGCGAGGACCTGTCCCTCGGACCGCCGGGAGGAGGTCGAGCGGACGAAGGCCGTGCGGCGCGGCAGGTAGGTGCGGACGAACCGCGGGTCGCCGTCCGGGTCGACGGCGGCCCAGTCGCCGGTGCAGATCACCCGCGTCGGGTCGTCCGGGGTGACGAAGGAGGTGTCGGCGCGGACGAGGCCGCCGGGCGTGAGCACGTCGCACTGGCCGCGGTCGACCCGCACCACCCGCCCGGGCACCAGGCCCTCTGCGGCGTGCGGGGCGAAGGCGGTGGCCCAGGCGTCGTCCCAGCAGTACGGGGCGAGTGCGGAAGCAGAATCGCCAGGGGTGTTCACGTGGTCGTTCAAGGGGAGGCCCTTCACGAAGGGTGGCCCCGGCGCCGCGCGCACGAGCGCGCGGCGGAACGCTGCTCAGGCAGCGCGGAGAGGTCGGCCGGGGGCCACGGGAGTGGACGGGATGAACTTCCGGATGCGGGCAGCGCCCATCACAACGACAGCCATCGGTCACACCTCCCTGTCCTGCGCTCGGCCTACCGGTCACGCCCGGCGCGGCGGCCCTCGGCCACCGCGCGGAACGCCCGCAATCTAGCCCGCCGGTCCACGCCGGGCCAACCGGTTTTCCGCCGGGACCCGGCCCAAGGCCACCCGGCGCCGGCACCCGGCACCCGCTCCCTCCGGGTCACCTGCCCCGGGATCAGTCCTCGGCCACGTCCTCGTCATGCGGCAGGCTGTCCATGAACGAGCTGACCGAGAACACCGCGCGCCCCGCGCCGGGCCGGCCGTATCCGGGCGGGGAGGACAGGCCGTACTCGTCCATCGTGGCCCGGTAGGCCTGCAGCAGCCGGATGTGGTACTCCAGCGGCGCGCCCTGCGGGTTCGCCTTGCCCAGCGGGGTGGTGGGCTCGGGGCACCAGGTGGTGAAGCGGGGCGTGATGCCGCGGGACATGAAGAAGTGCAGGCCCTCGGTGGTGGAGTCGATCGCCTCGTCGACCGTGGTGAAGCCGAACGGCTCGGCCATCTCGACGCCCGCCACGAAGTTGGGGATGACGTTGCGCGGCCCGAACACCTCGGCGGAGTCCAGGATGCGGCGGTGCCACTCGTCGCGGCCGACGTAGCGCTCCTTGCCGGGGCAGAACAGCTCGAAGAGGCGGCGGTCCCACACCTCGAAGTTGGGGTGGTAGATCTGCACGCCGAAGTCCTTGAACCGCTGCACGTCCGCCTTCGGCAGCGCCTGGGCGACGACCTTGCCGATCCAGCGGCCGGGGAAGCGCTCCTCGATGGCCTCGGCGTACTGGCCGTAGAACTCGGCCTCGTCCTTGCCGCCGATGTGGCTGGTGATGGCGCCGCCGGTGAGGGTGTACGCGGTGGACGCCTTCGCGGTGTCGTACCGGTCGATGATCTCCAGCGCCTCCAGCACCTCCTCGACGGGCTTGACGCCGGTGTAGGGGCGCCCGGCCGCCTTGTGCTGGCGCCAGTTGTGGTTGATGTCGCAGTACTGGCACTCCTCCTTGGCGCCGAAGTACTGGCAGACGCGGAAGACGGTCAGGTAGATCAGGTAGCCCCACTGGATGGTGGGGGCGACCTCCATGACCGACTTTCCGTTGGCGAGGGTGTGCCGGTAGTAGTCCGGCATCGGCGGCACGCCGACGTCCGCGATGCGCCGGCCGTCGAGGTAGAGCCCGAGCATGCCGTCGTCCCCCGCGGCCACGCGGTAGGGCGAGGACGGGTTCACCCGTACCGACACGACGGTGCGGCGCAGCTCGTAGGGGCCGCCGGTGAGGACGATCTCCTCGGGCGGGCGGCGCAGGGCGGCCTCGCCGAGCTCGGGCAGCGTGCCGTGGTCGAAGGAGAAGATGAAGTACGACTTGGGCTTGACCTCGCCGTTCTCGTTGTCGCTGAGCGCGGATTCGTCGAACGCGACACCGCCGCGCAGCAGGTCCTCCTTCAGGACGGCCTCCCGCGGCACCCCGGGGAACCGCTCCATCAGGCTCTCGACCAGAGCGGTGCGGCGCTCCTCGCCCTTCGGTGACGCCTGCGGCCCTGTGTCCGTGACACTCATCGCTTCTCCTCGCTGCTGCGGTGTGCGCGGTCCTTGCTCGTGCCCGTGCACGCGTCTCACGGTATGCCCCCTCATCCGGCGCTCGGGGCCCCACCACCGGCAGAGGGCCCGGACATGGCCAAGACCACCCATCCCGGACGGCAAAACGGGACGAAGAGCCGCCCGAAAGGGGCGCGAGCGCGAGCCCGCATGACCGCCGGCCGCCTCCGTGGCGGAGAATGTGGCCGAACCACGCGCACGAACGTGCGCACCGTCTCACCGAGGGGCTTGGATGAGCGACGGCATACCGGCCGTGACGAACTGGGCGGGCAACATCACGTTCTCCGCACGTGAGGTGTCCTCACCCGGTTCTCTCGGCGCGCTGCGCGAGCTGGTGGCGGCGAGCAGACGGGTCCGCGTGCTGGGCAGCGGGCACTCCTTCAACGAGATCGCGGACACGGACGGCGTGCTGCTGTCGCTGGCCGAGCTGCCGCCCGAGGTCGACGTGGACACCGCCGCGCGGGCGGTGCGGGTCTCGGGCTGGCTGCGCTACGCGGAGCTGGCCCGCCGGGTCCACGCGCACGGCTTCGCGCTGCACAACATGGCCTCGCTGCCGCACATCTCCGTGGCGGGCTCCGTGGCCACCGGCACCCATGGCTCGGGGATCGCCAACGGCTCGCTGGCCTCGGCCGTCCGCGAGGTGGAGATGGTCGCGGCGGACGGCTCGACGCTCACGCTGCGCCGCGGCGACGACCGCTTCGACGGGGCCGTCGTGTCGCTGGGCGCCCTCGGCGTCGTGACGGCCCTCACACTCGACCTGGAGCCCGCGTACGAGGTGCGCCAGGACGTCTTCACCGGGCTGCCGCTCGCGGAGCTGGACTTCGAGGCGGTGGCCTCGGCCGCTTACAGCGTGAGCCTGTTCACGGACTGGCGTGCGCCCCGCTTCAACCAGGTCTGGCTGAAGCAGCGCCTGGACGGTGCGCGCCCCGGGGACGCGCCGGCGCCCGACTTCCCCTGGGCGCCGCCCGCGACCGAGCCGCAGCACCCGGTTCCGGGCATGCCCGCCGAGAACTGCACCCCCCAGCTCGGCTCGGTCGGCCCCTGGCACGAGCGGCTGCCGCACTTCCGTGCCGAGTTCATGCCGAGCAGCGGGGCCGAGTTGCAGACCGAGTACCTGCTGCCGCGCGGCCACGCCCGGGCCGCGCTGGACGCGCTCGACGGCATCCGCGAGACGCTCGCGCCGGTGCTCCAGATCTGCGAGGTGCGCACGGTCGCCGCCGACCGCCAGTGGCTCAGCCCGGCGTACGGCCGCGACACCGTCGCCCTGCACTTCACCTGGGTGAAGGACACCGCCGCCGTGCTGCCCGTCGTCGCGGCCCTTGAGGAGAGCCTGGCGCCGTTCGACGCCCGGCCGCACTGGGGCAAGGTCTTCACCCTCACCCCCGAGACGCTGGGCGCCCGCTACCCGCGGCTCGGCGACTTCGCCGCGCTCGCCACGGACGTCGACCCCTCCGGGACGTTCCGCAACCCGTTCCTGGACCGGATCCTGCCCGCCCCCGGCGCCTGATCCCGGGGCCGTGCCGCCCCGGTCCCCCGGCCGTGGCGGCACGGCCCATCGGCGCAGGCAGCGCGATCCCCCGGCCGGGGACTTGATACACGCGGGCCGCTCGGGTGGGGTGGTGCCGTCACCGTTCGAATGAGGAGACCGATGGCCATCCCGCACGACTCCGCCTCCGCCGCCCAGGGCCCCGCCGGGGGCACCGAGGGCACCCGCCGTGACACCGTCCCGGAAGCCCCCGCCCCCGGCGCTTCCGCGCTCCCGTACCACGAGGACGTCTCGCCGGGCCGCGGCTGCCTGCCGCCGCGCGCCTGGTACGCCGGCGCCGCCGCCGCACTCTCCCTGAACGGCGACTGGCTCTTCCGGCTCGCCGCCACCGCCGACGCCCACGACACCGCCTTCGCCGAGCCGGGCCACGACACGTCCGGCTGGTCCACCGTCGCGGTCCCGGGGCACTGGGTGCTGCAAGGCGACGGCGCGTTCGGGGCCCCGGCCTACACCAACACGAACTACCCCTTCCCGGTGGACCCGCCGCGGGTGCCCACCGAGAACCCCACCGGTGACCACCTGCGCACCTTCGACCTGCCGCAGGACTGGCCCGAGGGGCCCGCGGTGCTCAGGTTCGAGGGTGTGGAGTCCTGCGCCAGGGTCTGGCTCAACGGCACGGAGCTGGGCGAGTTCAAGGGCTCCCGGCTGCCCCACGAGTTCGCCGTCGACGCGCTGCTGAAGCCGGCCGGCAACGTCCTCGCGGTCCGGGTCCACCAGTGGTCGTCCGGCTCGTACCTGGAGGACCAGGACCAGTGGTGGATGCCGGGCATCTTCCGCGAGGTGGCCCTGCTGCACCGGCCGGACGGCACGGCCGCCGACTTCTTCGTGCACGCCTCCTACGACCACCGCACCCGCGAGGGCACGCTGCGCGTGGACGCCTCCGTGCCGGGCCGGGTGACGGTGCCGGAGCTGGGCGTCGACTGCGCGGCCGGGGACAGCGTGACCGTCCCGGTGGAGCCCTGGACGGCGGAGACGCCGAGGCTGTACGACGGCGAGCTGGCCACCGACGGCGAGCGGATCCCGCTGTGCGTCGGCTTCCGCACGGTCGTCGTCGAGGACGGCGTGGTCAAGGTCAACGGCCGGCGGATCCTGCTGCGCGGCGTCAACCGCCACGAGTTCCACCCGGAGACCGGACGCAGCGTCGACGCGGAGACCATGCGCCGCGACGTGCTGCTGATGAAGCAGCACAACATCAACGCCGTCCGCACCTCCCACTACCCGCCGCACCCGTCGTTCCTGGCGCTCTGCGACGAGCTGGGCCTGTGGGTGATCGACGAGTGCGACCTGGAGACGCACGGCTTCAACCGGGGCGGCTGGCGGCGCAACCCGGTCGACGACGAGCGCTGGACCCCGGCCCTGCTGGACCGCGCCGCCCGCATGGTCGAGCGCGACAAGAACCACCCGAGCGTGGTCTTCTGGTCCCTCGGCAACGAGTGCGACAGCGGAGTTGGCCTGACGGCCATGGCCGAGTGGATCCGCGAGCGCGACCCGGACCGCCTGCTGCACTACGAGGGCGACCGGTCCAGCAAGGACACCGACGTCTACTCGCGGATGTACGCGGACCACGCCGAGGTCGACGAGATCGGCCGGCGCGCCGACGAGGGCCCCGAGCGGCGCCGCGAGCTGCCGTTCATCCTCTGCGAGTACGCGCACGCCATGGGCAACGGGCCGGGCGGGCTGCTGGAGTACCAGCGGCTCTTCGAGAAGTATCCGCGCTGCCAGGGCGGCTTCGTCTGGGAGTGGATCGACCACGGCCTGGCCCACCCGCGGTTCGGCTACGCCTACGGCGGCGACTTCGGCGAGGAGCTGCACGACGGCAACTTCGTCTGCGACGGCCTCGTCTTCCCCGACCGCACCCCGTCGCCGGGCCTGGTCGAGTTCAAGAAGGTGATCGAGCCCGTCCGCATCGACGGCGGCGGCGCCGCGGGCACCGTCCGGATCGCCAACGGGCACGACTTCGCCGACCTGTCCCACCTCGCGTTCACCTGGTCGTACGAGGTCGACGGCGAGACCGTGGCGAGCGGTGACCTCAAGGTGCCCCCGCTCCTGCCCGGCGAGAACGCCGAGGTCGAGCTGCCGGAGGTGCCCGGCGCGGCGCCGGCGGACGGCGGCGGCGAGCGGAACTGGACGGTACGGGCCGCGCTCGCCCGGGACACCGACTGGGCCGTGCAGGGCCATACGGTCGCCTGGGGCCAGGTCGCGGCGACCCCGCGGGAGCCCGTCGCGCCGGCGCGCGGCGCCCGCCCGGTCCGGACGGCCGCCCCGGACGGCGGCGAGCTGCTCACGCTCGGCCCGGCCGTCTTCGACGCGCACACGGGCAGCCTGCGCCGGATCGGGGACGTCCCCGTCGAGGCGCCCCGCCTGGACATCTGGCGGGCACCCACGGACAACGACGACGGCTCCCCGGGCGGCCCGCCGGCCACCCGCCTCGGGACGCTCTGGCGCCACCTCGGCCTGCACCGGGTGCACCACCGGCTGGACGGCGTGAGCGCCGGCGAGGGCCCCGACGCCGCCCTCGTCGTGCGCACCCGGGTGGCCCCCGCGGCGACGCAGGTCGGCCTGGCCACCGAGTACCGCTGGACCTCGGACGGCACCGCCCTCACCCTCACCGTCTCCGTCACCCCCGAGGGGGACTGGCGGGTGCCGCTGCCCCGGCTGGGCATCCGCTTCGGCGTCCCCGCGGACTACGAGCGGGTGACCTGGTTCGGCGGCGGGCCCGGCGAGGCGTACCCGGACACCCGGACGGCCGCGCGGCTCGCCCGCCACACGGCCACGGTCGAGGAGTTCCAGACGCCGTACGTGCACCCGCAGGAGAACGGCGCGCGCACGGACGTCCGGTGGGCTGAGTTCACCGGCGGCCCGGGCACCCTGAGGGTGGCGGCCGAGCCCGCGTGCTTCCTCACGGCGCGCCCCTGGACGGCGGAGGAGCTGGACGCCGCCCGCCACCGGACGGACCTCGCCCCGGGGCCCACCCTCTGGATCAACCTGGACCACGGCATCCAGGGCATCGGCTCCCAGTCCTGCGGCCCCGGGGTCCTGCCCGGGTACGAACTGAAGGCGGAGCCCGCGGAGTTCTCGTTCACCTGGTCGGTCGGATCCTGAGGGGCGCGGTGGACGGTCGCTAGTGCCGGCCGCGGCGGTGGGGGCCGTCGTGGCCGGCGTGGTCCTGGCCGGTGCCGTCCTGGCGGGTGCCGTCCTGCCGGTCGTGGCCGTCCCCGGAACGGGGCGCGTCCTGGTCCCGGTGGCCGGGGTCGTGCTTGGGGCGGCCCCGGCGGGCGTGGGTGCGCAGGCGGGAGGTGATGTCCTCGGGCGGCAGGAACTTCGACCAGCGCTCGGGGAACTCTGAGGGCATGGGCGGCTCCTTGGCTTCCGCGCCCTCCTCGCCCTCCGCGCCGTCCTCCCCCGGCTCGCCGTCGCCGCCGAGCGCCCGGTGGGCCGCCCACCAGGCGCGGTACTCGGAGGTGAGCGCGGCGCGCGCCCGGTCCTGCGCGGCGCGGGCCGCGGCCGTGGCCACCGACGGCCAGACGCGGTCGAGCGCGGCGTTCACGGCGGCGCCGACGAGCACGGCGAAGGCGGAGACGCCGATCCACAGCAGGACGGCGACGGGCGCGGCGAGCGAGCCGTAAATGGTCGGCCCCTCCACGGTGTTGGTGAGGTAGATCCGCAGCAGGAAGCTGCCGAGCACCCACATGGCGAGGGCGACCAGCGCGCCGGGCATGTCCTCCACCCACGCCGAGCGCACGGGCACGGACACGTGGTACAGCGTCGTCAGGAAGACCACGGACAGGACGATCACGACGGGCCAGTACAGGACCCGCACCACCGTGGTGGACCAGGGCACGATCTGCACGACCGCGTCGGGGCCCGCCACCATCAGCGGCAGGGCGATCGAGCCGATCAGCAGCGCGACGATGAACAGGCCGAAGGAGAGCAGCCGGGTCTTCACGATGCCGCGGACGCCGTCCAGGCCGTACATGACGGTGATGGTGTCGACGAAGACGTTCACGGCGCGCGAGCCCGACCAGAGGGCGAAGACGAAGCCGATGGAGATGATGTCCGGCCTGCCGCCCCTGGTCACGTCGTCCAGGATGGGCCGGGCGATCTCCCGCACGCCCTCGTCGGACAGGACGGTGCGGGACGCCTCCAGGATGTTCTTCTCCAGGCCGGCGATGGTGTGGGCGCCCGTCCAGGCGTCGACGTAGCCGAGCAGCCCGATGATGCTGAGAAGCAGCGGCGGCACGGACAGCAGCGTGAAGAAGGCGGCCTCGGCGGCGAGGCCGAGGATGCGGTACTCCATGCAGGAGGTGACGGTGTCCTTCAGCAGCAGCCAGGCGGTTCTGCGCATCGAGACGTTCCGGTACAGGGCACGGGCGCGGCCTAGTCGGCCGGACGGCTCTGCAGGTGTTTCCTTTGCCTGGTGCACCTCCTTACCGTATCGGCATGGCAGCACCTACCCACACAGTGACCAACCAGCCTCCGCCGCTGGTCGGATATGACGTCTTCGCCGCCGACCGGGCCCTTGCGGAAGCCGTGCGCCGGCACCTCGATCCGGAGCTCGCCGAGGAGGCCGCGGCGGAGCTCTCCCAACTCGGCCGGGCGGCCGGCTCGGCGCAGGCGCAGGAATGGGGGACGCTCGCCAACGAGTTCCCGCCGCGGCTGCGCACCCATGACCGCTACGGCCACCGGATCGACGAGGTGGAGTTCCACCCGTCCTGGCACCGGCTGCTCGCCAAGGGCGTCTCGGCCGGCCTGACCGCCGCCTGGTCCCGGCCGGGCGGGCATGTGCGGCGTGCCGCCGGCTTCCTGGTGTGGTCGCAGGTCGAGGCGGGGCACGGCTGCCCGCTGTCGATGACGCACGCCGCGGTGCCCGCGCTGCGCGCCGAGCCGGAGCTGGCCGCCGAGTGGGAACCCCGGCTGACGTCGACGATCTACGACGAGGAGTTCAAGCCCGCGGCGCAGAAGGCCGGCGCGCTCTTCGGGATGGGCATGACGGAGAAGCAGGGCGGCAGCGACGTGCGGGCCAACACGACCCGCGCCGAGGCGCTGTCCGCCGAGGGCGAGTACCTGCTGACGGGGCACAAGTGGTTCTGCTCGGCACCGATGTCGGACGGCTTCCTGGTGCTGGCCCAGGCCGGGTCCGCGGCGGGGTCCGGGGGCCTGACGTGCTTCCTGGTGCCGCGGGTGCTGGCGGACGGCGAGCGGAACGTGTTCCGGATCCAGCGGCTCAAGGACAAGCTGGGCAACCGCTCGAACGCCTCGTCGGAGGTCGAGTTCGACGGCACGTGGGCGCGCCGGGTGGGCGAGGAGGGCCGGGGCGTGCGGACCATCATCGAGATGGTCGCGGCCACCCGCCTCGACTGCGCGCTGGGTGCCGCGGCGCTGATGCGGCAGGCGGTGGCGCAGGCCGTGCACCACTGCGCGTACCGGGAGGCGTTCGGCGGGAAGCTGATCGACAAGCCACTGATGCGGAACGTCCTCGCCGACCTCGCCCTGGAGTCCGAGGCGGCGACGGTGCTCGCCATGCGGCTGGCCTCCGCGTACGACAGCGACGACCCGCACGAGAAGCACCTGCTGCGGATCGCCGTGCCGGCCGCCAAGTACTGGATCACCAAGCGCTGCACGCCGATGGTGGTGGAGGCGCTGGAGTGCCTGGGCGGCAACGGCTACGTGGAGGAGTCCGGCATGCCGCGGCTGCTGCGCGAGTCGCCGCTGAACTCGATCTGGGAGGGCTCCGGCAACGTCCAGGCGCTGGACGTGCTGCGCGCGATGCAGCGCGAGCCGGCGGCGATGAACGCGTTCCTGGAGGAGATCGGCCGGGCGCGCGGCGCGGACCACCGCCTGGACGGCGCCGCGAAGGACCTGCTGACGGAGCTGGGCGACCTGGAGAACATCGAGGCGCGGGCCCGGCGCCTGGTGGAGCGCATGGCGCTCGTTTTGCAGGGCTCCCTGCTGGTCCGCTACGCGCCCCCGGCGGTCGCGGACGCCTTCTGCGCCTCCCGCCTCGGCCGCGACCAGGGCAGCGCCTTCGGCACCCTGCCGGCCACCCTGGACCTCGCCTCGGTGGTCGACCGTGCCCGCCCCGACGGGGAGCCGGGTCCCGAGGGCGCCTGAGCGCGGGGGCCGTTCCCGCCGGTGAAGCCGACGTGGGGGTGGTGCCGCGCCGACACGGCACCACCCCCACGGTTCCGCTCCGAGAAGGCGGGCGGCGTGCCGCCGAAAGGCGACACACCGTCAGCTTCATCGACCCCCAGCCCGGCCCGCCAGGGTTGCAGGAGGTTGCAACTCGCCGGTCCCGCTCCCGGAAACGGGCACATCCCGGACCCGTTCCGGCGGCACGATGGACACCGGGCGCGCTCCCCCGCACACCGTGTACACCGGCCTCGCCCCGCACCGGGGCCTCGGGCTTCATGGAGAGGGCCACGTGGCACAGGCACAGCACATCGATCCGACCAGGTTGACGGCCCGGGACGCCGGACGGGCCGCACGCCAGCTCAAGGAGGCCCGCGCCGCCGTGCTCTCCGGCCGCCGGGCCCGGCTGCTGCCCCGTCCGGTGATCGGCGAGTCGTGGGCCCGCACGCTGCGCGGCGGCGTGGACCCGGACCGCACGCCGGTGCCCGGGCTGCTGACCCTGGAGGAGCTGGAGACCCGCCGCAGGCGCACCCCGCTGGGCGAGGTCCTTCCCGTGCTCCGCGAGTGCCTGCTGCCGGTGGCGGAGACGGCGCAGCACATCATGGCCGTCTGCGACGCCGAGGGCCGGGTGCTCTGGCGGGAGGGCGGCGCCCCGGTGCTGCGGATGGCCGACGGCATCGGGCTGGCGGTCGGCGCCGACTGGCGCGAGACGGTCGTCGGCACGAACGGCATCGGCACCCCGCTCGTGGTGCGGCGCCCGGTGCAGGTGTTCTCGGCCGAGCACTTCGTGCGGGGCCTGCACCGCCTGAACTGCGCCGGCGCCCCGATCACCGACCCCAGGGACGGCAGGCTGCTCGGGGTCGTGGACATCAGCGGCCCGGTGGACAGCCCGCACCCGGCGATGCTGGCGCTGGTCGGCTCGGTGGCGAAGCTGGCCGAGGCCCGGCTGCGGGAGCGGCACGCGGCGGCGCTGGAACGGCTGCGGGCCCTCGCGGCGCCCCTGCTGGCCCGCATGCGGGGCCGGGCGCTGGTGGTGGACCTGGACGGCTGGACGGCCGCGGTGACGGGCATGGCCCCGGTCGACCGCCTGGTGCTGCCCAAGTCCTTCGGCGCGGGGCTCAGCCGGCTGCCCGCGCTGGGCATGTGCGCGGTGGAGCCGCTGCCGGGCGGCTGGCTGGTGCGGGCGGAGGCCGGCCGGGAGCGCCTCGACACCCGGGTGGTGCTGGACCTGCGCGACCCGCGGTGCTCGTGGGTGACGGTCTCGGGCGGTGCGGGCGAGTGGACGCACGAGCTGACCCCGCGCCACGCCGAGCTGCTGTACCTGCTGGCGGCGCACCCCGCCGGGCGCACCGCAGCCGAGCTCGCCGCGGACATGTTCGGGGACGCGGCGCGCACGGTGACGGTGCGGGCGGAGCTGTCCCGGATCCGGCGCTACCTGACGGCCCTGCTGGAGCACCGCCCGTACCGGTTCCGCGCGGACACCGAGGTGGGCCTGCTGCTGCCGGACCGTCCGGCGGACCTGCTGCCGCACTCGACGGCGCTCACGGTGCGCAGGGCGCGGGCCGCCGGGGCCCGGTGAGGTCCGCCCCCGTCCTGTGTGCCACGCCGCACCGCCGGCATCCGGCACGGTCGAGGTCCTCCCGCGAGACCACATAGCGAGACCAGTTCGTCCACATCGTGGATATAGGTGGACTGACCCGAGACCCGCGTGCCAACCTTCCCTCATGTCTGGAGCTGGAATTCTGTTGGTGAGCCGGCGGCACGTCGACCTCGGCCGCATGTCCAGCGCCATCTGTCCGGCGGGCTGATAGTCACAGCACCGCCGCTTCTTTCGTGTCCACGGGACACCCCGCCCTCGCAAGGCGACTGCGCAGCGCCGCGCCCGTATGCCCGCACACACCCGCACGTGCCCGTATGCGCAGGTCAAGCCGCCTGCCTGTCCAAAGGACGTACCACCATGGCTACCACCCCACGAAAGCCCGGTGCCGCGCCGCACCGCAAGGCGACCCGCCACCGCGGTGAGGGCCAGTGGGCCAAGGGCCACTTCACGCCGCTCAACGCCAACGAGCAGTCGAAGAAGGACGACGACGGTCTCAACGTCCGGACACGTATTGAGACGATCTACAGCAAGGCCGGCTTCGACTCCATCGACGGCGCCGACCTCCGCGGGCGCATGCGCTGGTGGGGCCTGTACACCCAGCGCAAGCCCGGCATCGAGGGCGGCAAGACGGCGATCCTGGAGCCGGAGGAGCTGGACGACCGCTACTTCATGATGCGGGTCCGCATCGACGGCGGGCGGCTCACCACGCAGCAGCTGAGGGTCATCGGCGACATCTCCGCGGAGTTCGCCCGCGGCACCGCCGACATCACCGACCGGCAGAACATCCAGCTGCACTGGATCCGCGTCGAGGACGTCCCGGAGATCTGGCGCCGCCTGGAGGGCGTGGGCCTGTCCACCACCGAGGCCTGCGGCGACGTGCCGCGTGTGATCCTCGGCTCACCGGTCGCGGGCATCGCCGAGGACGAGATCGTCGACGGCACCCCGGCGATCGAGGAGATCCACCGCCGCGTCATCGGCAACCCGGCGTACTCGAACCTCCCCCGCAAGTTCAAGACCGCCGTCTCCGGCTCCCCGCTGCTGGACGTCGCCCACGAGATCAACGACGTGGCGTTCGTCGGCGTGCGGCACCCCGAGCACGGCCCCGGCTTCGACGTCTGGGTCGGCGGCGGCCTGTCCACCAACCCCAAGATCGGGCAGCGCCTCGGCGCCTGGGTGCCGGTGGAGGAGGTCGCCGACGTCCACGAGGCCGTCGTCGCCGTCTTCCGCGACTACGGCTACCGCCGCCTGCGCACCCGCGCCCGCCTGAAGTTCCTGGTCGCCGACTGGGGCGTGGAGCAGTTCCGCAAGGTGCTGGAGGACGAGTACCTGAAGCGGCGGCTGATCGACGGCCCCGCACCGGACCAGCCGCTGGAGCGCTGGCGCGACCACGTGGGCGTGCACCGCCAGAAGGACGGCCGCTACTACGTCGGCTTCGCACCGCGCGTCGGCCGCGTCGACGGCACCCTGCTCACCAAGATCGCCGAGCTGGCCGAGGAGCACGGCTCCGGCCGGGTGCGCACCACCGCCGAGCAGAAGATGCTGGTGCTCGACGTCACCGAGGACCGCGTCGACTCCCTGGTCGAAGGCCTGGAGGCGCTGGACCTGAGCGTGCGCCCCTCGCCGTTCCGGCGCGGCACGATGGCCTGCACCGGCATCGAGTTCTGCAAGCTCGCCATCGTCGAGACCAAGGCGCGCGGCGCGGGGCTCATCGACGAGCTGGAACGCCGCCTGCCGGAGTTCGACGAGCCCATCACCATCAACCTCAACGGCTGCCCGAACGCCTGCGCCCGCATCCAGACCGCGGACATCGGCCTCAAGGGGCAGCTCGTGCTCGACGAGCACGGCGAGCAGGTGGAGGGCTACCAGGTGCACCTGGGCGGCGCCCTCGGCCTGGAGGCGGGCTTCGGCCGCAAGGTGCGCGGGCTGAAGGTCACCGCGCAGGAGCTGCCCGACTACGTGGAGCGCGTCCTGCGCCGCTACCTGGAGGACCGCGAGGACGGCGAGCGGTTCGCCACCTGGGCGGGGCGCGCCGAGGAGGAGGCCCTGTCGTGAGCGAGCGAGCCGCGCCCTTCTACTGCCCGTACTGCGGTGACGAGGACCTGCGCCCGAGTGAGCAGGGTCATGGCGGCGCCTGGGAATGCGCGGCGTGCAACCGAGCCTTCCAACTGAAGTTCCTGGGCCTGCTGGCCCGGGGGCTGACGCGCGACACGAGTGTCGACGGGATGGGGAGGAACGGGACATGACCACGGTCTCCGCTCAGGGACGGGCAACGGGCGAACTCAGGGAGCTGGCGGAGCGGGCCGGCCGCGACCTCGAAGAGGCGTCCGCGGCCGAGATCCTCTCCTGGGCCGCCGAGACGTTCGGCGGGCGCCTGTGCGTGACCTCCTCGATGGAGGACGCGGTGGTCGCCCACCTCGCCTCCCGGGCGCTGCCCGGCATCGACGTCGTCTTCCTCGACACCGGCTACCACTTCCCGGAGACCATCGGGACCCGCGACGCCGTCGCGGCCGTCCTCGACGTCAACGTGATCACGCTGACCCCGCGACAGACGGTCGCCGAGCAGGACGCGCAGTACGGGCCCCGGCTGCACGACCGCGACCCGGACCTGTGCTGCCGGCTCCGCAAGGTCCAGCCCCTGGAAGAGGGCCTTGCCGGGTACGACGCGTGGGTCACCGGGCTGCGCCGCGACGAGTCGCCGACCAGGGCGGGCACTCCCGTCGTGGCCTGGGACGAGAACCGGCAGAAGGTGAAGGTGTCCCCCATCGCCCGCTGGACGCAGGACGACGTGGACGCCTACATCGAGGAGCACGGCGTGCTGACCAACCCGCTGCTGATGGACGGCTACGGCTCCGTCGGCTGCGCGCCCTGCACCCGGCGGCTGCTGGAGGGCGAGGACGCCAGGGCCGGCCGCTGGGCGGGCCGCGCGAAGACCGAGTGCGGGCTGCACGGATGAGCCGCCACTCTCATGACGACGCTGACGACGGGGAGAACGACGTGACCGGAGCCACCATCTGGCTCACCGGCCTGCCGAGCGCCGGCAAGACCACCATCGCCAGGGAGCTCGCCGGGCGGCTGGAGGGCGAGGGGCACCGCGTGGAGGTGCTGGACGGCGACGAGATCCGCGAGTTCCTCTCCGCGGGGCTCGGCTTCAGCCGTGAGGACCGGCACACCAACGTGCAGCGCATCGGCTTCGTCGCGGAGCTGCTCGCCAGCCACGGCGTGAAGGTGCTGGTTCCCGTGATCGCGCCGTACGCGGACAGCCGCGAGGCCGTGCGCAAGCGCCACCAGCGCGAGGGCACCCCCTATGTGGAGGTGCATGTCGCCACACCGGTCGGCATATGCTCCGCACGCGATGTCAAGGGGCTCTACGCCAAGCAGGCCGCGGGTGAGATCACCGGCCTGACCGGGGTTGACGACCCCTACGAGGAGCCCGACTCGCCCGACCTGCGCATCGAGTCGCAGCACCAGACGGTGCAGGAGTCGGCGACCGCGCTGCACGGGCTGCTCAGGGAGAGGGGCCTCGTGTGAGGGCGCCTGAAGAAGCAACCGAGAGGGGTGCCTCGTGACCACGGTCGCAGAGGAGGCCGACAGCCCGTACGCGTTGAGCCATCTGGACGCGCTGGAGTCGGAGGCGGTGCACGTCTTCCGCGAGGTGGCCGGCGAGTTCGAACGTCCGGTGCTGCTGTTCTCCGGCGGCAAGGACTCGATCCTGATGCTGCACCTGGCGATGAAGGCGTTCGCGCCGGCGCCGGTGCCGTTCGGACTCCTGCACGTGGACACCGGCCACAACTTCCCCGAGGTGCTGGCCTTCCGGGACCGCACGGTCGAGCGGCACGGGCTGCGGCTGCACGTCGCCTCCGTGCAGGAGTACATCGACGCCGGGAAGCTGCGCGAGCGCCCGGACGGCACCCGCAACCCGCTCCAGACGCTGCCGCTGACCGAGGCCATCCGCGAGCTGCGCTTCGACGCGGTGTTCGGCGGCGGCCGGCGCGACGAGGAGAAGGCCCGCGCCAAGGAGCGGGTGTTCTCGCTGCGGGACGAGTTCTCGCAGTGGGACCCGCGGCGCCAGCGGCCCGAGCTGTGGCAGCTCTACAACGGCCGGCACGCACCCGGCGAGCACGTCCGCGTCTTCCCGCTCTCCAACTGGACCGAGCTGGACGTCTGGCAGTACATAGCCCGCGAGCAGGTCGAGCTGCCCCCCATCTACTTCGCACATGAGCGCGAGGTCTTCCAGCGCGCCGGCATGTGGCTGACCGCGGGCGACTGGGGCGGCCCCAAGGACGGCGAGCCCGTGGAGAAGCGCAAGGTGCGCTACCGCACCGTCGGCGACATGTCGTGCACCGGCGCCGTCGACTCCGGCGCCGACACGCTCGACGCCGTCATCGCGGAGATCGCCGCGTCCCGGCTCACCGAGCGCGGCGCCACGCGCGCCGACGACAGGATGTCCGAGGCCGCCATGGAGGACCGCAAGCGCGAGGGGTACTTCTAGACATGACCAGCACGGACCACCTCGCCGAGAACCTCGCCGACCTCTCGGCCACCACGCTGCTGAGGTTCGCCACCGCCGGCTCCGTCGACGACGGCAAGTCGACCCTGGTGGGACGGTTGCTGCACGACAGCAAGTCCGTCCTCACCGACCAGCTCGAAGCCGTCACACGGGTCTCGCAGGGCCGCGGCCAGGAGGCACCGGACCTGGCGCTGCTGACGGACGGGCTGCGGGCGGAGCGCGAGCAGGGCATCACCATCGATGTCGCCTACCGCTACTTCGCCACCCCGCGGCGCCGCTTCATCCTCGCCGACACCCCCGGGCACGTGCAGTACACCCGCAACATGGTCACCGGCGCCTCCACGGCCGAGCTGACGGTGATCCTCGTCGACGCCCGCAACGGCGTCGTCGAGCAGACCCGCAGGCACGCCGCCATCGCCGCGCTGCTGCGCGTCCCGCACGTCGTGCTCGCCGTCAACAAGATGGACCTCGTCGACTACGAGGAGCGGGTCTTCGCGCGGATCGCCGAGGAGTTCACGGCCTACGCGCTCCAGCTCGGCGTTCCGGAGGTCACCGCGATCCCGATCTCGGCGCTGGCCGGCGACAACGTCGTGGAGGCGTCCGCGACGATGGACTGGTACGGCGGCCCCACGGTGCTGGAGCACCTGGAGACCGTGCCCGTCAGCCACGACCTCGCCGTCCCCCAGCCTTCGGCCGGGGGTGCCCCCAGCCACGCACGCCTGCCGGTGCAGTACGTGATCCGCCCGCAGACGTCCGAGCACCCCGACTACCGCGGCTACGCGGGCCAGATCGCGGCCGGCGCCTTCCGCGTCGGGGAGCGGGTGACGGTGCTGCCGTCCGGGCGCACCTCCACCGTGTCGGGGATCGACCTGCTCGGCACGCCGGTCGACGTCGCCTGGACGCCGCAGTCCGTGACGCTGCTCCTCGCGGACGACATCGACGTCTCGCGCGGCGACCTGATCGTGCCCACCGACGACGCGCCGCCGACCACGCAGGACGTCGAGGCCACCGTCTGCCATGTCGCCGACCGGCCGCTGACCGAGGGCCATCGGGTGCTGCTGAAGCACACGACGCGGACGGTGAAGGCGATCGTCAAGGAGATCCCGTCGCGGCTGACGCTCGACGACCTGTCCCAGCACCCCGCCCCGGGCCGGCTCGTCGCCAACGACATCGGGCGGGTGAAGGTCCGCACGGCGGAGCCGCTCGCGATGGACGCGTACGAGGACTCCCGCCGCACCGGTTCCTTCCTGCTGATCGACCCGGCCGACGGCACCACCCTCGCGGCCGGCATGGCGGGCAACGCCTTCGCCGCCGAGCACACCGTCGTGGCCGAGCCCGACGCCGACGGGTGGGACTTCTGACCATGATCGTCATCGACGTCTTCGCCACGTTCGCCAAGGAGGGCGGCCGCATCGGCAGCGGCGCCCTCGGCAGCGGGCAGGGCGGAGTGGCGCGATGTGCGGGCTGACCGTCCCGCACCTCCCCCACTGCCCGAGCAACGCGGCAAGGGTGCCCTCTGCCTGCACCAGTCCCCACCGACTGCCACCGCACCGCCTGCGACGAAGACCTGACGATCTCCTGGCCGCGTCCCCTCATCCCCCTACCTGAGGGACGCGGGCCCGGGACAACCAGAGGACACCCCCGTGCCTGCTTCCCTGCTCCCCACGCGAGCCCGTTCCACCGGGTCATCGCCGTTCAGCGCCCGCCGCTCGCGCGCCTTCACCGCGCTCGCCCTGCTCGCCGCCACCGCCACCGCCTGCGGCTACGGCTCCAAGGCCGCCGACACCTCGCACGAGGCCAAGGCGCAGGGCAAGAAGCTCTCCGCCGACACCGTCCGGATCGGCTACTTCCCCAACCTCACCCACGCCACGGCGCTGGTGGGCGACGAGAAGGGCTTCTTCCAGAAGGAGCTGGGAGGCACCAAGGCCTCCTACGCGCAGTTCAACGCCGGGCCCTCGGAGATCGAGGCGCTGAACTCCGGCTCGATCGACATCGGCTGGATCGGCCCCTCCCCCGCCATCAACGGCTACACCGCCTCGAACAGCAAGAGCCTGAAGATCATCGGCGGATCGGCGTCCGGCGGCGTGAAGCTGGTGGTCAACCCCGCGAAGATCAAGTCCCTCAAGGACATCAAGGGCAAGAAGATCGCGACCCCGCAGCTCGGCAACACCCAGGACGTGGCGTTCCTGAACTGGATCGCCGAGCAGGGCTGGAAGGTCGACGCGCAGAGCGGCAAGGGCGACGTGTCCGTGGTCCGCACGGACAACAAGATCACTCCGGACGCCTACCGGTCCGGGTCCGTCGACGGCGCCTGGGTGCCCGAGCCGACCGCGTCCAAGCTGGTCTCCGAGGGCGCGAAGGTCCTGCTCGACGAGTCCACGCTGTGGCCGCAGAAGAAGTTCGTGATCACGAACGTGATCGTGTCGCAGAAGTTCCTGGCGGCCCACCCCGACGTCGTCGAGGCGGTGCTGCGCGGCTCGGTGAAGAGCAACGCGTTCATCTCCCAGCACCCCGACGAGGCCAAGCAGGCCGCCAACGCCAAGCTCAAGGAGCTCTCCGGCAAGGCCCTGCCCGCCGACCAGATCGACCCGGCCTGGCAGTCCATCCGCTTCACCGACGACCCGCTGGCCTCGACCCTGAACGCCGAGGCCGACCACGCAGTCAAGGCCGGGCTGCTGAAGAAGCCCGACCTCAAGGGCATCTACGACCTGGCCCCGCTGAACAAGGTGCTGAAGGCCGAGGGCAAGCCCCCGGTCAGCGCCGCCGGCCTGGGCGCCCAGTAAGTGAGCCATCGCGCCTTCCCGTGCCCGCCGGGCCGGGGAGGACCCCATCGTTTCCGAGGAGGAGTCCGACCATGGCAACCGTGATCGCCAAGGCCGCCGATGGTGTCGGCGCGATGGACCACGCGGCGCGCATCGCGCATGTCTCCAAGTCCTTCGACGCTCCGGGCGGGCAGAACCTCGTCCTGGACGACATCACGCTCGACGTGGCGCCCGGCGAGTTCGTGACGCTGCTGGGCGCCTCCGGGTGCGGCAAGTCGACTCTGCTGAACCTGGTCGCGGGGCTCGACCGGCCGACGTCGGGCACGATCGACACGGAGGGCCGGCCGGCGCTGATGTTCCAGGAGCACGCGCTGTTCCCCTGGCTGACCGCGGGCAAGAACATCGAGCTGGCGCTGAAGCTGCGCGGCGTGCCCAAGGCCGAGCGGCGGGAGAGGGCCGAGGAGCTGCTGGAACTGGTGCGGCTGACCGGCGCGCACCGCAAGCGGGTGCACGAGCTGTCCGGCGGCATGCGCCAGCGGGTGGCACTGGCGCGGGCGCTGGCCCAGGACAGCAGGCTGCTGCTGATGGACGAGCCGTTCGCCGCGCTGGACGCCATCACCCGCGACGTGCTGCACGACGAGCTCACCCGGATCTGGCGCGAGACCCGCGTCTCGGTGCTGTTCGTGACGCACAACGTCCGCGAGGCGGTCCGGCTCGCGGAGCGCGTGGTGCTGATGTCGTCGCGGCCCGGCCGGGTGGCCCGCCAGTGGAGCGTGGACATCGAGCAGCCCCGCCGTATCGAGGACGCCGCCGTCGCGGAGCTCTCCGTCGAGATCACCGAAGAACTGCGTGGGGAGATCCGCCGCCATGGCCAGCACTGAGACGCAGAACGACCCCGGCACCAGGCGGGAGCGGACCCGGCCGGGGGCGAAGGACGCGGCCGACCTCGCGGGACTGGAAGCCGGCCTCGACGCGCTGGAGACCCGGCACACCGGGCGCGCCCCGCTGCGGCAGACCCTGGTGCGGAAGGTGCTGCCGCCGGTCGTCAGCGTCGTGCTGGTGCTGGTGGTGTGGCAGATCCTGGTGGCGGCGAAGGTCACCGACACGTACAAGCTGCCGGCGCCCTCGGCGGTGTGGGACGAGGTGTCCCAGGCCTGGCTGGAGGGCACCCTCTTCGGCTTCATCTGGACGAGCGTCTCGCGGGGCCTGCTGGGCTTCCTGCTCGCGCTGGTGATCGGCACCCCGCTGGGGCTGCTGGTGGCCCGGGTGAAGTTCGTCCGCGCCGGCATCGGGCCGATCCTGTCGGGGCTCCAGTCCCTGCCGTCGGTGGCCTGGGTGCCACCCGCGGTGATCTGGCTGGGGCTGAACGACTCGATGATGTACGCGGTGATCCTGCTCGGCGCGGTGCCGTCCATCGCGAACGGCCTGGTGTCCGGCGTCGACCAGGTGCCCCCGCTGTTCCTGCGGGCGGGCCGTACGCTGGGGGCGACGGGACTGCGCGGCACCTGGCACATCGTGATGCCCGCGGCGCTGCCGGGCTACCTGGCCGGCCTGAAGCAGGGCTGGGCGTTCTCGTGGCGGTCGCTGATGGCCGCCGAGATCATCGCCCAGTCGCCCGACCTGGGCATGGGCCTCGGCCAGCTCCTGGAGGCCGGCCGCACCAACAGCAGCATGCCCCAGGTGTTCCTGGCGATCCTGCTCATCCTGATCGTGGGGATCGCCATCGACCTGGCGATCTTCAGCCCGCTGGAGCGGTGGGTGCTGCGGAGCCGCGGGCTGTTGGTGAAGAACTGAACCGGCCTCGCCCCTGGCTCCGGCTATCGCTCTAGCCTTGGCCTTTGCCTGACCCCCTTCGGACCTTAAGGAAACGCGCCACTCCCATGCCCGACCCCGCACTGCTCGTGATCGCCCATGGCAGCCGTGATCCACGGCATGCCGCGACCGTGCACGCCCTGGTGGCCCGGGTGAGGGCGGCACGGCCGGGGCTCCGGGTCGCGACGGCGTTCCTGGACTTCAACCTGCCGTCGGTGCCCGCGGCGCTGGAGTCGCTGGCGGACGAAGGGGTGCTGGAGGTCGTGGCGCAGCCGCTGCTGCTGAACCGCGCCTACCACGCCAAGACGGACATCCCGGCCGTGCTGCGCCGGGCCCCCGGGCGCCTGCGCGTCCGGCAGGCCGAGGTGCTCGGCCCCTCGCCGCTGCTGACCGCGGCCCTGGAGCGGCGGCTGTACGAGGCGGGGGTGCGGCCCGGCGACCGGGCGTCGACCGGGGTGGTGCTGGCCTCGGCCGGATCCAGTGACCCGGAGGCGGTCGCGGCGGCGCAGGAGATGGCACGGCAGTGGCGGCGGGCCGGCTGGGGCGCCGCCCTTCCGGCGTTCGCCTCGGCCTCGGCGCCGCGCACGGCGGTTCCCGGCACCGCGGAGGCGGTCCGGCAGCTGCGTGCTTCCGGTGTCCGGCGGGTCGCGGTCGCCCCCTACGTGCTGGCCCCCGGTTTCCTTCCCGACCGTGTCGCCCGGGGCGCGGCGGACGCCGGTGCGGATGCCCTGGCGGGGGTGCTGGGGGCGGCGCCGGAGGTGGCGGAGGTGCTTCTGCGGCGGTATGACGCCGCGGGGGTGCCGGTGCTTGGGGTGCTCGGCGCGTGAGCGGTGCGTGCGCCGGGGCGGCGATCTTGGGGTGTCCGGCCTGCCACCGGTGGGGCTTTTTGCGCAGTTCCCCGCGCCCCTGATACCGGACCGCCCAGCCCCTTGCTGTGTCCTTCCCGACCCACCGCCGGTGGTGGTTGCTCGCGCAGTTCCCCGCGCCCCTGATACCGGACCGCCCAGCCCCTTGCTGTCTCTTTCCCGACCCACCAGCGGTGGTGGTTCTTCGCGCAGTTCCCCGCGCCCCTGATACCGGACCGCCCAGCCCCTTGCTGTGTCCTTCCCGACCCACCGCCAGTGGTGGTTGCTCTCGCAGTTCCCCGCGCCCCTACGGGCGCGGCCGGACCGTCAGGTGGCGGTCAGCTCGATGAGCTTGGCGACCGTGTTCCAGTTGCGGCTGGTGGCGGTGAGCCCCTTCGTGAGAGCCGGCCTGTTCAGGGCCTCGGCCAGGGGGGAGCGGCCCAGGCCGTTCGGGACGTAGAGGTAGAGGACGCGGTCGCCCAGGCGGAACTCCTCGGGGAGGTACGACTCCTGGTCGAGCGCCTCGAAGCGGGACGGCTCGACCGGCTCCGAGAAGAACGTGGCGTGGAGCTGCTTGCCCTGGAGGGTCGCGGCCGGGAACGGGCATGCACTCGACACCGCCCGCAGGTACTCCCCGTCGCGCACCAGACAGGCGACCGGGAAGCCGAACTGCTTCTCCAAGACGCGCTCCAGCTCCGCGGCCAGCTTCTGCTCATCGGCCTCGTCGCTGGTGAAGACGGCGTTCCCGCTCTGCAGGTACGTGCGTACGGCGCCGTGGCCGAGCCCTTCCATCAGGGTGCGCAGCTCGGCCATGGGCACCTGCTTGCCGCCCACGTTGATGCCGCGCAGCAGCGCCGCATAGGTCGTCGTCATGCCGACACCCTAGAGCCACGGCTCCGCCGCGCGGGCGGGATCGCCGACGGGAGCCCCGCGGGGCTCCCGGCTTACTCGGGGCGCAGCTGGGCCTCGATCAGGTCGGCGGCGCGGGTCGTGCCGCCCTCGTCCGCCATCCCCTCCCGGATCTCCGCCAGCCGCAGCGCCACCTCGGGGTCGCCGACCAGATCGAGGACGGCCTCGCGCAGCCGGTCGGCGGTGGCCTCCTCCTTCGGCAGGTGGCGGGCGACTCCGAGGCCCTGGAGGATGTCGGCGTTGCCGAACTGGTCGACGGCCTGCGGCACGGCGACCATCGGGGTCCCGGAGCCCAGGCCCTCCTGGCAGCCGCCGGCGCCCGCGTGGGTGACGAAGGCGTCGGCCTCGCGCAGCACCGCCCGCTGCGGCACCCACGGGTGCACCTCGACCCCCGGCGGGATCTCGCCCAGCTCGGCGGGGTCCACGTGCCGGCCGATCGACATCACCGTGTGCCAGCCGGGCAGGGTGCCGAACGCCTTGATGCACTCGCGGTAGAAGCCCGGCTGCTTGGTGAACGTCGAGCCGAGCGAGACCAGCAGCACCTTCTCGGCGTCGGCCGGCCGCTGCCAGTCGTCCTGCACGGCCCCCCGGTCCTCGCAGCTTCCCACGAAGGTGTAGACGGAGCGGTCGACCCGGTCGGCGTTCGGCTGGAGGGCCTTCGGGATGAGCACCAGGCAGCGGTCGGGGCGGCCCATGAAGTGCTCGACGTCGATGTCCACGCCGTTCTCCGCGAGCCAGCGGCCGAACGTGTCGTAGAAGGCCTTGCCCCGCGGCGTCTGCTTGAGCGGCTCGAACAGCGGCTTGCCCACCTCTTCCTCGTACCCCTCCCAGGCCACCATGTTCGGGGAGAGCTGGACGATCGGGACGCCCCAGCGGTGCGCGAGCACGCGGGCCGGGTAGGCGGTGATGTCGTAGAGCACCAGGTCCGGGCGGTCGTCGCGGAAGGCCTCGGTGAGCTGCGGGAGCGCCTGGAGGGCGTCCGCCAGGAACGGCTCGATGTGGTCGATCAGCTCGGTGCCCCAGTCGTCGGGGTCGTCGTCCGTCGGCAGCACCGAGTGCCAGACGACCGGCTGGGCGCCCGCCTCGGCGACCTTGTGTGCGAAGGACGGGGGGATCGCGTACGACACGCGGTTGCCCCGAGCGACCAGTTCCCTGATGACGGGGAGGCTCGGGTTCACATGCCCGTGCGCCGCGATGGAGAACATGGCGATATGGGGCTGTTGGGAGCCATTCCTACGGATCATGCCACTACCCTAACGAGACGATACGTCTCGTGCAAAGGAATTACGGAACGGCCGCACGAGTACCCGGACGGAATCCGGCACCGCCGCGTCAGCGCTGGTAGCGGGCCAGGACCAGGTTGCCGTCACGCTCCAGCCGGCGGCGGAGTTCGGCCATGCCGATGGCGCCGCTGTAGTACTCCTGGAGGGCGGGGGTGGCGACCTTGTCCTTCCACTCGGCGTACCCGCGCACCGGCTGGGCGGGCGCGGGGCGCAGGTGGGCGGCGAGCGCGGTGCCGGTGGACCAGCCGTACTCGGCGGTGCCCAGGGCCGGGTCGGCGAGGGCCCGCGTGCCCGTGGGCAGCATCCAGTCACCGCGGGCGAGCCGCACCATGTTGGGGGGCCGCAGCATGAACGCGACGAACTCCGCGGCGGCCTTCTTGTGGGGGCAGTCCGCCGAGACGGAGAGCGTCTGCGGGCTGACGCCCTGCGCGAGCCCGCCGGCCCCGGAGGGAGCGGGCAGCACCTGCCAGTGGAAGCCCTTGGGCGCCTGCTGGACGACCTGCTGCCGGTAGGAGAATCCGAGCGGCACCATCGCGTACTTGCCCGCGAAGAAGCCGGGCAGGGTGTCGGAGCCGCCCATGTCGAGGGGCGCGGCCGAGGCGCTGCGGTCCTCGGCGACCTGGTCGTGGACGGTCCGCGGGACGACCTCGTCGGCCGCCTCGAAGCGGATGGCCCACTTGCCGTCCGGCGCCCGGTGGAAGAGGCGTCCGCCGGTGGACAGGGCGAGGTTGAGCGTCGCCGAGACGGGCTCCTTCAGCGGCCAGGCGACGCCGTACCTGCCGGGCCTCCGGAGCCGTTCGGCGGCCCTGCGGAACTCCCCCCAGCTCCACGGGTGCCGGGGCGTCGGAATGCGCACCCCGGAGGCGCGCAGCAGATCGGAGTTCGCGATCAGCACCCGCGGTTCCTGGAGGAACGGCACCCCGTACACGCCGTCACCGAAAGTGGCCATGGACCAGCTGGGCGCCGGGATGTCGTCCTTGAGCGCCGCGGGCAGCAGCGGACGCAGGTCCGCGAGGTAGCCGCCGTACGCGAAGTCGGCAAGGTCGTCGGAGGCGTCATGGATGACGTCCGGTGCCTCGCCCCCCTCGAAGGACGTCAGAAGCTGATCGTGAACGCCGTCCCAACTGCCCTGGAGGTAACGCACCCGGATATCCGGATGCGCCGCGTTCCACTCGGCGACCAGCTCCTTGTTGGCCACAACGGACTCCCGCTGCCAGGCGAGCGACTGGAACTCCAGGGTGATCCGCCCGTCGCCGCCGCCCCCGGAGGAGGAACACCCACTCACAACAAGAAGCAGCCCCAGAACACCCCCACCCAGCCGCCCCCTGGCAAGGCCCACGCGAAACCACTCAACCAACCACCACAGCCCCGCACCCACCCGCCAACGGACGAGAAGCGCCCCGATCAGGGGCGCGAGGAACTGCGCAAACAACCACAACACACCCGCACCCAACCACCAAGAGACGACGAACACCCCCATCAGGGGCGCGGGGAACTGCGCGAACAACCACCGCACACCCGCACCCAACCACCGACAGACGACAAGGGCCCCTATCAGGGGCGCGGGGAACTGCGCAAACAACCACAACACACCCGCACCCAACCACCGACAGACGAGAAGCAACCCGGTCAGGGGCGCGAGGAACTGCGCAAAACGCACCCCCGGCACGCGAGCCGGAGCCGAACCCGCACCCGAGACCGGGACCGGAGCCGGAACCGGGGCGGAGCCCAGAGCCGAGGAAGACCGCACCCCGCACCACCGTCCGCCCCCGCGCCTGCGAGCCACTACCGCTTCACCGCCCCCGCCAACACCCCACTACTCACCCGTCGCTGGACAACCGCGAAGACGACCAGCGACGGCACCGTCGCCAGCAGCGCCGCCGCGGCGAGCGGCCCCAGGTCCGCTACCCCCTCCGCACCGAGGAAGTGGGTGAGCACGACGGGCAGCGTCTGCCTCCCGGGCGTCTTCATCAAGACCAGCGCGAAGAAGAACTCGTTCCAGGCGCTGACGAAGGCGAAGAGCCCCGTGACGACCATGCCGGGCCCGAGCAGGGGCGCCGTGACCGAGAGCAGGGTCCGGCCCCGCCCGGCGCCGTCCACGGCCGCGGCCTCCTCCAGCTCCACCGGGACCGCGCGGACGTACCCCACCAGCATCCACAGCGTGAACGGCAGCGCCCACACCACGTACACGAGGACGAGACCGGGCAACGAGTCGATCTGGCGCAGCTCCTTCAGGACCAGGAACAGCGGGATGATGACGAGCACGAACGGAAAGGCCTGGCTGACCACCACCCAGCCGCTCGCGGCGCGGGTGAGCCAGGTGCGGCGGCGCGCCATCACGTACGCCATCGGGGTGCCGACGGCGACCGCGAGCAGCGCGGCGCAGGCGGCCACGAGCAGGGAGTTGAGCCCGGCGCGGAGGAGGGGCTGCTCGTCGAAGGCCTGCCGGAAGTTGGCCAGCGTGGGGTCTGTGGGGATCCAGTCGGGGTGCAGGCTGCCCAGTTCACGCGGCGACTTGAAGGCCGTGGAGACGAGCCAGAGGAAGGGGAAGGCGAGGAAGACCAGGTACGCGAGGAGCGCGAGGTACTGGCCCGCACGGGCGGGCCGGAGCGCTGAGGCGCCGCCGCGGGCAGGCCGCCTGCCGCCTGCCCGACGTCCCTCTCGCCCCCCGTACACGGGCCGCCGCTGCCGCCGCCCGCTCACCGCTCGTCGCCGCCCCTCAGCCGTCCCGCCAGGTAGCAGGCGAGGAGCACCGAGACCGCGGCGACCATGACGCAGCCCATGGCGGCGGCGTACCCGAACTGCCCGTACCGGAACGCCTCCTCGTAGGCGAAGAGCATCGGCAACCGGGTGCGCCCGCCGGGGCCGCCGCCCGTGAGCACGTACACCAGGGCGAAGGAGTTCAGGTTCCAGATGAAGTCGAGCGAGGTGATGGCGAGGGCGATCGGGCGGAGCGCGGGCCAGGTGACGGTGGTGAACCTGCGCCAGGCCCCTGCCCCGTCCATCGCGGCGGCCTCGTGCAGTTCGCGTGGGGTGTTCGTCAGGCCGGCGAGCAGCGCGACCGTGGTCTGCGGCAGGCCGGCCCAGACGGCGACCAGGACCACGGCGGGCAGGGCGGTGCCGAGGCCGGCCAGCCAGTCGTGGCCGCCACCGAGGCCGAGGCGGCGCAGGGTCTCGTTGAGGACGCCCGCGTCCGGGTGGTAGACGAGCCGCCACATGAGGCCGACGACGACCTCCGGCATCGCCCAGGGGATGAGGACGAGCGCGCGGGTCAGCCAGCGCAGCCTGAGGTCCTTGGCGAGCAGGAGCGCGAGGCCGAGGGCGAGCAGGAACTGCGGGGCGGTGACGAGGACGGCCCAGGCCAGGCCGGTCCGGAAGGACTCCCAGAAGAGCGTGTCGTGCAGCAGGTCCCGGAAGTTGAGCGCTCCCACCCAGCGGGTCGGCTCGGTGCGGCCGGACTGGGCGTCGGTGAAGGCGAGCCCGATGGCGCCCAGCAGCGGGCCCACGCTCAGCACCAGGATGGGCAGCAGCGCGGGCAGCACGAGGAACCAGGTGCCGTGGTCGGCGGGGCGCCGCGTGTCCTGCCGCTGCGGCGCGCCCCGGGCCGGCCGCGTCATCGCGGTCGCCAAGGTCACGGATTCGGCTCCTTAGGGGTGCCCGGGTCGCGCGGCCTGGCACCGCACCTCGCCGCGTTGCCGAAAAGCCCTGGTAGCTCCTCCCCCACTCTCGGCTTCGCTCGCGCGGGGGGACCCCCATCAAGGACTCTCCGGCGCCTTGCGATGCTCCCCCACAGCCTGAAAGACGTGGGTGGGGGTACCTCCCACGCCCGTTCAGGGCAGTGGGGGAGTAACCCCAGCACCAGACCACGCGACCTATCGGACGCTCGTAGTGCAAGGACCCCTTAGGGCCTGGCCTTGCGCGCGTCCGGCTCGCCGGTCGGGCGGTGCCCGGCCGACCCGGTGGAGTTCGACATGGTGCTGACACCGGAGTGCGGCGTCAAGGCGGCGTGAGCCGGTTCGCACCGGGCGGCCGGCCCCGGATCGCCGGGGAGCTGCCCCCGGATCGCCGAGAGGCTGCCCCGGTCCGGCCCGAAGCTGGCGGCCCGAAGCGGACAGCACGGAGCGGGCGGCCCGGACCCGCCGGGGCAGGCGGGCGGGTCAGACCTGGCCGGCGGGTCCGGGCCGCCCGGCCCTCAGAGCTCCACCAGCACCTTGCCCCGGCCGGCCCCGTCCTCGCCGAACAGGCTCTGGTACGCCTCCGGGATGGCGTCGAAGCCGCGGTGGACGGTCTGGTGGTGGACGATCTCGCCGCGGCGGACCATGCCACCGAGGTCCGCGTGCAGAGCGGTCCAGTTGGGCTCGGTGAACCACTCCAGGGAGAAGATGCCGCGGATGGTCGTGCGGGGGAACATGATGTGCGGCAGGAGCCGGGGCCCCGTGTGGTCGCCGCCGACCTGGCTCGCCCACTGCCAGCACACCGCCACCCGGCTGTCGACGTTGAGGCGCCTGAACACGGCGTCGGTGAACGCCCCGCCGAGGCTGTCGAAGTACCGGTCGACGCCGTCCGGTGCCGCCTTGTAGAGGGCCTCGGCGACCTGGTCGGGGTCGTCGCCGTGCCGGTAGGTGATGACCGTGTCGAAGCCGAGGTCCTCCAGATGCCGCACCTTCCGCGGTGAGCTGGTGGTGCCCACCACCTGCGCACCGGCGCGCCTGGCCAGTTGCCCCACGAGGGAGCCGACCGAGCCCGACGCGCCGCTGACGACGACCGTGTGACCGGGCCTGACCTCCAGGAACTTCGTCATCGCGCCCCAGGCCGTCATGCCGGGCCCGCCCATCACCCCCAGGGCCGTGGAGAGCGGCAGCGCCTGGTCGTAGCGTCGCGGATCGAGCTTCCGGTAGGCGGGGAAGACCATCGGGAAGGTGCCGGTCTGCCACGGCTTCGGGCTGCCGTCGTCGATGACGTGGCTGCGCCAGCCGCCGAAGCCCTGGACGAGGTCGCCGGCCGCGAAGGCGGCGCGTGGCCCGGCCCGCACCACCTCCATGATCGAGTCGGCGCCCATGTGGTCTCCGAGCGGGGTGTCCAGTGCGATGCCGTGCAGGTACGGGTCGACGGAGACGTACCGCGTCCTGAGCAGCATCTCGCGCTCCCCGAGGCTGACGTCGACCTCCTCCACGACCTTCTGGTAGATCCGGCCGGCGTCGGGCACGCCGTCGGCGTGCTCGCGCACCACCCATTTCGCGATCTCCACAGGAAGTTCCCTCACCTCGTCGGCGGCGCCGACCGGGGGTGGTGCCGCCCACCTCGCTGCCTGGTCCTGCTCCGATGATGCCCATCAGGGTGCGCCCGTGGGGCCCGGACCACCGGCGCTCCGGTTCGCACGAGTGGCGCACGGCCGCACACGTCTCACTCCCGCGGGCCCGGTGCGCCGGATCGCGATGGGCCGTCAGCCCTGGTGGCACCGGCCCGACGCGCATCACGGGAGCCGTGGTGATTTGTCGTATGTATACGCGTGAACCGGCCGGTGAAGAGATTGCGTTGAGCACGGATCAGTACCGGTGCGGGCGGCCGAACCCGCTCGGCAGCGGATCACCCGTCACCCACACCGCCGCGACCCCCGTCGGGCGGAACCGTCCATGCGCCGTGGCGGCGCGCCAGGAGATGCCATGTCTGTCGTCAGCGGCTCCGCAGAGGTCCGCGGCGTTCCCTCGCCTCCCTCGCCTCCCCTGCACCGCGTGAGTTTCCCGGCGGCGGCCCCGCCCCGCCCCGTCACGCTGCCGAACAGCACGCCGGCCTGGCTGGTGACGCGGTACCAGGACGTACGCAGGGTGCTCACCGACCCCCGGTTCGGGCGCGCGGAGTTGTACGCGGACGACGCTCCGCGGGCAGGCGGCACGCCGAACGTGGCCGACACGCCGGCGTCCATGTTCAACCAGGACGGCCCCGACCACCTGAGGCTGCGCCGCACCGTGCAGCACGCCTTCACGCCACGGACCGTGGAGGTCTGGCGGCCGTGGGTGGCCTCCGTGGTCGAGCAGCTGATCGACGACCTGGTGGACGCCGGGCCTCCGCTGGACGTCGTGGCCGCCTTCACCCACCCGCTCCCGTTCACGGTCATGAGCCGCCTGATGGGCCTGGAGGAGCTCCAGCCGGAGCAGCTGCGGCACTGGGCCCGGTACGCGTTCGCGAACGACACCCCCGCCACCGGGGAGGAGGCCGAGGTGGGGGCCGAGTTCCGGGAGTTCGCGGCCGGTCTGCTGGGGGACCGGCGAGGCCGGCCGGGTGACGATCTGGTGAGCAGCCTGGTCCTCGCCGCCGACGAGGACGGCGGCATTCCCGAGGAGCAACTGGTGCACCTGGTCTGCGGCCTGGTCGCGGGCGGCAACGACAGCGCCACGGCCTCCATCGGCAACGCCCTGGTGTACCTGCTGGGCGAGCGGCGGGAGAACTGGCCCCGGCTGGCGGACGCGGACCTGGCCGAGACCGCTTCCGAGCGGCTGCTGCACAGCATCCCGATCGGGGACGACGAGAGCGGCACCCGCCGTGCCGCCGAGGACGTGGAGATCGGGGGCGTGACGATTCCGGCGGGGTCGGTGGTCGCGGTGAGCTTCGGCAGCGCAAACCGCGACCCCGCGGTCTTCCCGCCCGAGCGGGCCGGTGACCTGTTCGCGCCGCTGGAGGCGCCCACCATGGCCTTCGGGGCGGGGCAGCACTTCTGCCTGGGTGCCTGGCTGATGCGCACTCAGCTGCACCTGTCCCTGCACCGGCTCGCCGCCCGCCTTCCCGGCCTGCGGCTCACCGAGCCCGTCCAGTCCATCGTGTGGCACCGGAGCACCACCCGCAGCCCGCTGAGGCTGCCGGTGGCCTGGTGAGGTGACCTGGTGGCCGACGGCCCCCGGTAGGCGCCCGGTCACCGGCCTGCCGTCGGCCTGGTGGCCGCCGGCCGATCAGCTCACCGGGTGGTGCGCGGTGGCCCACAGCCCGTAGAGCGCGAAGGTGCTCGCCACCGCGCCCAGCCCCCAGGAGACAACCGGGTTCGCGCCCTTGCGGACCGCGTACCGCGGATAGACGGCGAACACGATGAGCTGGCTGACCCAGAGCGCGAACAGCGAGGGCTTGATGAGGGCCTCGTAGAACTCGTCCGGGTCGATCAGGCTGATCGGCGCCACGACCACCAGCGGTACGGCCAGCCAGAGCACGATCTTGGGTATCGGCGCCGCCGTCAGCGCGTGCAGCAGCCGGCTCAGCGCGAGGTACTCGACGAGCATCACGCCGACCACGCTGACGGCCACGCCGGTGCCGACGGCCACCGCCAGCCAGTGCCCCGCGAAGACCCTGGCCACGGACATCCCCGGGATGGGTGCCTGCGCGAACGCCGGGTTCGCCGCGAGCGGGAAGACGGCGGCGACCACCCCCACGGCGGCCAGGAGGTACCCGCCGCTCATCGCGCGCCGCACGGTCCGCGCCGGGCGCACCACCTCGCCGCCCAGGAACAGCGGCAGGCTGCCGCAGATGTACAGCAGCGCGGTCTGCGCGACGGAGACGGCGAACGGGCCCTTGGGCGCGCCGGCGGCGAAGGACCCGAGCGGCGCGGCATGCCCGATGCCCACGCCGGCGAGCACGCCCACCAGGGCCATCTGCCCCACGGCCAGCACGGCGGTGACGGCCAGCGTCGCGGTCCTGCCCGCCAGCATCACGACGGCCAGCGCCACGGGGATCGCGACCTCCAGCCACGGCTGGTACGGCCGCACCCCGGGGAAGACCGCCGGAAGAGTGTCGTAGACCACCGAGGCGGTCGTGTACAGCAGGTAGAGCAGATAGCTGAGGATCCAGATACCCGCCTGCACCAGCGCGACCCGGCGCCCGGCGGCCGCCTCCACGAAGGAGAACAGACCGCCGGACGTCGAGATCTCACGCCCGTACCGCAGCCAGATGGCCATCGGGAAGGCGAAGACGACCGCCGCGGCGAGCGCGGAGAGCCCTGCCGAGGCCGTGGCGTCCTCCATGATGGCGGGCGCGTACAGCGCGGCGAGGGCCAGGGGCCCGCCCAGTGAGGCGATCACCACGGCGAGGAGCCCCCAGGGCCCCACGGACCGGCTGAGCGCGGGTCGTGCGGTGCCCACAGCTGCTCCGTCGCCCCTTACCGGGCCCGCTGCGGTGTCGCTCACCCCCAGCCGCCACCGGCGCTGGAGCCGCCGCTGCCGCTACCGCCACTGCTGCCGCTGTCGCTGTCGCTGTCGCCGACGGAGCTGCCGGACGCGCTCTTGGTGATCCGGTGCCCGCTCGGGGACAGCACGTACCACTTGCCGCCCTCGTCGTCGAGGCCCTGCCCCTTGGCGTCGCCGGCCTTCTTGTCGTCGGCGAAGTAGTACAACGGGTGCCCGTGGTAGACGACCTGGGAGGTTCCGTCGCTGCGCTTGGCCGTGGTCAGGTCCGAGGCCGTCACTCCCGCCCCGGCCTTGGGCGCGCCCTTGGCCGTCAGCGGCGGCCACTCCGCGGCACAGGTGCCGTTGCAGGTGGGCTTTCCGTCGGAGTCGGCCGCGAAGAGGTAGAGGGTCTTGCCCGAGCTGTCGGTGAGGAACGTGCCCAGGTCACCGCTCATCGCCTTGACGCCGGTGGCCGCCCCGGCCCCGCTCGACGAGCCGGAGCCGGAGCCGGAGCCGGAGCTGGAGCCGGAGCTGGAAGGGGACGAGGCCGGGGTGCTGGAACCGCCCGACGCGTTGTCGCCGGAGGTGCTGGAGCCGCACGCTGTGGCCAGAGCGGCCACGGCGACGCCGGCGATGCCGATCCCCGCCTTGGTGGAGAACTTCCGCTTGCCGCGGATGGTCATGGTGCCTCCGTTTCGGAGCAACTTGCTGTTTGCCTGCGTGCGCGCGCTCTGGTCACCGGTACGGGGCACAGCGGCGGGTTGCTCAATGCGGCCGGATATGAGAGAGGTCACATGGCGGGCAGAGCGGGCGGAGCCGGGGTGGCCTGGCCGGCGCCCAGCGGGCTCGCGGGCGGGTGCGAGACTGGCCGGCGCGGACCGGGCTCCGCGGCGGTGCCGCGGAAGCGCCCGGCCGTGCAGGTCACAGGACCGGGCCGGGCAGACCCGGAACCGGTCCCGGAGCGCATCGGGAGGCAGCAGGTGGACGAGGCGCGGGCGCGCGAGGTGCTGGCGGCGGCCGGAGGGCTGCCCGCCGGGGCGGCGGCGGGGGCCCGACTGCTGGCGCTGGGCGAGAACGCGGTGTTCGCGGCCGGCGACGTGGTGGTCAAGGTCGGCCGGAGCGCCGAGCTGCTGGAAAGGGCGCGGCGGGAACTGCTCGTGGCCGGCTGGCTCGCCGCCGCCGAGGTTCCCGCGGTACGCGCCGCGGAGCCGGAACCGCTGCTGGTCGACGGGTGCCCGGTCACCGTCTGGCGCCGGCTGCCCGAGCGGGTGCGCCCGGCCGGTCCCGCGGACCTGGCGGTGCTGCTGAGCCGGGTACACGCCCTGCCGGCGCCCCCGTTCGAGCTGCCGCGGCGGGAACTCCTCGGTGGCGTCGAGCGCTGGCTGCGCCTCGCGGGCGCGGCGATCGACCCGGCCGACGCAGCGTATCTGCGCGAGCGCCGCGACGGCTTCGCCTCGGCGGCCGCAGCGCTCACCCCGCACCTGCCGCCGGGCTCCATCCACGGCGACGCGCTGCCACGCAACGTCCACGTCGGCCCGGACGGCCCGGTCCTGGTCGACCTGGAGACGTTCTCCTCGGACCTGCGCGAGCACGACCTCGTGGTGATGGCGCTCTCCCGCGACCGCTACGGGCTCGGGGACACCGCCTATGAGGAGTTCACCACCGCGTACGGCTGGGACGTGCGGGAGTGGGACGGGTGCGGGGTGCTGCGCGGCGCGCGGGAGACGGCGAGCTGCGCGTGGGCGGCCCAGCACGCCCCCGCGAACCCCAAGGCCCTCGCGGAGTTCCAGCGCCGGGTGGCGTCCCTGAGGGAGGGGGACGAGACGGTGCGGTGGTATCCGTTCTGAGTCGGGTCAGCGGCGCACCGGGATGACCGTGCGCCCGCTTGGGGTCCCGCGGGAATGGGCTGACGGAGGCCGTCCCACGGCGGTCGCTGCCCGTAAGGGACAGCCTCAGCCCGCCGTCCGCGTGGACCCCTCCGCCGTGGACCTCTCCGCCGTGGACCCGGCGTCCGGGGCGGGGCGCGGGTGCGGGGTGCGCAGGGGCGCCGTGCTCGCGCGCGGGATGAGCCGGGTGGGCAGGACGCGGTGCCTGGCCGGGTCGGCGTCGGGGTCGTCGATGAGCGAGCGGGCCAGCTCGCCGGCGGCGCGGCCGATGTCCTCCGCGGGCTGGGCGATGGTCGACAGCTGCATCCACTCCGCCATCTCGTGGTCGTCGAAGCCGAGCACGGACACCCGGCCCGGCACGTCGAGGCCGGCGCTGCGCAGCACGCCCATCACCTCGATGGCGACCTGGTCTATCTCCGCGAAGATCGCCGTGGGCGGCTCGCGGAGGCCGAGCAGCCCGCCCACCGCCTCCTCGGCTCCCCGTCTGCCGCTCGCGAGGACGTCCACCACCAGCTGCTCGTCCAGGCCGATGCCCGCCTCGGCGAGCGCCTCCCGGTAGCCGAGGAACCGCCGCTGGGAGCTGAACGAGAACCCGGACGGGCCCCGCGCCGCGTGCACGTAGGCGATCCGCCGGTGGCCCAGGTTGACGAGGTGGCGCACCCCGGCCCGGGCGCCCGCGACATCGTCGACGTAGACGCTGGCGCGGCCCGGTGCCTGCTGGCTGACGTAGACGATGGGGATGCCGAGGTCGTCGAGCCGGGCGCTCTCCTGCTCGGTGAGGTCGAAGGAGACCACGAGGAGCGCGTCGGCGTTGCGGCGGGCCGGGAGGCGGTCGAAGAACGCGGCGCGCTCGGCCAGGTCGGAGACGCTGTACACCAGCAGGTCGAGTCCGGTGCCGAGGAGCACCTCGCCGAGTCCCGAGAGCGCCGCGCCGACGAACCAGGACTTCAGCGTGGGCACCAGCACCGCCACGGCGCCGGTCTTCCCGGTGACCAGCCCCGAGGCCTGACGGGAGATCACGAACGACAGCTCCCGGGCGGCCTCCTCCACCCGGCGCCGCGCGTCCGGCGAGACCGTGGACAGCCCGCGCAGGGTGCGCGAGACCGTGGAGACGGAGACTCCGGCGCGCTGGGCCACATCGGCCATGGTCGGATGGCGCTGAGCGGGCGGCATGGCGGGAAATTAACACACCGTTGGCCCCTCGGGTACGCCTTCGTGACAGCGCTGTCTCACAGGAGACCGGCGACCTGGCCGGTTCCCTCCCGGCCTCCTCGCGCCGCGACTCCCGGGCCCCGGAGCGGACCGCAGGAGGTCGTGGCATACGCGCGTGTCGTATACCGGCCATCCTCCCGCCGCCGAACGGGGCAGGGAAGACGTCCCCGGGCGGCTTCTTGGTGCGGCTCATCCATTGACACCCTGCTCGGGGCCTCCTTAGCGTGCAAGCGTTGTCATAGTGCAAGCCGTCCTCTCCTGACCCGGAGCGCCTTGTCATGCCGCCATGCCGCAGACCTCCCACGGCCGCCGGTCGCGGGGCGGCGCCAGTCGCCGCCGGGCACACCGTGAAGGAGTCCCTGTGACCGAGCACGCCGCACCGGACATGTCGTCCCAGGATCCCGACTGGTGGCGGCAGGCCGTCGTCTACCAGGTGTATCCGCGCAGCTTCGCCGACGCCGACGGGGACGGCATCGGCGACATCCCCGGCATCACCGCGCGCCTCGGCCATCTGGCGACGCTCGGCGTGGACGCGCTGTGGCTGAGCCCCTTCTACCCGTCGGAGTTGAAGGACGGCGGCTATGACGTCGCTGACTACCGGGACGTCGATCCCCGGCTCGGCACGCTGGACGACTTCGACACGATGGTCGCCGAGGCGCATCGGCTGGGCATCAAGGTGATCATCGACATCGTGCCCAACCACTCCTCCGACCAGCACGTCTGGTTCCAGGAGGCGCTGGCCGCCGGGCCCGGCTCGCCGGCCAGGGACCGGTACGTCTTCCGCGACGGACGCGGCGACGGCGGCGAACTGCCGCCCACCGACTGGGAGGCCAACTTCGGCGGCAGCGTCTGGCAGCGGGTGCCCGACGGGCAGTGGTACCTGCACCTCTTCGCCCCGGAGCAGCCGGACTTCAACTGGGCGAACGAGGAGGTGCGCGCCGACTTCCGCACCACCCTGCGCTTCTGGTCGGACCGGGGCGTGGACGGCTTCCGCATCGACGTCGCCCACGGCCTGACGAAGGACCTGGCGGACCCGCTCCGCGACCTCGGCCCTGACCAGCACAGGGGGTTGCAGAACGAGGTGCCGGACGGCACGCACCCGTACTACGACCGCGACGAGGTGCACGACATCTACCGCGACTGGCGCAAGGTCCTCGACTCGTACACGCCGCCTCGGATGGCCGTGGCCGAGGCGTGGGTGAAGAACGCCCGCAGAGTGCTGTACACGCGGGCCGACGAGCTGGGGCAGGCCTTCAACTTCGAGTACCTGCAGACGGACTGGTCGACCGTGAAGCTGCGGGAGGTGATCGCCACCTCGCTGGAGACCGCGCAGGCCGCGGGGGCCTCCGCGACCTGGGTGCTCTCCAACCACGACGTGGTGCGGCACGCCTCCCGCCTCGCCCTGCCGGCCGGCACCGACCTGGGTGCCTGGCTGCTGTCGGACGGCACCGAGCCGATGGCGGACCCCGCGCTGGGGCGGCGCCGGGCCCGCGCGGCGACGCTGCTGATGCTGGCGCTGCCCGGGTCCTCGTACCTCTACCAGGGGGAGGAGCTGGGGCTTCCGGAGGTCGCCGAGCTGCCCGCCGAGGTCCTGCAGGATCCGGTGTGGGAGCAGTCGGGGCGCAGCCGCAAGGGCCGCGACGGCTGCCGGGTGCCGCTGCCGTGGACCCGCTCGGGGCCGTCGTACGGCTTCGGCCCCGGGGGCGCCTGGCTGCCGCAGCCCGCGGTCTTCGGGCCGCTCTCGGTCGAGGCGCAGGAGGGTGTGGAGGGCTCCACGCTGGAGCTGTACCGCTCGGCACTGCGGCTGCGCCGCAAGCTGCTCGGCGACGAGACCCTGACGTGGGTTCCGGCGCCGGATGACGTCCTGCACTTCGTCCGCTCCTCCGGTTGGCACTGCCTGACGAATCTCTCCGCGACCTCCGTGCCGCTGCCCGCCGGGGATGTGGTGCTGGCGAGCAGCGAGGTCGCGGGCAGCAATCTGCCGCCCGACACGACGGTGTGGCTCCGCGCGGCGGACCACTGAGACCCGGCGGATCAGGCGGATCAGTGGGACACCGCCTCGGTGGGGCACCCTGAACGACGCGGGGTGCCCCACCGCGGACCGGACCCCAGGGCCCGCCCGCCGCGACTCCACGCCGTGGCCGGCGGCGACCACGGCCTCTGAGGTGGCCCGCCGCGGCTCGCCCCGTGGGGCACCCCGTCTCCGCTCGGACGCGAGTGCCCGGCCCGGCCGGTCCCGGGCCCGGCCGCCGCGGGCCGTCAGGCGGCCGGGTCGGCGAGTTCCCGCAGGGGCCAGCGGCCGTCTGTCACCGCTGTGGCGTCGCCCTGGCGGCGGAGGTAGGCCTGGAAGTCGGCCGCGCGGTGGGCCGACCAGCGGATCTGCCGGCGGTGCAGCTCCGCGGCCGGCAGGGCGGCGACCTTGGGGTGCCGGGCGGCTATCGCACAGGCGAGCCGGGCAGCGGCCAGGGCGTCGGCCGCGGCGTCATGGGCGCCTTCCAGCGGCACGCCGTACTCGGCGCAGACCGCTTCGAGGGTGCGCTTGCCACGGCGGTAGCGGTCCACGGTGCGGTCGATGGTGTACGGGTCGATGACCGGGGACGGGTCGGCGCCGTCCAGCCGGTCCCGGAGCGAGGGCAGGCCGTGCCTGCGGAGTTCGGCGGCGAGCAGGGTGAGGTCGAAGGTGGCGTTGTACGCGACGACCGGAGTGCCGGTCCGCCAGGCGTCGCACAGGACGCTCGCCATGGCGTCGGCGACCTCGTCGGCCGGCCGGCCCGTGGCCGCGCGTGCGTCGCTGATGCCGTGCACCGCCGTCGCCTCCGGGGGGATGGGGACGCCCGGGTCGGCCAGCCACTCCTTGCGGCCGAGCGGCCGGCCGTCGCCGATCTCGATCACCGCGCCCGTGACGATCCGGGCCCGGGCCGGGTCCGTCCCCGTGGTCTCCAGGTCGAAGCCGATGAGCAGTTCCGTGTGCCAGGCCATGCGTCCCCCTCGTGTGGTTCCCGACAGTCGGTCCCCGACAGCGCCCTCGCCCCGCGGGCGGGCCCACACTCCCGCCCGGCGGCAGCCGCCGCGATGCCGCCGCTTGGGCGGCACGCCACAGCGGCGCGCGAAGGCCTCCGGCACGCGCCTGACGTGGTGCGTCCCCGAGTGATTCCACCTTCGCACGGGCCACTGACAATCAGATGACGGCATTCCGCTTGTGCCGGGAGCCGCCGGGCCGCGGCGGACGGGATGTCAGGAGACCGGCGGACGTGAGGAGACCGGGCGGACGTCGGAAGGCGGGGCAGACGAAAGGACACCGGCCAGACGTCAGGAGACCGGCCGGGAGTCGGACCAGGCCTGCTCGAACTCCTCGCGGTAGGTCGCGAACAGGCTGCCCTCGGGCACGGAGGCGGCCTCCCCCGGCTTCACCAGCCGCCCGCCGCCGCGCAGCACGAAGACGGGTGTCTCCATGCCGCGGGACTTGCGCAGGTAGGACTGGACCACGGCCACGCCGTCCGCGCCGTCGCCGTCGACCAGGTAGGCCGTGAAGCGGGGCGTCTCGTCGAAGACGTGGATCTCGAAGGCGCCCGGGTCGCGCAGCCGGGCGCGCACCCGCCGCATGTGCAGGATGTTCATCTCCACCGTGCGGCTCAGCTCGCCCCGCTTGAGGGAGAGTTCGCGCTCGCGGCGCTTGACCGCGCTGCTCGCGGGGTTGAGGAAGAGCAGCCGCACCCGGCAGCCGGACTCCCCGAGCCTCATCAGCCGGCGCCCGGAGAAGTTCTGCACCAGGAGGTTCAGGCCTATCCCGATGGCGTCGACGCGCCGCGCCTCGCCGAAGATGTCCTCGGCCGGGAACTGCCGCAGCAGCCGCACCCGGTCCTGGTGCACCCCGACGACGTCCGCGTACCGGTCGCCCACCAGGTCCTCGACGGCGTCGATGGGCAGCCGCCGCGCGGAGGGCAGGTCGGAGCCGGCGCCGAGGATCTCCAGCAGCCTTGCGGAGGCGCGCTCGGCCTGCGCGAGGACGGTCTCGGACAGGGCGCGGTTGCGGGAGACGACGTTCCGTGCGACCTCCAGCTCGTCCAGGGCGAGCTCGACGTCGCGGCGGTCGTCCACGTAGGGCTCGAAGCAGGGCCAGTGCTGGACCATCAGCTCGCGGAGCTGCGGGAGCGTCAGGAAGCTGACGACGTTGTCGTCGGCGGGGTCCAGCAGGTAGCCCTTGCGGCGGCTCACCTCGCGCACCGCGACGGCCCGCTGCACCCACTCCTGGCCCGCGGGCCCGGCGGCCGCGACGACCCAGTCCTCCTCGCCGTGCACGGGCTCGTAGATGGGGCGCAGGACGGCGGCGACGACGGCGCGCAGCCGCTGCTCGACGAGGTTCAGCCAGATGTAGGCGCGGCCGGCGCGCTGGGCGCGGGTGCGCACCTCGCTCCAGACGTCGGCCCCCCAGTCCAGTTCGGGGCCGATCTGGGCGCCCATCTCGACCGGCCGGGCCAGGGACACGCCAGCGGGTGGGTTGTCCGTGGAGCTCCCCTCGTGACCATCCTCACCAGGGGGCAGCTCCAGCCCTCCCGAGCTCACCCGCGCACCGCCTTCCGCTCCCCCGAGCCCCGCCCCGTTCAACGATCAAGGAAGGGTACTCCGCGAGCGGCGGGCGGTGCAGCCGGAAGTGCACCCTCTTTTCTCAACTCCCGCCCTCGGCGTGGCCGTTCCCGTGAAGGGCACGTGACCGGGTGAGCGGTCCTCACTGTAGTCCCCCCGCGAGGCCGCTCGGACGACCCGGGGGGCCGTGGCGGAGCAGGGGCGCGGAGGGGGTCCGGCGGTGCCGCAAAGATGATCGTCCGGTTCTCTTTTTGATCGTTTTCTTCGATCCCCAGGCGACTCCCGCGCCCCTTCCCGACGCCTTCGGGGGCATGCCGGCCACGACCGGCGCCGGTCCGGAAACCGGAACGCCGGGCACCGCCGGAAAAGGGGCCCGCGGACCGCCCGGCGCCGCTCCGGGCGCTCGCGGAGGCCCGCCGGCGTCGCCGAAACGTACGATTCCGTTCCGCCGGCCGTGTGCGGATGGGTGGTCATACCGCCTGTGCGGCCGATTTCGTAGGACGTCCGGCCGCTTTCCGGGAGACTCTGGGCGCAATGGCCCCAGGGGCCGGGAGCGGAGGGCTCGTATCCATGCAGGTCTGGCCTGGACAGGTGTACCCCCTCGGCGCCACGTACGACGGCGCCGGGACCAACTTCGCGGTCTTCTCGGAGACCGCCCAGCGTGTCGAGCTGTGCCTGCTCGCCGACGACGGCACGGAGACGGCGGTGGAGCTGCGCGAGACGGACGCGTTCGTGCGGCACGCCTACCTGCCCGGGATCATGCCGGGGCAGCGGTACGGCTTCCGGGTGCACGGCCCGTTCGCACCCGAGCGCGGCCTCCGGTGCAATCCGGCGAAGCTCCTGCTCGACCCGTACGCGCGTGCGGTCAGCGGCCAGGTCTCCTGGGGCGAGGAGGTGTACGACTACCCGTTCGGCGCCCCGGACCGGCGCAACGACATGGACTCCGCGCCGCACACCATGACGTCCGTCGTCGTCAACCCGTACTTCGACTGGGGCGACGACCGCCCGCCGCGCACCCCGTACCACCGCACGGTGATCTACGAGGCCCATGTGAAGGGCCTGACGATGACGCACCCGGCGCTCCCCGAGGAGCTGCGCGGCACCTACGCGGCGCTGACCCACCCCGCGATCCTGGAGCACCTCACGGAGCTGGGGGTGACGGCGCTGGAGCTGATGCCCGTACACCAGTTCGTCAACGACCACCGGCTGGTGGAGATGGGCCTCAACAACTACTGGGGCTACAACACGATCGGCTTCTTCGCCCCGCACAACGCCTACGCCTCCTGGGGCGACCGCGGACAGCAGGTGCTGGAGTTCAAGTCGGCGGTCCGCTCCCTGCACGAGGCGGGCATCGAGGTCATCCTGGACGTGGTCTACAACCACACCGCCGAGGGCAACCACCTGGGGCCGACGCTGTCGTTCCGCGGCCTGGACAACACCTCGTACTACCGCCTCACCGAGGACCCCCGGTACTACATGGACACGACAGGCACCGGGAACTCCCTGCTGATGCGCTCGCCGCACGTCCTCCAGCTGATCATGGACTCGCTGCGCTACTGGGTCACCGAGATGCACGTGGACGGCTTCCGGTTCGACCTGGCGGCGACGCTGGCGCGGCAGTTCCACGAGGTGGACCGGCTGTCGTCGTTCTTCGACCTGGTGCAGCAGGACCCGGTGGTCTCGCAGGTCAAGCTGATCGCCGAGCCCTGGGACGTCGGCGAGGGCGGCTACCAGGTGGGCAACTTCCCGCCGCTGTGGACCGAGTGGAACGGCAAGTACCGGGACACCGTGCGCGACCTGTGGCGGGGCGAGCCGCGCACCCTCGCCGAGTTCGCCTCCCGGCTGACCGGCTCCTCCGACCTCTACCAGGACGACGGCAGGCGCCCGCTGGCCTCCATCAACTTCGTCACCTGCCACGACGGCTTCACCCTGCACGACCTGGTCGCCTACAACCACAAGCACAACGAGGCGAACGGCGAGAACAGCCGGGACGGTGAGAGCCACAACCGGTCGTGGAACTGCGGGGAGGAGGGCGAGAGCGACGATCCCGCCGTGCTGGAGCTGCGCGAGCGGCAGATGCGGAACTTCGTCGCCACGCTGATGCTCTCCCAGGGCGTGCCGATGCTCAGCCACGGGGACGAGTTCGCCCGCACGCAGCGCGGCAACAACAACGCCTACTGCCAGGACGGCGAGCTGACCTGGGTGCCCTGGGAGGACGGCGACCCGGAGACCCGGGAGCGGCGTCTCGCCTTCACCCGCGCGATGGTCTGGCTCCGCCGCGACCACCCCGTCTTCCGCAGGCGCCGGTTCTTCCACGGCCGGCCGGTGCAGGGCACCCACGACGACCTCTCCGACATCGCCTGGTTCACCCCTGAGGGTGAGGAGATGAAACGGCGCGACTGGAGCGCGGCACAGGCCAGCGCCCTGACGGTGTTCCTGAACGGGAACGCCATCTCCGAACCGGGACCGCGCGGGGAGCGGATCAAGGACGACTCCTTCCTGCTGATGTTCAACGCCTCCCCGGAGCCGCTGGAATTCGTCGTGCCGGTCAACCACGGCCACCAGTGGGAGGTGGTCGTCGACACGGCACGCTCGGACGGCATCCGGCCCGGCACCGGCCCCAAGGTGAAGGCCGGCGACCGCCTGGCCCTGGTCGACCGCAGTCTGACGGTGCTCCAGCGGCCCGCTTGAGGGGGCGGCGAGGTGCTCTGAGGACTGCGGCCTGCCTGGCCGGGTGACTCACCCGGGTGGCTCACCCGGCGGGCGCCCGGCCCCCGACTGCGGTAGCTACGTGCGCATGACCCCTGTGTCCGCCGGGCCCGAGGTGCGGGTGCCCACCGCCACGTACCGGCTCCAGCTCCAGCCCGCCTTCCCGTTCGCGGCCGCCGCTGGCGCCGTGCCGTACCTGGCCGGCCTCGGCGTCTCGCACCTGCACCTTTCGCCGGTGCTTGAGGCGGTCCCCGGATCGGCGCACGGCTACGACGTCGTCGACCACGCGCGCGTACGGGGCGAACTCGGCGGCGAGGAGGGCCTGAGGGCGCTGTCGCGCACGGCACGCGCGCATGGCCTGGGGCTCGTCGTGGACATCGTGCCGAACCACATGGCGGCCGTACCGCGGTACAACCGCGCGCTCTGGGAGGTGCTCAGGCAGGGCCCGGACTGCCCGTACGGGCGCTGGTTCGACATCGACTGGGAGGCGGGCGGCGGTCAGGTGCTGCTGCCTGTGCTGGCCGGCCCGCTCGGCGGGGAGCTGGACGAACTGCGCCTCACGGGGGCGGGACGTGCCGGTCCGTACGCCGCGGCGGCGGGCACGGCGGGCGGGGAGCCGGCGGCAGACATGGCGGGCGGCCGGCGGGCGGGGGCCGGGCGGGCCTTCGACGGTGCGGCGGACGGCGGGCCATGCCTGCGCTACGGCGAGCAGGTCCTCCCGCTCCGCGAGGGCACCGAGCGCCTGCCGCTGCCGCGGCTGCTGGACGCCCAGTGGTACCGGCTGTGCTGGTGGCGGCTGGCCAGGACCGAGCTGAACTACCGGCGCTTCTTCACCGTCTCCGAGCTGATCGGGGTGCGCGTGGAGGACCCCGAGGTGTTCCGGCTGACGCACGCCAAGGTGCTCGGCCTGCTCGACGAGGGCGTGCTGGACGGCCTGCGCGTCGACCACCCTGACGGGCTCGCCGACCCCGGCGGCTACCTGCGGCGGCTGCACAAGGCCTGCGGGGGCCGCTGGACGGTGGTCGAGAAGATCCTCGCGGACGGGGAGCGGCTGCCCGCCGCCTGGCCGGTCGCGGGCACCACGGGCTACGACGCCCTGCGCCAGGTCGACGGGGTGCTCACCGACCCGGAGGGCGCCCTCGAACTGCTCGCCCTGTACCGCGCCCGCGTGGCGGCGCCCGCGGACCGGGGCGGCGAGTGGGCCGCCACGGTACGGCGCGCCGCCCGGCAGGTCGTCGCCGAGGAGCTGGCCGCTGAAGTGGAGCGCCTTACGCGCGCGTGCGCACGCGTCTGCGCCGCGGACCCGGGACTCCGCGACCATGCGCCCTGGGCGCTGCGCACCGCCCTCCGCGAGCTGCTGGTCCGGCTGCCCGTCTACCGCCCCTACGACGACACCGACGCCGGGTGGGTGCTGTCCCGGGAGGCCGCCGAGGACGCCAAGGGCGCTTTCGCGGTGCCGGAGGAGGCGGCGGCCGTGGACGTGGTGCGGGACCTGGTGCTGGGCAGGCTCGGGACGGGCCGGGACGGCGAGGAGTTCCGGGCGCGGTTCGCGCAGACCGCGTCCGCGCTGCGGGCCAAGGCCGTGGAGGACACGGCGTTCTACCGGTACGGGCCGCTGCTCTCGGCGGCCGAGGTGGGCGGCGACCCGGGCCTGCCCGCGCTGCCGCCGGCCGCCTTCCACGCGCACTGCGCGCGCGTGCAGCGCGCGTGGCCGCTGACCGGCACCGTCCTGTCGACGCACGACACCAAGCGCAGCGCCGACGCGCGCGCCAGGATCGCGCTGCTCACCGAGTGCCCCGAGCGGTTCGCCGCGCTCCTCGACGAGGCGAACGCGCTCACCGCCGCCGACGGCGCGTCAGTCCCCGGCGCGGGCCTCGCCTGGGCGGCCTGGCAGACGGCCGTCGCGCTCGCCGACCCCCGCGGCCCCGAGACCGCCCGCATACGGGCGGCGCTGCTCAAGCACGTGCGCGAGGCGGGCCTCGACACCACCTGGACCGAGCCGGACGAGACGTACGAGAAGGCGGTGGCCGGCTTCGCCGCGGCCGGCCCCGGCGGCGCCCCGGCGCACCGCCTGGTGACCCGCTTCGCGGCCACCCTCGCCCCCCATGTCCGCGCCCGCGTCCTGGGCGCCGCCTTGCTGCACCTGACCATGCCGGGCGTGCCCGACCTCTACCAGGGCACGGAACACGACTACCGGGCGCTGGTGGACCCGGACAACCGCGTCCCGGCGCGCCTGCCCGGGACGTTCGGCGGCGACGGGCGGGAGCCACGGCGGACGGGCGGGACCACCGGCACGACCAGCCCGGTCCCCGCCTCCCTCTCCGCCGAGAAGGCGGCCCTCACCGCGGCAGCCCTGCGGCTACGCGCCCGGCGCCCCGCGGTGTTCGGCGAAGCGGCGTCCTACCGCCCGCTGGAGGCCGCCGGCCCGGCCGCCGCCCACTGCCTGGCCTTCCTGCGCACCGGTGCGGTACTGACAGCCGTGACCCGCCTCTCCCTCCGCCTGGCGGAGGCGGGCGGCTGGCGCGGAACCCGTCTCACGCTGCCCGAGGGCCACTGGCACGACCTGCTGGCCATCGGCCACGAGTTCACCGGGAGCATCCTCCTTGAGGACCTGTTCCGCGGGGCGCCGGTGGCTCTCCTGGAACGCGTGGAGGGCGCGTCCGGGGGCGTGCTGGGCGACCCGTGAGGAGTGGGGCGAGGGGAGGCACGGGACGGCTCCCCGGGACGCGGTGAACCAGCTTCCGCCCAGCGGCCGTAGAAAAAAAGGGGGCGCGTGCACGGGGCCATCCGCGCCAGACTCACCCGGATGAGCCCACGGACCCCGGCGAACCAGCCGACCCCGGCGAGCCCGCGCCCTCCGGCGAATCCACGGATCGCCCTCGTCAACCCCGAGCAGCTCCATCCCACCCCCGGCTACCACCACATCACCGTCGTGGAGGCGGGCCGCACGGCGTATCTGGCCGGGCAGTGCCCCCTCGACGCCAACGGAGACCTGGTGGGCCCCGAGTCGCTGAACGACCAGATCGACCAGGTCGCGGCGAACGCCGTGGCCGCTCTGGCCGCGGTCGCGGCCCGTCCCGAGGACGTCGTCAGGTCCGTCGTCTACGTGTGCGGCGACGAGTCCGCCGTCCTCGGCGCGGCGTGGCACCGTCTGAACCGCTCGGTGCTCGGCCCGGCGTTCAGGACCGCCGCCACGCTCCTCGGAGTGGCCTCGCTCGGCTTCCGCGGGCAGCTCGTGGAGGTCGATCTCACCGCGGCGCTGCCGGGCTGAGCACCGCCCGGCCGGTGCTCCGGCGGCCCCGCCACACCCACCCGCACCCGACGCCCCGAAGCGGTAGGAGAAACGTTTCTAGCTCCTGCGGGACGAGGGGCGCAGCAACACCGAGCCATGCCTTCACACTCCTTGACACGCCGCAGCGCGGCGTGAAGTACTGCCGGTGCGCACCTTCAGGCAGACCTCTGGGGGGTGAGTCACCTGATGGAGCAGCACTATCCCAGCGTGCCCGAATTGATCTCGTCCGCACGCACACTGGCGGCCGGCCGACCCGATCTGGGACTGTTGCGACAGGTCGGCGTCTCACGGGCCGGACGGCCCCTCCACCTGCTGTCCATAGGGCACGCCGCGCAGGCGGTGCTGGTGGTCGCGGGGGCGCACGCCAACGAGCCCGCGGGCGGTTCCACGCTGTTGCACCTCGCCGAGCGCGCCCTTGAGGACGACGAGCTTCGCGCGGACACCGCCTGGCACTTCCTGCTCTGCGCGGACCCGGACGGCGCCGCGCTGCACCGCACGCCGGCGCCCCGCACGCTGCTCGACTACCACCGGCGGTTCTTCCGCCCGGCGGGCCCCGAGCAGCCCGAGTGGTCGCCGTCCGTGCTGCCGCCGGACCGGCTCCCGCCGGAGACCAGGGCGCTCACGGGCGTCATCGACGAGCTGCGGCCCTACCTCCAGGTGTCGCTGCACGGCACCGACCTGGGCGGCAGCTGGGTGCAGCTCACCAAGGACATCCCCGGGCTCGCCGAGCCCTTCGCGAAGTCGGCGGCCGAGCTGCACATCCCGGTGGAGACGGGCGCCTCGGACGCCGCCGGGTGGCCCGCCTCGGGGCCGGGGGTGCACGTCATGCCGGAGCCCGGTGTGGACGTCGCCTTCCCCAGCCTGCCCGACGACGTCCGGATGAGCACCTGGCACCACGCGCACCGCTACGGGGGCCTGACGGCGATCGTCGAGGTCCCGATGTGGGCGAGCGACCTGGTCGACGACGAGTCGCCGCACCCCGCGCCGGACTGGGAGCTGCGCCGCATCGCGGGCAGGCTGCGGCAGGACACGCTGCGGGTGCAGGAGGTCCTAGACGAGGCATGGCCGAGGCTGCCGGACACCGACGGGCCCCTCCTGCGGGCGGCGCGCTGGGTGCTCGCGCTGGTGCCGGGCCTGGCGGAGGACTGGGGGCGGCCACCGCCGCCGGGGGCCACGATGGCGTCGATCGGCAGCATCGACGCGTTCGGCCGGCGGCTGCCCCTGCGGGCGGCGGCCATGCTGCTGAGGGTCCTTGAGGACTCGGGCGACCGGGCGGCACCCCGGTTGGAAAGACTCGTGGCGGCCTGGTGCGCCTCCTTCGCGGAGCAGTTCCGGGCACGCTGGGTGCCGGTGGACCACCAGGTCGCGCATCAGGCCCGTACCGTCATCGAGGCCGCACGGCACGCGCGCGTCACGGTGTGAGGCGCCGGGCGGGCACCCGGCGGGGCGGGGCGCTGCCGGTCAGCGGGCCGACAGGCGGAACGCCATCTGGCCGAAGCTCACCTGATCGCCGTCGCGGACGACGACGGCGCCCACCACCCTGCGGCCGTTGACGACGGTTCCGTTGGTGGAGCCGAGGTCGCGCAGCACCCACAGGCCGCTCTGGAGGCTGAGTTCGGCGTGCCGCAGGGAGACGGTCTCGTGGCTGAGCCGCAGGTTGTTGCCGGGGTCGCGGCCTATGCGCAGCGGCCTGGAGTCGGCGGGCGCCGGCAGCAGGAGCTTCGGCAGCCGCTCGGCCCGCCAGGCGTTGCCCAGCCGCATGGTGAAGCCGGACAGGGCGCTGACCGTGCCGAACACCAGGCGCGACATGCGGCCCTCGCCGCGCAGATCGGCGGTGAGCAGAGCGAGTTCGCCGGCCTCGCGGGCGGCCAGGGCGCGCTCCATGCGGATCAGGAACGTGTCGTAGGAGAGCTTCCCCTGAGCAGCGGCCTCCTTGAGGGCCGTCACTGCCCTGTCCCGCTCGGCGTCGGACAGCCGCGCCGGGATCGACTCGGGCTCAGAAGGCGGGGTCACAAGGAGATTCTCAGGCAGCACAGCGGTGCCTGTCCAGCAGCCGGGGACGGTGCACCCACCGTCCAAAGCGGCACTGACCTGGGCGTACGGAAGGAGAACGCACCGGGGGCGCGGCGAGGTGATGCGAAGTCACGACGGGCTCGTTACCGTCCGCGGACACCCGCACTCCTGTTGTCCACCCCTGGAGGGACATCTGGGGGAAGGGAGGGCGACGGGGCCCGGTCTGGCGCACCATGGACGGCGGGGCGGTGCGGCGCCGCCCCGCGCCGCGCGGTCACCGCGGCGCCGGGTGCCGGCCGCGCCGCGGCGGCCGGCCCGCCGACGAGGGGAGCCGATCGTGGAGTTCGAGGTGTGGGCGCCCGAGGCCGAGCGGGTCGCCCTCCAACTGACGGACGGCACGCGCGGGATGGAGCGCGATCCGGCACGCCCGGGCTGGTGGACGGCTCAGGCCGACACCGCGGACGGCACCCGCTACGGCTTCTGCCTGAACGGCGGCCCGCCCCGCCCCGATCCGCGCTCGCGCCGCCAGCCCGACGGGCCGGACGGCCTCAGTGCCGTCGTCGACCCCGCGCGCCACGCCCGGCAGGCCCCCTGGGCGGGCCGGGGTCTTGCGGGGGCGGTGCTGTACGAGCTGCACGTGGGCACGTTCACCCCCGAAGGCACCCTGGACGCGGCGGCCGCCCGCCTCGGGCACCTGGCGGACCTCGGGGTCACCCACGTGGAGCTGATGCCGCTCTGCCCGTTCCCCGGGCGGCACGGCTGGGGGTACGACGGGGTGGCGCCCTGGGCCGTGCACGAGCCCTACGGCGGCCCCCAGGCGCTGGGGCGCTTCGTGGACGCGGCGCACGGCCGCGGTCTCGGCGTGGTGCTCGACGTCGTGCACAACCACCTGGGCCCGTCCGGGAACCACCTGGCGGCGTTCGGCCCCTACTTCACGGAGACCCACCAGACGCCCTGGGGCGCCGCCGTCAACCTGGACGCGCCCGGCTCCGACGAGGTGCGCGCGTACCTCGTCGGCAGCGCCCTCGCATGGCTGCGCGACTACCGGCTGGACGGCCTGCGGCTGGACGCCGTGCACACGCTGTGCGACACGCGCGCGTACCCGTTCCTGGAGGAGTTGTCGGCCGCCGTGGACGCGCTGGCCGCGGAGGTGGGGAGGCCGCTCTTCCTGATCGCCGAGTCGGACCTCAACGACCCCCGGGTCATCACCCGGCGGGCGGAGGGCGGCCTCGGGTTGCACGCGCAGTGGAGCGACGACTTCCACCACGCGCTGCACGCCGCGCTCACGGGCGAGTGCCAGGGCTACTACGCGGACTACGCCCGGGCCCCCCTCGCCGCACTCGCCAAGACCCTGACGCACGGCTTCTTCCACGACGGCACCTACGCGGGCTTCCGCGGCCGGCGGCACGGCAGGCCGCTGGACCGCACCCGGGTGGCCGGCCACCGGCTGCTCGGCTACGCGCAGAACCACGATCAGATCGGCAACCGCGCCCTCGGCGACCGGCTCGCGGCGTCGCTCTCCCCCGGGCTGCTCGCGTGCGCCGCCGCGCTCACGCTGACCTCGCCGTTCACGCCGATGCTCTTCATGGGCGAGGAGTGGGGGGCGACCACGCCCTGGCAGTACTTCACCGACCACACGGACCCGCTGATCGCCGAGGCGGTGCGCAAGGGCAGGCGGCGCGAGTTCGCCGGGCACGGCTGGGCGGACGGCGACGGCGCGGACGCCGTACCGGACCCGCAGGACCCGGCGACCCGGGACCGCTCCTGCCTCGACTGGTCGCAGCCGGGCGGCGAGACGCACGCGCGCGTGCTGGCCTGGCACCGCGACCTGATCGCCCTGCGGGCCGCCCGGACGGACCTCCAGGACCCCGACCTGGCGGCGGTGCGGGTCGCCTACGACGAGGCGGCACGCTGGTGCTCCGTCCGGCGCGGCGACGTCACCACCGCCGTGAACCTGGGCCCCGAGCCCGTGGACGTCCCCGTGGGCCGCAGGGCCGGTGCGGTGCTCGCGGCCTGGCGCCCCGCGGACACCGGGGCGCCCGGCCCCGACGGGCTGCTGCGCCTGCCGGCCGAGTCGGCCGCGGTACTGGCACCCGCCGACCCCGCCCGGCGCTGACCGGGGACCTCGCGGCGAGAGGCGCGAGCGCGGCCCAGGCGCAGGGTCGGGGTCGGGGTCGGGGTCGGGCCAGGGAGAACGGTCCCAGGGGAGAGGACCGAGGACCGGCGACACCACGCCGGCGAACGCGACCGGAACCGGTGACAGGCAGCGACGCACGCCGCGGGTTGGCGCCCTGTGCGCACCCGGGCTCCTAACGTGTGCGACGTCCCCGCGAAGCGAGGACAAGCGGCACGGACCAGCACGAGCGGGCGGAAGGACACCACACGGCATGGAGCAGCGATTCCTCGGGAGCACCGGACTGCGGGTCAGCGAGCTGTGCCTGGGCGCGATGACGTTCGGCAGGGACGCCGACGAGGCGGCCTCCCACCGGATGCTCGACGCGTTCGTGGCGGCGGGCGGCACGTTCGTCGACACGGCGGACGTCTACGGGCACGGGGTCTCCGAAGAGATCCTCGGCCGCTGGCTGAAGGGCCGCAGGCGTGACGACCTGGTGATCGCCACCAAGGTGTTCGGCTCGATGGGCGAGGCCCCGAACGCCTCGGGCCTGTCGCGGGGGCACATCCTGTCAGCGGTGGAGGCGAGCCTGCGGCGGCTCGGCACCGACCACATCGACCTCTACCAGACCCACGTCTGGGACGCGACCACTCCGATCGAGGAGACCCTGTCGACGCTGGACACCCTCGTCACCTCCGGCAAGGTCCGCTACCTGGGCGCGAGCAACCTCTCCCCCACGCAGTTGCAGAAGTCGCTCTTCGTGGCGCGGGAGCACGCGTGGGAGCCGTACGTCTGCGTGCAGCCGCTGTACAACCTCCTGGCGCGCACGATCGAGTGGGAGCTGCTGCCGCTCTGCGCAGCCGAGGGCGTGGGCGTGATCCCGTGGAGCCCGCTGGGCGGCGGCTGGCTGAGCGGCAAGTACCGGCGCGGGATGTCCTCCCCGCCGGCCGGCTCCCGCGTGGCCGAGCGCGGGCGCGCCCGGGGCCGCGGGAGCTGGCACGACCGGGACAACGAGGAGACCTGGCGGGTCGTCGACGCGGTCCTCGCGGTCGCCGAGGAGTCCGGCCGCAGCCCGGCGCAGGTCGCCCTGCGGTGGCTGCTGCGGCAGCCCGGGGTGACCGCGCCGATCATCGGGGCGCGGTCCGTGGAGCAGCTCACGGACAACCTCGGCGCGGTCGGCTGGGAGCTGACGGACACGCAGGCGCGGCGGCTGACGGAGGCGGGCCGGACGGCGCCGCCGTACCCGTACGACGTGCTGCACCGGCACCGCGACCGGGAGCCGCGCGAGGACTGACCCCGCCCCCGGCCCCGGCTCCGGCTCCGGCTCCGCGCCTGCGAACCGCCCGCCTGTCCCACGGCGGACGCCCCGCCCCGCCGAACCGGCGCTCACTGCACGATCGCGAGCTCCCGAGACGTGGTGTTGAGACGCCGGACGCCGTCGTCCGTGACCGTCACGATGTCCTCGATGCGCACGCCGAAGCGGCCGGGCAGGTAGATGCCCGGTTCGACGGAGAAGCACATGCCGGGGACGAGGGGCTGGAGCTCGCCCTCGACCATGTACGGCGGTTCGTGCGTGGTGACTCCGATGCCGTGCCCGGTGCGGTGGATGAAACGGTCCCCGTAACCGGCCTCGATGATTGTCTCCCGGGCCACCCGGTCGACGTCCTGGCAGGTGGGGCCGGGCCGCACGGCCCGCACCGCGCGCTCCTGCGCCTCGCGCACCACCTCGTGCACCCGCCGCTCCTCCGCCGTCGGCTCGCCCACGTGCACCGTGCGGGTGGTGTCGGAGCCGTAGCCGTGCTTCAGGCCGCCGAAGTCGAGGACGACCATGTCGCCGTCGGCGATCACGCGGTCGTCCGCCTCGTGGTGCGGATCGGCGCCGTTGGGGCCCGAGCCGACCACCGTGAAGTCCACCTGCGCATGCCCGAACTCACGGAGCAGGGCGGCCAGGTCGGCGGCGATGTCGGTCTCCCTGCGGCCCGCGAAGCGGACGTTCTTGATCTTCTCGTACGCGGCGTCGGCGGCGGCGCCCGCGGCGGCGAGGCGGTCCAGTTCGGCGGTGTCCTTGACGGCGCGCAGCATGGGCAGGGCCTCGCCGAGCGCGGTGAAGGAGGTGCTGGAGGGGGCCCGCCGTTCCAGGCCGAGCAGGTGGACGGCCCAGGTGTCGTCGCTGACGGCATACCGGCCGCCGCCTGCGAGCAGGGGCACAGCGGCGGCGTAGGGGTCCTGGCCGTCGGTCCAGTCCCGGAGGGTGAGCGCGGGAGCGCCGGGGGCGCGCTCGGCGTCTCCGGCCTCCAGGGTGGGCACCACGAGCACCGGGTCGTGGCCGGGGGCGAGCACCAGCAGGGTGAGCCGTTCGCTGGCGGACGTCGGCCGGTAGCCGGTGAGCCAGACGAGGTCGGGGCCGGGGGCGACCAGGAGTCCGGCCAGGCCCGCGTCGGCGGCGGCCGTGGCGGCGCGGGCCATCCGGGCGCGGTAGTCGTCGGTGGTGAACGGCGCGGGGGTTGCGGGGCGCTCGGTCATCGGGCCTCCAGGGTGCGGAGCGGGACGCTGCCTGCGGCCACCGGGCCGGGGTGCGCCGCCCGCGGAGCCACGGGTGCATCCTGCCGCGCGGAAGGGCGCGGCGCCCAGCCATTTGCGGCGGCTGCGGGCTCCCAGCTCCGATTCCGATTCCGATTCCGGCCCCAGTCCCAGTCCCAGTCCCGGCTCCGGCTCCGGCTCCGGCTCCGGCTCCGGCATGATCGAGTTTCGGAATCCCCCGGTCTCCCCCACCATGGCGAGGGGCGCCCCGGCCCGGCATGCCGTCCGGTCAGGTGCCCTCGATCGTCCGCTCGGCACGCACCCGGCGCCACCGCTCCACCCGGCCGGGCGCGGAGGGAGAGTCCGACATGCGCCGTGAGGATCTGCCGGCCCCGGAGGCCGGGATAGTGCTCACCCACTTCCTGACCGTGTCCGACGTGCCCCGTTCGCGGGCGTTCTACTCGGAGGTGCTGGGCGGTGAGGTGGTGCTCGACGAGAACCCGTGCATCGTGAAGCTCGCCAACGGCTGGATCATCATGAACCCGGGCGGCGGCGGCACCCCGGACAAGCCGGATGTCACGCTGCACCCGCCGACCGACCCGGGGACGGCGACGAGCTTCCTGAACATCCGGGTGGCCGACATCGAGGCCTGCCACCGGGAGTGGAGTGCCAAGGGCGCCGAGTTCCTCACCCCGCCGATCGACCGCGGGCCCGAGATCCGCTGCTACATGCGCGACCCCGACGGCTATCTGATCGAGGTGGGCCAGGCCAGCGGCATGCTGCACGGCGTCTTCGCCGACCCGCCGGCGGGCACCACCGGCTGAACCTCCTGAGGCGGTACGGGGACCACGCGACGAGCCCCGAACGGCGGCCGGACTCCCTCAGCCCTCCCCAGGAAGGTGGCGAGGGTGCTCAGCATGCGGTCGTCGTGAGCCCGCACGCGGGCGTCCGCCATTGGTTTTCGGGTCCGCACGAACGCGCCGTCCCCCTACCCCTGCGCCCCGCGCGCGAGCCGCTCCGCCAGCGCCCGGGCCGGGCCCTGTGGTGCGGCCCCGTGCAGCAGTTCCGTCCGGTGCACGAGTGGTGGGTCCGTAAGGGGGACGGCGACGGTGCCGGGCGCGTCCTGGGCGGCCGAGCCGGGCAGCAGGGCCAGGCCGTGGCCTGCGGCGGCCAGGTCGGTGAGGGTGCGCAGGTCGGTGCCGTCGTACCGGAGGGCGGGCCGGAAGCCGCCGGTGCCGTTCGCCGCCCTGAGCTGGGCGAGCGGCAGGGCGGTGCCGGGCGCGTCCAGCCACCGGGCGTCGACGAGGTCGCCGAGCCGCAGGCCCGCGCGCCCGGCCAGCGGATGGCCGGCGGGCAGCAGCACGCTCACCGGCTCCTCGCCCGCGCCCCGCGCGGTGAGCGGGGCGACGTCGGGCAGCCGCAACGGGTCGGTCGGTGCGGCGAGCCCGTCCACGAGGCCGAGGTCCGCGGTCCCGGTGGCGACCACAGCGGGGACCTTCTCGCGGGGCAGCACCAGCAGCGTCACACCGGCTGCGGGCAGCAGCTCCAGGGTGGCGCGGCGCAGGGCGGTGGGGGTGGCGGCCAGGGTGAGGCCCTGCTCCGGGGCGCCGGCCATCCGCACGACGTCGGCGCGGGCTGCGTCGAGCCGCAGCAGCAGCCCGCCGGCGTGCTCCAGCAGCCGTTCGCCCGCCGGGGTCGGGGCCACCGGGCGGCGGCCGAGCAGCGGCACGCCCAGGTCCTGCTCCAGCGCGGCGATGTGCTGGGACACCGCGGACTGGGTGTAGCCGAGTTCGCGGGCCGCCGCCGAGAAGGAGGCGAGCCGGGCCACGGTGACGTAGGTGCGCAGCAGGTGCGGGTCCATGGCCTCCAGCCTCTCCGACCCCGTGCCGGTCACCAACCACCCTCCATCAGGAACGCTTATGGAGCGAGCAGATTTCATCGTTGGACGTGAACTCCCCCGGCCGCCGACCATGGAGGCCATGACCGAAACGAGGAAGAACCCCGGCCCTGGCCCCACCCCGCCTGCCGCCCCGAGGCGCACGGCGGACGTGCCCGACGAACGGGCCCGCTCGTCCGGCACCCGGGCATCGCCGCCCGCGGTCGCGGCAGCCCCGGACGGCCCCCGGGGGCCCGCCCGGCTGGCCCTGGTGGGCGACCGTTCGCCGAACGTCCGCTCGCACACCCGGATCCCGCTGCTCCTGGAGGCGCTCGCCGTGCGCGATCGGATCGTGCTGGACGCCTACTGGGTGCCCACCGAGGACGCGGAGGCGGAGGGCGCGGTGTCCGGGTTCGACGCCGTGTGGGTGCTGCCGGGCAGCCCGTACCGGAGTGAGGCGGGGGCGCTCGCCGCGATCCGCACGGCGCGCACGGAGGGCATTCCGCTGCTCGGCACCTGTGCCGGTTTCCAGCACGTCCTGCTGGAGTACGCACGTGCGGTGTGCGGGCTGGCCAGCGCGGCGCACGGGGAGTCCGACCCGGACGCCGAGGACCTGCTGATCGGCCCGCTCGCCTGCTCGCTGGTCGGGCACGAGGGCGCCGTCGTCCTCGGGCCCGGCACCCTCGCCGAGTCCGTGCTCGGCGTCGACCGTTCGATCGAGCGCTACCACTGCGCCTACGGCCCCGTCTCGCACCTCGACACCCTTCAGCAGCACGGGCTGGTCTTCTCCGGCGCGGACGAGGAGGGGCAGGTCCGCATCGTGGAGCTGCCCGGCCACCCGTTCTTCCTGGCCACGCTCTTCCAGCCGGAGCTGGCCGGCGACGGGTCCAGCCCGCACCCGCTGGTGCGCGCCCTGGCCCGGGCGGCCGCCGCCCACGCGGCCGGCGCACCGGCCGTGGGCGACGCGGCCTGACGGGGCCTTCCCCGACCGGGCTCCCCTTGAACGGACCTTCCTCGACCGGGCTCCCCCCGACCCGGCCCCCGACCGGACTCCCCCGTGGGCGCGGCCACGTCACCCGTGCGGCATGGCGGACCGCCATGGCCCCGCGGCCGGCACACCGATGCGTGCGCCCGGGCCGGCAGGCGCCGGTGCGGCCGGGCGTACCGGTGTGGTCAGGCGGCGCGCGAGGTCGGCCCGCGTGTACCTGTGGCAGTTCCGGTGCCAGTTGAGGATGCCGGCCATCCAGTTCTCCAGGTTCCGTACGTAGGCGTCCAGGGCGGCACGGGCCTTCTCGTCGAGGCCGAAGTCCTCGTGGAGCACCGGCAGCTCGTGGGCGGCGACGTGCTGGAACTGCCGCATCCGCTGCACCATCAGGTCCGCCACGACGGCACGCGCGCGTGCCTGGTCGCAGCCGAAGAAGTTCTGCACGACGAGGACCGCGTTGTGGATCTCGCCCTCGTACTCGATCTCCTTGCGGAAGGAGAAGATGTCGTTGAGGAGGCAGGCGTAGTCGACCGCGGAGTTCTCCAGCGAGCGGACCGGCCCGCTGCGGTGGACCTCCGAATCGAGCGCGGGGCCACAGCCGTGCCGGGCCAGGTTCATGGTGAGGTCGGAGCCGAAGGTGGCGCGGCGCATCTCGATGTAGTCGACCGGGTCCGGGACGCGGTGCTGGGCCTGGTTGGACAGCTCCCAGAGCCAGGCCTCGGTCATCACCTCGACCGACGCGCGCAGCGTGCGGCGCTCGTCCGGGGTCATCTCGCAGGACGTTCGCGCCCACAGGTCGGCGAGGCCGCGCTCCATGGCGTTCGCGGGCGGCGGGATCTCCTCGCCGTCCAGGGGCATGCAGGCCGAGAGCCGTTCGGTGCACAGCTTCGCGCCGGCCAGGTCGCGGCGGTGCCCGAAGACGATCGGGTAGTAGTCGTCGGCGTAGGTGCCCCAGGCGAGCCATGCGGAGCTGAGGTCGAGCTCGTCCTCGGTGGCGTCCGGGTGGATGCCGGCCGCGCAGAGGGGGAGGTCGAAGGCGTCCAGGCGGTATTGGTCCCAGATGCCCTCGCTGAGGATGCCCATGCGGGTGCACCAGTCCGTGGTCCGCACCCGGGCGCCCGGCAGGTGGGGGCTGAGGGTGAGGGGGAACGGCATGTCGAAGTCGGGGAGCTCCTCGGGGCCGACGTGCTGGAACGGCACGTGCGTGTAACGGCGCAGCCGCTCGGCGCCCACCGCCGCCAGCAGGCCGGGGAGGTCGGCGCCGGCGGTGCCGAGGCCCGTGGGGCCGCCGAGCGGTGAGGTGCTGAGCGTGCCCTCGTTCATGTAGCGGCTGGAGCGCAGGTGCCATTCGTGGCCGCCGGACTGCCAGTCCTGAAGGCCCTTGGTGTACGCGGCGACGGCGGCGAGTTCGCCGGGGCCGAGGCCCTTCAGGGCGGCCAGCGCGGGGACCTCGGTGAGGGCGGTGTGCTCGAACTGGTGGAGCCGGGAGGTGAGGATGTCGTTCACCATGTCGGCGGCCTGCTGGGTGGTGCAGCCGAAGAACCTCTCCAGGACCAGCACGCCGTTGCTCAGCTCGCCCTCGTCCTCGACCTCGCGCTGGTAGGAGAAGAGGTCGTTGCGGAGGTGGACAGCGTCCGAGAAGGTCTCCATCAGGACCCGCAGCGGCCGCTCCCCCGCGACCGTCGCGGGCACCTCCGCGGTGGCGTACTCGACGAGTCCGGCGGACCAGGGGGCGCCGCCCACCTTGCGGCGCATCTCGACGTACTCGACCGGGTTGGCGACCCGGCCCTCGTTGATGTTGGACAGCTCCCACAGCGACTCGTTCAGCAGGTTCCCGGTGCTGCGCGCGAACCGCGCCCGCCACTCGGAGGACATCGCGGGCACCGTGCGGGCCCACAGGTCCGCGAGGCCCGCCTCCACCGGGTTGGCGGCCTCCGGGACCGGCGCGAACGCATCCATCGGCATGAACATCGGCAGCCGGTCCAGATGCTCCTTGCCGCCCCCGCGGTCCTGGCTGCGCTTGAACATCTCCAGGAAGTGGTCGTCGAAGAAGAACACCCAGACGTACCAGTCGGTGATCAGCGAGAGCGCCTCGGCGTCGCAGTCCGGGTGGGTGTACGCGCAGAGCAGGGCGTAGTCGTGCGCGTCCAGGTCGGCCTGGTCCCAGACGCCGGAGCCCTCCAGCATGCCCATGGTGCGCGCCCACGCGCGCGCGTGCGTGCGGGCCTCCTCGACGTGCGGGTTCAGGCGGGCGGGATACGGCATATAGAACTTCGGCAGTTCAAACGGCTGCGTCATGGCCCGGCCCTACCCATGGCCCCGATACCCATCCGCGATCGTGCAGATCATCGCACCATCGCGTGAACGGACGATTGCTCGGGTGACGGGAGGGGAAGAGGAGGCGGGACCTCGGCCGTGCGGGCGGGGAAGCGGGGCACCCGCTCGGCGGCCCGCGGCGTCCTGAGCGCAGCCGCGGACGGCTCCCGCGCGCACGCCCGTCTCCGACAGCCGGAGCAGCGGCGTCGCCCGGCGCCCCGGCCCGTGCTCCCCGGTCAGCCCAGCAGTGCGGCCGTGAACGTCTCGCGGTGATCGGCCAACCAGGCCTGGATGCGGTCCCAGCGTTCCCATCCGCCTCGCTCGGCCAGCGCGCGCACGTAGACGGAGTCACCGCCGGCCACGCGGCGGGCCACGAAGGCCCGGCAGACCTCCGTGGCCTGCTCGACGACGCCGGGCAACTCGGCACGGTCGCGCGGCGGGAGACCGTAGCCGTCGGCGAGGATCCGCAAGCGCGCGGGGGCGTCCAGCCCGGTGGGATAGAAGCCGGCTGCCGATACGGGGTCGAGCATGGGCACCCAGTAGCGGGCCGTCATGGCGACGTCCCAGAGGGGACGGCCGGGGGCCACCTGGTCGAAATCGATCACGGCGGCGGCACGGCCGTCACGGAAGACGACGTTCTCCAGGCACACGTCGTTGTGGCAGAGCATCGTTCCGCCCTCCGGGTCCGCGAGGTCCCGAGGCCACCAGGCACGCGTGTCGACGGCGACGGCCGCTCCGGCCTCGTGCAGGCGGCGCAGCAGGCGCCCCACCGATGCGAGGGCGGCCTCCGTCATGGCCCAGCCGGGAAACGGCGGCAGAGCCACCTCGCCGGGAAGGAAGGTCAGCCGTTCACGGCCCTCCGGGGCGAGGCCCACCGGCATCGGGGCCGCGTCGAAACCGTGCCCCCTCAGCGCGAGGAGATAAGCGTGCAGCGCTCGTGCGTTGCGCGGCGCCGGGCGCTCCACCAGCTCTCCGTGGCGGTGGACGGCTCCCTCGTTCAGCATGCCGCCCGGCAGCGCCTCGCACTCAGCCGTCATGGCCATCATGCTACTGACGGGCCGGCAGCCGCTGTCCCTCAGCCCTTTGCCGGGAACGGCCTCACAGGTCCAGCACGACCTCCGTGCGCGGGACCGAGCAGCACGTGAGCAGGTTGCCCTCGGACGGCGGGTCGACCGGTTCGGGGTTGTAGGCCACGTCGCCCTGGAGGAGCCCGGTCTCGCAGGTGTGGCAGATGCCCGTCCGGCACGTCCAGCGCACGGGGACGGCGCACGCCTCGGCGAACTCCAGGAGGCTCGCGTACTTCGGATCCCAGGTGGCGCTGAGGCCGCTGCGCGCGAACGACACCTCGGGCCCGGGGCCCGGGGCGCCCTCGGGTGGGTGGGGCGGCCCGGCGGGCTCGGTGGTCCCGGTCACGCCGGGCGTCACGGAGGGCATGGTTCCGAACGTCTCGGTGCGGATCAGGCCCGGGTCGAGGCCGTACTCGGCGAGGCCGTCCTGCATGTCCTTCAGGAACGCCGGCGGCCCGCACAGGTAGGCCTCCGCCTCCGTCGGCACCCCCAGCCGCGCGAAGTGGCCCACCGACAGCCGGCCCGCGGCGGCGTAGTCGCGGCCCGGACGGTCCTCGGGCTCCGGGGCGCTGAAGCAGACGTGCTCGTGGGCCCTGGGCAACCGTCCGAGCAGCGCGCGGGTCTCGTCGGCGAAGGCGCGTTCGGAGCCGTTGCGCGCGCCATGCAGCCACCACACCTCCCGTTCGGAGCGCTGGGCCGCCAGGGTGTGCAGCATGGCCATCTCGGGCGTCACGCCGACCCCGCCGGAGATCAGCAGCAGCGGCCTCTCACCGGTGGCGAGCGTGAAGGTGCCGCGCGGGGCGGCGACGTCCAGCGCGTCCCCCTCGCGCACGTGCTCCATCAGGTATCCGCTCGCGCGGCCGTGCGGCTCATGTTTGACGGTGATGCGGTACCGCGTCTCGTCCGGCGGGCCGGAGAGGGAGTAGCTGCGGATGAGCGGGGGCCCGTCCGCCTCCGGATGCAGGCGCAGGGTGAGGAACTGCCCGGGCAGGGGGATCGGAAGCGGCTCCGCCTCGCGGTCCTGCCGGCCTTCCTCCGCGGGTTCGGCAGGTTCGGCAGGTTCGGCAGGTTCGGCAGCCAGGGTCAGCGAGAAGATGTCCCGGCTCTCCCGGGTGATCTCCGTGACCCGCATCGGACGGAACCCCTGCCAGCCCGGCGGCGGCCCCCCGGAGGCGGCGTTGAGCGCGGGGTTGCCGCCCAGCGTCTCCTTGCCGGCGCCGCCCTGGTCGATGAGCGTCTGCAACGACGCCTTCCAGCCGGGGCTGAGCGCGGGGATCCGCTGCACGCGCTCGATGTCGTCGCGATGGTGCCCGGGCAGGTACAGCAGGGCGTCGATCTCGGTGACGGTGACGGCTTCCGGGCCCCGCGAGAGCAGGACGATCTCGTCGCCGGCCGTGACCCGCCCCTCGGTGATCACGCGGAAGTAGAACCCGGGCCGGTGATGGGCCACCAGGAGCGCCGCCATCTGCGGCTCGCCCATCCGCAGGCCCACCCGGTAGCAGGTGACACGGGGCTGCGTGACCTCGAAGACGGCGGTGCCGATCCGGTAGCGGTCCCCGATGCAGACCTCGTCGTCCGGGAGCCCCTCGATGGTGAAGTTCTCCCCGAACTGGCCGTATCCGAAGTCGTCTCGGCCGAAGTACTCCTGCCAGTAGCGGTAGGAGTCGATCTGGTAGACGAGCACGGCGCGCTGCTCCCCGCCGTGGCCCTGGAGGTCGCCCTGGCCGTCGCCGTCGATGTTGAGCCTGCGCACGGTCTGCGGCCCCTCGACGGGGTGCTTCCAGACGCCGGTGTAGACGGTGCGGCCGTGCCAGGGCACGTTCTTCGGCAGACCGACGTTCACCGACAGCAGCCTTGCCACCACGCTCACCTCACGGTCTTGCCGCCGTATTCCTCATGCTGGCCCGGCCGCGCACCGGCGCAACCGGAGGCGGGCCGGGATCCCCCGTCGGGGTGCGGTCGCGGCCACCGGCGGCCGGCCCCCGGCCCCACATCCCGTGCCGCGCCGCGCCCTGCGGCGCACCCATCGCGCAGAGGGCCGCATTTAACCCCCGAAAATGGTTTCCGTGGTTAGACTGTATGCGCTCGCCATCTAACCTGTAAATCTTGTCTATGGGGTTAGCTCGGGTGAGGATAGGGGAACACAGAGGGCAGGCGACCCGGTGGCGGGCGGCCCGTCCGACCGGCGGGCCGGCGCCTCACCGGCTCGGAAGGAGGAGAGGGATCATGGGTCTGTCATGGCAGCAGGGACCGCTCGGGGAGCACCCGGCCGGCAAGTTCCTGACCGAAGTCCCGATGCCCGAGAAGCTGCTCTTCGCGGAGCCGCTGCGGCGCCGGATGCGGGTGCGGTTCGCCGGCGAGTGGATCGCCGACAGCGAGGACGTCTGGCTCCTGCACGAGCCCGGCCGGTACCCGGTGGCGTACTTCCCCGTGCGGGACGTCAGCCAGGGAGTGCTGGAGGACACCGACCGCACCACCAAGCACCGGGAACTCGGGCCCACCGCCTGGTACACCGTGCGAAGCGGCGACAAGGAGGCGGGCCGCGCCGCATGGCGGTACACCGACCCGCCCGGGTACGCGGCGGAGTTCCAGGACCGCGTGGCCTTCGCGTGGCGCGCCATGGACGGGTTCTACGAGGAGGACGAGCGGGTTCTCGGGCACGCGGCGGACATGTACCACCGGATCGACATCAGGAACACCTCGCGCACCCTCGAGGTGCGCGACGGCGAGCGGACCGTGGCCCGCACCGAGAGCCCCCTGGTGCTCTTCGAGTCCGGGTTCGCGCCCCGCTGGTACGTGCCGCGCACCGACGTCGACGAGGACGCCCTGACCCCTGTCGAGGGACAGACGTTCTGCCCCTACAAGGGCCTGGCGGACTACTACGAGATCGGCGGCGTCCGGGGAGCCGCGTGGTCGTACCGGGACGCCTACACGCAGGTGGCGCCGGTCTCGGACATGGTCTCGTTCGAGCCGGACAAGGTGGCCGTGTACCTGGACGGCGAGCGTCTCGCGCTGGAGCCCGGGCAGGCCGTGGTCCCGCACGGCATCGACCGGGGCCTGGACGCCGAGGAGCTCAGCCGGGCGGGCGGCCCGGCGAAGCCGTAGCCCCCGGGCGACCACCCCCCGGACAGGCTGCCCGGCGAAGCCGTGGGCCCCGGGCCAACCAGCCCCCGCGAGCGGGCGGGCCCGCGAGTAGACTGCCGCGCTCGACGCCCGCATCCGCACGCGGGGCGGCACGCGACCGCCGCCAACCCTGAACAGCCGTCCGCCCCCGACCGAGCGAAGCGATGATCTCCATACCTGTCGACCGATCCGAAGAAGAACGCCTCCTGGACCTGCTGAACACCACACCGGTCGTGCAGGGAACCCAGCAGGACCTCCTCGACGACCCCGACGGCGGCCGCCGGTGGCTGCGGGAGCACGGCGGCACCGGCACGGCCGGCGAACTCCGCCACACCCGCGCCGCACGGGACGCCCTCCAGAAGGTGGTGCGCGGGGAGGGCCCGCCCGAGTCGCTGGCGGGCTTCCTGCGCGGGGCCCGCCCGGTGCCGGAGGTGACCGGCCACGGCGTCGCGTGGACGCTCGACGTCCCCGCGGACCGGAAGTGGGCGGCCACCGCGGTGCTCGCCTGGGGCACGCTCGCCGAGACGCGGCCCGGCCGCCTCAAGCCGTGCGCCAACCCGGAGTGCCGCCTGTTCCTCCTCGACCGGAGCAAGGCGAACACCGGCCGCTGGTGCTCCATGGCGGTGTGCGGCAACCGCATGAAGGCCCGCAAGCACTACGGGCGCACCCAGCAGCGCGGCAGGACCACCTGACTGGCCGCCGCACCTGACCGCTCCACCTGGCGGCGCCCCGCCCCACCTCCGCGGCCTCCCACCCCCGCGACCTCCCGCCCTTTTCCGGACCAAGTAAACGATCAAGGCTGGGTGAGTCTGGCGGCCACGGCATCGAGGACCCAGTCCAGGCCGGTCGCGAAGGATGCCTCGGCGTCCACGTCCGTGCCGTCGTACACGGCCTTGGCCAGCGCCGGGAAGCGGCCCGTGGCGAGCATCCTCGTCACATGCGGGCCGGAGGCGCGCTGCCAGTCGCGCTTCGGCAGGCCCGTGGCGCGCTCGGCCCGCAGGTTCGCGATCTCGCGCCGGATCGCGCCGGTGGAGTAGGCGCCGACGGTCTCCACGGCGCGCATGACGGTGTCGATGTCGGCGAGGCCGTCGAGGGCGGCCAGATTGGCCTCGGTCACGGCGAGGCCGTTCGGGCCCAGGGTCGGGCGGCCGCCGAGCAGGTCGGCCAGCCATTCGTGGCGAAGAGCGGCCTGCCTGGTGCGGTGGGCGAGGATGCGCAGCGCCTCCCGCCAGTCACCGGGCTGCTCCTCGGGAAGGATCTCGGCGTGGACCTCGTCCACCATGAGGTCGAACAACTCCTGCTTGGTGGAGATGTATCCGTACAGCCTCATCGGGCCGGCGTTCAGCTGGGCAGCGACCTTCCGCAACGACACCGCTTCCAGCCCGCCCTCGTCGGCCAGCGCGATGGCGGTGGCGACGATCCGCTCCCTGTCGAGCGGCACGGGGCGAGTCGGCGGCTCTGGCCGGTCCCACACGGTCATGGTCACACCGTTCCCTTGCGATACGTCATACTGGGTAAATACAGTGTATCGCCATGAGACACCGTATTGCCGTGATCGGGAGCGGCCCCGCCGGCCTCACCTTCGCCCGCGTCCTGCACCGCCATGGGTATCCGGCCGCCGTCCTCGAACGCGATGCCTCCCACGACGCCCGCCCCCCGGGCGGCACGCTGGACCTGCACGAAGGGCTGGGCCAGCTCGCACTGGACAAGGCGGGGCTGCTGGCTGAGTTCCAGGCGCTGTCTCGACCCGAGGGGCAGGCCATGCGCATCCTGGACACGGACGGGACCGTCCTGCGCGACTGGCGACCCCGTCCGGATGACCGGGCCAATCCCGAGATCGACCGCGGGCAACTCCGCGATCTGCTGCTCGGCCCTCTCGACGTCCAGTGGGGGCGCGGCGTGAGGCAGGTGGTGCCCGGGACCCGGGATGGCGTGCTGGTCCATTTCGCGGACGGGCGACAGGAACCGTTCGACCTCGTGGTCGGCGCGGACGGCGCCTGGTCCCGGACGCGCCCGGCGGTCTCGTCGGTGACGCCGCACTACACCGGCGTCACCTTGGTCGAGACCTCCCTGGACGACGCCGACACCCGCCACCCTGTCCTCGCCGAATTGATCGGCGACGGTTCCGTGGCCGCGTATGGCGTGAACCGCGCACTCGTCGCCCAGCGCAACAGCGGCGGCCACGTGAAGGTATACGCCCAGTTCCGCGCGTCGCTGGACTGGCACACGGGCCTGGACCTGGCCGACGCCGACGCCGTGCGATCGAGACTGCTGGCCCTGTTCGACGGCTGGGCCGCCCCCGTCCTCGACCTCCTCCGCCACGGCACCGCTTTCGCGCACCGCCCCCTCTACGTCCTGCCCGTGTCCCACACCTGGACCCACGTCCCCGGGGTGACGCTCCTGGGCGACGCCGCCCATCTGATGCCTCCATTGGGGGCAGGCGCGAACCTGGCGATGCTGGAAGGCGCCGAACTCGCCGAGTCCCTCGCCACCGGACCCGGGGATCTGGACGAGGCCGTCCGCGCGTTCGAGGAACGGATGTGGGCACGGGCCGGCAGGTGGTCGAAGATCACGACGACCGGTCTGGAACGCCTCGTGAGCCCGGACCCCGCCGAAGCTCTCGCACTCTTCGACGAAGTCCAGCCATCCTGACCGGCAAGCGCAAGGCACCAGCACCAGCACCAGCACCAGCACCAGCACCAGCACCAGCACCAGCAGCTCACCACGGCTTGTCCGCCTTCTCGATGTGAGCGGTGCTCAGCCGGGAGACCGCCGCCGGCCACTGCGCGTGGAGGAGCAACAGCGGACCGGCCAGGCGGTCGACCACTCGGCGGCATCCCACTCCTCGCAGCGCCCGGCCCCCGGCCGGGCGCTTTCCGTTCGGCGGCTGCTCGGCGAGTGCCGAACCACCCTCCCCACGAGCACGCGTCGCGCTCCGTCGACGCCCCGGATGTTTGACACCACACCTACGGGAAACTAGTTTCCTGAGTAGAAACTAGTTCGCACAAAGAAAGCTTCCTGGAGGCCGTCATGACAGAACGCCCGACACCCGACGAGGCCGCACGCTCCCTCCATGACGTCGGCATACGCAGGGACCAGACCTTCGACTCCGTCCACGACGCGCGCTGGGTCGAGGTGTTCTTCGGCGTGGCGATCTTCCTGCTGGTCGCCGCGCCCGACTTCTTCGGCTCCGGCTCCGCGATCTGGACGTCCTGGGGCATCGCCGCCCTCGCCGTCGCCTACGCCGTGCTGCTGCGCACCCGCCGTGGCTCCGCGTTCCTCGGCCGGCCCACCCGGCTGCGCGGAGACCAGATCTCACCGCGCTTCACGCGGTACCACCGCCTGGTGATCCTGGCGGTCATGGTGATCGGGCTCGTGGGCGCGTTCATTCCGCACGGCAACCTGTCCGTGCCGTACCTGCGGACCGCCATCGGAGCGGTGCTGGGCCTCGTCCTGATCCTCTTCGGCCGGCGCATCCAGCGCTCCCTGCTCGCGGCCGCCCGGCCGGGCACCGCGGACGACCCAGGCGCCGGCCGTGCCGCCAAGTGACTTCGACCCCGTGCTACTGGACCCCACCCGCCTGTCCATCGTGTCGCTGCTCGCCGGGGTGGAGTGGGCCGAGTTCTCCTGGGTCCGGGAGTCGGTGGGCCTGTCCCCCTCCGCCCTGTCCAAGCAGGTCACGACGCTCGGCAACCACGGATACGTGGAAGTGGACAAGGGCTACGTGGGCAAGCGCCCCAGGACCTGGCTGAACCTGAGCGCCCAGGGCCGCGAAGCGCTGGAATCCCATGTCGCGGCCCTCCAGCGCATCGTCGACGATTCACGGCAGGCAGCACGGGCACACCAACCCCGGCCGGACGAGACCCGGCGACCCGGGAGGCCGTCCGCTGCGACGGACCCGCAGACGGACGACGGAAGAACCGGCCCGCGGGACGGCTGAAACGCCGAACGCCCAAAGCTCCAAAGCCCCAAAGGCCCGAGCGGCTGAACGGCAGGCAGGCAGGCTGAACCGTGTACCCGCTCACCCCGTCACCCACCCACGCACCGCCCCGTCCCACACCGCCCCGAGGAGGCACCCCCGTGGTCACCGCTCCCCCGCGCCGGCTGGCCCTCCTCGGCGGCGGCTTCTCCACCGACGACGACCGGCTGCTGGACGGCTGGCTGCTCGGCCACGCGCGCGCCGGCCGGCCCAAGGTGTGCTTCGTGCCCACGGCCAGCGGCGACGCCCCCGCCTACATCGAGAAGTTCCGTGCCGCGTTCGGGCCGGACGACTGCGAGCCCGGGGTCCTGGCGCTGTTCCAGCGGGAACTCTCGGACGACGAGTTGCGCACGTTCCTGCTCGCGCAGGACGTGGTCTACGTCGGCGGGGGCAACACCGCGAACCTGCTGGCGGTATGGCGCACCCACGGGGTGGACCGGCTGCTCGGCGAGGCCCACGACCGCGGCACGCTGCTCTGCGGCATCAGCGCCGGGGCCAACTGCTGGGCGCAGGGTTCGCACACCGACTCCTTCGGCCCGCTCACGTCCCTCCCGGACGGGCTGGGCCTGCTGCCCGGTTCCGTCTGCCCGCACTACGACGGCGAACCGGGCCGTCGGTCCTCCTACCTGGCCGCCGTGGCGAGCGGTGCCCTGCCTGCCGGGTGGGCGCTGGAGGACGGCGTCGGCGCGCTCTTCGCGGACGGCGCCCTGGCCGAGGCGGTCACCCGGGCACCGCGGGCCCGCCTGTTCCGCGTGGAGCCGGACGGGCAGGGCGGAGCCGTGGAACGTGCGGTGCCGTGCCGCCTGCTCACCGAGGCACAGTGAGCGGGCCCGCACCCGTCCGGGGACACCGCGCCCTCTCCCGGCGGGCCTCCCGTCACGGGGCGGCGTGGTGCGATCCCTGGAACCACCCCGTCAGGGGCTGGTGCGATCCGGTCAGAGATCCGTCACCGCGGCGAGCAGCCCCTCGAACTCGTCCGAGCAGGGTCCGCAGGCACGCAGGTGGGCCGCGACGCCCGGGTAGCGCTCCTCGGGTGCCAGGCCGGCGGCCTTGAGGTCGACGACCACGTGCAGCAGTTCCATCGCCGTCTCGCACCCCACGTCCCGCGGGTCCGTTTCCAGGAACCGGCCCAGCCGGGCGGCGGCGGTCGTCGCGCCGGCGTCGGCGTCGTTCATGGCCGCCTCCGCGCGTCCGCTTCCAGGTACCCGTGCTCCTCCATGTGGAGCCGCAGCTTGCGCCGGGCGTCGAACATGGTCTTGTAGAGGGCGTTGCGTGTGGTGTCCAGCTCCGCCGCCAGGGCGTCGACGGGCACACCGTGCAGGACCAGGGCCACGAAGATCCTCCTCTGGTGGGCGGTGAGCACCTCGTCCACGGCCGTGCGGAGCGCGGCGGCCATGTCACGCGCGCCGGACTGCTCGGCCGGGTCGAAGCCGAAACGGTCCGGCAGCCGCTCCCATTCCTCGGCCTCCATCGGCACCTCCTGGGTGCGGCGGTACAGGCGGCCGAGGCTGCTGGACACCTCGAGGATCACGAACTTGTACGCCCATGTGGTGAAACGGCTCTCGCCCCTGAACCGTTCGACCTTCCTCGTGATGGCGAGGAGCGCGTCCGCGGCGACCTGGTGGGCCATGTCGTCCAGTTCCCGGCCCTGCAGGCGGTGCCGGGCCTGGCGGCGCGCCAGCTCCTTGAACGCGATCCGCAGGAGGTCGGCGTGCAGGCGCGTGCACGCCTGTTGGTACTCCGCCCCCTCGGACGTGAGGTCCGCGACCCACCCCGCCGAGACGGGATCGAGCTGCGCCGGCACGGGATCGAGGCGCGGCGGCGCGGGGTCGAGCCGCGCCGGCACCGGGTCGAGGCGCGGCGGCACCGCAGCACGGGCCGGGGGCGGATCACCGCCCGCGGCCTCGCCGCTGTCACCGAGGGGTACGGAATGCACGCCCGTCATGGTAGGGCCGGCCCGCCGCCGCCCGGTCCGCCCGGTGGCCCGCCGCGGGCGGGGCGCCCGTTCGCGGGGCCCCGCCGGGGCGGGGACGGCACCCGAAGGAGTCATGGCTCGGGGAGTTCCTGGACGTGGAGCTGCCCGAGGAGTCGGTGGTTGACCTCGGTGACGGCGTCCGTGAGGTCCCGGTACGGCTCGTCCCACGGGTCCTTCAGGCCGAAGCCCCGGTGCGGGTTCTCCAGCCAGCTGCACCAGTGCCAGCCCACGCACCACGGCCGGGCCGCGAACGCCTCGGCCGACGCCGTGTAGCCCGCGGCGCGCTCCCGCTGGTCCCTGGCGGAGCCGGTGCGGCCGGGGTTCATGGCGGTGGGGCACCAGTTGCCGGTGTCGGCGATCAGGACGGGCAGCCCGGTCCTCTCCTGCCAGCGCTCGATGCGCTCCAGCGCGGCGTCCAGGGCTCCGGGGGCGGGTCCGGGGAACGTCTGCACGGACAGCACGTCGAGGTACGGCGCCGCGGCGTCGAGCACCGCGTCGGGCACACCGGTGCGGGTGCCGTAGCGGTCGCCCAGGATCAGGTGGTGCGGGTCGTGGCGGCGGATGGCCTCCGTCGCCACGCGGTAGTAGGCGTCCGCGATCCCGGCCAGCTCGCCGGCCGGGTACCCGGCGCCCGTCGGGTGGCGCCCCCAGCCGGGCACGTCGGCCAGGAAGTACCCGAGCAGCCTCGGGTCGTCCGGTCGGCACACCGTTCTCGCCAGGTGGTCGCACCACTCGGCGAAGGCGGGCGTGCGCGGGTCGCGGTAGGCGGGGAAGCCGTTCCAGTGCTCGATCTCCGCGACCCGCAGCGACAGCGTGTACGGCACGCCCGCCCCGGCGAGCACCTCGGCCGGCAGCCCCTCCGAGTGGCCGAGGTCCACCACGCCGCCCTCCGTGGCCAGGCCCGCCCCGCTGACGTACTCGGACGTCCAGCCCACCGTGTTGAACCCCCAGGACGCCATCTCCGGCACCAGGCTCTCGCGCACCCAGCGCCGGCGCGAGCCGCCGTAGCGGGCGCGGTGGATCCCGGCGTTGTGCGGGTAGCGGAGGTTGGTGTCGTCGGCGTGCACCACGCCGATGGAGAGGAACGGCGCGCCGTCGGGCGCGCGCAGCAGCCAGCGGTCCGAGCGCTCGACGGTGAAGGCGGTGTCGCTCACGGTCGGTGACTCCTTCGGGTGCGGGCGGGCGGTGCCACCGGCCCTGTCGTGTCCTGGCTAGGCATGGTCCCTGACATACGCGATCAGGCCGACCACGTCCTCAGGGACCAGGCGGCCGATCGCCCCGCTGGAGTACACGGACACCAGCACGTTTCCCTCCGGGTCGAGAACGAATCCTGTGGACTGCAGGTGCCTGGGGTCGTCGTTCACGAAAGCGCCGGTCGCGGCGGCCACGGCGTCCGCGTCGGCGCTGTGGCCCACCGGGTAGGTGAGGCGGAGCCTGCCGATCAGCTCCCGGGTCGTCGGCTCGTCGTCCACGGACAGGGCGACGACCTTGGTGTCGACCTCCGCCAGGCGTTCACCGGCCCGCTGGAAGGCCGCGAGCTGGCCCCGGCAGTAGGGGCACCAGGAGCCGCGGTAGAACAGCACGACACCGTAGTGACCGGCCAGTTCGTCCCGCACGGAGAGCGGGCCGCCGCCCGCCACGTCGACGGTCAGGTCCGGGAATGCGGAACCGGTGGTGAGCAGTGTCATGGCGTTGGCCTGCCTCTCGGGTCGTCTGTGGTCCGCGCGCGGAGGGCCGCCGGCCGCCGCGGGACGGCACCCGCGGTCCCTGCCGGACGCGTTGCTGTCCCATGTGCGTTCGGGCGGGGGCCGCGTCTTACCGGGTCCGACCGTGCGAGCGCCGTGCGGGAGGGAACGGCAGGGTAAGAACCGGCATCCGGCTCCTCGCCAATGACGAGGAAGCAGCCGCACCGACCGAGGGACGGGCACGCACATGACCCGAGTGATCGCTTTCGACGTCAACGAGACACTGCTGGACCTGAGCACGCTGGACGAGCGGTTCCTGACGCTGTTCGGCTCGGCGGCGCTGCGCCCGCAGTGGTTCGCCACGATGCTCCAGCTGTCGTTCGTCGGCGGCCTGACGGGCGAGTACGTCGACTTCACGACCGCGCAGCGCGCCGCGCTGGAGATGGTCGCGCGGCGCGAGGGGGTCGACCTCACCGAGGAGGACGTCACCGGCACGGTGGAGGGGATGACCGCGCTGCGCCCGCACGCCGACGTCCCCGGCGCGCTGCGCAGGCTCGCGGCCACGGACCTGAAGGTGGTGGCCCTGACCAACTCCGTGCTGTGGGTGGCCGAGGCGCAGCTGACGCACGCCGGTATCCGTGACTCCTTCGACCGGGTGATGTCGGCGGACGACGTCCGGCACCTCAAGCCGGCCCCGGAGCCCTATCACGCCGTGGCGCGCACCTTCGACGTGTCGCCCGGGGACGTCCGGCTGGTGGCGGCCCACTCGTGGGACGTTGCGGGCGCGCTCGCCGCCGGCTGCCGTGCCGCGTTCGTCGCCCGCCCCGGCCAGGTGCCGAGCCCGCTCGGCCTTCAGCCCGACATCGTGGCGGCGGACGTCGCGGAGGTGGTCGACCGGATCATCGAGGTGGACCTGGGCGCCTGACCGGCGCCCCGGCACCGGCCCGGGGCGCCGGGGGACGGTGGCCCCGGTCGTGCGTGGTGCCCCCGGAGGCGGTGTGGAATGCTGCACCCGGTTGAGTGCGGCGAACGGGGATGACGTGACATGACCAGGGCCTCCGAGGGCATCGGCCGGGCGGACGCCCGACGAGGCCGCGCCAGGGTGCTGGACGTCGCGGTGGACGCCTTCGGCCCGGCCCGGCGCCCGGACCACCGGCCGTCCCGCGCGCTACCGCGGCGCCACCTGCCGCCGACGGGCCCACCGGCGAGCGCGGCGGGACGGCTCATGAGCCACGCGCGACCGCCCGCCGCGGCCGGACACGGCCACCGGGGCGCCCCGGCGAGCGGACCACGTGTTGCCGCCGCGGAACGAGGCGTCCGTTGAGAACCCTGATCATCGACAACTACGACTCGTTCACGCACAACCTGTACCACCTCGTCGGGCGGGCCACGGGCGTGGCGCCCGTCGTCGTGCGCAACGACGAACCCGGCTGGCGCCCTGACCTGCTGCGGGAGTTCGACAACGTCGTGATCTCGCCCGGCCCCGGCAGCCCCGAGCGGCCGCCCGACTTCGGCGTCTGCGCCGACGCCGTGCGCGCCGGGCGGATCCCGCTGCTGGGGGTGTGCCTGGGCCACCAGGGCATCTGCCAGGTCCTCGGCGGCCGGGTGGAGCCGGCGCCCGAGGTGCGGCACGGCCTCACCTCGCGCATCGTCCACGACGGCGACGGCCTGTTCGAGGGCATCCCCTCACCGTTCGAGGCCGTGCGGTACCACTCCCTCGTGGCCGCCGCGCTGCCCGAGGGGATCGAACCGGTCGCCCACGCCGACGACGGCGTGCTGATGGCGATCAGGCACCGCACCCGGCCCCTCTGGGGCGTGCAGTTCCACCCCGAGTCGATCTCCTCGGAGCACGGTCTCAGGCTCATGCGCAACTTCGCGGAGCTTACCCGCCGGTGGCAGCGCACGCACGGCGTCGAACCGGCCGCCGCGCCCGCCGTCCACCGCACCCGGGTGGCCGAGGAGCCCGCTCCCGCGTACACCCACCGGGTCCACTCGCGGGTGCTTCCCCCGGGTCTCTCGCTGGACCCCGAGGCCGTCTTCGCGGAGCTGTACGGGGCCACTGACCGCGCGTTCTGGCTGGACAGCAGCCTGCACGCGGACGGCCGCGGGCGGTTCTCCTTCATGGGGGACGCCCGGGGGCCGCTGGCACGCACCCTTACGGCCGACGTGTGGGCCGGCCGCGTCACCGTCTCGGACGCGGCGGGCGAACACGTCCACCGGGGCGGCGTCTTCGACTGGATGCGGGACGACCTGGCAGCGCGCCGGGTCGACGTCCCCGATCTGCCGCACGGGTTCGCGCTCGGCTGGGTCGGCTACCTCGGCTACGAGCTCAAGGCCGAGACCGGCGGCGAGCGCGTCCACCGCTCCCCGCACCCCGACGCACAGATGATCTTCGCGGACCGGGCCGTCGCCTTCGACCACCGCACGGACGAGGTCCGGCTGCTCGCACTCGCCGAGGCCGGGTCCCCGGAACCGGCCGAGCGGTGGCTCGCGGAGACCGCGGAACGGCTGCTGCGGCTGCCGCGTCCGGAGAACCCGTCCCGCGTGCAGGGCGCTCCGGAGGCGCCGAACCGAACGGCCCCGGCGGCGCAGGTGGCCGGCCGCTTCGGAGCACTACGGCTGCGCCACGGGAAGAACCGTTACCTCTCCCTCGTCGCCGCCTGCCGGAAGGAGATCGAGGCGGGCGAGACCTACGAGGTCTGCCTGACCAACGCGGGCCGGGTGGACGGCGCCCTCGACCCCTGGGAGGCCTACCGCGCGCTGCGCCGCGCCAACCCGGTGCCGTTCGCCGCGCTGCTCAGGTTCGGCGGGCTCTCGGTGCTCAGCTGCTCGCCCGAGCGGTTCCTCCAGGTGACCGGCGACGGTGTCGCCGAGTCGAGGCCCATCAAGGGGACCCGGCCGCGGTCCGCCGATCCCGCCGAGGACGCCCGGCTCCGCGCGGAGTTGCTGGCCAGCGAGAAGGACCGGGCCGAGAACCTGATGATCACGGACCTGGTCCGCAACGACCTCGGCAGCTGCGCGGTACTCGGTTCGGTGACGGTGGACCCGCTGTTCGCGGTCGAGAGCTTCAGCACCGTCCACCAGCTGGTGAGCACGGTGCGGGCCAGGCTGCGGCCGCACCGCACGGCCGTGGACTGCGTCCGCGCCGCCTTCCCCGCGGGCTCCATGACCGGGGCGCCGAAGATCCGCACGATGCAGGTGCTCGACCGCCTGGAGGAGGGCCCGCGCGGGGTGTACTCGGGCGCCCTCGGCTACTTCTCGCTGTCCGGCGCCGCGGACTTCAGCGTCGTGATCCGGACGCTCGTGGTCTCCGCGGACCGGGTGGACTTCGGCGTCGGAGGCGCCGTCATCGCGCTGTCCGACGCGGAGGCCGAGTACGAGGAGACCGCCGTCAAGGCCACTCCCCTGCTGAAGCTGCTCGGCCTTCCCTTTCCGGAACGCGGCACCGGTCAGGTTCCTGGTGCGGCGACGTCGGCGGGGCGGCCCATCGTTCGAGGCCACCAGGGCCTGTTGTAGGTTCAACCACGCTTGGGGCGGTCCACGACCGGAATCGGCCGATGAGGCCGCACGCGTACGTACACAGGGAGAACCACCCAGCCATGAACAAACTTCTTCGGTCAGGTCTGGTCGCCTCGGCGGTCGCCGGACTGACCCTCGCGGCCACGACCGCCAGCGCCACCCCCGGATCGGGCGTCACCGGAACGATCATCAGCCAGACGACGATCGACGGAAAGGACTACGTCCTCCGCGAGATCACCATCGAGCCGGGCGGCAGCACGGGCTGGCACTTCCACGACGGCACCCTGTACGCCTACGTGAAGCAGGGGACGCTCAGCCACTTCAACTCCTCCTGCGGCACCGACGGGACGTACAAGAAGGGCGCGTTCTTCACCGAGCCCTCCGGCGCCGACCACGTCCACGTGGGGCGCAACCTCGGCTCGGAGCCCATGGTGCTCGACGTCCTCTACGTGGACCCCGCCGGAAGCCCGCTGTCGGAGGACGCGCCCAACCCGGGCTGCGACTTCCAGTAGCCCGCATGACCGTTCTACCGGCCCGCCCGGCCGGCCCGCCCGGGCTGAACCGGGTGGGCCGGCCGGCGCGTCCTCGCGTCGGGCACCGGCGTCAGGCGGCCTCAGCCGTCGGAACGGCGGCGCTCCAGGGTGAACGTCTCGAACGGCTTCAACTCGCCCTGCGTGCCGACGACGTCGTAGTACGTCACGGTGATCCGCGTCCTGTCACCGGGGTGCCGGCCCGGGTCCACGCTGAACGCGGCGAAACCGTAGGAGTTCGCGGAGTCGCGGACCGCGGACCACGGCGCGTCCTCGCGGGTGTAGACCGGCGGGCGCTTGCCCGTCGTCGGATCGGCGGGGCCGACCGACGTGATGACGCGGCACGCCGGCGGGTTGAAGAACAGCTGGTTCGACGGCGCGGACGTGCCACCGCCGCCGATCACCATGTGGACGGTGCCCTCGGTGGTGTCGATGACGTCCGTACGGGTCGCCGCGGGGACCGGGGTGAGCGTCGCGTTCTCCTGCCGGCCGCGTATCGGGTGGCTCCGCTCGTAGTGGTGCTCGTGGCCGCAGACGACGAGGTCCACGCCGTACTCGTCGAACAGCGGCAGCCACTCCTGGCGGATGGCGAGGTCGGCGCCGTTGAACTGGTCCGCGGTGCTGACGGCGACCTGGTGCATGCACACCACGACCCAGTCGATGTCGCGGTCGGCCCGGGTGCGGCGCAGTTCCTTCTCCAGCCACGCCTTCTGCGCGCCGTTGGAGTAGCCGCGCACGTAGCTGCTGCCGCCGTCCTGGAGGCAGATGTCGTCGTTGGCGAGGAAGATCACCCGGACCGAGCCGACGGTCATCGCGTACCAGAGGCCGGCGGTGTCGTCGGTCTGCCCGGCCTGCCGCGGCAGCGAGAAGTACGTCTGGAAGGCCCGGTAGCCGATGGGGCCGTTGCCGAGCTCGTTCTCGTGGTTGCCGGGCGCGGGCATCCAGGGGCGGAAGCGCGCGCTGCGGGTGTTGTTGTCCCAGAAGTCCGACCAGGTGCGCACCCGGTCGGTGGCCAGGTTGGCGTAGCACAGGTCGCCGTTGAAGAGGTGGAACAGCGGCTGGACGCGCTCGATCGCGGTGGGCAGGTTGCCGGACGCCGGACCGCCGAGGTTGTCGTTGACGAACGGCGGGTTGGGCAGCTCGACGCCCGCGGGCGGCACGAACTTCTTCCCGGTGGTGGGCGTGCCCTGGTCGCCGAAGCTGGTGAACGTGAAGGCCGCGCGGCCCTTCGGCGCCGTGGCGAAGGTGCCGGAGACGGGCTGGGTGCCCTCGTGCACGGCGAGGTACACGTACTCCCGCCCGGCCGCGAGACCGGTGAGGCGGGCGTGCTGGGCGTACACGACCTGGCCGGACTGGGCGTCGGTGTAGCTCGCCGTCTGGGCCTGGTAGCTGCGCGCGTAGCGACCGTCCGGGCCGCCGAGCAGGACGCGGGCCTTCTTCACCGGCTGGAGCGTGTGCCAGGAGACGACGACCTCGCTGGAGGCGTCGGCGCCGAACTGCAGGTGCAGGCCGTTGACCACCGGCGTGCTCCGAGGGTCGCCGGCCGGTCCACCGGCGGCTGAGGGCGTCCCGGCCGTCGCGGCCGACGAGGAGGGGGCGGCGGAGGCCGAACCGGCCAGCGGACCGGCCGCGACGGCGGTACCGACGACGCCGGCGGCCGCGAGCATGCCGCGTCTCGACAGGTACGAGGTGAACAACTGCTCATCGTTGGACATGTGGAACACCCTGCTGCCGGCCGCGGAAAGGTATGCGACCGGCGGGTGAACGGCCTGGGACCGTCTCCTTTCGGTAGCGTCTCCTTTCGGTCACCGGGCAGCCTCGCGGGCGCCCGGCTCACTCCCCGCGGGTCTTCTCCGGACCCGCCTCCTGCGGCCCGGTCTTCTCCGGCCCCGGATAGAACTGCCTGGCCCAGCGGCGGAACACGCCGATGGGCCCGTCGCCCTGGGCGAGTCCGGGCGGCTGGAGGTAGCGCTTGTGCTGCCAGATCGGGAAGTCGGCGGCGGTGAAGTCGCAACTCGACCGGAAGATGGGGCCGTCGAACAGCCTGGCGGCCGTTCTGCTCACCGCGCGTGCCAGCGGTGAGGGCAGCCGGCGCGGTTCCGTGAAGGCGATGCGGTTGAGCTGGCGGAACTGCATGCGGCCGGGGGCAATGGCCGTCGGCATGACCATCGTGCACATCTGAAGGCCGATGCGCGGGGTGCGGATGTCGGCGTGCAGGCAGGCGAGCCCGAACCCGTCCACCTCGATCTCCACCACGAAGTCGCCGAGCACGGGCGCCCGTTCGTGGGCTCTCATCGAGACGTGGAAGGCGGCCTTGTCGTAGCTGACCGGGCCGCCCATCTCGGCCTTCGCCCAGCCGTGCAGCGTGGCGAAGTGCCCGAGGTCCACGGAGTTCTCGATCACCTCCTGGGCGTGGCCCGCCAGTTCCCAGGCCCGGTGACGGGCCGGCAGGTGGCCGACGGTGTGCCACTGCGGGATCGACCAGTCAGGCTCACGGCCGTCGTGGTGCCGCCAGACGAACACGGCGCCGTTGACCTCCAGCACCGGCAGCGGTGTCAGCGAGAGCCTCGGCGGCGGAGCGTCGTACGCCGTCTCCGCGCACCGGCCGTCGGGGCCGAACGCGAAGAAGTGGAAGGGGCACACCAGGCGGTCGCCGTCGACCTTCGCCAGGCCCAGGTGCGCGCCGAGATGGGGGCAGAACGGCTCGATGGCATGGACCGCTCCCGAGGCGCGGCGGTACAGCACCACGTCCTGGCCGGCGAGCGGCCGGGTGAGGACCGTGCCCGGCCGCAGCTCGTCGGAGAAGGCCAGCGCCGACCAGCCGCTCGGAAAGGGCAGACCGGGCGCGCGCGCCACATCCGCCGGAGTCGGCCCCTCGCTGATGGTCCCGGAGTACTCGCGTGCCGATCCCATGCATACACCCTTCTGCGTCACCATCCAGGAAAATACCCGTTGATCCGCAGAAGATCCTTCTTCTCCGTATATCACCCCAACGAGTGCATGCCTCACAACACACCCGCACCTGGCGCCCGTTGGCCCCGGCCGTGCCTCAGGAACGGAAGCCCATGACGCCGGAGCCGGGCCGTGCCCGCGCGCGCCGCATCCAGCCGAGGCACTGCATGGCGGCGTCCGCGACGGTCACGGCTCGGGGGCCCGGACCGTCAGGCGGGGAAGCGGCCGCAGAGCCAGTTGCCCGGGGCCGCCGGGTCGTCGCTGATCCAGAACTGGCGCCAGAGCGTCGAGAACTCCTCGCGGTCGAGGTGGCCGTCGCCGTTCAGGTCGAGCAGGTCGAAGATGCCCGTCAGGTCCACGGGCCGACCGTTCCAGGTCTCGACGAGCCTCCGGTGTTCTTCCGGGGTGATACGGCCGTCGCCGTCGGCGTCCACCGCCTCGAAGAGAAGCTCGGCGGTCGCGGTGACGTCCCCGGTCATGGTGGGCAGCTTGCCGACGAGCGAGAGCAGTTCGTCCATGTCGACCGTGCCGTCGCCGTTCGCGTCGCCGTTCTCCAGGAGCGCCGCCCACCAGCCCATCAGCAGCGTCTCCATCCGCGCGTGCGACTCCGTCCCCGGGTCCACTCCCGGCAGCCGGCTCCAGCGGTCGACGAGCGCCCTGAAGTCGTCCTCGCGCAGAAAGCCGTCGCCGTCCGCGTCGAACGCCGCGAACATCCCCTTGAGTTTGCGCTCCTGAAACGCACTGGCCATGAGCGGCCTCCCCCACGTCGATCCGAGTCATGAACCGAACCACCGCCGGCCACCGCACGGGCCTGCGGACAACGTGTGACTGTATGCCCGGCACACATCCGCTTCCATGGGCACATGCGTCTGAACAATCACCCTTTGGCGGGACCCCGGTGGAACGTGCGCGACTGCGGCACCCGGACCTGGGCTGTCGCCGGGACGGCGGGTTACCCGTGCCCGAACGGGGAAGGGAAGCCGGATGGTCCGGTCTGGCGCCAGGCCGCGGCGTGGCGGCCCGTGCCGCCGGAGGGAGAGCGGCCCGGAAGCCGCCCTCTTCCCCGGTCGGGAGACGGTGTCCGCGCACCGGCGTCCGAGACGCCTGCCGCGCGGCTCCGGCGGGACCGGAGGGACCGGCAGGACCGGCAAGGCAGAGCACGGAGCAGAGCACAGACGGCTCAAAGGCGAGCAGGAGGCGGGCGGGATGGCCACGGTCGTTCTCATCGGCACGATGGACACCAAGGGCGAGGAGTACGCGTGGCTCGCCGACCGGGTACGGGCGCACGGCGCGGACGCCGTCACGGTGGACGTGGGTGCGTTCTCGCATGCGGACGCGGACGTCGGAGCGGCGGAGGTGGCCATCGCGGGCGGCGCGGACCTCAGCGCCCTCCGGGAGGCGAACGACCGCGGCGCGGCCATGGAGGCGATGGCCTCCGGTGCCGCCGCGGTGGTGCTGGCGCTGCACGCGGAGGACCGGCTCGACGCCGTGCTCGCCGTCGGCGGCTCCGGCGGCTCGTCGGTCGCGGCCCGGGCCATGCGCGCCCTGCCCGTCGGCGTCCCCAAGCTCCTGGTCTCCACCATGGCCGCGGGCGACGTCTCGCCGTACGTGGGCGAATCGGACGTCACGCTGATGTACTCGGTGGTCGACGTGGCCGGGATCAACTCGGTCTCCGAGCAGGTCTTCGGCAACGCCGCGGCAGCGGCAGCCGCGATGGCGGCGGAGCAGGAGAACCGCCGCGGCGCGCCCGCGGGCGAGAGCAGGCCGCTCGTCGGCCTGTCGATGTTCGGCCTGACCACACCCGCCGTCGACGAGGCACGCGCTGAGCTGGTGCGCCTCGGCTACGAACCGCTCGTCTTCCACGCCACCGGTGCCGGCGGGCGGGCGCTGGAGAAGCTGGCAGGCGACGGCCGGCTCGCGGGAGTGCTCGACCTGACCACCACGGAGCTCGCCGACGACCTCGTCGGGGGCGTGCTGAGCGCGGGGCCGCACCGGCTGGAGGCGGCCGGCGAGCGGGGCATCCCGCAGGTCGTCTCGACCGGTGCGGTCGACATGGTCAACTTCGGCCCGCGGGAGACCGTGCCAGCCGGCTTCGGCGACCGGACCTTCGTGGTCCACAATCCGACCGTGACGCTGATGCGCACCACGCCGGAGGAGAACGCGGAACTCGGCCGGCGCATCGGCACGAAGCTGTCCGGCGCACGCGGCCCGGTCACCGTCCTCCTGCCGCTGCGCGGTGTGAGCGGCATAGACAAGGACGGCGGGCCGTTCCGGGACACCGCCGCGGACGACGCGCTCTTCTCCTCGCTGCGCGGCGCGGCCGACGGCTCGCCGGTCGAGGTCGTCGAGGTGGACGCGCACATCAACGACCCCGGGTTCGGGCGCGACGCGGCCCAGCGCCTGCACCGGATGATCGCCGCGACCGGCTGAGCGCGACCGCGGGCGGGCCCGGTCGCCCCGGGCCCCGCACATGGAGGTGCGCCCGGGCGGGCGGGACGCGACAGGAAGCGGGTGCCCACGCGCGCGTGGGCGGGAAGGAATGCGATCGTGGAACGGAACGCAGCACTCGAACGGCTCAGGGCCGCCGTCGCCGCGGGGCGCCCGATCATCGGCGGCGGCGCCGGGACGGGCCTGTCCGCCAAGTCGGCCGAGGCGGGCGGAATCGACCTGCTCATCATCTACAACTCGGGCCGGTACCGGATGGCCGGCCGGGGCTCGCTCGCGGGCCTGATGGCGTACGGCGACGCGAACGCGATCGTCATGGAGATGGCGGACGAGGTGCTTCCGGTGGTGCGGGACACGCCCGTGCTCGCGGGGGTCAACGGCACGGATCCGTTCCGGGTGATGGGCCGCTTCCTCGACCAGGTGGGGGAGGCCGGGTTCGCCGGCGTGCAGAACTTCCCGACGGTCGGGCTGATCGACGGCGTCTTCCGCCAGAACCTGGAAGAGACCGGGATGGGCTTCGGCCTGGAGGTCGAGATGATCGCGGCCGCCCACGAGCGCGGCCTGCTGACCGCGCCGTACGTGTTCGACACCGATCAGGCGAGGGCCATGGCCGAGGCCGGCGCCGACGTCCTCGTCCCCCACATGGGCCTGACCACCAAGGGCAGCATCGGGGCGCACACCACGCTCACCCTCGACGAGTGCGTCACGCGCGTCCAGGCGATGCGGGACGCGGCGGCCTCGGTCAACCCCGACATCCTCGTGCTGTGCCACGGCGGACCCATCGCGGAGCCCGAGGACGCGCAGTACGTGCTCTCGCGGACCCGGGGGGTCGTGGGGTTCTTCGGCGCGAGCTCGATCGAGCGCCTGCCCACGGAGGTCGCCATCCGCCGGCAGACCGAGGCCTTCAAGGGCCTCACCTTCAGGCCTTGAGGGCGTGGCCTTCGGGCCCTGAGTGCACGGCCTCCAGGCCCCGAGTGCACGGCCTCCAGGCCTGAGGGCGTGACCTTCCGGACCTTGAGGGTATGGCCCTCCGGCCCCGGCCCCGGCGCCGGACTCCAGGACGACAGCGTGTGAGGAGACAGAGCGTGGACGAGCACAAGGCGAGGGTCAGCACCGCGCAGAGCGACTTGCCGACCGAGGTCTTCGACTGGGGAAGCATCAAGTGGGGCGTGAGCGCGGACCTCTTCCCGGGCGCGGACGTGACCACCGGCGAGGTGACGATCAACCCCGCCAAGGGGCACGCCCTCCACACCCACCCGGAGTCCGACGAGGTCCTGTACGTCATCGACGGCGAGGGCGTCCAGACCGTCGGGGACTCGGGCGAGTTCCCGGTGCGCACGGGCGACTTCGTGTTCGTGCCGAAGGGCACGCTCCACTCGACCTTCAACACCGGATGGCGCCAGCTGCGGCTCATCGCCGTCTACACGCCGGGCGGCGCGGAGCGCGCCCTGCGCGGAGCCCCCGACTACGCGGTGCTCGCGCCGGGCGTCCCGCCGGTGTGGGAACGCGCCCGCTGAGCGGGTGCCGGACGCGCCGGACGCCTCCCGGCGGGAGCACCACCTCCCGCCGGGAACGCCGAGGAACCCCGCCGCCGACCAGCCCCGGCGCGTCTTGCAGCGGCGGCGCCGTACTAGGTCGTGTCCGGCGGATCTTCGTGGGCCCGCGACTCCCCCACTGCCTGAAGGGCGTGGGTGGGGGTACCTCCCACGCCCGTTCAGGGCAGTGGGGGAGTGCCCCCAGCACCGCACCTCGCCGCGTTGTCGGAGTCATCCGGGTACGCCCCGTACGAGGACGATCCTCCGCCTTGCGATGCACGGCACCAGACGCCACAGGCTGATCCACGAAGATCCGCCGGACACGACCTAGCGGTGGTCGACGAAGACCAGCGCGTCGCCGACCGACCGGATGGGCCCGCTCGGCTGGTTCACCAGGTCGCCCTTGACGGACAGGGTGGTGGAGCCGCCGCCGTCGAGGTTGATGGAGTCGTCCAGGCCCAACGCATTGGCGACGGCGGCGGTCTCGTCCATCGTGGTGCCCACGCTCGTGACCATGCGGCCGTCGATCGTGGCGAGCACGATCGAGCCCTGCCGTGTCGTACCGGCGATGGTGCGCGGGTTGCGGTCGAAGAAGCTGCCGCTGCCCGGCGGCACGACCACCTTGCCACCGGCGGTCAGGCGGTAGCGCCCGGTCACGCCGTACAGCCCGGAGCTCATGGGGAGTTCGCGGCCCTGCTCGTCGGTCAGCCTGGACGTGGTGTTCACGCACCCCTCGCCGGCGACCTGGAGCAGCGTCAACGCGTCCCGGCCGGTGGCCTGCAACGACGTCTGGCCGGCCGCCAGCTGCGTGCCGCGGGTCCCCGACGTCCGGACCACGCAGCCCTTGCGGTCGAGGACGACCTCGACTCCGTTGCCCGAGGGGGTGGAGCCGGCGAACTCGGGGGTGAACCGGACCACGTCGCCCGGCGTGGTGCACTGCGTCTGGTCGGTGAGGTCCGCGCAGTCGGCGGGCACCACCGGCGGGTGGTCGACGTACTCCAGCGGCAGTGCCGCCCTGGTCTTCCGGTTCTGGACACCGCCGGACCACTTCAGCCGGCCCATCAGGGCGCGGTTGCTCTTGGAGTCCACGACGAAGTCGGCCTCGGTGGGGTCGGTCGTGGGCTCGCTGAGCAGCTTTCCGCCGTACAGGCCGAGGCCCACCGGGTCGCCGGGGTACTGCTCGCTGGCGGTGAAGGTGAAGAAGGAGGCGTTGACGCCGGCCAGGGCGCCCGAGGAGCGGACGAGGTCGGTGACCGGCTCGGTCTTCGCCAGGTCCGGCCCGTAGGTCGCCTCCAGGTGCCCGCGGGTCTTGTGGGGGTCGATCGTCAGGACGTTGACGACCCAGGGGCCGCGCGGCGTGGTGTTGATCTGGTCGGCCGGGGCGGGCTCGGTCCCCCGGACGATGCGGGTCAGCGTGACGCCGTCGGCCAGGCTCTGGGTGCTGCGCGCCTCCGGGAGATCGGCGTCACCGAGCGGGAGGGCCGCACCGGCGGCCTCCACGTGGTGGGTCGGGACGAGAACGAGGCTCAGTGCGGCGGCCGCGGCCGCGGCGGCACGCGTCATTCCGGTTCGCTGCCGGGAGGTGATCACCATGCCCCGACCCTCCGCGAGGCGGGGGAACGCGCGAGGCGGCGGTCATTGATGGCTTGCGACATCGGAGTTAACAGCCCGGCGGATTCGGATATGACCGGCGAGCGCGTGGAGGGACGGCGGGGATGGACGGCGGCGGTGCGGCCGGGACGAGCGCCTCAGAAACGGGTGCGATCCGTGCTGCGCGAGTCGCTGACGCGACGGGCCTCGTAGATCTGGCCGGCCCGGGAGATGCCGCGCCAGGGCCGGGCCTTGTTCAGTGCGATGTCGAGGCCGGGGTCGGTGCGGTCGAGGTCCACGCAGGCGAGCGCTGCCGTGCCGTCCGCCGGGCAGCGGTCCAGCCAGGAACCGTGCGGGCCGATGACGCCCGCGGACATGGCGGTGCTGAGCTGCGCCGGAACGGATGTGCTGACCCAGTAGGTGTGGGACGCCGCGTGCGCGCGGGCCAGCACGTCGAACACCGGGTCCTCGGAGAACGAGGAGAACAGGACGCAGTCCACGCCCAGCTCGCGGTACTCGGCGAAGAGCTCCGGGAAGTTGACCTCGATGCACAGGGCGCCGCCGAACCGGAAGCCGTCGACGTCGAAGGTCAGCGGCTCGAACCCGGGTGAGTACCAGCCCGTGATCTCCGTGTGCGAGCACCGGCGCTTGTCGTAGCGGCCGGTCAGCCTGCCCTCGTCGGAGATGACGTAGAGGCTGTTGTGCGGCCGGTTGGGCGGGGTCAGCCGGTGGCTGGATCCGACGACGATCCACAGCCTGAGATCGCCCGCCAGCCTGGCTGTCCGCTCCAACTGGTCGCGCACCGGCTCCCAGTCGATGGCCCAGCCGGCCAGCGCCCGCTTCTCCTCGGGCCCCCCGGGACAACCCGAGATCGCCCCCTCCGGAAAGTGCACGAGCCGGGCACCGGCCTCATGGGCGGCCACCATCAGCTCACGCACCGCTTTTCCATTGGCCACGGGGTCGCACGTGACCGGGCTCTGCGCTGCTGCTATCCGGATGCGGTCCGCCATGCGACGTTTCTATACCAGGCGCCGCGGTGTCAGCGCGGTTGGCGGTCTTTCGCGGTAAGGGGGGCGAGGAATTCGCGACCCGGCAGCCGCCCGTCACCTCGGCCGCCTCGGCCGCATCTGCGGTACCGCGCCTTTCCGGCGAACTATCCGGCCAGTCACCGGGGCCCACACGCCACCGCGACACGGCCCCCTCGCGCTTCCCGCGGCGGCCGCGTCACACCAGCTCATCCCGCGTTTCCTCCGTGCGTGACCCCCGTGGAGCCGAGTGGCGCCTGGGGGCTCATCAGACTCGAACAAATCGTCCGCGCATACGGCCAGATGGATTGCCGACAAACTCCTCGAAGCACTCGCCTGACCAGATAGCGGCTGCGGAGCACATATTCCGTCCAGAGCCCTGGAAGCGCGCAAAACGGCCCGTTAGCCTTCCTGCTCTGCGCATGCACGGCTCCTCCCTCATTCGACGCAAGGGGTTTCATGTTCTCGCGCATGAAGTACGGAATTCTGGCCGCGGCGCCGTTACTGCTGCTGCCACTGCTGGCTCACCAGGCTTCGGCCGGCGAGCCGCTCCCTTACACGGACAGCCAGATGGCGGCCATGTCGCCGGACCGGCAGGCGAAGGTCCTCGCCCCGCTCAGACAGGCGGCCCAGTCCGCCACCATGGTCGGCCAGGGGCAACGGCAGGACGTCTTCAGCGGTGCCGAGATCGCCCCTGGATACCGGGGCGTCAACGTGTACCTCACCTCGCTGAAGGAAGCGGACTCGTTCCTCCGCGACATGCGGAGGAGCGCCACGAAGCCCGGCTCCGCGCACATCACGTTCAAGCAGGGACAGCACACCCGGGCCGAGCTGCACGAGACCATCACCTCGCTGCACGACGAGGCCTCCGACCTGCCCTTCACCATGCTCGGCGCCTCGGCGGCGGTGGACGGCAGCAAGATCACCGTTCTGGCGAAGGACACCGGCGCCGCACGCACGTACTTCGGCACGCGCCGGTCCGCCGTCCCGGTCGACGTCCAGCAGGGCACGACGGCCACCCCCACGAGCCGGGAGAGCGACACCGCCCCGTTCTACGGCGGCGCCGCGCTCGGCGGGAGCCTGGGCGGCCCGTCCTACTGCACCAGCGGGATCCCCGCGATCAGCACGTGGGACGGCCGGCAGTGGCTGGTGACCGCGGGGCACTGCTACAACGTCAACGACGTCGTGTACACGAACGGCCCGGTGATCACCATCAACGACCCCGACTCCCGCCAGATCAACGGGATCGTGAGCGGTCACTTCACCTCTGATCTGCGATCCATCCTCTGGGTCGACGTGGGCGACATCTTCAACGCCTTCGCCATCAAGCTCAATCCGAGCTGAGGCAGGCGGCGGCCACCAGCGCGCCGACCGCTCTCCGGTCGGCGCCGCCACGCGCCTCCCGCCCGACTCCGCACCCCGGCTCCCGGTCCGTCCCCCCGTCACCACCCGGGGCGGGCCGGGAACAGCGCATGCGCGCCGAGGCCGGATCGGGTGCGCGGCCACGGCCCGTCCGGCGGAGGAATCCGGTCAACTTCCGGCCCGCGGTATCCGGCACCCGGCACCCGAAGGGAGCCGAAGGAAGGGGAGGCCAAGGGCCACGCAAGCGGATCAAGTCGACCCGTCCGAACGGCGGAACGCAGCGGCCTGCCCCAACAGCCGTACGCGCCAGGCGGCGTTCCGGCCGGAACCCGGCCACGCTTCCGATAGCCGAGTATCAGTTGTGTTACGCTCCGCACAACAGATAGTCAGGTATCACTTACCTGGTGGTGGACGGGGAGCCACCCGCGAAAGGGCCACCTCATGGGGCGAACGCAGCGGCCGGGCAGGGGAGTCTGCCGGCAGCGCTGCCGAAGGGGCAGGCCGGGGGCGGTCCACGGCCAGGGCCGTTCCGCTGCGGGGACCGGGGCGCGGGATCCACCGCGGCAGTGCCACCGCATCCCGTCCCCGCGCTGGGGCGGCGTGCGGCAGACGGATGGAACACCGATCCGGCACGAGCCCGCGAGGAGAGACCATGACCACCCCCACCTCCGCACCGCAACTGCCCTTCACCCGCCCCAACCCCATGGACCTCGCGCCGCTGTTCGCCCAGCTGCGCGACAAGGGGCCGCTGTCCCGGGTCACGACGCCCGCCGGGGACCCGGCCTGGCTGGTGACGGCCTACGACGAGGCCCGCACGATCCTGGGCGACCGGCGCTTCGGCAAGGCGCACCCCGCCCCCGAGAAGGCGTCGAAGATCTCCGGCGCCGCGATCCAGTCCGGGCCGACCGGCAGCTTCGAGGACGAGGAGCGCGAGCACACCCGGATGCGCAGGGTTCTCACGCCCGCGTTCTCCGCACCGCGCATGCGCCGGCTCAGCAGCAGGATCCAGGAGCTGGCCGACGGCTGCCTGGACGACATGGAGCGCGCCCGCGCCGACAGCCCGGACACCCCGGTCAACCTGCACGACCTGCTCTCCTTCCCCCTCCCGGTGCAGGTGATCTGCGAACTGCTGGGCGTGTCGCAGTCCGACCGCGACCTGCTGAGGGGATGGTCCGAGCGGATCGGCATCCTCGACGGCGGCAGTGACGCGCAGGAGGCGATGGCGGACTTCCAGGCGTACATGGGCCGGGTGGCCGAGGCCAAGCGCGAGCGGCCCGGGCAGGACGTCGTCACCGACATCCTCAAGGTGCAGGCCGAGGACCCCACCTTCACCGAGGACGACATGACCCGGCTCGCGGCGGGCCTGCTCTTCGCCGGCCACGAGACCACCTCGACCCGTATCGACTTCGGCACGCTCTTCCTGCTGATCGATCCCGCCCGGCGCGACAGGTTCGCCGCCGACCCCGAAGGGCTCGTCCAGGCGACGGTGGAGGAGATCCTGCGCCTGTCCGCCCCGGGCGGCCTCGGCCTCATGCGCTACGCGCGCGAGGACGTGCAGATCGGCGGGGTCACCGTCGCCCGCGGCGACGCGGTGCTCGTGGCCATCAACGCCGCCAACCGGGACGGGGAGGCTTTCGCCGAGCCGGACGCCTTCGACCCGGACCGCGCGCCCAACGCGCACCTGGCCTTCGGCCACGGCGGCCACTACTGCATCGGAAACGCCCTGGCCCGCACCGAGATGCGCATCGCGTTCACCTCCCTCTTCCGGCGCTTCCCCGGCCTGCGCCTGGCCGCGGACCCGTACACCCTGCGCGAGCACTCCGAACGCCTCACCGGTGGTGTCAACACCGTCCCCGTGCTGTGGTGACGACCGCCCAGCCAGGCGAACCCACGGCCGGACCGCCGGACGACCCTTCAGGAGAATCCATGCAGGTGGAAGTCGACCGGGACAAGTGCGTCGCGTCCGGTCAGTGCGTCCTGACCGCACCCGAGGTCTTCGACCAGGACGATGACGAGGGGAAGGTCGTCGTCCTCGACGACACCCCGGCGCCCGCGGCACACGGCCGGGCCAGGCAGGCCGCCGCCATGTGCCCGGGGGTGGCCATCTCGCTGCGCGACGAGGGGCGGTAGGTGAAGGAGGTCCGGCGGAGGCGAGGCCTCCGCCGGGCTTTCCGGGCCGGTACGCGGGCCCTCCGCACCAGTTCCCGGACCCTCCGCGCCAGCATCCGGGCCTGCGGCGCCACCTTTCGCCGCGTAGCCGGACGTCCGGGGTTGCCTCTCGCCGCGCACCCGGGCCTTCCGCGTCAGCGCTCTCCGCGCCCTCAGTACTCGGAACGCCGCAGAGCGGGGGCGGGGCAGGGCAGGGGGCCGGCCGCGGCCGGGGAGAGCCCGTCGAGCAACAGAGCGACGTAACGGCGCCAGCCACCCTCGGCGGGATCCATCGTCCACAGCACGCTGACCAGCATGGCCATGATCCGGCGCAGATCCTCCGGCACGAGATCGTCGCGGATCACCCCGGCCCGCCGGCCGCGCTCCACGAGGAGTTCCAGGGCGTCGAAGAACCGGTCGCCGACCTCGCCCGTCAGCTCCCCCGCGTTCCTCGCGGCAGTCAGCACGTTGTAGTCGCGGACCGCCGAGGACAGGGCGGCCTCCATCACCAGCGCCAGCCCGCGGCGCGGATCCGCATCCTCCAGGGCCCGGTCGACGGCGGGCACCATCTGCTCCGCGAACTGCTGGTCCAGCACGGCGCGCAGCAGGGCGCCCTTGTCGGGGAAGCGCCTGAACAGCGTCGCGATCCCCACGCCGGCCCGCCGGGCGATCTCGTCCAGGGAGGCGTCCGGCCCCCGTTCCGCATAGACCTCGCGCGCGGCTCTGACGATCTTCTCCGAATTACGGACCGCGTCGGCGCGCAACGGTCGGGGGGATTCGGTCGGCACCCGGCCATCCTAGCAACTGATAGTCAACCATCGGTTCGGTGCGAACCGTGCCGCGTGTGCCACCCGTGCCGTGCACGCCGCGCGCCGCTCGGCGAGGAGGGCGTCCGCGCACGCCGGACGGCAAAAGCAAAGGCAAGGAGGTCGTCTCCTCCTTGCCACTATCAGCCTATAGCGCACGGGGGGCCTTGCGGCAAGGCGCGGGTCGTGGCGCAGAATCATGCGCCGAGGCCGAGACCAGGGGAAATCCGGGGGTTGGCGACGTTTCCATTCCTTTGTCGGCATCCAGGTCCGCGGAACGTCGCGTCGATTCGCGTCGATACCGAGGCGCAGCTGCGCGTGCCGTCGGATCCCGCGGCATGACCGGCCGTGGACCAATCTCATTGCGTGGGGGCTTCATGATCGATGTCATCGTGGTCGGCGGCGGGCCGACCGGCTTGATGCTGGCGAGCGAGTTGCGGCTGTACGGTGTGCACGAGGACACGGGCCGTGAGGGCGCGGGGTCAACCGGTCCGCTTGGTGCCTCCTCTTGGCGGGATGGTCAGGGTCCGAGGTGTGAGGCGGTGGGCGTCGGCGGGCGTGCCGGGTTCACCGATGGGGCAGTGCCGGCCGCAGGCTCGGGAGCGGCCCGGTCTCCTGGTAGAGCGCCGCGGCGAAAGCTATCCTGAGCCCTTATCCCGGCCACCCCCGAGACGGTGGGCGCGCAGACGATGATGGGGTTCTCTGACGTATGGACGACTCTCGCGACGTCGCGGGTGCGATTCTGCCGGGCTACTCCGAACCCCTGTGGATCCAGGCGGTCAACCTGATCCACGGTGAGATCGAGAAGGGGAACCTCAAGCCCGGCGCGCGGCTCGCTCCCGAGCGTGAGCTCTGCACCCAGCTCGGCATCAGCCGCGTCACCCTGCGCAAGGCGCTCGGGCACCTGGTGGAGCGCGGCGAGCTCAGCGCGTCGCACGGTCGCGGCTGGTACGTCGCCCGGAGCGCGCCGAAGAAGGAGTGGCCCAACAGCCTCGAATCGTTCAGCGAGACGGCCGCCCGGATGGGCCTGAAGCCGCACTCGCAGGTGCTGCGTGCCACGAGCGAGCCGGCCAGCCTCGACGAGGCCGAGCGGCTCGGGATCGCGCCGGGGACCCCGCTGTTCCGGCTGGAGCGGGTCCGCCTGCTCGACGACGTGGCCATCGCGCTGGATCTGAGCCGGGTTCCCATGGCCCTCGCACCGGATCTCGCGGAGGTCGACTTCCGCACCCGCTCGCTGTACTCGACGCTCGAAGAGGCGGGGGTGGAGCCGGTGCGCGCCGACAGCACCATCGAGGCGACCAAGGCGGACGAACGCGCCGCCGAGCACCTCGGGATGGCACCGGGCGACCCGTTGCTGGTGATGCACCAGGTCGCCCTGGGCGCCCAGCAGGAGCCGCTGTTCCTGTCGACGATCCGGTACGCGGGCGACCGCTACCGGCTGCGCACCTCCTTCGCCCGCTCCTACGACTGAGCGGCCGGCCCCTGCCGGCGCGCACGGCCTCGCGCGGCGCCGCTCCCCCATGTCCCCGCACCGTCGGTCAGGGCAGGACCACCGCCTTGACGAAGTCGGCGGCACCCGCGTGCATCGCGGCGAACGCCTCGTCCACCTGGTCCAGGGCGAACCGGTGCGTGACCAGGGGGGCGTAGCTGAAGCGGCGCTGGGCGACGAGGTCGAGCACCTCGCGCATGGCCGCCATCAGGCGGGTGCGGTCGGGGCAGAAGCCGTTGACGATGGTGACGGCCTTGTACCAGAGGTCCATGTCCATCATGGCGTCGCCGGTGTGGTGGTAGCCCACCACGCAGAGCCTGCCGAACGGCCGCACGAGGCTGCCCGCCGTCCTGAGTCCCGCGGTCACGCCGGTCGCCTCCAGGACCACGTCCAGCCGTGCCTCGGTGCGCCGGTCGGTCCCCGTGCGGAACTCCTCGGGGAGTTCGCCGGGCGCGAAGGCGAGGTCCGCGCCGAGCCTGAGCGCCCGCGCGCGCCGCGCCGGGTCCGGGTCGACGCCCACGAGCAGGCCCGGGGCGTGCCGCCTGGCGAGCTGCACCAGGCCGAGCCCCATGAAGCCGAGCCCCACCACCGCGACCCGGTCGCCGGCCGCCACCCCGGTGCGGGACAGCGCCTCCTCCAGGTCGGCGACCGGCTCGCCGATCGCGTGGGCGGGCTCGATCCCGTCCGGTACGGGCAGGATCGCGTGCCCGTCCATGACGGCGAGCGTCGCGAACCCCTCGCCGCCGAGGCCGGTCACCAGGTCACCGGGGCGCCAGCGGTCCGCGTCACGGCCGGCGGCGACGACCCGGCCGACCATCTCGTGGCCGAGCCGCACCGGGGCGTTCGCCGGGTCGTGGCCGAGCCAGGGCCCGAGGTCCGAGGTGCACACCCCGCTGGCCACCACCTCCACCAGCACCTGGTCGTCGCCCGGCACCGGATCCGGCGCCTCCACGACCTCGGAGGTGCGCGGCCCGACGACTTGGCTGATCTTCATGTGCGACTCCTGTCCGGGCTGCCCGTGCTCGGGCGCTGAGGCTCCCCACCCCATGTGGTCCTATGAGGTTCCCGGCCCCATGTGGTCCTATGTGGTACATGGTGGAGCACCATGCTGTCCACCTCGCCCGCCTCCTCTCAGGCCCCCACGGGCGCGTCGAAGCACCTCACGTGTCACACAGGCACCGGACATATTGCCGGACCGTTGCTGACACGCATCTAGACAGGGCAGCCGATCCTCCTTACCTTGGCTCGCAACTGGTAGTAAGTGGTATCTGTTTGGCACAGCCATGGTTGAGCCCGGTGTAAGGAGTCGCGGATATGGGTCCACTCTCGGCGCGGCGGGCGGAGGCGAGCTGAGCCATGCGTACCGTGCTCACCAAACTGGGCTTCTACGTGGTGACCGCCTGGGCGGCCATCAGCCTCAACTTCCTCATTCCGCGCATCATGCCCGGCGACCCGGCCGACAACCTGATCAACCAGTTCCACGGCAAGCTGAACCCCGCCGCGGTCCGCGCGCTCCGGGTGCTCTTCGGGCAGAAGGACACCGGCCTGTGGCACCAGTATCTGAGCTACTGGCACAGCGTGTTCACGGGTGACTTCGGGATCTCGTACGCCTACTACCCGTCCAGGGTGAGCACGGTGCTCGGCCAGAGCATGTACTGGACGCTCATCCTGATCACCGCGTGCACGGTCCTCAGCTTCGTCATCGGCACCGGACTCGGCATGCTGGCCGGCTGGAAGCGCGGGACCTGGCTGGACTCGCTCGTGCCGGTCACCACGTTCCTCTCCTCGATCCCGTACTTCTGGTTCGCCATCATCGTGGTGCTCGTCTTCGCGATCACCCTGAAGTGGTTCCCGCTGTCCGGCGGCTACGCGATCACTCAGACCATCGGGCTCAGCGGCGGGTTCGTCTCCAGCGCGCTGTACTACGCGGTGCTGCCCGCGCTGACCATCGTCGTGGCCTCCGTCGGCGGCTGGCTGATCGGCATGCGGAACATGATGGTCACCACGCTGAGCGAGGACTACGTGCGGCTGGCGGAGGCCAAGGGCCTGTCCCGGCGCCGGGTGATGTACCAGTACGCGGCCCGCAACGCGATGCTGCCGTCGTTCTCCGGGTTCGCGATGTCGCTCGGCTTCGTCGTCGGCGGCTCCATCGTGACCGAGGTCGTCTTCAACTACCCCGGCATCGGCACGGTGCTCTTCAAGGCCGCCCAGTCCGCGGACTACCCGCTGATGTCGGCCATCTTCCTTCTGATCACCGTCCTGGTGCTGGTCGCCAACCTGCTCGCGGACATCGCCTACGTGTTCCTCGACCCGAGGACGAGGGAGAGCTGACCATGGCCGTACCTGCAACCGCCGTCGCGGAGGCGGAAGCGGCGCCCGAGTCCGCCGCCGGCCCCGCCCGGCTCCTGCCCCGCCTGCTGCGCTCCCCGCTCACCTGCACCGGCCTGGTCATCACGCTGGTCTTCCTGGTGCTCGCGGTGATCGGCCCGTGGATCTCGCCGTTCGACCCGTCGGCCGTCAGCCACGACGTGACGGCGGGGCCGTCCGCCACCCACCTGCTCGGCACCACGCAGAACGGGCAGGACGTCCTCTCCCAGATGCTCTACGGCGCCCGCGCCTCCCTGCTGGTGGGCTTCGGCGCGGCGGTGGTGACGACGGTGCTCTCGGTCCTCGTCGGGATCACGGCCGGGTACGTCGGCGGACTGGGCGACGAACTGCTGTCGCTGCTCGCCAACGTCTTCCTGGTGCTGCCGAGCCTGCCGCTGACGATCATCCTCGCCGCGTACCTGCCGCACAGCGGCTCGCTCGGCATCATCCTCGTCATCTCGGTGACCGGCTGGGCGTGGGGCGCCCGGGTGCTGCGGGCCCAGACGCTGTCGCTGCGCAAGCGGGACTTCGTGGAGGCGGCGCGGGCGACCGGCGAGCGGACGTCCCGGATCATCCTCAAGGACATCCTGCCGAACCAGGTCGCGGTCATCGCCGCCTCGTTCCTCGGCACCGTCACCGCCGCGATCCTCACCCAGGCGTCTCTCGCGTTCCTCGGCCTCACCGACGTCACGCAGTGGTCGTGGGGCACCATCCTCTACTGGGCGCAGGTCAACAGTGCGCTGCTCACCGGGGCCTGGTGGTGGTTCGTGCCGGCCGGGCTCGCCATCGCGGTGCTCGGCACGGCGCTGTCGCTGGTGAACTTCGGCATCGACGAGTTCATCAACCCGCGGCTGCGGCAGGCCGGCATCGGCACCAAGCGGGCGCAGCGCGCCCAGGCGGGCGGTAGGCGCCTCCGGCGCCCGCGGCGGTCCGCCCGCGGCACGGGTCCGCGGCCCGCGACGGCGCCGTTCACGCAGGACAGCACCGACGTGGTGCTCGACGTGCGGGACCTGCGGGTCGAGTACGCGGGTGACGGCGGCTCGGTCCGGGCGGTCGACGACGTGTCGTTCACGCTGCGGCGCGGCGAGGTGCTGGGCATCGCGGGCGAGTCCGGGTCGGGCAAGTCCACGCTCGCGTACGCCATCACCCGGCTGCACCGGCCCCCGGCCCGGGTCTCGCGGGGCGAGATCCGGTACACCGCGCCCGGCGGCAGGTCCGTGGACGTGCTGTCGATGGCCGACGACGAGCTGCGGGAGTTCCGCTGGGAGGAGCTGTCGATCGTCTTCCAGTCGGCCATGCACGCCCTGAACCCCATCATGCGCATCGGCGCCCAGATCGAGGACGCGCTCACCGCGCACCGGCCGCACATGACGGCCCAGGAGCGCGCGGCCAGGATCCTCGAACTGCTCGGCATCGTCGGCATCCCCACCGACCGCGCGGGCTCCTACCCGCACGAGCTGTCCGGCGGGATGCGGCAGCGGGCCATGATCGCGATCGGCCTCGCGCTCGATCCGGAGATCATCGTCATGGACGAGCCGACGACCGCCCTCGACGTGGTCATCCAGCGGCAGATCATCGAGAAGATCATGGAGCTCAAGGACACGCTGGGCTTCTCCGTCGTCTTCATCACCCACGACCTGTCGCTGCTCATCGAGCTCTCCGACACGATCGCGGTGATGTACGGCGGCAGGATCGTCGAGACGGCGCCGGCCGCTGACTTCTACCGCCGGCCCCAGCACCCCTACAGCCGCGGCCTGCTCGCGTCGTTCCCCACGCTGGGCGGCCCCAAGCGCGAGCTGACCGGCATCACCGGGTCGCCGCCCGACCTGCGCCGGATGCCGTCCGGGTGCGCCTTCCATCCGCGCTGCCCGGTCGCGTTCGAGGCCTGCTCGCAGCGGCAGCCGGCCCTGTACCGGATCGAGGGGCCCACGAGGGACGGGGCGGCGGCCCAGGCTGCCTGCCTGCTGTACGCGAACGGCGAGGACGAAGCCGGGACCGGCGGCGAGAGCAGTGGGAACGGCCAGAGCGGCCCGAGCGGCCAGAGCGCGGAGAACGGCGAGGACACGGAGGCCGAAGTGGCGATGGGTGAGAAGCAGTGAGCGCCGGGCAGACGGCCGGCGGCTCGGCTCGCCCGGCAGGGACCGCCGCAGGAGCCGCCGCCGGGACGGGCTCGGAGGCCGGGACCGGGGCCGGGCCCGCACGCGCCGCCGGCACGCGCCGCGAGCCGGTGCTCGAAGCGGTCGGGGTGACCAAGCGGTTCCCCGTGCGCAGTGCGATACCCGGCCGTGGCGGCCGGCGCGTGGTGCACGCCGTGGAGAACGTCTCCCTGAGCCTGTACGCGGGCCGGATCACCGCTCTCGTGGGCGAGTCGGGATCGGGCAAGTCGACGCTCGCCCGGCTGCTCGCGCAGCTGCACCCGCTGACCGAGGGCGAGATCAGGCTGCACGGCGAGCCGGTGCGCGCGACAAGCGGGAACGCGTTCCGCGCGTACACCAGCGAGGTGCAGCTCATCCTCCAGGACCCGTTCGCGTCCTTCAACCCGGTGGCGACGATCGCGAGCACGCTGCGGCGGGCGGTCGCCCTGCACCATCCCGGCAAGAGCCGCGCGGAGCAGGACGGCGTCGTCGACCGGCTCTTCGAGCAGATCAGCCTCGTGCCGCCGCGCCAGTTCACCGGGAAGTACCCGCACGAGCTGTCCGGCGGGCAGCTCCAGCGCATCTCGATCGCGCGGGCGCTGACCGCGAGCCCCGCGGTGTTCCTCGCGGACGAGCCGGTCTCCAGCCTGGACGTCTCGATCCGCCTGGGGATCCTCAACCTGCTGCGCCGCCTGACCGAGGAGCGCGACGCGGCGATGCTCTACGTCACCCACGACATCGCCTCCGCCCGCTACTTCGCCGCCGACACGGCGGTGATGTACGCCGGGCAGGTCGTGGAGTCGGGTCCCTCGGAGGCGGTGACGCAGCAGGCCGCGCACCCGTACACGCAGTTGCTGATCTCCTCGGCGCCCGACCCCTCGCGTGCGGGCGCGCCCCGGGTGCGGGACATCGGGCAGCCGCCGAGCCTCATCGAGCCGCCCGCGGGCTGCCGGTTCCATCCGCGCTGCCCGTTCGCGATGGACCGCTGCGCACGCGAGGCACCGCCGTCCTTCGACCTGCCGTCCGGCCATGCGGCCCGCTGCTGGCTGTACGCGGACGACCCCGAGGCCCGGGCGCGACGCGCCGAGAACACCGCGGCGGTGGCCGGCCTCACCACCGGCGTCACCCCTGACCTCGCAGCCGGCCCCACCTCCGGCCCCGCCACCAGCGGTCCCGCGCCCTCCGAACCCGCCGGGCAGTGACCCGGCCCCCAGACGCCGCCCCCCGTCCCCACGCACAAGGAGCAGATGCACCGTGAGCACTCCACCACCCCCGGCCGGCCCGGCCGGCGCCCTCTTCACGAAGCCGACGAGAAGAAGCGTTCTCGCGGGTGCCCTGGCGACCGCCGGCGGCGTCGCCCTGGCCGCCTGCTCCCCGTCGGCGGGCGCCGGATCCGGCGGCGGGGGCAGCACGCTGGTCGTCGCGGGCCAGTCCGACAACCTGACGCAGTCCTTCAACCCGTTCCTGCCGCACTCGGCCCAGGGCCTCACGTACACCAACCAGGGCGCGGGCGGGTTCATCTACGAGCCGCTGGTGCAGATCAACACGGTCGACATCGGCAAGGACATCCCCTGGCTCGCCCAGAAGTGGGCGTGGGCGGCCGACAACAAGAAGCTGACCCTGACGCTGCGGTCCGGCGTGACGTGGACGGACGGCAAGCCGTTCTCCGCCGACGACGTGGTGTTCACCTTCGAGCTGCTGAAGAAGTACCCGGCGCTCAACGTGAACGGCATCAAGTTCGACACCGTCAAGGCGACCGGTGCCACCGGGGTCGTCATGACCTTCGCCGAGCCCTCGGAGCAGTTCTTCACGAACATCGTGTCGACGCCGATGCTCCCCCGGCACATCTGGTCCAAGGCCGGCGACCCGACGACGTACACGGACAAGAACCCGGTCGGCACGGGCCCGTTCAAGCTCGGCCAGTTCTCCGCGCAGAGCTACGTCCTGGAACGCAACGACCACTACTGGCAGCAGAAGGCCGCGCTCACCAGCATCCGGTTCGTCGCCTACAAGGACAACCAGAGCATGACCAACGCGCTGGTGCAGGGCCAGGCGGACTGGGGCGGCACCTACATCGCGGACGCCGACAAGGTGTACCTCTCGCGCAGCAAGGACAACCACTACTGGGCCCCGCTGGCGGGCACCGACGGCCTCATACCGAACCTGGAGCGGTGGCCGCTCAGCGACCTCGCCGTGCGCAAGGCCATCAGCCTCGGCGTGGACAGGAAGCAGGTCGCCGCGGCGACGCACGACGTGCCCGCCACCAGCGTCACGGGCCTGCCCATGCCCGCCTACAAGGACTCGATCGCGCCGCAGTTCCAGGGTGTCGACTTCGTCCAGGACAAGGCGAAGGCCGAGAAGACGCTGACCGACGCCGGTTACGCCAAGGGCGGCGACGGCTACTTCCACAAGGGCGGCAAGCGGGTCGAGTTCTCGATCAGCTTCCCCTCCGCGTACACCGACATCGCCTCACGCTGCCAGGTGCTGGTCTCCCAGCTCAAGGACATCGGCATCAAGCTGACCATCGACACCACGACGGTCACCGACATCAACGAGCTGACCGCCAAGGGCGACTTCGACTCGACCATGGGCTACCCGGTCGGCCCGGCGCCGCGTGCCTTCAACTTCTACAACGACACCAGCAACCCGAACCTGTACTACCCGATCGGCAAGTCGACGCCGACGTACCAGAACATCGAGCGGTTCAGGAACGCGGAAGCGGCGCAGCTCTTCAAGCAGTACCCGAGCGCGGCCAGGGACGCCGACCGGCAGAAGATCGTCAACGGTCTTGAGCGGATCTTCGTCGAGAACCTGCCCTGGATACCGCTGTTCTACTGGAGCAGCCCGGGCAACTGGAGCACCGCGAAGGTCACCGGCTTCCCCACGCCGGACAACCCCTACTTCAGCCCGGTGCCCAATGTGGTGGTCGCGCTGCGGCTGAAGCCCGTATGAGCAGGCCCCTCCGCCCGCCGGCCGACCTGGCCGACCAGGCCGCTCCGACCTCCCCGTCCGGCCCGACCGACCCGGCCCCCGGCCGGTCAGCGGGCCGGGCGGCCCCCGGGGCGGTCCCGGGTGACGCGACGGTGAGACAGCAGGGAGGAACGATGCCGGCCGACCTCGGCGTCATGATGTACACGGTGCTCGACCAGGCCCGCGCCGACCTGGAGGGCACCCTGGAGCGCCTGGCCGGGCTCGGCTACGCCGGCATCGAGACCTACGGTCTCGTCGAGCACTTCGGCCCGGCCCGGGTGCGCCGCGCGATCGACGCCGCGGGCCTCGTGCTCACCAGCGCCCACACCCCGTTCCCCGCAGGTCCCCGCGCCGAGGCGATCCTCGACGAGAACGCGGACCTCGGCGCCGAGGTGCTGGTGTGGAGCATGGAGCGCGAGGAGTTCGACTCCCCGGACGCCGTGCGCCGGGGCGCCGAGCGCGTGAACGAGGCGGCGGAGCGCGCCGCCGGGCGCGGCATGCGGATCGCGTACCACAACCACTTCGCCGAGTTCTCCCGGATCCTCGACGGCCGCCAGGCGTACGACCTGCTCCTGGACGAGCTGGACGACCGCGTCCTGGTCGAACTGGACGCGTACTGGGCCGTGATGGGCGGCGCCGACCCCGCGGAGGTGATCGGCCGCCTTGCCGACCGGGTGCGGTTCGTGCACGTCAAGGACGGTCCCGCGGTCAGCTACGAGGACGACGTCATGGTGCCCATCGGCGAGGGCCGGATCGACTGGGCCCGGGCCCTCGCCGTGCCGTCGGGCATCAGGTGGCACATCGTCGAGCTGGAGCGGCTGGACGTCGACACGTTCGAGGCGCTGCGCCGCAGCCGCGACCACCTGGTCGGGCGGGGCCTCACGCGGGACGGCGGAAGCCGTGCCGGAGGACGGGACGGCGGGAGCCGTACCGAAGGACAGGACGGCGGGAGCCGTACCGAAGGACAGGACGGCGGAGGCCGTACCCACGGACAGGGCGGCGTGAGCCGTGCCGGAGGAGGGGAGCGGGCATGAAGGTGCTCTTCCTGGGCGGGGCGGGCATGATCGGCTCCGCGGCCGCCGCGGAGGCCGTCCGCCGCGGCATCGAGGTCACGGTCGTCACCCGGGGCGAGCCGCGCCGGCCACTGGCACCCGGGGTCAGGCGGCTGGCCGCGGACGTCCGGGACACGACCGCGCTGCGGGAGGCCCTGGGCGGCGAGGAGTTCGACGCCGTCGTCAACTGGGTGGGGTTCACGCCCGACGACGTGCGCGGCCACCCGGAGCTGTTCACTGGCGCCACCGGCCAGTACGTGTTCATCAGCACCTGCTCCGTCTTCGGGCGCCCGGTGCCGAACCTGCCCATCACCGAGTCCAGCCCGCGCCGCCAGCCGGTCTTCGGGTACGCGCGGGACAAGGTCGCCTGCGAGGTGCTGCTGGAGGACCGGTACCGCTCGGCGGACTTCCCGCTCACGATCGTCCGGCCCTTCCACACCTACGACCGCACGGTGATCCCGAGCCTCGCGGGGTGGACCGCGATCGACCGGATGCGCAGGGGGCGGCCGGTGGTCGTGCACGGCGACGGCACCTCGCTGTGGTCGCTCACGCACTCCAGCGACTTCGCGCGCGCCTTCGTGCCGCTGCTCGGCAACGGCCACGCACTGGGCGAGAGCGTCAACGTCCTGAGCGGGGACATCCTGACCTGGGACCAGATCCACCTGACCCTGGCCGCCGCGGCCGGCGTGCGAAGCCCCGTGCTGCGGCACCGCTCCAGCGAGTCGATCGCCGAGGAGGTGCCCGGCTGGGGGGAGGTGCTGGAACACGACTTCCGGCACTCGATGCTCTTCGACACCTCCAAGCTCCGGGCGCTGGTGCCGGGCTTCGCGCCCGAGGTGTCGTTCTCCGAGGGTGCCCGGGAGGTGCTCGCGCACTACGACGCCGACCCCGCCCTGCACGTGGTGAACGCCGCGCTCGACAGCGCGATGGACCGGCTGCTGGGTGAGGCATGACGACCGGGGTGACCAGGGCTTGAACCCGCCTCACCGGAGGCGGCTTCACCCCGTCAGGAGGAGGGTCGACATGTCGAGACGACCTAGCGACCTTGTGCTTACCTTTATAAGACCAAAGCAACACCACTAGCAACACCACTTGCTATCATGAGAGCCGACCCCGGTGCCCAGCAGCGGCCGCGGACGGCATGGAAGGAAGAAGAGACAGTGATCGGCGTCGGCCCCCTCGGTTCCGGGTCCCCCTCCGGGTTCATCGGCGGCACCAGCGCGCAGGCGCCCCGGGTGGCCGGATGACCGCCGGAGCCGGCACCCGGCGCCCCCTGCCCGCCGCCTACCCGGAGCCGCTCTGGGCGCAGGCCAAGGCGGCGCTGCGCGGCCGCATCGAGAGCGGCGAGGTGCGGCCGGGCGCGCGGCTGCCCCCGGAGCGCGAGCTCTGCCGGATGCTGGCCATCTCCCGTGTCACCCTGCGCAAGGCGCTCACCGCGCTCGTCGAGGAGGGCGTGCTGCGGCCCGCGCACGGCAGGGGCTGGTACGTCACCGTGCCCGAGCGCGGCGACTGGCCCAACAGGCTGGAGTCGTTCACGGAGACGGCTCGGCGGATGGGCCTGACGGCCACCTCGCGCGTCCTGCGCCGCGCCATGGGGCCGGCCACCCTGGACGAGGCCGAGGCGTTCCAGATCGCCCCCGGCACCCCGGTCTACCGGCTGGAGAGGGTGCGCATGATGGACGACGTCCCCATCGCCGTGGACGAGTCCCTGCTGCCGGCCGGCGTCGCCGAGGGCTTCGACGACGTCGACTTCACCACCGGTTCGCTGTACGACATCCTCACCGGCCTCGGCCACCGGCTCGACCGCGCGGAGACCACGGTCGAGGCCCGGCCCGCGGACGCCTCTCTCGCCGCGCACCTCGACATCGCCGCGGGCACCCCGGTGCTGGAGATGCACCAGATCGTCCGGGACCCGGCACAGCGCCCGCTGCTCTCCTCCACGATCCGCTATGCCGGCGACCGCTACCGGTTGCGCACGTCCTTCGCGCGCAGTGCCGAGGCATGACGCGGAGCGGGGGCGGACGGCCCGGCACGCCGACGGGGCCCGTGATGACGGCGCCCCATGGAATGGAGCAGACATGAGCGACGGCTACATCAGCTATGCGGCCGCCCGCGCCACCCAGGCGGCCGACCTCGCCGGGGCTCTCGCCCGGCTGACCGGGGAGGTGACCGCCCTCGCCGAGGAGGGCAGGCTGGCCGGTCCCGGCCCCGTGTTCGTCGGCATCGGCGCCAGCCTGGCCGCGGTCTGCGCCCCCGTCTGGCAGTTGCGCAGCCGGGGCGTGCACTCCTGGCGGCTGGGCGCCGGGGACCATCCGCTGCCGTTCCCGCCCAGCAGCCACCCCGTGTTCGGCGTGTCGCAGAGCGGGCGCAGCGCGGAGACGCTGGCGGTGCTGGAGTCGGTGCCCGCGGAGCAGCGGTACGCCGTCGTGAACGCCGTCCCCTCCCCCATCGCCGACCTGTCGCCGGTCGTGCTCGGCCTGGGCGGCATCCCGGACAGCTACGCGTCGACGATCGGCTACACCGCCACCGTCGCCGCGACGGGCATGCTCGCCGACGCCTGGGACGGCGGTCGTATCCACTCCGGTTGGGCCGAGCTGGCGGAGGTGTTCGCGGCCGCCGAGCGGGATCTGACCGACCAGGTGCGCGCGCTCGCACCGCTGTTCCGGGCGGTGTCCTCCGCGGACTTCGTCGGCGCGGGGCCCGCGGTCGGCTCCGCGGAGGAGAGCGCGCTGCTCTTCAGGGAGGTGGCGCGGATCCAGTCGACCGGCATGAGCACGCGGCAGTACCTGCACGGCTCGATGGAGTCGGCCGGGGACAGCGTCCATGTGCTCTTCGGCGGCGCGCGCGAGGCCGCCATCGCCGAGACCCTCGCGAGCGCCGGACACCCGGCCGTCCTCGTCGGCGGCGAGCCGGTCGCGCGGACGCCGCTGGTCCACCACGTGCGGGTGCCGGACCTGCCGGCCGCGCAACGCGCCGTCGTCGAGGTCCTGGTCACCCAGATCCTGGTGGAGGCCGTGGCGGAGCTCCGCGGTGTCGACGTCGAGGAGTTCGTGTTCGACAACGCCGACATCAAGGTGGCGCTGGAAGGACCGCGCTCGTGAAGGTCGCGGTCGGCGCGGACGTCGGCGGCACCAAGATCGACATCAGCGTGGCGGCCCTCGACGGCACGCCGCTCGCCCAGGTGCGCCGTCCCGCGGGCGACTGGGAGGCGTCCCCCGTCGACGCGGCGGCGCGGCGGCTGGTGGCGGAGCTGTCGGCCGCGGTGCCGGCCGGGCACGTGATCGCCGCCTTCGGGATCGGTGCGCAGGGCTGTGACACGCAGGAGCACTGCGCCCGCCTGGCCGCGGCCGTCGAGACCCTCGGGGGCGTGCCCGCGGTGGTCGTCAACGACGCCGCCCTGCTGGTGCCCGCCGCCGGCCTCGACCGGGGCATCGGACTGATCGCGGGCACCGGCTCCATCGGCGTCGCAGCGGACGCGGAGGGGCGGGTGCTGTTCGCGGGCGGCTGGGGCTGGGTGCTGGGCGACGAGGGCAGCGCGCCCGCGATCGTGCGGGAGGCGACGCGCGCGGCGCTGTCCGCGCACGACGCGGGGCTCGGCGACGACGGCCTGTTGTCCGCGCTCCTCGCGCACTTCGGCGCGGCGGATCCGCCCGCGCTCGCACGGTGCGTCAACGACCGCCCGGAGCCCGGCGCCTGGGGCCCCGGTGCACCCGCCGTGTTCCACGCCGCGGACGCCGGCTCGGCACTCGCGGCGCGCGTGGTGGACGAGGCCGCGGGGGGCCTCCAGACGCTGGTGGCCCAGCTGACCGCCCGCGGCGCCGTGGGCGACACGGTCGTCGCGGCGGGCAGCGTCGTGGTGCACCAGCCGCGCCTCGCCGACGGTCTGCGAACCCGCCTCGCGGCATCGCACCCGTCGCTGACGCTGCGCCTGCTGGACGTGCAGCCGGTGGCGGGCGGCGTGGTGCTGGCCCGCAGGCGGCTGGGGGCGGGCTGAGGCTTCCGGTCACGGGCCGCTCGGGCGCCGTCGGTGGTCACGGCGGTGCCCGAGTCAACCGCTGCGCGTCGCTGAGACGTTGCCCTATGACGCAGGGGTCTCCCCTCCGGCACGTAACCACGTCCGAAAGGGGGACTCACATGCGGAGACAAACGCGCTTGCAGCGGCCGGGAACCAGGCAAGGGGTGGAACCGCGGTTGTCACCCTTGAGCCTTGCAATCATTACGGACGTACGCCACCGTGCCGTGAAGCCCTGATAAGCGCCGATATCGCAAGGGTGCTGATTGCCGTTATGGACCCGACGTCGCGGGGAGTGGGCGGCGCGGCACTATTGCGGCGCGCGGGTGTAGAAGTTGAGTGCGGTTTCCTCCAAGACGAAGCCTTGCTGGTCCTGGGGCCTTGGCTTTCCTCTCTCAAGAACTCGCGTCCTTTCGTCACATGGCTATGCGAGACTGATCAACAAGGGCTGCCCGTTCGGGGAGAAGACCATGGTCCTGTGCCGAGAACTCTATCCTTGCTACGTGAGTCACATGATCTTATAGTTACCGAGGATGGAGGAATCGAGGAAGGAAGAGGGGGAAGTCACGGCGATGGAGTCTTTCGAGTGCCAACCCTGTCGTCGTCTGAGAAATTCGCCGAAACTGTAAGCCAGTTGGCTGCGGCAGGGGCGCGTTCCGTGCTGATTGTGGGAGCCTCGGACCGAACCATGGCGCTCAGCGCTGCGGGACTGGTGGACCAGGTGATTGCGTACCTGCCACACACGCCGCACTCACGGACCACAGATAACCCTGAGGGATTCCTTACAGCCATTCCGGAAGGCTATCGATTGGCCGCTGTACATCGGCATGGAGATTACGTGCGGTTGGTGGGCACAAGGGGGTAGCGGGTGAACAGCGCACAGGTCCAGCGTGCCAAACAAGCAGTCCGTGAACGGGTCTGGGATCTCTTGGAGCGCGAGGGTGCGGCGCCTTCGGGTGTTGCGGGCCATATCCCGGACTTCGTCGGTTCAGATGTCGCGGCTATCCGACTCACGCAACATACCGCCTGGCAGGCGGCGCACGTCGTCAAAGCGGTTCCCGACCTGGCTCAGCTTCCCGTTCGCGTGCGGGCACTCGAAGACGGCAAGCACCTCTACATGGCGTCCCCGAAGCTTGCTACGGAGAAGCCGTTCTTCTATCTGGATCCTGCGAGCCTTGCCGTTCCCCCTCTTGAGGCTGCCGCCCACCGTTCAGCGGCGAAGTTCGGGCAGCCGGTGGACTTGGATGAGATGCCGCCCATCGATCTCGTGGTCTGCGGAAGTGTTGCCGTCAACCGCGACGGTGTGCGGCTCGGGAAGGGGGCTGGGTATGCGGACGTTGAAGTGGCCTTGCTCCAAGAGGCGGGTCTCATGAGTCCGCACACCCTCATCGCAACCACGGTCCACTCCCTGCAAGTCGTGGATGAGGCTCTGCCAGACACCGAACACGACTTTCGTGTGGACCTTGTCATCACTCCAGACGAAACCTTTCCGTGTGAGCCGCGCCGGCCCCGGACAGGAATCATCTGGGAGCAACTCACACCGGAATTCATTTCCGCGATCCCCGCACTGGTCCGTCGCAGCCAGGCCGGCAACGGCTCATAGCGCCTTCCCTGGGCGGGAGAACCCGGACGACGACTTCCGCCGCGTAGTCGGTGATCTCCCGGCCGGCCCCGGGCCCCTGCCCGCGTGAGTGGTGGCCCGAGACCGTGCGACCGGCTCCCCGCCGCCGCAGGCGGCCCCTGCTACCGCGCCGCCGAGGCCGCCAGCAGGAACCACGCCGAGTGCGGGATCCACTGCTCGGCCCAGCGCCACTTGACCCCCTTGGCCACTTCCTCGGCCGGCATGAAGGCGATGTCGTGCTCGTCCTCGACGCCCGCGGTGATGCCGTTGAGGATGCCGCCCGGGACGTTCTGGTACACGTCCGAGTACACGGCCTGGTTGCGGCCGCGGCCCTGCATCATCGAGCTGTCGTAGGGGTTGAGGCCGACCACCCACTGGAGCTGGTCCTCGGCCAGCACCCGCAGCCGGTCCCTCAGTCCCTCCTCGCACTCCGGCAGGGCGGCGGCCCGCAGGGCCGCGTACGCGGTGGAGCAGATTCCCGCGTTCTCGCCCTGCCACCAGTACCCGGTCTCGTTCTCGTGCGGGAAGAAGAAGCTGGTCCGCGGCTCCCCGCCGAGGGGCTGGACGAACTGGCGGGCGCAGCCGAAGGGGTTGGCCACCTCGTCGGCGAGGAACACCGCGTCCCGGGCGAGGGCGAGTGCGGTCGTCCTGGCACCGGCGGCGAGCGGCGAGCCGGGGCAGGCCTCCGCGAACCGCAGCAGGGCGACGACCGGCAGGCCGGGCTCGGCCGCGTGGAAGAACGGCCGGCCCTCCGCGTCGCCGCGCAGGTGGCCGAAGCCCCGCCCGGAGTCGGTGTAGCGGTCCGCGAGCGAGGCGGCGCGGCGTTCGGCGGCGGCCAGGAACGGGGCGCGGTCGGCCTCGGCGGAGGCGGCGACCAGCTCGGTCGCGGCGAGCAGGGCGCAGTAGTCGTCCAGGACCGTCTCGGTGCCGTCGTAGAGGTAGTCGGTGTTGTGCTCCTCCAGGTGCGCGAAGCCGCGCCGGGCGGCGGCCAGGTACTCCTCTGCGGTGAAGTCGCCGTGGTCCCCGGCCGTGGCCGCGCGGGCCAGTGCGGCGATGGCGAGGCCGCCGCCCATCCGGTAGGCGGCCTGCCAGCGCTGGGTGCGCACGCTGTCCTGGAGCGGGGCGTTGATCACGCGCTCCTGGAGGTCCTTGGTGAGGGCGTCGAAGATCGCCGTGTAGAAGTAGCCCTCCGGGGACTGGAAGCGCACCAGGAAGTCGGCGCCGTGCAGGCCCTCGTCACGCAGGCGCGCGTCCAGGGCGCTCGCCAGCGCCGGGTGGGTGGCGGGCAGTTCGTCGCGCGCGGCGAGGAACGCCCACGCGCACAGCGGCGTCTGCTGGGGGCTCATCATGCGCGTGTAGTTGAGGTGGCTGAGGAACTTGCTGAAGTCGCCGGAGGCGTCGAGCCAGCCGCCGCGGGCGTCCACGGTGCGGCCCGAGTCGTCGTCGTAGAAGCGGGCGGCACGGTCCTTGCGGTCGATCTCGCCGCTGGAGCGCACCGCTTTGAAGTAGTTGAGCACGTCGGAGAGGGTCGCCGCCTGGAGGCGCCCGCTTGAGATGTCGAACGGCTCGGACGTGTGGGTGCCGCCGGCGGTGCGGATCTCGACGCGGTAGGTGCCGGGTGTCTGAACCCCGCTGAAGTCGATGCGCCGGAACGTGCCCAGCGACCACCGGTCCACGGTCTGCTCGGGGCCCGGCGCCAGCTCGGTCCGGGTGCCGGACTCCGTGTCGACGAGAGCGGCGGACAGGACGTCGGTGGGCTCGGCGCAGAGCACGACGGCCTTCTTCGACGCGTCGGTGTTGTATCCGAGATGACTGGTCAGGACGGTCGGCACTGCTGCTCTCCCGGGGTAGCGCGGATTCGCTCGGACGCTACTCGGCGTCTCCCCTTGGTACAAGTGGTATCACTTGAGGTCTTTATTGGTATTCTCTGGTATTGCCTGTGCCTGGTAAGGTCCGGGTGCCAGGAGACACCGGACGCACCGGAGGTAGGCGTTGAAGCTGCGAGCGGTTCCGTCCGCGCTGGTGCTGGTGGACGGCACGGACCTGCACCACGACCTGATCGGCGCCGCCCTCGCGCTCCAGGAGATCGTGGTGGAAGCGGGCATCCCGGCGGCGCGCGGCGTGGGCGTGAACAGGTTCACCGACCCCATGCCGGCCACCGCGGAGGCCGACGTCTACGTGCTGTACCTCTCGGGCCCCCGCTTCGACGAGGCCGAGCAGCGGGCCCTGTCCGCGTTGGTGGCGGACGGCGGCAAGGGCGTGGTGGCGGTGCACGCCAGCAACCTCTTCGGCTTCGGCCCCGGCGGCGTCGAGGCCGACCGGGCCGCCATCGACCTCGTCGGCTCCCGCTACCTGTCGCACGGCGACGCGGACTCCGAGGGCCGCTTCGACGTCCGGGTCCACCCCGGCCACCCGGTCACCCGCCACCTGGACGACTTCGCCATCGACGACGAGTACTACCTCATCGACTGCGTGGACGGCCTCGACATCCTCGCCGAGCGGGACACCCCCGACGGCCCCCAGCCCGTCGCCTACGCCCACCCGCACGGCGCCGGCCGCGTCTGCTACACGGCCCTCGGGCACGACGCCCGAGCCTGGGGCAACCCGTGGTTCCGCCAGCTCCTGCGCCAGTCCGTGCTGTGGGCGGCGGGCGTCGCCGAGGCGGACATCGCCTCCTTCTCGACGCGGTGGCCGCTGGGCAACGGGCGCCACATCGGGCCTTCCGCGCCGGGGCGGTGACCGCGTTCGCGAACAGCCGAGGTCACCGGTTTCCCGCGAGGCGCTGCTGTTCGAGATAGATGCCGGTGAACACGGCGACCTTTGCGCGTAGGGCCCAGGGGTCGAAGGGCTTGCCGATGTAGTCGACCGCGCCGGCGGCGTAGCCGCGAGCCGAGTGTTCGGGGTCGGTGCCCATGGCGGTGAGGAAGATGATGGGCACGTCGCGGGTGCGGGGCCGTCTCTTGATGTGGGCGGCGGTCTCGTAGCCGTCCATATCGGGCATCTGGATGTCCATGATGATCACGGCGAAGTCGTCCTGATCGAGGAGGGCTTTGAGGGCTTCACGGCCGGAGGAAACAGCGACCAGTTCCTGGTCGAGCGTGGACAGCACAGCGGTCATGGCCAGCAGGTTGTCTCTCTGGTCATCGACGATGAGGACCCGGGGCATGGGCTGCGGAACCGCCGGTGCCATCGCGGCCGCGGTCCGGACCTGCTCGACCGCTTCGAGCTGCCGTTCCAGGAGAGCGCAGCGCTGTTCGGCCTCATCGCGCTGTTGCTGCGTCTCGTGGAGCTGGGCCGACAGGCGGCAGACCTCACCTTGAAGCTGATCGCGTTCATGCAACAGACCGGTCGCGTGGGGGTGTGCTGCGGCCAGGTGTTCGGCACGCTCCCGTTCCGCGCTCCACTCCGCCTCAAGCTGGTTCAGACGCACCTCAAGGTCGGCGATGCGGTGTTTGCGGTCCAGCAGCGCGTCGCCGAGCGCGTCGCCGCGGGCAGTGGAGCGGCGGGAGACGCGGTCGGCCTCGGCGAGTTGCTGCTCCAGGACCTCGACGGCGTGACGGGGTGGGGCACTGGATTCGACGGCTGCCTGATGCAGACGGCGCACCAGCTCGATGGCATCCGGAGTGGCGGCCATGCCACGGTGTTCGGCGACGTCGGTGAAGAGGTCCGTCACGACTTCCCGCGGTGGAAGGCGGGTGCCGCTGAGGTAGCGCGAGAAGGTGCCGGCGTCACGCACGCGGCGGGCCGCGTAGCGGCGAACCGAGACTTCCAGGCCCTCGAACAGCTCCCGCAGCGCCATCGCCAACGCACGCGACTCCGGGGTCAGGTCCTGGGCCAGAGGACGTAGCTCACCCACGGGTGCTCCCGCCCTTCGCTTCCGCTTCCCGCCCGGCGGGCGTGTTGTGGACGGGGTCTGCGGCGATCATCTGGTTGAACACCGCAATGGCCCCACCCGTGGTGGTGAGCCCGGCGAGCACCGCGGCCGCCGTCCCGGCACCGGCCGACGCCGAAAGCAGTCCAGCCCCCACGCCCGATAACACAGCCAGTAGCAGCACCAGTGCCGTCCTCACCGACACGAGCGATCGATCCATCGAACCCGCCCTTTCTCACCCGCCGAACACCGGCCGGGACAGCGCGCCCCGAATGGGCACGCCCTGCGATGAGTCCCACCATGAGGGCAGACGGAAGCGTTGCGCCGGGCAACCGGGAAACCGGCAACGTCCGCGGTCCGTTGCCATCCCTACCCGGCAGGACGCAACGCCCCTTGATCTGCCGGTCAGCACGAACGTGTCGGCGGGTGTTGCGGCAACGACCACCCGGTACGGCGCGCTCGAAGCCGGCGAGCTCGAAGTGATCACCGACGGGATGACCGGGAAGGTGCACGCCGGGATCCCCCGCCCGTCACCGCCCTGTACCCGGCTCTCGCATCACGACAAAAGGCCGTGGCCCGGCGTGGTCGCATATTCTCTGCGACCACGCCGGGCCACGTGCCCGGGCAGGAACTCGCCGGTGGGGCCGCCGGCGGCCCGAACGCTATCCCCGGGCCACCGTCCGCGGGCCGTTGTACGCCTCGACGCTCAGTGCCGGGCGGTGACCCGACGGCAGTGCTCCGGCCGGCCACGACAGCGTGAGGTCCTGCGACTCGCCGGGCAGCAGCCACAGGTAGTTCTGGCTGTAGAGCGTGGGCAGGACGCGCTCCTTGGTGGTGTCGTCCAGCAGGGACAGGCGCACCATCGCCGCGACGGCCGAGCCGCGGTTCTTGACGGTCGCGGTCAGCTGGTGGCGCGGCCCGGTGCCGGTGACGTGCCCGATGGAGGCCGAGACCGTGACCTGCTTGGCCGCGTTCAGCGCCGTCATGGCCGCCGGGGTGCGGTGGCGCCAGTAGGTGTTCCGCGACAGCGTCCGGCCGGCGCCGTCCTTCAGCGTCAGCCGCAGGAGGTGCAGGTCGGGCAGGTCGTCCGTCCATCCGGCGGTGAACGCGGACGTGGTGTCCGCGGACGCGACGTCGACCTTCTTGCTGAGGGTGCTGCCGAGCTGCCTGCCGGCCAGGTCGTGCAGCTGGGCCTGCACGGTCGCACCCTTGAGCGCCTTCGCGGTGTGGTTGACGGCGATGACCTCCCACCGCTGCGGGTCGGCCTGCACGTGCAGGGGCTCGCAGGCGGCGCGGGATCCGTAGTACATGCCGTTGACGTCGAAGTCGTAGTCGTACGTCTGCCACACCGTGCTGTGCCACGCCGGGTGGGACATCCAGAGCATGAGGCCGCTGGCGTCGTTCCACAGGTGGGCGTTCCACGCCTCGAACATGGAGCGTGCGTTCTCGAAGTTGACGAACTGCGCCTTGCGGGCGAAGTCGTCGAGGTCCTTGGCGGTGTCGAGGCGGGTCTCGATCGCGGCCTTGTAGGCGCCCGGCGCCTGGTTCCCGTGCTCGCTCCAGTCGTGGTAGAACCACGCGCCGCCGATCGGCCACTCGGGCCCGTCGCCGGTCATGTGGCGCATGCTCTCGGCGGTGGAGACGACCGGCATGCCGATCTCGGTGTGGAAGCCGAAGCTCTTGCTTCCGTACGTCGCGGGGTCGAAGTACTTCTCCGGCTCGACCCAGTTGTAGGGTCCGCCGCCGGTGATGAAGCCGCCCGCCGAGTTGTTCTGGTAGAGCAGGCCGGGTGCCTGGGACTCCACCGCGTCCCGCATGCCGTTGTCGATCGCGGCCGGCGGGTTGCCCTCGTTCGCGCCGCACCAGATGACGACGCTGGGGTGGATCCGGTAGCGCAGCACCGTGTCCCGGGCGAGGGCGTTGTACGCGTCGTGGTCCGGCGGGTCCATGCCCCAGGCGTTCGGGAAGTCGTTCCACACCAGGATGCCGTGCTCGTCGCAGGCGGCGAAGAACTCCTCCCGGTCGCTGGAGGCCACCCAGTTGCGGATCATGGTGAAGTTCATGTCGCGGTGCATCCGCACGGCCGCGTCCATGCGCTCGGCCGGCATCCGGCGCAGCAGCTCGTCCCAGCCCCAGTTGCCGCCGCGGGCCAGCACGCGCACGCCGTTCACGCTGATCTTCAGCGGGTCCGGCTCGTTGCTCACCGACTTCACGTCCGTCCAGGCGTCGCCGTCGTCGGAGACCTGGATCGTGTAGGTCTTCGGGTAGGCGGCCTCCCACACGATCGCCACCCTGTCGAAGGACTGCGAGGAGCCCAGGTCCACCCGTATCCACTGGTCGTCCAGGTACTCCGAGGACCAGCGGGTGCCGGGGTCGCCGTCGGTGGCGTTGGACGCGGGGTTGGAGGAGTCCTCGGTCGAGGCCGTGACGGACTTGTGCAGCGCCAGGTCGGTGCCCGGCGAGGAGCTGTCCAGCACGGACAGGGACCAGAGGGAGTTGCCCCAGCCGGTGTTGCGGACACCGCAGTCGATGCGTACGTACCGAGCGGTCTGAGCCGTGAAGTCCTCGACCTGGAGGCTCGCGTCACCGGTGTTGAACGGCAGCGGTACGCCCCTGTTGTCGACCGACTTCGCGTCCTGCCACGTCGAGCCGTCCGTGGAGACCTGGACGACGTAGGTCTGCGCGTACGCCTGCTCCCACGCCAGGTCGACCCTGTCGAACGCCTGCGGTGAGCCGAGGTCCACGGCGATCCACTGGTCGTCCTCGTGGGACGAGGCCCAGCGGGTGTTCGGGTCGCCGTCGGTGGCCTTGTCAGGACCGTGGTCGTCGTCCTCCTTCGAGGAGGCGGAGGCGGTCGCGTGCAGGGCCAGGTCGTTGCCGGGCTGGGATCTGTCGAAGACCGACAGGGCCCACAGCGAGGAGCCCCAGCCGGTCGCCCTGGTCAGGCACCTGACGCGCACATGCTGGGCGTGCTGCGCACCGACGTCCACGGACTGGGTGTACGAGTCGCTGCCGTTGGTGAACGGCAGCGGCACCTTGTAGTCGTAGCCGAACTGCCGGATGCCGAAGCGGCAGGTGCGCCGGTCGCTCTCCGCTCCGTCGACCGCCGCGGTCAGGGTGAGGTCGTGCAGGTCGGCGTCGCCGAGGCCGTTGGGCCACCAGAGCCGGGGGTTGCGCAGCCGCAGCTGGTCGAAGGCGTCGGGCGTGAAGGTGACGTCCACGCTCTTGCCGGCCGGGACGGTGACCGCCTGGGAGACGTGGACACCGTCGAAGGCCGCCGAGACGGTCGCCTTGTGGTCGGCGGTGTCGGCGTTGCGGACCGGGACGACGATGGTCAGCTCGGCGGTGGAGGTGTCGGGCAGGTCCGGGAGGGCGGTGTCCACCCGGGGGTCGCCGACCAGGACGTGGCCGGTGGACCGCAGCCGGACGTGGTTCCAGATGCCGGCGACGCGGTCGCGGACCGCCGGCATCCAGTCCCAGCCGGACGACGCGAGGTAGGTGGGCGAGTTGAGGTTCATCTGCTGGGCGCCGGCGTCCACCCACGACTCGCCGGCGGGTCCCTTGTCGCCGGGCGAGCCGGGGACGGGCATCGGTGTGATCTTCACCGCCAGCGCGTTCTCACCGCGCGCGTCCAGCAGCTGCGTCACGTCGTGTGCCGAGCGGGCGAACGGATACGTCAGCCCGCCGACATGCTTGCCGTTCAGCCAGATGTCCGCCTGGTGGTTGACGCCGTCGAACTCCAGCCAGACGTGGCGCCCGGATCCGGTGCGCAGGCCGTCGGGCAGCTCGAAGTCGCGCTTGTACCACCAGGAGTGGCGGGACAGCGCCTCGGGAACGTGCAGGTTGTTCAGGCCGGCCACCGGGTCGGGCAGGTGTCCCTGGTCGACCAGCGAGGCGAGGACCGTGCCGGGAACGGTCGCGGGCAGCCAGCCGCTGGTGTCGACCGAGGTCCGGGAGAGGTCCGCACCCTCGCCGCCTGCCCAGTCGTCCATGGTCAGCGTCCAGCCGGACTCCAGGGGCACCGTGCCGTCGGCGGCGGCCTTCAACGCGGGGGCCTTGCCGTGGTGCGTGCCCCAGTCGGTCCAGCCGGTGGCAGAAGGACGGTGGCCCGGCGCGGTGCCGTACACCTCGAAGCCGTTCAGTCCGAGGGGGTTGTCGCTGGACCGCTTGCGGGCGGTCAGGCGCACCCAGCGCGCCGCGACCGGCTTGTCCAGTTTGATGTCCACCACCCCTCCGGTACCGGAGGTGGTGCGGTAGACGCTGGTCCACGACTTCTTGTCGCGGGAGGTCTCGACGACGAAGTCGACGGCGAAGCTGGAGAGGATCTCCTTGCCGGTCGTGCCGTCGTACGGGTTGCCGCTGGAGGGGAAGGTGAACACCGGGTCGTTCACGTCGCCCTCGAAGGTGAGGCGTATCGACGAGACCTGGCAGTCGCCCTGGAGGTCGACGGAGATCCACTGCGGATCGCCCTTCGCGGCACGCCATCCCGTGCCCCGCACCCCCTTGGCGGTGATCTTGTCCACGGCGAAGGTGCCGGGGGTGGGGGCGTAGTCCGTCGAGGACACCTCGACGGGGCGGTAGGCGGCCAGCTCGCCCTGCGGCGTGCCCGCGGCCGGTGCGCCCCCGGGCGCCGCGGCGGAACTCGTCGCCGGGAACAGGGTGGAGACGCCGAAGCCGGCGAGCAGGGTCGAGCCGGCGGCGACGACGGATCTGCGGGAAGGGCGGTTCGCGTGTTGTGCCATGACCGAGCGGTCCAATCCCAAGTAGAAGCCCACGGCGGCACGGAAGGCGGAACGAGGCGTGCCGGAAGGCGTTGCCAAGCGGTCTGACAACGTTGCCAAAGGCTGCAACCTGCGACGCCTGCTGTCAAGGCTTGCGCCGTTCTTCGCCGGGACGCCTTCGATGTCGGGACTTGTCCGGTGTGCGCCGGTCGGCTACGAAGGTGCCTGGGGACGGGCGTCGTAGGCGGCCCGGGCGGCGTCGATGCCTGCCAGGTTCGTGATGCTCCACTCCAGCAGGGGTGCGGTGGCTTCGCGCAGGGTCCTGCCCATCGGGGTGAGCGCGTAGCTGACGTGCGGCGGCATGACGGCCCGGACGGACCGCGTGAGGATGCCGTCGCGTTCCAGGCTCCGCAGGGTGGCGGTGAGCATGCGCTGGCTGATCCCGTCGATGGCCCGCTTGAGTTCGGTGAAGCGGCGCGGCCCCCGGCTGAGGTTGCGCACGACCAGCAGCGACCATTTGTCCCCGACGATGTCGAGCACCTCACGGGTCCGGCACGGGTCCTCCTGCCGTGCCCGGCTCGGCTCGCCACCGGCTGCGCTCATGGTTACCTCCAGGGAACCGGGGCACCGAAATGTGCCTTGTTGCCCGAGGCACGGTGGGTGCACCACGATGTCTTCGGTTCCTGAAGAGTACCGAGTCACCAAAAGGAACCGCCATGGTCCCGTGCCTCCACAGCCCCGAAGAGGGAGATCGGAGATCGTCCAGCCATGTCAACGTTCCTGCTGGTCCACGGCGCCTGGCACAGCGGCCGGTGCTGGGAGCGGGTGGTCCCGCTGCTGGAGGCCGCCGGGCACCGGGTGTTCGCGCCCTCGCTGACCGGCTACGGCGACAGGGCGCACCTGCTCGGTCCCGAGGTGGGGCTCGACACGCACGTCGAGGACGTCGTCGGGCTGATCCACGACGAGGACCTGACCGAGGTGGTCCTCGTGGGCCACAGCTACGCGGGGCTGGTCATCTCGTCCGCGGCCAACCAGGTCCCGGACCGGATCGGGCACCTGGTGTACCTCGACGCGATGGTCCCGGAGCACGGCGAGACCGCCGTCGACGTCCAGCCCGTCACCCGGAACCTGATCGACGTCGCCGTCACGTCCGGGGGCGGCTGGCGCGTTCCGCCCCTGCCCGAGATGCCCCCGCCCCTCGGGCTGTTCGGGGTCACGGAACCGGCGGACGTCGCATGGCTGCGCACGATGCTCTCGGACCAGCCGGTGCGCTGCCTCCAACAGCCGGTCCGGCTGGACAACCCGGCCGTGAACGCCATCGCGCGCACGCACATCCACTGCGTCGGGGCGACACCCGAGGGCATCACGCGGCGACCCGTTCCCGCGACACAGCCCAACGGCTCCCCGGCAACGGTTCGGGAGCTGCCGACCGGACACGACTGCATGATCACCATGCCGGCGGAGCTGAGCGAGATGCTGGTCAAGGTGGGGCTGTAGGCGGTGGCGGGGGCGTGGCGGGGGTGCCGTCGCGGGGGTGCCGTCGCGCCGGGGGGCATCTCGCCGGGGGCGTCGCGGGGGCCGTCGCTGGCCGAGCGGACCGGTTGCGTACGGGAATCTTCCGCCGCCGGCGCCGCTACCCGGCGCTGCGCGTGGTGAGGTCCTCGTCCGTGATGGCGCGCACCACGCGGCAGGGCGTTCCGACCGCGACGGTCATCGGGGGAATGTTGCGGCTGACGACGCTGCCGGCACCGATGACCGAGCCGTAGCCGATACGGACGCCGGGCAGGACCACGGCGTTGCTGCCGATCCACACCTTGTCCTCGATGACGATGGGTTCCGAGAACCGTCCGAAGTCGGCGCGCCGATCGGGGTGCACCGGGTGTCCCGTCGTGGTCAGCGTCACGCTGGGAGCGATCATGACACCGTCGCCTATGCGGATGTCCACGTCGTCGACGAACGTGAGGTTCACGTTGCCGAAGAAGTCGTCCCCGATGTGGACGTTGCTGCCGAAGCCGGCGTGGAACGGCGGGAGCAGCACCGTGCGTTCACCGACGGAGCCGAGGATCTCGACGAGCAGCGACCGGCGTCTGTCGGCTTCGCTCGGTGGCGTGCGGTTGTACTCGAAGATCTGGTCGGTGCGGCGCAGGGGTGCCTGGAAGGCCGCTTCCGACTCGGTGTAGACGAGGCCCTTGGCGATCCGGGCCAGGACTTCTTCGTCGTGAGCACGCACTGCGGAACCGCCCCTTCTGCCAGCACTCGGGCACAGGCCCGGCGCGTCCGACCGACGACGCGCTGCACGAGCCTACGTGCGCCGTGGCGAGGCCGTGATCCGTTTTCGGCCTCACTGGGACGGCACGGTGTCCGGTTCGGCACGGTGTCCGGTTCGGCACGGTGTCCGGTTCGGCACGGTGTCCGGTTCGCGCCGCGAAGGGTGTGGCCGGCGTGACCCCCGCGCCTCGTGGCTCATGTTCGGGCCCCCGGGCCTCACCACCCCCGTGCCATGGCGGGCGGCGGTCCCGCGCGACGGCGCCTTCTGGCCGATACAGCATGTTCGGGTAAATCGGGTTGTATCCCGACGCTACGGTTTGGCGCGGATGTTCAGCAGCGGCACGTTCGGCGGGGACCTGCGCGGCAGGCAGGAGCCTCGCCGCGTGCCCGCGTCCACCGCCGTAGGCCCCCGTTCCCCGGAAAGGCGTCGCCATGATCGCAATGAAGCGGCTCACCACCCTGGCCGGCCTGGTCGCGCTCGCCCTGGGCGACGCCACCCTCGCCTCCGCCCCCGCGGACGCCGCGACCGGCACCATCTCCTGCACCGGCTGGAGCTACACCACCTACAGCCCCGGCCTGACCAACACGATCCGCCCCACGACGGTGACGGTGGACGGCCGGCTGAACGTCATCGACGCACACAGCCCGACCGGCACCTGCCTGGCGCTCGGCTCCGGCGCCACGGCCGGCACGCGGAACGTGACGGCACTGCTGAACCTCAGCTGCAACGCCGTCCTGACCGAGACGGGCACGGAGACGATCGACTGGAACGACGGCCGGTCGACGTCGTTCTCCTTCACCGCGACCGCCGCCCACATCGGCTCCAACACCGTGCTCACCGAGACCGGCACGGTCACCTCCGGCGAGTTCCTGGGCGAGAAGGTCGTGGAGACGTTCACGGCACCCAACCTGGCCTTCACCGACTGCGCCACCGAGACGGGGGTCACCGACCTCGACTACGCCACGGTGCTCACCATCCTCCCGCTCTAGGTGTTCTGTCCACGGAGGTTGGTGACGGACGCCACGGCTGAGCGATCTTGAAATAGGTGAGGGCCTTCTGGCTCGGTGTGGATTGCGACATCTGCACCGGCGACCAGAAAGGCCCTCGTGCCCCACCGTAATGCACCCCTGACCGAGACAGGACGACTGCGGCTGGCCCGCTGCGTCGTGGAAGACAACTGGCCCCTGCGCCGGGCCGCGGAACGCTTCCAGGTCTCGCCGACAACGGCACAGCGGTGGGCCGACCGCTACCGCAGGCTCGGCGAGGCGGGCATGACCGACCGCTCCAGCCGCCCGCACGCCAGCCCACGCCAGACGTCGACACGTACCGAGCGGCGGATCATCAAGGTGCGCGTACTGCGCCGCTGGGGCCCCGCACGGATCGCGAGCCTTCTGCGGCTGGCGCCCTCCACCGTGCACCGGGTACTCACCCGCTACGGCCTGGCCCGCCTCACGCATCTGGACCGGGCCACCGGCCGCGTCATACGCCGCTACGAACGCGCCAGGCCCGGCGAGCTCGTCCACGTCGACATCAAGAAGCTCGGCAATATCCCCGACGGTGGCGGCCACAAGATCCTTGGCCGCCAAGCGGGCCGCAAGACCCGCTCCGGCGCCGGCTACAGCTACCTGCACACCGCCGTCGACGACCACTCCCGCCTGGCCTACAGCGAGATTTTCACCGACGAGAAGAAAGAAACCGCCGTCGCCTTCTGGATCCGGGCGCAGGCGTTCTTCGCCTCGTGCGGGATCACCGTCGAGCGCGTGCTGACCGACAACGGCTCCTGCTACAAGTCCCGTCTGTGGCGCGATGCCCTGGCGGCGGCCGGGATCACCCACAAGCGAACCCGGCCCTACCGACCCCAGACGAACGGCAAGGTCGAACGCTTCAACCGCACCCTGCTCGATGAGTGGGCCTACGCCCGCCCTTACCGCTCAGAGCAGGAACGACGCGACGCCTTCCCTGACTGGCTGCACACCTACAATCACCACCGCGGACACACCGCGCTGAAAGGCCAACCACCCGCCAGCCGCGTCCCCAACCTCACAGGGCAATACATCTAGGCCGTGTCCGGCGGATCTTCGTGGATCAGCCTGCGGCGTCTGGTGCCGTGCATCGCAAGGCGGAGGATCATCCTCGTACGGGGCGTACCCGGATGACTCCGACAACGCGGCGAGGTGCGGTGCTGGGGGCACTCCCCCACTGCCCTGAACGGGCGTGGGAGGTACCCCCACCCACGCCCTTCAGGCAGTGGGGGAGTCGCGGGCCCACGAAGATCCGCCGGACACGGCCTAGGGGCCGGGAGGAGCGAAGTCCTCCCGCTCCGGGAGCCGGAAGGAGCGCACCGCACCCCGAGACGGCCGCGCGTCCGGACGCGATCCCGGTGGATCCCCGCGCCGGTGCTCGGCCGTCCAGGTGAGCGTGGGGCCGCGACTCCGGCGTCCCGGGGCATCGTCCCGTTAGCGTGCGGCAATGGAACACGCCCCGGCGCCCGCGTCGCCCTGCCGCGCGGACGCACCGGTCCGTTTCGCGGGGGCAGCCGGCCTGACCGACCGCCTGCCGCCGCATCCCGGGCTGACGGGTGAAGTGGTCTACCTGGACTACAACGCCACCACTCCCGTCGACCCGCGTGTCGCCGAGGCGATGCTGCCCCACCTCACCACGTTCTTCGGCAACCCCTCCAGCGACCACCCGTACGGCGCCGGACCGCGGGCCGCTCTGGCCCGCGCCCGCGAGCAGGTGGCCGCGCTCATCGGCGCCCGCCCGCCGGAGATCGTCTTCACCGCGTCCGGTTCGGAGGCCGACCAACTCGCCGCGCGCGGCGCGGTCCTGGGCTCCGGCCGGCGCCGCCCGCACGTGATCACCCAGGCCACGGAGCACCCCGCCGTCCTGGAAGCCTGCCGCGCCCTTCAACGCCTGCACGGGGCGCGCGTGACGGTCCTACCGGTCGACGGCGAGGGACTGCTCGACCCCGCCGCGTTGGCCGCCGCCCTCGACGACGACACCGTGCTGGTGTCGGTGATGGCCGCCAACAACGAGACCGGCGCCCTCCAGCCCGTCGCCGAACTCGCCTCCCTGGCCCGTGCGCACGGGGCACTGTTCCACTGCGACGCCGCCCAGGCCGCCGGAAGGGTCCCCCTCGACGTCGAGACGCTGGGCGTCGACCTCCTCACCGTGGTGGGGCACAAGATGTACGCACCCAAGGGGACCGCCGCGCTGTACGTGCGTCAGGGCGTGCGGCTGGAGCCGGTCGTCTACGGCGGCGGCCAGGAACGCGGACTGCGCGCCGGCACCGAGAGCACCGCTCTGGCGGTGGCGCTCGGCACCGCCGCCCGGCTGGCCGCCGACGACCTGGCCCGGGGTGAGCCCGCCCGCGTCGCCGCACTCCGCGACACCCTGCACCGGAACCTGGCCGACGCACTGCCCGGCCGCGTAGACCTCAACGGCCCCGCCGGGCAGCGGCTGCCGAACACGCTGAACGTCAGCGTCCAGGGCGCACCCGGGCACGCGCTCCTCGCCGCCACCCCCGAGATCGCGGCCTCTACCGGCTCGGCCTGCCACAGCGGCACCCGCACCCCCTCCCTGGTCCTGACCGCCATGGGCCTCGGCCCCCGTCGGTCCGTGGAGGCGCTTCGGCTGTCGCTGGGCCGCTGGACCACATCCCGGGACGTCGAGACGGCGGCGGACGCGCTCGCCAAGGCGGCTGCCATGCGGTGACGCCCGGCGTGCATGGCCGGCGCGCAGTGACGCCCGGCGTGCGGTGACGCCTGGCGTGCATGGCCGACGTGCCCCTGTGATACGCACGCTTCGGCAGCACCCTGTCGCTTCCGGCAGTGGTGTGGCGCGTGCCACAGGAACCGGGGCCGGGGCGGCGGAGCGTAAAGAGTGTGAGCGATACAGAACCAGCGGAATCGTTGCGTGCGCGCATACGGGCGGGGGACCGTGCGGCGTTCGCCGAGCTGTACGACCAGAACGCGCGGGCCGTCTACAACCATGCCCTGCGGCTGACCGGCAACTGGTCGGACGCCGAGGAGGCGATGTCCGAGACCTTCCTCGCCGCCTGGCGCACCCGGGAATCGGTGGAGCCGGAGGGCGGCTCGCTCAAGCCGTGGTTGCTCGGCATCGCCACGCACAAGGCGCACAACGCCAACCGTGGTCTGCGCCGACGGCTCGCCTTCCTGGCGCGCAGCCCAGAACCCCGTCCGGTCGAGGACTTCGCGGACGAGACGGCAGCCCGGATCGACGACGCCCGCCGCCTCATGGTGGTTCACGAGGCCCTGCGCCACCTGCGAAGCCAGGACCGGGAGGTGCTCGCCCTGTGCGTGGCGTCCGGGCTGGACTACCAGCAGGCCGCCGAGGCCCTCGGCATCCCGGTCGGCACCGTGCGGTCGCGGCTCTCGCGCGCCCGGGCGCGACTGGCCCGGCTCAGCTCCGGCCGGCTTCCGGGCCCGAAAGGGGAACCGCCGGGCGCCCGCGGAGCGATGGAGAGTGAGGCCGCGTTCGCGGCCCTGTTCCTGCAGGAGGAAACCCGATGAACGCCGACAACCCGCCTCGCGCCCGGTCCACCCGGAGTGAGGCCGAGGAACTGCTGGGATCGGCCGAATGGGACCTCTCGCCGAGCCGTCACCTCCGTCACAAGGAAACCCTGATGCAGCAGATCGACCGCGACCACACCCTCTCCGCCCGGACACCCCCGGCACGGCGCCGGCGCCGGCTCCCGCGCCCGGTCGTGGTGTTGCCGGCCGTGTCGATGGCCCTGGCCGGGGCTCTGGTCATCACCTTCTCCGGCGGGCACGGCTCCGCCCCGGCAGCCGGATCCACCACCCCACCCGCCAGGGTGACCAGCGCCTCCGTCACTCTCGACCGGATCGCCGCCGCCGCCATGGAGACCGGCGCGACACCGGTGGACGACGGCCAGTTCGTGTACGTCGAGAGCCTGCTCCGGGAGAACACGGGGGACTTCGACGGCCCGGTGCGGCTCGGCGCCCCGCACAAGCAGGAGGTGTGGACCGCGCAGAGCCAGGGCTCCGTCACCAGGACCGGCTGGATTCGTGAAACCGGCAAGGACGCCATCATGCCCGGTGAACAGCTGCCCATCGAGTCCAGCCACCCCGTCCGAGCGGGCATCGACCACCCCACCTACACGTGGCTGGCCTCGCTGCCCACCGACCCCGGGGCCCTGCTCAAGCTGCTCTACGCCCAGACCAGGGTGGAGAAGGGCGATTCGAGGGACCAGGCCGTCTTCGGGACGGTCGGCGATCTGCTGCGCTCGACGATCATGCCGCCCGAGACCGCGTCCGCTCTCTACAAGGCCGTCGAGGGGATTCCCGGTGTGACCCAGCTCCCCGACGCCGTCGACGCCGCCGGCCGGCACGGCATCGGCATCACCCGCGAGGACGCCGGGTCCGCGACCCGGGACGTGTGGATCTTCGACAAGCACACGCTCGCCTATCTCGGCTCCCGGTCGTACATCACGAAGGACAAGGCCGAAGGCGGCACGACCGACACGCTCTACGGTATCGACGCCGTCGTGGAGCGCGCGGTCGTCGACCGTCCTGGCGAGGAACCCGCCAGGACCTCCGGCTGACCCCGGCTCCACGGACCGGGTCACGCGCAGGGGGCCGCAACAGCGCCAGGTGCGGGCGGGGCCGGGCACACGCCCTGGTCCTCATCGGCGCCAGGTGCGGGCGCGGCCAGGCACACGCCCTGGTCCTCATCGGCGCCAGGTGCGGGCGCGGCCAGGCACACGCCCTGGTCCTCATCGGCGCCAGGTGCGGGCGCGGCCAGGCACACGCCCTGGTCCTCATCGGCGCCAGGTGCGGGCGCGGCCAGGCACACGCCCTGGTCCTCATCGGCGCCAGGTGCGGGCGCGGCCAGGCACACGCACGGCGCCCGGTGGGGCGCGGTGAGCCGGCGGCACGCGAAGCCGGCGCCGCGCCCTGGCCGCCCACACGCCCGGGGGCTCACCCGCTCACCCGCTCCCGCTCACCCCTGCCCGCCGACAGCTCGCCCGGGAAGTGGCAGGCAGCCCGGTGCGCGCCCGGGGCGTCCGCGTCGCCGCCGCCCGCCAGGCCGGGGTCGGCCTCCGCGCAGATCCGGCGCTCCGGGTGCGTCAGCGGCCCGATGGGGCAACGGGTCCTGAAACGGCAGCCGCCCGGCGGGTCCTTCGGGCTGGGCAGGTCGCCGCGGAGCACGATGCGCTCGCCCCGCCGGCCACCCGGCTCGGGCGCCGGGGAGGAGGACAGCAGCGCGGCGGTGTACGGGTGCAGCGGAGCGGAGTACACGGCGTCGGCGGGGCCGCTCTCCACGATCCGGCCCAGGTACATCACGGCCACCCGGTCGCTGAGGTGCCGCACGGCTGCCAGGTCGTGCGCGATGAACAGGTAGGACAGGCCAAGCTCGGTGCGGAGCGCGGCCAGCAGGTTGATGATCTGCGCCTGGATGGAGACGTCGAGGGCGGACACGGGCTCGTCGCAGACGATCAGTTCGGGCTCCGCCGCCAGCGCCCGCGCCAGGCCGACGCGCTGCCGCTGTCCGCCGGAGAAGGCACCCGGGCGGCGGTCCAGGTGGTGGGCCGCGAGGCCGACCGTCTCCAGCAGCTCCACCATCCGCTCCTCGGGCGCCCGGCCGCCCGCGGCGTGCGCCACGTCAAGCGCTTCGCCCAGCGACTGGCGCACCGTGCGGCGCGGGTTGAGGGAGCCGTAGGGGTCCTGGAAGACGTACTGCACGGTCCGGCCGCGCCGCCGGGTCCCGCCCCGTGGGCTGATGCGTACCTCGCCCTCGGTGACGGGGGCTGCGCCGACGAGGGCGCGGGCGAGCGTGGACTTGCCGCAGCCCGACTCGGCGACGAGTCCCATGGTCTCGCCGCGGGCGATCGTCAGGTCGACCCCGTCGACGGCCCACACCGGTCGCCCGCGCCGGCCCAGCAGGCCCCCGCGCGAGGTGACGTCCACCCGCAGCCCTCTGACGTCCAGCACGGGCGACCGGTGTTCGGTGATGTCCGGCGCCCGGCCGCCCGCCATGGCGGGACCCGCCTCGCCGCCGCGCGCCACCGGGCCGCTCCCCACGGGGCCGCTCGCCGCCGGTTCTGCCCGCACCGGGCCGCGGCGGTCGGCCACCGCTCCGTCACCCGCCGATGCGGCACCGGCCGGAGAACCCTCCGCCGCGATGCCGGCCGTCGCGATGCCGTCCGCCCGGGAGCCCTCCCCCACCGCCCCGTCCCCTCCGGAGCCGCCCCCGTCCTGCACGACCCCGCATGCCACCGAGCGTTCCCCGGAGCCCAGCGGCAGCAGCGCGGGCACCGCACGGGCGCAGCGGTCCTCCGCCAGCGTGCAGCGGGGCCGGAAGGCGCAGCCCGACGGGAGGTCCGACGGGTCCGGAGGACTGCCGGGAATGGCGGGCAGCCGGGCGCCGCGGGCCCCGTCCAGGCGGGGCGCGGCGCGCAACAGGGCGGCGGTGTAGGGGTGTGCGGGATCCCGGAGGACCGTGCCGACCGGGCCGCGCTCGACGACCCCGCCCGCGTACATCACCATCACCTCGTCGCAGAGCTCGGCCACCACCCCCAGGTCGTGCGTGATCATGAGGATGGAGACGCCGAAGTGGTCGCGGAGCCTTACCAGCAGGCCGAGGATCTCGGCCTGGACCGTCACGTCGAGCGCGGTGGTCGGCTCGTCGGCGATCAGGACGTCCGGGTTGTTGGCGAGGGCCATCGCGACGACGACGCGCTGGCGCATGCCGCCGGAGAACTGGTGCGGATAGTCCTTCATCCGCCGCTCCGCGTCGGGGATGCCGAGCCACTCCAGCAGTTCACGGGCACGGCCGCGGGCCTGCGCGCGGTGCGCCCCGTGCACCGTCAGCGCCTCGGCCACCTGGTGGCCCACGGTCAGTACCGGGTTGAGCGTCGACTGCGGGTCCTGGAAGACCATGGCCATGCGCCTGCCGCGCACGGCGCGCATCGCGGACTCGGGCAGGGCCAGCAGGTCGGTCCCGGTGAGCAGGGCACGGCCCGCGACCCGGCCGGGCTCGCGCACCAGCCGGGCAGGCCGGGTTCCTGGCCGCCCCACCACAGGTCGGTCGCCGTCCCCTGCCCGGCGAGCACCTGGGCCAGCAGGCGGTCGCGGTCGATGGCGAGGCCGACGGCCTGCCGCACCCGCCGGTCGTCGAAGGGCGCCTGGGTCACGTCGAGTCCGAGCGGCATCAGGATGCCGCCCTTGGTGTCGACGGCGCGGTAGCGGCGGTCGCCGCGCAGCGCCTCGATGTCCAGCGCCGCGAGCCCCTGCGCGATATGGGCGCGGCCGCTGCGCAGCGCGGAGAGCAGCGCCGTCGGGTCGGTGATCACGGGGATCTCGACGCGGTCGATGTAGGGGCGCCCGGGCTCCCGGTAGTGCGGGTTCCGCTCCAGGCTGAGCTGGACGCCGGGCCGCCACCGCCCCCAGCGGAACGGGCCGGTGCCGATCACCCGGGAGCCGTCCCGCAGGCCGTCGGCGCCCTCCCGGTCCACGATCGGCGTCATCTCGAAGACGTCGAAGAGCGCGGCCCCCAGCGGTTTCGCGAGGGTGATGGCGACCTCAAGTGGCCCTGACGCGGTGATACGGGTGAACTGCGCGGCCAGCGAGGCCAGTTGCGAGGCGTTCGCGGGCTTGGACACCTGCTGGAGGCTGTGGACGACGTCCTCGGCGGTCATCGGGCGTCCCGAGTGGAAGCGGACGTCGTCGCGGAGCCGCAGCGTGATCCGGGTGCCGTCCCCGGAGAGCTGCCACGTCCTGGCGAGCAGCGGGCGGGGGTGCGGTCGTCGTCCAGCTCGGTGAGGGTGTCGAAGACCAGCCGCCGCCATGCGGTGTTGCCGTCCCGCGTCGCGAACACCGCGCTCGGCTGGGCGTCGGACGACGCGGCGACGGTGAGGGTGCCGCCGTGCCGCGGCGGGGTGCGCGGATCCGGCACGGCGTCCAGGACGGCGGACCGGCAGCCGCCGGTGAGCAGCGCCAGACCGGCCGTGGCACCCGCGGCGAGGACGCCCCGGCGAGCGGGCGGTGCGGAGGGGAACCCGGAACCTGCTGCCATGCGTGCCTCCAGCCCCCGTCGGGCCGGTGCGCCGCCGGGGGTCGCGGGGAATCGTGCGAAGCGGGCGGGCTCGCCCCAGGCTTGGCGGACGGGGCGGTCCTGCCGCGATCCGAGACCCTACAGAAACTACCTGTTACTCGGTAGGTTCCCGCGAGAGAAATTACCGAGTGCTCGGTAGATAATCCAGGGGCGGTTCAGGAGCAGGTGACGGCCGGGAGAATGACGGCACACAGGTGAGGCGATCGCCCCGCCGCGGACCGACGGAGAGACGGGTATGACCAGCAGCAGCACGCCGAGGACCACGCCCAAGGGCGCGGAGCGTCGGCGGCGCATCGTCGAGGAGGCCACCCGCGTCTTCGCCCGGAACGGCTACCGCGCCGGTTCCCTCGCCACCGTGGCCGCCGCCGCGGGCCTCACCCAGCAGGGCCTGCTCCACTACTTCCCGACGAAGGAGGACCTCCTGGTCGCCGTCCTCCAGCACCGCGACGAGCGCACCGAGGAGCAACTCGGCACCCAGGGCTCGGACGTGACCCCGGACTCCTTCGTGCAGACCCTGCGGCACAACGCCCGCGAGCCCGAGTTCCCCCGCCTCTTCGCGGTGCTGGCCGCCGAGAGCACCAGCGTGGAGCACCCCACCCACGAGTGGTTCGTGGACCGCTACGAGAACCTGGTGACACAACTCGCCGCCGCCCTGGAGGAGGAGCAGGCGGCCGGGGCGCCGTCCGCCCAGGTCGACCCGCGTACCGCCGCCCGGGTCCTGGTGGCCCTCGCCGACGGCCTGCGACTGCAACGGCTGCTCAGCGAGGAGGACTTCGACCACGCCGAGATCGTCGGCCTGGTCCTCTCCTGGCTGCGCACGGGCCACGTCCTGGCGGACGACGGCGGGGTTCCGGCGGGGGGCGAGGGCGGGCAGGGCGGGCTCAGGCGCACTGCTCCCTGAGCAGGGCCGCCACCTCGTCGGCCCTGCCGACGAGGTAGAAGTGGGCGCCGTCGAAGACCCGCAGTTCGAAGTCCCCCACCGTGTACGCGGCCCACCTGCGGGCCGCTTCGACGGTCACCCTCGGGTCCCTGTCCCCGGTCAGGGCCATCACCGGCGCCGCGAGGGGCGGCCCGGGGCGGTACGTGTACGTCTCCAGCGCCTTGTAGTCGCTGCGCACCGGCGGCAGCACGAGCCTGAGCAACTCGTCGTCCGGGACCGGGAGCTCGGTGCCCGCCAGTTCCTTCACGGCCTTGGCGAGCGCGTCGTCGGCGAGCAGGTGCACCTGCTCGCCGCGCAGGTCGGCGGGCACCCTGCGGCCCGAGACGAAGAGCTTGTGCGGCACCACCCCGCCCGCCTCCAGCCGCCGGGCCACCTCGAAGGCGAGCAGCGCCCCGAGGCTGTGGCCGAACAGCGCCAGGGGGCGGTCCGTCCACGGTGCCAGTTCCGCGGCGACCGTGTCCGCCAGGGTCTCCAGGTCGTCCACCAGGGCTTCGTGGCGCCGGTCCTGCCGGCCCGGGTACTGCACGGCGAGCACGTCCACCGCCGGCGAGAGGGCGCGCGAGGTCGGGAAGAAGAAGCTCGCGGAGCCCCCGGCGTGCGGGAGGAGCACCAGGCGCCGCCGGGCCTCCGGTGCCGGGTGGAAACGCCGGATCCACGGGCTGGACGGGGCGTCGGAGTGCATGCGCTGGCCTTTCGCGGGAGGCGGGAGGGGTACGTTCCGGTTGCTGGGTGCCGTACGGGGTGGTAAGGGGCGGGGGTTCGTCCGGGGCGCGCGGGGAGGCCTGGGGCCTGTTAGCAGTCGGTGCCGGTTCCTCCCGCGGGCCCCTCCCGTCGCCGGGAAGGGCCCGCGGGGGTCATGCGGACGGCGGGCGCTCGAAGTACCCGACGCGGGTGAAGAAGTCGACGTGCTTGCGGAACAGTTCGCGGTCCGCGGGCGGGCATTCTATGCCGCTGCCGGCCAGGGCGTCCGCCGTCTCCGCGTCGTCGACGGGCGGGTAGAACGAGTCGGGGCGCTCCGCCATCACCTCGAACGCGTCGAGCAGCGGCAGCAGCGCGTTGTCGGGGTCGCCCGACACCAGGTCGCGCCAGGTGTCCCGGTCCCGCTCGGGCAGCGGGTGCCCGGCGGCCCGCAGCTCGTCGATCATCTCACCGAGGGTCAGGCCGCTGTGGTTGCAGACGTGGAACGTGCCCCCGGCCGAGGCGGCCTGCCGGGAGATGTGCAGGACGGCCGCACTGGTGTAGCCGACCGGCATCAGGCGGAAGGTGACGGGGATGTCGCCGGGCACGGCGCCGGCCTCCAGCATGCCCTTCAGGCTGAGCCAGACGAAATCGCGGGCCTGGCAGGCGCCCGTCTCGGCGTCGCCCGCGATCAGGTCGATCCGGTAGACGGACACCGGCAGGCCGCGCTCCCGGGCCCGCTCGATGACCTGCTCGGCCACCCACTTGCTCTGGGTGTAGCCGGTGGGCAGCGTGTCGCCGGGCCCGGTCGGGTCCGTGGTGCGCAGCGGCGCCCCGCCGGTGTCCCGGCCCACGTACACGCCCAGGGTCGACACGTAGTGGACGGGCACGGTGCGGTGCCGGGCCGCGAGGCGCAGGATCTCCTGGGTGCCGCCGACGTTGGCCGCCCGCACCGTCGCGTACGGCTGGACCCAGTTGACGGCGGCCCCCGCGTGGTACACCGCGTCGACCGTCCTGGCCAGGGTGTCGAACTGCTCGGCCGTCAGGCCGAGGGCGGGCTCCGCGAGATCCCCGACGAGGACGGAGAGGCGGTCCTCGTCGATCTGGTCGCGGATGCCGTACCAGTCGAGGTTGGCGTGGAGCCTGGCGCGCGCGTCCGCCGCGTCGCGGCCCCGGACCAGGCAGTGCACCCGTGCCGTGGTCTGCCGCACCAGGTCGCGCAGCAGGTAGGCGCCGAGGAAGCCGGTGGCGCCGGTCAGCAGCACGTCGCCCGGGTCGGCGGCGACACGGTGCACCTCGCCGGCGGGCACGATGTCGTCGTCGAGCCGGATCTCCGCGGCGAAGTCGACCGCGGCGCCCGCGCCGTCCGGTGCCGTCCCGCGCAGCCCGGCGACCAGGAAGCCGGCGAGCTCCGCCAGGGTGGGGTGATCGAAGACCAGGGTGGTGGGCAGGCGCAGCCCGGTGAGCGCGCCGAGCCGGTTGCGGAACTCCACGCCCGTGAGGGAGTCGAAGCCCATGTCGGCGAAGCGCTGGTCGACGTCGATGGTCGCGGGGTCGCCGTGCCCGAGGACGGCACCGGCCTCCGAGCGGACCACCTTGAGCACCCGCTCGTGCTGCTCGTCCTCCGGCAGGCCCGCGAGGCCCGCGGTGAACGAGTCCACGGCCGCGCCGGAGTTGCGGGCCGCGGGACGCACGGCCACCCGCAGCAGGGAGCGCATGACCGGCGGCGCGAGCCGGGCCTGCTCGCGCAGCGCGGGCAGCGCGAGCGGCGCGGCGACGACGCCGGCCCGGTCCGAGGAGAGCGCGGCGTCCAGCATCGCGGGGCCCGTCTCGGACGGGATCGGCGGGTATCCGGCGCGGGCGATGCGTGCCATGTCGGCCTCGCTCAGCTCGCCCGTCGCGCCGCTCTGCGCCCACAGGCCCCAGGCGACCGAGGTCGCGGCGAGCCCGAGGCCGGCCCGGTACTCGGCCAGGCCGTCCAGGAAGGTGTTCGCCGCGGCGTAGCTGGACTGCCCGGCACCGCCGATGACGCCGGCGAGCGAGGAGAACAGCACGAAAGCCGAGAGGTCCAGGTCCCGGGTCAGCTCGTGCAGGTGCCAGGCCGCGTCGACCTTCGGCCGCAGCACCGCGTCCAGCCGCTCGGAGGTGACGCCGGTGATCAGCCCGTCGTCGATGATGCCCGCCGCGTGGATGACCCCCGACAGCGGCCGGTCGGCGGGGACGGCTGCCAGCACCTCGGCCAGCACGGCGCGGTCCGCCGCGTCGCAGGCGGCGACGGTGACCCGGGCGCCGAGCGCGGACAGCTCCGCCACCAGGTGGTCGGCGCCCGGGGCGTTCGGACCGCGGCGGCTGGTGAGCAGCAGGTCCGTGACGCCGTGCTCGGTCACGAGGTGGCGTGCGAAGAGCGCGCCGAGGGTGCCGGTGCCACCGGTGATCAGCACGGTTCCGCCGGGCCGCCATCGGCCCGCGGGGACCGGGGCGGGTGCGGCGGTGAGCCTGCGCAGGTGGGGCAGCAGCACCCGCCCGCCGCGGATGGCGGCCTGCGGCTCTCCGGAGCCGACGATCGCGTCCAGGGCGGCCCGGTCTCGCGGAGCGGGCTGGTCGGGCTGCGCGTCCAGGGCGGCCTGGTCGGGCCGCTCGGGCCGCTCGGGCCGCTCGGGCTGGTCGGGCTGGTCGGCCGGTGACGTTCCGCCGGCCATGTCCACCAGCACGAAACGGTCCGGGTTCTCGGACTGCGCGGAGCGGATCTGGCCCCACACGGCCGCCGCCCCGGGGTCGGTCACCGGCCGACCGCCGGCGGCCACCGCGCCCCGCGTGACCAGAACCAGCGGGAGCCCGGCCAGCCGCTCGTCGGCGAGCCAGTCCTGGGCCAGCGCGAGAACCCGCCGGGTGTGCCGGTGGGCTGCGGCCACGTGAGCGGTGCCCTCGGCGGGGCCGGGTTCTCCGGTGGCCGCGGAGGCCGCGGGCGAGTCGATGTCGTGGCAGACCGCGTCCACCGGGGTGCCGGCCTCGATCGCCTTGACGAGGTCGGCGATGTCGCCGTACCCGCCGGCGCCCAGGGTCGCCCAGCGGACGGGGGCGGGCGGCGCGTCGAGGGCAATGGGCGTCCAGCCGGTGTGGAAGAGGGCGTCGTGGCTCCTGGCACGGGCGCGGGCGAGCGCGCCGGTCGCGACCGGCGCGAGGGTGAGCGAGCGGACGGTCGCGACGGGCTGCCCCGTGCGGTCGGTCAGCAGCACCGACAGCGTGCCGTCAGCCGCGGGGACGAGCCGCGCCCGGACGGTCGTGGCGCCCGTCGCGTGCAGCTGCACCCCGGCCCAACGGGTCGCGTGCCGGGGTCCGGAGCCGGTGCCGTCTTCGGTGCCGATGCCCATGCCGGTCCCCGTACCGGTCCCGTCCCCGGTGCCGGTGCCGGTCCCGTCCCCGGTGCCGGCGAGCAGGGCCGCCTGCACGGCGCCCTCCAGCAGTGCCGGGTGCAGCCCGTAGTGTGCCGCGTCTCCGGCGGTCTGCTCGTCCAGCGACACCTCGGCGAACACCTCGGGACCGGTCGGCCCGGATGCGGTGTCCGCGGGGCCGGTGTCTCCGGATCCGGTGTCCCCGGGTCCGGCCGCTTCGGCCGCGGTCGCCCCGGTCACGCCGGTCACGCCGGTCACGCCGGTCACCGCATTCGCCCCGGTCGGAGCGTCCGCGGTCCACAGGCCCGTCAGCCCCCGCAGGCGCGGGCCGTACTCCAGGCCCGCCGCGGAGAGGTCCTCGTACCCGGCGGCGGGGTCCACGGTCGTGGCACGGGCCGGCGGCCAGGGGGTGAGCGGGGCGGTGGCGGCACGGCCGCGGAGGCTCAGCAGGCCCCTGGCGTGCTCGGTCCACTCCGCGTCGCTCTCCTCCGGCCTCGCGTGCACGGCGAAGGTGCGCCCCCGATCACCCGGCGGACCCACCCTGACCTGCACCTGCACCCCGCCCTGCGCGGGCAGCACCAGCGGTGCCCGGACGTCCAGTTCGTCCACGGTGGTGCAGCCGGCCTCGTCGGCGGCCCGCAGCGCCATGTCGACCAGCGCCGCCGAGGGCAGCACCGCGCTCCCCGCCACGGTGTGGTCGGCCAGCCACGGGTGGGTGCGCAACGACACCCGGCTGCTGAACAGGGTCTCGTCGCTGCCCGCCACGGCGACCGCCGCGCCCAGCAGGGGGTGGTCCGTCGCCGCCATGCCGAGCCCCGCGGCGTCCAGCGTGCGCGGGCCCGCGGAGAACCAGAAGCGCTCGTGCTGGAAAGCGTACGTGGGCAGCGGGACACGCCGCGCCCCGGAACCCGCGAAGGCGGCGTCCCAGTCGATGTCGACGCCGCGCACCTGGAGTTCGGCGAGGGAGGCGAGGAAGCGGTCGGCACCGCCCTCGTCGCGGCGCAGGGTGCCGGTGACCACGGCGCCGTCGCCCAGGTTCTCCTGGAGCGAGGAGGTGAGCACCGGGTGGGCGCTGACCTCGGTGAACACGCCGTGGTCCTGGGCGGCCAGGGCCCGTACGGAGCGCCCGAACTCCACCGGCTGCCGCATGTTGGCGTACCAGTAGGCGGCGTCGAGGCGCTCCGTGTCGTGCCAGTCGCCGGTCACCGTCGAGAAGAACGGCACCGAGCCCGCCCGGGGGCGGATCGGGGCGAGTGCGGCCAGCATCTCGTCCCTGACGGCCTCGACCTGCGGAGAGTGGGAGGCGAAGTCGGTGGGAAACCGCTTCGTCCGCGCGCCGTCGGCCGCGCACTCGGCGATGAACTCGCCCAGGGCGTCGCGCTCGCCGGCGACCAGCACGGACGTGGGCCCGTTCTCGACGGCGACGACGAGCCGGCCGCCCCACTTCGCAAGGCGCTCCACCACCTCGTCACGCGGCAGCGCGACGGCGCCCATGCCACCGGTGCCCTGCAGCTTCAGGGCGATGCGGCTGCGCAGCGCCACCACCCGCGCGGCGTCCGCGAGGCTCAGCCCGCCCGCGACGCAGGCGGCGGCGATCTCGCCCTGGGAGTGCCCGACGACGGCCGCGGGCCGCAGCCCGTAGGAGCGCCAGAGCGCCGCCAGGGACACGTGGACGGCGAACAGCGCGGGCTGGACGACGTCCAGGCGATCGAGCGAGGGCGAGCCCTCGGCGGCCGACAGCACGTCCTCCAGGGACCAGTCCACGTACGGCGCGAGGGCCGCCGCGCACGCGGCGATGCTGCCCGCGAACACCTCGGAGGCGGCCATCAGCTCGCTCGCCATCCCGACCCACTGGCTGCCCTGGCCGGGGAAGACGAACACGGTCTTGCCGACCTCGCGCGTGGACCCCTGCACGACGTGCTCGTCGGGCTCGCCCGCGGCCAGCGCGTCGAGGCCCGCGAGGACGCCCGCGCGGTCGCCTCCGACAACGACGGCACGGTGCTCCAGCGCGGCGCGGGTGGTGGCCAGCGAGAAGGAGAGATCCAGGAGGTCCTGGGCGGTGCCCTCCTGCCGGTCGTCCCCGGTGCCGCCGGGCTGGTCTTCCCCGGTGCCGCCGGGCTGGGTGTGCGCGGTGGCGTCAGGCTCGGTATGCGCGGAGCCGCCGCCCGGCTGGGCATGTGCGGCGGCGTCAGGCTCCTCGTGGGCGGCGGCGTCAGACCGCTGGCCTGCGACGGCGTCCTGCGAACCGGCGCGGAGGCCGGCGGCCAGGCGCGCCGCCTGCGCCGCCAGTGCCTTGGGCGATCTGGCCGACAGGAGCCACGGCAGCGCTGTGGTGGGCAGGGCCGGGGGGCGGGCCGCGGGGGCGGTGGAGCCGGTGGCCGCGGCACCCGCGGACTCGGTGGCCGTGGAGCCTGCGGGCTCGGTGACGGTCGTGCCGGCGGAGGCCGGCGGGGCCTGCTCCAGGATGACGTGGGCGTTGGTGCCGCTCGCCCCGAACGCGGACACCGCGCCGCGGCGGGGTGCTCCCGTCTCGGGCCACGGCCGGTTTTCGACGAGCAGTTCGACGTCGCCGGCCGACCAGTCGACGAGGGGGGTGGGCTCGTCCAGGTGCAGCGTCCTCGGCAGCGTGGCGTGCCGGATCGCCTGCACCATCTTCACCAGGCCGCCGACACCGGCGGCGGCCTGCGCGTGCCCGATGTTGGACTTCAGCGAGCCGACCAGCAGCGGTCTGCCCTCGGGCCGTGCCTGGCCATAGGTGGCGAGCAGGGCCTGCGCCTCGATGGGGTCGCCGAGCCGGGTGCCGGTGCCATGCGCCTCCACGGCGTCGATCTCCGCGGCGGTGAGCCCGGCGTCGGCGAGCGCCTGCCGGATGACGCGCTCCTGCGAGGGCCCGTTCGGCGCGGTGAGGCCGTTGGACGCGCCGTCCTGGTTGATGGCGCTGCCGCGGACGACCGCCAGCACCCGGTGGCCGTTGCGCCGCGCGTCGCTGAGCTTCTCCAGGACGAGCAGCCCGGCGCCCTCGGACCAGCCGATGCCGTCGGCGGCAGCGGAGAACGGCTTGCAGCGGCCGTCCACGGCGAGTCCCCGCTGCCGGGAGCCGTCGATGTAGCCGCCGGGGTGCGCGGCGATGTACGAGGCGCCCGCCAGTGCCAGGGTGGACTCGCCGGAGCGCAGCGAGTGCGCGGCCAGGTGCAGCGACACCAGCGCGGAGGAGCAGGCGGTGTCGACGGAGATCGCGGGGCCCTCGAAGCCGAGCACGTAGGAGATCCGGCCGGACGCCATGCTGCTGAGCTTGCTGGTCATCTGGTAGCCCTCGAACTCCTCGGGGCAGTCCAGGTCCAGGTAGCTCTGCTCGACGAGCCCGGCGAACACGCCCGTGCGGCTGCCCTTGAGGGAGAGCGGGTCGATGCCGGCGTGCTCCAGCGCCTCCCATGCGGTCTCCAACAGCACCCTCTGCTGGGGATCCATCGCGAGCGCCTCGCGTGGCGAGATGCCGAAGAACGCGGCGTCGAAACGGGTGGCGGAGTCCACGAAACCGGCCTGGCGGATGTAGATGCTGCCCGGCCGTGCCGGGTCCGGGTCGTAGAGGGCGTCCAGGTCCCAGCCCCGGTCGGTGGGGAAGTCGGATATCTCGTCGCTCCCCTCGACGGCCACCCGCCACAGCTCGTCGGGGGTCGACGCGCCGGGGAAGCGGCAGGACATGCCGACGATCGCGACGGGTTCCCGCGTGCTCCCCTCCAGTTCCGCGACCCGCCTGCGCGTCTTCTCCAGGTCGGCCGTGACCCATTTCAGGTACTCGACCAGCTTCTGTTCCTTGGACTGCTGCTCCCCGCTGGACATGTGCTGCCCGCTCTCCTTCCGGTGAGCCGTCATCGGCCCGGCCCGCGGCCGAGCTCGGTGTCGATGAAGTCGAAGATCTCGTCGGCCGACGCGGCGGCGAGCCGGCTCGCCGCGTCCTCGGAGCCGGACCGCGGCTCCTCCTCGGCCCCGGGCGGGGCCAGCCTGTGCAGGATCGTCCGGAGCCGTGCGCCGAGCGTGGTCCGATCCACGTCGGGCGCGTCCTCGGGCAGTTCGGTCACGGCCGCCTCCAGCCAGTCGAGCTGGGTGGCGAGCGCGGGCCGGGCCCGCGTGCTCCCCGCGTCCCGCCCGGCGGTCTCGTCGAGCAGGTACGCGATGAGCGCCGCCGGTGTCGGATGGTCGAAGACCACGGTGGCGGGCAGCCGCATGCCGGTGGCCGCACCGAGCCGGTTCCGCAGTTCCACGCCCGTGATCGAGTCGAGCCCGGCGTCCTGGAAGGCGTGCCGGAGGCTGACGGCGGCGGGGTCCCCGTGCCCGAGCACGGCGGCCAGCTCCGTGCGGACCAGGTCGCGGACGACCTGGTGCCGGGCGTCGTCGTCCAGGCCCTCCAGCCGCCGCGCCAGGGTGCCCGCGGCGTCCGCCGGGTCCGGTCCGGCCTCCACCCGGTCGAGCACGGGCCGGTGGGGCTTGACGAGGTTGCTCAGCAACGGCGGGACGCCGCCGGCGGTGTGCGTGAGGGTGGGGTCGAGCCGGGCGGCCAGCAGGACTGCGGGCGCCTCCGCCCGGTAGTCCGTGTCCGCTTCGGCCGGCCGCACGGTCGTCCGCAACGCCGCGTCGAACGCCGCGGTCACCTGTTCCGCCGTCAGCGGGCGGAATGCTGTGGGGAATGGCCCGGTCTGTGAGGCGTTCGCGGGCGCCGGGTGCCGCCACGGGCCCAGGGCGAGCGACAGGGACGGCAGGCCGAGGGCCGCGCGCTGCTCCGCTAGGGCGTCCAGGTAGGCGCCGGCCGCCGCTCGGTGGGCCTGGTCGGGCCCGGCCACCGTCCCGGCGGGGGACGAGAGCACCAGGAAGGCGGCCAGCGGGGTGTCCCGGGTCAGCTCGTGCAGGTGCCGCGCGCCGTCCGCGGCCGTCCGCAGCACATCGTCCAGACGGTCCTGATCGAGGTCCCGCGCGCTGCCGCCGTCCCCGAGGGGTGCGGCGTGCACGACGGCGGTGAGCGGCCGCTCCGCGGGCACCTCGGCCAGCACGGCGGCGAGCGCGTCGCGGTCGCCGGGGTCGCAGTCGGCGAACGTCACGCCGATGCCCTGCGCCGCGAGTTCGGCGGCCGTCACGTCCGCTTCCTGCCCACGTCCGCTCTCGGGGCCGGCGAACAGCAGGTGCCGGGCCCCGTGCCGGGCCGCCAGGTGCCGTCCGAGGAGGCCGGCGAGGGCCCCGCCGCCGGTCACCAGGACCGTGCCGCCGGAGTCGAGAGCGGGTTCGGGGGCGTGTACGGGGACGGTGGTGAACGGTGCGGATGCCGCGGCCCGTGCCGCGGACGGGGTGCTCGGGCGCCCACCGGAGATCCGTGTCAGGCGCGGTACGAGGAGCCGGCCGTGCCGCACCGCGGCCTCGGGCTCGCCGGAGGCGAGGAGCGCGTCCAGCAGGGCGAGCGGCACGCCGTGGACGTCGGTGGTGCGGGAGCCTTGGTCGTGGAGGTCACCGTGGGCGCCGGCGGTGCGGGATTCGGCGTCGTGGAGGTCACCGTGGGCGCCGGCGGTGCGGGATTCGGCGTCCTGACCGTCTCCGTGGACGGCGGCGGCGCGGGATTCGGCGTCGTAACGGTCGCCGTGCCCGGGGCGGGGCTCCCCAGGTTCGGTGTCGCGTCCCCGGCCGTGGGCAGAGACGCCGTCGTGGGGCCCGGCGCCCGGCCGGTCCGGGCGGCGGCCGGGTGCCGGGGCGGCGTCGACCAGGACGATCCGGCCGGCGGCCTCAGACTGAGCGGAACGGAGCAGGCCGCGGACCGCGGCGGCGGCCAGTGCGGTGGGTGCGCCGGACCGGGCACCGGACGCGGCGCGTCCGGCATCACCCGTCGCCGCCGGGGCCGCGGTGGCGCCTCGGGTCACCACGACCAGCCGGGTGCCGGCAAGGCGTTCGTCGGCCAGCCACTCGCGCAGGAGCTGCGCCGCCCGGCGCGTCCCGTCGTGCAGCGCGCCCCCGTCGTCGTCCTCGCCCGCGGTCTCCCAGGGCACGAGGACGGCGTCGACCGGCGTACCGGACTCGACGGCCTTGCCGATGGCCGCGGGCTCGGTGTACCCGTCGGCGCCCAGTGTCGCCCAGGACACGGGCGGGGCGGCGCCGGGCACGGTGGCGGGCACCCATGCGACCCGCAGCAGCGGCTCCGCGCCGCCGCCCGCCGGGACGAACAGCTCCTCGTTGACGTCGCGGTAGGTGACGGAGTCGACGGTGGCGACCGGTCGTCCCTGGTCGTCGGTGAGCCGGAGCGCGACGGTGCGTTCGCCGGTCTCGGCCAGCACGGCCCGCAACGCGGTGGCGCCGGTGGCGTGCAGCCGCACGCCACGCCAGGTCGCGGGCACGGCCACGGCGCCCGCGCCCGCCGCGAAGGGGTGAGCGAGGAGTGCGGCGTCCAGCAGCGCCGGGTGCAGGCCGAACCGGTCGGCCTCGTGGGCGAGTTCGGCGGGCAGCCGCAGCTCGCGGACGGTGCCGTCGTCGGGTCCGCCGTCCTGCCGGTCCTCGGTGTGGGCGCCGAAGTGGCCCCGCGCGTACTCGGCCCACGGCTCCCCGTCGTGCCCGGTGTCGGGGCGTGCGTACACGGTGAGGGGGCACCGGCCGTCGGAGGCCGGAGCGCCCACCCTGACCTGGAGGTGAACGGCTCCCTGCGGTGGCAGGACGAGCGGCGCGGTCAGCGACAGCTCGTCCAGCACGGTGGCGCCCACCTCGTCACCGGCTCGTACCGCCGTGTCCACGAGGGCGGCGGCGGACAGGACAGTGTGGCCCAGCACGGTGTGCTGGGCCAGCCACGGGTGCGTGCTCGCGGAGACGAGCCCGGTGAACACCAGGTCGCCGCTGCCGCCGAGGCTGAGTGCCGTGCCCAGCAGCGGATGTCCGGTGGCACCGGGCACCGGCCCGGCGGCGGTCTCGGCCTCCGGCGCCAGCCAGTAGCTCTCGCGCCGGAAGGAGTACGTGGGCAGGGGGACGCGCCGGGCGCCGGTGGGAGCGTAGAACGCCGCCCAGTCCACCGGGACGCCGCGGCTGTGCAGTTGCCCGATGCCCTGGAGGAGGGTGTGGGGCTCGAAGCGGTCGCGGCGGAGCAGGGGCAGTGCGAGGTACGCGTCGCCCGCGTTCGTGTCCGTGTCCGTCTCCGTGTCGGATCCGGGTGCGTGGTCGAGGGTGCCCGCGGCGAGCGCGGTGAGGATGGCGTCAGGGCCGATCTCGACGAAGGTCGTGACACCGTCTGCCGCGAGGGTGTGCAGGGCTCTCGCGTAGTGGACGGGTTCGCGGACATGGCGGACCCAGTAGCCGGCATCGGTGATCTGGCCCGCCTCGGCCATGTCACCCGTCAACGCGGACACCACCGGAATCACCGGCTCCCGGTACTCCACTCCCTCGGCAGCCTGCCGGAACTCCGCCAGCATCGGCTCCATCAACGGCGAGTGGAACGCGTGCGACACCGCAAGACGGCGCACGCGCCGCCCCTGCCCCGCCAACACGCCGGCCACCTCGTCCACCACGGACGCCTCGCCGGAGACCACCACCGCACGGGGCCCGTTCACCGCCGCGATGCCCACCCCGGCGCGGCCCTCCAGCAGGGCGGTCACCTCGTCCTCGGTGGCCTCCACCGCCGCCATCGCCCCACCCGGCGGCAACTCCTGCATCAACCGACCACGAGCCGCCACCACACGGCAGGCATCCTCAAGCGACCACACCCCCGCCACGTACGCCGCGACCAGCTCACCGATCGAATGGCCCATCACCACATCCGGCCGCACTCCCCACGACTCGACGAGCCGGAACAGCGCCACCTCCACCGCGAACAGTGCGGGCTGCGTGAACCCGGTCTCGTCCAGCCCCTCCCCCGAAGCGATCACCTCACGCAACGGCCGCGACAGCAACGGGTCCAGCGCCGCGCACACCTCATCGAACGCCTCCGCGAACACCGGAAACGCCTCGTACAACTGCTCACCCATACCCGTGCGCTGGGCCCCCTGGCCGGTAAACACGAACCCCAGCCGGCCACCACGCACCACATCGCCAGCCACCACGCCGGGGCCCAGCTCGCCCCGGGCCAAGCCTTCCAACCCGGCAAGCAACTCCTCACGTGTGGCACCGACCACCGCGGCACGCCGGTCCAGAGCGGTACGCGTGGTCGCCAGCGAGAGACCCACATCCACCGGATCCACATCCGGCCGACCCGACAGGAACTCCGCCAACCGCCCCGCCTGCGCCCGCAACCCCGCCTCGTCCCGGCCCGACACCAACCACGGGACGGGCGACGGCATGCCGGCTTCGGTCGTGGGAGTGGGGGTGGCGATGGGAGTTGGGGTGGGGGTGGGGGTGGGCTCGTGGTCGCCTTGTTCGATGATGACGTGGGCGTTGGTGCCGCTGATCCCGAACGAGGACACACCGGCCCTGCGCGGCCGCCCCGACTCCGCCTCGGGCCACTGCCGCGCGTCGGTCAGCAGCCGCACCGCACCCGCATCCCAGTCGACATGCCCGGACGGCTCATCCACATGCAGCGTGCGCGGCAGCACACCGTGCCGCATCGCCTCCACCATCTTGATGATCCCGCCCACACCCGCAGCGGCCTGGGCATGACCGATGTTCGACTTCAACGAACCCAGCCACAACGGACGCCCCTCCGACCGCTCCCGGCCATACGTCGCCAGCAACGCGTTCGCCTCGATCGGATCACCCAGCGTGGTACCCGTACCATGGGCCTCGACGGCGTCGACATCGGTGGGCTGGAGGCGTGCGTTGGCCAGCGCCTGACGGATCACCCGCTCCTGCGACGGACCATTGGGAGCCGTCAGACCGTTGGACGCACCGTCCTGGTTCACCGCGGACCCGCGCAGCACCGCCAGCACCCGGTGCCCCTTGCGGCGGGCATCCGACAGCCGCTCCACCAGCAGCAGACCCACACCCTCCGACCACCCCGTACCGTCCGCCGCCGCCGAGAACGACTTGCACCGCCCATCCGGCGCGAGGCCCCGCTGCCGCGAGAACTCCACGAACGCCTGCGGGGTGGACATGACGGTGACACCGCCTGCGAGGGCCAGATCGCACTCCCCGCCGCGCAGCGCCTGCGCCGCCAGATGCAACGCCACCAGAGACGACGAGCACGCCGTGTCCACCGTCACCGCGGGGCCTTCGAGCCCGAGCGTGTAGGACACGCGGCCGGAGGCGACGCTGCCGGCGCTGCCTCCTGCCCGGTAGCCCTCCAGGTCCTGGGGGATCCGGCCGGGCCCGGAGCCGTAGTCGTGGTACATCACGCCGGTGAAGACGCCGGTGCGGGAGCCGCGCAGGGTGGCGGGCACCATTCCCGCGTTCTCCAAGGTCTCCCAGGCGGTCTGGAGCAGCAGGCGCTGCTGGGGGTCCGTCGCCAGAGCCTCACGCGGCGACATCCCGAAGAACCCCGGATCGAACTCGTCCGCCTTGTACAGGAACCCACCGTGGCGCGCGTAGGAGGTGCCGGTGTGGTCCGGGTCCGGGTCGTACAACCCCTCCAGATCCCACCCGCGGTTAGCCGGGAACTCGCCAACCGCGTCCACACCGTCGGCCACCAGCCGCCACAGGTCCTCCGGCGACGTCACACCACCCGGATAACGGCACGCCATACCCACGATCGCGATCGGCTCGCTCGACACACCGCCCACCGCCCGCACCACGTCCGCCCCGGCACGCTCACCGGACAGCTCCCCCAGCAGATGCGCCGTCAGGGCGGCAGGCGACGGGTGGTCGAAGACGAGGGTGGTGGTCAGGCGGAGTCCGGTGGCCGTGCCGAGGCGGTTGCGCAGTTCGACGGAGGTCAGGGAGTCGAAGCCCATGACCTGGAAGGGCCGGTCCGCGTCGAGGTCGTGCGGTCCGGTGTGTCCGAGGACGTCGGCGACATGGGTCCGCACGAGTTCCGCCACCGCGCGCTCCCGCTCCTCGGAGGTGAGCGCCGACAGGCGGCGGGCCAGGGGCGTGCCGGCGGCCGGTGCGGTGCCTGCGGGCCGTGCGGTGCGTCGAGCCGCGGGCACCAGGCCGCGCATCATGGGCGCGGGGTCACCGTTGCGCAGTGCGGCGGTGTCCAGGCCGGTCGCGGCGAGGACGGGTTCGTCGACGGCGTGGACGGCGTCGAAGAGACCCATCGCGTCATCCGAGGCCAGCGGGCGCAGGCCCAACCGCGACAGCCGCCGCAGATCCGCCTCCCCCAGGTGCCCCGAGGCGCCACTCGACTGCTCCCACAGGCCCCACGCCACCGACACCGCGGGCAGCCCCAGCCCACGCCGATAGGACGCCAGTCCGTCCAGGAACGCGTTACCCGCCGCGTAGTTCGCCTGCCCCGCCGTCCCCAGCAGCCCGGCCAGCGACGAATACAGAACGAACGCCGACAGATCGCTCTCACGCGTCAACTCGTGCAGATTCCACGCGGCATCCACCTTCGGCCGGAGCACACGCTCCAACCGCTCCCCCGACAACCCGGACACCACCACGTCATCCACCACACCCGCCGCATGCACCACCACACGCAACGGAGACTCCGCCGGAACCCTCGCCAGCACCTCAGCCAGAGCATCCCGATCCGCCACATCACACGCCGCGAACACGACCTCCGCACCCAACCCGGCCAGCTCCTCGCGCAACTCCACCGCACCCTCCGCCGACCCGCCCCGACGGCTCACCAGCAGCAACCTGCGCACCCCACGCCGGGTCACGAGGTGCCGCGCCAGAACCCCACCCAGCACACCCGTCGCACCCGTCACCAGCACCGTGCCCTCAGACCACGACGGCACCACACCACCCGCCGAATCCGGCACCCGCTCCGACACAGGCACCGACACCGACACCGGCACCGGCACCGGCACGGGCACGGGTGCCAGCCGAGGCACCCACAACCGCCCACCACGCACCACCACCTGCGGCTCACCCGAAGCCACCGCACGACTCAACAGAGCCTCGGAACCCTCCCCCACCACATCCACCAGCACGAACCGACCAGGATTCTCCGTCTGCGCCGACCGGACCAGGCCCCACACACCCGCATGAGCCAGATCCGACACACCCACCGGCTCACCCGACGAGCCCGCCGCCGTACCCGCCGCCGAACCCCCCACGCCCACCGCACCACGCGTCACCACCACCAACCGCGCACCGGCGAACCGCTCCCCGCCCAACCACCCCCGCACCAACCCCAACACACCAGTGACGGCGGCACGCGCGGCCGCGGGAACATCGGCGTCGGGATCGGAGGACGGGAGTACGGGCACGACCACCGTGTCCGGCAGGTCGGCCTGGGGAAGGTCGGCCAGGCCCCGGAAGACCCGTGCGCCAGGGAGCCCCAGGGAATCGTCGCCGAGCACGGCCCAGGTCTCGCCGGGGTCCGGGACCCCGGCAGCCTGGAGCTGGGTCCAGTCGACCCGCAGGAGCCGGTCGGACGTGGGGCCGACGGCGGCGCGCAGGGCGTCCCGCGACAGCGGGCGGAGGGTCAGGGTCCTGACGGCGGCCACCGGCGCACCCGTGTCGTCCGCGACGGTGAGCGCCACCGCCTCGGCACCCGTGGCGGCGATCCGCACGCGCAGAGTGGACGCGCCGGTGGCGCTGATGGCGGCGTCCGACCAGGCGAAGGGGAGCCTGCTGGGCGTGTCGCCGTCCACGATGCCGGGCAGCAGCGGGTGCAGCGCCGCGTCCAGCAGTGCCGGGTGCAGGGCGAAGCCCGTGGCCGCCGTGCGCTGCTCCTCCGGCAGGGCCACCTCCGCGTACAGGTCGCCGCCAGCGCCCTGCCACAGCCGGCCGAGTCCCTGGAACGCGGGCCCGTAGTGGTAACCGTCGTCCGCGAGACGGGCGTACGCGTCATCCAGCGGCAGTTCGGTGGCCCCGGCCGGGGGCCAGACCGTCAGGTCGTCGGGAGCGCCGTGGACGTCGGGGACGTCGGGGGCGTCGGGGGCCTCTGCGGCCTCGACCGCCAGCCATCCCGTCGCATGCGCCGTCCACGGCTGTTCGAGGCCGGTGTCCGCCTCGGTGCGGCCGTACACGTCGATCTTGCGGCGGCCATCGGGGTTCGGTGCGCCGACCACGACCTGTACCTGCACCCCGCCGCGCTCGGGGAGCACCAGGGGTGCTGAGAGGGCCAGTTCCTCCACCCGCGCGCAGCCGAGTTCCCGACCGGCCCGTACGGCCAGCTCCAGCAGGCCCGTGCCGGGGAAGACGGTCACGCCGTGCAGGGCGTGGTCCGCCAGCCACGGGTGCGCGGCGAGCGACAGGCGGCCCGTGAAGAGGGTGTCGGCGCCGTCGGCCTGGTGCACGGCCGCGCCCAGCAGCGGGTGGCCGGTCGGGGTCAGGCCCAGTCCTGCCGCGTCGGTGGCCGGGACTGCCGGGCTCAGCCAGTAGCTCTCGCGCCGGAAGGCGTACGTGGGCAGGTCGACGCGGCGCCCGCCGCCGGGGGCGTGGAACGCCGCCCAGTCCACGGGGACGCCTCTGACGTGCAGGTGGCCCAGCGCGGTGAGCAGGGTCCTCGGCTCCGGCCGGGTGGCACGGAGCGCGGGAACGGCGAGGAGGGCGTCGGGGTTCTCGACGGCGGCCGCGGTCATCGCGGTGAGGACGGCGCCCGGACCCAGTTCGAGCAGCGTGGTGACCCCGTGCTCGGCCAGGGTACGCACGGCCTCGGCGTAGCGGACGGGCTCGCGGACATGGCGGACCCAGTACTCGGCGTCCATGACCTCGCCGGGCTCGGCCAGGTCACCGGTCAGCGCCGACACCAGCGGAACCTCCGGCTCCCGGTACTCCAGCCCGGACGCCACCCGCCGGAACTCCGCGAGCATCGGCTCCATCAAGGGCGAGTGGAACGCGTGCGACACCGGCAGGCGCGACGTGCGCCGCCCCCGCTCGGACAGCGCCGCGGCCACCTCGTCGACCACGGCCTCGGAACCGGAGACGACAACCGCACGGGGCCCGTTCACCGCCGCGATGCCCACCCCGTCACGGCCCTCCAGCAGGCCGGTCACCTCGTCCTCGGTGGCCTCCACCGCCACCATCGCCCCACCGGGTGCCAACTCCTGCATCAACCCCGCACGAGCGGCCACCAACCGGCACGCGTCCTCAAGCGGCCACACCCCTGCCACGTGGGCAGCGGCCACCTCACCGATCGAATGCCCGGCTACGAAGTCCGGCCGCACGCCCCACGACTCGACGAGCCGGAACAGCGCCACCTCGAACGCGAACAACGCCGGTTGGGTGAACCCGGTCTCGTCCAGCCCCTCCCCCGAAGCGATCACCTCACGCAACGGCCGCGACAGCAACGGGTCCAGCGCCGCGCACACCTCATCGAACGCCTCCGCGAACACCGGAAACGCCTCGTACAACTGCTCACCCATACCCGTGCGCTGGGCCCCCTGGCCGGTGAACACGAAGCCCAGCCGGCCACCACGCACCACACCACCGGCCGCCACGCCGGGGCCCAGCTCGCCCCGGGCCAAGCCTTCCAACCCGGCAAGCAACTCCTCACGTGTGGCACCGACCACCGCGGCACGCCGGTCCAGAGCGGTACGCGTGGTCGCCAGCGAGAGACCCACATCCACCGGATCCACATCCGGCCGACCCGACAGGAACTCCGCCAACCGCCCCGCCTGCGCCCGCAACCCCGCCTCGTCCCGGCCCGACACCGTCCACGCGAACACGGACGGCCGCCTGACCGGATCCGCCGGTGCCTCGGAGGTCTCCTCGGCCGGTGCCTCCTCCACGATGACGTGGGCGTTGGTGCCGCCGAAGCCGAACGAGGACACGCCGGCACGCCGGGGCGCGCCGGCCTCCGGCCACTCCTGGGCCTCGGTCAGCAGCCGCACGGCACCCGTGTCCCAGTCGATGCGCTCCGACGGCTCCTCCGCGTGGAGCGTGCGTGGCAGCACACCGTGGCGCATCGCCTCCACCATCTTGATGATCCCGCCCACACCCGCAGCGGCCTGGGCGTGCCCGATGTTCGACTTCAACGACCCCAGCCACAGAGGACGCTCCTCCGACCGCCCCTGCCCGTAGGTGGCCAGCAGCGCGTTCGCCTCGATCGGGTCACCGAGCGTGGTGCCGGTGCCGTGGCCCTCCACCGCGTCCACGTCTCCCGGCCGCAGGCCGGCGTTCGCGAGCGCCTGGCGGATCACCCGCTCCTGCGACGGACCGTTCGGAGCCGTCAGACCGTTGGACGCACCGTCCTGGTTCACCGCGGACCCGCGCAGCACCGCCAGCACCTGATGACCGTTGCGGCGCGCGTCCGACAACCGCTCCACCAGCAGCAGACCCACACCCTCCGACCACCCGGTGCCGTCCGCCGCCGCTGAGAACGACTTGCACCGCCCGTCGGAAGCCAGGCCACGCAGCCGGGAGAACTCGATGAACGCCACGGGGGTGGACATGACGGTGACGCCGCCGGCGAGGGCCAGATCGCACTCCCCGCCGCGCAGCGCCTGCGCCGCCAGATGCAACGCCACCAGAGACGACGAGCACGCCGTGTCCACCGTCACCGCAGGCCCCTCAAGACCGAACGTGTAGGCCAGCCGCCCGGCGGCGATGCTGCCGGCGCTGCCGCTGAACAGGTAGCCCTCGAAACCGTCCGGCGGCAGCAGGGCACGCGATCCGTAGTCGCTGTACATCACGCCGGTGAACACCCCGGTGGAGCTGCCGCGCAGGGTGCCCGGGTCGATACCGGCCCGTTCGAACGTCTCCCAGGCGGTCTGGAGCAGCAGGCGCTGCTGCGGATCCGTCGCCAGAGCCTCACGCGGCGACATCCCGAAGAACCCCGGATCGAACTCGTCCGCCTCGTACAGGAACCCACCGTGGCGCGCGTAGGAGGTGCCGGTGTGGTCCGGGTCCGGGTCGTAGAGGCCCTCCAGGTCCCAGCCGCGGCCGGCGGGGAAGTCACCCACCGCGTCGACTCCGTCCGCAACCAGTCGCCACAGGTCCTCCGGCGACGTCACACCACCCGGATAACGGCACGCCATGCCGACGATCGCGATCGGCTCGTGCTGCTTCTCCTCGGTCTCCTGCAGGCGCCTGCGCGCGTCCCGCGCGTCGGCGATGGCCCGCTTGAGATAGTCGCGAAGCTTGGTCTCGTCAGCCACGTGCTCTCAACTCTCCGGGAGGTGTTGATGACGGATCGGGTCGTGACGGATCGGGTGGTGAGGGGTCGGGTCGTGAAGGATCGGGTCGTGACTGGCGGATCGGCTCGGCTCGGCTCGGCTTGGCTCGGCTTGGCTTGGCTCGTGAGGGCTCGGGTCGTGACGGGTGCGGTTGGCGGTGGGCGGGTAGGCGGGCGGGTTCAGTCGAGTTCGTCGACGAGGGAGAACAGCTCCTCGTCGGTGGCGGACTCCAGGTCCTCGTCCGCGTCCGCCTTGGCGTCGGTGTCGGGGTCGTCGCCGCTCTGGACGATGTCCAGGAGCTCCCGCAGCCGTGCGGTGATCTGCTCGTGGGAACCCGGTCCGCCGGTGCCCGCCGTCGCGGCGCGCAGGGCGGCCTCCAGCTGGTCGAGTTCCTTAAGGACGGTCGCGGCGCCGGAGTCGGCGGAGGTGTCCAGGGCGAGTTCGGCGCCGATGTGGGCGGCGAGGGCGGCGGGTGTGGGGTGGTCGAAGGCCAGGGTGGTGGGCAGCCGCAGGCCGGTGGCCGCACCGAGCTGGTTGCGCAGTTCGACGGCGGTCAGGGAGTCGAAGCCCATGCCCTGGAAGGACCGGTCGTCCTCGATGTGGCCCGGGTCGGCGTAGCCGAGCACGGCGGCCACCTGGTTCCGCACCAGTTCGGTGAGCGCGCGCTCGCGCTGCACGGGGGAGAGCCCGGACAGGCGCTCCGCAAGCGGCACCTCGGCGGGGGCGGCGGCCTGTACTGCGCGGCGCCGCACCTGCGCGGGAACCAGGGACCTGAGCAGGGTGGGCGGTTCGTCCTGTGCGCGCAGGGCGGCGGTGTCGAGCCGGCTGACGGCCAGGACGGGCTCGTCGACGGTCTGGGCCGCGTCGAACAGATGCATCGCGTCGTCGGACGCCAGCGGACGCAGACCCAGTCGCGAGAGCCTGCGCAGGTCCGTCTCCCCCAGATGCCCGGAGAGACCGCTGGCCTGCTCCCACAGGCCCCACGCCATCGACACCGCGGGGAGTCCCAGCCCACGCCGATAGGACGCCAGTCCGTCCAGGAACGCGTTACCCGCCGCGTAGTTCGCCTGCCCCGCCGTCCCCAGCAGCCCGGCCAGCGACGAATACAGAACGAACGCCGACAGATCGCTCTCACGCGTCAACTCGTGCAGATTCCACGCGGCATCCACCTTCGGCCGGAGCACACGCTCCAACCGCTCCCCCGACAACCCGGACACCACCACGTCATCCACCACACCCGCCGCATGCACCACCACACGCAACGGAGACTCCGCCGGAACCCTCGCCAGCACCTCAGCCAGAGCATCCCGATCCGCCACATCACACGCCGCGAACACGACCTCCGCACCCAACCCGGCCAGCTCCTCGCGCAACTCCACCGCACCCTCCGCCGACCCGCCCCGACGGCTCACCAGCAGCAACCTGCGCACCCCACGCCGGGTCACGAGGTGCCGCGCCAGAACCCCACCCAGCACACCCGTCGCACCCGTCACCAGCACCGTGCCCTCAGACCACGACGGCACCACACCACCCGCCGAATCCGGCACCCGCTCCGACACAGGCACCGACACCGACACCGGCACCGGCACGGGCACGGGTGCCAGCCGAGGCACCCACAACCGCCCACCACGCACCACCACCTGCGGCTCACCCGAAGCCACCGCACGACTCAACAGAGCCTCGGAACCCTCCCCCACCACATCCACCAGCACGAACCGACCAGGATTCTCCGTCTGCGCCGACCGGACCAGGCCCCACACACCCGCATGAGCCAGATCCGACGGAGCACCCTCCGGAGCCGTCCCCTCCGCCGACGCGCCGTCCGAGCCCGCGCCCTCCGAGCCCACGCACACCGCACCACGCGTCACCACCACCAACCGCGCACCGGCGAACCGCTCCCCGCCCAACCACCCCCGCACCAACCCCAACACACCAGTGACGGCGGCACGCGCGGCCGCGGGAACATCGGCGTCGGGATCGGAGGACGGCAGCCGGACCAGCACCGTGTCCGGAAGGTCCTCGGGCAGCGTGGTCAGATCGGGGACCGACTCCCCGTCGCCGAGGACCGTCCACGAGTGCGCCGCGGGCTCGGCGGGACCGGGCTCCGCCAGCGGGGACCACTCCACGCGCAGCAGGCCGTCCCCGGTGTCCCGGGCGGCGGTGGCGGCGCCCCGCAGCGCATCCCCCGAGAGCGGCCGCAGGGCGAGGGAGTCCACCGAGGCGACCACGGTGCCGGTGCCGTCCGTGGCGGTGAGCGCGACCGAGTCGCCGCCGGACACCGCGAGCCGCACCCGGAGCACGGTGGCGCCCACGGCGTGCACGCGCGCGCCTTCCCAGCTGAACGGCAGCACGGCGGCGGCGTCCGCGCGGGCCACGCCCGGCAGCAGGGTGTGCAGGGCGGCGTCCAGCAGGGCGGGGTGCAGGGCGTACCCGGCGGCGTCGGTGCGCTGTTCGTCGCTTAGGGCCACCTCCGCGTACAGCTCGCCGTCCGCCCGCCACAGGCGGCGCAGCCCCTGGAACGCGGGCCCGTACGCGTAGCCCGCCGCGGTGAGGCGCTGGTAGGCACCGCTCAGGTCGACCTCGGCGGCGCCCGCGGGCGGCCACGCGGCGAGAGGGTCGGGGGCGGGCGCGTCGGCGGTGGCGGGCGCGAGACGGCCCACGGCGCAGGTGGTCCAGGCGGCGTCGGCGCGGGCGGCGCCGTCCGGGCGTGCGTGGATCTCCATCCGGCGGTGGCCGTGCTCGTCGGGTGCGTCCACCACGACCTGCACCTGGGTGCCGCCGCTTGCCGGCACCACGAGGGGCGCCGCGAGAGTCAGCTCCGCCACCTCCGGGCAGCCGGCCTCCTCCCCCGCCCGTACCGCCAGCTCCAGCAGGCCGGTGCCGGGGAAGACGGTCACACCGTGCAGGGCGTGGTCCGCCAGCCACGGGTGCGTGGCGAGCGACAGGCGGCCGGTCAGCAGCCAGGTGTCCCGGTCCGCGACGGCGACGGCGGCGCCCAGCAGCGGATGCCCGGCGGCGGTGAGGCCGAGTCCGGTGGCGTCGGCGGCCTCGGCGGGGGCGTTCAGCCAGTAGCTCTCGCGCCGGAAGGCGTACGTGGGCAGGTCGGTGCGGCGCCCGCCGGGGAACGTCACCGCCCAGTCGAGCGTGCCGCCTTCCAGGTGGATGCGGGCGAGGGCGGCGGTGACGGTGTGCTGCTCAGGGCGCGCGGACCGCAGCACGGGCGTGAACGTGGCGCGGTCCGCTTCCAGGCACTCCTGCGCCATGGCGGTGAGGACGCCGTCCGGGCCCAGTTCGACGTACTCCGTGACGCCCTCCGCCTGGAGGAACCGCACCCCGTCCTGGAAGCGGACCGCCTCTCGGATGTGCCGCGCCCAGTAGTCGGGCGACCGCAGGTCGGCCGCGGTGGCGGGTTCGCCGGTGGTGTTGGAGACGACGGGGATGCGCGGCTCGTGGAACGTGACGCCGTCCAGGGCGGCCCGGAAGTCGGCCAGGACGTCGTCCATGTGCGGGGAGTGGAAGGCGTGGCTCACCGGCAGGCGCTTGGTCTTCCTGCCGCGCGAGCGCCACAGCCCGGCGACGGCGTCCACGGTCTCGGCATCACCGGAGACCACGGTGGCACGTGGCCCGTTGACCCCGGCGACGGCGACCGCCGACGCGCCGTGGCCGGTGAGCGTCTCGCGGACCTCGTCCTCGGACGCCTCCAGCGCGGCCATCGCACCGCCCTCACGGGCCTCCTGCATCAGCCGGCCGCGCGCGGCGACCACGGCGCAGGCGTCGGGCAGGTCCCACACCCCGGCGAGGTGTGCCGCGGTGACCTCGCCTATGGAGTGGCCGAGCAGGTAGTCCGGGGTCGCACCGTGGTGTTCGAGGAGCCGGTGGAGGGCGACCTCGACGGCGAACAGCGCGGCCTGCGTGTAGGCCGTCTGGTCGAGCAGTGCGGCGTCGGGGGTCTCCTCGGCGGCGAACAGGACGCTCTTGAGGGGGCGCATCAGGACGGGGTCGAGGTGAGCGCACACGGCGTCGAGGGCCGCGGCGAACACCGGTGACGACTCGTACAGTTCCCGGCCCATGCCGAGGCGCTGGCTGCCCTGCCCGGTCAGCAGGAACGCGGTGCGCCCCCGGCCCTGTGCGGCGCCTTCGCCGCGCGGCCCCGAGGAGCGCAGGACGCCCGGGGCGCTGCCGCCGCCGGCGAGCGCCTGGAGCCCGGCCAGCAGTTCGTCACGGGTCGCTCCGATCACCGCGGCGCGGTGCTCCAGGGCGGCACGGGTGGTGGCCAGCGAGAACCCGATGTCGACGGGGTCGGCCTCCGGCCGCCCTGACAGGAACCCGGCCAGCCGCTCCGCCTGGGCCCGCAGGCCCGCCTCGTCCCGGCCGGAGAGAAACCACGGCACGGTAACGGCGTGCGGGGCGCCGGCCCCGTGTGTGCTCTCGGCTGGGCGTACGTCAGCCGCGGCGGCCACGTCCCCGGACGGCACGCCGGCTTCGCTCGCGGGGGTGGGGGTGGGCTCGTGGTCGCCCTGTTCGATGATGACGTGGGCGTTGGTGCCGCTGATCCCGAACGAGGACACACCGGCCCTGCGCGGCCGCCCCGACTCCGCCTCGGGCCACTGCCGCGCGTCGGTCAGCAGCCGCACCGCACCCGCATCCCAGTCGACATGCCCGGACGGCTCATCCACATGCAGCGTGCGCGGCAGCACACCGTGCCGCATCGCCTCCACCATCTTGATGATCCCGCCCACACCCGCAGCGGCCTGGGCATGCCCGATGTTCGACTTCAACGAACCCAGCCACAACGGACGCCCCTCCGACCGCTCCCGGCCATACGTCGCCAGCAACGCGTTCGCCTCGATCGGATCACCCAGCGTGGTACCCGTACCATGGGCCTCGACGGCGTCGACATCGGTGGGCTGGAGGCGTGCGTTGGCCAGCGCCTGACGGATCACCCGCTCCTGCGACGGACCATTGGGAGCCGTCAGACCGTTGGACGCACCGTCCTGGTTCACCGCGGACCCGCGCAGCACCGCCAGCACCCGGTGCCCCTTGCGGCGGGCATCCGACAGCCGCTCCACCAGCAGCAGACCCACACCCTCCGACCACCCCGTACCGTCCGCCGCCGCCGAGAACGACTTGCACCGCCCATCCGGCGCGAGCCCACGCTGCCGCGAGAACTCCACGAAGGTGCTCGGGCCCGACATCACGGTGACACCGCCCGCGAGGGCCAGATCGCACTCACCACCCCGCAGCGCCTGCGCCGCCAGATGCAACGCCACCAGCGACGACGAGCACGCCGTGTCCACCGTCACCGCAGGCCCCTCAAGGCCGAACGTGTACGACAGGCGGCCGGAGGCGACGCTGGAGAGGTTGCCGGCGAGCAGCAGGCCCTCGAACTCACGGGGCGCCCTGGGCAGGCGGGAGGCGTAGTCGTCGTACATGGCGCCGGTGAAGACGCCGGTGCGGGATCCGCGCAGGGTGGCGGGCACCACGCCCGCGCTCTCGAACGTCTCCCAGGCGGTCTGGAGCAGCAGGCGCTGCTGCGGATCCGTCGCCAGCGCCTCACGCGGCGACATCCCGAAGAACCCCGGATCGAACTCGTCCGCCTCGTACAGGAACCCGCCATGCCGCGCATACGACGTACCCGCATGATCCGGATCCGGATCGTACAACCCCTCCAGATCCCACCCGCGGTTAGCCGGGAACTCGCCAACCGCGTCCACACCGTCGGCCACCAGCCGCCACAGGTCCTCCGGGGACGTCACACCACCCGGATAACGGCACGCCATGCCCACGATCGCGATCGGCTCGCTCGACACACCGCCCACCGCCCGCACCACGTCCGCCCCGGCACGCTCACCGGACAGCTCCCCCAGCAGATGCGCCGTCAGAGCGGCAGGCGACGGGTGGTCGAAGACGGCGGTGGCGGAGAGCCGCCGGCCCGTGCGGGCGGCCAGCCGGTTGCGGAGCTCGACACCGCCGAGGGAGTCCAGGCCGATGTCCTTGAACGCCTGCTCGCCGGCGACGGAGGTCATGCCCGGGTGGCCGAGCACCTCGGCGGTGACGGTGCGGACCAGGTCGAGCACCTCGGTCCGCTGCTCGTCGGCGGGCAGGGCGGCGATGCGAGCGGCCCACGCGGAGTCGCCGCCGGCGGCGCCCGATGGTGTGACCGTGCGGCGCGCGGGGGCGGTGGGGCCGGCCAGGCCGCGCAGGACCGCGGGCATCGGACCGGTCTCCGTGCGCGGCCCGGCCGGATTCAGGCGTGCCGGTACGAGCAGGGCGTCGTCGCCGCCCGCCAGCGCGCGGTCGAAGAGGGCGAGGCCCTGCTCGGGGGCGAGCGGGGCGAAGCCCGCGCGGGCCCAGCGCCCGAGGTCCGCCTCGCCGAGCGTCGCGCCCATGCCGTGGCTGCCGTCCCACAGGCCCCAGGCGAGGGAGACGGCGGGCAGCCCGTGGGCGCGGCGGTGGGCCGCGAGGGCGTCCAGGCCGGTGTTGGCCGCGGCGTAGTTGGCCTGGCCGGGGGTGCCCACGAGGCCGGAGACGGAGGAGAACAGCACGAAGGCGGCCGGCGGGTGGTCCCGCGTCAGCTCGTGGAGGTGCCGGGCGGCGTCCGTCTTGGGCCGCAGCACGGCGCGCAGCCGCTCGGGCGTGAGGGACGGGACGGTCGCGTCGTCGAGGACGCCCGCGGTGTGCACGACGGCGGTCAGCGGGTGCTCGGCCGGTACCGACGCCAGCAGTGCCGCGAGTGCCGCGCGGTCGGCGGCGTCGGCGGCGGCCACCGTCACCTCGGCGCCCAGCTCGCGCAGCTCCGCCGCCAGTTCACGGGCGCCCGGGGCGTCCGCGCCGCGGCGGCTGGCGAGCAGCAGGTGGCGCACTCCGTGGGCGGTCACCAGATGCCGGGCCAGCAGCGCGCCGAGGCCCCCGGTACCGCCGGTGATGAGGACGGTGCCGTCGGGGTCGAGAACCGAAGTGCCGGTGGCGGAGGGGCCGGCGGCCGGAGCGTCCTGGGGCGCTGTGGCGCCTTCGGCGGGCGCGGGGGCGGGCGCGGACGCGGAGGCGGGTACGGGCCCGGGGGTGTCCGCGGACACCGTCGTCAGGCGCGGCACGTGGAGCGCGCCGCCGCGGACGGCGACCTGCGGCTCGCCGAGGGCGAGCGCTGCCGCGAGAAAGGCTTCCCCGGCCGGGGCGTCCGGCTCGCCCGGCTCGGAAGCCTCGCCCGGCTCCGCCGGCGCGGCCGCCTCGTCCAGGTCCACCAGCACCAGCCGGCCCGGCTGCTCGGACTGGGCCGAGCGGACCAGGCCCCACACGGGCGCGGCGGCCAGGCCGGGCACGTCCTCCCCGGGCAGCACGGCGACGGCACGCGTGGTGACCACGGCGAGGCGGCTCTCGGCGAACCGCTCGTCGGCCAGCCACTGCTGTACCAGCCGCAGCACCCGCTCCGCCGGGCCGTCGGCAGGCCCGGCGGCCGTCGGCCCACCGGGCTGTCCGTCACCCGTCCCCCCGGCCGCGACGCGCAGGACGACCGTCGCCGCGCCGTGCACCGCGGAGAGATCCGGGTCGTCGGCCGTCAACTCGGCCCAGGCGGCCGGGTCCTGGCCGGTGCCGGCGGCCGGGGCGGGAACGGCGGGCCAGCGCAGCGCGTACAGCGGATCGCGCCCGCCGGGCGTGCGGGCGAGCCGTTCGCGGGCGACCGGCCGCAGCACCAGCGAGGAGACGGAGGCGACGGGCTCGCCCGCGCTGTCGGCGAGGGTGAGGGCGGCGGTGCCCGCCGCAGTGTCGGCGGAGATCCGCACCCGCAGCGCCGTCGCCCCGGCGGCGTGCACGGCCAGCCCCGCCCACAGGAACGGCAGCCGGATCTCGCCCTGCGCCGTGTCCCGTGCGGCATGGAGGACGAGCGGGTGGAGCACGGCGTCGAACAGCGCCGGGTGGATGACGAAGTGCGCGGCTGCCTCGTGCTGTGCCTCGGGCAGCCGCACCTCCGCGAACAGGTCCCCGTCGGCACCGCGCCACAGTGCCGTCAGGCCCCGGAAGGCCGGGCCGTAGTCGTATCCGGCGGCGGCGAGCCGTTCGTAGACGTCCGTGACCGGCTCGGGCCGTGCGCCGGCCGGCGGCCACTGCCGGGGCACTCCGGGCTCAGCGCCGTCCGCGCCCGCGGTCTCGGGCACGGTGGTGACGAGGTTCCCCGAGGCGTGCCGCGTCCACTCCTCCGCGGGGGCGTCGCCGGTGTCGGGGCGTGCGTGCACGGTGAAGGGGCGGGCGCCGGACGCGTCCGGCGCGCCGACCGTGATCTGGACCTGCGCAGCCCGGTCGGCGGCGACGGCGAGGGGCGCCTGAAGGGTCAGTTCGGCCACGTGCGGGGCCCGCACCCGGTCGCCGGCGGCGACGGCCAGCTCCAGGAAGGCCGTCGCCGGGACGAGGACGGTGCCGCCGACGACGTGGTCGGCCAGCCACGGCTGGTCGGCGGGCGAGAGGCGGCCGGTGAGCACGGACTCGTCGCGCCCGGCCACGTCGACCACGGCGCCGAGCAGCGGGTGCCCGGACGCGGCCAGTCCCAGGTGGCGCGGGTCGCCCGCGGTCCCCGGGGCCAGCCAGAAGCGCTCGCGCTGGAAGGCGTAGGTGGGCAGTTCGGCCGCGGTGGCGCCCGGGAAGAAGGAGGCGACGTCGAGTGGGGCACCGGCCGCGTAGGCACTGCCGAGGGCCGTGACCAGGGTCGCCGCCTCGGGCCTGCCCCGGCGCAGCAAGGGCACGGCGAGGGCGGGCCGGGCGGCGGAGGCTCCGTCGGTGCCGGGCTTGCCCGTGGAGGACGGCTCGGCGGGGGAACCATCCGTGAGGGCCCCCACCGCGGGAGACCCGTCCACGTCGGCTCCCCCCGCGCCGGGCCGGCCGGCGAGCGCCGACAGCACCGCGTCGGGGCCGCACTCGACGAACACCGTGGCGCCCTGCTCGTTCAGGGTGCGGGCGGCGTCGGCGAAGCGGACGGTGCCGCGGAGCTGCCGTGTCCAGTAGTCCGGGGAGCGCAGCTCGTCCGCGGTGGCGAGCCGGCCGGTGAGGGTCGACACCAGGGGGATGTGCGGCACCTGGTAGGTGAGCGCGGCGGCGGTCGCCCGGAACTCCTCCAGCACCTCGTCCATATGGGGCGAGTGGAAGGCGTGGCTGACGGTGAGTCTGCGCTGCCTGCGGCCGCGGGCCGCCCACTCGGCGGCCAGCGCGGTGACGGCGTCGGTGTCGCCGGACACGACGACGGAGTCGGGGGCGTTGACGGCCGCGACGGCGACCTGCCCGGCGAGGCCGCCCCGGTCCCCGAGGGACGCGGTGATCTCCGCCTCGCTCGCCTGGATCGCGACCATGGCCCCGCCGGCCCGCGCGGCCTGCATCAGCCGGCCGCGCACGGCGACCAGCCGGGCCGCGTCAGCGACCGGCCAGAGGCCGGCGACATGGGCGGCGGCCAGCTCGCCGATCGAGTGGCCGGCGACGAAGTCCGGGGTCATCCCGTGGTGTTCGAGCAGCCGGTAGAGGGCGACCTCGACGGCGAACAGGGCGGGCTGGGCGTAGGCGGTCTGGCCGAGCAGCCCGCCCGCCGCCCCGGCGGCCCCGGCGTCCTCGTCGAACATCACCGCACGCAGCGGCCTGTCCAGGTAGGGGTCGAGCTCGGCGCAGAGCGCGTCCAGAGCCGTGGCGAAGACCGGGAAGGCGGCGTACAGCTCGCGGCCCATGCCGGCGTACTGCGCCCCCTGGCCGGTGAACAGCGCCGCCGTCCGGCCGGGCCGGGCGGCGCTGCCGCGCACCAGGCCCGGGTGGTGCTGGCCGGCCGCGAGCGCGTCGAGCCCGGCCAGCAGGTCGGCCGCCGCGGTGCCGGTGACCACGGCCCGTTCCTCGAACGCGGTCCGGGTGGCGGCCAGCGCGAGGCCGACACCGGCCAGGTCCCGTCCGGCCGGCCCGCGCAGGTGGTCGCGGAGCCGCCCGGCCTGGGCACGCAACGCCCCGCCGTCCCGGGCGGAGACCACCCACGGCACGGGAGCGGCCACCTCGGAGACCGCGGGGGCCGGTTCCGGATCGCCCTGCTCGACGATGACGTGCGCGTTGGTGCCGCTGATGCCGAACGACGAGACGGCGGCCCGCCGGGGGCGGCCGGTCTCGGGCCACGGTCGGGCCTCGGTGAGCAGGTGCGCGGAGCCCGCGGACCAGTCGACGTGCCCGGTGGGCTCGTCCACGTGCAGCGTGCGCGGCAGGGCGGCGTGGCGCATCGCCTCCACCATCTTGATCAGGCCGCCCACACCCGCCGCCGCCTGCGCGTGCCCGATGTTCGACTTCAGCGACCCGAGGTACACCGGCTCGGTGCCCTCGCGGTCCTGCCCGTAGGTGGCGATCACGGCCTCGGCCTCGATGGGGTCGCCGAGGGTGGTGCCGGTGCCGTGCGCCTCGACGGCGTCGACGTCCCCGGCGGTGAGGCGGGCGTCGGCGAGCGCCTGGCGGATCACCCGTTCCTGGGAGCGGCCGTTGGGGGCGGTGAGGCCGTTGGAGGCGCCGTCCTGGTTGATCGCGGTGCCGCGGATGACGCCGAGCACCCGGTGGCCGCCCCGGCGGGCGTCGGAGAGCCGCTCGACGAGCAGGATCCCGACGCCCTCCGACCAGGAGGTGCCGTCCGCGGCCGCCGCGAAGGACTTGCTGCGGCCGTCGGCGGCCAGCCCCCGCTGCCGGGAGAACTCCACGAACATGCCGGGCCCCGACATCACCGCGGCGCCGCCCGCGAGCGCCAGGGACGACTCGCCGGAGCGCAGCGAGCGCACCGCCATGTGCAGCGCCACGAGCGACGACGAGCACGCCGTGTCCACGGTGATGGCGGGGCCGAGCAGCCCCAGCTGGTAGGCGATGCGTCCGGACATCACGCTGGCGGTGCTGCCGGTGAGGACGTGGCCGTCCACGCCGTGGCCCGTCTCGTGCATGCGCGGGCCGTAGTCGAGGGCGGTCCCGCCGACGAAGACGCCGGTGCGGCTGCCGTGCAGCGAGCGCGGGTCGAGGCCCGCGCGCTCGACCGCCTCCCATGCCGTCTCCAGCAGCAGCCGCTGCTGGGGGTCCATGCCCAGTGCCTCGCGCGGCGAGATGCCGAAGAACGCCGCGTCGAACTCGCCCGCGTCGTGCAGGAACCCGCCGCGGTCCACATGGCTGCGGCCGGGCCGCTCGGAGTCGGGGTCGTACAGGTCAGGGTCCCAGCCGCGGTCGCCGGGGAAGCCGGAGATCGCGTCGACGCCGTCGGAGACCAGCCGCCACAGGTCCTCGGGCGAGGCGACGCCGCCGGGGTAGCGGCAGGCCATGCCGATGATCGCGACCGGATCGCCGTCGCCGTCCCCGGCCGCCGTGCGGCCGTTCGCCCCCTGAGCGTCCACCGCGTCCGCCCCGCCGGCCGGGGCGGTGCCGAGCAGCCGGGTCAGCAGGTGGTCGATCAGGTCGCCGGGCGTGGGGCACTCGAACAGCAGGCCGCTGGGCAGCCGCAGCCCCGTCTCCGCGGCCAGCGCGTCCCGCAGCTCGACCGACATCAGCGAGTCGAAGCCCAGGTCCTTGAAGGTGTCGTGCAGGCCGACCCCCTGGGCCTCCTCCTGGCCGAGGACGGCGGCGGTGTGGGCGCGGACGGTGTCGGTGAGGGTGCGGCGGCGCTCGGCCTCGGGAACGGCGGCGGGGCTCCCGGCGGGGCTGCCGGCGCCGGCCGGCTGAACCGGCGCTTCCTCGGGGCTCCCGGTGACGGGGGCCTGGGTGGTGGGGGCTTCGGTCGCGGGGGCTTCGGTGGCCTGGGCCCCGCGCTGCGGCGTTGCCGAAGTCCCGGCCGGCCGGCGCAGAACCCGCGGCCCGGCGCCGTCGAACCAGTACCGCCTGCGCTGGAACGGGTACGTGGGCAGGTCGACCCGGCCCGCGCCGGTGCCCTCGTACGCGGCCGTGAAGTCCACCGCGCCGCCGTGCACGAACACCGTGGCGAGCGCGGCCACCAGGCTCCGCGCCTCCGGGCGGCCCGCCCTGAGGGCCGGCACCGGCACGGCCGCACCGGCGTCGCGCACCGATGCGCCGACCATCGCCGAGCAGGCGCCGTCCGGCCCGAGTTCGAGGTAGGTGGTGACGCCCTCGTCCTCCAGGGTCCTGGCCGCCGCCATGAACCGCACCGGCCTGCGCACCTGCTCGACCCAGTAGCCGGGCGAGCGCAGCTCGCCGGCCGCGGCGAGAACGCCGGTGACGGTGGAGACGACGGGGATCCGCGGCTCGTGGAACTCCAGGCCGTCCAGCTCCGCGCGGAACCTTTCGAGCACCGGCTCCATCAGCGGGGAGTGGAAGGCGTGCGAGACCTGCAACCGCTTGGTCCTGCGCCCGCGCGCGGCCAGTTCGGCGGTGACGGCCTCGACCACCCGCGCGGCGCCGGAGACGACCACCGCGGCGGGGCCGTTGACAGCGGCGATGCCGGCCTCGTGCTCGTGCCCGGCCAGCAGCCGGGACACCTCCTCCTCCGCGGCCTCGACCGCGGCCATCGCCCCGCCGGCCGGCAGCTCCTGCATCAGCCGCCCGCGTGCGGCGACCAGTCGCGCGGCGCCGGCCAGCGGCAGCACCCCGGCCACGTGCGCGGCGGCGATCTCGCCGACGGAGTGCCCGGCGACGAAGTCGGACCGCACTCCCCACGATTCGGCAAGCCGGTACAGGGCCACCTCCACGGCGAACAGGGCGGGCTGCGTGAAGCCGGTCTCGTCCAGGCCCTCGCCGGAGTCGATCACCTCGCGCAGCGGGCGCGGCAGCAGCGGGTCGAGCGCGGCGCACACCTCGTCGAACGCCTCGGCGTACCGCGGAAAGGCCGCGTGCAGTTCGCTGCCCATGCCGGTGCGCTGGCTGCCCTGCCCGGTGAAGACGGCGCCGAGCCGGCCGGGCCGCACCGAGCCGGTCACCAGGTGCGGCGAGGGACGGCCGCCGGCGAGGGCGGAGAGCCCCTTCACCAGCCCGTCGCGGTCCTCGGCGAGCACCACCGCGCGGTCGGCGAACGGGGTGCGGGTAGCGGCGAGGGACCATCCGACGTCGGCCGGCGACGGCGCGCCGTCGCGGGCGGCCAGGTCGTGCAGCCGGCCCGCCTGGGCGCGTAGGGCGTCCCCGCCACGCCCGGAGACCGGCCACGGAAGGATGACGGGGGGCATCCTGCGTGTGCTCGACGGGCGGGCGGGGACGGCTCCGGGTCCTTCGGCCAGGACGAGGTGGGCGTTGGTGCCCCCCATGCCGAAGGAGCTGACCCCCGCGAGGAGCGGGCGGTCGGGGTGCGGCCACCCGGACAGCTCGCGCTGGACGGCGAGGCGCAGCCGGGCCAGCGGGATCGCGGGGTTGGGCGCGGTGAAGTTGCGGCTGGCCGGCAGCTGCCGGTGCCGGATGCCGAGCAGCACCTTGAGCAGCCCGGCCATGCCGGCGGCGGCCTCCAGGTGCCCGACGTTGGTCTTGGCCGAGCCGATCAGCAGGGGGTCGTCCGCCGGGCGCCCGGCGCCGAGCACCGCACCGAGTGCCGCCGCCTCGATGGGGTCGCCGACGGAGGTGCCGGTGCCGTGCGCCTCCACGTACTGCACGGCGCTCGGATCCACCCCGGCGCGCTCGTACGCCAGGCGGACGACCTGCTCCTGTGCGGCGCCGCCGGGCACGGTGAGCGAGGCGGTGGCGCCGTCGTTGTTGACGGCGCCGGCGAGGATCACGCCGTGGATGCGGTCGCCGTCGGCGAGCGCGCGCTCCAGCGGCTTGAGGACGACCACGCCGCCGCCCTCGCCGGGCACGAAGCCGTTGGCCCGGGAGTCGAACGCGTAGCTCTCGCCGTCCGGCGACAGCGCACCGAACCGCTCCTCGGTCACCGTGTTCTCGGGCAGGACGTTCAGGTTGACGCCGGCGGCGAGCGCGGTGTCCGCCTCTCCGCTGCGCAGGCTCTCGCAGGCCAGGTGGACGGCGACCAGCGAGGACGACTGCGCGGTGTCGAGGGTGAGGCTCGGGCCGTGCAGATCGAGGAAGTAGGAGACCCGGTTGGCGATGATCCCCCGGTTCAGGCCGGTCATGGTGTGCTGGGTGATCGCCTCGGTGCCGTGCTGGTACAGCAGGTTCGCGTAGTCGTCGCGGAGCGCGCCGACGAAGACGGCGGTGCGGCTGCCGCGCAGCGCGGCGGGCACGATGCCGGCGTCCTCCAGCGCCTCCCAGGCGAGTTCCAGGACGAGCCGCTGCTGCGGGTCCATGACGGCCGCCTCGCGCGGCGACACCCCGAAAAAGGCCGCGTCGAAATCGCCGACGCCGTCGAGAAAACCGCCACGGCGGCCGTCAGGGCCCTCGGTGAGCCCGCTTTCCCCGGCGCTCAGGAGTTTCCAGAATGATTCCGGGTCCGACGCCATCGGCAACCGGCAGGACATCCCGACGACAGCGATTTCCTTCATTGCCGGCATTGCCAGACCCCCATGGACCGGTGACCAGTACGGGTGCCCTGCATTCGGATTCGAAGAATGCGGGCGAGCGGAAGTGGTGCGTGATCGCCAGTCTGCCCGCCGGCGCCCCAACGGCCGGTCACACAGCGGTAATCACAACGCGCCGGGGCCCTCGTGAGCAGCGCGTTGACCGCCGATGAGAGAGCGGTGGTGCGGCCTCGGTAACTTCGGGGTGCACACCACACCAGCTTTTTCAGGCCGGTCGGGAAAGACCGCCGACCGTACTCCGCTGAACCTGCGGGGTCAATCCGCGTACAGACGACTCACATACGACTCGCGGACATGCGACTCGACGCACAGAAATGGAGAGCACGCCATGGCAACTCCGACCACGAGCGCGGATCTCATCAAGGGAGCCGAGGAGCACGGCAAGCGTTATGTGGAGGCCTTCAATTCCGGTGACCTCGACACGATCAACTCGATGTACACCCCCGACGCGGTCTCCGTGTGGGAGCCGGGCAACCCGCTCACCGGTCAGGCCAGGAAAGCCGCTCTCGCGGAGTTCATCGGGCAGAAGCCGAAGATGACGGCGACGCTGCGCGAGTCGCACGTCACCAGCACCACCGCGCTGCTGGTGGTCGACTGGGCGATCGACATCCCGACGCCGGACGGCACGGAGCACGTGGAGGGCGTGGGCCTGGACGTGCTGCGCCGCGGCACGGACGGCGAGTGGCGGTTCGCCATCGACAACCCGTTCGGCCAGACGAGCTGACCCGCTGAGACCGCGGGGCACGGCGGGATCCCGCCACCGGCGCCCCGCTCGGCGTTCCCATCCGCACGGCGCCGCCGCACGCGAGGGCACCGTCCGGGTACCGGCACGCCCACCGCCCGGTCACCGCGCGGTCATCGGACGCTCATCGGCCCGTCGGGCTGCGCCGATTGCCGCGCAGTGACCCGGGCCCCGCAAGGATGCACCCGATCCCTGCTCCCGGCCCGCGATGCGGGCGGCGGGAATCCCCTCGTTGTCAACAGCCCCCAGGGAGACGCACATGACCGACTCCGATGCCTCAACGGCGGCCGTCCTGGACGCCGTGTCGGCCCTCGTCCCGAAGCTCAGGGAGAACGGCCCCGCGGCCGAGGACCGGCGCTGGATCCCGGACGAGAACATCGACCTGCTGGAGAAGGCCGGGGTCTTCCGGCTCGGCGTGCCGAAGCGCTTCGGCGGCCTGGAGGCCTCCATGGCCGACCAGTTCAAGGCGGTGACCGAGATCTCCCGCGGCTGCGCCTCCACCGGCTGGGTCGCCGCGGCCTGGATCGAGGGCGCCTGGGTGGCGTCGCTCTACCCGGACGAGGTGCAGAAGGAGGTCTACGCCTCCTCCTCGGTACGCGCCTCCGGCGGCCTCGCCCCCACCGCGCTGTTCACGGCCACCGACGGCGGCTACGTGCTCAACGGCAGCTGGGGCTTCAACACCGGGTGCCGGGGCGCCGACTGGAACCTGGTGGCCGGCATCGTCGAGCACCCGGACGGCACCCCGGAGCCGCTGTACGCGCTGGTCCCGATCGCCGAGTTCGAGATCGCCGACGACTGGCACGTCTCGGCCGCGGCCGGCACCGGGAGCTTCACCACCACGGCGACGAACGTGTTCGTGCCGGCCCGCCGCGTGGTCGGCGCCGAGCAGCTGGTGACCGGCACCACCGAGGGCCGCACCAACACCGGTGCCACCGGAAGCAACTACGGCCTGATCACCTACGTCGCCGCGCTGTCCGTGGCCGTCTTCATCGGTGCGGCCAAGGGCGCCTACGACACGTTCACCGAGCGGCTGCCCGGCAAGCCGATCGCCTACACCAACTGGACGGACCAGCGCGAGCACCCGCTGACGCAGATCAAGGTCGCCACCGCCGCCAACAAGATCACCGCCGCCGAGGCGCTGACGGCCGGTTTCGTGCGGCGCCTGCAGGACCGTGCGGACGCCGGCGAGCACCCCACCGTCGAGGACAGCGTGACCGTGCGCGGTCAGGGCGGCCTCGCCACGCTGCTGGTGAAGGAGGCCGTGGAGGACCTGCACCACGTCAGCGGCGCCTCCGCGCTCTCGCGCGGCCAGCACTTCCAGCGCTTCTACCGCGACGTCGAGGGCCTCACCCGGCACGGCATGATGACGCCCTTCACCAACCTGGAGCTGCACGGCCGGATGCTCCTCGGCCTGGACCCGGACACCCTCTACCTCTGATGCCGTGACCCGGGCCGCCCACGCACACCCCGCACACCCCCACGCCACCTGTCCCAACGATCCGATTCGAATCATGAACGGGGAACAGTGAAGAACCACCAGATTGATGCGCACAACACCGTCGCGCGTGCGGCCTCGCGCCGTACCGTCCTGAAGTCCGCCGGTGCGGCAGCGCTGGCCGCCTCGGCAACCGGTGTCGCAGCCGGTGCGGCGCACGCCGCCGGCGACGGCGGTGTGCAGGCCGGGCCGTACGACGTGATCATCGTGGGGGCCGGCTTCGCCGGTGTGACCGCGGCCCGCGAACTCAAGGCCAAGGGCCTCCGGTCGGTGATCCTGGAGGCCCGGGACCGCATCGGCGGCCGGACCTGGACCACCGAGTTCGCCGGCGAGCTCGTCGAGCTCGGCGGGGGCGCGGTGGACCCGAAGCAGCCGAACGTGTGGGCGGAGGCCAAGCGCTACAACATAGCCACCGTCGCGGGCGGCGGGGCCATCGACAAGTACGTGGTGGCCGCCGGCAGCGGCTTCACGGCCCTGCCGCTCGCGGAGGGGTCGGCCAGGGTCAAGGCGGCGTTCACCCCGTTCTTCGACGGCGTGGACAAACTCTTCCCGAAGCCCTACGAGCCGTTCAGCGCGGCGGGCCTGCTGACGGCAGCGGACAAGCTCTCCATGCAGGACCGCCTCGACCAGATGCGGCTCTCCGACGACGACCTGAAGCTGGTCAACGGCACCACCGGCGGCCTGTCCGGCGGCTCCAGCTCCCGAGGCGCGTACACCATGCTCGCCCAGGTCTGGGCGCTGTGCGGGTACACGTACGAGGGTTACCAGAGCATCAACACCTACGGGCTCCAGGGCGGCACCGCCGCCCTGCTGAACGCGATGCTGAAGGACTCCGGCGCCGACCTCAAGATCAACTCCCCGGTCGCCAGGATCACGGAGGCGTACGGCTCGGTCACCGTCACCACGAAGGCGGGCGTGGCCTACACGGCGCCGCACGTGATCGTCGCCGTGCCGGTCAACCTCTGGAAGACCATCACGTTCTCCCCGGGCCTGCCCGCCGAGTACACCAGCGTCTCCAAGGCCGGCATCGGCGCGCCGAACGTCAAGAAGATCTTCATGAAGGTCAGTGACAGCAGCATCGGCACGTTCATCGGCCACCCGCCGGAGGGCTTCCCGCTCTCCACCACCGTTCCGGAAGCCCAGCTCCCGGACGGCAGCACTCTGATGTTCGCCTTCAGCAGCGACCCGTCGCTGAACGGCGCCGACCCGGCCGCGGTGCAGTCGGTGCTCCGGGAGATGGCACCGGGCATCAAGGTGCTCTCCACCAAGGTGCAGACGTGGGGCGCCGACCCGTACTCGCTGGGCGGCTGGGCCTGCCGGCAGCCCGGCATGCTCACCGGCCCGTACCGCACCATCCAGCAGCCGCGCGGCAACATCGCGTTCGCCACGAGCGACATCGCGACCGGCTGGAGCGGCTACATCGACGGCGCGGTGGAGTCCGGCATGACCGCCGCCAAGCAGGTCGCCGCGCTGGCGGCCAGGGCCTGACAGGCACCGGCCTCGGGCCGGAGCACGAGCGCAACGCACCGGGAACCGGTCGCCACCTCACCGGCGGCCGGTTCCCGCCGTCCTGTGAGACATGTGGTGACCACCATCGAGGAGGCATACCGCCGTGAACCCCGCACTGCCCGCACTGCCCGCACTCGGCAAGAACGCCGCCGACTTCCTGAAGCGCCCGCGCCTGCTGTACATCGGCGGCCGTTTCGTCCCCGCCGCCGACGGCAAGACCTTTCCCACCCTCGACCCGTCCACCGGTGCGCACGTCACCGACGTGCCGTACGCGGGGGCGGCCGACGTCGACGCCGCGGTCACCGCGGCCCGCGCGGCCCTCGACGGCGACTGGGGCCGGCTGCCCGCCACTGCCCGCGGCCAGTTGCTGGCCCGGCTGGCGGACCTGATCGAGGCGGCCGCGGGGGAGCTGGCCGAGCTGGAGGCGCTGGACGGCGGCAAGCCGGTGGCCGTCAACGAGATGATGGACGTGCCCGCCGCGATCGAGCACTTCCGCTACTACAGCGGTTGGCCCACCAAGCTGGAGGGCTCGACGATCCCGGTGATGGTGCCGGGCACTCTCTGCTACACGCGGCTGGAGCCGGTCGGCGTGTGCGCGGGGATCATCCCGTGGAACTTCCCGCTGATGATGGCCGCCTGGAAGCTGGCGCCCGCGCTGGCGGCCGGCTGCACCGTCATCCTCAAGCCCGCCGAGCAGACCCCCCTGACCGCGCTGCGGCTCGCGGAACTGGTGGACGAGGCCGGCTTCCCGCCCGGCACCGTCAACATCCTCACCGGCGACGGCGCCACCGGGGCCGAGTTGGTGGGCCACCCGGGCGTCGACAAGATCGCCTTCACCGGGTCCACCGCGGTGGGGCGGGAGATCGCCTCGCGCGCCGGGGCGGCGTTCAAGCGGGTCACCCTGGAACTCGGCGGCAAGAGCCCGAACATCGTGCTGGCGGACGCCGACATCGAGGCAGCCGTCGCCGGTGCCTTCGACGGCATCTACTTCAACAGCGGCCAGAGCTGCGTGGCCGGCTCCCGGCTCTACGTGCACCGCAGCCGGTACGACGAGGTGGTGGCCGCGCTGGCCGCGGCGACCCGCGAGGCCCCGGTCGGACCCGCGCTGGAGCGCACCACCGCCTACGGGCCGCTGGTCTCCGCCGAGCAGTACCACCGGGTACGGGCCTCCATCGAGGACGGCATCGCGGCGGGCGCCACGCTGCTGGCCGGCGAGGTACCGCCCGCCGATCCCGAGGGCGGCTGGTTCGTCCGTCCGGTGATCTTCACCGAGGTGACGCCGGAGATGCGGATCAGCCGCGAGGAGATCTTCGGTCCGGTGCTGGTGGTGGCGCCGTTCGACGACATCGACGAGGTCGTGGCGCTGGCCAACGACACCGACTACGGCCTGGCCGCCGGGGTGTGGACACGGGACCTCGGCCACGCGCACGCCCTGGCCGCCCGGCTGAAGGCCGGCATGTTCTACGTCAACGGCTGGGCCCTGGGCGACCCGGGCGCGCCCTGGGGCGGGATGAAGGCGTCGGGGGTGGGCCGCGAGATGGGCCGGGCGAACCTGGACGCCTACCTGGAGATCAAGACCGTCTGGACGGTCTACGAACCGCGGTGACCTACGCGGTCGGCGCCCCTTGAAGCGGGGTGGGTTCGGGGCCCCGGCCCGGCCCCGGCCCGCCCCACGGGGCAGCATCTGTCACCTCCGGGCCACCGGCCGGTGGTGGGCTGGTCGCGCAGTTCCCCGCGCCCCTGAGGCAGGCCGGGGCGCAGCCCCACAGCCGGGGGCGGGGCCCCGTTGCGGGCGCGGAGCACCCTATAAGGGGCGCGGGGCTGTGTCGATATGCGGCTCCGCCGCGGGGGCGCGACCAGCCACGACGACACCGTCACGTCGTCACCGTCCCGAAGGGGCAGTCTTCCTCGCCTCCGGACCACCGGCAGGTGGTGGTTGCTCGCGCAGTTCCCCGCGCCCCTGGGCTGGCCGGGGCGCAGCCCCACAGTCGGCGTGCCGTTCGACCGGGGCGGAGCCCCGTGTTCGCGTGGCCCCGAAGGGGTGGCTCAGGCCGCGACCGGCGTTCCCAGGCGGACCGGCAGCTCGCGGTGGCCGTTGGAGACGAAGGACTCCAGCGGGAGCAGTTCCCCGGCCGGCTTGGCGAACGACATCTCGGGGAAGCGTTCGAACAGCGCCGGCAGCGCCACCCCCGCCTCGAGCCGGGCCAGCGGCGCGCCGAGGCAGAAGTGCACGCCGTGCCCGAAGCCGACATGCTCGCGGCGGGTGGCGCGCGTGACGTCGAAGGCGTCGGCGCTCCCGCCGTGCACCAGGGGGTCCCGGCCCGCCGCGGCGAAGGAGATGATCATGGCGTCGCCCTTGGCGATCGTCACGTCACCGACCTGGATGTCCTCCACGGCGTACCGCAGCGGCAGGTTGGCGAACGGCGCCTCCAGGCGGATGGTCTCGTCGATCACGTCGTCCCAGGTCGCCTCGCCGCGGCGCACCAGGGCGAGCTGGTCGGGGTTGGTCAGCAGCGTGTAGACGGCCTGGTCGATCAGGTTGGCGGTGGTCTCGTGCCCCGCGGTGAACGTCAGCAGGATGGTGTCGACCAGCTCGCGCTCTGTGAGCCCGGAGCCGTTCTCGTCGTCCCGCACCGTGATCAGCGCGCTGATCAGGTCGTCGCCGGGCTCGCTGCGCTTGTGGGCGACCAGCTCGGCCAGCAGCTCGTAGACGCGGCGTTCGTAGACGGCGACCTCCTCGGCGGAGACCTGGTTGGTCATCCAGGCGCCGATGATGCCGAGGAGCTCGTCGCGCATCCGGTCCGGAATGCCGAGCAGCTCGGATATCACCTGGGTCGGCAGGCCGTAGGCGAACTGCTCGCGCAGGTCCACCGGACCCTGGCGGCCCTGGTCGGCGATCGCGTCGAGCAGCGCGGCGGTGATGGCCTCCACCCGCGGGCGGAGCGCGGCGGTGCGGCGGGCCGTGAAGGCCTTGGCGACGAGCTTGCGCAACCGGCGGTGCTCGTCGCCGTAGGCGGTGATCATGTTGCGGTCGGCCACCCACATGGCCAGCGGCCAGCTCTTCGCCAGCTCGCCCTCGCCGTTCTCCCAGGCGGGCCAGTGCTGGTAGGTGTCCCGCGACACCCGCGGGTCGGTGAGCAGGCTCTTGATGGTGGCGGTGTCGGTGACGGCCCACACGACGACACCGCCGGGCAGCTCCACCTGGGTCACCGGGCCCTGCGATCTCAGCAGGGCGGCCTCGCCCTGGATGTCACGGCCGGTGGGATCCATCGCGTACGGGCAGGACGAAGCAGACATACGGGCCTCCGGGATGAGTGCACGCAAAGGGTGAGGAGTGGGGGGACGCCCGTGCCGTTGCCGGCGCTTTTCCGCCGGGCCGTCAGGTCGGCGTCCCTTGGGGCTTCAGGTTAGGGACGGGTCCGTAACCGGCGGTCCACCGCTCGTTCTGCCGCCGCTCCCTCGCGGCACGGGGCGGTCCGTGACCGGCCGCGGTGCGGTCGTGGTGGACCAGGTCACGGGGTTGGCGGCCACGGGGCGTGCGACATGGTGGCGCACCGGACGCCGCAGGTGGTGCGGTCCCGCGATGACGGTGTCCAGCATCTCCAGCGCGGCGGTGAGGTCGTCGATGGCACTCCTGATCCTGCTGCGCTCCTCGCGCAGCGCGGCGGACAGCTCAGTGCAGACGGGCGCCTGCGCCGGGCGCTCCTCGCCCAGGCACGGCAGCAACTCGGCGATGGCCGCGGTGCGCAGGCCGGCGGAGAGCAGGACGCGGATGCGGCTGACCGTCGCCACGTCCTCCTCCGCGTACTCGCGGTAGCCGCTGGGCCGCCGGTGCGGCCGCAGCAGGCCCTGTTCCTCGTAGTACCTGAGGGCCCGCTGGGTCGCTCCGGTCCGCCTGGCCAGCTCACCGATCCGCAACTTCCCTCCATGTCCCGGGTTGACTCTCACGCCGACGTCAGGGCCTAGCGTCGGCCGCATGACGCCTTCTCAGCTTTCGGAGCAGGACGCGGGCCGCCGTCCGGACGATGCCCTGCCCTCGCCGGTGACGGTCCTGGGCCTCGGCCCGATGGGGCAGGCGCTCGCCGCCGCCTTCCTGCGCGGCGGCCACCCGACCACCGTCTGGAACCGCACCCCCGCACGGGCCGACGCGCTGGTCTCCCAGGGCGCGACCCGCGGTGACAGCGCCGCCGCCGCGGTCGCCGCCAGCCCCGTGACGGTGGTGTGCCTGCTGGACCACGACGCGGTGGACGCCGTGGTCCGGCCGGCCGCCGAGGCGCTGCGGGGCCGGTCGCTGGTGAACCTGACGTCGCACACACCGGAGCACGCCCGCGAGAGCGCCGCCTGGGCCGCCACACACGGCATCCGCTACCTGGACGGCGCGATCCTGACGCCGACCACCAGCGTCGGCGGGCCCGACGCCCTGGTCCTGTACAGCGGCGCACAGGACGTCCACGACGACCTGCGCGAGACCCTGGGCGCCCTGGCCGGCACCGGGGTGTACCTCGGGCCCGACCCGGGCCGCGCGGCGGCGCACGACGTCGCGTTGCTCGACATCTTCTGGACGGCCATGACCGGTGTCGTGCACGCCTTCGCGCTGGCCGGCGCGGAGGACATCCCGGCCACGGACCTCGCTCCGTTCGCCGTGACCGCCATGCGGCTGCTGCCGGACGTCGTCGCGGGCTACGCGGAGCGCATCGACCAGCGCCGGCACCCCGGTGACCGGTCCAGCCTGCTGTCCGCCTCCGCGGGCATGGGGCATGTGGCGGCGGCCGCCCGGGCCCGCGGTCTCGACACCGAGGTGATGGACGCTGCGCTGCGGCTGGTGCGGCGGGAGGTCGACGCGGGCCGTGGCGCGGAGGGGTTCTCCCGCCTGGCCGAGTCGCTGGCCGCCCGCACCGGCTGAATGCCGGCTCCCGCACGGGCGGGGTGCCGGCCCGCGTCCGCGCACCGGAACGCCTGGCACGGCCGGACGGGCCGTGCCAGGCGGGCGGTCACCGGCCCGGGGGCCGTCACTCGGGGTTGCGGATGACCTCGATCAGGCTGGCCAGCGCGTCGCTGCCGTGGCCGTCGGCGACCCGCTTCTCCATGAAGTCCCTGATCGGCACCATCAGGTCGGGCCGGATGCCCTGCGCCTCGCTGGCCTGGACCATCTTGGCGAGGCCCACCGCGTTCAGGCCGACGGTGGAGATGTTGGTTCCGAACTCGCCGGCGTCCACCTGCTGGGCGGCGCCCTTGATGCTGGGCAGCGCGACGTGGGTGATCCACGCCTCGGCGAACGGCACCAGCGCCGCCGCCGGCACCTTCTCGCTGCCGACCAGGGCGAAGCCGTGCAGGGCGCTGGTCAGGGTGGACCAGAGGATGCCGAGCAGGGCCAGGTCGTACAGCGCGGCGATGCCGGCGTCGGGGCCGAGGAAGACGCTGTTGCCGCCGAGCACCTTCAGGGTGTCCTGGTGGGCGTCGAAGGTGTCCTTGGAACCGCCGTAGAACAGCAGCGTCTGCGGGAGGCCGACGGCCGGCGGCACCGTCATGATGTAGCCGTCCAGGTAGCGGGCGCCCACTCCCTCGGCCCACTTGGCCGCCGCGCGGGCGTCCTCCGGCAGCCCGGACGTCAGGTTGACGATCACCTTGCCGGCGAGGGCGTCGCCCACCGGGTCGAGGACGGTGTGCACGGCGTCGTAGTCGACGAGGCAGACCACCAGGATGTCGGAGGCCGCCACGGCCTCGGCGGCGTCCGCGGCTCGGGTCGCGCCCTGCTCCACGAGGGCGTCGGCCTTCTGCGCGGAGCGGTTCCACACGGTCGTCGGATGCCCGGCCTTCAGGAAGGCGCCGGCCAGTGCCGCACCCATCATCCCCAGGCCGAACACCGTCACGGGCGCACCATTGTTACCGGCCACCACGATCACTCTCCCTAGCACATATCGAATTACCGGCGGGCATGGCCCGGAGTCCACCTGTACGGCGGCCTTCGCCAAGCAATTTTTTCTCAACCTAGCGGCGGGCCTGAATACGTCTCAAGTACTTACTGCAAAGTGCGCACCCGGCGCTGCGCCAGATCGGCGCCCTCGACCGAGCCGAAGGCGCCGTTGTGGAAGAGGAGTCCTGGCGCATCGTCACCGCGACCCGCTTCGAGAACCGATCCGATGAAAATGGTGTGGTCCCCGGAATCGTGCGACTGGGTCAATTCGCATTCCAGCCACCCGAGTGCGCCCGAAATGAGCGGCGCCCCGGAAAGCGGTCCCGGCCGCCAGTCGACGGAGGTGAACTGCGCCGCACCGAGCGGGCGCTTCTTGTCGGCGAAGTGCCGGGCCACCCGCTCCTGGTCCGCTGCCATGACGGAGACGGCGAACCGCGCGGAGGCACTGAGCGCGCCGTGCATCACCGCGCTGTGCGCCACGCAGCACAGGACCAGCGGAGGGTCGAGGGAGACCGAGGTGAACGCGTTGGCCGTCATGCCGTGGACGTGCTCGCCTCCCACGGTCACCACGACCACACCGGTGGCGAACCGGGACATCACCTCACGGAGCGAGGAGGGCATGGCATCCTTCCCTGTCAGCGAAGGCCGCCGGTACGGGTGTTCCGGACGGGCCTCGGGCTCGAAAAGCGCGGCGACCGCGCCGGCCGCGGCAGGTCGCCGCCACCGTATCCAGCGGGCCGCAAAAGCCGTCCACCGACGAGTAACGCAGCGCTAACCAATAGCGCCGGAGGCCGCCGCTTACCGGGGCGTGACCAGCCGTTGGGAGCACGCTCGTAACATCCCTTGGAGGGCCCCGCGACCGGCGCGCAATTCCCGCGCCGGGCGGGCCCATCGTCATTCGGCACAGCAGACGACGAGGCGAAAAGGACAGCAATGAACTCTCCGTCACCGCAGTCCGGGCTCGCGGAACCCGCGATGCAGGATTTGCTGGCTCTCCTCGGTATCGACGTCGAGTACGTACGCGGCGAAGGCAACACGCTGCATTTCCTGGACGAGACCGGGCAGGAGGTGCCCGTCATCGACTACGCGGGCGGCTACGGTGCGCTGGTCCTCGGCCACAACCACCCGGAGGTGGCCGCCGCCGCCGAGTCCTTCCTGCGGGCGAGGCGGCCGGTCCTCGCCCAGGCCTCCCGGCAGCCCGCGGCCGGCCGGGTCCTGGACCGGCTCAACGCCATCCTGCACCGCGAGTTCGGCACCGCGGAGCCGTACTACGGAGTGTTCTCGAACAGCGGCGCCGAGTCCGTCGAGGTGGCGCTCAAGCACGCGGAGTTCGACCGGCAACTGGGGATCCGCGCGCGCCTGGAGGAGATCGCCGGCCACATCGAGGCGGCCCGCGAGGCGGTGCGGTCCGGACGGGCGGCGCTGCCGGAGGACGCCGGCGGCGACGTCGAGGCGCTGGTGCACCGGGTCACCGCGGCCAACGCCGCCGTGGCGGCGAGGCCGCCGCTCTTCCTCACGCTGGAGGGCTCCTTCCACGGCAAGCTGGCCGGCAGCGTCCAGCTCACGCACAACGCCGCCTACCGCACGCCGTTCTCCGCGCTGGCCGCGCAGGCCCGGTTCGTGCCCTTCGACCAGCCCGAGGCGATCACCAAGATCGCCGAGGAGGAGCGCGCCGTGCTGCTCGACCTGGTGGTGGAGGGCGGCCGGGTCCGGGTGGTGGAACGGGACCATCCGGTTTTCGCGGCGCTCTTCATGGAGGTGATCCAGGGCGAGGGCGGCATCCGGGAGGTCACCGAGGAGCAGGCGCGGACCATCCGGCGGGCGTGCGACTCGATCGGCTGCCCGGTCGTCGTGGACGAGATCCAGAGCGGCATGGGCCGCACCGGCGCGTTCTTCGCCAGCTCGCTGATCGGGCTCCAGGCGGACTACTACACGCTGGCCAAGGGGCTCGGCGGCGGTGTCGCCAAGACGGCCCTGACGCTGGTACGCGGTGCGCGGTTCCGGCGGGAGTTCGACCTGGTGCACAGCTCGACGTTCGCCAAGGACGGGCTCTCCCTCGCCGTGACGCACGCGGTGCTGGACCTCCTTGAGGCCGACGGGGGCGCCGCCTACCGGCGGGCCGCGGAGCGCGGCGGACGTCTGGTGGACGTGTTCAGCTCGCTCGTCGCCGCCTATCCGCGGGTGCTGAAGGAAGTACGCGGCAAGGGATTGATGCTGGGCCTGGAATTCCGGGACCAGTCAGAGGCGGCGGCGCCGCGCCTGCGCGAGAGCGCACGGGCCGACATGCTGGGCTATGTCCTCTCCGCCTACCTGCTGCGCGCGCACCGCATCCGCACGTTCCCGACCGCGAGCGCCGTCAACACGCTCCGATTCGAACCGTCCATCCACCTGACGGACGAGGAGATCGCGGCCCTGGAAATCGCGCTGCGGGATGTCTGCGGAAAGCTCGAAGCCCAGGACGAGACGGCGTTCTTCGGCCCCGCGGCGGCGCACTGAGCACCGAGATTATGGCAGTTTCCCGCCGGGTTGGCCGATAACCGCGCTGTGCCATCGCGACCATGTCGGATTACCATGAGATCGTCATGCTCATACAAAGACAGAGGTCTTCGTGAGGACTGCGGGGGTGCAATCTTGAGCGTGAGGCTCAGGCCGACACACTGTGGGCTGGACGCTGCCATGGAGGTCATCAGTGGCAAGTGGAAAGTCGTCATTCTGTGGGCGCTCTCCCAGCAGCACCGCCGTTTCGGTGAATTGAAGCGCGCCATTCCGGATGTCAGCGAGAAGGTCCTTATCCAGCACCTCAGGGAGCTGGAGGCGGACGGCATCGTGCACCGGGAGATCTTCGACGTGACACCGATGCGCGTCGAGTACTCCCTGACCCCTCCCGGTGTCGCCCTCAACGAGGCGCTCAAGCCGCTCGGAGCATGGGGCCGGGAGCACCTGCCCACTCAGGTCTGACATCCCGCAGAACCCGGGAATACGCCGGGGCCCGGGTGCCGCAATCGCGGTGCCCGGGCCCCGGCACGTGATGCCCGCTAGCCGGCGGCGACCCTGCAGACCGGGGCACCGCCGAGCCTCCGGGGGGAGCCCATGGCCAGCAGGGAGCGGATGATGAACCGCCTGCGGCGCTGGTCCGGCCGGCCGTTGGCACCGCTCTTCGGGGCCTCCGCCGGCGTGCCCTGGGCCGAACGCCGGCCCTCGGCGCGCCGGATCGGTGTGGAGGCCGTCGCGAAGTCGAAGAGCATGTCCACCGCCGCGTCCGAGAGCGGCTCCAGCGTCATCGACGTGAAGTGGTGCTTGCCGCCGCCCCAGCCCGCACGGTGCTGGAACAGCTCGGGACGGGCGGAGGCCACCACGAGCAGGGGCACCCCCGAGAAGTCCGCCAGCCCGCTGACGAAGTCGAGCAGCGCGTCGTCCGCACGGTGCAGGTCATCGATGACCAGCACCAGCGGCCGGTCGAGCATGATCCGTTCGAGGAAGTGCCACCAGGCGTCGAGCTCCGACTCGGCCTTCATCGGACCGGCCGGGGCCCGCGGGTCGAGCAGCGGTGTCAGGCAGCGCAGCAGCGGCTCCACGCGGTCCTCGCCGACCAGGGCGCGCACCGTGGACTCCAGCTTGGCCAGCGACTCCTGGAGGGGGTCGCCGCGCTCCACGCCGCACAGGGCCGACACCAGCTCCGTCTGGAGGGCCGAGATGCCGTCCCGCCCGGACAGCGGCGAGCGGCGCACCTGGAACCTGGCCAGGTGGACCTGCGACTCCACCGCGCGGCCGAACTCCGCGAGGAACCGGGTCTTGCCGCTGCCGGCCTCGCCGAGGACCGTGACCAGGTGCGGGGTCGTCCTGTGCTGGGCGCGCTCCAGCAGGTCGCAGAGGAGGCCCAGTTCGAAGTCGCGCTCCACGGTGGGCACGGTCGCGAGGTCCATGTAGTCGGCGCGGATGCCGAGCACGTCCGCCTCTCCGGCATCGCCGGACGCGTACTCGATCATCGCCTGGGTGCGCTCGCGGGTGATGCCGCAGACCCGTATTCGGTCGGCGGAGGCGTGCGCCAGTAACGCCTGGCAGCGGTCGAGCAGCGCCCCGCTGATCGTCGGGGCGAGCGCCTCGGTGGGGCCGGGATAGCGCAGCAGGGCCTCGCCGGTGGCGACCGCGGCGTGGAACGAGAGCGTCGGCCCCCTGCCGCCGAGCTGCGCCACGGGCCCGTTGGGCGCGTTGAGTCCTTCGCGCACGGCAAGCGCGCCGAGCACCGCGCGCCCGGCGTCGTCGCCGCCCTCCTCGCCCGAGTCGAAGACCGCCACGGAGACCGAGCCGAGGGTGGCCGTCACCACCCCGCCGAAGTGCTCCATGCTCTCCTGGATCCAGGTGGAGAAGCGCTCCATCAGCTCGTCGACATCCGTGGTGGCCCACTCGGGACCGGCGTCCCCGCCCCTGCCGCCCACCCTGTCCACCGGTTCGAAGCGGGTGCGCACGAAGACGACGCTGACCTGCTTGCGCCGCACCGACGCGGCCGCCCGTTCAGCCTCCGCTCTGGCGGGCCCCCCGTCGTCGTCCGCCACCGCGATGCGCGGCCGAAGGGCCACGGCGGCGGCCACCGGGGCGCTGCTCCCGGCTCCGGCCGGCGCGCCCGCGTCGAGGTCCGCCACGTCGGGCACCGGTGAGAGCCTGCGGACCGGCTCGCTGCTGACGTTCAGCGCCTCCGGCAGGTTGAGCGACGGATCCTGGCTCAGGATCGCCTGCTGGAGCGCCTGAAGCTCGCGGCCCGGTTCGAGGCCCAGGTGCTCGACCAGGACGCGCCGGACCCTGCTGTAGACGTTGAGGGCGTCCGCCTGGCGTCCGCTGCGGTAGAGGGCGAGCATCAGCTGCCCGCAGGATCTCTCCCGCAGCGTGCTGTCCTCGAACGCGGCCTGGAGGTCGCCTAACACGGCGTGGTGGCGGCCGCAGGCCAGCTCGGCCTCGAAGTAGTCCTCCATCACGTCCAGCCGGGAGTTCTGCACCGCGGTCAGCTCGGGCCAGCTGATGCCGGCCTCCACCAGATCCGCCAGCGCCGGCCCGCGCCACAGGCTCAGCGCGTCACGTAAGCGCTCCGCCGCCGCCTGCGGCTCTCCCGCCGCGAGCCTGGACCGGCCCTCCTCGACCACGCGCTGGAAGCGGTACAGGTCGACGTCGTCGGGCTCCACGGTGAGCCGGTAGCCCGGCGGTTGGGTCACCAGAGCCGGTCCCTCCGCACCGTGTCTCGGTGTGAGCACGCGCCGCAGCCCCCATACGGCGTTCTGAAGGATCTTGCGTGCCGAGGTGGGCGCGTCCTCGACGGGCCACAGGGCGTTGAGGAGCTGGCTTGTCGCGACGACGCGGTTGGCCCGCAGGAGCAGGTAGCCCAGCGTCGCCCGCTGCTTGGTCCCCCCCAGCGCCACCGGCCGCCCCTCGTCCACCGATTCCAGAGGTCCCAGGATCCGGAAGTGCACAGTTCTCCCCATGTAGTAACTGTTCAGCGGATTCCGTAAGAACACCCCCTGCACCCACTCCTCCGCAATCGGAAGCGCCCTCTCCGGCGTGTCGCCTTGCACGGACACACTCCTCCAGTGGTTCTGAGGAAGCGGGACGTCAGCGAACACAGCTCAGCGGTGGACGAATTCGACGGCGTCGGAATAGGGGTTGGCGAGCGGTTACTGGCGGTTCACTCATCGGTCCGAGGTGGGGGGTGTTCCAAGATGTCAAGCGACATTGCAGTGACTGAGTTGACCCTAAGCTAGGCACGCGCTTTGCGGTAAGTACTTACTTTTTGGTTAGCGCTTACCCGAAGGTAAGCACCCGGAGTCTCAGAACATCGCGGTTGACCTGGAGAAACAGGAAGGACGCGGAACCGCCAGCACTCTACCCACCGCTCCGCCACCGCCAGGTAATCAACGATTCACCGACCGCGGACGGGCCCCTGGTTACCGAACCGTGACCGTTCCTGGGACGGCCTCTGCCACGATTTCTTCGGTTCTCGGGGCGTGCCGGCCGTTGCCCAGGCAATTCACATGACCGCCGCCGCCCGGGAATCTCCGTCCGTCCGTGCGATCGAGCGAGGAGCCTCAATGGCCAACAATGGCAGCGATGTCGCGTCAGTGCTGGACGCGGTGCGGAGCATAGTTCCCAAACTCCGTGAGAACGGCCAGGAGGCCGAGGAGCGCCGTTGGCTGCCCGACGAGAATATCCAGCTCCTGGACAAGGCCGGGGTTTTCCGGATGGCGACTCCGCGGCGCTTCGGCGGTCTCGACCTCAGCCTGGAGGACCAGTCACGCGTGCTCGCGGAGATCGCACGCGGCTGCCCCGCGTCCAGCTGGGTCGCCATGGTGTGGGTCTCCAGCGCCTGGATGATCACTCTCTTCCAGGAGGAGCTCCAGGACGAGGTCTTCTCCCAGCCCTCCGCCCGGATCTCGGGCGGCTTCAGCCCCACCGGCGTCCTCACCCCGGCAGAGGGCGGCTACGTCCTCAACGGCACCTGGGGCTTCAACTCCGGCTGCCGCGGCGCCGACTGGAACATGATGCTGGCCTTCGTCGAGCGCGAGGACGGCTCGATGGACGACGCCATCGCGCTCGTGCCCATCTCCGAGTTCAGCTTCGCCGACGACTGGAACGCCTCCGCGCTGGCCGCCACCGGCAGCTCGACGGCGACCGCGAAGGACGTCTTCGTGCCCGCGCACCGGGTCGTCATCCCCGCGGAGGCCGAGGCCGCCGCGGCGGCCGGCATCGAGCTTCCCGCCCCGCCGCAGGGCCGCGGCTACGGCCTGTACAGCTTCCTGTTCTCGCAGGCCGTCTCCACGTTCATCGGCATCGCCCGCGGCGCCTACGAGCTGTTCACCGAGCGGCTGCCGGGCCGGGCCATCAGCTACACCTCCTGGACCGAGCAGAAGCAGCACCCGCTGACGCAGATGCAGGTGGCGACGGCGGCCAGCAAGATCGCGGCGGCCGAGGCGCTCGCCGCGAGCATGTACCGCACCCTCCAGGAGCGCGCCGACGCCGTCGAGGAGCTCACCCTCGAACAGCGCGCCGCGATCCGCGGGCACAGCGCCTATGCGGTGGAGCTCGCCAAGGAGGCCGTGGAGATCCTCTACAACGCGAGCGGCGCCTCGGTGATCCGCCGTGAGGTCCCGCTGCAGCGCTTCCACCGGGACATCCAGGGCCTCGCGCTGCACGGCTGGATCCTGCTCAGCTCGAACATGGAGGTCTACGGCCGCGTCCTGCTCGGCCTCGACCCCGACACTCCGCTGCTCTGACCCGCGGCCCCACGGCGCACCGCGCACCGCGCACCCACGAAATCCCACGCCACCCACAGATTCGGGAGCGATACCGCCATGAGTGAAGCCCTCGGCTCCGTCATACCCGACGACCCCGACCAGCAGAACGACCTGTTCGTGCGCATCTTCAATTCCGGGGACGGCGCGCTGTACGACTCGATGTACACCGCGGACGCCGTTTCCAACATCTCCGGGGCCCCGCTGTCCGGCGAGGCACGCACCGCCTTCTTCAAGGAGTTCCTGGCGACCGGCCCCAGGATCAACTCCAAGGTGCTCCAGACGTTCACCACCTCGGACACCTCGCTGCTGATCGTGGACTACGAGCTGGACGTCCCGACCCCGGAGGGCGGGACCCTGCACATGCACGGCACCTGCACCGACGTGCTCGTCCGCAACGTGGAGGGCCAGTGGCGGCTGGCCGTCGACCGCCCGGTCCCGGACGAGCAGCACGCCGCATAGCCGCACGCGACCGCGTCGCTCGGGCGCGAGCGCGCCCAGCCCGCCCGGACGACCCACACGGCTCCGGTGCCACGGTGGACCACCACCCGGCGCCGGAGCCCTTTTGTTCGGCTTTCCCCACGGTTCACTCCGGCATTTACTCCACCGCCTTCCCTTCGGCTTCTCCCCGTTTCCGTTCCTGTTTCGGTCCCGGCTTCGGTCCCTGTTTCCGTCCCGGCATCCGCTCCGTTTACCGCGCCGTTTCCGGCCCGGTTTCCCCACCGGCATCCGTGCGGTAATTCCGCCACTTCCGCAGGTGAGTTCGCCGCTCCCCCATGCCGAGGATGTCGGGTTACCGACCCATGACCGCGCACATGAAAGGCGAATACCACTCCGCCGGTAATGTCGTCGGCGCAGCATGCAATGCGCTGCCGTACTGCCGTCGGGTCTCGTCATTCCACGGAAAGGACGCGCCATGGACCACCAGCCGACCGGCGCCGCGCCGGTCGCGGCGGACGGGCTGGCCCCGGTACTCGCCAGGCAGCCCGGCCCGGTTCCGACTCCGCCGTCCGTGCCGAACGGCGGAGTCCGCCCGGACGGCGCGGTCCGCGTCGCGCCGGAGCCGGCGCTCCGTCCGGTGCCGACCGGCCAGGAGCTGCTCCGGGCCGTTCTGACCTCCATCCACGCACATCTCGCCGCCCCCACCACGACGACATGCCCGCCCCGGACGAGCGCCGGACCGGACAAGGAGCTCTGACAGTGACGACCACCGGACTCGATCCGCACGCGGACGAGGTGCGCACCCTCCCCGACGCGCTGCGCCTGCGCAGCGAGAAACAGCCCGACGAGACCGCCTACGTCTTCCTGCGTGCCGGCGAGGAGCCGCAGGAATCGCTGACCTACCGGGAACTCCACGATGCCGCCTGCCTGCGGGCCGGTGCGTTCGCCGCGGCGGGGCTCTCCGGAAGGAGCGCCGTGCTGCTGTACCCCTCGGGCATCGAATTCGTGCGGACCCTCCTCGGGTGCATGTACGGACGGGTGGCCGGCGCGCCGGTGCAGGTGCCCCGCCGCCGTGAGGACCTGGTGCGCTTACGCCGGATCGCCGATGACGCGGGCATCACGACCGTCCTGACCACGACCGAGGTCGCCCATGACCTCCAGTCGCGCTTCGGCGACCTGCCCGCCCTGCGCGGGCTGACCCTGCTGGCCACCGACGACCCCGACCTGCCGGCCGGGCCGGACGCCCTGCCCGCGAGCCCCGGCCCCGAGGACATCGCGCTGCTCCAGTACACCTCCGGCTCCACCGGTAGCCCCAAGGGCGTCATGGTCAGCCACGCCAACTTCCTCGCCAACGTCGTCGAGACCGACGAGCTGTGGCCGTGCGAGCCGGACGGCACGGTGGTGAACTGGCTGCCCCTCTTCCACGACATGGGCATGCTCTTCGGCGTGGTACTGCCGCTGTGGGCGGGCATCCCCTCCTACCTGATGGCTCCCGAGGCGTTCATCCGCAGGCCGGCACGGTGGCTGGAGGCCATCGCCCGGTTCGGCGGCACGCACGCCGCGGCACCGAGCTTCGCCTACGAGCTGTGCGCCCGCGCCGCCGCGGAGGGCAGGACCGGGGACGTGGGCGATCTGTCCCGCTGGCGGGTGGCCGCCAACGGCGCCGAGCCGGTGCGCTGGTCGACCATCCGCTCGTTCACCACCGCGTTCGCGCCGTACGGCTTCGACCCCCGCGCCATGTGCCCCGGCTACGGCCTCGCCGAGAACACCCTCAAGGCCACCGGCACCCGCCAGGACCGGGAACCCGCGGTGCTCTGGCTGAGCGCGCAGGCCCTGCACGACGGAATCGCCGAACCCCTCGAAGAGTCGGCCGACGATGTCGTGCCGCTGGTCAGCAGCGGAGCCACGATCTCCCGCACCCGGGTGCTGGCCGTGGACCCCGCCACCCGCCAGGTGCTCCCCGAGGACCGCGTCGGCGAGGTCTGGATCTCCGGCCCCTGCGTGGCGGGTGGCTACCTGGGACAACCCGAGGAGAGCGAGGCGACGTTCCGCGCCCGCACCGCCGGCGGGTCGAGCACGCCCGGCGGCTCCGGCGAGCCCGCCGCGAGCGCAGCCGCCGAGGGCGCCGGCGAGACCTTCCTGCGCACCGGCGACCTCGGCTTCCTGCACGGCGGCGAGCTGTACGTGACCGGCCGACTCAAGGACGTCATCATCCGCAAGGGCCGCAACCACTACCCGCAGGACATCGAGCTGTCGATCGAGCGCGCCGTCGCCGGCCTGCACCCGAACTGCGCCGCCGCGTTCTCGTCCGAGGACGGCACCCGGGAGCGTCTGGTGCTGGTCGTCGAGGCCGACGGCCGGGTCCTCAAGTCCTTCGGCGCCGAGAAGGTACGCGGGCTCATCCACGACGCCGTCCGCGAGCAGCACCGCATCACACCGGACGACATCCTGATCGTGCGCCGCGGCACGCTGTCGAAGACCTCCAGCGGCAAGGTGCAGCGCCGGGCGTGCAAGAAGCGCTACGAGGACGGCGAGCTGGTCCCCGTGGCCTCGCCGGCCGGCAGCGGAGGGGAGGCGTGATGGCCAGGCTCCGGCTGCCCGAGCGGCGCCCCGGATCCCGCATCCTCGGCGTCGGCGTGTACCGCCCCACACGCGTGGTGGGCAACGACGAGATATGCGACCGCATCGACTCCAGCGACGAGTGGATACGCCGCCGCTCCGGCATCGCCACCCGCCGCTTCGCCGGCCCCGACGAGACCGTGATCAGCATGGCGGCGGAGGCGGCCCGCAAGGCGATGGCGCAGTCCGGCACCGACCCCGGCGACGTCGGCATGGTCCTCCTCGCCACCATGTCCTTCCTGGAACAGGCCCCCGCCGCCGCGCCGCGCGTCGCCCACCTGCTGGGCGCCCGCTCCGCCGGCAGCCTGGACATCAGCGCCGCGTGCTCCGGCTTCTGCTACGCGCTGGGCCTGGCCGACTCCCTGGTCCGCTCCGGCGACGCCCGCACCGTCGTGGTCGTCGGCTCGGAGCGGATGAGCGACATCGTCGACCCGGCGGACCGCGGCACCGCGTTCCTGTTCGGGGACGGCGCCGGCGCGGTGGTGGTCGGCCCGTCCGAGACGCCCGGCATCGGCCCCGTGGTGTGGGGCTCGGACGGCGAGCGGCACCATGTGATCGCCCACGACCGCTCCTGGCAGGAGGCCCGCGACGGCGAGCCGTGGCCCTACATGCGCATGGCGGGACCGGAGGTCTTCCGCTGGGCGACGCGCATCGTGCCGGAGATATCGCGCGAGGCCCTGGACCGCGCGGGGCTGGAGACCGGGGACCTGGCCGCCTTCATCCCCCACCAGGCCAACCTCCGCATCATCGACGCCGCCGCGAAGTCGCTGGACCTGGCCCCGCACACCGCGGTGGCCAGGGACGTCGTCACCGCCGGCAACACCTCGGCCGCCTCCATCCCGCTGGCCCTCGACCAGTTGCTGGCCCAGGGCACGCTGCCCAGCGGCGGCCCGGCGCTGCTGGTCGGCTTCGGCGCCGGACTGGCCCACGCCGCCCAGGTGGTGACGCTGCCATGACGGACCATGAGGCGGCAGCGCCGGCCGAGGGCACGACCCCACGGAGCGTGGATGCGGCCGCCCGGCGCGAAAGCGCAACCGCACGGCGCGAGGATGCAGCCGCCCAGCGCGAGGGGACGACCGCGAGCCGGATCCAGGCGGTCCCCTTCGCCCGGTCCACCACGGCCGAGCGCCTCGCGGAGCTGGCCCGGCGCAGGGCCGACCTGGAGCGCCCCTTCGACGAGCAGGCGGTACGGCGCCAGCACGCCAAGGGCAAGCTGACGGCCCGTGAGCGCATCGAGGCACTACTGGACCCGGGCTCCTTCACGGAGCTGGACGCCCTGGCCCGGCACCGCAGCCACAACTTCGGCATGGCCGAGCAGCGGCCGTACGGCGACGGGGTGGTCACCGGCCACGGGACGATCGAGGGACGCCAGGTGGCACTGTTCGCCCAGGACTTCACCGTGTTCGGCGGCAGCCTGGGCGAGGTCTACGGCGAGAAGATCATCAAGGTGATGGACTTCGCACTCAAGGCAGGCTGCCCGATCATCGGGATCAACGACTCCGGCGGGGCCCGCATCCAGGAGGGCGTCGTCTCCCTCGCCTACTACGCCGAGCTGGTGCGACGGCATGTCGAGGCGTCCGGTGTCATCCCCCAGATCTCCCTGATGACGGGGCCCTGCGCGGGCGGTGCCGTGTACGCGCCCGCCATCACGGACTTCGTGGTGATGGTGGAGGGCATCTCGCACATGTTCGTCACGGGACCCGAGGTGCTGCGGACGGTGACCGGCCAGGCGGTGGACCGCGAGGAGCTGGGCGGCGCGCACAGCAACAACGCCGTCTCGGGCAACGCGCACTACCTGGCCCAGGACGAGAAGGACGCCTTCGAGTACGTGCGGCTGCTGCTCGGCTACCTGCCCGCCAACAACATGGAGGACCCCCCTGTCTACGGCGGCCCCGAGCGGCAGGACGAGCCCACGGAGGCGGACCTCGCGCTGGACACGCTGATCCCGGACGACCGGAACCGGCCGTACGACATGACGCGCGTGGTGCACGGCGTCCTGGACGACGGGGAGCTGCTGGAGGTCCAGCCGCTGTTCGCCCGCAACATGATCTGCGGCCTGGGCCGGGTCGAGGGGCGCAGTGTCGGCGTCGTCGCCAACCAGCCGATGCACATGGCCGGTGCGCTGGACATCGACGCCAGCGAGAAGGCGGCGCGCTTCATCCGGATGTGCGATGCCTTCCACATCCCCGTCCTGTCCTTCGTGGACGTCCCCGGCTTCCTGCCCAGCGTCGAGCAGGAGCAGAGCGGCATCATCCGGCGCGGCGCGAAGCTGATCTACGCGTACGCGGAGGCCACGGTCCCCATGGTCACGGTGGTCACACGCAAGGCGTACGGCGGCGGCTACGGCGTGATGGGCTCCAAGCACCTGGGCACGGACGTCAACCTGGCGTGGCCCACCTCCGAGATCGCCGTCATGGGCGGCGAGGGGGCGGTCAGCGTGCTGCACCGCCGGGCGCTGCAGGAGGCGGCGGATCCGGCCGTGGAACGCGCCCGGCTGATGGAGGAGTACGAGCGGACGTTGTGCAACCCGTACGTCGCCGCGGAGCGCGGCTACGTCGACGCGGTGATCATGCCGCACGAGACCCGTGCGCAGGTCGGCAGCGCGCTGCGGGCGCTGCGGGACAAGCGCCGGACGCGGCTGCCGCGCAAGCACGGGAACATCCCGCTGTGAACGGGCCGCCGGCTGCGGACGCCGCCCGCACGGCGGCGCAGCCGTCGCCCGAGCTGCGGGTGGTGCGGGGGCACCCGACCCCCGAGGAACTGACCGCGGCCCTCGTGGCGATCCGGGCGCTCACCGCCGCCGGGGCCCCGGAAGCGGACCCCGCTCCCGAGGGTGCCCCCGATGCCGCCGCCGGGTCGCGTGGACGCAGGCTGGCCGCGCTGCGGAGGCCGCTCACCGTGCGCGGACCCGGCGCCTGGCGGCGGAGCGGCTGGTCATGAGGCGCGGGAAGAATCGGGAAGAAGCACGGAGAAGAAGCACGAAGAACACGAGCAGGACGAGAACGCGAGCTGGACGGCAGGCAGGACTCCGGCGACGAAGGTCCGGGTCATGAGGCTCCGGGGGTTCATCCCGGAGTACGGAGCAAGGAGGGAGCCATCGTGCGCAAGGTGCTGATCGCCAACCGTGGCGAGATCGCGGTCCGCGTGGCCCGGGCATGCCGGGACGCGGGGATCACGAGCGTGGCCGTCTACGCCGATCCGGACCGCGACGCAGTCCACGTCCGCACCGCCGACGAGGCCTTCGCCCTGGGGGGCGACACCCCCGCCACCAGCTACCTGGACATCACCAAAGTCCTCCAGGCCGCCAAGGACTCCGAAGCCGACGCCATCCACCCCGGCTACGGCTTCCTCTCCGAGAACGCCGAATTCGCCCAAGCCGTCCTCGACGCCGGACTCACCTGGATCGGCCCACCCCCCACCGCCATCCGCGACCTCGGCGACAAGGTCGCCGCCCGCCACATCGCCCAACGCGCCGGCGCACCCCTGGTCGCCGGCACCCCCGACCCCGTCACCGGCGCCGACGAAGTCGTCGCCTTCGCCAAGGAACACGGCCTGCCCATCGCCATCAAAGCCGCCTTCGGCGGCGGCGGCCGCGGCCTGAAAGTCGCCCGCACCCTCGACGAAGTCCCCCACCTGTACGAATCAGCCGTCCGCGAAGCCGTCGCCGCCTTCGGCCGCGGCGAATGCTTCGTCGAGCGCTACCTCGACCAACCCCGCCACGTCGAAACCCAATGCCTGGCCGACACCCACGGCAACGTCATCGTCGTCTCCACCCGCGACTGCTCCCTGCAACGCCGCCACCAGAAACTGGTGGAAGAGGCACCGGCACCCTTCCTCACCGAGGAGCAGACCCACCAGCTCTACACCGCCTCCAAAGCCATCCTCAAAGAAGCCGGATACGTCGGCGCCGGCACCGTCGAATTCCTCGTCGGCAACGACGGCACGATCTCCTTCCTGGAAGTCAACACCCGCCTCCAGGTCGAACACCCCGTCACCGAAGAAGTCACCGGCATCGACCTGGTCCGCGAGATGTTCCGCATCGCCGACGGCGAACCCCTCGGCTACACCGACCCGCCCATGCGCGGACACTCCATCGAATTCCGCATCAACGGCGAGGACCCCGGCCGCGGCTTTCTGCCCGCCCCCGGCACCGTCACCACCTTCACCCCGCCCTCCGGCCCCGGCGTCCGCCTGGACGCCGGCGTCGAATCCGGCAGCGTCATCGGCCCCGCCTGGGACTCCCTGCTCGCCAAACTCATCGTCACCGGCGCCACCCGCCAGCAGGCCCTGCAACGCGCCGCACGCGCCCTGGACGAGTTCCGCGTCGAAGGCATGGCCACCGCCCTGCCCTTCCACCGCGCCGTCGTCCGCGACCCCGCCTTCGGCCCCGAACTCACCGGCTCCACCGACCCCTTCACCATCCACACCCGGTGGATCGAGACCGGCTTCGTCAACGAGATCAAACCCTTCACCGCACCCGTGGACACCGCCGAGGCCGCCGACGAGGCGGATACCGGCCGCGAAACCGTCGTCGTCGAGGTCAGCGGCAAACGCCTGGAAGTCTCGCTACCCGCCAGCCTGGGCATGACACTCGCCCGCACCGGCCTGGCCGCCGGCGCACGCCCCAAACGACGCGCCGTACGCAAATCCGGACCCGCCGCCTCCGGCGACACCCTCGCCTCCCCCATGCAAGGCACCATCGTCAAGGTCGCCGTCGAGGAAGGCCAGGAAGTCAAGGAAGGCGACCTCGTCGTCGTCCTCGAAGCCATGAAGATGGAACAACCCCTCAACGCCCACCGCTCCGGCACCATCAAGGGCCTCACCGCCGAAGTCGGCGCCTCCCTCACCTCCGGCGCCCCCATCTGCGAGATCAAGGACTGAGCGGCCCGGGACGGCGTCCCGGGCCGCGCGTGCGGGGGCCGGCACCCGGCCCCCGCGGTCGTTCAGTGGAACGAGCGGTGCGGGCGCGGCAGATCGACCCGGGCCGGTCCGTGCCAGGTGTGCTCCGGGGCGAACAGCGCCTCAGCGGACGCCGGGCGCGCAGGTGGGGCCACGGGCAGGGTGATCCCGCTGCCGGCCAGGGCGACGGAGACGGTGGCGCCTGTCGCGTGCTCCGACTGCACGTCGTCGTCGGTGCCGATCAGCACCAGGGCCAGCCGGTGCCCCGCCTTGAACGTGTAGTCCTGCGGCAGCGTGTCCCACGTGACGCCGTAGGCCCTGCCCGGTGTCAGCGGGGCCGGCCGGCTCAGCGAGAGGCGGTTCTGCGCGTCGAGGTAGCCGCGCGCCACCACGTTGACGTCCGAGGTCACCGTGTCGGTGACGACCTTCCGGTAGCAGGCGTCGTCCACGGCCGTGCTCTCGCCGTGGCAGTCCTCGGTGTCGAGGGTCTTCACGCCCTCTCCTCCGCCGAGGTAGTCGACCCGGGTGTCGGTGCCGTAGTCGACGAGCAGTGCGCCGAGGTTCGCGGTGGGCTTGTCGAGCCGCACCGAGAGGCTCACCTTCGGCGTTCCGGAGAGCCGCAGGTCGTGCGCGAGCGGCGGCGTCGTATAGGCGAGGCGCCCGGGCACGGTCGTCTCCGGAGCGCTGACCGCGGTGTCCTCGGCCAGCGCGGTGTCGGTGTAGGTGCCGGTTCCCGAGCCGGCGGCGAGGCCGAGGGAGCCGTCCGCCCCCGGGTGGAAGGTCACGGGTGCCGCTGCGGGCGCCGGCCAGTCCTTCTGCGTGACCCACTGGTCGGGGCCGATCTCGACGTCGGCGCGCGGCCGGCGCAGGATGTCGTTGGGAACGCGCCACAGCCAGTGGTCGAACCACTGGTGCAGGGTGTCGACCCAGGCGTCGCGCCGGTAGTCGAACGGGTCGACGTGCCCGTACTGGGAGAGCCACACCTTGCGCGGCACGCCCTGCTCGGCCAGCGCGGACCACCAGGTGGAGAACTGGCTCGGCTTGACGTTCAGGTCGTTCAGGCCCTGCGTCGCGAAGACCGCGGCGTGCACCTTGCGGACATCGGCGACGGTGCCGTCGCGGTAGTCGCGCTCGGCCCAGAAGGCGTTGTAGTCGCCGGTGGCGTCGTCCTGGCCCGCTGCCAGCTGCTGCTGCACGGCCGCGCACTTCGCGGGCGGATCGGTGTCGACGGTGTCGGCGAGACCGTCCTCCTCGCCGCGCGTGAAGAGGGTGCCGTTCATGCGGCTGTAGTCGTACCAGGAGCTGATGGCCGAGATCGGCACGATGGTCTCCAGGCCCTTCACGCCGGTCGCCGCCACCGCGTTGGCGAGGGTGCCGTCGTAGGACTTTCCGATCATCGCGGTCCGGCCGTTCGTCCAGCTCGCCTCGACCTGCTTGCCGTCGGCGTCGAAGGCCTTGGCACGCCCGTTCAGCCAGTCCACCACGGCCTTGCCGCCGAGCACGTCGGAGGCACCGCCCGAGGTGGGGCAGCCGTCGGACTTCGTCGTGCCGTCCATGTCCGCTTGGAGCACGGCGTAGCCCCGCGGCACGAAGTAGTTGTCGTAGAAGAGGGGGAACTTCGCCGGATCGCCGTCCGCGTCGTACGTCTTGCGCTCGGACTCGTTGCCCCGGCCGAGATTGTCGTAGTAGGGGCTCTCGTCCATGATGACGGGGACCTTGAGCCCCTCGTCGCTCTCCCTGGGCCGGATGATGTCGACCCGGATGAGGTCCTTCCTGCCGTCGCCGTCCGAGTCCACGCTCGACTCGACGTTGACGTACTCCCTGATGGCGTCCTGGTAGGAGAAGACCGGCTGGGTGCCGTCCTCGGTCACCTTGACGGAGGGTTGCTCCGCCGCCGCGTGCGCGGCGGGCATTCCACCCGCCACGAGCGCGGCGGTGATCGCGATCGAGGCAAGGAATCTTCGCCGTGGTGTGCGCATGTGCTACCTCCTGCCGCCCTGAGGTGTTACCCGGAGACGGCACGGGCCGGTGGGAAGGCGCCGCCTCCAACGCCCGGAATCCGTCCGGGCGAACGGCTGACACCCGCGGCAACCGGGCGGGAAGGTTCACTGCTGCGAGCATCGCCGGGAAGATCGGGCCCATCCTCTCAGCATGCACAGGACAGGACTCCGTAGTTCCGGCGATCTGGCGTGGCCCGGACGAGACGCCCCGCAAGAGGGGGGAACCCCAGCCGGTGTGCGGCTGGGGCTCCTGGTGGTGGTGAGTGCTGGTCGGCGGGTGGGGTTGCCGTTGTGGTGGACGGCTGGTCCGCGCACCGACAGGCCGCGCCGCTTCGTGGTCGTCGTGGGTCGGGCGGGGTCAGCGCTGGAGGGTGAGGAGGCCGGGTCGCCAGGGCAGTTGGTCGTAGGGGCCGCTCGCGTTGGGGGACTTGCCCTGGTAGAGGAGTTGGAGGTTGCAGGGGTCGATGGTCATGGTCTGGTCGGGGTTGTTGCGGACGAGGTCGCCGTGGCTGATGTCGTTGGTCCAGGTGGCGCCGCTGTTGGCCTTGCCTGCGAAGGGGTTGCTCTCGCTGGCGGCCTGCGGGGTCCATGAGCCGTTGAGGCTGGAGGCGGTGAAGGAGCGGAAGTAGCGTCCGCCTGATCCCATCGCCTCGACGATCATGAGGTACTGGTTCTGGCCCTGGACCTTGTAGACCTGCGGCGCCTCGAAGAGGTTGTTCGTGGAGTCGCTCATGATCGTCGTGTACGAGGAGCCGAAGTTGCCGGGGAAGTTCCCGATGGGCATGCTCGCCCGGTAGATCTTGCCGTTGTCGCCGGCGAAGAACAGGTACATGTTCTGCCCGTCGGCGATCAGGGTCTGGTCGATCGGGCCGGTGCCGGAGCCGGAGATGCTGCCGGTGAACAGCGGCTGCGGCGAGGACCAGCCGTTGGGGTTGGTGGGATCGCTCGACGTGCGGTAGATGAACGGCCACGAACCCCACTGGTAGGCCAGCACCCAGATGTTCTTCGGCGCGAAGTAGAACAACGTCGGCGCCACCGTGGACTGGCTCATCCCCGTCTGGCCCGCCGACGCCATGTCCGACCAGTTCGTGAACGGACTGAAGGCCATCGAACCGTACGACGACCCCGACACATTCGACGCATAGACCAGATGCCTGCCGTTGTACACCACGTTCGTGAAGTCCTTCAGCGACACCCACCCGTTCGCCGGCTGCGCCAACACACCCGACGACGACCACCGATACGCCGACGGAAGAGAACACGCGGCGCCTGCCGACGGGCTGGCGGTGGCCGCCTGAGCCGGGTTGGCGACGAGCATGGCCGCCAACGCGACCAGGGCCGCAACCGCGGCGGTGAGTACCGCGGACAGACGTCCGCGACCGAAACTTCCTCTGCGCATGGGGACCTCTTGATCCTTGAGTGGGCGTTTCCGGTCGGCCCCGTCAGAGGCTGTCCGGACTGTCGGGGTGCGGGTGGTGCGGGTGATGCAGGTGATGCGGGTGATGCGGTTCGTGGCGGTCCGCGGGCACCGGGCTGACCCTCGCGGCCAGCTTTGACGAGGGCATGACACGCACATGAATGACATGCTCCCTGCGGCTCGGATGGTGCGGTGGACGCGACCTGGGGGTGCCCTGCCGTGCGGGTGGAGCGATACGGATCGTTCGCGATATCGAACAAGGGTCGAAGTATCGAGCAGTCTGGATGATTGGGGAGCCGGCGGACGGCGTCAATACCTTTCGCAAGATTCGCTATCGATGCCGAAAGATTTCGCCACCATCCGGGGCCGGGTCAGCGTTCGAAGGTGCCGGTCAGCCTGCCGCGGTCGAGGACGGGCGCGGTGATGGCGGGCAGCAGGGCGCGGGGCCGTGCCCGGTTCGGTGGCGTGGTGCCGGGGGCGCCGTCCACGGGCGCGGCGAGGGCGAACAGCTGGAAGACGTAGCGGTGCGGCCCGTGGCCCTTGATGGGCGCGGGACCGTGGTAGCCGCGTCCGAGGGTGGACCGCAGCAGTTGCACTCCGGTGGCCGGATGCCGTGCGTCGAGGGCGCCGGGGTCGAGGTGCCCGGCCGCCGGGTCGATGAGGGCGGCGCAGTGCACGGCGGGCTTCGCCAGGGGGACGTCGATGTCCTCGACGACCAGGAGGAGTTGCGCGGCGCCGGCCGCGGGCGGGGTCCAGCTCAGCTGGGGGGAGAGATTGTCGCCGCCGATGTTCTTCGCGCCGAGTTCCGGGGGCATGGCATCGCCGTCGCCGAAGTGCCGGCTGGTGAGGGTCATCAGCTCGGCACCTCCCAGGTTGGGCAGGTTCCACGCGATGTGGGTATCGCCTGCCCTGCGGTTGCCCAGGAGCCGGCCCAGCAGGGTCATCGCGCCACCCCGGCCATGACGGTGAACTCGGCGGTGGCGGCGGTCCCGCCGAGTTCGGGGAACGCGCGTTCGGTGCTGCGGCGGTGGGCGCCGGCGTCAGGGGCGGTCGCGACGAGCGCGGGCGTGGGGGTGGGCGGGGGCGAGGGCATGGGGTCGATCGTTGTCAGTGCCATGGATGTCGTTCCTCCTGTGGATGGCGGCTCTCCGTCGGCGTCAGATGTTCCGTGCCAGCCGCTCCAGCAGAGGCGCGGCCGCCGCGAGCCGTTCCAGCTCCTCGGGGGTGAACGCGCCGCCGGTCAGGGCCTGGGCGAGGAGTTCGGCGCGAGCGTTGCGCTTGTCCTTCAGCGCCTGCGTTCCGGCGTCGGTCACCGTCAGCACCACGCGCCTGCCGTCGTCCGGATCCGGGCGCCGTTCGACCAGGCCACGGGTCCGCAGTGCCTTGAGCGTCGCCCCCATGGCCTGCGCGGTGATCTGCACCTCCCGGGCCAGCGCCGAGGAGGTGGTGGGGCCGGAGCGGTCCAGGAGCGACAGGGCCGTCCGCTCGGGCATCGTGAGCCCGCCGCCGGGCGGCACCTGGCGCACCCGGCGCACCAGAAGGCTGAGGCCGGCCAGCAGGGCCGAGGCGACTCCACCGGGGTCCAGGTCGTCGTTCATACGCTAAGGCTACTTTATCAACCAGCCTTATCAACCAGCCTTAGTGATCAGGGTTGGCTAAAATACCCAGTCCCGCGTGGCTCATTCGTGTGTTGATATTCACCCGTTCACATGGACCCCGAAACCGTCGATATGGCGACATATACCTAGTGAGTGATCGTCTAATGTGCCGCCATGCCCACTACCGGAAGCCCAGACTCCGCAGCTGAGACGGCACATCGTCACGCGCAGGGGCATCCCCGCGACGGCTCGCACCGCGCCGCGGGCGACGGCCGTACGCACCACGCCGTGCGCGTGCTGCGCCACGTGTGGATACCCCTCAAGGACGGGGCCAGGCTCGCCGCGCGGATCTGGCTGCCGGCGGACGCTTCGGGACCCGTGCCGGCGGTGCTGGAGTACATCCCGTACCGCAAGAACGACGCCACCGCGCCTCGCGACGTCACGCTGCACGGGCCCTTCGCCCAGGCCGGGTTCGCCTCGGTGCGCGTCGACTGCCGGGGCAGCGGCGACTCCGACGGCGTGATGCTCGACGAGTACCACCCGACCGAGCTGGCCGACGCCCTCGAAGTCCTGGCCTGGATCGAGCGGCAGGACTGGTCGGACGGGCAGGTGGCGATCATCGGCAAGTCCTGGGGCGGCTTCAACGGGTTGCAGATCGCCGCGCTCGACCCGCCCCAGCTGCGCTGCGTCGTCACCGTCTGCTCCACCGACGACCGGTACGCCGACGACGTCCACTACGCCGGCGGCGCCCTGCTCGCCTCCGAGATGCTGCCGTGGGCGGCGACGATGCTCGCCTACAACGCCCGCCCCGGTGACCCCGCCGTGCTCGGCGAGTCCTGGCGGGAGCGCTGGCTGGAGCGGCTGGAGGCGACCGTCCCGTACGCCGAGGAGTGGATCGGCCACCAGCGCCGTGACGCGTACTGGGAGCACGGCTCGGTCTGCGAGGACTACTCCGCGATCAAGGTCCCGGTGTACGCGGTGGGCGGCTGGCTCGACCAGTACCGCGGCGCGGTCTTCCGGTTGATGAGCGGCCTCGCGGACGCGGGCGTCCCGGTCAGGGGACTGCTCGGGCCCTGGGCGCACAACTACCCGCATCAGGGCCTGCCCGGACCCGCCATCGACTTCGTCGGCGAGTGCGTCCGCTGGTTCGACCGCTGGATGCGCCCCGGTGCCGCGGACGGCACCGACGGCGCCGACGGCACGACCGGCACCGCTCCGGCCATCGACGACGAGCCGGGGCTGCGCGTGTGGATGCCGGAGCCCGCGCCGCTCGGCGCCGACCGCGTGCACCGCGCGGGACGCTGGGTCGCCGAGCCGTCCTGGCCGTCGCCGGGCGTCACCGCCCGCCGGACAGCCCTGAGCGAGCTGGGCGGGGCCCCGGGCACAGCGCTGCTGCGCTCGCCGCTCGCCATCGGCGCCGCGACCGGCGACTTCCTCAAGTTCGGGGACGTACCCGGGCAGTACGCCGACCAGGCACCCGACGACGGGCGGGCCTGCTCCTTCACGGGGCCGCCGCTGCCCGAACGGGTGGAGATCCTCGGTGTCCCCGAGGTCACCCTGCGCGTCACGAGCGACCGCCCGCAGGCCCAGCTCGCCGTGCGGCTGTGCGAGGTGACGCCGGACGGCGCCTCCCGGCTCGTCACCACCGGGCTGCTCAACCTCACCCACCGCGCCGGCCACGCCGAGCCCGAACCGCTCCAGCCGGGCCGGGCCTACGACGTGACGGTCCCCCTCTTCGCCGTGGGCCACGCCTTCGGTGCCGGGAACCGCATCCGGGTGGCGGTCTCCGCGTCGCTGTGGCCGTGGATGTGGCCCTCGCCCCAGCCCGTGGCGCTGGAGCTGGACACCGGCCAGGGCGAGCTGGTCCTCCCCGTCCGGGAACCCCGCCCGGCCGAGGAGGCCGCGCTGCGCGACTTCGCCCCGCCGTCTCCTCCCCCGCCGCACACCATCGAGAGCGAGGCCCCGCCCGGCGCGCGCCGGGTGACGTACGACCCGGTGGACCGGGAGCAGATCATCGTCGCCACGCCGGCCGGCAGCTCGATGAGCGACAGCGCCGACGGCCTCAGGCACAGCACGCGCGACCTCAACCGCTTCCGGCTGGTGGAGGGCGACCCGCTCTCCGCGAGCGTCGAGTGCGAGCGGGAGGAGCGCGTCGCGCGGGGTGAGTGGGCGGTACGGATCCTCACCAACTCCCGGATGACCGCCGGCGAGCGGGACTTCCTCGTCGTCAACCGCCTGATCGCGTACGAGGGTTCGGGCGCGGCGGAGCGCGAGGTGTTCGACCGCACCTGGACCCGTTCGATACCCAGGGACCAGGTGTGAGCGCCCGAAGAGCGGGCCGGCACGTGAGCCGGCCCCGAGCCGCGGGAGCGCTGCTGCTGGCGCTCGGATGCGTCGCCACGCTGAGCGGCTGCGGAGCCGAGTCTCCCGGCGGGCGGCCCACGGTGGTGATCGGCGCGAAGGAGTTCACCGAGGAGTGGGTCATCGGCGAGCTGTACAAGCAGGGGCTCCAGAACGCCGGTTACAAGGTCGAGCTCAAGTCGAACATCGGCAGCACCAACATCATCGACGGTGCGCTCACCTCCGGGCAGATCGACCTCTACCCCGAGTACACGGGCGTGATCCTCCAGGTGCTGGCCCAGCAGACGAAGATCCCCGGCAGCGCCGGTGAGACCTTCAGCAAGGCGAAGGCGTTCCAGGAGAAGCGGGGCCTGACGATGCTGCCGCCGACGCCGTTCCAGAACCGCGACGCCGTGGGCGTGAAGCCCGCCTTCGCCAGGAAGTACGGCCTGAGGACGATCGCGGATCTGCGCAGGGCCCCGCACGTCGTGTTCGGCGAGTACCCCGACAACCTCGCCGGGGCGCTGGGCTACCACCAGCTCGTCAAGGCGTACGGCCTGCGCAACACCGAGGTGAAGACCCTCAACATCGGCCTCCAGTACCCCGCCCTGGACCACGGCCAGGTCGACGCCGCCGACGTCTTCACCACCGACCCCCAGCTCGCCCACGGCGGCTACACGCTGCTGGCGGACACCAAGAGCTTCTACGGCTACCAGAACCTCGCCCCGGTGCTGCGCAAGGGCGTGCTGGAGCAGCAGGGCCCCGGTTTCGCGAAGGTGCTGAACCGGATCGACGCCCTGCTCACCGACAAGGCCGTACGCGAGATGAACCGCGCCGTCGACACCGTGCGCCTGGCGCCCTCCGAGGTCGCCACGGACTTCCTGCGGGCGAACGGGATGACGTGAGCGCCGCGGACCCCGCGCGCCCGCGCCCGTACGTTCCGCCGCCCACCCAGGAGAGACCCCGATGAGCCAGGAAACCACCCAACCGACGAGCGAGGCGAGCGGGCGGGACGGCGCCGCCGCCGGCCGCGCCGAAGCGCAGGAGATCGTCTTCGACCGGGTCGTGAAGAGCTACCCGGGCGCGGAGGCGCCGGCCGTCGACGAGCTGTCGCTGACCGTCCCGGCCGGTGAGGTCTGCGTCCTGCTCGGTCCGTCCGGCAGCGGCAAGACCACGGCCCTGATGATGGTCAACCGGCTGACCGAGCCCACCAGCGGCGACATCACGATCGGCGGCCGCTCCATCCGCGACATGGACCGGATCCAGCTGCGCCGCTCCATCGGATACGTCATCCAGCAGGTCGGCCTCTTCCCGCACCTGTCCATAGCGGACAACGTCGCCACGGTGCCGAAGGTCCTCGGCTGGGACCGCGGCCGCACGAAGGCGCGCGTGGCCGAACTGCTCGATCTGGTGGGGCTGCCGGTCGCGGAGTACGGCAAGCGGTATCCGGCGCAGCTCTCCGGGGGGCAGCAGCAGCGCGTCGGCATCGCGCGTGCGCTGGCCGCCGACCCGCCCGTGATGCTGATGGACGAGCCGTTCGGCGCGCTGGACCCGATCACCCGGGAGCGGGTGCAGGACGAGTTCCTGGCGCTGCACGAGCGGATCAGGAAGACCGTCATCTTCGTCAGCCACGACATCGACGAGGCCGTGAAGATGGGCACGCGGATCGCCGTGCTGCGCCAGGGCGGGCGGCTCGCGCAGTACGACACCCCGCAGGCGCTGCTGAAGGAGCCGGCCGACGAGTTCGTGGCCCGCTTCGTCGGCGCCGACCGGGGGCTGAAGCGGCTCACCCTGATCCGGCTGGCCGACCTGGAGCTGGCGGCGCCCGGCGCCGCGGTGCCGGGTGCGGAAGCGGATGGGGCGTCCCGGCTGCCCTCGCTCCCCCGGGACGCGTCGCTGCGCTCGGCGCTCTCCCTGATGATCGCCGAGGGCACCGAAGCCCTGCGCGTGACGGGCCCGGACGGCCAGGTCGTGGGCACCGCGACCCTCGACGCCGTCCGCAGGGCGGGGGCGGCATGAGCGCCGCACTCGCGCCGGCCGTGGCGTCCCTCGGCTCCGCCGCCTTCGGAGCGTCGGCCGGCGGGGGCCCCGGCGGTCCCGGCCATCCCGTCATCCCCGACTTCGGCGAGCCCAGCAGGTGCGTGGCCGACGACGCCACCTTCTGCACGGACTGGTTCACCGCGCACTGGTCGAACCTCTTCTGGCCCGCGCTCGCGCAGCACATCGAGCTGACCCTGATCGCGGTCGTCATCGGCTTCGCCATCGCTCTGGCGGCCGCCGTACTCGCGCACTTCCAGGGCTGGCTCGCCGCGCCGGTCTCCGCGGTGTCGTCGTTCCTCTACACGGTGCCGCCGCTCGCCCTCTTCCAGTTGCTGGTGCCGGCGACCGGCTTCTCGGTGCTGACGGTGGAGGTGGCGCTCGTCGCGTACAGCCTCTACCTGCTCTTCACCACCATCCTCACGGGGCTGCGCGAGGTACCGCAGGACGCCATCCGGGCCGGGCGGGGCATGGGGCTGACCCGGCGGCAGATCCTCTTCAAGGTGGAGATCCCCCTGGCGCTGCCCGCGATCATCTCGGGCCTGCGCGTGGCGACGGTGATGACCATCGGCACCGTCGCCATCGCGGCCTACGTCATCGACGAGGGGCTCGGCTCCCTGATCCTCAAGGCGCTCCAGTCGCCGTTCAACACCCAGTTCATCGGAGCGGGGGCGCTGGCGGTCGCGCTGGCGCTGGCCGCCGACGGCCTGCTGGTGCTCGCCGGCCGGCTGCTCACGCCCTGGTCGCGCCGTAGGAGGATCGCGTAGATGGACACCTTCACGGGCTCATTCACCTTCATGCGCGACCAGCTGCCGCTGCTGCTGGACAAGACCGGGCAGCACCTGTGGATGTGCGGCCTGGTCATCGGCATCTCGCTGGTCGTCGCCGTGCCCGCCGGCCTGTGGCTGGGACACCTGCACCGGGGCGAGTTCCTGACCACCAGCATCTCCAACGTGGGCAGGGCGCTGCCCAGCCTCGCCGTCATCGCCATCGGCCTGGGCGTCATCGGGCTCAACTTCGCCAACATCGCCGTCGCGCTGCTGGTCTGCGCGATCCCGCCGATCCTCAGCCAGGCGTACCTGGCCGTCGAGCAGGTCGACCAGAGCCTGGTGCGTGCGGCGCGCGGCATGGGGCTGACCGCGTGGCAGGTCCTCGTCAGGGTGGAACTGCCACTCGCGCTGCCGCTGCTCTTCTCCGGCATCCGGATCGCGGTGGTCTACGTGATCTCCAGCGCCACGCTGGCGACCGTGGCGGGCGGCGGGGGCCTGGGCGACATCGTGCTCGGCCAGGCCAACTACGGTCTGCAGGGCGTCATCGCCGCCGCGCTGTGGGTCGCCGCCCTGGCCCTCATCGCCGACGGGCTGCTGGCGCTGGCCCAGCGGTTGCTGGTACCGCGCGGGCTCAAGGTGGCACGGGGCTGAGGCCGGGGCGCGGCGTCCACCGTTGCCCCCGGGGAATGTGCGAGCCGGGTCACCGGGTGCAGAGGTCGTCGTCGGGCACCGGGCTTCCTCCCCGGTCGTCCTGGATGCGTTGCAGGCCGCTGAGAAGGTCCTGGAGTCTCGCCGCGCCGGTCGCGTAGTCCAGCACGGCCCGGTAGAAGGCGGCGGTCAGGTCGGGCGCCATGGCGTCGGCGGCGCTGAAGCACAGCCGGTAGCCGGATTCCGGCTGGAGCATGGCGGCGATCCGGCGCTGCACTGGGTTCCGGTAGGCATTCACCGGGACCCCGCTGCTGGCGGAGATCGCATAGCCCTGCCGGTAGTTCACCCAAGCCTGCTGGGCCCTGCTGCCGGACAGGTAGGCGAGGAGGGACCGGGCGGCGGGGCGGTCGGTGAACATGCCGACGAAGTCCGCCGAGACCTGCAGGTGCCCGCTGGAGGAGAACGGCACGAAGTCGTAGTCCTTGCCGGGGCTCAGCCGCGACGGGAAGTTCATGGCGGACAGCGCGCCGTGCGCCAGCGAGCAGGTCGGGCGCTCCCCGGTCATGCCCTCCGTGGCCGTGTCGAACTCCACCCTGGCGGCCTTGCCGATGTCTGTGCCGAGCATGGCGCGCCAGGTCTCCCAGGCCTGTTCCGTGTCCTGCCAGGACCGCGCGCCGTAGAGCCACTTCCGGTACGCGGGGGCCTTGCCCTCCGCCAGCAGGATGTCGGCGATCCAGTCGGCGCCCGGCCAGCCGGAGGTCGGTCCTGCCAGGGCGCTCTTGCTGGACTCGGTCATGTCCGGATCGTCGGGGATCTGAAGAGGCGCCGGGAGCGCCATGGCGATGTCCGGGGTCCGAGGCGTGCGGAACGGCTCCGGCATGCTCAGCCGCGCCTCGTCGTCCGGGCTCGCCGCCACCCAGTGCATGAGCGGGCGTGCCGCCCCGAGGCCGCCGTGCAGGGCCGTGGGCATCGGGCCGAACAGGGCCGACGCCCTGATGACCTGGTAGCCCGAGCCCGCCGCCACCTGCCGGATCACGCCACTGAGCTGCTCACCGAACTGGCGCGCCGTCGCGAAGCGCCGCTGCGGCACCGCGGTGTCCGTGGCCCGCTCCAGCACCAGGCGCAGCGAGTCGGCACCGGGCGTGGTGGCGGACATGTTCGGGTGGGAGCCGCAGAGCCGCTGCAGCGTTCTGCCGAGGCAGAACAGGTCGAAGCCCTCGGTGGGCCGGGACCACTCCGGGTCACTCGGCGGGGGCGCGTACGCCTCGGTGAACGACTCGATCGGTCCTGGTTCCCGCTGCTTTCGCACCGAACCGAAGTCGATGAGCCGGACCCCCTCGCGCCGCTCGGGCTCCTCCGCCCGGCCGCCGGGGGCGTCGCGGCGCTCGACGGGGAACCGGATGACGTTCGAGGGCTTGACGTCGCAGTGCAGCAGGCCCTTGCCGTGCAGGTGGTCCAGCGCCTGGAGGATGCGGATCCCGTGGCCGAGGAGGACGGCCGGCGGGATGTCCCGGCGGGCCGAGAGCTGCACGCCCGGCACGAACTCCAGCACGAGGTACGGCCCTTCGGACTCGAAGTCGAGGATCCGCACGATGTTGTCGTGCCGCAGGTCGACCAGCGCCTCCCGCTCGCCCTCGGCCGTACTGGCGACGGAGGTGTGCTTCAGGGCCTTGAGGACCACGCCGGCCCGCAGGTTGCGGTCATGGGCGAGGTACGCCGTGCCGTTGGCACCCGAGCCGAGCCGGCCTTCGATGGTGTAGCGCCCCGCGACGATCCGGCCGACGGGCACGGCGAAGTCGAAGGGGGTACGGCAGCGCGGGCAGAAGCCGGCGATGCGGCCCGGGGCGCCGCCGTGCCCGCGGCCGACCTCTCCCTGGCACCGGGGATTGGCGCAGTACCGTTCCGCCTCCGGGACCGGTTCCCGCGACAGGGACGCCGCGGGCGGGGCGCTCTCCGCGACGGTCCCCGGCCCCAGTGCCTCGGCCAGCTCAAGGCCGTACCAGGGGTTCGGGCGCACCGTCGGAACGCCCGCCTCCGGACGCTGCCGCGCCGGCGCGTCCGCAAGGCCGTGCCCGGCGTCCCGGGCGGACCCCGTGGGACGCCGTCCGCAGGCCGTACACACCCCTTGGCCGCCGATCTCGCCCCGACCGCAGTCCTGGCGACTGCGCACGGCCATGGCGCCCCCTTCCGTCATGTCTCGCGACCGGCCTGTTCCACCCGCTGGTTGACCTCGTCGGCGAAGAGGACGACCAGGCGCCGCGCCCTCGGCAGGCGGATCGGTGCGGTGTGCGGTTCGCGGGCCGCGCGGCTGTAGCGCTCGCCGAGCCGCCGGTCCTCCTCGGGGAGGTACCGCGCGGCCCGGCGCCGGTACAGCTCCAGGCCGGCGAGCAGGTCCCGGTGGTCGCCGGCCAGCCGCTCCACGGCGGTCCGGAACCGCGCGACGGCGGCCGCAGCGGTGTCCGCCGCGTCGTGGATCGCGGCTAGGTCGTGTCCGGCGGATCTTCGTGGGCCCGCGACTCCCCCACTGCCTGAAGGGCGTGGGTGGGGGTACCTCCCACGCCCGTTCAGGGCAGTGGGGGAATGCCCCCAGCACCGCACCTCGCCGCGTTGCCGGAGTCATCCGGGTACGCCCAGTACGAGGACGATCCTCCGCCTTGCGATGCACGGCACCAGACGCCGCAGGCTGATCCACGAAGATCCGCCGGACACGACCTGGCTCGGCGTTCGGGGCGGTGTCGCGTGCGGCGGCCAGCCGGACACGCAACCGTGGCGCGACGCTCGGCGGCATGGCCGGTGCCCCCGCGAACGTGGCCGCCTCCGCCACCAGCGGGAGCGCCGCGGCCTCGTCCTCCGCGAGCCGCCGGACGGCCTCCTGCGCCTCGGCGGCCCTCATGAGGCGCCCGGGGGCCCGCCGCAGCGGTTCGGGGTCGAGGAACACGTCGTGGGCCAGCCCGGCGGGCGGCCGGTTCTCGAAGCCGAGGACGAGACGTACGCCACGCGACCTGGCGCGCCTGGCCAGCGGCCCCAGCAGGGCCCGCACCAGCTCGTCCGGGTCGTCGGCCGTGTCGACCCCGCCCACCACGAGGCTGGCGGGCGGGCGGCGGCGCAGCAGTTGGAGGAGTACGTCGCGGTCGCCTCCGTCGGACAGCCCGAACCGCCCGACCAGGTAGGCCCTCACGTCCGCGACGGAACGGCCACGGGCGTCGTAGGCGGCGTCGATGGCGCCGAGGCTCAGGACGGTGCCCTGCGGGGCCGCGCTGAGCACGCCGTCGGGGACGACGGCACGGGACGCCGGGTCGGCGGTGCCCGCCAGGCGCACCAGCCACGAGGCTCCCGCACCCGTCGTGCCGCCCGTGACGACGACCGCCGTGCCCGACCAGTCGCTGTCGAGCAGCCGGGTCAGTTCCCGGGTCAGGGCGAGCCGCAGCGAGTCGTCGAGGACGTCGCCCCGGCGCACCGCGTCAGGGGGGCCGATGCGGTTCGTGCGGTCCCCGTCCACGAAGCCGGCGATGTGATCCGACAGGTAGTACTCGATCGTCTCGGTCGGCATCATCCAGGCCGCCCTGCCGCTCTCGGCCTCGTAGCGGGCCACCACGATGCCGATCACCCGCCCCTTGAACCTGCCGTCCATCGCCATCACGCCCGCGCCGGAGTAGCCCCCCTCGATCCACGGGGTACCGGGCGCCGGCGGTTTCAGCAGAGCCCATTCGGCCTCCCGGCCGCCGTGGCCACCCAGCTCGGCGTCGACCGGGAGGGCCCGTGTCCCGTCCTCGGGAAAACCCTGCACGCGCACGATGCCGCTGGACACCGGAGCCCTGCGCAGCACGGTCCTGATCCCGCAGTCCGCGGGCTCGTCGAGGCGGAGCAGCGCGACGTCGCGGCGGAGCGTGGCCTCCCTGTGCACCCAGGACCCCGGGACCACGCGCGCCGGCCGGCTCCACTCCGGCCGGCAGGCGAGACTGGTGACCCGTACCCCGGCCGCCGTACCGCCGGGCGCGCCGCCGGCCCTCCTGACGACGTGAGCACACGTCAGCACGTGCCGGTCGTCCAGGAGAACCCCCGCCCCCCAGGGGTTGCCGTCCACGTCGTCGACCCGCACCGGCCAGGCGGGGTCACCGTGGTGGTGCCGACCCATCCCCTCAAGGTAGTACGGAGCCGGGCCGCACCGCCCCGGAATTCCCCGCTCAGGCCGTCGCCGGGGGGAAACGGCCCGAAAGGCGCCGTCCGGCCGGGGCTCGCGGTCGTTCACCCCGTCGTATGTGCCCCCGCGGAGGCCCCGAGCGGCGGTATCGCGCCCCTCCCGAGCCCGAGCCGGCCGCGGGTGGCGACCAGCAGGACGAGAGCCACGACGACGGATCCGAGCAGGAACGCCTGCGTGGTGTCCTCGACGGACAGCGAGGGGAACAGCCGCGCCGCCGCACCTCACCCATCACACGTCCCCGCCGCCGGGTGGCGGCACCTGGCACCTGGCACCTGGCACCTGCCAGGGGCGGACCGCGAAGCCCGCGGACGCAGGGAGCAGCCCCTACTCGTAGACCGCCACCCCCGTCTCACTGCTCCGGATCCACTCCCAGTTCAGCGTCACGCCGAGTCCGGGTCCCTCCGGTACGTGGACGCGGCCCTCGGCGTCGACCGAGGTGAGATCGTCGGCATAGCCGTCCGCGTAGGCGTGGTAGTGGCTGCTCTTCGGGTCGAGCTTGGGGCCGACCAGGGCGAGCTCGTAGTAGTTGGTGTTGCGGATGGCCGCCATGCAGTGCCGCTGCGCCGGGCCGGCGGCGTGGATCTCCACGTCCAGGCCGAGGCCCTCCGCGGCGTGTGCGATCTTCATGACGCCCGTGATGCCGCCGTCGTAGTCGGGGTCGGCCCGGACGAAGTCGGTGCCCTCGGCGAGGATCTGGTCGACGTGCGCCTCCAGGCCGCGCACGTGCTCGCCGAGCAGCAGCGGGGTCCTGATCAGCTGGCGGAGCTTGCGGTGTGCGAAGGACGAGACGCCGCCGTCGCGGTACGGGTCCTCGTACCAGAAGTAGCCCGCCTCGTCGCATGCCCTGCCGACCTTGAGCGCGTCGGCGAAGGTCTCGTACTCGCAGGCCGGGTCGATCATCAGGTCCATGGCGGGGCCGACCGCCGCCCGGGTGGCGAGCACCGCCTCCACTTCGCGGGCGATCGGCCCGCCGCCCCAGCCGTGGATCTTGAAGCCGGGATAGCCCAGTTCCCTGCAGCGCACCGCGAAGTCCGCGAAGGCCGCGGGGCTGTCCAGGCCGCCGTGCTCGTCGCCGAAGTGCGTGGAGGCGTACGCGGGCAGGGCGGTGCGGTAGGTGCCGAGCAGTTCGTGGACCGGGGCGCCGAGGCTCTTGCCCGCGATGTCCCACAGGGCGATGTCGAGCGGTCCGAGGCCGAAGCGGTCCTGCTTGCGCAGGGCGCGCTTGACGTCGTTCCAGATCCGCTCGCGGTGCAGCGCGTTCCTGCCGATCAGGTAGCGGGCCACCATGGCGATCTGCGCGGTGGACACGCCCTTGCCGCCCTGCGACCAGGAGTACTCGCCGGTGACGCCGCCCGCGGTCTCCACGGTCACGACGTAGCCGGTGTTGGTGGACCGGGCGCCGGGCCGGTAGGCGTGGTTGAGGCCGGTGCGGTCCGGTGCCAGGTCCGGCATGGTCCACTCCAGCTCGCGCGCCACCACCCGGCGGATGGTCAGGTCGTCCCGCATCACAGCTCCTCCCGGCGCACCGCGCCACCACCCGGCACTGCCGGCACGACCGCGTACCCGGCGCCGGCCGGTGGCCCGGCCTGCGCCGCGCCACCGCCGCGTACGCGTGCCCTCACCACGCCACCGCCACGTACTTCTGCTCGGTGAACTCCCTGAGCCCCTCGCCGCCGCCCTCACGGCCCAGGCCGCTCTGCTTGACGCCGCCGAACGGTGCCGCGGGGTCGGAGACCAGGCCGCGGTTGACCGCCACCATGCCGCTCTCCAGGCGCTCCGCGACGGCCAGGCCGCGGGCGAGGTCGCGGGTGTAGACGTAGGCGGAAAGGCCGTGCTCGGTGTCGTTCGCGGCGGCGACCACCTCGTCCTCGGTGCCGAACGGGATGACTCCGGCGACCGGTCCGAACACCTCCTCGCGGGCCATCGCCGCCGCGGGCGGCACACCGTCGAGCACCGTCGGCGGGTAGAAGTAGCCGTCACGCTGCGGGCGCTCACCGCCGACCACCACCGACGCGCCGGCCGCCACGGCCTCCCCCACCAGCCGCTCCACCTTGCGCACGCCGGCCTCGTCGACCAGCGGACCGCACTGCGTCCCGGGGTCCGTCCCGGGTCCCAGCACCAGCGCGCCCATCCGCTCGGCGAGCCCGCGCACGAACGCCTCCCGGATGCCGTGCTGGACGTAGATGCGGTTCGCGGCGGTGCAGGCCTGGCCGCCGTTGCGCATCTTGGCGATCATCACGCCGTCCAGCGCGTCGTCGAGGTCGGCGTCGTCGAAGACGATGAACGGGGCGTTGCCGCCCAGCTCCATCGAGCACTTGAGGACCTGGTCGGCCGCCTCGCGCAGCAGCAGCCGGCCGACCGGCGTGGAGCCGGTGAAGGACAGCGCGCGCACCCGCGGGTCGTGCAGCATCGCGGACACCACGGGTCCCGGGTCCTCGGTGGTCAGCACGTTGACCACGCCCGCGGGCACCCCGACCTCGTGCAGGATGTCGGCGACGGCGTAGGCGGTCAGCGGCGTCTGCGCGGCGGGCTTGAGGACCACCGAGCAGCCGGCGGCCAGCGCCGGGGCTATCTTGCGGGTGGCCATGGCGGCCGGGAAGTTCCACGGCGTCACCAGCACGGCGACGCCGACGGGCTGGTGCTGCACCATGATCCGGTTGGCGCCGCCGGGTGCGACGGACAGGTCGCCGACGACCCGGACGGCTTCCTCCGAGTACCAGCGGAAGAACTCCGCCGCGTACGCCACCTCGCCCCGCGCGTCCGCCAGCGCCTTGCCGTTCTCCAGCGAGATCAGTGCCGCCAGTTCCTCGGCGCGCTCGGTCATCACCTCGTAGCAGCCGTGCAGGATCTCGGCGCGCTCCCGGGGTGCGAGCGCGGCCCAGGCGGGCTGGGCGCGGTGCGCCGCCTCCACCGCCGCCAGCGCGTCGGCGGGCCCGGCGTCCTCGACCCGGGCGATCGGATTCCCGGTCGAGGGGTCGAGCACCTCGAACGTGCCGCCGCCTTCCGCGGTCCGCCACTCGCCGCCGATGAACAGCCGGGTCCTCAGGTCCTCGGTCACCGTCTTCACCGCTTCCTCTCCGTACCGGTCCGTGTCCGTGTCCGCTCCCGGACCGGGTGCTGTCCGGCGACCGGTGCGCCGGCCGCCTCGTCCACCGCCGTGCGCAGCAGCCCGTCGAGGTCGCCCTCGAACGCGGCGTCGACGATGAGCCCCAGTTGCCCGGCGTCCAGCGGGCGCGGGTTGTTCTGCACCAGGCGTGCCGCGTTCATGCCCTGCTCGGCCACGGTGGCGAGCTGGCCCGCGGTCAGGCCGAGGCCGTCCAGGGTGCGGGGGATGCCGACCGCGGCGAGCAGTTCGGCGACCCGCTCGACGGCGGCCCGGGCCCGCGCCCGCTCGCCGCCGCCCGAGTCGCCGTCACCGCCGGCCCGGCCGTCACCGGCACCCGGGCCGCGGTCGTCACCGCCACCGCCACCGCCACCGCCACCGTCGCCGTCGCCGTCGCCGTCGCCGGAGCAGCCGAGTGCCGCGGCGAGCTGTGCGAACTCCGGGACCCTGGCCGGCAGGTTGTACGCCATCACGTACGGCAGCAGGGCGCCCACGCCGACGCCGTGCGGGGTGTGGGTGAGCGCGCCGATCGGGTACTGGAGGGCGTGTGCGGCGGCCGTTCCCGCGGTGCTCAGCGCCAGGCCACCGTAGAGCGCGCCGAGCTGGAGGTCGTGCCGGGCCGCCGCGTCGGCGCCGTCGCGCACGGCCGCCACGATGCTGCGGCCGATCAGCTCGGTCCCGGCCAGGGCATAGGTGTCGGTGAGCAGGGACTTGCCGACGAACACGCGCTCGCGCGCCAGTCCCGGTTCCGGCGTCCTGCGGATGGCGGTGAAGGACTCGACGCAGTGCGTCAGCGCGTCCGCGGCGGTGTGCGCGGTGAGGCCCGGCGGGCAGCTGCGGCTCAGCTCCGGGTCGACGATCGCGGTGTCCGGGATCAGGTACGGGCTGGAGATGCCGACCTTGGTGGCCCGCTCGGGGTCGGCGAGCACGGCCACCGCGGTGGCCTCCGAGCCGGTGCCCGCGGTGGTCGGCACCGCCACCACCGGCAGTGCGGGCCCCGGCACGGCGAACTCGCCGTAGTAGTCGGCGGGCCGCCCGCCGTGCACGAGCAGCAGCGAGACCACCTTGGCGTGATCGATGCAGCTGCCGCCGCCGATGCCGACGACCACGTCCGGGCGGTGGCCCGCCACCTTGGCCACGCAGTCGACGAGGCCGGCAACGGGCAGCTCGGGCTGCACGTCGTCGTAGACCTCCACGAACGGCACCGCGCGGCGCAGCCCGTCGAGCAGCGTCCGGAACTCCTCCTGCCCGGCCATCCTGCGGTCGGTGCAGACCAGCGCCCTGCTGCCGAGCCCGGCCACCACCGGGCCGAGGCCGTGCCGCTGGCCGGCGCCGAAGACGATCTGCCGGGGGCCCCGCAGCAGGCCGTAGCCGTCTGCCGCGGGGGTGGTGCCCGCCGGCGCGCCGCGCGGGGCGGGGGCCGTCGGGGGTGCGTCCGTCATGAAAGCTCCCTCTTCTTCGCTGTCGTCGGGAGAGTGCCGCCCGCCGCCCTGGCCAGGTCGGTGAGGTCCCGCCAGACCTCCTCGGTGACCTCGATGCCGTCCGCCTGGGCCGCCGTGCGCCACTGCCGGGCCCGGTCGCCGGGCACCCGCACCGGGCCGTGGCCGGCGGCGGGCTCGGAGTCGCGGACCAGCTGGAGGTAGCGGCCGATCGCCTCCGCCGCCCCTGGCCGGGGCGCGTCGAAGACGACGAACACGTCGCCCTTCGAGCTGGGCAGCTCGGAGTCGAGCGTGCCGCGCACGCCGGTACCGGTCGCGGAGCCGGTCAGGGCCGCCACCAGCGCCTCCAGCGACAGGCCGAGGGCGTAGCCCTTGGACTCGCCGAACGGGGCGATGGCGCCGAGGGCCGCGCGGCGCGGGTCGGTGGTGGGTTCGCCGTCCGCGTCCAGGGCCCAGCCCTCCTCCAGCTCCAGGCCCCGGTGCGCGTAGTCGTGGATCTTGCCCATCGAGACGACGCCGGTGGCCATGTCGAAGACCAGCGGCTCGCCGTCGGTGGGCACGCCGATGGCGATCGGGTTGGTACCGACCAGGGCGCGGCGCCCGCCCCACGGGTGGACCAGGGCCTCGCTGGTGCAGGTGGCCAGGGCGATCTGGCCGTCCCGCGCGATCCGCTCCACGTACCAGCCGAGCATCCCGAGGTGGTTGTTGTTGCGGATCACGGCGGCGGCCACGCCGCTGGTCCTGGCCCGCTCCTGCACGGCGCCGAGCGCTTCCACCGCCACCACGGGACCGAGCCCCTGCTCACCGTCCACGTCGAGCAGCGCGCTGCCGCTCCAGTGGTGCCGGCCCCGGGCCTTCGGGTCGGCGACCCCGCCCCGGATGCGCTCGACGATGCGGCGCAGCCGCAGTACGCCGTGTGAGGGGTGGCCGCGCAGTTCGGCGGCGACCAGCAGGTCGGCCTGGAGGTCGGCGGCGTCCCCGGGGACTCCGTGGTCGGTCAGGATGGTGTGGAGGGTGGCCCGCAGGCGGGCGGTGTCGACGAGAACCATGGCCGCGCATCAGATCCCGGAGACGGAGTCGTGCCAGGGGATCAGGAACCGTTTCAACGAGCTGACCACCGCGAACAGCAGCGAGCCGATCACCGCGAGCACGATGATCACCGCGAAGAGCCCCGGCGCGTCCAGCGCGTTCAGGCTGGACACCACCCGGTAGCCGAGCCCGGTGCTGCCCCCCAGGTACTCGCCGACGATGGCCCCGATCACCGAGAACACGATCGCGACCTCGGCCCCGGCGAAGACGTACGGCAGCATGCTCGGCAGCTCCAGGCTCCTGAACGTCGCCCACCGGGTGGCGCCGAGGCTGCGCATCACGTCCCGGTGGCCGGTGTCCACCGAGCGGACGCCCAGCAGGACGTTCAGCATGATCGGGAAGAAGGCGAGGATCGCCGCGATGATGATCTTCGAGTTCATGCCGAAGCCGAACCAGATCACCATGATCGGCACGAACGCCACCTTGGGCACCACCTGGAACGCCACCAGCGTCGGCTGGAGCGCGCGCTCCAGCCAGCGCACCCGGCCCAGCACCGCGCCCACCGCGATCCCGAGCACCAGCGCGATCACGAAGCCCACCACGACCTCGACCAGCGTGGTGCGGATGTCGCTCCACGCCGACCCGCCGCCGGCCCCGGTGCCGCCCGAGCCGAAGCCGAGCATGGTGCTCAGCGACGTCCACACGGAGTGCGGCGAGGGGATGATGAAGGGCGAGACCCTCATGACCGACACCGCGAACTGCCAGGCGCCCAGCACGAGCGCCAGGATGATCACCGAGGACACCCAGGGCAGCGCCCTGGACTGACCTTCACGCGCTTTGCTCATGACTCCTCGTCAAGTTCGTGCCTGAGCGCCCGTACGACCTGCTGGAAGTCACCGTTGCTCTGGGTGTCCAGGGACCGCGGCCGCTCGAAGGCGACCGGGGTGACGGAGCGGATCCGGCCGGGGCGCGGCGTCAGCAGCACCACGCGGTCGGCCAGGAAGACCGCCTCGGATATGGAGTGCGTGACGAAGACGATCGTCGCGCCGGAGGCGGCGTGGATGGACTGGAGCTCCAGGTTCATCTTGTCCCTGGTCAGCGCGTCCAGAGCGCCGAACGGCTCGTCCATCAGCAGCACGCTGGGCTGGTAGCTGAGCGCCCGGGCGATGGCGGCGCGCTGCCGCATGCCGCCGGAGAGCTCACGCGGGTAGGCGTTCTCGAAGCCGCCGAGGCCCACCAGCGCGCACAGCCGCTCCGCCTCCGCGCGCCGCTCGGCCTTGCCGGCGCCGCGCAGCTTCAGGGGCAGCACGACGTTCTCCTGCACCGTGTACCAGGGGAAGAGGTTGGCCTCCTGGAAGACCACGCCGAACTTCGCCAGCGCCTCGCCGCCTCGCCGCGTACCGCTCCACACGTCGAGGCCATCGGCCCGCACGGTGCCGGAGCTGGGCGCTTCCAGGCCGGCCAGGATGCGCAGCAGGGTGGTCTTGCCGCATCCCGAGCGGCCCACCAGCGAGATGAACTCGCGGCTCCTGATGTGCAGGTTCACGTCGCTGAGCGCGGTGACCTCGCCGCGCCGCGCCTGGTAGACCTTGTTGACCCCGGACAGCTCCAGGCCCTCGCCCGCGGTGTTCCCGGATCCGTCCTGCCTGCCGTTCCCGGATCCGTCCTGCGCCTGGTCCGCCCCGCCGGTGAGCCCGGCGCCCGGCCCGTTGGCCAGCTTGCTCTCGCCCGCCATCATCACTGCTCCTTCCCGGTCGCGGCGGTGCGCGGCGCGGCGGCCCTCGGGGCGCTCCCCGACGCGCCGGCGCCCTTGGGGACCTGCGCGTTCGAGTACCACGCGGCCGGCTTGAGGCCCTTCTTGATCAGGCCGGCCGACGTCAGCTCGTCGTAGGTCTTCTGCCAGGCCTTCGGGTCGGTCTGGAGCAGCTTGTCCGCTCCGCCGGTGGTCCAGGCCTTGACGTAGGTGTCCAGGGAGCGGCGGGCCACCTCGTCGTCCTTGAGGCTGGCCACGTCGTACTTGGACGCGATGCACTTCTTCGTCTTGGCGTAGTCGTCGGCCTGGTCGGCGATGATGAACCGCATGGCCGCCTGGATGCCCGCCTCGAACCGGTGGATCTGGGACGCCTTGGCCGGGTCCTTCAGCTGCCTGGCGGAGGTGACGTAGTTGTTCGAGCCCGCCGTGATGAAGTCCGCGGGGTTCGTCACCACCACGTCCTTCTGCTGCTTCTGGAGCGTGTAGGCGGTGTCGAGCGAGACCACGTAGCCGTCCAGCTTGCCGCTCTGGACCAGGTTGAAGACGCCCGGCGTGAGGCCCACCACCTGGCGCGTGAGCGCGTCCGGCTTGAGGTGGGCGGTGGCGAGCACCAGGTCGAGCATGACCTTCGTGGAGCCGCCCGTGGAGCCCACGCCCATGGTCTTGCCCTTGAGGGATGCCGGGGTGGTGAGCGGGTGGTGCCTGTCGGAGACGATGCGCAGCGTGGCGCCGCCCTTCTGCACCGCGCCCACGTTCACGATCGGCGCCCCGGTCGCGATGGACTGCATGGCGTCCGTGTCGCCGGGCCGCACCAGCAGGGCGGAGCCGGCGAGCACGGCCTGCACCCCGGCGGGGGCGCCGTTGATGTACTGGAACTTCACCTTCAGGTGCTGCTTCGCGAACTGCCCGCAGGTGTCGGCGACCAGCTCCGGGGCCCAGGTCAGGCCCGCGGTCGGCACGTTCGTCAGGAAGGTGATGGTGTCCAGGCCCCTGGCACTGCCGGCGGCGGCGTCACTCGCCGGCCCGCCGCAGGCCGTCAGCGCCAGCGTCGCCGCCGCGCCGAGGGCGACGCAGCACCTTCCGGGGCTCGCTGCCCGTTTCAGCGCAGTCATGATCCGCCTCCTTTGGCGTTCTCCACTGCTTCGTCTTCGTCGGACGCAACCCTGGTCAGCGGACCGATGTCGTGGAAAGGTGCGTTCCGATATGCGGAACCCAACCTCGTCCCTCATCAGGGCCCTCACCCTTCTCGACGCGTTCGACAAGGGCGACGGCGAACTCACCCTGACCGAGCTCGCCGCCAAGGCGGGCCTGCCGAAGTCGACGGCCCACCGCCTGGTCGGCGACCTCGTGAAATGGCGTGCCCTGGAGCGCTCACCCGGCGGCCTGCGCCTGGGCATGCGGCTGTTCGAGCTGGGGCACCTCGTGCCGTCCGCGCGCAACCTGCGCGACATCGCCCTGCCGTACCTGGAAGACCTCTACGTGACCACGCGCAGGACCGTGAACCTCGCGGTCCGCGACGGCATGGACATCGTCTACGTCGAGAAGCTCTTCGCCCCCGACGTGCCCGTGCCGCACTCCCGAACGGGCGGGCGGCTGCCGCTGCACTGCACGGCGCTCGGCAAGGCGATGCTGGCCTTCGGCCCGCCGGAGCTGGTCGACGAGGTCATCGAGGCCGGCCTGCGGCGGCGCACCGTCAAGACCAACGTGGACCCCGGAGTGCTGCGCAGCGAGCTCGGCACCATCCGCAAGAGGCGCATCGCCTACGACCTCCAGGAATCCCACATCGGCCTGCACTGCGTGGCCGCACCGCTGTTCGCGGGCGGCGGCGAGGCGGTCGCCGCGGTCTCCGTCACGGGCCTGGAGAGCCTCCGCTCGGCCCGGCACCTCGCCCCCGCGGTGCTCACGGCGTCGCTGTCGCTGTCGCGGCAGCTCGGCGCGTTATGGGCGGTGGACGGGGCGGCTGCCTAGGGCCGCCCCCGGACGGCCGGTACGCGGGCGGCCGGCCCCGCCTCACCACACCCGCGGGAACGGCGATCCCGTCTCGCCCGGGTACGAGGCCAGCGCCGACTCGTCCACCCGGGCGCCGAGCCCCGGCGCGTCCGGCAGCCGCACCCGGCCGCCCGAGAACGTGATGCCGCTGGAGAACACCCCGTCGCGGAACGGGTTCACCGCGCTGCCGTCCGCCTCGAAGACGCCGTCGCCGACGGCGGAGATCACGTGCAGCGTGGCGGCGTGGTTGAGGCAGCTGTGCGAGATGTGCGGCGCGAAGCGCAGCCCCGCGGCGCGCGCCAGCGCCCCGATCCGCACCGCCTCGGTGATCCCGCCGACCCGGCTGACGTCCGGCTGGACGACGTCCAGCGCGCCCCGGCCGATCCAGTCCGCGAACTCCGCCGCGCCGCCCAGGTTCTCCCCGCCGGCCAGCGGCACCAGGCCCCGCGCACGCAGCGCCGCGAACCGCGCCGGCTGCTGCGGCGCGTACGGCTCCTCCAGCCAGCCCACGCCCAGCTCGCCCAGCGCCCCGGCGATCCGCGCCACGTCGTAGCGGTGGCCCAGGTTGGCGTCCACCATGATCTCCAGGCCGTCCCCGAACGCCTCCCGGACGTGCCGCACCCGGTCCAGGTCGGCACCGGGCGCCTGGCCGACGCGGAGCTTGACGGCGTCGAGGCCGAAGGCCTCCCGCATCCGCCGCACCTCGTCGGCCAGCCGCTCGGGCGGCTGGAAGCCGAGCGTGAACCCGCCGCCGTAGACGTCCGCTTCGGTGAGCGAACCGCCCAGCAGGCGGTGCACCGGCTGCCCGCACACCTTGCCCCAGGCGTCCCACATCGCGAGGTCCACACCGCTGAGCGCGAGGAGGAACCCGCTGGACATCCCGGCCGCGTACACGAACCGGTGGAAGGTCTCCGCGCCCACGTCCCGGGTCTCGTACGGGGCCCGGCCGACCACCACGTCCTGCATGGTGGTGTTGACGATCTCGGCGACGGCGCTGCCCGCATGCCCGTGGAAGGCCTCCCCGTACCCCACCGTCCCATCCGCACACCGCACCCGCACCAGCACCACGTCCCGGCGCTCCGCGCTCCCCACGGCCAGCGGCTCGGGCCGCACGGGGAAGCGGTAGCTGACCAACCGGGCGTCGAGTGAGGTGATCGGGGGCACGGAGGACGGGACGGCGGGCATGGGGACTCCTCGGAGTGACGGGGGGGAGCGGCGGGCGGACGCACCGGGGCCGGGCGCGGTGGGACCCGGACGGCGATGGCGGAGCCCTGCGGCGATGGGCAGGAGGCTTGCGGTGGTGGGCGGGCGCACGGCGATGGTGGGCAGGCCCACGGCGCTGGTGGGCAGGCGCACCGGACGGTGTGGCCGGGCTCGGACGGTGGCGGGTGGAGCCCGTGCCGCCCCGGCCGCACGGGACGGTGTCCTGCCGGGCTCAGACGGCGGTGGCCGTGGCGGGATGCGCGCGGATCGCCTCCTCGTCCGGCTCGCAGCCCCAACCCGGGCCGTCCGGCACCGCCATCCGGCCGTCGGCGATCTCGGGAGCCCGGGTGAACACCTCGTCCCGCCAGGGCACGCCGTCCACGTCGTACTCCAGCACCGAGAGGTTCGCGGTGGCCGCGGCGAGGTGGGCGCTCATGAAGGTGTAGAGGTGCCCCGCGCAGTTGTGCGGCGCGATGTTCAGGTCGTACGTGTCGGCCAGCGCGGCGACCCGGACGGCCTCCGGCAGCCCGTTCCACGCCACGTCCACGATGGGCACGTCCACCGCGCCCGCGTCGAAGAACGGCCGGTACGCGCGTGCCGTGTGCACCGACTCGCAGGAGGCGATGCGCACCCCGCCGCCACGGGCGGCGAGCAGCGGCCGGGGGTCGTGGCTGTCGACCTCCAGCCAGTCCACGCCGAGCGGTGCGAGCGCCCTGGCCAGGCGGCCGATCGCCGGACCCTTGACGTTGAAGTTGACGTCGAGCATGATCCGCACGCCCGGCCCGGCGCCCTCGGCGAAGGCGCGCAGCACGTCCGCGGCACCGGCCAGCAGCTCGGGCTCCGGTTCCAGCTCCGGAAAGCCCGCGCCGCCCCAGGCGGGCAGCCACAGCCGCACCCCGCCGGCATCCGCGACGAGCAGGTTGGTCTTCAGCGCGCGGTAGCCGCGTTCGCGCACCTCGGCGCCCAGCGCGCGAACGTCGTCCAGGTCCCGCAGCGCCGGCGTGCCGAGCGCCTCGGACATCCGGATCCGGCCGAGGCCGCAGTGCGACCAGTACAGCGGGACGCTGTCCCGGACGGCGCCGCCGAACAGCTCGTACACCGGGACGTCGAGGTGGCGTGCCTTGGCGTCCAGCGCGGCGTTCACGATGGCGGCGACGGCGCGCTGGGCGAGCCCGCCGGCGGCCTCGCGCAACCGGGCCCGGAGCGTGGCCTCCAGCAGCCCGACGCGCCGCGGGTCGTGCCCCAGCACCCGGCGGCCGAGGCGTTCGATCACGCTGGACAGCGCCACGCTGCCCAGCTCGCTGTCGCTGTACTCGGACCATCCGGTGACCCCGGTGTCGGTGGTCAGCCTGAGGAACGACCAGGTGCGGGTGCCGGCACCGCAGTGCAGGCTGTCCAGTGCGGTGATGCGCATGGGGTGGGCCCTCCGGAGTCCGTCGTCGTCAGGAGGCCGGGGACATCCGGTCGTCGACCCACTGCTCCGGGTCCTTGCCGCCGGGCACCATGCCCGCCTTGACCATCTCGCCGTAGACGGCCTTCCAGCGCTTGTGGTCGGTCTGCACCGCGCCGTCGGCCCCGCCGTAGGTCCAGGAGGCCACGTAGCCGTCCAGGGAGGCCTTCGCGACCTCGGGCTGGTCGAAGGCCGGCACGTGGTACTTCGTACCGATCGCCTTCATCGTCTTGGCGTAGCCGTCCTTCTGGTCGGCGACGATGAACTGGATGGCCGACTTGATCGCCCGCAGGTAGCGGTGGATGGCGTCGCGCGTCTTCGGGTCCCCGGCCTGCGCGGGCGAGGTGATGTACGCCTGCGAGCCGGCGGCGATGTACTTGGACAGATCGAAGGTGACGGCGTCCTTGTGGGCGGCCTTGAGCGCGGTGGCGGTGTCCAGCGAGGGCATGAACCCGTCGAGCCGGCCCTTCTGGACCAGGCTGAAGGTGCCCGCACTCAGCGGCACCACCTGCTGGTGCAGGTCGGAGAGCTTCATACCGGCCGAGGAGAGCAGGAGGGTGAGCAGGCCCTCCGTGGTGCCGCCGAGCGCGGACTCGCCGATCGTCTTGCCGCGCAGGTCGGCGGGCTTGCGCACGGCGCTCCTGGTGTCCGAGACGATCCGGATGGTGGCGCCGCCCTTCTGCACGGTGCCCACGTTGGTGATCTTCGCGCCCTTGGTGACGATGCTCTTGATGATGTCGGCGTCCCCGGCCCGGGTGAGCTGGCCCCTGCCGGACATCACGGCGGCGATGGCGGGCGGCGTGCCGTTGACGAACTGGAAGTCGACCTTGACGTGCTGCGCGGCGAAGAAGCCCTTGGTGTCGGCGACCAGTTCGGGCGCGTAGGTGAGGGTCTCGATCGGCAGCGTGTTGAGGTACGTCAGCGTCGCCGTACCGCCCCCGGCGCTCCCCGCGGCCCCGGCACCTCCGGCCGGGTCCGCGCACCCCGAGGCCAGCAGCCCCACGCCCACCATCCCGGCGCCGACCACCCGCCACTTCCGCGAAGCACCGGAACGCACCGTCCGCCACGTCCCCCGAGCAACCCCACGACTCACGACGTCTCCTCCCTTGTCGCCCTGCTTCCACGGCGACTTCCGGCCGGCCGCCCACACGGCCGGCCCAGCGCCAGACGCTGACATCGGCCGCGCGGAGGGACAAGCGGGGGTTCCGGTATGCGGTACGGGACGGTCGCGGGGATCCGTCCGTCCGAAGGCCAGGTTCCGGGAGGCGCCGGCGCGAAAGCGCGGCAGGCACGCGGAGGACGCAGGGAGGCGGAGGCGGCAGGCACGCGGAGGACGCAGGAAGACAGGGCCGCAGGCGACGCCGCGAACGCCGGCGCGTCGAAGGCCCCGTGCGCGCACGGCACGGCACGGCTCCCCCGCGAGCCGGCCGTCTTCCTGGCGCGCAAGAGCGCCGGCTGAGCGACCGCGTCGCCGCCCGCGGGTGGGCGGACGGCGACCAAGGGGGTCAGGGAGTACGGGTGGCCATGACGGCCACGGTCAGCGGCGGGACTTCGCGCGGTCCAGGAACGTGACGCCGACGGCGGCCAGCACGACCTGGATGACGATCTCGATCCAGTCGATGCCCTTGGTGTCGGCGACTCCGAACGCGGCGGCTATCCCCGTGCCGACGAATGCCGCGACGATCCCGACGAGGATCGTCCATATCACGCCGATGTGCTGGCGACCGGGCACGACGAGCCGGCCCAGGACGCCGATGACGATACCGATGACAATGGCGCTGAAAACGCCCGCGATCCCCATGCCCAGCCCCATTCGTCGAGTGTGCTCATCTCAGGTCTGCCCTGCGCGAGACAGTACATACCGGCCTCGCGCGGCGTGAGTCCTGCCACGACTCCTCCACCTTCTGAGCAGTCTCCCCGCATCAGGCCTCTGAGCAGCCTCCCTGCATCAGGCATGCGCCGCCTTCTGGTCGGACGCACGACACGAGCCGGACGGCTGAGCACCCCTGGAAGGCCGTCATGCCCCACCCGGCGCCGCGGGCTCCCGCCGGGTCTGGCGCTTGCGGGCCTCGGCCAGCTGCCAGCCGAGGTCGCCCACCAGGGCCCCCGCCGCGATGGCTCCGGCCAGCTTGCCCACCGTCATCACGCCCGCGCCGAGGTAGGAATGCCCGCGGAGGCTGCTGAGACCGCCCACGAGCAGGAACAGCGCCGCGACGGCCGCCGACACGCTCGGTGCGGCCAGGGCCAGCAGGGACAGCCGGCTGCGGCCGCCGGCACCGGTCGCGGTCGGCGCGGCGCCGCGGCGGTGTTCGGCCGCGATCTGCCTGTCGGACGGCCGGGGATCTGACATGTCGCCTCACTGGTGGTGCTGCGGCGGTTCTCGACGGACGCCGCGTCTGACAGAGGGAGTGACGAGTGTAGTGACGCTCGGCAGCGACGTTCCCCCAGGCCGGCCCGCCACGGCGTAGCGACCGGGCGACGTGCGCTGATCCGTCGGTCCCTGTCACGACCCGTCACGACCCCTCCGCCATACCGAAGGTCCCGGTCCGCCGGACCGGGACCTTCGTGGTACCTCACCCCACCGGTGCCCGGGGACACTCGGCGAAGCGCTCTGGGCGACCGTGCCCGGCTGGCTGTCCGGCTACCCCATGGCCGCCTTGACCGCCTCGGCCGTGAAGGGCATCGTGCGGAGCCGCACGCCGGTGGCGTCGAAGATGGCGCTGGAGATGGCGGACGGCATCACGTTGACGGCCGGCTCGCCGACGCCCGAGGGAGCCGTCTGGGGGTTGGGGACGAGGACCGTGTTGATCGTCGGCGTCTCGTCCATATGGAGCATCGGGTAGCTCTCCCAGTCGACGGTGGTGACGTTGGAGGTGTCGAACTTCACCTCCTCGTGGAGCACCCGGCTCGCCGTCTGGATCACGCAGCTGGAGATCTGGTGCTCGATGGCGCGCGGGTTGATGATCTGCCCCTGGTCCTGCGCCACGGTCACCTCCGTGAGCAGGACCTTGCCCGTGGTGGGAGTCACCTCCAGCCTGACCACCCCGGCGGCGTAGGTGCCGTCGCGCAGGACGAACGAGATGCCCTGCCCGGTGAAGGTGCCCTCGCCGGTGCTCGCATCCCCCTTGGGCGAGGACCGCGGCTCCCACCCGGCCGCCTTGGCGGCCGCCTGCAGGACGGCGATCGCCCGGGGGTCGGTGAGGTACTTCAGACGGAGCTGGAGCGGGTCCTGTCCGGTCCTGGCCGCGATCTCGTCGACGAAGGCCTCCTGGGCGAACGTGATCTGGTACTGGCCGGGTGAGCGCAGGAAGGTGGTGCGCAGGCCGAACCCGTAGGGCGAGGTGTCGGCACCGAACTCCGGCAGCTGGTGCGCGAGTTCCAGCAGGTTGGGGAACTGGTAGAGGTCGGGACCGGTCCAGTTCCCGACCGGCTTGCGCCCGCTCGGCTTCTGCACGCCGACCAGGAGGGGCCCGAGCATGGTGCTGTCGTTGTTCGGCGCCATGAACGCGTCGTGCTTCCAGGCCGTGACGTTGCCGGACTCGTCGAATCCGGCCGCCATGTCGTGGAGCGTGCCCGGGCCGTGCGGCTCCCAGATGTGCTCGTCCTCACGGCTCCACTGCACGCGCACCGGCTTGCCCAGCTTCTGGGAGAGGAACACCGCTTCCGAGGCCGCGTCGTCGTAGTTGGCGCTGAGGCGCCCGTAGGTGCCGGGTCCGTCGACCCAGACCACCTCGACCTGCTCGGGGGCGATGTCCAGCATCTGCGCGATGCCTTTCCTGAGCCCCTGCGGGTACTGGGTGGTGGACCAGACGGTCACGCTGCCGTCCGGGCGCACGTCGGCGACGGCGCAGCTCGGCCCGAACATGCCGTGGTTCTCGAACGGGGTCTGGTACGTCGCCTCCAGGGTGTGTTCGGCGGCGGCGTAGGCGCCCTCGAAGTCGCCCTGGCTGGCATGCGTCATGGTGTTGCCCGGCAGGGCACGCATGGCGGCGGGCCACTCCTCGCTCCCGGGCAGGCCGTTCCAGTCCGACCAGGTGACCGGCAGGGCGGCCGCTCCCTTGACCGCGTCCCACTCCTGCCGTGCGACCACCGCGACCAGGTTGCCGAGCTGGACCACCTGCGCGCTGCTCCCGGACGGCAGGCGGCCCACCGAGATCACGGTCGAGCCGATCCCCTTGGGGTGGACGACCCGGGCGTGGAGCATGCCGTGGACCCTGACGTCATGGACGAACATGGTCTTCTGGCGGACCTTGTCCACGATGTCGACCCGGGGGACGGACTGGCCGACCAGGGTGTACTCGGTGAACGGCTTGGGTGTGGCCCCGACATGCGTGCCTTGGCCGTCGATCACGATCGGCGTCTCCGCCGTGAGCGCCTTGCCGTGGACGAGGCGGCCGTAACTGATCTGCCTCGCGCCATGGCGGACCACGCCGTCGTGGACCGTGAGCTCGTCCACCGGGGCGTGCAGCCGCTCGGAGGCCAGGGCGAGCAGGGTGGCCCGGGCCTCGGCGGCGATCAGCCGGGCCTGCACCCCGGCTCGGGCGATCGTGCCGCTGCCGGCCGTCACTCCCTGGTCGGGTGTGACGTCGGTGTTGCCCATCACCAGCGTGACCTTGTCGAAGGCGACGTCGATCTCCTCGGCCACCATCTGCGCGAGGGCGGTCCGGTTCCCCTGGCCCAGCTCGACGTGGCCGGTGCGCCAGGTGACGTCGCCGTTGGCGTGCACCGTCAGCCACGTGGAGAGGTCGGTCATCTCGGGGGTGGGGAAGGGCGTTCCGGTCGCGGCCGCTTCCGCGACCGACGTCCGCAGGGCGGCCGGAACCGCCGCCGACAGCACGACCAGGGCCCCGCCCGCCTTGAGGAGGCCGCGCCGGCTGACCGCCCCGGATTCGTCTCTCATGGTCATCTCCGGCTCCTCAGGCCATCAGCTCGGCGGCACGCTGTACCGCCTTGATGATCTTGTCGTAGGTGCCGCACCGGCACAGGTGGGCTGAGGGGCCCGAGGTGCTGAACGCCGTCATGATCTCGCTCACCGAGGGGTCGGGGTTGGCGGCGAGCAGGTTGACGGCCGTGATCATCATCCCGTTCTGGCAGTAGCCGCACTGGGGGACCTGCTCCTCGATCCAGGCCTGCTGGACGGGGTGGAGGTCCGTGTGCCGTCTCGCGTCGTCCTTCGCCCAGAGCTCGGGCAACCCCTCCACCGTCGTGATGTTCTGCCCCTCGAACTCCGAGACGGGCTTCACGCAGGTGCGCCGCGCGCCTTCGTCCGACAGCACCGAGCAGGCGCCGCACTGTTCCAGGCCGCAGCCGAACTTCGGCCCCGACAGGCCGAGTTCTCCGCGCAGCACGTAGAGCAACGGCGTATCGGGTGACGAGGCGACGTTCGCTTTCTTGCCGTTGACGACCAGTTCGATGGCCATGCGGAACCTCCGGGGGGGGAGAGAAGGTGGCACGGAGCGCCCCCACGCTGCCCAGCGGAGGCGTGGTCGTCAATGGACCGGACCAAGAGTGGCCAGATGTGGCTATCGATTGAGTAGGGGGACCTGTTGGCACGTAGTACTTCAGGGGCCCGCATGTCGTTTACGGCGTGGGAGGTGGCCGGGAGCCCGGAAGGCAGCCGGGGGCGGGGAGGGTAGCCGAGGGTTCGGAGAGCGGGGCTCGGAAGGCAGCCGGGCGCTCGGAGGGTAGCCCAGGGCTCGGAAGGTACCGGGGGCTGGGCGGCTCCCCGGCCGTGTCGCCTCGCGCACCCGCCGCGGCGCGGGCGGTCCGGAGCCGCGTCGCAGGCGACGGGGGCGTCGGAGGCGACCGGGACGTCGAAGGCGACCGGAGGCGCGGTGGCCGCGTGAGGGGCCGGGCGGTCAGGGGAGCCAGTGAACGCGCGCGGGCACGTGCCGCTCGATCTCCTCCCACAGCCCGTCCGGCACCGGCGTGGTCGCCAGACGCAGCGTGTCGGCGACCCTGGAGGGGCGCGAGAAACCGACGATGGTCGAGGTCACACGGGGGTCGCGCAGGGAGAACTGGAGCGCGACGGCGGCGAGGCTCACACCGTGCCGCTCGGCGGCCCCTTGCATGGCGCGCACGGCCTCGCGCACGGCCTCGGGTGTCTCGCGGTAGGCGTACCGCGGCTGGGCATCGGGCCCCTTGACGAGCATGCCGCCCCCGTACGGGGCACCGTTCACGAACGCCGTGCCCTTGCTGCGGGCGAGGTCCATCAGCGGTTCGGCACCGCGGTCGACGAGGGTCCAGCGGTTGTGGTTGACCACCGCCGCGAACTCCCCGGTGGCCACGAAGCGGAGCATCATGTCCAGTTGCCCGCCCGCGACACCGAGGTGCCCCACCACGCCCTCGTCGCGCAGCGCCGCCATCGCCTCCACCGCTCCCCCGGGGGCCATGGCCTCCTCGAACGTCATGTGGAACTCGGGGTCGTGCAGGTAGAGCACCGCGATCCGGTCGAGGCCGAGCCGTTCCAGGCTCTCCTCCACCGAGCGACGCACCCGAGCACCGTCGAAGGCGCCCGTCTCAGGATCGGCGTCCGCCTTGGTGGCCAGCACGAATCCCTCCGGCAGACCTCCGCGACGGCGCAGCACGGCACCGATGCTGCGCTCCGCCGTACCGCCTCCGTAGCCGTTGGAGGTGTCCATGAAGGTGAACGGACCGTCCAGGACCGCCGCCACGGTGTCCTCGGCGCGCTGGCCGTCGACGCTGTAGCCGTAGAGCGCGGGCATGCTCGCGAGCGGACTGGTACCGACGCAGACCGGTGTGACGGCCAGGCCGGTGCGGCCGAAGGGCCGCGGAACGGTCGGGTCCGGGACACCGGATCCCGTTGCGGGAGCGGGGACGATCATCGTGGTTTCACCGTTCTCGGGAGGCGTCGGGAAGCGGGCAGGTGCTCATGGCGCGAGAGCGGCGGCGGCCTCTGCGGCCGCGTGCCGGGCGCGCACCAGCCGGTCGAGCACGGCGTCGACGGCGGGGTCGGGGCGCGTCGCGGCCTCGTGCCCGGCGCGCCAGTCACGCAACCGCCGTGCCCCCTGTGACCAGGTGACCACGGGGCGGAACGCGGGCACGTGGCGCCGGATCTTGGTGTTGTCGAAGACGGCGCTGTGCTGGAGGTCCCCCACGATCAGGTCCGAGAAGAACCAGTCGGGGGCGACGGCGGGCAGCAGGTCGGAGGGCAGGTGCAGCAGTCTCGCGGCGGATCCGGTGACCCGGCCGACCACCCCGTATATCTCGTTCCACGACAGCACCTCGTCGGAGGTGATGTGGAAGTCCTCGCCGACGGCCTGCGCGTTGCCGATCAGGCCGGTGAGGCCCACCGCGAAGTCGTCGGCGTGGGTGAGCGTCCAGAGGCTGGTGCCGTCGCCGGGCACCACGATCTCGTCCCCGCGCGAGAGGCGGTCCCACGCCGTCCAGTCGCCCGGCAGCGGCGGGTGCGCGTCGTCGTAGGTGTGCGAGGGACGCACGATCGTCGCCGGGAAGTCCTCCTCCTCGTAGGCACGGCGGAGCACGTCCTCCGCGGCGATCTTGTCCTGCGCGTAGCGGAGGTAGGGGTTGCGCAACGTGGTGGATTCGGTGATCGGCAGCCGGCGGACCGGTTTGTGGTAGGCGGACGCCGAGCTGATGTGGATGTACTGCCCGACGTGTCCGCGCAGCAGCCGGACCATCGCCGCCGCGTCGTCGGCGCCGAAGGAGAGGAAGTTGACGACGCAGTCGAAGTCACGGCCCGTCAGCACGTGCGCGAGGGCGTCCGGATCCGTGACGTCCGCGCTGAGACTGGTCACCGCGCCGGGCAGCGGGCGCCGCTCCTGCGTGCGGCCCCGGTTGAGGACGTGCACGTCGGCGCCGTGCCGGACCGAGGCGCTGACGCAGGCCGAGCTGATGGTGCCCGTACCGCCGATGTAGAGGACTCTCACGGTGCTGCTCCTGTGGGGCGTGGGGTGCGGGGAGGTGCGGGGGGATTCGCGGGGTGCGGGGAGGCATGGGGCGTCGGGTGCGGGGGTCGGGCTCACCGGCGGATCGGCCACACCGCTCGGGCCTTCCGCCGGTGTGGTGGGTCGTCCGGTGCGCGGTTGCGGTGTGCGGTTGCGGTGTGCGATCGCGGTATACGGCCGCGGTGTCCGCTTGCGATGTGCGGTCGCGGTGTGCGCTTGCCGTGTGCGGTTCCGGTGTGCCGAGCGGGAGCCGTGCGGGACGTGCGGCCCCGGATGGCCGGTGAGGACGTCACGTCCATCCGCCGTCCACCACCCACTTCTGCCCGGTGCACAGGCCGCTGTCGTCGGCGGCCAGCCAGAGCACCATGCGGGCCACGTCCGCCGGGACCAGCCGTCCCGGCAGGCTCTGCGACGCGTCGATGAGCTGTTCCGCCTCCGGGGTGACCCAGTCCCTCAGCTGGCGCTCGGTCATGATCCAGCCTGGGATGACGCAGTTGACGCGGATGCGGTCCGGGCCCAGCTCGCGGGCGAGGGTGCGGGTAAGGCCCTCCACGGCCGCCTTGGACGCGATGTAGGCCGGCATCCTGGTCAGCGGGATGTGCGCCGAGACCGAGCCCATGTTGACGATCGAGCCGCCGCCGAGCTCCCGCATGCCCGGGGTCACGGCCTGGATGGCGAAGAAGTGGTGCCGCAGGTTCACCGCGAGCTTGTCGTCCCAGTAGGCCTGGTCGATCGTGGCGCTGTCCCTGCGGTCGTCGTCGGCGGCGTTGTTCACCAGCACCGAGACCGGGCCGAGGGTGCGGGCGGCCGTCGCGAGGGCCTCGGTGTACGCGGGCACGTCCCGGACGTCCGCGGGCAGGAAGAGCGGGCGGGAGCCGGTCTCCTCCGCGGCCGCGTCGCACAGCAGCCTCCCAGCCGGCTCGTCGATGTCGGCGAACGCCACCCTGGCGCCCTGGGCGCAGAACTGCCGCACGAACTCGGCGCCCAGGCCGGTGGCGCCGCCGGAGACCCAGACCACCTTGCCGGCCAGGCTGGGATAGCGGGCGTACTCCACGGGCGGACGCCCCCTCACGCCGCCCACGGCAGCACCACTCCCCTGCCTACGGCGCCCCTGCCGAGGTCGTCGCAGGCGTCGTTGATCTGCTCCAGCGGGTAGGTGCGTCCCACGAGCCGGTCGAGCGGCAACCGCCCCGCCGCGTGGAGGGCGAAGAGCCTGGGCAGGTCCACCACCGGGTTCGACGAGCCGTACAGGCTGCCCACGATGCGCTTCTCGTGCTGGACGACCTGGTTCAGCGGCACGGACAGAGCGGTGTCGGGCCTGCTGAGGCCGATCGGTACGAGTTGGCCGCGGGGTCGGAGGGCGTCGAAGGCGATGGCGAGGACGTCCGGGCGGCCGATCGCCTCGATGGCGTGGTCGAGCCCGCCGGGGACGAGCCGTCTCAGCTCGGCGGCCACATCCCTCCGCGACGCGTCGACGACGTGGGTGGCGCCCAGTTCCACGGCCGTATCGAGGCGTTCGGCCACCACGTCGACCGCTATCACCGGGAAGGCGCCCGCGAGCCGGGCACCCATGACCGCGCTCAGCCCGACGCCGCCCGCGCCGAACACCGCGAGGGACGCTCCCGCGCAGCCGCCGACGGCGTTGAGTACGGCCCCCACACCGGTGATCACGGCGCATCCCGCGACGGCCGCGACCTCGGCGGGCACTCCGTCCGGCACGGCCACGACGGCGCGCTCGGACACCACGGCGTACCGGGCGAAGCAGGAGGCGCCCATCAGGTGGTGCAGCGCACCGCCGTCGGGGAGCCGGAGCCTGCTGGTCCCGTCGAGCAGCCCACCGTAGGCGGCCTGCACCGCGGCACGTTCGCACATCGCCGGGGCGCCGGTGACGCAGTACCGGCACTCACCGCAGCGGGGGCGCCAGAGCAGGCACACCCGCTGCCCGGCGGCCACCAGGGTCACGCCCTCGCCGACGGCCTCGACGACACCGGTGCCCTCGTGGCCGATCACCGCGGGCAGCCGGCTGGACAGGTCGCCGGCCATGTAGTGCAGGTCGGTGTGGCACACGCCCGCCGCGTCGATCCTGACCAGCACCTCGCCCGCCAGGGGCGCGTCCAGCAGGACGTCCTCGACGCCCAGGGGCTCGCCGGCCCGGCGCAGGACCGCCGCACGGACGGTGCGGGGCGCTGGTGTGCCCGGTCCCCCGAGGGAGTTGCGGTCCGTCACGGCATCCCCTCACAGAAAGTTTCTGAACTGTGTCGGAAATTTCGCGGCAACGGTAGAACGGGCTTTCCGGGAGGGTCAAGAGGCCATGGGAAAGCACGTGATCCGGGCGACCGGCGTCCTCAACGCCGCCTCGACCCGGCCCGCCGGGGCGCCGAGGTGCTCTCCCGCTCCACGAGACGCGTGGCGAGTTCGAGCCGCAACGACTGTCCCGGGACCTCCTCTGCGGGCTCCAGGACCCCCCGCACGGCGAGCATCGCCATCTGCGCCAGCGGCTGGCGCACGGTGGTCAGCCGAGGCGTCATCCACATGCAGGAGTCCACGTCGTCGAAGCCCACCACGCTGAGATCCCGCGGGATCCGCAGCCCCCGCTCGTGCGCCTCGTCGTAGACCCCGCGGGCCTGCAGGTCGGAGAGGGCGAAGACGGCGGTGGGCGGATCGTCGAGGTCGAGCAGTTCGGCGGCGGCGCGCCGGCCGCTCTCGGCGTAGAAGTCGCCGGTGCGCACGAGTTCCGGGGCGTGGTCGAGGCCGGCCCTGACCAGGGCGGCCCGGTAGCCGTCCAGCCGCTCCCTGCTGCACTGCACGTCGTCGGGGCCGGTGACGACGCCGATGCGGCGGTGCCCGAGGCCCACCAGGTGCTCGGTGGCGGAGAAGCCTCCGGCGAAGTTGGAGGCGCCGATGGTCGGTACGTTGCGGTCGTGGCCGCCCATCTGGTCGATGACCACCAGGGGGGTGCCCACCGGGCTCAGCCGCTCGGCGCCGAGTTGGCGGGCGTGCGAGATGACGAAGACCACGCCGTCGGTCGGCCGTGAGCTCAGCATGTCCATCCAGTCCCGTGGACGCGCCTGGCTGTCGTGGGTGACGCTCAGCACCAGGCCGGCCCCGAGCCGGTAGGCCTCCTGCTCGGCCCCGGTGAGCAGCTCCCGCGCCCAGGGCGTGTCCACGGTGCTGATCACGAAGTTGACGAGCCCGGTGCCGGTGCGGTCCCCCCGGCTCCGGCCGCGCCACTGGTAGCCCGTACGGTCCAGGGCCTGCTGGACCCGTCTGCGGGTGTCGGCGCCCACGTGGTGGCGGCCGTTGAGCACCTTGCTGACGGTGGGGACCGAGACGCCGGCCTCCTCGGCGACCATGGCGATGGTCACCCGGGCACCGGCGGTGCCGCCCGGCCGCGCCGGAGCGGCACGGCCGCGCCCGCCCCCCGGGACGTTCGCCGTCGCGTCTCGCCGTGCCGCCGCCACAGTGCTCCCCCGATGCCTCGACCCCTGGTACAGAAAGTTTCTCAACCCTAACACCGGCCCCTCAGGGGCCCCGTCGGGATGGCCGGGCGGCAACATGCGGCGCACGCGGGCCCCTTTCGGCGCCCATCGGACCGGGTGGAGCCCTAGCCGTCCTGGCGCCGGACCGGGAATCCGCTGTCGCTCGTCTTGACACCGAAGTGCCGCCGGTGGTTCGTTGTTTTCAGAACAGTTTCCGAAACTTTCGCAACTCCATCGGTTTCAGGCGGGCTCCGGGCCGTGTCGCCGGCGCCCCGCCACCGCGCGTCCCCATCCGCGAGAGTGCCCGCGGTTTCCCAGCCCGCTGCCCGGGCCGAGTTCCGGACAGGCCCCCCTGGCGCGTCCGGCGAGCCGGCCCGGCCCCCATGGACGGCACCGACGGCACCGCCACCCAGACCCCCCACCGCAGCTCGAAGTACCACAAGTACCACCCCAACAGGCCAGGCTCGAAGGAGAGTTCGCATGCCCCGATCCGCCACCGCCGCGAGGCCCCGGCTGCTGGGTGCCGTGACGGCGGTCGCCGCGCTGCTGCTGGGCGGCTGCGCCGGCGGTCCGCTGCCGGCGACCGAGGACAAGGGCCCGGCCGACTCCGGCTCGCTGACCTGGTGGGGATGGACACCGGACGAGGCCCCGGCCGAGGCGTACATCAAGGCGTTCCACAAGGCGTATCCGCGGATCAAGGTGACCTACAAGAAGCTCACCATCGACGGGTACAACGCCGCGCTGCGGCCGGCGCTCGCCTCCTCGGTGGGCCCCGACGTCTACGCGGTGGCACCCGGCTCCGGCAACGGCCCGGTCAAGCAGTACAGCGTCTTCGGCGTCGACCTCGCACCCGCCGTGCGCAAGGAACTCGGCCCCGGCTGGAGGTCCAAGCTGGCGTCGATCGGGGTCGGCAGCCTCACCGCCGACGGCAAGCTCGCGGCACTCTCGGCCGGCGCCACGTACGCCGGTTCCCTGTGGATCGACAAGGACCTCTTCGACAGGTACGGCCTGAAAGCGCCCGCCGACTACGCCGAGTGGAAGCACGTGTGCGCCGTCTTCGCGGCCCACCACGTCGGCTGCTTCGTCCAGGGCGCCGCGCAGACCGCCTTCAACGAGGACACCATCCAGGCCATCGCCGACAACGTCCGGCCGGGTGTCTGGGAGAAGGCGATGGCCGGCCGCGTGCCGTGGACGGACCCCACCATCGTCAAGGCGCTCGGCCTGTGGCAGCGGCTCTTCAAGGACGGGATCATGCAGAGCGGCGCCCTGGGCACCATGCAGTATCCGGACGCCAACAACGCCTTCATGTCGGGCAAGTACGCCATGGTGATGATGGGCACCTGGTACATGCAGTACGCCACCCGGGCGGGCTCGACCGCGGCCATCTCCGGAGCGGGCGTGGCCCATCCCAAGCCGTTCACCCAGGTGCCGATCCCGTTCCCCGACATGGCCGGCACCGGGCACGTCGGTGCGCTCTTCGGGGACGCCGACTTCGGGCTCGCCGTCAACCGGCGCTCGAAGCACATCGCGGCGGCCACCACCTTCGCCACGTGGCTGGGTACCTCCGCGGCAGGCCAGCAGACGGTGGCCGACGTGCTCAACGACGTGCCCGCGCTGAAGGCCGCCACACCCGACTGGAACGCCGTGAAGCTGACGAGTCCCGATGTCCAGCGGCCGGCCCTGCAGAAGCTGCTCAAGGACGTCGGCAGGTCCACCGAACCGCGGTTCGCCACCGTCAGCGCCGACATGCTGACCGCGATCGGCGAGGCGTCGACGACGGTCGCGAGCGGCACCTCCCCCGCGAAGGCCGCGGCCACCCTCCAGGAAGCGGCCGAGAAGGACGCCGCGGCGCGGCGGACGCACTGAGACACCACCGACGAACGGGCAGGAGACGATGACGTCGACCATGTTCAAGGCGCGCGGGCCCAGGACGGCCCACAGAGTGGTCGCAGGCGGGGCGGGGGTCAGGCGACGCGGCGTGCTGCCGTCCGGAGTTCCCTGGATCATGCCGGCGTTCGTGCTGGTCGTCGGCCTCATCTACTACGCCGTCGTCGAGACCGGCTATCTCTCCACCCTCGACTGGGACGGCACCTACCCGTACCCCACGCACGTCGGCCTCAGCAACTACCGGGCGATCCTGCACGATCCGATCTTCTGGAAGGCGATCTGGCACACCGCCGTGTTCTTCGTGGTCACCTTCGTCGCGCAGACCTTCCTGGGATTCCTCTTCGCGTCGCTGCTGCACTCCAGGATCAGGCTGGCGAGGCTCTACAAGGTCCTCGTGTTCACGCCGGTGGTGCTGGCGCCGGCCACCATGGCGCCGGTCTTCCGGCAGATGTTCGCGGCCGACGGGCAGGTCAACTGGCTCCTGCACCACATCGGTCTCGGCTTCGCCGCACAGCCCTGGCTGGCCCAGTCGAGCACCGCCCTGCCGGTGATCATGTTCATCACCGTCTGGCAGTTCACCGGCATCACCTTCGTGCTCTACTACGCCGCCATCGGGCAGATCGACCCGCAGACGCTGGAGGCGGCCCGCATCGACGGCGCGAGCAACGTCAGGACGCTGGTCAGCATCGTCTGGCCCGGGGTGCGCGGCACCACCGTCGCCCTGGCGATGCTCGGCGTGATCGGGGCGCTCAAGACCTTCGACGTGCCGTATCTGGTGACGGTGGGCGGGCCCAACTACAGCACCGAGTTCCTCGGTACCTACATCTACCGCATCAGCCTGCCGCAGGCCCATGTGGGCTACGGCGCCGCGCTGTCGGTGCTGCTGCTCGTCCTGGCGCTGCTCGCCGCCCTCGTGATCGCCGGCCGGGCACGCCGTGAGAGGGGAGACCGCCGTGTTTGAGGCGCGCAGGATGTCCACCAGGATGCTGCTCCAACTCCTGGCGACGCTGCTGGTGCTCCCGTACCTCTTCCCGATCGTGGTGATGCTCCAGGGTGCGCTGTCGGGCCGGGGCTGGGGCAACTTCCGTGCCGTGCTGGCGATCGACGCCGTGCCGACCTTCTTCAAGAGCAGCGCCATCATCGCCGCCTGCACCATCGTGATCGTCTGGGCGCTCACTATGGCGGCCGCCTTCGGTTTCGCCAAGCTGCCCGTGCGGGGCAAGGAGGTGTACTTCTGGCTGATGGTGGTGGCGCTCACCCTCCCCGAAGTCGTGCTGCTGACACCGCTGTTCGCCACGACGGTGCACATCGGCCTCTACGACACCTACGGCGCGGTGATCCTGCCGCTCGCGGCGGTGCAGCTGCCGTTCACGGTCCTGCTCGCCCGCAACTACGTCGCCGGCATCCCCGACCAGCTCTTCGAGGCCGCACGGGTCGACGGCGCCGGAGCGCTCGCCGCCTTCCGCTACATCGTGCTGCCGATGACCCGGCCGATCGCCGCGGCCATCGTGGTGCTCGTCCTGATCAACTCCTGGAACGACTACCTCCTGCCGCTCGTCATGCTCCAGGACCCGGCCAAGCAGACCGTCACGCTCCTGCCGCAGTACTTCGTCAGCCAGTTCAGCAACGACCAGACGAAAGTGCTGGCCAGCGCGGTCATCACCGCCGTACCCGAGATCGTCGCCTATCTCTGCCTGCAACGGCTCTTCGAGCGGGGCCTCGCCGCGGGCGCGCTGAAGTGACCGTGCGCACGGTGCTCTCCCCGTTATCTTTTTCGCGGTCCTGCAAGAGGGCCGCTGGCCTCCGGGCCCGGCATGACTGTGTCCCCCTGTCCGAGATGACGTGGGGGGTGGTGTTCACCGGGCCCGAGAGGTGCCGTCGGAGCCGCTGATGAGAGGTCCGGCCACCGTCCGGTCCGGCGCAACGCCGGACAGTTCACGGGCGGCAGGTCTGCATAACGTGGATGCGCGCGTACGACACCGAAGCCCAGGCCAGCCGCACCAAAGGAGCTGACAGCACGATGTTCGACACCGGCGACGTGGGCGTCTTCCTCGGCCTGGACGTCGGCAAGACCGCCCACCACGGCCACGGACTCACCCCAGCCGGCAAGAAGGTCTTCGACAAGCCCCTGCCCAACAGCGAACCGAAACTGCGAGCCGTCTTCGACAAGCTGGCCGCCAAATTCGGCACCGTCCTGCTGATCGTGGACCAGCCCGCCTCGATCGGCGCTCTGCCACTGACCGTGGCCCGGGACGCAGGCTGCAAGGTCGCCTACCTGCCCGGACTTGCGATGCGCAGGATCGCCGACCTCTACCCGGGCGAGGCCAAGACCGACGCCAAGGACGCCGCGGTCATCGCGGACGCCGCCCGCACCATGCCCCACACCCTGCGGTCCCTGGAACTGACCGATGAGATCACCGCCGAACTCACCGTGCTGGTCGGCTTCGACCAGGATCTTGCCACCGAGGCCACACGCACCAGCAACCGCATACGCGGCCTGCTCACACAGTTCCACCCCAGCCTCGAACGCGTCCTGGGCCCGCGGCTGGATCACCAAGCAGTCACCTGGCTGCTGGAGCGCTACGGATCCCCATCCGCCCTCAGGAAAGCCGGCCGCCGCAAACTCGTCGAAACCATCCGACCCAAAGCCCCGCGCATGGCCCAGCGGCTGATCGACGACGTCTTCGACGCACTCGACGAACAGACCGTCGTGGTCCCGGGGACCGGCACGCTCGACATCGTGATCCCCTCGCTGGCCCGCTCGCTCGCGGCTGTCCACGAACAGCGCCGCGCTCTTCAAGCGCAGATCGAGGCCCTGCTGGAGGAGCACCCTCTTTCCCAGGTCCTGATCTCGATGCCGGGGATCGCGGTCAGGACCGCTGCCACCCTGCTGGTCACCGTCGGCGACGGCACCAGCTTCCCCACCGCCGCCCATCTCGCCTCCTACGCCGGCCTGGCCCCGACCACCAAGTCGTCGGGCACATCGATCCACGGCGAACACGCGCCACGAGGCGGAAACCGCCAGCTCAAACGGGCGATGTTCCTGTCCGCTTTCGCCGCCTTGCACGATCCCGTCTCCCGCACCTACTACGACCGCTGCCGAGCCAGAGGAAAGACTCATACCCAGGCTCTCCTCCGCCTGGCCCGCCAGCGCATCAGCGTGCTCTACGCGATGCTCCGCGACGGCACCTTCTACGAACACCGAACCCCACGCCCCGCTTGACCAAGGACATAGAGGCACCCCCCCCCGCGGGCTCCGCGCCGCCACGCCCCTCCATCCGCCACCCCGACCTGACAGGGACGCCCCACATGACACCAGACCCCACCCCCCTCCTGCGCACCGAAGGCGCCCGCTTCGTCGACGGCTCCGGCGCGACCGTCCGGCTGCGCGGCACGGCCGTAGGCGGCTGGCTCAACATGGAGAACTTCATCACGGGCTATGCGGCGAACGAGGCACTGATGCGTTCCACCGTGCGGGCGGTGCTCGGCGACCAGCGCTACGAGGCGTTCTTCGAGCGTCTGCTCACGGCGTTCTTCAACGAGGACGACGCCCGCCTGCTGGCCGGCGCGGGCCTGAACTGCGTGCGCCTGCCGGTGAACTACCGGCACTTCGAGGACGACCGGCGGCCCTTCGAGCTCCGGTCCGACGGCTTCAGGCACCTGGACCGGGCCGTCGCCGCCTGCGCCGCACACGGCATATACACCGTCATCGACCTGCACGCCCTGCCCGGCGCCCAGAACCACCACTGGCACTCCGACAACTACACCCACCGCCCCGCCTTCTGGGACCACCCGCACTTCCAGGACCGGGTGGTGGCACTGTGGGAGGCCATCGCCGACCACTACAAGGACGACCCCTGGGTGGCGGGCTACAACCTGGTCAACGAGCCGGCCGACGAGTCACGCGAGGTCGTGGGGCCCTTCTACCGGCGCCTGGTCGCGGCCGTGCGCGCGGTCGATCCCCGGCACATCCTCTTCCTGGACGGCAACACCTACTCCACGGAGTTCGACATCTTCGACGAACCCCGCGGGACGTACGACGCGACGTACGCGGGGACGTTCGACGGGTACGGGGAGAACACCGTCTACGTCTGCCACGACTACGCGGCTCCCGGGCTGGGGCGCGGCGGCGACTACCCGGGCACCACCGACGGCCGGTACTACGGCAAGACGGAACTCCGCGAGAAATACGCGGAGCGCACCGCCTACAGCAGGCAGACCGGCACGCCGGTGTGGGTCGGCGAGTTCGGCCCCGTCTACACGGGCGATCCTCGGGTCGACGCCATGCGCGCGGAACTCCTCGACGACCAGCTCGACATCTACCGCGGCGACGGCGCGAGCTGGTCGATCTGGATGTACAAGGACCTGGGCAGGCAGGGCCTCACCGCGGTCAACGCGGACACGCCGTACCGGCGGCGCTTCGATGCGTTCGTGGCGAAGAAGAACCGGCTGGGGGCCGACAACTGGGGGAGCGACGGAATGGGGATCGCGGAGGTCACCCGGCCCTTCCAGGACATGATGGCGAGGGAGTTCCCGGGCTTCGACCCCTACCCGTGGGGCCGCTTCGACTGGGTGCGCACCCTGATCCTCAACCTGACGGTCGCGCAGCCGCTGGCGTACGAGTACGCGGAGCTCTTCCGGGGCCTGGGCGAGGCCGACCTGATGGCCCTCGCCGACTCCTTCGCCCTGGCCAACTGCACGCCCCGCGCAGGGCTCCTGGAACAGCTGCGAAAGGGGTGAGATGAGGCCGGGCCGCCACCCGACGGCGGCGGTTCGGGGCTCGGGGCTCCGTGCGGCGGGAGCCGCCGCCGGGAATCGGGGCGCGGACCAGGCCGGGCTGCAGCGCGGACTGCGGGCTCGCGCGATCCCATGAGCGAGATCGCGGTCTATGGCTCGCACGCCAGGTCGCGCCGGTACCAGCTGCCCGGCTTACCGCCGAGGTGAGCCGGGTCGGCCGGGCCGACCTCGACGAACCCGGCTTTGGCCAGCACCCTCCGGGATGCGGCGTTCCTGTCGGCGGTGGCCGCTTGCAGGGTTCGCAGCCCGTGCCGGGACGCCGCCAGCCGGCACAGCTCCCGAACCGTCCCTGTCGCCACGCCGTGCCCGGAGACGTGCTGCGCGACCCGGTAGCCGAGTTCTGCGGTGCCATCCTCGATGGCGTACAGGTTGAACCTCCCGAGCACCGAACCGTCGTCCGTGACGAGCACGTAGAAGGCGCAGGTACCGGCCTCCTGCTCGGCCAGCGAAGCGTTGTACCGGTCGGTGAACCGGTCGAAGAAGTCGTCGCCACGGTCGGAGATCGAGGCAGCGAAGAAGGCGCGGTTCGCCAGCTCGAAGGCCAGCACCGCCGGGGCGTGGTCGGCATGCAGCGGCTTCAGCTCGGGCACCGCCCGACTCTACCCGGACGGTCCGGTGCAGGGCCGCGTGACTCTGCGTGCTGCTTGTCGTCATCTCCAGCTGGGCTGCTGATGCGGTGCCTTGTCCAAGTGCCGAGACCACCGGCCCGGTGAGACTCCGTTGCCGATGCGCGCAAGGGCCGATCCATCGACGGCGCCTTGGATCGTGGTCGACGCGGCGGATCCGCGCCCAGACCGCCGCAGCCGCAGTCGCCGTCAGTCCCCCTTGGCAGCGCGGCCCAGACGCAGGCCCGAGATGAGGAAGAAGACGCCTCCGAGGAAGGCGTAGCCCGCGAGGCCTCGCAGTGTCGGGTCGTCGCTGCCGGCCTGCAGGAAGAACGATGCTCCGGCGAGCGTGGAGACGGCGCCGCTGGTGATCATGGGCCATTGCCCTCCGAGTGGCCGGCGGGCGGCACCCGCGACGAGTTGGACGATTCCGGAGATGACGGCCCAGTCTCCCCAGACCCGCAGGACGGCCGGGATACCGACGGACGTGGCGGCGACGGCCAGGCTGATGACCGCCGCTGAGCTGATGGCGATGTTCGCGCTGAGGGCGGGCGCGAGGGCCGACGAGGGGGCCGGCTCGGTGCCGCCGTTCGCTTTCACGGACCGGAGATCGACGACTGCGGCCGCCACGTCGAACAGGGGGTAGACCACCAGCAGCGTCACGCTGAGAACCCCCAGCGTGTCGGCGGATGTGAACAGCAGGGCGGCCCATACGGCGGCGAAGGCGAACCGCAGGAAGTACAGCTTCCGCAGGGACGCCGGAACGCTGGTGGGGGTCGTGGCGACAAGGGTGTCCACGGGAGTGCCTTCCTGAAGCGAGGTGGTGCGAAGCGGTGCGAAGCGAAGCGGCTGATCCATCGCGCGGGGCGCTCGGCTTCTTCGATCACGTGCGCCACCGTGCCGGGCCGGCTGCCCCCAACGGAGCGAGAAGTGTCGACCTGTTCCGTGTGTGTCGATGTGCGGGTCGAGCCTGACGAAGGACATGCAAGGGGAGAACGTTCTCTCTACCTGGAGCAGTAAAGAGGATCCTTGTGCGCCACGTCAAGACCGAACGTTCTATCGTTTGGTAGGTTGCGCGGCATGAGTCGGAGTACAGAACGTGGCAGCGTCTCCGAGGCGCGAACGCGGCTCCTGAGGACGGCAACCCGGATCTTCTACACGGAGGGGATCCACTCGGTCGGCATCGACCGGATCGTCGCGGAGGCGCAGGTGACCCGGGCCACGCTGTACCGCCACTTTCCCAGCAAGGAAGCACTGGTCCTGGCGTACCTGGAACAGGCCGACCAGGCGGTCCGCGAGCAGGTCGCCACCGCGGTGGCGAGCAGCCAGTCGCCTGCCGACCAGGTCCGGGCCGTCGCCAGGTCCATCACGGAGGGCATCCGGTCCTCCGGGTTCCGTGGATGCGCGTTCCTCAACGCGGCGGCCGAGTACTTCGACCCCGCCCACCCGATCCACCAGGCCGTCCTGGCCCACCGGGAGTGGTTCCTGGACACCGTCACAGACCTGCTGGCACAGACAGCCGACTCACCCGCCGACACCGCAGGCCAACACCTCGCCATGCTCCGCGACGGCGCCATGGCGGCCGGCTGCCTCTTCGACCCCGAACTCATCTCCGCGACCTTCCTCCACGGCGTCGAAGGAATCCTGCAGGCACGCACCGCCCGCCCACCCCAGCCCCGGAAGTAATCGCCAGAGCGCCCCCACACCACCGGCAACGGCAGGCCATGCGCAGGGCCCGGTCAGCTCGTCGACCGAGCAGCGGACCCAGGTGTGTTGCGGTCGAGCCCTCCGTGGTCCGCGGCGCCGTAGCGCAACCCGTCATAGAGGATCGCGGCGATGCGTACCGCATCGTCCTCCCAGCCGTTGGCGCGCATCCCGCAGATGCCACCGAGGGCACGCAGGACGGTGCGTCCGCTGACGCCACCGCGGACGACGCCGGCCGCGACGCCCGCGTCGAGCAGTTCGTCCAGGGCGCGGGCCATCTCGTCGCGCGCGTCGTCGAAGACCGGCGAGTCGGTCGCCATGATGCTCTCCAGCACGTCACCCATCCCCCTGCCGACTGCCGCGTGTTCCACGAGCAGCAGCAGGAAGGTGCGCAGGGCCTCGTCCGGAGCGTGCCGGTCGAGCAACCGCGCGAGGGCTTCGCAAAGCTCGGCGACCTCTTGGCGGTAGACCTCCGCGACGAGCGCTTCGCGCGTTTCGAAGTGGCGGTAGAGCGTGCCGACCGCGACGCCGGCTCGCCTGGCGATCTCCTCCACATGGACGTCGTCGGCGGCGAGGAACGCCTCGCGCGCCGCGGCCAGGAGCGATTCGCGGTTGCGTCGGGCATCGGCGCGGAGCGGACGTGATGACGGCAACAGTCCCCCATAAGGTGAGTCGGGTTCCGTTTTTGTGTACAGTTTCCGGAGTCGGGTTCACCTTACTGAAGGAGTACGGCCGTGGCGATCGACGACGAGGGGCTCTACGGCCTGCGGGTGCTGGTGACCGGCGGTAGCCGAGGACTCGGGGAGGCAACGGCCCGCCGGTTCGCCGCCGCCGGCGCCACGGTACTGACGGCCTCGCGCACCGCTCCCCCGGAAGACATGCCCGCCACCTTCATCCCCGCCGACCTGCGGTCCGAGGAGGGGGTGCGGGAACTCGGACGGCGCGTGCTGGAGAGCGTCGGGGGTGTCGACATCCTGGTGAACAACGCGGGAGCCGCAACCGGCACGACACCGACCCTGGAGCGGTCCGACGCGTCCTGGCTCGCCGACCTGGAGATGAACCTGCTCTCCGCGGTCCGCCTCGACCGCGCCCTGGTCCCGGGAATGGTCGAGCGCGGGTCCGGCGTCGTGGTGCACGTGTCCTCCATCGCCAGCCACCTCCCCCAGCCCGCCGAGGCGCCGTCCGCCGCGTCGAAGGCGGCGCTCAACGCCTACAGCCGCGAGTTGGCAACGGCGTTGGGAGTGCACGGCGTACGGGTGGTGTGCGTCCTGCCGGGCTTCATCGTCACCGAGGGAGCGGCCCAGCACCTCCAGCGGATGGCCGACAGCCAGGGCGTCGACCTCGACGACACCAAGCAGCAGATCGTGGACCGGCTGAAGCTGCCGATGGGACGCCCCGGCGAACCCGAGGACGTCGCCGAGATGATCGCCCTCCTCGCCTCGGACCGCGCCAGATGGCTCACCGGCGCCCAGTTCCGGGTCGACGGCGGCATCATCCCCACGGTCTGAGCCACTTCCGCCTCTCCCCCGCACCCGCGAAAACGGAGAATCACCATGAACTTCAGCCTGACGTCGCTGATCGTGGACGCCGCCGACCTGGAGAGCGAGAGCTCGTTCTGGCACAAGCTGCTCGGCGGCTCGATCACGAGGACGGCGACACACCACTTCCTCCAGGCCGGCGGCCTCCCCGTGATCGTGATCCAGCACGCTCCGGGGCATGTGCCGCCGCAGTGGCCCGACGGCGCTCCCCAGCAGATGCACTTCGACCTCGCCACCGACGACGTGGCGGCCGCGGACAAGCGGATTCTGGACGGCGGCGGCCGGCGGCAGAGGCCGACGGACGATGTCACCGCCTCCGGCCGGCAAGGCTCCCGGGTGTACGCCAGCCCGGCCGGACACCCCTTCTGCCTCCGTTCAGCCTGACCCCGGACCCGGGGGGCGGTCGGCCGGCGCGGCGGGCACATTGCCGGGGTGCGTCAGCAGGTCCGTGACGGTGTCCAGGAAACGCCGCCGACAGGCCAGGACGAACGCGCTTCGCGGACGCCACCCCCTTCGGGCACCAACCCCTCCTGAAATCGGGCTCGTTGCGCCAGGGGCCGACATGCGAGCAGATAGGACGTTCGGTCTTGACAGGAGCTTCACCAGGCACCTCTAGTGGCGAGAAGGACCGTTCTCTCTGGGAGTTTGTCATGCGTATCCGCATCCCGCGTTCGGCCGCGCTCGCCGCCGGTGCCGCTGCCCGGCGGCTACCCCAACCTGCTCGGACCGGACGAGACCGAACAGATCGCCCACGCCTACGGTCCGAACACCGAGCGGCTGCTCGCGGCGAAGCGCCGCTTCGATCCGGACCGCGTCTTCCGCGCCATCCCGCTGCCGGACCCGTCGTAAAGCCCAGGCAGCCCCGTCCCCACACCGAAACCGAGGCAGACTGTTGAATCCGCGAAACAGGACGACTCGCTACGCCGCGATCACCGGATCGCTGGTAGCGGCAACCGTACTGACCATCCCCCAGGCCATCGCCGCGAGTGCCCACGGGAGCGCCGGGTCCGCGAGCAGCACGGTCGGGACGGCCAAGGCCCTCGGCAGGCTCGGCCCTCTCACGGACCTCGCCATCGAGCGCATCCGCGTGAGTGATGACGTGGCGGCGTCCAAGTTCGGCACCGACTCGCCCATCGAGGACCCGGTGCGCGAGGCACAGGTGCTGGAGCAGGTCCGGGAGCAGGCCGGCGCCACCGGAGTGAACCCGGATGCGGCGGTGGCGTTCTTCCAGGACCAGATCACCGCCAGCAAGATCGTGCAGCGGGGACTGTTCGCCCGCTGGACCGCGCACCCCGAGGAAGCCCCCACGACACGCCCCGACCTCGACCAGATCCGCCAGCGGCTCGACCAGCTGACCACGGCGCTGCTCCACGAGCTCAAGGACACGGAGCAGTTGCGCGACAGGCCCGTCGCCTGCACGGTGCAGCTCGCCCTGGCCGGCGGATCGGGGGCCGTGCTGGAACGGCTGGACACGCTCCACCGCCAGGCGCTCAGGACAGCGACGGACTCCGTGTGCCACTCCGGTGAGCCGGCCGGACAGCAGGGCTGAACCTCTGCGGCACAGCGCGTCGTGGACCAGGATGCGGCACACCGCCGACCACGCCGCGGGGCGGCCCGCCGACGTGCTGGTCCATGACTGGCTGTGCGCTCACAACGAGTGCGTTCGCAGGTCTCGGTACGTGCGGCAGGCCGGCCCCCGCCTGCGACTCCTGCCGGGCACTCGGAACCTGCGGCCAGGCACGGCTCACCGGCAGCGGTGCCGGTCTGCTGCTCCTCGGCCGGCGTCCAGGTGGCGGTTGTCGTAGCTGACCAGCACACATACGAGATGGGCGACGGCCCGCCGGATGTCCGGCGGGCCGTCGTCGCGATGCTGTCCAGTTGTGGTCCAGGGGCTCGTCAGTCCGTGTCCGAGCTCGGGAGGTAGGCACCGGGCACCTGCGACGGGGCGTAGATCTTCGTGTCACCCGGGTAGGGCGACTTCCACTGGTGGGCCTGGTACCACGTGTACCGGTTCATCTGCTCCGGGTTGGCGTAGTCGGCGACCGCGCCCTTGCCGGTGGTGTGCTGCTTGGCGAGCCAGGTCTGCCAGGCAGCGGCGGTGGCCTGCTCGTTCGCGGGCACCGCGGTCTTCTGGGCCTCCGCCTTGTTGAGCGCCTTCGCCGCGGCGCCGGTGCGGCCCAGGGTGTCCAGACCACAGGCCGGCGCGGTGGCGATGCCCTCGGTGAGCGGGACCTGGTTCGGCACCGCGGTGAAGGGCTTGTAGTCGGGCCGGGAGGTGAAGGCGTCGTACATCGGCGTGGCAGCGGCGACCTTCTGGTTCAGCGGTTGGGCGCCGAGGATCTGCTCGATCGTCCGGACGGCCGAGATCTGCGAGTAGTAGGTGTTGATCACCTTGCCGTGCTGGGCCCAGGGGCTGATGACCTGGACCGGGGCGCGGTGTCCGTCCACGTGGTCGGCGCCGTCCTGGCTGTCGTCCTCAAGGACGAAGATGGCGGAGTCCTTCCAGTACTTGCTGTGCGAGATCGTGTCGACGATCTCGCCCGTGGCGAGATCGTTGTCGGCCACTCCGGCCACCGAGTCCGCCGGCCCACCGGTGTGGTCGCTGGAGAGCCACACCATGTTGAGGTTGGAGGGACCCTTCTTCTCGAAGTCCTGCTTCCACGTCTGGTAGCGGTAGGTGTCCGGGATCGCGAGGTCGAAGGGCGGGGACTGCGGGTCGGCGATCTTGTTCAGAGACGGGATCACCGAGCCGTAGTCGCCCTTCAGGTCCGGGGCGGTCAGCTGGGCCGGGTCACCACCGTCGTCGACGCTCTTGGCCGCGCAGTAGTACTGCTGCCACGAACCGGCCGGCTTGCCCTCCATGTACTCGAACTCGCCGTAGTTCCTGGCCGTAGCACCGGCGGACTCGGCGGCGGTCCACAGGAAGCCCGAGCGCGGGTGGCCCAGCACGTCCTCCTCGGTGTCATAGCTGCGCTGGTACTCACCCGCCGACGACTCGCTGTACTCGGGGTTGTCGCCCTCCATCAGCCAGTTGTGGCCCTCGGCGGAGTTGGTGCCGACGTCGTACACGTTGTCGTAGAGACCGAACTGCTTGGCCAGCGCGTGCTGATTCGGCGTGGCCCTCTCGCCGAACTGCGTGAGCGACGGGTCGCCGTTGCCCTCACCCATGTCGCCGAACAACTGGTCGTAGGTCCGGTTCTCCTTCACGATCAGGAAGACGTGCTTGATCGTGGACGGGTCACCGATGCGCGTCGGGACCGGGACCGCCGCCTTGCCACCCTTGTCGCCCTTGCCGCCCTTGTTGCCCTTGGCCTGCTGGACGTCGTTCCTGCCCCAGCCGTTCTGCTCGAAGACCGTGTCGGTGTAGCGCGCGATGTCGCGGTCGCTCGGCAGGGTGAAGCGCGTCAGGGACGCGGTGGTGCTGTGCGTGTCGTGGCCGCTCACGGGGACGGTTCCCTGTCCCTTGTCGGTCGTGATGGCGGGGCCGCGCGCGTCGATGCCGCGGGTGTTGGTGACGACGATCTTGCTTCCGACGGTCGCCACGGTCGCCGGGTAGTAGTCCGTCGGCAGCAGGCCGATGTAGCTCACCGGGTTCTTCGGCGTGCCGTCGTAGCGGTAGACCGCGACGGCGTTCGCCCTCCCCAGGCTGACCAGCAGGTGGCCGTCCTTGGTCAGGGCGATGCTGTCGGGCTCGTACCCCACCTTCGACGACGGCCACGGCTTGGTGTCGATCGTCTGCACGACCTGGTCCTTCGTCGTGTCGATGACCGAGACGGTGTCACTGTTCGTGTTGGCGACGAACAACGCGTCGTGGCTGGCATACATGGCGGTCGGGTGCAGGCCGACAGCGATCGACCCGACCGCCGCGGACGGTTTCGTGGTGTCGATGACACTGACGGACCCGGTCGTGGACGTGCCCAGGTACCCGTCGGCGGGCACCTTGGTGCCGTAGGAGTCCATGGTCGTGTCGCCGGCCCGTGCCTGGCGGCCACCCTCGTTGCTCACGTAGAGCTTGCCACCCGCGAAGGCGAGCTGACGAGGGGCGATGCCGACGTTCCACGTGTGCTTGACCGCACCGGTGTCGGGGTCGAGCGCCATCACGGTGTTCTGCCCGTTGATCGCGGCGTAGAGAGTGGACCCGTCGGGCGAGTACTTGGTCTGGGCCACCAACGCGGAGTTGGGCACCGAGTGGTGGTCGTTACCCGACGGGTGGCTGTTCACGGTCGGGATCGAGATGCGGGTCGGCGTACCAAGGGTGCCGTCGGAGTTGACCGGGAACCGGGTCAGGCCGTCCTGCTGCGGAAGCCAGAGGAACTTGCCGTCCGGCGAGTACGTCGGGCCTTCCTGCCCGACAGTGGCATCGGACAGGCTCTGGTTGAGCCCGGATGCGCTGCCGACCGTCCAGATGAGCTTGTAGGTCGAAAGGTCGAAGATCTGCAGGACCGCCGGATGGTCGGCGGTGGTCGCTGCGAGGAATCGCCCGTCCGGGCTGACCGTCGAGCCCATGAACTTGCCGAACTGGGTGAGCAGGCGGTCACCGATCGGCTTGACGATCTGGTTGTCGGAGACCACCTGGCCCTTGCTGGTCGTCTGGCCGACCTGGTCGGAACCGAACCCGATGGTCGATCCGACAGCGATCCCGGTCCCGGTGACGGCGAGAGCGACCGCGGCCGAGCCGACCGTGAGCGTGCGCGCCTTGAGACCGCCGAAGCGGTGGAGGCGCGGCGACTTCCCGGCGGGCTTTCGAAGACGTTTTACGTGCACGGAGGAGTACCCCTTCGGTGTGGTGGAGAGTAGGCGACAGCGTTGTCGAACCGTCAGAGCGGCTTCGGCCCCACATACGGGGCTTGCACCAGGAAGCCGTTGACTCGTTCGACCCGTGGCCGTCGGCGGCGGGCCGCCCCCGCCCGCGATCGCGCGCCGCACCGCCGTCGTTCGCCAGGCTGGTGAAGTCGTGCCGCATGAAGAGCACGTATGCCGGCGCGGTCGCGGTGACCGCCCACGCCAGGCTCAGGGCGATGCCGGTAAGCCTGCGCGAGGACGATCCCCGCCGTCGGCACGCCGGGAACCGCGGAGAGCGGCCGGCTTTGCGAGGTTCCCCCGGGCGGTCAGTGAAGGATGGAGCCCCGAGTCGTCGACGAAGCCAGCGACACCGTCAGGAGTCGCGAGCGCCCACCCGACCGGCGTTCCCAGGGCATCGAGAGCGCCGCGATCCGCGACGGCCGGGCCCGGCAGAGTCGCCCTCCCCGCGCCATGGGGCGGGACCAGCCCGTGAATCGGGCCCTGCGCCACGTCGCAATCGATACGGTCAGGGGCGACGACGACGCAAGACCCGGTGATTCCGCGAGCCCGGAGCGCCAGGGCTGCCACCATGGACCCCTTCCTCGGCAAAACTGGTCATATAGACCGCTTTCTATCGCGAAGGAACGCTAGAGATCACACGTGGCGCACGCAGGGCAGCCAACTGGACATTCCCTGAACACCGCCTGAAGGCGTCGGCTTGCCGCTACGTCAAACAGGCGGTGCCGGTGGGTCCCACCGCGTTCCGGCGCGCAACCTGATCGTGCCGGGCCTCGGCATCGCCGCGCAGGACATCGGCGTGGGCTCGGCATCGCCGCGCACTACATCCGCGTGGGCTCGGCGGTGGGCAACACGGTCGACCAGCTGGGCCGGGGCGTCTCCCCGAGAATATCCCTGGGCGATCTCGGGGAGAATTGGGCGCTTTCCGAACGAATCTCCGGAGGTGCGACCCCGGAAATACAGAGGGATTCATGGAGTTCTCTGCATCAAGGCTGCCGCCCCGCACCGGGCCCTGATCGGTACCGCGGACGGGGCGATTCCCCCTGCAGAACAGAAGGTCATGACCGCACGGGCCGGCTCCCACACCGTCAGCGTCAAGGCTCCGCACTGTCGATGGTGTTCAACCCCGACCGGTCACCGACGTGGTGATCAACGCCGTCCAGAACGGCATCTGACGGGTGCCGCCCTGCGTCTACCGGGCGGGTCCCTCTGGCGGAAGCGGTGCATCAACGGCTCAGGAGCTTGGCGGGTTGTGGGAGGCCACCCCGTCACCCGACCGGTGGCCAGCGTGAAAAGACTCAGTCATCTCCTTCCGGTCTCTGCCCGCCAGGCGACGCAGCCGGGACAGGCACCGAGGCAGGTCTCCATGTCGGACAGGTGGCGGACCACCGTGGCGGGTGCGTGGGATGGCGACCTGGTGGGGCTGTCGGCCGGAGCGTCGTCGACCACACCGGAGAGCACGGCCATGCCGCTCAGGATGGCAGTGGCCATACCGCCTGCCACCCATGCGCGTCTGCGGGTGCGTAAGTTCTTCATAGCGCTTCCCTCTCGAACTGTGCCGGGTTGACCCATGATCTTGGCCAAGGCTTGCCTTTACGCGATCGGGATCTCCGGGCAGAGATCTTCATATGCGGCCGCTACCAAGACGTCCGCGAAGTCGTATCGGTAGCCCAGAGAGTCAATGACGTCGCCCTGCGCGAATCCCCTCTTCAAAGAGGCACACGCCTGGTATCCGACACTCACCCGCTCGGGTTTCGAAACGCTCGTACGGTCCTTGACATTCGCGACCATGCCCGTGCCGGCCAGGAAGCTGACTTCGGCGCGGGTGTACTGCTTCTTCACCGAGGAAGACTTCTCCGTTATGGTCGCCGGCTGCCGTTCCCGGTCCGAGCGCAGCGCCACGGGGGTCAGTACGACCATTAATACGACACAGGTTACGGCTATTACCGCACCGGACATCTGCTTGTTGGTCATCTTCTCTCCTTGGTCCCGGGTTTTCTCAGCACTCCTGGTCAGTCTCGATCTGGCCGTCCTCTCGGCGCTTGTTCCCAGCGGTGGGTCGATGCCTGAAGGAGGGGCGAAGAGGCCAGCCGGCAGTGCCGCGGTATCGGCAATCGACGCAAGCAACGACGCCCCAAGAGCCCTGACCTGCAGTTACCGCGCGCCCATCGAGTCCGGAATGGAGCGCGATGACACTCCGTCCCTGGAGCACCTCAAGCGCTTCCGTGATCTGCCCAGGCCTGTACTCGGCCACCTCATCAGCCGCCGCCGGATCATCGAACGAGCAGGCCTTGCCGTATCCCCTGCGGGTCAACGAACGAGATGTGAGCGGCCGTTAGCGGCGTCCGGTTGTACAGGCATCGCGGGTATGCCCGGTCACACCCACTCGTTCCGGCGACGGAGTGCGTAGACGAACGCACCGAGGCCGTTCACGTGAAGCTCATGGCCGATGTGCCGGCGAGCGGTGTTGGCGGACGGATCGTGAGCGGTACGGCCCTCCACCTGTCCGGTGGTGAGATGCAAGGCCTCACCCGGGTAGCGACAGGTGGTATCAGGACACGGGGCAATGCGATCCGGATACCGTTTCCTTCGGATCGCGGGCCATCGACGACGTGAGCGATCTGCATGCTCCGGGGGCGTACTGCTGACAGTGCAGGTATACGACCATGGCACCCAATCCCTGGTTCGGCGCATCACCGGCTGCTATACCCAGATAGTGAGGGAACAGAGCATCGGCACACAAGACTTAGTCTGTATCGACTTTTGTATCATGCATGCCCACGAGACCCTGATCTACGCGGACATCAAGAGAGCCCGCCAAGACTCTTCCTGACGGGATCTTGTGGGTTCCGGGGGGTGATCAACGGGGAAGGTTACGACCAGGAGCCTTGGCATGGCGGTTCATCACAATCCCCGGAGTGGCACCCTGACCTGCGGGTATGCATCCAACGAGCATGCCGAGAGGCACGATTGTACGTCTGTGGTATTCGGCGGTACTGTTCACTACTGCTGTCCGCGGGGGACGGCACGACAGGAGAAGTGATCGCATGGCCACCAAGCCGGTACCGGCTACTGAAGCCGAGTACACCAAGGCTCAGGAAGTGGGGGATACCTCGGTCCAGCGGGTTGAGGTTCCCATCCCGGGCGTCACCGAACCGGTCATCCAGTTCTTCAAGGTCGAGTACGTGGATGACCTCACCGGGAAGCCGGAAGAGGGCACGGAGACCGTCCAGCTCCGGGTGCCTGTCGAGAAGGAGGAAGAGGTCACGGAGACCGACGACGGGGAGCCTCTGAGGAACCGGGACGGCACCGACAAGATCACGGTCCGGAAGTACATCGGGTACGAGAACCTGGAAGTGGACCTTGGTCCGACATCGTTCGCCAAGCTGGAGAGGGCACTCGCGCCGTTCGTGACCGCTGCACGTCCGGCTGCAGCGCCGGGCGGCTCAACCGGCGGGCCCGGCGCGCGCAAGACGGGCAAGGGCGCTCCGAACCCAGACCTTGCCGAATGGAACCGGCGGGTGCGCGACTGGCTGAACAACTCCCCGAAAACTCCGGTGAAGAAGAACGAGGACGTACCACCCAAGGGTCGCATCAAGGCGGTATGGGAGGCGGCCTACATCGAGGCCCACCCTGAGGACCCCAAGCCGGGCACCTTGGCATAACCGTTGGAGAGCATGAAAGAGGCCCCTACCAGGAGGTAGGGGCCTTCTCCGCGTGAGCTTCCCCAAGCTTCGTGGAGTACTGGCGTTCTCTCAGGCGGACTGGCGCGGTGTACACCTGGCCCAGTCGGCTTCCTTGCACTCGGCGGGCGGTACGCAGCGGAGCGCGGAGCGCCGTCTCACCAGAGCAAGCTTTCGCCGTCTGCGGCAAGTTACCGCGCACGCTGCGGGCACAGCCGCCAACCTGCGGCCAGGGTCACTGGCAGCGGTGCCGGGCTACTGCTCCCCGGTCGGCTCCAACCGCAGCGAGATCGAGTTGATGCAGTACCGCTGGTCGGTCGGGGTCGGGTAGCCCTCGCCCTCGAAGACGTGGCCCAGGTGCGAGCCGCAGCGGGCGCAGCGGACCTCCGTGCGGACCATGCCGTGGGAGCGGTCCTCGATGAGTTCCACCGCGTCGGTGTCCTTCGGGTCGTAGAAGCTCGGCCAGCCGCAGTGCGACTCGAACTTCTCGCCGGAGGTGAACAGCTCCGCTCCGCACGCGCGGCAGGAGTAGACGCCCTTCGTCTTCGTGTCGGTGTACTCACCGATGAAGGCGGGCTCCGTGCCGGCCTTGCGCAGGACCGCGTACTCGGTGGGGGTCAGCTCCGCGCGCCATTGTTCGTCCGGCTTCTCGACGTCGTACGCCATGATGTTCGGCCCTTCACTTCGACAGAGACGACAGACGGGTCAGGATCTCGGGCCCGAGCTCTGTCACGTCACCCGCGCCCATAGTGAGAACGAGATCACCGGGCTTCGCCATTCCCGCGACCAGCTCGACGGCCGTGGCCTTGTCGGCCGCGGCGGTCACGTCCGCGCCCGCGGCCCGCGCCGGGTCGATGATCAGGTCGCTGGTGACGCCGGGTACCGGGTCCTCGCGGGCCGGGTAGATGTCGAGGACCACGGAGGCGTCAGCGAGGGTGAGGGCCGTGCCCATCTCGGTGCCGAGCTGCTGGGTGCGGGAGAAGAGGTGCGGCTGGAAGAGCACCAGGACGCGGCCGTCGGGCGCCGCGCCGCGGAGCGCCTCCAGGTCCGCGGACATCTCGGTGGGGTGGTGGGCGTAGGAGTCGATGACCTGCACGCCCGCCTGCTCCCCGCGGAGCTGGAGACGGCGCTTGACACCCGTGTAGGAGGCCAGTGCGGCGGCAAGGTCCGCGGCCGGGACGCCCAGCGCCGCACCCGCGGTGAGCGCGGCCACGGCGTTGTGCGCGTAGTGCCGGCCCGGGACCGAGACGGTGAACGTCAGCTTGGTGCCGTCCAGCAGCACCGTGACCTCGCTGCGCAGGCCCTGCGGCTGGACGGAGAGGATGCGCACGTCCGCGTCGGGAGCCGCACCGTAGGTCACCACGCGGGGCCCCTCCGGCAGGCGGCGGGTCAGCTCCCGCGCGCCCTCGTGGTCGGCGGAGACGACCAGCGTGCCGCCGTCGGTGATCCGTCCCACGAACGTCGCGAAGGAGTCGTGGATCTCGTCGATGGAGGCGTAGGTCGCGTGGTGGTCGAGCTCCACGTTGAGGATGACGGCGACCTCGGGCGCGTACTTGTGGAAGCTTCGGTCGCTTTCATCGGCCTCGGCCACGAAGATGTCGCCCTTGCCGTGGTGGGCGTTGGAGCCGGGGGCGTCCAGCTCGCCGCCGATGACGTAGGACGGGTCGAGGCCCATGGTCGTCAGCGCCACCGCGAGCATGGAGGTGGTCGTGGTCTTGCCGTGGGTGCCCGCGACGGCGAGCGGCCGCAGGCCCGCCATCAGCGCGGCGAGCGCTTCCGCGCGGTGCAGCACCGGGATCCCCAGCTCGCCGGCGCGGACCAGCTCCAGGTTGTCCGCCCTGATCGCCGACGACACCACGACGCAGCTCGTGTCGGGGGTGACGTGCTCCCGGGCGTGTCCGATGTGCACGGTCGCGCCCAGCTCGCGCAGCGCCTGCACGGTCGCGGAGGTCCGCGTGTCGCTGCCCGTGACGGCCACGCCGCGTTCGGCGAAGATCTTGGCGACGCCCGACATTCCGGCGCCGCCGATGCCGATGAAGTGCGGTCGGGTCAGCGCGGCAGGAAGGCCGGGTGCCATGCGGGTCTCTCCAGGTACGTGCGTATGGGTGGTCTTGCGGTGCGGCGGCCGGGGCCGTCGCCTTGCGTGCGGCGCCCGGCACGGGGTGCGTACGGGTGCCTGGCGGCGTGGGCCGCGGAGCCTGCCGCGGTCGGTGCCCGTGCGCGGCGCCCACGGGCGGGGTCAGCCTATGCCCTCCGGTCCCGGACCGGCGCGACCGGCGCCCACCGGGATGCGGCCCGGGGTCGGCCTGCGCCGACGGCGCACCGTTCAGAGTCCGTCCGGGGCCGATGACCTGGGCCGGCGCATGCGGCTGAAGGCGGATGATCGCGCTGAGCGCGGTGCTGTGCCGCGTCCGGGATCCGGATCCGGGATCCCGTCGCGCACAAGGCTGAGCGGCTGCCAAGACCGGGAGGCTGCCAAGGCTGGGCGGCTGCCGGAGATGTGGGGGGCGAGCGGGAGCGGGGTGCGCTCGTCATGTCCCGGCCGACCGGGCGTCTCGAATACGGCCGCGGGCGCCGGCGCCGGCTATGCACGCGGCGTGCAAGGGGTGGGGCGGACGGACATGGGCCCCGGTGCCCGGTGCTGCCGGCCGCACGGTCACCTGGAGGCCCAACGGGGCCAAGGGACCAACGGGACCAAGGAGCCAGCGGGACCAGGGAGGCCAGCCGGACCAGGGAGGCCAGCGGGAACAGGTGCAGGAGGCCAGGAGGCCAGCCGGACCAGGGGGCCGGCACGCATCTGAATACTCAGCGCCTTGAGTGCGCGCGCACTACGCCTTGCTGTGCGAGAAGAGCTTCAGCACGGGCACGCCCACCTTGTGGCGGGCCCGCGACGCCCAGTCGCGGTGGAAGAACTCCTCCACGTAGTGCGGATCGGTCAGCACGATCACCTCGTCGGCCTCGGCCTCCTCCACGATCGACTTCAGCTCGTCCAGCGGATGGTCCTCGATCAGCCGCCCCTCCGCCTCGCACCCCGCCGCGTGCAGTGCGGCGAGCGAGACCTCCAGCGCCTGCTCGGCCTGGCCCTCCGCCTCCGGGGTGGCGCGCTCGTGCGCCGCCTCGTCCAGCTCGCCCATCGCCACGTCGTCGATGGCTCTCAGCAGCCGGTCGGCCTGGTCGCCACGGGGCTGGAGCATCACCTGGAAGGCGACGCCCTCGTCTCCGTGCAAGGTGGTGACGAAGTCGACGTCGGCGGTTGTCAGGGCCTTTTCGATCATCAGTACGCTTGTGAACACGTCAGACGCCCCTCTCCTCCTCGGGCCCGTCCTTGTCAGGCCCTGCGGAAACCATCCTGCCCCTTGGGCGCGGACGCTCGGTGGCTTTCCGTGTGCCCGGCGACGGCTATGCGGAACTTCTCGTTCTGACTTCCACCGGGATCGGAACGGAGCACGAAACCGCTGGCCAGAAGGGATTCACGGGGAATGTCCAAGAGGACTCATATGGTCGGCAGTGCCCGCGGCGGCAGGGGGAACACCTGCACCACGTTCACTAATTCGAGTATGTGCCCCCGAGCGTTCCCGACCGTTTCTCTTGTGATGTCGGCATATTTCGACCGTTGTATTGGTGAAAACGTCTGCACACCGACGTCCTATGACTCTGCTGTCTCTGCGCACCGACGTCCCATGGCGTGGACGCCTCCGTTCTATGACGCGGACGCCTCCGTTGACCGCCGGTAACGGGTGAAGAGAAAGCCGTCGTCCTCCAGGACGGAAACCAGTTCGAAGCGGCGCGGCACGGCCACGTCCGGCCCCAGCGCGATGCGTGAGGCCCGGCCCGCGGTGAGGACCGGGGACAGCGTCAGGCAGAGCTCGTCCAGCGCGTCCTCGGCCACGAACTGGCCGAGCAGCCGCGGCCCGCCCTCCAGCAGCATCCGCCGGTGACCGCGCTCGGCCAGCGCCCGCACCACCTCCCCCGGGTCCACGCCGGCGCCCGCGCCCGCGAACACCACCTGCGCGCCGGCGGCGCGTGCGGCGGCCATCCGGTCGCCCGGCGCCGCGGCGCCTGTGACGAGCAGCGTCGGCACCAGCGGCTCGGTGAACAGCGGACGGGAGAAGTCGAGGTCCAGGCTGGCGCTGACCACCGCGATGGCGGGCGCCGGCCCCTGCCCGGCCGCGGCCCGGCGCGCCTCGAACGCCTTGCGTGCGCGTGCCGGGCGGTAGCCTTCGCCGCGCGCGGTGCCCGCGCCGACGATCACGACGTCCGCGAGGGCCCGCAGCACCCCGAAGACGCGCATGTCGGCAGGGCTGGAGAGGGGCGCGGAACGGCCCTCGTGCTCGCCCGCGCCGTCCAGGCCGGAGACCATGTTGGCGCGCAGCCAGGGGCTCGGGCGGGGGGCGCCCTCCGCCCGAACACGGTTCCGGTCCCGGTCCCGGTTCCCTTCCGCTTGCGGGTACGCCTCCGCCTCCGCCTCCGGGTATGCGTAGGCGTCGGCGAGCTCATCGAGGTCCCATCCGGAGCCTTCCGGGGGCTCGGGGCGCCCGGATGCTCCTCCGCCCGGCACCCGCCCGGCCCCCGGCACCACGCCGGCCTCCGGCACCGCACCGGTCCCCGGCGCCGCCCTGTCCCGACCTGCGACTCCGGGCTCCCGGGCCGCGGACTCCCCGCCGGCCCCGGCCTCCGCCACCGCCTCGCCGACCCCCGGACGCCCCGTCCTGCCAGGTGTTTCTTCGGTCACAGGGAAGAGTCGTCGCATGCCGTGCAGTCTCGCACGGTGCTTACGCTGGGGAAGCGTGTCATGGTCCCCCGCCTCCCCCGGCAACGCGTCCTCCGGGAATGCCGCCTCCGCAAGCACCTCCGCCGGTGGCATCACCCCCGGGAACGCCTCCCGGCCCGCCCCCGAGCCGGCGTCCCTGGCTGCCCGGATGCCCGAGGCCGGCGCGGACCGGCTGGTCGCGGAGCTGGTGCCGCCGCCGCGGTTCGGCTCGGCGCGCTTCGCGACGTACGCACCGGATCCGGGGATCCCCAGCCAGGCTGCGGCCGTGCAGGCGCTCACCGCCTTCGCGGCGCAGGTCGGCGGCGCGGGCGGCGGACGGTCGGGGCGGTCGGGGCGGTCGGGGCGGTCGGGGCGGCGACGGTGGTTCGGGGCGCGGACGGCGCCGGGGGTGGATCCGGGCGGCGTGTATCTCGACGGCGGGTTCGGCGTCGGCAAGACGCACCTGCTCGCCGCCCTCTGGCACGCCGCCCCGGTGCCGGCCGCGTCCAAGGCCTTCTGCACCTTCTCCGAGCTGACGCACCTGGCGGGGGCGCTGGGCTTCCAGGCAACGGTGCGGGCGCTCGGCGGGCACCGGCTGCTGTGCATCGACGAGTTCGAGCTCGACGATCCCGGGGACACCGTCCTGGTCTCGTCCCTGCTCGACAGGCTCGGCGACGCGGGGGTGGCGCTGGCCGCCACCTCCAACACGCTGCCCGGCAGGCTCGGCGAGGGACGGTTCGCGGCCGGGGACTTCCTCCGCGAGATCCAGGGCCTCGCGGCACGGTTCAGGACGCTGCGCATCGACGGGCCCGACTGCCGGCACCGCGGCCCGGAGCCGTCCCCGTCGCCGTCCTCGCCGGAGCAGGTCGCCGGCGCCGCGCACGCCCTCCCCGGGGCCAGTCTCGACGACTTCCCGCGGCTGCTCGACCACCTGTCCCGGCTGCATCCGAGCCGGTACGGGGCGCTGCTCGACGGTGTCTCCGCGGTCTGCCTCACGGACGTGCGGCCGGTGCCCGACCAGGCGGCGGCGCTGCGGCTCGTGGTCCTCGCCGACCGGATGTACGACCGTGAGGTGCCCCTCTTCGCGTCGGGCGAGCGGCTGGACCTGCTCTTCGGCGAGGAGATGCTGGCGGGGGGCTACCGGAAGAAGTACCTCCGGGCGCTCTCCCGCCTCACCGCCCTGTCCCGGGAGGCCCGGCGGCCGGCCGTTCCCCCGGTGCCGCCCGCCCGCCGCCCAGCGGAGGGCTGACGGCGCGCGCCGTACCCCCGGTGCTGCCCGATCGGGCACCATCGCTGCCCCCGCGCCTCTGCCTGCGGGTACCCGTCGTGCCGTATCAAGGAGGGACATGCGGTTCGTCTCCGTCCGGCTCCGGAAAGGCAGTCCATGCGCACGCACAGCCCAGCGGAAGCCCAGGGCAGGCAGCGGCAGGCGTCGGCGCCCGGCGCGGGGCGGTCCCGAGGGGCGGCCGCCACGCAGGCTGCCGCGGGCCGTGGCGCGGCCGTCCCCGCCCGCCTCACGCCCGACGCGCTGAGGGCCCTGCAACGCACGGCGGGCAACCGCGCCGTGACGCGGATGCTGCGCGACGCCCGGCACCGGACGGCCGAACCGCTGCAGCGTGCCGCCGCCGAGGAGGAGGCCGCCGCCGCGCAGCGCTCGGCCGTGACGGGCGTGCTGCGCGGCCCCGGACGGCCGCTGCCCGGGGCGCTGCGCACCGAGATGGAGGCCAGGCTCGGCGCGGACTTCCAGGACGTCCGGCTGCACACCGGCCCCGCCGCCCGCGCCTCGGCCGCCGAGGTGGGCGCCGGCGCCTACACCTCCGGCAGCCATGTGGTGGTCGGGGACGGCGGCGCCGACAAGCACACGCTCGCCCACGAGCTCACCCACGTCATCCAGCAGCGGCAGGGCGCCGTCGCGGGCACCGACAACGGCGCGGGCCTCAGCATCAGCCACCCCGCCGACCGCTTCGAGCGCGCCGCGGAGGCCAACGCCGCCCGGGTCATGGCACGCCCGCGGCCCGGTGCCCCGGCCGCCGGGTCCCCCCGGCGCCCCGGCACGCGCCCCGCGGAGGAGGAGGCCGAGCCGCCGGCCACCGCCCGGGCCGCCGGTCACGGCACCGGCCACGTCCAGCGCCGCTTCGCCCCCTTCAGCGGCGGCACGGCATCCGCGGTCGACGTGGCCACGCTGGCCCCGCTCGACACCCTCTTCTCCAACGGCCTCACCTACGCGGACGGATGCACCCTCGGCAACTCGGTCAACCTGGAGCAGCTGCTGAGGCAGACGGGCGGCGGCTCGGAGCCCGGCTACCCGGAGGGATTCGAGGAGATCCGCCTCGTCGACCAGTACCTGCTGTGGGAGAACCGCCAGCAGGTCTCCACCGCCATGCACGCCATCAACGGCGACTTCGTGGCGGGCGCCAACAACACCGCCGGCAACATCTTCATGGGCACCGCGCAGGCCAACAAGACCCATCTGAACGAGGTCGAGGCGCCGATCCGCAGCGCCATGCAGGGCACCGCGAACCGGGGCGTCGCCGTGCGCTACCAGAACGCGATGCGCACCTTCCAGCCCCAGCACCCACCGGGCGCCCCGTGGATCCAGATGTGGGACAACCCGGGCGCCGACATCCCGGGTACCGAAGCGGGCGGCAAGAAGCTGCCGTTCGTGGTGGACAAGGGCCAGAAGGTCACGCACCACGTCGACACCGGGAAGCCCGCGGAGAACCCCAAGGCGTTCCCCAGGATCACCCGCTACAGCGTCGTGCCGACGTACGTGCAGGGCTACCTGCCGCCGTACATCCTCCGCAACCTCGCCAACGCGGACCAGCAGATCCAGGACGCCAAGGCGGACCTCGCCACCCTGGGCCAGCAGACGCCGCGGGACCAGAAGAAGATCGACGAGCTGGCGGACCAGATCGCCAACGAGGAGGACGCCGTCGCGCTGCTCAGGGCGAACGGGCCGAGCCTCTTCCCCACGCGGTTCACCTGCACGGCCGAGTACTGGCTCGCGTCGTACGACCCCTCGGCGCCCTGGACGGTCAGCCAGGAGAGCCAGGTCCTCGACGCCCAGGAGTGACGTGACACACAGGAGTAGTGAGCCGATGCCCGCCTCGCCGGCCGTCTTCCTCACCGCCGCGCAATGGGACCGCGCCTCGCTGACGGCGCTCGACCGGAGGCTGCGCCGGCGCGGGGTGCGCACCGGAGTGGACCCCGAACGCGTCCAGACCGACGACCTCCTCCCCGAGCCGGTGCTCCAGGACCTCGGCGCGTGCGACGCCCTCGTCGCGGTGTGGAGCGAGGCCGCGGCCGGGGACCCCTTCGTGGAGGCCCACCTGGAGACCGCGGCGTCCTTCGGCAAGCGCGCCATCCGCTACACGCCGAACGGCGACGCGCAGTTCGAGACGCTGCTCTGCGATCTCTACGGCGACGCTCCCGTGCCGGCTCCGCGGGAGCCCGCCGGGGTGGCCGTCGATCCCGGGCGGTGGCGGATCACCGACCACGACGCGGCGCTGGAGCTGGACCTCGTGCTCGGCCCCGACGGGCGGGCGACCGGCACGGGCACCGCCCGGGACCGCACCGGGCGGGTGTCCGGAAGCTGGCGGTACGACGCGCCGGAGGAGGAACTCGCCCTCGACCTCCGGATCACCATCGGCCTGCGGCCGACACCCCTGGCCCTGCTGCTCTGCCCCACCGGTCGCGACGGCGACCGCATCCACGCCGCCGACGCACATGGCCTGGCCGCACCTCACACGTACACCGTTGTGCCCGTGTCGGAGAATGGGGCCGACCCGCGGTGAGTGCCGACGCGGGCGCGCGCGGCACGCACGGGCGCGTGGGCACGCGGGCGCGCGAGGGCGGGGCTCGGGCGGGTCGGGTCACTGTCGCGGTCGGGAACGGAACGGGAGCAGCGCATGGTGGACGAGTGCGGGGCCGGTGCGGCCGACGGGACCGCGGCGGCCTCGGTGATCGGGGCGGCTGAGGCGGCCAAGGGGGCTGAGGCGGCCGGGCCGCCGTTCGCCGAGTGCGTGTTGTGCAGGGCCGCCACCGAATACCCCGAGAGCCACCGGGGCATCACGCTCTGCCCGGTGTGCGAGTGGCAGGAGGCGCAGCGGACCGCCTGTTCGGGGTGACGGTCCGGGCGCGGCGCCCGACGCGGCCCCGCGGTGGGCCGTCCGCGCCGCCGCGCACCGGCTTCAGTCGCGGCGGACCCGGCTTCAGTCTCGGCGGGGCGCGAGCGCGCAGGCCAGGACCGTGGCCACCAGCGCTATGGCGGCGCCCGCGGCGAAGGGCAGCAAGGGTGTGCGCACGGTGCCGTCCTGGGAGCCGGTGACCATGTCCATGAGGGCTTCGCGGGCCGGGGAGCCCGCCAGGACCAGTGCCAGGATCACGGCCAGCATCAGCGCCGGCACGGATCGCCCGGGGGTGTGCAGCAGCGGCCTGCTGGTGACGGCCCCGGCCGCGGCGCCGAGCAGGGCGCAGGCCAGCATCGCGAGCAGCCCGGCACCGGCGGCGGGAACTTTGGGGACCCGTACCTGGTGGTCACTGCTCACCGGATCGAGACGGACACGGGCGTCCGTACCGTCGAGGGCGCGGCGACCCGGGGCGTGAAGACGCGTCATGGGCCCCATCCTGGCGGCCCGGACGGACGGAGCCAAGCAGCGCCGGGCGTACGGACTCGTTCCGGCCGTCCAGGGCGGCGGCGCCCGGTGGGGGTTGTCAGGGCGGCGGGGTGGCCGCGACGGCCGGTCGCCGGCCGGCCGGGCGGGGGCCGGCCGGGCGGGGGCCGGCCGGGCGGGGGCCGGCCGGGCGGGGGCCGGCCGGGCGGGCGCCGCAGGTGCCGCGGGGCCGCCTGGCAGACTGGACGCGTGACCAGTCAGAACACCGCCGCCGAGGACAGCGCACCGCGCCAGGAGGCGACCGGCGCCCGGGACCAGGGCGACGGCCAGGACGGCCCGTTCCAGGACGCCGGCCAGGACAGCCCGTTCCAGGACGCCGGCTCGGTGCGTGACGAGGCGCGGCAGTTCGTGCTGCCGATGGTCGTGCGGATCGAGCGCGCCGCTCCCCCGGCCCGCACGGACGCGCTGGAGACCGCTGCCCGTGCGGTGCTGGTGATGCTCAGCGATCCGCGGTCCCTCGGCACGGGACCGTGGGCAGAGGCCGTGCGCGACTGGCAGGACGCACGGATCCGGAAGGTGGTGCGCCGGGCGCGCGGCGCCGAGTGGCGTCGTGCCGAGGCGCTGGACGGCATCACGGTCACCGGCCGGACCGCCGAGGTGCGGGTCTTCCCGCCGGTTCCGCTGGACGGCTGGCCGAAGGACCTGGCCCGGCTCCAGGTCTCGGGCACCCAGCTCGACGACCCGGAACCGCCCGCTGAACCTGACCCCACGGCCCCCGTCCTCTGGATAAGTCCACATGTCGACATGACGGCGGGCAAGGCCATGGCCCAGGCAGGACACGGCGCCCAACTCGCCTGGTGGGACCTGTCGGAACCGGAGCGCACCGCTTGGCGCGAGGCGGGCTTCCCGCTCTCCGTCCGCACGGCCGACCCCGCCCGCTGGCGCACCGTCACGTCCGGCGGCGGGCCCGTGGTGCGCGACGCGGGCTTCACGGAGATCGCCCCGGGCGACACGGTGGCGGTCGAGGGCCACCACCGGGTCGCGGAGTCTTCCGGTGCGCATGGGCAGTAGGACGTCAAGGCCCATGCCGTGGGCGGCCGTGCTTCGTCGATGTCCATCACACCTTCCTTGAGCAGACAGCCGAGTCCCGCGCCGAATCGCTGGGCAGTCGACGGGTACGTGAGCGCTGCGGGGTCACCAGGAACCGGCTACGGCAGTTCGAAGAAGATCATCGGGTTGTGGCTGCTGGTGCGTACCGGGATGTCGAGACCCAGTTCCTCCTTCACCTCTGCCAGATACTCGGTGGCCTCTGGAGCCCTCGCGGTCGACGGCGTGAAGAATTCGATGCCGCGCTCCCCAAGCCACTTGATGACGACGGACCCCTCGCTCAGCGGCTTCGGCCGGCGTCCATGGAACACGTCGTGCACGCTGACGGGTGTCTTCGGCGGGACGACCGGGAAGAGGTTGCCGATGTACCAGCGGGCGAACCGGGCACCGTGGTCGGCGTCGATGAAGAGGTAGGCGGTGTTGTCCGGCACCTTGGCCAGGTTCTCCCGGACGTCCCCCTTGGTGAAGGCCCAGCGCCCGTCGGACAGGTCCGCGGACACGTTCTTCACGGCGTTGTCGACGATGTCGAAGGAGGAGAGGTGCCCGGTGCCGTTGTCACGCAGGGCACTCAGGATCCAGCGGGTGGACCAGCCGTGGAACGTCCCGATCTCCACGACCGCTTCGGGGCGCTGCTCCCGCAGCAGAAGGTACGTGATCTCGGCCTCGTAGTCGTCGAGCTGAGGCTTCATCGCCTTTCCACGTTCCGCGAGGTAACTGCGCTGGGCGTCGCGGACCTTGCCCAGGTCGATCTGGTACTTCACGTACAGACGGCCTATGTATGCGATATCGAGCACGGCCATGAGTCCTCCAATGCCCACTCGGGCCCAAGCACGTTGTTCATGCCGTCGACGCTACGAATTCGCAGCTCAGAGCCACAATGGCGGGCTCCCCCGAAAGGGGGGTCCGGTTCTTCCGAACTCCGGGCCGTTCCCCGGGGGGCGGGCCGGACGGCGTACCGGCGCCCGCGGCGGCGAGAAGGTCTCCCGGTGATCGTCCGCCTCTCCCAGTGGGGGGCAGGGAGGCCGCTCGACTGCTTCGACCGCCCGGGGCCGTACGAGGCGGCTGGTATGACGGCGCTCAGTCGAGCCGGTCGAGGTAGTGCAGGACCGCGAGGACGCGACGGTGCCGGGATTCGGTTCGGGGCAGGCCCAGCTTGTCGAATATCGCCGCGGTGTGCTTCTCCACCGCCCGGCGGGAGACGCCGAGCGCGTCCGCGATGGCCGCGTTGGTGCGGCCCTCGGCCATGGCGGACAGCACCTCGTGTTCCCGTCTGGTCAGCGCCGAAAGCGCCTCGGCCGAACGGCGTGCGGCCAGGAGCTGGGCGACCACCTCCGGATCGAGCGCCGTGCCGCCGTCTGCCACCCGGCGCAGCGCGTCGACGAACTCCTCGATGTCCACGACGCGTTCCTTGAGCAGATACCCGAGTCCGGCGAGGCCGCCCGCCGCGAGGCGGTCGGCATACCGGGTCTCGACGTACTGCGAGAAGAGCAGTACGCCGAGGTCCGGATGGCGCTCGCGGAGTTTCAGCGCGGCGCGCAGGCCGTCGTCGCGGTGGGTCGGCGGCATCCGGATGTCGGCGACCACGGCATCCGGGCGCTGCTCCTCGACGGCGGCGACCAGCGCCTCGGCGTCGCCGACCGCGGCGACCACGTCCAGACCGCGGTCGCGCAGGAGCTGCACAAGCCCCTCGCGGACGACGGCCGCGTCCTCGGCGACGACGATCCGCAGCCGTGCGGTGTGAGGCACGGAGTCCCCCCTGGCTGCGAGACTCACCGGGCCTCCGTCATGGCGTCCGACTCCGCGTCCAACTCCCGGCGGCGAAACGGCAGTTCGACGGTGATGGCGGTGGGGCCACCGTCGGGGCTGACGATCGACAGGCGTCCGTCCACCGTACTGACCCGCTCTGCGAGGCCGTGGAGCCCGGTTCCGCCGGCGCCCCGTGCCGCACCCTGCCGGCGCAGGTGCGCGCCGCCGTGTCCGTCGTCCCGGACGGTCAGCCGGAGTACGCCTCCGGCGTGCGCGGCATCGATGTGCGCCCCGATCCGGACGGCTGTGGCTCCGGAGTGCCGCGTGGCATTGGCGAGCAGCTCGGCCGCGCAGAAGTAGGCGATCGACTCGATGGCCTCCGGCGGCCGTACCGGCAGATCCGTCTCCGTCCGGGCCGGGATCCCGGCCCGGGCGGCCAGGGTCTCCAGTGCCACGTCAAGACCGTCGTCGAGGGCCGGCGGATGGATACCGCGGATGAGCTCTCGCAGTTCGCCGATCGCGGTCCTGGACTCGGCCAGCGCCGTGTCCACCAGCTCGCGCCCGGAGACGAGTTCGGGCTCCGCACCGGGGAGCCGGGCCAGCCGCTCGCGTGCCCGGGCGAGCGTCATCGCCACCGCGATCATCCGCGCCTGGGCGCCGTCGTGCAGGTCGCGCTCGATCCGCCGGAGGGTGGCGGCGGAGTCCTGCACGGCGAGCGCGCGGGTGTCCTCCAGAACGTGGACGCGGGCGTCGAGCCGGCCGGGCCCGAGCAGTGCGCGGGCCATCGGCCGGACGGCCAGGTTGAGCAGTCCTCGGGTGCACCAGGTGGAGAGCGCCATCGGCAGGAGACCAGCCGGGCAGGTCAGCAGTGCGGCCACCCAGTTGTCGAGGTGGACGCCTCCGATGCCGAGTCCCAGACCGCGGTGTCCACCGTCCGACGTGACCAGCCGCCACCAGATCGGATAGCTCAGCGCGAGCAGTCCGTACAGGCGAACCATCGTGAATACCAGCACCAGTAGCGCCCCGACCGGCATGAAGGCGATCGTGAAGGCGGCGGAGCGCCAGCCGTCGGCATCGGTCAGCGCGGCGCGGGCGCGTTCGAGCAGCCCTTGGGGCGACCGGGGCCGGTGGGGCGGCGGCTGGATCCTCTCGCCCAGCAGCCCGCCGAGCAGCGCGCGGTGCATGGCACCGGTGCCGCGCGCCGCGAGCGGCACGCCGACCAGCAACACCGGGCCGACCAGGACGACCGACGCGAACAGGCCCGAGGCGAGTATCAGAAGCAACGCAGACCCGCAGAAGAACCCGGGCAGCGGTGCGAGCAACCCGTACGCGGCCTCCCCCGGCGAACCGAGAACCGCGCGGAGCATGCCCCGCGTCAAGTGCCTCAGCCGCCGGCACCGCTGCGCCCAGCGGTCCGGCACCGCCCCACCTCCGGCTTCGAAGCCTCGCCCCGTGCCGGGACCGTGATCCCCCTCGGCGGGAGTGCCGGAGGTGGGCTCGGCGGGCGGGGGGTGGCCAGGGGGTTGCCGGTGGGGTGGGTGGTCCATGGGAATCTCCCTCGGCGTGGCACGCCGCTTCGATGCGGTTCCCATCATCACCGACCGCTCCCCTCACGGGCCGTCAATTGCTGTGACGCGTCAGGCCGTCCATCGGTCGCACTCTCAGCATCCGAAGGAGTGGCGCACCTGAGGAGACACCGACGAGCACCGCCCCACCCAGCGCAACCGCGAGCCAGGCCCACCCCGGCACCACGCTCAGCGGGGTTCCGGTGCGGGCGCCGAGCGGCAGCAGCACCGCGCAGCCCGCGGCCACCCCCGCGCCGACCCCGGCCACCGTGATGATCGCGCATTCGGTCGCGACCGTCCTGACGATCTGCAACGGCTCCGCGCCGACCGCGCGCAGCAGCGAGAACTCGTACAGCCGCTCCAGGGACAGCATCACCAGGGTGTTGGCGGCGACCAGTCCGGCGAAACCGACGTAGAGCAGCGTGCCGAAGACCTCGCCCCAGTCCTCCCCGGCCCCGGACCCGGTGAACGAGGGCAACTTGGCCACCCCGAACGCCGTGACCAGCGCGACCGGGGTGATCGCCGCGGACAGCCGGCGCGCCCTCGCCCGGGTACCGGCCACCGCCAGCTCCCCGGGCGCCCCACCGAACGCGCGTAGCAGGGGGGTGCACAGCGCGATCGTGCACCGCCCGATCCACGGCCCGGCGAGGCCGATCGCGACCAGGTAGGCGAGCACCACCAGCGGGATCACCTCGCCCGCGTTCTCGGCCGACCCCCCGCCCGCGACCACGGTCAGCGCGGCCGCACCGGCCAGGGCGACCAGGGACGCCATCCCCCTTACTGCGCCCGCCCGTTCACCGCCCTGGACGGAGGACTCGGCGAGCGCCGCCGACGGCCGGGTACGGGACGCCCGCCATCCCGCGATCCGACCACCGAGCTGTGAGCAGACCAGCAGCATCCCGCCCGCGGTGAGAAGCGACTGCCACCCGGCGTGGAAGGAGACACCGGCCGGGGCCATGCCGTGCGCGGCCAGGCCGTACAGCCAGAAGCGGCCGAGCAGCGCCCCCAGCCCGTATCCGACGGGCAGGGCGGCGAGCGCGGCGGCGAGCGCCTCGACGGCGACCATCCGGCGGATCTGCCGGGGCTCGGCGCCGATCGCGCGCAGCAGCGCGCCCTCCCGCCGGCGTTGGGCCACCGCCAGCGCCATCACCTGGCCGATCACGAGGATGGACAGATAGGCCATCATCTGGCTGAAGGCGATTCCCATGTCGGAGAGATCGGCGAGTTGCGCGCGGGCGGCCGGATCGGCCCCAGGTGGGGCGGACGACGCCGAGACCGTCATCGCGACGCTCGCGACGAGCACTGTCGCGGTGAGCACAAGCGCCGCATAGGTACCCGCCAGAGCGGACGGGCGGGAGCGGACGGCCGCGGTGGCCAGACCGGTGGGACGCAGAACGCTCATCGCACCTGCCCCCTCACTGCCGCGGCGGCGCGCGCGACGCTGCCGGCGGTGAGACTTTCAGCCACGCTGTCCTGGGCCAGCCGCCCATGGGCAAGCCTTAGCACCCGGTCCGCCCGGGCAGCCACCGCAGGGTCGTGCGTGACCAGCACGACAGTCGCCCCCTGCTGGTCAACCGCCTCACGCAAGAGGTTCAGGATCTCGGCGCCCGTCTCCTGGTCGAGGGACCCGGTCGGCTCGTCGGCGAAGACCACCTCGGGCTCGGTGATCAGGGCCCGGGCGATGGCCACCCGCTGCTGCTGCCCGCCCGAGAGCCGGCCGGGACGGGCGTCCTCGCGTCCGTCCAGGCCGACCCGTGCCAGCAGCTCGCGTGCGCGCCCCGGATCGATGCGCCGCCCGTCCAGCCGGAGCGGCAACACCACGTTCTGCTGCACGGTGAGCGCGGGCAGCAGATTGAAGGATTGGAAGACGAACCCGATGTCCGCCCGCCGCAGCCGGGCCAGGCTCCGCTCCCGCATCTCGTTGATCACTCGACCGCCGAGGCGCACCACACCGGAGGTCGGCCGGTCCAGCCCTGCGGCGCACTGCAGAAACGTCGACTTCCCCGAGCCGGACGGGCCCATCACAGCCGTGAGCGAGTGTTCCGGCACCTGGACGTCCACCTCGCACAAGGCGTGCACCGCACGCCCGCCGCGGCCGTAGCACCGGCTGACCCCCTCCAGCTCAAGCACGTTTTTCATGCCATCGACGCTACGAACTCGCAGCTCAGAGCCACAATGGCGGGCTCCCCCGAAAGGGGGGTTCGGTTCTTCCGAACCCCGGGCTGGGCCCGGTCCGCTCCGGGTACGGATCACCCTCGGCGACTGCGGAGATCAGGCCGTGAGGCGGTATCCGTCCGGGTGGTGCGCGTGATGGTTCCTCAGCGCCTCCTGGCGGAGGTGGCGGTTCAGCACGCGGCCCGCCGGCGGCCTCGACGGTGCGGAGGGCGGGGACGGCCTTCCTCATGCGCCGCCCAGCGCCCTGGTACCGGGTCATCCCGCTGTCCTGCCCCTCGGACGGCCCTCTGCCGGGACGGGTTGCCGTGCGGGACCCGGCCATTGCGTCCTCGTCGGCCCGCCGGCCCCCAGCTCGCGGCCTCGTCAGCCCACGCCGCCGTCACCCCCTGTCGCCGTCCACCGCGGCCAGCGCCAGGTGCCAGGGGAACGCCATGCCGCCCGCAGGCGGCTCGCCGGCACCCGCGCTCCCGGCGCCTCCGGGGCGCTCGGAACCGTCGAGGTAGCGCACGCCCTGCGCACGCAGGGCCTCGACGCTGCGACGCACCGCCGGCTGCGCGGCCTGCGCCTCGTTGAAGTAGGGCACCGCAGCGACCGGGACGCCCAGGTTCACGGCCTCCGAGGCGAGCCCCAGGGCCAGGGTGTCGGCGATGCCGTTGCCCCACTTGTTGAGGCTGGTGCAGCTCAGCGGTGCCACCACCATCGCGTCGGCCTTCGGAAGCACGTCCGGCTCCCACGGCAGCTTGTACTGCGAGCGCACCGGATGCCCCGTCAGCTCCACCAGTTCCGTCATCCGCGGCTGCCACCAGCGGGCGGCCGACGGCGTCAGGACCACGCACACGTCCCACCCCGCGGACTGCGCCTGCCGCACCCCCTCGTCGACGTACTGGGCGGGCTCGGCAGCGCAGGCGATCAGATACAGCGTCCTCATGCCGCGAGTATCCACAGTCCATGCCTGCCTGCGGCAACCGCTCCGCCGGGGACGGACGCGGCTCCGGCAGGGACCCACGCGGGATGGCCCCCGGCCGCCGATCCACCGTCACCCGTGGCGACCGTGCCGGACCGCCGCCCGCCCGATAGTGACCGCACCGGACCGCCGCCTCGCGACGTAAAGCTCAAATGTTCCTCTGAAGACGGGGCCCGGACGATTCGGGACACCCCACCCTGGTCATGACAACGACACGGCGCAGAAGGGCCGGGCGCGCCGCGGCGGCGGCGCTCCCCGGGAACGGGGGGCTCGGGGAACGGCGCCGCAGGGGGACGTGGCGCGGCCCGGCCGCACGGTCCGAGGGCCGGCAGACGGCGAGCGGGCAGGCAGCACGCAGCACGCAGCACGCAGCACGCAGCACGCAGCACGCAGCACGCAGCACGCAGCGGAGGGACGCCGGACACCGTCCGGCGGTTGCCGGAAATGGCCGCGGCCGGCCGGCACCATCCGGAACGGCCTTGAACGGCCGGAGCGGCCTGAACGTCGGAGAGGAACAGGAGGGGGAGGGGACATGGAGCGACTGGGAACCGGGATCGGCTGGCGTCCGGAGATCGCCGAGGCGGTGGAGCGCATGCCCGGCATCGACTGGGTGGAGGCCGTCGCGGAGAACGTCTGCCCCGGCCACCTCCCCGACTCCCTGCTCCGGCTGCGCGAGCGCGGGGTGACCGTGGTCCCGCACGGCGTCGCCCTCGGCCTCGGCGGCGCCGAACGGCCGGAGCCCGGGCGGCTCGCCGACCTCGCGGAACGCGCGGAGGCCCTTGGATCACCGCTGGTCACCGAGCACATCGCCTTCGTCCGGGCGGGTGGCGAGCGGACCGCTTCGCCGCGTCTTGAGGCGGGCCACCTGCTGCCGGTGCCCCGGACCCGCGACGCCCTGGACGTGCTCTGCGAGAACGTCAGGATCGCCCAGGACGCGCTGCCGGTGCCGCTCGCGGTGGAGAACATCGCGGCGCTGTTCTCCTGGCCGGACGAGGAGCTGACGGAGGGCCAGTTCCTGTACGAGCTGGTGGACCGGACCGGCGTGCGGCTGCTGATCGACGTGGCCAATCTGCACACCAACCACGTGAACCGCGGTGAGGACCCCGCGAAGGCGCTGGACGAGCTGCCCGTGGAGGCCATCGCGTACGTGCACGTGGCGGGCGGCTACGAGCGGGACGGCGTCTGGCACGACAGCCACGCGCACCCCGTCACCCGCCCGGTGCTCGACGTCCTCGCCGAGCTGGCCGCGCGGACCACCCCGCCGGGCGTCCTCCTGGAGCGGGACGAGAACTTCCCGGCCCCGGCCGAGCTCGAGGGCGAACTCCGCGAGATCCGCGAGACGGTCGCGGCGGCACGCGGCGGCCGGCACGAGACCAAGAGGACCACCGTGGGGGGAACGGCCGCACCGGGGGAAGCGGCCGTCACGGGGGGCGCGGCGGTGGGGGCTTCGGCGGCCGGCAGGGCCGCGGCTCCCGCCGCCGCGACGGCGCCCGGCACACCGGCACCCGCCCCGGCACCGTCCGCCACCTCACCGGGCGGCCCGAAGCCCCCTGACACCCGAGGTACCGGGGCCATCCCAACCGCCCCCGACCCCGCGCGTCAGCGCCTCGCCCTCGCGCAGGCCGCGCTGCTCTCCTCGCTGGTGGCGCGGACGCCCGCGCCGGAGGGCTTCGACCGGGCCCGGCTCGCCGTGCAGAGCCGTGCGCTGGCCCGCAAGCGCGCGGACGTCGTGGCGAAGGTCGCGCCCGAGCTCCCGGAGATCCTGGGCGACGGCTACCGTGCCGCCTTCCTCGCGTACGCCGACGCCCGGCCGCTCACCGGCGGCTACCGCCGGGACGCGCTCGACTTCGCCGAGCACCTGCTCCGCGCCGGGCTCCCCAAGGACTCCGGGGCCGGCGGGGCCCGGCGGCGGCTGACGGCCTGGTGGCTGGAGCGATCGGGCCCCGAGCCGCCGTCCAGCCGCCCGGTCGCCCGGCTGGTGCGGGCTGCCCGGGTGGCGCTGCAACGGGTGTGACACCCGGGGCTCCGGCCGCGGGCAACACCCCCGGCCGGGCCTCAGCGGACGTCAGGCGAGCCCGGCCACCAGGTCGGCGATGGGCTTGCGGCGGCCCGTGTAGAACGGGATCTCCTCGCGTACGTGCCTGCGGGCCTCGGAGCCGCGCAGGTGGCGCATCAGGTCGACGATGCGGTGCAGCTCGTCGGCCTCGAAGGCGAGGATCCACTCGTAGTCGCCGAGCGAGAACGAGGCGACCGTGTTGGCGCGCACGTCCGGGAAGCCGCGGGCCATCTTGCCGTGCTCGGCGAGCAGGGTGCGCCGCTCGTCGTCGGGCAGCAGGTACCACTCGTAGGAGCGAACGAACGGGTAGACGCTGACGTAGGCGCGGGGCGACTCGTCCGCGAGGAACGCCGGGATGTGCGAGCGGTTGAACTCGGCGGGGCGGTGCAGGGCCATGTTCGACCAGACGGGTTCCATGGCGCGGCCCAGGCGGGTGCGGCGGAAGAGGTTGTACGCCTCCTGGAGCTGCTCGGAGGTCTCCGCGTGCCACCAGATCATGAGGTCGGCGTCGGCCCGCAGCGCCGAGAGGTCGTAGGTGCCTCGGATGGTGACGTCCTTGGCGGCGAGCTGGTCGAACAGCTCCTCGGCCTCGGCGATGTGCGCCGCGCGGTCCTCGGGCAGCGCCTCGCGGAGCCGGAAGACGGACCACAGGGTGTAGCGGATGGTGTCGTTCAGGTCCTTGGCCTTCTTGCCGGCGTTCGGGACCCGCTCGGGGGCCTGGGAGTCCCGGGCTTCTGGGGCGGCATCACTCATGGGGCTATTCTCCCGCTCCGCCGTGCAGGCTCTGCACCGGGTTCCGGGTGAGCTCGGCCATGCCGACCCAGTCACCCGCGAGGTGGGCCACGGCGGCCTGGGCGGAGGCGATGCAGGCGGGTATCCCGACGCCGTCGTAGGCCGCGCCGCACACCGCGAGGCCCGGGAGCTTCGCCACGTGGTCGCGGATACGGGAGACGCGCGCCTGGTGGCCCACCGGGTACTGCGGCAGGCCCTCGTGCCAGCGGGTGACGGCGGACGCGACGGGGGTGGCGGCGAGGCCCGTCGCCTCCGCCAGGTCGCCGCGCGAGGCGGCCACCAGGTCGGCGTCCGGGCGCTGGAGGACCTCCTCCTCGCCGTGCCGGCCCACCGAGGTGCGCAGCACCAGCAGTCCGGGGTCCTCCTCGGCGGCCCACGACCACTTCTGGCCGGAGAACGTGGACGCCTTGATGGTGCGCCCGTCGACCGGCGGCACCAGGAAGCCGCTGCCGGCGGGCAGCTCGGCCTCCCGGCGCCGATAGGCGAGCGTCACCAGGGCCATCGACGCGTACTCGATGCCGCTCAGCTCCGCGGCCGCCGCCGGGGACTCGGACTCCAGCAGGCGGGCGGCTGCGGGGGCCGGAAGGGCGAGGACGACCGCGTCGGCGTCGAGGGTGCGGGCGGAAGCGCCCGGAGCGGTCCCTCCCGAGAGCCCGCCGACGCTGATCCGCCACCGGCCCCGGGGCTGCCCCGCCTCCGCCTCGCCGGAGGGCACCCTGCGCAGGGCGGTGACCGGCGAGTCCGTCAGGATCTCGCCCCCACGTGCCCGGATCGCGTCCGCGACCGCCCCCGGCAGGCTGCCCACGCCGCCCTCGATGCCCATGAAGACCGGGCCCGGCTGCTGCCGCCCTGCCGCACGGCTCTGGATCTCGCGCACGCCCTCCGTGAGCGACGTGTGGGTGCGGGCGGCCTCGAAGAGCTGGGGGACGGCGGCGCGCATCGAGATGCGGTAGGCGTCTCCCGCGTAGACACCGCCGAGGAGGGGCTCCACCAGGCGGTCGACTACCTCCCGGCCGAGCCGCTTCGCGACGTACTCCCCCACGGCGACGTCGTCGCCGACCTCCGTGCGGGGCAGGCGGCGGTCCTCCTCGATGCGGCGCAGCCCCTCCTCGGAGAGCACGCCCGCGAGGGCCGCGGCGTCCGCGGGAACGCCCATCACGTGGCCCTTGGGCATCGGCCGCAGCGCGCCGCGGGTCCAGAGCGCGGCGGTGGCCGTGGCGGGCGGCTGGAGCCGGTCGCCGAGGCCGGCCTCCCTGGCCAGCGCGACCGCTTCGGGCCGCCTCGCGAGCATCGACTCCGCTCCCAGGTCCACCCGGACGCCCGCCAGCTCGCCGACGAGCAGCTTGCCGCCCAGCCTCGGCGAGGCCTCCAGCAGCGTCACCGACGCGCCCCCGACCAGCAGGCGGTGCGCCGCCGCAAGACCGGCGATGCCGCCTCCGATCACCACGACACGGCGACCGCCGAAGCCCGCCGCCGTCTCCACGCCCAGCCCCGCTGAGCCGTCTGCTCCACCCATGCCCCCACTCTCTCAGACCACCCCGTCAGCCCGTCCGGGCCTGTGGGTATCCCCCATTCCGCTTCCGCCGGGAGGGCCCCTGCCGCCGGCCGGCCCCACCGAGCACACCGTCATCACCCGGCTCCCCTCAGGCAATGCACCACCCGCCCCCCTTCAAGCACACCGCCACCACCCACCGCGAACCCCCCGCAACCTCCCGAGCCCCCCGCCCCCACAGCGACCGGACGCGAGACCCCCACCGCGATCCGCCTCCCTCGGACGCTCCGCCCCCTGCCCCGAGTCCCGACCGTGACCGCATCGTGGCCGTCCGTCGACATCGCGCCACCGGCTCCGGGCGTCGTAGGAGCGTCCGTCACCACGAGCCCTCGGGGGGTCATCCAGCCATGTACACGTCCCACTCATCCGACACGGCACCCGCGCGTCACCGTGCGTCCGGCCCGGGCCCGGCCGTGAGGGCGCTCGCCGCCCTGCTGCTCGCATCCTCGCTGGCCGTCGCCGGCTGCGGAGCGTCCAGGGACAGCGGCTCCGACAGCGCGGCGGCGCGGCCGGGCACCCAGCAGAAGGCCGACGGCAAGGCACCGGCCGCGGGCCCTGACGGCGCGCCCGCGGGTCCCGCGACCGGGACGGAGGGCGCGGGCGGCGCCGCCGGAGCCGCGCTTGGCGCCGGCGGCGACGGTTCCCAGGGGACCCCCGCCGCCGGCGCCAAGCGCGGCTCCGACAAGGGAACGCCCTCGCTCTCCGGTGTCCACATCGTCCGCACCGCCTCGCTCACCGTCCGCGTCAAGGACGTCCCGAAGGCCGTCGACGAGGCCCGTGCGTCGGTCACCGGCGCGGGCGGGTACGTCGGTTCCGAGTCGACCGACCGCGACACGCACGGGCGTGAGCGCTCCCGCCTGGTGCTGCGGGTGCCGCAGGAGCACTACGACGAGGTGCTCGCGGCGCTCTCGGGCACCGGCACGCTCGTCTCCCGCTCGGTCGAGGCCGAGGACGTCACGGACGAGGTGGTGGACGTCGACAGCCGCGTCTCCTCGCAGCGGGCGAGCGTGGCGAGGGTGCGGGGGCTGATGGACCAGGCCACGGACCTGAGCGACATCGTCTCGCCGGAGGGCGAGCTGAGCTCCCGCCAGGCCGACCTGGAGTCCCTGCTGGCCAGGCAGGCGGCGCTGAAGGACCGCACCTCCCTGGCCACCGTCACGCTCTCCCTCTCCTCGACCGCGTCCGCGAAGCAGCCCGCGCCCCCCGCGCACGGCGGCACGGGCTTCCTGGACGCCCTCGAAGGCGGCTGGCACGGCCTGCTCACCGTGCTGCGCTGGCTGGCGGTGGTGGTCGGTGCGGTCCTGCCGTTCGCGGTGCCGCTGGCGTTGCTGCTCCTGCTGTGGACAAGGGTGATCCGCCCGCGGCGCGCACGGCTGTTCGGGCCCTGGCGGCCGCAGCTCGCGGGCGCCCGGCCCCCCGGGGACGGGAACGGCTCCGAGCAGGGCGGGGGCGACGGGCATGCCACGGCACCGTGACGGCCGGTCCCAGGCCGTAGCGTGTGCCACATGAGCGCACCCAAGCAGCGAGAGCGTCTGGTGGTCATCGGCGGCGACGCGGCGGGCATGTCCGCCGCGTCGCAGGCGCGCCGGATGCGGGCATCGGACGAGATGGAGATCATCGCCTTCGAGAGGGGCGGGTTCACGTCGTTCTCCGCCTGCGGCATCCCCTACTGGGTCGGCGGCACGGTCGACGAGATGGACCGGCTCGTCGCCCGCTCGCCGGAGGAGCACCGCACCCGCGGGATAGACGTCCGCACGCGCACGGAGGTGACCGACGTCGACGTGGCCGGCGGACGGGTGCGCAGCCGCGACCTCGACTCGGGTGCCGAGGCGTGGACCGGCTACGACCGGCTGGTCATCGCCACCGGCGCCCGGCCGCTGCGCCCGCCGCTGCCCGGGATCGACGCGCCCGGGGTGCACGGCGTGCAGACCCTGGACGACGGCAAGGCCCTGCTGGACACGCTGCGCGGTGCGCGGGGCCGGCGTGCGGTGGTGGTGGGCGCCGGGTACATCGGCCTGGAGATGGCCGAGGCGATGCTGCACCGCGGCTACGAGGTGACCGTCGTCAACGCGGGCAGGGCCCCGATGTCGACCCTGGACCCGGACATGGGGCGCCTGGTGCACGACGCCATGACCGGCATGGGCATCACGGTCGTGAACGGCACCGCGGCCACCGCCATCCTGACCGGCGCGGACGGCCGGGCCCGCGCGGTGGTCACCGACGACGCCGAGTACCCGGCGGACGTGGTGATCCTCGGCATCGGCGTACGGCCCGAGACGGCCCTCGCCGGGGAGGCCGGGCTGCCGCTCGGCGAGCACGGGGGGCTGCTGACGGACCTGTCGATGCGGGTGCGCGGGCACGAGAACATCTGGGCGGGCGGCGACTGCGTGGAGGTCCTGGACCTGGTGTCGGGCAGCTTGCGCCATGTCGCGCTGGGCACCCACGCCAACAAGCAGGGCCAGATCATCGGCACCAACATCGGCGGTGGCTACGCGACGTTCCCCGGGGTCGTCGGAACCGCCGTCAGCAAGGTCTGCGACCTGGAGGTCGCCCGGACGGGGCTGCGCGAGAAGGACGCGCTGGCGGCCGGGCGCCAGTACGTGACGGCGACCATCGAGTCGACGTCCCGCGCCGGCTACTACCCGGGTGCCGGCCAGATGACGGTGAAGATGATCGCCGAGCGCCGCACCGGGCGGCTGCTCGGCGTCCAGATCATCGGCCGTGAGGGCGCGGCGAAGCGGGTGGACGTGGCGGCGGTCGCCCTGACCGCGGGCCTCACCGTCGAGCAGATGGTCAATCTCGACCTGGGCTACGCGCCGCCCTTCTCGCCCGTGTGGGACCCGGTGCTGGTGGCGGCACGGAAGGCGTTCCGGGCGGTGCAGGCCGGCACGCGCGCGTGAGCGCGGTCCGGACCGTGCAGGAGCGCGGTCCGGGCGACGCGGACGGTGGGGACGGCGCGAACGGAACGCCCCGGCGAGCCGGGCGAGCTACCGCCTGGTGCGCTCGTGCACGAACTCCACCAGCCGGGTCAGGGCGTCGGGGTCGGTGGCCGGCAGCACGCCGTGGCCGAGGTTGAAGATGTGCCCGCCGAGGCCCTGGGCGGCGTCGAGGACCTCGGCCGCCTTCGCCTGCACGGCCTCCTCGGGGGCGAAGAGCACCGCGGGGTCGAGGTTTCCCTGGAGCGCCTTGCCGGGGCCGACCCTGCGGGCCGCCTCGTCGAGGGGGACGCGCCAGTCGACGCCCACGACGTCCGCCCCGGCCTCCCCCAGCAGGCCCAGCAGCTCGCCGGTGCCGACGCCGAAGTGGATGCGCGGCACCCCGTACCCGGCGACGGCGGAGAACACCTTGGCGGAGGCGGGCAGCACGCTGCGGCGGTAGTCGGACGGCGCAAGCGCGCCCGCCCAGGAGTCGAAGAGCTGCACCGCGGAGGCGCCCGCCTCGATCTGCACCTTCAGGAAGGCGGCGGTGATCACGGCCAGCCGGTCCAGCAGCTCGGCCCAGAGCCCCGGGTCGCCGTACATGAGCGCCTTGGTGCGTTCGTGGTTGCGCGAGGGCCCGCCCTCCACCAGGTAGCTGGCCAGGGTGAACGGCGCGCCCGCGAAGCCGATGAGCGGGGTGGCGCCCAGCTCGGCGGTGAGCTGCCGGATGGCCTCGGCGACGTAGGGGACGTCCTCGGGGGTGAGGGCGCGCAGCCGGTCGAGGTCGGCCCGGGTGCGGATCGGCTCGTCCACCACGGGCCCGACGCCGGGCTTGATGTCGAGGCCGACGCCGATGGCCTTGAGGGGGACGACGATGTCGCTGTAGAAGACCGCCGCGTCCACGTGGTGCCGCCGGACCGGCTGGAGGGTGATCTCGGTGACCATCTCCGGGATCGTGCAGGCCTCCAGCATGGGAATGCCCTCGCGCACCTTGTGGTACTCCGGAAGCGAGCGCCCGGCCTGCCGCATGAACCACACGGGCGTGTGCGGCACCGGCTCGCGGCGGCAGGCCCTCAGGAAGGCGGATTCCCGGGGGCCCTCCTTGACATCCGGCTTGACGCCGCCGGCATCCGGCGCGACGTCGCCCTCGACGTCGCCGTGGGCGGGGAACGCGCCGCCGGAGCGGGCAGCGTGGGGAAGGTCGTTGGCACTCACAGGGCAAAGTCTCGCACGCTGCGGACGACACGATCCGGCCAGCCCGCGCGCCGCCGGGTGTCCCTCCCTGCGCCGGAGCCCGCTTCCCCTTAATCTTCCCCGCATGGCTGCGGCTCAGGGACGACTGTCGGACGGCGCCGACGGAACCAGCGGGACGGACAACGGCACGGGCGGAGCGGGGCAGGCACCGCTGGACGCGGCGGACCCGGTTCCCGCGGCCTTCCGCGGGGCCGTCGACGGGTTGCTGACCGCGCGGCTGCGACCCGGCGTGGAGATCGAGCCGGTCCGCCCGCCGCGCCGGCTCGCCCCCCATGCGTACGCGCTGGAGGCCACGGTCGTCGACGGCGACGACGACCTCGCGGACGGGCGCCTGGTGCTGCTGCACGATCCGGACGGGCACGAGGGCTGGCACGGGGTGTTCCGCCTCGTCACGCTGGTCCGTGCGGAGCTGGAGGCCGAGATGGCCGCCGACCCGCTGCTGCCCGAGGTGTGCTGGACCTGGCTGACGGGGGCGCTGCAGAGCCGGGGCCTCGGGTACGGGGAGCCGAGCGGCACGGTCACCCGGGCCAGCTCGCACCACTTCGGCGGTCTTGCGGAGCGTCCGGCGACGTCGCAGATCGAGATCCGCGCGTCCTGGACACCGCGCGAGGGCCTGGGCGGGGTCCCGGACACGGAGGCGCACCTGGCCGCCTGGTGCGACCTGCTCTGCCAGGTCGCCGGGCTGCCGCCGGCCGCCCCTGGGGACCCCTCCGTGGTGTCGCTGCCGCAGCGCAGGGGGCCGCGGCCGTCCTAGGGAGGGCCGGCGGCCGGGGCCACGGGCCTGGGCCGCGTTAGCGCCTCGCGCGGGCGGCCGGTGCGCGGTCGGTACGACGGCGTGCGGGCCTCCGGTCCGGCGGGTCGGTGCGTCGGCGTGCGGGCCTCCGGCTCAACGGGCAGGTGGGCGGGGGCGGTCGCTCCTGCGATTCGGCACGCAGTGCGGGCCGGCACCAGGTGCCGGCCCGCGCCAGAGGGTCTCCCCGCACGGATCCGCCCTGCTCGGAACCGCTGTGCCCGGCGCCGCGGCACCCGGGCTTAGGCCCCGTGTTCGGGGCGCCCGTGTTCGTGCACGCCGTGTGCACGTGTCACCGTCCCGTGGACGACGGTGACGTCCGGCCCCCGTTCCTCGTTCAACGTCGGCCGGGCTCAACAAATGGCCGGAATCTGCCATCGCCACACCCGTACCGAGAAACGGGCAGCTTCGGGCTGATTCAGACCCGATTCGTTCTCTGAATGATCGACCGCGTGTCCGATTCGGACGAATTATTACTCACCAAATCGTGATCATTCCCTAAAGGCGGACGGGTGGGCTGCCGAAGACGTCTGTGACCTTGAAAAAGCATGGTTCCCTCCGGTTTGATCCCCGAGCCGGCCCATCCCGCACCCCAGGAGGCCTGGTGTCCGTTCTTCTTGAGCAGCCCGCAAGCCTGGTCGCCTACCGCCCGAACAAGCCGACCGCCATGGTGGTCGTGGCCGACCCGCGTGTCCGCTCCACGGTCACCCGCCACCTGTGGGCGCTCGGCGTGCGCGACGTCATCGAGGCGTCGTCCGTCGCGGAGGCACGACCCCGTATCGCCAATCCCCGCGACATCTGTGTCGCCGACGTCCACCTGCCCGACGGCAGCGGCCTGACCCTGCTGTCCGAGACCCGCGCCGCGGGCTGGCCGAACGGCCTCGCCCTGTCCGCCGCCGACGACATCGGCGCCGTGCGCAACGCCCTCGCGGGCGGTGTGAAGGGCTACGTCGTCACCGGCACCCGCACCAACGTCGGGATGCCCATCCGTCCGGGCGCCGCCCCGATCGGCGCCGCCGCGGCCCGTATGCACCGCCGCCCCCCGGGCGCCCCGAGCCACCCGGGCGGGTACCGCGAGCTGTCGGGCCGCGAGGTGGAGGTGCTGCGGCTGGTGGCGGAGGGCCAGTCGAACAAGGCCATCGGCGTCTCCATGGGCCTGTCCGCACTGACCGTCAAGAGCCACCTCGCCCGGATCGCACGCAAGCTCGGCACCGGCGACCGCGCCGGCATGGTCGCGGTCGCGCTGCGCACCGGCATCATCCACTGATCCGATCCCCACGCGCCGGCGCGCTCACCCGAACCAGACCGTCCGTCCGCCCGGGCCCGTTCACCCGCACCGCATCGTCCGGCTCGTCCGCCCCAACCAGCCCGTTCACCTGCACCGGATCGCTCGCCTCAGCCGGTTCGCCCGTCGTCCGCACCGCTCGGTCCGCCTCCACCGGACGTCCGGTTCGAGCCACGCACGATCGGCCCGGGGGTCCGCGAAGCGTCCGCACGAGCGGTGCCGCGCCCGTCGACGGAACGTTACGTCGGCGGGCGTACGGCATCCGCGGATACCCTTGACAGGTGACCGACGCCGAAGACACCGCAGCAGACATTCCCCTGCGCACCGCCTCAGACCCGGAGAAGGAACCCTCGGCGAGCGGCGTTCCGGACGAAGGCGTCGCGGCCGAGGACCCCGTCCCCCTGCTGGAGCCGCGGGACGGCATCCCCCCGGTGATCGCCGACGCGGACGCGCTCAGCGAGGTGGTCGCCGCCTTCGCCGCGGGTACGGGCCCCGTCGCGGTGGACGCCGAGCGCGCTTCCGGCTACCGCTACGGCCAGCGCGCCTACCTGGTCCAGCTGCGCCGCGCCGGCGCGGGCAGCGCGCTGATCGACCCCGTGGCCTGCGCCGACCTCACCGCGCTCGGCGAGGCGATCGGCGACACGGAGTGGGTGCTGCACGCGGCCAGCCAGGACCTGCCCTGCCTGCGCGAGATAGGCATGGTCCCGGAGCGGATCTTCGACACGGAGCTGGCGGGACGGCTGGCCGGATACCCGCGCGTCGGCCTCGGCGCGATGGTCGAGAACGTCCTCGGCTACGTCCTGGAGAAGGGCCACTCCGCGGTCGACTGGTCGACGCGGCCGCTGCCCGAGCCGTGGCTGCGCTATGCCGCGCTCGACGTCGAGCTGCTGGTGGACCTCCGCGACAGCCTGGAGAAGGAGCTGGACCGGCAGGGCAAGCTCGACTGGGCCCGGCAGGAGTTCGCGGCGATCGCCGCCGCCCCGCCGGCCCCGCCGCGCAAGGACCCCTGGCGGCGCACGTCCGGGATGCACAAGGTGCGGCGACGGCGCCAGATGGCGGTGGTACGGGAGCTGTGGCAGACCCGGGACCGCATCGCGCAGCGGCGGGACATCTCGCCGGGCAAGGTGCTCGGGGACGCGGCGATCATCGAGGCTGCCCTCGCGCTGCCCGCCGACGCCACGGCGCTCGGCCAGCTGCCCGGCTTCGGCCGGGTCGGGCGGCGGCAGCTGGAGAACTGGCAGGGCGCCGTGGACCGGGCCCGCGCGCTCTCCGACTCCGCGCTGCCCGGTCCGGGCCAGCAGGTCGCGGGCCCGCCGCCGCCGCGCGCCTGGGCGGACAAGGACCCGGCCGCGGCGGCCCGGTTGTCCGCCGCCCGCGCCGGGGTGTCCGCGCTCGCCGAGCGGCTCGGCATGCCCCAGGAGAACCTGATCACGCCGGACACCGTACGGAGAGTGTGCTGGGAGCCACCCGCCGCGGTGACCGCGGAGACGGTGGCGGCGGCGCTCGCCGGGCACGGGGCGCGGCAGTGGCAGATCGACCAGGTGACGCCGTTGCTGGTGAGCGCGCTGGTCGCGTGATGGTCCTGTGGGGCGGACCACGGCAGGCCGGCCTACGGCCGGGTTCAGCCGACAGCCCCCCTGCACCCGTCTCGTTCCGGCGCGTCGCGCCAGGGCCACCACCAGCGCTGCCCACTCGCCGACGGCAACCCCTGGGGAGCGCTGCCGCGCGTCGGCGGCCACCGCCAGGGGGCGCGGGGAACTGCGCGAGCAACCACCCACCGGCCGGTGGTCCGGCAACGACAGGACCAGCCATCTCGGGACGGTGACGAACTGACCCTGTCGTCGTGGCTGGTCGCGCCCACGCGGCGGAGCCGCATATCAAGAACAGCCCCGCGTCCCTTCCGGGGCGCTGCCTGTTCCACAGGCTCCCCGCCCGCCGCCAAGGCGCGCCCCCACATCGACCGGTGGCGGGGAACGGGGGAACGGGGGACACGCCCCCCGTATGTGACCCTCACCGCTCCGAGGGACAGGCCTACCCCGTATGGTTACTGGCAAGTAGCATGGGGGCGCCGCGAAGCGCGTCCGCGGCCATGTACACGCGTCTTGAGGAGGGCCATCGTGCCTCGTACCGTCAGGGACGTCGTCTTCGTCGACGGCGTCCGCACCCCGTTCGGCAAGGCGGGCCCGAAGGGCATCTACCACGAGACCCGTGCCGACGATCTCGTGGTGAAGGCCATCCGGGAGCTGCTGCGCCGCAACCCGTCCCTCGATCCCGCCCGGATCGACGACGTGGCCATCGCGGCGACCACCCAGATCGGCGACCAGGGCCTCACCATCGGCCGCACCGCGGGCATCCTCGCCGGGCTCCCGCAGTCCGTGCCGGGCTACGCCATCGACCGGATGTGCGCGGGCGCGCTGACCGCGGTCACCACCACGGCGGGGTCCATCGCGTTCGGCGCGTACGACGTCGTCATCGCGGGCGGCGTGGAGCACATGGGGCGCCACCCGATGGGCGAGTCCGTCGACCCGAACCCGCGGTTCGTCAGCGAGAAGCTCGTCGACGAGTCCGCGCTGTTCATGGGCATGACGGCGGAGAACCTGCACGACCGCTTCCCGCACCTCACCAAGGCGCGCGCCGACGCCTACGCCGTGCGCTCGCAGGAGAAGGCCGCTAAGGCGTACGCCAACGGCCTGATCCAGCAGGACCTGGTGCCGATCTCGGTGCGCCGCACGAACGAGGAGGCCGGCGAGACGGGCTGGGGCCTGGCCACCGCCGACGAGCCGATGCGGCCCGGAACCACGCTGGAGCAGCTCGCCGGCCTCAAGACGCCCTTCCGGGTGCACGGCCGTGTCACGGCCGGGAACAGCGCCGGGCTGAACGACGGCGCCACCGCCTCCCTCGTCGCCGCCGAGGACTTCGCCCGCGAGCACGACCTGCCGGTGAAGATGCGGCTGGTCTCCTACGCCTTCGCGGGCGTGGAGCCCGAGGTGATGGGCTACGGCCCGATCCCCGCGACCGAGAAGGCGCTCGCCAAGGCCGGCCTGAGCATCTCGGACATCGGCCTGTTCGAGATCAACGAGGCGTTCGCCGTACAGGTCCTCGCGCTCCTGGACCACTACGGCATCGACGACGACGATCCCCGGGTCAACCAGTACGGCGGCGCCATCGCCTACGGCCACCCGCTGGCGTCCTCCGGCGTGCGGCTGATGACCCAGCTCGCCCGGCAGTTCGAGGAGCAGCCGGGGGTCCGCTACGGCATCACCACCATGTGCGTCGGCTTCGGCATGGGCGCCACGGTCATCTGGGAGAACCCGCACTTCACCGACGCCGCCGGAGGCACCAAGTGAGCACCACCACCGCCGAGCTGCTCAAGGGCGCGGCCGAGCTGTTCCCCGACGAGGTGGTCACCCAGGCGCACGTCCGCCATCTGGACCTGCCGGGCGGCGTGGGCAGGTTCGCCCTCATCACCCTCGACAACGGCTTCGACCACACCAAGCCCACCACCTTCGGACCCCAGTCGCTGGCGAACCTGAACGCGGCCCTCGACCAGGTCGAGAAGGAGGCCGCCGAGGGTTCCGTCGTGGGCGTGGGGCTCACCGGCAAGCCGTTCATCTTCGCCGTCGGCGCCGACCTCAAGGGCATGGAGCTGCTGCGCAGGCACGAGGACGCGCTGGCCGTCGGCAAGGGCGGCCACGAGGTCTTCAAGCGCCTCGCGCACCTCGCGGTGCCGACGTTCGCGTACTACAACGGCGCGGCGATGGGCGGCGGTGCCGAGGTGGGCCTGCACTGCACCTACCGCACCGTCTCCAAGGCGCTGCCGGCGTTCTCGTTCCCCGAGGTCTTCCTCGGGCTGGTGCCGGGCTGGGGCGGCTGCACGCTGCTGCCGAACCTGATCGGCGCCGACCGTGCGGTCAAGCTGATCGTCGAGAACTCGCTCAACCAGAACAAGCAGCTCAAGGGCCCCGAGGTCTACGAACTCGGCATCGCGGACGCCATCTTCGACAGCCAGGACTTCCTGGAGCAGTCGCTGCGCTGGACGGCCGCCGTGCTCAGCGGCGAGCTGGAGGTCGCGCGCCCCGAGGTGGACCGCGGCGAGACCTGGGACCAGGCCGTCGAGTGGGGGCGCGCCGTCGCGGACGGCAAGGTGCACGGCGCGGCCCCGGCCGCGTACCGGGCGCTGGACATCATCGCGTCCGTGAAGGACGGCGACCTCCAGCAGGGCTACGACGCCGAGGACCGCGCGCTCGCCGACCTGAGCATGAGCGGGGAGCTGCGCAGCGGCATCTACGCCTTCAACCTGGTGCAGAAGCGCGCCAAGCGGCCCGCGGGCGCGCCGGACAGGAGCCTGGCCCGGCCCGTCACCAAGGTGGGCGTGGTCGGCGCGGGCCTGATGGCCAGCCAGCTCGCGCTGCTGTTCCTGCGCCGCCTTCAGGTGCCGGTGGTGCTCACCGACATCGACCAGGAGCGGATCGACAAGGGCGTCGGCTACGTGCACGCCGAGGTCGACAAGCTGCTCGGCAAGGGCCGGATCGACCAGGACAAGGCGAACCGCCTCAAGGCCCTGGTGACCGGCGTGCTGGACAAGGCCGAGGGCTTCGCGGACGCGGACTTCGTCATCGAGGCCGTGTTCGAGGAGATGAGCGTCAAGCAGCAGGTGTTCGCCGAGGTGGAGGCCGTCGCGCCCGAGCACGCCGTACTCGCCACCAACACCTCCTCGCTCTCCGTCTCGGAGATGGCCAAGGGGCTCGCGCACCCGGAGCGGGTGGTCGGCTTCCACTTCTTCAACCCGGTCGCCGTCCTGCCGCTGCTGGAGATCGTGCGCGGCGAGGACACCGACGACGCCACGCTGGCCACCGCGTTCGACGTCGCCAAGAAGCTCCGCAAGACGGCGGTGCTGGTGAAGGACGCCCCGGCGTTCGTCGTGAACCGCATCCTGACCCGCTTCATGGGCGAGATCCAGAACGTCATCGACGAGGGCACGCCGGTGGACGTCGCCGAGCGCGCCGTCGAGCCGCTGGGCCTGCCGATGTCGCCGCTGGTGCTGCTGGAGCTGGTCGGCCCGGCGATCGGGCTGCACGTCTCGGAGACGCTGCACCGGGCGTTCCCCGACCGCTTCACGGTGTCCCCCAACCTGAAGGCCGTGGTGGACGCCGGCAAGCGCGGCTTCTACGCGTACGACAGCGGCAAGCCGGAGCTGGACCCGGAGGTCGCGGCGCTGCTCCGGCAGGGCGACACCGTGCTCACCGAGGAGCAGACCCTCGCCCGGGTGCTGGACGCGGTGGCGGAGGAGATCCGCCTGATGCTCGACGAGGGCGTGGTCGCCGAGGCCCAGGACATCGACCTCTGCCTGATCACCGGCGCGGGCTGGCCCTTCCACCTGGGCGGGCTCACCCCGTACCTGGACCGTGCGGGCGTCAGCGAGCGGGTCGCCGGCAAGCGCTTCCTCGACGTGGGTACGGCGAGCGTCCCCGCGTAACGGGCCATTTCCCCACCCCCACGGCACGGGCCGTGCCGGAGTCCTACCGGCACGGCCCGTCGCCCGTGGTGGGCGAGACGCCTGCCCGTGGCGGGCGAGACGCCTGCCCGTGGCGGGCCAGGACGCCTCCCGCCGGCTCGCGCATGATGGGCCGGCCGACATCCTTCAGCCTCCGCCGCGGCCCCGCCCCCGGGTCCCGGCGCCTTCCGGAAGGGCAGGTGGCCCATGACGGCACCGAAGCCCCTGCTCGTCGTCGACGCCGCCAACGTGGTGGGCTCGGTACCGGACGGGTGGTGGCGGGACCGGCGCGCGGCGGCGGAGCGGCTGCGGGACCACCTGGTGCCGGTGGCCGAGCAGGGCGTCCAGGGGCTGCCGGGGCCGCCGGAGGTGGTGCTCGTCGTGGAGGGCGCCGCGCGTGGCGTGCCGTCGGTGCCGGACGTGCGGGTGGAGGAGGCCGGCGGCAGCGGCGACGACCGGATCGTCGAGCTGGTCCGTGCTGCCGGCGACCGCCCCGTGCTGGTCGTCACCGCCGACCGCGAGCTGCGCCGCCGGGTGCAGGCCCATGGCGCCGGGGTGGCCGGTCCCCGGACGGTGTACGGGGGCGGCGCCTCCTGACCGCGTGACGGCCTGTCGGACACCGGGGCGACCTTCCTGACCCCATGGTGCCTACGAAGCCCGTGCGAGGGCGCTGGGAAGCGCTACGCCGAGCCCCGGGGCTCCTTGGCCTGGCGTGCCGCCCGCAGGGGCCGCATCCTGCTGTGCGAGCGGCCGTAGACGGCGTACACGAGAAGTCCCACCGCCATCCAGACCGCGAACCGCAGCCAGGTCTCCGCCGTCAGATTGAGCATCAGCCAGAGCGAGGCGAGCACGGACAGCACGGGCACCAGCGGCACCAGCGGGGTGCGGAACGCCCGCGGCAGGTCGGGCCGCCTGCGGCGCAGCACCAGCACGCCGAGGGCGACCACCACGAAGGCGAAGAGGGTGCCGATGTTCACCAGCTCGGCCAGCACGTCGATCGTGGTGAAGCCGGCCACCACCGCCACGACCAGGCCGAGCAGCACGGTGGTGCGGTAGGGGGTGCCGAACCGCGGGTGGACGCGGGAGAAGGCGGGCGGCAGCAGCCCGTCGCGGCTCATCGCGAAGAACACCCGGGTCTGCCCGAGCAGCAGGATCAGGCAGACCGAGGTCAGCCCCACGGCCGCGCCGAAGCTGATGACACCCGCCCAGAACGGGTGGTGGACGGCCTTGAAGGCGTCCGCGAGGGGCGCGTCGACGGAGAGGCGGGTGTACTTCTGCATGCCGGTGACGACCAGCGACACCGCCACGTACAGCACCGTGCAGACGGCCAGCGAGCCGATGATGCCGCGGGGCACGTCGCGCTGCGGGTTCCGGGTCTCCTCGGCCGCGGTCGCCACGATGTCGAACCCGATGAAGGCGAAGAAGACGACGGCGGCGGCCGTGAAGACGCCCATGACGCCGAAGGCGGCCGGCGCGTAGCCCGACAGGAGCCGGATGAGCGGCGCCCCGAGGCCCGAGCCGCCGCCGGTCTCCCGGGCGGGCGGCACGAACGGCCGGTAGTTGGCGCTCCTGACGAAGAACGTGCCCACCGCGATGACCAGCAGCACCACGGCCACCTTGACGGCGACGATGACCCCGGTCACCCGCGAGGAGAGCTTCACCCCCGCGATCAGGACGCCGGTGAGGAGGAGCACCAGGGCCGCCGCGAGCACGTCGAACCCGAAGTGGCCGCCGCTCGCCCCGCTGAGCAGCCCCGGCATGGGGATGCCCGCGGAGTCCATCAGCGAGCGGAGGTAGCCGGACCAGCCGACGGCGACCACGGCGCACGCGAGCGCCAGCTCCAGCACCAGGTCCCAGCCGATCACCCAGGCCGGGAACTCGCCCAGGGAGGCGTACGCGAACGTGTACGCGGAGCCCGCCACCGGCACCGTCGACGCGAACTCCGCGTAGCAGAGCGCGGCCAGCGCGCAGACCACGCCGGCCACCACGAAGGCCAGCGCGGTCGAGGGCCCGGCGTTCTCCCTTGCGACCTTGCCGGTGAGCACGAAGATGCCGGTGCCGATGATGACGCCGATCCCGAAGACCGTCAGATCGAGCGCGGAGAGGGTCTTGTGCAGCCCGCGCCCCGGTTCTTCCGTGTCCTTGATGCACTGTTCGACGGATTTCGTCCGGAAGATACCGCTGTTCACGTGGATGCGCCTCCCAGGCCCCTGACTCCCGGCGCGGGCGTCGCCTCGCCTTCGTCTCCGTCGGGGGGCGCACCCGCGCGCCGGCGAGCCGTTCCGGGGGCGCCCATGCACCTCCGTCTCCCACGGCGCCCGGTCTTTCATACGCGGCGGGCGGGCCCGCCACCTGAAGGGCGGCGGGCCCGGAGGCACGCGGGGTCCGAAAGCGGTCGGCCCCTGGGGACCGGGCCGGCGCGTGGAGACCGGCCCCTGGGCGCTGGTATGCGGGGCCTGGCGCCTGGCGCCTAGGTCCTGTCTGACAATTCCCGCCGGGCCCGCAACGCCTGGCACCGCACCTCGCCGCGTTGTCGGGCACGCCCACGTACGCCCAGCACGAGGGCGACCCTCCGCCTTGCGATGCACGGCACCAGACGCCGCGGGCTGATCCGCCGCGAATTGTCAGACAGACCCTAGTCCCTGGCGGGCTGCACGGCCTCGGCGGTGGCGCCGTCGAGCTTGGCGACCAGGCCGGTCACCTGGCGGGCGATGTCGGGCGCGGTCAGCCCGATCTCCGCCATGACCTCCTTGCGGGAGGCGTGCTGGAGGAAGCGGGGCGGGATGCCGAAGTCACGCAGCGGCAGGTCGACGCCTGCGTCCCGCAGGGCCTGTGCGACGGCGCTGCCCACGCCGCCGACGCGGGAGTTGTCCTCGACGGTGACGACCACGCGGTGCCGCTCGGCGAGCGGGGCCATGGCCTCGTCGACGGGCTTGACCCAGCGCGGGTCGACGACGGTGGTCGAGATGCCCTGTTTGTTGAGGAGTGTGGCGATCTCCAGGCACATCGGGGCGAGCGCGCCCACCGACACCAGCAGGACGTCCGGGGTGTCCGTGCCCGCCTCGCGGAGCACGTCCATGCCGCCGACCGTGCCCACGGCCTGCACGGCGGGCCCCACGGCGCCCTTGGAGTAGCGCACGACCGTCGGCGCGTCGTCGACGTCGACGGCCTCCCGCAGCTGCATCCTGACCTGGTCGGCGTCGCGCGGGGCCGCGATGCGCAGGCCGGGCACGCACTGGAGGATCGACAGGTCCCACATGCCGTTGTGCGAGGCGCCGTCCGTGCCGGTGACGCCCGCGCGGTCCAGCACGAAGGTCACGCCGCACCGGTGCAGGGCGACGTCCATCAGGAGCTGGTCGAAGGCGCGGTTGAGGAACGTGGCGTAGACGGCGAAGACCGGGTGCAGGCCGCCCGTGGCGAGGCCCGCGGCGGAGACCGCGGCGTGCTGCTCGGCGATGCCGACGTCGTAGATCCGGCCGGGGAACTCCTCGGCGAACCTCTTCAGGCCCACCGGCTGGAGCATGGCCGCCGTGATGGCCACGATGTCCTCGCGCTCCTGGCCGAGCTTGACCATCTCCTCGCCGAAGACGGACGTCCAGTCGGTGCCCGCGGCGGCCAGCGGCAGGCCGGTGTCCGGGTGGATCGGGCCGATGCCGTGGAAGCGGTCGGCCTCGTCCTGCTCGGCGGGCTGGTAGCCGCGGCCCTTCTCGGTGAGGCAGTGCACGATGACGGGGCCGTTGAACCGCTTGGCGCGGGACAGCGCGGACTCCAGCGCCTCGATGTCGTGGCCGTCGATGGGGCCGACGTACTTCAGGCCCAGGTCCTCGAACATGCCCTGCGGCGCGATGAAGTCCTTCAGGCCCTTCTTGGCGCCGTGCAGGGTGTCGTAGAGGGGCCTGCCGACGACGGGGGTGCGCTCCAGGATGTCCTTGCCGCGGGCCAGGAAGCGCTCGTAGCCGTCGGTGGTGCGCAGGGTGGCGAGGTGGTTGGCGAGGCCGCCGATGGTGGGCGCGTACGAGCGCTCGTTGTCGTTGACGACGATGACCAGCGGGCGGTCCTTGGCGGCGGCGATGTTGTTGAGGGCCTCCCAGGCCATGCCGCCGGTCAGCGCGCCGTCCCCGACGACGGCCACCACGTGGTCCGCGCGGCCCTGCACCTCGTTGGCCTTGGCGAGGCCGTCGGCCCAGCCCAGCACGGTGGAGGCGTGGGAGTTCTCGATGACGTCGTGCTCGGACTCGGCGCGGGACGGGTAGCCCGACAGGCCGCCCTTGGCGCGCAGCTTGGCGAAGTCCTGACGTCCGGTGAGCAGCTTGTGCACGTAGGACTGGTGGCCGGTGTCGAAGAGCACCCTGTCCTGCGGCGAGTGGAAGACGCGGTGCAGCGCGATGGTGAGCTCGACGACGCCCAGGTTCGGGCCGAGGTGACCGCCCGTCCTTGCCACCGCTTCGACCAGGAAGTCCCGGATCTCCGCGGCCAGCTCGTCGAGCTGCTCCGTGGTGAGCCGGTCCAGGTCACGGGGTCCCCTGATGCGGTCGAGCAGCGGCACCGGTGCCTCCTTGGTTAGGCGGTTCGAGCTTTCCGGGCTGGCCCGAGTCTAATGTTGCGATTGTGTTCTTCGCGCCCGGGCCGGGCCGTGACTCTTCCGGTACCGACCACGCACCTGCGCCCAGACCGCCTGCGTGCACCCATCGGGGCTGCGCCGGGACTGCCTGGGGGCGCCCCCAGACGTGGGGCTGCGCCCCGGCCCGCCAAAGGGGCGCGGGGAACTGCGCGAGAGGCCATCCACCGGCAGGTGGTCCGGACTCGACAGGGACACCCCCTCGGAGGGTGGCGACCTGACGGTCTCGTCGTGGCTCGTCGCGCCGTTCCCCGCGCCCCTACCGGGCGCTCCGCGCCGTCAGGCGCGGCCCGCCGTGCGCTGCGTCCTGCGGGTGATGGAGTCGATGCAGACCGTCGCGAGCAGCACCGCACCGGTGATCATGTACTGGATCGGCGTGGCGATGCCCTGGAGGGCGAGGCCGTACTGGATCGAGGTGATCACCATCACACCGAGCAGCGCGTTCCAGGTGCGGCCCCGGCCGCCGAAGAGGCTGGTGCCACCGATGACGGCCGCCGCGATGGCGTTCATCAGCAGGTCGCCGGTACCGGCGCCCTGGTTGGCCGCGGCGATCTTGGAGGCCAGGAAGAGGCCGCCGAGGGCCGCGAACGAGCCGGCGATGGCGTAGACCGAGATCCGCACCGCCGTGACGTTGATACCGGCCCTGCGGGACGCCTCGACGCTGCCGCCGAGCGCGAACACCTTCCGGCCGTAGCTGGTGCGCCGCAGGATGAAGTCCGTCAGCACCAGCGCGGCGAGGAAGATCACCAGCGCCAGGGGCAGGCCCTTGTACTGGTTGAACATGATGGCCGCCGCGAACGCGATGACGGCGAGCACCACGGTGCGCATCACGATGTCGCTCGCCGGACGGGAGGGCACTCCGGCGGCCTTCCGGCGCCTGCTGTCCGTGAAGGACGTCACGAAGAAGACCACGACGGCGACCAGGGCCAGCCCGTAGGCGGCCGCGACGTCCGTGAAGTAGTACGACGTCAGCTTGACGATCAGACCCTGGCTGTCCAGGTTGATGGTGCCGTCGTCACCCAGGATCTGGAGCATCAGGCCCTGCCAGAACAGCAGGCCGGCCAGGGTGACCGCGAACGCCGGCGCTCCGATCCGGGCGAAGAAGAAGCCGTGGATGATGCCGATCACGGTGCCGGTGAGGATGGCGGCGATGAGGGCCACCCACTCCGGCGCGCCGTGGTTGACCGCGAGCACCGCGGAGAAGGCGCCCGCGACACCGCTGACGGAGCCGACGGACAGGTCGATCTCGCCGAGCAGCAGCACGAAGACGATGCCGACGGCGATCATGCCGGTGCCGACCATCGCGACCGAGATGTTGCTCAGGTTCTCGGCGGTCAGGAAGCGGGAGTTGATGCTGGCGAAGATCGCCCAGATGATGATCAGGCCCGCGATGACCGGGACCGAGCCCAGGTCGCCGGCCCGCATCCGGCGCTTGAAGTCGCTGACGTAACCGGCGAAGCCCTGCTCGCGGACGAGCAGCCGGGGGTCGACCGCCGGCGCCGCGTCGGCGGCGACTTCGGTGTTGTCGACGGGGGAAACCGTGGTGGTGTTGTCCGTGCTCATGCCTGAGCCTCCCCATGACGCGCCGCACGACGGGTCACGGCGTTTTCCGTGGCGCCGGTGATGGCGGAGATGATCTCTTCCTGCGAGGTCGACTTCACGTCGAAGACGCCGTTGTTGCGGCCCAGCCGCAGCACGGCGACCTTGTCGGCGACGGCCTTGACGTCGGCCATGTTGTGGCTGATGAGCATCACCGCGAGGCCTCGCTCGCGCAGCCGCTCCACCAGGTCGAGGACCTGTGCGGTCTGCTCGACGCCGAGGGCCGCGGTGGGCTCGTCGAGGATCACCAGCTTGGGCTCGCCGAGCATGGACCGGGCGATGGCCACGGTCTGGCGCTGACCACCGGAGAGCGACGCGATGGGTATGCGCACGCTGGGGATCCGGATGGACAGGGTGTTCAGGAGCTCGCGTGAACGGCGCTCCATCTCCACCTCGTTGAGGACCCCGTACCTCTTGATCTCCCGGCCGAGGAAGAGGTTGCCGACGACGTCGATGTTGTCGGCGAGCGCGAGGTCCTGGTACACGGTCGCGATGCCCAGGTGCTGGGCGTCGTGCGGCCGCGTGATGCGGACGGAGCTGCCTTGCCATTCGATGCTGCCGTTATCAATGGGGTGCACGCCGGCGACTGTCTTGACCAGCGTGGATTTTCCGGCGCCGTTGTCGCCCACCAGGGCGACCACCTCACCGGCATGGACCTCAAGCTCTACGTCGGTGAGTGCTTGGACGGCACCGAACCGCTTGGAGACCCCGCGCAACGCCAACACGGGCGTAGCGGACACTTGAACCATCTCCTTCGCCGCCTGACCGGCGGGGATGCCGCGCCCAGGGGCCAGGCGCGGAGGTTGAGCAGGGGCAGACACCCTGATGACCCAGCAGGCCCGGTGGGGTGCTGGATCGGGGGTGCCGATGGACACGGCGGGCTGCAAGAGCCGGTGGCTGCCGCAGGCCGGGAGTCGTCCGGCGTGGAGCGGGGGGTGGCGGGCCCGGTGCGGGCGGCGCCGGGTTCTGTCCGGCGCCCCGCCCCAGCGGCGGGGCATTGGTGGGCGGAGCGCCGGACAGGCCTGTCAGTGGCCCCCGGAGACCGGGGGCCACTGGGGCCTCTCGTTCGGATCGTGCTGGGCTCGTGCGGTCCGGCACGATCCGGGCGGAAGGCCCTGGATCCGCTCGGCCGGTGGACGACCGTCCCGGTCTACTTCAGACCGATCTTGTCGCACGCGGCCTTGAACTTGGGGGTGCAGATCTCGTTGACGGTGTAGATGCCGTCCTTGATCACGGTGTCCTTGATGTTCTGCTGGGTCAGCGAGACCACCGGGACGAGGACGCTCGGGACCTGCTTGGTGGTCGGGCTGTCGACCTTCGTCTTGGCGATCGAGTCCAGCTTCTGGCCCTTGCCCAGCGCCACCGCCATCTGCGCGGCGACGTCCGCCTCCTGCGGGTAGGGCTTGTAGACGCTCATGTACTGGGTGCCGGTGACGATCCGCTGCACGCCGTTGATCTCGGCGTCCTGGCCGGTGACCGGCGGCAGCTTGGACAGGCCCGAGCCCTGGAGGGCGGTGATGACACCGCCGGCCATGCCGTCGTTGGCGGAGTAGACGCCGACGACCTTGTCCTTGCCGAGCGCGGTGAGCGCGCCCTCGGTCTCGGCGTTGGCCTTCTGGGCGTTCCAGTCCGGGGTGTCGTACTCCTTGCCGATGCTGACCTTGCCGTCGAGGACGGAGTGCGCGCCCTTCTTGAACTGGGCGGCGTTCGGGTCGGTGGCGGAGCCGTTGACCATGATGACCTTGCCGGACTTGGCGTTGCCGCCCAGCGCCTTCAGCAGGGCCTCACCCTGGACCTTGCCGACCTCCTCGTTGTCGAAGGAGGTGTAGCCGTCCACGGGGCCCTCGGCGAGGCGGTCGTACGCGACGACGGGGATGCCCGCGTCGTGCGCCTTCTGGACCGAGCTGGCGATGGCCTTGGAGTCCACCGCGTCCACGATCAGGACGTCCACCTTGTTGGTGATCATGGTGTCGGCCTGCTGGTTCTGGACGCTGGCGTCCTGCTTGGCGTTGGCGTACTTCACGGTCGCCTTGCCGTGCGTCAGCTCGCTGATCTTCTTCTCGATCAGCGGCTTGTCGAACTTCTCGTACCGCGCGGTCTGGTTCTCCGGAAGGAGCAGGCCGATGGTGAGCGCGTCGCCCTTCTTGGCGCTGTCGCTCTTGCTGTCGCCGCCGGACTCCTTGGCGCTGCCACAGGCGGCCAACGCAATGGCCATGGTGCCGGCGGAAACGACCACGGCGGCACGACGCATACGCGTGTTCACTTAAGAAACCTCCCTGACGCGGCCGCGTCGCTGCGGCCGAGGTGGCTGGAAGTCAACTCGGCCGCCACGCCGACGTCAAGGAGTAAATCCTTAACGAGATGACAACGGTGCCATGCGTGAACTAAGTGAAGGCAGGAGTAGCCGTCGGATGAACCCCATCCAAAAGGGTCGAATCACCCATTTCACTTAGCGCCAGCGCCAGCGCCCCGAGCACCTCCGCACGGCCGCCCAGCGCCCCCGGACGGACCGAGAGCTGCCGCCCGGCGCTGGGGATCGCGTAGCGCCCCACCGACTCCCTGATGGGCGCCAGCACCAGCTCACCGGCCTCCGCGAGGTCCCCGCCGAGGACCACCCGGCTGGGATTGAGCAGGTTGCAGAGGTTGGCGACCCCGCTGCCGATATGGCGGCCGACGTCGGCGATCACCCTCCGGCAGCCCGGATCTCCCTCGCGCGCCAGCCTGACGACGCCCTCCATGGTCAGACCGGTGCCGTGACTGGGCTGGAGCAGAGGAAGAACGTACCGCGCCGCCGTGAAAGTTTCGAGGCAGCCCCGGTTCCCGCAGCGGCAGACCGGCCCCGACTCGTCGAGCGTGATGTGCCCTATCTCACCCGCGGTGCCGCCGGGCCCCCGGTAGATCTTCCCACTGATCACCAGGCCCGCCCCGACACCGCTGGCGACCTTGATGTAGGCGAGGTCCTTCACGCCCCGCCCGCTGCCCCAGACCAGCTCTCCGAGGGCACCGAGGTTGGCGTCGTTGTCGACGTGTACCGGTACTCCGAGGCGCTCGCGCAGCTCCCTGGCGGGGCTCGTGCCGCTCCAGCCCGGCAGTATCGACGTGGAGCCGAGCGTGCCGGACTCCACGTCGATCGGGCCCGGCACGCCGAGCCCGACGCCCGCAACTTTCGCGCGATCCACGCCCGTGGCTGTGATCAGGCGGGTGACCAGCTCCTCGGCGCGGTCGAAGCCCTGGTCGGCCGAGGCGTCGACGTCCAGCGGCTCGGCCTCCTCGGCGAGCACCTGGTGGGCGAGGTTGCCGATCGCGACCCTCAGGTGGGTGTGGCCGAAGTCCACGCCGATGACGATGCCGGCGTCCCCGCTCAGCGAGACGCTGCGGGCCCGCCGGCCACCCGCGGACGTGGGCGTGACCTCGACCGTCCCGCCGTCCTTGAGCTCGCGGACGATGTTGGAGACGGTGGCCGCGGACAGGCCCGTCGTCCGCGCGATCTCCGCTTGCGTGAGCGAACCGGCCAGCCGTACGGCGCGTACGACCCGCTCCAGATTGGCCCGGTGCAGCGACGACTGCGACCCCGGAGTCTCCATCGACCCATCCACTCCTGCCCTCAGCCGGGCGACGGCGCTGCCGCCCGTGCCCCGGGTCACGGCAGCGGAACCCGGGCCATTTACAAGTTGTGAACTCCAAGCTCCGCTGAACGGGTTGCCGCAGTCAAGTCCTTGACAGAAATCGATACCGCCGGGGAACGGCTCCCACGGCCACCCGGCAGTCCGGAAGGACCTGTTCCGGGGGTGTTCGGGCCGCTGGGGACGCGGGGAGCCGCGGCCTGCGCTGCCAACCTCCGAAGGCGGGGTGCCGGCAGCCGGAGGCCGGCCACCGTGCGCGCCGGCCCGCGGGAGCGGTACGGAGGGCATGCGCGCGGTGGCCGGCGCGGAGGAGGGGCGGGTGGCGGTCTACTTCAGGGCGCCCGCCGTGAGCCCCGCGACGACCTGCCGCTGGAAGACGATGTAGGCGGCGAGCACCGGCAGCATGGCCATCACCAGACCGGCGAAGAGGCCGGACCAGTCGCCCTTGTAGCCCTGGCTCACGGCCAGCTCGACGAGTCCCTGCGAGAGCACCTTCCGGTCCGGGTCGGTGTTGAGCACCGTCGGCAGCATGTACTGGTTCCACTGCCCCAGGAAGTTGAAGATCCCCACGCTGATCAGGCCCGGCTTGGCCATCGGCAGCATGATCTGGAAGAACGTCCGGGTGTGCGAGGCCCCGTCGACGAAGGCGGCCTCCGCGATCGAGGTGGGCAGCGTCCTGAAGAACGACGTCAGGAAGAAGACGGTGAACGGCAGCGAGTAGGCGATGTAGACCAGCACCAGGCCGGGCAGCGTGTTCAGCAGCCCCATGTTGTTCATGACGTAGAACAGCGGCACCAGCGCCAGCATCACCGGGAAGCTCATGCCGCCGACGAACAGGTAGTAGATGAACCTGTTGAGCGGGAAGTCGAAGCGGGCCAGCACGTAGGCCGCCATCGAGCCGAGCACCAGCGTGCCGATCAGGGAGCAGCCCACCACCAGGATGGTGTTGAGGAAGTAGTCGCTCATGTGCGCCTGCGACCAGGCTCGCGACCAGTTCTCGAAGTGCAGCCGGTCGGGCAGGCCCCACGGGTGGGTGAAGATGGACGCGTCGTCCTTGAACGACGTCATCACGGCCCACAGCAGCGGCAGCACGACCATGATCGCCCAGATCACGAGCATGCCGTGCGAGAAGACGTTCAGGACGCCGCCGGTGGTGCCGCGCCCCTCCTTCGCCGGAGGGATGCCCGCGGGCTTGCCGGGGGCCTCGGCGGTCCCCGCGGCCGGCGGGGTGTCAGTGGTCTTCATCAGTACTCCAGCCGCTCACGCCTGCCGAGCCTCATCACGACGGCCGCGAAGAGCAGCGTGACGAAGAGCAGGGCGACGCCGATCGTGGTTGCGTAGGCGGCCTGACCGTCGTGGAAGGCCTTCTGGTAGACGTACAGCGGCATGACGATCGTCGAGTCGGCGGGTCCGCCCGGGCCGACTGTCATGATCTGCACGGTCGCAAAGGCCTCCGCGCCGAGCGCCATGATCCCCATGTAGACCCAGCCGGACTGCACGGTGTCCCAGAGCAGCGGCAGGGTGATCCGGAAGAAGGTCGTGACGCGGCTGGCGCCGTCCAGCAGCGCGGCCTCGTAGAAGTCCTTGGGAATGGACGTCATGCCCGCCGAGAACAGCACCACGAAGAATCCGACCGTGCTCCAGACCAGCACCGCCATCACGCACCACAGGGCCCACCTCGGATCGCCCAGCCACTCCGGCGGATCGCTCACGCCGACGGCCTGGAGGAAGCCGTTGATCGCGCCCTGCCGGGGGTTGTACGCGAACTGGAAGAGCAGCGCGACGATCGCGATCGACAGGACCTGGGGGAAGAAATAGGCGATCTTGTAGAACTCCGCACCCCGGACACCGGAGACAGCCGCGCCTTTGCGCCGGCTCCCGCCGACATTCAGCATGAACGAGAAGAAGAGTGCCAGGGAGAGCGTCACGAGCGGCAGCAGGATCACGAACAGCAGGCTGTGCTGGAAGGACTTCCAGAACAGCGGGTCGCCGAACAGCTTCGTGTAGTTCTTGAAGCCCACCATCGCGAACTCGGGGCTCAGGCCGGTCCAGTCCGTGAACGAGTAGTAGATCGCCTGGATGAACGGCCAGATCACGAAGATCGCGTACAGCGCGAGGGGGATCACCAGGAATCCCACGACAAAGCGGTACTTTCCGTGTTGCATGGTCTACCGATCCCGATCCGCTCTCGGGCCGCTCCCCCGGACCCCTTTCCGGGGTCCGGGGGAGGAACCCAGCTCGTGACGCCTGCTCACCTGTGCTTGTACTTCTTGATCGAGTCGTCCTTGGCCGTGGCGTCGGCGGCAGCCTGGCACTTCTTGACGGCCTCGGCGGGCGTCATGCGGCCGGCCATCATCTCGCCGAGCACGGCGACGCCGATGCGCTGCTTGTTGAGGTCCGTGTACCAGTCCTGGAGACGGGGGTTGACGATGTTGGTGCCCGCCTTGTCCAGCGCGGCGACCGCGGAGGACAGGCCCGGCGGGAGGTCCAGACCTGTGGTGCCGCCCTGCAGCGAGGTGAGCGAGGAGACCTGCTTGGTGAAGTTGGCCGAGGAGTCCTTGCCGAGCATGATGCGCAGCTGCTCCATGCCGCCCAGCGGGTTCTTCGCCTTCTTCGGCACGATGAACGGCTCGCTGCCGGCCGCCCAGAGGGTGCCGAACGGCATCTTGTCGCTCTTGTCCAGGCTGGAGGGCCCGGCGACGGACATCTGGAAGTCCTTGGGCGTGGTCTTGGCGGACTCGTTCTCCACCCAGGAGCCGTTCGGGATGAAGAGCGCCTTGCCCTGGTTCCACGCCGTCTGCGACTCGATGTGGGTGAGGCCGGGGGTGCCCTGGAGGATGTAGCCCTTCTTGAAGAGCTCGTAGTACGCCTCGAACGCGGCCTTCACCGCGGGGTCGTACCAGGCCTTGGGCGCCAGGTTGTCGATGGCGTCGAGGACGCTCGCGCCACCGATCTTGCCGATGAACGGGAAGAGCGAGAACGGGATGTAGTACGGGTACTTGCCCGCGTACGTCCAGCCGGCGACGCCCTTCTTCTTCGCCTTGGCGCACAGCGCCAGCATCTCGTCCCAGGTCTCCGGGTACTCGGCGTCGAGCTTGGCGAGGTTGGACTTGGAGTACCAGACGCCGTACACCGTGTACGCGTAGTACATGATCCAGACCGGGTCGCCGTCGAACTGGCCCATCTCCACGACACCGGGCCGCAGCGTGTCGCGGACCTTCTTGCTCGGGTCGTCGATCGACGGGGCGTCGAGCAGCGGGGTGAGGTCGGAGAGCTGGTTCTTGCCGACCAGCACGCCGGTGTCCATCTGCTCGGCACCGGAGTCGTCGATCAGGTCGGGGGGCGTGCCGCCGTTGAAGCGGGGCTGGAGCTCCGTCTGGATCTTCTGCGTCTTGTGGTGGTTGATCTTCGCCTTCGGAAAGCGCTTCTGGTAGAGCGCCTCGGCGTCCACGGCGTACTTGTCGCCGAATCCGCCGTCGAAAATGACGACGTCAAGGGGGGCGTCCTCCTTGACGGCCAGCGGATTGGCCGCGCTCTTCTTGCCCTTCTCGACCTCCTTGTTCCCGCTGTCGCTGCTGGCGCACGCGGAAAGGAAGCTCATGGTGGGGACGGCGATCAGGCCGAGTGCCGCGGACCGCTTGATCAGATCACGCCGGCCGAAGCCGTCCTGCGCGGAAGTGGATCCCATGCTCAAGTCCTCGCTCTCTCCAGGACTCAGGCGGTGAACCGGATCCTCCCCGGCACCGCGGTGATGTGAAGCTGGGGTCGTGCTCGAAAACTGGGTTCGTGCTTGAAGTCCGGGATCGCTTGGAATACCGGGCAGTTGGCGCCCTGACAGTGACACCTCGTGCCGCCTCCCCACTCCCCCGGGCCGCGCGATAAGCCGGGCCACCCCGCGGACGCCGACAGGTATAGTCCAGTTACCGAGACGGGGGCAAGATCGAATGCAGGTTTGGTCGGCAGTTTTTCCTAGTTGAGACCTCGCGGATACATGCCGCGGCCACCTTTCCAGGGCCCGCCGCCTGGGGTTTGACGGGCACTCGGTGACCATGGAGCGCCCGCGCCCTCAGGCCTTCTCGTACGGCAGGATGCGGCGCGGCGGCACCGTGCGCTGATGCCACGGGCGGCGCCACTCGCGGGGGTAGCCCACGGAGACCTCCTCGCAGCGGACGCCCTGGTGCCAGGTGGTGCGGGGGATGTGCAGATGCCCGTAGACCACGGCCTCGACGGGGAAGCGGGTCAGCCAGTCGGCCGTGCGCTCGGTTCCGCACCAGAGCGCGAAGTCCGGAAAGCGCAGGATGTCGGTCGGCTCGCGGGTGAGCGGGAAGTGGTTGACGAGCACCAGCGGCAGGTCGGAGCCGAGTTCGGCGAGCCGGGCCTCGGTCTGCTCCAGGCGCGCGGCGCACCAGGCGTGCCGGCTCGGGTACGGGTCGGGGTGCAGCAGGAACTCGTCCGTGCAGACGACGCCCTTGTCGTAGGCCTGCTCCAGGGCCTGCTGGCGGGTGTGGGAGGGGTCGGTCCTGAAGGTGTAGTCGTAGAGGAGGAAGAGCGGCACGACGACCACGGGCCCGCCCGGCCCCTCCCAGAGGGGGTAGGGGTCCTCTGGGGTGACGACGCCGAACGACCGGCAGGCCTCGACCAGGTGCTCGTAGCGGGCCGTGCCGCGCAGCTGGACCGGGTCCTCGCTGGTCGTCCACAGCTCGTGGTTGCCCGGCACCCAGACGACCTTGGCGAAGTTCCGGCTCAGCGTCTCCAGGGCCCAGATGATGTCCGCGGAGCGCTCCCCCACGTCTCCGGCGACGATGAGCCAGTCGCGGTCGGAGACGGGACGCAGTTCCTCGACGATCTTGCGGTTCTCGGGGTGCACGACGTGAAGATCGCTGATGGCCAAGAGGTGTGCCTGGTCCATTGACTGCCCGTCCGTTGAGAAGGTGAGAAGGCGTCCACCGGGGTGCCGCCGGGGATCCCGGGACACCGGGCGTCCGGGGCCGCGGGCCGACTGGCGGCGCGGCACGCACCGGGGCCCCGATCCCCGTGCGGGCGAACGGGCCCGCGGGCGGGCAGAGCTGGCCCGCGCTCAGGACCCCGGGGTCCCCGACCGCATCCGCCGCGCATGGCGACCCCTTGTCCCCCGCCGTCCGAGCCGCCGCCCGGAGCCCCGCACGAGAAGAACGCCCTTGTCCGTGCACGGACACCCGTGCATCCCGAGCCTACAGGGCAGGGGCCGCCGGGGGATGCCGGAATCATCCGGGTTCGCGGGGTCCGGGACGGCCGCCTCCGGGGCACGGCGACACCCCAGTTCGCGCCGGCACCGGGCACGGCCCGCACCCCCGCCGCGTACCCGCGCCCCGCCACACCCCAACACCCCTCCCACACCCTTGACATCACCCTCCACATCCCGCACTACTGGAGCACTGCGCACCCAACTGACAACGTTGTCCGACAGGGAGGGGACCTGACCATGCCCCGCACAGCTCATCACCGCCTGAGGCGGAGACTCGGCCCGCTGACCGCCGTGACCGTGGCCGCCGGGCTGCTGGTCGCGGCGGTGCAGGGTCCGGCCGCCGCGCGCCCCGGGCAGGCGCCGCACGCCGGCACGCACTTCACCTCGTCCTTCGAGGACGGCGACCGGGCACCGGACTGGACCAGCACGGTCGAGACGCTGCCGGACGGGACGCCGAAGGCCTCCGGCGTGGACGCGATGGAGGCGGCCGTGGACACCGGCCCGCCGGACTCCCCCACGGCCAGGAAGGACGCCGGCTTCACCGGGCTGCACGCCCTGCACTACGGCGGCAGGCACCAGGCCAACGGGCGGGCGTACGTGTACGACAAGGTCTTCGACGTCGACATCCCCGTCACCGCGCGCACCCGGCTCTCCTACCGGCTCTTCCCCGCCATGGAGGACGCGGCGCCCGACTACGACGCCACGAACGCCTCGGTGGACCTCGCGTTCACCGACGGCACGTACCTGAGCGACCTCGGCGCCGTCGACGAGCACGGGTTCCCGCTCTCGCCGCAGGGCCAGGGCGCGGCGAAGTCGCTGTACGTGAACCAGTGGAACAGCGTGGCCTCCCGGATCGGCTCGGTCGCCGCCGGCAAGACGGTGGACCGGATCCTTCTCGCCTACGACTCGCCCAAGGGGCCCGCGTCCTTCAGCGGCTGGCTGGACGACGTCTCGATCCAGGACGCGGCTCCCGAGCCGCCGAAGGCGCACCTGTCGGACTACGCGGTCACCACGCGCGGCACCAACTCCAGCGGTGACTTCTCCCGCGGCAACAACTTCCCCGCGACCGCTGTTCCGAACGGCTTCAACTTCTGGACGCCGGTGACCGACGCCTCGTCGCTGAGCTGGCTCTACGAGTACGCGCGCGCGAACAACGCGGCGAACCTGCCCACCATCCAGGCGTTCAGCGCCAGTCACGAGCCCAGCCCGTGGATGGGCGACCGGCAGACGTTCCAGGTGATGCCGTCGGTGGCGCAGGGCACCCCGGACGCGTCCAGGGCGGGGCGCGCACTCGCCTTCCGGCACGAGAACGAGACGGCCAGCCCGCACTACTACGGGGTGACGTTCGAGAACGGCCTCAAGGCCGAGATGACGCCGACGGACCACGCCGCGATGATGCGGTTCACGTATCCCGGCGACGACGCGAGCGTGATCTTCGACAACGTGTCGGACAAGGGCGGCCTGACGCTCGACACCGGCAAGGGCACGTTCTCGGGCTACTCCGACGTGAAGTCGGGCCTGTCGACGGGGGCCACGCGGCTCTTCGTGTACGGGGAGTTCGACGCGCCGGTCACGGCGGGCGGGGGGCTCAAGGGCGACGCGGGCGGCGACAACACCGGCTACCTCCGCTTCAGGCCGGGCGCCGGCCATGCGGTGACGATGCGCATCGCCACCTCGCTCATCGGCGTCGACCAGGCACGGGCGAACCTCGCACGGGAGATCCCGGCCGGTGAGTCGTTCGGCCAGGTCGAAAGGCGCGCCCAGCAGCAGTGGGACGACCTGCTCGGCCGCATAGAGGTGCAGGGGGCGAGCCGGGACCAGCTCACGACGCTGTACTCCAGCCTCTACCGGCTCTACCTCTACCCGAACTCCGGTTTCGAGCGGGTCGGCGGCAAGGACGAGTACGCGAGCCCGTTCTCCGCGCCGGCCGGCGAGAACACCCCGACGCACACCGGCGCGAAGATCGTGCAGGGCCGTCCTTACGTCAACAACGGCTTCTGGGACACCTACCGCACCACCTGGCCCGCCTACTCCTTCCTCACCCCGAAGCGCGCGGGCGAGCTGGTCGACGGGTTCGTGCAGCAGTACAAGGACGGCGGCTGGACGTCGCGCTGGTCGTCGCCCGGGTACGCGGACCTGATGACCGGCACCTCCTCGGACGTGGCGTTCGCGGACGCGTACGTCAAGGGCGTGCACTTCGACGCGGAGGCGGCGTACGACGCGGCGGTGAAGAACGCGACGGTGGTGCCCCCGTCGTCGGGTGTCGGCCGCAAGGGCATGGCCACCTCGCCGTTCCTCGGCTACACGACCACGGACACCGGCGAGGGGATGTCCTGGGCGATGGAGGGCTACGTCAACGACTACGGCATCGCGCAGATGGGCAAGGCCCTCTACGCCAAGACCGGCAAGTCCCGCTACAAGGAGGAGTCGGAGTACTTCCTGAACCGCGCGCGGGACTACGTGAAGCTCTTCGACGACAAGGCGGGCTTCTTCCAGGGCCGTGACGCCAAGGGCGCCTTTCGGGTGCCCGCCTCCTCGTACGACCCGAGGGTCTGGGGCTACGACTACACGGAGACCGACGGCTGGGGCTACGCCTTCACGGCGCCGCAGGACTCCCGGGGCCTGGCGAACCTCTACGGCGGCAGGGACGCCCTGGCCAAGAAGCTCGACACCTTCTTCGCCACCCCCGAGACGGCCGCCTTCCCCGGCTCCTACGGCGGCGTGATCCACGAGATGCGCGAGGCACGCGACGTCCGCATGGGCCAGTACGGGCACTCCAACCAGGTCGCCCACCACATCGCGTACATGTACGACGCGACGGGACAGCCGTACAAGGCACAGGAGAAGATCCGCGAGGTGCTGTCCCGGCTGTACACCGGCAGCGACATCGGGCAGGGCTACCACGGCGACGAGGACAACGGCGAGCAGTCCGGCTGGTACGTCTTCTCGGCGCTCGGGTTCTACCCGCTGGTGATGGGCAGCGGCGAGTACGCGGTCGGCTCCCCGCTGTTCACGAAGGCGACGGTGCACCTGGAGAACGGCCGCGACCTCGTCGTCAACGCCCCGCGGAACAGCGCGAAGAACGTGTACGTGCAGGGCCTGAAGGTGAACGGCAAGGTGTGGTCGTCCACGTCGCTGCCGCACGCGCTGCTGGAGAAGGGCGGCACGCTGGACTTCGCGATGGGGCCGCGGCCGTCGTCGTGGGGCTCCGGGAAGGACGCGGGTCCGCCGTCCGTGACCCGGGACGACGAGGTGCCGGCGCCGCGCTCCGACGCCGTCGAGGGCGAAGGACCCCTCTTCGACGACACCTCGGCCACCTCGGGTCCGGTGGCGACCACGGACCTGCCCGTGCCGTCGGCGACCGAGGCCGTCCAGTACACGCTGACGTCCGCGGACCACGCCAAGGCGCCCACGTCCTGGTCGCTCCAGGCCTCGAAGGACGGCACGACCTGGACGGACGTGGACCGCCGCACCGCCGAGTCCTTCCGCTACGACCGGCAGACCCGCGCCTTCACGGTGCCGCACCCCGGCGCGTACGCCCACTACCGGCTGGTGGTGGACGGGGCGGCGACGCTGGCGGAGGTGGAGCTGCTCCGCTGAGCCCCTGCGGGGGCCGTGGCTGGGCCACGCCCCCCGCAGGGGAACCGAAGGACGGTCTCCCTCACGACGGCGGACGGGCCGCACCTCTCCGTGAGGTGCGGCCCGTCCGGCCGTGCGGGTGCCTTATGCGGTGACGGCGCGCGTCACTGGTTGATCAGGCTGCGCAGCACGTACTGGAGGATGCCGCCGTTGCGGTAGTAGTCCGCCTCGCCGGGGGTGTCGATGCGGACGACCGCGTCGAACTCCACGCCGGTGTCGGTGGTGACCTTGACGGTGGCGGGGGTGTCGCCGTCGTTGAGGGCGGTGACACCGGTGATGGAGAAGGCCTCCTCGCCGGTCAGCCGGAGCGTCTCGGCGTTCTGGCCCTCGGGGTACTGCAGCGGCAGGACGCCCATGCCGATCAGGTTGGAGCGGTGGATGCGCTCGTACGACTCGGCGATCACGGCCTTGACGCCCAGCAGCGCCGTGCCCTTGGCCGCCCAGTCGCGCGACGAGCCCGAGCCGTACTCCTTGCCGGCGAGCACCACCAGCGGGGTGCCGGCGGCCTGGTAGTTCTGCGCGGCGTCGTAGATGAAGGAGACCGGCCCGTCCTCGCGGGTGAAGTCGCGGGTGTAGCCGCCCTCGGTGCCCGGCGCGATCTGGTTGCGGAGCCGGATGTTGGCGAAGGTGCCGCGGATCATGACCTCGTGGTTGCCGCGGCGGGAGCCGTAGCTGTTGAAGTCGCGGCGCTCGACGCCGTGCTCCGTGAGGTACTTGCCGGCGGGGGTGTCGGCCTTGATCGCGCCGGCCGGCGAGATGTGGTCGGTGGTCACCGAGTCGCCCAGCTTGGCCAGCACCCGGGCGCCCGCGATGTCCTCGACGGCGCTGGGCTCCAGGCTCATGCCCTCGAAGTACGGGGGCTTGCGCACGTAGGTCGACTCGGCGTCCCACTCGAAGGTGTTGCCGGTCGGCACCGGCAGCGCCTGCCACTGGGCGTCGCCGGCGAAGACGTCCCGGTAGGACTTGGTGAACATGTCCTCGCCGATGGCGCTCGCCACGACGTCGTTGACCTCGGCCTCGGAGGGCCAGATGTCCTTGAGGTAGACGGGGTTGCCGTCCTGGTCGGTGCCGAGCTGGTCCTTGGTGATGTTCACCTTCATGGAGCCGGCGAGGGCGTAGGCGACGACGAGCGGCGGGGACGCCAGGTAGTTCATCTTGACGTCGGGGTTGATCCGGCCCTCGAAGTTGCGGTTGCCGGAGAGCACCGAGGTGACGGCGAGGTCGTTGTCGTTCACCGCCTTCGAGACCTCCTCGGGCAGCGGGCCCGAGTTGCCGATGCAGGTGGTGCAGCCGTAGCCGACCAGGTTGAAGCCGACCTTGTCGAGGTACGGCGTCAGGCCCGCCTTGTCGAAGTAGTCGGTGACGACCTTGGAGCCGGGCGCGAGCGTGGTCTTCACCCAGGGCTTGCGGGTGAGGCCCTTCTCGACGGCCTTCTTGGCCACGAGCGCGGCGGCCACCATGACGTACGGGTTGGAGGTGTTGGTGCAGGAGGTGATCGCGGCGACGGTGACGGCGCCGTGGTCGAGGTTGTAGGTGGTGCCGTCGGGGGCGGTGACGGGCACCCGCTGGGACGGCACGCCGTTCACCGCGGTCGGGGTGTCGGAGGCCGGGAAGGACTCCTTGCCGCCCTCCTCGTCCTCGACGACGTAGTTCCGCACGTCCTGCGCGAACTGCTGGGCGGCCTGGGCGAGCACGATGCGGTCCTGCGGGCGCTTCGGGCCGGCGATGGACGGCACGACCGTGGCGAGGTCGAGCTCCAGCTTCTCGGAGAAGTCGGGCTCGGCGGCCGGGTCCAGCCAGAGGCCCTGCTCCTTGGCGTACGCCTCGACGAGGGCGACCTGCTGGGCGCTGCGGCCGGTCAGGCGCAGGTAGTTCAGGGTCTCGGCGTCCACGGGGAAGATGGCGGCGGTGGAGCCGAACTCCGGGGACATGTTGCCGATGGTGGCGCGGTTGGCGAGGCTGGTCGCGGCGACGCCTTCGCCGTAGAACTCGACGAACTTGCCGACGACGCCGTGCTTGCGCAGCATCTCGGTGATGGTCAGGACCAGGTCGGTCGCGGTGGTGCCGGCCTGCATCTGGCCCGTCAGCTTGAAGCCGACGACGCGCGGGATGAGCATCGAGACGGGCTGGCCGAGCATCGCGGCCTCGGCCTCGATGCCGCCGACGCCCCAGCCGAGCACGCCGAGGCCGTTGACCATGGTGGTGTGCGAGTCGGTGCCGACCAGCGTGTCCGGGTAGGCCTGGCCGTTCCTGACCATGACCGTACGGGCCAGGTGCTCGATGTTGACCTGGTGCACGATGCCGGTGCCGGGCGGCACCACCTTGAACTCGTCGAACGCGGTCTGGCCCCAGCGCAGGAACTGGTAGCGCTCGCGGTTGCGGCCGTACTCGAGCTCGACGTTCTGCGCGAAGGAGTCCGGGGTGCCGAACTTGTCGGCGATGACGGAGTGGTCGATGACCAGCTCGGCGGGCGCGAGCGGGTTGATCTTCGCCGGGTCGCCGCCGAGCGCCTTGACGGCCTCGCGCATGGTGGCGAGGTCGACGACGCAGGGCACGCCGGTGAAGTCCTGCATGATCACACGGGCCGGGGTGAACTGGATCTCCCGGCTGGGCTGCGCCCCCGAGTCCCAGGAGCCGAGCGCCCGGATGTGGTCGGCGGTGATGTTCGCGCCGTCCTCGTTGCGGAGCAGGTTCTCCAGCAGGACCTTCAGGCTGTAGGGAAGGCGCGCGGAGCCCTCGACCTTGTCCAGCCTGAAGATCTCGTACGACTCGTCGCCCACGCGCAGCGTGGCGCGGGCGTCGAAGCTGTTGGCCGACACGACAGTCTCCTTCGTATGTACGTATCCGCGCATACCACCGACCGCAAGGCGGGTGCGGCTGCCGCCGCGCGGTGCCGTCACGGCTCGCCCGCCTGTCCGATAAGGTAAGGCTTGGTTAGGTAGCCCTTACCGGGATTGGCAGCCAGGTGCGCCCGGCAGATATCTCGATGTCGAGATAACTCTAGTACATCGGTGCGGGACGGTCATGCCCGGAGGGGTGCCCCGTTCCCGCCGGCCGCGCCCGGATCGGCGACGCGGGCCGCCGCGTGCGGACCGGCACGGTGAAAGCACGTCGCCGGGGGCGTGAACGTCCGCGCACGGGGCAGGCGCAGAAGGGTCACGGCTTTCCGCAGAGGACACGGAAGGCGACGAAGGTACGGCAACGGGCCTCGCGCCCCGAAAGCGAAGGACGTCATGCCGGGACCGACACCGCAGGTCAGGGTCACCGAGCAGGCCGGGTACGCGATGCCGTACCCGGTGCGGACGGTGTCGCCGAGTTGCGGGGGTCGGGCTTTCGACGGACCGTCGTAGTGCACCCAGGTGCGCACGGGCTCGATCGGAGCCCACCCCATCCCCTTGCCCCTCCCCGGCCCGCCACGCCAGCGCGCCACCCTCAACGCGCGACTCATCTCATATCTGAGATATCCTGCACGCATGTCAGATGACTACCTCGTACGTATCGGCAAGCTCATCCGTGACGCCCGTCAGCATCGCGGCTGGACACAAACGCAGCTGGCCGAAGCGCTCGGCACCAGCCAGAGCGCAGTCAATCGTATTGAGCGCGGGAACCAGAACATCAGCCTTGAGATGATCGCCCGGATCGGAGAAGCCCTGGACAGCGAGATCGTCTCCCTCGGCTATGCAGGTCCCATGCACCTGCGTGTGGTCGGCGGACGCCGTCTCTCCGGCTCCATCGACGTCAAGACGAGCAAGAACGCCTGCGTGGCGCTGCTCTGCGCCAGCCTGCTCAACAAGGGCAGGACGCTGCTGCGCAGGGTCGCCCGCATCGAAGAGGTCTACCGCCTGCTCGAGGTGCTGAACTCCGTCGGTGTCCGCACCCGCTGGATCAACGACGGCGTGGACCTGGAGATCGTGCCGCCGGCCGACCTGGACATGGACGCGATCGACGCGGAGGCCGCACGCCGCACGCGCTCGATCATCATGTTCCTCGGCCCGCTGCTGCACCGTATGGACAGCTTCCGGCTGCCGTACGCGGGCGGCTGCGACCTCGGCACCCGCACCATCGAGCCGCACATGATCGCGCTGCGCCGCTTCGGCCTGGAGATCACGGCGACCGAAGGCCTCTACCACGCCGACGTGCAGCGGGACGTCACCCCGGAACGCCCCATCGTGCTGACCGAACGCGGGGACACCGTCACCGAGAACACCCTGCTCGCCGCCGCCCGGCACGACGGCGTGACCGTCATCCGCAACGCCTCCTCCAACTACATGGTCCAGGACCTCTGCTTCTTCCTGGAGGCACTCGGCGTACAGGTCGACGGCATCGGCACCACCACGCTGACCGTGCACGGCATGCCCACCATCGACGTGGACGTGGACTACTCGCCCTCCGAGGACCCGGTGGAGGCGATGAGCCTGGTGGCCGCCGCCGTGGTCACCGAGTCCGAGCTGACCGTCTGCCGGGTGCCGATCGAGTTCCTGGAGATCGAGCTCGCGGTGCTGGAGGAGATGGGCCTCGACCACGACATGTCCGCGGAGTACGTGGCGGACAACGGCCGGACCCGCCTCGTGGACCTCACCGTCCGCCCGTCCAAGCTCCAGGCCCCCATCGACAAGATCCACCCGATGCCGTTCCCCGGCCTGAACATCGACAACGTCCCCTTCTTCGCGGCCATCGCCGCGTCGGCGCAGGGCAAGACGCTGATCCACGACTGGGTGTACGACAACCGGGCCATCTACCTCACCGACCTCAACCGCATCGGCGGGCGCCTCCAGCTCCTCGACCCGCACCGGGTGCTGGTCGAGGGCCCGACGCGCTGGCGCGCGGCCGAGATGATGTGCCCGCCGGCACTGCGCCCCGCCGTGGTCGTCCTGCTGGCGATGATGGCCGCGGAGGGCACCTCCGTCCTGCGGAACGTGTACGTCATCAACCGCGGCTACGAGGACCTCGCGGAGCGGCTGAACTCCGTGGGCGCGCAGATCGAGACCTTCCGGGACATCTGATGTGCGAATGCCGCCGCACCCCGGCTGACCTGCCACTTAGCGGGTCAGGGAGGGGTGCGGCGGCGCCTCTGGGACTTCTCTGGGACTTTGGGTCCGCAGTGGGCTACTGGCCACGCTCCACGGCCTCTGCCGGCCAGCTGCGGCTACGCGAAGATCGCATCGATAGCGGCGCTGCCGCGTGCACCGGCCCGGGGCAGGAAGTGGGAGTACTTCCGCAGCGTGAACCCGGGGTCGGAGTGCCCCAGCCAGCGGGCCAGCGAGACGATCGATTCGCCGGCCTCCAGTTCCTCGGAGGCGAAGAAGTGGCGCAGAGCGTGGAAGCCGTGCTCACGGGACGGCTCCCACACGCGAGCACCGTCGGTATTACCCGCATCGAGCGGAGCGATCACGCTCGCCGCAGCCAGAGCGGGCTTCCACACGTAGGAGTTGAAGTAGTTCCGGTTGACGGCCTTCCGTTCGCGTCCCGTCACCAGGAGACTGTAGGTCCTCGGCCGCCGGTGTTTGGCTTCCACCGGCGTCTCCGAGGGCGTCGGGTCGTCCCAGGGCAGGGTGACCGGTACCGGCGCGAACTCCTCTGGGTGGGCCATCAGTGGTTGGCAATGTAGTCCTTGAGAGAGATGGCCCCATCGCGCGGATCGACGAACTCTCCTCGGCGAGCGTCGGTCTGAGCCTGGGCGAGCCAGGTCTTGGCGTCCTGGAGGGCGTCGAAGGAACGGTCCTTGACTCCGGGGATGCCCTTGACGCGGTAACGGGTGCACTTGCCGTACATGGCGGTGCGGTCACGTTTGCCGGTCTTCGGGTTGGGGCGCTTCTTCAACCATCGGTCTTCTATGTAGCCGGCCAGGTGGAGCTCCTTGGTGATGGGGATGGAGACAACGCTCTACAGAGCTTGGGGCTTCACGCGCCGAGGAAGCGGCTGGACCGCTCCTGCAGAGGGGTGTTGAGCGGGTTGAGGGCCGGGTTGGAGCAGGAGTCGGCCTGCTCCTGTTCGCGGACCCAGGCGTCGAGCGCTTCGAGCCGGTACATGACGCGACCGCGGGGTCCCATACGGAAGCTCGGGGGTCCCTGGCGACGGTGGCGCCAGACGTAGAGCGTGTGGGGTGAGAGGCCGAGATAGTCGGCTGCGTCCTTCACGGTCAGGAAGGCAGCGGATACAGCGCCCGAGGAAGCGGTAGCGGCAAGCAAAGATCGTCCAGGCATCGATGGTTCTCTGTGAGGTAGGAGAGGGGTGAGCCCGGGCGGGCGGAAATCCAGTTCCGCCCACCCGTTGCCTTTTCATGCGACAGGAAGGGAATCGCGGAGGATCCGCAACGCGGAACAGCGCTACGGACGGCGCACGGCGGTCGGGGCCGGCTCACTCGACAGGTCAGGAAGGGCGAGGGCAGCTTCGAGCCGGTCCCAAGGGATTTCATCCCGTGTCGGCTTGCGAAGGCAGTGCGCGAAGCGTTCGGCAAGGCGAGGAGCGCTCATTCCAGGGCACTCGGCAACCGTGAGGATGTGCGCCGCGGTCTGGTCACCGTTCTTCAGCCACGCCGCGATGCACGCGTCACGCAGAGCCGAGATATTCCTGCCGAGCGACGAGTCGACCTCGTGCGCTTCCAGAACCGCCGCCCGCGCTTGCCGCCAGATCTTCCGGTAGACCGGGGCGGTCAGCGGTCGCCCATCGTCGAGAACGAATATCGCGTCATCGGGGCGGAGATCGCGCCGGGTGATCTCCGCCTTCAGGAGCGCCACCAGTTCCCGGCAGGCGGGAACACGCCGTTCGGCGCCCGCGCGCCCCGAATCCGTCTCGCGGCGCTCTTGACCCTGAGGGCGGATCAGCAGCCAACCGCTGCCGTCGTCCGTGAGTTCCACGTCTCGGACGCGCAGCACCAAGGCTTCCTTCGGCTGCAGCGCCGCGAGAGCGATGGACGCCAGGAAAGCCCGCAGTACGAGGCCACTCTGAGGCTGTTCGGCGGCCCAGTCCAGGATCGAAAAACACTGCCGATCGGCCAGAAGGGTCGTTTTGGCGTCAACAACTGCAACCATGGTCAAGCTCCTTGAGGTGAGGCATGGGGTAGGTACGGCAGTCCTGGCACCGCATGTGAATCGCACAGCGACCGAACCTCTCCAATAGTCCGGAGAATCACCGGTTTGGGTAACCGGCGATCCCGTGCTATATTCCGCCGATCACGCAGACGATCTTCGGTGAGCTGCTCTAGGTTCACTCGCTTCGCCGCGCCATTCCAGTCCCTTCCGGGCTCAATATGTCTGCCGTGAGCGAATCACCATGCCGACCCTCAAATCGCTGACGCCCACCCACCAAGCACTAGACCCGAACGAGCGAAAGCGTCGGAACAGAGCAGGAGCCTTCTAAGCGCTTGGCCGCAGGTTCGAGTCCTGCCGGGGGCGCCCAGAACATGGCTGGTCAGATCCCTGACCAGCCGTCGTGGGCGGCGCGAGCACTTCCCGGGTCAGACGGCCGAGTTCCCGAGCCGTTGCGGCGGGGACGGTCACCTGGAGCCGGATCTCGCGACCCGTTCGGAGGTAGTGGACCTCTAGTACTGCAACGACACTCCGTGATGTCCTCTGCGTTTGTAGTGGCTGATGCGGGACCGGGTTTGACTTCTTCTCCGCCATAGAGACCAGGCGAGCAGGTGCTGGATGCTGTGACGGATAGGAGAAGAGATGCGATTGAAGATCCGCCGGGCCTCGTTCATGGTCACGGGTATGAGGGATTGGTCGCTGCCGGTATGTGGATCCCCTTTTTTGCCTCTGCCCGCAGGATGGCGAGAAAGGCAAGGGCGGCCATGGAGAGGGTTATGTGTCGGTACCACGCGATGTAACCGCGGACCTGGTAGTGATCGAGCCCCGTTTCGTTCTTCGCGGTCTGGAAGCACTCCTCGACCATCCACCTCGATCCTGCGACTCGGGCAAGCTCGTCCAGCGAAGTCCCAGCGAGACAGAAGCAGATGTAGTAGGCAATGTCCGTGGGATCCGTGAGGCTGCGCCGTGCCAGCAGCCAGTGAGGTTTTCTCAACGAAGATCATTTCAAGATTCCGTTGAGGACGAGTGCGGCACGGGCGATGTCGCCGATCCGGCTGGGACTGAGCGAGACCTTCTTGAGCGCGCGCCAGCGTTCCTTGAGTTCGGCGGCTGCGCGTTCGCCGAGGGCGCGCAGATCTCTGATCAGGGTGTTCGTAGTTCGGGTATCGGTGTGGAGGGCTTGCTCAGATCTACCCTGGGGGCGGCGCACCGGGATGTGGATGCCGATTCCGGCGCCGATGTAACCCTTGTCGGCAAGAGTCGGCAAACCGTCGGCGGCGGCCTTGTACAGAACGGGCAGGACGTGGATACGGGCCGCTGTGATGTCGGGGGTGGAGCCGGGCTCGACATCGGAGACCCACAGCGGGGTGCCGTTCGGGGAGGACAGGAACTGCACGTTGCCGCCGAACGCCTTGTGCTTCTGGCTGAACCACAGGTCGTTGCCGTTGTCGCGGACGCCGGCGAGACGGTCGGACTCGATGAGTGTGCCGTCCAAAATCACGTGCGTCATTCCTTCCCGCCGGCAGCGGTTCAGGACGTCGTGCAAGTCGGGGGCTTGGGCGGCCAGCGCGTCGATGCCTTCGTGGAGGTAGCGGTAGCCGGTGGCCTGGGAGACCCCGGCGTCGCGGGCCAGACAGTGCACGCACGCCTGCTCGCGGAACCAGCGCAGCACCAGCACGGCCTGACGGAACGGACCCAGCGCCCGCGACCCCCGCGGAGTGCCCAACCGTCGCCGGTGGGCGGCCAGCAGTCGTGAAAGGTGATCCACGACATGGCGCGAAACATCGAGCGTGGCAACATAGGTGACCAACGTGAAGCCTCTGGTGGGTCGGACGAGTTCTTGTGGTGAGACCTGTCCTACCAGGGGCTTTACGTCTGCTCACGACCAGGATGAGTTCGTCCGATCCACCCCGAGGCGAGCGGTTCACAACGCTTCGCGAAGATCATTTCTCTGAGAAAACCTCAGTGGTCCCAGCCTTCTCGCCGCCAGGGCCTGATCGGGGCCGCCGCCCAGTCATACTCACGCGGGCCATGAGCACCGTCACCGCAGCTCAGGAGCGTCCACGCGGCGTCGGAAAGCTCACTGACCAGCTTGTGCGCGCGGGCCTGGCCGAAGAATTCCATGGTCATGACCATCTGCGATTTCGGGACCGCGAGAACATGAGGGATGTCGTGTTCCTCCAGCCACAGCCGCAGGCGGCTCGTCTGGCCATACACCTCGTCCGCGGTCACCCACCCGAAGGGGATGCCGGAATCCACGGCACGCTGCAGCATACGTAATCCCATGTCCGGCTTGGTGGCGAACTCGACCTCGTCACCGATACCCGCCGCCCGGCACCGCTCACGATCCGATGCCCAGTCCTTCGGCAGATACAGATCCCTATCGATCAACGCCCGCCCCCGGTCGGACCCATAGGCCAGGAACACCCCGATCTGGGAATTCTCGATCCGGCCGGCAGTCCCCGAGTACTGCCGGCCCACCCCCGCCGACCGGACCCCCTTCTTCAGAAATCCCGTCTCGTCAAGAATCAGCACCCCCCGCGCGGGATCCCCGATATGCTCCACCACCGCGTCACGGACGTCGTCACGCAGCGCATCCACATCCCACAAGTAGTGGTTCAACAGCCGCTGCATCCCCTGGGGACCTGTGTCCCCGGCGGCCTCAGCCAGCGTCCAGCCGTTCTTGCGCTCCGCCTCACTCAGCAGTCCCCGCAGATAAGACACCATCCGCCGCCGCGGCTCCACCCGCCCGAAGCGCCCTGCGAACCGCGCCACGAAGTCATCGAACGCCCCTGACCACCCGTCAGCTACCTCTTCCACCACGAAGAAGTCAACGACGCCACGCGCACCACGTCACGGAGTGTCGTTGCAGTACTAGTCCGGAGCGTTCTTCTTGAACTAGCGGTGGTCACTCGGCGTGGTGGTGATGGCGACCTTGGGGTCTCGTGCCGGGCGGCGTCGTACGCGTAGGGCCGTCTTACGTGTTCAGCGTGTACGACGGTCACCGGCACCTCGGGACCCGGCCGGAACTCATCGGGGCAGCGCGCTCGGACCTCCATCATCCGTGTCTGCGCCCGCGTCCACTTCTGCGTCTGCGCCTGTGTCCACGTCTGCGCCAGTGCCTGCGGGCTCGGCGGTGGCCCGTAGGAGATTCCGCTCCAGGCGTCCCAGGGTGAGTAGGGCCGTCTCGCGCTCCTCGGCGGACAGGCCGGCCGTCACGAGGTCTTCGAGCCGGCTCCAGACCTGCTCGACCTCGCGGCGCAGGGCATGGCTGGCAGCGGTGGGTTCGATGAGCGATGCGCGCTTGTCGGTGGGTGAGGGGCGGCGGCAGACACAGCCGGCCTGTTCCAGACGCCGGACGCTGCGGGTCATGGTGGCGGCGTCGGAGTCCATGAGCCGTACCAGGTCGGCCTGCCTCTGAGGGCCGAGTTCCCACAGGTGCATCATGACCAGCTCCTGGCCGGGATGCAGGCCGATGCGACGCAGCAGCTGCCCCGCGAACATGCGGTGCAGCCGGGCCAGGCGGAAGATCGCATGGCTGACAGGCCCCCCGCTCGCCGCGGCCGGCAGGGGCACGGTGGCTTCCCGAGCCTCTCCTGAGAACTCTTGCGAGCGCTCCTTCCGGGGCTCCGGTGTGGACTGCACCATCGCGGTTCCTCGCTCCCCTGTCCGATCAGTCAACTCTACCTCCCGGCCTCGAGACATCCGCTGGCCAGCGTGGACGCCCGGGGACAAGAGCCGAACGGCGGCCTGTGACGCAGGTCATTTCCCCTGTCAGGAATGGGTCACCGACATTTGCCTGTTCGGACAGGTATCGCGATTACCTGTCCGAACAGGCAAATGTGGTGGAGGTGGTGAACCGCCAAGCCGCGGAGCACCACTCACCGCAAGGAACGCGATCAAGGCGAGCAACGCGAGGAAGAGGCCATGAGCACTGCTTTCGATCCGATCGTCCTGGGTGGCAAGCCCCTGGCAAACCGCGTCGTGATGGCGCCGATGACCCGCAACCGCGCCTTCGGGTCCGGCGCGGAGCCGACGGAGCTGATGGCGACGTACTACGCGCAGCGCGCGGGCGCCGGCCTGATCGTCACCGAGGGCATCCAGCCCACGGCGGCCGGCCAGGGCTACCCGAACACCCCCGGCCTGCACACGCCGGGGCAGGTGCGGGCCTGGCGGACGGTGACCGACGCCGTGCACCGCGAAGGCGGGGTGATCTTCGCCCAGTTGATGCACGCCGGCCGGATCAGCCACCCGAGCCTGCTGCCCGACGGGCTCGTCCCCGTGGGTCCGTCGGCCGTGGCCGCCAAGGGCCAGGTCCACACGTACGAGGGGCCGAAGGACTTCGTGGCACCGAAGGAGCTGAGCGAGCCGGAGATACGGCAGGTCGTCGCGGACTTCGCCGCTGCGGCCCGCAACGCCATCGAGGCCGGGTTCGACGGCGTCGAGATCCACGGTGCGAACGGCTACCTGATTCACCAGTTCCTCGGCCCCCGGACCAACCTGCGCACCGACGCCTGGGGCGCGGGAGTCGAGGGCCGGATCCGGTTCGCCGTCGAGGTCGCCGCGGCCGTGGCCGAGGCGATCGGCGGCAACCGGGTCGGCCTGCGGATCTCGCCCGGAAACCCGTACAACGACATGTCCGAGGGCGACCCGGCCAAGGCCTACACCGCGCTGCTGGACCGGCTGGCCGGCCTGGACCTGGCGTATCTGCACCTCGTGGAGAGCTCGGACCGGACGCTGACCGCACACCTGCGTAAGGCGTGGGCCGGCACGTTCGTCCTCAACCCGTTCACCCAACCCGACGTCACCGGGCCCGACGCGCTGAAGCTGATCGAGGACGGCAGTGCGGACGCGGTCGCCTTCGGTGCGCTGTTCCTGGCCAACCCCGACCTGCCGCGCCGTCTCGCCGCCGGCGGGCCGTTCAACACCCCCGCCCCGTCCACCTTCTACGGCGGCGACCACCGCGGCTACACCGACTACCCCACCCTCACCACCTGACCGCGGAGACCTCCGGAGGCCGCTTTTCGCGCCCCTGAGCACGGTCCGACCAGCCCCTTGCCGTCTGCGTCCCGGCTGACTGCCGGATGGGGGCTGAGCGCGCAGTTCCCCGCGCCCCCTTCGGGCGCCTTCCCGCAGGTGGGCAGCATGCTCAGCCCCGCCGATCAGGGGCGCGGGGAACTGCGCGAGCAACCACGACCCAGCCGCACCCGACCAGAAGGACCAACCCCGCACATCGTCCGCAGGTCGTAGCTGCGGCCCCTGGTCGCCCAGCGGTCCGTGAACGCGAACAGCTCGTCGTAGCGCCGGGGCACCACGTCCGCCAGCACCGGCGTCCCGAGCTGCTGGAGCTCGTCGACGTACTTGCGCCCCTCCTCCAGGATCATGCCTCCGAGCACCCGCGACACCGGGTGGAGCCGGACGCGCACGTGAAGGCACCCCTGGGCGGCCTGGGCGTGCAGCGCTTACCCCGAATATCGCCTCTGTGTTCCTGACCATCGATTCGGGCAGACACCCGGACCACGGCCTCACTCGATAACCGATCAGTAGTCAACATCGACGGACGGCTCTATGTTCAATTGCGTGTCCTGTGTGCCCCACGCATAGATGCCAAGGCCATACATTGATGCGATGTAGTAGGTTGCAGTTGTGATTGCGAACGACCCCGAAGTGACCCCAGCATCACGTGCGGTCATCCGCGGGGCCTTCCAGTTGCTTACGTCACTCCATCGCCTTGGACATGCCCGCGTCAGTGAACTCCAGCGAGATTGCGGTTTGCCACGGACAACGGTGCACCGGCTTCTCGCACAGCTTGAGGAGGTCGGCGCCGCCGAGAGGACAGCCGGCCGCTGGCGGCCCGGTCCCGCACTCGTGGAACTGGGAGCTTCAGTTCCAGCGGAGCCACGTCTACGCGAGGTGGCCCGCAGGCCCATGATGGATCTTGCCGTCGCCACCGGAGGCCTGGTCGCACTCAGCGTTGAGATGGCAGGCCAGAGCATGGTCGTCGAAGTTTTCCCCGGAGCACGTCATCTTGTTCACGAACCGATCCCAGGGATGATCGTCGACAGCCGGACCTTGACCAGATATGGCCTCGTGGCAGGCAGAGTGGCCTGTATCCGCGCTCATGAGCAGGCACACCGCGGCGACATGCAGTTGGTGGTCGACGCAGGCGGGGCCAACCCGCGAATCAACTGTATTGCGGCCCCCCTGCGCCTTTCATCTGACGATGTCGGTGCGGTCTGGCTGATGCTCCCCGGTGGGGTGGCCGTTTCAGGGGCGAATATCGCGGCGACCCACCGTATGGTCGCCCGTATCGTCAAGCAGCTGGCTCGCACAGGCGCCGAGCGATGACCACCTGGGAAACCCGATGTGCCGGAGTCCGTTCGTCGGGCGTCATGACCTGCGATTGAGGCGGCGCACCGGAATCAGCCGCCGCTGGTCAGAATCATCACGGAAAACACCGTAGACCGGGTCTGGGAAATGACCTCCCGCCACGATGGTGTTCGGCTTGAGGAACTCCCGCTGAAGATGCGACTTCGCCGCCCGAGTGAGCGCCGGGTCGTGATCATGGACGAACTGCAATTCCGGCAGCAGCAGTTCCGCCGGGCAGTGGATCGCGTCACCGGGAATGATGGCGCGCTGGCCCTCCGAGGCGACGACGAACGCAGTGTGTCCGGGCGTGTGCCCGGGGGTCAGCATGAGCTGGACCCCGTCGATGGGGCTGTCGCCGTCCTCTACCAGCCTGAGGTGCTCGCGCATCACCGCTGACTGTTCCGGACGCGGGCCGAGACCGGTCGCTCCGGGTTCGGAGGCCTCGTGCCAGAACTTCCATTCCGTCGAGGCCACGACGTTCACCGCGTTGGGAAAGGTGAACTGACCGGACTCAGGGTCGACGACCCATCCCGTGTGATCCGGATGCAGGTGGGTGTACATGACGATGTCGATGTCCGAGGGCTGAACGCCCAGGAGGGCGAGATTGTCCAGCAGGGCTCCGCCGACAACGTCCCCTCCTGGTGCTCCACCCTCGGTCGGCGGCATCTCGATGGATTCCGGACCCCAGGCCAGATCGATCAGAGCCGTCCTGCCACCCGATTCGACGAGGAAGGACCCGAGTGTCATGACGAGCCAGCCGTCCTCGTCGAGGGAATCCTTCCGCTCGGCCCACAACTCCGGCGTTGTGTTCGGAAATTGAGAGGTAGGCCGGAGGTGCGTAACGCCGTCCGGTATGTAGGTCAGGCGGATTGATCCGACATCGATCGACGCAAGCGAAGCGGCTTGTGCGGCCACAGGTCTTCCTTTCACCTGCCGGTGAGGACACCTACAGTGCGACAAGCGGCACGGTCTCCTCAATTGCGTTCCCATGGACAACTCCATGAATTCCGGCTTGTCGACAGCGTAGGCGGTGTCGGGCGACGCAGGCAGTACGCACAAAAAAGTAAGCGTGGCTCTCGCGCACGTCGGCGAGGTACCTGTCCCGGCCTGCGCCGTAACGGCGAGAACGGCGAGCGGGAAGATCGTCTCGTTGCCGCGCCGAAGTGGAAGCACCCGTGACCGCACTGAGGGCCGGGGCCGCCGGCAGCCACCGGCCGCGCGCCCGCCGCCGCCCAGCGCGGTCACGGCTTGCATCCTCGGTCGGCATGACCATCGCCGACGCCGCCCACGACGCCCTCCTCGACGTCCGGGACAACGCGTGGACGTCGGCCGTCGAACCGGACGAGAGATACAGGACGGCGGCTGGACGGCCGAAGTTGAACAGTCCGCCGTTGATGACCACTGACCGGTCACCGTAGAGGCCGCGCATCGCGTGCTTGCCTAACTTGACGCCGTGAGTACAGCAATGACTACACCGACGAGCTCCGGTGCCGGAAGGACTCCCCCCGGAGAAGCCGACGTGGTGTTGCACGATCCTGCCTCTGGTGATGTCTCGGAGCGTGAGGGTGCGGACCGCCGGAAGGTACCGGAGGGCCTTTCCCTGTTCAGGCCGCCTGTGCCTCTGATCAGGGTGGCTGTCTGTGAGGGTGATCCGCTGGCGCGTGCCGGTGTGACGGGGTATCTGGCCCGGCGGTATGACATGACAGTGGTGCGGCGGTCCGGGCGTGGGTCGGTGGGTGTGGCGGCGGGTGCGGACGTGGACGTGGACGTGGCGGTGGTGTTGGTGGACGCCTTCGACTCGGCTGCGTGCGTGCGGCTTCGGAAGCTGGTGGTGAACTCCCGGGCCCGGGTCGTTCTCGTGGTGGACGGGCTCGATGAGCGGCAGTTGGAGCTGGTCCTGGAGGCGGGGGTGCGCGGTATCGTGTGGCGGCGGCAGGCGACGGAGGTCCAGCTTGCCCAGGCCATCCGGGCGGCCTGGCGGGACGAGAGTGACATCCCGGATGACCTGCTGCGGCGGTTGATGGCGCAGCGGGCGGGCAGGGCCCGGGGTGTCGAGGTGGGCACCGTGGTGGCAGGCCGGCCCACCCCGCGTGAGCTGAGAGTGCTGGAGCTGGTCGCGCACGGGCTCAGCACCAAGGAGATCGCGGACCGGCTCAGCTATTCGGAACGCACCGTCAAGGGCAACCTGCACGACGTCATGGCGCGGCTGAACCTGCGCAACCGCGCCCACGCCGTGGCCTACGCCATACGCGAGGGCTACATCTGACCGGTCGGGCCGTCGATGTATCCGACGGGGCCCAACACACCTGTGCGCCTACCGGGATTCAGCATCGCCACGTAACGCACCTCAAGATGCGTTCTGCCTCAGCACGGTGATACGGTCAACTTAACGCATCACGACGTGCGCTATCCGAGGAAGAGAACCACCATGGAAGCTGTGCAGGTCAGCCGATTCGGCGACCCGAACGTGCTCGCACTCGCTGACGTCCCCGATCCGGCGCCGGGCCCCGACCAGGTCGCCATCGACGTCACCCATGCGGCCGTCGGTCTCGTCGACGTCCATATCCGGCAGGGGCTGTACAAGGACCGCGAGGGGCTGCCGACGCCGCCCTACGTCCCCGGTCTTGAGGTCGCCGGCACTGTCCGTACGGTCGGGGCACGGGTCACCGGCCTCACCGTTGGCGAGCGGGTGGTCGCACTCCCCTCCATGGGGTCGGGCGGGTACGCGCCCATCTGGGTCGGCCGGGAATCGCAGGTCGTGTCGATGGAAGGCTTCGACATCGATCCGGCCCTCGCCGTCGCCATCGTCCCCAAGGCGATCATGGCGCACATCGGCCTCACCCGCGCCATCCGCATGACCGCGGGCCAGAGCATCCTCGTCCATGGCGCGCTGGGGGCCTTCGCGGCGGCCTTTCCCGGCATCGCCCGGCAGTTGGGCGCCAGCCGGGTGGTCGGCACCGTCCGCGCCGAGAAGCTCAGCACGGCCGCCGGAACCAGGCTGCCGTACGACGCGATCGTGGACTCCGCCCAATTGCCCGAGGCCCTGGGCGACGAGAAGTTCGACGTCATCATCGACCCCGTAGGCGGGGCCGTCCGAACGAACAGCCTCGCCCTGCTCGCTCCCCTCGGCCGGCTCCTGCTGGTCGGCAACGCCAGCGGCGACTGGAACCACGGGGTCGATGGCAACCAGGTCTGGTACGGCAACCACACCGTCACCGGCTTCAACGCCGGCGAATACATTCCGGCCCATCCCGACGCCGTCAAACCTGCGGCCGAAGCCGCGCTGAAGGCAGCCGTAGACGGTCTACTGGACACCGCGATCGAACTGCTCCCCCTCGCGCAGGCCGCGGCTGCCCACCGCCGGCTTGAGGATCGCGCGGCCAACGGCCGCATCATCCTCGTCCTGCCCGAGCGGTAAAAATGGCCGCAGTGTCAGCGCCGCTGGTTCCCCTGGCGTCCAAATGCGTTTGAACGGGACCGCAACGCACCCTTCAGGGCAAACGCATCTTCGGGTGCGTTATTCTCCTGGGGTGCGTCAGAGAGCCCGATCCACCGAAGACAAGGCCCGTCGAGCAGAGGATCTGCTCGACGCGGCCGAAGCGATGGTGCTTGAACTCGGGGGCGTGCGCTACGTCACGCTGGCGCAGGTCACGGAACGCGCGGGCCTGCACCGCACCGGTGTGCGGCGCTACTACGCCAGCAAGGAGGAGCTGTTTCTGGAGCTGGCCGAGCGGGGCTGGGGCCAGTGGCGCGACGCGCTCAAGGCTGAGATCGCGCTCCAGACCGGGCTCACTCCGGCACAGACCGCGGCAGTGGTCAGCAGGACGCTGATCAGGTTGCCGATCTTCTGCGACCTGCTCACCCACGTGGCCCTCAGGCTTGAAGGCGACGTCGACATCGAACGGGCCCGCCGCTTCAAGACCAACGCCTTCGCCGCCCGCGACGAGATCGCCGCCGCGCTCGAGCACGCCAGCAGTCTGGCCCTCCAGCAGATCGAGACGCTAGTGGCCGTGTCCGTCACCCTGGCTGCGGGCTTCTGGCAGGTGTCCCACCCCACCGCCACCCTCGCGGAACTCTATGAGCAGGAGCCGCGCTGGGGCCATATCGCCCTCGACTTCGCCCCGCGACTGACCGCCGCACTACAGGCTTTCGCCCTGGGAATCTCTCAGGTGGGGGCATCTGCGGACGCGAGCTGAAGGCAGCCACGGCCGGCAGACGTGCTGTTCGATCCCCCACAGCCCGCCACGGTCAGGAGCACGGCTCTCGATCGCGTCGGTGACGCACTCAGCCTGCGGCGACAGCGTCCGGTGCCGCTACGGTCGGCTCGGCAGGGTCGGGGGCGATCTCCAGCCTGACCGTCTCCCTAGCGATGGCCATGGTGCGGAGCACGGTCGCTCGGTCCGGCCCGTGCACCGAGGCACTGACCGGAATGCACATGTTGTGGGTGGTGGTCGGCACATGGTCGCCGGGCCTGAACTCCACGAGCACATCAGCGATGCCGGGCAGGGCGCCCAGCTCATCCAGCCCGTGCACGGCCACCAGCGTGCCGGGGGCGTCGTCGTTGCGGATGACAACGGAGCCGAGCACAGCCCTGAACCCGTGATCCCCGTCGATCATGTTCGGACGACGGCCGAGGTAGCACTCCACGGCGTCGTGGAACGGCCGCAGGTCAGAGTGCCTCGTCCACATCGGCACCGCAGGTCCGCCCGTGAACCGGGCCGCGAGCTCGATCAGGTAGACGTCGTCTCCGTCGCCACTGCATTTGACCTCGATGTGGCCCGGCCCCTGGCGGATGCCGAACGCATCGAGCACCTGCCTACAGAACCGCTCCACTCGGACGTGGTCGGGATGGGCGCTGTCGATCTGGATGATGTCCCACAGGGGAAAGTCGTAGTCCCGGTGGTCGGGCCGTCGGTACTCCCAGATGTCGATCAGCCGGTGCTCACCGTCGGCGCTACAGAAGTTCACGGCGTACTCGCGCCCGCGTACGTAGCGCTCCACCAACCATTCGGTGACCGGCAGGCCGAGCAGGTCCACCGTCCACACCTTGCCTGCCTCGTCCAGAGCCGCCGCGTCACTGATCACAGAAACGCCATAGGACCCCGTTCCCATCGTCTGCTTCACGATGACGGGAAAGCCGATGTCCCGTGCGGCCTCCGCCACCTCACCGAGGGAGTGGGCCAGCCGGTGCTCCGGAATACGGACGCTCGTTTCCGCTGCCCTGGCCCGCATCGCCGCCTTGTTGAGTCGCGCCCAGCCCAGAGCGGGGTCGTTCCCGGGCAGGCCGAGCCGCGCCGCGATCTCGTCTGCCACGTGGAGGCTCGCCCCATGGGCGGGGACGACAGCGCGCACGTCGACCCCAGCCGCACGAACCTGCCGGACGGCGTCGTCCACGTCGCTGACTTGGAGCGACATCTCGCCGTCGGGGCCGGCCTGCTGGTTCGCGGCCGTGGACACCCCTGTGGACAGCGAGAGCACGGCGAAACCAAGATCGTGTATGGCCGCCCTGTAGTCCGGTCCGTTTCTGCTGGCGGGGTCGATCAGCAGGATCACCGGGTCATTCGTTTCCACAGAATCTCCTCAGGCCGGGGATGCGAATCATCGGGGGCGGGCGACGGCGAGCGGCTCCGAGCACGGCGTCACCCACACCCGTAGCGACGCCGCTAGCGCGCGGCCATGGCGTTGGCGGCCGCCAGCACCATGTCCTCTCCGGGGTGGACCCGGTCGATTTCGGCGACTGCGGCCATCAACTCGAAGACATCGACGTTCGCGGTCTTCGCGCACCTGCTGATCAGCGGGAAGAAGCTGGAGTGAGTTCGAGTGAGGCCGCCGACGAGCTGGTACGTGCGGTCGTCGTGCAGTCGCTCCAACGGGCGGATGGCGGACTCGCTCAGCTCCGCGAGGGCCCGGAAGTCGTACGTGTTGCGATGGCCCCAGGCGTGAAGGGTCGCTGCGAACGTCTCGGTGACGGTGTTGCCGGCTCCGCGGCCGATGCCGTCGAGCGTCGTGTCGACGAACCGTGCTCCGCTCATCACTGCCGCGAGCGAGTTGGCGTTGGCCAGGGTCAGGTTGTCGTGTCCGTGGTAGCCGAGCGGAATCGTCACCGACTGACCGACCTTCTCGAACAACTCGGTGACATCCGACGGCAGGTAACCGCCCACCGAATCGACGAGGTAGACCGTATCGGCGCCGTACTCCGCGCACTGCCGGACCGCATCCGTGACACCGTCGGAGCCGAGCACGTTCGTCTTCATGAGGTTGGCGAACGCCGTGATGCCGAGGTCCTTGGCGAGGGCGATGAAGGCCTCGGCCGGTGCGACGGCAGTGATATCCACTCCGACTCGGACGAACTGCATGCCGGCGGCCACGGCCTGTCGGAGATGATCCAGCTCGGCGATTCCCGGGATGCAGAACATCCCCCAACTCGCGCTCGTCAGCGTCTCGGAAGCGATGCTGAAGCACCGTACGTCGGAAACACGGCTTGGATGAGACGTGCGGTCGGCGGCGTTGAGGCCCATTCCGTGGCCCAGCTCGACGAACCGAACACCTGATCCTTCAAGACCGGTCAGCACTCTCCTGATCGTGCTTTCGGTGAACTTGAAGTCCACGGCGTAACTACCATCACGGAGCGTGCAGTCCAGGATTTCGACACTGGATGATCGCCCGTCCACGGCGACCATCGGCGATGTCTCTGACATTGAACACCTCAAGCAGAGAAGAATGGGGAATGCGCGGTATTGACATTAGCCGAGAAACGCACACCCACCGGCGGCAGAAGCCCGGCAGAAAGGCGCGCATGGGCAGGCCCGACTGCCTCTGGGCAGCCCTGTCTTTCAGTCCAACATGGCCAGTGCCCGCGCGGGTGCGCCGTCACCGCCGAGGACATTGAGCACGCCGATGAACAGCGTGCACCACCGGTCCGGGATCTCCCGCAGCACGAGGTTCTCCAGGATCGGCGTGCCGGCGCCCAGCAACGTGCGGTGTACGTCGTAGGGGAAGTTCGGCGGACGCATGCTCATCGGCAGATCAGGGCTCATCGTGTCCATGCCGATGAGCCGAAGCCCTGTGGCCACAGCCCATTCGGCGGCGTCGACCGCGAGGTACGGGTGCCCGTCCACGTAAGCCGGTTCGGCGTAGCGGTCGTCCCAGCCGGTGCGGATCAGCAGTGCGTCACCGGGTTCGAGGTCAACGGCGGACTTCAGGTCCGCTGCCGTGATCGGGTCGGGGCCGTCTCGCAGTACCTGGAGGCAGTAGGCCGGACCGACCAGCGTCGACAGCGGCAACTGGTCGACCGTGGCACCGTCCTCGACGAAGTGCGAGGGCGCGTCCAGGTGGGTGCCGATGTGGGTCGGCATGTCCAGTCGCATGACCCGCATCCGGTGTTCCGCCCATGTGCTGGTGGATTTGAATTCGGGGGCCGGGACCGTACGCGCGTGCGGCATGCCCGGTTCCAGCGGGTGGGAGAGATCGACTGTGGGCAGCATGCGGTGCTCCATCCTTCACGTTCTCGGATCATGTCGTGCGTGGGCTTGCCCCGATTAATTGGCTCGCCCGTCGTCCTGGACCCCATAAATTCGGCGCAGCCTACGATTGGAGGTGGTTTCCTGGAAAGGTCGGCGGCCGTGGAGCATCCGCCGGTTGTCCCACAGCAGGCCGACGCCACGCTCGAGCAGCACGGCCTCCGCGTCTCCCGCCGCAGCAGAAGAGACCTCGTCGAAATCGTCCATGGCCGCGAGAAGCTCTGCCGGCACCGGCATGTCCTCAGCCGCAAACGCCTGCTCAATGTACATGCGGACATAACGCAGCTCGTAGCCGTCCGCTGTGCGCTTGAGCACGGGCTGCCGTTTGATTCGGATTCCCGCGATCTGGTCCTTCACGTCGAAGGGCACGGGTCGGCTCAGTTCGGCGACGTGTGCCGGGTTGATCCGGGTAAGCTGCTGGACCAGGTTGTTGACGTCCATCAGCAGCGTCTCCCCACCCCTCGCCGCGGACAAGCCGAACAGGAATGCAACGTCGGGCAGCTCCGGCAGCAAGGTGCCATCGGTGTGATAGTTGCCCGCCTTGTTCGAACTCGAGTAGTGACTGGTCTCCGCGGCTCCGGCCTTGACCTCAACGGGATAGATGAGTTCGCCGGAGCTGTACTGCGGGACCGGACGGAAAAGCGTCGTGAAGAGGTTCCAGTACAGCGTGCAGACTTCGTGGTCGCTGAGCCCCTCCGGGTCGACCCGCACGATGGCGCCCCCCGCGTCCCCGCGGATCGCTGCCAGCATCTCGCCACCCAGTGCCTTGATCTCAACGCTGGTCGTCCGGAACGGATCTTCCGGCCATTTGTCCAGAGGTGTATCCGCGGCTATGTCCCGCCCCAACAGCCCCGAGGCCATGGAGCTCGGGATCGTGAATTCGGGGATCGTGAATTTCTTTGCCATCTTGACTATCCATTTCTGTGACGGGTCGAGGCCCGGTTGGTTCCGGGGTCCTGCGGGCTCGGACCGCCCACAGTCCCTGTTCGCCATGGCACGACTGAATAACGCTCACGCGTCAAGCGGCCACCTTCGATAGTGACCCCTTGGTATTCGCAGTACATCGCGTTCGACAAGCTGCCAGTCGCTTCGCACAGGTGGTTCCTCGGTCCTGCGACGTTCGCTCATCCGGCTCCGATGGAAGTCGATGACATCGGCGCTCAACCTGAGCTGACCAGTGTTCAGGTACCGCACCGCGCCCTGAACGTCCCGAGCCGTCAGCACCTCGCCACGGTTGTAGACGCTGGGCGAGAACGGAACGTCCAGATAACCACGCGCGAAAGCCTTCACCACGCCGTCCGTGAGGCTGCCGCCGCCGGCCACCAGGACACTCTCAAGGATCTGATCCACCTCCGCCCGCAGGATGGTGGCCTCCTCGCGTACCGTTCGCTCGTCCACCTCCATGCCGTTCGCCTCACTCGCGCCCAGCCGGCTGAGGCGCAGGCCCTCCTGGTTGTCGGACACCGACGGAATGGTGGTCGCCTCGACCGGTGTCTTGACGATCAGCCGTGAAGCCCCCGACAGCCGGCCGGTGGCGGCCGAGGCCACGATCAACTGCGTCGCCCGCGCCCGGTCCTGTGGAAATGCCGCCATGTGCTGGTGGAAGACGATGTTGACCTGGATTCCCGGGTATCCCAGGTTGGCCAGATACTTCTGGCCCAGTTCGCGCAGGACCCTGATTGCCGCGATGTCCTGGGATCGATTGCCCTGTTCGGCGTATCCGAGTGAAACGGAACTCACGCCCTGGCCGGCCGCCAGCATCGCCTCGATCAGATTGACGACGATCGCCAGACTTGGTGGGACCAGGACCGCGGTGAGGGTTCCGAAGAACTCACGGTCGATGACCACGCCGAACTTCTCGTGATAGAAGCCGACCAGACGATCGACGTACTGCCACCTTCTGAGCGACTGGGCGAGCGAGTAGTCCTTGAAGTATGGGATGTTGTACGTGATCGCGCCACCCTCGAAACCGGTGACGCCACCGGCAGACGAAATCTCGCAGAGGAGTCGTGGGTCGCGTGTGCTGTGGCGGGTCTGTAGCGGCGTCCGCACCTCAGCGATCAACTGCCGGAGAATGTCGACCCCGTGATTTACCATGGGAAATCCGTTGAGCGTGGAGGCACCACGTTCCCGGCTCTCCGCGATCCCTTCACCGGCCTTCTGGTAGTCGTTGTTTCTGGTAAGCGAATCGATCTGGTAGGACATCACGTCCGCGCCGGCCCGACGCAGGGCCCCGAATGCCGCGCGCTGCTCGGCGGCGAGCGCCACGCCTGAACGCGGCTGCACCAGGAACGGTCGTCCCGCCCGGAGCCGCGGCACATGCGCCCCGGCGAACGACGGCTGCCGGAGGAGAAACGTCGCGTTGTCCGCCAGGTCCCTCGCACGCGCCCCGGTCGGCCAGGATTCCAGAACCGCGGGTCGCTGCCGTTGCAGGTCGACCACGGTCAGCCGCTGGTCGGGCGGTGCCGTGCCCGGCTGGGTGGGCCAGGGGGGAGCAGCGGGTTTGCCGCGTACCCCAGGACGCCTGGTCAGGAGATCCTCGGCCAGGACCGAGAGAACCGTCGGAATATCGACGTACGTCGGAAAGACCCGTCGAAAGCCCAGGCGGCGCGCTTCACCGCGTATCCGTTCGGCACTGCCCACGTCGAGATTTCCGCCGGCATACCAGATCGCATCGATGTCGGGATACCTGAGTAGCAGGTCCGGAAATTCCTTCAGATAGTGGCGCAGGTGACCGTCCATGCAGGAGATCATCACGACATCCGCGTCGACCGCGTGCCTGAAAAAGTCGTCGAGGTTGTTCTGCGTGCCCATGAAGTGGACCGCATGGCCTGCCTCGCTGATGGCGTGTTTCAGCAGCGTGAGACCCACCGAATGAGCGTCGGCGCCAATCCCGCCGAGTACGATCGACCTTGGCATCGGCAATCTCATTGCTTTTCTCCGTTACCTTTCGGCTGCCCGGGTGCGGCAGTTCCGATTGCCGCACCCGGGCCATACCAGTGCGTCACGCGTGCTCGGCGACAGGTAGCAGTGAGGAATCCAGGCCCCTTTGAACCAACCACCTGCGGGTGTGCGGTCGTCCCTGTTGTCGGGTCGGAACTCATCCGTCAGTTCCATGAGGCGCTGAGTGGAGACCCGCGAGGCCGTCTTGGCGACGCAACAGAAACGCGACCATCGGCGATGTCACTGACATTGGATACCTCAAGCGGAGAAGTACGGGGCAAGTGTTGCGTCGACACTAGCCAAGAAGTGCACATCCGTCAGCGGCAGAAGCCCGGCAGAAGCGCGGCAGAAAAGCGCACATTAAGTGGCTCAACTGCCTCTCCGGATGGCGAGGTATGTCTTGCGGCACGTGCCGGGCAACGTGTACGAATTAGACCGTAAGAATCTGCGGTAGCTACCACGTTACTATGCGGAAGGGTTATTCGATGGACAGCATCCTGAGCCAGAGTCAGGTTGATTTCTACCGTGAGAACGGGTTCTGCGTCGTTGACGGGATATTTGAAGACGAGCTGGTCGAGAAGGCGCGATCCGTCGTCGACGGCCTGCTCTCCTCCGCCAACCTCGCCAGCGTGGCCGAGGCAGAGCCGGAAGACGGCTCAAAGGCTCGCCGTATCTGGGCTCCGACCTCGCGGGACGAGCTCTTCGCCGGCATCGCGGAGGACACTCGGCTCCTCGACGCGGTGGAACAGCTGATCGGTCCCGACATCGTGCTTCAGTACTCGAAGCTCAATGTGAAGCCGCCGCGCGTGGGCAGCGTCGTCGAGTGGCACCAGGACTTCGCGTACTACCCCCACACGAACACCGATCTGGTCGCCTCGCTGATCTACCTCGACGACGCGACTCGGGAAAACGCCTGTCTGCGGGTAGTGGCCGGTTCACACCGGCACGGCCTTGTCGACCACGAGTCGGAGGGCCATTTCGTGGGGAAGGTCTCGTCGCCCGCGGACGTGGGCCTGGACGACTCGGCGATCATCGACTGCGAGGGGGTCGCGGGATCGGTCGTGTTCATCCACCCCCTTCTCCTGCACTCGTCGGAGAAGAACCTCTCGGACATGTACCGCCGTGTCTTCATCCCGTCCTACCGCGCGGCCGACGCCCTTCCCGTCTACTACGGTCCACACGCCGCGCACAACGAGCCGACGGCAAAGCTCGTGCGCGGCAGTCTGGCAAGGACCGTTCGCAGCGAGGCCGGCCTGTGGCGACTCCCGATTGCGGCGGCGGAGTTCAACTCCCTGTACCAGGTGCAGGAAGGCTCCCACGTGAGCGACGGAACGAAGTCGTCCACCGGATATTTCTCACACGAGGCCGGCACGGAGGACACGACGGGCTCCTCGATGTGAGCCGACAACGCCGACGGCCAGTGGCGGAGCCACGCACACGGCCCGGTCCGGACCAGAAACCCCAAGGAACATTCATGACCAGCTCACTCATCGGAACACCTGCCGTCGTGCTCATGGACCCCGTCGGCGCGAGCATCGGTTTCAAATTCCAGGTGGCCGAGCGCGGAATGGCCGTGGTCTCCGTGTACACGATGCCCCGCGAGCACGTCCAAACCCGGTGGCCGGACCACACGGTGGGTGACACGGTCAGCATCTACGCCGCGGAACTCGGCGAGATCCGGGCGGGACTCGCCGAGTTGGGCGCCGACATCCGCGCGGTGGTGCCCGGCTTCGACGTCGCCGTCGACAAGGCGGACACGCTCGCTGAAGAGTTCGGTCTGCCCGGCAACGGCGCGCGGCTCGCCCTCGCCCGCCGGGACAAGTTCCTGATGCGGGAGATCGCTGCACAGGCGGGGGTCCGTATTCCCCGATACGTACTCGTCGAGGACGCGACCGGCATCGCCCGTGCCGCGGACGTCGTGGGCTTTCCCGCCTTCGTCAAGCAGACGACCGGTGCCGCGTCGCACGGCACTCGGCTGCTGAGCCGGCCCCAGGACGCCGAGGACCTCTCGGCCCTGCACCGGACCGACCACTTCGGACGGCCCGTCCAGGCCTGGTTGGTCGAGCAGTACGTGCGCGGCCGTGAGCTGGGCGTGAACTTCTTCTCGCACGACGGCGCGCACCACGTCGTGGACATCTGGGAATACCGGCAGCCCGACGACCGGGATTACTCGTTCCCTTACTGGGACTGGGCGCAGATCCCCCCGGACGACCCGGACTGGCAGACCGCCGTGGACTACGTGCGGCTGGTGCTCGACACGTTCGGCGTGCGTATCGGTCCCAGTCACACCGAGATCAAGATCTCGGCCGGCGAGGCCTGCCTCATCGAACTGGGCGCTCGCCTGCCCGCCTACCCCATGATCGACGCGTGGATCGCGCACAGCGATCTCGACCCGCATCGCCAGGCACTGGCCTGCCGGCTGGGCGAGGTGCCGAAGATCGCGACCGCGCCGGTGAAACTCGACGGCTTCTGCGGCGCCAACGCCATTCGCAACGACGGGCCGGCCGGTCGTCTGGTGGAGATCCACGGGCTGGACAAGGTGGAGCTGCTGCCCGGCGTGGACAAGGTGGTGGTGGAGTACAAGGCGGGCGACATCGTGCCGACGACCGACAGCATACGGACCATTCCGGTCAAGGTGAGTGTCTCCGCGCCGGACTACCAGGAGCTGCTCCAGCGACTGGCCGCGGTCCGCGACACCGTGGAACTAGTGATGGAACCGGTCCGCTGATCCCGATGAAGTTCTTGTCCTCGTATCGGGAGCTCTTCTCCCTGCCGAAATTCGGGGCCTCACTGCTCGCGGCCGTCGCCGGCAAGCTCAAGCCTGGAATCTTCTCGCTCGCTCTGCTGCTCGGGGTCGCACATTACCGGGGCCTCGGCCAGGCGGCCATTGTCGTCTCGGTGTCCGCGCTGGCCGGAGCCACCCTCCCGCTGAGGGGCAGGCTCATGGACCGCCACGGCTATACCCGGGGGATGGGGCCGGCGCTCGTGGCGTATCTGTTCGCGCTGACCGTCCTGGTGCTGAACGAGAGCGCGCACGGGCCGTTCGCCGCCACATTGGTTGTCGCGTTCGTCGCGGGGGTGTCGGCCCCGCCCATTCAGATCGTGACCCGGCTGATGTGGCAGGAGATGACCACCGGCTCGCTCCGGACAACCATCCTGTCGCTGGACACGATGCTGGCCGACCTCGGGTTCATCGTGGGTCCGACCGTCGCGGCCTTCCTGGTCGTGGTTGTGGCGCCCTGGGCCGGCCTGGCCGCCTCCGCGCTGCTGGGCACCATCGCGACCCTCCTGCTGCTCACCCGCAGGGTGCCGCACCCGCACCGGCCGCCGCAGTCCGCCGAGGGCCACTGGCTGGGCCCGCTGCGCAACGGTGTGCTGCGCAGGATCATGGCGGCGGCGATGTCCTTCTTCCTCGCGGTCCGCGCGATCGAGTTGGCCTTTCCCGCCTGGGCGCAGCAGCACGGCGCACCGCTGATGAGTGGAGTGCTCCTCAGCTGCATGTCGGTGGGCAGTGTGGCGGGGGGCCTCACGCTGGGAGCATTGCCGGCGCGGTGGTCGGCCAAGGCCACGTTGCCTGTCACGCTGGCCGTGCTGTGCGCGGGGAGCCTGCTGGTGGCGGCGGCCAGCTTCGCCTGGACGGTCTTCCTGGTCGTGGCCGGGGCGCTCATGGGCCTCGCGCTGGGGCCCAGTTTCGTCGCCCTGTGGTCGACAGCCGGCGAGCTGACTCCGGCGAACATGGCTGCGGAGACCCTGTCGTGGATCAGTTCCTTCATGGCCTTGGGCGGAGCGGTCGGGGCGGCGATCGGCAGTGTGGTCGCGGAGGCACTCGGGCCGGGGGCGGTGCTCGTTCTCGCGGCGGCGTTCCTCGCCATCGCGTCCGTGCTGGCGCACCGGGCCATCAGAGCCAGAGCGGTCGCATCGGATCAGGTGTCGGAGTCAATACCAATTTCGGTATGAATACGGAGGAGCCGTGACTCGTCAACGGGTGGCCCTTATAAGCCATGTTGGTTACGATGCTTACCGTCACGATGATGGCAGCCCTTTCTTCCATCCGGACGAATTCGACATCACACTGCTCGCGCGGCCCCGCGACATCGCCCGGTTGGCTCCCGGGCAGGTGAGCCGCTGTATCCCCGTGGACATCGACACCCATGCCGAGCTTGCGGTGTCGCTGCCGGACCTGCTCGGTGGCTTCGAATTCGACTGGGTGGTGGCGACCCAGGAACGGATGCTGCTGCCGGCGGCACGAATGCGCGAGGCCATCGGCGTCGGCGGTATGGGAACGGAGCACACGCTGCTGCTCCGCGACAAGGTGGCGATGAAGCACCACTTTTCGACGCACGGAATCCGGGTACCGGAGTTCTCGGAAATCTCCGAACCCATCCAGGCGACAGAGCTGCTCGACAAGTTCGGCCAGATCGTCGTCAAACCCGTCCACGGCTGCAATTCCTTGGGCGTGCACATCGTCCGTGACCAGAACGAGCTTATCGGCCTGCAGCGGCGAGGTTTCGCCGGTCCGGACCGGTACGAGGCCGAGGAATTCATCACGGGTCGCCAGTTTCACGTCGACAGCGTCGTCCGCGACGGCGTACCCGTTGCCGCCTCTGTCTCGCAGTATCTGGACTCACACGAAACCTTTCCGTTGAACGGGCAGATCCGGTCGCACACCCTCGACGATGGACCGGACCTCGAACTCCTGCTGGCGTTCAACCGCGCGGTACTCGGGTGCATCGACTGGTTCAGTGGCGCTGCGCATCTCGAAGCGTTCCTCGATGACCGCGGCGAGCCGGTGTTCTGCGAGCTGGGAGGCCGCCCCGGTGGTGCCGGAATAGACGCCACCTTCCGCTATCGGCACGGGATTTCGCTGCTTTTTGCCAGCATCATGCCGCAGATCGGGCGCAACGTGCCGGACAGCGGTGCTCAGGCGGGCATGGACCAGCCGGCGACCGGCTGGTCCATGATCTACCCGCCGGCGCTGGGTCGCTTCCGCGGGTACGGCACCCTTCCGGGGGCCGACTGGCTGCTCCAGCTCACGACGCCCTACCGTCCGGGCGACCGCGTCGTGCAGCCCACGCAGTCATCGGACGCGCTCGCGTTCGCTGCCGTCCGCGGCAAGGATTCCCGTGAAGTCGTCGACCGGCTCGCCGAGGTCAAGAGCGAGATCACCGCGTCGATCACCCCGGAATGATTTGCTGTTCGGCGATCGGACGGCACCCACACGGCCGAACTGTCGAGAGGCGACGAGGGCGAGGCGGGGCCATTGCGGCGAGGGGGCGGCCGTCCGTGGACGACGGGCGGAAGCCGCCCTACTCGGTGCGTGCTGCCGCCTGCCGGACCCGGTTGCGCAGCGCGCCGACCCCCTCGACGAGCGCCTCGACGACGTCACCGTCCTGAACGACCCCCGCCCCCGGCGTACCCGTGGCGATAACGCTGCCCGCCTCCAGAGCCATACCGCCGGAGAAGTAGCCGACCAGCCAATGGGGGTCGTACATCATCGCGGATACCCGGTTGGACGCGATCGTCTGCCCGTTGACGACGGTGGAGATCCGCACGGAGGAGAGGTCGGGGATCTCGTCGGGGGTGACGATCCAGGGGCCGAGGCTACAGAAGGTGTCGAAGGCCTTCGCCCAGGGGATGTGGCGGGGGTTGACCCGGATGGCGTCCTCGGCGGTCATGTCCAGGAGGCTGGTGTAGCCGAAGATGACGGACGGGGCGTTATCAGGTGTCACGTCGCGGCAGGTGGTGCCGATGACCACGCCGAGCTCGGCTTCGGCGGTGACGCGCCCCGACTGGCTGGGCAGCAGGATGTCGTCGTCGTATCCGATCACCGTGGAGGCCGGTCGCAGGTAGGAGCCGGGGGCGTCGGTCGGCTGCCGTACCCCCAGGTCGTCGGCGTGGCGCATGTAGTTCAGGCCCACACCCCACAGCTTCGGCGGGTGCCGGTAGAGGGGCCCGAACACCGGCTCCCCCTGCGCGGCCGGCACGCCGGCGCCGGGCAGGGAGGCGACCGTGGCCGCGAGCGCCACTGTCTCGCCCTTCAGGATGATGTCCATCATGGTGGGTCCGTACAGGGTTCCCGCGGTCGCGTTGATAACGCTCAGCGTGGTGATCCCGCCGGGCATCGACACGCCGACGTCCTCACCGGTCTCGGTGCGAAGAGTGCAGAGTCGCACTGTTTCTTCCTTCCTGATGGTGCACAGATCACGCGGCTGCGTTCTGTCCGGCGATTGCGCTCTGGCCGACCGTGCTGACGATGTTGAGCACCCTGAACATCGCCACGTCGTGATGGTCGACGCGGCGAAGGATGCCGAGGATAAGGAGGTGGTACATGTCGTCGGCGCATTCCGCCGCCGTCAGCCCCATCTCGTCCGCCACCTCTGGCACCGACCAGTAACCGTCCATGTCACGGGACGTTTTGCGGGACATGGTCGAGAGCAGGTCACGTTGGCGGTTGCTCAGCGCGGCAATGGTGTGGTGGACCGACGCATAGGCGTCCGGCTGCTGGTGGCCGCCCTGGGGCCGTCGCGCGACGGCGAGCGGCTCGGTGGTGAGTTGGTGGGCGAGCTGCCGCATGGAGTAGATCAAGCTCCAATGGGCCGCGGATTCGAGAGCCGCGGGAAGGCCGTCGAGCGCGCGGCAGATCCGGGCGACGTCCGCGAGAACATGAGCGTCGAGGCGGAAGGACGGCTGAATGCGCTTCGTCTGGGCGAGCAGCAACGCGACCGATGCAGCTGTGTCGAAGTCCGGCGACTCGGTGTCCGACGGGGGCACCGGAAGCGGTGCGAGCGGGAAAAGGGTCTCGAAAGGCATACCAGCGGGGTTTCTCGTCGTGACGAGAATCCGCAGCCGAGGGCATGCCGCCATGAGATGAGCCGTGATCTCCGCCAGCCCGTCCTCCGGCCGGGCACCGTCGAGAACGAGGAGGCTGTTCGACTCCCCGATGGTCTCGACGAAGCGCCGACGGCTGTAGGGCCCGGAGTGCACGACCTCGCGCAGCCATTCGGGCTGCTCTGGAGCCCCAACCGGTGCACTTCCGCTCCTGTGCCGACCGTCGTCGAGGGACAGCCAGAGGAGGGTCGAATGCTCGGCCGCCTCAAGTGCATGCCCCACTTCCCGTGCGAGCCGTGTCTTGCCGACGCCTTCGATCCCGGTGATCGTGACCAGGCGGTGGTGCTCGGCGCCGAGCATCGTCGTCAGCGCCGCCAGCTCCTGCTCGCGGCCGATGAAGGGGCCGCTCACGGCCGGCTCGGCCACCCCCGCCAGGAAGCCGGGCGAATGGCCGTTCGCCAGCTGGTTCATCTGGAGGGCACTGAGGCCGAGGGCGGCGGCGAGAAGGCGCAGAGAATCTGCCCTGGGTTGCCGTACCCTCCCGTTCTCCAGATCGCGGATCGCTCGAACGCTGAGGGTGCTGGAGCGCGCCAGCTGCTTCTGGGAAAGGCCGGCCTGGAGTCGGAGGTCGCGGAGCCGTCGGCCGAAGAGCGTAGCTCCCGTCCCCGTCCCGCCATCGTCCCAGCCCTCACGGAATCCGGTCGGAACAGTCTGCTTGACCGGCTCACCGGCCGCGACGGCCGGTTCGCGGCGCAGGCTCATCGGCGTCTCCCGCCCCGAAGGCCGAGTGGAGATCCGACCGATTCCTGACACCGATGGTGTTTCCATGGCACATGCTCCTCGGGGCCGCGGCAGCGCGGATCGGTGTACAGGGGCCGTGGCGGCGGCCCCGGATGGGTCTCAGGGATGCGGACCGGTTTCAGGGGTGCAGCAGGTTGAACATCTCGGCACGGAGCCCGGCGTCCTCGCCGAAGGCCCCGCGGTAGGCCGTCGAGGCCATCTGGGCGGCCGCCTTGATTCCGCGCATCGTCATGCACAGGTGCTCGCCCTTGGCGATGACGGCCACGTCCCTCGCCCCGCTGAGCGTGGCGATGTCCTCGGCGATCTCGGACACCAGCCGCTCCTGAACCTGGAGCTTGTGCGCGTGCCGATGGGCGATCCGGGCGAACTTCGACAGGCCCAGCAACCGGTCGGTCGGCCGGTAGGCGATCGTCACCGCGCAGTTGAAGGGCAGCAGGTGGTGCTCGCAGAGGGACCAGACCTGAATGTCCGAGACGACCACCAACTGCTCGCTGCCGACCGACTCGAACAGCGTGCCGACCGAGCCCGGCTCGTAATTGATGAACTCGCGCCACCAGCGGGCGAACCGCGCCGGTGTATCGCGCAACCCGTCGCGGTCGGGGTCCTCCCCGATCTCTTTCAGGAGCTGCCGGGCGATTCCGACCAGCGGGTCTTCCTCTCGCGGCTTCTCCGAGTCGACGCCGCCCTCTTGCACCCACGTCGTCACAGACATACAGGCACCTCTCCAGTCCGACCGGCACGGCCGTTGCTCGATTCCGATGAACGGGCGGCCGGCTCTCGACAGCCGGCCGGCGTTTCAGGGCCGGTACTCGGCCCAGGTCTTGGGGGTTTCGGAGATTCGCACGGACGTCAGCTCCGGGAACTCCTTCGACCAGCGCTCGTAGAGCCACACCGCCAGGTTCTCGGCCGTGGGATTCCTGTCCACCAGGTCGTTGAGGTGACGGTGGTCGAGCGTCCGGTCGAGCCACGACTTGAAGGGGGCCAACTCGCCGTAGTCACGCACGAACCCCGTCGGCGTCAGTTCCGTCGGATCGGCACTCAGCTCCAGCTCGACGACGTAGTTGTGGCCGTGCAGCCGAGCACACTGGTGCCCCTCGGCCAGGCCGGAGAGCCGGTGGCTGGCAGAGAACTCGAACTTCTTCGTGATGCGCAGCGTCATGTCTCCGATTCGTCTTTCTCGCTTGATTCGGCCACGCGTTCAGACACCTCGCGTGTCGCCCCACAACAAGGTGTGCAGGCGTGTGGTGAGATTCCAGCCCCGTGCGATCACCGCGTCGGCCAGCTCGGCCATGTGCCGGCTCACCTCGGCGCCCGTCTGCCCCTTCGGCATGATCCAGACCGAGTCGAGCCCGAACTCCTCGACCAGTTCCGCCACCTCGTCCAGGTCGCCGGCGTTGCGGCAGACGAACTTGAACGTGGTGCCCTCCGTCACCGCGAGGCTTTTCAGCGCGTCCGGCACGATCCGCCGATGGACCGGATCGCCCGAGTGGGCCAGCTTCGGCGAGACGTTGAAGCGGACCCCGGCGGCGATCAGAGCGGGGTCTGCGGCATGCGTGCCGTTGGTCTCGATCTCGATCTCCAGGCCTCGCGCCGTGAGCAGCTCGACCAGCGGGACCAGCCGGTTCTGCTGGCCGAGCGGCTCGCCGCCGGAGATGACGATCAGCTCGACGCCGAACGCGAGGAGTTCTCCGGCCACCTCGGTGACGGGACGGCGGTGCAACTCCTTGCGGGGGTCGTACTTGACTCCGGAGTCGCCCGCCCCGGTCCAGTCCCACGTGTAGGGCGTGTCGCACCAGGTGCACGACAGGTTGCAACCACCGAGCCGCAGGAACGCGCACCTGCGGCCCATGGACCTGCCCTCGCCCTGCACGGTCGGGCCGAAGATCTCGTTGACTACGAGTTCCGGTTCCACGCGACATCGCCTCCTTCCGTACCGAAGCCACAGATGAGGCGTCCGGCCCCCATCACCGCGGTGTCCACGCTTCGCGATAGACCGTCGGGTCCGTGATGCCCAGATCCGCGAACGCCCCGCGCCGCTCGGCACACGCCGCACACGCACCGCAGTGGATGTCCTCACCGCGGAAGCACGTCCACGTCTGGTCCCAGGGCACGCCGAGCTTCTCGCCGAGAGCGACGACTCCGGTCTTCGGCAGTGCGATCAGCGGAGCGAGCAGTTCGACCTCGGGCGCAAGAGAACCCCTGGTCGCCACCCGCTCCACCTCCAGGAACAGCCGTAGGAATTCCGGAGAGGTGTCGGACGGGCCGACGTCCTCGGCCATGACCCCGAAGGCAACGGCATCCGCCTGCACTGTGACCGCCAGCGCGAAGGCCACCGACAGCAGCACGGCGTTGCGGTTCGGAACGATGTTCGGGTTCCCGCCGACAGGCCTGTCCGGGCGGGGCACGGCCACGGACGGATCCGTCAGCGACGAGCCACGCATGACACTCCGCAGCGAGCGCAGATCGACCTCTTCGTACAGCGCACCGAGCCGGTCCGCGGCAGCGGCGGCGAACTCCAGCTCCTTGCGGTGGCGCTGACCGTAGTCAACGGCCATCACCTGGAGTGTGTGGCCCTCGGCGGCGAGGTGATGCGCCATGGTCACCGAGTCGATCCCGCCGGACACAACGGCAACGATCTTGCTCATGCCTCAGCCCACCGGGACGGAGTCGGGCGACACACCGAGCTTTTCGAGCACCGTCCGCCGCGCAGGCGCCGCCGGCAGCCCCCGGCCGCCGCCTGTCGTGGCGGTCAGCGGCTCGATCAGCGTTTCGGGGTCGGTCTCGAAGAAGAAGACCAGCGACAGCAGTTCCTCATCCGGAGCCGCCGGGCTGGGCGGAAGCACACGGTGCTTCAGCGCCCGCCACCGCCCATCGGTCCACAGCTCCATCAGGTCACCGAGATTGACGATGAGCGAGTCCGGACGATACGGCGGCGAGAACCAGCCGTCCTCCTCGTTCCATGCCTGCAACCCACCCACGCCCCGCTGACGGCTCAGCAGCGTGACGGTGCCCAGGTCGGTATGCGGCCCGTTGCGGAACTGGCCGCGAGCGACCTCTCCGATACTCGCGTACGACGGGTACCAGCTGGCGTTCTGCGTCCACGTCGCCATCCGCGCCCGCGAGGTGAAGAAGTCGTCCGGCAGCCCCAGCGTGACGGCAAGCACCTCATTGACGGCCTGTACCACCCGCACCATGTGCGTCGTGTACGCATCCGCGGCCGCCCGCAACTCCGGTAGCTCGACCGGCCAGCGGTTCGCCGGATAGTTGAACCGGTCCCGCCGCTCGTCGCCGGTGTGGTGACCAGGCCCGACGTAGAAGGACTCGTGGAGATCCGGGGCGCTCGGAGCCTGATCGCCCTCGCTCACGGGCACGCCGACACCACCGGGGGGATGCATCTCAAGCCACCCGCTTTCGTACGCGGCCTCGATGGCGTACTGGGCCTTGACCTCCCTGGGGAAGGCGAAGAACCGCTTGGCGGTGGCCCTGAAGTCGTCGATGACGTCTTGCGGGACACCGTGCCCGGACAAGAGAAACATTCCGGTGCCGCGCAGTGCGGCGTCCAGCGTGGCTGCGATCGGAGTGCGATCGGCGTCGGATGCCCTACGCCACGCCTCCAGGTCGACCTCGGGAATACTGCCTGGCACAGCCGTCACCTCTCACTTGCTCCGCGCGAGTACCGCGCCCACGCACGCACGGATGATGTCGAGACCTTCGTCCAGGTCGTCGTCGCTGATGGTCAGCGGGGGGAGCAGCTTCACCACGTCGGCGGCCGCACCGGACGTCTCCATGAGCAGGCCGTTCTCGAAGGCCGCGACGCACACCCCGCGGGCCGCGCCGGGGGCGGTGAGCCGCAGCCCCGCCGCGAGCCCGCGGCCCCGAACCTCCAGGCCCGCCGCGGGGTGCTCGGCGGCGATGGCGGCCAGGGCCGTCGCGATCCGCTGCCCTCGCTCGCGGGTGGACTTCTCCAGCGTCCCGTCGCTCCAGTAGGAGCGCAGCGCCTGCGCTCCGGTCACGAAGGACCCGCTGACACCGCGGAAGGTCCCGCTGTGATCGCCCGGTTTCCAGACGTCCAGCTCCGGCCGGATGAGAGTGAGGGCCAGAGGAAGGCCGAACCCTCCGATGGACTTGGACAGGCACACCATGTCGGGAGTGATCCCGGCATCCTCGAAGCTGAAGAACGGTCCCGTTCGGCCGCAGCCCATCTGGACGTCGTCCACGATGAGCAGCACCTCGTGCCGTTCGCACACACCAGCGAGGTCGCGCAGCCACTCCGCGTCGGCGGCCCTCAACCCGCCCTCGCCCTGGACCGTCTCCACGATCACAGCTGCGGGGCGGTCCAGCCCGCTGCCCCCGTCCGACAACAACCGGTCGAGATAGCGCGGGCCGGTGTCCCCGATGCCCGGGTATCCGTCGTACGGCAACGCGGTCGCCGAGGTCAGGGCCACGCCGGCGGCCGCACGTTTCGCCGCACTGCCGCTGACCGCGAGGGCCCCCAAGGTCATCCCGTGGAAGGAGTTGGTGAAGCTCACCACCGACTGCCGTCCGGTGACACGCCGGGCGAGCTTCAGAGCGGCCTCAACCGCGTTGGCTCCACCCGGACCGGGGAACTGCACCTTGTAACGCAGCCCTCGCGGCGTCAGGAGAACGTCCTGGAAGGTCTCGAGAAAGTCCCGCTTCGCCACGGTGAACATGTCCAGGGCATGCGAGACCCCGTCCCGGACGATGTAGTCCAACAGGGCCTGCTTGAGGAAACCGTTGTTGTGACCGTAGTTGAGCGCACCCGCACCGGTGAAGAAATCCAGGTAAGGCCGACCGTCCTCGGAGAACAGCCGGCTGCCCTCCGCCCGGTCGAACACGACGGGCCAAAGCCGGCTGTAACTGCGGACCTCCGACTCAAGATCGGTGAAGACCGTCATGCCGCCCTCCGCGCCTGGACCACGAACCAGTGCCGATCGAGCCGGACGCCGCGGCCACTGCCTGCGGAGGCCACATAGCGTTCGAACGGAACCCGGTCCGCCACCGTGTCGTAGTCCTCGAAGATCGGGACCTGGCGCAGGAACGTGTCGAGTTCGACCGGCGAGTGGTAAAGCTCCTCGGTACGGAAGGCCTTCTCCAGCACCACCGTGAAACCGGCCCTGGTGAGCTCCTCCACCACCTCGTCCATCACCGGCCTGCCGTCCCAGCGCCCGTAGAGCTGGCCCCGGCCGAAGGCCTCCTTCAACGCGCGGACGTCCGTCTCACCGATGCCCATGTAGATCAGATGACCGCCGGGCTTGAGCACCCTGCGGAACTCTTCCGGGAACAACGGCCCTCGCCGCGATGTGAGCACGTCAGCCTCCCCGTCAGGAAGGCCGGTGCGGGAAGCGTCACGCCGCTCGAACCTGACGTTGCCCAGCCCCGCCTCCGCACGCTGCCGCTCGGCGGACTCCAGCATCGACTCCGACATGTCGATACCGAGCACGCTGCCGAACGCCGGGGCGATCCTCAGCAGGCTGCGCCCGTCGGCGCAGCCGACATCGACCAGCCGGCCGTTCGGACCACCCAGGCCCGCCGACAGCTCGTCGAACGCAGCCTCCGGATCACCGTCCGGGAAGACGTCGGTACGCAGGCCGCTGCTGGTGTATTCGCCGAACTCGTCGGCAACCCGCGTGTAGAAATCCGGGTTCATCATCACTTACCTCGGGTTGATCGATCCGGCAGGGCCATTACGCGGAATCCGTTCGGCATGTGGGGCTTATGGCATCCGACCGCCGACGGAAAAACCGCGTTGAGGCGTTACCGGCTATGCGCTGTGATCGCGCGTTGGCAATCCTTGCCCGGACCGACCAGCGTCAACAATGTCCGTCCGTACGGACCTCTGGGGCAAGGCTCGGAGCCTCCGACGGACTGCGCCGTGCGCCGGGCGTCGGTATGCCCTCCAACCCGGCACGGGACACCGGTCCCGGGCAGGTTCGCGCCGGCCGCTCCGCGGAGCCCGGACGCAGGAGTGCGGCATACGGGTCGCACGTCTCGCGGCGCCGCTCGTTCTCGGGCGCAGCGTGGTCGTCGATGAAGCCGCCGTCGCCGGGCGGCGCTGATCTCGTCGGTCTCCGCCCGGGGCCCCAGCGTTCCCCCGTTGCCACGTCCGCGAAGACGTTGCCCTGCCCCGTCAACTCGCCCTTGGACGGGCCGCTCGCTGCTGCGCCGTTTTCGAGCGTGTCCTGCCAACGCGGTGGGAACAGCGCCCGGATGGACCGGCCTTGGGAACAGACGTCTGTTGAGGTGCTCCATCCGGGCGAGAGGGGCCGGCCGGCCCGACCGGTCAGATGTAGCCCTCGCGTATGGCGTAGGCCACGGCGTGGGCACGGTTGCGCAGGTTCAGCCGCGTCATGACGTCGTGCAGGTTGCCCTTGACGGTGCGTTCCGAATAGCTGAGCCGGTCCGCGATCTCCTTGGTGCTGAGCCCGTGCGCGACCAGCTCCAGCACTCTCAGCTCACGCGGGGTGGGCCGGCCTGCCACCACGGTGCCCACCTCGACACCCCGGGCCCTGCCCGCCCGCTGCGCCATCAACCGCCGCAGCAGGTCATCCGGGATGTCACTCTCGTCCCGCCAGGCCGCCCGGATGGCCTGGGCAAGCTGGACCTCCGTCGCCTGCCGCCGCCACACGATACCGCGCACCCCCGCCTCCAGGACCAGCTCCAACTGCCGCTCATCGAGCCCGTCCACCACGAGAACGACCCGGGCCCGGGAGTTCACCACCAGCTTCCGAAGCCGCACGCACGCAGCCGAGTCGAAGGCGTCCACCAACACCACCGCCACGTCCACGTCCACGTCCGCACCCGCCGCCACACCCACCGACCCACGCCCGGACCACTGCACCACCGTCATGTCATACCGCCGGGCCAGATACCCCGTCACACCGGCACGCGCCAGCGGATCACCCTCACAGACAGCCACCCTGATCAGAGGCACAGGCGGCCTGAACAGGAAAAGGCCCTCCGGTACCTTCCGGCGGTCCGCACCCTCACGCTCCGAGACATCACCAGAGGCAGGATCGTGCACCATCATGGAAATCCTTCGCGACAAGCAAACTTCCCCGCGCAATACGCGGGCCCCGCCCACGTCCCGCACGCAACCAAGACCCGCACACCCCAGCTGGACCCGGCACGGCACCACCCCGACGGCCCGACGCAGTGGACACCGAACACTCCCCCGAAGCGGCCAACCCCCCACTCACTCATCAGGTCAATCGATTGACTTCACGGTATGCGACTACGGACCGGTGGGCAAGTGATCCACTCAAGCGTCCGCAACGGTGAGGGGCGGCCACACACCTCCGAGCGCTGCACACCCCTGGGACGATCAGGCCGGCCGACCGCCAGCGGGCCGCCATGGACTCGGACCGCCGCCGAGCACCTGACCGGCACTCCATCGACGCCTATCGATGACTCCCTGCGAGAGGATTTCAACGGCCGGTCACACACCCCGGAGATCCACCGCGCCACCGACCGACCGGAGCCGGACCCGGACCGTCAAGAGGGAACAGGCACACGGGTTGCATCGGCCCACCCGGTCGGTCCGGTGGCCCATCCCCACACCGTGAGCGGCGGCCTTACCAGACCGGGAACCCGTCACCTTTCCGCCTGATACGCCCGAGTTAAGCTGTATGCGGGGCCTGTCGTTATGCGCCCTCGTCAGGAGCAGACGTGGAAACACCCATCGGACTGCCGGACGATCAGGGGTTCTGCCTGCCTGCGCTCGCATTGGCCGTCGTCGACCGCTCAGGGTCGATCGTGGGTTGGTCCAGCCAGGCCGAGCGGCTCCTGAACCTGCCCTCCAGCGCCGTCTCGGACCTGCCGGTCGACGGGCTACTCGCGGCCGGCGCACAGTGGGCCCCGCGGGAGATGACGGGGTTGCCCAGGCCGGGCCCGGGGCGGACCCGGCTCCGGCACGCGGACGGCGGGGATGTGGAAATCGTCTTCTGGGTGGAGGCGATGGGGGGTGAGGCCGGTCTCCTGCTGATCCACTTCGTGGCGGCCGAGGCGGCCGTCGAGTGGGGGCAGGGAGTCGCGTTGCTCCGGACGTTGCTCGACCAGCAGGAGGTCGGGATCTCCCTGCGCGACACGCACCTGCGGTTGGAGCGCACCAATATCACCTCCGGAATGTTCGGTGCCGCAGCCCCGGAGCCGGGAGAGACGCCGGACGAGGACGTGGTGTGGGCCGAGGACACGGCCGAGGCCGAGGCGATCCTCGGCGAGGTACTGGACACGGGCGTTCCGGTGGTCTCGCGCGAGCATCAGTGGCGGTCGGGGCAGACTCCGTCGCAGGACCGCACGGTCTCGGTATCCGCCTTCCGCATGGCAGACGCGCGGAGCGAGCCGTCCGGCGTGACCGAGATCGTAAGGGACGTCACCGAGCAGGACCGCATCCGGAGGCAGCGGGAACTGCTGCACAGCGCCTCAAGCCGCATCGGCTTCTCGCTCGACGTCAACGAGATCGCCCAGGCACTCGCGGACGTCGTTCTCGGGAATTCCGACCTGGTGACCGTGGACCTCAACGCGACCATGTTCTCCGGAGACGTGATGGCGCCGGCCTTCCGGGGAGACACCACACTGGTCCGTGCCGCCTTCGCCGGCGTCGATCACTGGCCCGAGGGCATGCTTGGCGTCGGGGAGTCGCAGCCCCGCATGCCGGACACCACGGAGGTCGAGGAGGTACGGGAGGGCCACCCGGTCCGCCTCACCAGGGACGAGGTGATCCATGCGATGGACGGGAACGACAACCTCACCAGGTTGTTCGTCCCGGACGATGCGCACTCGCTGGTGGTGTCGCCGGTTTTCGCGCGCGGCATGATGCTGGGCGCCATCTGCGCCTGGCGGACGGGGAACTCGCCTGCCTTCGACGACGACGAGGTGCGGCTCCTCGGTGATATCGGCTCGCGGGCGGCCCTGGGCGTCGACAACGCCCGTCGCTACGCCTACGAGCACCGGACCGCGCTGGGGCTCCAGGAAGGGCTGCTGCCCCGCGCGGTGAGCGATCTGACCCCCGCGCACACGGTGGGCGCATACGCCCCGGCCGGCGGCAGGAACGAGGTCGGCGGGGACTGGTTCGACGTCATCGAGCTGCCCTCGCTGCGGGTCGCCTTCGTCGTCGGCGACGTGGTAGGCCGCGGGCTGCCCGCCGCTGCCGGGATGGGCCGGCTGCGCACCGCCGTGCAGAACTTCGCCCTCCTCGAACTGGAACCCGCCGAGGTCCTCACCCGCATCGAGGACCTGGTCCAGCGACTGGCCGCCGAGACACCCACCATCCGCAGCGACACCAGCGGCGCCACCTGCCTCTACGCCGTCTACGACCCCACCACCCGCCAATGCACCTTCGCCAACGCCGGACAGCCCGCCCCCCTGCTGGTGCGGCCCGACGGGCACTCCGAGCAACTCGATGTGCCCCCGGGGCCTCCGCTCGGCGTGGGCGGCATGCCGTACCAGTCCACCACGATCACCCTGGAGCCGGGCGGCATCCTGGCACTCTTCACCGACGGCCTGCTGGAACTGGAGCCCTACACCGCCGCGGACGGCGCGAACCGGGTGGAACAGCGGCTGGCTGAGCTGTACCGCGAGGGCCGCTCGCTTGAACAGATGGGTGACCACCTCCTGGAGCCCACCACCCGCACAGAGCTTCGAGACGACATCGCCGTGCTGCTGGCCAGGACCAACGCCGTCGACCCCGACTCCGTCGCCACCTGGGAGTTCCCGGCAGAGGCAGCCTCGGTGGCCGCGGGCAGGTCGGCCGCCGCTCGGCAGCTCGACGCCTGGGGTCTGCCGGAACTCGCCTTCACCACGGAACTCATCGTCAGCGAACTCGTCACCAACGCCGTCCGGCACGCCTGGGGCCCGATCGGCGTACGCCTCATCCGCGACGAGGTGCTCATCTGCGAGGTCAGCGACCCCAGCAACACCCAGCCGCGGCTCATGCGCGCGGGCGACACGGACGAGGGTGGCCGCGGCCTGTTTATCGTCGCCCAGTGCACCTCTCGATGCGGCTGCCGCTATGCCAGTCAGGGCAAGACCATGTGGACCGAACAATCCCTCAAGGAATCAGAGAACGCGCACCTCGTCTCGTTGCCGGAGTGACGCGGAAGCGCCCGCGCCCAGGCTTGGTCTGTTCGCAGCCGGGCGCCCCACCGCGGCGGTGGCACCCCGCGCGCCAAAGGCACCGGCGTGGCTCACCGGGTCCCGAGGCGATCAGGCAACCGTTTGACTGAGTGTCTCAAGCAAGCAGCCCACCTTCCCCTTCCCATCCCCTTGCACCTGCCCAGGAGGGCTCCTATCGTCGAGCGCAACATTGAGGTCAATCGATTGACTAGATAAGCCACGTGGCCTGCCCCCTACGAACCCAGACGGGATGAGCACAAGTGAAAGCATTCAGAAGCGAGCGCAGAGTCCGAGCGCTGGCCGTCGGGGCCGCCCTGCTGCTGGCGGCCACGACGGCCTGCACCGTGCAGACGACGACCGGCTCCTCCACACCGTCCTCCGGGTCGTCCGGCGCAGCCAAGGGCAGGTACACCATCGGCCTGGCGAACCAGCAGGAATCCGTGACGTTCCCCGCGGCCATCGCGAAGGGCGCCCGGGCTCGGGCCGCCAGACTCGGAGTGAAACTGATCGATCTCGACTCCCAGGGGGACACCGCCAAGCAGTCGAGCCAGGTGCAGGACCTGATCGCCCAGAAGGTCGACGCCATCCTGCTGTCACCGTTGTCCCCCGGACCGGCCCAGGCCCTGGTGGACCAGGCGGATGCCGCGGGCGTCCCGATCGGTACCGTGCACGGCTATGTCGGGGCGAACCGGGACGCGGACGACCCCTACGAGAAGGTGAGGTTCGTCCTCGACGAGAACGAGACGGCCGCGGGCGCCATCGCGGGTCGGATGGCGTTGAAGGCGCTGCCGGGCGGCGGCGAGGTCGCCGTCATCACCGGTGCTCCCGGCTTCGTGGAGAACACCACTCGGGTGACGAAGTTCAGGGCGGCACTGCGCGACGCCGGCCCGTCGGGCAGGTACCGGATCGTCGCCGCCCAGCCGGGCAACTGGACCAAGCAGGACGGCCAGTCCGCGTGCCAGAACATCCTGGTGTCCAACCCCGGCGTCGGACTGTTCTACGCCATTTCCGACGACATGGCCGTCGGCTGCGCCGCCGCGGTGAAGTCGGCCCGCTCGGACGCCAAGATCATCGGTATCGGCGGCTCCCGGAGCGGGATCGCGGGAATCAGGTCGGGTGACCTTTACGGAACGGTCTGCGACAAGCCGTACGACGAGGGCGAGATGGCCGTGCAGATGATGCACGACGTGCTCACCGGCAAGCTGACCGGGCCACCGAAGACCTCGTTCTACTACACCCCCGGCATCACAGCCGCGAACGTCTCCGCATGCGCACCGCAGTGGTGACCGCGCCCCGTACCCCTGTGAGGCCGGCATGAGCGGGCAAGCCGGCACCTCGCCGGTTCTCTCCGTCGCCGGCGTGCACAAGGTGTACCCGAGCGGCACGCACGCGCTGCGCGGAGTGTCCCTCGACGTCCTGCCCGGCACCGTCCACGGCCTGATCGGGGCCAACGGCGCCGGGAAGTCGACGCTCATCAAGATCCTCTCCGGCGCCCAGACCGCGTCCTCCGGGACCGTCGCCTGGCACGGTGAGCCCGTCACCTGGACCAGTCCGGCGCAGGCACTCGCCGCGGGGATGGCCGCGGTCCACCAGCACACTCCGCTGGTGGAGGCACTGACCGTGCTGGACAACGTCTTCCTGGGCCGCCGGGAATCAGCCCGCTGGGACGCCCGCCGCCGAGCGGAGGAGCTGGCGGCGCTGTGCGAGCGGATCGGCTACGGGCTGGACCCCGCCACGCCGGTCGGCCGGCTGTCGGTCGGGGCCCGCCAGATGGTCTCCATCGTGCAGGCACTGGCCCGGCACCCGTCCGTGGTGCTGCTGGACGAGCCCACCGCCGCGCTGTCGCCCACCGAACGCGAGGTGCTGTTCCGCTCGATCCGGCGACTACGGGACCAGGGCACCACCTTCGTCTACGTCTCGCACTTCCTCGACGAGATCCTTGATCTCACCGACCACCTCACCGTGCTGCGGGACGGCCGGGTCGTGGTGAACACCGCCACGCCCGAGACCGGCAAGGAGCAGCTGGTCAGTGCGATCGTCGGCGAGCGGCTCGGCCGGCTGGAGGAACAGCCGCGAGCCACGCCCGCCCCCGCGTCCGGCGGCGAGCCCCTGCTCGCGGTCCGCGACCTGGCCTCGCCGGGGCGGTTCGGGCCGGTGAGCCTGGCCGTGCGGCCGGGCGAGATAGTGGGCGTGGCCGGGCTCCTGGGCAGCGGCCGTACCGAACTCCTCCAGGCGATCTTCGGTGCCGACCCTGCAGTCACGGGCACCGTCGCGGTGGACGGTCACCGGATACGCCCGCGCTCACCGCGCGCCGCCGTCAGGCGCGGTCTCGCCCTCGTGCCCGAGGACCGCAGCCGCCAGGGACTGCTCCCCGCGTGGGAGATATGGCGCAACATCTCGCTTCCTTACCTGCCGAGCCTGTCCCGCCGGGGCGTCGTCGTCGACAACGCGCGTGAACGGGCCCTGGCCGGACGGGCACTGCAGGAGCTGAACATCGCGGCCCCCTCCGCCGACGCGCCGGTCAGCGAGCTGAGCGGCGGCAACGCCCAGAAGGTGGTGTTCGCCAAGTGGCTGTACGGACGTGCCCGCGTCTTCCTGCTGGACGAGCCGTCGGCCGGTGTGGACGTCGCAGGCAAGGCCGACATCATCCAGCTGATGCGCGGCCTCGCCGACTCCGGGCACGCCGTCGTCCTCGTCGCCTCGGAATTCGAGGAGCTGCTGGCCGCCTGCGACCGCGTCCTGGTGATGCGGCGCGGCCGGCTGATCGCCGAGCGGGCCGCGTCCGCCACAGACCTCCATGAACTCACCGCTCTCGCCAGCGGCCTGTAGGCCCTGCGTCGCAGAAAGGCACCACGATCGTGACCTCCGGTACTGATATCGGCCCTGTCCGCCGGCCGCAGAAGCCTTCAGCGGGCTGGCCCCAGGCGCTGTCGCCACGCTCCGCGGGAGTGGTCTACGCCCTGGTGGTGCTCACCGCCGTACTGGCCATCACCTCGTCGGTCGAGGGCCGCCCCGCCTACCTGAACGACGTCAACGTCGGCAACATCCTCGATCAGTCCGCGCTCATCGGCATCCTCTCCGTCTTCATGACGGTCACGCTGATCACCGGTAACTTCGATCTGTCGGTGGCCTCCACGGCCGCACTCGGCGGCACGGTCGCGCTCAAGCTCGTCGATGCGCACGGCGTCGTGGTCGCGCTGGTCGTCGCACTCCTCATCGGCCTCCTGGTCGGCCTGGTCAACGCAGTGCTGGTGCAGAAGGTCGGCGTCAACGCCTTCATCGTCACGCTGGGCACGCTGACGGCCGTGCGCGGCATCGTGCAGGCCATCCTCAACGGGCAGAGCATCAGCGCCGAGAACACCGGTTTCCACACCTTCGCGACCGCACGTCTCATCGTGCACCCGGCAGCGGCCTTCGCTGCCGGAGTCCTGCTGGTCGTAGCGGCCGTGCTCCTCTTCGTGCGGGCCTCCCGCCGTCCCACGCGCGCATCGGTGGAATCGGCGGTCGTGGGCGTGATCCTCCTGCTGATCGCCTCGGCCCGTCCCGCGCTGCTCGGCCAGACCGTCCCGGTGTGGATCATGCTGGGTCTTGCTCTGCTCACGGGCGCCGTGCTGCGCTACACGGTGGTCGGCAGGAACCTGTACGCCGTGGGCGGCGGTTCAGAGGCGGCCCGGTTGTCGGGAATCAACGTCGACCGCTACAAGATGGCCGCGTTCATCCTCAACGGAGCCATGGCCGCGCTGGTCGGTGTGCTCTACGCGGGCCGGTTCAACTCCGTCGACCCCACCGTGCTCACCGGCGGCGAGCTAACCGTGATCGCGGCGGCCGTGCTGGGCGGCACCTCGCTGTTCGGCGGCTCCGGCCATGTGTCCAAATCCGTGGTCGGCACCCTGATCCTCTTCACGCTGAGCAACGGATTCAACGTCCTCAACATCGGATCGAACTACCAGAACGTCGTGCAGGGTTCGGTACTGGTCGCGGCCGCGGCCGTCTATACGGCCTCCGGATCGCGCGGCCGGTCCTTCCTGCGCAGCCGCTGGACGGCCATACGCAGCGCCCGGACGACCGTGCGCGGCGACTGACCGCCGGACACGCCGCACCCCCGCCGGCGACCGTGCCGGGCGCCGGCGGGGTGCTGTCCCTTCCCGGTTCACCTGGTTTGCCAGGTGTGGCATGGGCGGCCCTGGCGGGTCAGTTGCCCAGGCGGCGTCCCTGCCCGTCATAGAAGTCGATCTCCGCGATGTCCGCGTTGTTCCGCGGCGAGCCGTTGTACGTCTCGGCGTTCACGGTCACCCTGACGGTGTCGGCCGTCACCGGCGTGGAGAGGGTGAACGTCGCGTCGGGGGACGTGTTCCCGGTGAGCGAGGCCACCTGCCGAAGCGGCCCGCTGCCGGACGACGTGCTCAGGGCCAGGTCCCCCAGTGTCATGTCCCCGAGGTTGCGGCCGTGGACGACGACCTTGCCGAGCTCAGCGCTCCGGTTCAGTCGCAATTCGATCCAGTGCGGCATGGCCGTCGCGGCCGAGGACCAGAAGGTGCCGGCGCTGCCGTCCACCGCGTTGTACGGGTAGAAGCTGGTGTTCCAGAACACCTCGTCGTCCATGGAGTCCGCGGTCACCGAGGTCAGGGGCAGCCCCGACGGTCCGGTACGGCTGCCTCCGGCGGTCGTGACGGTTGCCTCTGCGAGGCTTGCACCGGCCGGGCACCGGGCGACGATGAACGACGGCGAGAGCACCGTCGTCCGTGCCGCGGGCGCGCCCCCGAAGGCGACCTCGCTGCCAGCGGTGAAGCCGTTGCCGGTGATCAGCACGCTGGTCGGTGCGGTGACGGTGCCCTGGCGCGGGCTGAGTGCGTCCACCCGGGGGCCTCCGGACGTCGCCAGGTGCCGGTACGCCGGCTCCAGGCCCGCGTTGCCGAGGATGTCGGCCGGCATGTCGGCAGGGCCCGGACGCAGCGGCAGCTGGGTGTTGTCGGAGTACTGCATGTCCACCGCTGCCGGCGAGCACGGGTAGACCGCGATCTGGTCGGCGTGGTAGTTGCCGGTGAAGCGCAGATGCCCGACCGGGGCACACCCGCCGTTGCCCGCGCTGTTGTTGAACTCGATGTTGCGGGTCCAGGTGATCCACTGGCTGCCGATGTCGTTGTAGAGCGTCAGACCGCTGTGCTCGTCGTTGAAGACGACGTTGCCGCTGACCGCCGTACCGTGGCTGAAGCTCCCCTCCTCGTCCACCGTCCCGTCCGCGCGGTGCAGGGTCTCGCCCTGGTGGCCTTCGAGGTAGATGGCGCCGCCGTCGGCGAGCACCTGGTGGAAGTCGTGGACCAGGTTGTCCGTGATGGAGTTGTCGGCGTTGATGTTGGTGGTGACGTCGGGGTGGTCGGCGGTGTCGAGGTGTCCCGCGTTCACCCCGCTGTCGATGCCGTCCCAGGGCACGTCGACGATCTCGTTGTGCGTCACGGTCGTGTGGCGGCTGTAGAAGAGCAGGATGCCGTCCGCACCGTGGTACTCGGCGCCGATGTTGTGGATGTAGTTGTTCTCGATCCTCGTGCCGGTGTTGATCTCACGGTCGTCCGCGCCCACGTCGGCGGGGTGCGGGTCGTCGGTGCTGCCGAGCGTGAGGCCGCCCCCGGAGATGTCCCCGAACTCGTTGCCGCTCACGACGTCGTTCCGGCTGCCGTGGGCGAGGGCGAGTCCGGCCGCGCCCAGATGCGTGAAGAGGCTGTCCCGGATGGTGACGTCGTGGGCTGCCTGCCAGGTGACCGCCGCCGGGTCCTGCGCGTTGGCGCCGAACGGGCAGGTGCCGGCGGGCCGGGTGAATCCGCAGGTGCCCTGCGGCCGCGGGCTCTGCGGCCCGGTGATCCGCACGTTGGCCTGGATCTCGGAGAACCCGCTGTCGCCGCTGGGGTCGAGCCACGTCGCGTACGCGTAGGTGATCCCGCTCAGCGTGATGTCGTGTACGGGCGCGTCGAGCGTGCCCTGCCCGGAGACCAGCGTCTGGAGGACGGGTGCCTCGATGTCCGCCCGGTTGGGGTCCGTGCCGGCCGGCGGGATGTACGAGATGGTGTGCCGCGTGCCGTCGAGGTACCACTGGCCCGGATGCAGCAGCTCGAACGCGTTCTCGATCCGGCTCGGCACGGCGTCCGCGGGCAGGTTCGGGAAGAAGTACGGGCTCTGCGCCTCCGGCATGGGCCGGTCGGTGACGTTGTCCCAGCAGGGCTGCCGCATGGTGATCCGGGTGCCGCTCACGGTGGACACCCGGCAGCGGCTCTCGGTCCAGGCTCCGTTGCCGCCGGTGTACACGAACTCCAGGCCGGAGGGGTCGCGCCAGTGGGAGTACGCGTCGTCGGCCGCGGTGTATCCGCCGGGAGCCCGTGTCAGGGCGGTGGGCGCATCCCCCTGGGCGACGGGGATGCGCTGCCCGTCGGCGTAGAGCTGCCGGGTCCGCAGGGAGGCGGGTACCGGCGCGGTCCACAGGCCGCGTGAGGCGTCCGTCAGCTTCCAGCCGGTGACGCGCCGGCCGCCGCTGAACTCGGGGCGGGCTCCCGGCTCCGGTCCCCAGACCACCCGGTGGCCACCGGTGCCGGAGTCGGCGGCGGTGAACCGCAGGGGGCCGTCGAGGCGGTAGGTGCCACCGGCCAGCCGGACCTGGAGGTCGCTGGTCATCCGGGGCGCGAGCGCGCGGACCCGCCGTTGGACGGACCCGAGGGAGCAGGGGTCGTCCACGGTGCAGCCGGTGCCCTTGCCGGTGGGGGCGACATGCAGGATCACGGACGAGGCCTGCGCCCGGGCGGGAGTGACCGCGGCTGCGAGAGCGAGGCCGGCGACGAGCGCGGCCCACACGCGGCGTGGTCTGCGTCGATGCATGGGGATTCCTTCGCGTGAGGTGATGGAGAGTTTAGTCAATCGATTGACTGAACGTAGTCCCACGGATGCCCCCCCGGCAATGCGTCTCGCATGACTTTCGCTGTTCACCAGCGCTGGATTTCGTTGACCTGGCGTCCGGACGAGGTTCATACTGCGCAAGCAATCGTTTGTTCCAGGCGGGCCCGGGCCTGCTGCGTGAGGAGGGGCCATGTCCACGACGAGGCAGCCGCTGCGCCTGCTGGGCCGCTCTTTCGACGGGTTCGACCGTGCGTTGGGCCGCCAGATGCCCGGGGCGGTGGCCGAGCCCGCCGAGCACCGGCTGCCCGACATCCTGGAGCTCCAGGAGCAGGTGGTGGCCGGGTCCGCGGCGACCAGCGGGGAGACCGATCTGCTGCTCGTGGTCACCGACTGGCTGCCCGCGCTGATCGCGGCCGGCAAGGTGCTCCCGCTCGACCCCTTCATCGCGCGGACCCCGCCCGAGGGATGGCCGGATGCCTGGCATCCGGCGCTGCGCGAGCTCCAGCGCGGGCCCGACGGATCGACCTACGGGGTGCCGTACCACGCGGGCCCGATGATGCTGCTGTACCGGGCGGACCACTACGACGATCCCGGCGAACAGGCCGGATTCGCCGAACGCTTCGGATACCCGCTGGCGGCGCCGGACACCTGGGAGCAGTACCTGGACCAGGCCCGATGGTTCACCCGGCCCGGGGAGGGCCGGTACGGGACGATCGCCGCGGGATATCCCGACGAGCACAACACGGTGTACGACTTCCTCACCCAGTTCTGGAGCCGGGGCGCGGAACTCACCGACGCCGAGGGGCGGTTGTCACTGGAGAGCGCCGAGGCGCTGGACTCGGCACGGTTCCTGTACGACCTGTGGCACACGCACCGGGTCGTCGATCCGGCGGGCGCGCAGTGGGACAGCGTGGCGAGCGGGGTGCGGTTCGCCGCCGGCGGGGCCTCGCTGATGGTCAACTGGAGCGGTTTCGCCGCGCTCTCCGCGCCCGCGGACAGCCCCACGCACGGCCGGGTGCGGTGCGCGCCCGTGCCGCGAGCCGCTGTGCCGGGCGGGACCCGGGTCGCGCTCAACAGCTACTGGGTGCTGGCCGTCGCCGCCGGGTCACGGCGTCCGGACGCCGCCTACGAGTTGCTCCGCGGGCTCACGACGCCCGAGATGGACCGGATCACGGCCCAGGAGGGCGGCACCGCGACCCGCCTCGACTCCTGGGCGGATCCGGCGGTCTCCGGTCTCGCGCCGTACTACGAGCAGTTCGAGGAGGCCCACGGGAACACCCGGTCGCTGCCGCGTGATCCGCGCTGGCCGCAGATCTCGGAAGTCCTCAACGACATGGTGGGTGCGCTGGTGAAGGGCTCGGCGCAGCCCGCGGCAGCGGTGGCCGTGGCCCACCGGCGGCTGACCGAGATCGGCTGAGCGCATGGACTTCCTGGTCGAGTTCGCGGTCACCCTGCCGCCGGGGATGCGGCTGCCGGAACGGCGCGCGTTGCTCGCCCGTGAGCGCACAAGGGGGCTGGAGCTGCGCGAGGCGGGCATCCTGGACCGGATCTGGCGGCTGCCGGGGCGCAACGCCAACGTCGGGGTGTGGACGGTGCCGGACACGGAAGCGCTGCACGAGGCAGTGACCAGCCTGCCGCTGTGGCCGTACGCGGAGGTCTCCGTGACGGCGCTGGCCCCTCACCCGCTGGAACGGGACCCGGCCGTGGAGTAGGAACTCTCCGGCCCGGTGGCTCACACGCTCTGCTCGGAGCTGCCGGGCCGGCGGCGGGCGGCACACGTCCTGCCCGCGCCGCCGCACCGCGATGTCGGCCCGCAGAGGTGGTCCGTGATTCCCGGTCAGCTACCGGGCGGTGCCGAGGTGGAGTCGCGCACCACCACTTCCACCGGGTCCGTCACCACTTCGGTGATCGGGTCCGCGGGCCCGCGCGCCGCCATCAGCTGCACGGCACGGGCACCGAGTTCGCCCAGCGGCATGCGGACCGTCGTGAGGGCGGGGACGAGGTGCCCGGCGAGCGGCATGTCGTGCATGGCGATCACGGAGATGTCGGCCGGGACGGCGAGCCCCGCGGCGTGCAGGGCGTGCAGGGCGCCGACCGCGGAAGCGACGTTGGCGACGAAGACGGCCGTCGGGCGGTCCGCCGCGGCCTGAGCGGTGAGGAGCGTGTCCATGGCGGCGCGTCCGCCCGCCGGCGTGTAGTCCGCGTGGACGATGAGGCGGGGGTCGACGGCGAGGCCGGCGCGCCCCAGGGCGGCGCTGTAGCCCATCCGCCGGCGGCGGGCGGTGTCGGCGGTCTCCGGGCCCGCGATGTGGGCGATCCGGCGGTGGCCCAGGGAGAGCAGGTGGTCGACGGCGAGGCCGCTGCCCTGCTCGTCGTCGAGGACGACATAGCGGTCGGTGCCGGTGATCCGGCGGTTGACCATGACCCATGGAACGCGGAGGATCCGCAGCTGCTCCAACTCGCGGCCGGTCTCGTCGCCGGCGAACAGCAGCCCGTCGACGCGCCCTTGGCCGAACAGGTCCACATAGTGCTCGACGCCCTGCCGGACCCCCTCCGAGCTGGCCGTCATCAGTCCGTACCCGAGCTTGCCGGCCTCCGTCTCCGCGCCCTTGATGATCTCCGCGTAGACAGGATTGGCGAAGTCGGGGATGAACAGGCCGAGCATGTACGAGCGGGCCGTGCGCAGGCTGCGCGCCGCCGCGTTGCGCCGGTAGCCGAGCTTCTCGATCGTCTCCAGGACGCGCTTTCGGGTGTCCGGCCGGATGTTGAGACGCGGGTCGTCGTTGATGACCCGGGAGACCACGGACCGGTCCACCCCGGCGAGCAGGGCCACATCGCTCAGCGTGACCTTGCCCGGAGTGGGCGCGGAAGTGCCGGGGGTGGTCCTGCCAGGGGCGGCTCGCTCGCCGCCCTGTGCACGTTTCGGTGTCATCACCGTCATCATTCCATGGACATGCTGTGGCCGGAGTCCATCGAGGCGTACAGCCGGTCGACCAGCCGGATCGTGCCGAGGTTGTCCCGGGCGGAAGGAAAGGGTTCGCCGCCGTCCGCGACCGCGCTCAGCAGGGAGGCCATGGGACCGGCGAAGGCATCGGGGATCCAGCGCCGGGTGACGGGGTACGGCAGCCAGCCATCGGTGGGCAGCGAGGAGCTGTTGACCTCGGCGGTGTCCGGCCGGCCGCGAGGGTAGTCGTAGAGCAGGCCCAGCGTGCCGCGGATGCTGCCCTCGGAGCCGTCGACCCGGAAGGTCGCCCGGGGGTCGGCCGTGCGGTTCTCGTGGGTGGCGTGCACGAGGGCGCGGGCGTTGCCGGGGAAGACCAGGGTGCTCATGGTGCGGGTCTCACCGGCAGCGAGCTGGCCCGGAGTGCGGCCGCCCGCGCAGAAGACGGTCTCGGGGTCGCCGAGCACGGAGCGTACGGCGTCGAGGTAGTGGATCGAGTGGTACATGATCTCCAGCCGCTCGCTGCGGACCAGCCACGGCCAGGGCGCCCAGTCGGTGGCGATGTCCACGGTGAACGTCATGGCGGTCGGCTCGCCTATCCACCCGGCGCCGACCATGGCGCGTGCGGCCGCGATGCCCTCGTCGTAGCGCAGCTGCTGATTCACCGCGATCTTCAGGCCGAGCCGTTCGGCGGTCTCGATCAGCTTCTCGCCGGTCGGCTCGTCGGGCACGAACGGTTTCTGGCACAGCAGGTGCTTTCCGGCTTCCAGGGCGCGCAGGGCGATCTCCGGCTGGGCACCCGGAGCGACCGCGATGTCCAGCACGCGCACCCCGGGGTCGGCCAGCAGCTCGTCCAGTGAGCCGTACACGGTGGGCACACCGTGCCGCCGGGCCACCTCGTGCGCCCGTTCCGGGTCGAGGTCGAACAGTCCCCGGACGGTCAGGCCCGCTTGCCGGTACGCCGGCAGGTGGGCGACGTCGACGATGGCGCCCGCGCCGACGACGGCGATCGGCAGCCGGTGGCCGGGCTCCACGCGGATGTCGCAGGCGGCTGCGATGGGAGCGAATACGTCCAGCATGCGGGGTCCTTCCGGGACTAGGGACGAGGCGCCGGCGGCTGCACGAGCTCCAGCACGATCCGGTCGGGGTCCTCGAAGTAGCAGGTCCAGCCGCCCTCGTTGACGCCGGACGTGATCGCGTTGGGCGGGGAGAAGAACCGCACGCCCGCCGCGGCCAGCCGCTCGTGCAGCCGGTGGATGTCGCCGACGGTCAGCGCGAGGTGCGCCGCCCCCGGGTGACGGATCTCCGGGTCCTGCCGGGTGCCGGCCGGGTGTACGTACTCCACCAGCTCCAGGTCGTGTGTGGAGCGCCCGGGTGTCCTGCCGGGGACCGCCAGCTGGGCGATCCGCAGATGCGCGTCCGGGTAGCCGACCAGCCTGCCGGTGTAACCGCCGCGCTGCTCCTGGCTGTGAACGTGCTCGAAGCCCAGCAGCCGGGTGTAGAAGTCCACCGAGCGTTCGATGTCCGCCACGGTGAAGCTGAAGTGCCATACGCCATGCAGCATGTGCGTCCTCTCTCGCACCGGAACGCGGCCGGTGCCGGTGGTGCGGCTAGTCCATCTCCAAGCCGCCGCAGACGTTCAGCGCCTGTCCGGTGACGTACGACGAATCGTCGGAGAGCAGGAAGGAGACGACACCCGCGATCTCTTGCGGGGTCTCGATCCGGCCGAGCGGGATCTTCGCCGCCTGCCGGGCGAAGGACTCCTCGGCCGTTATCCCTTCGATCTCCGCTTTCTGCCGGTGGATGGCCCGGGTCATCTCCGTGTCCACCACCCCGGGGCACACGGCGTTGACGCGGATACCGTGCCCGGCCAGCGACAGGGCCGCCGACCTGACCAGGCTGATCACCCCCGCCTTGCTGGCCGCGTAGTCCGCACAGGTGGCCCGCGGTCCCCGGCCCGCCACCGAGGAGACCGCGACCATGGTGCCGCCGCCGTGGGCGACCGCCCGCAGGGCCGTCCTCTGAAGCAGCACGAACATGCCCTTGAGGTTCACCGCCATCGTGGCGTCCCAGTCCTCGGCGGGCAGTTCGAGGAACGGGTGGTTGCGGACGATGCCGTGCGCGCCGGCGGCGAGCGTCACCGGCCCGAGATCCTCCTCCGCGCGTGCCAGCGCGGCGTCGACCGCGGCCGTGTCGGTCACGTCCACCAGGTATCCCGCTGCGTTTCCGCCCGCCCTGCGGAGGGCCTCGGCGGTCAGTTCCACGCTCTCCGCGGAGATGTCCATCAGCGCCACGCGCGCACCCTGCTCGGCGAGCAGCAGCGCGCAGGCCCGACCGATGCCGCCGCCCGCCCCCGTGACCACGGCCGTGCGGCCTTCGAAGCGTCCCATGTGCCATCTCCTTCGACCTGCTGCCGCCGACCCGTCGGGCGACCCCGGACAGTCGCCTTCGCCTCGCGCTTCCCCGGGACCGCTCACACCGGGGCGTGCCACTGCGAGAGCGCCGCGTCGATCGTCGTATGCGGATTGCCGACATACTCCTCGGGCCGCAGCTCGGCCGTCTCCTCGGCCGCCTGGCCGGAGAGCATGGCTTCCAGCACGGTGCCCAGTCTCTCCCCGGACTCCCGGCACCGGCGGGCCGCGGCGTACACCACGTCGTGGGCACGCTCCCGGCCCAGGCGTGGCGCCAGCCTGATCATGTACGCCTCCGACATCACCAGGCCGGAGTCCGCATCGAGATTCCGCCGCATCGCTTCGGGGAACACCTGGAGTCCCTCAGCGATCCCCCGGGTGGTGGCCAGCGCCCCGGCGGCGAGGGCGACCAGCTGGGGCAGTACCTGCCACTCCGCCTGCCATTCACCGGCCGCCCGTTCGTGGCCCGCCTCCATCACGCGATACAGGGCGGAGGTGAGCGCGCCCGCGGTGATGGACATGCCGATGACAGCCTCGGACTCGACGGGGTTGGCCTTCTGCGGCATGGTCGAGGAGGCGCCACGCAGGTGCCCGGCCGCTTCCGACACCTCGGCGATCTCGGTCCTGGACAGGTCGACGACCTCACGGGCGAAGCGGGCGCAGGTCGCGGCGAGCAGGGCGCAGACCGCGCCGAACTCCGCCACCCGGTCGCGAGCGACGTGCCAGGAGATGTCGGTGGTCCTCAGATCGAGCAGTTCGGCGACCCGCCGGCGCACCGCGACCGCGTCCGCCCCGTACGCGGCGGAGGTACCGCCGGCGCCGAACAGGGAGACCGTGGCGATGGACCGCCGGGCGCCGGCCAGCCTGGCCCGGTCGCGGGTGAGCTCGCCCAGGTAGCCGGCCATCTTGGCACCGAAGGTGGTCGGCACGGCCTGGAGGGCGTGGGTGCGGCCGGCGATCACCAGTCCGGCGTGGGCGGTGGCCAGTTCCGCGACCGCTTCGCCGAGGCCGGCGAGCAGCTCGCCCAGCCTGGCGCCGGCCGCGTCGAACTGAAGAGCCAGACCGGAGTCCATGATGTCCTGGGTGGTGGCGCCGTAGTGCACCCGCCCGCGGTGCTCCTCGGGCAGTGCCTCGTCGAGCTGCCGTACCAGTGGCAGGATCGGATATCCGACGTTGCGAGTCTCCCGCCACAGCCGCACCGGGTCGATGACCGCGCCCGTGGCGGCTTCGGCGATGGCGGCCCCGGTCTCCACCGCGATCACCCCGGCCTCCGCCTGGGCCGTGGCGAGCGCCCCCTCGACCCGCATCCACGACGCGATGAGCTCCTGCTCGGACAGGATGGCGGCCATGCGTTCGTCCCCGTACAGGCCGACGAGCATCTCAAAACGCTGCGGACTCATCGTCCCCCTCTCCTGGCTCCCTGCGACCGGAACGGCGTACCGTCACGGTGGCGGCCGCATCAGATCAATCGTTTGTCTAAACCTAGGCCCGAAGAGCCCCGCGGGCAAGCGCCGAATGAGTCACCCCAGCCGATTCATGGCAGTTCAAAGGTATCTCCTTGTCAGGCATTCAGCGTTCGCCTACATTCTAAGCAATCGATTGACTCTCACGAGTAAGGGACGGCGGCGGAGGCACCATGCGGGAAGACCTCTTGGCGGATCTGCGGGCGATGTGGCGCATCCGCGCGTTCGAGGAGAAGGCGCAGGCCCTGTGCGATTCCGGTGAGATCCGGGGGTCGGTGCACCTGTGCATCGGACAGGAAGCGGGACCGGTCGGTGCGTGTGACGCACTCGAGGGTTCGGACGCGCTCTTCGCGACCTACCGTGGCCACGGCTGGGCCATCGCCCGCGGGGCGCCGCTGCGGCCCCTGATGGCCGAGCTGCTGGGCCGGGCCACCGGGGTGAACGGCGGCCGTGGCGGCTCGGCGTATCTGAGCGCGCCGGAGCACGGCTTCCACGGTGAGAACTCGATCGTGGGAGCGGGCGCACCCATCGCGGTGGGCGCGGCCCTGGCGGGGCGGTACGACGGTACGCACCGGGTGGCGATGACGGTCTTCGGTGACGGCGCGATGAACCAGGGCTCCGTGCACGAGGCGATGAACTTCGCCGCGGCCGCGCGGCTGCCTGTGCTGTTCCTCTGCGAGAACAATCGCTGGTCGGAGCTGACGCCGATCCGGGAGACCGTGCACAACGAGACCCTGACCGACCGGCCGGCGGCACTGGGCATGCCGGCCGTGCGGATCGACGGCAACAACCCGGCCGTCGTCCGGGAGACCGTGTCCGATCTGGTGGAGGCCGCGCGGGAGGGCGGCGGCCCCGCCTTCGTGGAGCTGAGCACGCAGCGGCTGGTGGGCCACTACGTGGGTGATCCCCAGCTCTACCGCACCCGTGAGGAGCTTGCCGCCGACCGGGAGCGCGAGCCGATCGCCGTGGCGGTCCGCCGGCTGGCCGAGGCCGGCGTGGACGAGGGCGAGATCGAGGAGGCGCGGAGCAGCGCCTTCGCGGAGGTCGAGCGGGCCGTGCAGGACGCGCTGGCCGATCCACCGGCGAGCCGGGGCAGCGTGAGGGAGCACATCTATGCCTGACGACGAGATCATCAAGGTCAACTACTCGGGCGCGGTCAACGCCGCCCTACGGCGCGTTCTGGCCGAGGTTCCCCAGACGCTGCTCTATGGCGAGGACGTCGCCAAACCGGGCGGTGTGCACGGCGTGACCAAGGGGCTGTGGAAGGAGTTCGGCGAACGGGTCTTCGATACACCCATCAGCGAGTCGGCAATACTCGGTTCCGCGGTGGGTGCGGCGATGATGGGTCGCCGGCCGATCGTCGAGATCATGTGGGCGGATTTCTTCCTGGTCGCCCTCGACCAGATGATCAACCAGGCGGCGAACGTGCGGTACGTGTCGGGGGGCCGGCTGACCGCGCCACTGGTGGTCCGAACCCAGCAGGGCAACTCCCCCGGCGCGTGCGCACAGCACTCCCAGAACCTGGAGGCGCTGTTCCTGCATGTCCCCGGGCTGCGGGTCGCCATGCCGTCCACTCCGCAGGACGCGTACGACACCATGGTCTCGGCCGTGTACTGCGACGACCCCGTGGTCGTCTTCGACAACCGCACCTTGTACTTCGGCGAGAAGCAGGAGATCGTCACGGGCCGGCCCCCGGCTCCGGTGGGCGGCAGCCTGCGACGCCGCTCCGGCTCTGCGGCCACCGTCGTCACCTGGGGTGCCATCACCCACCGCGTCCTGACGGCGGCGGACCGCCTGGCCGAGCGCGGAGTGCGGGTGACGGTGATCGAGCTCCCCTGGCTCAATCCCTTCGACGGGGACGCGGTCATCGACTCCGTCTCCCGCACCGACGGCCGACTCGCGGTGGTCCACGAGGCCAACGTGACCGCGGGTTTCGGCGCCGAGGTGGTCGCCCGGGTCGCAGAGGCAGGCGTCCTGCGTGGCCGCCCGGTCCGCATAGGAGTCCCCGACTCCCGTATCCCGGCTTCCCCCGAACTGGCGGCGGCTCTGATCCCGGACGTGGACCGCATCACCATGGAGGTGGGCCGACTCGCCGGTGAGTGAGGCCGGTGGAGCGGTCGGTCGCCCGTTCCACCGGGGCGCGCGTCTCAGTCCGGCGCCGGGGAGCATGATCCTCCTCGGACTGCACTGGTCACGAAATCCGCCGCTGTCCTGGTCTCCACGGCGTCCTACAACCGGATGGTGTACGGGGTTCTGGAGAACGCGCAGTGGCTCTGCCAGCCTTGGCGGGACAGTGCCTCGACGGGCAAATCGCCTGCTACGTCCATCGGCTGCCGCAACGTGCCCTGAGGCGGCGCCCTCCTTCCCTTGGGGAGGATGCCTCTCGGCGCGGTGCTCCGAGGCCCAGGGCTCAGCGCAGGAACCGGTGCCCATGGTCGGTGGAGGCAAGGACAACTGCGCCACGGGTCTGTACGGTGAGTGGTGTAACTCCCGAGCTGGAAGCGACAGTTGATGACTGACGTGACGAGTGGCAGCGAGGCCGGGAAGGCCCCTGTGAGTGGGACGGGCGCCGTGGATGACGGGCTGGTCGCCGAGTTGGTGGCCCGGGCTCAGGCCGGTGGCGTGAAGCTCACCGGGGAGGGTGGCCTGCTGCAGCTGCTGACCAAGCGGGTGCTGGAGTCTGCCCTGGAGGGCGAGCTCACTGATCATCTGGGGCACCAGCCCGGTGAGCGGGCCGAGGGCGGTCGGGACAACTACCGCAACGGGCACCGGTCCAAGACCGTGGTCACCGAGTCGGGGCCGGTCGAGATCTCGGTGCCGCGGGACCGGGCGGGGTCGTTCGAGCCGCAGCTGGTCAAGAAGCGTCAGCGGCGTCTGGGCGGGGTGGACGAGATGGTCCTGTCGCTGTCGGCGAAAGGGCTGACGCATGGGGAGATCTCCGCGCATCTCGCCGAGGTGTACGGCACGGAGATCTCCAAGTCCACGATCTCCGCGATCACCGACAGTGTGATGGCTGGCATGGCGGAATGGCAGAACCGCCCGCTGGACAGCGTCTACCCGGTCGTCTTCATCGATTGTGTGAACGTGAAGGTCAGGGACGGGCAGGTCGCCAACCGGCCTGTCTACATGGCGGTGGCGGTCACTGCCGAGGGGCATCGGGACATTCTGGGTCTGTGGATCGGCGACGGCGGGGAGGGCGCAAAGTACTGGCTCCAGGTCCTGACCGAGATCAAGAATCGCGGCGCGGCTGATGTCCTGATGCTGGTCTGTGACGGCCTGACCGGCCTGCCGGACGCCGTGAACACCGTCTGGCCTGCGACGATCGTCCAGACCTGTGTCGTTCACCTGCTGCGGAACAGCTTTCGTTACGCGGCCCGGCAGGACTGGGAGAAGATCGCGAGGGCGCTCAGGCCCGTCTACACCGCGGCAACCGAGGACGCCGCCCTGGAGCGGTTTGTGGAGTTCACCGACGCCTGGAGCAAAAAGTATCCGGCGATCGTTCGCCTCTGGGAGGCGGCCTGGGCGGAGTTCGTGCCCTTCCTCCAGTTCGACGTGGAGATCCGCAAGATCGTCTGCACCACCAACGCGATCGAGAGTATCAACGCGCGGATCCGCAGGGCCGTCCGGGCCCGGGGGCACTTCCCCACCGACCAGGCCGCCCTCAAATGCGTCTACCTGGCCGTCATGAGCCTGGACCCGACCGGCACCGGACGCAAACGCTGGACCATGCGCTGGAAGGCCGCACTCCAAGCCTTCGACATCACCTTCGACGGCCGGCTCACCGCCGGACGCCGCTGAAGAAAACCGACCGAGTTCCACCGTTTGCTACACAGACCCCATAGGTCATGTCTGCCACCCACAGCTGGTCCGGCCGTGAGGCAGTGAAGTCTCGGTCGACCAGGTCCGGCGGGCGTGGCGCCGACGGCTCCGACACGGTGGTCCGCCGCCGTTGCCCGCGGATGACGCCTTCCAGGCCCAGTTCGGCCATCAGCCGCTCGACGGTGCAGCGGGCCACGGCGACGCCTTTGCGGCGCAGGGCCCGGGCGATCCGGCGGGCTCCATAGGTGCCACCCGACTCGCCATGGACCTGCTCGATCAGCGGCATGAGCTGCTCGTCGCGGAGCCGGCGAGCCGACTTCGGCCGCTTCTTGCGGGCGAAGTACGTGGACGGCGACAGCTCCAGAACCCGGCAGACGGGATCGACCCCGAAGCCCTTGTCGCGCAGGTGGTCGATCACCTGCTCGGCCTCGTCCGGGGACGGTCGATCTCCTGGGCAAAAAACACACTGGCGGCTTTCAGGATCTCATTCGCCCGCTTCAACTCGGCGTTCTCCCTGCGGAGTTGCTTGAGTTCCTCGCGCTCGGCGGTCGTGAGCCGGTCATCCCGCTCGCCACTGTCGGCCTCGGCCTGGCGGACCCAGCCGCGCAGGGCCTCCTTGTGGATGCCCAGGTCCTTCGCGACGTGGGCGATGGGGCGGCCGGTGGCGCGGACCTCACGGATCGCGCGCTCGCGGAGCTCGTCGGGGTATTTACGCGGTGCTGCCATGGTGCTGGTGGTTCTCCTTCGCCAGGACCGTAACCCTGGCATCACGGACTCCACAAATCTCAGTACAGCTCATTGATGCATCGTGGACGACTCTTGCCCGCCGCGCTGTCGCTCACGCATGACGATGAACTCGTGATGCTACGCGAATCGTGCCCTGAAGCAGTTTCGGTGGCGGTCGTGACAGGTGATGTGTGCTTCGACCGGTTGGTGGCGAGCGTGCCGCTGCGGGAACGCTACCGGCGGGCGTTGGGCATGCGTGTGGGGCAGAAGCTAGCCTCGAACTTTCGTGACGGCCTCGTTGCGGAAGCGTCTGCGGGCGCGCACGGCCTTGCGGATCCGGGCGTTGACGCTTTCGATCGCGTTCGTGCTGCAGATGACCGTGCGTATCTCGACGCCGAACGAGCGGCTGTTGCCGTTGTTCTTCCCGGCCGGATCGTGCTTCTCGTAGCCGACGTGGTCGGCAATCTCACCCTCCAGAGCGGACTCCAGCAGCCGCTTGGTCAACTGCTGCAACAGCTCGCCCTCGCCGGTCAGCTGCAGTCCCTCCCCTGTTCCGGGCCCGGTCAACCAGCATCGCCATGAGCTGTTCGTCCGACACCGCACTCGACGGTGCCTGAACCACCGGCTCAGGCTGCTCGTTCTCCACGGCGGTCCCCGTCATCAGACGCATCTCCTTGATCATCAGATCCGCCGTTGATTGGACACTCCCGGTTCCCACCTCGGCGTGGACGCCGGCCGTCGAACCCGGCGGTGAGATCCGTGACGGTGCCGGGGTCGCCGAACTCGGCGGAGATGTGCTGGACGACCGACCCAAGGGCATGCGGCTGCGCATCCGCCGGAACGTCCGCACGCCCCGGCGATCAGTTGCGCTTCACCGACGCCGACGGCATGCGGCTCACGGCGTTCCCCACCAACACAAGAACGTTCCGATCGCGGCGCTGGAGCCGCGGCACCGCCAGCGGGCCTGCGCCGAGGACCACATCCGCACAGCCCGCGTCACCGGACTACGCAACTTGCCCCTGCACGACGCCGCACAGAACCAGAGTTAGCCGGCGATCATCCAGACCGCCCTCGACATGCTGGGGCCTGGATGCCGATGCTCGTCCTCACCTGCCCTGCCCGGCTGTGGGAACCCCGCCGCCCACCTTCGGTTCTAGTGGTCGTTGCAACACCCCAGTTCAAGGGGTGCGATGGGCTTCGAGATCCGTAGGGTTCGTACGGCTCAGGGGCCGGTGAAGCTTTGGGCCGAGCGGGAGGAATACTTCCGGCTCGTGCAGATGGGGCTGACCAACCGAGAGGCGAGCCGGCGTGTCGGTGTCCATGATCGGACCGGTCGTGAATGGCGTAACGGCCGGATGGATCCGAAGCGGCGGCGGGCTCCTGCTCTGGCAGAGCAGGAGCCCGAGCCTTCGTCTAGCAGGTACCTGCGGGAAGACGAGCGCATCCACATAGCCGACCGGCTGCGGGAGAAGGCCACGGTCCGCGCGATCGCCGCCGAGCTGGGCCGCAGCCCGTCCACGATCAGCCGGGAGATACGCCGCAACGGCACACCTGTGCGCGGTGACCTCACCCGGTGGGCCTACCGTCCCCACGCCGCTCAGCGCCGGGCCATCGCTCGCCGGCCCCGGCCCAAGCCCGGCAAGATCGGCCAGAACCCCGAGCTACGGGACTTCATCCAGGCCCACCTAGCCATGCGGTGGAGTCCTGAGCAGATCTGTCACGCTCTTCGCAGACGGTTTTCCGACCGGCCGGAGATGCACGTGGTCCACGAAACGATCTACCAGGCCCTCTACGTCCAGGGCCGCGGGGAACTGCGCCGTGAGCTGGCCCGAGCTCTGCGCACGGGACGGGCCCGGCGCAAGCCGCACCGCCAGGCCGCCGCCCGGCAACCGCGCTTCACCCACCCCATGGTCATGATCAGCGAGCGGCCCGCCGAAGCGGACGACCGCGCCGTACCCGGCCACTGGGAAGGCGACCTGATCATCGGCAAGGACGGTGCCTCCGCCATCGGCACCCTGGTCGAACGGGCCACCCGCTACGTCATGCTCGTCCACCTGCCGACCGGCCGCAGCGCCGAGCACGTCAACACCGCCCTGCAGACCACCGTCCAGACCCTGCCCCGACACCTGATCAAGTCCCTGACCTGGGACCAAGGCTCCGAGATGGCCGCCCACCACGCCTTCACCCTGGCCACCGACATCCCCGTCTACTTCTGCGACCCCGCCAGCCCCTGGCAGCGCGGCTCCAACGAAAACACCAACGGCCTGCTGCGGCAGTACTTCCCCAAAGGCACCAACCTGGCCGCCCACAGCCGCGAGCACCTGGACACCGTCGCCGCCGAACTCAACAGCCGCCCACGCAAAACACTCGACTGGCAAACCCCAGCCGAACGCCTGCATAAACTGCTCACGACCTGAACAACCAACCACGTGTTGCAACGACCCCTGGAATCCGCCCACGGCTGCGGGTGTTCTCCGCCGCCGCTCAGCTCGTGACAACCAGACGGCGCCGTATCCTCCGGCTCGCGGCCCTGCTGAGCCCCCGCTGACCAGCAACTACCCAGTCCCTACGAACAGCACCACCCGACCGGAGCCTCGGAACCCGGCACCCACCCGACGCGACAGCCCGGCCACTGACGTGCCCACCGCCAAGCCCGGCAGCCGGAAACGACCCGTAGCGTATCCGACGCTCTGTCACGAAAGATGCGAGTCAAGTGGGGTGCGTTTCTATTCAAGAATTCTCCGTAGGAGCATGAAGGACGCGGGCCCGTGGAGGTAGTCCGTTTGGCCAGTCAAGTCGTGCGACAGCAATCCGTGATTGCGCCGTGCATGCACTAGTGCCGTGCGAGGCCGGACGCCCAAGGACAGTCACCGTAACGGTGTCTTTCCCTCGGGTGAAGCGCACACCTCGGAGCGTCACGCAGGCGGGCATGTTGACGGTGATGGTGGCGGCTCGTTCGGTCGTGACCGTTTGTGGGCTCTTCCATGACAGGCTGATATCCGTTCTCTCTTCCGCTGTCGTGACGACGGGGAGCGCCTGTTGGGGACGAGGAATGGACATGGTGTGATCCGGCACAGGGTGACGTCCTGCGGGACTGGTTGACGACTGTCTTCCACCCAGATTTCCGCAGGCGGTCAACGTGATTGCCGCGACCGAAACCACACACGGGACGATCGCACGAACGAACCACCGGTCCGTCATCCTAGCCACGTAGTGCCTCCATGGTTTACGTTTTCATGGTCCGTATGCGACGATCGCGCGGACCTTCGGGGCGGGGGACTTCAATGAGACGCGGAGAGGCCGCAGCAGGTTCCAGGGCCAACCAGGACGACAGCCCGCTCCAAGAGGGAGCAGGCTGTCGTTGCGCGCAGGGAATGCCATCGCTCCCATCAAGGGTCAGCTAGAACTCTCCGGATAGGCGTTGAGACTGATGTCTACAGACCCCATGTCGGCGAAATCCAGGGTGAGACCGTCCGCCGTGCCGGCACTGATGATCCCCAAGGGGTGATGCGGGGTCCCGGAAGTGTAGACCGGGCCGCCACTGTCGCCCGATTGGACTAGTGTCCCACCAACCCCTTCCGCCACGTCGAGATTGCACACCTTGACGATGGTGCCGTCGTCGTTGACGTTTTCGCAGACGTTTGTAGCCGTCACCATGCCGTAGCAGCTCTGAAGGGTAAAGGAGCCGTCTGCACAGATTTTCTGCCCCACCGAGACAGGGCTGACGGAGCCAACATTCTCGAGAGCCGTGCTGGTCGTATAGACCTGCGGCCAGAATCCATCGGGATTCCCGGTGTCGTTGAGGAGCTCCGCGTCTGACTTCCCGTTGCCCCATATCCTGGTGTAGGCGGAGCCCATAGTTCCGGTATAGTGGATGGTCTGGGCGGATTCGTCGTAGTACCCCTGCCGCCAACTCAACCCAGTAGGGCCGCAGTGACCGGCCGTCCCCATAGCGGGTGAACCGCTGCTAGTGACGAAGTCGAAGTTCACCGTGCACTCGACGATGTACTGGACACCATCGATCGTTTGCGTGGATACGATGCGGTCACCTCCAGCGTAAGGGACCGAGTCGAGCAGCCGGGTCGGCGTACTCGCCGCGGTGCCCGACTTTGTCACGCCAGTGTCTCGCAGTTCGGGTGTCCGATGCGAATAGCTCACCGGCCCGTCGACTTTAGTGCGCTTGTCCATCGTTTTATGCTGCTCTTCTTGGGCGACGGTGACGCGATCTCCGAAGTCCTCAGAAGCCAGCTTCACCAGTCGTGGCTTCACCTTGTTCAAGCCGATATGGACGGTATCGGTGCGAGGATCCGCATACCAGATGGTGAGGTTGTTTCCGGCTTCCCGAGCAAAGGCCTCCGAAACTCTGTCGCGGGTCTCCTGGAGCGTGGCCATGCTGTACCGCGCAGCTTGGGTCGAGAGGGTCCATTCCGGCCCGGCACTCTCCGATCTTGCGGTAGTCGCCGTGGACCTGATCGCGAGGTCTGAAAGGCTTTTTTGCGCCTTCAACGAAGTTGCCCCACCAACAGTGAGAACGTGCAGGGTGTGCGTCTGCTCATCCAGGTAGGATCCGCCGAATTCAGCCGGATGGTCTTGGATGTACGAACTCACGGAACCGAGCGCTGAGGCGCTTATTGAAACCTCGTCCAGCGGGTTCTGCGCAGCGTCAGCAGGGGTAACGAATAACCCCGAGAGTAGAGCAGCTGCGGCACCCGCAGAAAGGAGCATGGGTCTGGGTATCGCCATGAAACAACCTCTCACTAGGAGCACTTGCGGCCGGGGAGCCTAGCCCTGCAGGAGAGCACCCACAAGGGTGCGTGGGGAGCGTCGAGCTCGGCCAACTGCCATGCAGCGGCGAACTGCGACCCGTGTGTGCGAATCGCAGTCAGTGCCCAAGAGCCTGCTACGGCGGTGTCGGCCGGGCGGGAGACGGCCGGGTCGAAGTTCACCGGCCCGAAAACGGCAGGTCCAGCCCTCATTGCCATGACATCGGCCATACGATCCCCGCCCACGGCGGTCGCGAGCGTGAGGTCCAAGAGGATCTTGCCCGGATCGTGCACCGCCCACGCACACCACGCGGCGAGCGCCGCCGACAACGCGGCATCCATATCTGCGCCTTGCCAGTCGACAGGGTCACCCATGAGGAGAATTTTAGTAAGTCTTGGTTGGTTCCTGTGTGGTTTCAGTGATCATCTGGTGATGATGAGCTGTCAGCTCACCGGTCAGTGACGGTGGCGTAGGTGGGGGAGGACGCATCGCATGACGTGGCAGCGGCTCCTGTACCCGCGTCAGCGATGTCCTCACTTCTCTATCGCAAAGGATTCGCACGTTAAGGCGAAGACGCCCGCCCGGCTTAGGGACTCGATCCCGGTACTCCCGCACTTTCAGCTCCCTGGTCCTGGCCCTCGCCCTGGGCGCGGCCTGCGTGGTCGCCGGCTCGGCACCGGCATCGGCCGGCACCTGCAAGGGATCGGCCTGCACCGGACAGAGCCCCGTGACGATGGGGTGCGACGGCGACGCCCGGCTCCTGGAGGAGATCGACGACACGGATCTATCCCTCCGCTTCTACTACTCCGGCACGTGTGACGCCTCCTGGGCATACCTCACCGTCGATCCGAAATCAGAGCTGTGGCCCCGGGCCGCGAACATCTTCTACGTGCCGCAGCTCGGTGGCAGCGAAGCCTCGTACTCAGCCGGATACGTCAGCTCGGACGACGTGGCCAAGCCGACGCCGATGGTGGGTGGCAACGCGATGGCCAAGGGCTGCGCGGCCGAAATGGGGGCGGGATTCGACCCGGCGCCGGAGACCTGGAAGCAAGAGGGCACCACCGGAGTGTGCACCCAATGGCACTGACACGGAGCAGAAACACGGCGGGTGCCCGCAGGCGCGCCTCGCGCCGGACGGCACGGATGGGAATGCTGACCTGCGCCGTACTGGCCGCAGGGCTGCTGCCCGCTGCGGGGGTGACAGCGTCCGCCCAGGCAGCGGCACAGGACGAGGAGGGCGGTCGCCCGCCGTCGGCGGCGGTCCGCCAGCGCAGGCGGCCTGCCGCGTCACAGTAGTAGTTCTGCACGACGGTCTGCAGGACCCGTGTGCCGACGCGTGTCGTGAGAGCCGAGGGGAACCGATCTGCGAGCGAATCCCGGAACGCGTGGATGATCTTCAACTTGCCCAGGCTCGAGGACGGATGGCAGAGGGAAATTCGTCGTTGCTGGCATAGTAGAACCGCCTACAGCAGAGCGAGTGGCAGCTGATCGCTGCCCAGATGGAGCAGGGAGCGAGTCCAGCGCCTCCTGGTGGAGTGGTCGCATAAGCCCAGCGCCAGTCATCCGAAGCCCAGGCTCCAGGGTCCTCGCCGGCGGCAAGCCGTTCGAGGAGCGCGCGCTGCCGTTCCTTCAGGGCGGACCACCCATACACAGTCTCCGGCCCGCACCTCCCCGGCCGAGCCTGGATAGAGCCGAGAAAGTATCCGTCAGCGCTGGGAGTCCTCTGGGACTTCTCTGGGACTTCCGGCCTCATAAACGGGCACGAGCGTGAAACAGCCGAAAGTTCGTCTGCGCAGGTCAGCGTCCCACGGTCGCCAAGCATTGCAGGTCACAGGGTCGACTGGTCCCTTCCGGGACATCTGAGCCGCCGGAACCGTGCCGCCGCGCCCCTCCCGACCCGTGGACACCCGGGGCGGGCGGGGTGCGGCGGCGCTCTCGTGTCCCCTCCGGCTCTTCTCGTGTCCCCTCCGGCACTCTTGGGCTCCCTTCCGCGGTCTTGCGGGTCCCCTCCGGTGGCCTTGTGCTCCCTCCGGCGCTCTGCGCCCGCACCCGGGGGCCGGCAGTGGTAACTTCCGTATACAAGGTGTATGCACTGTCAGGGGGTAGCGGTGGCGTCCGGTCGGGAGAAGGCCTACGGGTATCTCAAGGACACCGTGCTGACCGACCCGGGGATGCAGGGGGCGTTCCTGTCGGAGCAGGAGATCGCCGACCGTATCGGGGTGTCGCGGACTCCGATCCGTGAGGCGCTGCTGCTGCTCGCGGCCGAGGGCCTGGTGGAGCTGGTGCCCAAACGGGGCGCCCGGGTCTCGCCCCTGAGCGGGCGGGAGATCGGCGAGCTGATGGAGCTGCGCGGCATCGTCGAGCGCTACGCGGCCCAGCGGCTGATCGCCACCGCCCGGGTCCCGGTGGCCCGGATGCGCGAGCTGCTGGAGCGCCAGCGCGGCCTGACCGGCCCCGACCAGGCGCGGGAGTTCATCGCGGTGGACCACCGCTTCCACGCGACGCTGGTGTCGACGGTGGGCAACGCCCTGCTGGACCGGCACTACGAGGGGCTGCGCAGCCGCCAGGTCAGGGCCGGCGTGGCGGCGCTGTACAACCAGCGGGGGCGGCAGGAGTCGGTACTCCAGGAGCACGAGGCCATCCTGGACGCCCTCGCCGCGGGCGACGCCGAGGCCGCGTGCGCGGCGATCGACGGCCATCTGGACTCGACGCTCAAGGTGCTGCTCGCGGGCTAGACGACGGTCAGGGCGAGGACATCGCGGCACTCGACCGCGTCGGGCGTCCGCGTGGGGCGTCCGCGTCTGGCGTCCGCGTCGGGCATCCCGGCCGCGACGGGTCGCAAGTGCACCCCGTGACCTGCGAAACGTCCCGTGGCGGACCCGGCAGGAGAATCCGCCCCGCCCCGTCGCCCCCGCCGGCACCCCCGAACGCTTCACAGCTGTAACGAGTGCCACAGGAATGAATATTCGAATGCTGGACAGGGGCCCTCTGACGGAAGGGCATTCTTGTGACGACAGCTGCGCACGATCCAGGTGAGACGGCTCGCACGAGCCCCGGCACACGCCGCTTCCTGCGGCGCCTGACCGCCGCCACCGGCGGAGGCATGTTCATCGACGGTTTCGTCTTCGCCTCGGTGGCCTCGGCGCTGGCGGGCACGGCGATGGCCCGCGACATCGGTGTCACCTCGACGTGGAACTCGCTGATCTCGTCGTCGACCCTGATCGGCACGTTCTTCGGCGGGCTGTTCCTCGGATACGTCACCGACCGCCTCGGCCGCCGGCCCATGCTCACCATCGACCTGTCCGTGTTCCTCGGCTCCGCCGTGCTGATGTTCTTCGTGACGTCGGCCTGGCAGGTGTTCGCCCTCGGCCTGGTCATGGGGCTCGCGGTCGGTGCCGACTACTCCATCGGGTCACCGCTGCTCGCGGAGTTCGCACCCACCAGGAAACGGGGCAACTACCTCGGCATCCTGGAGATCCTCTGGAACGTCGGCTACGTCGTCGCGTACCTCGTCGGATACGTGATCAACACGAACTGGCCGAACGCCTGGCACTACACGCTCGCCGCCAGCGTGGTCCCCGCCGTCGTCTGCCTGCTGATCCGGCACGGCCTGCCCGAATCGCCCCGCTGGCTGATCTCCAAGGGGCGGCACAAGGAGGCCGCCGACATCGTCGAGCGGGACCTGGGCATGTCCATGGGCGCGGAGGACTGGCGCGACGAGCAGGCGGAGGAGACCCGCTACCGGGAGCTGTTCTCGCCCGACTACATCCGGCGCACGGTGTTCACGTGCGTCTTCTGGATCTGCATCGTCCTGCCGTACTTCGCGCTGACGTTCTTCCAGCCGACCGTCCTCAGGGCGATCGGGCTCGACGGCAGCGCGCTCGCGGGCGCCCTGCTCGGCACCGTCATCGCGCTGGTCGGCGCCACGACCGGGTGGTTCCTGGTCGACCGGGTGGGCCGGCGGACCATCCTGATCTGGCCGATGTTCGGCTGCGCGCTCGCGCTGTTCCTGGTGGCGCTGGGCTCGTTCCTGCCGGTGTGGCTCGCGACGGTGTGCTTCTTCGGCTACCTGTTCTCGTACGGGGTCATGAGCATCCTGCCCGGCATCTACCCCGACGAGGTCTTCCCGACGTCCATCCGCACCTCGGGCGTGGGCCTGTCGTCCGCGGCCAGCCGGATCGGCGCCGCGCTGGGCACGTTCCTGCTGCCGATCTCGCTCGACCACCTCGGTCTGAGCTGGTCGATGGTCTTCATGGGCGTCGTGTCGCTGATCGGCGGCGTCACCTCGCTGGTGTGGGCGCCCGAGACGAACAACGTACGGCTGACGCAGTCCGGCCACCGCCAGGCGGACGCCAAGGGCTGGTGGGTGAAGACCCCGCTGGTCCCGCACCGCCAGGGCTGACCCGCGGCCGGGACCCGTCCGGTGGTCAGCTCCGCCGGGCGGGTCCGGCCCCGGTGCGATCGGTCAACTCGGCCGGGCGGGTCCGGCCCCGGCGCGGGCGGACACTCAGGCCGCCGGATCGCCGGGATAGGTGATCACCAGCATGGTCACCCCGTCCCCCGAGGTCCACGGGCCGTGCGGCATGCCGGGTGGCCGGCAGGCGTACATGCCCGCGGTGAAGGTCGCGTCGAGCGTCAGGTCGTGCAGCCCGCCCTCAAGGAGGTACACCTCCTCCCAGAAGTCGTGCCGGGCCACCCCCTGCGCCGAGGTGTCGGTGCCCGGCGCCCAGCGGACGAGCGCGGTACGGCTCCCGGTCGCGGGGTCCAGTGCCAGCTCCCGCTCCTCCACTCCCCGGTCGGCCCCCTCGGGCACCGCCCAGGGTCCGCCGGGCAGCTGGAACTCCCGCTCGGGCTTGCTCATCGCCACACCTCCGGCCGCCGGTTGGCCAGCACGGACGTCTTCTCGCGGACCGCCGCCACCTCGTCGAGGTCGAGATCGGCCACGAGGAGCTCCGGCGCGGCGCCCAGCGCGTGCCGCACGCTCCCGTCGGGGCCGACGATCCGGCTGTGCCCGATGCCGGTCGGCGCGGAGCCCTCCGCGGCCTCCGGCTCGGCCTGGCCGGCCGCGGCGACCCAGAGGGTGGCGTCCAGTGCCCGGGCGCGCACCAGCAGCTCCCACTGGTCGAGCTTGCCGGGGCCGGCGCCCCAGGACGCCGGCAGCAGGCTGGCGACGGCCCCGGCGTCGGCGTGCGCGCGGAACAGCTCGGGGAAGCGCACGTCGTAGCAGGTGGCGAGGCCCAGCCGGGCGCCGTCGACGTCGATGGTGACGATGCGCTCGCCCGGCGCGACGGTGCGGGACTCCTGGAAGCCGAACGCGTCGTAGAGGTGGATCTTGTCGTAGGAGGCCTCGACGCCGGGGCCCGTGGCGAGCAGCGTGTTGGCCACGCGCCCGTCCGGGGCCGGGGTGAACATGCCCGCCACGACGACCGTGCCGTGGGCGTGGGCGATGGCGCGCACCGCCTCGGCCCAGGGGCCGTCGAGGGGCTCGGCGAGGGGGGCGAGCGGGGTGCCGAAGCAGGCCATCGCCGCTTCGGGGAAGACGACGACGCGGGCCTGCTCGGCGGCGGCGCGTGCCGTCCACTCCTCGATCAGCCGGAGGTTCTTCTCGGGGTCGGGACCGGTGGTGAGCTGGCACAGGGCGATGCGCACGGCTGCTTGGCTCCTTCGCTGGATCGGAGGGCGTCTGCGGGGTTTGTGGGCGGGCGTGGCTCAGACGGCGTCCGCGGGCTTGTGGGCGGGCGTGGCTCAGACGGCGTCCGCGGGCTTCTGGGCGGGTGTCGCGGCGAGCATCGCGTCCTCGTCGGCGGCGGCCTGGGCGCCCCGGCCCAGGTACACGCCGGCGAGGGTGACGACCGCGGTCACGGCGATGTACAGGGCCAGCGGCACCCAGCTGCCGTACGCGCTGAGCAGGGCCGTGAACAGCAGCGGGGCGACGGCGCCGCCGATGACGCCGGCCAGGGTGTACGCGAGCGAGGAGCCCGTGTAGCGCAGCCGGGGCGAGAACTGCTCGGCGATGAAGGCCGCCTGCGGCCCGTAGAGGAACGAGTGGATGGCCAGCCCCACGACCACGCCCGCCGCGAGCGGGACCCACCCGCCGCCCGCCATCGGGAAGAACACGAACGGCCACACGCCGGCGGCGACGGCCGCGCAGCCGTAGAGCAGCCGGCGGTCGACCCGGTCGGAGACGGCGCCGGCCAGCGGGATCATGACGACCTGGAGCGAGGATCCGATGAGGACGGCGGCCAGCGCGGACCCCCGCGACATGCCGAGCTCCTCGGTGGCGTAGGTCAGGACGAACACCGTGAACATCGCGTACAGCACGTCGGGGGCGACGCGGCAGAGGACCGCGGCGGTCAGGGCGCGGGGCTGGGTGGTGAAGACCTCCTGGACCGGCGCGCGGGGACGCGACCGCTCCGCCTCCATGGCGCGGAAGACCGGAGTCTCCTCCAGCCGCACGCGGATCCACAGGCCGAAGCAGACCAGGACCGCGGAGAGCAGGAACGCCACGCGCCAGCCCCACGACTCGAACTGCGACTCGGTGAGCAGCGCGCCGAGGGCGGCCAGCACCCCGTTGGCCAGGAGGTTGCCGGCGGGCGGGCCCACCTGGGCGGCGGAGGCGTAGAAGCCGCGCCGTCGCGGGTCGCCGAACTCGCTGGACAGCAGCACGGCCCCGCCCCACTCGCCGCCCACGCCGACGCCCTGCGCGAACCGCAGCAGCACCAGGGCGATGGGGGCGGCGACTCCGGCGGTGGAGTACGTGGGCAGCACGCCGATGAGGAACGTCGCCGCGCCGATCAGGACCAGCGTGGCGATCAGCACCTTCTTGCGGCCGATCACGTCGCCGAGGCGCCCGAAGACGATGCCGCCGAGCGGCCGCGAGACGTATCCGACGGCGTAGGTGGAGAACGCGAGGAGGGTGCCGGTCAGCGGGTCCTTGGACGGGAAGAAGTGGTCGCCGAAGACCAGGGCCGCGGCGGCGGAGTAGACGGCGAAGTCGTACCACTCCAGCGCGGTGCCCGTGAGGCTCGCGGCGAAGGCACGGCGGACACCGGAGTGGTGTCCGGGCGCCGGCGGGCCGCCCTGCGGGGTGTCGTGCATGGTTCCCATCCTTGCGTCTCGGCGGACATCGAGTCCTGGCCTTCTGGCGGACTTCGAGCTTCCGGCCCTTTGGCCCTCACGGCATACTTCTTGTATACAGGTCGTATGCGCAACCCCCTGCGCGAGAAAAGCCGGCCGCCCGCACACGGCTGCCGCGCTGCCGTGACCAACCACTGGAGCGCCGCATGGCCCAGCTGACCTTCGAACTGCCCGACGGGACGACCCGCGAGGTGGACGTCACCCAGCTCCTGAACGCCGGGTACGCCGGGCGCAACCAGGAGGACGTCGCAGCCCACGTCGCGGAACTGGCCGAGCTGGGCGTGCCCGCACCGTCCGTGACACCGGCGCTCTACCCCGTGGCCCCGTACCTCGCCCAGCAGACCGGGCACGTCGCGGCCCAGCACGGGCGCACCTCGGGCGAGGCGGAGTGGGCCCTGGTGGTGGCGGACGGCGGGGAACTGCTGCTCACGGCCGCGTGCGACCACACCGACCGGGACCTCGAAGTGCACGGCGTGGCCTGGAGCAAGAACGCCGCCCCGGACGTCCTGGCGCGCCGCGCCTGGCGCCTGGCCGACGTCGAGGACCGGCTCGACGACCTGACCCTGCGCGCCTGGGTGACGCACGGCGGCACGCGGAGCGAGATCCAGCACGGCACGCTCGCGGAGCTGCTCACCCCCGGCTACTGGCTGGAGATACTGCGTGCCCGCGAGGTGCTGGCGCCCGGCACCGTCCTCGTCTCCGGGACGATCCCGATGGCCGCCGGCGTCGACCAGTTCGCCGAAGCCTGGCGCGTGGAGCTCGGCGACCCGGCCACCGGCGACACCATCGCCCTGTCCTACGACGTGCGGCCGATGCCGGAGCCCATCGGCTGAGCGGACTCCTCGCACTGCGGGTGGCGCGTCCTCCCGCGCCCCCGGCGGCGCGCGCCCGCGCACTGCCGGCGCCTTCGCGCACCTCCGGCGGCGCGTCCTCGCTCCCTCCCGGCGGCGCGCCCTCACCCTGCTACGCGGCGCCGATGAACTCCCGCAGCAGCGCCACCAGCCGCTCCGGCTGGTCCTCGGCGATCAGCGTGCGGGAGTCGCCGATCTCCTCCAGGCGGCCCTGCGGCAGCAGCCGGGCCAGCCGGGCGCCGTGCTCGCGGGGCATCATCAGGTCGTCCTCCGCCCACACCACCAGCGCGGGCTTGTCGAAGCGCCCGAGGCCCTCGGCCGCTTCGAGGAGTTCCGTCCTGCGGATGTGGGTGGCGTAGTGGCGCAGGTCCGCGCGGATGGCCGGATCGGTGCGCAGCGGGCGCAGCCAGCCGTCGACGATCTCGTCGGGAACGGGGTGCTTGGTGAGCGAGCCCAGGCCGAGCGGCAGGCGGCGCAGCGGCCTCAGGCCCAGCACCCTGATCATCAGCCCGATGCCGCCGGGCGTCCGGGCGGCCACGCCGATCATCTTGCCGGGCAGGCCGGGCGGGTAGTTGTCGAAGGCCTCGCAGGACATCAGCACCAGCCGCGCCAGCCGCTCGGGGTGCCGGGCGGCGACGGTCTGGGCGCGGCCGCAGTCGCTCTCGACGAGGGTCACCTCGCGCAGGTCGAGCCGGTCGAGGAACTCGACGACCAGGTCGATGACGACATCGGGGGTGGGCGGCACGGCCATGGGCGTGCGGTGCGCGCCGTACGGCAGGGTCGGCGTGAGGACGCGGTGGTCGTCGCGCAGGCCGGGCACCACTTTGCGCCAGACCGTGGCGTCGTGCACCAGGCCGTGCAACAGGACGACGACGGGGCCCTCGCCGCCGGTGTCGCCGTAGCTGATGGTGCCCGCGGTGAGTTCGATCTCAGGCATGTACAGATTGCTCCTCGGTCCGGCGGTCCTGGCCGTGCGCCCGGCGGCCCTCCGGGACACACGATCACGATGCCATGCCGCCCGCGCCGGGCGCGGTCCGCCAGGGGCGCGCCCGCGCCGGCGCATGTCGCCGTCGGTACCGGTGCCGGCGCCGGTGCCGGGCGAGCAGGGCCAAGCCGGGCGTCCCCCAGCTGAGTACAGCCACGCCGGCCGTCCTCAGGCGAGTACGGCCACGCCGTCCAGCTCCACCAGCGCCTCCTCGTCCCACAGCCGGACCACCCCGATCAGCGCCATCGCCGGGTAGTCCCGGCCCGCGCGCTCGCGCCAGATGCGGCCGAGCCCCCGGGCGTGCGCGCGGTAGCCGGCGACGTCGGTGGTGTAGACGGTGACGCGGGCGAGGTCGGCGGGGGTGCCGCCGGCGGCGGCCAGCGCGGCGAGGAGGTTGCCCAACGCCACGTCGAACTGCTCGGGAAGCGTCTCGCCGACGACCCGCCCCTGCCCGTCCAGCGCCGTCTGGCCCGCGAGCATGACCAGCCGGGAGCCGGTCGCCACGACGGCGTGCGAGAAGCCGGTGGGCGGCGACAGCTCCGGGGGGTCGACCCGCTCCAGGGGGCTCACCGGTACGGCTCCGGGTACGGCTCCTCAGCGGCGCTCACCGGTACAGCTCCTTCGCGATGATCGTGCGCTGCACCTCGCTGGCGCCCTCGTAGATCCGCGGGGCCCGCACCTCGCGGTAGAGGTGCTCCAGGAGGTGGCCGCGGCTCAGGGCGCGGGCGCCGTGCAGCTGGACGGCCTTGTCGACGACGTACTGGGCGGTCTCGGTGGCCAGCAGCTTGGCCATCGCGGAGGTCCGGGCGACGCCGTCGTCACCGCGGTCGTACGCCGCGGCCGCCGCGTAGACCAGCATCCGGGCGGCCTCGGTGCGCGTGGCCATCTCGGCGACCTGGTGGGCGACGGCCTGGAGGTCGCGGAGGACCCCGCCGAAGGCCTCGCGCCGTGCGGTGTGGGCGATGGTGGCGTCGAGCGCGGCCTGCGCCATGCCGAGCGCGAAGGCACCGACGCTGGGGCGGAAGAGGTTCAGGGTGGCCATGGCGACCTGGAAGCCGCGGTCCGGCTCGCCGATCACATCGGCCCGGGTCACGGGCGTACCGTCGAACTCCAGGGCCCCGATGGCGTGCGGGGCGAGCATGTCCAGCGGGCTGCCGGTCAGGCCCGGCCGGCCGGCGGGGACCAGGAAGGCGGTGATGCCGCGGGCGCCCGCACCGGGTGTGGTACGGGCGAAGACGGTGTAGAAGTCGGCCTCCGGGGCCTGCGAGATCCAGCACTTGCCGCCGGTGAGCCGCCAGCCGTCGCCTCCCGGATCGGGGTCGGCGGCGAGGCTGAGCGCCGCGGCGTCGGAGCCGGCGTCGGGCTCGCTCAGCGCGAACGCGGCCACCGCGCGTCCGCTCGTCACCTCGGGCAGCCAGCGTTCCCGCTGCTCGGCCGTGCCCCACGCCAGCACGGGATGCGCGCCGAGACCCTGGAGGGCGAGGGCCGTCTCCGCGTCGGTGCAGGCGTAGGCCAGGGACTCCCGCATCAGGCAGAGGTCGAGCGCGCCGGACGTGAACAGCCTGCGCAGCAGGCCGTGCTCGCCGAGGGCCGCGAGCAGCGGCCGGTTGAGGCGGCCGGGCTCGCCCCGCTCGGCGACCGGGCGGAGCCGCTCGGCGGCGAGTGCCCTCAGCTCCGTGCACCAGGCGAGTTGCTCGGGGTCCAGCGCGAACGCGGGCGTCTTGGCCATCGGGTCCCCTTCAGATCCGCCATATCGCGAACCGTTGACTGTCGTCACCATCACGATACGCTCCATACGCGAGCCCACAACGACTTGCGCGAGCCCACCATCCCAAGGGGGCAAACCGCCCATGGACGCCGGGAACGCCAGGCAGAGAAGCACCGGAGCCGCCCCCGGGCGTGCTCCGGCTCCGGCAAGCACACCGCGCACGCCCGAACACCCCGGCGCGCCCCGGACCGCGCCGGAGGGCACCACGCCGGCCGCGGGGAGCGCGGAAAGCGCGGGGACCAACCCGGCCACAGGCATGGGCATCGGGGACACCGCGAGCCCCGGCACCGGGCACACGCCCGCGGCCACCGATACCGGGGGCACCCCGGACACAGGTGCCGCGCACACCGCAGCGACCCGTACCGAGAACGCCCCGGGCTCCGACCCCGGGGAGACCGCACACGCCCCGTACACCGCCCACACCGACACCTTCGCGCGCGACCACCTGCCGCCCGCCGCACAGCGGCCCGGCCTGGTCTTCGACCTGCCCGAACTGCGCTACCCGGCGCGGCTGAACTGCGGCGCCGAGCTGCTGGACGGCACGCTCCGGCGGTTCGGCGGCGAGCGGCCGGCGTTCCGGTCGCCGTCCGGCGAGGTCTGGTCGTACCGGCAGCTCCAGGACCGTGTGGACCGGATCGCGCACGTCCTGACCGGCCAGTTGGGCGTGCGGCCCGGGAACCGCGTGCTGCTGCGCGGCCCCACCACACCCTGGCTCGCCGCATGCTGGCTGGCCGTGATGAAGGCGGGCGCCGTCGCGGTCACCGTGCTGGCCCAGCACCGCGCCCGCGAGCTGGCCGCCATCTGCGGGATCGCCCGCGTCGGGCACGCTTTGTGCGACGCGCGCTCGGTCGACGACCTGGCCGCTGCCCAGGTGCCCGGGCTGACGATCACGACCTACGGCCAGGACGCGCCCGGGGATCTGACGCAGCGCTGCGCCCAGTTGCCGGGCCCCTCGCGCTACCGGGCCGTGGACACCGCCGCCGACGACATCGCCCTGATCGCCTTCACCTCGGGCACCACCGGCATGCCCAAAGGCTGCCTGCACTTCCACCGCGACGTGCTGGCGGTCGCGGACACCTTCTCCCGGCACGTCCTCAAGCCGGTGCCGGACGACGTGTTCACGGGCAGCCCCCCGCTGGGGTTCACCTTCGGGCTCGGCGGACTCGTGATCTTCCCGCTGCGCGCCGGCGCGAGCACGCTCCTGCTCGAACAGGCCGGGCCGCGCCAGCTGCTGCCCGCCATCGCGGAGCACCGCGTGTCGGTGCTGTTCACGGCGCCCACCGCCTACCGCACCATGCTGGACCAGCTGGACGGCCATGACATCACGGCGCTGCGGCGGTGCGTCTCCGCGGGCGAGAACCTGCCGGCGGCCACCTGGCGGTCCTGGTACCGGCGCACCGGCCTGCGGATCATCAACGGCATCGGGTCCACCGAGTTGCTGCACATCTTCATCTCCGCGTCGGACGGCGACATAAGGCCCGGCAGCACCGGCCGTGCCGTACCGGGTTGGCAGGCACGGGTGGTGGACGCCTCAGGGCGCGAGGTGCCGGACGGGCACCCCGGGCTGCTCGCGGTGCGCGGCCCGGTCGGCTGCCGCTACCTGGCCGATCCCCGGCAGAGCGCGTACGTGCGCGACGGCTGGAACGTGACGGGTGACACCTATGTCCGCGACCCCGAAGGCTACTTCCGCTACGTGGCACGCGCCGACGACATGATCATCTCTGCGGGGTACAACATCGCGGGCCCGGAGATAGAGGAGGTCCTGCTGCGCCACCCCGACGTGGTGGAGACGGCCGTGGTGGGCCGCCCGGACGAGGCGCGCGGGCAGATACCCGTCGCGTACGTGGTGCTGCGCGGCCAGGCCGTGCCGGACGCCGACGGGCTGCGCGAGTTCGTCAGGTCGAACCTGGCGCCGTACAAGTGCCCCCGCGAGATCGTCTTCTGCGGCACGCTCCCCCACACGGCGACGGGCAAGTTGCAGCGCTTCAGGCTGCGCGGGGCGGACGGCGGCCGGGCACCCGGCGGTTCCGGGCCGGCGGCGGGCCCCGGCGAGGATGACCCGCACACGCCCGGACCTGGCGTTCTAGAGTGATGACGTGTCCGAGCCGCCTCATCCCCAGCCCGTCAGCACGCACACCCCGCGCTCGCTGATCGTCACGTTCTACGGCGCCTACGGCCGTGGGTTCGAGGGGCCCGTCCCGGTCGCGGAGCTCGTCCGGCTGCTCGGCACCGCCGGGGTGGACGCGCCGTCCGTGCGCTCGTCCGTGTCGCGGCTGAAGCGCCGGGGGCTGCTGGTGCCCGAGCGCACCGCCGGCGGCGCCGCGGGATACGCGCTCTCCCCGGGCGCCCGGCAACTCCTCGACGACGGCGACCGCCGCATCTACGTCCACGAACCGCCGCGCGCCGGCGACGGCTGGGTGCTGGCGGTCTTCTCGGTGCCGGAGACGGAGCGCGCGAAGCGGCACGTGCTGCGCTCCCGGCTCGCGGGACTGGGCTTCGGCACCGCGGCACCCGGCGTGTGGATCGCGCCCGCCCGGCTGCACGAGGAGACCCGGCACACCCTGCGCAGGCTCGGCCTCGACCCCTACGTGGAGCTGTTCCAGGGCGCGCACCTGGGGTTCGCCGAGACGGCACGGTCCGTGGCGCGCTGGTGGGACCTGCCCGGCATCGCCGCGGAGCACGAGCGGTTCCTGGCCGCGCACGAACCGGTGCTTCTCGCCTGGCGGGCACGTGCGGACACCCCGGCGGAGGACGCCTACCGGGACTACCTCCTCGCTCTGGACTCCTGGCGCCACCTCCCGTACACGGACCCCGGGCTCCCACCGGAGCTGCTCCCTCCCGACTGGCCGGGCGGCCACTCCGCGGCGGTCTTCCAGGGCCTGCACGAACGGCTGCGGGAGTCGGGCGAGCGGTACGTGCGGGGCACGGACTGACCGGCGCCGGGCGCCCGGCTCACTCCAGGAGTCCGAGCGCGCTGTCCGGCCGGCAGTGCGGGCACGCGGACGTCCCCTCGGTCAGCGCCCGAACCGCCGCGGCACGGCCGACCGGACGCAATCTCCCCCCGGCGGTCGGGCACCCGCCCACGTGCACGTACACCGGAGGCCGGCCGTGCCCGATACCCATCTCGACCGTCCAGTCCGGCACCGGCGGCCTCTCCCGGTCCCCGCGCCGCCGCTCCGACTCACGCCGCTCCAGAAAGGCGATCTTCCGCCGCACCCTGTCCAGCATGTAGAGCAGCCAGGTCTCCAGAACACGGAGGCGCGGCAGGTCGGGCGGTAGATCGGACATGCGTTCGATTCTATGGTCCGCTACCCGGGGCCCTCGCGGGGGCTGCCGCAGCGCACGGGCCACGGCTGGAGGATGACCGGCTGATCCTGCTGGACTCGCAGAGGCTCCGGGTTCCGCGGAATCGGCGGGAACCGGCCACCACTCCCCCCATCAGACGGCCATCCACCGGCCGTTGACGACTCGATACGCCCTAGACTAGGTCGTGTCCGGCGGATCTTCGTGGGCCCGCGACTCCCCCACTGCCTGAAGGGCGTGGGTGGGGGTACCTCCCACGCCCGTTCAGGGCAGTGGGGGAGTGCCCCCAGTACCGCACCTCGCCGCGTTGTCGGAGTCATCCGGGTACGCCCAGTACGAGTATGATCCTCCGCCTTGCGATGCACGGCACCAGACGCCGCAGGCTGATCCACGAAGATCCGCCGGACACGACCTAGACGGCAACCCGGCGGAGCCAGTCCCGCAGCGACCGGGTGCCGTCCTCCCCCTGCATCGCCTGCTGGACGGCGCGAGCGCCGCCACGCAGCGGCCGGCTCGAACGCGCCTGCGCGATGGCCGCTTCGAGGAGGGAGCCGTCGACCTTCCCGATCGGGATCGGGTCGGTGGCCGCGCCGAGGGCGACCAGGCGGCGCGCCCAGAAGGGCTGGTCCGTGTGCATCGGCAGGGGAACCGACGGGATCGCGGCCCGCAGGGCCGCGGCGGCGATCCCCGCTCCCGCCTGGTGTACGACCGCGGCGGCCCGGGGCAGGAGCCAGCCGTGCGGCACATCCCCGACGTGGATCACGTGGGGGCTGTCCAGCCGGTCGGCGACCGGGCGCAGCTGCGCGCCCTGCACGATCGCGCGCGCCTTGCCCGATCGCAACGCCTCTTCCACCGCCCGCACGGCAGCCGAGTTCGGCGGAACGCTGCCGAGGGTGATCACGACGGGCGCGGGGCCGGCGTCGAGGAACTCGCACAGCGAGGCCGGCGCGTTCCAGTCCTCGGGCTCGGGGGGCCACCAGAAGCCGTCGAGGGTCAGGTGGGCGGGCCAGTCGGCCGGCCGGGGCAGCACGGCGGGGCTGATGCCGTGGTGGACGGTTCGCCCCTCGGCGTCCCGCCGGCGCTGTCCGGCGCGGCGGGCCTCGGGAGGCAGGCCGAGCTCGGAGCGTATCCGGGCGCAGGCCGGGTCGTAGGGCGTCGGAACGCGGCGCGCGATCCGCCCGGCGAGACGGTTGCCGGCCCGGCCGAGGTCACGCCGACTGAAGATCACGGGCGGATAGGCGGCGCTGGGCTGCCAGGGTTGCAGCAGCGCGTCGACGGACGGCACGCCGATGCCTTCGGCGATGTCGTGGCCATACGGGGCGATGCCGTTGGCGAGCACGGCTTCCGCGCCGGGTGCGGCGCGCAGCGCGGCGGTGGCGGCCCGGTCCATGTAGACCCGCAGCGCCGCGAGGTGGGCACGCACCCCCTCCGGGGCGCCGGCGCTGCCGTCCGCCTGCGGCCCGAGCGGCGCGCCGATCGGCGCGAGCGTGCAGCCGGCCCCGGTCACGAGCGGCTCGTACTCTTCGCCCGCCACGACGGTGACCTCGTGGCCGTCGGCGACGAACGCCGCCCCCAGCCCGGTCGCCGGCACGACGTCACCGCGGGTGCCGGGGCTCAGGATCAGAACCTTCATCGTGCCTCCACCTCGCCTGCCGCACGGCTTCCCGTCCGGTGTTCCCGACTTAGCGTTCACCGTTCGCTAACGGCGTTCTCGAATATAACGCGACGCATACACTGTTCGCAAAGAGGGGTACACGGAGGCGCCATGGAGTCGGATCTCATCTGGATGAGGCCGGGCAAGTCAGGGGCCGGACGACCGGCCGGCCGCACGCGCGAGGAGATCACCGAGGCCGCGGTGCGGGTCGCCGACCGGGACGGGCTCGACGGGGTCTCCATGCGCAACGTCGCCGCGGAGCTGGGGACGGGGGCCGGCTCGCTCTACCGGTATGTCGACAATCACGGCGACCTCCTCGACCTGATGGCCGACCACGTCTGCGGCGAGTACGACCTCCGCGAACCCTCCGGAGACTGGCTGGCCGACCTGGTGGGCCTCGGGCTCCAGGCCCGCGAGATCTACCGCCGCCACCCGTGGCTCGCCGAACTCACCCTCACCAGGCCGGCGGTCGGCCCCCATGGCATCGACGTCAACGAGCACTTCTTCGCCGCGCTCGCCGGCCACCCCGCGACCGACGGGGAGAAGCTGGTCGCGCTCGGGATCCTCAACGCGGTGGTCGCCGCGGCGGCACGCGCGGAGGCCTCCCCCGTCGACATGCTGCGCAGCGCCCGCTACGTCGCGCACGTGGCCGCCGAGGGCAACCACCCCCACCTCGCCGCCCTCAACCCCGCCCCCGGGGACGGCGACCCGTTGCCGGAGGCCCTGCGCCGGATCCTCACGGGCCTGCTCGGCTGACGGACGGGGGCCGCGTTTCGCATGACCGGTCGGTTCGGGAACCCGGCGGTGTCGGCCTCCTGGCCGGTTCGGGCTCGACGACGGCTCAGACGAGTTCGAGGCCCCCGTCGACCGTGAGGACCTGGCCGGTGAGCCAGGTGGTGGCGGGGTCGGTCAGGCGCACGATCCAGGTGGCCACCTCGTCGGGCTCGCCCCGGCGGCCGAGGGGGATGCGGGCGGCCTCGTCCTGCTTGATGTCGTCGACGGCCGCCTCGGGGAATCCGGCCGCCGCCAGGGCCTGGCTCTCGGTCGGGCCCGGAGCCACGGCGTTGACGCGGATGCCGTCGGGGGCGAGTTCCAGCGCCCAGCTGCGGGTGAGCTGTTCGAGGGCGGCCTTGGAGGCCGCGTAGTGCGCGGTGCCGGACGACGGCCGGTGGCCGTAGGTGCTGGAGACGTTGAGGATCGAGCCCCGACTGCGGCGCAGGTGGGGCAGCGCCCGGTGGGCCAGCAGGCTGGGCGCGGTGACGTTGAGGGCGAACAGGTCGGCGATGCCCGTGGCGGTGGTGTCGGCGAGCGGCATGAACGCGACGGCTCCGGCGTTGTTGACGAGCACGTCGAGGTGGTCCCATCGGCCGGTCGCGGCCCCGACGATCTCCTCGGCCGCCCCCGGGTCGCGCAGGTCGGCCGGGTGAACGGCGATTCCCGGGCGTCCGGCCGCGGTCTCCTCCAGGGCGTCCTTGCGCCGCCCCACGCCCAGCACCCGGGCGCCCGCGCGGGCGAAGGCGCGGGCCGTGGCGCGGCCGATACCGGATCCGGCCCCGGTGACGATGACGACTCGGCCGGTGAAGTCTGCGGGGGTCTGCACGCTCATGGCCTACCTCGGCGGTTGCTCGATGTTCCAGATCCTGATTATTCGATGTTCGTGAAACATCGAATAAATTACCATGGCCACCATGAGACATGTGCGGCATCCCGATCCGGACGAGATCGACCTGATGGATGTGATGGGGGCGCTCAACGACCCCACGCGGGTCGGCCTGGTACGCGTGCTCGCCGACGGCCGCGAGCAGCCCTGGGGCAATCTGCGCGTCCCGGTGGCCAAGTCCACGCTCAGCCATCACCTCCGCACGCTGCACGCCGCCGGCATCACCCGGGGACGGCAGGAGGGGACCCGCTGCTGGGTCACGCTGCGCCGGAACGACCTGGACGCCCGCTTCCCCGGCCTGCTGGACGCCCTCCTCGACGCGGCCGAGCGTGACGGCGTCGGCGACCATGTCGGCCTCGCCGGCGGGGAGCCGTCACCTGACCGGCACCACGGGCTCGCGGAGCCCGCCGGGGCCGTCGCCGACTGCTGAACGCGGAGGCCGGCCGCCGCCCGGTGGCCCGGGGGCGGTGCCCCAAGGCAGTGACCCGAGCGGCAGGCTCCGCGGTCCCGGGTCCCTTCGGCCGTGGCGGAAGGGACCCGGGGAGGGTCAGTAGGCGCGTGCCACGACGGCGACGTTGCCCGGCTGGTCGTCGCTGTCGGGGACCGAGCCGTCCGCCGCGACCAGGCACCGCACGGACACGCCCTGCTCGGCGAGCTTCGCCTCGCCCTCCGGGCCCAGCGCGTCCCAGCGGATGCGCCCCCAGCCGGTGCTCGCGGCCTGAGCCGCCTCCTCGATCGTGCTCACCTCGGCGGTGCGGCTCTCGCGGCGCTCGCGGGACTGCGCCAGCAGCAGCGCCTGGTCGTCCTCCAGCATCTCGGGCAGGAGCGCGGGCAGCGCGTCGATCGCCATCGGCTCCTTGCTGCCCGTGATGCGGCGGACCAGCACGGCGGTGTCGTTCTCCAGGTCGCGGGGGCCGACCTCGATCCGTACGGGCACGCCCTTGAGCTCCCAGTCGACCGCCCGGCGTCGGAACGGCGTGTCCGTGCGGTCGTCGACGCGGACGCGCACGCCCGCCGCCTTCAACCGGTCCCCGATCTCGCGGACCTTGGCCAGAACCGCGTCGTCGCCCTTGATGGCCACGACCACCGCCTGGACCGGGGCGAGGCGCGGGGGGATCCGGAGGCCGTCGTCGTCTCCGTGCATCATCACCAGGGCGCCGACCATGCGCGTGGTGGAGCCCCAGGAGGTCTGCCAGACGTACTCCTGACGGCCGTCCTTCGACAGGTACCGCGTGTGGAAGGCCTTGGCGAAGTTCTGCCCGAGTTCGTGGCTGGTGCCCAGTTGCAGGGCCTTGCCGTCACCCATCATGCCCTCGAGGGTGAGGGTGTTGATCGCGCCGGCGAACCGCTCCCTGACCGTCTTGCGGCCCGGCAGGACGTCCATGGCGAGGACGTTCTCCATGAAGTCGGCGTACACCTCGCGGTGGATGTGCGCGGCGTAGTCCCGGGCGTCCTCGTAGGTGGCGTGTGCCGTGTGGCCCTCCTGCCACAGGAACTCCGTCGTCCGCAGGAACACCCGCGGGCGCAGCTCCCAGCGCACGACGTTCGCCCACTGGTTGATGAGCAGGGGCAGGTCGCGGTAGCTCTGCACCCACTTGGAGAAGTAGTCGTTGATGATCGTCTCGGAGGTGGGGCGGACGACGACGGGCTCCTCCAGCTCCTTGCCGCCGCCGTGCGTGACGACGGCGAGTTCGGGAGCGAAGCCCTCGACGTGCTCGGCCTCCTTCGTCAGGTACGACTGCGGGATGAAGAGCGGGAAGTACGCGTTGTCGGCGCCGGAGTCCTTGATCCGGGCGTCCATCTCCTGCTGCATCCGCTCCCACAGGCCGTACCCGTACGGTCGGATGACCATGGTGCCGCGCACCGGGCCGTTGTCGGCCAGTTCGGCCTTGTTGACCAGGTCCTGGTACCAGCGCGGGAAGTCGTCCGCCCGGGGCGTGAGAACGGGTGCCTTTGCCATGGCGGGCAGAGTAAGGCGCGGGCACGCCCGTGCGCGAATCCGTTACTCCCTTCCGGCACCTTCGGCACGACTGACGGCGCCCCCGCCGGATCCGCGTTCACCCCCTGGCACCGGACGCCGCAGAGCCGTCGATGTAGTCGCGGACGCGTCGGATCAGCCCGCCGCTGACGTGCAGGATCAGCAGGCCGGGGACGGTGAGGGTGCCGCGCCCGGCCGGCAGCGTCCCCACCACGATCTGCTCGGCGATGATCACCGAGGGATCGGCGGTCTCGTAGGCCGCGATCTCCTTGATCTCCGCCACCTCGACGGGGCTGGCGCCCCAGGCCGCCCGGTATCCCGCACGCACGGCCTCGCGTCCCTCGAAGCATGGCGGAAAGCCGGGCGCGGCGAACGGGAACTCGTGGAGCGCGTCCACCGCGTACAGATCGGCGAGATCGTCCGCGGACTTGTCGAGCATGGCCTGGTAGTAGCGGGCGAGCACGTCACGGGGGGTGCGGTCCACAGGGGTCTGAAGATCCGGCACGGTCCACTCCATTCGCTCAACACGCGTTGACCCAACTGTGGGCGCGAGTCTAGAAGCCGGCCGGAGGCTCGGTCAACGGCTGTAGAGTGAATTGGTGTCCACCCCCCATCAGTCCCGCGCCGAACGCCGCCGAGCCACCGAGGCGCGGATCCTCGACAGAGCCCGGGAGCTGTTCGCGGAGAGGGGCTTCGACCGGACCACCATCCGCGCCGTGGCGACCGCGGCGGGCGTCGACCCGGCCCTGGTCATGCAGTACTTCGGCTCGAAGCGCGAGCTGTTCACCCGGGCCGTGCAGATGTTCCCGGCGGCGCCGGCGGCTGCGGACGCGGACGCGCTCGTGGATCAGCTGCTGGCCACGCTCGACCTCAAGCTCGGCGGCCTTCCGGAGGGCGCGCTGGCGATGATGCGCTCCATGCTCACCGACCCGGCGGTGGCCGAGCACGCCCGCGCCGTCCTCGGGCGCCAGATCGACGGCATCGGCACCGCCCTGCCCGCGGGCGAGGACGCCGAACTGCGCGCCGCCCTGCTCGTCACCACGCTGCTGGGGGTCACCATCGGCCACCGCCTCATCAGCCTGGAGCCGCTCGCCGGCGTCCCGGCCGAGCGCATCGCGGCCCTGCTGCGCCCGGCGTTCAGGACCCTCGCGGAACCACCGGCCCCGTAACGCCCGCGGCGCCGCGGACACCCGGCACGCGGAGGCGCTCGCGACAGGAGCGTGACCTACACTTGCTTGAGAGTTCAATTAAGTAGGTCGCCTCGTGCGACTCCCGGAGGGGTGATTGCCGTGAACGCGCCAGTGGAACGCATGCCCGCCCTCTACCTCTCGCACGGAGCACCGCCCCTCGCGGACGACGCGCTGTGGACGCGCGAGCTCGCCGAGTGGTCGGCGCGGCTCCCGCGGCCGAAGTCGATCCTGATGATCTCCGCGCACTGGGAGGAGGCCCCGCTCGCCCTGGGCGCGACCGCGACCGTCCCCCTCGTCTACGACTTCTGGGGCTTCCCCGAGCGCTACTACGGCGTCAGGTACGAGGCCCCGGGCGCGCCGGAACTCGCCGCGTCGGTGCGCGGGCTGCTCGGTGGGGCCGGGACGCCGGTGCAGGACGTGCCCGGCAGGGGCCTGGACCACGGGGCCTACGTGCCGCTGAAGGAGATGTTCCCCGAGGCCGACATCCCCGTCCTCCAGGCGTCGATGCCCACGCTGGACCCGGCTGAGCTGATGGAGATCGGGCGGAGGCTGGCGCCGCTCCGCGACGAGGGCGTGCTGATCGTGGGCAGCGGGTTCTTCACCCACAACCTGGCGGCGCTGCGGCTACCGGACGGCGTGGTGCCGTCCTGGTCCGCGGAGTTCGACGACTGGGGGCGCCGCGCGCTGGCCTCGCGGGACGTCGACGCCCTGCTGGACTTCCGGCACAAGGCTCCCGCGGGCCAACTCGCGCACCCGCGAACGGAGCACTTCGCGCCGCTGTTCGTGACGCTGGGGGCGGCGGAGGGCGATCTCGACCGCGGGCGCAGCGTGATCGACGGCTTCTGGATGGGGCTGGCGAAGCGGTCGGTCCAGTTCGGCTGAGACGGGGGGCGCGGGCCGGCACCGGCCGCTGGTGGTGTCCCCGGCCGTCGTATGCGTGCCGATCAGCGATCACGCGGTCACGCAATCGCGCCGAAGCGGATCACCTGCGGATCGCCCGCTGTTCACCCGTCATCGGGCACCGGGGGCCTTGATGATCTTGCCGGACCCATCCACCGTGTGGGTGCGCCAGTACGTGTCCCACTTGTCGCCGACGTGCTGGGGGGCCTTCCCCTTCGGGTAGCCGGCGTACCGCTTGGGCGGATCGGCGCTGTCGGAGACGCAGGTCCTGCCGGTGCTGCCCACGGCCATGACGGGGTGCTCGCCGCCTCCGCAGACCGCGTCCGCGGAGGAGCAGCCGGACAGCATGGCGCCGGTCACGCAGGCGAGTGCGAATCCTGCCGCGAGGCCCATCCGGCCGCCGACGCGCCTCCGGCCACGCTGGGGCGCGCTCACGGCGCGCGGTGGGGAATCGCGCAGGCCGGTGTGCCGCCCGGCATCCGTTCGCGGTTGTTCGCGATCAGGCGGTAGACGCCGTGGGCGATCCAGCGCACGGGAGGAACGGCGAGCAGGGCGCCCGGGAGGACCCACACCCGCCCCGCGCTCATCAGGAGCCTGGAGACGGCCTGCGCGCCGCCGTGCACGGTGCCGTCCGGAGCGAGCCACAGCAGTTCGTGCTCGGCACGCTGCCGGGTGATGCCGAGCGCGTCCAGGTCCGCGAACTGCCACGGAACGGTCGTGCAGCGCGGCCGGATGCGGCGCTCGGCGAACCTCACCGAGGTGGTGCAGAACGCGCAGTCTCCGTCGTAGACGAGCAAAGGTCGCGTCGGCATGGTTCCATCATGCCGCCCCGGCCGGCTCGCCGTCCGGCCGACCCCGAATCCCGTCAGCGGTCCAGCGTGAGCCGCGGCCTCGGGCCGTCGGTGCGGCCGGTGGGCGGGCGGCGGCTGCCCGCCCGGTACGGCGGCGGCCAGGCCGCGCCGGGGCCCGTGTAGCCCTGCTCCGCCGCGGCGTGCAGGGTCCAGTGCGGGTCGTACAGGTGCGGGCGCGCCAGGGCGCAGAGGTCGGTGCGGCCGGCCAGGATCAGGGAGTTGACGTCGTCCCACGAGGAGATGGCGCCGACCGCGATCACCGGCACGCCCACGTCGCCCCTGATCCGGTCGGCGTACGGGGTCTGGTACGAGCGGCCGAAATCGGGGCGCTCCTCGGCGACCACCTGTCCGGTGGAGACGTCGATGGCGTCGGCGCCGTGCGCGGCGAAGGCCCGCGCGATCTCCACGGCGTCCTCGGCGGTGGTGCCGCCGGGCGCCCAGTCGGTCGCGGAGACGCGGACGGTCATCGGCCGGCCTTCGGGCCAGACCGCGCGCACCGCGTCGAAGACCTCCAGCGGGAAGCGGAGCCTGCCGCTGAGCGAGCCCCCGTAGGCGTCGGTGCGGTGGTTGGTCAGCGGGGAGAGGAAGCCGGAGAGCAGGTAGCCGTGCGCGCAGTGCAGCTCCAGCAGGTCGAAGCCGCAGTCCGCGGCCCGCCGTGCCGCCTCGGTGAACTGCGCCCGCACCAGGGCGAGGCCGTCCCGGTCCAGCTCGTGCGGGACCTGGTTGCGGGGGGTGTACGGCAGCGGGGAGGGGGCGAGGACCGGCCAGTTCCCGTCGTCCAGGGGCTGGTCCATGCCGTCCCACATCAGCTTCGTGGAGCCCTTGCGGCCCGCGTGCCCGAGCTGGACGCCCAGCGCGGTGTCCGGCGCCTGCGCGTGCACGAAGTCGGCGATCCGCCGCCAGGACGCCGCCTGCTCGTCGTTCCACAGGCCCGTGCAGCCCGGGGTGATGCGGCCCTCGGGGCTGACGCAGACCATCTCCGTCATCACGAGGCCGGCGCCGCCCAGCGCCCGGGCACCCAGGTGGACGAGGTGGAAGTCGCCCGGCACCCCGTCCGCTGCCGAGTACATGTCCATCGGCGAGCAGACGACGCGGTTGCGCAGGGTCAGGCCGCCCAGCCGGAACGGCGTGAACATCGGCGGGGTGCCGGGCGGGCAGCCCGCCTCGCGCTCCACGGCCGCGGTGAAACCGGGGTCGCGCAGCCGCAGGTTGCCGTGGGTGACGCGGCGGCTGCGGGTGAGCAGGTTGAAGGCGAACTGCCGGGGCGGCTGGCCGGTGTGGCGGTCCAGCTCCTCGAACCACTCCAGGCTGGCCCGGGCGGCCCGCTGCGTGGACGCGACGACGGGCTTCCGCTCGTCCTCGTAGGCGCGCAGGGCGCGGGCGAGCACGCCCGCGGGGCCCGGCTCTTCCGTACGGCCGGACGCCGCGCTCCCGTCCCCGTCCGGCGAGGGCCCGGAACCGTCGCCGGGCCGTTCCTCCGCCTCCAGGCAGGCCGCGAGGGCGAGGGCGTCCTCGACGGCGAGCTTGGTGCCGGAGCCGATGGAGAAGTGCGCGGTGTGGGCGGCGTCACCGAGCAGCACCACGTTCCCGGCGGCCCAGCGTTCGCTGACGACGGTGCGGAAGGTGAGCCAGGAGGAGTTGTTGCCGCGCAGCGGGCGGCCGTCCAGGGCGGTGGCGAAGAGCTTGGCGCAGCGCTCCGCGGACTGCTGCTCGTCCAGGTCGGCCAGACCGGCGGCCCGCCAGACCTCCTCGCGCATCTCGACGATCACGGTGCTGGCGTCCGCCGCGTACGGGTAGCCGTGCAGCTGCATGACGCCGTGCTCGGTCTCGGCGATCTCGAAGCGGAACGCGTCGAAGGCGAAGTCAGCGGCGAGCCAGATGTACCGGCAGCGGTGCTCGGTGACGTGGGGGCGGAACACCTCCGCCAGCGCGGTGCGGGTACGGCTGCGGGCGCCGTCGGCGGCGATCACCAGATCGTGGCTCACCGCCAGCTCGTCGACCGGCGGTGCCCCGGAGGCGAAGCGGAGGTCGACGCCGAGGGAGCGGCAGCGCTCGTGCAGGATCGCCAGCAGCCGGCGGCGCTCCAGGGCGGCGAAGCCGTGCCCTCCGCAGACCTCGCGCGTGCCGCGGTGCACTATCTCGATGTCGTCCCAGCGGACGAACGACGACTCCAGGGCCGCGTACACCTCGCGGTCCGCGCTCTCGATGCCGCCGAGGGTCTCGTCGGAGAGCACCACTCCGAAGCCGAAGGTGTCGTCGGGTGCGTTCCGCTCCCAGACGGTGACCTCGCGCGCCGGGTCGAGCCGCTTGAGCAGCGCCGCCGCGTACAGCCCGCCGGGCCCGCCGCCGACCACGGCGATCCGCCGGACCGCAGAGCCCGCAGGTGACGCGAGCGCCCGGGTGCCGGGGGCCACCGTCAGCGCCCCCGCCACTTCGGCGGCCGCTTCTCGGTGAACGCCGCGTGGAACTCCGCGTAGTCCGCCCCGGTCATCAGCAGTGCCTGCGTGGACGCGTCCAGCTCGACGGCGGCGCCGAGCGGCATGTCGAGCTCGGCGGTGAGCAGCGCCTTCGTCTGGGCGTGGGCGAGCGCAGGGCCGTCGGCGAGGCGCCTGGCCAGCGCCTGCGCCCGCTCGTCCGCGCGGCCCTCCTCCGTCAACTCGCTGATCAGCCCGATCCGCTCGGCCTCCGCGGCGCGCACCGGCTCGCCCAGCATCAGCAGCCGGGTGGCGTGGCCGAGGCCGACCACCCTGGGCAGCAGGTAGGCGGCGCCCATGTCGCCGCCGGAGAGCCCGACCTTGGTGAACAGGAACGCGAACCGCGCGGTGGGGTCGGCCACCCGGAAGTCCGCGGCCAGCGCCAGGACGGCGCCCGCGCCCGCGGCCACCCCGTGCACCGCGGCGAGGACCGGGAACGGGCACTCCCGCACCGCCCGCACGACCTGTCCCGTCATGCGGTTGAAGTCGACGAGCTCCGCCGTGTCCATGGAGAGCGTGGCGCCGATGATGTCGTCCACGTCGCCCCCTGAGCAGAAGCCGCGGCCCTCCCCGGCCAGCACCAGCGCCCGCACCGACCGCTCACGCGACAGCTCGGCGAGCAGGTCGCGCAGGTCGGCGTAGGCACCGAAGGTCAGGGCGTTCAGCTTCTCCGGACGGGCGAGGGTGACCGTGCCGACGCCGTCGGACACCGTGAGGCGCAGGTGGCGCCACTGCTCGGTACGGGACGCGGATCCGGCGAAGGGACTCATGGAGCGGCCTCCTCGGACGGGGGCGGCTGGATGGCGGACGCGCACGGCGGCTCGACGCATGCACGGGATCGGCGGTATCGGGTCGAACTTTATCACCCGTTCATGACTCCCGTCACGAGCACGCGATAGCGCGGTAGCCTGGGCAGGGTGACGCTCACGCGACCGGCACCTCACCCGCGCGCGAGGGGCACCGGATGGGCACGAAGAGGTGCACCGGAAGCCGCCCGAACCGGAGACTGCCGACGAAAAACCCAGGTCACAGTGGTCAAAGTGGGCCCGCAGGGAGCGTTCGCCCATACGCCACGTACCATTCAAAAGGTTGAAAGCAGGCCACCTGCTCCCCGGACTGGATGACACCGTGTTCATACCTCCCGCCCAGGTCCCCTGGCGCATAGCGCTGCCGCGCACCACGGCCGCCGTGCCCATGGCGCGTGCGGTGGTGCGCTCGGCCCTGGCGGAGTTCGACCACACCCCCGAGTGCGAGACCGCGGAACTCCTCACCGCGGAACTGGTCGCCAACGCCGTGGAGCACACCGCGGCCGAGGGCCCGATAGAGCTGGTCGTCGCGATGCTGCCGGGAACCTGCCAGGTCGAGGTGCACGACCGCGACCCCTCCCCGCCCGGCTCGCTGGGCCTCCCGGGCCACGTCGAGGAGCCGGACCCCTGGTCCGAGCACGGCCGCGGGCTCGTCCTGCTGCGCACCCTCAGCTCTTCCTGCGGCCACCGCCCCACCGACACCGGCAAGGCGGTCTGGTTCACCCTCGCCTGCGGCGTCCCGCGCCAGCAGCAGCGCCACCCCGCGTAACCCGGCGGCGCGCCGCCCCGCGCCTCTCTCCCCCCTCCATGCGCACGCGCATACGTCGCGCGCATACGTCGCGCGCACCACGCGCCCACGCGCCCGCGCGCGTACGCCACCGTCGTCCGGCGGACGGAGCCACCTCCGCCGGACGACGGCGCCAGACACAGGGCGCAGGGCGCCCGCCGATCAGCTCACGGTGGACGAGAACGAGTTCACGGCCAGGCCCACGCCGTTCTGCCAGGGCTCGAAGCCGGCCTGGACGCTGGTCAGGTACCAGGAGCTCTGGGCCTTGCCCAGGCTGATCGTCTGGTCGACGAAGTCCTTGACGTCGAAGCTGTAGCTCGACATCGCCGAGGACGCCACGTAGGAGACCACGTCATTGCCGCCGTTGTTGCCCGTCCAGACGGCCCAGCTCCGGCCGCCGACGGTGGCGGTGCCCGTCTGGGAGCCGACGGGCTGCACGGGGCCGACGTGGTTGAGCCAGATCATTATCTCGGTGCGGTTCACCCCGTCCTTCTTCGGCTGCGGGTCCAGCCAGATGTCGTACGCCGCGTCGAAGACGGAGTCGCCGGCGAAGGTGTACGAGACGCTGCTCGGCGCGCTGCGGATGGCGCTGATCTGCTTGGGCAGGGCGGTGCCCGGCGAGCAGTTCGCGTAGTGGCAGCCGTTGTAGACCGAGGGGTACGACTTCGGCGGCCCCGAGGTCGACGCGGAACCGTTCGCCTGGGTGATCCGGAAGCCCGAGCCGGACACGCTGATGCACTGGGCCTCGCTGGTCCCCCAGCGGTTGTTCTGCACGACGTAGGCGCCCTGGATGGTCGTCGTGCCGTACGCGCTGCATATCTCCGTGTCGGCCTGGGCGGTACCCGCCGTGGTCGCGACCGCGGTCAGCGAGCCCACGGCCAGCACGAGCGCCGCCAAGGCGGCACGCAGGGCGCGGGTCGGGTGGGTGCGGGGTGTCATGGATTCCCCTCCGGGTGGTGTGGGGGTTGCGCTATGGGAGCGCTCCCATAGCGGTGGCCCTGAACTGTAGAGGTCAATCAGGGGCATGACAACCCCGCGGTGGCGGGGTTCGGCGACCACCATCCGGGCCGGTGACCCGGGGATGGCTGCGACTGCCCCTCCGGGCCGGTGACCCGGGGACGGCTGCGACTGCCCCTCCGGGCCGGTGGCGACGGACAGGTCGCGTCGTGGGTGCTCGCGCGGTTCCCCGCGCCCCTGGGAAGCCGGGGCTGCGCCCCGGTCAGGGCGCGGGGAACGCGGGCCATGCCGGGCAGGCGCGCAGGACCACGCCCGGCAAGGGTGCAGGGGACACAGGACCACGCCCGGCAGAGGCGCAGGGGACACGGGGCCGCGCCCCGCAGGGGCGCGGGGTGGGGGTACCTCCCACGCCTTGAAGGCAGTGGGGGAGCGACCAGCCACACACCGGCAGATGGACCGGAGACAACAGGCACCACCCCTCCGAGCCGGCTGCACGGCGGGCCGTCCACCCGGAGGAGGACACGAGGTATACCCCCCACATCGGGTCCTCGCGCCCCTTCGGGGCGCTACGTAAGGGTGGCGACCAAGAGGGCCTTGATGGTGTGCAGGCGGTTCTCCGCCTCGTCGAAGACGACCGAGCGAGCGGACTCGAAGACCTCGTCCGTCACCTCCAGGGAGTCCAGCCCGTGCCGCTCGTGGATCTCCCGGCCGATCCGCGTGCCGAGGTCGTGGAAGGCCGGCAGGCAGTGCATGAACTTCACGTCCGGGTTTCCGGTGGCGTGCAGCACGTCCGCGGTCACCGCGTACGGCCGCAGCGCCGCGATGCGCTCGTCCCAGACCTCCTTGGACTCCCCCATGGAGACCCAGACGTCGGTGGCGACGAAGTCGGCGCCGCGCACCCCCTCGCCGACGTCCTCGGTGAGCGTGACGACGGCACCGCTCTCGGCCGCGAGCCGCCGCGCCTCGGCCACCACGGCGGGCGCCGGCCAGTACGCCTCCGGAGCCACGATCCGGACGTCCAGGCCGAGCAGGGCGCCGGTGACGAGGTAGGAGTTGCCCGTGTTGAACCGGGCGTCGCCCAGGTAGGCGAAGCCGAGGCCCGCGTCGAGGGGCTTCTTGCAGTGCTCGGTCATGGTGAGCACGTCGGCGAGCATCTGGGTGGGGTGCCAGTCGTCCGTCAGGCCGTTGTAGACGGGTACGCCGGCGTGCGCGGCCAGCTCCTCCACGTTCGCCTGGCTGTCGCCGCGGTACTGGATCGCGTCGTACATCCGGCCGAGCACCCGGGCGGTGTCCTTGACGGACTCCTTGTGCCCGATCTGGGAGCCCGCGGGGTCGAGATAGGTCGTGGCGGCGCCCTGGTCGGCGGCGGCGACCTCGAAGGCGCACCGCGTCCGGGTGGACGTCTTCTCGAAGATCAGCGCGATGTTCCGGCCGGCGAGCCGCCGGGTCTCGGTACCCGCACGCTTGGCCGCCTTGAGCTCGGCGGCCAGCTCGACCAGGCCGCGGAACTCCTCCGCGGTGCAGTCCAGCTCCTTGAGGAAGTGGCGTCCGGTGAGCTTGACCGGGACAGTCGCCATGGGGTGCTCCTGGGGTACGGGTCTCTGGACAGGACTGGAACTATATACGAGCTAATACATTTCTATACAGGCACCCATGGGACATCCTGCCGCGGACTCCGCCACCGGCCGCTCGGAGCGGGGCGGCTCACGGGGCCACGGCGTCGCGTTCCACCGGGCAGCTCATGCACCGCGGCCCGCCGCGGCCCCGGCCCAGCTCGCTGCCGGGGATCTCGATCACCTCGATGCCCTGCTTGCGCAGGTGCGTGTTGGTGGTGGAGTTGCGCTCGTAGGCGACGACCACGCCGGGCTCGACGGCGAGCACGTTGCACCCGTCGTCCCACTGCTCGCGCTCCGCGGAGTGCACGTCCTGGGTGGCCGTGAGGACCCTGATCTCGCTGAGGCCCAGGGCGGCCGCGATGGCCCGGTGCATGTGCTCGGGCGGGTGGTCGGTGACCTTGAGCTCGCTGCCGTCGTCGCCCGGCTCGATGGTGTACGAGCGGAGCATGCCGAGGCCCGCGTACTGCGTGAAGGTGTCCCCGTCGACCATCGTCATGAGCGTGTCCAGGTGCATGAAGGCCCGGCGCTTCGGCATGTCCAGGGCCACGATGGTGCGGGCGGAGCCGGCCGCGAAGAGCTTGTGCGCCAGCATCTCCACGGCCTGCGGGGTGGTGCGCTCGCTCATGCCGATGAGCACCGCTTCCCGGCCGATCACCAGGACGTCCCCGCCCTCGATGGTGGACGGGTAGTCCGCCTGGCCCTGCGACCAGGTGTGGAAGGGGCCGGCGCGGTCGCCGTGGAACAGCGGGTGGTGCTGGTAGATCGCCTCGAAGTGCACGGTCTCGCGCTGCCGGGCGGGCCAGCGCATCGCGTTGATCGAGACGCCGTCGTAGATCCAGGCGGAGGTGTCCCGGGTGAAGAGGTGGTTCGGCAGCGGGTCGAGCAGGAAGTCGTCCAGGTCCATCACGTGGAACCGCACCGAGGACGGCTCCGCGTGCCCCGCCAGGAACTCCCGCTTGGTCATCCCGCCCACCAGGGCCTCGGCCAGCTCGCGGGAGTCCATGGTCTCGAACACGGCCCGCAGGTGGTCCGTGGCGAGCGGGCCGTACTCCTTCTCGTCGAAGACGCGGTCCAGGACGAGGGCGCGGGCCGCCGGGATGTCCAAGGTGTCGGTGAGCAGGTCGCCGAAGAGGTGCACGGTCACGCCGCGGTCGCGCAGGACGTCCGCGAAGCCGTCGTGCTCCTGGCGTGCCCGGCGGACCCAGAGGACGTCGTCGAAGAGGAGGGCGTCCTTGTTGCTGGGGGTGAGGCGTTTCAGCTCCAGGTCAGGCCTGTGCAGGATGACGCGGCGCAGCCGGCCGGCCTCGGAGTCGACGTGGAATCCCATGCCTCCCATCCTGCCCCCGCGGCGCGGGTTACGACCGGGCATGCGCCTGGACGGGAGGTGGGGGGGGGCTGCCTCTCCCCACCCGCCCGCTCCACGGATACGGCAGTCGGCAGCCGACAGCGGGGCAGAGAAACGCGTACCCCCACCGGGCCGCAGTCGCGTACGAGACGCGAGGGGACGCGGGGAGATGTCCGCCCGCAGCGGCCGGCGTCAGGCCCACAGAACCCTCCGGGCAACGGAGGACGCCGGACCGTGGGGGCACCTCCCAGACCTTTAAGGCACTGGGGGAGGATATCCCCCCGCGGCCCCGCCCCACAACGAACCAGTAGGCGCACCCACAGCCACGACGGCAGCGAACGCACAACCCCAGCGCACACCCGGCCCAGCCCACGCACAGCCCCCGTCACAACCGCGGATCCACCGGCTCCGACTCCAGCGCGAGCACCGCGAACACCGCCTCGTGCACCCGCCACAACGGCTCCCCGTCGGCCAGCCGATCCAGCGCTTCGAGGCCCAGCGCGTACTCCCGGATCGCCAGCGACCGCTTGTGCCCCAGGAACCGCGACCGCAGCCGCTCCAGGTGCTCGGGGCGCGTGTACTCGGGCCCGTACACGATCCGCAGGTACTCCCGGCCCCGGCACTTCACGCCCGCCTGCACCAGCCGCCCCTGCTGGGTCCTGACCATCGCCTCCACCGGCTTGACGACCATCCCCTCGCCGCCGCGTCCCGTCATCTCCAGCCACCAGTCGATCCCGGACCGTACGGACGTCTCGTCCCCGGTGTCGACGTACAGCCGCCGGGTGGTCCCCAGCAGGCTGCTGCCGTCGTGCTCCACCATGCGGTCGATCAGCGCGAGCTGCGCGTCGTGCGGGAGCACGGCGCGGTTGCGCCCCTCGGACGCCAGGATCGTGAACGGCGCGAGCCGCACCCCGTCAAGACCCCTGGTGGGCCAGCAGTACCGCCGGTACGCGTCGGTGAAGGCGGCCGCGTCCCGTGCCCGGCCGCGCTGGCGCGCCAGCAGTTCGTGGGCGTCGACCCCGCGGTCGGCCGCCGCCTCCAGGGCGCCCAGCACCCGGGGGAAGGCGGCCTCGGAGGCGGCGCCGACGGCCGCGTAGCGGGTGCGCAGCAGCCCGGACGCCTTCAGCGACCAGGGCATCAGCTCCGCGTCCAGCAGCAGCCAGTCCGTGGCCAGCTCCTCCCAGAGCCCGGCCTGACCGATCGCCGCGCGCACCCGCCGCAGGATCTCCTCGGTGACGGCGGGGTCGTCGAAGAACGGCCGCCCGGTCCGGGTGTAGAGGGCGCCGGTGGGCGCCTGGCCCGCCGCGTCGCGCGCGCCCGCGACGCCCGGCGCCCCCGCCGCACCGGACACCCAGAACCGCTCCCTGGCCACGCCCGCGTTCCGACACACCAGGACCACCGCGCGCGAGCCCATGTGCTTCTCCTCGCACACCACCCGTGCCACGCCGTCCGCCGCGTACTGCGCGAAGGCCTCCGCCGGGTGCTCCAGGAACCCCTCGCGGCGCGAGGTCGCGGTGGGCGCCATCGTCGGCGGCAGGTACGGCAGCAGCCGGGGGTCGATGGCGAAGCGGCTCATCACCTCCAGCGCGGCCGCGGCGTTCTCCTCGCGGACCGTGATCCGCCCGGCGTGCCGGGTCTCCACGGCCCGGCGGCCGTGCACGTCGCCGAGGTCGAGCGGGCGTCCGTCGTCGCCCCCGGGCGCGGCGGTCCGCAGCGGCCTGGCCGGCTCGTACCAGACCCGCTCGGCTGGCACGTCCACCAGTTCCCGCTCGGGCCAGCGCAGTGCCGTGAGGCGGCCCCCGAAGACGGCGCCGGTGTCCAGGCAGATGGTGTTGTTCAGCCAGCTCGCGGCCGGTACGGGCGTGTGGCCGTAGACGACGGCGGCGCGCCCGCGGTAGTCCTCGGCCCAGGGGTAGCGCACGGGCAGGCCGAACTCGTCGGTCTCGCCGGTGGTGTCGCCGTACAGGGCGTGCGAGCGGACCCGTCCCGACGTGCGCCCGTGGAACTTCTCGGGCAGCCCTGCGTGGCAGACGACGAGCCGGCCGCCGTCGAGGACGTAGTGGCTGACCAGGCCGTCGATGAACCCGCGAACCTCGGCGCGGAACTCCTCGCTCTCGGCACCGAGCTGCGCGACGGTCTCCGCCAGGCCGTGCGTCTGGCGCACCTTGCGGCCGCCGAGCCAGCGGCCCAGCTTGTTCTCGTGGTTGCCGGGGACGCACAGGGCGGTGCCGGCGGCGACCATCGACATGACGCGGCGCAGCACGCCGGGGCTGTCGGGGCCGCGGTCGACGAGGTCGCCGAGGAGGACGGCCGTCCGCCCCTGGGGGTGCTCCCCGTCGACGTAGCCGAGCTTGCCGAGCAGCGCCTCCAGTTCGGCGTTGCACCCGTGGACGTCGCCGATGATGTCGAAGGGGCCCGTGAGGTGGGCGAGGTCGTTGAAGCGCCGCTCGCGGACGATCTCGGCGTCCGCCACCTCGTCGGGGCCGCGCAGGACGTGCACCCGGCGGAAGCCCTCGCGCTCCAGGTGGCGCAGCGAGCGGTGCAGCTCGCGGATGTGGCGCTGGATGACGCGGCGGGGCATGCCGGCCCGGTCGTCGCGTGAGGCGTTGCGCTCGGCGCACACCTCCTCGGGGACGTCCAGGACGATCGCGACGGGCAGCACGTCGTGCTCGCGGGCCAGCCGGACGAGCTGCCTGCGGCTGTCGGGCTGCACGCTGGTGGCGTCCACGACCGTGAGGCGGCCGGCGGCGAGCCGCTTGCCCGCGATGTAGTGGAGCACGTCGAAGGCGTCGGCGGTGGCGCTCTGGTCGTTCTCGTCGTCGCTGACGAGGCCCCGGCAGAAGTCCGAGGAGATCACCTCGGTCGGCTTGAAGTTCCGCCGCGCGAACGTGGACTTGCCGGACCCGGAGGCGCCGACCAGCACCACGAGGCACAGGTCGGGCACGGCGAGGGGGCGCCGGGCGGGGGTGGCGGCCGCTTCGGCCGCGGTGCCGGTCATGCCGCCCGTCCCGTCGTCGGCCCGGAAGCGGTGCCGGACGCGGTCGTGGGCCGGCTCGCGCCCGCCGGCTCGGACCTGCTGAAGACGGCCATCTGGGTCGGCGGGCCCACCTCGGGGTCGTCGGGCCCCACGGGGACGGTCCGCACCTCGTAGCCGTGCCGGCCCGCGGCCTTCCGCGCCCAGGCGGCGAACTCCGCGCGGTCCCACTCGAAACGGTGGTCGGCGTGCCGCATCCGCCCGGCCGGCAGGCTCTCCCAGCGGACGTTGTACTCGGCGTTCGGCGTGGTCACGAGCACCGTGGCGGGGCGGGCGACGGCGAAGACGGCATGCTCCAGCGCGGGCAGCCGCGGCGGGTCCAGGTGCTCGACCACCTCGCACAGCACGGCGGCGTCATACCCCTTGAGCCTGCCGTCGGTGTAGACGAGCGAGCCCTGGAGCAGCCGCACGCGGCCGGCCTGCCGGGCGCCGGCCATCCCGCCCGGGCTGCTCTGGGGGAGGTCGATGCGCAGCCTCCGGGCGGCCACGGCGAGCGCCCGCATGGAGACGTCCACGCCGACGACCTCGGTGAACCTGCCGTCCCTCAGCAGCTCCTGCACCAGCTGCCCCTGGCCGCAGCCGAGGTCGAGCACCCGGCTCGCACCGGCGGCACGCAGCGCTTCCACGACGGCGGCACGGCGCTGCACGGCGAAGGGCACGGTGGGGGCGGCGTCGTCGGGCGGGCCGGTGACCGGGGCGGTGCCGGTCGCGGCGGGGGCGGAAGCGGGGACGGAAGCCGGGGCGGGGTCGCACACCGTGTCGTCGCCGGCGGGCGTGGCAGCGGGTGCGGCGGGGTCGCCCGCCTCCTCCGGCACGGCGTTGTCGATCTCCTCGACGCCCGTGTCGTCGGCCTCCGCGAGCCGTGCCAGCTCCAGTCGCTCCTGGGCCTCGCGCGCCAGCGACCAGCGGCGCGCCAGGTAGCGGCTGGTGATCAGGTTCCGTTCCGGGTGCCCGGGCAGCCAGCCCTCGCCGGCCCGCAGCAGCTTGTCCACCTCGTCGGACGTCACCCAGTAGTGCTTGGCGTCGTCGAGCACCGGAAGCAGCACGTACAGGTGGCAGAGCGCGTGGGCGAGCTGCTGGTCGCCCTCCAGCACCAGGCGGACGTACCGCGAGTCGCCCCAGGCCGGGAAGGCGGTGTCGAGGGGTATGGGATCGGCGGTCACCCGCCAGCCCAGCGGCTCGAAGAGCCGGCGCACCAGCGCGGGGCCGCCGCTGGCGGGCAGCGCGGGCACCTCGACGCGCAGCGGCAGCGGCTGGGCGACCAGCTCCGGCCTGGCCTTGCTGCGGCCCTTCATCGCGCTGGAGAAGACGTTGCCGAGTGCGACGGCGAACAGCGACGACGCGGCGTACGGCCGGTCGTTGACGTACTGCGTGAGCGCCGCGTCGGGGGCGCCGCCCCTGCCCCGGCCCTTGCCGCGCCGTCCCAGCGCCACCGGATCGACCTCCAGCAGCAGCGCCGCCGTGCACCGCCGGGTCGACGCCTCGGGGTAGACGACGTGCGCCGTGCCGTAGGACGTCGTGAAGGCCTGCGCGTGGTCGGGGTGCTTGTGCAGCAGGAAGCCGAGGTCGGTGGCGGGCCATTCAGGGGTACCGGTGGTGGTGATCGTCAAGAACACCTGTCCGAGTATCGCCGCGCCGGGCGGTGGTGGCTACGGGCTTTCCGGCCCGTGGCCACTGCGCACGACGCTCAGCGCCGGTGCGTGACGGCACCACTGCGCGGGTGCCGCGCGCAGGCGCGCACGGGAGGCAGGCTGCGTGCGTACGTGTCCGGCGCGCATGTCCTGCGCGGGCGCCGTGTGAAGAAGCGCTCCCCGGGTGTCGTGCTCCGGGGCTGAGGGCGGCGAGAATCGGCGCATGCTGAACGTGGGATCGGTGGTGATGGGCGCGGCGGACGTGCGCCGGGCCGCGGCCTTCTGGACGCGGGCCCTCGGGTACGTGCCGCGCGGGGAGATCGAGGACGGCTGGGCCGTGCTGGTGCCGCCGGACGGCACCGGTGTCCGGCTGTCGCTGGGCCGCAGCGAGACGCCCGTGCGGGAGCGGCCGCGTGTCCACCTGGACCTGTACGCGGGGAACGCCGCGGAGCAGGCCGCCGAGGTCGAGCGGCTCGTGGCGCTGGGCGCCCGCCGGGTCGACTGGGACCTCTACCCGGACGACCCCGACTTCGTCGTGCTCCAGGACACCGAGGGCAACCGCTTCTGCGTCATCGACACGGCTCACGGCTGACACCCTCCCCCGTCGCACACGGCCCGCCACGCACTGGCGCCAGGAAGCCGGACGCCCCTCGCGCTCGCCACGGGGGCCCGCCACGCACCCGCCCGGGGGGCACCCGACACAGGAAGCACCCGCCACGCACCCGCCACGGCGCTCCAGGCCCGTCGCGCCGTCCCGCGGCGCCCCGCGCCGGGGGCCCGCCGCGCACCCCGCGCGGGCGGTATCGCCCCACGCCCCTCGCCGGCCGCTGCCGCCGCCCGCACGGCGCGCGCTCCCCTCTTCCGTGCCGCTGACTCTTTTGCGTGGGCGGCCCGGGGGCCGCGCCTGCCCGGCCGCGGCAGCGGGCATCATCGGGGTGTGCCGGAGGACCGGCCGCGGCGCCCGCGGCCGGTCCTCCGCCAGCGGCGGCCCCGCGGTCGCACGCTGCCCACCCAGCCGCACAGGAGCAGCCACCCGACATGAACACTCAGCACGGCACCGGACACGGGATGCGGATCGAGATGGTGGGCGGCCCCACCGCGATCCTGGAGACCGGCGGGGTACGCCTGATCACGGACCCCACCTTCGACCCGCCCCAGGAGTACTCCCTCGGAGCGGGCCGGGTGCTCGCCAAGACCGCGCCGTCCGCCCTCGGTCCCGACGAGGTCGGCCCGGTCGACGCCGTCCTCCTCTCCCACGACCAGCATGTCGACAACCTCGACCTGTCGGGGCGCGCGTACCTGGAGCGTGTGCCGCTCGTGCTGACGACGGCGATCGCCACGGAGCGGCTGGGCGGAGCGTGCCGGACCGTCGAGCTGTGGGAGCACGTCGACCTGCCGCGCCCCGACGGCCGGACGCTGCGGGTCACCCGGGTCCCGGCGCTGCACGGCCCCGAGGGGACCGAGCACCTCGTCGGGGAGGTCGCCGGCTTCGTCCTGTCCGGGGTGGACGTCCCCACGGTGTACGTCAGCGGTGACAACGCCTCGCTCGACCGCGTGCGCGCCGTAGCGGAGCGCTTCGGCAAGTTCGACGTGGCCGTGCTGTTCGCCGGCGCCGCGCGGACCGCGCTGATCGACGGCGTCCTCACCCTCACCGGCGCCCAGGCGGTGGAGGCGACGCGCATCCTGGACGCGACGCACGTGGTGCCCGTGCACTTCCACATGTGGCGGCACTTCAGCGAGGGCGCGCCAGAGCTGGCCAAGGCCTTCGCCGACGCGGGGCTCAGGGACCGCCTGACCCTGCTCTCCCCCGGCGAGAGCACCCTCGTAGCCGGGACGTCCGCCGGCTGAACGCGACCCCGCGGCGCCTGCGGGGACACACCGCCCCACGAGGCGCCGCCCGCACATCGGGTTGCCCGGCCGGGCTCGGGGGCGCCGCGGGGGCGACCCGGGCCGGGCGCATGCCGGACGGCGGCCAGGCGCGCCTGGACCCCGGGGTTCCGGCAGGCCGGCCGTCGGCGCCCTGCCGCGGCCGGCGAGCCGGCAACGGGCTAGGAGAGCTGCCGCTTCACCTCGGCCGAGATCAGCTCCAGGTGGTCCAGGTCCGAGAGGTCCAGGATCTGGAGGTAGAACCGCTCGGAGCCGACCGCCGCGTACTCCCCCATCCTCTCGACCACCTCGGCCGGGGTCCCGGCCAGGCCGTTGGCCTTGAGCTCGGGTACCTCGCGGCCGATGGCGGCGGCCCGGCGGGCGACCTCCGCGTCGTCCTTGCCGACGCAGGCGACCAGGGCGTTGGAGTAGACGAGGTCGCCGGCCGCGCGCCCGGCCTGCTCGGTGGCGGCCCTGACCCGGCCGAACTGCTGCTCGGAGTCCTCGATCGAGGCGAACGGCATGTTGAACTCGTCGGCGTACCGGGCGGCGAGCGCCGGGGTGCGCGTCGGGCCGTGGCCGCCGATGATCACGGGCACCTTGGCCTGGGCGGGCTTGGGGAGCGCCGGGGAGTCGGCGAGCCGGTAGTACGTGCCGTCGTAGTCGAAGGTCTTGCCGGGCTCCGTGGCCCACAGGCCGGTGACGATCGCGAGCTGCTCCTCCAGCCGTGCGATCTTCTCCTTGGGGAACGGGATGCCGTACGCCGTGTGCTCTTCCTCGTACCAGCCGGCGCCCAGGCCGAACTCGATCCGGCCGCCCGACATCTGGTCCACCTGGGCCACCTGGATGGCCAGGACGCCGGGCAGGCGGAAGGTGCCGGCCGTCATCAGGGTGCCGAGCTTGATCCTGCTGGTCTCGCGGGCCAGCCCGGCCAGGGTGATCCAGGCGTCGGTCGGGCCGGGCAGCCCGTCGGTGGAGCCCATCCGCAGGTAGTGGTCCGAGCGGAAGAACGCGTCGAACCCGAGGTCCTCGGTCGCCTTGGCCACGCTCAGAAGGGTGTCGTAGTCAGCGCCCTGCTGGGGTTCCGTGAAAATTCGAAGATCCATGCCCCCATCTTGCACGCCGTTGCCATGGCCGCCGCACGCTCCTCCCTCGGAGCCGACCAGGAGCCACCGGCCGAGCCAAGGGCCACCGATCTGCCACCGGCCGGCGACCACCTTCCACCGGCCCGACGAACTCCACGAGACTGATCACGGCGAGCAGGGGTCTTTGCCTCAGCCCTTCACCGTTGCAGCAGGCCGGTCCGGTAGACGAACTCTCCGTCGCCGTTGACGGCGTACCACCAGGAGGAAGCGAAGCTGCTCCTTGGTGAACTTCCAGGGGACCGGCTGGTCGTCGGTCGACCCCTCGCCGTTCAGGTGCTCGGCGCACCAGCCGGCGATCTGCCGGCCGAGCGTGCGCTTCGGCAGGAGCCAGGAGCCGTCCGCTGCGTGGATCCAGGTGGGGCCCGTGGAATTCGGGCTCCAGTGGCTCGATTTCTCCTCGGTGAGTTGTGCAGCATCCACGGCTCACCTCCAGGACTCCCAAGGGGGTAGGCGGGGAACTAAACTCAAGTTGCCGAAGGGGCCTTGTAGTTCGAGAAGGAGATCGTCGCTGGGTGACATAACGGCCCGGCCTAGGGGGGCAGGGCCGCGCTGCGCGGCAGTCGCGCAGTGCCCTGCCGATCTCCACTCGAAAGGAGCTACATGGAACTGGCAGGCTGGGTAACTGTCGGAACAGCGGCCATCGTTGGGTGCTTCACTGTTGTGGGGCATCTCTTTGATCAGGTTCCGACCCTGTCCCAAAAAGTGATCACTGCGATTCGCTCTGTTCGCGCGGTGCGCGATGAAGTGAAGGCCGATCGCAAATGATCAACCGGTCGCGCTGAGCCCCCCTTAGCGCTCGGTGCGGCCGGTACTACAACCCCAGGTCCTTCTTGTAGTCGGCGATGGCCACCACCGCGGCAGAGGCCGATTCGTCCGGGGGTTCTTGCAGCTCGATGCGGACGCGGCGCTGATCGCCCGCAGCGACGAGTAGGTGCTGGAACGCGGAGTAGCTGGTCTGGAGCATCTGACCCGACCGCTTGCCGACTTCTTGCAGTACAACAGGTCCTCGCACAGGGAGTAGGCGAAGGCCCAGTCGGAGTCCTGGTAGAAGTCGGCTTGGCCGGAGTCCTTCAGCGAGTCCCACAGCCGGCGCGCAATCGGGGTGCCGGTTCCCGTCCGCGTTCGGGACCTTCACCGGTCGCATCACGCCCTTGGTCACGGACTGCTGATCGCCGCCCTTGCGCTCGCGGGGGCGAGCCAGGTCGGCCTCTCGGTTGGGTACAGGGCCAGGCATCCGGCTCACCTCCTCTAGCTGACCGCCACACGACTCTCAGACGGTCACAGGGCGGCCGTCGGCCCACAGGGCGTCCACATGCCCGGCGAAGCGGTCGTACAGGCCGTCATCCGTGAGCCGGCGAAGGTGGAGCATGGGCGATTCACGGCCCAGGAGAGACGGCAGATGCGGCGTGACCAACATCTGATCATCGAAGGTGAACACGGACAACGCGATGTGCTGGTCACTGAAACGAGCCTGGACCCCGGCGTCGTTCGGGATCTTCGACAGTTCGTCCAGCGTGATCCGGATGCGCGTGGTCACGGCGAGGGGGACGGCCTCCACGACCTCCCGGTTCCTGGTGACCTCGGAGTCCGGGTCGCCCACGAGGAACTGGACGGTGCACCCCTCCCGGAGACGGACTGCAATCCACACATGACTGCGCAAGCGCTGGCCAGGTCTTGCAGAGCCTGGCGGACCTGCACGACGAGGAACTACCGCTCGCCGCCCGGCCGGTGCCTACCCCGCCTTCACGGCGCGCCCGCCGAATCGGGCTCCGGGAGGCTCTCCTCCCGGGCCGCGAGCTTGCGGAGCATCTCGACGACCCTGTCCCGGGCCTCGTCGGCCGCGTCGATGGCCTCCATGCACTGCCAGTAGATGCCGTCCTCCTCGGCCGAGCATGCGATGCCGACGAGGGCGATCGCCAGCTCGCCGAGCATCACGCCGAGTTCCAGGAGGGTGTGCCGGGCGTCCCCTATCTCGGAGAGATGGCTGGCGCGGATCTCCTCGACCTTGAAGGCCGGCGTACCGAGGGCTCCGCATCCCCTGCCGCCGACTTCGCTGAGCCCCAGCGCCTCACCCCGCAGCTCTGGTGGCCCCCCGACCGCCAGCCTGCTGCCGATGGCCTGCGATAGGGCCTGTACCTGCCAGGCCTCGGCCATGATGTCCGGGACCTCTTGGCTCTGTGCCAGTGCGCGCCTGCCCAATCCGATGAGCTGCACCGCGTCCATCCGCCGTCCCCGTCTTCCTGGAGGTCTTCCTCGTCACCGTGCCTCGCGCGGCTCTTCAACTCCTACCTGCGTCCCACTACTAAGAGTGAAGCCCCTTGGGACGAAAAGCCAGAGGAAACCCGAAATCTGTGGACAGAAAATCCAATGTTGATAAGGTAGTAACTCCGGAGAGTGACGAAGCCCGGGGATGTGGCACCGCGTTGACGGCCCATCGGCTTACGAATCACCGCGAGGTGGGGCGGAATCACGCGGCACGGGAAATCTCCGTTCATTGCGGTCGATCTTGGCGTCGAGTGCATGGAGGGCGTCGATCCCCAGCACCTCGCAGAGTTGCAGCAGATAGGCGAGGACGTCCGCGACCTCGTCCCTGACGCGGTGCGCCGTCCCGGGGTCGTCCATCACCCGCGCCGACTCCTCGGGCGTCAGCCACTGGAAGATCTCAACGAGTTCGGAGGCCTCCACGCTCAGCGCGGAGACCAGGTTCTTGGGGGTGTGGTAGGGCTCCCAGCGGCGCGCCGCGGCGAAGTCCGCGAGCCGGCGCTGGAGGGATGCCACATCGAGAGGGCGCGGGCCGGGCCCGGAGGAGGTGTCCGTCACGGCTTCAGGTGTACCACCGCGGCCGAGGCGGACTCCCGGGCGGCGGTGGGGGTGTGCACGGCCGCCAGCAGCCTGATGTGGCCGCGTGCGCACATCTCGTCGGCGAGGCGCGCGAGTTCACGGGTCTGGGTCTCGTCGAGGCACCGGTCGAGGCCGTCGGCGAGGACGGTGAGGGTCTGGTAGGCGTCGGGCACCTCGGCGGCGGGGTCCACCGCGAGGACACCCGGCCCGGTGAGCAGCACCAGGGCGAGGGCGACATAGCGGAGCTCGCCGTCGGCGAGGCGCTCCAGCGGAGTGGCGACGCCGCCGTCACGTACCAGCTCGGCGCGGACGGTGCCGTCGTCGAGCCGCCGGGCGAGCAGGTCGTGCACCGGCCCGGCGCAGCCCGCACGGACGGCCGCGACCAGCCGGGCGTGCCGGCGTCCGCACTCCCTGCGGGTGCGGCCCAGCACCTCGGCGAGGTTGCCGCAGTCGCTCAGCAGCCGGCCACCGGCCGGCGGGGAGGGTGCGCGCATCCGCTCCGGGCCGGGGTCGCAGGCGAAGACCGAGCGCAGGGCGACCACCAGTTGCTCCGCGGCCGCGAGCACCTGCCGCTGCGCCGCGGTGCGCCCGGCCACCCGCAGCGGCAGCAGCGGGGTGCCCAGCCGGTCGTCCGGGAACGGGTCGCAGGTCACCGGCGCGGGCCCGCCGGTGTGCCAGGCGGCCGCGAGCACGCTGCGCGACGGGGCGCTCAGCCCCGTGCGGAGCAGCGTCACGCCGTCGGCCGTGAGGCGTTCGCCGACGATGCGGAGGACGGGTTCCGCCTGGACGGCGAGGTCGAGCCGGACGGAGCCCGCCGGGCCTTCCGCGGTGCAGCCGATCCGGAAGCCCCGCGGGCCGGGCCCGGTCCAGGCCCGCTCCGGCACGCAGGCCGCCGCGTCGGGGAACGCCTCCGCGAGCGGGGCGCCCCCGCCGAGCCCCGCGAGCGCCCCCACGGCCCGCAGCACGGTGGACTTCCCGCTGCCGCTGGGCCCCGCGAGCAGCGTCACCGGAGACAGCCGTACGGCGGTCTTCCGGTGCCCCGCGAAGGCGGCGAGCCTCAGCTCGGTGAGCATCGGCCGCAGGGTCTCGGAGGGACGCCGGGCGGCCGGGACGACGGCAGGCGCGGCAGGGGCGCGGCCGGCACTGCCGGATGCCGCGTGGCGAACGACGGGTGCGGTCATGCCAGGACCGTAGGGAGCAGATGATCGGATGAACCGTTCCTCTGCCCGCACTTCCTTCGATCGGGGGACGCGGCGAACGCTTCGCTGACGGCCGGCCGGTGCGGTGTCGCGTTCCCGGTCTCGGCCGGCAGCGGGATGGCGGGCGCGGTCTCAGCCGGCCGCGCCGGTCACCAGACCCTTCACCTCGGTGCCGGGCGGCGCCAGCAGGAAGACGTTCCGGTCGACCCGGTGCATCCCGCTGCCGAGGCCGAAGACCACCCCGCTGCTGAAGTCCAGGACCCGCTTGGCGACGTCCGTCTCCGCGCCGGTCAGGTCGAGCAGCACCGGCACCTGCGCCATCAGGGTCTCCGCGACCTCGCGGGCGTCGGCGAAGACGTTGACCCGCAGCACCACGAAGCGGCGGCGGGCCTGCGTCTCGGCCTCGGCCGCGGGGGTCGCCGGGCGGCCGGGCCAGGTCGGCCAGGCCTCGCCGCTGCGCAGCGGCACGACCTCGGCGAGCCCTTCCCACTGTTCATCGGTGGCGTCGTGACCGCTCACTGCCCCACCCCGTCCCGCTACGCACTCGCTGTCTCCCGCTCACCGGCCAATTGTTACGCGTCCTCACTCGATCGGCCCAACAGCGACACGGCCTCGCCGGGCACGCGAAACGGCCACCGGCACGGACGCACCCGCGTCCGTGCCGGTGGCCGGTGAGATCCGAAGGCGGTCTGCAGCGCCGATCGGCGCGAATCCGGGCGAGGTGCCCGCTGCCGGAGGCGGGTCGGAGGGCCGGGGCCGAGGGTCCGGGACGCGGGCCCGCGCGAGGCCTGGGCCGTGTCCGGCGGCTCTTCGTGGGCCCGCGGCTCCCCCACTGCCTAGTCCTCGGTCGTCGGCCTCGTCCGGCCGACTTCCAGTTCCTCCCCCAGCTGAGCGCGGGCGTGGAGCGTGTCGCTGATGAAGAGGTCGTAGACGAGGACGCCGACCAGGCCGCCCACCAGCGGGCCGACGATCGGGATCCACCAGTACGCGCTGAAGGCGCCCGGCATGTTGCCTGGGAAGGCCAGACTGCTCCAGCCCTCCGCATACGCCAGCAGACGCGGGCCGAAGTCGCGTGCCGGGTTGATGGCGTACCCGGCGTTGGCACCGTACGAGATGCCGATGGCGGCCACGACGAGGCCGACGAGCAGCGGCCCCAAGTTGGCCTTGACGGCGGTGTTCCGCAGGTCGATGAGGGCGACGATGAAGAGCACCAGGAACGCGGTGCCCACGATCTGGTCGACCAGCGGTCCCCAGATCCCGCCGTGGAAGTAGGGGGCGGGGAAGGTCGCGAAGATCGAGAAGGTCTGGAGGGTGTGCCCGTCGGTCTTCGGCGCCTTGATCGTTGAGTCGAAGGCGTGGATGGCGCTGTGGTACACCGCGTACACCAGGGCCGCCCCGCTGAAGGCGCCTGCCACCTGGGCGGCCCAGTAGGGAATCACCTTGGCCCAGGAGAACTTGCGGCGTGCCGCGAGTGCCAGGGTCACCGCGGGGTTGATGTGCGCGCCGCTCACGCCGCCGGCGACATAGACGGCGAAGGTGACGGCGAAGGCCCATCCCCAGGTGACGAGCAGCCAGTCGCCCGTTCCCAGGAAGAAGGTGGTGGGCCCTTCCGTACGTCCCGATCCGGGCAGCGCGGCGACGGCCATCGCCACCACACCGTCACCGAACGAGATGAGGATGAGCGTGCCCAGGAACTCTGCGAGGAGTTCACCCAGGAGTCCGCCCCGCGCCTTGAGCCCTGCGCCTTTGGTGAGGGGCGAGATTTCTACGGCCATACCGCCTCCCAGATAAGGGAACTCATCCCGTGGTAACGCGGCCCCTTGGGCCCCGCAACCGCAGCCGGGCCCCTGCGAACGCGCTCGTGGCAAGCTTCTGACCCCCAGTCGACCGGGCGCCGCACCGCCCTCGCGAGCCGCGCCGCGCCCCCGGATCCGCCGGCCCCGGCACACCCGTACGGGGGTGGCGAAGGCCGGACTCCGGCAGCCGGCAGCCGACGGCCGACAGAGCACCCTGCGGGTGCGCATGCGGCGAAGCCCCCCTGCCGTTCGGCCCCCGGAACGCCCGGAGGGGCGCTTTCCGGCTGCTCTCCACCGGATGCCCCGGAACCCTGGCGGACGCGCGTAGAAGCGAGCATGATGGGCGTGCTCCACCTGCACTGCCGACGCATCTGTCCCACCCGGCACATGCAGGAGGTCTCGCCGACGAGGCAGCCCCGTACCGCTCCCGCGCCTGCACCGCGCGCGGCACGGAGTTGTCATGAACATGAAATATCGACGAAACCTCCGAAGCCGGTGCGCGGCCGCCACCCCGGACCGGGATGGCGGCCGTGTGCGCCGCATGCCGTGTGCCGGTCCACGATCAGTCCACTACGGCCCGCCCCGGTAGGCGGCTCCCAAACGGACCGGGTGTCGAGGGCGGACCGCTCCACAGTGAAGGGAAGCGACATGGCTTGCGGATCGACCAGCCTCTGGGCCGGTGAGAGCACCTGGTTCTGCTGCGGCAGCGCCTGGGGCCCCTGCGGCAGCGCCGGAACCGGTGCCTGCGGCACCTGCCAGTCCAGCAAGGCGCAGGCCGCCTGGCCCAACGCCTCGCAATCGTGCTTCGACATCACCCGGCCCGACCTGTGCGGCGAGAGCATCCCGAGACGCGGCTGCGGCTCGGTGATGAACGTCAGACACCAGTGCTCGGGGGCCACGGTGTGCGTGACCGTCTCCGACTGCGGCCCGCGCACCAAGAGCTTCTGCGGCGAGGCCACCTGCTGCAACGGCGCCTGCCGCACCAACCGCGTGATCGACCTGACCCCGGCGGCCTTCTCGGCGATCGGGAACCTCGATTCCGGCATGCTGCCCGTCTACATCTACGAGTGACGCGAGACGTGAGGAGGAGAACCGAGATGCGTGCCAGACACCAGCACGGACAGCAGGGCGAGCAGGGCCGGACCGACGGCCGGAGCGGTTTCGGCCGGCGGCGCTTCCTCACCACGGCGGCCCTCGGGGGCGCCACCATCGTGGGGGCCTCGGCGCTCGGCGGGCTCGACGCGGAGGCCGCGTTCGCGGAGCCGATGCCGTCGCTCGATCCGGCGATCGCCAAGTCGTCGTTCGCGGAAGGGCGCGTCAGCCGTATCAACGGCAGCGTCCTGGAGGTCCAGGGCTCCTACGGGGAGCAGCACCTCATCCAGCTCACCAACGCCACCAGCGTCTGGAAGCTGACGCCCACCACCGCCGACGCCGTCAAGCCCGGCGACGGCCTGTACGCCCGCGGTGTCGACATGCCCGACGGCACCATCGCGGCCGACGCGGTCTGGGTGAACATCGTCAACATCCTCTGCACCATCCGGGGGATCGCGAAGGACCGCCTGCACCTGTCGCACGGCCGGCACGCGGTGGTGGGGCACGTCCACACCAGCCACACCACGGCGTCCTACCTGGGCGGTGCGCAGACCTCGGACCTGTCACGGCTGCGGATCGGCCAGTCGGCGCAGATCCTGGGCGCCTGGCGGCCCGAGGACGACGGCATCGACATCTCCCGGGTGACCGCGGGCCACTGAGGGAGGACCGATGATCTCACTCGTGTGCACCCTGGCGCCGCTGGCGTGCGGCGCCCTGCTGGCCGTCACGGGCGCGGGCAAGCTGTTCGGGCGCCGGGTGGCGCAGCAGGCCGCAGGCACCGTGCTCGTGCGGGTCCTGGGCGACGGCCGGCGCGCCGCCCTCGCCCTGCGCACCGTCGGCGCGGCCGAACTGGCCGTGGCGGCGGCACTCCTCGCGGTCCCGCAGGCGGTGGCCCCGGGCGCCGGGGCGGCCGTGCTCGGCGCCGGCTTCCTCGGCTACCTGGGGTACGCCAAGGCGACGGCGCCCGAGTCGTCGTGCGGCTGCACGGCCCGGGACGAGGGGCCGATCGGGTGGCAGGCCTTCGCGCGTGCCGGTCTCGTGGTGGTGCTCGGCCTTGCGGCATGCACCGCGGACGGGACCTGGTGGGCGCGGATCGCCGGGCGTCCGGTGGCTTCCGTGGCCTTCGTACTGCTGGCCGCGGCCGTCCTGGTGGCGCTCTCGGACGGCGTGGACCGGCTGTGGCTGCTGCCACTGCGCCGGATGCGGCTGGAGGTCCTCGGCCACCCGCTGGCGGGCGGCGCGGCCGAGGTGCCGGTGGCGGCGACCGTGGAACTGCTGGAACGCTCGCTCGCCTGGCAGGCCGCCGCGCCGGTGGTCCGTTCGGGCCTGCTCGACCACTGGGACGACGACGGCTGGCGCATCCTGCGGTACGCGGGTGTGCACGAGGGCGGGCGGGGGGCGCGGCCGGTGAACGTGCTGTTCGCGCTCGACCTCGCGGCGACCGTCGACAACGCCCCGCGGCCCGCCGTACGGGTCACCGTGGTCGACGACACGACCGACGAGGTGGTGCAGGTCGCGCTGCCCGCCGCCGCACCGCGCACCCTCCTTCCGCTGGCGGATCCGGCCTGACCGGGCCGCCGTGACCGGCCCTGCGCCGGCCCTCGCGGGCGGCCCCGGCGACCCGCGAGGGAAACCGACCGGCGCGGAAGACCGACCCGCGCGGGAAACCCGATGCGGGCCGGGGACGGCGTCCGGAGCAGAGGAAGGAAACGGTCCAGGGCCGGCCCCCTTGGGGGCCGGCCCTGGATTCATGTGCCGAGCCCGTACCGCCGGTGCCGCCGCGTCAGAGCCGCGGCACCGGCGGACGGGTCAGAGCGCGGAGTTCGCGTGCGACCGGCGGCGGCGGATAACCGCCACACCGGCACCCGCGGCCACCAGCGCGACGGCCGCCGCGGTACCGGCGACGGCGCCCGTGGAGACACCGCCGTCGCTGCCGTCGGCGGACAGCGCCACCTCACCGCCGGTGTACTGCTGGGCGTCCACGGTCTTCTCGCTCACCGTGGAGAAGTGGTTCGGGATCCTGCCGATCGACTGGATCGAGCCGTCGTCCTTCAGGAGCACCTGCTGGTTGTTCGAGTGGCGGAAGTCGAACAGGCCGTTCAGGGAGCCCGCCTTCGCGTCGAACGAGGCGTCGCCGACGCGGCCGGTGTGCCAGTTGTCCTCGACGAACTTCAGGATCGAGGACTGGGTGGTCACGGCGTGGTCGACGTGGTTGACCTTGCTGTAGGGCGAGACGACGACGAGCGGCTGGCGCGGGCCGGGGCCGCAGCGGTCCAAGTAGCCGCCCGCGGCGGCCGGGCCCGACTGGCAGGCAGGGCTGTCGGCGGGGTTGCCGTGCGAGTCCGGCGTGGTGTCCTTCGAGCCGTTCTGCGGCTTGGCCATGACGTGGTCGTACCAGCCGTCCGAGTCGTCGTAGGCGAGGACGACAGCGGTGTCCTTCCACTGCGGCGACTTCTGGATCTTGTTGATCTCGTTCGTCACGAAGTGCTGCTCGTCGACCGGGTCGGAGTAGCCCGCGTGGCCGTCCTGGTACTCGGCCGCCTTCAGGTAGCTGACCGACGGGAGGTTGCCGGTCTTGAGGGCGGCGTCGAAGTCCGTCAGGTCGTACTGGTGGTTGGCCTGGCCGGAGTGCCCGATCTCCTTGACGCTCTTCGGCGGCAGGTGGTGCGGGTTCGCCGTCGACTTGTAGTACTGGAAGGGCTGGTGGTGCGGGCTGTAGTCCTCGGACGCGGCGCCGCTCACGTTGGCGTGCGTCACGGAGGCGCAGGTGGCGTAGTGGCCCTGCTGGCCGTCCCAGGCCTTGCCGGGGCGGAAGCCGCCCTGGAACCAGCCCCAGCTGACGTTCTTCTGGTTCAGCAGGTCACCGATGTTCTTGCCCTGCATGACGCCGAGCGGGCTGGTGGCCGTGTGGTCCTTGTCGGAGCAGTCGTCGTACGCCGGGTCGGGGTCGTTGACCATGGTGCCCACGCCCTTGGCGTCGGGCGACACGACGGTGTACGGGTCGGGCTTGTCCGTCTGCTTCGGGTTCTCGCTGCCGGTCGCCGGGTCCGTCGAGATGATGCCGTGCGTCTGGCCCGAGATCAGGCTGACGGCGCCGGGGCTGGAGGGACCGTACACGTCGCTGAAGGAGCGGTCGCTCATCGCGTAGTGCTGAGCGTAGTTCCACATGCCGGTGACGGTGTTGCCGTCGTAGTAGTCCATCACCAGACCGGGCTCGCCGAAGAGGTTGCCCGAGCACTTGCCCGAGTCGGTGTTCTCGACGAACTTGTCCGCCTTGCCGCCGTTGTAGGCGTACTGCTCGGGCGTGTAGCTGTGGTTCTGGTCGCAGGTGACGGCCTGCTCCTGGCTGAGGCGCTTGGGCAGGTACTGGTTGGGGTTCTTCTTCAGCAGACCCGCGTTCGCCAGGTTGTCGATGTCCCTCGGCGTGTGCTTCGACGCCGTGAAGGGCGTGCCGTCCGTGTTGGCGGCCTTCGGGTACGTGGCGAAGTAGTGGTCGAAGGAGATGTTCTCACCGAAGATGACCACGACGTGCTTGATGGGTGTGGCCGTCCCCCCGTCGTGGTGCCCACCGTGGTTCTGCCCCGTCGCGAGGGCGGGGGCGGTGGCACCGAAGACGCTCAGCGCGGCCGCACCGGTCAGCGCTGCCGCCCGCACCGCCCAGCGGTGCGCTCGTAGAGGTCGTCTTGCGTTCTTGGCCATGCGTTCGACATCCTTCGCTGCTTTTGAACATATATCCGGGGAGTGGCTACGGTCCGGAGTCTCAGCCTGGTCCACGACAGTGCGGCGGACCTTTCATGACGGCCTGGTGAAGCGCGGGTCATGAGTTGTCCAGCACGACTTGGCCATTCCTTGACTCTCCTTGGCCGAACCCTTCAGCTCAGCAGGGCCCGTCCGTACCAGTCATCGGCATCCCGTACTCCTGGCAGAGCGTAGAAGTAACCACCCCCGAAAGGGGAGATGTAGTCGGTGAGGGGTTCGCCCGCGAGGCGCTGCTGCACGGTCTTGAACTGCCGTGCCAGGTCCTGCTGGTAGCAGCCGAAGACCAGGCCCATGTCGAGGTTGCCGTTGCCGTCCATGCCGCGGTCGTAGTTGTAGGCGCGGCGCAGGATCCGGTTCCGGTCGGTGTCCGCGGTGCGCGGGTTGGCCAGCCGGATGTGGCTGTCGAGCGGGATGACGTCGCCCTTGGGGTCCTGCGGGTACTGGGGCGTGTCGTGCTCGTGGTCGCCGTCCAGCGGGGCCCCGCTGTCCCGGCTGCGCCCGAACATCCGCTCCTGCTCGGTGAGCGAGACCCGGTCCCAGAACTCCACCAGCATCCGGATCAGCCGGAAGACCTGGTAGCTGCCGCCGGCCGCCCACCCGGGCTCGCCGGACGCGGGCCCCGCCCACACCAGCCGCTCCATGCTGCGCCGGTCGGACGTGTCGGGGTTGGCGATGCCGTCCTTGAACCCCATGTGGTTGCGCGGGGCGCCGCTGGGCCGCGACGGTGACGAGAACCCGTCGATCCGCCAGCGGACCTGGAGGCCTCCGCGGGTCTGCCGGGTGATGTCGCGCAGCGCGTGCAGCACCGTGTCCTGGCTGTCCGCGCAGAGTTGCAGGCTGAGGTCTCCGCCGCACCAGGCCGGGTCGAGGTCGTCGTCCTCGAACGGCTCCATCGGCGTCAGCCGCCGCGGTGCCGCCTTCGCCAGGCCGTAGCGGTCGTCGAAGAGCGAGGCGCCCACGCCCACGGTCACCATCAGGCCGCCGGGCGGCACCTCGGGGCCCAGCGTGCCGGAGTCGGTCGGCGGGGCGGTGATGCCGGCCGGCTGCGGGGCTCCCCCGGCGGTCAGGAACCGGGCGCGGCCGGTGAGGGTCCGCAGCAGGTCGGCGAGGTCGGCGCGGCCGTCCGCGGTCACGTCGAAGGAGACCACGGCGCTGTTGCGGCGGGGCGCGGTGAGGATGGCGTTCTGGTGGGCGCCGTGGAAGGGGACCCGCGGCGGCGCGGCGCCGGCCGCCGTGCCGTCCGATCCCGCGTCCGCCGCCTGGCCCGCGACCAGGCCCACGGCTCCGGCCGCGCCGATGGTGCCCGCGACGGCCGCGCCGCGCAGGAAGCCCCGGCGGGACCGGGCGCCGGGTGCCGGGGTGCGTTCGGCACCGGTCGCGCCGGTGGCCTTCGCGGTGCCGGCGGCCGCGGCGCCCGCCCCGGGTGCCGCCTCCTCGCCGATGCCGGCGGGAGCGGTGTTCTCGCCGGACACGGGACGGTCCGTACCGTCGGCCGTGGTCATGCCGTCCTCCGTACGTCACAGATGGCCGCGATGTCGGCCAGGCGTTCCAGGGCGTCGCCGGCGGCGGCGTTGATCTGCTCGCGGTCCGTGCGGCTCAGGTCCTTCAGGGGGGTCCAGCTCCCGCCCCGGTGCTGGGCGTCGAGCACCTTCTGCAGGTGCGCCAGGGAGGCGTCCAGCTGGTCGAGGTGCGGGTAGCGGGTGCGCAGCAGCGGGTGGAGCCGGCTGAGCACGGCACGGGTGCCGTCCAGGTTGGCGCGGGCGGTAGCGAGGTTGGTGCCGCTGCCGTAGTCGGTGCGCCCCGTCAGCTCGAACTGGAGGGTGTTCTCCAGGATCTCGTGGGCGCGCAGGCCGAGGTCGGCCGGGTCCATCCGCTCGGACGCCCAGCTGTCGCGCAGGGCGTGCACGTCCTTGGCGAGGCGGTCGGCGACGGGCCGCAGGGACGCGGCGGACTCGCCGTGCCACAGCCCCTGTTCGAGCCGGTGGAAGCCGGTGAAGCCGGGGTCCTTCACACCGTCGGGCAGGCCCGCGTCGGTGCCGTTGATCGCCCCGTCGGCGTCGCCGAAGGTACCGTACGCGGCGCCCATCCGCTCGTACACGAGGTGCGCCTTCAGCCAGGCGGTGCGGGCCGCGGCCAGGTCGCCCGAGCGCACCGTGGAGCGCAGCGCCCCGGTGGCGTCGTCGAGGTCGGCCATCCGCCCGCCGATCCACTTCTGGTAGTCGAGCGTGGGCGGGATGAGCTCGTGCTGGTCGACGGGGACCGCGGCGGGGTTGGAGTCGTGCGCGGTGCCGCCGATGTGCACGACGGGCCCGGTGACGGCGGCGGCGTCGTCCGGCAGGCAGCGGAAGCGGTAGGTGCCGGCGCCCAGGCGGGCGCTCATCGGACGGGTGGTGCCGGGGGCGAGGCCCTCGACCTCGCCGTACACGGCACCGGAACGGGCGTCGACCAGGTGCACCTCGGCGGGGCGGTCCATGGTGTTGTGCATGGCGAAGACCTGGGTGCCGCCGTGCGGGCTGCTCCAGCCCTGGCCGCAGGTGCCCAACGAGACCTGGATCTCGGTGCCCGCGGAGGGCGCCCCGCCCTTGCCGTCGTTCGAACCGGAACCCGAGACGAGGGTGACGGTGCCGGCGATCACGCCCGCGACCACGACGGCCGCCGCCGGCGCCAGCCACCGACCCCGCCCCTGCCACCACGGGCGCCCCGGTGGCTGCTCGTCGGACGCCTCGGACATCGCAGTTCTCCATTCGCTCCATCGGGCGGAACTCCGCGGACCCGGATGCGGCCGCGCGTCCGTCCGCGCAGCGCGGCCACGCGACATGGCCGCGCCCCGCACGCGCTCCGGGGCGCGCGCCGCGGTCCATCATGTCGCGGCCTCATGGAGGACCGACAGCCGCCTGCCGCCCTCGCCGGTTCCGCCCGGTCGTTCGTCTGATCCACCCGGACCCCGCCTGCGGGGTCCGGCCCGGGACCGCCCCCGGTCATAACGGTGGCGCCCGCCCTCATCACAAGCGCAGCCGACACCGCTCCGGCGAACATCGGGAAACCCCTGGGTGACTCACCGGCGAACAGATCCTCTCGTACGACCGGGTCCCGTGCGGCCGGGTCCGGGGCAGGAGCCGCCGACGGCGCCTACGCCGCCCCGGCGTCCGCGAGGGCCGCGAGCACGTCGGCCTTGCGCGGGGCGCCCGAGGCGCGGCTCACGATCCGCCCCGAGCGGTCGAGGACCAGGACCGTCGGCGTCCTGAAGACACGCAGCTCGCGGGCGAGGTCGAGGCGCTCCGCCGCGTCCAGCTCCACCCGGCCCACTCCGGGGAGGGTGTCGGCGATCTCGGTGAGGGTGCGCCGGGTGGCACGGCAGGGCTGGCAGTAGGCGCTGGAGAACTGCACGAGGGTGGCGCGCTCCCCCAGGTCCTGACCCAGCTGCGCGGCACCGAGGCGGGGCCCGCCCGCGCCGCCGCGGGGCCGCAGCCGGCCGTCCGCGCGTCGGTGCAGCACGCCGAAGACCGCGGCGGCGAGGAGCACCGCCACGCAGACCACAAGTCCCGTCGATGTCATGTCCGACACAGCGTTCACAAGACTGCAAGGTATTCCTCGGTCGCAAATCCGCCCAGTGGCTGGATCCTGGTTGCATGGACATCGACACCCGCGGTCCCCGATTCGGTGCGACCGTCACGACCGTCGTCCTCGCGGCCGTCCTCGTCACCGGCAGTTCGGCCCTGCTCGGCTGGCAGGCCCTGTGCTTCGCGGTCGGAGCCGCGGCGGGGGTGCAGAAGTCGCCCTACGGGCTGCTCTTCCGGGCAGTCGTACGGCCGCGGCTCGGCCCGCCGTCCGACGTCGAGCCGCCCGCTCCCCCGCAGTTCGCGCAGGCCGTGGGGCTCGTCTTCGCTCTGCTCGGCCTGGTCGGCTACCTGTGGGGGCCGGCGTGGCTGGGGCTGGCGGCCACCGGGTGCGCGCTCGCCGCCGCGTTCCTGAACGCCGCGTTCGGCTACTGCCTGGGCTGCGAGATGTACCTGCTGCTGCGCCGGGTGCCGCTGGCCTCGCGCTGAGCCGCCTCGCCGGCGTGACGTCAACCCGCTGCCTTTGCTGACGTGACGTCAACCCGGCTCCCCGGGTGCGCCGCGCGAGCGGGGCTACCCGGGGGCGCACCCTCTTCAAGTCCCCCGTGACATCGGCCGAGTTGACGCCCGTCAACCCTGTTCACGCCACTGCAACGCAATCGCCTCGACAGGCGGGCCCGGCTGCTGGCAACCTCCCGCCATGTACACCGCCGCCCGCTCCACCGTTCCGGCACTGCTGGCCGGGCTCCTCGTCGTCCTCGCCGCCTGCGCCCCCGAGCCCGACGCGTCCGGCGAGCAGGGAGGCAAGGGGTCCGCCTCCGCATCCGCCGCCTCCTGCGCCAAGAGCGCCCTCGCCACCAAGACGAAGGGCAGGCTGACCGTCGGCACCGACAAGCCCGCCTACGCACCCTGGTTCCAGGACGACAACCCGGCGGGCGGCAAGGGCTTCGAGTCCGCGGTCGCCTACGCCGTCGCCCGCGCCCTCGGGTTCGGCAGCGGCCAGGTCGTCTGGCAGACCGTGCCGTTCAACAACGCGTACGCGCCCGGGAGGAAGACCTTCGACTTCGACGTCAACCAGGTCTCCATCAGCGACGCCCGCAAGCAGGCCGTGGACTTCTCCTCCGGCTACTACACCGTGCGGCAGGCGGTCGTGACGCTGAAGAAGTCGCGCTTCGCGCACGTGACCACCGCCGCCGGGCTCAAGGACGCGAAGATCGGCGCGCAGATCGGCACCACCAGCCTCGACGCCGTCGAGGCCCGCATCAAGCCGGTGCACAAGCCAGCCGTCTTCCAGAAGAGCGACTACGTGAAGGAAGCCCTGCGCAACGGCCAGGTGGATGCCGTCGTCCTCGACCTGCCGACCGCCTTCTACATCACCTCCGCCGAGATCCCGGAGGCGACCGTCGCCGGGCAGTTCCCGGACACGTCCGGCAAGGCCGAGCAGTTCGGGCTCGTCCTGGACAAGGGCAGCCCCCTCAGCGCCTGCGTCACCAAGGCCGTCGACGGGCTGCGCGAGGACGGCACGCTGGCCGGCCTGGAGAAGAAGTGGCTCGCCGACGCGGTGTCCGCGCCGGTGCTGAAGTGACCGCCGAGTCCGCGCCGCCGGGAGCCGCGGACCGGGACACCGGCGCCGCGGACGGCTACGCGCCCTCGGCCCGGCGGCTGGAGCGCGAGCGGTACAAGCGGGCGAGGGCCCTCAGGTCCACCGCCGTCGCCGCGGTGTCCACGGCGGTGACGGCGGTACTGCTCTACCTGCTCGTCACCGGCTCCCCCGGCTGGCAGCGCACCCGCGAGACGTTCTTCAACGCCAGGTACGCGCGCATCGCCCTGCCGGACGTGCTCCGCGGGCTGCTGCTCAACATCGAGTTGCTCGCGGTGTGCGGGTGCTGCGTGCTGGTGCTCGGGATGCTGCTGGCCGTCACGCGCACCCTGCGCGGCCCGGTGTTCTTCCCCCTGCGGGCGCTGGCCATCGCGTACACGGACTTCTTCCGGGGGCTGCCGCTGATCATCTGCCTGCTGATGATCGTCTTCGGGGTGCCGGCACTGCGGCTCCAGGGGGTCACCACGAACCCGGTGCTGCTCGGCGGCACCGCGCTCGTCCTCACGTACTCCGCGTACGTGGCCGAGGTGTTCCGCGCGGGCATCGAGTCCGTGCACCCCTCGCAGCGCGCGGCGGCCCGCTCGCTGGGCCTGTCGGGTGCGCAGACGCTGCGGTACGTGGTGCTGCCGCAGGCCGTGCGGCGGGTGGTGCCGCCGCTCCTGAACGACCTGGTCTCGCTCCAGAAGGACACCGGCCTCGTCTCCATCGCCGGCGCCGTGGACGCCGTGTACGCGGCGCAGATCATCGCGGGCAAGGACTTCAACTACACGCCGTACGTGGTCGCGGGCCTGGTCTTCGTCGCGCTGACCATCCCGATGACGCGCTTCACCGACTGGGTCACGGGCCGCCTCGACCGCAGGCGCGACCAGGGAGGAACCGTATGAGCGGGTCGGCCACGCAGCCGGACACACCGCCGCACGCACCGGCGGAGGCCGCCGCGGACCAGGTGTCCGCCCTTCCCGTGCTGCGCCTGGACTCGGTGCGCAAGACGTACGGGTCGGCACGCGGCGCGCACGGATGGCTGCGCGGGGCGTCCGCGGCGTCCACGGCGGAGGGGAAGGAGCACGGCCGGGAGCACCGCGTGGTGCTGCGGGATGTCTCGCTGGCGGTGCCGCAGCACACCGTCACCGCCCTGATCGGCGCCTCCGGCTCCGGGAAGTCGACGCTGCTGCGCTGCGCCAACCTCCTGGAGGAGATCGACGACGGCGCCATCTACCTGGACGGCGAGGAGATCACCGATCCGCGGGCCGACGCCGACGCGGTGCGCCGCAGGATCGGTGTGGTGTTCCAGTCGTACAACCTCTTCCCGCACATGACCGTCCTGGAGAACGTCACCCTCGCCCCGCGCCGGGTGCTGGGCGCCGGGCGCGAGGAGGCGGAGGAGCGGGCGCGCGCGCTGCTCGGCCGGCTGGGGCTCGCCGACAAGGCGCTCGAGTACCCCGACCGGCTCAGCGGCGGCCAGCAGCAGCGCGCCGCGATCGTCCGCGCACTCGCCGTGCGCCCCCGGCTGCTGCTGCTCGACGAGATCACGGCGGCGCTCGACCCCGAGCTGGTCGGCGAGGTGCTGGGTGTCGTGCGGGGCCTGAAGGACGAGGGCATGACGATGGTGCTGGCCACCCACGAGATGGGCTTCGCGCGGACCGTCGCCGACCAGGTGTGCTTCCTGGACGACGGGGTGGTGTGCGAGCGGGGCACCCCCGAGCAGGTCTTCGGCGATCCGCGCGAGGAACGCACCCGCCGCTTCCTGCGGCGGATCACGGAGGCGGGGCGGCTCTAGGGGACGGGCGCGGTTGCCGCGGTGGGTCCGGGGGCCGCCCGTTGCCGGGTCGCCCGCCCCCGCCGGACTGGGGCCCCGCCCGGCCGGGCGCCCTGCCCGGCCTGATCGCCTACCCGGCCTGGTGCGCTGCCCGTCCGGCGCCTCACCGGCCCCGTGGACGGTGTCGTGCTCCGGAGTCCGAGCGCGTTACCCTTCGGCCTCGTAGCAATCGGCGCAAATAGCCGATAATGGGCGATAAGGACCGAAAACCCACCCCCGATCCATGGTGACCAGGCATGGCCCACCCCTCCAAAGGCGACGCGCGCGGACGGCGCGGGTCTCCGGTCGCTCCTGTCTTCGGTGACATGGCCACGGCGCTCGTGGACGAGGCCGGGCGGATCTCGGGGTGGTCGGAGGGGATGCGGCAGCTCGTCGGGCGCAGCGCCGAGGAGGCCCTGGGGCGGCCCGTGGAGTCCCTGCTCCAGCCCGCGGGCGACCCCGCCATCCCGGAGGTGGAGAGCGGCGACATGCCGGACGTGCCCTGGCTGCGCTTCCTCGCGGCCAGCGGATGCGTGCAGCAGTCCGCCCCGGGCGGGCGCTGGGCGTGCGTGGTCCAGGTGCAGGGCGACGAGGGGCGCGGCACGCCGGTGGCGATGGAGGTCTCCCCGATGGCCGGGGCCGGCGGCAGCACCGCCTGGCTGCTGTCGGCCGTGGAGCTCTCCATCTCGGGCACGTCAGGAACCAACGGCTTCCCGCTGCTGCGGATCCTCATGGAGCGCTCCCCGATCGCGCTCGCCCTCTGGGACACCGATCTCAACTGCATCTGGGTGAACGCGGCCGCCGCCGAGGCCGGCGGGATGGCCAGCCGCCGGGTCGGCAAGCCCCTGTCGAAGGCGGCGGCACTCGGTTTCGACCTCTCGGCGATCGCGCCGGTCATGCAGCGCGTCCTGGAGAACGGCACACCGATGATCGACCTGGAGGTGCGCCGCTCCGGCCTCGACGGGCAGGAGAGCGCCCTGTCGGCGTCCGTCTTCCGGCTCGACGGGCCCGACGGCACCCCGCAGGGCCTGTGCACGGTCGGCATCGACGTGAGCGACAGCCTCGCGCGCCGGCGGCTGGCACTGCTGAACAGGGCCGCCACGGTGGTCGGCACCACCCTCGACACCCTCACGACCGCCCAGGAGCTCGCGGACATCGCGATCCCCGGCCTGGCGGACTTCGCCACCGTCGACCTCGCCGACTGGATCCCGATCGGCGAGATCCCCCGGGAGCGCCCGGGAGGCGGCTCCTACGGCAGCGGGCCGCTCTTCCGGCGGGCCGGGATGGCGTCGATCCACAAGGACGTCCCCGAGGCCGTCTTCTCACCCGGCCAGATGGTGTACCAGCCGCCCTCCTCGCCCATGGTCAAGCCACTCCTGACCGGCGAGTCGCACTTCGAGCCGGAGCTCGACCGGACCCGCTACTGGCTCACCGAGGACCCGGCCCGCGCCACGATGATCCGCGACACCGGCATGCACTCGGCCATGTTCGTGCCGCTGAAGGCGCGCGGCGCGATCCTCGGCGTCGCGGTCTTCATCCGCGCGGAGAACCCGGTGCCGTTCACCCGTGACGACCTGCTGCTCGCCGAGGAGCTGGCGACGCGGGCGGCCCTGAGCCTGGACAACGCCCGCCAGTACTCCCGCGAGCGCAACGCCGCACTCGCGCTCCAGCGGGACCTGCTGCCGCGCCGGCTCAGCGGCGGGCCCGGCCTGGAGGTCGCCTCGCGCTATCTGCCGACGGACAAGCACGAGGGCGTGGGAGGCGACTGGTACGACGTCATCCCGCTCTCCCGGGGCCGGGTGGCCCTGGTCGTGGGGGACGTGGTGGGCCACGGGATCAACGCGGCCGCCGCGATGGGCCGGCTGCGCACGGCCGTGCACACCCTGGCGGCCATGGACCTGCCGCCGAACCGGCTGCTCGCCCAGCTCGACCGGGTCGCTCTGAACCTCTCCGAGGAGGCCGACGACCGGAACCCGTCCGGCATCCCCAGCCTGGCCGCCACCTGCGCCTACGCGATGTACGACCCGGCGACCCGGATCTGCACGCTGGCCCGGGCGGGGCACCCGCCGCCCGCTCTGGTCTCCCCGGAGGGCGACGTCGTCTTCCCCGAGGTGCCGACCGGCGGGCCCGTCGGCTGGGGGCTCGCCACGTACGAGTCCGCCGAGATCGAGCTGGCGGAGGGCAGCAAGATCGCGCTGTTCACCGACGGCCTGATCGAGAGCCGCAAGGACGACATCGACACCGGCCTCACCCGGCTCGCCGAGGCCCTGCGGCACAGGTGCCGCACGTTGGACGAGTGCTGCGCCCACGTCATCAGGACCATGCTGCGCAGCGCCACGCCCGAGGACGACGTCTCCCTGCTCATCGCGCTCACCCGGGCACCGACCGCGCCGGGCGCCCCGCCCTTCCGGCGGTGGCACACGCGCTGAGCGGCCCGGCATCCAGCTATTGACAACGACAATCATTATCACTTATCCTGCCGCCATGGCACGCAACGAACTACGCCCCGTCGTCAAGGTGCGCTCCACAGCGCAAACCGGGTACACGTACACAACAAGGAAGAACCGCCGAAACGATCCCGACCGCCTGGTCCTGCGCAAGTACGACCCGGTGGTCCGCCGGCACGTCGACTTCCGCGAGGAGCGCTGACGCCCGAGCGCGCCGGACCCCCCGAAGAGTCCCGAGCGCATCGAAGGAGGACCATGAAGTCCGGAATCCACCCGGCCTACGGCCCCGTCGTGTTCCGCGACAGGGCTGCCGGCTTCGCCTTCCTCACCCGCTCCACGCTGTCCAGCGACCGCACCATGGAGTGGGAGGACGGCAACGTCTACCCCGTGGTCGACGTGGAGATCTCCTCCGCGAGCCACCCCTTCTACACCGGCACCGCACGCGTGCTGGACACCGCCGGCCGCGTCGAGCGCTTCGAGCGCCGCTACGGCCGCCGCGAGGGCCGCTGACAGCGGCATGACCCCGGCAGCCGGGCGCCGGGGATCCTCTCCGGGCGCCAGGGGAATTCCCCGGCGCCCGCCCGGCCGCTCCCCACGCGTTCGCCGACGCCCCTCCCCCGCATGCGCGCCGCCCGGCCATGGGTGCTGAGGCGGCCTGCGCCGTAGTGCTGTTTCATGGACCGCATGTGATCTGCGACGATCGTCATGCCTCTGCTTTTCATGGCTGCTTTTCACGGCGAACGGGAGGAGCCCGGTGGACGCGGCAACCTGGGGCCTCATCATCGCGACCTTCGTCGCCTGCTTCGTGGAGATGGTCGAGGCGACGACGATCGTCATGGCGATGGGCTACACCCGCGGCTGGCGCTCGGCCCTGACCGGAGTGGCGGCCGCCCTCGCCGTGCTCGCGGTGGTCACGTCGATCGCCGGGTACGCGCTCGGGCACTGGTTCCCCGAAGCGGCCCTCCAGCTGGTCATCGGCGGTCTGCTCCTGATCTTCGGCATGCAGTGGCTGAGGAAGGCGATCCTGCGCTCCTCGGGCCGCAAGGCCGTCCGCGACGAGGACGCGGCCTACCGCAGGGGGGTCGAGGCGGCCGAGGCCGCCGAGCGAGGCGCCGGCGGACTGGACATGTTCTCCTTCATGGTCTCCTTCAAGGGCGTCTTCCTCGAAGGCATGGAGGTCGTCTTCATCGTGATCACCTTCGGCCTCAACGCGGACAACGTCCCCGCCGCCGGCGTCGGCGCCGCGGCCGCGGTCGTGGCCGTGCTCGGCATCGCGTTCGCGGTGCGCCGGCCCCTGTCGATGATCGACGAGAACCTGCTCAAGTACGGCGTCGGTCTGCTGCTCGCCTCGTTCGGCACGTACTGGGCGGTGGGCGGCATCGGCATCTTCCGTGCCGGGCACGAGAGCATCCGGTGGCCGGGCGGGGACGTGTCCATCCTCGCGCTGCTGGTCGCGTGGTTCCTGCTGAGCCGGCTGTTCGTACGGGTCCTGCGCACCACCCCCGAGCCGCCGGCTCCCGCCGGTTCGCCCGAGCCGATCGAGGAGAGGGCGGGATGAGGTTCCTGAAGTCCTTCGGGCGGTTCTGGTACGACTTCATCGTCGGTGACGACTGGAAGATCGCGGTCGCCGTGGTGCTGTCCCTGGCCGTGCTGGTGACCGCCGTCGCACTCGGCCTCTTCGGGGACGCCGGTCTTGCCGTACTGGGCGGTGTCCTGGTGATGGTGGCCTTCTCCATCAGCCTGGTGATCGACGTACGGCGCGACAAGTCCTGATCGACGCGGCGTTCGTCCCCTCGTGCCGTCTCTTGTGCCGTCCGGCTCCCCGCTTCCCGGCTCTCGGCCCACCCGTACGATCATCGGGACCGGAGCAACGGCCCGTGCCGGTGCGGAGCACGCCGGGCCCGAGTATCGAAAGCAGGCAGTCACATGGTCACGGAGATCGCGCAGATCGAGGTTCACCCGGGCAGTGAGGAGGAGTTCGAGCGGGCGGTGGCCCAGGCCGTACCCCTCTTCTCCTCGGCCGAGGGCTGCCACGGCGTGGAGTTGCACCGCAGCGTCGAGTTCCCGCAGCGCTACCGGCTCCTGGTCCGCTGGGAGACCGTCGAGCACCACATGGTGAAGTTCCGCGAGTCCGACGACTTCGGCCGCTGGCGCGCCCTGGTCGGCCCGCACTTCGCCACGCCCCCGCAGGTTGAGCACATCGTCTCCGTCCTGCCCGACGCGACGGTCTGACCTCCGCCGCCGGGTGCGTGACGGTGCCGTCAGAAACCCGCGGCACCGGCTCGCCGGAGCGCCCCTGAGCCGAGGCCCAGGACGGCCACCAGGGCGAGCACACCGGCGCACCCGGCGACCCGGCACCCCTCGATCCGGCCGCCCCCGGCACCCCTCCGTCCAGAGGAATCCACGTCGCAGAGTGACAGCGCCGGTGCCGTCCGGAGCCTCGCTTCCACCGCGCAGGGCTCCGGTGGCCGCCGAATCGTGCTGATGTTCAATGGTGTCCCGGGCTCCCTCGTCTCCCGACCGGCCTGGAGCCCTCGCCGCCAAGGTGCCGTACGCCCCCGGAAATGAGGCCGCAGCGCGTGAGCTCCCGTCCCGTGACCCTCTGGAGCCTGATCCCGGCCGTGTTCCTGCCGGCTCTGATCTTCGAGACGGGGATGGGGGCCCTCGCGCCGGTGCTCGCGCTCAGCGGCAGAGCGCTCGGGGCATCCGTCGGGGGCGCGAGCCTGGTCCTCGCGCTGCTCGGAGTGGGACAGATCCTCGGGGACGTGCCGGCCGGCGCGCTGGCCGCGAGGCTCGGTGACCGCAAGGCGATGATGGTCGCCGCGGGCGTCGCCATGGTCACGCTGGCGGGGTGCGCGCTGGCCCGGAGCGTGTGGCAGCTCGCCCTCGCGGTGACCGCCACCGGCGCGACCAACGCGGTGTTCATCCTGGCCCGGCAGGCCTACCTCACGGAAGCGGTCCCCGTCGGGCTGCGCGCCCGGGCCCTTTCCACGCTCGGCGGCATGTCACGGGTCGGGGCCTTCGTCGGCCCCTTCATCGGCGCCGCGGTCCTCACGGGCCGGCCGATACGGGACATCTACTGGCTGGCGCTGGCGTGCACGGCCATCACCGTCGTGGTCCTGTTCGTCGTGCCCGATGTCGCCGACCCCGCCAAGGCCGCCCGCGGCGGTGCCGCGCCCGCCTCCGTGCGCACCGTCGTACGCCGCCACCGCAGGGTCTTCCTCACCCTCGGCGTCGCCGTCCTCCTGGTGGGCTCGGTCCGGGCGACCCGGCAGACGGTCCTGCCGCTGTGGGCCGAGCACCTGCACCAGAGCCCGTCGTCCACCAGCGTCATCTTCGGCATCGCCGGGCTGATCGACACCCTGACGTTCTACCCCTCGGGGAAGGTCATGGACCGGGCCGGCAGGCTGTGGATCGCGGTGCCCTCGATGCTGGTGCTGGGACTGACCCAGGCCGCCCTGCCGCTCACGCACGGACTGGTCTCGCTGACCGTCGTCGCCATGCTCATGGGGTTCGGCAACGGCATAGGCAGCGGAATCCTGATGACCCTCGGCGCGGACGTGGCACCGCCGGACACCCGCTCGCAGTTCCTCGGCGTCTGGCGGCTGTGCGCCGATTCGGGCAGCGCCGGAGGACCGCTCGTCGTGTCGGCCGCCGCGGCCCTCGGCAGTCTGGCGACCGGAATCGCCGTGATGGGCGGCATGGGGATCGTGGCGGCCGGGGCCCTGCTGCGCTGGGTGCCGCGCTACTCGGAGTTCGCCACCACCGGCACCCGCGGCAGAAGCACGCTGGTCCGGACGGCCGGGCCCCGGGCGCCCGAGAGCCGCCGTTCCCCGGACACGGCGTCCAAACCGAACCTGCGGGACTGAGACCGGCGAGCGGGAGAACCTCGCCGCAATGGCCTCACACATGACGGCCTCACACAGGAAGGCCTCGCCGCCAAGGCCTGGCCGTGAAGCCTCGCTGGGAAGGCCTCACCGCGAGAACCACGGCGGGAGTCCCTGCCGCGAGTCCCCCACCGCGAGAACCCCGCCGCCAGACCCCTGCCGGCAGACCCCTGCCGGCAGACCCCCGACGGTGGACCCCGCCAGCAGACCCCCGACGCCAGACCCCCGATGGCGGACCCCCGACGGTGGACCCCTCCGTGAGAACCCCGGCGGGCACGCGAAGAAAAACCGGCATCCGTGTCATCCGCGAGCCGGGCCGCGGAGTTTGGAGGGGTGGAGACGGTGCCTCACGCCCGTCTACCGCCCATCCGGACCCGAAGGGTCCATGTCTCGCGAGGAGTTATCCGTCCATGACACGGATGCAGAACTGTGTGGCCGCCGTGGCCGTCACCGCCGCGCTGGTGGGGACTCCGGCCGTCGCGTACGCCGCCACGTCCGGCACGGGCACCGCGACCGCGGTGGCCAAGGCCGCCGCCCCCGCACGGGCCCAGGTCTCCGCGGTGGCGAACGCCGCCCGCACGCACGCCCCGACGCCGCGGATCGTCGCCCCCGGTGAGCACGTGACGGCGGCCCCCGGCTTCGAGCTCTGGCTCACCCCCGAGGGCAAGCACTGGTTCACCCCGTCCTCCCCCGAACCGGAGTTCCGCAGCGTGGTGGACGGCAACATAGACCTGAACACCCCCGGCGTCTCGATGCAGGCCGAGATCTCCCCGAGCCAGGCCTACCTGAGCGGCCTGTACTACGGCGGCAAGGGCACGGCCTCCCGCGTCGTGGTCACCACCAAGGCGGGCACCGTGCAGGGCAAGCTCATCGAGCTGGCCGACAACACCGGCTGGGGCGTCTGGTACGCCACCGCCGACTTCGGTCCGGGCGGCACCGACATGGACTTCATCACCGCCATCACCGTGTACGACACCAAGGGCAAGGTCTACGCGCAGCTGAAGATCTGATCCCGGGGGTGGGGGGGCACGCATGGCCCCCCCACCCATCGGCTCCTGACACCCCGCTCAGCCGACCCCGAGGGACCGCGCCAGTGCCGCAGGACGAGACATCCCCAGCCTCCGCCGGGAGCAGCGGCTTCGCCGCTTATTCAGCCGCGGCCTGGCCCCGTCTGGTGCGCACCGCGCACCTGCTCACCGGCGACTTCCACGAGGCCGAGGACCTGGTGCAGACCACGCTGGCCAAGGTGTACGCACGCTGGCAGCACATCCCGGAGGCGGACGTCGACCGCTACGTGCGGCGCTCGCTCGTCAACAACAACCTGAGCCGGTTACGGAAGAGACGCATCATGCACCTGCTGATGCCGTCCCTGCCGGAGAGGGTGCACCAACCGGACGCGGGGCACGCCGAGTCCATCGAGCGGCGGGCCGCGGTCTCCGGTGCGCTCGCCACGCTCTCCGGGCGCCAGCGGACCGTGCTGGTGCTGCGCTTCTGGGAGGATCTCACCGAGGTGGAGATCGCCGATCTGCTGGGCTGCTCGCTCGGCACGGTCAAGACCCATGTCCGGCGGGCCCTCGCGATGCTGCGCACCCACCCCGCCCTCGCCGTCTCCGACCGCCCCCGCCCCGTCACCGGAGCCCGCCGATGAAGCACCCCGACTCCCGGACCGAATCCGGACCCGGAACCGGACTCGAAACCGGACTCGAAACCGAGCGCGACACGACGGACGCCTCGACGGGGCGGCTGCGCGCGGCGCTCACCGAGGCCGCGTACGAGATCACGCCCTCACGGCTGCCGCTGGAGGCCATCGAACGCGACGGCCGCCGGCGCAGGTTCAGGCGCAGGGCGGCTGTGCTGAGCGCCGGATGCGGGCTGCTGCTGGTGCCGCTGGCCGTGGTGGGGCTGTGGGGCCCGGGCTCCGGCGACGCCGACCGCGTCACCTCGCATCCGGCGCCCCCTTCTCCCTCCGCGTCCTCGCGCTCGGTGTCCCCTCCCGCGGCATCCCCGCCCGCCGCGGGCGAGGCGAAGCGGGTGGTCGCGTCCGGCCGGCACACCAGGGTCGCCCCCGGCTTCGAGCTCTGGCTCACCCCCGAGGGCAAGCACTGGTCCACCCCGTCCTCCCCCGAACCGGAGTTCCGCTCCGTCGTCGACGGGAACGTGGGCGTGCAGAGCCCCGGTGTGTCGTTGCAGGCCGAGACCACCTCCGGGCGTTCCTACCTGAGCGGCCTGTACTACGGCGGCAAGGGCACCGCCTCCCGCGTCGTGGTCACCACCAAGGCGGGCACCGTGCAGGGCGGCCTCCTCGAACTGCCCGGTGCCCCGGGCTGGGGAGTCTGGTACGCCACCGGCGACCTCGGACCGCACAGCACCGACATGGACTTCATCACCGCCGTCACCGTCTACGACACCGACGGCAAGGTCTACGCGCAGATGAGGTACTGATCCTCATCGCATGACATGCATCTCCTGACTCTCCGGATGGAAACACATACCGTAAGTCGACGCGCCCTCAAGGCATCTCATTGCCTGCGGAATACCGGAGTGCCTCCGACCGTATCGCAATCCGGGAACCCACCCGCGTTCGGGAACCCATCTGCGTTCACGCGTGGTTGACCGGCCAATCCATTCATTTTCCATTTCGATTGGCCTACCGCGGGTGAATCACCCCATGGGCACGTCAATGGGTGGCCGATACAAGGTTCTTGCCGGTGGCGCGTACGCCGCCGGAACGGCCGATGACGGCGGTGGAGGCCCCCGGGGGCCCCGACCGCGCCGGGCACACGAGGCAGAACCGGGCGCGGAACCGGGCACAGGGCGGGCACGAAGCCCACCCCCGGCCGACCGCCGTCCGGGGTGCGGGCCGGCCGTTCGACCTCGCCCACGGGGCCCCGGAGGGGGTGCCGGTGCCGGACGTGACGACGGCGCCGAAGGGCAGCGGCGAGCCGGACAGGAGTGCTCCGGCACCGCCCGGAAACAGGGTGGATGGCGAAATCCAGCAGGTCAGATGGCCGGCCGGAGCCCGGCCGACTCCGGCCGACGACCTGCCGCCGGGCCCGCCCGGCCGCTCCCTGGGCGGCGCTCCTCCGGATGCCCGCCCGGTTCGGGCGGTCTCGCCGCGGGCCCGAAGGAGGCATCTCGACCAACGGAATCGCCCTCTGACGGAGCCCGCCGCGGGCCGCCGGAGGCCGCCCCGAGGCCGTGCGGCAAGATCATCGCAACACCGCCTGCGGTCCGTACTTCGGACACCGCGGGACCCCTCCGCACCACCTTGCGCACGAGCCCTGGCCGGATCGCCCCCTCGTTCGAGCGCTGTTCGATGGAGTATGTCCGGATACGTACGGACAATCCAGGCACACATTACCAGTCAACCTCCAGGAGAAAATGCGGAATTCAAGGTTCACGGTTGCGGGGGAAAAATCGAATAGATAGAGTCGCGTCGATCGCCGGGATGAGGACCCATCTCCTACGGGAAAAGGAGAGGGCCAAAGTGATCACCTAGGGGGTAGCACGATGGGCGAAGTTCACTTACCTGAGGCGCACCATTTCTCGGATATCAATCCGGGAGACTTGGCGGCAGAACCCTGAACCAGCCCCTCTCGCACCAAGCTCGTCCCGCGCGTTGCCGACGCCGTCAATCGCGCGTGGTTCCGGGCAGACTCCCTCTCTTATGGCGCAAAGCCCGCCTCAGCCGCCGGATGATCCGCGGCCACCCACTCACCTGACCGCCGTACCGACCGGCCGGCGGTTCCATCGGGTGACTGCGGACACGACGCGGCCGACACCTGTGCGACCTCGTGGAACGCTCAATACATTGGTGAACTGATGTGGGGGAATATCAGTGAGCACAATGCTGTTCGCATGCCTTCCTGGCTGCATTCACATGCGATGTCGTTGTGAGGCGCAACGCGCTTAGCTGACGACCGCCGCATTGCGCGGCCGATGAATTCTGCTCGTACCAGCGGATCGGTCTCAGGGCTCCTTTACGCGCCTGTGGCCGGGCTGCCGCTGCGAGCTGGGCGCGGGGTACCGGAGATATGACATCCGTGCGGTGAGGCCGCTGCCGCGAGCCTTGCCGGCCAAAAACGTGAGCGTGGCCGCGGATGCCTTTGAAGTGCCGATACCGCCGCCGCTTCCCATGCGTTCCGCCACGGGGATCCCGCATGCCCGGATACACCCGGCGTATCCACCTGCCTGCGCCTCGTACGACTTCTCGATCCTGGCAGCAACCGGAAAAGGAGTTCTCTGGCTCGTCCAGCAGGGGGTTGCTGCCGCGTGGGGGCGATCAAGTGATCGGTCCCGCTGTCCACTTCACGATCCACAAGGAGAAGATCAGTTATGCCTACGGTGACTGTGGGAACCTCGCGGGTGAAGTACACGGTGACCGGGTCGGGTCCGGCCCTGATGCTGGTGCACGGTGTGGGCAAGGGCGGGCAGGCAGCCTTCGGGCACCTGCTGGAGCAGTTCGCCCGGCGCAACACGGTCATCCTGCCCGACCTGTCCGGCAGCGAGGCCGCCGAGGACGACGGCAGCGACCTGACCATGGAGCAGCTCGCCGACGAGGTCTCCGCCATCATCACCGACGCCGGCAGGGGTCCGGTCGATCTGGTCGGCTTCTCCCTGGGCGGCGCGGTCGTGGCGGCCACCGCCGGTCTGCACCCCGAGCAGGTCCGCCGCCTGGTCCCCATCGGCGGCCTGGTGCAGACCGACCGCTACATGGAGAACCTCATCGGCCTGACCCTCAGCCAGAAGCACGACGCCCTGGCCTTCGGCCGTGTGCTGACCACCACCGCCTTCAGCCCCCGCTTCATCAACACCCTCGACAGCCTTGAGCAGATCGACGAGATGGGCGCCGAGCTGAGCCCCTCCAGCGGACGCATCCGCCAGCTCGAACTCCTCGTGCGCACCGACATCCGCGACCTCGCCGGCAAGGTCGAGGCCGAGAGCCTCGTCATCGGCTGCAACCCCGACGCCGCCGTGCCCACCCACCACTCCCGCGAGCTCGCCGCCGCCATACCGAACGCCACCTACCGCGAATTCGACTCCGGTCACATGGTCCTCGTCGAGAAGCCGACCGAGCTCGTCGACACCATCACCACCTTCATCCACAAGCCCTGACGCACGCCCACAACCCGACCCCCTGTGCCACACCGTGGGCGCGGCCCCTTCCCCGGCCATCACACCGTCACCGGCCGCGCCCACGAAAACCCCGGACATCCACTCCCGAGCGATCGACCGGGGCCCGGCGGCCACGAGGTCCATGGCCGGCTGAATTCACGACACACCAGGAGGAGAAGTGGCCAAGGTACTGCTCGCAGTCAGCAGTCATGATGTTCTCGGCGACACCGGCAACAGGACGGGCTACAGCGTTTCGGAGGCCGCCCACCCGTACAACGTCTTCACGGCCGCGGGCTACGACGTGGACTTCGTGTCCGTGCTGGGCGGCGAGCCGCCGGCCGTGGTGTTCGACGGCGAGGAGAACGACCCGGAGATCGTCGGCTTCCTCGCCGACGAGACCGTGAAGGCGAAGCTCGTGGCGACGCAGCCGGCCTCCCAGGTGCACTCGGCCGACTACGAGGCCATCTTCTACGTCGGCGGGCACGGCGCCATGTGGGACTTTCCGGAGTCGCCCGACCTCGCCCGGCTCGCCATCGGCATCTACGAACGCGGAGGCGTGGTCTCCGCCGTCTGCCACGGCCCCGCCGGCCTCGTCAATCTCCGCCTGTCCGACGGTTCCTACCTGATAGACGGAAAGCGGGTGGCGTCCTTCACCAACGAGGAGGAGGCGTCCCTCGGGTTCGTCGAGATCATGCCGTTCCTCCTGGAGGACCGGCTGAAGGAACGCGGCGCGCGGCACACCAAGGCGGGGAACTACGTCTCCCACACCGAGGCCGACGGCCGGGTCATCACGGGCCAGAACCCCGCGTCGGCGGCGCCGGTGGCACGGCTCGTCGTCGACACACTGAAGAACGCCTGACAGCGGCTCGCGTCGCTGGCACGGGGTGCGAACCACGCTGCCCGCCGGTGGGCGCCCCTCCTCTTTCCGCATCAACTTTCGCTGATGTCAGCAGTTCCGCACGGTGATGCCTCCGGACATTCCCGTGCGGTCCGGATCCATCACGGACGGCCGTCGTGAACGGCCGCCGGCAAAGGGAGATCACCATGCAGGGTTTGATCCAGGTCGCGGGAATCATCGACCAGGCCGAAGCCGACATGATCATCGAGGAGGGCGCCGACTGGCTCGGGTTCGCGCTGCGGCTCCCCGCGAAGAACGAGGACCTCTCCGAGAAGGACGCGGCCGCGATCGTCAGGGCGATCCAGCCGGAGCACAAGGGCGTCATCATCACCTACCTGACCGACGCCGACGAGATCAGGGACTTCTGCGCCGAGATGGGCGTCGGCGCCATCCAGCTGCACGGTGACGTGGTCCCCGCCCAGCTGCGCAAGCTGCGGACCATCGCCCCGGACCTCTACGTCCTCAAGAGCCTCGTGGTGAAGGCGGACAACACCGACGAGCTGGCCAAGATCGTCGATGACTCCGCCGAGCATGTCGACATGTTCATCACCGACAGCTTCAACCCCGCGACCGGCGCCAAGGGCGCCACGGGCCTGGTGCACGACTGGGACATCAGCGCCGAGCTGGTGCGGATCTCACCGCGGCCGCTGATGCTGGCGGGCGGGCTGAACCCGCAGAACGTCGCCGACGCGATCGAGCAGGTCCGCCCGGCCGCCGTGGACGCCCACACCGGCCTGGAGGACGCCACGGGCCGCAAGGACCGGCTGAAGGTGCGCACGTTCGTCACGGAGTCCCGCAGGGCCTTCGCCCGCTTGGCCGCCGAGACCCAGCAGAGGTGAACGCGATGACCACCGAGACCACGACGGTGCAGGACGCGGTGCATCTGCTGCCGCAGACCAAGCAGTTGCGGGCCCTGCACACCATCATCCGCAACCGGGGCGCCGACCGGGACGACTTCGTCTCGAACGCGGGCAGGGTCATCCGCCAGCTCATCGAGGCCGGCCTGGAACTGCTCCCCTTCGAGCCCTGCGACGTGCGGACCCCGGTCGGCGAGACCTACCACGGCCTGCGCATCACCCCGGAGATCTGCGGCGTGTCCATCGCCCGCGCCGGCGAGAGCATGGAGGCGGAGCTGCGTGCCATGTCGCCGGAGATCCGGATCGGCAAGATCCTGATCCAGCGCGACAAGGTGACGAAGCTGCCGCACCTGTACTACTCGGCGCTGCCCGCCGACATCGTGAACCGCCACGTGCTGCTGCTCGACCCGATGCTCGCCACCGGCGGCACGGCCCTGGCCGCGATCGAGGTCCTGCTCGAGACGGGCGTGCCCGAAGAGCACATCGTGTTCGTCAATCTGCTGTCGGCACCCGAGGGCATCAAGGCCGTCCGCGAGCGCTACCCGCACGTGCGCATGGTGACCTCGTCCATCGAGCAGCGGCTGAACGAGAACGCCTACATGCAGCCCGGCATCGGCGACTTCGGCGACCGGTACTTCGGGACGGACGTGGTGCTGTGAGCGGAGCCGGCGCCTGAAGGAAGCCGGTCGCCCGCCGACCCGGGTGTGACCGCCCCGTGCCGCCCATCCCGCCGCCCGTGCGGCACACCCGCATCCGCCAGAACCCCGCCCCTCTGCTGCGCGCCCTCCTCCGCGAGGGGATCGAGCCCGGCCGGCCACCACGCGCCCACCACGGGCTCCACGCCCGGCGTGCGCACGGCCCCGGACGGCGGCCGGTACGCGCCCCACACCGGCCGGCGTCCGCCGCGCCCGCGGCCGGCCCGGCTCGCGTCCAGACCGTTCACAACCACCCAAGGAGCACAGCAAGCCATGTCAACCGCCGGCCCCACCAGCGTCACCAGAGTCGCCATCGTCTACTACTCCGGAACCGGCAACATCCACAAGCTCGCGACGGCCGCGGCCGAGGCGGCCGAGAAGGCCGGGGCGCAGGCGCGCCTGCGCCGGGTGCCCGAGTACGTCAACGAGTCGCTGGCACCCGAGTTCACCGAATGGACCGAGGCCTGGTCGGAGAACGCCGAGGCGATGAAGGACGTGCCGACGGCCGGCATCGACGACCTCGACTGGGCGGACGTGGTCCTGCTGGGAGCACCGGGGCGGTTCGGCCTCATCGCCGCGCCGCTCAAGCACTTCATCGACCTGGCCTGGCCGCTGAACGCGCGCCGCGGGCTGGCCAACAAGGTCATGTCGTCGTTCACCTCGACCGGCGCCCCGCACGGCGGCCAGGAGGCCACGATCCTGTCGCTGAACAACGTCTTCTACCACTGGGGCGCGATCATCGTGCCGCCGGGCATCACCGACGACATCCAGACGGCGCCCAGCAACGGCAACCCGTACGGGGTGAGCTCGGTCTCCGGCCGGCAGGCGATCCCCGGACGGCTGGCGGAGAACGTCACCGAGGACAACCTGGCCGCGATCGCCTACCAGACCCGGAGGATGGTCGAGATCGCCACCGCCCTGCGGCAGGGCTTCGCGATGACCTCTCTGGAGTGACGGCGGTCGGCGGGCCCCGTGCGGCTCGGGGGCGTCCTCGCCGCCCACCCGCGGCCTCCCGGCGCCCCAGTGCCCGGTGCCCCGGTGCCCCGGTGCCGGCGGGACGGTCCGCCGGGCAGGCGTCGTTCCTCGCGTTCGCGAGCCCGACCGTCAGGGCGGTGCCGCGCCGTGCGTTCCCCGTGGCGGGAACCGGCCGTCGCGCAGGTCATCGGTGCCTCGCCAGCGCCGGTGCCGCGGTGCTCGCCCAGGTCAGGCCGGCCGGATCCATCGCCGGCCCGCAGGGACCGGTTGCCGTTCCTGAGAGAGCGACCGGCAAGCAGTCATCCATAGGGGGAGAAGTGTTACCACTTGACATGGCGAGGCTGAAACCCTCGCCGGAGACCACCCTTCCCGACTTACTCCGGGAAGAAGCACGACAGCGGCCGGACGACACGGCCGTCATCTACGGCGGCGAGCACCTGACCTACCGCGAGCTGGTCCGGCGCGGCTCCGAGCTGTCGGGGTGCCTGGAGCAGCTCGGCGTGGCGGCCGACGGCAGCGTCGGGCTGTTCGTCGAGCCGTCCGTGGACCTCATGATCGGTGCATGGGGAATCCTCTTCGCGGGCGGTGCCTACCTGCCGCTGTCGCCGGAGTACCCCGAAGAGCGCCTGCGCTACATGATCGAGGACTCCGGTACGAAGGTCATCGTCACCCAGGCGGAGCTGGCGGACCGGCTGGCCGCGCTCGCCCCCGTGGGCACCGCGATCGTCACGCTGGAGGACGCCCGGGGCTTCACCCCGGCCACCACCCGCCCGGCCGCGTACAACCTGGCGTACGTCATCTACACCTCCGGCAGCACCGGCAAGCCGAAGGGCGTGATGATCGAGCACCGCAGCATCGTCAGCCAGATGCACTGGCTCGCGGTGACCTACGGCCTGGACAGCGAGAAGACCGTGCTCCAGAAGACGCCCATGAGCTTCGACGCGGCGCAGTGGGAGATCCTCGCGCCCGCGTGCGGAGCGGTGGTCGTGATGGGCACCCCGGGGATCTACCGTGACGCCGAGCGGCTGATCGACACCATCAGGAAGCACGGTGTCACCACGTTGCAGTGCGTTCCCACCCTGCTCCAGGCGCTGCTGGACACGGCCGAGCTCCAGTCGTGCAAGTCGCTCACGCAGATCTTCACCGGCGGCGAGGCGCTGTCGAGGCCGCTCGCCCAGGAGTGCCTCGACACCCTGCCGTGGTGCGACCTGGTCAACCTCTACGGGCCGACGGAGTGCACGATCAACTCCTCCGCGATCACCGTGAACCGGGCAGCCGTCGGCGAGGGCCCCAACTCGATCTCGATCGGCGCCCCGGTGCACGACACCGAGTACCACGTTCTCGACGCCGAGCGGTCCAGGGTGGCCGTCGGCGAGATCGGCGAGCTGTACATCGGCGGGGTCCAGCTGGCGCGCGGTTACCTGAACAAGCCGGAGCTGACGGCGCAGCGGTTCGTGGACAACCCGTTCGGCAGGGGGAAGCTCTTCAGGACCGGCGACCTCGCGCACTGGAACGCCGACGGCACCGTCCAGTTCGTCGGCCGGGCTGACAACCAGGTGAAGCTGCGCGGCTTCCGCGTCGAGCTGGACGAGATCCGGCTGGCGATCGAGACGCACGAATGGGTCAAGCACGCCGCGGTGATCGTCAAGAAGGACGGCCGCACCGGCTTCCAGAACCTGATCGCCTGCGTGGAGCTGAACCCGCGGGAAGCCGCCCTGATGGACCAGGGCAACCACGGCGCGCACCACCAGTCCAAGGAGAGCAAGCTCCAGGTCAAGGCGCAGCTGTCGAACGCGGGCGTGCGCGACGCCGACGAGCTGGACGGCAGGACCGTGATCACGCTGCCGGGCAGGACGGCCACCGAGAAGCAGCGGCGGCAGGCGTTCGCGCGCAAGACCTACCGGTTCTACGAGGGCGGGGAGGTCACCAAGGCCGACGTCCTCCGGCTGCTCGAACGGCGGGTCGCGGGGACCGGCTCGCGGAACCTGGCCGAGGTCGGCTTCGACGAGTTCGGCGAGATCCTGCGCTTCTTCGGGCAGCACCTGAGCCCGGAGCGGCTGCTGCCGAAGTACGGCTACGCGTCGCCGGGCTCCCTGTACGCCACGCAGGTGTACCTGGAGATCACCGGCATCGGCGACACCCGGCCCGGCATCTACTACTACCACCCGGTCGAGCACGAGCTGGTGCTGATCACGGAGACGGCCGGCGCGGCCGAGCCCGGGGTGAAGCTGCACTTCCTCGGCAAGAAGCGGGCGATCGAGCCGGTCTACAAGAACAACATCCAGGAAGTGCTGGAGATCGAGACCGGCCACATGGTGGGCCTGCTGGAGGAGATACTGCCGGCGTACGGCCTCGACATCGCCGGCGCGGAGTTCGCGCCGTCCGTCAAGGACAGGCTGGACGTCGCCGAGGAGGACTACTACCTCGGCACCTTCGCGTGGGTGCCCTACGCGGGCCCGCGCATGGACGACGCCGTCGACGTGTACGTCCAGGCCCATCCGGGAAAGGTCGCCGACCTGCCGGCAGGGCAGTACGCCTACGCGGGCGGGGAGCTGGAGCCGATCTCGTCCGACCTGGTCCTGCGCAAGCAGGTCATCGCCATCAACCAGGCGGTGTACGACCGGGCGAGCATCGGGATCTCGGTCATCAGCCGGACCACCGAGGACTGGCGCCGGTACATAGACCTCGGCCGGGGGCTCCAGAAGCTGTCGATGAACGACGTGAACCTCGGGTTCATGTCGTCCGGGTACAGCTCCAGGACGGGCGACGACCTCCCCTCGCACCGGCGGATCGACGGCATCCTCAGCGGGCTCGGCCGGGCCACCGGTCCGTCGTACTTCTTCGTCGGCGGCCGGGTGAGCGACGAGCAGCGGCTGCACGAGGGCATGAAGGAAGACGTCGTGCACATGCGCGGCCCGGCGGAGATCATCCGTGACGACCTGATCAACTTCCTTCCGGACTACATGATCCCCAACAAGGTCGTGATCCTCGACGCGCTGCCGACGACCGCCAACGGCAAGATCGACGTCAAGGCGCTCGCCGCCTCCGACAGGACCGGCGTGGACAGCGGCGACCGCCCCTTCATCGCGCCCCGCACCCACGTCGAGCGCCGCATCGCCGAGCACTGGAAGAAGGCGATGAAGCGGGAGGCCGTCTCGGTGCAGGACGACTTCTTCGCCTCCGGAGGCAACTCGCTGATCGCGGTCGGGCTGATCAACAAGATCAACCGGGAGTTCGAGGCGTCGCTGCCGCTTCAGGTGCTGTTCGAGTCCCCGACGATCGAGAAGCTGGCCCGGCGGGTGGACGGGGCGGACGACCAGCAGTCCTCCCGGCTGGTCCCCCTCCAGCCCGAGGGGCCGCAGAAGCCGGTCTACTGCTGGCCCGGTCTCGGCGGCTACACCATGAACCTGCGGCTGCTGGCCGCGAAGATGGGCACGGACCGGCCGTTCTTCGGTGTGCAGGCACACGGCATCAACGAGGGTGAGGCTCCGTACCCGACGATCAGGGAGATGGCGGCCGAGGACGTCAAGGCCATCAAGCAGCTCCAGCCGGAGGGCCCGTACACCCTGTGGGGCTACTCCTTCGGGGCGCGCGTGGCCTTCGAGGCCGCGTACCAGCTCGAACAGGCGGGTGAGAAGGTCGACCACGTCTTCCTGATCGCCCCCGGCTCGCCCAAGGTCCGCTCGGCCGGCGGGCAGGACCGCGTCGCCTCCTACGCCAACAAGGCGTACGTGACGATCCTCTTCTCCGTCTTCTCCGGCGCGATCAGCGGTCCCCTACTGGAGAAGTGCCTCGCCGCCGCGGAGGACGACGAGACCTTCGCCGCCTTCGTCAGCGAGAGCATCCCGAACCTCGACATCGACCTGGTGCGCCGGATCATCGCGGTCGTGGGGACGACGTTCGAGTTCAGCTACACCTTCCGCGAGCTGACCGAGCGGCGGATCACCGCCCCCATCACCATCTTCAAGGCCCGGGGAGACGACTACTCGTTCCTGGACGGCAGCAGCGGCTATGCGGCCTCGCCACCGACCGTTCTGGAACTTCAGGCCGATCACTACTCCATGCTCAAGGCGCCGGACATCGACGAGCTCGCGACGGCCATCCGTCGCCGCCTGGACATCCGGAAGGAAACGATCATGCCGCACGTCAACATCAAGCACTTCCCGGTCTCGCTCAGCGACGAGCAGCAGTCGGAGCTGGTCTCGGCCCTGACGAGAGCGGTCACCACCGCCTTCGGCTGCGACGAGGGGGTGGTGTCGATCGCGTTCGAGCCGATCGACAAGGAGGTCTGGACCGAGAAGGTCTACATCCCGGAGATCGTCAATCGCCGGGACATCCTGGGCAAGGTGCCCACCTACGGCCCCGACATCGACTGATGGCGGTGACGACCATGACCTCGCTTCCCCACGAGAACATTCCGCTCGCCTTCAGCGCCGAGGTGGCCGACGCGCTCCACGAGGGCCGTCCGGTGGTGGCGCTGGAGTCCAACGTCATCACCCACGGACTGCCCTACCCGGAGAACGCCGCGACCGCGCGGAAGGTCGAGGATGCCGTCCGGGCGGGCGGTTCCGTCCCGGCCACGATCGCCGTCGACGGCGGCAGGATCGTGGTCGGCATGACCGACGCCGACATCGAGCGGTTCGCCTCGACGCCGGGCATCCCCAAGGTCAGCAGCAGGGACATGCCGATCGTCCTGGCCCAGGGCCGGATGGGCGCGCTGACGGTCGCCTCCTCGGTGGTGGCGGCCGAGCTCGCGGGCATCCCGTTCTTCTCCTCGGCCGGAATCGGCGGTGTGCACCGGGGCGCGGAGAAGACCATGGACGTCTCCTCCGACCTCATCCAGTTCACGCGCTCCAGGGTCGCGGTGGTGTGCGCCGGCGCGAAGAAGATCCTCGACCTCGGCCTGACGCTGGAGTACCTGGAGACCCAGTGCGTGCCGGTGGTCTCGTACCGGTCCGACGACTTCCCCGCGTTCTACTGCACCACCAGCGGTTTCCGCAGCCCGATGCGGCTGGACGACGACGAGGTGATCGCCCGTTCCATAGAGAACCACTGGGCGCTGGGCAACGACAGCTCGTTCCTGATCACGACGCCGGTCCGGCCCGAGGAGGCGATCGACAGCGACGAGGTCGACGCCGCCATCACCGAGGCCATGGCCGCCGCGGAGCGGGACGGCATCCGGGGGCAGGCGATCACGAAGTACCTCATGCGCGCGGTGGACGCGGCCACGGAGGGGCGGTCGGCCAGGGCCAACATGGCCGTCCTGATCAGCACGGCCGGGGTCGGCGGGCGGCTCGCCGCGGCACACGCCGCGTACCGCAGGAAGGTGCGAGGCTGATGGACGCGAAGAACGTCATGCTGTTCGCCGGGCGCAGTCACCCCGAGCTGGCCGAGCAGGTCGCCAAGCACGTGGACGTCCCGCTCACCCCGCAGTCGGTGTACGACTTCGCGAACGGTGAGATCTTCGTCCGGTTCGAGGAGTCGGTGCGCGGCAGTGACGCGTTCGTCCTCCAGAGCCACTGCACGCCGATCAACAAGTGGCTCATGGAACAACTGATCATGGTGGACACGCTCAAACGCGCCAGCGCCAGGCGGATCACCGTGATCATGCCGTTCTACCCCTACTCCCGGCAGGACAAGAAGCACCGGGGCCGGGAGCCGATCTCGGCCCGGCTCATCGCCGACCTGTTCAGGACGGCGGGCGCGAACCGGGTCATGACGGTCGACCTGCACACCGCCCAGATCCAGGGCTTCTTCGACGGCCCGGTCGACCACCTGCTCGCGCAGAACATGCTGGCCGAGTACGTGAACGACAAGTACGGCGGCGGCGCCGACATCACCGTGGTCTCCCCCGACTCCGGGCGGACCAAGCTGGCCGAGAAGTGGGCCGGCCACCTGGGCGGCCGGCCGATCGCCTTCATCCACAAGACCCGCGACCCCGACAGGCCCAACGAGGCCGTCGCGAACCGCGTCGTCGGCACGGTGCGCGGCCGGCTCTGCGTGCTGATCGACGACATGATCGACACCGGCGGCACGATCGTGAAGGCCACCGAGGCCCTGCTGGCCGAGGGCGCCGCTGACGTGGTCATCGCCTCCACGCACGGCATCCTGTCCGACCCCGCCGCCGAGCGCCTGTCGACCTGCGCGGCGTGCGAGGTGATCGTCACCAACACCCTGCCGATCCCCGAGGAGAAGCGCTTTCCCAAGCTGACCGTGCTGTCCATCGCCCCCCTGCTGGCGCGGGCGATCCAGGAGGTCTGCGAGGACGGATCGGTCACCAGCCTCTTCGACGGGCACGCCTGACCGGCGGGCCCTCGCGACGGAGCGGAGCGATTCCGGCAGCCGAGGACGAGAGCGACGCGTGGATTCGGGGAGCCCTGACGGGTCCACCGACCACCCCGGATCCACGCGGAAACAGGCCGGCTCATCCGGCCATGAGCGCGGTTCCGCACCCACCGCCCCGTGCGGGGGAAGGACCGCGGCACTTGCACATCCCGACATTCCCCTTCGACGGAGGAGTCTCCACCATGGAAAACAACCAGTCACAGGGCGGCCTCGGCACGGCCGTCGACCACCGGCCGCTGATGTCCGACGAGCGTCTCGGGCAGGTCCTGGAACTGCGCAGGACCCTGGCCAGTGACGGCAGCGAGCCCGCCGGCGAGGAGACCGTCTCCTTCAACGGTCTGACGCTGAAGGTCCCCTCCCAGGTCATGACCCCCTGCCCCGTCTCCCACATGCTCGGCAAGAAGATCCTCGCCGAGGTCACCGAGAGCGACCGCGTTCTGGACATGGGCGCCGGAAGCGGGTCCCTGGGCATCCTCGCCGCCACCAGGGCCGCCAGGGTGTTCGCCGTCGACATCAACCCGCACGCGGTCGAGGCCGCCCGGGCCAACGCCGCGAGCAACGGCGTGGCCGACCGTTACGAGGTGCGCCAGAGCGATGTCTTCAGCGCCGTCGAGGGCACGTTCGACCTGATCATCTTCAACCCGCCGTTCCAGTGGTTCGCCGCCCGCGACGTGGCCGACTCGGCCACGACGGACGAGAACTACGGCGCGTTGACGACGTTCTTCAAGCAGGTCCGCGAGCACCTCGCCGAGAACGGGCGCATGATCATCTTCTTCAGCACGATGGGTGACGTGAACTACCTCCTGAAGCTCATCGACGAGGCGGGGTTCCACCGCGAGGTCGTGCTGGAGCACACGGCACCCGTCGCCGACGTGCCGGTGGACTTCGCCGCCTACCGGTTGTCGTGAGCCGGAACTGAGCGCCACAGGGGCCTCCTCACCGGTTCCGAGAGGCGGTGAGGAGGCCTCGCTGCGTCCCCGCGGGGTATCGGAAAAAGCCGTCACCGCGTTTCCGCACAAACGGAATGGAGCATGCTGCTTTTAGCGGATTCCCTCGCCGAGCACGGATTCTCCGCCGCCCCTTCCGCGGACGCCAAGGGGATTCTCACATTCCTCTTTTCCGGCGCGGGAGTATGCGCCGTCTGCGCCGGCCGGTTCACCGATACATTCACGACCAGGGTGGTACGAATACATGCCGGCGGCTCCACCTCGATAACGATACACAGCAGCGCGGTGACGAAAAATCAATGGCCGGTTTGAGGCCTGTTTCTCGTAGGGTCGGTACGCCAATATGGACACGACCGAGAGCCGGGGTCGTCGTGGCTGACGGAGGCCGGATTTCCCTGAAGGGATCCGCCTGCCTCCGCTTGAAGGGGGAAGGCGTAAGCATGCCCACGACCCTGTCCGAGCCATTTGTCGACTCTTCGCGCTAATCCACTGGATCGTCACTCGACCATCAATGCCGTGACACGATTCAATCCTGCCTGAAATAGGAGTGGAAAAAAGATGACGACAAGCACCGCAACCGCACTTCACGACCAGGTCACCTCGCTCATCGACGACCTGGACCGGCACCCCGTCTACGACAACGAGTACTTCAAGCTCCTGGAGTCGACGCCCTGGACCGGCGAGACCTACGACTTCCACCGGGCGAACTTCTTCCACCGGACCGAGGGCACGGTCAAGGGCATCGCCCACGTGTGCGCCCAGGCGGCGGCCCACGACGACCGCGACACGCTGGTCCTGTTCTCCCACATCCTCAACGAGGAGACGGGCAACGGCGTGGCCGCGCACTGCCACGAGATCCTGATGGAGAACGCCCACAACCTGCACGGCGAGGTCGAGTTCGGCCTGTCGCCGCTGCTCGTCAGGGACGCGCGGGACAGCAAGCTGATCATCTCGGAGACGCTGGCGTACCGGGAGCGGACCCTCGGCCTGCTCACCACCAACTACCACCGCATGCTCGGCGTCGCGATGGCCCTGGAGTCGCACGCGGACAGGATGCTCCAGGTCTGCCGCACGGCCTTCCGCAACACGAACAACGAACTCCCCGAGGCCCGGTTCGTGGACGACGTGGAGATCTACTTCAACGTCCACGTGGGCGACGAGGGCGTCGAGGAGCGCCACGCCGCCGACGCGAAGAAGTGTGTACTGAACAACTGCCACGCCGACGCCGACGTCGCCGAGATCGCCTATGCCGCGACGGAGACCCTGAACATCCAGCTCGAGATGTGGAACGCCATGCACAAGGCCGTCACGAGTTGAGTTCCGGAGCGTCAGAGAGGCAGCCCGTACGACCGTGCAGAAAATTCGAGGCATCTCAAACGCCGTCCTGAGCATTCCGGAATCAGCGACCCACGGAACCGCGGCGAAGCTCGCCGCGCTCAATCGTGGACTCGCCGAGGAAGACAAGATCATCGACCTCAGCATCGGTGCGCTGGACACGCCGACCGATCCCCGGATCGACCAGGGCGTGATCGAGTTCATCCAGACGAAATCCAACACGATCCACGCCTTCGCACCGGTCAAGGGATTTCCGTTCCTGCTGGATTCCGTGGCGGCCCGCGTGGCCCGCCTGCACGGAATCGAGTACGACCCGGAGAGCGAAATCATGGTCACGCCGGGCGGTGTGAAGGGGTCCATCTCGGTGACCTTCCACGCACTGCTGGATCCGGGCGACGAGGTCGTGATCCCCGTGCCCAACTGGCCGCACTACCCGGACATGGTGAGGCTTCACGAAGCCACGCCGAAGACCGTCCTGGTCACGGCGGACGACGGGCTGACGGCCCCGGCCCTGGAGGAGGCGATCTCGGAGCGAACCAAGATCGTCGTCCTCGGCGACTGCATCAACCCGACGGGCAAGATCTACTCGACCGAGGAGCTGTCGGCGCTGGCCCTCGTCATCGCCCGGCACAACCTGCGGCGCGAGGCCGGCGGGCAGAGCCCGATCCACGTCTTGTTCGACTGCCCCTACGAGGCCCACATCCTCGACGCCCGGGCCAGGACGTTCGGGGCCATCGACGTCCCGCTCCCGGACGGCGGCCACTGCTCCATGCGGCCGTGGACGGTCTCCGTGACCGGACCGGGCAAGACGTACGGCATGCACGGCGATCGGATCGGCTACCTCTGCGGTCCGGCGGACATCGTGGAAGCGGCCGCACGCGCCCAGGTCAACCTGACGTCGTTCGCGTCCACCTACGGCCAGGTCTCCACGCACATCGCGCTGAGGCCGGAGATGGACGAGGTGGCCACCGGCAGGGCGAGGACCGCGCGCGCCAACCTGGAGGCCATGCTGCGAGAGCTCGAAGCGGTCCCCTCGTTGCAGGTCCGCCGGCCGCAGGGAGGCTACTTCCTGTTCGTGGACCTCTCGGCCTACGCCGCCGCCTACCAGCGGCACGGCTACGTCACCGCCGACCAGTTCCTGCTGGCGGAGGCGAAGGTCGCCACGATCTGCGGCAACCACTTCGGCGAGGACGACCGCCTGGACCACTTCGTGCGGATCAACTGCGGCCGCACCGGTTCCCTCCTGAGCAAAGCCGGCATACGCATCAGGGATGCCCTCAGCCGTCTGGAGTCCTGACCTGAATGCCAATCCCCCGGGATCCCTGAGGTTCTGCATCATCGGTACCGGTTTCGCCGGTACGTGCGCGCTGTGGCATCTGGTCAGGAGGCTGACGGATCCACGGGTGCAGCCCCCGCTCCCCCGTTCGGCGATCTCGATCACCACGGTGGAGCGGGGGTCGGTGAACGGCCCCGGATACCCCTACGCCAAGGACAACGTCCAGCTCGGGCACCGGTGCAACAACGAGGCCAGCACCATGGGCATCCATGGCAACGACTTCGTCGACTGGATGGCCGAGAGCAAACCCCGGCTCATCAGGGACCACCCGGAACTCGTCCTGGAGACACACCCCGGGATCGAGCTGGCCGAGTGGCGGCCCGCGGACGGCGAGTTCTATCCGCGCGCGCTGTTCGGCCTGTACCTCGAAGACCGGTTCCGGGACACCGTCGAGACGTGCCGCGCGCACGGCATCGAGGTCCGGCAGTACGTCCGGCACGAAGCCTTCGACGGATACGCGGCGGAGGGGGGCTTCTCCGTACGCCTCCGCGAGCTCGGCACCCAGCGCGAGTTCACCGTGGAGGGCTTCGACCGCGTCCTGCTGAGCACCGGGCACTGGAAGCCCACGGAGACCGACGCGCTTTCGGGCCACGGTGGATACATCGCGTCGCCGTATCCACCGGACGCGCTGGGGCTCGCCGTCGCCGGCCGCGCCCGGTCCCGGCGTGCCCGCGGCGAGCGCCCCCGCGTGTTCGTCCAGGGCATGGGCCCGAGTGGCATCGACGCCATCATGTCGCTCACCGGCGAGGGCGAGTTCGCGTACACGCCCGACGGCCACGTCGCCTCGTACCGGCCGGCGGCGGGCGCCGGCCGGGAGCCGCTGCGGATCGTCGCCGGATCGCGCTCCGGGTTCTTCCCTCCGGTCCGGGGGCCGCTCGCCGACTACGAGCTGCACCACGTCACGGAGGAGAACCTGGCCGCGATCCGGCGCGAGCACCACGGTCAGCTGAGGATCGAGCCCATCCTGGAACTCCTGGACAAGGACCTGCGCCGGGCGACCGCCGGGGCGGTGGGGTGGCACGACGTCGAGCACCCCCGCTACCGCTCCGCCGGGGAGAAGCTCCGGAGCGATCTGGAGGACTCCTACAAGGGCAACCTCGTCTACACGATCGTGCTGAAGACGCGCAGGATGCGCTTCTACCACCAGCTCGAACCGAGCGACAAGGCCCTCTACGACCGCCTGCTCGACACCCACTTCATCCGCACGGCCGTACCCATGCCGGCCGCGAACGCGGAGAAGATCCTCGCCCTGATGGACGCCGGCATCCTGACGACCGTGCGGCAGGGTTACGACGCGCCGGGCATCGACGTCGGCGAAGACGGCCGGTTCCAGGTCGCCTACCGGTCCGCCGACGGCGCACCGTCGACTCTGCTAGCGGACTGCGTGGTCCGCGCGAAGACGCAGGATTTCCGGATGGAACGCCACCCCTCGGCGTTCGTGCAGAGCCTTCTGCGCCGGGGCGAGATCGTCCCCCACGAAGAGGGGGGATACACCACGGGCGGAATAGCGCTCGACGCCCATGGAAGGTATCGGGCGATGAAGCGGATGAATGGCGCGCGCGTCCCGTCACCGTATCTGTCGTCCTTCGGCGCGCCCGTCAGGTTCTGGCAGAACGAACGCAATTACGCCGGCGCATTCGTCGAGGCGGCGGAACGGGTGGCCGACGACTGGGTCGAATCGGTCACGGCCGCCGGTGAACGGCCCGTCGCCGGGGACGGCCCCGGGCTGGTCAGTACCGAAACAGGGAGATGAGCAATGGAAATGAAAGAGTTCCACTACCAGGACGGCCTGCGGGTCAGCGTGTTCAACCTCGACCACAAGGCCGTCCCGTATCACTTCCACAAGGAAGTGTCGGACATGATGTACTGCTCGCGGGGCCGGATCACGATCGAACTCCCCGACGCGGGCGAGTCGTTCAGCGTCGATCCGGGGCAGGTGTTCCAGGTGCCGAACCCGAGCAGGCACCGGTTCGTCAACGGCGCCCCCGTCGGGACGCCCTCGCGCTACGTCCTTCTCCAGATCGGCACGTTCGACATCAACTTCGTGCCGTCCGCCGAGGAGCTCGCCGAGCAGTTCGAAGGCCACCAGGCGACGCATGTGGCGGACGCCAGCGTCTACATCGAGAACCGCAGGGACGACATCCTGGGGCTCGCCGACCGCTTCGAGCAGGAGCGGCCCGAGGAGCTGACCTCGCAGGAGCAGGCCGACGTGGTGGAGGCACTGCGGTGCTTCGTGTCCCGCGGGATCGAGGCGGGGCACCCGGAGGCCGCCGTCCACCAGTGATCCGCAGCGACCTGTTCTCGTTCCACCTGACCACCTTCGCGCTGATCGCCCTGACGTTCTTCGTGGGTGGGTTGTTCAAGGGTTTGACCGGTCTGGGGCTGCCGCCCGTTGTCCTGGGGATTCTCACCGCGACGATCGGGATCCAGCCCGCGAAGGCGCTGATCCTCATCCCGACGTTCCTGACGAACATCCTCCAGGCTCTGCGCGGCGGCCACGGCCGGAAAGTCGCCAGGCTCACGTGGCCGTTCCTCCTGGCGGCCACGGTGTTCGCCCTGTCGGGCATCCTCACGCTGGGCTTTTTCCGGGCGGACGTGATGTCGTCCCTGCTCGGCGTGGGGCTCGCCGTGTACGGGCTGCTCGGGCTGTTCAAGCTGCGGGTCGACATCCGGGGGAAGTGGTTCCACCACCCCACGGGCGTGCTCTTCGGAGCCACCAACGGCTTCCTCACCGGAATGACCGGCTCCTCGGCCGTCCCGGGGGTCTTCTACCTGCAGTCCATCGGGCTCCTCCGCGACGAGCTGGTGCAGAGCATGGGAATCCTCTTCACGCTGTCGACGGTCGGTCTTGCCTCGTCGCTGCGGGCGCAGGACCTGCTCAGCGTGAACCTCCTCGTCATGTCGGCCCTCTCCCTGGCCCCGGCATTCCTCGGTATGTCGATCGGAAATCGGATACGCCGCGGGATACCCGAGGACAGGTTCCGAACGGTGCTCTGTGCGGCCCTGCTACTGCTCGGGTTGTACATTACGGTGCAGAATCTGGCTGGCTGACGAGGCGCCATGACGCGACGAGGGGAAGCATGATGGAACCGGCTCTGATCGAGCTCCTGCGCGAGTTGGAGGAATTCGGTGAGACCAACGACGCGGCGACGGACGACCGGAGCCGGAAGATGCTGAACATCACGCACGACACCGGCGTGTTCCTCGCGCTGCTCATCAAGGCATGCAAGTGCAAGAACGTGCTGGAGATCGGGACGTCGAACGGCTATTCCACGCTGTGGCTGGCCGACGCCGTGGGCCCCGGCGGCTCGGTCACGACCGTCGAGCAGGCACCCGGCAAGATCGCCATGGCCGAGCGGAACTTCCAGCGCTCCGGCCTCGGCCCCCGTATCCAGCAGATCACGGACGAGGCCGGCCGGTTCCTCGCCTCGCGCGGTGCCGGTGAGTACGACTTCGTCTTCCTCGACAGCAATCGCGGGCAGTACGCCGGCTGGTGGCCCTCGTTGCAGCAGGTCCTCGCGGACGGCTGCGTCATGGTCGTCGACAACGCCACCTCCCATGCCCCCCAGTTGGAGGAGTTCAACAAGCTGGTCGAGGCCTCGGAGGGCTACCTCAGCTCCCTCTCCCCGATCGGCAAGGGTGAGCTGGTGATCCTGAAGGACAGGTGACGGCCGGCGGCCGGACGTCGTGGGCGGGCCCCCGCCGGCGGGCAGCGAGTGCTGTGCGCCGGCGGGGGCCCGCCGTCGTGCCAGCCCACCGCTCGCTACGGCGGCGCGGGCGCCGCTGTGCCGCTGTGCCGCTGTGCCGCTCTGGCGGGAGGCGTCGGGAACGCGAGAGGCGCACACCGTCCCGTCCTCGGCCGCTCCCGTGTCTCTCGACCCGGAAACGTGGACGGTGGACGGCGTGCGCCCCACTCGATGAGGGAACCGTGTGGCCGTCAGCCCTTCGCCAGGACCGGCGGACCGGAGAACCGGTCTAGCTACCGGTCGTCGCCAGCGCCTCGTCGACGACCGGGCTCGCGGTCCTCTTACGCGTGCCGAGCGTGATGACCAGCGAGAGCGCTGTCAGCGCCACGCCGAACCAGACGGCACTCTCGACACCGAAGTTGTCGGCGAACAGCCCACCGAAGAGCGCACCGAGCGCGATGGACGTGTTGTAGCCGAGGGTGTTGATCGACATGGCGGCCTCGAACTTGTCGGGCGCCGCCCCGAGCGTGAGGTTGATCTGGGAGAGGTTCGCCCCGCCGAAGGAGAGGCCCCAGAGGATCACCGAGAGGATCAGGCCGAGCTTCGTGTGGCCGATCGTGAGGAGCAGCAGCAGCGCCGCGAGGATTCCGACGCAGGCGGTGATGAAGGTGGCCCTCAGGTTCTTGTTCACGGTGTATCCGGCGACGAAGTTGCCGGCCGCGCCGCTGACGCCGTACACCACGAGCAGGATGCTGATGAAGGCGGCCGAGGCGGAGGTGTTGTCCTCGGCGAACGGCCGGATGAACGTGTACGCCCCGAAGTGACCCAGCACGTAGAGGGCGACGGCGGTGGCCACCAGGCGCAGCCGTACGTTCTTGACCGGGAGCGAGAAGACCTCCCGCACCGAGACGGCGTTGTCCGACGGCAGCGACGGCACGATCGTGGCGACCAGGACGAACACCACCGCGCTGAGGCCGCTCCAGATCAGGAACGTGGTGCGCCAGTCGCTGAGGCTCTCCAGGAACGTTCCCAGCGGGATGCCCACGACCGTGGCGATCGAGATGCCGGACAGGGCGACCGCGGACGCCCTGCTCGCGTAGCGATCCGGAACGAGGCGCATCGCCATGCCGACGCCGATGGCCCAGAAGACGCCGTTGGCGAATCCCATGATCAGTCGCGTCGTCAGGACCAGCGGGAAGTTCGGCGAGATGGCCGTGATCAGGTTACCGAGAGCCAGGATCGCCAAGAGCGTGGACAGCAGCACACGTCGGTTGACATGCCTGGTCCACGCCACGATAAACGGTACGCCGAGCCCGGCTGAGACACCGTAAAGAGTGACCATCAGACCGGCGATGCCCACTTCGATCTTCAGGCTCGTACTGATCGGAGTAAGAAGGCCGACGGGCATCAACTCGGTGGTGACGAAAGTAAAGAGACTGGCTGTGATGACGGAGACACCCAGCCAGGACCGTAAGGCCGAGTGCGGGCGTTCAGCGATAGTAACCATTTCTTCTCTCTGAATTGTTTTAGGCTGTGGAGTCGGCAGAGGAACACCGGGGTCGATCGGTCGATGCGAGGCGCTCGGTTTCCGCGCCGCATTTCCGGGCTTCACTGCCGGCCCCACCTTCCGGGCGGTCGCTGCATTGTCCGGGATACGCCTGGCCGTGGAGGTGAGGACGTTCGATGCCAGCGCTCACCACCGGCTGGTCAAGCCGGCTGCGATGGCGTCCGAACTTCTTCAGTGCGCACCGGCGGACGGGGTGGGGTGTTGCTCATGCGTCATCATGAGCGCCCCCCTTCCACCGCCGACGATGACGTCGGTTCGGGTACCGCGGTATCGGGGGTGTCGTCCGGACTGAGCTTCTGCCGCTTGGCCGGCCGGGGCTGTGCGAGCAGCACGGCGGCGAGAATCACGACGATTCCGAGCAGCTGAAGGATCGACAGCGTCTGATCCAGGACGACATATCCAAGAAGGGTGGCGACGATCGGGCTTCCGAGGGCAAGGAAGGAAACCGCCACCGCGGGCAGTCGCTCTATTCCGCGGAACCAGATCACATAACTGATCACGGCGCCGAGGATAATGAGGTAGGAGAACCCGAGGACGTTCGTTCCGTTGATGCTGGACGGCAGGCCCTCGATGCCCAGCGTGAAGGGCAGCGCCACGAGTCCGCCCGCGACCAGCTGCCAGCCGGTGAAGGGCAGCAGCCCCACGCCGTCCGGGCGCCCCCACATCTTGGTCAGCGTGATGCCGGTGGCCATGCAGACGGCCGCTATCAGGGCCGCCACCACGCCGACGTAGTCGACTGTCGCGTTCCCCTTGAAGACGAGCAGTACGACACCGCCCGCGCCGAGGAGGCAGGCCAACACGTGCACCGGTTGGACCCTGTCCCCCATGAGCAGGGCCGCGAGGATCAGCACGACCATCGGCTGCACCGCCATGATCATCGCTGCTATGCCGCCCGGCAGGCGATAGGCCGCGACGAACAACAGGTAGTTGAACGCGCCTATGTTGAGCGTGCCGAGCACCAGGGCGCGCCACAGCCAGATCCCCTTCGGCATCGCCCGCGCGAAGGCCAGCAGGATCAGGCCCGCTGGAAGCGCCCGCACGGTGGTGGCGAGCATGGGGCGGTCCGGCGGCAACCACTCGGTCGTCACCATGTAGGTGGTGCCCCAGACAGCCGGCGCCAGTGCCGTCACGCCCGAGGTAAGTAATTGCTGGCCGCTCTTCATACCGCGTCGCCCTCCGTACCGAAGTACCGGTCATCGGGGTTCGCCGACGCCAGGCACCATACGGTAGTTTCCATGGAAGATAAGATTACTTTCCATGGAAGGTATAGTCAAGCCATGCCCCAGGACGGTGACTCCCTTGCGCCCACCGAAGCCGACGCGGTCGATCTCATCATCGACCAGTGGCATCGGGAGCGGCCCGAACTCGACCCCAGCCCGATGCACGTGATCGGACGCATCACCCGCCTGCACTGGGCGCTGGACGAACGGCTGTCCCGGGTCTTCGAGAGCTTCGACCTGGGCAGGGGCGAGTTCGACGTGCTCGGCACGCTGCGCCGCTCCGGCCCTCCTTACGAGCTGACGGCCGGTGACCTGCGCGGGTCGACGATGGTCACCTCGGGCGCGGTGACGAAGCGCGTCGACCGGCTGGAGCGCGCCGGCCTGGTCAGCCGCCGAGCGGCCGAGGACGACGGGCGCGGCCGGCTCATCCGCCTCACGGAGCGGGGCCGGGAGCTCATCGACGCGGCGGTCGAGCAGCACGTCAAGAACGAGACGCGGCTCGTCGCCGGGCTGACCGCCGAGGAGCAGGACGCCCTGACGCACCTGCTCCGCAAGCTGAACCGGACGCTGCCGAGCGAGTAGGGGCCCGCACCCGCGGGGCACTCCACCGCTGACGGGCCCCCACCGCGGCTGCCAGAGGCCCGGCACCGTGGCGGAGGGTCGCCCCGGGGGCGCGTCAGCGGAGGGTCATCCGCGGCGCGTCAGTCGAAGATGGGGTCGCGGGTGCGGGTGCGCTTGAGCTCGAAGAACCCGTCGGTGCTCGTCACGGCGATGACACCGTCCCAGAGGCGGCCGGCGGCCTCGCCCCGCGGGGCGGGGGTGATGACGGGTCCGAAGAACGCGACGAGTTCGCCGTCGGCTCCGGGCACGTGGATCACGGGAGTGCCGACCTCCTGGCCGACGGGGTCCATGCCGGCGTGGTGGCTGGCCCGGAGCTCCTTGTCGTAATCGGTGGAGTCCGCCGCCTCGATGAGCGCTGACGGCAGATCGGCCTCGGCGAGGGAGGCGAGCATCATGTCCCGCCCCAGGCCGGCCTTGTCGTGGTGGATCCGGGTTCCCATGGCGTTGTAGAGCGGCCGCATCACCTCGTTGCCGTACTGCTGCTCGGCCGCGATGCAGACGCGCACCGGCCCCCAGCCGTCGATCATGCCCTGCTTGTACTTCTCGGGCACCTCGCGGCCCTCGTTGAGGACCGACAGGCTCATGATGTGGAAACGGGTTTCGATGGGTCGCACCTGTTCGACCTCCAGCAGCCAGCGGGAGGTGATCCACGCCCACGGGCAGCGCGGATCGAACCACAGGTCGACAACGGTCTTGTCCTGCCGGTCCGGTGGCGAGACGGTCATGATCGTCAGGTCCTCTCATAGGGGATCTATACGGCTTGGTCGCGAGCGGCTTGCTGGGTTGCGAGCGGCCTGCCGGGTATGAGCGCATTCCGGGGCTTATGGATGATGAAGGTGACGGGGAGGGGGATGGTGTCGACAAGTTCGGTGCGCTTTTCGACGAGGGACGTGTGGCCGGCGTCGAATTCGAGGTAGGTGGTGTTTCGGCCAGGAGAAATCCCCCCGGGTGAACTACGGAAGACGGCGGCGACATCAGCCCTCGAACGGATCCGCACCCGCCTCGCTACCGTCACCGGCGTGCTAACCGCCCTGTCGAGGATTGTCGCGCGGCGAGGGCGAGCATCGCGGTGGCGGCTCACCCGCCACGGATGCCACATTCCCTATGCGACGCACCCGATTCGAACTGCGGGCCCGCGTCAGCATGGAGGGAAATCAGCGACCGGTCCCGATGGCTCAAGCAGAATTCACCGCCCGCACCTACGGGAGCTGCCAACCGGGCCCAGCGCGCCTCACCATGACGTCGCAGGTGAAGCCGGCCCGGACGGCGTGCGGACGGCATCGCGCCCATGAGTGGGTGCCCGCGGCACGCACGGTGGCCAAGGCGGGACGCATGTCGCGGGAGAAGGAGCGCGAGGAGAGACGTACACGGTCGGCGTCGTCGGCAACGCGCAGGAGGAATTCAGCACAAGAGGGGGTCGAACTCCGGCACCAGGGTCCTGATCGGAATTTCTCACCTGCAAGATGGGCACGGTCACCGTACTGCCGCCATATCCCCCGGGTTGATTTCCGGGATATGGCTCACTTCTGATAAGTGAACTTCGCCCATCGCACGATCCCCCTCATCGATCACTCCGCCCCCCTCCTTTTCCCGCAAGGAGATGGGCCCTCGTCCCGGCGACCGCCGCGACTCTATCCACCCGATTTTGCCCCCGCAACCCAGAATACCGAATTCCACATTATCGCGGGGAAGTTGACCGGTAATGAATGTCTGGATTATCCCCACCTATCTCGACATACACGGCTGATCTCACCCTAACGGTGATCCGATCCGGCCATGGGGCATTCGACGAGGAGCAGCGCGATGTCGTCGCCGCTGCGCGGGCTCACGGTCGTCTCGGCCCGCTCGATGACGGCGTCCGCCAGCGCGCCCAGTTCCTGCCGTCCCGCCTCGGAGATCTCCTCGGCAAGCCTGCCGATCGCCTGTCCCAGATCGATGCCGGGCCGCTCGACGAGCCCGTCGGTGTAGAGGGCCAGAAGCGCTCCAGGCGGCAGGTCGAACTCCGTGATCTCGTAGCGCACGTCCGGCTCGATGCCCAGGAGCAGCCCGGACGCCTTGTCCAGCACCTCGGTGGTGCCGTCCGGATGCCGCAGGATCGGGGGCGGGTGCCCGGCGGACACGAGCCGGACCCGGTGCCGGGGAACGTCGATGTGGGCGTAGACGCAGCTGCAGAACAGGCTGCCGCTCAGCTCGGTGAGCAGCCGGTTCGTCCGCGAGAGGATCTCTTCGGGCGGGGAGCCCGCCCGAGCGTGGGTGTGGACGGCGGTGCGGACCTGGCCCATGATGGCGGCCGCCTGGACGCTGTGCCCCTGGACATCGCCGACGACCGCTCCCACGACGGACTCGCCGAAGTCGATCAGGTCGTAGAAGTCGCCGCCGACTTCGAGGGCGTGCGTGGCGGGTCGGTAGCGGGCGGCCACGTCGAGCTGCCCGGGCCGGGGCAGCCGGTGCGGCAGCAGCCCCTCCTGGAGGCCGCGTGCGACCTGGGCGTTGGAGTCGTAGAGCCGGGCGCGTTCGAGTGCCTGCGCGATCATCCCGGCCAGCGAGGTGAGTTCGGCTCGCTGGTCGGTGGGGAAGAGCCTCGGCCGGTCGTACCCGAGGACGCAGCAGCCGATGGTCCGGCCGGACACCGTCAGGGGCAGGAAGGCGAACGCCGCCATGTCCCCGCAGTGCCGGTTGTTGGGGAAGTCGCGGATCAGGTCCGAGGCGTCGGAGTAGAACAACGGCACACCGGTCTCGATCGCCCGGATGCCGGCGGTCTGCGAGGACAGCGGGAGGCCGTTGAGGTACCTCTGCACCTCCGGGGGGAACCCGGCGGTCCCGACGACCTGGAGCCGTCCCTCGTCGGCCGTGAGCAGCGCCAGGCCCTGGGCGTCGAGGACCTGCATGACCTGCTCGGTCAGGGAGAACGTCAGCTCCTCCACATCGACGGCCCGGGTGAGGGCGGACGCGAGGTGCAGGAGGTGGAAGAGGGTGCCGGGGCGGGCCGGCGCGGCGGGCAGGGTGTCGGTGGCCGGATCCGGCGGGTCCTCGGGCCTGTCGGTCGGCCTGATGCGCACGGTGATCCCGGTGGTGTCGGGATACAGCAGGAACGCGAGCGACGTGCCGTCCGGCCGGTCGGCGGTGAAGCTGGTGGGAAGACGGCTGAAGAGAGCCGCGAGATAGGCGTTCTCGTAGGCGGGGTCGGTCAGCCAGGGCACCATCTGCCAGGGCCGGTTGCCCAGCAGCTCGGCGCGGTCGCGTTCCAGGAGGCCGGCCGCCGTGCTGTTCAGGAAGGTGACGCGGCCGTGCAGGTCGAGCGCGCAGACGCCTTCACCGAGCCGTTCGGTGAGGTCGGACGCGGGGTGGCCGTACCGCGGCGACGGCGGGTCCAGGGCGAGCGGGGTGATCCTCGGACGCACCGGGCTGCCCCGCGCCGCGGCCGTGCGCAGCCCCCGGGCGATCAGCTCCACGGCCCGCCCTATCTCGCTGGTCTCGGCGGGGGTCAGCTCCTGTGGGCGGTTGCCGGGCCACAGCATCAGGACGGCACCCCAGCAGGCGCCGTCGACGAGCACCGGAACGACGTACATGGCCACCGAGTAGGGGAAGGCGAGCGCCGTGCGCGGGAAGCGGCGGGCCAGCTCCTGCCGGTTGGGGAGCCACACCGGAGCGCCCGACCGGGCCGCCTCGGCCACCGGCACGGGGGCCGCCAGCGCCACCCGCGACCACGGCCGGGTCAGCCTGCTGGGCACCCCGGTCGCGGTCGTCATCATCATCAGCTTCCGCTCCGGGACCTTCAGATACAGCGCCCCGAAATGCGCGCCGACGGTTCTCGTGGCCCGGTCGAGCAGCCGGTCCACCTCCGCCGTCTCCGGGGCGACGGCGCTGTTCTCGTCTCCACGCATGTCCCACCGCCCTCCTCGTGCCCTTTCGGGAAGTTTTTCGGGAATACCCCAGTCTACGGGGCCGCAGATGCCATCAGCCCGACGCCGGGGCGGGGCGCTGAAGCGGGTGCTGGAGCGGCTACTGGAGCGCGGCGCCGGCACCCTCGCGTGACGCACGCGACGGCATGGTCGCGCGTTCCCGACCGAGTGGTCCACTATCCAAATCATCCACGTTATTCCTTTATATCCCTTTGTGGACCATACGGTCAATAACTGTTACCGTGATGTCATGGCCAGACCACGAGGGTTCGACGAGCGGAGCGTCCTGGAAGCGGTCCGCGAACAGTTCTGGAACGCGGGATACGCGGCCACGTCCCTGGACGACCTGATGCAGGTCACCGGCCTCGGCAAGGGCAGCCTGTACGCGGCCTTCGGGGACAAGCACCGGCTCTTCCTCAAGGCGCTGCGCAACTACAACGAGGTGAGCCACGGCTACCTGCGGAAGGAGCTCGACTCCGCCGAGCGGGCCGTGGACGCCCTGCGGGCGTTCATGATGGCTCCCGTGGGCGACGCCACCGGGGCAGCCGCTCGCCGAGGGTGCCTCATGGCGAACAGCACGTGCGAGCTCGCCACCGCGGACCCGGGCGTCCTGGCGGAGTCCCGGCGCACCTACGAGGCGACGACGGCCGCGGTCGCCGAGTGCATCGTGCGGGCCAAGGGCCAGGGCGATCTGCCGGCCGACGCCGATCCGCTCGAATTCGCCCGCTCCCTGCTCGCCGCGCAGCAGGGACTGGTCTTCATGGGGCGCACGGGCATGGACATCGACACCCTGACGGCGACGGCGCGCTCGCTCACCGCCCGGCTCCTGCCGGAGTCCTGACCCGCCCCCGCGGCGGGACCGCGCGGGGCGCTCACGTACGGCGCCCGACCCAGGCCCGGGCGCCGCCCCCTTCACCTCCACAGCAGGGTTCAGACCTGTATCTGGCCGCCGTCCACGAAGTACTCGGAGCCGGTGACGAAGGAGCTCTCCGGGCCGGCCAGGAACGCGACCACGGCGGCCACCTCGGCGGGTCGGCCCATCCGGTTCAACGCGACCTGGGAGGCGAGCACACCGTGGAAACCCTCAGTGCTCAGGCCGTTCGCCTCCGCCAGCCCCTCGATTCCGGGAGTGGCGGTGGGGCCAGGGGTGATGACGTTGACGCGCACGCCCCGGGGCGCGAGTTCGGCGGCCCAGGTGCGCCCCAGACTGCGGATCGCGGCCTTGGAGGCGGCGTAGAGGCCCATGCCGCTGATCCCCTGGTAGCTGGACGTCGAGCCGAGCAGGATCACCGAGGCACCGTCGGCCAGGAGCGGCAGCGACTTCTGCACGGTCAGCAGGGTGCCTTTCGCGTTCACCCCGAAGACGTGGTCGTACTGCTCCTGGGTGGCCTCCGCGAGGCTGGTCAGGACACCGAGGCCGGCATTGGCCACCACGGCGTCCAGGCGGCGTCCGTCGCCGCGGATGACGTCCATGACACGGTCGAGATCGGCCGCCTGCGAGACGTCGCACGGCACGGCGACCGCGCCGGGGCCGCACTCCGCCGCCGCGGCTTCCAGTTCGTCCTTGCGCCTGCCCGTCAGGTAGACGCGGGCACCGTCGCCGGCGAGACGCCGGGCTGTCGCGCGCCCGATACCGCTGGAGGCGCCGGTCACGAGGGCGGTCTTCCCATCCAGATGAGACATGGCGATGTCCTTTCGATGATCTCGTCACCCGCGTCCGTGCCTGCCTCGTCGCCCCGCTGAGCTCATGCGCTCGTCCACTCGCTCGCCGCCGTCGGGAAGCGGGGGGCATGGCAGGGGATGGGTCAGCGAGAAATTATTGACTATGTGGTCCAGAACATAGCGCGTTCTGGACGGGACAGTCAAGAACAGGGGTGGCCGCGCCCCTTCCACCCAACGTGAGCCCAGCCTCCCGAAAGGCCGCGTGCGGGCGCCGCGTTGATGTCCTGGAACGCGCTGATCCCTCCCTGGGCGCGGCACGCCCGACCCTTCCAGGCGGCTACCGGGACTCAGGCGGCGCGGCGACCGCGCGGCCCTTGCGCTGCGGGCTCGTGGCCGCGCCATCGCCCTTGAGCAGCAGCGAGAGAAGGGCGGTGACGATGCTCATCGTGGCGATGGCGTAGAACGCGATGCGGTAGCCGTCGACCGTGGCCGCGGAGCCGGTCGCGGAGCTGTTGCGGGTGACGGTGGCGGCGACGGTGACGAGCGCGGCCAGACCGAGGGCCGCACCGAGCTGGCGGCACATGTTGATCAGACCGGAGGCAACACCGGCGTTGCGCGGGGCGACGCCGGTGGTGGCGGCGACGATCGCCGGCATCATCGTCAGGCTCGTGCCCGCACCGATGACCACCGTGGGCAGCAGGACGTGTCCGACATAGTCGGACTGGTCGGGCAACGAGGCCAGCCATACCAGTCCGGCGGCGGCAACCAGGCCGCCGGTCACCACCAGGCGGCGCGGGCCGATCGCGGGGATCAGCTTCTGGGAGATCAGGACGCCTGCGCTGATCACGGAGACCATCGGCAGCAGCGACAGCCCGGTGCGCAGGGCGCTCTCCCCCAGCACCTGCTGCAGGTACAGCGAGAGGAAGAACAGCGGCGCGGTGATCACCACACCCATGCACAGGGTCAGGATGTTGCCGATGCGCACGTTGTGGATGGAGAAGACGTCCAGCGGGATGAGCGGGTCGCCGGTGCGGCGCTCGATCGCCACGAATGCCGCCAGCACCAGGATTCCGCCGATCAGCAGGGCGAGGACCCGTCCGGATGCCCAGCCGTGGTCCGGGGCGATGGACACGCCGTAGACGATCGCGGCAGCGGCCAGGGTGATCGTCACGGCACCGGGAACGTCCATGCGGGCGCGGGCCGTTGAGGGTGCGGAGGGCTGCAGGCAGATGAGACTGGCCACCAGCAGGCCGACGCCGATGGGCACGTTGACGAGCATCACCCAGCGCCAGCTCAAGGAGGCGGTCAGCAGGCCGCCGAGCACGATGCCGGCCGCGCCGGCACTGGACGCGGCGACGCCCCACCAGGTCATCGCGCGCGTGCGCTGGGCGGGGTCGGTGTGACTCGTGGTGATCAGGCTCAGGCTGGACGGTGCCAGCGCGGCGGCGCCTGCACCTTGCACGACGCGTGCCGCCAGCAGCATCCAGCCATCGGTGGCCAGGCCCCCGAAGAGGCTGGCGGCGGTGAAGACGACCAGGCCGGCCTGGAAGAGGCGGCGGCGACCGAACAGGTCACTGGCGCGCGAGGCGAGCAGCAGCAGGCCGCCGAATGCGATCAGATAGCCGTTGACACCCACTGCTGCGCGGTGTCCGACAGGCGGAGGCCGGCCTTCATCGAGGGAAGGGCCACGTTCACGATGCTGGAGTCGAGCACCACCATGAACTGCGCGGTGCAGGCGATCAAGGCAATCGCGGCCAGGACCACGCCCGGTTTGGCCACGGCCCGCGTCGCGGGCTGCGGGGACGTCAGCCCTCTGGAACGTGCGTGAGGCATGGCGAAGCTCCTCTGTACTGGGTGGCTGATGTACTGGGCGGCTGACCAGCTGCACCGGCACCATTGCCGGATAGGCTGTCCACCAACAGTAGGCCGATGCCGGATAGGTTGTCCACTTGGGTGGGGGTGAACGCACGGGCGCGACGCAGGGAGGCGAGCGCGGCCCACCGCCCACGCGGGGTGATACCGGATCGGAGAAGGGTGATGACTGACAAGAGGGCGTTTCCCACACGGCGGGCAGCGGCCGAACGCAACCGCGACAAGATCCTGGCTGCGGCCCGCACCGCGTTCGCCGAAGGTGACACCGACATCTCCATGGCCGGGGTTGCTCGGCGCGCGGGCGTCGGCATGGCCACGCTCTATCGCAACTTCCCCGGACGCCAGGAACTGCTCGAAGCCCTCTACGCCGGGGAAGTCGACGCCATCTGCGAAGCCGCGGTCATGGAAGACGGACAGACGCCGGGCGCGGCACTCACTGCCTGGCTGCGCCTGCACTTCGACTTCCTCCCCAACAAGCGCCTCATCGTCTCGGAGTTGCTGGAGCACACCGGCCAGGACGGCCCGCACAGCCGTCGCGAGCAGGCCCTCGCCGCCGGCCGGCCCCTGCTGGCCGCCGCGCAGAAGGCCCGTGAGGTGCGCGACGACCTCACCCTGGAGCAGGTCTTCGACATGATCGTGGCCATCGCCAAGATCCACGGATCCCCGGACTACCTCGAACCGATCATCCAGACCATGCTCAACGGGCTCCGCATCCCAGCCGGCGAGTACGACCATGGGCGTGCGGGTTCTCGCTGACGGTCGTCTGCGGGGGTCGAGCGAGTACGCCTTGCTCCGGGCGCCCTTGGCCTTGACAAGGCGGCGGGCGGGCGGCGAGGGCCAGACCCTCGGCGTTCACGCCGACGACGTCCTCCGCGCGGGCGGCGGCCCCGTGGAGCACCCGCCACGGGGTCCAGACGGTCCCCTGCTGTCAGGCTTGACGGGCGCAGGACGCAAGGCGGTCGGCGAGCGCGATGACGAGGTGGCGCAATTCGTCGGGGCGCTCGATGACGAAGGGCCGGTCGAGTGAGGCGAGTACCGGCGGCAACCAGTCGAGGGTTTCCGCCCGTAGCTCGACTCGCAGCCAAGGCCCGCTCGCCGGATCCGCGCCTGCCGCGGGAGCGATCTCCTCCAGCCTCGCAACGCCGGCCGGAAGCCGGGCGCGGCGTCCGGCTTCGTGAACTCGCCGGGCGGAGCTGTGAATGCGAGGGATTCCAGGACCGTGTCGAGTGCCCGGGACAACCGCTCGGGCAGCACCCTGCGGATCTTGGCTGCCGCCGTCTCGTTCGCCGTGTCCGTCGTCGTTTCGCGCCCCCGCTGCCCCCTCGCGAAGGCACACGAATCAACCGGCTGAACGAACGGGTCCCACAAGAACGGGATCAGTCTGCCCGGCGGACCGCCAGGAGCCAGCACCGCTCACGAACCTCATTCCGTCCCGTACCTCACGACGTCAAACGTCAGGAAACGGGGAACCAGGCCGACAGACGCTTGGCGATGGCCGGTACATCGATATTGTCCTGCGCGACTTCCTCGACGAACGGACCGGCAATGGAGACGTGCGGCGGGGCGATGCCGGCGCTGACGCCGTTGAACCGCAGGAAGACACGCATCGCGAGCCAGGCGGTGCGCTTGTTGCCGTCGATCAGCGCGTGATTGCGGGCAACGGAGTGCAGCAGAGCCGCCGCCTTCTCGTGCAGCGTGGGATACAGCTCGGCTCCGAACACGTTCGTCCGGGGTCGTTCGATCGCCGACACCAAGAGTCCCATGTCACGCACGCTGTGCTCGGTATCGTTGACCTTGCGGGCGATGGCGAGGATCTCGTCGATCTGGATGTAGCGCACTTCGGTCACTTCAGGTAGTCCAGGATCTCCGCATCGCTGTCCATGAGCTCGGCCAGGACGTCATCGACCTTCAGCTCGGCCCGATTCTCGGCGTCACGGATGGCCTCAATGGCAAGTTCCTGCTTACTGCGGCGCTCCCGACGGGCCCGCTCGGTGAGTTTCGCGTCAAGGTCGTCGGGGAGTCGGAGTGTCATCGCCATACAGCGATGATACCGGACTGGTATCTAGGTGGCGAGGTGATACCAGCCACTCAAGGCCTCGGACCACGGCGCCGTCCTTTGCGGCCCGGTCGGGTCGCACTCTCGGTTCCACGGTGCGTGCGACGAGGTGGCAGCACGCGCCGTGGCCGGCGAGGTACAGTCGGACCCCCGGCCCGGAGTCCTTGGCCGCCGACGGCCCCGGTCCGCGCGGCCCGGGGCCGGAGAGGTCCGCGAGGTTGAGAATTTCCGATATTCGAGCGTCATCCGAGCGTCAAAATTCCGCATTCCGCATCGCCAGTCGCCCGCGAATCCCGTGCCGGCCCTTGAAGCTGTAACTCAGGCCGTTCTGCACACGCGAACCTCAGTCGACGCACTCCAGAGCGAAAACGGGTGAACTGGCCACCTGGAAAATAAAGCAGCAGGTCAGCGGCCTTTTTCGGCAGGCTCAAGCACCGCCACGCACTCCACGTGATGCGTCATCGGAAACACATCAGCCGGAACCACCTCAGAGAAACTCCAGGTCAGACAGGGTTTCGCGCCCGGACCCGAGAATCCACGAACCCCGCGAGCGTCGAACGAGCGTCACAACCGGCGGAATCGACGACATGACCGGGCGTCGTCCGACATCAGATCGGAAGGTCGTCGGGTAGTACCCGGAACGCCTTGTGCCGGCCCAATGGGCGCACAGCCCGGAAGTCGCGACGGTCGAGTGTGAGTACGGCGTCGGTGTCGTAGTCAGCAGCAAGGGCCACGTTCACCGCATCCGCGAGATCCAGGTCCAGATCGCGATAGCGGGCCCGCACGGACTGGGCGACCCCGAGATGATCTTCCGTGATCTCAGGCAGAGCGATACGGCCCCGACGCATCCAGTGCCGGATGTCGTCGACCGCGCTGAGCGCCGCTTCACGGCCGATCTCGCGCGTTGCTACGTGATCGATCTCCGCGAGCAGCAACGGGGACATCACCAGGAGTCCAGCAGCCATGATCGCTTCATTCGACGCCTGGTGCTCGGGGTGGGTGGAATCGAGCGCCGCAAGGAGCCCGGAGGTGTCCGCGATGACGATGATCACGCGGCGGTCCCGGACCCGGCCTCGCGACGCACGGCATCGGCGACGGCGTCACGCACCTCGCGCTTGCCGGGCGTACTGCCCGTCCCCCGGAAGGTACGGGAGAAGAGAGGCTCGTCCCAGACACGGTTGGCCATGGCCGCGAGATGGATGCCCTGACGGATGATCTCGGCCTCACTGACGCCGCGCCGCTTCGCGGCCTCCTTGATAATCGCGAGGTCTTCCGGATCGGCGTAGACGTTGGTTCGCTTCATGGACATGTACCAAAGCTAGCATATGTACCACAACGATGTATGCTCATCACGGGGCCCGTGGACCCGTGCGCCCCTTGAGAGGGGTCGCTTGCCTGCGCAAGGCCGACGATCCACATCAGTAGAAGAGGTATTCGCCAAAGTCCCGTAAAATCTGCAGGTCAAAATGCATTCTCCTGTCTCGGGCACAGGCTGTGAGGCGGCAGGAGCGTCCAACGAACCTCACCGGCTGAGGCACGCTAGCCGGTGAACTGAGCGGGGCGGGCGCCCGACACCGACGGTTCGCGAACGGGAGTAGCAGGCCGTCCCGCTTATCCGGGACAGCGGGAACCGGGAGCGGAGCGGCCGACTACTTCTGTCACGCTCCGTGCATCCTCTGACCACGGTTGACGGGATCGGATACCTGTCAGGGACAATGTCGGACGATGACCTCGCAGCCTCCTGGCCGGGAGCGGACCGACTACGCGCCCTTCGCACACCTGACCGTGCCCCATGCCGCCCTGTACCGGCGGGTGATGCGTGCGTTCCTGGCCGCAAAGGAACGGTTCGCAGTGCACCTGCGGCCCGAGGACGTGCACGCGGCGCTGCCGCCGGAGCAGCGGCCCGGTGATCTGGACGCGGTCGTCAAGGCGCTGGACAGCCTCGTCGAGTGGGGCAATCTGCGGGCGGACCCGGACACCGCAAGGGTCACGGCGGTCGAGGACTTCTACCGCAAGCGGTTCATCTACCAGCTCACCCAGGCCGGAGAGGCCGCCGAGGAGGCGCTGAACGCGTACGACGAGGCGCTGGGGCGGCGCGGTGCGTTGCAGGCGGTGGCCCTGCATGACATCGTCACCCAGCTGCGGGCGCTGCTGGTGATCGCGGCCGAGGAGATACCGGATGACGCGAAGGCGCATCTGGCGCTGTCCGTCCTGACGGCCCGGTTCGAGGCGCTGGCGGAGAACGCGCGGGCGTTCATGGGGTCGCTACAGCGCACGATCGACCTGCACGGTGTCGAGGTGGAGGTGTTTCTCGCCTACAAGGATCGGCTGATCCAGTACCTGGAGCGGTTCATCCAGGACCTGATCACGCTGGGCGGGCGGATCGCGCTGCTCATCGGCGAGCTGGAGCAGGGGGGCCGGGCAGACGCGCTGTTGCGGCTCGCGGCGGCCCGTGAGGCGGCCGACGCCGCTCCGGAGGAGGCGGAGAGCGCCGAGGCGCAGGCGTACGCGCGGTGGGCGGCACGGTGGGCGGGGCTGGCCGCCTGGTTCATGTCGGCGGACGGGCGGGAGTCGCAGGCCCGGCTGCTGCGTGGACGTGCCCTGGGTGCCATCCCGCAGCTGCTGGCCGTCGTGCGGCAGTTGAACGAGCGGCGCGCCGGGCGCTCGGACCGGTCTGCGGATTTCCGTGCTCTGGCCCGCTGGTTCGCCGAGGCGCCGGACGACGAAGCGCGGCACCGGCTGTGGCGGGCCGCTTTCGGGCTGTACTCCTCCCGGCACCTGACCGTGGACGCCGACACCCTCGCCGGGCGTACGGCCAGCCCGGTGCCCGCGTCCACCCCGTGGTCCGAGGCCGAGCCGCTTCGGATCAGCCCGCAGCTGCGCCGCACCGGCAGCTACGAGCGGCGGGGCAGGGCTCGCAAGGTGCAGGACAGGTCCGAACAGCGGCGGCTGCTGGCTGAGCTGGCCGCGCGGCAGGCGGAGGAGGTCACGGCGGCCCGCGCCCGGCTGGCCACGGACGGCACGACCCGGTTGTCGGCACTCGGCGAGCTCGAACCGGCGGCCTTCGACCTGTTCCTGCGGCTGCTCGGGGATGCCCTGTCCACCTGGCGGCCGGGCATGACGACGACCCTGGCGACCAGCAACGACGGCACGATGGAGATCCGGCTGACGGCCCTGGCGGACGGGACGACCACCGAGATCCGCACACCGGGCGGCACCTTCCGCGGCCCTGATCATCTGGTCGAGATCACCGATCTGACCCGCGACGGGCGGGTGCGATCCGCCACGGTGCCGGCGGCAGGAGAGGAACGATGACGACGCCCCTGGGTGAAGTGCTCGACGGACGGCGCGCGGCCGAGCTGCAAAGGGCCGCCCGCGCCCTGCTGAAGGAGCCGCTGTTGCTCGCGCACGGCCCGTCGGCGGACGAGTTCCGCCTGGTGCGGCAGTACGCCGGTGAGCTGCGCGACTGGTTCGACCGCAACACCGGCTGGACGCTGCGGGTGGACGCGGAGGCGGCCCGGCTGCACCGCACGCCCGGCACCCTGGCCGACGCGACCCATCCGGCGCGCGAGGCGTCCCGCGCCCGTGCGCCGTTCACCCGGCGCCGCTACGTACTGCTGTGCCTGGCACTCGCGGCGCTGGAGCGGGGCGAGTCGCAGACCGCGCTGGGGCGGCTGGCCGAGCAGGTGGTGCTGGACGCCGCCGATCCGCGTCTGGCCGCCGCCGGCATCGAGTTCACGCTGGAGCGGCGCGAGGAGCGGACGGACCTGGCGGCGGTGGTGCGGCTGCTGTTGCGGTACGGGGTGCTGAGGCGGGTGGCCGGGGACGAGGACGCCTACGTCAGCGGGTCCGGAGACGTGCTGTACGACGTGCAGCGCCGCGTCCTGGCCGGGCTGCTCGCCGCGCGCCGCGGCCCGTCGACGATTCCCGCCGGCGGTTTCGAGGAGCGGCTGGCCGAGCTGACCTCCGAGACCGCCCTGGACAGCGAGGAGCTGCGCTTCCGCGCGATCCGCCAGCGCCTGACCCGCCGACTGCTGGACGACCCGGTGCTGTACTACGAGCGCCTGACCGACGAGGAACTCGCCTACCTGACCCGCCAGCGCGGCTTCCTCACCGCTCGCATCACCGAACTGACCGGCCTGGTCGCGGAGGTGCGGGCCGAGGGCATCGCGATGGTTGATCCTCCCCCAGAGCTTCGCCTGGGAGGTGCCCCCAACGACCTCACCGACGTACGAATGCCCGAGCAGGGCACCCACGGGCATGTCACCCTGCTGCTCGCCGAACACCTGGCGACCGCGGACGTAGCGGTGAGCCACGGTGAGTTGGAGCGACGCGTGCGGGAACTGGCTGCCGATCACGGGGCGTTCTGGTCGAAGAGCGCCAAGCAGCCGGGCGCGGAGGCCGAGCTGGTGGACCAGGCACTCACCAAGCTCACCGCGCTCGGCCTGGTGGCCCGTACCGCCGCCGGCGTGACCCCGCTGCCGGCGCTTGCCCGGTACGCGGTCGGGGAGACCGTAGTGGTCGAACAGGGAGCTCGCACCGCCCGTCCCTCTCAGCGAAAGGCGCACCAGCCGTGACCGCCCTGCCCGTCCCCGCGCCCGGCCGTTGGCGCCCGCTGCGTGTCGGTCTGGTGGACCTGTTCTATTACGACACCGAGGAGTTCTGGTTCCGCGACGGTCGGCTGCTGCTGCGCGGCAACAACGGCACCGGCAAGTCCAAGGTGCTGGCGCTGACCCTGCCGTTCCTGCTGGACGGCGATCTGTCCGCGCGGCGCGTGGAGCCTGACACCGACCCGGGCAAGCGGATGGAGTGGAACCTGTTGCTCGGCGGGGAGCACCCGCACCCGGAGCGGCTCGGCTACACCTGGATCGAGTTCGGCCGGGTCGACGCGGACAGCGGGCAGGCCCGTTTCCGGACGTTGCTGTGCGGGCTGAAGGCGGTGGCGGGGCGGGGTATCGCCCGCCACTGGTACGCCGTCACCGACCAGCGGATCGGCGAGGAGCTGAGCCTGCTGGACGCCACCGGTACCGCCCTGTCGCGGGACCGGCTCGCTGAGGCCGTCGCAGGGCGCGGCATGGTGTACGACCAGGCGAAGACGTACCGGCGCGCCGTCGACGAGGCCCTGTTCGGGCTCGGCGAGCAACGGTACGCGGCCCTGGTGGACCTGCTGATCCAGCTGCGCCAGCCGCAGTTGTCCAAGCGGCCCAACGAGGCCGCGCTGTCCCGTGCGCTGACCGAGGCGCTGCCTCCGATGGACCAGGCGGTGATCGCGGACGTGGCCGAGGCGTTCCGGTCGCTCGACGAGGAGAAGGAGGAGCTGCGTGCGGCTGCCGAGGCGGAGCGGGCCGCGTCCGCGTTCCTGGAGCACTACCGCCGCTACGCCCGCGTCGCCACCCGGCGCAGGGCCCGGCTGCCACGCGCCGAGCACGCCCGCTACGAGCAACTCGGCCGCGACCTGGCCCAGGCCCGGACCGAACGAGAGGAGGCCGAGCGGGAGCGGGATGAGGCAGCCCGGCGGATCACCCACTTGGAGGAGACCGCGACCCGGCTGAGGGCTCAGGAGGTGGCGCTGCGCGCGGGGCCTCAGATGCGCAGCGCACGGGAGCTGGAGCAGGCGGCGGCCGACGCCCGTCGTATGGCTGGGGAGCTTGCTCGCGCCGAGGCCGACCAGGAGCAGGCCGCCGCCGCGCACACCCGGGCCCTGGGCCGTCTTCAGGCTGCCGAAGGGCGGTTCGCGGCGGCCGAGGGGCAGGTCGCGGACACCCTGGTGCGGGAGCGGGAGGCTGCTGCGGCGGCCCGGCTCGGCGGGGAGCTGTACACCGACGGCGCGCCGGAGGCGGATCTGCGGGGCGCGGCCGAGGAGTCGGTGGCCCGCAGGCGGCGCACCATCGACCATGCGGAGGAGCTGGCCGCGCGCGCCGCGGAGGCCGCCGGCGACAAGCGTGCCGCCGCCCGGCGCCTTGACGAGGCCGAGACCGAGGCCGGCCACACCGCCGCCCGGCGGGCCGAGGCCGAGGAACAGGCCGCCGAGGCGGGCCGGGAGCTGGTCGGACGCGTCCGGGACCACCTCCAGGGCTGCCGGGAGCTGAGCGTCGTCGATCTCGCCGGCCTGCTCGACGACCTTCAGGACTGGACGACGCACTGTCAGGGCACGTATCCGGCGCGGGAACAGGCCGGGTGGACGCACCGGGCACGCGCGGCGGAGCTGGCTGACCGGTCTGCCGCGCTCGGGCAGGAGCTGGACGCCCTGAACGCTCGGCGGGCGGAGGCTCAGCGGGAGCTGGCCGGGCTTGAGGCGGGCGGCCAGCGCGGTCCCGAGGCCCCTCACACCCGTACGCCGGGCGTGCGCGACAAAGCGCCGGGGGCGCCACTGTGGCGGCTCGTCGACTTCCGCGACCATGTCCCGGCCGGTGAACGAGCGGGCCTGGAGGCAGCGTTGGAGGCGTCCGGGCTCCTGGACGCCTGGGTGCGCCCGGACGGCGCCGCCCTGCACGCGGACGGACACGACGTGCTCCTCGCGCCAAGCGGGGCGCCGGCCGGACCGACGCTCGTCGGCATGCTGCGACCAGCCGTCGACCACGGCGACGATCTCCCAGAGGGGGTACCCCCAGCCGCCTCGGTGAGTGAGGAGGCGGTGGCCCGACTCCTGTCCGCCGTGGGCCTCGGTTCCGGCGGCGACACCTGGGTGGCCGCCGACGGCCGCTTCCGCATCGGCGCACTGACCGGCTCCTGGGCCAAGGAGAAGGCCGTATACGTAGGCGAGGGCGCACGCGAGGAGGCCCGCCGGGCCCGGATCGCCGCCCTGCGGTCCGAGCTGGGCGACCTGGCCGACGAGACGGGGCGGCTGGAAGCCGAGCGGGCTCACGTGGCCGAGCGGCGCCGCGTCGTGGACGCCGAGCTGGCGGCCGTCCCCGACGACGCCGCCCTGCGCCACGCCCACGCGCGTACCGCGGCCGCGGCCGACGCCGCCCACCGGGCGCGGCAGCACCGCGACGAACGCGCCGCCGACCTGACCGAGGCGGCAAGGCGGGAGGCCGAGGCAGCCACCGAACTCGCCGAGACAGCCGCCGCCGTGCGTCTGCCCACGGACCGGGCAGGGCTCGCGGCCGTCCGCCAGGCCCTGGCCGACTACACCGCCGTCCTCGCCGCCCTGTGGCCCGCGCTGCGCGAACGCTCCGCCTCGGCCCGCGCCGTCGCCGACGAGCGCGCCGAGGCCGCCCGGACCGACGGCCGGGTCACCGAGCTGGGCGAGCGGGCTGAGGAGTCGGCCCGGCTCGCCGCCGCTGCCGACGAACGCCACACCACCCTGCGTTCCACCGTCGGCGCCGCCGTCGCCGAGCTTGAGCGGCGCCTGGCCGAGACCGCCGACGCGCTGGCCGCCTGCGGGAGCGACCAGCGCCGGGCCCGCGGGGAGTACACCGACGCCGACCGGCGCACCAGCCGGGCCGAGGGCCGTATCGAACAGCTGGAGCAGGACGTACGGGAAGCGGCGGCTGCCCGCGCCGAGGCGATCGCCACGCTCCAGCGGTTCGCGGCCACCGGACTGCTCTCCGTAGCTCTTCCCGAGGCGGCCGTACCGCCGCTGGACATCGGCCCATGGGCCGCCACCCCGGCGATCACGCTCGCGCGGGCCATTGAGGCCGGCCTGTCCGCAACCGACGACTCCGACGGCGCCTGGGAACGGGTGCAGAAAAAACTCGGCGAGGAGTACAAGAAGCTCCAGGACTCCCTCTCCCGCGGCGGTCACGCCGCCACCGCCCGGATGACGGAGGACGGCATGGTCGTCGACATCGTCTACCAGGGCCGCGAGCGGGCCGTGCCTGAGCTGGCCGAGGCCCTCGCCAACGAGGTCACCGAGCTGACCCGCATCCTCTCCGCGCACGAACGCGAGATCCTGGAAACCCACCTGCTCACCGAGGCCGCGGGCACCCTCCAGGAGCTGATCGGCACCGCCGAGCGGCAGGTGCACGCCATGAACGCCGAGATCACCGAACGGCCCACCTCCACCGGCATGCGGCTGCGTCTGGTCTGGCGCCCTTCCCGCAGGGCACCGGCGGGACTCGCCCAGGCACGCGACCGGCTGCGGCAATCCGCCGATGCCTGGACGAGCGAGGACCGCGCGGCGGTCGGCGAGTTCCTCCAGACCCAGATCGCCCAAGCGCAGGTCGACGACACCGCAGGCAGCTGGTTGGAGGTGCTCAGCACGGCGCTCGACTACCGCTCCTGGCACGAGTTCGGCGTCGAACGCCACCAGCACGGCAAGTGGGTCCCGGCCACCGGCCCCGCCTCCGGCGGCGAACGCGTCCTGGCCGTGTCCGTACCGCTGTTCGCCGCCGCATCCTCGCACTACGCCACCGCCGTCTCCCACGCCCCCCGCCTGGTCACCCTGGACGAGGCGTTCGCCGGCGTCGACGACGACTCCCGCGCCAAGTGCCTCGGCCTACTACACGCCTTCGACCTGGACGTGGTGATGACGAGCGAACGTGAATGGGCCTGCTACCCCCAGGTCCCCGGCATCGCCATCGCCCAGCTCTCCCGCGTCGACGAGATCCCGGCTGTCCTGGTGACCCGCTGGGAGTGGGACGGCACCGAACGGACGCGGGCCACCGGACCGGCCCCCGACCGCATGCCGTCGTTGCCCGCCCAGCCCGAGCCCGCATCCGAGGTGCGGAGCGGCCCAGGCACCCCTGCGGACGCCTGAGACGCCTCGGCGAGCCAGGAATCCCTGTGGCAGACGTGAACCCGCCCTCCGAAGCAGATGTCAGCCCGCCCGGACAGCGCACCGGCGCACACGAGAACACCGGCCGCCCGACCCCCAGCGGCGCTGCCCTGGCCACCGGGCCCGCTACACCTGCCGATCCAGCCGCGCCCGTCGGCGGCGGGCACTACGCTGCGCCCACCGCCTCTGCGGCGCGAGACCGCACCACGCTCAGCCCCGGCGCGGCGCCCGCCGCCCCCGTCGACCGCGACCGCCTCACCCGTCTGCTCGGCCATGCCGACACGGCCTGGCTCGTACAGCGGATACGCCGCCGCATGGCACGGGACGAACCTCTCACCGGATCGGTCACACTGGCCACCCCCACCCCCGCCCAGCGCGCCGCCACCGAGCGCCTGCTGGGCCGCGCCGCCGGCACCGGGCGCTCGCTGAACGTCCGGCTGGAGGCGGTGGACGCCGTCCTGCGCCGCTCCGGCGCCGCCCCTGACGGGCTGGCCGCCGCCGTCACCGCCCTCACCGGCTCCGTCGCCCGGCTCGCCGACACCCGCGAGCAGGAGGCCGACGCCTGGCGGGACGCATACGCCCCCCTGGCCACACTCACGCCCGAACTGGCCCCCTGGGCCGACCGGTTGCGCAGGGACGGCCTGGTGCGGCGCCTCGCCCCCACACCGCAGAAGGCACGGGACCTGCTCACCTCCACCACCGTAGCCCTGCGCGCGCTGCCCACCTGCCCACCCGTGTCCCTCGCGGCCTTCGCCAACCGCACGCTCGGCGATGCCCACGCCCTCGACGAGGGAACACCGCTGGCCACTCTCGTCCACTCCGGCATCCGCGCCCTGACCGGCTTCCCGGACGGCATCGGCGCCGAGTGGCGCCGCGAGGCCTGGGCATCGGCCGGTCTCCTCAAGGACGCCCTCTCCTCCACCGTGCTGACGCTGGGGCTCACCGGCACCCCCGCCCTGGACACGCTGGCCGAAGAGGGCGAACCGGCTGTCCTGACCCTGCGCCAGCTCACCCGCACACCACCGCACACGGCCCCGTCCACGGTGTACGTATGCGAGAATCCCACCGTCCTGGCCACCGCTGCCGACACCCACGGCCCCGCATGCCCGCCGCTGGTCTGCCTCCAAGGCCAGCCCTCCGCCGCCGCCCTCGCCCTGCTGCGCCACCTGCACACCCACGGCGCCACGCTGCACTACCACGGCGACTTCGACTGGGGCGGCCTGCGCATCGCCGCCGCCCTGCTGCGCCACGTCCCCTGGCAGCCCTGGCGCTACACAGCCGCCGACTACCGCACCGCAGCCGCCGCCGCTCCCCTGTCCCCGCACCTGACGGGCACCCCCGCAAGCGCCCCATGGGACCCGGATCTTCGCCCCACCCTCACCGAACTCGGCGTACGCGTGGAGGAGGAAGCGGTCCTCGACATCCTGCTGAACGACCTTGCCCGCTGACCGGGCGGCCGGCGCTGGCCCGGTCAGCCGGAGGATCAGTCCGCCCGGCGGGCTGCCAGGAGCCGGGAGCGCCCACGGAGGGTAGTCCAGGATCTCCGCATCGCTGTCCATCAGCTCAGCCAAGACGCCATCGACGTTCAGCTCGGCCCGATCCTGGGCGTCGCGGATAGCCTCGATAGCGAGTTCCTGCTTGCTGCGATGCTCACGACGAGCACGCAGGAGGTGCTGGACCTCGTAGAGCGAGACCCCCTTCTGGACGAGCCACGAGGCACAGGTGTGCCGCATGGAGTGCGGCGGATAGTGCGGAACGAGCTGCTGCTCGCCGTCGGTGTCAAAGTAGTAGGCGCCATCGACGGCGGGCCACCAGGTCTGGCGGCGCCAGTTACCGTCGTCGAGGCGACGGCCGGACCGCCCCTTGGTGATGGTGGTGAAGACGAGCGCGTCGCGGTCGAGCCGGTGGATGTGGCGTTCGAGTGCCTCCAGGACGTGGGGCGGGAGCGGGACCTCCCGGCGGCTCTTGGAGCTCTTCGGGTACTCCTTGATGCCGCTCTTGGTGTTTGACCTCGACAACGAACAGGCGCGAGCGGCGCTGTCGATGCGGTGGCGGTGGAGCCCGGAGAGCTCGCCCCAGCGCACTCCGGTGTAGAAGCCGAGCAGGCACATCGTCCGCCACACGGCAGGGAGTTCGTCCAGGATGCTCTGCGCCTGGTCGAGCGTGAACCACTGCGGCGGCTTGACCGCAATCTGGGGCAGGTCGATGCTGCGGCACGGGCTCACCGCGAGCACGTCGTCGTCGACGGCTGCACGCATGATGGAAGAGGTCAGGTTGTAGGCCCGCTTGATGGCGGCGGCACCCGCACCCTTCTCGACCTGAGCACGGATCCAGCTCTGGACGTCCATGCGAGTGATGGCCCGCATCTCCCAGTCGGCCCAGTGCGGCATGATGTGGTTCCTGATGCTGGAAGCATCGTCCCGCAGCGTGTGGGGCTCGACCACACGTGCGTCCCACCAGCGGTCGTGCCACTCCCGGAACGACATCTCGCCGGCCCGCGGATCCCGGATGCCCCCACGAGCGAACTGGGTCTCCATGTCGATACCCCGGGCCCGTGCCTGGGCTTTGAGGGGAAACGACTCGCTGAACCGGTCTCCTGCCCGGCTGCGTACGGTCGCCTGCCACTTGCCGGACTTCAACTTGCGCAGGTACGCGGTACTACTCCTTTATTCGAGGATGGATCAGGACGAGCGGCGGCAAGGGGTCAGCGGCGGGGCTGCGGGGCAGTGACCGACCTGCTGGTGATGAACTCCTCGAGCCCGGCAACGGGAACACGGACGCGGGAGCGCCCCGCTCCGGTCCGCAGGTCGACGACCGGCAGTTCACCAGCCGCGATGAAGCGGTAGACCGTACGGCGATCGACATCCAGGGCAGCGGCAACAGCAGGAATGGACAGCAAGTGCGCAGGCATAGGTGAGTCCTTGAGGATGAGGGTGGGATGGGCGCCCGGCGAAGCGGCAGCCGGGCCCTCGGCCGGTTCCAGACGAAGATCAACCAGCTCCGTGAGGGCAGCGGGATCTCGCATCGAAGCGATACTCCGCAGAGAGGGATTTCGTCACGTGACGGCGTCGCTGGTGTGGGGGTCGGCGACGGCGGAGGGATAAAATCGGTGGTTGCCCGCGCTCCGTGGATAGCCGAGCAGGGCGGGGTTCATCGCTTGTGCTGCGGAAGGGCCATGGCCTTGGCGAGGCGATCCCAGTCGATTTCGACATCCTCCCGGCAGAAGCAGTGCGGGTTGAGACTGTGCCGGCTGAGCCGACCGAAACTGCGTGGAAGATCCAGTCAGCCGTAGCCGATGCGACGGCCAGGGCGGATTCGAAAGCAGCGCTCGCCTTGACCCTACAGTCCACCACTCTGGCCGTTCTGAGTCTGCTGGCAAGTTCTCGGCGGGCGGCTGGCGGGTTCGACTCCGTCGCGGCGCAGTCGCTGTTGTGGCTCGGTATCGCACTCATAATGGCGGGTGCCTGTTGCGCCGCATGGGCTGTCTCTCCCCGGCTCGGCAAGGAGCGGCGAGGACCAGATCCGGATGGCGACTTCCTGTACTTCGGACACCTGCGGCTCATGGAACCAGCCGTGCTGGAGAGGGCGCTGCAGAACACGGAGCCGCTGCCTTCGCTCACCCGGCAATTGGTGGTGATGAGTGAAATCGCCTGGGCTAAACACCGCCGGGTGCAGTGCTCTCTCGTCTTGGCAGTCGCGGGCTGCGGCTCCTTCGCCCTGGCCGCCGTTCTCGCGTGACGCGCCAGGAGGTGTCACGGTGAACTTCTCTTCCCTTGCCTCTTCTGACGTGTGGCGTGACTTGATCGAACGCGGCCGCCGACGCACCTACCGGAGCCAGGCGGTGCTGCTGGCCCAGGGCGAATCGCCCGACGGTGTCATCGCGCTGGTCGAGGGTCTTGTCAAGGTGGTGCAGGGCAATGAGGCCGGGGACCATCTGACGTTGATGCTTCGCGGCCCGGGCGAGGTCCTCGGCGAGAGGGGGGTGCTGCTCGACCGGCCGCGATCGGCGACCGTGACTGCAGTACGCCCGTGCATCGGTGTCGTCCTGACCGCTCACGCCTTCCGTGGATACGTGGCCCGGCATCGCCTGGAGCCGGTCGTCTACCGGTTGAGCGTGGACCGGCTGAACAGCCAAGAACGTTTACGCGCCGACCTTGCTCACCTGCCGCCGCCAGCGCGCCCGGCACGAGTGGTCATCCATCTCGCGGACGAGGTGGGTCACCGTGACGGAGGTGGCGGTGTCGTCGTCGAACTCGGCATACCCAGGGAGGACTTGGCCACTATGGCGGGTATGAGCCGGTCGTCCGCGCTCGCTGTCCTTGCACGTCTACAGTCCGCCGGCATTGTCACGCTCGGCCGTCGGCGGCTCGTTGTCAGGAATCCTGCTCTGCTGAGAGCCGCGGCCCAGGACGCCGGGGCGGAGGACGGCGATCGGCCGCCGCGCGGAACGCCCATGATGTGACGCGCCACACGCCCGTACCGTCCAGCGCTGGGCGGTTGGCTCCCGGCCTCTCGAACAGGGTGGTGCTCTCCCCGCCGCATGGGCGAGGAGAGACACGAGAGGAGCGGCGCATGCTGCCGTCATGGGAGCCTTTGTGGCCCTACCGAGCGGTGCTGGCCGTTGACGCCAGGGACTTCGGAACACTTGACAGCAAGGGAATGCAGCGGGTCAACGCCGACATCCCGCCCTTGCTGGCCCAAGCGCTGAGCGCCAGCAATGTCAGCGCACACTGGGAACGGCGCGTGTTCGGCCAACACACGGGCGACGGTTACGTCGCCGGCATGGACCCCGAGATCCTGCCCGCGCTGGTGGGACACTTCCCCGACGCGCTGCGCCAGGCGCTCGCCGTTCGGCGGGCCGAGGCCCCACACCTTAAGCCGCTGCAGCTACGGGTGAGCATCCACGTCGGGCCCTTGCCTCAGAGCGGTCTGGGCGTGCCCATGGTGCACACCCACAGGCTCCTGGACGACAAGGCGCTGCGAGCGGTGCTCGAGCGCGGCCATCCCGAAATCACCAACACCGCCGTGATCGTCTCCCAGCGGGTGTACGAGGACGTCTTCGATAGCGGCTGCGTCAACGATGACGTACTGCCGGCGCATTTCCACCGGCATCTGGTGAGGGTGAAGAAAGGGGCCTTCCTGGCTGTGCTCGCCACTCCAAGCGACTGGCAAGGCCCGTGTGCCGACGCCACCGGCGACGTCACCGTGCGGCTGGAGTCCCCCAATGCGCGACGCCTTGTCGAGGCCGAGCTCGCCACGCACGGTCACACGGATCGGGTGGCCTGGCTGACAGACGAGAAGCTCTCCCCGATCTGGACAGCCGACCCGTCCGCCAGCGAAGCATGCCGGCTGGCCGGACTCCTCGGTGCGGTCAAGGGCAGGGAACAGCTCAAGGAAGCCGTGGACCGCTTCGGGGACTGGCACACCACGGTAGAGAAGCTACTGAACAAACGCGGTGCAGTGGACGGGAGTCCGTCGTTGCTGTCCACTCGGGTCACGGTGCGGGCGGGAGCGCTGCTCGACGGAGGGCGGCGCAGTTCCATCGTCCGCGCCTCCGACGACCTGCTTGCCTCACTGGGCCAGGCCCGCGGGCCAGCCGACGTGCTGACCGACGCAACATCGTCTAGTCGGCTCAAGGCTGCCGAGATCGTGCCCGTCGGTGACCGTGCCCACCACAACCGGAGTTGTCGGGGACTGCCCGCGGCCATCCTGCGTCATCTGTGGGACGAGTTTCCCACCCAGCACGACCTGCTGACGACGTGGGCAGTCGACGTCGCCGCGAATCGGTCCGTCCCGGAGGACGACGCCCGCCTTGCAAGCGAGGCCCTCCTACACCTGTCGGTGCGTCGGCACGACAGGAATGTGCTCGACGCCCTCGCAACGGGGCTCACCGGCCCTCGGCGGACCTTGGCCGTCGAGGCGCTCACGAAGGCCGCGACCAACGCCGAACTCGGCCGCTACGTCCGCGACCGGCTCCTCAACTGGGCCGAGTCCCACAGTATGGAGAAACTCGATCTGGTCATCGACGTCTGTAGCGGGCCCTGGGGCTTGGAGCAGCCCGCACTCGCACCAACCCGCCTGGGCAAGGCAGCGGGCGGGAAGGAGTTCGGCGCCGAGAAGCTGGTCGACGCCTTCCGCGGGCTCGTCCGCCACTCCCCCGGCCTGGTGGACAAGACGGTTGTGCAGTGGCTGAGGAAGCACGGGACCGAGGCCGGCGGGAAGGCGCTCCGCCAAGCGTTGGGCTCCTTCCTAGCGCTCGTCTCCAGTGACACAGGTGCGGACCTGGTCCTCGCCTCGGCACGCGAGGCCTCCACCAGAGAGCACTTTGTCCATGCCTGGCAGGTACTGCTGTCCACCAACGAGTCAGTAGAAGCCGTGCTCAGCCAGCTCACACGGTGGCAGGAGCGGTTCGAGTACGACGCCGACCACAGAGACGTGGTGATCGCCCTGCTTGCGGAGGTCTTCGCCCCGCCGCGGCTGCGGCTGCGGCTCGATCGGCTCCTGGCGGCGGAGGGAGCGGAGGTCCGGCCATTCTGGCGGGACCTCCTCGGCAATGCCATGCAGCACTACAGCCTCGTTCGGAAAGCGTCGGAGACGTGACCCGTCATCCCGGTCCCTGGTGGAGAAGGCGGGTCGGCCGGTTCAGGGCATACTGGCCCACCTGCCTGCCTGGCGTCCACTTCCTCGCCCGCGGCACTCTCACCCATCTGGTCTCTCTCCGGGCAGCCGAGACCCACCACCCGAGCACCGCGCGAGCGGCGGCCTACTTGGCCTTGGACGAACTCGGCCGCGGCATCGCCGGGGAGCACCGGCCCGAGGAACTGGAGTGCGCTCGGCAGACGCTCACCCTGGCGGTCTCGCCATGGCACAGCCCCGACAGCCGTCCCGGCCTCTGGCTCAGGGCACGACTCAACCTGCTGCTCCCCCAGCAAGACGCCGACCGTGCCCAGAGGCACCAGAATGCCCTGCGCCACGTGGAACTCCAGCTTGCGCAGGACCGGTTACGCCGACAGGAGCTGGCTCGGACTGTGTGCACCGACCGGAACACCGCCCGCCTGTGGTGGCTGGAGCGACACCTGGATGATCTATCGGCCCTCAACTGGGCGTCGTTCAAGGACACGATCCTACCCTTGGTAGGGACGTCGGTCGCCGAGCGCACACAAGCCGAGCGGCTCGCGCACTCCCTCCTCTACGTCTGGGAGCGGTTGGACGCCGAGCCGGGGCGGCAGGCGCGGTTCGTGGCTACCGCTCGCACGCTCTTCGAACAGATGGGGTGGGCCGATGGGTTCCCCTGGCAGTCGACCTCCGACGACCTCGAGCCCGTGGCGTCGTCCCCCACGGCGGTCCCCTTCGCAACGGAGGACGAGCAGTGAAGAGCTTCATACTGCGCTGGCTGCTCGACCCGCTCACCAGTCTGCTCGCCCCCTGCCTGTGGTTCCGGGAGCGCGGCCGCTGGCCATACGACGCGGCGTGGCGGCTGGCCAGGGTCATGCATCAACCGGACAAGCTCGTGTACCGCATTCACGGCCACCGACCCGACGATCCTAAGGCGTGATTCTTTGATCACGGACAGCGCCGCCGTCTGCGAGACACGAGCCGACCAGACGTGCGCGGCCGACGGCGCCCGGCAGCGTGAGGTGAGGGACTATGACCGCCTTCCAGCGGTGCAAGCACGACAAACGCAGTGTGAACTTCCGCGGTGAAAGGGCCCGGTGCGGGCACGGCAGGACTGCCTGGTCCTGCAAAATTCCAAGCGATCTTGCTCGATCGGGTGCACCGCCAGGCATCCTGACCAGCGCCCCAACGCGCCTGACGCCCCATCAAGACGAGCGTCAAACGAGCGTCAAGATACCTCTTAGAGCGTCATTTCAGCGTCAAGATATCGCCCGTAACGCACATAGAGCACATCATACGCACCCACTGAAACCGCAGGTCAGCGACCCTTTCCGACGGGCTCCAGAATCGCCACGCACTCCACATGATGCGTCATCGGAAAGAGGTCGAACGCGCGGAGCGTCCGCACCCGGTAGGGCGTGTCCGCCTCACGGAAGTACGCCAGGTCGCGGGCGAGGGCGGCCGGGTCGCAGGCGATGTAGGCGATGCGGCGGGCGCCGAGGGTGGTGAGGTGGGTGACGGTGGCGCGGCCGGCGCCGGTCCGGGGCGGGTCGAGGAGGATCAGGTCGGCCTCGGTGATGCCCGTGCGCGGTAGCGTCTGCTCGACCTTGCCCTGCTCGATGCGTACCCGGGGGAACTCCCTGAGGTTGTGGCGGGCGTCCTCCACCGCCCTCTTCGAGGACTCGATGCCGAGCACCGCGCCCTTCTCGCCCACCCGGTCGGCGAGCGCGCCGGCGAAGAGGCCCACGCCGCAGTACAGGTCGAGGGCCGTCTCGCCCTTGCGCGGCAGCAGCCCCTGCATGGCGGCCTCCACCAGCACGTCGGGCGCCTTCGGATGGACCTGCCAGAAGCCCCCCGCGCCGACGCGCCACGTGCGGCCGTCGGCACGCTCGCGCACGAAGGGGCGGCCGTGGACACGGTGCACGGCGCCGTCATGCTCGTCGACGCGGAGCACGGAGACCGGACGGTCGAGTTCGACGAGCGGCAACCGCCCGCCGGGCCGGGGGGTGAGCACGACCTGCCGGTCGCCGGATCCGGAGGCCGCGATCGCCTCCACGGTCTCCATGTCCGGCCATTCACGCGCCTCGATGCCCAGCTCGGTGACGCCCTCGGCGGCGATCAGGCAGCGGTCGATGGGCTCGACCTCGTGCGAACGGTGCCGGCGCAGGCCCGCGCGGCCGCTCTCGTCGACGGCGTACTGGACGCGGGTGCGCCATGCGGGCACCTCGCCCGCCGGAACCTTGTCGCCGGGCGCCGGCGCCACCGTGCCGTCCCAGCCGGCCTCCTCAGGGCTGAGGCCGGCCAGCCGCCGGAGCTGCTCGGCGATCACGTCGGCCTTGAGGCGACGCTGGGCCCCGGGCTTGGCATGCTGCCAGTCGCAGCCGCCGCAGTGGCCGGGGCGCGCATAGGGGCAGGGGGCCTCGATGCGGTCCTTGGACGGGTCCAGCACCTCGACGGCGTCGGCACGCAGGAAGCGCGAGTCCGGGCCACCCTCCGTGACACGGACCACGGCCCGTTCGCCGGGCAGGGCGTGCCGGACGAAGAGCACCTGGCCACCCGGGGTCCGGGCCACACAGTGCCCCCCGTGCGCCACGGGGCCGATCTCGACCTCGTACTCCTCCCCCACCAGCGAGGTCTGCGGTTCTGCCTGCATGGTGGGACGGCTCCAAGCACTAGGGGGATCACGGGCAACGGCCGTTCAGTCTACGGCCCCCACGACGCCACCCCGCCCGGACCGGGCACCCGAGATCGAGGGCGCCGAGGGCCGCGTCCCCGGTCAGCGACCGCGCGAGCGCCCCGGACCGGGCGAAGCCCGCCCAAAGGGGGCGCGGGGAACTGCGCGACCAGCCCCCCACCCACAACCAGCCGGAGAACACACCGCAAGACCCCGAACCATCCCGACCGGGCAAAGCCCGCCCCAAAGGTGCGCGGGGAACTGCGCGACCAGCCCCCCACCCACAACCAGCCAAGACTCAGACCGCAAGAGGCTGAACCCCAAGGACCGGGCGAAGCCGCAAGGAGGAAACCGCGGCTCCCCGCGCCCCCACCGGGGCGCTCAGCGCCGCTCCCCCGCCTCCTCCCGCGCCTGCCTCTCCACCGGTCGAACGGGGCCGACAGGCCCCCTCCGCACGGTGCCGGGCGCGTGCCACTCCTGGCGCCTGCGAGCCCGCTTCCTCGCCACCTCCGAGGACTCGAGCTGGTACGGCACGGACGTCACCATGATCCCGGGAGAGAACAGCAGCCTGCCCTTGAGCCGCAGGGCGCTCTGGTTGTGCAGCAGGTGCTCGTACCAGTGGCCCACCACGTACTCGGGAATGATCACGCTGACCGCCTCCCGGGGCGAGTCGCGCCGCAGGCCCTTGACGTAGTCGATGATCGGCCGGGTGATCTCGCGGTAGGGCGAGTCGAGCACCTTCAGCGGTACGTCCAGGCCGCGCCTGTCCCACTCGGCCCTCAGCGCCTTGGTCTCCTCCGGGTCGACGTTGACGGTCAGCGCCTCCAGCGTGTCGCTGCGCAGCAGCTTCGCGTAGGCGAGCGCGCGCAGCGTGGGCCGGTGGATCTTGGAGACGAGGACGATGGAGTGGACCCGGGAGGGCCGCATGGTGTCCTCGGACGGCTCCTCGGGGGCGGCGATCTCCTCCGACACATGGTCGTAGTGGCGCCGGATCGCCGTCATCGTCACGTAGAAGATGACCATGCCGAGCACCGCGACCCAGGCTCCGTGGGTGAACTTGGTGACCAGGACGACGACCAGGACCAGACCGGTGAGGCAGGCGCCGAAGGTGTTGATCGCCCGCGAGCGCTTCATCCGGCCGCGCCTGGCCGGGTCCGTCTCGGTGCGCAAATGGCGGTTCCAGTGCCGCACCATACCCGTCTGGCTCAGCGTGAAGGAGACGAAGACGCCCACGATGTAGAGCTGGATCAGCCGGGTCGAGTCGGCGCCGTAGATCACGGTCAGCAGGGTGGCCGCGCCCGCGAGCACCACGATGCCGTTCGAGAACGCGAGCCGGTCGCCGCGGGTGTGCAGCTGGCGGGGCAGGAAGCGGTCCTGCGCCAGGATGGAGCCGAGCAGCGGGAAGCCGTTGTACGCGGTGTTGGCGGCGAGGAAGAGCACCAGCGCGGTGGCCGCGGCGAGCACCACGAAGAGGAAGCTGCCGTCGCCGAAGACGGCCGCGGCGACCTGCGAGATCACCGGGTGCTGCTCGTAGTCCCCACCGAGCGGGACGCCGTGGTTCAGCAGGTTGTGCGCCGGGTCGTCGGCCATGTGCACGTTGGTGGTCGCGGCCAGCGCGATGATGCCGCAGAACATGGTGACGGCGAGCAGCCCCATCATCGCGAGGGTGGTCGCGGCGTTCCGGCTCTTGGGCTTGCGGAAGGCCGGCACGCCGTTGCTGATGGCCTCCACGCCGGTCAGCGCGGCACAGCCGGAGGAGAACGCCCGCAGCAGCAGGAAGACGAGGGCGAAGCCCGCGAGGCCGTGGTGCTCGGCCACGATGTCGTAGCCGGCTGTCGGCGCGCGCATCGTGTCGCCGCGCACCAGCCCCCGGAAGGCACCCCAGATGATCATCACGAAGACGCCGGTGACGAACACGTAGGTGGGGATCGCGAAGAGCTTGCCCGACTCCCTCACCCCGCGGAGGTTCATCAGGGTCAGCAGCACGATCACGGCCACCGCGCAGAGCACCTTGTGCTCGACGATGAAGGGGACGGCGGAGCCGAGGTTCTCGATGCCGGAGGAGATCGACACGGCGACGGTGAGCACGTAGTCGACCAGCAGCGCGCTGGCGACGGTCAGGCCCGCCTTGGCGCCGAGGTTGGTGGTGGCGACCTCGTAGTCGCCGCCGCCGCTCGGGTAGGCGTGCACGTTCTGGCGGTAGGAGGCCACGACCGTGAACATCAGGACCACGACCGCCACCGCGATCCACGGGCTGAAGTGGTACGCCGACATACCCGCGATGGACAGGACGAGCAGCACCTCACCGGGGGCGTACGCCACTGAGGACAGCGGGTCGGACGCGAAGACGGGGAGGGCGATGCGCTTCGGGAGGAGTGTCTCCCCCAGCCTGTCGCTGCGCAGTGCGCGCCCGATGAGAATCCGCTTGGGCACGTCGGTCAGTTTGGACACGCAGAGGATCGTATGCGTTCGAACGGGCGCCCGGACACCCCTACCCCCCTCTCCACGGGAGCACCATTCGCGCGTGCGCGCCGCGGGAAAACCCGGGCGCGCGCCGGTCGCGAACCGGACGGTAGGCATCCGTCCGCGGACGTCCGGTTTGCGGCCGGCGCGGGGCGGTACGGGGACCTGTGCGCGTATCCGGCCGCCAGGCGAGTCCTGGACCCCTGGTACCTCGATGGGCGGTGGGCGGTGGGCGGTGGGCGGTGGGCGGTGGGCGGTGGGGGCAGGATCATGCGGGGAGACCGGCGGACGGACGGCTGGCAGACGGGTGACGGTGAGACGGGTGACGGAGGCGTCGCGTGGAAGGGTGAACGTATGCGTCTGCTGCTGACCGCCGACACCCATGTGCCGCGACGTGCCCGGGAGCTGCCCGCCGCGCTGCTCGCGGAGGCGGAGCGCGCCGACGTCGTGCTGCACGCGGGCGACTGGGTGGACGCCAGCACGCTCGATCTGCTGGAGAGCACGTCACGGCGGGTGATCGGGGTCTACGGAAACAACGACGGGCCTGCGCTGCGGGCCCGGCTGCCCGAGGTGGCGCGTGCGGAACTGGGCGGTCTGCGGTTCGGGGTCGTGCACGAGACCGGAGGCGCGGTGGGGCGCGAGCGGCGGTGCGCCGAGCGCTTCCCCGACCTGGACGTACTGGTCTTCGGGCACAGCCACATCCCCTGGGACAGCACCGCGCCGGGCGGGCTCAGACTGCTCAACCCCGGCTCGCCGACCGACCGCCGCCGGCAGCCCTACTGCACGTACATGATCGTTGAGGTGGACGCGGGTGCCGTCCGCACGGCGCGGCTGCACCGGCTGCCGCGGCGCCGCTGAGGAAGGCGTGGCGACGCCAGGATGACGACAAGTGGTGCCGGGGTCATAAGCTCGTCTCCCGGCAACGCCGTACGCGGTTGCCCCGTTGCGGCCTGGCAGACTTCCCAGGGAACTGTGAGCAGGCCGTTTTCGCAGGTCAGCCGGACAAGAAAGACTGCGGGGTAGAGGCAGGTGCACATCGTGATCATGGGCTGCGGCAGAGTGGGTTCCGCTCTCGCCCAGACCCTGGAGCAACAGGGGCACACGGTCGCCGTGGTCGACCAGGACCCCACGGCGTTCCGCCGGCTGGGCTCCGGGTTCAGCGGCCGCCGTGTCACAGGGGTCGGCTACGACCAGGACACCCTGCGTGAGGCGGGCATCGAGGAGGCGGGCGCCTTCGCGGCGGTGTCCTCCGGGGACAACTCCAACATCATCGCCGCCCGGGTGGCCCGTGAGATGTTCGGCATCGAGAACGTCGCGGCCCGGATCTACGACCCGCGGCGCGCGGAGGTCTACCAGCGGCTCGGCATCCCCACGGTCGCCACGGTCCGCTGGACCGCCGACCAGATGCTGCGCCGCCTGCTGCCGTCGGGCGCCGAGCCGCTCTGGCGGGACCCGACGGGCGGGGTGCAGCTCGCCGAGGTGCACGCCTCCCCCGCCTGGGTCGGGCACCGGATCAGCCAGCTCCAGGAGGAGACGGGGGTGCGGGTGGCCTTCCTCACCCGGCTCGGCGAGGCCGTCCTGCCGACCTCGCAGACCGTGCTGCAGGAAGGCGATCTGGTGCATGTGATGATGCGCACGGAGGACGTCTCCAAGGTGGAAGCGGCCTTCGCCGAGGGCCCCGAGGGAGGCGGTCACTGATGAGGGTCGCCATTGCGGGAGCAGGCGCGGTGGGCCGCTCCATCGCCGGGGAGCTGCTGGAGAACGGGCACGAGGTGCTCCTGATCGACAAGGCGCCGACGGCGATCTCCGTCGAGCGGGTGCCCCAGGCGGAGTGGCTGCTCGCCGACGCCTGCGAGATCACCTCGCTGGACGAGGCCGCACTCCAGCGCTGCAACGTCGTCATCGCCGCGACCGGCGACGACAAGGTCAACCTGGTCGTCTCGCTGCTCGCCAAGACGGAGTACGGCGTGCCGCGGGTGGTCGCGCGCGTCAACAATCCCAAGAACGAGTGGCTCTTCAACGAGGCCTGGGGCGTGGACGTCGCGGTGTCGACGCCGCGGCTGATGTCGGCGCTGGTGGAGGAGGCGGTGAGCGTCGGCGACCTGGTCCGGCTGCTGCGCTTCAGCCACGGCGACGCCAACCTGGTCGAGCTGACCCTGCCGCCCGAGTCGGCGCTCGCGGGCACCCAGGTCGGCGAGGTGCAGTGGCCGGAGGACACCTCTCTGGTCACGATCATCCGCGGCAACCGCGTACTCGTCCCGGCCCAGGACGACGCGCTGGAGCCGGGCGACGAGCTGCTCTTCGTGGCGGCGCAGGCACGCGAGGAGCAGCTGGAGGAGCTGTTGTCCGTCCGCCGGGCGGACCAGCCGACCGCCGACTGAGCCCCCGCGCCCCCTTCGGGCGGCGCTCAGCCCTTCGGGGCTTCGCCCCATGCCGCTCCGAGGGAGCTTGACCTTTCGGGCCGGACCATCCGCCGGCGGGCCTTACTCGCGCAGTTCCCCGCGCCCTGTCGGGGCACCAGGGTGTCCCCACGCCCCACGGCACCCGCCCAGGGGCGCGGGGAACTCCGCGAACAGCCACAGCGAAACCCGCGCCATCGCGCCAGAGAGAAACCACCCCGAAAAGGGGCGCGGGGAACTGCGCGACAAGCCCCCACCAGCGGCCAGCCGGACACGAAACCCTTCTGGGCAACCCCTACCCCGATAGGGGCGCGGGGAACTGCGCGAGAAGCCCCCACCGCCGGTGGTCGAAGAAGCGACCGGAAGGGGCTGGCCCCACCGGCCCGCCGCAGGCGCATCCCGACTGGACCGAACCGAACCGAACCGGACCGAACCGGATCCGCAACGACACGGCTGATCGCGGCGCCCACGCGCCGCAGACGCAGACGGCCTACCGGCCACGCCGGTGACGACCCGGCCGGTCACCACCGGGCCCGCCGGAACCGTCGGACCCCCCGGGGTCACCCGGTCCACTCGCCGCCCCGACCCCGTCGAACCCTTCCGAGGCCCGCGAGCGGGCCTCGGCCTGCTCCTCCGCCTCCATCTCGGCGAAGACGTCGATCGGCGCCGGCGCTTTGACGAGGAACACCCAGGTCAGCCAGACCGCCAGCAGGAACGGCGGGATCTTCAGGGCCACCAGGATCCAGCCGAGCTGGGTGGTGTCGGCCCACCAGTAGAGCGGGAAGAGGATCGCGCTCTTGGCGAGCAGGATCAGGCCCCAGGCCCAGCTGGCCTTGGTGTAGGCGCGCTTGCGGCCGGGGTTCCTGGTCCGCCAGGACAGGTTCTCCTTGAAGACCGGGCCGAGGACCAGGCCGATCAACGGCACGCCGACCAGCGCCGTGACGATGTAGGCGACGGCGAGGCCCAGCGTGTAGAGCATCCCGGGCAGGTAGAAGTCCTTGGCGTTGCCGGTCATCATCGCGAAGACCACGCCGAACGCCACGCCGAAGACACCGCTGAAGGCGTGCTTGATCGTGGTGCGGCGCACCAGGCGGACGACGACCAGCACCAGCGAGACGGCGAGCGCCGCGACGGCCGAGAGCTTCATGTTCTTGTCGATCGTGAAGATCGCCACGAACAGCAGCCCGGGCAGGACGGTCTCCACCATGCCCAGCAGGCCGCCGAACGCCTCGAAGAGGGCGGCCTCGGTGACGGCCCTGGCCTCACCGGAGCCGGTGGCCTCGGTGGCGCCGGCTGACCGGGGGCCCTGCTGCGGATCCCCGGGGCCGTCCCCCGGGGATCCGTGGTCGGTCGGCTTGTCGAGGGACGTCACCGGCTACTCCCGTCCGAGCGGTCTGAGTTCGTACTTCGGGTTGAACAGCACCCGGCGGCCCCGGCTCATGGACACGCGACCCGATGCGATCAGCTTGCGGCCCGGTTCGATTCCCACGATGGAGCGCCTGCCGAGCCAGACGACGTCGAGGGCGGCGGAGCCGTCGAAGAGCTCCGCCTCCAGGGCCGGGACGCCGGCCCTGGGCCGCAGGGTGACCGTGCGCAAGGTACCAGTGACGGTGACGATCTGGCGGTCGCGGCTGTCACCGATACGGGTGCATCCCGTGGTCGCGGCGTCCTCGCGCAGCTCCTCCGACTCCAGGTCCTCCTGGGACGCGGAGATGTCGGCAAGCCGCCCGAGCATCCGCCACAGCCGGCCCGCCCGCTTCCCGGACTGGGGATCACCACTCATGGGAGAAGCGTACCCGGGGTCCCCGTGCCTCCACTCCCCATCCGGAGCCGCCGCCCCCGCTCCGCCACGGCGCCGGGCCGGGCTCTCCGAGGCCCCGCACGGCCGCATGCGGGCTACCGCTCGAAGCGGTAGCCCATCCCCGGTTCCGTGATGAAGTGCCGGGGGTGGGAGGGGTTCTCCTCCAGCTTGCGGCGGAGCTGGGCCATGTACACCCGCAGGTAGTTCGTCTCGGTCTCGTACGAGGGCCCCCAGACCTCCTTGAGCAGCTGCTTCTGCCCGACCAGCCGGCCCGCGTTCTTGACCAGGACCTCCAGCAGGTGCCATTCCGTGGGCGTGAGGCGTACGTCACGGCCGTCCCGGTGGACCTTCTTCGCGCCCAGGTCGACGGTGAACCCCTTCGCCTCCACGACGACGCCCGACTCGCCGCCGGGCGGCTCGGCACGGCGGACGGCTGCGCGGAGCCTGGCGAGCAGCTCGTCCATGCCGAACGGCTTGGTGACGTAGTCGTCGGCGCCGGCGTCCAGCGCCTGGACCTTCTCGTCGGAGCTGTGCCGGGCGGAGAGCACCAGCACCGGAGCCCGCGTCCAGTGCCGCAGGTCCTTGATCACGTCCACGCCGTCCATGTCGGGCAGGCCCAGGTCCAGCACGATCACATCGGGGTGCCGGTCGGCGGCGAGCCGAAGCGCCGTGGCGCCGTCGCCGGCCGAGTCGACCTCGTAGGCGCGCGCCTTCAGGTTGAGCTCAAGCGCGCGCACGATCTGCGGTTCGTCGTCGACCACGAGCACGCGGACCATCGTCACCTGCCAGTTCTTTCGGTCTGTGGTTGTGAGTGCCCGGCCCGCTCTCCCGCGGGCCGGTCCCAGTGTGGCGGGTTTCCGGTCAGGGTTGCGCCCCTGTCCGCACCTCCGGGCCGTGCGCCGGGACTGGTTCCGCTGCGGTGCGGCGCAGGGTGAGCACCATCGTGAGGCCCCCGCCGGGGGTGTCCTCGGCCTCGAGCGTGCCGCCCATCGCCTCGGTGAAGCCCCGGGCGACGGCGAGCCCGAGCCCGACGCCGGCTTCGCGGGGCGCGTCCCCGTACCGCTGGAAGGGCGCGAAGATGCGTTCCTTGGCGTCGTCGGGCACGCCGGGGCCCCGGTCGACGACACGCAGCTGGACGCGGTCGCCGAGCGCGCTGGCGGCGACGAGGACGCGGTGTCCGGCGGGGCTGTACTTGACGGCGTTCTCGACGACGTTGGCCACGGCGCGCTCCAGCAGCCCGGGGTCGACCGGCACCATCGGCAGGCTCTCGGGAACGTCCAGCCGCACGCTGCCCTCGGGGACGCCGCCGAGGGCCATCGGGACCACCTCGTCGAGGTCCGCCTCGCGGATCAGCGGGGTGACGGTGCCGGTCTGCAGGCGGGACATGTCGAGGAGGTTGCCCACCAGGTGGTCGAGCCGGTCGGCGCCGGACTCGATGCCGGCGAGCAGCTCCGCCCGGTCCGCGTCCGACCAGTGCACGTCCGGGGAGCGCAGGGAGGTGACGGCGGCCTTGATCGCGGCGAGCGGGGTGCGCAGGTCGTGGCTGACGGCGGCGAGCAGGGCGGTGCGGATGCGGTTGCCCTCGGCGAGGGTGCGGGCCTGCGCGGCCTCGGTCATCAGGCGCTGGCGGTCCAGCACGACGGCGGCCTGGGCGGCGAAGGCGGCGAGCACGCGGCGGTCCTCGGCGGGCAGTACCCGGCCGCGCAGCGCGAGCGCCATGTGGTCGCCGACGGGCATGTCCGCGTCGGCGTCCTCGGGGCGGCGCAGGTCCGCCGGGCCCACGCTGCCCGCGCAGGTCCACTGGGTGCGGCCGTCCGCGCGTTCCAGGAGCGCCACGGAGTCCATGGCGAACGTCTCGCGTACCCGTTCCAGGAGGGCGGTCAGGGGTGCCTCGCCGCGCAGCACGTTCCCGGCCAGGGACGACAGCACCTGCGACTCGGCGCGCAGCCTGGCCGCCTGCTGGGCCCTGCGGGCGGCCAGGTCCACGACGGACGCCACGGCGACGGCGACGGCCACGAAGACCAGGATGGCCAGCATGTTCTTCGGGTCGGCGATGCTCACGCGGTGCGTCGGGTAGGTGAAGAACCAGTTCAGCACCAGGGAGCCGACGGCCGCCGACGCCAGTGCGGGCAGCAGCCCGCCGAGCAGGGCGGCGGCGACGGTGCAGGCGAGGAAGAGCAGCACGTCGTTGGCGAGCCCGAGGTCGCCGCCGGTGCGTGCGAGCAGCAGGGCGAGCAGCGCGGGGCCCGCCACTCCGGCGGCCCAGCCGGCGGCGGTCCGGCCGCGGCCGAGCGGCGCGCCGCGTGCGACGGGCAGGCCGCGGCCCTTGGCGACCTCGTCGTGGGTCACGATGTGCACGTCGAGGTCGGAGCCGCTGTCGCGGGCGACCGTGGCGCCCACGCCGGGCCCGAGGACGTACTGCCAGGCCTTGCGGCGGGACGAGCCGAGGACGATCTGGGTGGCGTTGTGTCCGCGGGCGAAGGCGAGGAGGGCTTCGGGCACGTCCTCGCCGATCACATGATGGAACGTGCCCCCCAGCTCCTCCACCAGCGCCCGCTGCACCACCAGCTCCTTCGGCGAAGCAGCCGTCAACCCGTCACTGTGCGAGACGTGCACCGCCAGGACCTCCCCACCGGCCCCCTTCTCCGCCAGCCGCACCGCACGCCGGATCAACGTCCGCCCCTCGGGACCACCCGTCAGACCCACCACGATCCGCTCACGCGCCCCCCACGTCGAACGGATGCCATGCTCCCCGCGATACCGCTGGAGACACTCATCCACCCGATCCGCCACCCACAACAACGCCAACTCACGCAACGCCGTCAGATTCCCCGGCCGAAAATAATGCGACAACGCCGCATCCACACGATCAGGCCGGTAGATGTTGCCGTGCGCCATACGCCGCCGCAGCGCCTGCGGATCCATATCCACCAACTCGATCTGATCCGCCCGCCGCACCACCTCATCAGGCACCGTCTCCAACTGACGCACCCCCGTGATCGACTCCACCACATCACCCAGCGACTCCAGATGCTGGATATTCACCGTGGAGATCACATCCACCCCCGCCCCCAGCAACACCTCCACGTCCTGCCACCGCTTGGCACGAGCAGAGCCCGGCACATTGCCGTGCGCCAACTCATCCACCAACACCACGGCCGGATCCCGCGCCAGCACCGCATCCACATCCAACTCCGCGAACGAGCAGTCCCGGTAGGCCACCTCCCGACGCGGCACCGCCTCCAGGCCCTGCACCATCACCTCGGTACGCGGCCGCCCATGGTGCTCCACCACCCCCACCACCACATCCGTGCCACGCTCCAGCCGACGGTGCGCCTCCGCCAACATCGCGTACGTCTTCCCCACACCCGGCGCCGCACCGAGATAGATCCGAAGCCTGCCGCGTCCCATGGCCCCATTCTCCGCGGGCCGCGCGCATGGTCCGCGCCGAGGTCCGGGTCCGGGCGCCGACGCCGCGGGCCGGGCGCCGAGTGCGGTCTCGGCGCCCGGCCCGGGCGATCGTTGGCGGAAGGCGCTGTGTCAGCTGGGGTTGTCCCCGTGGGTCAGGGTCTCCCAGGCGACGAAGAGGTTGTTGGTGCCCGCGGGGCGGTTCTGGACCGTGAGCTTCTGGGTGTTGTCCATCGCGTTGCCGAGGCGGTTGTGCATCGCGTTGTAGCCGACCTCGGTCACCGGGCCGAGGCCCCGCTTGACGGTTCCGCCGCACAGCCAGCTCGGCGGCGCCGAGCCCAGCTCGTACTTCGACTGGAACCCGAGGGCGTAGCGGATGCGGGTGCCGACGTCCCCGGTGTAGAGGTCGCGGCCCTGGATGCGGCTGGTCTCGGCGACGTGCGAGATCGAGGAGATGCCGTAGCCGGTGTGCGTGAAGTCGCGGCAGGTCTCCTGGGTGACGCCGTTCTCGAAGTGGCTGAGGCCCTGCCAGTAGCCGATGATCTCGTCCCGGGTGTCCAGGCCGCTGCCGGGCGCCGTCTTGGGCAGGTCGCCGTCGGTGTCCAGGTAGATGTAGGCGGGCACCCGGCCCATGAACTTGGTCATGGCCTTGTCGTACGACGCCTGGTCGTCGAGGAAGACGGAGATGCCGGTGGCGGCCTCCATCATCGTCAGCTCCCAGTTGCCGTTGGAGTTGGAGCCACCGATGATCTTGGGCAGGTAGACGTTGCGGAGCATGGTCGCGAAGCGGCTCTCGTTCGCCCAGCCGCCGTCGTAGGTGGACTTGATGATCTCGGCGGCCTTGGCCCAGGAGGAGCCCGCCCAGCCGGTCTGGAGCGGGGCGTTGCTGTTGGTGTGGTCCTTGATGGTGCCGGACCAGGCGTCCATCAGCTCGATGGACTTCTTCGCGTAGGCGGCGTCGCGGGTGATGTACCAGACGAGCGAGTCGGTGTACGCCGCGATGGCGTCCTCGCGCTCATCGGTGCAGCCGAGGTTCGGATCCGAGTAGGGGCCGCACTCGACGGTGGCGCGGGGCTTGGCCTGGCGGGACAGGCTGGCGTAGTTGCTGGCCTTCATCTGGTCGTAGGCGCCCTTCCAGGGCTGCGCGCCGGCGTTCACCTTCTGACGGGTGAAGTCCAGCTGCGCCTGGGAGACGACCACTCCCGGGTGGACGAAGGCGGCCTGCGCGGCGTCGGCGCGGTTCGCGGCGGGCCAGGCGAGGAACGTGGCCACGAGAGCGGTCGCCACACCGGTGGCGGCGAGGAACATCCGGCGGCGTGGTCTGCGGTGCCCGGTGGCGGTGGGGGAGGCGGGAGTGTCTGGCATGGTGGGGGGCCATCCGTTCTCGTATGTGAACGATACGTCGCGTTCTGAACACTCACGGTTGACGGGTGACCATAGGTACAGACCAGCCCCCCGTCAAGAGGTGAAGAAAGCGCGCCAGCTCAACCCTGGTTCATGGTTGTGAACATGACCGGTTCGACGTGGCCGCCCCGGGCCGTCGGCTCCGCCGCCGGATGTGCGGGGCGTGGGCGCCTGCCGCGCCGAGAACGCGACCGGGCCGCGCCCCCCCATGGGAGCGCGGCCCGGTCCGAGACCTGGTCATGGCGCCGAAGGCCCCCGCGAGCGGGACCGCCGGCGCCTGTCGGCGTCTGCTCAGCGCACCTCGGTGATCTCGGGTCCGCGAGCGAGCTGCCCCATTCCCCCGGAGAACCGGGATCCGGCCTGCTCCTCCTGCTGAACCCCTTCGGGCACCATCTGCGCGTCGTCCGGCAGCTTGAGCACGATGGGGTCGCGGGGCGCCATCGGGCCCTCGCCGCGCACCACGACGGTGTCGCGGAAGATCTGCTCCAGCAGGCCGGCCGCCTGCGGCTGGACCGCGCCCTGCCCGGAGATCACCCCGCGCAGGAACCAGCGGGGCCCGTCCACACCGACGAACCGGACGACCTGGAAGCCGCCCTTGCCGTCCGGGAGCTGCACCGGGACCTGGGCGCGCAGCTCCCAGCCCAGCGGCCCCTCGACCTCGTCGATGACGCCGCCCTGCTGGGTGATCCCGGTGGCGATCTCCTCGCGGACGTCCGTCCAGATGCCCTCGCGCTTCGGCGCGGCGAACGCCTGGAGCTGGATGGCGCTGTCCTTCAGGACGACGGTGGCGGCGACGATCGACTCCCCGGCGACCTCGACGCGCAGCTCCATGCCGTCGACCCCGGGGATGAACATGCCTCCCAGGTCGACGCGGCCCTCGCCGGCGTTGCCGACCTCGGTGCTGTCCCACGGGCCGTCGGGGCGGGGCTCCGGCTCCAGCCGGACACGCTCCCGCTCGGTGTCCTCGGCTGCATCGCCTTCCGCGATGTCGTCGACCTGCTCGGCCTCGCTGGCCTCGTCCGCCGTGTCCACGGCGGCGTCGGCGGGGTCATTCTTCTTGCGACGTCCGAACACGTCACTGTCCTTCCCGGTCAGATACGACCGAAGCGTATCGATTCCCACCCACGTGCCCACCGTCGTCACCGCTCAGGGCGGCGTGGCCGCCGGTGGAACCGAAGCCCCCGTCGGCCCGCGCCGAGTCGGGAAGCTCCGCGACCTCCTGGAAGCGCACTCTCTCGACCTGCTGGACGACCAGCTGGGCAACCCGGTCGAAGCGCTCGAACCGCACGGACTCGCGCGGATCGAGATTCACCACGATCACCTTGATCTCTCCACGGTACCCGGCATCCACCGTCCCCGGGGCATTCACCATGGCGACACCGCACCGCGCTGCGAGCCCCGAACGGGGGTGCACGAAGGCCGCGTACCCCTCGGGCAGGGCGAGGGAAACACCGGTGGGCAGCACGGCCCGTGCGCCGGGGGCGAGCTCGCAGGGCTCGGTGGTCCTGAGGTCGGCCCCCGCGTCCCCCGGATGTGCGTACGACGGCAGGGGTACGTCCGGATCGATGCGCTTGACCTGCACGGGAAGCTCCTGGCGCGCGCCGGGGCGCCCGCGCGCGAGTGCCCCCGGCACCGTACGGCCGACGGAATCTCCTAGTGGGCGCGAGCGCGCCGGATCCGGTCCACTACCACTCACAGGCGCAGACCTTACCCGCCGAAGCTTTGAGTGCCCCGCGCCGCGGCGCCCTGCGCGCGGTCCGGCATATGCGCCGTGCCAAGCTTGACGCATGCAGCCCCCCGTCACCGCCTTCGAGGAACGACTGACCGCCCCCCGCTCCTGGTGGTTGATCTGCTTTCTGGTGGGGATCGCGTCGGCCCTGATCGCGCTGCCCTTCGGATCCCTGCCCGCCCTGGGCGCCCTCGTCGGCGGCACCGCCGTGGCGGCCGTGGTGGCCAGCTCGTACTGCTCGGTGCGGATCCGCGTGGTGGCCGGCTCGCTGGTCGCCGGAGAGGCCCGGATCCCGGTGACCGCGCTCGGCGCCTCGGAGGTCCTGGGGCCGAAGGAGGCCCAGGCCTGGCGGACCTACAAGGCCGACCCGCGGGCGTTCATGCTGCTGCGCAGCTACGTGCCGACGGCACTGCGCGTGGAGATCACCGACCCCGACGACACCACACCGTACGTGTACCTCTCGACACGCACCCCGGAGCGCCTGGCCAAGGCCCTGGCGGAGGCACAGGCGGCGTCCGAGACGCCGTCAGATGCACGGCCCGAGGCGCAGGCGGACTAGGTCGTGTCCGGCGGATCTTCGTGGATCAGCCCGCGGCGTCTGGTGCCGTGCATCGCAAGGCGGAGGATCATCCTCGTACGGGGCGTACCCGGATGACTCCGACAACGCGGCGAGGTGCGGTACTGGGGGCACTCCCCCACTGCCCTGAACGGGCGTGGGAGGTACCCCCACCCACGCCCTTCAGGCAGTGGGGGAGTCGCGGGCCCACGAAGATCCGCCGGACACGACCTAGGTCCTCTCCAGACCGTCTGAGGCCCTTCCAGGCCCGCTCAGAGCCCTTCGGGCACCTCGTCGGCGCACAGCGCCCTGAAGGGGCGCGGGGGACTGTCCGACCAGCCACAAGAAGGCAGCTGGACCGCCACGACCGCAAGGGGCAACTGCCCGGGTGGGCGCGTGCGGCGCTCCGGAAGGGGGCCTGGGGTTCTACGCCCCGGGCTCGTCAGGGTCGGACGGCGGCTCTGCCGCCCCTGGCACCGCACCGGGCGGCAACGCGTCCGGGGCCTTCTCCAGCGCGGGGAGCTGCGGCACCTCGTCCCAGGGCACCTGATCGCGGCGCAGGTCGGCGCGGACGCGCTCGGCGAGCCTGCGGGTGTCCCGGTGGTTCATCACGGCCCCGACGGCCGCCCCGACCATGAGCGGCATCAGATTGGGGAGATTGCGCACCAAGCGCTTGGCGATCTGCTGGCGCAGCTCGCGCTTCACGTGGCTGCCGACGGCGGAGTTCACCGTCCAGGGCTTGCTGACGTCGATGCCGCGCTCCTCGGACCACGAGGTCAGATAGGCGACGCTGCGCTGCTTGAGGGTGCCGGGCGGGCGGAGCCCGTACACCTCGTGGAGTTCGGCGATCAACTTGAGCTCGATCGCCGCGACGCCGGTCACCTCGGCGGCGAGTTCGGTGGCCAGTGCCGGGGGCACGGGGAGCATGGCGACGGCGCCGATGCCCGCCCCCACGGTGGAGGTGCTGGCGGCGGCGCCGGAGATGAGCCTGTCGGCGATCTCGTCCGCCGTCAGGCCGGGGAAGTGCTTGCGGAGGGTCGCCAGGTCACGCACGGGGATCCGGGGGGCCAGGTCGAAGACCCGGTCGGCGAGGTAGCCGACGGCGGCCTTCGCGCGGTCGCCGCTCTTGCGTATCCCGTTCCTGACGGCCGCCAGGCGTCGCCCGACGACGGGTGCTGCCTGGGCCGGCATGGTGTCGTCCGTCCTTTCCACGGCGCCCTGTGCCGGCGGCTTGCCGGGGTCCGCCGGTATGGGCCCGTGCTGCGGGCCGGCCGGCGAGGCGGAGGCCTCCGGTGTGCCAGGGGCTTGTGATGTCCTCCGGTCTTCTTCTGCCGAGCGGGACTCTCCGGCTTCCGCCGAATATTCCGCCGAGCGGAACTCGCCCGCTTCCGCTGAGCCGGGCTCGTCCGCGGCTTCGAGCGAGGCCGGCAGGCCTCGCTCGTCGTCATGCGCACCCCGGGACGACCCCGAGGCCGCTTCCTGCCCGCGGGGGTCACGCCCCCACAGACGGCGCTTGGGGCGCTGGTCCGGGCCTGTCACGGCCGACCCTGCCTCAGTCGCAGTCGCGGCAGATGGGCTGGCCGTTCTTCTCACGGGCCAGCTGGCTGCGGTGGTGGACCAGGAAGCAGCTCATGCAGGTGAACTCGTCCTGCTGCTTGGGCAGCACCCGGACGGCCAGTTCCTCGTTCGAGAGGTCCGCGCCCGGCAGCTCCAGGCCTTCCGCGGCCTCGAACTCGTCCACGTCGACAGTCGAGGTGGACTTGTCGTTCCGCCGGGCCTTCAGCTCTTCGATGCTGTCCTCGTTGAGGTCGTCATCGGTCTTACGTGGGGTGTCGTAATCCGTTGCCATATCCGTCTCCCCCTCTGGGTGTCTGTGGTGTCTCCAGCGCACGTAACGCGTGAGAGGCCGGACTTGTGCCCGACCCGAGGCGGAGATTTTGCCTCACATCAAGGTCTGTTACTCAATCGACACCCAACCGACCCCCTCACGGGTGATCGGCTGGGATGGCGAAGGGCACCGTACACGGTCCCGGTGCCTTGGTTCACGAGCGCCACCCCGTGTACTTCCCGTGATCGGCGGCCTCGAAAACCCGGATTTTCCCGGCTTTCCCCCGGTGCGGACGACCACAGAGCGTAGGCACGCCGAAGCCTCCTCATGTGATCGATCACACACTGCGGCTCCGAAAATCAGGCTCGAAATTTCCGCGGAAAGCGAACACGTGCGCGAGAAAAGATGACGAAAAGAGCACGGCCGCCTCACATCGGAAGGGTGACGCGCATCACAAGCCCACCGCCTTCGCGCGGTTCCGCACCGATCCAGCCGCCGTGTGCACGCGCCACCGAGCGCACGATGGACAGGCCGAGTCCGACGCCTTTGTCACTTCCTGTCCGCTCGGTGCGCAGCCTCCTGAACGGCTCGAAGAGGTTGTCGATCTCGTAGGCGGGCACCACGGGTCCGGTGTTCGCCACCAGCAGTACCGCCTGCCTGTTCCGGGCCTCGGTCGTCACCTCCACCCAGCCGTCCCGGGGGACGTTGTAGCGCACCGCATTCTGCACGAGGTTGAGGGCGATCCTCTCCAGCAGCACTCCGTTGCCCTGCACCACCGCGGCCGCCCGCTCGCCGCGGATCTGCACTCCGGCCTGGTCCGCCTCCGCGCGCACCTGGTCGATCGCGCGCGAGGCGACCTCGGCCAGGTCGACGGGGCCCCGCTCCACGATCTGGTTGTCGCTGCGTGCGAGCAGCAGCAGGCCCTCGACGAGCTGCTCGCTGCGCTCGTTCGTCGCGAGCAGGGTCTTGCCGAGCTGCTGGAGCTCGGGCGGGGCGTCCGGGTCGGACAGGTGCACCTCCAGGAGCGTGCGGTTGATCGCGAGCGGGGTGCGCAGCTCGTGCGAGGCGTTCCCGACGAAGCGCTGCTGCGCGGTGAAGGCGCGCTCCAGCCGGTTCAGCATGTCGTCGAAGGTGTCGGCGAGCTCCTTGAACTCGTCGTCGGGACCATCCAGCTCGATGCGCCGGGACAGGTCCGATCCGGCCACTCGGCGCGCGGTACGCGTGATGCGGCCGAGCGGCGAGAGCACCCGGCCCGCCATCGCGTACCCGAAGGCGAACGCGATCACGGCGAGGCCCAGCAGGGCCAGCAGGGAGCGGCTGAGGAGGTTGTCCAGCGCCTCGTGCCGCTGCTGGTTGACGCAGGCGTTCAGCGCGTCCATCACGTCGTCACGGGGGCCCGTGAAGGAGTCCAGGTTGGGGCACGCGTCGCTACGGACCGTGACCTGGCCGGAGACGATCGTGAACGGCAGGTCGTTGCCGACGTGCACGGCCTGCGCGGCCAGCAGGTAGATGATCGACAGCAGCAGGATGCCGGCGATCAGGAACATGCCGCCGTACAGCAGGGTCAGGCGTATGCGGATCGTCGGGCGCAGCCAGGGGAACGGGTCGGGCCGCCTGGGGTCCCAGGTCGGCTTCGGGGGCGCCGAGGGCGGCGCGGGGGGTGCGGCCACCGGGGATCAGATCCGGTAGCCGGAGCCGGGCACGGTGACGATGACGGCCGGCTCGCCGAGCTTGCGGCGCAGCGTCATCACGGTCACCCGCACGACATTGGTGAACGGGTCGGTGTTCTCGTCCCAGGCCTTCTCCAGGAGCTGCTCCGCGGAGACCACGGCGCCCTCGCTGCGCAACAGCACCTCCAGGACGGCGAACTCCTTGGGGGCGAGCTGGACCTCCCGGCCGTCCCGGAAGACCTCGCGGCGGTTGGGGTCGAGCTTGATGCCGGCGCGCTCCAGGACGGGCGGCAGCGGCAGGCTGGTGCGCCGCCCGAGAGCCCGCACGCGCGCGATGAGCTCGGTGAACGCGAACGGCTTCGGCAGGTAGTCGTCGGCGCCGATCTCCAGGCCCTCGACCCGGTCGCTGACGTCGCCCGACGCGGTGAGCATCAGGACCCGGGTGGGGATGCCCAGCTCGACGAGCTTGCGGCAGACGTCGTCGCCGTGGACGAGCGGCAGGTCACGGTCGAGGACGACGACGTCGTAGTCGTTGACGCCGATCCGTTCCAGCGCGGCGGCGCCGTCGTAGACCACGTCCACGGCCATGGCCTCCCTGCGCAGCCCGGTGGCCACCGCGTCGGCGAGCAGTTGCTCGTCCTCGACGACGAGTACACGCACGTCGCTCCTCCTTGTGTGCCCGCGTGCGCCCGCGCGGGACCGCGGGCCCCGGGCCGGAGCGCCCTCGGGACCGATCGCATCGCGGACGGAAACCTGTAGGGGGTGAGGCCTCCATCCTGCCTCTTTCAGCCATAAACCGGCGGTAAGACGTCCTGCCGGCCGCGGGCTCCCGGATCGTGTGAATTTTCTCGCGGGGTGAGGTTTCCGCCGCTGCGGACACGGGGATGACGTCGGTTACACCCGAGATCACGCTTTGTATGTGGCGTGCCACGACCCGCCCTGCGGGCCGCAAGGTTACGTGATCGCTTCCCTTTCCAGGGCACACCCCCGTGCCACCACCGACGACCCAGGACGAGGGGGCGCAACCATGGACGCATTCACCGCAGGCCTTCTGCAGCGCATAAGGGCGACCGAGTCTGACCTGACGCGGGCACGCGAAACCGGGGACGACTTCCTTGCCGATGTGGAGCAGGGGGAACTCGACGACCTGCACCGCCTCGCCGCCGAGCACGGCGTGGAGGTCGGCGCGCAGAGCGTGGAGGCCGGAGTCTCAGCCGGCTGAACGTAGTCATTCAGGGCCGAAGGGGCCCCGAAGCCTCCCAGAGGGCTTCGGGGCCTTTCTCGTGTCTCAGCGCGCGGTCACGTGCTCGTGACGTCGTACGGCGGGCGTGGCGGGTGGCTAGTCGTGCCAGGCGCCCAGCTCGTCCAGGATCCGCTGGAGCGGCGCGAAGACGCCGGGCGTGGCCGCCAGCGCGAGGTCATAGGACGGCCGCTCGCCGGGCCGGCCGCCGGTGAGGGCACCCGCCTCGCGCGCGATCAGGTCGCCGGCGGCCATGTCCCACGGGTTGAGGCCGCGCTCGAAGTACGCGTCGAGCCGCCCGGCGGCGAGATCGCACAGGTCGACCGCGGCCGAGCCGCCCCGCCGGATGTCCCTGACCTGGGGGACGAGCTGCCGGGCCACCTCAGCCTGGTGGTCGCGGACGGTGGTCACGTAGTTGAAACCGGTGGCCACGAGGGACTGCTCCAGGGGCGCGTCGGCACGGCAGCGCAGCCGCTGCTCGCCCGCGTACGCCCCGCCGCCGAGCACGGCGTGGAACGTCTCCCCGCGCATCGGCACCTCCACGACCCCGACGACGGTCTCCCCGTCGCGCTCCGCGGCGATCGACACCGACCAGGTGGGCAGGCCGTAGAGGTAGTTCACGGTGCCGTCGAGCGGGTCGATCACCCAGCGCACCCCGCTGGTGCCGGTACGGGAGGCGCCCTCCTCTCCGAGGAAGCCGTCCGCGGGCCGGTGCTCCCCGAGGAAGCCGGTGATCAGTTTCTCGGCGGCGATGTCCATCTCCGTGACGACGTCGATGGGGCTCGACTTGGTGGCGGCGACACCGAGGTCGGCGGGGCGGCCGTCGCGCAGCAGCGTGCCCGCCCTGCGGGCCGCCTCCTTGGCGAGGGCGAGGAGCTCGTCGCGCTCGGCCCGCTCTGCCGGGCCGGGCTGCGGGGACTGCGTGCTCTGCGTGCTCTGGTCGGACCGGGGGGTCCGGCCGGACTCTGCGGACTTCTCGGGCTGATCGGGCTGGCCGGACTGCGCGGAGCTGGTCACGGTTCTCCTAGGGGACCGGCGTGCGAGCGCCGGCTTGGTCGGTGGGGCGGATGGCCCCGGAGCCGCGGTCACGTCGGTGGGACCGGGGCGAGGAGGCCGGGTCGGCGGAGAGTCGGCAGGCGGATGTCGCGGGTGTGGCTTCGGCGTCACGCGTAGGGGCTGTCCGCGCCCGCGGCGGCGGGCTTGGGGGCGCGGGCCGGGCAGCAGCCCACGGGGCAGACGTCGTGGCTCGGGCCCAGCTCGCCCAGGGCGCAGCGGCGCACCGGCAGGCCGCGCTCCGTGGCGGCGCGCTCGACGACCAGCTCGCGCACGGCCGCGGCGAAGCGCGGGTCGGCGCCGACCGTGGGCGAGCGGCGCACCGGCAGGCCCAGTTCCTCGGCCTTGGCGGTCGCCTCCGTGTCCAGGTCGTACTTGACCTCCATGTGGTCGGAGACGAAGCCGATGGGGACCATCACCGCGGAGGGCGCCCCGGCGGCGTGCAGCTCCTCAAGGTGGTCGCAGATGTCCGGCTCAAGCCAGGGGATGTGCGGGGCGCCCGAACGGGACTGGTAGACGAGGCGCCACGGGTGCTCGGCCCCCGTACGCTCCCGGACCGCGTCGGCGATCAGCCGCGCCACGTCCAGGTGCTGTGCCACGTAGGCGCCGCCGTCGCCGTGGCCTTCGACGGGCCCGGAGGTGTCGGCGGACGCCTGCGGGATGGAGTGGGTGGTGAACGCGAGGTGGGCGCCGTCGCGCACGTCCGCGGGCAGATCGGCCAGCGAGGCCAGCACGCCGTCGATCATGGGCTCCAGGAAGCCCGGGTGGTTGAAGTAGTGCCGCAGCTTGTCGATCCGGGGCGGCTCCAGGCCCTCGGACTCCAGGGTCGCCAGCGCCTCGGCGAGGTTCTCGCGGTACTGGCGGCAGCCCGAGTACGAGGCGTAGGCGCTGGTGGCCACCGTCAGGACGCGCCGCCTGCCGGCGGCGGCCATCTCGCGCAGGGTGTCGGTGAGATAGGGGGCCCAGTTGCGGTTGCCCCAGTACACGGGGAGGTCCAGGCCGTGCTCGGCGAAGTCCTTGCGGAGGGCGTCGAGCAGGGCGCGGTTCTGGTCGTTGATGGGGCTGACCCCGCCGAAGAGGTAGTAGTGCCGCCCCACCTCCTTCAGGCGCTCCTGGGGGATGCCGCGGCCCCGGGTCACGTTCTCCAGGAACGGGATGACGTCGTCGGGGCCCTCGGGGCCGCCGAACGAGAGCAGCAGCAAGGCGTCGTAAGGGGTGGAATCCAGCTCTTCGGGCATGCCCCCGATCCTCCCATCCGTGCTCGGCGGCAGGGAAACGGCCGACCTGATCGGCGCCGTCGGAGGGGGGGCGCGGGGGATGGAGAACCCTGCGGGCATGGGTATGATCCCCCACCACCGGCCGGCGGTACTGACCGGTCGGTAACCGGGCTGCACGGCCGCCGCCCCGGCGGCGGCCGCCACGGCGGGAGGAGCTCTCGGCAATGGCGTACGGGAACGGAACCGCGTGGCACAACTGGGCGGGCAACGTCACGGCACGGCCGGTACGCGAGGCCGCCCCGGCCTCCGTCGAGGAGCTCTCGGCGGCGGTCCGCAAGGCCGCCGAGGACGGCATGAGGGTGAAGGCCGTGGGCACCGGCCACTCGTTCACCGCGGCCGCGGCCACGGACGGGCTGCTGATACGGCCGGGCCTGCTCTCCGGGATCCGCGCCGTCGACCGCGCGGCGGGCACCGTCACGGTGGGCGCGGGCACCCAGCTGAAGCGGCTGAACGCGGCGCTGGCCCGCGAGGGCCTGTCGCTCACGAACATGGGCGACATCATGGAGCAGACGGTGTCGGGCGCCATCAGCACCGGCACGCACGGCACCGGCCGGGACTCGGCGTCGATCGCGGCGCAGGTGCACGCCCTGGAACTGGTGACCGCGGACGGCTCGGTGCTCACCTGCTCCGCCGACGGGACCGAGGAGGAGCGCGCGGTGTTCGCCGCGGCCCGGGTCGGCCTCGGCGCGCTCGGTGTGATCAGCGCGGTGACGTTCGCGGTGGAGCCGGTCTTCCTGCTCGCCGCGCGCGAGGAGCCGATGCGCTTCGACCGGGTCATGGAGGAGTTCGACGGGCTCGTCGCGGAGAACGAGCACTTCGAGTTCTACTGGTTCCCGCACACCGGCAACTGCAACACCAAGCGGAACAACCGCAGCGCGGGCCCGCCCGCACCGCTCAGCAGGGTCACCGGCTGGGTTGACGACGAACTGCTCTCCAACGGCCTCTTCCAGGCGGTCAACACGCTGGGCCGCGCGGTTCCCTCGACCGTGCCGGCGATCGCCCGGGTGGCCAGCCGCGCGCTGTCCGCGCGCACCTACACGGACATCCCGTACAAAGTCTTCACAAGCCCCCGACGCGTGCGCTTCGTGGAGATGGAGTACGCCCTGCCGCGGGCGGCGCTGGTGACGGCGCTGCGGGAGCTGAGGGCCATGGTGGACCGCTCGCGGCTGCGGATCAGCTTCCCCGTCGAGGTGCGCACGGCGCCCGCGGACGACATCACGCTGTCCACGGCGTCCGGCAGGGACAGCGCCTATGTGGCCGTCCACATGTACCGGGGCACGCCCTACCAGCAGTACTTCACGGCCGCAGAGCGCATCTTCGTCGGCCATGGCGGGCGGCCGCACTGGGGGAAGGTGCATACGCGCGATGCCGCGTACCTCTCCGGGGTGTATCCGCGGTTCGGCGAGTTCACGGCGCTGCGGGATCGGCTCGATCCCGGGCGGGTGTTCGGGAACGACTACTTGCGGCGGGTTCTGGGGGACTGAGGGCCGGCCCCACGGCCGGGGCTCGCCCCTTGGTCCCGGTGCCCCGGCGGTACGGCGGTATGGCGGCTCGGCGGTATGGCGGCTCGGCGGTATGGCGGCTCGGCGGTTTCGCCGTCCCGGCGGTTTGCGCAGTTCCCCGCGCCCCTTATCTGCGGTGGTTTCTCCGCGGTACGACAGCGCGGGCATCGTCGTGGTTGATCGCGCAGTTCCCCGCGCCCGTTATGTGCGGTGGTTTCTCCGCCATGTCACAGCGTCGGCATCGTCGTGGTTGATCGCGCAGTTTCCCGCGCCCCTTGTGTGCGGGGTCAGCCCTCTCTTGCAGGTCCAGCCCCGGTGCGTGCCCCGGACGGCTCACGGCTCGGGGCCGCGTGGGTCAGCCCGTGGGGGCGAACGGGCGCTCCTGGTCCTGGGTGGTGGAGCCCTGCTTGCCCGTGTCCGGTGACGTGCCGCCGTCCTGGCTGGGCGTCGGGGTGGGGGTGGCCGGGGACGTGGGCTGGTCCTGCCCGGGGCTGTTGCCGGGGTCGGGGGTGTGGTGGTGCGAACCGGTGCCGCCAGAGCCGGAGCCGGTGCCGGAGCCGTCCGTCTCGCCGGGGGTGGGGGTGGTGCCCCGGTCCTGCGGCTGCTCGGTACCGGGGGTGGGGCTCCCGGTGTCCTGGTCCGGCTGCTGACCGGACGGCGCGCTGTCCGACGGCCGGTCGGTGGGCGTCGCCGGGGGTGTGGCCGGGGTGTGCCGGGCCGTGGGGTGACCGCCGCCGAAGACGTTGCCGATCGTGGTACCGGCCGTCCCGCCGCCGAGGCTGTGGCCGGACACCAGCTCGTAGCCCGTGATGCCGCCCATGGTCACCGCGAAGACCAGGCCGGCCGCGATCAGGGGCCGCTTCAGGCCGCGCACGCGCGCGTGGTGCACGGTCCCCTCGCTGTACTCCTCCGACGGCTCCCCGTACTCCCCCGGAACCCCGCTCCCCATCGCCACGCCCTGAGCCGGGGCGCCCGGGTGGAGCGGTGGGCCGTGCTCCCGCTGCGCGTCCCTCTGGGCCATGGCCCGGCGCAGCAGAAGGGTGATGTCGTCGCGCCGGGCGCCCGCAGCCGGGGAACCGCCCGTGGCCGCCGTGTCGGCCGTGCCCGTACCCGGCACGGCCGAGGGGTCCCACGCGTCGCCGCCCGCCGCGGCGTCCCGGTCGCCCCCGCCGGTGCCGCGCGGAGCCCAGGGATCCACGTCCTGACCGTGCGGCGGCCGGTCCTGCGCACGCGGGGTGACGGTCGTCAACGCCCGGGCGTCCCCCAGCCCCCCGGGTGCCGTCTCCCCCTTCATCTCGGACCGGAAGGTCGCCGGCACCGGGAACCCGTCCTGCTGCCTGGGCACCGGCACCTGCCGGGCACGCGGCTTGGCCTGGGATGCGGCGACGCGGATCTGCTCGCCGGTGCGCCGGAAGAAGTGCTGGAAGAGCGGGCCGCCGCAGGTGGCTATCGCGCTGACGAGGCCGGCGCCGAGGATGGTGCCGTACACGCCGAGGTTCGCGGCGAACTTGGCGGCCACCACCGCGGCCACGGCGCTCCCGGCCACCTGAGGCAGGTTCAGGTCGAGCCGGCGCCTGTGGCCGCCCTCCTCAGGGGCGTCCTCGGAGGTGCCCGCCACGTCCGGGTCGGCTCCGGTCGCCCCGCCGCGTGCACCGCGGCCGCCCACCGTGCCCCTGCCCGTCGGGTCGCCCGCCCCGCCGTCGGCGTACCCCTGCGCGTGCCGTCGGGGATCCGGCATCTTGCCCATCTGCGACCCTTGCCTGCCCTTCTCGACCGTTTGCACGGGAAATTGCACAGCTAGGGTACGAATGAGCGAGGTATCGTGGTTCCACTTCTGGCGGATTCGTGAACTATGCCACGCATAATCTCCACGTGATCCACCGAAACACCAGTCAACTCCCGCACCTCTACAGAACTTCGACGGCGCGCCGGTCCACCCGGCTGGCCCAATGGAGTACTGTTGCGAGCCCTGGGTCCGGTCTACCGCCGGGGCGCCGAGGGCCTTCCAGGACCGCCGAAAGGGGGCACGTTGCACTCCGCGTCGCACAGAGTGGCCAGAGCAGTCACTCAGCGTTGCAAAAAGGTAACCGTGCCATAACGGCGATCCAGGGTCCACGCCCGACACGCCGGGCAACACGGCAAGGTTGTGGCAGGCTGCACCCGGGCAGGCCACACTCGACCAGCGGAAGCAGCGACGCACGTGACGTCGGCAGGCACCACCCGGGAGGTCCCCATGCCCGAACTGCGTGTCGTGGCCGTCTCAAATGACGGCACACGGCTGGTGCTGAAGGCTGCGGACAGCACGGAGTACACGCTTCCCATCGACGAGCGGCTCCGCGCCGCCGTTCGGGGCGACCGTCCTCGTCTGGGCCAGATCGAGATCGAGGTGGAGAGCCATCTCCGCCCGCGTGACATCCAGGCGCGTATACGCGCGGGCGCCACCGCGGAAGAGGTCGCCCAGCTCGCCGGCATCCCCGTTGACCGGGTGCGGCGCTTCGAGGGCCCCGTGCTGGCGGAGCGCGCCTTCATGGCCGAGCGAGCCCGGAAGACTCCGGTACGCCGTCCGGGTGAGAACATCGGCCCCCAGCTCGGTGAGGCCGTCCAGGAGCGGCTACTCATGCGCGGTGCCGACCGCGACGCCGTGCAGTGGGACTCGTGGCGGCGCGACGACGGCACCTGGGAGGTGCTGCTCGTCTACCGCGTCGCCGGCGAGACCCACACGGCAAGCTGGACGTACGACCCGCCGCGCCGCCTCGTGCAGGCCGTGGACGAGGAAGCGCGCTCCCTGATCGGCGAGACCGACGACCTCGCCGCGCCGGAGCCGAGCTTCCCGTTCGTCCCGCGCATCGCACGGCTTCCGCGCGAGCGCTCGGAACGGCCGAGCCTGCCCGGGCCCACCAGTCCCATGGACGACGACGGCGACCAGGGCCGGGACTCGCTCACCAGCCTGCTGGAGGCCGTGCCGAGCTTCCGCGGCGACCTGGTGGTGCCCGAGCGTCCCGAGCCGGCCGCCGAGCACACCCCGGAGGAGCCCGAGCAGGAGCCGGAGGCCGAGGAGCCCCCGGCGCCCGCGGCCTCGGCGGGGTCCGCGTACGCGGACGTGCTGATGCCGCGTTCGGTCGGCGGCCACCGCGAGCGGCTGGTCGGCTCCACGGACCGTCAGGCCGAGGCGGACGGCGTACGCCCGGGACGCAGGGCCGCGGTGCCGAGCTGGGACGAGATCGTCTTCGGCACCCGCCGGAAGAAGCAAGAGTAGGAGCACCTGTGCGAAGACGGCGGCTGCACCCCTGTGCGGCCGCCGTCTTGCCGTGTGCATGTCTATTACTGGGGATCGGGCCCCGTGGCGACCGGCCGGTCCGGATCCGAGGACCACTCGGACCACGAGCCCAGGTACAGGTCCGCCCGGATGCCCGCGACGGCCAGGGCCAGCACCTCGTGGGCGCCGGAGACCCCGGAGCCGCAGTAGACACCGACCTCCGCGCCGCCCGCCGCACCCAGCGCCGCGAAGCGCTCGGCGAGTTCACGGGCGGGCAGGAAGCGGCCGTCCGCGGTGACGTTCTCCGCGGTCGGCGCGGACACCGCGCCCGGGATGTGGCCCGCCACCGGGTCCATCGGCTCGACGTCGCCGCGGTAGCGCTCGGCGGCCCGGGCGTCCAGCAGCACCCCGGACCGGGCGAGCGCGGCGGCCCCGTCCGCGTCCAGCAGTCCGGACGCCTCAGCTCCCGTTTCGGAACCTTCCGAAATCGTTGGGGAGTTGCCCTCCGCCGACCGTGCCAGATCGGAAACGGATCGGGACGGGCCGGGAGCGGGCCGGAAATCACCGGCCTCCGGCCGGCTCTCCGACTCCCCGGATTCCAGCGGTCCCTGCCAGACGCCGAGGCCGCCGTCCAGCACGCGGACCGAGGGGTGGCCCGTCCAGCGCAGCAGCCACCAGGCGCGTGCGGCGGCCCAGCCCTGGCCGCCGTCGTAGACGACGACCGGACGGTCACTACGCACCCCGGCCGCGCGCATGGCCGCGCCGAAGGCCTCGATGTCGGGCAGCGGATGCCTGCCGGCCGCCCCGGCGGGACCGGCCAACTGGGCGTCCAGATCGATGAAGACGGCACCCGGGATATGGCCCTCGGCATACGCGGGCCGCTGGTTCGGACCGCCGAGCTGCCAGCGCACGTCCAGCAGCAGCGGAGGTTTGGGCCCGGCAGATTCGGCCAAGAGTTCGGATGCGGAGATGATGGCTTCCATGACGCCATCCTTGCGCACGGGGTGGCTCCCCCGCCGCCCCCCGGATACTCTGCTCGACGACCAGATGCGACCACTGCGCGTACTGGAGTAGACACACGTTGTGCATCTGCCTTACATCCGCGGATCATTAAGCAGAAACGAAAAATCAATAAGAAGCAGCCAGAAAGCCGACGAGAACCGGAAAAAGTAGCCGAACTATTAAGGCGAGCAGCTCCAGAGCGTGCGGGTGCAATGGGGCACGCCACGCACTCCCCTGCGGACGGAGCGGCAGCGAAGCGGCACCACGAAGGGTCGAGGAGAGAGTGACGATGACCGAGGCGCTGGGTTCGACCGGCAGACTGGGTGCCCCCGGGCACCCCCGGCGGACACCGGGAACGCCCTGCTGGGTGAGTCTGCTGGTGCACGACCTGACGACCACCCAGGACTTCTACGGAGCGCTGTTCGGCTGGGAGTTCCGGCCCCAGCCCACCGCGACCCCGCTGGGGTACTACGCACAGGCGCTGCTGGACGGCCGGGAGGTGGCCGTGATCGGGCAGCTTCCCGACGAGCGCCGCGACCCCGTCGCGTGGACGCCCTACCTGGCCACGGACGACGTGGACCTCACCGCCGAGATGGTGCGGCTGTGCGGCGGCACCGTCGGCTTCGGGCCGCTGGACGCGGGAGCCGCCGGCCGGCTGGCCCTCGCCTCCGACCCGAGCGGCGCCGTCTTCGGCATCCGGCACGCGCCCGCCTACCCGGGCCGCCCGGTCTCCGGGACGCCCGGCGCACCGGCCTGGACGGAGCTGATGACCCATGAGTCGGCGCGGGTCATCAGGTTCTACGAGGACGTCTTCGGCTGCACGCACAAGCCGAACGTCTCCGCGGGCCCCGACTGCGTGACCCTGCATACGGCGGACGGCCGACCCGTGGCCTCCATCCGCGGAGTCGGTGGCCCGCAGTTGCATGGCAGGGGCGCCCACTGGATGACGTACTTCGAGACCGTCGACGTCGACGCCGCGGTCGCGCGGACCACGGAGCTCGGCGGCAGCGTCGTCGAACCGCCGCGGGACGGCCCCTACGGCCGGGTCGCCACCCTCACCGACCCGGCGGGCGCGGCGTTCGCCCTCGTACGGACGCCCGACTGACCGTCTCGCCGGGGAAGGTGCCGGGGCGACGTCGCCGAGCAGCCGTCAGCCGCGTACCTCGAGCAGCGGGACCAGTTGCTCGGCGGGTGTCATGGAGCCGTGGTTGCCCACCATGGCCGACTCCTTGGGTTCCAGCAGGCTCGCGGTGATCAAGACGTCGTCCCTGGCCGCCGCGATCACGTCGCCCAGCCGCCGGTACACCCGCTCCTCGACCACGGGGCCGAACCAGCCGGCGGCGATGGCCTCGTCCCGTCCGGCCACCCAGAACCGGTCGCCGAGCACCTCCTGCCAGACCGCGAGCACGTCCGACGCCGCGCCCGGAACCGCGTAGACGTGCCGGGCGCGGCCCTCGCCGCCCAGCAGGGCGACACCGGCGCGCAGCTCCCAGTCGTCGTCGAAGTCGATGCGGTGCTGCTCGTCGAAGGCGACGTCGAGCATGCCGTGGTCGGCCGTCACGTACAGGGCGCTGCGCGGCGGCAGCTGCTCCGCGAGGCGGCGCACCAGCCGGTCGGCGCGGGCCAGCTCGGCGCGCCACTCGTCGGAGTCGACCCCGAAGCGGTGCCCCTTGCCGTCCACGTCCGCGTAGTACGTGTAGACGAGGGAGAGGTCGCCGCCCGCGAGCTGCTCGGCGGCGAGGTCCATGCGCTCCTCGCCGGGGAGCCGGCCGTGGAAGGTGCCGCCGCTGAGCGCGACTTGGGTGAGCGGGGTGGTCGCGAACGTCGGGGAGGACACCTGCGCGGTGTGCACGCCCGCCTCCGCGGCCCGCTGGAAGAGCGTGGGGTGAGGTTGCCACTGGCCCGGCGACGTCCACGGCTGCCAGCGGAGCTGGTTCATCAGGCCGCCGGTCTCCGGGTCGCGGACCGTGTAGCCGGGCAGGCCGTGCGCGCCCGGGGGCAGCCCGGTGCCCACCGACGCCAGGGACGTCGCGGTGGTGGCGGGGAAGCCCGCCGTGATGGGGCGGCCCGTGCCGCCGCGCGAGGTCCCCAGCAGGGCGGTCATGTACGGGGCCTCGCCGGGGTGCGCCTGGAGTTGCTCCCAGCCGAGGCCGTCGATCAGGAAGACGCAGACGCGGTCGGCCGGAGCGAGCTCCTGGATCCCGGCGGACGTCCCGGCCACACCCTGGTGTGCGGCGATCGTCGGCAGCAGGTCGGCGAGCGAGCCGGTGCCGTACTCCGGGACCGGGGCGGTGGCGATGGCGAGCTGCTCGGGTGGGTCCAGCGCGGGCTGTGCCATCAGTGCCCGGTGTCCGCGCCGGCGGCCGTGGTGGCCTCGGACAGCGCCTGGGCGAAGGCGAGGGTCTGCCGTACGGCGTCCGCGCCGTCACCGGCCTCGCTGACCCGCAGGCTGAGATCGTCGGCCGTGGAGCTGCCCGTGTAGCCGTGGTCGGCCTCGCAGTTGGGGTCGCCGCAGGCGGCGGGCTCCAGGTCGAGCCGGGACACGGCGCCCCACCCGATGGTCAGCACCACCTCGCGGGGCAGCGTGCCGGGGGTGTACGACTCCGGGTTCGCCACGACCCGGCTGACCACCACCGAGGAGATCCGGCCGATCTTCACCGATTCGGTGGAGGTGGTGGCGTACGGCGTCGGCGAGCTGGAGTCCGCCGCCTGCTCGTCGGTGTGGCTCACGATGAACCGGGTGCCGGTGAGCACGAGGACCGTCACATGACGGCGCACCTCGTTCGCGTCGAAGGTGGTCTCCTGATGGACCAGGTACGACCCGATGTTCTCGCCGCCGATCGCGGCCTCCACCGCCTCGGCCACGATCGCCGGGTAGTAGCCGCTGCGCTCGATCGCCGCTCGCAGCCCCTGGGTCGTCGTACTGGTCTTGGCCATGCCGTCCATCCTACGGCCCTGGGGCCCGCCTCAGGTCCCGCAGGAGGGCCGGTGTACGGCCCTGCTGCGACCGGCTGCTCCCGGGCGGTGTCCGGGCCGCCGCCTTCAGTAGGCGGGCATGGTGCGCGGGCCGAGGTCGGTGCGCGCGGGCGGCGGGGCGAGCCGCACGGAGGCACCCAGCACGGACACCCCGTGTCCGGCCACGACCACGGGCTCCAGGGAGACCGCGACGACCTCCGGATGGTCGTCGACCAGGCGTGAGAGGCGGAGCAGCAGCTCTTCGAGGGCACCGGTGTCGGCCGGCTGCGCGCCGCGCCAGCCGAAGAGGAGCGGTGCCGTCCGGATGGACCTGATCACGGCGTGTGCCTCCCGGTCGGTGACCGGGATGAGGCGGTGCGCCATGTCCCCGAGCAGTTCCGAGGGCGCGCCGGCGAGCCCGAAGGAGAGCACGGCTCCGGCGCTGGGGTCGATGACGGCGCGCACGACGGTGTCGACGCCGCGCGGGGCCATCGCCTGGACGACCGGGAGCAGTTCCCCGGGGCTGCCGAAGGTGTGGGTGAGCTCCGAGTAGGCGCGGCGGAGCTGCTCCTCGTCCGCCAGGTCGAGCCGGACGCCGCCGAGGTCGGCGCGGTGCCGCAGGTGGGGCGCGGTGGTCTTGAGCGCCACGGGGTAGCCGACCGCCGCGGCGGCCCGGACGGCCTCCTCGGGACCGGGCGCGGGCAGGGCGGCGCGGAGCGTGATGCCGTAGGCGCCGAGCAGGTCGCCGGTGTCCTCGGGGGCGAGCGTGGCCCCGCGCGGATCGTTGCCCGCGCGCTCCATCAGGGCGCCGATCAGCTCCGCCGCCCGCTTCTCCTCGATGTCGTCGTACTGGGGCACTCTGCCGGGGTCGGCCGCCTCACGGCGCCACTGCGCGTACTTCACCGCCTCGGCGAGGGCACGGGCGGCACGTTCGGCGGCCGGGTAGGCGGGGATGCGGCGGTCGTGGGCCTCTTCGGGGGCGGGGGGCGCCGGGGGCTCGGGGGGTGCGGCGGGGACGGGGGGTGCCGGGTGCGGCTCCCCCTGGGCCGTTCGCTCGGGCCGGGGCGGGCCGGTGCTGCCGGCCGCGGACAGCGCGTCGGCCAGGCCGCCCAGCTCGACGTGGACCACGGAGACGGGCTTGTGCGGGTGCGCGGCCGCGGCGGACCGGAGCGCCCCGGCCAGGACGCCGTCCGTGGTGGGCCCGCCGTCCACGGCGGGGATCACGGTGACCACCACCGCGTCGCAACTGTGATCCGCCAGGGCCTCCCCCAGCGCGGCATGGAAGTCGCCGGGGGTCGCCGCGGTCGTCAGGTCCCGGGGCCGCAGCGGGTGCAGCCCCTCGGAGAGGCAGGCGTCGTACGTGAGCAGGCCCAGGGACTCGGAGTTGCCGAGGATGGCCACCCGGGGCCCGGCGGGCAGCGGTTGCGCGGCGAGCTGGAGGCCCGCGTCGACCAGCTCGGTGATGGTCTCCACCCGGATGACGCCGGCCTGCCGGAGCAGCGCGGAGACGGTGGCGTGGGGCAGCCGGGTGGGCGGCACGGCGTGCCCGGTGGGCGCGCTTCCGGTGTGCCGGGCGCCCTGCACGACCACGAGCGGCTTGGCGGCGGCGGTGCGCCGGGCCAGGCGCGTGAACTTGCGCGGGTTGCCGATCGACTCCAGGTACATCAGAGCGACGTCGGTGTCCGGGTCCTCGTACCAGTACTGGAGGACGTCGTTGCCGGAGACGTCGGCGCGGTTTCCGGCGGACAGGAACGTGGAGACGCCTGCGACGCCTGCGACGCCTGCGACGCCTGCGACATCGACGACACCGGCAACGCCCTCGACACCGGTGGCACCCTCCGCGCCTGAGGCATCTGACACATCTGTCGCGCCAGCCGGGGCCGTCCCGGTGGTACCGGCGGGGGCGGCCGCCGGCTCCGCGGGGACCGGACCGCCTCCGCCCCGCCGGTGCAGCCGGGACAGCAGGGCGATGCCGATCGCGCCGGACTGCGTGAACAGCCCGATCCGCCCCGGCCTCGGCAGTTGCGGGGCGAGCGAGGCGTTCAGCAGGACGTCCGGTGCGGTGTTGGCGATGCCGAAGGCGTTGGGGCCGATGATCCGCATGCCGAACGAGCGGGCCTGGCGGACCAGCGCCCGCTGCCGCTCCAGTCCCTCGTCACCGCTCTCGGCATAGCCGGCCGAGAGCACGACGAGCCCCTGCACGCCGTTCTCCCCGCACGTGTCGACCACCTCGGGCACCAGCGGCGCGGGAACCGCGACCACGGCGAGGTCGACGGGTTCGCGCAGCTCCCCGAGGGACCGGAGCGCGGGAACGCCGTCGAACGTGGTCGTCTCCTCGGGGAAGGCCTTGTTCACGGCGTAGAGCCGGCCCGTGAAGCCGGCGGCGCGGATGTTGGCCAGCACGCTGCGGCCCACCCCGCCCGCGGTCCGGCTGACGCCGATGACGGCGACGGAGCCGGGCCGCAGCAGCCGCTGCACGGAGCGCGCCTCGGCCCGCTGCTCGCGGGCGAGCTGGACGGCGCGGGACGCCTCGGTGGGAGCCAGATCCAGCTCCAGGCGTACGACGCCGCCCTCGAAGGTCCGCTGCTGCTGGTAGCCGGCGTCCGTGAAGACCTTGACCATCTTGGTGTTGGCGGGCAGCACCTCGGCGGCGAACCTGCGAATACCGCGTTCGCGCGCGACGGCCGCGATGTGTTCCAGCAGCGCGGACGCCACGCCCCTGCCCTGGTGGGCGTCCTGCACGAGGAAGGCGACCTCGGCCTCGTCGGCCGGCTCCGGGGCGGCCCTGCCGTCGCCGTCGATGCGGTCGTAGCGCACGGTCGCGATGAACTCCCCGCCCACCACGGCCGCGAGGCCCACCCGGTCCACGAAGTCGTGGTGGGTGAAGCGGCGCACGTCGTTCGCGGAGAGCCGGGGATAGGGGGCGAAGAAGCGGTAGTACTTCGACTGGTCGGAGACCTGCTCGTAGAAGCTGACCAGGCGGTCCGCGTCGTCGGCGGTGATCGGCTTGATCCGCGCGGTCCCGCCGTCGCGGAGCACCACGTCGGCCTCCCAGTGCGCGGGGTAGGCGTGCCTGTCCGACGGGCTCTGCATGGGGTCAGCGTACGGCCCTCGGGCGCCGGTGTACCGCCGCCGGAGGCGTGTTCCGCGGGCGGTGCGCCGGAGCACGCTCCGACCGGCTGGGGGCGGCCGGAGTGCGCTCCGAACGACCGGCCGCGGGACGCGCGCGTGGCTTCCCGGCACGGGGTCCCTTGGGCGAGGGCCCGTGCGCGGGCTCCTCTGGGCGAGGCGTCCCGAGTAGCCGGCGGGTGACGAGTCGCGGGGCGAGGTGCGTGGGGTGCTTGAGGTGCGGGCATGAGGACAGGCGCGAGGCGGGGAGCCGCTGTCGCGCGGAGTCGTGTTCGATCGGTGGCCCCGCCCTGCGCTCCTGCCCCGTGTGACACACTGGTCTAGACAACCACCCGGGAGTCGTCGCCACGCCCCCGCCCGCACGGACGCCGCCGTCCGGATGGCACGCATGGGACCTTTGCCGGACACGCCGAGACATCTGAAAGGGCATCGACACCATGGCTGAGCGCCGCGTCAACATCGGCTGGGCCGAGGGCCTTCACGCCCGCCCCGCCTCCATCTTCGTCCGGGCGGCCACGGCCTCGGGCGTCCCGGTGAAAATCGCCAAGGGCGAGGGCGTTCCAGTCAACGCCGGGTCCATGCTCGCGGTGCTCGGCCTGGGGGCCCAGGGCGGCGACGAGGTCGTGCTGACCTCGGACGCCGAGGGCGCGGACGCGGCCCTGGACCGGCTGGCGAAGCTGGTGTCCGAGGGCCTGGAGGAGCTGCCCGAGACGGTCTGAGGGTCCACTGCGGCCGGGTGCCGAACCCGGCTGCGGCTCGCGGGGGTGCCCGCCCGTGCAGCCGGAACCCGAGGGCCGTCTCAGACCCGAGCGCCATCTCACGATGCCGCATCCGCCGGCCGTTGCCGTGCCGGCGGGTGCGGTTTTTGTGCGTTCGGGGCCGAGTGTTTCCGCGTGAGTCGGGCGCGTCCGTGTGAGACCGCCGGTTCCGCGTGGGACGGGCGGGTCCGTGTGAGACCGCCGGTTCCGCGTGAGAGCGGCGCTTCCGCGTTGGACCGGCGCTTCGGCATGAGACAGGTGCGCCGCGTGAGACACGTGCTTCCGCGTGAGCGGGTTTCACATTTTCCGGACACGTAAATGTCACGCGGCAATGCGCCGCATACGCGCCGGACGCGTGCCCGCATAATCCGGCAAGACGGTGCAGGAATTCCGGGGCGCGAAAAACGGAACCGGCACCGGATTTCGCGATACCGCACGCCTATGCACTGCCGGGCTCATGCTCGTATATGAATCACCGCCGACTCCGTTTTTACGGGGCGCCTGTTAAAAACGGTGCCCCGCCGCATGTACGGCGTGTTACGAAGCCCTCACGCGGTCGGGGCGCGCGGGTGTCCTGGGGAGGCGAAGGCGGTGGGCCGGGATGCCCCGTTCGTTGTGCAGCGCCGTCACCGACCGGGCACGCTCGGCGTCGCCGCGGGCCACGGCGTCGAGGATCGCGGCGTGCTCCGCCCAGCACTCCGTGGAGCGCTCGCTCACGTCGACGGTGTACATCCAGGCGACCTTGTGCCGGAGCTGGGTGAGCAGCGCGGTGAGGCCGGGGCTGCCCGAGGCCTGGGCGAGCGTCTCGTGGAACCAGCTCTCCAGTGACCGCAGGTCCTCGCCGTGACCACGCCTGACGCGGTCGTGCCCGAGGCGCACCAGGCCTCTGAGCACCTTCAGATGAGCCTGGGTGCGGCGCTGCGCGGCGCGCGCGGCGCCCATCGGCTCCAGGAGCAGGCGGATCTCCAGGAGGTCGGCGGCCTCCTGCTCGGTGGGCTCGGCGACGCAGGCGCCGGCGTGCCTGCGGGTGACTACGAAGCCCTCCGCCTCCAGGGTGCGCAGTGCCTCGCGCACAGGGATGCGCGAGACGCCGTAACGTCGCGCGAGGACCTCTTCGGTGAGCCGGCTGCCGCGCTCCAGCGCACCGGAGACGATGTCGTCCCGGATGGCCGTGCATACCGAGTGCGCGGGAATGCGCATGACCCGACCTCCGCCCTGATCCCGCGAAATCGCGGCCCGATGAAGCCTGCCCGCGACTCTATTGCAGGGAACCGCATTTACCGAAGGGGGCCGGAAATCCATGGATATTTTTTGGACTGCTGGACTGCTGGACTGCTGGACTGCTTGGGACCGCGCACCGGACACCGCTGGGTGCGGTGTCCGGTGGCCGAGTCCTCCGCGCCGGACGGTCGGGCATTCCCTTTTCGGCCGTTTCCTTCTTGGGGGTCAGACCCGGGGGCCGTCAGGCGCGTGAGTTCGCGGCGGGCCCGGCGCAGGGCCCGCGGACGGTGGACGTGGGATCAGACCTTGACGCCGTGGGAGCGGAGGTAGGCGACCGGGTCGATGTCGGAGCCGTAGTCCGGCGTGGTGCGGGCCTCGAAGTGCAGGTGGGGGCCCGTGGCGTTGCCGGTCGCCCCGGAGAGTGCGATCCGCTGCCCCGGGGCGACGCTCTGGCCGGCGGTGACGGCGATGGTGGAGAGGTGGCCGTACTGCGTGTACGTACCGTCGTGCATCCTGAGGACGATGTTGTTGCCGTAGGCGCCGCCCCAGCCGGCCTCGACGACGGTGCCCGTGCCCACGGCGTGCACGGGGGTGCCGGTCGCGGCGTGGAAGTCGATGCCCGTGTGGCTGCCGGACGACCACAGGGAGCCGCCCGTCCGGTAGCCGGTGGTGACGTACGAACCGATGATCGGGACGGTGTAGGCGACGCTCCTGCGCACGGCGGCACGGGCCGCCCGCATCTTGGCCGTGCGGCGCTTGACCGCACGGCGCTTGGCGGCCTCCGCCTTCCGCTTGGTCTCCACGGCCTTCCGTTCCGCCTTGAGCTCGGCGGTGCGGCGGGCGGCGGCCTCGTAGGCGGCATGCCGCTGGGCGGCCGCCTGGGCGCTGATCCGGTCGGCCGTCGCGGCGCCGGCCAGGACCCGGGTCAGACCGGCGCCCTCCGCCGGCCGCTGCGCGGCGGTTGCGGGTGTTGCGGTGAGGCCACCGATGACGCCGGTGGCGGCGAGTGCGGCGACGCCTGCCACGTACGCGGTGGAGCGTCCGAGGCGGCCGGTACGGCGGTGCTTCCCGGTAGTACGGGTGAACGCCATGAAGCGGCTGGTCCTTTCCCTCCTTCTCGCCTACCGGGTTAGCTGACGGGTTCGGAGCAGGAAGGTCTCCTACGGGCGCCCTCTCGGGAAGAGCGTCCGATTCACCCCGGGACATGTGGGTCCCCGGCTCCCCCGGCTCAGCCGCCGGGAGACTCGGCGATGGCTGTCCGGCACCGCGGGTGCGGCGCAGGTCCGACGGACAGCCGGACCGACGCTAAAGGGGACAACTCCAGACCAACAAACAGATCAACGCTTTTGTTGCGCATGCCACAGGGGCAGACCGGCCGACTTCCTGTCAATTCGAGCAGGGTACGGGTGAATTCGGGGCATTTGCCAGCCCCCGAGACGGGTGTGTGGTAAGCGCAGGGCGGTATGCAACGGGGCGAGGGCGGAGGGCGCCCCTCGGTTCGGGGCCGCCCGCAGGCGTACGGCAGGGCTCTCGGGCGCGAGCCCGTGGGGCCGTACGGCGCGGGCGGCCCTGCGACGTCAGCCGGAGACCACCGTGACCTCGCCGATCCCCAGTGCCCGCACGGGCTCCTCGATCCCCGAGGCGTCCCCGACGAGCACGGTCACGAGCCGGTCCACCGGGAACGCGCTGACGACGGCGGCCGTGGCCTCGACCGTCCCGGTGGCGGCGAACTGCTGGTACAGGTGGCCCTGGTAGTCGTCGGGGAGGTGCTGTTCCACCTGGTCGGCGAGCGTGCCGGCGACGGCGGCGGCGGTCTCGTACTTGAGCGGGGCCACCCCCACCAGGTTCTGCACGGCGACATCGCGCTCGTCGTCCGTGAGGCCGCCGGCGGTGAGGTCCCGCAGCACCTTCCACAGGTCGTCCAGGGCGGGGCCCGTGGAGGCCGTGTCGACCGAGCCGGAGATCGCCATCATGGCGGCGCCCGCGGATCCCTCGGGCGAGGACGGGGCGGACGAGCGCAGCACCTGGCTGAAGGCCCGCACGCCGTAGGTGTAGCCCTTCTCCTCGCGCAGCACGCGGTCGAGCCGGGAGGTGAGCGTGCCGCCCAGGCAGTAGGTGCCGAGCACCTGGGCGGGCCAGACGCGGTCGTGGCGGTCCGAGCCGATCCGGCCGATCAGCAGCTGCGTCTGCACCGCGCCCGGCCGGTCCACGATGACCACGCGGCCGCGGTCGTCCGCGGTGATCGGCGGCACCGGGCGGGAGGCGGCGGTGTCGCCGGTCCAGGCGCCCAGGGTGTCGGCCAGCACCGTGTCCAGGTCGGCGCCGGTGAGGTCGCCCACCACCACCGCGGTGGCCGTCGCCGGGCGCACGTGCTTCTCGTAGAAGGCGCGCACCGCCCCGGCGTCGATGGCGGCGACGGTCTCCTCGGAGCCCTGCCGGGGCCGCGACATGCGCGAGGTCGCCGGGAAGAGCTGCCGGGAGAGCTCCTTGGCGGCGCGGCGGGCGGGGTTCGCCATCTCGTGCGGAATCTCGTCCAGGCGGTTGCGCACCAGGCGCTCGATCTCGCTGTCGGCGAAGGCGGGCGCACGGAGGGCGTCGGCGAGCAGGCCGAGCCCCTTGGGCAGCCGGGAGGCGGGCACCTCCAGGGAGATCCGCACCCCCGGGTGGTCGGCGTGGGCGTCCAGGGTGGCTCCGCAGCGCTCCAGCTCGGCGGCGAAGTCCTCCGCGGAGTACTTGTCGGTGCCCTCGGAGAAGGCCCGGGCCATGATGGTGGCGACGCCGTCGAGGCCCTCGGGCTCCGCGTCCAGCGGGCTGTCGAGCAGTACCTCCACGGCGACAACCTGCTGGCCGGGGCGGTGGCAGTGCAGCACGGTCAGGCCGTTGGCGAGCGAGCCGCGCTCGGGGGTGGGGAACGCCCAGGGCCTGGCGTCGCCGGGCTGGGGCTGGGGGTGGAAGTCCATCGTCGTCCCCTGTTCTGACGTCGCGGCCTCGGTCACTTCGCCGCCTCCTCGTCCTGGTCGGTGCTGCCGGCGGCGTCCGCTGTGCCGGCGTCCTCGGCGTCCGCGGCCTCTTCGGTGGGCTCGTAGACGAGCACCGCGCGGTTGTCGGGGTGCAGCTGGGCCCTGGCGGCCTCCTGGACCTCCTCGGCCGTGACCTCAAGGGCACGCTTGACGGCCGTCAGGGCGAGCTGGGGGTCGCCGAAGAGCACCGCGTACCGGCAGAGTTCGTCGGCTCGGCCCGCGACCGTCCCGAGGCGGTCCAGCCACTCGCGCTCCAACAGCGCCTGCGCGCGCTCCATTTCGCCGGGCGTGGGGCCCTCCTCCGCGAACCGCGCCAGCTCCTCGTCGACGGCGGCCTCGATGACGGGGATCTCGACGTCGCCGGAGGCCTTCACGTCCAGCCAGCCGAGCGAGGGCGCCCCGGCGAGCCGCAGCAGCCCGAATCCGGCGGCCACGGCGGTGCGGTCGCGGCGGACGAGGCGGTTGTAGAGCCGGGAGGACTCGCCGCCGCCGAGGACGGTGAGGGCGAGGTCGGCGGCGTCGCACGCGCGCGTGCCGTCCTCCGGGAGGCGGTAGGCGGCCATCAGGGCGCGCGCCGGGACCTCCTCCTCGACGACCTCGCGCAGCTGCCGGCCGATGGTCTCGGGCAGGGAGCCGTCCCGCGGAGCGGGCTTGCCGTCGTACATGGGGATGCTGCCGAAGTACTTCTCCACCCAGCCCAGCGTCTGCACGGGGTCGATGTCGCCGACGACGGACAGGACGGCGTTGTTGGGCGCGTAGTAGGTGCGGAAGAACTGCTGGGCGTCTTCCAGGGTGGCCGCGTCCAGGTCGGCCATCGAGCCGATCGGCGTGTGGTGGTACGGGTGGCCGTCCGGGTAGGCGAGGGCGGTCAGCTTCTCGAAGGCGGTGCCGTAGGGGACGTTGTCGTAGCGCTGGCGGCGCTCGTTCTTGACGACGTCGCGCTGGTTGTCCAGGGAGTCCTGGTCGAGCGCGGCGAGCAGCGAGCCCATGCGGTCGGCCTCCAGCCACAGTGCCAGCTCGAGCTGGTGGGTCGGCATGGTCTCGAAGTAGTTGGTGCGCTCGAAGCTGGTGGTGCCGTTCAGGGAGCCGCCCGCGCCCTGCACCAGCTCGAAGTGGCCGTTGCCCCGGACCTGCTTCGAGCCCTGGAACATCAGGTGCTCGAAGAGGTGCGCCAGTCCCGTGCGGCCGCGTACCTCGTGGCGGGAGCCGACGTCGTACCAGAGGCAGACCGCCGCGACCGGGGTCAGGTGGTCCTCGGAGAGCACCACGCGCAGGCCGTTGGCCAGGCGGTGCTCAGTCGCTGTCAGGCCGCCGGAGCCGGCCTGCGCTGTGGCCGTGTGACCCATGGGCATGTACGTCCCTTCGATCGCGAAAAGCTGTGAAAACCCCCTGCGGGGTGTCGGGCGCCGGGCGCCGGTCCGCCCACTGTATGCAAGCGTGCTGACACCTCGCGAAGTTCCCGCTCCGCCGGTGTCGCGGCGGGGCCCGGCCGGGTCACGGTCCGCGTTGTCGGCGGGGCGGTCCACAATGGAGCCCGTCAGACCCCCGTAACGTCCCGGCAGTACCGGCAGTATCCGTGAAGGAGCCGCGCAGCGATGGCCCGCCGCAGCACGAAGACCCCGCCGCCCGACGACCCGTTCGAGGAGCGGATCCTCGACATCGACGTCGTCGACGAGATGAAGGGCTCCTACCTCGAATACGCGTACTCGGTCATCTACTCCCGGGCGCTGCCGGACGCGCGTGACGGCATGAAGCCCGTCCACCGCCGCATCGTCTACCAGATGAACGAGATGGGCCTGCGCCCCGACCGCAGCTACGTGAAGTGCGCCCGTGTCGTCGGCGAGGTGATGGGAAAGCTGCATCCGCACGGAGACGCGTCGATCTACGACGCGCTGGTGCGGATGGCCCAGCCGTTCAGCATGCGGCTCCCGCTGGTCGACGGGCACGGCAACTTCGGCTCGCTGGGCAACGACGACCCGCCCGCCGCCATGCGGTACACCGAGTGCCGGATGGCGGACGCCACCTCCCTGATGACCGAGTCGATCGACGAGGACACGGTCGACTTCAGCCCGAACTACGACGGCCAGGAGCAGGAGCCCGAGGTCCTCCCGGCCGCCTACCCGAATCTCCTGGTGAACGGCGCCCAGGGAATCGCCGTCGGCATGGCGACGAACATGCCCCCGCACAACCTCCGCGAGGTCGTCGCGGCGGCCCGCCACCTGATCAGGCACCCGGGCGCCGACCTGGACACGCTGATGAAGTACATCCCGGGCCCGGACCTGCCCACCGGCGGCCGGATCGTCGGCCTCTCCGGCATCCGGGACGCCTACGAGTCGGGCCGCGGCACCTTCAAGATCAGGGCGACGGTCTCCGTGGAGACCGTCACCGCCCGCCGCAAGGGCCTGGTCGTGACCGAGCTGCCCTTCACGGTCGGCCCGGAGAAGGTGATCTCGAAGATCAAGGACCTGGTCGGCACGAAGAGGCTGCAGGGCATCGCGGACGTCAAGGACCTCACGGACCGCGAGCACGGGCTCCGCCTGGTGATCGAGATCAAGAACGGCTTCGTCCCGGAGGCCGTCCTGGAGCAGCTCTACAAGTTGACCCCCATGGAGGAGTCCTTCGGGATCAACAACGTCGCCCTGGTCGACGGACAGCCCCTGACACTGGGCCTCAAGGAGCTGCTGGAGGTCTACCTCGACCACCGCTTCAACGTGGTCCGCCGCCGCAGCGAGTTCCGGCGCGGCAAGCGGCGCGACCGGCTCCACCTGGTCGAGGGACTCCTCGTCGCGCTGGTGGACATCGACGAGGTCATCCGCCTCATCCGATCCAGTGACAACTCCGCCGAGGCGAAGCAGCGGCTGATGGACCGCTTCTCCCTGAGCGAGATCCAGACCCAGTACATCCTGGACACCCCGCTGCGCCGTCTGACCAGGTTCGACCGCATCGAGCTGGAGTCGGAGCGCGACCGCCTGAGGGCCGAGATCGAGGAGCTCACCCGCATCCTGGACTCCGACGCGGAGCTGCGGAAGCTGGTGTCGGCCGAACTGTCCACGGTGGCCAAGAAGTTCGGTACCGACCGGCGCACGGTCCTGCTGGAGTCCGTGGACACCCCGGCGGTCGCCGTGCCGCTCCAGGTGGCGGACGACCCGTGCCATGTCCTCTTGTCGTCCACCGGCCTGCTGGCGCGTACGGCGACGGGCCAGACCTTCGTCCCGGAGGGCGGCAAGCGCGCGAAGCACGACGTGATCATCTCCGCCGTGCAGGGGACGGCCCGCGGAGAGGTGGGCGCCGTCACGTCCACCGGGCGGCTGCTGAGACTTTCGGTGATCGATCTGCCGCAGCTTCCGGAGTCGGCGTCCACGCTGTCGGGTGGGGCGCCGATCGCGGAGTTCCTCTCCCTGGAGGCGGACGAGGAACTGATCTGCCTGACGACCCTCGACGAGTCCTCGCAGGGCCTCGCTCTCGGCACCGCGCAGGGCGTCGTCAAGCGCGTGGTGCCCGACTACCCGGTGAACAAGGAGGAGCTGGAGGTCATCACCCTGCGCGACGGCGACCGCATCGTGGGCGCGATCGAGCTGCGCACCGGCGAGGAGGACCTGGTCTTCATCGCCGACGACGCGCAGCTGCTGCGCTTCCCGGCCTCCCAGGTGCGTCCGCAGGGGCGGCCGGCGGGCGGCATGGCCGGCATCAAGCTCACGGAGGGCGCGAAGGTGATCTCCTTCACGGCCGTGGAGCCGTCGGTGGACGCGGTGGTGTTCACGGTCGCCGGCTCGCGCGGCACGCTCGACGACTCGGTCCAGACGACCGCGAAGCTCACCCCGTTCGACCAGTACCCGCGCAAGGGGCGTGCCACGGGCGGGGTCCGCTGCCAGCGGTTCCTGAAGGGCGAGGACTGCCTGAGCCTGGCGTGGGCGGGCCCCACGCCCGCCCGGGCCGCGCAGCGGAACGGCACGCCGGTCGAGCTCCCGGAGCCCGACCCTCGGCGCGACGGCTCCGGCGTGTCGTTGCAGAAGACGGTTGCGGTGGTGGCAGGGCCGCTCTCCTGAGGCGGTGAAGGCGAACGCCCGGCCCGGTGCACCGGCCGGGCGTGACCTTCTGTGGCCTGTCCATGGTTGTGGCCTCTCCACGGTGTGGCCTCTCCACGGTGTGGCCTCTCCACGGTGTGGCCTCTCCACGGTGTGGGCCCGTCTCCTGTGGCCTGTCCCTCCTGTGGCCAGTCAGGCGTGTGGCCTGTCCCTCCTGAGCCCCGTTCCTTCCGCGGAGGGCTCCCCTGGCCCGGTGGTGCCGGTCGCCCTCTTCGACGGCGCCGGCCCCTTCCTAAGGGACGTCTCCGGGGTCCGCGGGCCCGGCCGCCACGCCCTCGTCCTCGCTGTGACGCACATAGCGGAGGACGCCCCACATGCTGTGCTCGTCGGGCGGCTCCTCGGCGGCGGACACGGTGATACGGCAGGCGGCCAGCCCTTCGAGGAGGGCGTCGCCGTCGATGGCCGAGCCGATGAGCACCAGGCGGGTGAACCGCCCGCCGCCGACGCCCCAGTTCTCGGACGGCAGGGGAAGCGACGCCCACGGTTCCGAGGCCCAGGAACCCGGCATCGGTGGTTCGGGTTCGTGCGGCACGCTGGACCAGGGCTCGGGCGAGAACCGCAGGAAGCGGCCGACGGCGTGCACCTCGTAGCGGTTCACGGGGTCGGCGGCGCCGAAGTCGACATATCCCTTTATGCGGTAGAGGCCCTTGGGGCGGCTGTCGAGGAACTCCATGGTCCTGCGGGGGTCCATCGGCGTGCCGGAGACGAAGGAGACGCTGTCGTACGCCAGGTGCAGGTGTTCGTGGTCGGCATGCCCCTCGTGGGCGCGCAGGTCGTCGAAGGAGAGCTGCCCGACGCGCTCGGCCACCGCCTTGCGGTCGAAGAGGAGGTCGGGGTCGATCCGCCCGTAGGAGGCGCAGACCACGGCCGCACGGCCGGCCAGCCCGCGCACGACGCCCAGGGTCCGCTTCCTGGCCGCCTCGTCCACCCGGTCCGTCTTGTTGAGCACCACCAGGTCGGCGATGCCCAGGTGGCGCGCGATCTCGGGGTGCCGCTCCCTGGTGGCGCCGAACTCCGCGGCGTCCACCACCTCCACGAGACCTCCGTAGACCACCCGGGGGTTCTCGCTGGCGAGCACCATCCGCACGAGTTCCTGGGGCTCGGCGAGGCCGCTCGCCTCGATGATGATCACGTCGATACCGGTGGCCGGCCGGGTCAGCCGGTCCAGGTAGGCGTCCAGCTCGCTGACGTCGACCGCGCAGCACAGGCAGCCGTTGCCGAGCGACACGGTGGAGTCCCCGAGCTGCCCGGCCACGGCCATGGCGTCGACCTCGATCGCCCCGAAGTCGTTGACCACTGCTCCGATGCGGCTGCCTCTGCTGCTGTGCAGCAGGTGGTTGAGGAGAGTGGTCTTGCCGGAGCCAAGAAAGCCCGCGAGCACGACGACAGGGATCTGCTGGTCAGTCACGTGCGGCCTCACTCATGCGCTCGCTACGAAGCTGGGGGTGCGATACGGCCCCAGGATACGAGCGCCGCCCGCGGCGGTGTGAACGTCGGGCCTGGAGGTTCTACTTCACGCCACCGGCGCGGGGGCCTTCGGCACGGGGACCGGGGGCACCGGCCCGACGTACCTGGCCGCGGGCCGGATGATCTTCGAATCCCCGGCCTGTTCCAGGATGTTGGCGCTCCATCCGACGACGCGGGCGGCGGCGAAGGTCGGTGTGAACATCTCCCGCGGCAGGCCGCACAGTTCCATGACCACGCCCGCGTAGAACTCCACGTTGGTGTGCAGGTCCCGACCCGGTTTGAGCTCGGCGAGAACGGCCTCCACACCCCGCTCCACCTCGATGGCGAAGTCAACGAGAGGCCCGCCGAGCTCCTCGGCCAGGCCCCTCAGCATCCGCGACCGCGGGTCCTCCGTGCGGTAGACGGGGTGCCCGAATCCCATGATCCGGTCCCCCGCGAGCACCCGGGCACGGACCCAGGCATCGATGCGGTCGGGGGTTCCTATGGCGTCGAGTGTGTCCAGTGCGCGACTGGGCGCCCCGCCGTGCAGCGGTCCGGACAGAGCACCCACGGCGCCGGCCATACACGCCGCCACATCGGCGCCGGTGGATGCGATGACACGTGCCGTGAACGTTGACGCGTTGAACCCGTGGTCAATGGTGGAAATCAAGTATTGCTCGATGGCACGCGCCCGCAGGGGCTCCGGCTCGCTGCCCGTCACCATGTGCAGGTAGTTGGCCGCATACGGCAGGTCGGTGCGCGGCTCGACCGGTTCGAGACCCTGGCCGAGCCGGTACAGCGCCGCGAGCAGGGTGGGGACGGCCGCGCATGCGGCGAGCGCGTCCGCACGGCGCTGCTCGTCGTCGATGTCGTAGACGGGCCGGAAGCCCTGTGCGGCACCGAAGAGGGAGAGCGCCGTGCGCAGGCCGGCCAGCGGCCCGGACCGGGTGCCGGCCGCGGCGATGGCGGGAAGCGCGGCGGCGACGTCCTCGGGCAGCCGGCGCAGCTCCGCGGTCCGGCGAATGAAGGCGGCCCGCTTGGCGGCGTCGGGCAGTTCGCCGTGTGCCATCAGGTGCCACACGTCCTCGAACCCGCGGGTCCGCGCGAGCTCGACGGCCGAGTACTGCCGGTAGTGGTAGAAGCCTTCGCGGCCCCGCACGTCGCCGATCGCCGTCTCGGTGACGACGACTCCCGCGAGTCCGCGGGGTACGTCGACGGGGGCGGTGGCCCCGTTCGTCGGCTTGGTGGGAGTAGTAGGCGGCATCGGGGGTCTCCTTCTTGCGTCCTCTTGCGTCCCCAGTGGTCTTGACTAGACGATCCATGTTTGACTGCGATACTGTCAACATTGATTGAATCAACTTGAATCAATATGAAGACGTTGACTTCCCCGGATACGGTGACGCCCATGACAGATCAAGACCCCGCGCCCACCCCTCACCGGCGGATCAGCACCAAGGAGGCCGCCGAACTCCTCGGCGTGAAGCCGGAGACGGTGTACGCGTATGTCAGCCGGGGCCAGTTGGGGAGTCGCCGCGGGCAGGGCGGCCGAGGCAGCACTTTTGACGCAAAAGAGGTGGAGGCGCTGGCCCGCCGCCACAGCAGGGAGCGCCAGCCGGCGCGCAGCCGTGGTGAGCTCTCCGTCCGCACCCACATCACGCTGATCGACGGGGACCGGTACTACTTCCGCGGCGTCGACGCCGTCGAGCTGGCCACGCGGCACTCCTACGAGGAGGTCGCGGAGTGGCTGTGGACCGGCGACCTGCGGCCGGGGGCACGGTTCTCGGCCCCCGAGGCCGCCACGGCCGTGGCCCGGCGAGCGGTCCGCGCCCTGCCGTCGACCAGTGGTCCCACGGACCGGTTGCGGGTCGCCGCGGTGGCCGCCGCGGCTGCCGACCCGCTCCGCTTCGACCTCTCGCAGCAGGCGGTCCTGGGCACCGCGCGCACCCTCGTCCCGACGCTGGTCGCGGCCCTCCCACCAGTGGCGCAGGGCCATCGCGACGAGGGATCGTCGCTGGCCCGGGGGCTGTGGGCGCGACTGACCGGTAGGCCCGTCGACGAGACGGCACTGCGCGTCCTCGACACGGCCCTCGCGCTCCTCGTGGACCATGACCTGGCCGTCTCGACGCTCGCCGTCCGCCTCGCCGCGTCGGCACGCGCGCACGTCTATGCGGCCCTCTCAGCGGGCCTCGGCGTTCTGGAAGGGCCCCTTCACGGGGCGGCGAGCGGGCTGGCCCACCGGATGCTGCTGGAGGTGCTGGACCAGGGCAGTGCCGCCCCGGTGGTGGCCGAGGAGCTGCGCGCGGGGCGCGCTGTCCCCGGGCTCGGGCACCGGCTCTACCCGGGCGAGGACCCGCGTGCACGGGCGTTGTTCGCGCTCCTGGCGGACGTCCCCGGCGCCGCCCCGGCACTCGCCGCAGCCCGGGACGTCGTGGCCACCGCGGCCCGGCACACACCCCTGCATGCCAACGCCGACCTGGCCCTGGCCGTCCTGACCGTCTCCACCGGTATGCCGGCCGGCGCGGGCGAGACGATCTTCGCCGTGGCGCGGAGCGCGGGCTGGATCGCCCACGCCCTGGAGGAGTACGCGGAAACCCCGCTCCGGATGCGCCCCAGCGGCCTGTACACGGGCCCTCGCCCCCCGCAGCCTCTCCCGGCCCCCGCCGATGCGGCTCACCCGGAGGCATAGAGCACGGGCGGCCGGCGCCGGGGCGCGATCACCCGCACGAGGTACATGCGAGCGGCCTCGCCGTTCACCCGTGCGTGGACGGCGGGCTGTCCCAGAGCGCGCGGCGCCCCGGTGACGCCCCGTTCCCGTGACCTGCCAGGAGTGCGCTCGCTCCGCGCGGACCGACCCTGTCGCACGGGTCTATGGCCCACGTGCCCCGCCGCCTACCGTTCCTACGCATGAGCACCACCCGTACGGCTCGGCTACTGCGGCTCGGACTGCCCCGCCGCGTCTTCTCGCAGGTGCTGCTGATGCAGCTCGCGATCGCGGCCGGGGTCACCGTCCTGGCCACGGGCCTCTTCCTCGCGCCGCTCGGCCACCAGCTGGACGACCAGGCGATGCGCCGGGCCCTCGCCATCGCGCAGACGACCGCCACCCAACCGGGCCTGGTCAAGGACCTCCAGACCAGCAACCCCACGGTCGACGGCCCCGTGCAGCGGCGCGCGGAGCGTGTCCGCCGGGCCAGCGACGCCGAGTATGTGGTGATCATGAACACGGAGGGGGTCCGCTGGTCCCACACGGACGTCGACCAGATCGGCAAGGTCGTCTCGACCGATCCGAGCGTGCCGCTCTCCGGCAGGGAGATCATGCAGATCGACAGCGGCACCCTGGGGCGCTCGGCGCGCGGCAAGGTCCCGCTGCGCGACGCGCACGGCACCGTCGTGGGCGCGGTCTCCGTGGGTATCAAGTACGACAGCGTGCGGGCCCGGCTGATCCACGCGATCCCCGGTCTGCTGGCCTATGCCGGAGGCGCGCTGGCCGCCGGTGCCGCGGCGGCGTTCCTGATCTCCTGGTGGGTGCAGCGCCGCACCCGTGACCTCGCCTTCTCCGACATCGCCGCGCTGCTGGCGGAGCGCGAGGCGATGCTGCACGGCTTCCGGGAAGGCGTTGTGGCCCTCGACCGAGGCGGCCGGATCCGCCTGCTCAACGACGAGGCCCAACGCCTCCTCGGCATCGGCCCGGACGCCGTCGGGCAGCCCCTGGACGAGGCGCTGGGCCCGGGCCGCACCACCGATGTCCTGGCCGGCCGCGTCACCGGCAAGGACCTGCTCACCGTGCGCGGCCATCGGGTGCTGGTCGCCAACCGGATGCCCACCGACGGCCGCGGCGCCGTCGCCACCCTGCGCGACCGCACCGAGCTGGAGCAGCTCGGCCGCGAACTCGACTCCACCCATGGGCTGATCGATGCCCTGCGCGCCCAGGACCACGAGCACGCCAACCGTATGCACACCCTGCTCGGCCTGCTGGAACTCGGGATGTACGACGACGCCCTCGCGTTCATAGGCGAGGTGGCGGGCAGTCACCGGGTCACGGCCGAGCAGATCACCACCCGGGTCCGGGACCCGCTGCTCGCCGCGCTGCTGGTCGGCAAGGCCACGGTGGCCGCGGAACGCGGGGTGGCCCTGGCCCTGTCGACCGGCACCGCCGTGCCGGACCGGCTCGTCGACGCCCGGGGGCTGGTCACCATCGTCGGCAACCTCGTCGACAACGCCCTCGACGCCACCGCGGGCACCCCCGACGCACGCGTGGCGATCGAACTCCGCGCGGAGGGCCGCACCGTCGTCCTCCGCGTCGGCGACAGCGGCCCGGGCATCCCTCCCGACGAGCGGGACCGGGTCTTCGAGGAGGGCTGGTCGACCAAGCGCGCCTCCGGACACGGCAAACGGGGCATCGGCCTCGCACTGGTCCGCAGGCTCGCCGAACGGCAGGGCGGCACGGCCACGGTCGGAGAAGATCCCAGCGGTGGAGCGGAGTTCACCGTCGTCCTCCCCGAGGCCCTCACCGGACCCGAGCAGGCCGACCCCATACCGGCCGAACACGAGGCGGCCCCGGCCGACGACATCGGCACGCGGTGAGCGGCACCCACCACGAGCCGCCCGACATGGCGGGAACAGGACCCCTCGGCACGCCGAGCCCACAGCACGCCCGGCCCTGGACACGCCCGAGCGCGCCACAATCCTGGCCTGCTCCGCCGATCCGCCCCCTGCCCAGTGCCCCGCTCTCACCCCATCACTCACTTCCCGTCAGCTGCCGGCCTCGGGGGCGGTGCCAAGCCGTACGTGTAGGCGTACCGCACAGCCCCTGCGCGGTCCTTGAGACCCGTCTTGGCGAAGAGGTTGTTGATGTGCGTCTTCACCGTGGCGGTGGAGACGTGCAGGCGGCGGGCGATCTCCTGGTTGGTCAGTCCTTCCGCGATCAGCGTCAGCACCTCGGTCTCGCGTGCGGTCAGGCCGTCCGGAGACCCCGCCGAGGGCGGAGGCGGCTCGGGCTGGGAGAGCTTCTCCAGCAACCTGCGCTGGATGGCCGGTGAGAGACCCGCGTCACCGGAGAGGACGCTGTGCACGGCCCGCACGATCTCGTCGCCCCCGGCGTCCTTGGTGAGGTAGCCACGAGCGCCGGCCTTGAGCGCGGGGAAGAGCGATTCGTCGTCGACATAGGTGGTGAGCACCACCACCTCCGTCCGGGGGTACTCGCTCCTGATCCGCCTCGTCGCCTCGACGCCGTCGCAGCGGGGCATGCGCAAGTCCATCAGCACGACGTCCGGCGCGAGCTCCCCGACGAGCTTCACCGCCTCGAGCCCATCCCCTGCCGCTCCGACCACCTCGATGCCCGGCAACAGTCCCAGCAGCATCACGATCCCCTCGCGCACAACCGTCTGATCGTCGGCCACGATCACCCGCGCCGTCGCCCCGGTGTCTTCGGCCGTCATGCAGGCACCTTCAAGGTCACCGCGAACCCCTCCTCGTACGGCCCTGCCGCCAGCGTGCCGCCGAGCAGTTCCGCGCGCTCCTTCATCCCCCGCAGACCGTATCCGCCACCGGAGCCCGCCAGTTCGCCCGGCGTGCCGCCGGAGTCCTTCACGTCCAGCGTGATGTCATCCTCGCCGTACTCGAGGCGGACCATGACCTTGGCACCCGGGGCGTGCTTGCGCGCGTTGGTCAGGGCTTCCTGGGCCACCCGCCGTACCGCCTGGGAGGCCTCCGCCGGCAGCGGTCTGCTGTCCCCGCTGACGGTGACCTCGGCCGCCGCGGTCGTGGACACCAGCTCCCGCAGGTAGTCCTCCAGCGGTGATATCTCGCCGCGGAGTGCGGAGAGCGCCTGCCTCGTCTCCGCCAGGCCGTCCCGCGCCATCCGCCTGGCACCGACCACCCGCTCGAGTATCTGCTCGTGCGGGGCGCCGCGCTCGACGAGCAGGCGGGCCGCCTCCAGGTGGACCAGCTGCGCCGAAAGGCTGTGGGCCAGCACATCGTGGATCTCCCGCGCGATACGGGCACGCTCGGCCAGGGCGGCCGACTCGCCCTCGGCCTTCCGCGCCGCCCGCTCCTGCGCGAGGAGCCGCTGCGCACTCCCCCTGGCCTCGGAGTCCAGGCGCAGCGCGTAGCCGGCGAGGAGCAGCCCGAGGGCGGTGATCACATTGGTCGTGGCGGTGTCGTTGTTGTCGAGGAAGAAGCCGGTAAGAGCCCCAGCGGACACGGGCAGGGCGGCGACCAGCGGCGTCCGCTCCACGACGGTGATGACGCATCCGCACCACAGAACGACTGCGGCGACGCGGAACCCGGTCTGCTCCGCCACGAGCGCCAGGCCTCCCAGCAGGACGAACAGCCCCATCGACGGCCAGAGCCGGTGGGCCAGAGTCATCCGGAAGACACCCCAGGCCGTCACCCCGCAGCAGCAGATGCCGACCAGCACCAGGGCCGTCTGCCAGCCGCTCAGGTCTCGGTGGGCCATGCTGCTCCACGCCAGGACGCCCAGGACCACCGCTCTCGTCACCACGCCCAGCCAGAGCCGCAGCGGGGTGAGGCCCACTCGGGAGAGGGCCTCCCGGGAGGGCCACGTGGTCCAGGCGTTCACGATCACACGGGGTCCTTCCACGACGCGGCACGCACGCCGTCACCGTACGACGTGGCCCGACCGAGGGTGCCGTTCATGAGCCCCGCTCGCCAGGCCAGCAGCCCGGAGCGCACCAGCAGCGAGGCGGCGAGCGCGAGCAGCAGGGCACCGCTCCCCTGGTGTATGCCCATCGCGACGCCCACGCCGGCGAGGGCCAGGCGAACGGCTATGCCGATGACCCAGACGGCCACGGTCGCCTTCGTGCCCCGCACCCATACGGAGCCGTCGGGCTCGGTCCAGATGCGGCTGGTCCAGGCCCAGGCGGCGCCCATCAGGATGCCGATCAGCAGCTCGGCGGCGAGGAGCAGCGCGGCCGCGGCCTGGTGCCGGGGATCCAGGAGGCCGGGCTCGCGCACGGCGAGGTAGATCAGCACCGCGGGGACCAGCCACCAGCGCCTGCCGCCGGTGGCCCGCTGGGGCCTGACCTGGCGCACCACGATCAGGGCGACGACGGCGAGGGCTGCCACAACATCGACGAGCGTGGACATCAGGGCCTCCGTGAGCGAACGACGAGGACGGTCGGCCGCGGGCGCCGTCCGCGCAGGAACGCACCGAGCAGCCGCCGAAGCCGGGCAACGACGTCGACACTACGGAAAAGGCCTGGTCAAGAGATCGGAGCGGAGGTGGAACCCAGGTGGATCCTGAACTCCACCCAAGGGTGGAGCGTGCTCGTGCCGCCCGCACGAGGCACTACCCCGGGGCCTCGTGCCGCCCGCACGAGGCACCACCCCGGGGCCTCGTGCCGGCGGCCCGAGCCGAAGCCGCCGAACAGAGCCGCACGCGCCGGAACCGCCGGAGACAGCGCCCCGGCCCCGCGGAGCCGCCACCGGGAACCGGCCGGACCGACAGACCCGGCGCCCCTGCGCGCGCGGGCGCCTCAGGCGTCGATGCGCGAGCGGTCCAGCGTCGCCGCGGAACCGCTGATGAACTCCTTGCGGGGTGCCACCTCGTTGCCCATGAGCAGGTCGAAGACCTGCTCGGCGGAGTCCAGGTCCGCGATGTTGATCCGGCGCAGGGTCCGGTGACGGGGGTCCATCGTGGTCTCCGCGAGCTGGTCCGCGTCCATCTCGCCGAGGCCCTTGTAGCGCTGGATGGAGTCCTTGTAGCGCACCCCTCGCCGCTGGAGGTCGAGCAGGGACTCGCGCAGTTCGCGGTCGGAGTACGTGTAGAGGTACTTGTCCTGGCCCTTCTTCGGCTGGACGAGCTCGATGCGGTGCAGGGGCGGCACGGCGGCGAAGACGCGGCCGGCCTCCACCATGGGCCGCATGTAGCGCTGGAACAGCGTCAGCAGCAGGCAGCGGATGTGCGCGCCGTCCACATCGGCGTCGACCAGCAGGATGATCTTTCCGTAGCGGGCGGCGTCGATGTCGAAGGTCCGGCCGGACCCCGCTCCTATGACCTGGATGATCGAACCGCACTCGACGTTCTTGAGCATGTCCGAGACGGACGACTTCTGGACATTGAGGATCTTGCCGCGGATCGGCAGCAGGGCCTGGAACTCGGAGTTCCTGGCCAGCTTGGCGGTGCCGAGCGCCGAGTCGCCCTCCACGATGAACAGCTCGCTGCGCTCGACGTCGTCGCTGCGGCAGTCGGCCAGTTTCGCCGGCAGCGAGGACGACTCCAGGGCGGTCTTCCGCCGCTGTGCCTCCTTGTGCTGCCGGGCGGCGATGCGGGTGCGGGCCGCCGCGACGGTCTTGTCGAGGACTGAGCGCGCCTGTGCCTTGGCGTCGCGCTTGGTGGACGACAGGAAGGCCTTGAGCTCCTTGGCGACGACGTTCGCCACGATCCGGTTGGCCGCGGACGTGCCGAGCACCTCCTTGGTCTGGCCCTCGAACTGCGGCTCCGCCAAGCGCACCGTGACGACCGCCGTGAGCCCCTCCAGGGCGTCGTCCTTGATGATGTCGTCCTCGGCGACACGCAGCAGCTTCTGGGTTCGCAGGGCCTCGTTCACCGTCCGTGTGACGGAGCGCTCGAAACCGGACAGGTGGGTGCCGCCCTTGGGGGTGGCGATGATGTTCACGAACGACCGGACGGTGGTGTCGTAACCGGTGCCCCAACGCAGGGCGATGTCGACACCGAGATCGCGGGTGACCTCGGTCGGGGTCATCTGCCCGCGGTCGTCCAGGACCGGAACGGTCTCCTTGAAGGTTCCCTGGCCGGTCAGGCGCAGCACGTCGCAGACCGGCTTGTCCGTCGCCAGGTACTCGCAGAACTCGCTGATGCCGCCGTCGAAGCGGAAGGACTCCTCGCCCTTGCTGTCGCCGTCGCCCAGGCCGTACTCGTCGCGTACGACGATCGTCAGGCCGGGCACCAGGAAGGCCGTCTGCCGGGCGCGCTGGTGGAGGGTGTCCAGGGAGAGCTTGGCGTCCTTGAGGAAGATCTGCCGGTCGGCCCAGTACCGCACGCGGGTGCCGGAGCGCGTCTTGGGGATCTTCTTGGTCTTGCGGAGGCCGCTTCCCGGCTCGAACGATGCGTCCTGGCCGTCCTTGGCGAAGGCACCGGGCACACCGCGCCGGAAGCTGATCTCGTGGGTGCGCCCGCCGCGGTCGACCTCCACGTCCAGCCGGGCGGACAGGGCGTTCACCACGGAGGCGCCCACGCCGTGCAGGCCGCCCGAGGCGGCGTAGGAGCCACCGCCGAACTTGCCGCCCGCGTGCAGCTTGGTCATCACGACCTCGATGCCCGACAGGCCGGTCTTGGGCTCGACGTCCACGGGGATGCCGCGACCGTTGTCGCTGACCTCCACGGAGCCGTCGTCGTGCAGGACGACCTCGATGTGGTCGCAGTACCCGCCCAGGGCCTCGTCGACGGAGTTGTCGATGATCTCCCAGAGGCAGTGCATCAGGCCGCGGCTGTCCGTCGAGCCGATGTACATGCCCGGCCGCTTCCGGACCGCTTCGAGCCCTTCGAGGACGAGCAGGTGCCGCGCGGTGTAGTTGGAACTGTCCCTGTCCAGGATGCCGCCTGCTCCGGTCAGCAGCGCTGTGGACGGCACGGACGTCTCGGCGGTCACGCGGTTCGCTCCTCGCTGAATTTCTGTTGGTCCCTGATGGAACGGTGGGTTGGCTTCGGTTGCCGATCTGAGGGTACCGAGGCCTGGTAGAGCCGTTGTAACGCCACCCACGCTCTCGCTTACAGTAGCCCAAGGGTCGCATATCAGTTCGATCCCTCGAGGGCGTGACGTGTACATCACGTTCCCTTCGAGGCATGAACCATTTAGGCTCCGGGCACGTCCTCATGAACACCGGCAAGCCAGCCGGGAGGATTGAACCCACAGAGAAGTGCGAACCCGTAAGACGCAAAGAAACGCAATACGGCACATTCGCCGCCAACCGCCAGCAGACAGCCACCGCGGAGAGAAATCTTCGAGGAAATGCCACGAGCGGGAACGTTTGGGGCTGGTTGGATGTTGACCTGGTACGACAGCTCGTCGAGCTAGAGAAGAGGCGACGTGACTACTGTTCTGACCCCCGCGAGCCCGCTGACGGCCGCCGACCGCTGCGACCGCTGCGGAGCCCAGGCCTACCTGCGCGTTGTCCTGACAAGCGGCGGTGAACTGCTCTTCTGCGCCCACCACGGCCGCAAGTTCGAGCCGGAACTGAAGAAGATCGCCGCTGAGATACAGGACGAGTCGGAGCGGCTGACGGCCGCTCCGGCGTCAGCCGAAGACGAAGAGCGCTGACCACATCGCATCGACGACGAGCAGCCCGGCATGGCCGGTGATGGGCGGCCACCCTTGGGTCACCAGGGGTGGCCGTTCATTTCGCCTGTTGGGCCGGCTCTGCTCACGCGATCGGACCCGTTTCTCAGCAGCGCCCTGAGCGCTCCACCCAGCGCCTCAGGGTGCACCGACTCACCGACGGTGGCACACCACCGGGTCACCCCCGGGCCACCGTCGCGCTGTGTCTCCGCCCCCTCGGCACCCCGCGCTATCCGGTGGTGCCTGTGTCCTTGAGGACCCGCGAGAGCCGCGTGTAGACACCGGGCCGCCCCGCGTGCCCGCAACCGCTGCCCCAGGAGACCAGCCCTATCAGCCGCCCCTGGGCGACCAGCGGTCCTCCGCTGTCCCCCTGGCAGGCGTCACGGCCCCCGTCGGGCTCTCCCGCGCAGAGCATGGACCCGGCGGCGTAGGTAGCCCCCGTGGTGCCCGGGTAGGCCGCCTCACACGCGCTGTCGGGCAGTACCTGGACCTCTGACGCCAGGAGGCCGTCCGAGAGCTGCCTGGCGCCCGTGGTGTCCCCCCAGCCGTACACGGTGGCCCTGGTGCCCGCCTCGTAGGCGCTGTCGCCTTCAGGAGCCGTAGGGAGCACGGAGCGTTCGGGGAGCGGTTCCGAGAGGGTGAGGGTGGCCACATCCGCGGCGTTCGTACCGCTGTCGTACTGCGAGTCGACGACAGATCCTCGTACCTGGATCTCCCGACCCTCGCTCGTGGTCATGTCCTCACGGCCCACTATGACCTTCAGATCGTGTACGTCACCCAGCGGTACGCCGAGCGTCTCCACGCCGAGGCAGTGGGCGGCCGTCAGGACCGTCGAGGGCGCGATGAGCGCTCCACCGCAGAACTGCCCGGAGCGTGTGCCGCCGAACCGGTCCCGGCTCGCCAGGGCCACCACCCAGGGCACCTCGGCGACGCCGACCGGAGAGCCGCCCACCACGGCACCGCCGGCCCGCGCGGCGGCCGGGGAAGCGGTGGGCAGGACCACCGTCGCGGTGGCCAGGGCGGAGGCTGCGGCCGATATTCCCAGGGTGCGTCGACGCATGCGCGCTCTCCTCACTCGGCGTGTCTGGTGCACGCACCCAGCGTTACTCGGGAGCGGAGGGCGCGCATCCGTACAGACGCCGGCGGCCCGCTTCCCAGGGAAGGGAGCGGGCCGCCGGTGGGGTCTGCCACGCGCGGTGAGGTGTCCCGCGCGGATGCTGCGCAGCCCCCGGAACCTCGTCGTAGGACGGGCTTCCGGGAGCGCTTCCAGCCTCTAGTCGAGGTAGTCGCGCAGCACCTGCGAGCGGGACGGGTGACGCAGTTTCGACATGGTCTTGGACTCGATCTGCCGGATGCGCTCACGGGTGACGCCGTACACCTTGCCGATCTCGTCGAGGGTCTTCGGCTGACCGTCGGTGAGACCGAACCGCATGGAGACGACGCCCGCCTCGCGCTCGGAGAGCGTGTCGAGCACGGAGTGCAGCTGCTCCTGGAGGAGGGTGAAGCTCACCGCGTCCGCCGGGACGACCGCCTCGGAGTCCTCGATCAGGTCGCCGAACTCGCTGTCGCCGTCCTCACCGAGGGGGGTGTGCAGGGAGATCGGCTCACGACCGTACTTCTGGACCTCGATGACCTTCTCGGGGGTCATGTCGAGCTCCTTGGCGAGCTCCTCCGGGGTGGGCTCCCGGCCGAGGTCCTGGAGCATCTGGCGCTGCACCCTGGCGAGCTTGTTGATGACCTCGACCATGTGCACCGGGATGCGGATGGTGCGGGCCTGGTCGGCCATGGCGCGGGTGATCGCCTGGCGGATCCACCAGGTGGCGTAGGTGGAGAACTTGTAACCCTTGGTGTAGTCGAACTTCTCCACCGCACGGATGAGGCCGAGGTTGCCTTCCTGGATGAGGTCCAGGAAGAGCATGCCGCGGCCGGTGTACCGCTTGGCGAGCGAGACCACGAGGCGGAGGTTGGCCTCGAGGAGGTGGTTCTTGGCGCGCCGGCCGTCCTCGGCGATGATCTCCAGCTCGCGCTTGAGCTTGGGGGCGAGCTTGTCGGCGTTGGCGAGCTTGTCCTCCGCGAAGAGGCCGGCCTCGATGCGCTTGGCGAGCTCCACCTCCTGCTCGGCGTTGAGGAGGGGGACCTTGCCGATCTGCTTCAGGTAGTCCTTGACCGGGTCCGCGGTGGCTCCGGCTGCGGCGACCTGCTGGGCGGGGGCGTCGTCCTCGTCCTCGTCCGAGAGCACGAAGCCCTGGGTGCCGTCCTCGGCAGGCTCCTCGGCACCGGGCTTGCCGGCGCCGGGGGCTTCCTCGACGACGGTCTCCTCTTCGAGGACCTCCTCGGCGTCCTTCTTGGCGGTGGTCTTCTTCGCCGGCGCCTTCTTGGCGGTGGCCTTCTTGGCGGCGGTCTTCTTGACCGCCGCCTTCTTGGCCGCCGCCTTCCTGGCGGGTGCTGCTTCTTCTGCGGGCGCGTCGACGACCGGCACCTCCGCAACCGGGGCCGGGGCCGCGGCAGCGGTGGTCTTCTTGACGGTCGCCGTCTTGGCCGCCACAGTCCTGGTGGCGGTGCGCTTGACGGGACTCTTCGCTGCGACGCTCTTCCGGGTCCGCTTGGGCTCCGCGGCACTGACCATCAGCGTCACACCCTCTTCCTCGAGGATCTGGTTGAGGCTGCGCAGTACGTTCTTCCACTGAGTGGCCGGAATCTGGTCAGCTTCGAAGGCCCGACGCACGTCATCGCCGGCGATCTGCCCCTCAGCCTTTCCCCGCTCGATGAGCGCCATGACAGAGACGGACTCGGCGATCTCCGGCGGGAGCGTACGGGATGTGCTGGCCGACACGAACAACCTCTCGGAACGTTGGAAAACGGCTTCCGACCCCGTCCGCTGAGGGACTGGAGCCGACGACCGCCGGCTTGGGAGTGGGCCGACGGCGCGGGCGGGCCGGGGAGATGGACAGCGCCGCCTTTGGCCGCTGTATTCCCTCCTCGACTGCCACCTCTTAGGTCATCGCACAGCCCGGAGGAGCGTTACGCCCAATCCGCGTGGCCCGAGTCACACCACGTAAGCGCACAAAAATGTACAAATGCATCCCGAGCGCGCCCGAAGGGGGGCCCGTTGGGCCGTATGGGGGGCATGCGGGATCGGTGGGCGCCGCCCGGGTGCGGGGCGCGGGAGGCCGCGGAGGGGGCCCGCCACGGAGGCCGGGCCCGGGCGCCGTCCCGCAGCGTCGGACGGGCGGGCGCGTCGCCGGACCCGCGCCGGTTCCAGGTCAGGTTCCGGCACAGGCCCGGCCTACGCGTGCCGCGTCGGGGTGGCGGACGGGCACGGCGGGTCCGAGGTCGCGCTGTAGGGCGCAGGGGTCACGCCGCATGGCCCGTCCTGCTGTGGCGTCGCACGGGCCTCAGTGCTCGCGGGGAGCCGGGACGACGCGCTCCACCTCCGGGTGGACGGTGAGCAGTTGACGCATGGCCGACTCCGCGGCCGCGCCGTCGCCGGAGGCGAGGGACTCGGCGATCCGGGCGTGCAGCCCGAGGGACGTCTCGTTCGGGCGGTCGCAGCCCGTGACGGGGCCGCCGGACACCTGGAGGGCGGCCGAGACGATCCCCGACAGGTGCTCCAGCATGCGGTTGCCGGCGACCTGGATGAGCAGGGAGTGGAACTCCGCGTCCGCGCGGGAGAAGGTGATCGTGTCCGCCTGGGCCAGGGCGTGGCCCATGATCTCGACCATGTCGCCGAGCCGCTGCTGGACGTCCTCCCTGCCGTGACCCGCGGCGAGTCGGGCGGCCAGGGGCTCGATGGTCCAGCGCAGCTCGCTGAGCTCGCGCCGCTGGTCGTCCCGCTGCGGTCCGAAGGCCCGCCACTCGATGATGTCAGGGTCCAGGAGGTTCCAGTCGCTCACGGGGCGGACGCGCGTGCCGACGTTGGGGCGGGCGCTGACCAGGCCCTTGGCTTCGAGGACGCGCAGCGACTCACGGACGACGGTGCGGGAGACCTCGAAGCGGTGGCCGATCTCCTCGGGCACGAGGGGGCGGTCGGCGCCCAGGTCGCCGGAGACGATCATCTGGCCGAGCTGCTGGACGAGTTGGCCGTGCAGTCCCCGGCCGCGGCTGCCCGCGGCCCGTCGCCCCACACGGCCCAGTTCGGGCTCCGTGCCCTCCCAGGCGGTCGCGCCGCTCACGCGCTCGCCTCCCGGGGCTTCTGCGTAGGGGTAGCTGTCGAGTTCGCCCGGTCCGACGAAGCCGGAGTCCGAGGAGCGGGCGGTGGTCATCATGGTGTGCGCAAGGGTACTCACGGATCCTTTGTCGGCGTCACTCCTAACTGCCTTGAGGTCTTTGGTGAAAAGCACACGAAAGGGTGATCGCTCACTCCGCGATAATTGACGCCTTATCGGAAAGAAATGGGCATTGATCCGGGAGTTGCGCACAGCAACGAAAGGAATCAAGAAGAAAAGGAATGGGAAAGGTCATCATCGTGCTCTTCCGCGCAGCCGGCTAAACATGTAGCCGCACAGCAGCGCCCCCAGCGACAACACCAGAGCCCCGCCGAGGGGTTGGGCGACCGAGGTCGCCCCGGCCGCCGTGTAGGGCGCGGCGCCGAGCGGCCATCGGCCCAGCACGAACTCCCGCAACCAGGCCGGGAACCCGGTCGCCCCCCGCACCGGCGCCCCGGCAACTGCCGCGTGCACCAAGGGCACGACGACAAGCGGCACGGCAAGTACGGCGGCAAGCCCCGCGGCGGTGGAGCGGAAGACTCCGGCCGCAAGCACCCCTGCCCAGGCGCAGCCCACCACAAACGAGATCCAACTCACGCCCAGCGAGGGCCAGTCGACGGGGTTCCCGTCGACTGCAAATCCGTAGACGAGGTGAAGCACTGCGGCATCAAAGGTGAAGGTCGCGACGGCGAAAAGGACGGCCGAGGCAGCCGCTACGAGCAGTTTGGCGCCAAGCATCCCCAGCCGGCGGGGCACTGTCCCATGGTCGGCGGCGAGTGCGGGATGCCGGAATTCATCGCCGAAGGCAAGCGCCCCCAGGAGTCCGGCGCCCAACGCGGCCGGCGGTAGCGGGAGTTCCCTCGGCCACCCGGCAAGTACGTACGGCGGTGGAATACGGCCGGTTCCCGCCAGCAGCAGGGAAAGGAGTGCGGAAGAAACAAGCACGCAGGCCGCGGTGACATAGGCGGTGGCCACCCCGGTGGCCCGGTGCAGTTCGTAGCGGACCGGGCTCAGCGGGCTCCCCGGCGCCCGGACGGCGATGGGCGGGGGCAGCGCACCGGTTCCTGACGGATCGGGACCCCGGCTCCGGGGGCGGGGACCGGGCACGTGCGACACCGGCGCCTCGGAATCCTTGCCGGGCGGGGCGGTGCGCGGCAAGGACTCGCCGGGCGGTGCGGTGCGCGGTTCGGTGTCCGCATGAGAGTCGCCGCGCGTTTCTTCGTCCTCCTGCACGGAGGGCCGAACCCCGTCCTGCTCCCGGGCGGGCCTGTCCGCAGCAGGCCCGTCCGGGGCGCGCGCGGTGAGCGGGCCGGCTCCGGCGGACGGGACGCCGCTGCCGACGAGGGCGCCGCCGACGGCCTCGGGGGCCGGGGCGGCGAGCTGCGCCGGCTTCTCCGGCTCCCGCTGTCGGGTCCCCGGGCCCATGTCCCCGATCTCCTCCGCGAGTTGGTGGACGAGGATGCCGTGCCGGAACGCCGTCTCGCCGATGTCGGCGCATGTACTCCCGTACACCGAGAGGCGGGTGCCGTCCTCCCGGACCACCTCGACGGACCGGCGGGCCGCCCTGGCCTCCTTGGCGAGGAGCAGGCCGAGGCGGGCGGCGTACGGACTGCGGACGGCGATCCTGGGGCGGAGCCTGGTGCGTGCGAAGTCGACGGCCTCCTGATCGGCGACGACCCGGCCGGCATCCAGTGTCACCACCCGGTCCGCGCTGCGGGCGGCCTCCTTGGGGTCGTCCGTGGAGAAGAGCACCGTCCCTCCCCCGTCGGCGTGTGCGCGCAGCAGGTCGTGCAGCCACCGGGCCTCGCGTGGAGCCAGCCCCTGGCTCGGCGCGTCCAGTACGAGCGTGTGCGGGTCCGTCAGCAGGGCGCAGGCCATGCCCAGCCGGCGGTCGAGCCCGCGCGAGAGCGTGCCGAGGGGCTCACCGCGCAGGCTGACGAGGCCCATGTCCTCCAGCACCTCGTCCGCGCGCGAGGTGGAGACTCCGGCCGCCGCACAGAGCATCCGCAGATGGCCGCGGACGCTACGGCCGGGGTGCCCCGGGACCTCCCCCAGCAACACGCCCACCTCGTGCGCCGGATGCGGAATCCGGTGCAGCGGCCGGCCCCGGAAATAGGTGATCCCACGGCCCTGGTCCAGTTCGAGCATCAGCCGGAGCGCCGTCGTCTTGCCGGATGCGGGCGCGCCTAGAAGAGCGGTGACGCGTCCCGGATGCGCTTCCAGGGACACATCGTCGAGAACCAGGGCCGGGTCCCCCTCGTGTGCACCGACCCGGCGGCCCCAGCGTGCGGGGCCGGTCAAACGCCCCCTGGGACGGTTGCTGGTCAGTCCGATGGCCTGGATCATCGCTTCTCTCGCGGAAGGTGCGACCGCTCGACGGCCGGGGCCCGCCCGACGGCACAGATCGACGGACCCTGCAAGTACGGATGCAAGATATCGCGATATTACTGATTTTCCGGGCAAGAGAGGCGTACGGGTGTCTGATCGCCGCTGCCGACGGCGTGGCACGGGGTCGGCGAAGACCTTCGGTCAGGCCTCGGGGCGCAGCATCGGGGGGTTGAGGAGCGTGGCGCCGCCGGCGCGGAAGAGCTGGGCGGGACGGCCGCCCTGACGGGTCGTGGTGCCTCCGGTGGGGACGAGGAAGCCGGGGGTGCCGGTCACCTTGCGGTGGAAGTTCCGGGGGTCGAGCGCGACGCCCCAGACCGCCTCGTACACCCGGCGCAGCTCCCCCACGGTGAACTCCGGTGGGCAGAACGCGGTGGCCAGCGAGGAGTACTCGATTTTCGAACGCGCTCGTTCCACACCGTCCCCGAGGATCAGGGCGTGGTCGAACGCGAGTGGCGCGCTCTGCTCGTCCTGCCGCCCGCCCGGCGGCTCCAGCAGCGTCTCGACCGGTGCCCAGCGGGCGCTCCGCGCGTCGCCGCCCGCCCGGGGCGCCGGCAGATCGGGCGCCAGCGCCAGGTGGGCGACGCTGACCACCCGCATCCGCGGATCACGCTTGGGGTCGCCGTAGGTGGCGAGCTGCTCCAGATGCGCGCCGTTGTCCTGTGCCGGGGACTCGGGCCTGTGCACGCACAGCCCCGTCTCCTCCTTGAGTTCCCTGGCCGCCGCGGAGGCCAGGTCCTCGTCCGCCCGGACGAAGCCTCCCGGCAGTGCCCAACGCCCTTGGTACGGCGGCTCGCCGCGCCGCACCGCGAGCGCACAGAGCGCATGGCGCTGCACGGTCAGCACGACCAGGTCCACGGTGACGGCGAAGGGCGGGAAAGCCGACGGGTCGTAGGGCGACATGACGCGATCATAGTCGTCTGGGTGACGATAAACACGCGCTTCGCTATGGGTTCCGTATCTGTTCCGGACAGTCCCGGCCACGTGCTCCCGGCTGCTCCTTGGCTCTCAGAAATGGCCGGTCAGGGCCTCGTCGAGGGGCTTGCGGACGGTTCATCAGGGTGAGGCGGCAGCTTTGGGTGACGTTCCGCTTCTGCCGGGGTGGCTTGTGGGCGCGGGGCTTTGGCCGGCGGGACGCGGGGCCCCGGTCGCCGGACCGTCCCGTCCCGGTTGGAGGTGTCGGCGTCATTGGCCGGTTCCCGGTGCGTGCTTCGGGGCGCGGGGGCGGCTGGGGTGGGGCCTGATCACGGGCGTGGTGCCCGGGCCCGTTCCCCTGGGTCGGGTCGGCCGCGGCCCGCGTGCGCTCGATCCGCCGGCTTCGGGGCGGCGGGGGCGGCGTGGGCTGGGACGCCGTGGAGGGGTGGAGGGCGGTCGGGAGTCGTCGAGGTCGGGGCTGGCCGGGCCAGGCAGCGACCGCTGGGCCACCGCGCCCGGCAGAGAGCGCTGGCCGACCGCCCCCGGTAGGGGGCCGTTGGTGACGTCACCGGCGGGCGGAGGCTGCGTCCGGGTCTCGGGGGCCCCGATCCCCGCTGTCTCCTCGGCCTCGGCCGCACTCCCCGCGGCCTTCCGCTGCGCAGCCGTTCGCTCCGCTCGCTCCTTCCGCAGGCAGCGACGGATGGCCTCGGGGTCCAGGCCTTCGTTGCACCCCTGGTGGAGGAGGCGGGCGAAGACGTAGTCCGGGTCCAGGCCGAGAGCCGTGGCAAGCGCCTCGCGGGCCTCCAACTCGTCACCTGCCGACCAGGCGATCCAGCCCGCCAGGGTCAGCGGTGCCGCGGCGTGCTCGGCGTAGGGGCCGACGCAGCGGCGGGCGAGCGCGCGCCAGAGGCGAAGCGCCGAAGGCGCCTCGTCCTCCTCGATCCACTCCGCGGCCATGTCGCGCGTGGTCCTGTCCTGGAGGCCGAGGATGAGGTCGGCTGCCTCGTCGTGTGCGATGAGCTCGTCGTCGCGGACGTCGGCCTCAAGTGTGCCGTGGACGGCTTGCGCGGTGGCGAGGCGGTCCATGATCCGGCGTGCCAGAGCGAGGGTGTCGGCGATCACGTCGCGGCGCCGGGACTCGTCCAGGATCCTGGGCACGAGGGCCGCACTCGCGGCGTCCAGTGCCGCTTCCTGGTCCAGGGCGCCGGCGGTCTCCCAGGGCAGCAGCCGGGCGCGGAACTCCCTGAGAGTTCCCCGGACCTGAAGGCCGGCGTACGTCATGGCGGCCGAGAGAACTGAGGATCCCGGTAGGCCCATGGGCTTGCCCTCCTCGGGGCAGCATTGGGTGCCGGGGCAGCAGTAGGACCAGAAGCGGTTCGCGGAGATGCAGAGCGCCTCGAGTACGGGGATGTCGAGACTGCCGCACTCGGTGCGCAGCAGCTGCGCCAGCGGGCGGAGGGCCTCCATCACCTGGCGGCCGGTCCGGCCGCTCTCCGGCTCGCGGCACACGAAGGCGACCATCCCCTCGGGCCGGACGCCGCGCCGCTCGCTCGCGACCACCAGGCAGCGGGCCATCTGCCGAGCCGCTTCCTGCCAGTCCTCCTCGCGCTCCGGAATGCCCAGGCGAGCACGGGCGCCGAAGCTGCCGTAGCCGCCGTGATCGTGGAGGGCGACGAGCACGATGCTGTCCTCGGGGCGGTATCCGAGGAGGTACGGGAGCGCGTCGGCCAACTCCGCGGGTGAGCGCAGAGTGACCTGGTCCAGCCCTCCCCCCGCGCGGGCCTCGGCGTGGCTCATGGCCGCCGGTGACACGGCCGCCGTACCGGCCGGCCAGGACGGCTCTCCCCCGGAGTGCATCGCCTGCAGAGTCCTCTCCAGGGGCATCGCCGAGGGACCAGGGGGACCCGGGTCCGCGGAATCCGCGGACCCGCGCGGGTCGGTGGATTCGCCTGGGCCGGAACCCCGCGCCCCGCCGGAGTCGTGAACCGGGCCCCTGGCCGGAGCGGGGTCAGGAGCTTGAACGCGGCCAGGCTCTCGAGTCCGGCCCGGGCCAGGAACGTGGGCAGGGTCGTGGCCCGGATCGGGATCGTGGGCCGGACCAGGGCAGGCTGGGCGCGCCCGATCGCCGGGCTCGGCGGGTTCCATTGCCTCGCTTGCCTCGCTGTGATTCGTCATGCAGCGACCTTGCCCCGAAATGCAAGATTCCGGTTTGACCTGTGGATAAGTCAGATCAGGGACACGACAAGAGTTATCCACAGACTCGGCGGCTCGTTCGCACGATGTCGCACCCATCGGGTTGCATGGGGGCATGAGCAACGAAGAGCTGCGTTCCGCGGCGGATGCCGTGCTGTCCCGTCTCGTCGGCGACCCGACAGGCGGTACCCGGCTGCGCGAGGACCAGTGGCATGCGATCGAGGCGCTGGTTGCCGACCGGCGCCGCGCGCTCGTCGTGCAGCGGACGGGCTGGGGCAAGTCCGCCGTGTACTTCGTCGCCACGGTGCTGCTCCGCGAGCGGGGCAGCGGTCCGACCGTGATCGTCTCCCCGCTCCTCGCCCTCATGCGCAACCAGGTGGAGGCGGCGGCCCGCGCCGGGATCCGCGCGCGCACCATCAACTCGTCGAACCCGGAGGAGTGGGAGACCATCCGGGCCGAGGTGACGGCGGGTGAAGTCGACGTGCTGCTGGTGAGCCCGGAGCGGCTCAACAACCCGGACTTCCGCGACCAGGTGCTGCCCGAGCTGTCCGCCACCACCGGCCTCCTCGTCGTCGACGAGGCCCACTGCATCTCCGACTGGGGACACGACTTCCGGCCCGACTACCGGCGCCTGCGCACGATGCTGGCGGAGCTGCCGTCCGGGGTTCCCGTCCTGGCCACGACCGCCACGGCCAATGCGCGGGTCACGGCAGACGTCGCCGAGCAGCTCGGCACGGGCGGGGGTTCGGACGCGCTGGTGCTGCGCGGACCGCTCGACAGGGAGAGCCTCAGCCTGGGCGTGGTGCGGCTGCCGGATGCGGCGCACCGCCTCGCATGGCTGGCCGAACACCTGGACCAGCTGCCGGGCTCCGGGATCGTCTACACGCTCACGGTGGCCGCGGCCGAGGAGGTCACCGCGTTCCTGCGGCAGTGCGGGCACGCAGTCGCCTCCTACACCGGGCGGACGGAGAACGCGGACCGGCAGCAGGCCGAGGACGACCTGCTCGCCAACCGCGTCAAGGCGCTGGTGGCCACCTCCGCACTCGGGATGGGTTTCGACAAGCCCGACCTGGGCTTCGTCGTCCACTTCGGTTCTCCCTCCTCCCCCATCGCCTACTACCAGCAGGTGGGCCGGGCGGGTCGCGGGGTGTCGCACGCGGAGGTGCTGCTGCTGCCCGGTCCGGAGGACGAGGCCATCTGGCGGTACTTCGCCTCGGTGGCCTTCCCGCCCGAGGAGCAGGTCCGCCGCACGTTGGACGCCCTGGCCCGGGCGGGTGGACCGCTGTCGCTGCCTGCGCTCGAACCTCTGGTGGAGCTGCGGCGCTCCCGGCTGGAGACCATGCTCAAGGTCCTGGACGTGGACGGCGCGGTCCGCCGGGTCAAGGGCGGCTGGATCACCACCGGCGAGCCGTGGGCGTACGACGCGGAGCGCTACGCCTGGGTGGCCAGGCAGCGGGATGCCGAGCAGCAGGCGATGCGGGCGTATGCGACCACGGAAGGTTGCCGCATGGAGTTCCTGCGCCGGCAGCTCGACGACGAGATGGCCGCGCCCTGCGGCCGGTGTGACAACTGCACCGGCAAGCCGTTCAGCTCATCCGTCTCCGACTCCGCACTCGGCACGGCTCGCGGTGAGCTGGGACGTGCGGGCGTCGACGTGGAGCCCCGGAGGATGTGGCCGACAGGGCTTCCCTCGGTCGGCATCAACCTCAAGGGACGCATTCCGGTGCAGGAGCAGGCCGGTCCCGGCAGGGCTCTGGGGCGGCTCTCCGACATCGGCTGGGGCAATCGGCTGCGGCCCATGCTCACTGCTCACAGCCCCGACGGGCCGGTGCCGGACGACGTCGCTCGCGCCGTGGTCGGCGTCCTGGCGGAGTGGGCCAAGGGCCCCGGCGGCTGGGCCTCGGGGGAGCCGGGCGCGCCGCCCCGTCCGGTCGGCGTGGTCACCATGCCGTCGCACACGCACCCACGCCTGATCGAGTCCCTGGGCAAGCACATCGCCGAGGTCGGCCGGTTGCCCCTGCTGGGCTCCCTCGCCTACGCCGAGGCGGCCGGTCAGGAGGACGGCGTTCTGGACCGCCCCCTCGACGGCCCCGACGGAACGGGCCCCGGGGATCTCGACGACCAGGGGTGGCCGGCGCCGGACGGGGACGCCTCGCCCCGGCCCAAGGCACTGCGCATACCGAGGAGCAACAGCGCGCAGCGCCTCAAGGCCCTGGACGGAGCCCTGGCTCTGCCTCCGCCGCTGATGACAGCAGTCGAACGGACGGCAGGACCCGTTCTGCTCGTCGACGACTACACGGAGACGGGCTGGACACTGGCCATGGCCGCACGACTGCTCCGCCGCGCCGGCGCAAGGGAGGTGCTGCCGCTGGTCCTGGCCGTGCAGGGCTGACGCGCATGGCCGACCGGAACACAGCTGCCCCTGGGCAGGCGCCACCGCACCGCCACGACGAGCACCGCCACCGCCGCCACCCCTACGCCGCCGCACCGCCACACGGGGAAGACATCCAGACGAATTACCCGTCCACCCACGAGCCCGTCCGCCGCCGGAGCCAGCCCGCACCAACCGCAAGCCCGCGCTGACAGCTCCAGAAGGCAGTGACAGCTACACAAGAAGGGAGGCTCCATCGCCAGATGACAGCCACGGTGGCAGATTGCTCGTTGCCGCAAGCCAGTGCGAAGGGAAGAATTGGGGGTGCTCCCACGCGCCTCGTCCGGGCTCCGGCAGGGTTGCGCTGTGGTGCGCTCTCCTAGTCCCACCCCGTTCTCCGCATGTAGCCGAAGGGAGGACCGTGACCTTCGGATTCACTCCGTCCGGAGCGGCATCGGCGACGTATGCGAAGACCGCCAGGGTGGCCGCCGACTCCGCTCAGGCCGCCTCCCGGTTGCTGGAACCAGCTGAGTGGTCGGCCGCGGGCATCCCCCTCCTGCGCAACCCGCGCGAGGTCGTGGTGGGCCTGCACTGGCGGCATCAGCCGACGCCCATGACGGCCGTGGTCGCCGTACTCGACCCCGAGGGGCGGCTCAGCGCCAGCGCTTCGTTCGCGCGGCGGCAGTCACCCGCGGACGGCTGGATCTTCCGCAACGCGCTGCTCGCGCAACTTCGCCTGGTGATCCCGCACGACCTGCGGCGACGCGCTCCGGTGCGGACGGCGGTACTGATGTACTGCCGCGAGGGCGACGGAGGGTGGACGGAGGAGGACGGGGCCTGGATGTGGGGGCTGCGAGATGCCTGCACCCTGCACGGGCTGCGGTGCGGGGCCTACATCACGCTGACCCGGGGCGGTTGGCACGTCCTGGGTGAGGAGCGCGCCGGACGGCGGCCGAATGTCACGTCGCCGCCCGAGCCCTTGGGCACCCCGGCAAACGCTCAACCGCTCAGCGGCGGTGCCGCTTCGAAGATCATGCGGCGCGCCGCCGCCCGCTGAGGCACCCCCGCGAGGGCATAACAGGATCGCCCATAACGGGGTGGGAGCCAGGGACGGCGTCAGAGCCGGGGCCAGGGGCGGCGTCGGAGCCGGGCTCAGGGCCGGAGCCGGGCGCGAGGACGGGGTCACCCGAAGCATCGGATCGAGACCCGTGCACGCAGGCGCCGACGGACCAAGACCAGGGCCGCAAACCCACGGACGGCACCCACGGCCGGTGCACCACGACCAGCACGGGCGGCGCCCACCAGCACGCACGGGCGGCGCACCACGACCAGCACGGGCGGCGCCCACCAGCACGCACGGGCGGCGCACCACGACCAGCACGGGCGGCGCCCACCAGCACGCACGGGCGGCGCGCGCCCAGCACGGGCCCCCACCAACCGCGGCCACGACAAAAGCACGGCCGCCCACGAGCCCGCGCCGCCCGACCGTTCTCTACGTCTGAACGGCACCGCCCCGTAGGCCTGGGGCCGAACGGCTGAAGCGCTCCGCACGCCTGAAGCGCTCGGATGGCCGTCCGAGCCCCTCGACGGCGCATTCACATCACCGCAGTCGGCGACACGCACCGCCACCGAAGACACCCACCGACGTCGAAGACACACCGACCGATGGAGACGTCCACCGACCTGCTCCGACCCCGAACCCCGAGTCAGCCCCCGCCGCAGCCGGGTCCGCTCATGGCCGGCGACGGCCCTGAAACCGCGCCGCACGGCCGGCTTCTGCCGACCGCCGGCTCGCCGAGGGGCCACCCTGCGGTGGCCCGTATCGACGAGGTTCAGACGCCGGCGCCCAGCACGGAGTTGATCTGCTGCGGGTCACCGCAGACGATCAGCAGAGCGCTCGCACGGCCGACGGCCAGGGGCAGCGCGGTGGCGGCGGTTTCGGCCGAGTCGGTGTTCACGGCGACGACCACGACGGGGCGGACCTTGGCGCGGTCGATGACGGAGGCGGCGGCGTAGAACACGTCGTCGCCCGCATCGTGTTGGGCCCAGTAGGCGGCCTCGCCGAAGGAGAGCTCGTGGGTCGCCCACGGGTGGGGGTCGCCGGTGGTGATGACCAGGATGTCGCCGGGCGCACGGCCCGAGTCGAGCAGCAGGTCGACGGCTTCCTCTGCCGCGTCCAGCGCTCCCCCCGGCGGTGCGGGGATCAGCTGGACCTGGGGAGACGCCGCGGCCGCGTCCGCCCTGGGACCAGGCTTGCCGGCGGCAGGCTTGGCAGGGCCGGGCTTGGCGGCGTTGGTCGACGGCGTGGCCGGGCCGGCGGGCCCGGTTTTGGCGGCCGGAGCCTCGCGCGGCGTGCGCTGCGCGGGGGGAGCCGGCCGGACGGGGCCCGGACGACCGGAACGCGACGGGGCCCCGGGGCGCGGACCAGGTACGGGACGAGGGGTCGGCGTGCTGCGGCCGCTGGCCGGAGCTGTGCCGTGACCCTGGGCACTCTCGTGAATCTGAGGCTCCTCGGGAATGAGAGGCATGGGTTGATATTTATCAAACGCCGGTGCGGACAGCCCCGGCGGGTGGCACATACGTGCGATCCGGAACTCAGAGGCCGAAGTCGAGTTGACCTTCGATCTCGGGAATAGCTCCGGTCGCCCAGGCGCGGGCCTTCTTGAGGTGCCGCCACCGGGGCAGCGCATCAAGATACGCCCACGTGAGGCGGTGGTAGGGGGTGGGGCCCCATTCCTTCAGCGCGGCCTGGTGCACAGGGGATGGATACCCGGCATTGGCCGCAAAACCGAAGTGTGCATGCTCAGCACCCAGTTCGGCCATCATTTTGTCGCGCTGTACCTTGGCGATCACCGAGGCGGCAGCTACGGCGACACAGGAGCGGTCGCCCTGGATCACCGTGCGGACCTGCCACGGATCGCGCAGGTAGTCGTGCTTGCCGTCGAGGATCACAGCGTCGGGACGGACCGGCAACTGCTCCAGAGCGCGCGATGCCGCGAGCCGGAGGGCTGCCGTCATCCCCATGTCGTCGATCTCCTCCGAGGAGGCGTGCCCGAGCGCGTGGGCCGTGACCCACTCCTCCAGCACCACGGCCAGTGCCGTACGCCGCTTCACTGTCAGGAGTTTGGAGTCGGTCAGCCCGTCGGGCGGCCTGCGCAGACCGGTGACCGCCGCGCAGACGGTGACCGGACCCGCCCACGCGCCCCGACCCACCTCGTCGATGCCTGCAACGATCTTCGCTCCCGTGGTGGCGCGGATGGAGCGCTCGACGGTGTGAGTAGGTGCTTCGTAGGGCATGGCGCAACTAGCGTACGCCGCCCCGCACCCGCAGCGACACCCCCGTCTTCCGGACGGCGACCGGCCGGTTCCGCACCCGGAACGGCCTCTGCAATCAGGCACCCCACGGGGTGGACATCGCGCCACACGCCGACCGCGCGCTCACCCCTCGCGCCACTTCAACGCCGGAACGCCCGCGCACCCCCTCGCCACCGGCCCCGGCCCTGGCCCCGGCCATGGGGCGTTCACACCGACCGGCGGTCAAACGCCCACGCCCTACGCCCTCCACGCCCCCGACAGGCGGCGGCACCGCACGAAACAGCGACCCCGCCACCGCACCCCGACATGAACTACCCGCCCGCAAAGGGGCCGGACCACCGAACCGACCCCGCACTCGCGCTCAAGACGCACCGCAGACGGCAGACCGCCTCAAGACGCACCCCGGCAAACCCCCACGCCCCCGCACTCACCGCCGCCGTATCCAGCGCACCCGCCCTCAGCGCCACCACACGCCTCAGCACCACCGCACACCCCAGCACCACACGCCGCGCCACCACACGCCTCAGCACGACCGGACACCTCAGCACCACACGCCTCAGCGCCACCCCACACCTCAGCGCCGCCGCACACCGCGCCACCGCACACCTCAGCACCGCACGTCGCGCCGCCGCGGCGCCGCGGCCCGTCAGGCCTGCTGAGGCAGTAGCAGCGGAATCATCAACCGGTCAACCATTTCTTCCAGATCCTTCGTCTCCCATTCACATGCGCACACCTTTGACCGGTACATCATCATGGCCGGAATAGCGTCATAGACGACCGAGTGCGCGGCTTCGGGCCTCACCTCGCCGCGTTCGATGCCGCGGCGCACCACCTCTTCGATCAGCGCGACGGTGGGTTCGATCACGCCGTCCACGATGAGGTCGTGGAAGCGTTCCGCGGTGGTGGCGTCGCACTCGTGGAGGACGGAGCGGAGGGCGAAGCCGGGGCGCGAGTACATCGTGTCGCGCACCAGATGGCAGAGGGCGATCAGGTCCTCGCGGACGCTGCCGAGGTCCGGCGGGCTGTCGAGGCGCGGCAGACCGGACCGCAACGCGTCCGCGACGAGGTCCTCCTTGGACGGCCAGCGCCGGTACACGGCGGCCTTGCCTGTCTGTGCGCCGGCGGCGACGCCCTCCATGGTGAGGCCGTTCCACCCGACCGTGCTGAGCTGCTCCAGGGCGGCATCGAGGATGGCGCGTTCCAGGACGGCGCCACGGCGGCGCACGGTGGACGGGCGAGGGGAGGCGGCCGTCCAGCGTGAAGTAACCATTGGTGACTCTCCGTTATGCGGGTGAGCGGAAAACCGGCGCCCGGGCAGCAACTTCAGTGAACGCTTGCGTTCACTGTTGGGGACTTACTACCGTAGGCGCGTCAGTGAACGCCAGCGTTCACTAAGCACTCTGTGGGGGACCCAATTGTGACAACCTCTCCATTGCTTGAAGATCAGATACCCGAGGGGACTCGCCGGAAGGCGCATCCGGGCATCGCCCTCGCCGTCATCGCAGCATGCCAACTCATGGTCGTACTTGACGCGACGATTGTGAATATCGCGCTGCCGCACATTCAGAACGCGCTCCAGTTCTCCACCACGGACCTCACATGGGTCGTCAGCGCGTACACGCTCACGTTCGGCGGCCTGCTGCTGCTCGGCGGGCGGGCCGGGGACATTCTGGGCCGCCGCCGGGTCTTCATGGCCGGCATCCTCCTCTTCACTCTCGCCTCGCTGCTCGGCGGACTCTCCCAGGAGCCCTGGCAGCTCCTGGCGGCGCGCGTCCTGCAGGGCGTCGGCGGGGCCATCGCGTCCCCCACATCGCTGGCCCTGGTCACCACCACCTTCCCCGAGGGCCCGGAGCGGAACCGCGCCTTCGGCGTCTTCGCCGCGGTGTCCGCGGGTGGCGGTGCGGTCGGGCTGCTCGCGGGCGGCATGCTCACCGAGTGGCTCGACTGGCGCTGGGTGCTGTTCGTCAACGTTCCCATCGGGGTGCTGATCGCCGTCCTGACGCCGCGCTTCATCCCGGAGTCGGTGCGCCACCCCGGACGGTTCGACGTGTCGGGGGCCCTGACGTCCACGGCGGGCATGGCCCTGCTGGTCTACGGCTTCATCCGGGCCTCCGAGGAGGGGTGGCGGGACGGGATCACGATCGCCTCGTTCGTGGCCGCCGTCGTGCTGCTGCTGTCGTTCGCGGGCATCGAGCGCCGGGCCAGGGAGCCCATCACCCCGCTGCGGATGTTCGCCGACCGGAACCGCTCGGGCACGTACGTGCTCATGCTCAGCCTGGCCGCGGCCATGTTCGGGATGTTCTTTTTCATTGTACTTTTCGTACAGAACGTCCTGAACTATTCGCCGATCAAGGCCGGTCTGGCCTTCCTCCCGGTGACGGTGGCCATCGCGGTGGGCGCCGGCCTCTCGCAGCGCCTGCTGCCGGTGCTCGGCCCCAAGCCGTTCATGGTCACCGGCTCGGCCGTCGCGGTCGTGGGCCTCGGCTGGCAGACGTTCATCAGCCCGGACAGCTCCTACGTGGGCGGCGTCCTGGGTCCCATGATGGTGTTCGGCTTCGGCATGGGCCTGAACTTCGTGACGCTCACCCTGACCGCGGTCTCGGGTGTGGAGCAGCACGAGGCGGGGGCCGCGTCCGGCCTGCTCAACGCGATGCAGCAGGTCGGCGGGTCGCTGGGGTTGTCGATCCTGACGACGGTGTTCGGCACGGCGAGCCGTGACGAGGCCACCAAGCAGGTACCCGACTTCACGGCGCACGCCACACCGGAGCAGCAGGGTGTGTTCGCGAAGACACACCAGCTCCCCGCTCCCTGGAGTCACGAGGTCCTGGCCCACGGCATCTCGACCGCGTTCCTTCCCGCGGTCGCCATGGCCCTTCTGGCTCTGGTCACCGCCCTGGTGGTCATCCGGGTCCGCAAGAGCGACCTGGAGGCCCTGGCCGGTACGGCCGGGGCAGCAGGCCCGGCGGCGGGCTGACGGGGCCCGCAACCGGACAGCGGCACCGCCAGGGGGACGGCGCCGCGCGGGGGAACGGAAGCCGGGCCGCGTCCAAGCGACAGGGACGCGGCCCGGCTTCAGCCGTTCGCCGGCCGCTCTCGTCAGGCGCCGGTCGGCACCCACTCGGGCAGCGGCTCCGTGCGGGCCAGCCAGGCCCCCGGTGGAGCGGCGCCTCCCGCCGCCACGATGCCGCCGACGATGGCGCAGTTCGTGTCCACGTCGCCGCCGACCTGCGCGGTGGCCCAGAACGCTCCCTCGAAGTCGCCGAGGCCACGCGCCGCCGACCAGAGCGCGAACGGGACGGTGTCCTGCGCCGACGTCTGCCGGCCGCAGCCCAGCACCGCGGCGACCGTCGCCGGGTCGTCGTGGTCGAGCATGTCCCGGGCGCGGCCCAGGCCCGCCGTCACCGAGCCGCGCGGCAGCAGGGCGATGACGGCGTCGAGCAGTTCGCCGGGCGCGGGAGGTCCGCCGGGAGCGGCCGCCAGGGCAGCCGCCGCGGCCACGGCCATGGCGCCCGCCACCGCCTCCGGGTGCTGGTGGGTGATGTACGCGGAGACCTCCGCCTGGTGCGTCGCCTGTTCCGGGTCGTCCGCGTACCAGGCGCCCACGGGGGCGATGCGCATGGAGGCGCCGTTGCCCCAGGACCCCTGGCCGTGGAAGAGGTCACCGGCCAGCGTCCGCCAGTCACCGCCCTCCCTGACCTGCCGCAGCAGCCGGTTCACGGCCGGCCCGTAGCCGCGGTCGGCGTCGTGGTGCCGGGCGAAGGACGCGGCCAGGGCTTCCTGGTCGACGCGCCGGTGGCCGGCGAGCACGGCCAGCACCGAGCACGCCATCTGCGTGTCGTCGGTCCACTGCCAGGGCGCGCCGGGCAGCTCCCTGCGCCCCAGCAACGGGAGGTTCACCGGCACGGAGAACTGCGACCCCAGCGCATCGCCCACGGAGAGGCCGCGCAGGCTCGCCAGCGCACGCCGTAGGCGCGCGGCCGGTCCCGGCTCCGCACCCGGCTCGCCGGAGGGACGAGCCCCGGAGCCTGCCGGAAAAGACGCCGCGACGGCGGAGGACCCCCCGGCAGGAGGGCGATCCACCTCGGCCCGGGACGCGGCGGAAGGGACAGACGGCACGGAAGCAGAGAATCCGGATGAGGAGGGCAGATCGGCAGTCATCGCCCGGCCACTCTAACCGGTGACCGCGCCGGAGGACTCGGGTCCACCCAACCGGGGACGGCGCCACAGGACCCGGGTCCGCCTAACCGGTGGAGGCACCACAGGCCTCACCACAGGCCTCGGATCCGCCTAACCGGTGACCGCGCCATAGGACTCGGGCCTGCGCCAATATTCGAACGGACGGTCGAGTGCATACCGGCCATCCGCCCCGAGCTCCAGGATCCGCTTCTCGCCGTTCCCCGGATTCGCCAGGGCCTCGAATTCGGCCACCGTCCAGTGGAACCACCGCATGCAGAACAGCCGCATGGTGAGGCCGTGGGTGACGATGAGCACGTTGGGCGGGTGGTTCGGGTCCTGGAAGCTGCGGTGCAGGCTCTCCAGGAAGGCGTCCACGCGGTCGTACACGTCGGCCCCCGACTCGCCCTGGGCGAAGCGGTAGAAGAAGTGCCCGTATGCCTCGCGGTACTCCTTCTGGAGCCGTACGTCCTCACGGTCCTGCCAGTTGCCCCAGTCCTGCTCACGCAGCCGCGGCTCCTCGCGGATCCGCACCCGGTCCTTGTCCAGGCCGATGATGCGGAGGGTCTCGTGGGTGCGGCGGTACGGCGACACGTACACGCTCACCCGCTCGCGATCGAACAGTTCGCGCAGCTCGCTGCCCAGCTCCTCCGCCTGGCCGCGCCCCCGCTCGGTGAGGGCCAGGGCGTGGTCGGGGGTGCGTTCGTAGACGGTGTCGTCGGCGTTGCCCTGCGATTCTCCGTGCCGGACGAGCACGATGCGGTGTGGTCGGGCCATGCGGAAACCCTAGTTCGGCCGCCGTGGCCGATTCATACCGTCCAGGTGGCTTCGAGCTCGATGACGTCACCGGTCAGGGCCGCCACGTCGGCCTCCGTCTGGGCCCGCAGGGAGAGGCGCTCCACGCGCTCGGTACGGTACTTCCCGTGCTCCGCCGCGGACTGCCACATCGAGAGCACCAGGAACTCGGGTCCCGGCGCCTCCCCGAACAGACCGCGCACCATCCCCGGGGAGCCCGCCATGGCCGGATTCCAGACTTTCTCCTGCATCAGCGCGAAGTGCTCGGCCCGGTGCGGGTGGACCCGGCTGTGCGCGACCCGCAGCAGGTCCGTGTCGGCGAATCGGGGCTCGAACCCGGTCTTCACGTCGAAGCGGTGGTCGAAGAGCTTGATCTGCATGTCCTTGAACGTGCCGGACTGGGCGGCGGCGAGCCGGTCGTGGGAGCGTGCCATGAAGGAGTCGTAGAAGGCCCGGCTCTCCCAGAAGGAGAAGACATGGGCGACGCCCGGCCTTCCCCTGCTCCATCCGCCGCCTTGCCCACGGAATCCCGGCTCCCCCAGAAGCCCCGCCCATTTCCGCTGCCCCCGCTCGAACCCCCGGCGGTCCACGACGGTGCAGCGAATCCACTTGACCAGCACCGCGCCATGGTAAGGCCCATGAACGTGGCACCGGTCACTCTCGGGCGAGTGCTTTCCCTCGTACGTGACGGTGACGGTTTCCGGTTGACCGGGGCCCGTTCGGGCATGGGCTCTTTCGACGGCCCGCCCGTCGGCCGGCGCCCGCCGCGGTTGACGTATACGCGTGGGTGCGGCTTCCGCATGGTGGCACCATGGACTGGCGCCATGACAAGAAGCTTGCGCCACGGCCCAGGTGAGGCACGTTCACCGGGAGAACGGGCCGGCAGAGGAGCAAGCGGATAGAGGGGGATGCCAGTGAGTAGTCTCAACAAGGGACTGGAGAAAGTCGAGGTGGCAGTGAAGTGGGACCCCAGTCCGCTGGGCGAGCCCGCGAACGACCTCGATCTGGTCGCCGCCACCTACACCGCCGACGATCCGCGCGGCGAACCCGTGTATCTGGTGCACTTCGACAGCCGTTCCCCCGACGGCACCATCACACTGAACCGGGACAGCCGCACCGGCCAGGGCTATGGCTTCGACGAGGTCATGACCCTGGAACTGGACAGGATGGCGGAGTCCTACACGCGTGTGCTGGTAGGAGTGGCGATCCAGCAGGGAGAGCAGAGGAAGACGTTCGGCGAGATCGGCGGCAAGGGACTGCGGGTCCGTGCCGACATCACCGACCTCGCCCTGGGCGACCTCACGGAGGTCTTCTCGGCCACGGCAGCCATCGTGGCCGAGTTCATCAGAGACGAGTCGGGCGCCTGGCACTTCCATGAGGGGGTGCGTGGCTTCGACACCGACCCCGCGTCGTTCGCCCACATGATGGGCAACGCCGTGATCTGAGACACGTGCCACCATGCGGTGGCAGGGCGGCTGCTCCCGAGCGCGGGGCGCCACGGGCCGCCCCACGAGCGCGGCCTGCGGGGCGCGCAGCGCGGGAGGTCGAAGTCCAACGGGTTGAAGTCCGTACGCCGCTCACGCGGTAGGCGCTCACACGGAAGGGGCACCGACCATCGGTCGGTGCCCCTTTCTCAACCCGCGAGCGCCTCGCGGCTCAGTCCTCGTGCCCCTCGCGGCTCAGCCGCCCCTCCGGGGCCGGCTCAGCACCCGCCGGGCGCAAGCCGCTGCCGGGCAAGCCGGTCCGGCGCGATCCCGCGCCGATGCGACTCAGCTGCAACCGCTCGTCGAGCCGCAGCCCTCGCAGATGTAGCAGGAGCCGGCCCGCTGCATCTTGGTGCCGCAGGAGAAGCAGAGCGGGGCGTCCGCCTGGATGCCGAGCTGCATCTCCACCAGTTCGGCGCTGGTGTGCGCCTGCTGCGGTGCGGGCTTGGCCGCCTGGGACTCGGCCTGCGGCGTGCCGACCGCCTTGAGGGACTCCGGCTGGCGCGGCGCCGACTGCGCCAGGGACTCGACGTCCACGTCGTCGTCCGTGAAGCGCTCGTAGGAACCGGTCTCCAGGTGCCGCTGGCGCTCCTCGGCGGAGTGGATGCCGAGCGCGGAGCGGGTCTCGAAGGGCAGGAAGTCCAGCGCCAGGCGGCGGAAGATGTAGTCGACGATCGACTGGGCGATCCGCACGTCCGGGTCGTCCGTCATGCCGGCCGGCTCGAAGCGCATGTTGGTGAACTTCGAGACGTACGTCTCCAGGGGCACCCCGTACTGGAGGCCGACGGAGACCGCAATGGAGAAGGCGTCCATCATGCCCGCGAGGGTGGAACCCTGCTTGGACATCTTCAGGAAGACCTCGCCGAGCCCGTCGTCCGGGTAGGAGTTGGCGGTCATGTAGCCCTCGGCGCCGCCGACCGTGAAGGAGGTCGTGATGCCGGGGCGGCCCTTGGGGAGGCGGTTGCGGACCGGGCGGTACTCGACGACCTTCTCGACCGCGCCGCGGATGGCGTCCTCGGCCTTCTCGGTGATCTCCGCGCGCTCCTGCTCCTTCTTCTCCTCCTTCTTCTTGGCGGAGAGCGGCTGGCCGACCTTGCAGTTGTCGCGGTAGATCGCGAGCGCCTTGATGCCCATCTTCCAGGCCTCGAAGTAGATCTCCTCGACCTCTTCGACGGTGGCGGACTCGGGCATGTTGACCGTCTTGGAGAGCGCACCGGAGATCCAGGGCTGGATGGCCCCCATCATCCGGACGTGGCCCATCGCGGAGATCGAGCGCTCACCCATGGCGCAGTCGAAGACCTCGTAGTGCTGGGTCTTCAGGCCGGGTGCGTTGACCACGTTGCCGTGCTCGGCGATGTGGGCGACGATCGCCTCGATCTGCTCCTCCTGGTAGCCGAGGCGGCGCAGGGCCTGCGGGACGGTGCCGTTGACGATCTGCATCGAGCCGCCGCCGACCAGCTTCTTGAACTTGACCAGCGCGAGGTCGGGCTCCAGGCCCGTGGTGTCGCAGGACATCGCGAGGCCGATGGTGCCGGTCGGGGCGATGACGGATGCCTGGGCGTTGCGGTAGCCGTGCTTCTCGCCGAGCCGGACCACGTCCTGCCAGGCCTCCGTGGCCGCGGCCCAGACCGGGGTGTCCAGGTCGTCCATGCGGACGGCCGCGGCGTTGGCGTCGGCGTGCTGCTTCATGACGCGCTTGTGGGCCGTGGCGTTGCGGGCGTAGCCGTCGTACGGGCCGACGACCGAGGCGAGCTCGGCGGAGCGCCGGTAGGCGGTGCCGGTCATCAGGGACGTCACGGCGCCGGCCAGCGCGCGGCCGCCGTCGGAGTCGTAGGCGTGGCCGGTCGCCATCAGCAGGGCGCCGAGGTTGGCGTAGCCGATGCCGAGCTGGCGGAAGGCGCGGGTGTTCTCACCGATCTTCTGCGTCGGGAAGTCCGCGAAGGAGATGGAGATGTCCATCGCGGTGATGACCAGCTCGACGACCTTCGCGAACCGGTCGGCCTCGAAGGACTGGTGGCCCTTGCCGTCGTCCTTGAGGAACTTCATCAGGTTCAGCGAGGCGAGGTTGCAGGACGTGTTGTCCAGGTGCATGTACTCGCTGCACGGGTTCGAGCCGTTGATCCGGCCGGACTCGGGGCAGGTGTGCCAGTGGTTGATGGTGTCGTCGTACTGGATGCCCGGGTCGGCGCAGGCCCAGGCGGCCTCGGCCATCTTGCGGAACAGCTCCTTGGCCTTGACCTCCTCGATGACCTCACCGGTCATCCGGGCGCGCAGGCCGAAGGCGGCGTCGTTCTCGACGGCCTTCATGAAGGCGTCGTTGACGCGGACGGAGTTGTTGGCGTTCTGGTACTGGACGGAGGTGATGTCATCGCCGCCGAGGTCCATGTCGAAGCCCGCGTCGCGCAGCGCGCGGATCTTCTCCTCTTCCTTGACCTTGGTCTGGATGAAGTCCTCGATGTCGGGGTGGTCGACGTCCAGGATGACCATCTTCGCGGCCCGGCGGGTGGCGCCACCGGACTTGATGGTGCCGGCGGAGGCGTCGGCGCCGCGCATGAAGGAGACGGGCCCGGAGGCGTTGCCGCCGGAGGAGAGCAGCTCCTTGGAGGAACGGATCCGGGAGAGGTTCAGGCCGGCGCCCGAACCGCCCTTGAAGATCATGCCCTCTTCCTTGTACCAGTCGAGGATCGACTCCATGGAGTCGTCGACGGAGAGGATGAAGCACGCGGAGACCTGCTGGGGCTGCGCCGTCCCGACGTTGAACCACACCGGGGAGTTGAAGCTGAAGATCTGGTGCAGGAGGGCGTACGCCAGCTCGTGCTCGAAGACCTCCGCGTCGGCCGGCGAGGCGAAGTACCTGTGCTCCTCACCCGCTCGCCGGTAGGTCTTCACGATGCGGTCGACCAGCTGCTTGAGGCTGGTCTCGCGCTGCGGTGTGCCGAGGGCACCGCGGAAGTACTTGCTGGTGACGATGTTGACCGCGTTCACCGACCAGAACTCGGGGAACTCGACGCCACGCTGCTCGAAGTTGATCGAGCCGTCGCGCCAGTTGGTCATGACGACATCACGACGCTCCCAGGCAACCTCGTCGTACGGATGCACACCGGGAGTGGTGTGGATGCGCTCGATACGCAGCCCCTTGCCGGTCTTGGCCCCGTTGGTGCCGGAGCCACGGGCCGGGTTGGTGCTTGAGCCGCGTGCCGGGCCGCTCGTCGTCTCTGTCATGCCGCCTCCCTATACCGGGCGAAAACGCCCTGAAGTGCCCTGTTCTTCCCGGGCACGGTGTTCTGTCTCGAACCGGGGAACGCCTCTGTCGCCGCCCCCGGCAGGTCCTGATGTGATCGCCGCTCGTCCGTTCCCGGACGGACCACCCCTGTCCGTCCGGCCGGCCGTCAGTCGGCGGTGACGGCGGGCTCGGGGACCCCGAGGGTCCCTCCCGGCCCGCGCTCGGGCGCCTCGCGGACCTCGCCGGCGTTCTCGGCGGGGGTTCCGGCACCGTCGGCCGGGGCGGGCACCTCGGCCCGCTGCTCGCGCAGCAGGCGGATCGCGTCATCGAAGTCGTCGAGCGACTCGAACGCGCGGTACACCGACGCGAAGCGCAGGTACGCGACGACGTCCAGCTCCTGGAGCGGGCCGAGGATCGCGAGGCCCACGTCGTGCGTGGTCAGCTCGGCGCTGCCGGTGGCGCGGACGGCCTCCTCGACGTGCTGCCCGAGCTGGGCGAGCGCGTCCTCGGTGACCGGCCGCCCCTGACACGCCTTGCGCACGCCGTTGATGACCTTGGTACGGCTGAAGGGCTCCGTCACTCCGCTGCGCTTGACCACCATGAGTGAGCAGGTCTCCACGGTGGTGAACCGCCGGGAGCAGTCCGGGCACTGGCGGCGCCTGCGGATCGAGGTGCCGTCGTCCGTGGTGCGACTGTCGACGACACGGCTGTCGGGGTGCCGGCAGAAGGGGCAGTGCATCGCGTCCATCCCTCCTTCTTCACAGCACGGGTCCATCGCTGCCGAAAGGGCGGTCCTCCCTCCCGGAGCAGCCCCAATCATAGGCCATGATCCGGAGCAATGGAGACTCCGGGACCACAACTTGTGGGCCGCTGATGTAATCCAACCACTAGATGTGGGGTCGCGCTGCAAATTCCACGCCACCGCATGTCACGCCGCGTGTCGCGGTCCACGGGCCCCTCAGGACGGCTGCGGAGGGTGCGCGGACGACCGCGGGGCGTGCGCGATCGGCGGGTCCGCGAGGGCACGCCGACACCCCGGCGACGACGCGCCGAGCCGCACCCGCGACGCACCGAGCGGTCCGCGATGGGGCAGGTGGGACACCTGGTGCGGTCCGGATTCCCGCCTCACGGCTTCGGATCCGGAACCCGGCGGGCACGCAGCGTCATCGCCGTGGCATCTCCGCGGCTCCACGAGGGAGCAGTTCCGGCCAGCCACGGGGACAACGGGCTCCGGCATCCGAACAAGGGCCGGGAAGGCCGGGTGGCACCATCGAACGCACGCCGGCCGGTCGCCCCGGACAGGCTCCCACGCGCCCGGCCCGCCACGAGGGCGGCCCCGGTACCGTGCGGCCGCCACCCGGGATGGCAGACTGAGGATCACCCACCGGGCACGGCACGCGCACACAGCGCCTCGGACAGGCGGTCACCGCGATTCCGGCGGTGAAGATTACCGCAATCGGCGGATTCGCCCGACCCCGCCCGAGGAGATCCATACACCCGAACATCGAGTTGCGTACAGTGATCCAGGATTTTTCACTCGAACGTGTGTTTGGCGCAACCTTTCGAAACCAACTACCGTTGTCCAGCCAGGGAGAACATTCGAGAGGGGCCCACGAACGTGACCACCACCGCAGACAGTGCCGTCATCACTGCTCAGGACCGCTCCCAGGACCGACTCGACCCGGTGCACGCCATGAGTGACGCAGCCACGAGCCAGGAGGGGCCACGACCAGCTCGCTCCCTGCCGGGTCGACCCCCAGGAATCAGGGCCGACAGCTCCGGCCTCACCGACCGGCAGCGTCGGGTCATCGAAGTGATCAGGGACTCCGTCCAGCGGCGTGGCTACCCCCCGTCCATGCGTGAGATCGGCCAGGCCGTCGGCCTGTCCAGCACCTCCTCCGTGGCCCACCAGCTGATGGCCCTGGAGCGCAAGGGCTTCCTGCGGCGCGACCCGCACCGCCCGCGCGCCTACGAGGTCCGCGGCTCCGACCAGCCCGCCGTGCAGCCCACCGACACCGCGGGCAAGCCCGCCGCGTCCTACGTCCCCCTCGTCGGCCGCATCGCCGCCGGCGGGCCCATCCTCGCCGAGGAATCGGTCGAGGACGTGTTCCCCCTGCCACGGCAGCTCGTCGGCGACGGCGAGCTGTTCGTCCTGAAGGTCGTCGGCGACTCCATGATCGAAGCGGCCATCTGCGACGGGGACTGGGTCACGGTCCGCCGCCAGCCCGTCGCCGAGAACGGCGACATCGTCGCCGCGATGCTCGACGGTGAGGCCACCGTCAAGCGGTTCAAGCGGGAGGACGGGCATGTGTGGCTGCTGCCTCACAACTCCGCCTACCAGCCGATCCCTGGCGATGAAGCGACCATCCTCGGCAAGGTGGTCGCGGTGCTCCGCCGCGTGTGACACCCCGCAACCAGGCCCCGGGACCTCTGCGCCGGTTCCGGGGCCTGTGGTTTGTCCGGCGGGGCCTGTCCGGCAGGGGCCCGTGTTTCCCCGGCGGGGACCGACGGGGATGCGCGTGTGCCGCCAGCAGTTCCCCGCGCCCCTTTCAGGGGCGCTTCTCTCAGGGACGCTTCGCGGCCCCCGACTACGCCTTCGCCGCCTCCTCCTGCTGCCGCGCCGACGCGTCGATCGCCGCCAGGGAGCGCCTGGCCTGGTTGCGGTCCGTCGTGTACCAGAAATCCGGCAGTGAAGCCCGCAGGTAGCTGCCGTAACGGGCGGTCTCCAGGCGCGGGTCCAGCACCGCCACCACCCCGCGGTCCCCCGACGCACGCACCAGCCGACCCGCGCCCTGCGCCATCAGCAGTGCCGCGTGCCTGGCGGCCACCGCCATGAAGCCATTGCCGCCGGCGTCCTCCACGGCCTTCTGGCGGGCGCTCATCAGCGGATCGTCCGGGCGGGGGAACGGAATCTTGTCCATCACCACCAGCTGGCACCCGGAACCGGGCACGTCCACCCCCTGCCAGAGCGAGAGCGTGCCGAACAAGCAGGTCTCCGGGTCGCCCGCGAAGCCCTTGATCAGCTCCCCCAGCGTCTCCTCGCCCTGCAACAGGATCGGGAAATCCGGAATCCGCGTCCGGAGCGCCTCCGCGGCCGACTGCGCGCCCCGCATCGACGAGAACAGGCCCAGCGTCCGCCCGCCCGCCGCCTGGATCAGCTCGGCCAGCTCATCGAGCATGTCGCCCCGGTCGCCGTCCCTGGCCGGCCGCGACAGATGGCGGGCCACGTAGAGAATGCCCTGCTTGCGGTACTCGAACGGCGAGCCGACATCGACGCCCTTCCAGACCGGCAGGTCCTCCACCTCGGCGTCCGCCGTGCCCGCCAGCCCCTCCGGGGCGAGACCCATCGACGCCCCGATGCCGTTGAAGTCGCCGCCCAGCTTGAGCGTCGCCGACGTCAGGACCACGGAACGGTCCGCGAACAGCTTCTCCCTCAGCAGGCCCGACACCGACATCGGCGCCACCCGCAACGACGCGCCGAACCGGTCATGCCGCTCGTACCACACGACGTCGTACTCCGAGCCGCCCGTCACGCGCTCGGCCACATCATGGACCGTCTCCACGGACGCGAGGGCCTGCTTGCGCACCGCGTCCTCGTCCTGCACCGAGGCGTCACGGGTGGCCCCCAGCCGGCCGATGACATTCCGCGCCGCGTCCCGCAGCGCCATCAGCGCATAGCCCAGATCCTCGGGGATCTCCTCCAGGCGGCCCGGCAGCGCCAGCTCCATCAGCCGCTCGAAGCCCTCCGCCGCCGTCTGGAGCTGATCGGCCGTCTTCTCGTCGACCAGCTTCGCCGCCCGCCGCACCGCCCGATTGACCTGCCCGGGCGTGAGCTCGCCGGTGGCCACCCCCGTCACCCTGGACACCAGCTCATGCGCCTCGTCCACGACCAGCAGCTCGTGCTCCGGCAGCACCCGGGCGCCCTCCAGGGCGTCGATCGCGAGCAGCGCGTGATTCGTGACGACCACCTCGGACAGCTTCGCGCGCTCCCGCGCGAGCTCCGCGAAGCACTCCTGGCCGTACGCGCACCTGGACGCGCCCACGCACTCCCGGGACGAGACCGACACCTGCGCCCAGGCGCGGTCGGAGACGCCGGGGCTCAGATCATCGCGGTCGCCCGACTCCGTGTCGTCCGACCAGTCGCGCAGCCGCAGCAGGTCCTGGCCCAGCCTGCTGGTGGGCGCGGCGGCCTCGAACTGGTCGAAGAGGCCCTCCTCCTCGTCCTGCGGCATGCCCTCGTGCAGCCGGTGCAGGCAGAGGTAGTTCGACCGGCCCTTGAGCATCGCGAACTCGGGGCGGCGGCGCAGCAGCGGATGGAGCGCCTCGACCGTGCGCGGCAGATCACGCTCGACGAGCTGGCGCTGCAGGGCCAGCGTCGCCGTCGCCACCACCACCCGCTCCCCATGGGCAAGGGCCGGCACCAGATACCCCAGCGACTTGCCGGTGCCGGTACCGGCCTGTACGAGCAGGTGGGAGCCGTCGGCGAAGGCTTCGGCGACGGCTTCTGCCATGGCCGCCTGGCCAGGGCGCTCCGTGCCGCCGACGGCGGTGACGGCGGCATGCAGGAGCTCGGAGAGTGAGGGCTTCGTCATAGGCCGACAACATTACGCGGCGCCACCGACAACACCCGGGTCAAGGAAGATACAGCGGATTGGCGACAGTCCCGTGCACGGCGGCGTGCGGCCGCTGGGCGCGGTCCCGGTAGCCGTCCAGATGCAACCGGTTCCGGTTCAGGCAGAGCCGCTCGATACGCGGAGTAAGCAGGTCAAACACGGCGTAACGGTCCTTCAGGCGAGGAAAGCGCTCCTGGTGCCGCACGATCTCCGCCCGCACCAGCGACCAGAACTCGGCCTCGGGGACGCCGAGTTGCTCTTCGCAGAGGGGAGCCAGGTAACGGAAGACGCCCACGAAAAGACCCGAATGGATGAACTGCGTGAGGAACGCCGGAGGCTCGGTCAGCAGTACCGAGCGCACGTCGCCGGGCATGAGGTCGTGCTCGGGCAGCGGCTTGGCGCTGACGTTGACGTCGTCCACGAAGTCCTTGACCGCGAGCCGCACCGGCACGTCCTGCTCGTCGAAGACGACGATGGCGTTCTCGCCGTGCGGCGAGAAGACGACGCCGTAGTGGTACAGGTAGCGCAGCAGCGGGGGCAGCAGCGCGGCGAAGAGGTGCCGCAACCAGACACGGGGAGGCAGCCCGGAGCGCGCGACGAGTTCCGCGGTGACCGCGCGGCCGTCCTGGTCGGTGTGCAGCAGCGCCGCCAGCGTCCTGGCCCGTTCCCCCACGGCCAGCTGCGGCGGCAGGGGCTCCCGCCAGATCGCGCCGAGCAGTTCCTTGTACTGGTACGGCGCCTCGGGCAGCGCGTCGTAGACGGGGTGCTGGACGGTCACCGAGGCGACCTCCCCCAGCAGGATCACGCCGCACTCGTCCTTGAGGAACGGGTCGGCGTCGCGCAGCCCTTGCATCCAGGCGGTGACGGAAGGGGCGGCGAGGGTGCGTTCCGTCGGCAGCCCCCGCCAGACCAGGGTGTTCAGGATGGACAGCGGCAGCTTCACGGTGTGCCGGGCCGGGCGGGTGACGTTGCAGAACGTCCGGATGGACTGCTGGGGAAGCCGCAGATCTCCGTCCGTCGGCAGCGGAACGATCTTGCCGGTGGCCACCGAGGACCCGAACAGCGGCAGGACGACCTCGTCCCACTGCCAGGGGTGGACGGGAAGGTACAGGTACTCCCGCGGCTCCAGCCCGCGCGCGCGGAGGACGTCGGCGAAGGTCTCGCGGACGGTCCCGGCAAGTTCCTGGGCGTAGAGCCGGTCGGCGGTGTCGAGGCCGGAGACGCCGCGGTAGGTGGCCAGGGACGTGTGCACAGCGATCCAGGGCAGGGCGGTGGGCCTGCGGCTCTCGGGCGCCCAGTGCGCGGTGTCGTTGGCCGAGAAGCCGAGCCGGCCCTTGTTGAGGACCAGCCAGGGGTGCCCGGTCTGGTGGCCCTCCAGCTCGGCGTAGCCGAGGTCGGCGAGGTCGGCGGCGGAGACCGCGGTCCGGTCGAGCCGGACGTCGGCGGCGAGGGTGTGGCTGAGCTCGCGGATGACGTGGCCGAGGGTGATGCCGTCCACGCCGAGTGTCCGGCGGGCCCTGACGAGGAAGGAGAGCGGGTCGGCGAACGGTTTCGCCTCCCTCTCGGGCTCGGTCAGCGTGACGCTCCCCGGGTCCACTCGCCAGCCGCCGTACGCGCCGCGCCGGGCCCGGAACCCGATTCGGGCGCCGTCGTCGAGACCTACGCAAAAGGAACGGCCCTCGCCGGACGGGATCGTCGGCTCGGGCCGTGCGTCTGCCGGAGGGTGCGGGGCCGGCCGGACGGCGGGGGTGGGCGGTTCGATGGTCTCGGGGGACCCGGCCGGATCGGGCGCCCTGCCTGCCCGGTGCTCCGCGCCCGCCGGTGCCGTTTGGGGTGTTGACGCACCGGAGGGTGCCGCGTGGCCGGGCGCCGTTTCGAGCGGTGCTGTTGCGAGCAGTGCCGTGTCGCCCGCTGTCACCTCCAGCAGTGCCGTATCGCCCGGTGCCACCTCCAGCAGTGGCGTTTCGCCCGGTGTCAGCTCCAGCAGTGCCGTATCGTCCGGAGCCACCTCCAGCAACGCCGTATCGTCCGGAGCCACCTCCAGCAACGCCGTATCGCCCCGTACCGCCTCCAGAAGTGGCGTTTCGCCCGGTGCCACGTCGGGCGGTGACGTTTCGGCTGATGTCACCGAGTCCCGTGTGGCTTCGGCCGGTGACACTCCCCCACTTGTCTCCTCTGCCTCCCGTGTCTCCTCTGCCTCCCGTGTCTCCTCGGCCGGTGTGCCGTCCGGTTCCCCGGGTGTGGGCAGGATGATCTCCTCGTAGGCGAACTCGGCCAGCATCTTGGCGAGCAGGCGGCCGCCGGCCCTGCTCCATGCGTCCTCCTTCCGGCACGAAGGGCGGGGCGGACAGGGCGCGTCGGACAGCTCCGCTGCGGGGCCGGGCTGCGGGGTGGCGGATGGATTCGGCACGGGGACTCCTCACGAGGGAACCGGATCGATGTGGGCGTGGAACTAGCGGTGACCGGGCCGGAGCACAGGGCGCAGGGCCCGGTCGTGGACCATGAGCGCGGCGCGTTTGCCCGGGAGTTCGATCTCCGCGGAGAACCGGAACCCTGCGCTCAGGAAGGCGGATACGGACGGGGTGTTGCGCAGGTCCGGCTCGGCGACGACCCGCGGGCAGGCGGGACGGTGGTCGAGCACGAGGTCGGTGACCGCACCGAGCAGCAGGCTGCCGAGACCGCGGGCCCGGTCGGCGGCACCGCCGATGAGCAGGTGGATCCCGGTGTCGCCGGGCCGGGCCGGGTAGTGGCGGGCCAGGGGGTCGAGGTCGGCCCGGTAGACCTCCCAGTAGCTCATGGGGGTGCCGTCGAGCACGCCGAGGCAGGGAACGCTGCGGCCGTCGCCTTCCAGTTGAGGCCGCAGATGGTGCTCGGTGACGGACGGGGAGCCCGACAGCTCCCAGAAGGCGGCGACGGCCGGGTCGTTCATCCAGCGGCAGATCAGCGGCAGATCGCGGCCGAGGCGCACGGGCAGCAGCCGGAAGACCCCCGCGGGGGTGTCGGCGGGTGCCCAGCCGGAGATGCCGTCGAGGAGGTCGCCGCTGCCCGCCGGAGGGCCGGCCGACGCCTCGGCCAGGCCGGCCCCGGCAGGGGTGGCGGAGGGTTGTTCCGGCAGGGGGAGACCGAGGGTGTCGCCGTCGCCGGCGTCGGCGGTTGCCGGGCCTCCGCCCCCGGGGCTCACGTGGACGCGGGTGCCGGTATCGCCGGTGCCGCCGCCGGGCGGCGGTGTGCCGTCCTCGGTGCCGGTGTTCGGGGACCGGTGGACAGCCACGGCGACGCTCCTCTCGGGTGGGGGAAGGGTCATGCCCCGCTGGCGTGCAGGGGGTTGGACAGGGTGGCGTAGACGGACTGGGTGTCGACGGGGCCGACGAGTTCGTCGAGCCCGTGCAGCCGGGTCAGCAGGTTGGCCTTGCAGCGCAGCACCGGCGAGTCGAGCAGGCGGCCGGGCAGCGGGCTGCGCAGCTTTCCGGGTCCCGACGCGGCCTGTTGCAGGAAGCGGCGGAAGGCCGCCAGCAGCACCGTCTCGTCGGCGAGCCGCTGGGAGCCGAAGGCTCCGATCAGGCCGAGGACGTTGTTGATGCCGAGGTAGTAGGCGAAGCGCTCGTCCGTGACGTCGTCGGAGACGAACGTGTCGCTCCGCGTGCCGATCCCGGGCAGACGCCGGTCGAGTTCGGCGCGGCGCGAGGCGCGGAAGTAGTAGCCCTGGTTGTCGCGGTAGCGGCCGCCGATGGGCCAGCCGTCCGGGTCGAGCAGGACCAGCGTGTTCTGCTGGTGTGCCTCCAGGGCGATGCCGGCCTCGCTGTCCAGCCAGAGCACCGGGCGCACCACCTGCTCCAGGTAGCGCAGGAACCACTCGGTGGCGACGGCGTGCCGGGGCCTGCCGGTGTGGTGGGCGAGCCGGGTGACGATCTCGGCGAGCCGGGATCTCATCGCCGTGGCCGAGGCGTTCCCGTGCTCCTGGCCGGCGTACGCGCCGGGGGCACCGGACCCGGCCTGCCGCGGCACGCCGGCGTGCGCGGCGCGGCAGCCGGCACTGGATGCGGGCGCGGGGCGCGGGGAGACGAGCCCCGCCACGCAGGAGGCGTCGTCGCCGGGTCCGAAGGGGTTGTGCCGGATCATCACGTCGAGGCCGGGCAGCGGGAGGCCGTCCGTGCCGTCCACGGCGAGCCAGGCCGGGTCGCGGACGATCCCGAAGCCGGGGTGGGCCGCCTGCCACCGCGCGTCGAGCCCGCTGCGCAGCAACCGGTGGACCTCGACGCCCCGGAGCAGTTCCTTGCGGAGGTTCTCGCGGCGGGAGTTGGTGATGCGCAGGCCCAGGGAGAGCTTGAGCATCGCGGGTGCGCCGGGCCGGTAGACGGTGCGCACGGACGAGGTGGGAAACCACGCCTCGCCGTGTGCACCGAGGGGCACCAGGAGGCCCGCGTCGACCAGCGCGGAGACGGCGGGGCGGTCGAGGACGTCGCGGATCTGCCAGGGGTGGAGGGGCAGGGCGGCGCAGCCCGCGGGCAGCGCGAGCCCGTCGCCGGCCAGCCGCTGGGTGAGCCGTTCGGCGGGGATCACGCGGCCGCGCTCGGTCCACGCGGAGTCCTGGGCGAGCAGGGAGCGGTCGACCGCCAGCCAGTGCACGGGGAAGGAGCCGCGCAACTCGGGTGAGTAGCGCCGTGCCTCGTCGTCGGTGAGGCCCTCTCGGCTCTTGGGGGTCGGATGCAGCGGGTGGCCGAGCACGAGGGACTGCTCGGCGGCCAGGAAGAGATCGGGTTCGCCCTCTGCGTGGCGGCGGCCTTCGGCCAGGAACGCGGCGGTGCGGCGCACGGAGTCGGAGACTCTCGCGACGAGGTCTCCGCCGTCGGCGAGGGGTCCGTCTGGGGGCGTGGAGCTGCGAACGGCGGCGCGCACGAGGAGGGCCGCCAGGGTGGGGGCGTCCGGCGGCGGGGCTCCGTCCGGGGTGCCTTCCAGCACGGGGAGGCCGAAGCGGTGCCACCCGGTGGGCGACCAGTAGTGCACGGGGACGAGGAGGGCGGTGCCGTCGGCGTCGAGGGGGATGCGCAGGGTGGGGTGCCCGGGTGCGCTCAGGTCGTTCTCGCGGACCCAGCACCGGAGCAGGTTCTCGATGCCTGCCGCCTGGGCCGCGGTGCCGGGATCGGCGTTCTCCAGCAGGTCCGCGGTGCCGCCGAGCGGGCGCTCGGCGGCCGGGTCGGCGGTCGTCTGGCGTGGCACCGCGCGGGTCTGCGCGGGCCCCCGCGCCGGTGTGGTGGCACAGGCGGCGCCCGGAGGGGGGCCGGGACGGGCGTCGGGTGCGGGGGTGGCGTTCAAGAGTGCTTCCTCGGGGGTCGTTCGGGTGCCGGGTGCCGGTCGGCGGGTCCGGCACGCCGGGTACTGCCCTATTCGGGCCTTCGTCCGGGTGCGAGGGGCGGGAGAGGGGGGTGAGGGCGGTGCCGGGACGGCGCGTCGGCGGACGGTGCGCCGTCAGGGGTGCGCCGGCGCGGGGTGGTGGGTGCGGGCGGCCGCGCCGATGGCGTCGGCGAGGCGGTCGAGGACGGCCGAGGCCTGTTCGTCGGTGAGGGTGAGCGGGGGCAGCAGCCGTACGACGCTGGAGTGCCGGCCGCCGAGTTCGACGATCAGTCCCCGGCTCAGGCACTCCCGCTGGACGGCGAGCGCCAGGGCGGGCGCAGCGGGCGGAGGGCCGGGGGCGGTGGTGTCCTCCGCCTCCGGGTCGACGAGCTCGACGCCGATCATCAGGCCCCGGCCGCGTACGTCTCCGATGCATTGGTGGGCCGCCGCGAGGCCCTGGAGCTCGCCGACCATCCGGGTGCCGAGCAGCGCGGCGCGCTCCGCGAGTCCGTGCTCGCGGATGTGGGCGAGGGTGGCCGCTCCCGCCGCCATGGCGAGTTGGTTGCCGCGGAACGTCCCGGCGTGCGCGCCGGGCGGCCAGACGTCCAGGTCCTCGTGGTACACGACGACGGCCAGCGGCATGCTCCCCCCGATGGCCTTGGACATCACCATGACGTCCGGGACGATCCCGCTGTGCTGCACGGCCCAGAAGGCGCCCGTGCGCCCCGCCCCGGTCTGCACCTCGTCGGCGATCAGCGGGATGCCCCGCGCCGCCGTGAGCGCGCGCATCCTGCGCATCCAGTCGTCGGGGGCGGGCAGCACCCCGCCCTCGCCCTGCACGGGTTCGAGGATCATGCCGGCCGGCGCGCGGACGCCGGACTTGGGGTCGTCGAGCAGCGTCTCGGTCCAGCGGGCCGCGAGCTCGGCGCCACGCGGGCCGCCGACGCCGAAGGGGCAGCGGTAGTCCTGCGGGAACGGCAGGTGGGCCACCCGGCCGGCGCCGAAGCCGTCGGCGCCGCCCGAGGCGTCCAGCGCGCCGGCCGTCATGCCGTGGTAGGCGCCGCTGAACGCGAGCACGCCGGCCCGGCCGGTGGCCGCGCGCACCAGCTTGAGCGCGGCCTCGACGGCGTCCGTGCCGGCCGGTCCGCAGAACTGGATGCGCGCGTGGTCCGCCAGGGGGCGCGGCAGGGTGGCGAAGAGCTCCGTGACGAAGGCGTCCTTCACCGGGGTCGCGAGATCCAGTACGTGGAGAGGCGCGCCGGAGTCGAGGACGGTGCGGATGGCCTTGAGCACCACGGGGTGGTTGTGGCCGAGGGCGAGGGTGCCCGCGCCGGAGAGGCAGTCCAGGTAGCGCCGGCCGTCGGCGCCCTCGATCGTCAACCCGCGTGCGCGCACGGGCACGATGGGCAGGGCGCGCGCGTAGGTGCGCGCTGCGGATTCGCGCGCCGCCTGACGGCGCAGGATGGCCTCCTGCGCGGTCGTCGTCGCCAAGGGCGCAGAGCCGGTCACGGCCATGGGTGTCGTTCCTCCCGCAGGTAGCGCGTCCCGCCGCGCGCGGCGAGCGGGGTCACGGCGCGACCGCGGCCCCCTCACTTCCAACGACGGGAAGGGCGCGGGAACACGGCCCGGCGGAAGATCCTTGGGCCTCGTCACGGTCCGGCGGTGCGGCACCGCAGCCGGCCGCTCCACCGGGGGATCTCGACGTGCCAGGCGCCACCGGACCCGTAACGTTTCCGCCGGGCCGCCTCACATCACCCCTGGCCACGGCTTCGTACCGACCGGCGCTGTGACGGAACCGTTGCGCTCCCGTCTGCCGTCTCCCACAGGCACCGGCATAGTGTGAGGGGCCGTTCGGCACCGGCCACTCGGGCGGGCCGCCGGGCGGTGGCACACGGCACCGCCCGGCCCTCGGCCGGAGAGTGCCCGGGCCGGAAGGCGGCACCGTCCCGTTCGGGCGGGCGCGTTGCCCGGCCGCGGCGCACCGCTGCCGCATCGAACGTCGTTCCAGGGGGAGTCAGACCATGCGATCCATACGCCCGTTCTTCGCCGTGCCCGAGGGGAGGGCGGCGCGCCGCAGGGCCCCGGTGGCGGCGGTGGCCGCACTGGGCGCGGTTCTCGCCCTCACCGCCACGGCCTGCGGGCCCGGTGACGACAACGCGGGGGGCGCACCGAGCCCGAGCGCCTCCGCGACGGCCGGCGACGGCGGGGTGCGGTTGCCCGACGGCCTCGCGGACCGGCTCAGGAAGCACGGCATCGACCCGGACAAGTGGAAGAACGGCGGCTGGCGGAACTGGGAGAAGGACGAGTGGCTGCGTGAGGCGCAGGACTTCGTCAACCCGATCATCGCCGGCCTCTGGAACCCGGACCGCATGCGGGACGCCAACCCCCCTGACAAGGGAGTGGACGGCGACGGCGTCTCGGGCGACCAGGGCGTGACGGACCCGACCCCGGCGCCGGTGCGGGCGCAGGAGGTGCGGGCGCCCTACCACGAGGACGCGGCACAGTCGGGCAAGCTCTTCTTCGACGGCCCCAAGGGGTCGATGGTCTGCTCGGCGACGGTGGTCGAGGACCCGGCGCACCCCGGCAAGTCCGATCTGGTGTGGACCGCGGGGCACTGCGTGCACGCCGGCAAGGACGGCGGCTGGTACCGCAACATCGCCTTCGTGCCCTCGTACAACGACGGCGGCAGGACGGCGAAGGAGCTCCAGACCGCGCCGAAGAGCGAGGTCGCCCCGTACGGCATCTGGTGGGGCACCTGGGCGCAGACGTCTCAGCAGTGGATCGAGCACGGCGGTCCGACGGGCGGCCAGGGAGCGCCGTACGACTTCGCGGTGATCCATGTGACGCCGGAGAAGGGCGGCTCGGGCAAGTCGCTTGAGGAGACGGTCGGTTCGGCTCTTCCGGTGGACTTCGACGCTCCGCCGGCGCCGACGATCGCCTCGCTGACGGCCAGGGGCTATCCCGCCGCGGCGCCGTACGACGGCCAGAAGCTGTACCAGTGCGCCGACAAGCCGGGGCGGCTCTCGCTCACCGCCTCCGACCCGACGATGTACCGCATCGGCTGCACGATGACCGGCGGTTCCTCCGGCGGCGGTTGGGTGAGCACCGGGGCGGACGGCAGGCCGGCGCTCGTCTCGAACACCTCCATCGGCCCGATCACCAGCGGCTGGCTCGCGGGGCCGCGGCTGGGCAAGGAGGCCGAGGGCGTCTACGACGCGGTGAGCAGGAAGTACGCCGCCCAGTAGGATGCGCCGTCTGCGGACCCCATGACGGGCCGGCCGGCACCCCGGCCGGGCACAGTGGGGTGTCACAGGTCAGGGGCGTACGGGCCCGCCCCGGTTACTGACAAGTACACGACACGATCCATCAGGCAATCTCTCAACTCGCCATCACAGCCACACGATCTCGGGGGTTACTGCACCATGCGTTCCATACGTCCGCCCTTCGCGCGCGGCCGGGGGCGGCGCGCCGTCCTCGCCGCCACCGGGCTGGTCGCGGCCCTGGCACTCACGGCCACCGCCTGCGGCCCCTCCACCGACGACGACGCGAGCGGCGCGTCCGACTCCTCCGCCGCCGCCCAGAGCGCCGGCGGCTCCTCCGGCTCCGACGCCGCCGGTCTCGCCGACGAGCTCTCCAACCGCCTGAAAGAGCACGGGATCGACCCCGACAAGTGGAAGAACGGCGGGTGGAAGAACTGGGACAGGGAAGAGTGGCTGCGTAACGCCAAGGACTTCGTCAACCCGTACATCAAGGACCTCTGGAAGCCGGAGCGGATGAAGTCCGCGAAGGATCCGGCCAAGACGGTCGCCAAGGACGCGGTGGCCGACCAGGGCGTCACGGATCCCGAGCCGCAGCCGGTCGAGGCCCAGGCCGAGAAGACCCCGTACCACGAGAACGCGGCGCCGGTCGGCAAGGTCTTCTTCGACTCGCCCAAGGGTCACATGGTGTGCTCCGGCACGGTCGTGAAGGACGTGCGCCACCCGGGCAAGTCCAACCTGGTGTGGACGGCGGGCCACTGCGTGCATGCCGGTGCCGGCGGCGGCTGGTACCGGAACATCGAGTTCGTCCCGTCGTACAACGACCTCGGCAAGCCCATGGCCGACCTCCAGAACGCCACGTACCAGGAGGTCGCCCCGTACGGAAAGTTCTGGGCGGACTGGGCCTCCACCTCGAACGAGTGGATAAACGAGGGCGGTGAGACCGGCGGAAACGGCGCACCGTACGACTACGCGGTGCTGCACGTGAAGCCGGAGCAGGGCGGCAAGTCGCTGGAGGAGACGGTGGGCGCCGCGCTGGACGTGGACTTCTCCGCGCCGTCCACGTCCGAGGCCGGCACGATGGGCGCCTGGGGCTACCCGGCTGCCCCGCCGTACGACGGGCAGAAGATGTTCAAGTGCCTCGACCGGCCGGGCCGGCTGTCGATCGAGCCGAGCAAGCCGACGATGTACCGGATCGGCTGCACCATGACGGGCGGCTCCTCCGGCGGTGGCTGGTTCCGTGTGGTGGGCAAGAAGACCGAGCTGGTCTCGAACACCTCGATCGGCCCGATCACCAATGGGTGGCTTGCGGGGCCGCAGCTCGGTGAGGGGGCTAAGGCTGTGTACGACAACATGAGCCAGAAGTACGGGGGTCAGTGAACTGACCGGTTTGCCCCGGGGTGGTGGCTGTGGGCCTCGGGGCGCCGGTTCCTCGGTGGGCGCGGCCTTGCGGGGCTGCGCCCCGGGGCCGGCCGGCAAGGGAGTTCTGCCGGCTCCGGGTCGGCGGGCTGCCTGTGGGTGCTTGCGCAGTTCCCCGCGCCCCTTTGTGCGGGGGCTGCGCCCCATCCCGCAGGGGGGTTCTGGCGGCTCCGGATCTACGGGCTGTTCCTGGTTGCTCGCGCCGTTCCCCGCGCCCCCAATACAGGGCTGCGCCCCACCCCGCCCGAAGACGGGACTTCTCACAGCTCCCGATCCACAGGCCATTCCCAGTGCTCGCGCCGTTCCCCGCGCCCCTTTTGGGGCGCGGGGAAGTGTGTCAGCGGAGGCCTGCGGGGACGTATGGGGCGAAGTCCGCGGCCAGTTCCTCGTGGACCCGGACCTTCAGGAGGGTGCCCTCCGGGGTGTGCTCCTCGGAGATCACCTCGCCCTCGGAGTGTGCGCGGGCGACGAGCTTGCCCTGGGTGTAGGGCACCAGGGCCTCGATCTCGACCTGCGGGCGCGGCAGCAGCGCGTCGATGTGACCGCGCAACTCCTCGATGCCCGCACCCGTGCGCGCCGACACCGCGATGGCGCGCTTCTCGGCGCGCATCAGGCGCTGGAGCGTGAGCGGGTCCGCGGCGTCCGCCTTGTTGATCACCACGATCTCGGGGACCTCGGTGGCACCGACGTCACGGATCACGGAGCGGACCGCGGCCAGCTGCTCCTCGGGCATGGGGTGCGCGCCGTCGACCACGTGGAGGATCAGATCGGCCTCGCCGACCTCCTCCATCGTGGAGCGGAACGCCTCCACCAGGTCGTGCGGCAGATGGCGGACGAAGCCGACGGTGTCGGCGAGCGTGTACAGCCGGCCGCTCGGGGTCTCCGCGCGGCGCACGGTGGGGTCCAGGGTGGCGAACAGGGCGTTCTCCACCAGGACTCCGGCGCCGGTGAGGCGGTTGAGCAGCGAGGACTTGCCCGCGTTGGTGTAGCCGGCGATGGCGACGGACGGGACCTTGTTCCTGCGGCGCTCCTGGCGCTTGACCTGGCGTCCGGTCTTCATGTCCGCGATCTCACGGCGCATCTTGGCCATCTTCTCGCGGATCCGCCGCCGGTCCGTCTCGATCTTCGTCTCACCGGGACCGCGGGTGGCGAGGCCGCCGCCCTTGCCGCCGCCCATCTGCCGGGACATCGACTGACCCCAGCCGCGCAGCCGCGGCAGCATGTACTGCATCTGCGCGAGCGCGACCTGCGACTTGCCCTCACGGGACTTCGCGTGCTGGGCGAAGATGTCGAGGATCAGGGCCGTGCGGTCGATCACCTTGGCCTTGACGACGTCCTCGAGGTGGATCAGCTGGCCCGGGGAGAGCTCACCGTCGCAGATGACCGTGTCGGCACCGCTCTCCAGCACGAGCTCCTGGAGCTCCTGCGCCTTGCCCGAACCGATGTAGGTGGCGGCGTCGGGCTTGTCGCGGCGCTGGATGACGCCGTCCAGGACCAGCGCACCGGCCGTCTCGGCGAGCGCGGCGAGCTCGGCCAGGGAGTTCTCCGCGTCGAGCAGCGTGCCGGACGTCCAGACGCCGACGAGCACCACGCGCTCCAGGCGGAGCTGCCGGTACTCGACCTCGGTGACGTCCTCCAGCTCCGTCGAGAGACCCGCGACGCGTCGCAGCGCCGCGCGCTCCGAGCGGTCGAGCTGGTCGCCGTCCCGCAGGCTGTCGATCTCATGGCTCCAGGCGACGTCCTCTTCCATCAGGGCATCGGCCCGAAGTCCTTCGGGGTGGTTCTGCGCGAGGCGCTGCGCGGCCTGGGAAGAGGAAGAAGAGGAGGTCATTGGATCCTTACGTCGAAGGGAGAAGGGCCGGCGGGACGGACACGTCTCCGCCACCGCTCACAACGCTCCGAGCGGCCCGAAGATTCCCCGTGCGCGCCCGGACCGGGGTCGCCGAGCGGGGGTCCGGTGAGCCGACCGTATCCGTTCTCGTCACCGTGTGCGACCGCCGTCCGCGTCGTCGACTCCATGATGGTCGCACGGTCCAGGCCGTCTCGTCACCGGGTTTTCACGCGTTCGCGTCCGGTCGGGCGCTCGTCCGCCGGGCGTGCGCGCGTCCTCGCCGGGCGGTCGTCCGGCTCGGTCGGCCGTGCCCGGTCGCGCTTCGCCCGGCACACGGGCCTCACCGAGGGTGAACGTGTCCGGGTGGCATGGGGTCGCTCGTCGCCCCACCCTGTGTAGCCGCCGTCCCGGGCAGGGGTGCGGCCCTGCGCGTGGAGCCGGCCGGGGCACCCGCCTTGGCGGGCGCCGCCGAGTGCCAGTCCGGATGCCCCGGCATGGGCGGCGTCTTCTTGCCGTAGAGCCACGGGCGGAGGAAACCGTCCAGGTCACGCCCGGTGACCCGGGACGCGAACCGGATGAAGTCCTCGGTGCCGACCGTTCCGTTCCGGTTCGCGCTCACCCATTCGCGCTCCAGGCGCTCGAAGGCGGGGACCCCGATGTGCTGCCGCAGCGCGTAGAGCACCAGGGCGCTGCCGTCGTACACGATGGGCCGGAAGATGCCGATCTGGTTGGCGGCGCCGGCGGGCTTCGGCGCGGCGGGCGGGCCGCCCGCGGCGCGCCACTGGTCGGAGCTCAGGTAGGCCGCGTGCATCCGGTCCACCAGGGTGGGGCCGCCCACCCGCTGCGCGTACACGTCCTCGTACCAGGTCGCGTGGCCCTCGTTCAGCCAGAGGTCGGACCAGGTGCGGGGGCTGACGCTGTCGCCGAACCACTGGTGCGCCAGCTCGTGGACCATGAGCGCCTGGACGTACCAGGCGGGGAACTGCGCGGAGCCCGTGCCGGCGAAGAGCCGCCGCTCGAAGAGCGAGAGGGTCTGCGTCTCCAGTTCGAAGCCGGTCTGCGCGTCCGCGACGAGCACGCCGTAGGTCTCGAAGGGGAAGCGGCCGGCCCTGGCCTCCATCCAGCGCATCTGGGCGGGCGTCTTGCCGAGCCAGGGCGAGAGCAGCGCGCGGTCCTGGCTGGGCACGACGTCGCGGATCGGCAGGCCGTGCGGGCCGGTCCTGCGCAGGACGGCGGAGCGTCCGATGCTCACCTGCACCAGTTCGGTGGCCATGGGGTAGGTGCTGCGGAACACCCGGGTCGACTGGCCTCCGCGCCGGGTGGTGCGCACGGGCAGGCCGCCGGCGACCACGGTGAGGTCCCGGGGAGCGGTGACCCGGAAGGTGAAGCGCGCCTTGTCGGAGGGGTGGTCGTTGCAGGGGAACACCCGGTGCGCGGCGGCCGCCTGGTTGGCCATGGCCAGCCCGTCCGAGGTCTGCACCCAGCCGCCCTCGACGCCCTTCTGCGGGGTGGGGTCGCTGGTGTGGCGCACGGTGATGTGCACCCGTTCGCCCTGGCGGATCCCGTCCTCGGGGGTGATGACCAGGTCTTCCTTGGCGGTGGCGAAGCGGGCTGCGTGGCCGTTGACGTCGACGGAGCGCACGCGGCCGTGCGTGAAGTCCAGGTTGATGCGCTCCAGCGGCGCCGTGGCGCGGGCGTCGATGCTGGTCACGCCGGTGAGCGGGGTCTTGTTGGAGCCGCGGTAGGTCAGCGCGACGTCGTAGTCCAGCACGTCGTAGCCGGGGTTGCCGAGCAGCGGGAAGAGCCGGTCGCCGACGCCCAGCGCGCCTCCGGGAGGCGGGGAGTCCGCGGCGACGAGGCAGACGCTCGCGGCGACGGCCAGCAGGCCGGTGCCGAGGCGTCGGCCGCGGGTACGGAGGGCGCGGGAGCGGGGCGTGAGCGGCGGCATGGATCACCGTTACCAGGGCCGCCCCGGGGGCACGCCGGCGACGCGCACCGGGCCCACCCGAACGGCAGCGGGCGCGGATCCGTTCGACGGCGCTCCGGACGGGACCGCTCCGGGCCCCGGGCCGGTCCTAGGGCATGGTGGTGGCGGGCCGGCGGGCCCGGCTGACGTCGTACACGCCCGCGACCTTGCGCATCGCCCGCATCAGGGACGGCAGGCAGGACGCGTTGGGGAGCTGGAGCGTGTACGTGTGCCGGACGCGCTGCTCGCTCGGGGGCTCCACCTCTGCCGAGAGGATCGCGACCCCTTCGACGGCGATGGCCTCGGTGAGGTCGGCGAGCAGCTGGGGCCGTCCGAAGGACTCCGCGAACAGCGTCACGCGGCAGGCGTCACCCTGGCCCCAGCGCACGCCCACCTCCGGGCGCCCCGCGCTCTTCATGCGCGCCACGGCCCCGCACTCCTGGCGGTGCACGGTGACGACGCCGCCGCGCACGGCGAACGCGGTCACGCTGTCGGGCGGCACCGGAGTGCAGCACCCGGCCAAGCGCACTGTCGCACCCGGGATGTCGACGATGGCGTTGGCGGGAAAGGGGCGCACGCCGGGCGTGCTGACGGGCGCACGTCGGGTGTCCTGGGGTGCTTCGGCGTTCTCCGGGTCGTGGGCGTCCTCCGGGTGGCACGCGAGCCAGCGCTCGATGGCGATCCGTGCGGCGGGGGTGCGGGCGTGCTCCAGCCACTGGCTGGAGGGCCCCGAGGAGGCGGCGTCCTGGCCCATCAGGAGCTGCACGGTGTCCCCGTCGCGCAGGATGGTGCCCAGCGTGGCCAGCCGGCCGTTCACGCGGGCGCCGATGCAGGCGTGGGCGTCCTCGCCGTACTGGGCGTAGGCGGCGTCGACGCAACTGGCACCGGCGGGCAGGCCGAGGGTGCGACCGTCCGGCCGGAAGACGGCGATCTCGCGGTCCTGGGCGAGGTCCTCGCGCAGCGTGGACCAGAAGGTGTCCGGGTCGGGCGCGCCCTGCTGCCACAGGAGGAGGCGGGAGAGCCAGCCGGGCCGGGTGGGGTCGGCGCGCTCGTCGTCGGCCGGTTCCTCCCCGGGCGCCGGCGCGGGCGGCACCTGCGCCGGCGCTCCCGGGGCGGGGACCCATGCGCCGGGCCGGGGGGCGGGAGCGGTGGGCGGCGCGCCGGGGGCGGTCCGCCCGGCGGGCACGGCGGGCGCGGGCTGGGCGTAGGGGTTGCCGAGTGCGACGACGCCGGCCTCGGCGGTGCGGTGCATCCGGTGGGTGCGGATGAGGACTTCGGCGACCTCGCCGTCCGGCCGGGCGACGGCCGTGTGCAGCGACTGGTAGAGGTTGAACTTGGGTACCGCGATGAAGTCCTTGAACTCCGAGATCACGGGCGTGAAGCAGGTGTGCAGCTCGCCGAGGACGCCGTAGCAGTCGGCGTCCTCGTTCACCAGCACCAGCAGCCGTCCGAAGTCGGCGCCCCGCAGCTCGCCTCGTTTTCGGCGGGTGCGGTGCACGGAGACGAAGTGCCGCGGGCGGATGAGGACTTCGGCGCTGATCCGGGCGTCCCGCAGCACGGCACGCACCTCGTGGGCGGTCTCCGCGAGGGGGTCGTGGCCGCCGCCGACGTGGGCGGCGATCAGCTCGCGGGTCTCCGCGTACTCCTCGGGGTGCAGGATCGCGAAGACCAGGTCCTCCAGCTCCGTCTTGAGCGCCTGCACTCCCAGGCGCTCTGCGAGCGGGATGAGCACGTCCCTGGTGACCCTGGCGATACGGGCCTGCTTCTCGGGGCGCATCACGCCGAGCGTGCGCATGTTGTGCAACCGGTCCGCGAGCTTGATCGACATGACCCGGACGTCGTTGCCCGTGGCGACGAGCATCTTGCGGAACGTCTCCGGTTCCGCGGCGGCGCCGTAGTCGACCTTCTCCAGCTTGGTGACCCCGTCGACGAGGTAGCGCACCTCCTCGCCGAACTCCTCCCCCACCTGATCGAGCGTCACCTCGGTGTCCTCGACGGTGTCGTGGAGCAGCGACGCCGTCAGGGTGGTGGTCTCGGCACCGAGTTGGGCGAGGATGAGGGTGACGGCGAGCGGGTGGGTGATGTACGGCTCGCCGCTCTTGCGGAGTTGGCCGCGGTGCGAGGTCTCGGCGAGGAGGTAGGCACGGCGCAGCGGTTCGAGGTCGGCGTCCGGGAAATGGGCGCGGTGGGCCTCGGCAACGTGCGTGATGGCGTCCGGCAGCCGGTCCCGGTCGGGACCGCCGAGCAACGCGGCCCGGCCGAGTCTGCGCAGGTCAAGGCGGGCACGCCCGCGCTTGCGCTGGGCTTCCGGTGACTGGGCATCAGCGGATCGGGTCGCCTGCGCACTCATGGGCACCTCCGGCTGCGTCGTCCGGCGGAGCGGCGGAGAGCCCAGGCATGCCCCTGGGGGAAGGGGGCGGTTCCCCGTCCGGGCCGGTGCTTGATGCTACCGAGCACACCGTCATGGCCCGACCGGCGCCCCCCGACCATCCGTCCGATCACTCCAAAGAGCGACACATCAGGGGGTACAACTACGAAGCGTGCTCAAAACACTCCGCATCGATCTCACCCTCGGCGACGATGACCGCGGGGCCGGTGAGTTCGATCTCGCCGTCGGGGCGCTCGGTGACCACCAGGCGCCCGCCGGGCACATCGACGGTGTACACGGCCGGGGAACCCGTCGCCGCCGGGTCGACGCCGTCCCTGCGGGCCGCGGCGACGGCCACCGCGCACGCGCCCGTTCCGCACGAGCGGGTCTCGCCCGAGCCGCGCTCGTGCACCCTCATGGCGACGTGCCGCTCGCCTGCGGGCACGACGAACTCCACGTTCACCCCCTGGGGGTATGTGGAGGCGGGGCTGACGGGCGGGGGCGCGAGGAGGTCGCCCGCGTGGCCGAGGTCGTCGACGAAGGCGACGGCGTGCGGATTGCCCATGTTCACGTTCCGCGCGGGCCAGCTGCGCTCGCCGACGCGCACCGTGACATCGCCGGAGGGCAGTGCGGCCCGGCCCATGCCGACGGTGATGTCGCCGTCCTTGTCTATGTGCGCGCTCTTCACGCCGCCGCGGGTGGCGATCGCGAGGTCGCCCTCGGTGACGAGTCCCGCGCGCTGGAGGTGGCGGGCGAAGACCCGCACGCCGTTCCCGCACATCTCCGCGACCGAGCCGTCGGCATTGCGGTAGTCCATGAACCACTCGGCCTCGGCGGCCATGTGCCGCGCCTCGGGGTGCGCCGCGGAGCGGACGGCGTGCAGCACTCCGTCACCGCCGATGCCCGCCCGGCGGTCGCAGAGCGCGACCACCGCGGCAGGGGTCAGCTCGACGGCGTTCTCAGGGTCGGGAACGATGACGAAGTCGTTCTCCGTCCCGTGCCCCTTGAGGAAGGTGATACGCGTGCTCATGCCCCGATCGTACGGGGTCGGTACGACAACGCGCCTGGCAGTGGGCCGCAGGCGGGCTCCCGACCGGGCCTCGGGCCGCCCGCGACGGTCCGGCGGGCCGCGTCACGGCGGCCTCGCGGACGCTCAGCGCAGGCGGGCCACCCGCCACACGGCGAGCACCGCCACGGCGGCGACCAGCACGGCGTAGCCGGCGATGACCCGCCAGTCGGGGCGGCGGCCCGAGCCGCGCGGCGGCAGGCCGGGCCAGGTGGAGCCGACGCGGCGGGCGGCCATCACCCCCCATCCGGCGGCGCAGGCGCAGATCAGCAGCCCCAACATGGCCACCACGGCACCGCCGTCGCCGAACTCGAAGGCGAGCGGGAACGCGAACATCAGGGAGCCGATGGCGGCCAGCACCACGATGGGCGCGAGCTGCCAGATGCGCAGCCTGCGCTGGGGCCGGAGCTCGACCTCGACCTCGGGCTCGGGGGCCAGCTCGGCGGGGTCCGGACCGTCGTCCACGGTATCCATCGGAGCGCTGTCCGGACCGTCAGGAGTGAGGCCGTCGGCCGCCGGGCCGTCCCCCACGGTGAGTTCGCCACCATCCCCAGAGGGCCCCTGGGTGTCCCGCGCGACGTCGTACTCACCGCCGTGTGCCGGGTTGCGAGGGCCGGCCTCCATCGCCACGCGCCCTCCCACTCGGACTCCAGGTCGATCGATGGTCGATGATGGCACGCCACCGGGGGGCCGGATGACGGCCGGGGCGTCCCGATGCCATGACGTGATCAGGCTGTGACCGGTCGTTCGACCAACGTCAGCGCCCGTGCGGGGAGTTCCGGTCGGTCCGCTTCCGCGCCGCTCAGCCAGTGCACTCTGGGGTCTCTCCGGAACCAGGAATCCTGACGGCGCGCGAAGCGCTTCGTAGCGCGTACCGTCTCCGCACGCGCCTCCTCTTCGGAGCACTCGCCGGCGAGCGTCGCGAGGATCTGCTGGTAGCCGAGCGCACGGGAAGCGGTGCGCCCCTGCGGCAGCCCCCGCGACTTCAGCGCGCGCACCTCGTCCACGAGGCCGCCTGCCCACATCCTGTCGACCCGCCCCGCAATGCGCTGGTCGAGCTCCGGGCGTGACACGTCCACCCCGACCTGGAGAGTCTCGTAGAACGAGTGGGACGACTGATGGGAGGGCAGGTTCGCCGTGAACGGCCTGCCGGTGATCGCGATGACCTCCAGCGCACGGACGATCCTGCGGCCGTTGCTGGCCAGGATGGCGCGGGCGGCCTCCGGGTCGGCGGCGGCAAGGCGCGCGTGCAGCGCGCCGGAGCCGCGCTGCACGAGCTCCTCCTCCAGGCGCGCGCGGAGCACCGGGTCCGTGCCGGGGAACTCCAGCTGGTCGATGGCGGCTTTGATGTACAGCCCCGATCCCCCGACCAGGACCGGCGTGCGCCCCAGGGCGAGGAGCCTGTCGATCTCCGCGCGCGCCAGCCGCTGGTACTCGGCGACGCTCGCCGCCTCGGTCACGTCCCAGACGTCCAGCAGGTGGTGCGGCACTCCGCCGCGTTCGTCGGGGGCCAGCTTCGCGGTGCCGATGTCCATCCCTCGGTAAAGCTGCATCGAGTCGGCGTTCACCACTTCGCCACCGACATGCTGGGCCAGGAAGACGCCCAGATCGGATTTTCCGGCGGCCGTCGGTCCTACGACGGCGATGACTCGCGGGGGGGTGGCTGCACTTCTCACCGCTTCAGTCTCCCAAATCGACCGGCCCTCCTCGAACGAGTTAGGTGACGTCACAGGCACGGAGTCGTTGCCCGTTGCGAGGTCCCGGCCGTCTGTTTCGGGGACCGGTGCCGCGGGTGCCGCCCTGGCACGCACGGAGCACGGGCTCTGTCCGCTGAAGACAATGGAGTTGATATGGGCGTTTTTGCGCGTTTCTTTCGTAGGTCCAAGGACACGGAGGTGGCGTCCACGGCCGAGACGCCGGCCGGCGCCCTGACGGCCGGGGCGGAGGAGCAGGAGACCGGAGGCCCCGCCGTGGACGGCTCCACGGGCGAGGGCTCCAGTGGAGCCGGATCCGGATCTGAAGCCGGAGTCGGAGCCGGTGCCGGAGCCGCTGCGGCCGCCGAGAAGGCCGAGCCCCCGGCGGATGACACCGCCGAGTCGCCCGTCCCCGCGCCGCCGACGGAGGCCGCAACGGATGCGGTGCCGGCGTCAGCGGGCGGGTCGACGGCCGCCGTCACCGATCGCCCGGCCAGGGAGGCCGACGAGGGTGGAGAGGACGGAGAGCGCGGGGAGGGCGCCGGAATCCCGAAGCAGCAGTCCGCGGACGAGGCCGCCGACAGCGAGACGGGCGAGGGCGCCCGGCAGTAGCCGGCTCCCGCTTCCCGTTCCGCGGGGCACGTCCGCGGGGTCCCGGGTCCGCAGGGCCCTCGGGGACGGGACGGCGCCAGGACCACGCCCCGGGTGCGGGACCGCGCTAGGACCAGGCCGCGACCATGTAGCCGACGCCATAGGGCGCTTCGTCGTGCAGGAGCGTGCCGTGCAGGTCCGCGCCCTCGGCGGCCCCGGCGAGGACCTGCCAGGGAGCGCGGCCCGCGGCCTTCAGCTCCCGGGCGAGTTCCACGTCCACCCCCTTGAGCGCCTGGGTATCGGCGGCGGCCAGGGCCTCTGCGACCGCCGCGTCGAAGGCCGCGGCACGCTGGTCGAGGTAGCCGGGCGCCTTGAGCGTGCGGCATGCGCTGCCGTCACCCATGGCCAGCAGCGCCACGCGCTCCGGTGCGGCCGCGATCTCCGTGCCCGTCCGGACGCACTGGCCGGCGTCGAGGTCCTCCGCCACGGCCATCCCCTCGACGGGCGCGCGGGACCACGCGGCGTACCCGAGCAGCCAGGCGCCCACCGCGAGCGGCAGCGGCAGAACGCGACCCGGCCCGACGTCGCCCTCCCCGGCACCCGCCCCGCTCGCCCCGTCCGCCGGGGTTCCGAGGATCACGTCCAGGTCCACCCCGAAACCGCGGAACGAACCGGTCGCGCCCGCCGGGAAGGCCGTACGCCCCTCCCCCGCCGCCGGCCCCACGACGATCAGGCGGTCGGGCCGGGCGCCGGCCAGCACCGCGACGGCTCGCGCACAGGCCGCCCGCACCGCGTCCATCTCGGGAGCCGCCCCCGCGGCGACCTCGGGGACCAGCAGCGGCGGACAGGGGCAGACTGCGGCGGCGACAAGCATGATCCACAGCCTAGCTCCGAGCCCCCGCAGGGCGGCCGGAGAAGGCGAGCCGAGCGAGGCAGGCAGTCCACGCCGATCAGAAGCGGGCCAAGCCGGTCAGAAGCGGGCCGACCCGATCAACACAGGGGTAAGTTGAGCGACATACCGCAAACTGGCCATATCGACCGATTCGGAACCGATCAGCGGCCGTTCAGTCGCCGCACCCGCAGGCGCCGGCCGGTGCGGTCGGCAGTGGCGCGGGTGCGCCCACCGTCGGCAGGCCCAGCATCACCCCGGCGGGCTTGTCGGCCCCCTGCCCAACCGCCTCACCGGCGCGCCGGCGCTCCCACGCGTCACCCGCGCGCGTGCGCCGCACGTCGAGGACGGGGCCCTCGGCGAGCAGATGATGGGGGGCGGCGTAGCTGATCTCGACGGTCACCACGTCCCCGGGGCGCACCTCCTGCTCCGGCTTGGTGAAGTGCACCAGGCGGTTGTCGGGGGCGCGGCCGGACAGGCGCTGGGTGGAGCCGTCCTTGCGGCCCTCGCCCTCCGCCACCATGAGGTGCAGGGTGCGGCCGAGCTGCTTCTTGTTCTCGGCCCAGGAGATGTCCTCCTGGAGGGCGACCAGCCGCTCGTACCGGGCTTGGACGACGTCCTTCGGGATCTGCCCCGGCATGTCCGCCGCGGGCGTCCCCGGCCGCTTCGAGTACTGGAAGGTGAAGGCCTGGGCGAACCGGGCCTCGCGCACCACGTGGAGGGTCTCCTCGAAGTCCTCCTCGGTCTCGCCGGGGAAGCCCACGATGATGTCGGTGGTGATCGCGGCGTCCGGGATGGCGTCCCGCACCTTGCCGATGATGCCGAGGTAGCGCTCCTGCCGGTAGGAGCGCCGCATCGCCTTCAGCACCCGGTCGGAACCGGACTGCAGCGGCATGTGGAGCTGCGGCATCACGTTGGGCGTCTCCGCCATGGCCGCGATCACGTCGTCCGTGAAGTCGCGCGGGTGCGGTGAGGTGAAGCGGACCCGCTCCAGGCCGTCGAGCCCGCCGCAGGCACGCAGCAGCTTGGAGAAGGCCTCGCGGTCGCCGATGTCCGAACCGTAGGCGTTGACGTTCTGGCCGAGCAGGGTGATCTCCGAGACCCCCTCGGCGACCAGCGCCTCGACCTCCGCCAGGATGTCCCCGGGCCGGCGGTCCTTCTCCTTGCCGCGCAGGGCGGGGACGATGCAGAAGGTGCAGGTGTTGTTGCATCCGACGGAGATGGAGACCCAGGCCGCGTAGGCGCTCTCGCGGCGGGTGGGGAGCGTCGACGGGAACGCCTCAAGGGACTCGGCGATCTCCACCTGCGCCTCCTCCTGGACGCGGGCGCGCTCCAGGAGGACGGGCAGCTTGCCGATGTTGTGCGTGCCGAAGACGACGTCGACCCAGGGCGCACGCCGCACGATGACGTCCCGGTCCTTCTGCGCGAGGCAGCCGCCGACCGCGATCTGCATGCCGGGCCGCCTGGACTTCACCGGGGCCAGCCGGCCGAGGTTGCCGTACAGCCGGTTGTCGGCGTTCTCGCGTACCGCGCAGGTGTTGAAGACGACGACGTCGGCATCACCGTCGGAGCCCTCGGGCGCGCGCACGTAGCCCGCGTTCTCCAGCAGGCCGGAGAGGCGTTCGGAGTCGTGGACGTTCATCTGGCATCCGTACGTGCGGATCTCGTAGGTCTTGGATGATCGAACGTCCACTGCCGGGCTCCGGTCGCTGCTCGTGGTCATGGCTCAAGAGTAGGCGCCCTCCAGGATGCCCCGCCCCCGGCTTCACCGTCGCCGCGCAGTGGCACGGCGACGTGCACCGCCACCGCGGTAAGGCCGGGGTCCGGCCTTGTTCTCGACCGACGATGCGGACTTCCCTCGGCGGGTGCTCCCTGTTGACCACAGATGATGTTACTGAGGAGTAATGCTCGGCGTGCGCACACCGCCGTCGTCGGACCCGGCACCGCGACCGGAGCGCTGGTGGCCGACCACTGGGCCCTGACGAACCAAGGCCGAACGCCGCTTTGACCGTTGGGCGGCGACGCCCGGACGGCACCGGCATCGACCCGGGTGGCGAATCGCCGCGGTTGCGACGGCGAGCCGATTCGCCCGGCCACGCGCGGCCGGTCGGCTCTGCCCCGAGGCGTTCCGCCGATGTCGCGGCTCTCGCCACCGCACCGGCGGAAGGATGCGTTTCCGCCGAACACCGACCACTTCGATCCCTCGACATGCCGGGCGAGCGGAGCGCCCGCACCGGCCAGGGGCGCCGGGTGAGCTCCAATGATCACCCACGAGAGCCACCCGGGGGCGAACTGGCGCTCTTCACCGGTACACACCACCATGGACAATGTAATAAAATGTAATAAATGCCCCTTTCCTCTGGCATGAAGGCCAGGTACGGGACCATGGACACACCCGGCGACCGCACGTGCGGTCGAATCGCGCCAGGGCTGGCCGGCATACCCGTCGACGCATCCCTCGCCGTGGCGGTGACGGACGAGGCCGGCCGGGTGACCGGCTGGAGCAGCGGAGCCCGGCAGCTGCTCGGGCACACCACTGGTGAGATCGTGGGCAGGCCGGTGGCCGACCTGTTCGTCCCGGACGGTGACGGGGGCGTAGTGGTGCGGCACCGCGACGGCCGGCGGCTGGGTGGCCTGGAGGGGAAGGCGTGTCCGCTCCTGGACGGCGAGCGGGTGTCCGGGCTCCTGCTCATCGCGGCTCCCGAGGACAACGCGCATATGCGCTGGGCGTTCGACCAGTTCCCCAAGGCTCTCGTGATCTACGACCGCGATGGACGGCTGCTGCGGATCAACGACAGCATGGCCCGGGCGATCGGCAGGTCCGAGAGCGCGGTCCGCGGGCTGCGCCTGACCGAGTTCATGCAGGGGCCTTCGTATGAGGAGGCCGAACAGCGGGTCCTCCGTGTGGCGGCGACGGGTGAGCCGGAATACATGGAGCACTTCGTGAAGGTTCCGGGCGAGCCCAGAGCACACGCCTGGGCCGTCCACATCTTTCCGCTCAAGAACGCGGACGGGCAGGCGCGTGCGGTCTGCCTTGAGGCGTTCGACCACTCCCAAGAGCACGGCTCGCGGGAACGGCTGGCCCTGCTGAGCGAGGCCAGGACCCGCATCGGCAGTAGCCTGGACGTGGTGGGCACGGCCCGGGAACTGGCCGATGTCGCCGTGCCGCGCTTCGCCGACTTCGTCACGATCGACCTGCTGGAAGCCGTCATCAGGGGCGAGCTCCCCGCATCGGCCGCGCCCGGCCCAGCCCTCCTGCACCGCGCGGTACACCAGTCCGCCGATCCGCAGGTACACGAGGCCGTACTCTCTCTCGGCGAGATGCACGCCCATCCAACGTCGTCGCCCGTATCCCGTTGCCTGGCCACCGGCCGCGCGGAACTGCACGATGTCAACGACCCCGAAATCGTTCGCTGGCTCGCCGAAGACACCACCCGCGCGGCTCGGAGCCGTCGCTACGGGACACACTCACTGATCGCGATACCGATCCGCGCCCGGGGCACCACCCTCGGCGTGGCCATGTTCTTCCGTCACGCGCGAACCCCCGAACCGTTCACCCCCGATGACCTGACCGTCACCGAGGACCTGGTCGCCAGAGCCGCGATCTGCCTGGACAACGCCCGTCGGTACACCCGCGAACGCGGCATCGCGCTCGCACTGCAACGCAATCTGCTCCCCCGGGGACCGGCCCCGCACACCGCTGTGGAAACAGCCATGCGCTATCGGCCCGCCGGCGGCGAGGCTCAGGCGGGGGGCGACTGGTTCGACGTGATCCCACTGCCCGGTGCCCGGATCGGCCTCGTCGTCGGCGATGTCGTCGGCCACGGCATCAACGCGTCCGCCACCATGGGCCGGCTGCGCACCGCCGTACGCACCCTGGCCGACATCGACCTGCCGCCCGGCGAGCTCCTCACTCACCTCGACGACATCGTGACCCATTCCGCACATGAGGAATCCGCCTACGGTGCGGGCGACATACCGGGCGATGTCGGAGCCACCTGCCTGTACGCCGTCTTCGACCCCGTCTCCCTTACCTGCACCATGGCCAGAGCCGGTCACCCTCCGCCCGTCCTGATCCACCCCGAAGGCACGGCCCAGGTCATCGACCTGCCGGCCGGCCCCCCTCTCGGCCTGGGCAGCCTTCCCTTCGAGTCGACCGAGGTCGAGATGCCCGAAGACAGCCTGTTGGCGCTGTTCACCGACGGACTGGTCGAGGCCCGCAACCGCGATGTCGACACCGGGTACGACATGCTGCTGCGCGCTCTCACCCGGCCCGCACCGTCACTGGAAACCCTCTGCGACAACGTCCTGGAAAGCCTGCGCCCCCGCCCTCAGACCGACGACATGGCCCTGCTCATCGCCCGCGCCAACGCCCTCGGCCCCGACCACGTCGCTTCCTGGGACCTGCCATCCGACCCCGCCGTCGTGGCGGAAGCCCGCAAACACGCCGGTGAACGTCTCAGCGTATGGGGACTGGACGAGGCGGCGTTCACCACTGAACTGGTCGTCAGTGAACTGGTCACCAACGCCATCCGGCATGCCACCGGCCCGATACGACTACGCCTGATCCTTGACCAGGCCCTGATCTGCGAGGTCTCCGACGCCAGCGGCACCACTCCGCGCATGCGCCGCGCCCGCCTCTCGGACGAAGATGGCCGCGGACTCCTCCTCGTCGCGCAGCTCACCGAGCGCTGGGGCACCCGCCCCACCCCGACGGGCAAGGCCATCTGGGCCGAACTGACACCTCGTCAAGCGGATATGAGCACATGTGCCCGCCGAAGCCCGCCTCGTGGCGGAGGATCCGCCCGGTGAGCCCGCCCGGTGGGTCCGGCCGCCGCGCACGGCAATCGGCCTGGCACCGGCCGGGGGCGGGGCGCGGCCGAACACCGCGATGGGGGGCGACAGGCCGGTCAGGACCACGAACGGTCCTCGTCGGACCAGCCGGAAATCCGGCTGGTCCGAGGGGTCCGGCTATCCGAGGGGTCCGGCTATCCGAGGGTCCGGCCGAGCAGGTCGAGGAGGGCCGCCCAGTGCCGCTCGTCGCCGTCCTTGTCGTAGTCGGAGGTGTCCGTCTGGGTGTAGCCGTGGCGCGCGCCGGCATAGACCTCGCAGCGGTGCCGGACGCCCGCCGCGGTCAGCGCGGCTTCCAGGCGCTCGGCCTGCTCAGGCGGCATCGAGGGGTCCTCGTCGGCGTGACCGAAGTACACCTCGGCCGTGACGCGGTCGGCCACCAGGTGGGGGCTGTCCGGGTCCTCGGTCGCGAGCCGGCCGCCGTGGAACCCGGCCGCGGCCGCGACCCGGTCCGGGTACGTGCCGGCCGTGAGCAGGGACAGCCTGGCGCCCAGGCAGTAGCCCGTCAGCCCCACCGGACCGTCGTTGACCAGGGGGGAGTCGGCCAGCCAGGCCAGGTACGCCTTGGCGTCCCGCATCGCCAGGTCCGGCGTGAGGGCCCTCAGCACCGGACCGAGCTGCTCGAACAGGTCGGACCGCGTCGACAGGTCGATGAGCTCGGGCAGCTCGAACACCGGCGTGCGGCCGTGCCGGTAGAAGAGGTTGGGCACGATCACCGAGTAGCCGGCGCCGGCGAGCTTGTCGGCCATCGACCTCAGGTGCGGTCGCAGCCCGAAGGCGTCCGAGTAGAGGAGCACGCCCGGCCGCGGCAGATCGCCGGACGGGTGCGTGAAGTAGGCGTCGGCGGTGCCGTCCTCGGTGACGATGTCGACGGCGGTCCCTTGTACAGATGTCATGACCATTCCTTATGACGCATGTCGAGCTGTTTCACGGTTCGCATGGGGTGGAGTACGGGGGCACGAAGGGGCGCTGCCCGCGGATCGGGGGCGCCCGAGAGTCCGCCGGGCCCGGGTTCGCCCACCGCCTGGACGGTGGCCGCCGGTTGGGTGTCGATGAGGGCTGTCCCGCCCATGACCGGCGGACGGCGGGCGCGGTGCAGGGTACGGCCACGGACCGCGCCGCGGATCGCGGAGCCGAGGGTGAACAGCACGGTGCACAGCGGAGCCTTGCGCGGGGAGTTGGGTATGCCCTGCTGGGGGGATGAGGACAGCACGGCGGAGGGCCCGGTGGAACCACCGTACAGCGCTGCCCCGACGGAAGATCCGGCCCGGTGGGTGCATCCCCGGAACGGGTGAGCACGCGAGCCCGGACGCCCACTGCGCGCGCAAGAAGCGCTGCCCTCTCCGCGGCAGTGGCCGTATGACCGTGCGTGCGGGGCGGTTCGCCGCCCGGCCCCGGGCCCTGGTCCGTACGGGGCCGGGCTGGCAGGATCGCGCGCATGCGTCTGGAATTCTCCCGTCTCGGCAGGGCCCGCGCCCTGGAGGGCTCGGCCGCGGGCCTCGTGGTCCTAGGCTTGCTGCTGTGGTGGCTGCTGCCATGGGGCGAGAGTTCGCCGCATGGCACGGTGGTGATCAGCACGGGCGCCCACAACGGCGTCTACGAGCAGTACGGCGAGCTGCTGAAGGGCGAGCTCCATGACGACATGCCGGACCTGAACGTCCGGTTGACGAACAGTGCGGGCTCCCAGCAGAACGTCGAGCGGGTCGCGACGGGCCAGGCTGACTTCACCATCGCGGCCGCGGACGCCGTCGAGGCGTACCAGCTGCGGAACGGGCCGGGCGCGGCGCACCTGCGCGGCTGTGCCCGGCTCTACGACGACTACGTGCAGCTCGTCGTCCCGCGGCGCTCCTCGGTGCGGTCGATCACGGACCTGCGGGGCAGGACGGTGGCCATCGGGCAGGTCGGTTCGGGCGTGCGGCTGATCGCGGAGCGGGTGCTCAGGGCGGCGAAGCTGGACCCCGCGAAGGACATCCGGGCGCGATCCACCGGCATCGACACCGTGCCCGAGGCCCTGAAGGACAAGAAGATCGACGCCTTCTTCTGGTCGGGCGGCCTGCCGACCGTCTCGGTGGCCAAGCTCTCGGCGAAGGTCGACATCCGTTTCATCCCGCTGGGCAACCTGGTGGACGCGTTGCACCGGCAGGGCGGCGCATCGGCCTACTACCGGTCCTCCGTCATGCCCTCCGACGCGTACCGCAACGCCGAGAAGGACGGACCCGTGGACACCCTCGCGGTGGCGAACCTGCTGGTCACCACGGACCGGATGGACGACGAGCTGACCGAGCGCGTGACCCGTTCGGTGATCGACAGCCGGGACCGGATCGGCAACCGGGTGCACGCGGCACAGAAGGTCGACCTCCGTACCGCCCTCTACACGGACCCGCTCACGCTGGACGCCGGTGCCAGCCGCTATTACCGCTCGGTCAAGCCCTGAACGCCCCGGACCGGCGGGAACGACCGCGACAACCGGAACGGCCGAAAGAACCGGAACGATCGCACGAACCGGAACCGTTGCGGGAGCCGGAACCGTTGCCACAGCCGGAACGGCCGCAACGATCGGAATGACCGGAGGGAGCCCGCGGGCCCCGGCCGGAGGCAGAGGCGCGACCCACGGGCGGCCCGGGCGCCCTCACGCCCTGGGCGCACCGCGGGGCACCCGCACGGTCACCTTCAGCCCCCGCGGCTCGTGGTGGGTGTACTCCAGGGCGCCGCCGCCGGCCGCGAGCAGGGCCCGGGTGATGGACAGGCCCAGTCCCGAGCCGTGGACGTTCTGGTGGCGGCTGCTGCGCCAGAACCGGTCGCCGATCCGGGCGAGTTCGTCCTCGGTGAGGCCGGGTCCGCCGTCGGTGACCACGATCGTGGACGTCTCGCCGTTCGAGGAGACCGTGACCGCGACCTCCTCGCCCGGCGGGGTGAACTTGAGGGCGTTGTCTATCACCGCGTCCAGCGCGCTGGACAGCGCGATCGGATCGGCCCAGGCGGTGACGGCCGGGCACTGCCCCGTCAGGCGCACGCCCTTCTCGTCGGCGACGGGGCGCCAGGCGTCGACGCGCTCGGCCGCCAGTTCCCCGATGTCGGTGAGCTCCAGGTCGGCGTCGGCGTGCTCGGCGAGCGCCAGGTCGAGCAGGTCGTCGAGCACCTGGGCGAGGCGCTTGCCCTCCGTGCGCACCGAGGCGATCTCCTCGTTGCCCTCGGGGAGGTCGAGGGCGAGCAGGTCGATGCGGAGCAGCAGCGCGGAGAGCGGGTTGCGCAACTGGTGGGAGGCGTCGGCGACGAAGGCGCGCTGCTGCTCCAGAACGCCTTCCACGTTGTCGGCCATCTCGTTGAACGACCTGGCCAGGCGCCTGAGTTCGGGCGGACCGCCGGCCTCCGCGACGCGGGACTTCAGGCGTCCGGTGGCGATGTCGTGGGTGGTGATGTCGAGCACCCGAACCGGGCGCAGCACCCAGCCGGTCAGGCGCAGGGCGGCGCCCACCGCGACCAGCATGGCGGCGAACTCGCCTGCGGCGATGAGCAGCCAGCCCCGCAGGATCTTGCCCCGCATGGCGTCGGTGGGCGACTCGGTGACGACGACCGAGACGACGTCGCCGTCGCGGACGACGGGCGTGGCGACCACGAGCCGGCCGTGCTCCCAGGGCCAGACCTGCTCGGGGTCGTGCCCGGGGCGGGACGCGAGGGCCACGTCGAAGGTGCTGCGGAGGTCGCCGGTCTTCGGCAGGTCCCATTCCGGGGGCGCCGCGGCGATGGGGGCGCCGTTCCGGTCGAAGACGCCCACCTTGATCCCGTACACCTGGTAGTAGCGGGTGAGCTCCTTCCTGAGGGTCTCCTCCCGCTCGTCCGGAGGGGCGGACCGCACCGTCCTGCCGGGCGGCAGGATCACGGTCGTGCCCGGGTTCGGCACGCCCTGCTTGATGTACTGGGCGAGGGAGGCGAAGCGGGCGGTGTCGTCGATGCGGTCGACGACGACCTTCTGCTGCTGGCTGCTGGCCATGCTGATCGCGAGCGGCATGCCGAGCGCGATCAGCATGGCCGCCATCAGGATGATGAGGAGCGGGAGGAGTCTGGTGCGCACGCCGCCCCGCTACGACGCCGGGGGGACGAGCCGGTAGCCCACACCCCGCACGGTCTCGATGAGGGACGGCATGGCCAGCTTGGAGCGCAGCGAGGCCACGTGCACCTCCAGCGTGCGCCCCGTCCCCTCCCAGCTGGTGCGCCACACCTCGCTGATGATCTGCTCCCTGCGGAAGACCACCCCGGGCCGCTGCGCGAGCAGCGCCAGCAGGTCGAACTCCTTGCGGGTCAGCGACACGGCCCCACCGTTCACACTCACCGCGCGGGTCAGCAGGTCGACCTGGACGGGGCCGAAGTGCAGATCCGTCTCGGCCGGTGCCGGCTCGCCGTCGCCGGGCGCCTTGCCCGCCCCGGCGAGCCCAGGGCGCCGGATGACCGCGTGGATACGGGCGATCAACTCGCCCGTGTCGTAGGGCTTCACGATGTAGTCGTCGGCGCCGAGGTTGAGGCCGTGGATGCGGGAGCGCACGTCGGAGCGGGCGGTCACCATGATCACGGGGATGCTGGCGCGTGCGCGGATCTTGCCGCAGACCTCGTAGCCGTCCTGATCGGGCAGGCCGAGGTCGAGCAGCACGACGCCGAAGGGGTCCTGCGCGGTCGCGGGGCTCGGCAGCAGCGCGCGCAGCGCCTCGTCGCCGCTGCGGGCGTGCACGACGGTGAAGCCGTGCCGTCTCAGGATCGCCGACACGGCGGCGGCCACGTGGTTGTCGTCCTCGACGAGCAGCAGTCTCACCCCGGCCCCCCTTCTGTCGGTCGTCTGTCCGGGCGCCCGAACATGCTCCCGTTCGCCCCCTGTTCCCGAGCCCGTACCCCGGAACCCGGTGGTCGGCCCCGTATCCCGCGCGTGGAGGGCCCTTCCTAAGAAGGCATCCACGCCGATACCCCGGGACGGCGTCAAGAGCGCGTGGCCCGGCGGAGGGTTCCGTTACGGACCCGGTACGGTACGCGACCCCAGCGGCGATCACCCACCGCGCACGGTTGCTACCGGATCGTTATCCTCAATTCTCCCTCAGATGTAATGCGCCTTGATCTGAGGGGTTATTACTGTCCTCCCAACCGAGGAGGACGGAGCAAAAGGCCGATGACGGAAGTTTCGGTTACCAAGGCCGACGCCGTGTCCGTGGCCGACCTGGTCGTGCTGCGAGACGTCAACAAGCACTTCGGCGCGTTGCATGTCCTCCAGGACATCGACCTGACCATCGCCCGCGGGGAGGTGGTCGTGGTCATCGGGCCGTCCGGCTCGGGCAAGTCGACGCTGTGCCGGACGATCAACCGCCTGGAGACCATAGATTCGGGCGCCATCACCATCGACGGCATCCCGCTGCCGGCGGAGGGCAGGGAACTGGCCCGGCTCCGTGCCGACGTGGGCATGGTCTTCCAGTCCTTCAACCTCTTCGCGCACAAGACGGTGCTGGAGAACGTGACGCTCGGCCAGGTCAAGGTCCGCAGGACGGACCGGAGGAAGGCCGAGGAGAAGGCGCGCGCGCTCCTGGACCGCGTGGGGGTGGGCTCGCAGGCGGACAAGTACCCCGCCCAGCTCTCCGGCGGACAGCAGCAGCGCGTGGCCATCGCCCGCGCGCTCGCGATGGACCCGAAGGTCATGCTCTTCGACGAGCCGACCTCCGCGCTCGACCCCGAGATGATCAACGAGGTCCTCGAGGTCATGCGGCAACTCGCCAGGGACGGCATGACGATGATCGTCGTCACCCACGAGATGGGGTTCGCCCGTTCGGCTGCCAACCGGGTCGTCTTCATGGCGGACGGCAGGATCGTCGAAGAGGCTGTGCCGGACCAGTTCTTCAGCAATCCGCGCAGCGACCGCGCCAAGGACTTCCTCTCGAAGATCCTGCACCACTGAGACGGAAGCGGCCGGCCCCTCGTGCCCGGCCCCGCCCGGAGGCTCCGCAGTCCGCCGTCCGGGCGCCACTTCGCTCCAGCCGGCGGCACGCCGCCCGCGGCCGTGCCGGCCGCGCCGAACCCGCTGATCGCGCCGACGCAAAAGGATGTTCACCATGAAGCTTCAGAAGGTCACCGCGACGGCCGCCGTCGTGCTCTCACTCGCCGTCACCGCGACCGCCTGCGGTTCGAGCAAGGACGACAACAGCGGTTCCGGCGGTGGAAGCAAGATCACCGTCGGCATCAAGTTCGACCAGCCGGGCCTCGGCCAGAAGAAGGCGGACGGCTCCTTCGCCGGCTTCGACGTCGACGTGGCCAGCTACGTCGCCAAGCAGCTGGGGTACGCCGCGAAGGACATCGAGTGGAAGGAGACCCCGAGCGCCGACCGGGAGAACGCGCTGGCGCGCGGGGACGTCGACTTCATCGTCGCCACCTACTCCATCACCCCCGAGCGCGAGCAGAAGGTCGCCTTCGCCGGCCCCTACCTGCTGGCGCACCAGGACCTGCTGGTCCGCAAGGACGAGAACATCAGCACGGGCACGGACCTGAACGGCAAGAAGCTCTGCTCGGTGACGGGCTCGACGTCCGCGCAGAACATCAAGGAGAGCATCGCCCCCAAGGCGAACCTCAAGCAGTACGGCACCTACTCGGAGTGCCTCGACGGGCTCGTCGGCGGCGCCGTGGACGCCCTGACCACGGACGACTCGATCCTCGCGGGCTACGCCTCCCAGGAGCAGTACAAGGGCAAGGTCAAGCTGGCCGGGCTCAAGCTCAGCAACGAGAACTACGGCATCGGCGTCAAGAAGGGCGACACCAAGCTCAAGGGCCAGATCAACGACGCCCTGGAGAAGATGGTGTCGGACGGTTCCTGGGACAAGGCCGTGAAGGCCAACTTCGGCCCCGCCGGCTACAAGAACGAGCCCGCCCCGAAGATCGGCGCCATCGTCAGGTAACAGCAGGAACGGGGGGTGTGCCGTGCTCGGGCAGGGCACACCACCGTCTCGACACACGCGGAAGCGCGGGAGATCGTGTTCGACTTTCTTGAAGGCTACGACGTGCTGGGGGCGTTCTGGACGACCGTCCAGTTGACGTTCTTCGCCGCCATCGGCTCGCTCATATGGGGCACGATCCTCGCGGGGATGCGTGTCAGCCCCGTTCCGCTGATGCGTGCCTTCGGCACCGTCTACGTGAACGTGTTCCGGAACATCCCCCTCACCGTCATCATCGTGTTCACCTCACTCGGCCTCGCCGACGTCTTCGGGATCACCCTCGGAGTGCCGGACGACTTCGACGCGCTCGGCTTCCGGCTCGCCGTGCTGGGCCTGATCCTCTACACGTCCACCTTCGTCTGCGAGTCACTGCGCGCCGGCATCAACACCGTTCCGGTGGGCCAGGCGGAGGCGGCGCGGGCCCTCGGGCTGGGCTTCACCCAGGTGCTCAGGCTGATCGTGCTCCCCCAGGCCTTCCGCTCGGTGATCGGCCCGCTGGCCAACGTCCTGATCGCGCTGACCAAGAACACCACGGTGGCGGCGGCCATCGGCGTGGGAGAGGCCGCACTGCTGATGAAGGAGATGATCGAGAACGAGGCGCAGCTGCTGCTGATCTCGCTGGTCTTCGCCCTCGGCTTCGTGGTCCTCACCCTGCCCACCGGCCTGATCCTCGGCTGGCTCGGCAAGCGGCTGGCGGTGAAGCGATGAGCTCCGTCCTCTACGACGCGCCGGGCCCCCGCGCCCGGCGGCGCAACGTCCTCTACACGGTCGTCTTCCTGGCCCTGCTGGTGCTCCTCGGGTGGTGGGCCCTGGGGGTGCTGTCCGACAAGGGCCAGCTCGCCTGGGTGAAGTGGAGCCCGTTCTTCACCGAGGCCCAGGCCTGGACGACCTACCTGCTGCCCGGCCTCGCCAACACCCTGAAGGCGGCCGCCCTCGCGGTGGTGATCGCCCTTCCGCTGGGCGCGGTCTTCGGCGTCGCCCGGCTCTCCGACCACGCCTGGGTACGGGTGCCCGCCGGTGTGGTCGTGGAGTTCTTCCGCGCCATCCCGGTGCTGCTGCTGATGGTTTTCGCCAATCAGCTCTACTCGGAGTCGACGAGCGTCAGCACCGACTCCCGCCCGCTGTACGCGGTGGTGACGGGTCTCGTGCTGTACAACGCCTCGGTGCTCGCCGAGGTGGTACGCGCGGGCATCCTGGCGCTGCCCAGGGGGCAGACGGAGGCGGCCCAGGCGATCGGGCTCCGCAAGGGCCAGACCATGGCGTCGATCCTGCTGCCGCAGGCCGTGACCATCATGCTGCCGGCGCTCATCAGCCAGCTCGTGGTCATCGTGAAGGACACCGCACTCGGCGGCGCCATGCTGAACTTCACGGATCTGCTGGACGCGCGCAAGACGCTGGCCGCGAACTACGCCAACGTCATCCCGAGCTTCGTCATCGTCGCGGTGGTCTTCATCGTCCTCAACCTCCTGCTGACCACGCTGGCCTCCCGGCTGGAGCGCAGGCTGCGGCGCAGCAAGCGCGGCACGGGCGCGGTGCTCGGCGCCCAGGCCGTGGGCGAGCTCAACGCCGGCGGCGAGGCACCGGACACCATGATGGTTCCGCAGATCCGGGTTCCCGGTCAGGGCACGGCCGGCAAGACGCCCTGAGCCAGCGGTTCCCGTTCCGGTGGAGTGCGGACCGCAGGCACGGGCTCCCCGGACCGAGGCGCTCCGGGTGCCGGCCAGGTTGCCCCGGCCGGCGTGGCGCACCGCCCCACGCCGGCCGCCGCATGGCCGGGATGCACACGGACGGAGGCACCGGTGATCGCGCCGGTGCCTCCGTCGCTTGACGGAGGCACCCCCAGTGGGTTGCATACGTTCTGTGATCGCGCACCCTGCACCTCCCTGTCCGACAGCACATCTCCTCACGAGGCTCAGGACTCCGCACCGGGCAGGGAGCGCCACGCCGTGGACCCGGTGATCATCGTCGGCGCCGGGCCCGTCGGGCTCGCGCTCGCCCTCGGCCTCGCCCGCCAGGGCGTGCCGTCCGTGGTCCTCGACGAGGGCAACGGCAAGCCCGAGCCACGGCCGGCGCGCACGGTCGTACTGCGCGAGGACACGGCCGCGCTGGCCGAGCGGCTGGCGGGCACCCGGCTCGCGGGCCTCGGTGCCTACTGGACCGGCTGGCGGAGTTTACGGCGCAAGCAGGTGATGCGCGAGGTCACCTTCGGCCCCGAACGGCCCGCCCCGCTGCACATCGCCCAGCACGCCCTGACCGCGGTCCTGCGCGACGCCGCTGCCGGGGCCCACCTGGTGAAGATCGCCACGGAGAGCCGCCTCGACTCCGTCGAGCAGGAGACGACGGGCGTGACCGCGCACACCCGCGGCCCCCGCGGCACCTGGTGGCGCGGCAGCCACCTGGTGGGCTGCGACGGGTCGCGCTCGACCGTGCGCAAGCTGCTGGACATCCGCTTCCCGGGGCGCACCGGCGTGGAGCGCCACGCCGTCGCGGCGCTGCGTGCCGAACTCCCCTGGCCCGGCCAGGCGGTGCTGCACCGTATGCCGCCCTGGCGGCTGGGGACCAGCGAGGTGACGGCCCGTCCGCTGCCCGGCAACGTCTGGCGCCTGGACTGGCTGCTGCCGCCGCGCAGCGAACTCGTCACCCCGGAGGCGCTGGTGGCGCGCGTACGGGAGACCCTGGCCGGCTGGTGCGGAGGCGACACGCCGCCCTACGAACTGCTCGACACGGGAGTCCACACCGTCCACCACCGGCTGGCCCGCCGCTGGCGCTCCGGCCGGGTCCTCCTCGCCGGGGACGCCGCCCACCTGCTCGGCGCGCTCGGCACCCACGGCGTCGACGAGGGGCTGCGCGACGCCGACAACCTCGCGTGGAAGCTCGCCCACGCCTGGCACCACGGCCACGGCGACGCGCTGCTCGACAGCTACCAGACCGAGCGCCGCGCCATCGTGGCCGCCCGGTTGCGCGCCGCCGACCAGGCGCTGCCGATACTGCGCGGCGGAGGGGGCCTGCGGGCCCACATGCCGGGCTCGGCCCGGGGGCAGGACATGCTGCTCACCGACGGCCACCTGGGGAGCGGGGCGCTCGGCGCGCCGGGCTCCTACGCCGCCTCGCCACTGGCTCCGGCGCGCAGCGAGGCCGAGGTGGAGACCGCCACGCCCCGGGGTTCGCTGACCGCCGACGTCCAGGTGACCGCGGAGGACGGCACCTTCGTACGGCTGCACGACCGGCTGGGCCTCGGCCGCCTGATGGTCGTCCTCGTCGCCCCTGGCACGGGGGTGTGGGCCCGCGAGCACTGGGTCGGCGCGGGGGTCATGCCCCGGCTCGCGGCCGCCGTGACCGCGCTCCCCCACCCTGCCGAACTCCTCGTCGCCGAGAACTATCCGGGGGCCGCGGCCCACACCGTGCTGCTGATCCGCCCGGACGGCCACCTCGTGGCGGCGTTCGGGGGCGTGCATCCCGGCGCGCTGTACGCGGCCGCGGAGACTGCGCTGGGGGGTGCGCGCGAGACCGCCGCCGCGCAGCCGCGCCAGATCGGCGGCGGGCAGGGAGGGGAGCGGGCGTGAGATCGGGGTGCGTGTGCTCGGGGGATGCGTGAACTCCGGGGACGCGCTAATCCGGTGGGCAGGGGCGCCTGGTGGGTGCGTGAAGCCGCCGAGGGTGCGTGAAGCCGCTGACCCTCGGTAAGCCAGGAGCGCGCGGGGCGCGCGAGAGACTCTCGCGCGCCCTATTTCCGGCGTGTCCCCCACATCCCCCACTCGCCCGTCGCGACCCAGTTGACCTGCGGTCTTCACCCATGGTGTACTCCGCTTCATGACCGACACAGCTGTGTACCTCTGGCGCCGGGTCCATATGGACCTCGTCCGCTACGTCGGCTGCGTATGTCTTCCGTCCGCCTGAATTCGCCTCTCCCCCTCACGCGTCACGCGTGTCCCGCACCACCCCGTATCCGGGGCGTGCGCGGTCCAGCGAACTCTCCGGACGGATCTGATGTCTCTCCCCCTCTCCCCGGCCTCCCCTTCTCCTGCCACCGACAGCGGCCGTGAAGCGGCCACCCACGCCCCGACGGCCGCCGAGCTCCTCGACTTCGTGCGCCGCACCGCCGAGGACGCCGAGCTGATCGCCTCCCTGCCGCTCGACCCCGAGGGCCGTACATGGGTGCGCCTCGAAGGCCCGGCGGGCAGCGAAGCCTGGCTCATCGGCTGGCCGCCCGGCACCGGCACCGGCTGGCACGACCACGCCGACTCCGTCGGCGCCTTCCTCACCGCCTCGGGTGAGCTGATCGAGAACTCCCTGGCCGCACGGCTCCCCACCGACGGCTGGCAGACCCTGGAGCTCACCGAGGGCGTCGACCGCACCCGGCAGCTGACCTCCGGCAAGGGCCGCGCCTTCGGCAGGCACCATGTGCACGAGGTCCTCAACGAGTCCGTGAGCGAGCACGCCATCTCCGTGCACGCCTACTACCCACCGCTTCCGCAGATTCGCCGTTACAGCCGCACCGGCCAGATCCTCAGGCTGGAGCAGGTCGAACGTCCGGAGGACTGGCAGTGAGCACCAGGGACCACGCACCCGTCTCCATCGACGACCACCTGGAGCGGGTCCGCTCCGGCCTCGACCGCGTCGAGGCCCCGGACGCCCACGCCGCCGCCGGGTCCGGTGACGCGCTGCTGGTGGACATCCGGTACGCGGCGCTCCGGGAGCGCGACGGGCTGATCCCCGGTGCGCTCGTCGTCGAACGCAACGAGCTGGAATGGCGTCTCGACCCGCAGGGCAGCCACCGCCTCCCCGAGGCCGAGGGCCATGACCTGCGGGTCGTGGTGATCTGCAACGAGGGCTACGCCTCCAGCCTGGCGGCGGCGTCCCTGCGGCAGCTCGGGCTGCACCGGGCGACCGATCTGGTGGGCGGGTTCCAGGCGTGGCGGGCGGCGGGCCTGCCGGTGACACCCGCTCCCTGACCCGGCGCCCACCCGATGCGGCCGCCACCCGGCACGGGAGCCGGCTGCTAGGTCGTGTCCGGCGGATCTTCGTGGATCAGCCTGCGGCGTCTGGTGCCGTGCATCGCAAGGCGGAGGATCATCCTCGTACTGGGCGTACCCGGATGACTCCGACAACGCGGCGAGGTGCGGTACTGGGGGCACTCCCCCACTGCCCTGAACGGGCGTGGGAGGTACCCCCACCCACGCCCTTCAGGCAGTGGGGGAGTCGCGGGCCCACGAAGATCCGCCGGACACGGCCTAGCGGCACGCCGCGGGCAGCCGGCGGCAGCGGCGAGGGCACCGCGGCTCTCCGTCGCGGACACCACCGCCTCACCGACGCGGACCCGCCGCCGCTCCGAAGTGCTCCGTCGCCTCACTGGAGCGGAAACGGCACCCCGTGCTCGGCCTCCGGGCGAGGGCCGAAGATGCGCCGCTCGCTCTCGTCGATGCGGAGGTCGTTGATGCTGGCCTCGCGGCGGCGCATCAGCCCCTCGTCGGTGAACTCCCACAGCTCGTTGCCGTAGCTGCGCCACCACTGCCCCGAGGCGTCATGGCACTCGTACTGGTATCGCACGGCGATCCTGTCGCCGGTGAAGCTCCAGAGTTCCTTGCGGAGGGCGTAGTCGAGCTCCCTGGACCACTTGTCGCGCAGGAAGGCGACGATCTGGTCCCGGCCGGTGACGAAGCGATCGCGGTTCCGCCAGACGGAGTCCTCGGTGTAGGCGAGCGACACGCGCTCGGGATCGCGGGTGTTCCACGCGTCCTCGGCGGCCTGGATCTTCTGGCGCGCGGTCTGCTCGTCGAACGGCGGGAACGGGGGCCTGGCCGTCATGGGTGTCCTCTCGTCAAGCGGGGTCCCGGCAGTGGGGCGGGAAGCGGAGAACGTCCGTTCTTCCGGTGATCGGATAGTCTAGAGAACGGGCGTTCTCAGCGGTAGCGGGAGAGGCTGTGGATGACGAAGAGGCCCGGATACGGCTGCTGGACGCCGCCGAGCGGCTGTTCTACCGGCGGGGGATACAGGCGGTCGGCATGGACGACCTGCGTGCCGCTGCCGGAGTGTCGCTGAAGCGGCTGTACCAGTGCTTCGGCTCCAAGCAGGAGCTGGTGGAGGCATATCTGCGCCGCCGGGACGGCCGCTGGCGCGCGGCGCTCTTCGACTATGTGGACGGCCACTCCGAGGCGCCGGAGGAGCGGCCGCTCGCGGTCTTCGACTGGCTGTACTCCTGGTGTGCGGATCCCGACTTCCGGGGCTGCGCCTTCATCAACTCGTTCGGTGAGCTGGGTGCCGTCTCCGATGGGGTGACCCAGGCGGCGCGCGATCACAAGCAGGCCGTCCACGACGGCGTACTCCGGCTCACGCGCGAGCTGCCCGTGACCGATCCGGTGGCGCTGGCCACGCAGTTGCTGCTGCTGATCGACGGGGCAATCACCACGGCCGCGATCAGCGGCGACCCGGAGGCGGCCCGGCATGCGCGGCGCGCGGCGGAGGTTTTGCTCGCGGCCGCCTCGGCACCGAGCGCGGTCTCCGGTTCCCAGAGCTGAGGCTGCCCGGATCCCCAAGTGGGTGGGGACCCTCTCAGCGGGTGGGGATCCCCTCAGCGGGGTGGGGATCCTCTCAAAGGGCCCCTCGGAAAGGACCCCCTCAGAAGGGTTCATCCCCCAGTCCCTCGGTGTCCTCGCCCTCCTCCTCCAGGGCGCGCCGGACCACCCGGAGCGCCATGCCTTCCGAGTAGCCCTTCCGCGCCAGCATGCCCGCGAGGCGGCGCAGCCGCTTGTCGGGGTCGAGGCCGCGCGTGGAGCGGAGTTTACGGACGACCAGCTCCCGGGCCGTCTGCTCCTCCTGCTCGGAGTCGAGTTGCCCGACCGCCTCGTCGATCAGCGCCTTGTCGACGCCCTTGGTCCGCAGCTCCTGTGCGAGGGCGCGCCTGGCCAGGCCGCGGCCGTGGTGGCGGGACTCCACCCACGCCTCGGCGAAGGCGCCGTCGTCGATCAGCCCCACCTCCTCGAACCGGGCCAGGGCCTCCTCCACGGCGTCTTCGGGGATCTCACGGCGGCGGAGGGCGTCGGCGAGCTGCTTGCGGGTGCGCGGGGTCCCGGTGAGCAGGCGCAGGCAGATCGCCTTCGCCCGCTCCACCGGGTCCGCGGGCGGTGCCTCTTTCCCGGCCCTCGACGGGAAAGAGGCACCGCGGTCCTGTTCCGCCGCCGGCCGGGGGCTGCCGGCGGTGTGGCCGCGGCCTGTGGCGCCGGACGGCTCCAGGGGCTCCGGCCAGTCGGTGCGCCGCGTCATGGGCTAGCTCTTGGCCGCGGCGGCCTTGGCCTTGGGCGCCTTGACGGCCGCTGCCGGCGCGGCCTTGGGGGCGTCCGGGACGGCGGCGGCGAGCGGGGCGTCCGCAGCAGCGGGCTCCGCCTCCGGGGTATCCGGCTTCACGCCCACGCCGAGCTTCTCCTTGATCTTCCGCTCGATCTCGTTCGCGAGGTCGGGGTTGTCCCTCAGGAAATTGCGGGCGTTCTCCTTGCCCTGGCCGAGCTGGTCGCCCTCGTACGTGTACCAGGCGCCGGCCTTGCGGACGAAGCCGTTCTCGACGCCCATGTCGATCAGGCCGCCCTCGCGGCTGATGCCCTGGCCGTAGAGGATGTCGAACTCGGCCTGCTTGAAGGGGGGCGCGACCTTGTTCTTGACGACCTTGACGCGGGTGCGGTTGCCGACCGCCTCCGTGCCGTCCTTCAGGGTCTCGATACGGCGGATGTCGATGCGCACCGAGGCGTAGAACTTCAGGGCGCGGCCGCCGGTCGTGGTCTCCGGGGAGCCGAACATCACGCCGATCTTCTCGCGGAGCTGGTTGATGAAGATCGCGGTGGTCTTGGACTGGTTGAGCGCGCTGGTGATCTTGCGGAGCGCCTGGCTCATCAGGCGGGCCTGGAGGCCGACGTGCGAGTCGCCCATCTCGCCCTCGATCTCCGCGCGGGGCACGAGGGCGGCGACGGAGTCGATCACGATCAGGTCGAGCGCGCCGGAGCGGACGAGCATGTCGGTGATCTCGAGCGCCTGCTCGCCGTTGTCCGGCTGAGAGAGGATCAGGTTGTCGATGTCGACGCCCAGCTTCTTCGCGTACTCGGGGTCGAGGGCGTGCTCCGCGTCCACGAACGCCACCTGGCCGCCCGCCTTCTGGGCGTTGGCCACGGCGTGCAGCGTCAGGGTGGTCTTGCCGGAGGACTCCGGGCCGTACACCTCCACGACGCGGCCGCGCGGCAGACCGCCGACGCCGAGGGCGACGTCGAGCGCGGTCGACCCGGTGGGGATGACCTCGATGGGCTCGTTCGGCCGCTCCCCGAGGCGCATCACCGCGCCCTTGCCGAATTGCCGTTCAATCTGCGCGAGGGCGGCGTCGAGGGCCTTCTCGCGGTCAGTACCTGCCATGGGTTCCACCCGGTTTGCTTGAGTCGATCGCTTCACGTCCTAGACGCTAACGCCTGCCACTGACAACGCGTCTCGACGCCCGCCCGGCCTGTGGATAACTCGCGTGGTTCCGGGGGGTGTCGGGCGGAGAATCCCTCGCACGCGTGCGGCCCGCACCCCATAAGAATGGATGTTCGATTTCAATGTCAAGCGCCCCACGCCGCGCTCGCCCGCTCCGGCGCCCGGCCGCCTCCCGGGCCTCCGGACCACGTGCCGACATGCCCACATGCCCACATGCCCACGTGCCCACGTGCCCACGTGCCCGCGAAGTACATGCGCGTGACCCGGCGCGTCCGCACCAGGGCGGACCCCGACGCCTGCCTCCCGCGCCACCGCAGGACCAGGACGCCGTGCCCCGGCCGGGGGCTCGGCGGGGACGACCCTACGCCTCCCCGGGCCCGGCGTCGTTCGCTTCGGCGCCGCCGGCGCCCGGCCGCGTCCAGGGCAGGCGCCCCGCCTCGCCCCTCGGCGCGGTGACGAGCCGCCGCAGCCGCGGGGGCACGGTGGGGCGCCGGCGCCTTCGGTGGCCTCCCACCCGCGGGTCGTCCAGGACCTCGTACCGCTTCACGTAGACGCTGAGGAACGCCTGGAGGGTCGCCACCGCGGGAATCGCGATCAGCGCGCCGACGGCGCCCAGCAGGGCCGTGCCGGCGATCACGGAGCCGAACGCGACGGCGGGGTGCAGGTCGACGGTGCGGGCGGTGAGCTTGGGCTGGAGGAGGTAGTTCTCGAACTGCTGGTAGACCACCACGAAGATGAACACCCAGAGCGCGTACCAGGGGTTGACCGCGAAGGCGAGCAGGATGGGCAGGGCGCCCGCCAGGTAGGTGCCGATCGTCGGGATGAACTGCGAGACGAGACCCACCCATACGGCGAGCACCGGCGCGTACTGGACGCCCAGCGCCTCCAGCAGTACGTAGTGCGCGAGGCCCGAGGCGAGTGCCATGAGCCCGCGGGAGTAGATGTACCCGCCGGTCTTGGTGGCCGCGATCTCCCAGGCGCGCAGCACCTCGGCCTGCCTGGCGGGCGGCAGCACGGAGCACAGGGTGCGCCGCAGCCGCGGCCCGTCCGCGGCGAAGTAGAAGGCGAACAGCAGGACCGTCAGCATCCTGAAGAGGCCGCCCAGGACCTGCGTGGAGACGTCGAGAACCCCGCTCGCGCTGTTGCGGACGTACGACTGGAGCCATGCGGAGTGCAGCAGGCTGTCCTGGATCTCGACCCTGCTGAGGTCAGTGCCGAAGGTGGAGTTGATCCAGTTGATCAACGAGTCGAGCGTCCCGGGGAAGTCCTCGACCAGCTGGATGATCTGGTCGGCCATGATCGTGCCGAGCAGCGTGACGAAGCCGGCGGACGCAACCAGCACCAGCAGGAAGACCAGGCCGGTCGCCAGGCCCCGGCGCATCCCGTGCCCGGACATCCAGCTCACCGCCGGCTCGACGGCGAGGGCCAGGAAGAACGCGATCAGCAGGTTGATCAGCAGGCCGACGACCTGGTGGAAGGCCCAGCTGCCGAACTGGAAGCAGGCGATCAGGGCCAGGGCGAGCACCATGGCACGCGGCAGCCAGACCGGCATGCGGCTGAGGCGTCCGGCCGGACCGCCCGGAGCGGGCGCCTCGGGCGCCTCGGGCGGTTCGGCCGTGCCGGCCGTCTCACCGGAGGCTTCGGGCGTGAGCGGGTCGCCGGGGGCGACTCGGGCGGTGTCGTCTGTCGGGGCCACGCAGCCAGTCTCACGTACTCCGGGGGTAGCCGTGCCACGGCCCCTTGCCGCGGGGTCGGAGCACCCTTCCGGTGCGGGGCCGGAGCGCCTTCCGGTGCGGGGCTGGCACCTTCCGGTGCGGGGCCGGAGCGCCTTCCGGTGCGAGCCCCGGGCACCCGTCTCCCGGGGCGCGCGCCCACCACGAGTGGGGCGCATCGAAGGGGGTGCGGGCGCACGGGAGTGAAGGCGCTTCTGCCGGGCGCGGGCCCGCCACCCCCCGATCGGTGAACCGTGTGCTCCGGGCAGCCGGATCCCCGGTCTCCCGGTCTCCCGGTCTCCCGGTCTCCCGCGGAGGGATCAGCGCTTCTCGGGCGGTATGTCCAAGGCGTCGCACACGGCACGCCAGACGTCCTTGGCCTCCCAGCCGGCATCCAGGGCCTCGTGGACCGTACGTCCGCCGAGCTGGGACATCACATGATCGCGGGCGAAGGAGTCGGCGTAGCCGGCGCCGAAGTGCTCCACCATCTGCTGCCAGAAGACCGTCAACCGCATGACCCCAGTATCCAGCCCCGGGAGTGCAGCCGGGCAGGACGGCCACGGTGACGGCCTGTTGCGGCCTACCGTCAGAACATGACCGAAACCGAGACAACTGCTCACACTCCGTCACCGCGCCGCCCGGTGCGCTCCTCGCACAGCGCGGTCCCGGCCCCGCCGCACCAGGCGCGCGCCGCGGCTCCCGCCGGTCCCAGGGTGACGACGGCGTCCGCGAAGTCCTCCGCGCTGCTGCGCGCCGAGGAGTTCGTCCGGCTGACCGCACGGGTGCTGGAGCAGCGACGGTTCGCGTACCACTTCCTCGGTGCGGGAGCCGCGGGCGCCGAGGCCGTGGAGACCGCCCTGGCGGCCTACAGGAATGACGACGAGGGGTTCGGGCACGCGCTGGACCCCCGGCTGCGGGGGCCGCAGAGCAGGCCGGCGCACACCGTGTACGCGCTGCGCGTACTGGACTCGATCGGCCGGTGCTGCGGCCGGCGGGTGGAGCGCCTGGGCCGCTACCTGACGGCGGTGTCGGCCCCCGACGGGGCACTGCCCGCGTTCCCACCCGGACGGCACCCCTTCGCGAGCGCCCAGGGCGAGCTGCTGACCACCGGGCCCGTGGTGGGCCTGCTGCACCGCAACGACGTGTGGCACGCGTGGCTGTTCAGGGCGACGGACTTCTGCTGGGGGGCGATCGAGTCGCTGGCGGCGCCGAGCCCGCACGAGGTCCGGGCGGCGGTCGCCTTCCTGGACTCCGTGCCCGACCGCCAGCGGGCGCAGGCGTCCGCCGACCGCCTCGGACGGCTGGTGCGCGAGCAGCGGCTGGCCGTGCTCGACCCGCAGCAGCCCGACACCTCCCCGGCCGTCCCCGGCTGCGCCCCGTCCGAACTCCACTTCCCGCACGACTACGCCCAGACGCCGCAGTCCCTCGCGCGCGCCTGGTTCACCGACGACGAGATGGACCGCTCCCTGGACTTCCTCACCGCGGACCAGCAGCAGGACGGGGGCTGGCCGGTCCTGCCCGGCAGCCCCGGCGGGCTGCGCGCGGAGCAGCGCTGGTCCCCCGGCGCGGTCGTGGAGCGCCTGGAACGCCGGCCCGGGCTGACGATCGAGGCCCTGCGCACCCTGCGGGCGTACGGGCGCACGATCGGCTGAGCCTCCGGGCGGCCGCGGCCCGCTCGCCACGGCGCCGCGGCCGGCGGGCCGGCCGGGCAGCAGGGCGGCGGGGCGGCAGGGCGGCAGGGCGGCAGGGCGGCAGGGATGCGGACGCGATCGGCGGGGCGCGGGGACGCGCACGCCCCGGGACGCGCGGTCACCCCGGCCGGGGTCGCCCCGGCCGGGAGGGGTTCACCCGGCCATGGCCCGCACGCCCGCGGTGACGAGCACGGCCGCCGCCACCACGAGCAGGAACGGCGCGCGGAACATGAGGGCCACCGCGGCGGCGGCCAGGCCGGCGGTCCTGGCATCGAGCAGGAGGGAGCGCCCGTCGGCGAACGTCTGCTGGGCGGTGAGCGCGGCGAGCAGGGCCACGGGGAGGAGGGCCGCAAGGCGCCTGACGAGCGGCCGCTCCAGGAGCCCGGCCGGCACGACGAGGCCCATGAGCTTCACGGCGTAGCAGCCGGCCGCGGTGACCCCGATGGCGATCCAGATGTTCACCGTTGTTCCTTCTGTGTGTCGTGCCCGTCGAGTGCGTGGGGGACGTCGTGCGTGTCGGGTGCGTGGGGGACGTCCGGCGTCGGGGGCGCGCCGGGCGTCCGGCGGCCCTCCGGCCCGCTGCCGGGGCTCTGGGCATCGAGGCTGCTCCTGCGGCCGTCCACCCAGAGCACAGCCGGGGCGGCGAGTGCCGCGACGAGGACGGGTACGCCCGTGGGCAGGACGGGCAGCAGGCCGAGGCCGAGGACGACAGCAAGGGCCGCGACGGCGCGTTCGGTGCCGGTGCGCAGCATGGGAGCGAGCAGCGCCAGGAAGACGGCGGGACCCGCCGCGTCGAGGCCCCAGGCCCTGGTGTCGCCGATGGCCTGGGCCCCCACCGCTCCCAGCAGGGTGGTGAGGTTCCACAGCAGGTAGAGGGTCAGCCCCGTGACGGTGAAGCCGATGCGGGCGCTGCGCCGGTCGGGCTGGGCCAGCGACACCGCCGTCGTCTCGTCGATGACCCACTGGGCTGCGGCGGGGCGCACCGCGCGCGGGAGGGCCAGAAGTTGTGAGAGCCGCAGCCCGTAGAAGGCGTTGCGCACGCCCAGGAAGAAGGCACCGGCGGCCGCGGTGAACGGGTTGCCGCCCGCGGCGAGCGCGCCCACCAGCGCGAACTGCGAGGCGCCGGTGAAGACGAGCAGGCTGAGCGCGCACGTCTGGAAAAGGCTGAGGCCGCTGCCGGCCGAGGTCACGCCGAAGGCGAACCCGGAGAGGCCGACGGCGACGCCCACCCCGAGCGCGTCCCTGACGACGGCGGCGTCCGACTTTCCGCCGTGCGTGCCGTCCGGTCCCGGGTGGAGGGGCCGTGCGCCGTGCGATTCCGGCCGGTGGGTTCGTGCGCCGTGCGCGCCGCGCTGAGGGGCCCCTTCGTCCGCTGTTGCTCTCTGGTCTGCCACGCCCCGGACGCTACGGAGGGCCGGGCCCGCCGGTCTTGTACGTTCTTGCGCTCCCGCTGGTAGGCACCCGGCGGCACCCCGACCGCCCGGGAGAAGTGCCGGGTGAGGTGGGACTGGTCGGTGAAGCCCACGGCGACGGCCGCCTCGGCGGGGACCGTGCCGCCGTCGAGCAGGCGGCGGGCACGGCGCACGCGCGCGTCGGTGAGCCAGGTGTGCGGAGGCATCCCGTAACGGGCGCGGAAGGCCCTCAGCAGCGCGAAGGGGCTGGTGCCGAGGCCGGTGGCGAGCGCCTCCAGGGTGGGCGGGTCGGTCATGCGCTCCTCCAGCACGGCACGCGCGCGTGCCGCGACACCGGCGCCCGCGCCGGACACCGGGCGATGGGGCAGCGCGCCGCCGTTCCGCCGCAGCAGCCGGGTCACTGTGAGGCGCAGCAGGGTGTCGGCGGCCAGGGCGTTGCCCTCGTCCGCGGCCCGCAGCACCTGGTGGACCAGGTGTGCGGCGTACGGGTCGTCCAGGACGGGGCTGGCGAAGCCGGGCGTGCCGCGGATGGCGGTGGTGTCCGCGGCGATCGCCGCGACCAGCTCCGGCGCCGGGTACACCGCGCCGTAGCGCCACCCTTCGGGCACCCCGGCGCGGCCCGTGTGAGGAGTGTCCGGGTTGACGAGGGCGAGGGCGCCGGGGCCCGCGAACTGTTCGGCGCCGCCGTGGTGGAAGACCTCCAGGCCCTCGGTGATGGCGGCGATCACGAAGGTCTCGTGGGTGTGCCGCACGAACGTCTTGTGGATGTACCGGGCGCGGAGCAGGTCGACGCCCGGAAGGTCCTCGTACTGCCAGTGCCGTGCCCGCTCTCCCGTACCCGCCATGCCCCCATTGTGTGCCGGGGCGCCCGCCCCGTCCCTCATCCGCGGTGCCCCGGCCGTGCCTGCGGCGGGCCGGGCGCCGGCCCGGCGCGCCCGCGAGGGCCGGGGCGTCCACGCAGGTCAGGCGCTATGTCAGTGGCCGGGTGCACGATGGTGTCATGGCGCACGACCCTCTCGACGGCTTCTCCCCCGCGACCCGCGGCTGGTTCACGGGGGCCTTCTCCGCGCCCACCGCGGCCCAGGCCGGTGCGTGGCGTGCCATCGGCGCGGGCTCGGACGTGCTGGTCGTCGCGCCGACCGGCTCCGGCAAGACCCTCGCCGCCTTCCTGGCCGCGCTCGACCAGCTCGCGTCCGCGCCGCCGCCGGCGGAGACCAAGAAGCGCTGCCGCGTGCTGTACGTGTCGCCCCTCAAAGCGCTCGCCGTCGACGTGGAGCGGAATCTGCGCAGCCCGCTGACGGGCATCCGCCAGGAGGCGGTGCGGCTCGGCCTGCCCGAGCCCGAGGTGCGGGTCGGCATCCGCTCCGGCGACACCCCCGCGGCCGAGCGGCGCGCGCTGGCCACCCGCCCGCCGGACATCCTGATCACGACCCCCGAGTCGCTGTTCCTGATGCTGACCTCCACCACCCGCGAGGCCCTGACCGGGATCGAGACGGTGATCCTCGACGAGGTGCACGCGGTCGCCGCCACCAAGCGCGGTGCGCACCTCGCCCTGTCCCTGGAGCGCCTCGACGCGCTGCTGCCGAAGCCCGCGCGGCGCATCGGCCTCTCCGCGACGGTGCGCCCGGTGGACGAGATCGCCCGGTACCTCTCGCCGCGCCGCAGGACGGAGATCGTCCAGCCGCCCTCGGGCAAGGAGTTCGACCTGTCCGTGGTCGTGCCCGTGGAGGACCTCGGCGAGCTCGGCGGCTCCCCCGTCGGCGACGACCAGGGCGCCGAGCGGCCCTCCATCTGGCCGCACGTCGAGGAGCGGATCACGGACCTGGTCCAGGCCCACCGGTCCACGATCGTGTTCGCCAACTCCCGGCGCCTGGCGGAGCGGCTGTGCAACCGGCTCAACGAGATCGCCTACGAGCGCGCCACCGGCGAGCCCCTGGAGGAGGCGCACTCCCCGGCGCAGCTCATGGGCGGCTCCGGCGCCGCACAGGGCGCACCGGCCGTCATCGCGCGCGCCCACCACGGCTCGGTGTCCAAGGAGCAGCGCGCGCAGGTCGAGGAGGACCTGAAGGCGGGCCGGCTGCCCGCCGTCGTGGCCACCTCCAGCCTGGAGCTGGGCATCGACATGGGCGCGGTCGACCTCGTCGTCCAGGTGGAGTCGCCGCCGTCGGTGGCGTCCGGCCTCCAGCGCGTCGGCCGGGCGGGGCACCAGGTGGGCGCGGTCTCCACGGGTGTGGTGTTCCCCAAGTACCGCGGCGACCTGGTGCAGGCGGCCGTGGTCACCGAGCGGATGCGCACCGGCGCCATCGAGGCACTGCGCGTCCCCGCCAACCCCCTGGACGTGCTGGCGCAGCAGCTCGTCGCCATGACCTCCATGGACACCTGGCAGGTGGACGACCTGCTGGCCCTGGTGCGCAGGTCGGCGCCGTTCTCGTCGCTCCCGGAGTCCGCCTTCACGGCCGTCCTGGACATGCTCGCGGGCCGCTACCCGTCCGACGCGTTCGCCGAGCTGCGGCCCCGCGTGGTGTGGGACCGGGTCGCGGGCACGATCACCGGCCGCCCGGGAGCCCAGCGGCTCGCGGTCACCTCCGGTGGCACGATCCCGGACCGCGGCCTGTTCGGTGTGTTCCTCGCCGGTGCCGACCCCAAGAAGGGCGGCGGGCGCGTCGGCGAGCTGGACGAGGAGATGGTGTACGAGTCCCGCGTCGGGGACGTGTTCACCCTGGGCACCACCTCCTGGCGCATCGAGGACATCACCCGCGACCGCGTGCTGGTCTCCCCGGCCCCCGGGGTACCCGGCAGGCTGCCGTTCTGGAAGGGCGACCAGCTCGGCCGCCCGCTGGAGCTGGGCCGGGCGCTGGGCGCGTTCCTGCGCGAGGTGAGCGCGCTGCCCAAGGACGACGCGCGGCTGCGGCTGCTGGCCGCCGGCCTCGACGCCTGGGCCTCGGACAACGTCCTCGCCTACCTGGACGAGCAGCGCCAGGCCTGCGGCCACGTCCCGGACGACCGGACGATCGTCGTGGAGCGGTTCCGCGACGAGCTGGGCGACTGGCGGATCGTCGTCCACTCCCCCTTCGGCGCCCAGGTGCACGCCCCGTGGGCGCTCGCCCTGGGAGCCAGGCTCGCCGAGCGGTACGGCATGGACGCCCAGGTGATGCACGCCGACGACGGCCTCGTGCTGCGCCTGCCCGACGCCGACATGATGGGCCTGGACCTGCTGGACCAGGACCCGGCCCGCCCCGGCGCCGAGTACGACGCGAGCCAGGCGCCGGTGGGCGCCTCGGACGTCGTCTTCGACAAGGGCGAGGTCGACCGGACGGTCACGGAACAGGTCGGCGGCTCGGCCCTGTTCGCCGCCCGCTTCCGGGAGTGCGCCGCGCGGGCGCTGCTGCTGCCCCGCCGCAATCCCGGCCGGCGCACGCCGCTGTGGCAGCAGCGCCAGCGCGCGGCACAGCTCCTGGAGGTGGCCAGCGAGTTCGGCTCCTTCCCGATCGTGCTGGAGGCGGTGCGCGAGTGCCTCCAGGACGTGTTCGACGTGCCGGGGCTCGCCGAGCTGATGGGCGACATCGAGTCCCGCAAGGTGCGCCTGGTGGAGGTCACCACTCAGGAGCCGTCCCCGTTCGCGCGCTCCCTGCTCTTCGGGTACGTGGCGCAGTTCCTGTACGAGGGCGACTCCCCGCTCGCCGAGCGCCGCGCCGCCGCGCTCTCGCTGGACTCCCGGCTCCTCGCCGAGCTGCTGGGCCAGGCCGAGCTGCGCGAGCTGCTCGACGTCGACGTGCTGGTCGAGCTGGAGCGCGAGTTGCAGTGGCTCGCGGAGGACCGGCGCGTGAAGGACGCCGAGGGCGTCGCCGACGTGCTGCGGGTGCTCGGGCCGCTCACCGGGGAGGAGCTGGCGGAGCGCGGAGCGCGGCCTGAGTGGGTCGAGGAGCTGGCGGGCGCGCGCCGCGCCATCCAGGTGCGCATCGCGGGCACGGAGCACTGGTCCGCCGTGGAAGACGCGGGCCGCCTCCGGGACGCGCTGGGCACGGCGCTGCCCGTCGGCGTCCCCGAGGCGTTCACGGAGCCCGTGCGTGACCCCCTGGGAGACCTCCTCGCGCGCTATGCGCGCACCCACGGGCCGTTCACGTCGGCGGCGGCCGCCGCGCGCTTCGGGCTCGGCGCCGCCGTCACCGACGGCGCGCTGAACCGCCTGACGGCGAGCGGACGCCTCGTCCAGGGCGAGTTCCACCCGGCGGGCGTCGGCCAGGAGTGGTGCGACGCGACGGTGCTCCGCAGGCTGCGGCGCCGCTCCCTGGCGGCCCTGCGGCACGAGGTGGAGCCGGTGCCCCCGGCCGCGCTCGCGCAGTTCCTGCCGCAGTGGCAGCACCTCGGCGGGCACGGGCTGCGCGGCATCGACGGCCTGGTACGGGCCATCGAGCAGGTGCAGGGGGCTTCGGTGCCCGCCTCGGCCCTGGAGCGGCTGGTGCTGCCGTCCCGGGTCTCCGACTACGCCCCCACGATGCTGGACGAGCTGACCGCATCGGGCGAGGTGGTCTGGGCGGGCGCCGGCGCGCTGCCCGGCAAGGACGGCTGGGTCAGCCTCTACCTGGCCGACGCGGCGCCCCTCCTGCTGCCGCCCCCGCACCCCCTGGAACTGACGGCACTGCACCAGGCGGTCCTGGACGCGCTCTCCGGCGGTTACGGCTTGTTCTTCCGGCAGATCGCGGACCAGATACGCGCCACCACCCACCCCGACGTCACCGATCCCCAGCTCGCCGACGCGATCTGGGAGCTGGCCTGGTCGGGGCGGCTGACCAACGACACCCTGGGCCCGCTGCGCGCCCTGCTCGGCTCGGGCCGCACCGCGGGCGCCACCGCGCACCGCGCGAAGCGCGCCGTCCCCCGCGGCCGTTACGGGGCGCTCGCCTCGTCCCGCACCACGTCGCGCAACGGCCCGCCCACCGTCGGGGGCCGCTGGTCGCTGCTGCCCGAGCGGGAGAGCGATGCCACGGTCCGCGCGCACTCCCTGGCGCACACCCTCCTCGACCGGCACGGGGTCGTCACCCGTGGCGCGGTGGCCGCGGAGGGCGTGGAGGGCGGCTTCTCCGCGGTCTACCGCGTGCTGTCGGCCTTCGAGGACAGCGGTCAGGCCCGGCGGGGCTATGTCGTCGAGGGCCTCGGCGCGGCGCAGTTCGCCATGGACGGCGCGGTGGACCGGCTGCGCGCGGTGGCGAACGCCCGTGAGCGCGGCGAGCCGCTGCCTCCACCGCCGGGCGGCGGAGGCGAGGGTGAGGCGGGGCCGTCCCCCGAGTGGACCCCGGGATTCGGTACGGACGGGACGGCATGGGCCCCCGGGACCACGGGGCGCGGCGGGGGTGGCGAGGTGCCCCGGTTCGAGGGGCCGCGCAGCTTCCACGGCACGCGTGGATTCGGGGAGGACGGCGCGTTCGAGGAGTTCTTCGAGCCTGACGGAGGGGCGTATTCCGGTGGGAACGGCGGCCGCTACGGGGCCGAGGGGCGCTCGGGCGCGCAGGGCAGTGCTCGTGGCTTCGGGCGGCGCGGCCGGCCCCGTGGCGCGCCGCGTGCCGTGGTGCTCGCCGCCGCCGACCCCGCGAACGCCTACGGGGCGGCGCTCTCCTGGCCGGAACCCCCGACGGGCGCCGGGCACAAGCCGGGCCGCAAGGCGGGGTCGCTGGTCGTGCTGGTCGACGGGGAGCTGACGCTCTATATGGAGCGGGGCGGCAAGACGCTGCTGGCCTGGCCGGAGAACCCGGATGCCGCGCTCACCGCCGACGACTCCCGCCTCGCCGCGGCGGCGGAGGCGCTCGCCGAGGCGGCACGGGCGGGTCGGCTGGGCACGGTCACCGTGGAGCGGATCAACGGCGAGTCGTCGCTCACGTCGCCGGTCGCCTCACTGCTGGAGGACATGGGTTTCCACGCCAATCCGAGGGGGTTGCGGCTCCGGGCGTGAGGGTGCGCCCGGACCCGGTGCCGGGGGCGTTCCGGACCGGGGTCGTCCGGGTGCCCACGGGCTCCGCCCCCAGGGCCGCCCATCCCAGGACCGCTCAGCCCCGGACCGCTCAGCCCGAGGCTCGCCAGGGTGCCCGGGGCGAGCGGGTGGGAGTCCTGCGTGGCCGGGCGGCGGGGTCCGGGGAGGGGCCCACCTGGCATCCGGGGCACCAGTACGTGGGGCGCTCCCGTGAGCCGTTCCCCTGGTCGCCGACCCGGATCGGGGCGCCGCAGCGCAGGCAGGGGCGCGGGGCGCGGCCGTACACGAAGAGCCGGGGCGCGCGGCGGCCCGTGGTGGAGCGGTCGGGCTCGGTACGGTTCGCCTCCAGCAGCCGCTTCGCGAGGCCCGGGAGCCGTTCGGCGACCTCGGCGGGCAGCTCGCCCACCGGCAGCCAGGGAGTGGCCCCGATCAGGAAGCACAGCTCCGATTTGTAGACGTTTCCCACACCGGCGAGATTGCGCTGGTCGAGCAGTGCCTCGCCCAGCGCGCGGCCGGGTTCGCGGAGCAGGTTGGCCAGTGCCGCGTCCGGGTCCCAGTCGGGGCCGAGCAGATCGGGTCCGAGGTGGCCGACCGCGCGTGCCTCGTGGGAGGTGCGCAGGAGTTCCAGGACGGGCAGCCGGTAGCCCACGGCGGTGGGACCGGCGGTGCCCAGAATCGCGCGGATCTGGTGGCCGGGGCCGCCCCGCCAGCGATCGCCTGGTGCGTACACCTTCCAGGAGCCCTCCATGCCCAGGTGGGAGTGGAGGGTGAGGCCGCCTTCGACCCGGGTGAGCAGATGCTTGCCGCGGGAGACCACCTCCAGCACGCTGCGCCCCGTGAGGTCGGCCGTGGCGAACGCCGGCACACGCAGGTCGGAGCGGGTCAGCTCGCGCCCGGCCAGGCCTCGGTGCAGCCGCTGCGCGGCCTGAAAGACGCTGTCTCCCTCGGGCATGGTCTCCAGGGTGGCATGGCGCCCTGGGCGAGGGGAGCGGAGGCGGCACGGACGAACCGGCTCGGATCGGCGGAGCTGAAGGAGGCTGAAGGAGGCTGAAGGCCGACCGGAATGGGACGAAGAACACACAGAACGTCGATAAGTAGCGACAGCGACAAAGACCTCTGGGGTGATCGAGGAGCGACCTACTCGAACAGCCCCAAGGGCGGCGGGAGGGCACGCGAAGTCGCGCGAGGGGACGCAAGCCCGCCCCGTCTCACCGGCAGACGGCTCGAACAGGCCCGAACGGCCGATCCCGAGGTCGCGCCCCGAAGTCCTCGCCCGGAACGGTCGCCCCCGCAGAACCCGCCCCGACCCCCCAGAAAGCGGCACGAGCCCCGGCCGGGACGGTCACGTGATCCGTGCCGCCCCGGCCGGGGCTCGGTGCTCGATTGACAAGTCTGGTGGTTGTCCGGTGAACGACAGGTCGCTGGGCGTCACACCCGGTGCAGGACACCCGCGCGGGGGGTGCGGCGTCCGGAGGGAACCGGCAGCGGCGTCGGTCAGGCGGCGACCACGTCCACCGCTTCGGCCGGTGCCTTGATCGTCACCCGTTCCGGTGGCACACCGGTGACCGAGACCGAGTTCAGCATCGGGTGCACCGCCGCCGATGCCGGCACAGGCTCGGGCGCTGCCGCCGACTCGGCGAGCTCGGCGAGGGCGAGTTCGTCGCTCACCTCGTGCATGAGCTCGGACATCCGTACCTCAAGCGCGTCGCAAATGGCGGAGAGCAGCTCGGAGGAAGCCTCCTTCTGCCCCCGCTCCACCTCGGAGAGATAGCCGAGCGAGACTCGGGCCGACGAGGAGACTTCGCGCAGAGTACGGCCCTGGCGCTGGCGCTGCCGACGCAGCACGTCACCCAGCAGGCGACGGAGCAGGATCATCGGTGGCTCCCTCCTCGGACCGTGTAGCCGCTTCCATTACGCCCCACCGTACCGCCTCCCGCAGCGGCTGTGCGGGGAGCGATGACGTGTTCACTAAGGGCTGCAAACATCAAGTCCCCCCGTTCTGTTCCGTATCCTGTGCCCCGCCCTTCCCGGGCCGTTCGCCGGGAAGCTGCTGGAGCAGCAGTTTGAGCACGCTCCGTACACTCTCCATACGGATTTCCGCTCGCTCGCCGTTCAACCTCAGCTCGGCCACTTTCTCCACGCCGCCGGGTCCCGCGACCGCCACGAACACCGTTCCGACGGGTTGCCCGTCCTGCGGATCCGGCCCGGCGACGCCGGTGGTCGCCGTGCCCCAGTCGGCGCCGAGGGCCTGGCGGACGCCGCGGGCCATCTGGAGCGCCACCTCGGGGTCGACGGCGCCGCGCTCGGCCAGCAGCATGCCGTCCACGCCGAGGATCTTCTCCTTGAGATCGGTCGCATAGCTCGTCACGGAGCCGCGGAAGACCTTCGAGGCGCCGGGCACGACCGTGATCTCCGCGGCCACCAGGCCGCCCGTCAGGGACTCCGCGACGGCCAGCGTCTCGCTGCGCTCCAGCAACTGGCGGAGCACCGCTTCGGCCCCAGGGGTCATCGCGGCGGCTCCTCACCGCGGCGCTCGCCGCCCAGCGCGCCCGCGTCCGCGGCGTGGTGCCGGGCGCCCGCGGCCTCCGCCGCGACCACACCGGCCGCACCGTACTCACGAGCCCCGCCCGGCTCCCCGGCCTCCGCGAGCTCCGGGGACTCCCCCGCGGACGCGGCCCCGGCGGCCTCGGCGGACCCAGCAGTCCCAGCAGCCCCGGTCGTGCGCTCCGCGCGCTTGCGGCGCAGTCCGCGCTGCCGCAGCACTACGGCGCGGTTCACGTAGTCCAGACCGGTCGCCACAGTGAGGACCACGGCGAGCGCCATCACCCAGAAGCGCAGCGACGCCAGGGGCCCGGTCAGCGCCAGCACGTACATGCCGACGGCCACGCCCTGCGCGAGCGTCTTCAGCTTGCCGCCCCGGCTGGCCGGGATGACCCCGTACCGGATCACCAGGAAGCGCAGCAGGGTGACGCCGAGCTCCCGGCCGAGGATGACGCACGTCACCCACCAGGGCAGCTCGCCCAGCGCGGAGAGGCAGATCAGGGCCGCGCCCATGATCGCCTTGTCCGCGATCGGGTCGGCGATCTTCCCGAAGTCGGTGACCAGACCGTACGTCCGGGCGAGGTGCCCGTCGAAGAGATCCGTGATCATCGCGATGGCGAAGGCGGCCCAGGCGAGGGAGCGCCAGGCGGGGTCGTAGCCGCCACCGGCGAGCATCAGGGCGATGAAGCCCGGCACGAGCAGCAGCCGGATCACCGTGAGGAGATTGGCCACGTTCCACACGCTGGCCTGGGCGACCGCCGCGGCGCCCAGCTTTCCCCCGGGCACGGGCCTGCCGGAACCGCCCGTGGCGGATGCCGGGACTCCGGTCATCTGCCCGCCTCCTCGGTACCCACGCCGCCGTCGATGACCTCAGCCATCAGGTCGACGCCCTCGGTGCCGACCACCTTGGCCACGACCATACGGCCGACTGCGGGCGCGGCACCGTTCGTCGCGGCGGCTTCGCCACCGGTGAACACCACCTGACCGTCCGTCTCCGGCGCCTGGTGCGCGGCCCGGCCCGTCGCCGGCTCGCTGCCGTCCCCGGAGCCGGCCGACTCGACCAGCACCTCGACCGTCTCACCCAAACGCTCCTCGGCGCGCTGGGAGGTGAGCTCCTCGGCCAGCCGGGAGATGTGCGCGAGGCGTTCCGCCACCTCGTCCTCGCCCAGCTTGCCGTCGAAGCCGGCGGCCTCCGTGCCGTCCTCGTCGGAGTACCCGAAGACGCCGATGGCATCCAGCCGCGCCCCGGTCAGAAAACGCTCGAGCTCGGCCAGGTCGTCCTCGCTCTCGCCGGGGAAGCCCACGATGAAGTTGGACCGGACGCCCGCCTGCGGCGCTCTGGCGCGGATGCGGTCGAGCAGTTCCAGGAATCCGTCGGTGTCGCCGAACCTCCGCATGGCACGGAGCACGCCGGGGGCGGAGTGCTGGAAGGAGAGGTCGAAGTAGGGGGCGACCTTCTCCGTGGCGGTGAGCACGTCGATCAGGCCGGGGCGCATCTCGGCCGGCTGGAGGTAGCTGACCCGCACCCGCTCGATGCCGTCCACCGCGGCCAGCTCCGGCAGCAGCGTCTCCAGCAGGCGGATGTCGCCGAGGTCCTTGCCGTACGAGGTGTTGTTCTCGGAGACGAGCATGACCTCCCTGACGCCCTGTTCGGCGAGCCAGCGGGTCTCGGCGAGGACGTCGGAGGGCCGGCGGGAGATGAAGGAGCCGCGGAAGGACGGGATGGCGCAGAAGGTGCAGCGGCGGTCGCAGCCGGAGGCCAGCTTCACGGAGGCGACGGGTGAACTGCCGAGTCTGCGGCGCAGCGGAGCCCTGGGTCCCGAGGCGGGGGCGAGACCTGCGGGGAGGTCCGCGGGGGCCTGCTCGGCCGCCTGCTGCCCGCTCGGCTTCCCCTCGGTGTCCGCCGGGGCGTCGGCGCCCCGCTCGGAGCCCTCGACGGCGGCGGGCCGCCCCGGGGAGTTCTCCGGGGCGGCCGCCGTGCCGTGTCCGGGCAGTGCGATGCCGGTGCCCGCGCTCTGGCGCTCCACGGGGCTGACGGGAAGCAGCTTGCGCCGGTCGCGAGGGGTGTGGGAGGCGTGGATGCCGCCGCCGAGGATGGTCGACAGGCGGTCGGAGATGTCCGCGTAGTCGTCGAACCCGAGGACGCCGTCCGCTTCGGGAAGGGCCTCGGCGAGTTCCTTGCCGTACCGCTCGGCCATGCAGCCGACGGCGACGACGGCCTGGGTCCTGCCGCTTCCCTTCAGGTCGTGGGCTTCGAGGAGTGCGTCGACGGAGTCCTTCTTGGCGGCCTCCACGAAGCCACAGGTGTTGACCACGGCGACGTCCGCGTCCTCGGCTTCATCGACGAGCTGCCAGCCGTCCGCCTCCAAGCGGCCTGCCAGCTCCTCCGAATCCACCTCGTTGCGGGCGCAGCCGAGTGTGACGAGAGCGACGGTGCGGCGTTCAGGCATGCGCTCAGGTTACTTCGTCGCACCGGCAGCCCCCGCCCCCAGGGCTCCGTGGTCGTGCTGAACCCCCTGCTCACCGCCGGTCAGCCGACCTCAGGATCACCCTTGGTGTAGGACAGGCGCCCCACCTGGCCGGGCTTGAACTGGTTGTCGATCTTCTTTCCGTTCACGAACAGTTCGACGGAGGAGACGTTGCCCACGATCAGGTCGATCTTGTCGCTGTCCTGGAACGTCTTCTTCTCACCCTTCTGCAGGGTGCCGTCGAAGATCACTTGGCCGTTGTGGTCCTTGGCCGAGACCCAGCTCCGGCTCTGGGCGGCGTTGATCATGACCGTCACCTTGTCGCGCGGGGCGGCGGCGATGGCGCTGTCGGAGGGAGCCGGCTTGGGCGCGGCGGGCGGGGCACTGTGGTGGGGGGTGGGCGTGGGCTTGCTCTCGGCCGGGTTGGCGCCTTCGGCGGCCTGCGTGCCGGAATCGCCCGCCGGATCGTTCCCCTGGAAGAGCGTGAAGCCGACGAAACCTATGACCGCGACGATGGCGGCGACCATGGCGGCGGTCCAGTTGGGGCCCCGGCGCTCGGGGCGGATCCGCTCGGCTTCGAAGAGGGGGCTGGCGGGGGTCAGCGATTCCGAGGTGCCGTATTCGGCGTCGTACCGCTCCAGCAGGGGCCGGGGGTCGAGGCCGACGGCGCGGGCGAGTGTCTTGATGTGGCCTTTGGCGTAGACGTCGCCACCGCAGCGGCTGAAATCGCCCTGTTCTATCGCCTGGACGATCGGGATGCGCACCCGGGTGGCGGTACTGATGTCGTCGATGCCCAGTCCGGCGTCGAGGCGGGCGCGCTGGAGGACGCGGCCGATCGCCATGGTGTCGTCGGCCTCCAGGGGGTCGTCGCCGGCCTCCGGGAGGTCGTCCGCGGCCTCGGGCAGGAGGTCGTCGCCGGGCGTCGACAGGAGCGCGTCGTCGGCCGCCAGCAGCTCGTCGTCACCGTCCGACAGGAGGGGGGCCTGCTCCTCGGACAGGCTTTCGCCCGCCCGCACGGAGGTGTTCTCGGTGGCCGCACGATCACCGTCTTCCCGGCGGCGGCCTTCTTCGTCCGGCATAGGGTCGTTTTCGGCCGTTGGACGGCCTTCTTCCGCCGTGAGGCGGTCTGTTTCAGGGGAGTTGCCGATGGACACGGGGGCGCCTTTCGAGCGTGTAACCACCTGCTGGGGGTTCAGTTTATTCAGGGTGCAAAAGGGCTGAGCAACCGGGCGAGAGGGATTCATACGCTATCCGGATGGGGCTGATCCCCGATGGGGGAAGCCAATGTGCGCCTCCCTTCAACTTGACGTATGCGGAGGCGAAACGGTTGCCCCACGCCCCTGGCGACTCGGTGGGCACGACGGCTCGGCCAGGTCCCCCCGAGTGCCCGGCGCACCAGGGGTACCCATGCCCTCTGCCACGTCCCGTCCGAGCCGGGCTGAGGCGCCGCGGCTTCGGGGCCACACAAGGTCCGCGCCGCATGTGCACCGGCTCGTGCGCCGATGTATGCGCCGTGTGCGACCCGCCGTCCGTCGCGAGCGCGGGTTTCACTCCCTATGGTTGAGCTTCCCCGCGGATCACCGCGAGCACTCCATCCAATTCGTCGGCCTTCACAAGAACGTCACGTGCCTTGGAGCCCTCGCTGGGTCCGACGATGTTACGGGACTCCATCAGGTCCATCAGCCGGCCGGCCTTGGCGAAGCCGACCCGCAGCTTCCGCTGGAGCATCGAGGTCGAGCCGAACTGGGTGGAGACGACCAGCTCAGCCGCCTGGCAGAGCAGGTCGAGGTCGTCGCCGATGTCCTCGTCGATCTCCTTCTTCTGCTTGCTGCCGACGGTGACGTCGTCCCTGAAGACCGGTGCCATCTGGTCCTTGCAGTGCTGGACGACCTGGGCGATCTCCTCCTCGGTGACGAAGGCGCCCTGCATGCGGACGGGCTTGTTCGCCCCCATCGGCAGGAAGAGCCCGTCGCCCTTGCCGATCAGCTTCTCGGCGCCCGGCTGGTCGAGGATGACGCGGCTGTCCGCGAGCGAGGAGGTGGCGAAGGCGAGCCGGGAGGGGACGTTCGCCTTGATGAGGCCCGTGACGACGTCCACGGAGGGCCGCTGCGTGGCCAGCACCAGGTGGATGCCGGCCGCGCGGGCGAGCTGGGTGATGCGCACGATGGCGTCCTCGACGTCCCGGGGGGCGACCATCATCAGGTCCGCCAGCTCGTCGACGATCACCAGCAGGTACGGGTACGGCTGGAGCTCCCGCTCGCTGCCCTCGGGCGTCTTGGCCTTGCCGCTGCGGACGGCCTGGTTGAAGTCGTCGATGTGCCGGTAGCCGTAGGCGGCGAGGTCGTCGTAGCGCAGGTCCATCTCCCGGACGACCCACTGGAGTGCCTCGGCGGCGCGCTTGGGGTTGGTGATGATCGGTGTGATCAGGTGCGGAATGCCCTCGTAGGCGGTGAGTTCGACGCGCTTGGGGTCGACCAGTACCAGGCGGACGTCCTCGGGGGTCGCGCGCACCATGACCGAGGTGATCAGGCAGTTGATGCACGACGACTTGCCGGATCCGGTGGCGCCCGCGACCAGGATGTGCGGCATCTTGGCGAGGTTCGCCATCACGTAGCCGCCTTCGACGTCCTTGCCGAGGGCCACCAGCATCGGGTGGTCGTCCCCGGCGGCGTCCGCGAGGCGCAGCACGTCGCCCAGATTGACCATTTCCCGGTCGGTGTTGGGGATCTCGATGCCGACGGCGGACTTCCCCGGGATGGGGCTGATGATGCGCACGTCCGGGCTGGCGACGGCGTAGGCGATGTTCTTCGTGAGCGCCGTGATGCGTTCGACCTTGACGGCGGGGCCGAGTTCGACCTCGTAGCGGGTGACCGTGGGCCCGCGCGTGAAGCCCGTGACGCCGGCGTCGACCTTGAACTGGCTGAAGACGGAGGTGAGGGAGTCGACCACCGCGTCGTTCGCGGCGCTGCGCGCCTTGCCGGGCCCGCCGCGCTCCAGGAGGTCCAGCGAGGGCAGCGAGTAGGTGATGTCGCCGGAGAGCTGGAGCTGTTCGGCGCGCGGGGGCAGGGGGCGCGATTCGTCGGGGGCGGACTTCGTCAGGTCGGGCACCGCGGTGGAGCGGGACGCCTCGTCCGCGGCCGGCGCGTCCTGGTCGTCCTTGGTGAGGCGGGCGCGGGCCGCGGGCACCGGCGTGGTCTGCCCGGGCCGCTTGTCCCCCGTGACGCCCTGGGTGAGGTCGGCCACCAGCGGGGAGGGCGGCATGCCGTGCAGGACGGCGCCGTCGAGCGCGGCGGCGGCGGCCGCGGCCACGTCCACCGGGTCCATGGGCCGCTCCGTGCCGGCCGCACGGCCCGCGCCGGCTCCCGCTGCCGGCTTGCGGCTCTTGCGGCGCTTGGAGAGCGCCTGCTCCTCCGCCTGGTCGTGGTCGGGGATCTCCGCCGATGCGCCCCGGCGCCGGGAGCGGGGCAGCGCTTCGCGCCACTGCTGCTCGTACCGGTCGTCGTCGCTCTCGTAGGCGGCCTGCTCGGCCTCGGCGTCCTCGTCGCGGTCCGGGTGGATCAGGCCGAGCCTGGTACCGAGCAGCCGCAGCCGCTGCGGGATGGCGTTCACGGGGGTGGCGGTGACCACCAGCAGCCCGAAGACCGTGAGCAGCAGGAGCAGGGGGATCGCGAGCGCGTCGGTCAGGGCGTGGCTCAGCGGCGTCGCCACCGCCCAGCCGATGAGGCCGCCGGCGTCCCGGATGCCCTGCATGCCGGAGCTGCGCGCGGGCGAGCCGCAGGCGATGTGCACCTGCCCGAGCACGCCGATGATCAGGGCGGAGAGCCCGATCGCGATCCGGCCGTTGGCCTCGGGGCGCTCGGGGTGGCGGATGAGCCGGATGGCGAGGGCGGCGAGGAGGACCGGCACCAGCAGGTCGAGCCGGCCGAAGGCGCCAGTGACCAGCAGCTCGACCAGGTCGCCGACGGGGCCGTCGAGGCTGGACCAGGTACCTCCGGCGACGATCAGGGCGATGCCGAGCAGCAGCAGCGCGAGGCCGTCCTTGCGGTGCGCCGGGTCGAGGCCCTTGGCGCCGCGCCCTATGCCGCGGAAGAGGGCGCCCACGGTGTGGGCGGCGCCGAGCCACAGGGCGCGCGCCATGCGGTAGATGCCCCCGGTGGGGCTGGGCGCCGGCCTGGGCGCGGCCTTCTTCGCCGGCGGCCTGCGGGCGGGCGCCTTCTTCGCCGTGCTCTTCCTGGAGCCCGGCGCGGCCTTCTTCGCCGTGCCCTTCGCCGGCGCGGCCGCCTTCTTCGCGGGCGTCTTCTTGGCTGCGGACTGACGTGAGGCCATGGGGGTGAGATTACCGCCGCGGGTCCCGGTGGACACGCGTGCCCACTGCTTCACCCGATCGTGTCGGGTGTCGCGCTACGGGAGGCTGACAGGACGTCAAACGGGGCCTGAACGCCGCAGGCGATTCCGGCCACCAGGGGCCGGCGCCGCCTGCGGAGTCGTCAGCTCTGCGACGGCAGGGGCGGGACGCCGTTTCCCGTGCCGGGCTCCAGGGCGTCCAGCGCCCGGCGCAGCCCGGTGAGCTTGCGCTCCAGGTGTGCGGCGGTGGCCACGGCGGACGCGTCCGCCGAGTCGTCGTCGAGCTGCTTCGACAGGGCCTCTGCCTGCTCCTCGACCGCGGCCAGCCTGGCGGACAGCTCCGCGAGCAGTCCGGCGGGCTCCTTCGCGTCTCCCACGGGTGCCTTGCCGCTTCCTTCGAGCTGGAGCCGGAGCAGGGAGGCCTGCTCGCGCAGCTGGCAGTTCTTCATGTACAGCTCGACGAACACCGAGACCTTGGCGCGCAGCACCCACGGGTCGAAGGGTTTTGAAATGTAATCCACCGCGCCCGCCGCGTAGCCGCGGAAGGTGTGATGCGGGCCATGGTTGATGGCAGTGAGGAAGATGATCGGGATGTCGCGGGTGCGCTCGCGGCGCTTGATGTGCGCAGCCGTCTCAAATCCATCCATACCCGGCATCTGGACATCCAGCAGGATGACTGCGAAATCGTCCGTAAGCAGTGCTTTGAGCGCTTCCTCCCCGGACGACGCCCGCACCAGTGTCTGATCGAGCGCAGAGAGGATGGCCTCCAGCGCCAGCAGATTCTCCGGCCGGTCGTCGACCAGGAGGATCTTGGCCTTCTGCACCATGGCCCGCCCTCCTCGCCCCGGCATGGGGCCTCCCCTGTCCAAAGGACTCGGGGCGGCACCAGGGGCCGCCCCGGGGGACGACTCCCTTACGCCGTCCGTCCTTGTGCCGGTCATCGTAGCCGCACCCCGCTTGTCGCCACACCCTGTCACTGCCATGTCACCGTGCATGAATCTCAGCACACTGCGGAAACGCGGGGCGAGTCCAAAAGGTTCCCCGATTACCGTAGTTCTACACGACGCCCGGGCCGGTTCAAGGCTACAACTTTGCCACCTGCGACCGTACGCCACTCAGGTGTTGGCCATCCACCTCCGCATGACGGACAGCAGATGGTCGGGGTCGACCGGCTTCGTGACGTAGTCCGACGCGCCGGACTCGATCGCCTTCTCCCGGTCGCCCTTCATGGCCTTCGCGGTGAGCGCGACGATCGGAAGGCCCGCGAACTGCGGCATCCGCCGGATCGCCGTCGTCGTGGCGTAGCCGTCCATCTCGGGCATCATGATGTCCATCAGGACGACCGCGACGTCGTCGTGCTGCTCCAGCACCTCGATGCCCTCACGGCCGTTCTCCGCGTACAGCACCGCGAGACCGTGCTGTTCCAGGACGCTGGTGAGCGCGAACACGTTGCGGATGTCGTCGTCGACGATGAGGACCTTCTCGCCGTCGAACACGACGGCCTCCCAGTCCTCGGCGACGGCCTCCAGCTCCGCGCCCGCCCCGGACACCGGCACCAGTTCGGCCCCCGGCCCGTCGTCCACGGCGTCCCGGGCCGGGACGGCGGGCTTCTCGGGAGCCTCCTGCGGCTGCTCCGGCTCCGGCTCGGCCGAGGGCAGCTGCGGAAGGGCCCTGCGACGGCGCCTGAAGAGGGCTGCGGGCCCCGTCTGGGAGTCCTGGTAGGACTTCACCTCGGGGGGCATGTCCGTGTCCTCCACGGCCGTCAGGGTGTCGCCCGGCTCGATGGACGGGGCGAGCTGCGCGAAGTCGGAGGGCATCTCGCTCGGGTGCAGCGGCATGTACAAGGTGAACGTCGACCCGCGGCCCGGTTCGCTCGCCGCGTTGATCTCGCCGCCGAGCAGCCGGGCGATCTCCCGGCTGATGGACAGTCCGAGGCCGGTGCCGCCGTACTTGCGGCTGGTGGTGCCGTCGGCCTGCTTGAACGCCTCGAAGATCACCCGCATCTTGCTGGCCGCGATGCCGATGCCGGTGTCCGTGACGGAGAACGCGATCAGCTCGCCGTCCGGGTCGCTGAGCGCGCCGGTCTCCAGCAACTGCTCCCGGATGGCCGGCGGCACGTCCGCGCCGGCGGTCCTGATGACCAGTTCGACCGCTCCCGAGTCGGTGAACTTCACGGCGTTCGACAGGAGGTTGCGCAGGACCTGGAGCAGCCGCTGCTCGTCGGTGTGCAGCGTCGCGGGCAGCTCCGGCGACACGCGCACGGAGAAGTCGAGCCCCTTCTCCGCGGTGAGCGGCCGGAAGGTGGCCTCCACGTAGTCCACCAGCTGGACGAGCGAGATGCGCGTCGGCGAGACGTCCATCTTGCCCGCCTCGACCTTCGTCAGGTCGAGGATGTCGTTGATGAGCTGGAGCAGGTCGGAACCCGCGCCGTGGATGGTCTCCGCGAACTCGACCTGCTTCGGGGAGAGGTTCCCCTCGGCGTTGTCGGCGAGGAGCTTGGCCAGGATCAGCAGCGAGTTGAGCGGGGTGCGCAGCTCGTGCGACATGTTGGCCAGGAACTCGCTCTTGTAGCGCATCGAGACGGCCAGCTGCTCCGCGCGCTCCTCCAGGACCTGGCGCGCCTCCTCGATCTCGGTGTTCTTCACCTCGATGTCCCGGTTCTGCTGGGCGAGCAGTTCGGCCTTCTCCTCCAGCTCGGTGTTGGACTCCTCCAGCGCCTTCTGGCGGTTCTCCAGCTCCGCGGAGCGCTCCCGGAGCTGCTCGGTCAGCTCCTGCGACTGCTTGAGCAGCACCTCGGTCTTGGTGTTGACGCTGATGGTGTTGACGCTGGTCGCGATCATCTCGGCGATCTGGCTCAGGAAGTCCTTCTGGATCTGGGTGAACGGCTGGAACGAGGCCAGCTCGATCACGCCGAGGACCGTGCCCTCGAAGAGCACCGGGAGCACGATGACGTGCGCGGGCGGTGCCTCCCCGAGGCCGGATGCGATCTTCAGGTAGCCCGGCGGCACGTTCTCCACGAGGATCGTCCGCCGCTCCTTGGCGGCCGTCCCGATCAGCGTCTCACCGGGCCTGAAGGACGTCGGCATGGAGCCCATCGAGTAGCCGTAGCTGCCGAGCATCCGCAGCTCGTAGGCGTCGTCGGAGGCCGTTGCGAGGTCCTGGGCGTCGTCCGTGGGCATCGCCATGAAGAAGGCGCCGTGCTGCGCGGAGACCACCGGCGTCAGCTCGCTCATGATGAGCGAGGCGACGTCCTCCAGGTCCCTGCGGCCCTGCATCAGGCCGGAGATGCGGGCCAGGTTGCCCTTCAGCCAGTCCTGCTCCTTGTTGGCGATGGTGGTGTCGCGCAGGTTGGCGATCATCGTGTTGATGTTGTCCTGGAGGACCTGGATCTCGCCCGCCGCGTCCACGTCGATCTTGAGGTTCAGGTCGCCGCGGGTCACCGCGGTCGCCACGGCCGCGATCGCGCGCACCTGGCGGGTGAGGTTGCCGGCCATCTCGTTCACCGACTCGGTCAGGTCGCGCCAGGTGCCGTCGACGTCCCGCACCCGGGCCTGACCGCCCAGCTGCCCCTCCGTGCCCACCTCGCGGGCCACCCTGGTGACCTGCTCGGCGAAGCTGGAGAGCTGGTCGACCATGGTGTTGATCGTGGTCTTCAGTTCGAGGATCTCACCGCGGGCGTCGATGTCGATCTTCTTGGTCAGGTCGCCCTTGGCGATCGCGGTGGTGACCATGGCGATGTTGCGGACCTGGCCGGTGAGGTTGGACGCCATCGAGTTCACGGACTCGGTGAGGTCCTTCCAGGTGCCCGAGACGCCCGGCACGCGCGCCTGGCCGCCCAGGATGCCGTCGGTGCCGACCTCGCGGGCCACCCGGGTCACCTCGTCGGCGAACGACGACAGCGTCTTCACCATGATGTTGACGGTGTCGGCGAGCTGGGCGACCTCGCCGCTGGCCTCCACCGTGACCTTCTTGGTCAGGTCGCCGTTGGCGACCGCCGTCGCGACCTGGGAGATGTTCCGCACCTGGCTGGTGAGGTTCTTGGCCATCAGGTTGACGTTGTCGCTGAGGTCCTTCCAGATGCCGGTGACGCCCGGCACGCGCGCCTGGCCGCCCAGGTTGCCCTCGGTGCCCACCTCGCGGGCCACCCGGGTCACCTGCTCCGCGAAGTTCGACAGCTGGTCCACCATGGTGTTCACGGTGGTCACCAGTTCCAGGATCTCGCCCTTGGCGTCGACCGTGATCTTCTTCGACAGGTCGCCCATGGCGACCGCGGTCGTCACCTCGGCGATGTTCCGCACCTGAATGGTGAGGTTGTTGGCCATGAAGTTGACGGACTGGGTGAGGTCCTTCCAGGTGCCGGAGACGCCCTGCACCTCGGCCTGACCGCCGAGGATGCCCTCGGTGCCCACCTCGCGCGCCACCCGGGTGACCTGCTCCGCGAAGTTCGAGAGCTGGTCGACCATGGTGTTCAGGGTGTTCTTCAGCTCCAGGATCTCGCCCCGGGCGTCCACCCCGATCTTCTGGGACAGGTCGCCGCGGGCCACCGCGGTCGCCACCTGGGCGATGTTGCGGACCTGCGCGGTGAGGTTGCCGGCCATGCCGTTCACGGAGTCGGTGAGGTCCCGCCAGACGCCGGCCACGCCGGGCACCTGGGCCTGGCCGCCCAGCCTGCCCTCCGTGCCGACCTCGCGCGCCACCCGGGTCACCTGGTCCGCGAAGGCGGAGAGCTGGTCGACCATCGTGTTGATGGTGTTCTTCAGCTCCAGGATCTCGCCGCGCGCGTCCACGTCGATCTTCTGGGACAGGTCGCCGCGCGCCACTGCGGTGGTCACCTGGGCGATCTGCCGCACCTGGGAGGTCAGGTTGCCCGCCATGAAGTTGACGGAGTCGGTCAGTTCCTTCCAGGTGCCGCTGACGCCGTCCACCCGGGCCTGGCCGCCCAGGCGGCCCTCCGTGCCCACGTCCCGGGAGATGCGCGTCACCTGGTCGGCGAAGCTGGAGAGTTGGTCGACCATGCTGTTGACGGTGTTCTTCAGCTGGAGCATCTCGCCGGAGACGTCCACGGTGACCTTCTGCGACAGGTCGCCGTTCGCCACCGCCGTCGTCACCTGGGCGATGTTGCGGACCTGGCCGGTGAGGTTGCGGAAGGCGGTGTTCACGGAGTCCGTGAGGTCCTTCCAGGTGCCCGCGGCGCCCGGCACCTGCGCCTGGCCGCCCAGCTCACCCTCGACGCCGATCTCCCGGGCGACCCGGGTGACTTCCGCGCCGAACGAGGAGAGCCAGACCACCATCGTGTTGACGGTGTTCTTGAGCTCCAGCATCTCGCCCGCGACGTCGACGGTGACCTTCTGCGACAGGTCTCCGTTCGCCACGGCGGTCGTCACGGCGGCGATGTCCCGCACCTGAGTGGTCAGATTCCGGAAAACCGTGTTCACCGAATCGGTGAGGTCCTTCCACGTGCCCGCCGCACCGGGCACGTTCGCCTGGCCGCCCAGCCGGCCCTCGGCGCCGACCTCGTTCGCCACGCGGGTGACCTCGTCGGCGAACGTGCGCAGCGTCTCCGTCATCTGGTTGATGGTCTCGGCGAGCTGGGCCACCTCGCCGCGCGCACTGACGGTCACCTTCTGCGACAGGTCGCCGTTGGCGACCGCCGTGGTGACCTGCGCGATACCGCGCACCTGGGCGGTGAGGTTGCCGGCCATGAGGTTCACCGAGTCGGTGAGGTCCTTCCACACCCCGGCGACGCCGGGCACGCGCGCCTGACCGCCCAGCTCGCCCTCGGTGCCCACCTCGCGGGCCACCCGGGTCACCTCGGACGAGAACGAGGAGAGCTGGTCCACCATCGTGTTGACGGTGTTCTTCAGCTCCAGCATCTCGCCGGCCACGTGAACCGTGACTTTCCGGGACAGATCGCCCCGCGCGACGGCGGTCGTGACGAGAGCAATGTCACGCACCTGAGCGGTGAGCCGTTCCGCCATGGTGTTGACGGAGTCGGTGAGGTCCTTCCAGGAGCCGGACATGCCGCGCACCCGGGCCTGCCCGCCCAGCTTGCCCTCCGTACCGACCTCGCTGGCCACCCTGGTGACCTCGTCGGCGAACGTGGAGAGCTGGTCGACCAGGTTGTTGACGGTCCGGCCGACCTTCAGGAACTCGCCCCGCAACGGCCGGTCGCCGCCGTCCGACGCCGGCGAGCGCAGCTCCATCCGCTGCTCCAGGTCACCCTGGGCCACAGCCGTGAGCACCCTGCTGACCTCGGACACCGGGCGCACCAGGTCGTCCACGAGCGCGTTCGACGCCTTGATGGCGGCCGCCCAGGAGCCCTCGCCGGCGCCCCCGTCCAGCCGCTCCGTGAGCTTCCCCTCACGGCCCACGACACGCCGTACGCGGGACAGCTCACCCGTCAGATGGAGGTTCCTGTCGGCGACCTCGTTGAACACGGCGGCGATCTCCGCCATCACGTCGTCACCCGAGACGGTGAGGCGTTTGCGGAAGTTGCCGTCACGCATCGCCACCAGTGCCGCGAGCAACTTGTGCAAGGCAGCCGTATCCACGGCGGTTGTCCCGTTATGCCGCGATGTGCGCGGCTTTGTCGGGGACTGTCCGCCTTGTGCGCGCGCGGTCCGCGTCGCTGCGCCAGACTCCACCGTGTCCCTCCCGCAGGGGTCGACCTTGTGCTCGGGCTCTCGTGAAACTTCTCGAGCTTCGTTCGAAGCCTCTGAAGCCTCGTTCTCAGAAGACTGTTCTCACTAGAAGCGTGCCCAGTGTTTCACCCTTGCGGAACCAGGCCATAACAGTTCGGCAGCTTCCCACACCGTCCGCACACCCTCTGGGCGGAAACTCCTACGGGCGGCATCCGCATAGACGGCGAAGGTAAGTAACCTGGCATGCGGCTGTCCAACCATGCCGGGTGCCGGGCTGGGCGGAAGCACGAGTACGAGCAGGTATCGGAGGGGCGGCCGCACCATGACCACCGGAGTGCACCTTCCCGCGGCCGAGCCCCCGGACCGGCCCGGCGACGTGGCCGGCCGCAAGGAGACGCACAACGAGACCCGGACGAGGAGTTCTGTGATCACCGCGCGCGCGGCCGCCACCTTCGAACCCGTGGGGCGCTCCGTCGCCACGGCCCGCTCCTTCGTGCGCGACACCCTGCAGGGCTGGGGCCTGACCGACATCGCCGACGATGCCGTGGTCCTCACCAGTGAACTGGTCACGAACGCCGTTGTCCATGCCGGAACCGCCGCGCAGGTGCTCTGCCTGCGCGCCGCCGAGGGGGTCCGCATCGAGGTGGCCGACCGCTACCCCGAGCGCGAGGTGCCCCTCCAGTACAAGCCGGTGGACATGGGCAGCCCCGACAGCGAGGGCGGCCGAGGCCTCCAACTCTGCGCGGCCCTCGCCAGCAAGTGGGGCGTGGAGTACTCCCGCACCCACAAGCAGGTGTGGTTCCAGCTCACCTCGCCCGACCGCCCCGTGGGCACCCGCACGGCGGGCCCGCCGCTGCCGGTCAACCTGCTGCCCCTGGCGGACGGCCGGGTGCGCGTCGCCGTCGCCCAGATCGACCGCACCGGCTCGCTCACCGCCTGGAACGAGGACGCCGAGGAGCTCTTCGGCTACCCCGAGGAGCAGGTCGTCGGCAAGCCCCTCACCGACTTCGCCGCCTGGCCGCACACCCCGGGCACCACGACGGGTGTCGCCGACGCCCTCCAGCTCTCCCGCTGGGAGGGCAGCTACGGCATCCGCAGCTCCTCCGGCCGGGTCGTGCCGGTGTACGCCTCGCACCTGCGGGTCCGGGACGCCGACGGCGAGCCGTCGACCGTCTGCCTGCTGGTCCGCGACCACGAACGGGCCGTCCTCCAGACACCGCAGCGCCCGCCGTCGTCCGACCCCGCGGTGAGCACCGATGCCCAGGCCGCCGACGCCTTCGAGGTCTTCATCGGCTCCCCCGCCCCCGACGACCTGGACGGCCTGCTGCAACGCACCGTGGAACGCGCCCGCGACATGCTCGACGGCGACGCCGCCTTCCTGCTGCTGGCCACCGACGACGAGACCGAGCTGGAGGTGCGCGCCTCCACCGGCCTGCCCTCCGCGCGCCAGAGATTCGCCAGGGTGCCCGTGGAGGCCGGCCACGGCCGCTTCGGCACGGCCAGGATGCCCGCGGTGCACGAGGACCTCTCCGTGGTCCACGGCGCCGTCCCGCTGCTCGACGGGACGGGCATGCGTTCCGTCGTCACCGTGCCCCTGAAGGTGGAGGGCCGCCTCACGGGCTCCCTGGGCGTGGCCGCCGAAGGCCCGGCGCGGTACTCGAACGAGGAGGCGCTGCGGCTCCAGTTCGCGGCGGACCGCATCGCCCTCGCCGTCGAGTCGGCCCGCCTGGGCGAGTTGGAGCGGCTGCGCCGCGGCTCGCTGTCCTTCCTCGTGGAGGCCTCCGACCTGCTCGCCGGCACCCTCGACCGCGACCAGACGCTCGCCCTGATGGCGCAGATGACGGTGCCGACCCTGGCGACGTGGTGCGCGGTGTACACGATCGCCGACCAGTCCTCGGAACCGGACCTCTCCTACGTGCTCCACGAGGACGAGGAGCGCATCGACGGCCTCAAGGCACTGCTGTCGACGATCGACCCGCCGGACCCGGTGCCCACACCAGGCGCGCGGGTGTGGAAGGCGCCCGCGGACGCGGCCCATCAGGCGGCGCTCCAACGGTCGTTGCTGAGCCTCGACTCCCGGGAGCCGGCCACGGTCTCGTCCGGCATCGGGACGACCCTGGCGACGGCTTCCGCGGTCGGCGGCGAGACCGTCGTACTGCCACTGGTCGCCCGCAACCGCGTCATCGGCATGCTGACACTGGGGAAGCCCTCCGAGGACCACTTCCGCCAGGAGATCCTGGAGCTCGCGGAGGACCTCTCGCGCAGGGCGGCGCTCGCTCTGGACAACGCCCGCCTGTACTCGGAGCGCACCGCCATCAGCCAGTCGCTGCAACGGAGCCTGCTGCCGCCTGAGCTGCCCGACGTGCCGGGTGTCGAGGTCGAGGTCATCTACCGCGCCGCGGGCGAGGGCAACGAGGTCGGCGGCGACTTCTACGACCTCTTCCCCATCTCCGATGGCTCCTACGGCTTCGCGATCGGCGACGTCTGCGGCACCGGCCCGGAGGCCGCCGCGGTCACCGGACTCGCCCGCCACGCGCTGCGGCTGCTCGCCCGTGAAGGGTTCGGCGGTCCCGCCGTCCTGGAGCGCCTGAACGCCGCCATCCTCGACGAGGGCGCCCGCAGCCGGTTCCTGACGCTCCTGTACGGGGAGCTGTGGCCGCAGGACGACGGCAGCGCGCTGCTGAAGGTGGTCTGCGCGGGCCATCCGCTGCCGCTGCGCCTGCGCCAGGACGGCTCGGTGGAGCCCGCGGCGGAGCCTCAGCCGCTGCTCGGCGTCATGGAGGACCTCGACCTCTACGAGCAGACGGTGAAGCTGGATCCGGGCGACGTCCTGCTGTGCGTCACGGACGGGGTGACGGAGCGCCGCGAAGGCACCCGCATGCTCGGCGACGACGGCCTCACGGACGTGCTCACGACGTGCACGGGCCTGACCGCCGGCGCGGTGGCGTCGCGCATCCTGCGCGCGGTGGAGCGCTTCGCCTCTGACGCCCCTTCGGACGACATGGCGATTCTGGCGATGCGGGTGCCGGAGCCGCCGGCGGTGTGAGGCGGTGCTCTTACGGGGGACGTGACGCTACGGGACCTGTGCCGTTGCGGGACCTGGTCGTTACGGTGCCCGTATCGGTACGGGGCCTGTGCCGGTACTGCGGCGGAATTCCGGTGGCTGCCGGGTGGTGGCTGACGGCCGGTCAGGCAGGTGTACGCGGGCCGGAGACAGGCGGCAGGCGGGCCTAGGCGGGCTGGAGGAGGCCTCCGAGGGAGTTGCAGGCGGAGATGATGCGGCGCATGTCCCGGGCGCAGAGGGCGGCGTCCACGGGGATGGCGAGGGTCTCGTCGGCCGCGCGCTCCGTCTCCGGAAGGCTTATGTCGCGACGGAACCGCGGCATCCGGTGCACCGGGGTCTTCACGGGTACCCGGCAGGTGACACCGCGGGCACGCAGAGCGCGTGCGAAGGCGTCCCGGTCGGGGCGTCCGTTCCCGGGTACGCGGACGACGTACTGCTCGTAGGTGTGCTCGGGACAGCCGGTCGGGGGGAGAACACCGGTGAGGCGCCCGTTGAGGAGCTCGGCGTGGGCGCGGCGCTCGGCGACTCCGCTGAAGCCGGCTTCCTGCTCGGTCTGTTCGAGCAGGAGGAGGGACTGCTTCTCACAGATCGTGCGCAGCGCCGCCAGGTCGGCCGGCTGGCCGAAGCGGTGGACCACGACGACGCCGACCGTCCGCGGGCCCACGGAGTGGGCCACGGCGTCGGGATCGAGGCAGTAGCTCGCCGGGTGGATGTCGGCGAAGACGGGGAGCGCCCCGGCGTCGGCGACGGCCTCCGTGGCGTCGACATTCCCGAATGCAGGAACGATGACTTCGTCGCCCGCTCCGATACCTGCCGCGCGCAGCAGATCAAGAGTGCCCATGGCACGGATGGTGCGTTCGCAACGTGAACGGGGCGTAAAGAGGGGCCAAATGCAAATGGTCCCGGAACCGAAGTTCCGGGACCATTTGTAATATAAGTTCGGCGGCGTCCTACTCTCCCACAGGGTCCCCCCTGCAGTACCATCGGCGCTGAAAGGCTTAGCTTCCGGGTTCGGAATGTAACCGGGCGTTTCCCTCACGCTATAACCACCGAAACACACACCACCAACCACCACACCCCCCACCCCATACGGGCAGAAGCATGTGTGTGGTTGTTCGTGGTTTCAGAACCAACACAGTGAACGCGAGCACCTGAGGACAAGCCCTCGGCCTATTAGTACCAGTCACCTCCACCCCTCACAGGGCTTCCAGACCTGGCCTATCAACCCAGTCGTCTACTGGGAGCCTTACCCCATCAAGTGGGTGGGAGCCCTCATCTCGAAGCAGGCTTCCCGCTTAGATGCTTTCAGCGGTTATCCCTCCCGAACGTAGCCAACCAGCCATGCCCTTGGCAGAACAACTGGCACACCAGAGGTTCGTCCGTCCCGGTCCTCTCGTACTAGGGACAGCCCTTCTCAAGACTCCTACGCGCACAGCGGATAGGGACCGAACTGTCTCACGACGTTCTAAACCCAGCTCGCGTACCGCTTTAATGGGCGAACAGCCCAACCCTTGGGACCGACTCCAGCCCCAGGATGCGACGAGCCGACATCGAGGTGCCAAACCATCCCGTCGATATGGACTCTTGGGGAAGATCAGCCTGTTATCCCCGGGGTACCTTTTATCCGTTGAGCGACGGCGCTTCCACAAGCCACCGCCGGATCACTAGTCCCGACTTTCGTCCCTGCTCGACCCGTCAGTCTCACAGTCAAGCTCCCTTGTGCACTTACACTCAACACCTGATTACCAACCAGGCTGAGGGAACCTTTGGGCGCCTCCGTTACCCTTTAGGAGGCAACCGCCCCAGTTAAACTACCCATCAGACACTGTCCCTGATCCGGATCACGGACCCAGGTTAGACATCCAGCACGACCAGAGTGGTATTTCAACAACGACTCCACGAACACTGGCGTGCCCGCATCACAGTCTCCCACCTATCCTACACAAGCCGAACCGAACACCAATATCAAACTATAGTAAAGGTCCCGGGGTCTTTCCGTCCTGCTGCGCGAAACGAGCATCTTTACTCGTACTGCAATTTCACCGGGCCTATGGTTGAGACAGTCAAGAAGTCGTTACGCCATTCGTGCAGGTCGGAACTTACCCGACAAGGAATTTCGCTACCTTAGGATGGTTATAGTTACCACCGCCGTTTACTGGCGCTTAAGTTCTCAGCCTCGCCCACCCGAAAGTGAGCTAACCGGTCCCCTTAACGTTCCAGCACCGGGCAGGCGTCAGTCCGTATACATCGCCTTACGGCTTCGCACGGACCTGTGTTTTTAGTAAACAGTCGCTTCTCGCTGGTCTCTGCGGCCACCCCCAGCTCAGACAGCACGTGCCATCACCAGGAACGGCCCCCCTTCTCCCGAAGTTACGGGGGCATTTTGCCGAGTTCCTTAACCATAGTTCACCCGAACGCCTCAGTATTCTCTACCAGACCACCTGAGTCGGTTTAGGGTACGGGCCGCCACAAAACTCGCTAGAGGCTTTTCTCGACAGCATAGGATCATCCACTTCACCACAATCGGCTCGGCATCAGGCCTCACCCACAAGCCAGGCGGATTTACCTACCTGACGGGCTACACCCTTACCCCGGGACAACCACCGCCCGGGATGGACTACCTTCCTGCGTCACCCCATCACTCACCTACTAACCGCTTGGACCGGCGGCTCCACCACTCTCCCCGACGGTAAACCGGCAGGGAACGGCTTCACGGCCTTAGCATCACGATGCTCGATGTTTGACGCTTCACAGCGGGTACCGGAATATCAACCGGTTATCCATCGACTACGCCTGTCGGCCTCGCCTTAGGTCCCGACTTACCCTGGGCAGATCAGCTTGACCCAGGAACCCTTAGTCAATCGGCGCACACGTTTCCCACGTGTGAATCGCTACTCATGCCTGCATTCTCACTCGTGAACCATCCACAACTACCTTCCGGCGCTGCTTCACCCGGCACACGACGCTCCCCTACCCATCACGACCTCCGTTGGGAGTAATATCGCAATGACACGACTTCGGCGGTATGCTTGAGCCCCGCTACATTATCGGCGCGGAATCACTAGACCAGTGAGCTATTACGCACTCTTTCAAGGATGGCTGCTTCTAAGCCAACCTCCTGGTTGTCTCTGCGACTCCACATCCTTTCCCACTTAGCACACGCTTAGGGGCCTTAGTCGATGCTCTGGGCTGTTTCCCTCTCGACCATGGAGCTTATCCCCCACAGTCTCACTGCCGCGCTCTCACTTACCGGCATTCGGAGTTTGGCTAAGGTCAGTAACCCGGTAAGGCCCATCGCCTATCCAGTGCTCTACCTCCGGCAAGAAACACACGACGCTGCACCTAAATGCATTTCGGGGAGAACCAGCTATCACGGAGTTTGATTGGCCTTTCACCCCTAACCACAGGTCATCCCCCAGGTTTTCAACCCTGGTGGGTTCGGTCCTCCACGACCTCTTACAGCCGCTTCAACCTGCCCATGGCTAGATCACTCCGCTTCGGGTCTTGAACACGCTACTCAACGCCCTCTTCGGACTCGCTTTCGCTACGGCTCCCCCACAACAGGTTAACCTCGCAACATGCCGCAAACTCGCAGGCTCATTCTTCAAAAGGCACGCAGTCACGACACACCAACAAAGTTGGCATGCGACGCTCCCACGGCTTGTAGGCACACGGTTTCAGGTACTATTTCACTCCCCTCCCGGGGTACTTTTCACCATTCCCTCACGGTACTATCCGCTATCGGTCACCAGGGAATATTTAGGCTTAGCGGGTGGTCCCGCCAGATTCACACAGGATTTCTCGGGCCCCATGCTACTCGGGAAACAAACAAGTGAGCCGCTGACATTTCAGCTACGGGGGTCTTACCCTCTACGCCGGGCCTTTCGCATGCCCTTCGCCTACATCAACGGTTTCTAACTCACCCAACAGCCGGCAGACCATTGAAGCTCGCTCCCACAACCCCCAAGACGCAACCCCTGCCGGGTCTCACACGCCCAAGGTTTAGCCTCATCCAGTTTCGCTCGCCACTACTCCCGGAATCACGGTTGTTTTCTCTTCCTGCGGGTACTGAGATGTTTCACTTCCCCGCGTTCCCTCCACACTGCCTATGAGTTCAGCAGCGGGTGACAGCCCATAACGACTGCCGGGTTACCCCATTCGGACACCCCCGGATCAAAGCTCGGTTGACAGCTCCCCGGGGCCTATCGCGGCCTCCCACGTCCTTCATCGGTTCCTGGTGCCAAGGCATCCACCGTGCGCCCTTAAAAACTTGGCCACAGATGCTCGCGTTCACTGTGCAGTTCTCAAACAACGACCAACCACCCACCACCCCAAGCAACAGCCTGAGTTCACCGGGGCCGGCAACCGAAAACACAACCACCACGTGGCCGTGCCCTCAGACACCCAACAGCGTGCTCGACACCCCTCACCCTCCAAACCCGCGTTCCACGCCTCGAAGAGGCAGTACTAACGCATCCAGAATCACGAGAGATGCCGAATAGTCAACGTTCCACCCATGAGCAACCAGCATCGAACACTCGCCGATGTACTGGCCTCTGCGTCGGTCTAAGCCGACGTGGAGTGCTCCTTAGAAAGGAGGTGATCCAGCCGCACCTTCCGGTACGGCTACCTTGTTACGACTTCGTCCCAATCGCCAGTCCCACCTTCGACGACTCCCTCCCACAAGGGGTTGGGCCACCGGCTTCGGGTGTTACCGACTTTCGTGACGTGACGGGCGGTGTGTACAAGGCCCGGGAACGTATTCACCGCAGCAATGCTGATCTGCGATTACTAGCGACTCCGACTTCATGGGGTCGAGTTGCAGACCCCAATCCGAACTGAGACCGGCTTTTTGAGATTCGCTCCACCTCACGGCATCGCAACTCATTGTACCGGCCATTGTAGCACGTGTGCAGCCCAAGACATAAGGGGCATGATGACTTGACGTCGTCCCCACCTTCCTCCGAGTTGACCCCGGCGGTCTCCCGTGAGTCCCCAGCACCACAAGGGCCTGCTGGCAACACGGGACAAGGGTTGCGCTCGTTGCGGGACTTAACCCAACATCTCACGACACGAGCTGACGACAGCCATGCACCACCTGTACACCGACCACAAGGGGGACCGTGTCTCCACGGTTTTCCGGCGTATGTCAAGCCTTGGTAAGGTTCTTCGCGTTGCGTCGAATTAAGCCACATGCTCCGCCGCTTGTGCGGGCCCCCGTCAATTCCTTTGAGTTTTAGCCTTGCGGCCGTACTCCCCAGGCGGGGCACTTAATGCGTTAGCTGCGGCACGGACGACGTGGAATGTCGCCCACACCTAGTGCCCACCGTTTACGGCGTGGACTACCAGGGTATCTAATCCTGTTCGCTCCCCACGCTTTCGCTCCTCAGCGTCAGTATCGGCCCAGAGATCCGCCTTCGCCACCGGTGTTCCTCCTGATATCTGCGCATTTCACCGCTACACCAGGAATTCCGATCTCCCCTACCGAACTCAAGCATGCCCGTATCGACTGCAGACCCGGAGTTAAGCCCCGGGCTTTCACAACCGACGCGACACGCCGCCTACGAGCTCTTTACGCCCAATAATTCCGGACAACGCTTGCGCCCTACGTATTACCGCGGCTGCTGGCACGTAGTTAGCCGGCGCTTCTTCTGCAAGTACCGTCACCCTAAGGCTTCTTCCCTGCTGAAAGAGGTTTACAACCCGAAGGCCGTCATCCCCCACGCGGCGTCGCTGCATCAGGCTTGCGCCCATTGTGCAATATTCCCCACTGCTGCCTCCCGTAGGAGTCTGGGCCGTGTCTCAGTCCCAGTGTGGCCGGTCGCCCTCTCAGGCCGGCTACCCGTCGTCGCCTTGGTAGGCCATCACCCCACCAACAAGCTGATAGGCCGCGGGCCCATCCTTCACCGCCGGAGCTTTCCACACCAGAAGATGCCTCCCAGTGTCCTATCCGGTATTAGACCCCGTTTCCAGGGCTTGTCCCAGAGTGAAGGGCAGATTGCCCACGTGTTACTCACCCGTTCGCCACTAATCCCCGACCGAAGCCGGATCATCGTTCGACTTGCATGTGTTAAGCACGCCGCCAGCGTTCGTCCTGAGCCAGGATCAAACTCTCCGTGAATGTCTCACCCACACACACGGTGCGGGATTCACACATCACGAGAGCGGTGCAGGAAGCGGAATACAACTTCCCGCACACAGCGTCCTCGCTGTGTTCTTGTTACTTCAAAGGAACCACGTCACCACAAAGACCCAGTGCAAGCGTCTTCGGGTAGACGGGGTATCAACATATCTGGCGTTGACTTTTAGCACGCTGTTGAGTTCTCAAGGAACGGACACTTCCTTCGTACTCACCACGAAAACCTGCTTCGCGGCTTTCCTCCGGGCGTTTCCCTTCGGTGTTTCCGACTCTATCAGATCCTTCGGACCCGATTTCCCCGGTCGGAGCAGGGTCGCCGTTACGGCGGTGCCTTCGCGGTCTTGCGGCCGCTCCGGCGATCCAAACCTTAGCCCAGTCTCCCGGAGGCTCATAATCGAGCCGACCGTATCGAATTTCGGGCGCGCCGAATTCAATGCCACCGGGAGGCGGTACTGAGATTTGGGATTGCCGCTGGTGCGGCGGGATGCGCTGCCATGGAAGTGTTACGGCTCCGTGGCAACTCGAAGAACTTTACGGATCACTCGGAAGGCTGTCAACTGAGTTCCGCCGAGGCGGCTCAGTCAAGGTCTTCGAGGCGTCCGCCGCCGTCGTGCTGGGTCTGCTCCACGCGGCGGAGCAGACGGACCAGGACGTGTCCCAGTGATGTGCGCTCGTCGCGCGAGAGGTCCTGGAGGAGGTCCTGCTCGAAGAGGGAGGCCAGGTGCATGGCCTCCAGCCACTTGTCGCGCCCCTCGGGCGTGATCTCGACGATCACGCGTACCCGGTTGCTCTCGTCGCGGTCCCGGGTGACCAGTCCCTCGTCGACCATGCGGTCGATGCGGTGGGTCATCGCGGCGGGCGTGAGGCCCAGGCGCTTGGCGAGGTCGCCGGGGCCGAGTCGGTAGGGCTTGCCGGAGAGGACGAGTGCCTTGAGGACCTCCCACTCGGCGTTGCTGATGCCGAGCGTGGCGTTCTGCCGGCCGTAAGCGACGTTCATGCGGCGGCTGAGGCGGCCGAGTGCCGAGACGATCTGCTCGACCTGGGGGTCGAGCTCCTCGAATTCTCGCTGGTAGGCGGCGATCTGGTCCTCGATCGCCGGCTCACGCGCATGCGGGGTGTCGTCCATGCGGCCAGTATGGCACGGCTCTCCTTTGCGTTGAAGTCCTTCATTATATAAAGTTAACAGTCGAACTTTAAGTGTGAAGACTTCAGGGGAGTGAGAGTGACCAGGGAGGTGGGCGCCGCGGTGCGGCGGGTTCAGGCAGGCAGCGCGCTGAGTGCGTTCGGGGTGGGTTTCACGGTCCCCTTCCTCTACGTCTACGTGGCGCAGGTGCGGGGGCTCGGGGCCGGTGCCGCGGGGCTGGTGCTGGCGGCGTTCGCGCTGGCGGCGCTGTTCGTGCTGCCTTTCGTCGGCAGGGTGATCGACCGGCGCGGTCCGCTGTCGGTCCTGGTGGGCGCTGCCTTGGCGGCGGCGGCGGGCTCGGTGGGCCTGGGGCTTGCGGACAGTGCGCCCGTCGCGCTGCTGTCGGCGTCGGTGCTCGGTGCGGGCACCGCCGTGATGCAGCCCGCGCTCGCCACGCTGATCGTGTGGTGCTCGGGCGCGGCCACGCGCACGCGTGCCTTCGCCACGCAGTTCTTCCTGCAGAACCTCGGCCTCGGCGTGGGCGGTCTGCTGGGTGGACAGCTCGTCGACGTGCACCGTCCGGGCAGCTTCACGCTGCTGTTCGCGATCGAAGCGGTGATGTTCCTGGTGCTCGCCGGCATCGTGCTGTCGGTGCGGGTCCCCCAGGTGCTCGTCGCCGCCCGCGGTGGCGAGGTGCTTCCGGGCGATGGCGAGGCTGCCGGGCGCGGCGGTGTCCGTGCGCTGCTGTCGCACCGGATCATGGTGCAGTTCTGCGCGCTCGCGTTCGTGGTGTTCTTCGTCTGCTACGGGCAGTTCGAGTCGGGGCTGTCCGCCTTCGGTGTGGACGCGGCGGGGATATCGCCGTCCAGCCTGGGGATCGCCCTTGCGGCGAACACGGCGATGATCGTCGTGGCGCAGTTCGCGGTGCTGCGGCTGGTGGAGCGCCGGCGGCGGTCGCGGGTGATCGCCGCTGTCGGTCTGGTGTGGGCGCTGGCGTGGGCGGCGGCCGGTTTCGCCGGCCTGGGGCGCTGCGGGCAGGCGATGGCGACGACGGTGTTCGTTTCCGCTTACGCGCTCTTCGGGTTGGGCGAGACGATGCTGTCGCCGACGCTCGCGCCGATGGTGGCCGATCTGGCGCCGGCCGGGATGGCGGGCCGGTACAACTCCGCTTTCGCGCTGGTCAAGCAGCTTGCTCTGGCGGTGGGCCCCGCCGTGGGCGGGCCGATGGCGGCGGCGTGGCACGCGCCCTACGTGGCGACGTTCGTGGCGCTCTCTCTGGGGGTGACGGTGCTCGCCGTCCACTTCGGGCGGCGGTTGGCGCCGGCGCAGGATCTGCCGCACCCCGCCGGCAGCAGGGTGGTCGCCGCGGGCGGGTCCCCGGCCGAGCCCGAGCGGGTGCCGGCGGCCCCGGCGGACGCCTGAGCGCTGCCGTCGGCCGTCAGCGGGGTGCTCGGGACGGCGGCGGTGTGGACGGCAGGGTGAACTCGCACCACACCGCCTTGCCTCCGTCGGGGGTGCGGCGGGCGCCCCAGTTCTCGGCGATGGTGGCGACGATGGCGATGCCGCGGCCCGCTTCGTCGGCGGGCTCGGCCCGGCGGCGGCGCGGCAGGTGGTCGTCGCCGTCGGTGACCTCGATGATCAGCCGGCGGTCGGTGCGGCGGAGTCTGAGCCGCATCGGCGGGGTGCCGTGCTGGAGGGAGTTGGCGACGAGCTCGCTGGCGGCGAGGACGCCCAGGTCGTGGAGTTCGGTGGGGAAGCGCCAGCTGGTGAGGACGCCGGAGGCGAAGGCACGCGCGCGTGGGGCGGCTTCCACGCCGCCGAGCAGGTCGAGCGCGGCGTTGCGGAAGAGGTCGCGGTCGGGGCCGCTGCGCGCGGTGTGCTGGAGGACGAGGACGGCGACGTCGTCGTCGTGGTCGGCCGTCACCCCGGCCGTGCGCAGCAGGCGGTCGCAGACGACCTGGGGTGTGCCGGTGGCGCCTGCGAGGGCGGCCTCCAGGTTGGTGACGCCTTCGTCGATGTCCTTGTCGCGCCGTTCGACGAGGCCGTCCGTGTAGAGCACGGCGGTGCAGCCGGGGCCGAGCGGCACGGAGCCCGAGGAGTGCAGCCAGCCGCCGGTGCCGAGCGGGGGTCCGGTGGGTTCGTCGGCGCGGCGGACTGTGCCGTCCTCGCCGCGGACGAGGACGGGCGGGTGGCCCGCGGAGGCGTAGACGAGGCGGCCCTCGTTGGGGTCGTGGACGGCGTAGACACACGTGGCGATCTGGTCGGGGTCGATGTCGGCGGCGAGGCCGTCGAGGAGCTGGAGGACCTCGTGCGGGGGCAGGTCGAGGCGGGCGTAGGCCCGTACCGCGGTGCGGAGCTGGCCCATGACGGCGGCGGCACGCACCCCTCGGCCCATGACGTCGCCGATGACGAGGGCGGTGCGCCCGCCGCCGAGGGTGATGACGTCGTACCAGTCGCCGCCGACGGCGGCCTCGGTGCCGCCGGGGCGGTAGGTCGCGGCGATGCGCAGGTCGTCGGGCTCCTCGAGCTTCTGCGGCAGCAGGGAGCGTTGCAGGGTGACGGCGGTCTCGCGCTGGCTGCGCTCGCCGGCGCGGAGCCGCTCGGCGACCTCGGCGTGGTCCGTGACGTCGGCGGCGAAGATCAGGACGCCGCCGTCCTCGTGGGCGGCGGGTGACTCGACGGGCGTGCAGGTGAACGTGTAGGAGCGGCCGTCGGGCGCCTTCCGGGACTTGACGGTGCGCGGCTTGTGGCTGCGCAGCACCTGGTCGAGGAGGGGCAGCAGGCCGAGTTCGTCCAGCTCGGGGAGGGCCTCCCGGGCGGGGGCGCCGTGCGGGCGGGGGCCGAAGGCGGCCTGGTAGGTGTCGTTGACGTAGCTGACGCGGTGGTCGCGGCCGTGCACCAGGACGACGAGGGCGGGGAGGCGGTCGAGGATCTCGCGTACGCGCGCGTCGGTGACCCCCGCCGGCGACAGGGGTGTGTTCTCGGGGCTTGCGACACCGTGCGTCTGGTCGGCGGGTCTGCCCTGGTGTGCCTGCTGCTCGGCACGGGCCGCGGGTACGGCGTTCTCCCCTCGCTGTGCCGGGGAGGTCGCGCTGTCGGTGCGTGCGCGACGCTGCGTTCCGGAGAGCCGGGCGCTCCAGCGGGTGAAGTTCACCGAATTCTTGCCTCGTGTCGTCGGGTGGGCCTGTCCCTCTACGGCGGTCCCGGGGGTGCTCCGGGGAGACACAGCACGGGACAGCTGCCTTGCGATTGTGGGGGACGCCGGGGTGCCGGGGTGTCAGCGATGTCATGGGGTGTCATGGATGTCGCCGGGCGGACGCTTCCCTGATGGGGCGGGCACCGCCCATGGTCACGGATCCAGTCTGGCCGACGGGGCGGAAATCCGTTATCCGTCAGACGGTTGTCCGGTTCTTGGAGTTCCGGGCTCCGCTCAGGAGGACTCCTTCGGGTCCTTGGGGGGCTTCCCCCCGGCCGCGAGTTCGAACTCCGCACGAGGGTGTTCGAGTGAGCCCAGGGAGACGATCTCACGCTTGAACAAGCCCGAGAGGGTCCATTCCGCGAGCACGCGGGCCTTGCGGTTGAAGGTGGGCACCCTGCTCAGGTGGTAGACGCGGTGCATGAACCACGCAGGATAGCCCTTCAGCTTCCGTCCGTAGACATGTGCGACTCCCTTGTGGAGCCCCAGGGAGGCGACGGAGCCGGCGTAGGAGTGCGCGTACTCCTTCATGGGTGCGCCCTGGAGCGTGGCGGCGATGTTCTCGGCGAGCACCTTGGCCTGGCGTACGGCGTGCTGCGCGTTGGGGGCGCACTCGGCGCCGGGCCGGTCGGAGGTGGAGTCGGGGACGGCGGCGGCGTCGCCGGCCGACCAGGCGTGCGGCACTCCCTCGATGGCCAGCCGGGTGGTGCAGGCCAGCTTGCCGCGCCCGTTGCGGGGCAGGTCGCTGGCGGCCAGGACGGGGTGCGGTTTGACGCCGGCGGTCCACACGAGCGTCCGGGTCGGGAAGCGGGACCCGTCGTCGAGGACGGCGACGCGGTCCTCGCAGGACTCCAGGCGGGTGTCCAGGCGGACGTCGATGTTGCGTCCGCGCAGCTCGCGCACGGCGTAGGTGCCCATGTCCTCGCCGACCTCGGGCAGGATGCGCCCGGTGGCCTCCACGAGGATCCACTTCATGTCCTCGGCCTGGATGTTGTGGTAGTAACGCGCGGCGTAGCGGGCCATGTCCTCCAGTTCGCCGAGCGCCTCGACGCCGGCGTAGCCGCCGCCCACGAAGACGAACGTCAGGGCGGCGTCGCGGACGGCGGGGTCGCGGGTGGAGGAGGCGACGTCCATCTGCTCGATGACGTGGTTGCGCAGGCCGATGGCCTCCTCGACCGTCTTGAAGCCGATGCCGTGGTCGGCCAGGCCGGGCACGGGGAGGGTGCGTGAGACGGAGCCGGGGGCGAGCACCAGCTCGTCGTAGCCGATCTCCACGGGTCCCGTGCCCTCCTCGTGGGTGGAGAGGGTGGCGAGCGTGGCCGTCCGCTTGGCGTGGTCGATGGACTGGGCCTCGCCGATGACGACCCGGCTCCGGTCGAGGACCCGGCGCAGCGGTACGACGACGTGGCGCGGGGAGATCGATCCCGCGGCGGCCTCCGGCAGGAACGGCTGGTAGGTCATGTACGGGTCGGGGGTGACCACGACGATCTCGACCTCGCCCCGTGCGAGCTCGCGTTTCAGCCTTCTCTGGAGGTGCAGGGCGGTGTACATGCCGACGTAGCCGCCGCCCACGACGAGAATGCGCCTGGCCGCTGTGGGGCCGGGAGTGGTCCCGGGTGATAGTGAGGCCTTCACCTTCCCATGAGGCATCGCAACCGTGCGTTTGTCCACAGGCTCAGCAATTTGTATGACTGGAAGTCGTACGAATGACCAACCCGCCGAATTGCTGGGATATCTGAAATCTCCGCAGGTCAGAAGGGGCATGCGGGGTGCCGGTGCGGGGTGTGTCCGGGGGTGAACCGGTGAGTAGCCCGATCGGGCGGGGGGTCGCCAGGGGTCTCCCTCTTCTGAATTGACCCCAGCTCAACTATGTTCGTGTGACGCGGAGCGCTGGGGGATGCGCTCGGCAGGCTCGCACCGGGGCCGCGCCGTTGGGTTGTTCCCCACCGTTCCGGTTGTCGATGACGGGGAGAGTCTCCGGGGGGAGACGTCATTACCGGGGGAACATTCATGCACGTTCATGACTCTCATTGGTCTGCCGCGCCCGCAGTCGCTCCCAGCGGAGTCGGCGGTGGCGGCGGCAAGGTCGCCTCGGGCGGAGGCCGGACGGCTCCGCTACGGGTGGACGCACAGCGCAATCTGGAGCACGTCCTGCGTGCGGCGAGAGAGGTCTTCGGCGAGCTCGGGTACGGGGCGCCGATGGAGGATGTGGCGCGCCGCGCGCGGGTCGGTGTGGGCACGGTCTACCGGCGCTTTCCCAGCAAGGACGTGCTGGTCAGGCGGATAGCCGAGGAGGAGACCGCCCGGCTGGCCGACCAGGCGCGTGCCGCGCTGGGCGAGGAGGAGGAGCCGTGGTCGGCCCTCTCCCGCTTCCTGCGCACATCGGTGGCGTCCGGCGCGGGGCGGCTGCTGCCGCCGCAGATACTGAGCGTCGAGGTCGACCTCGAAGCCGTCCGTGCCGAGTCCGGTACGGGCTTCGAGCGGGACGGCGGCGGCACCGGCCACGCCGGGCACGGGCTTCCGCAGCAGCGCGGCACGGGCGCCGGGGAGTCCGGCGGGGCGGAGAGGATTCCCGCGGCGGGAGCGTCCTCCGGGCGGACGGCACCCGACCTGCGGCTCGTGGGGTCCGCTCAGGCCGAGCGGCGCCCGGCGGGCAGCGAGCCCCGGGGGCTGCTGGACGAACCGGGCGCGCGTGCGCTGCTCGACGTCGTCGGCCGGCTGGTCGAGCGGGCCAGGACCGCCGGCGAGCTGCGCCCGGACGTCGCGGTGTCCGACGTACTGCTGGTGATAGCCACGGCCGCGCCCGCGCTGCCGGACGCCGCGCAGCAGGCGGCCGCGTCGGAGCGGTTGCTCGACATCCTCCTGGAGGGGCTGCGGTCGCGTCCCGGCCGCGGGTAGCCGGGCGCGGGGCGGGTCCTGGGGATCGGGCCGGCCGGTAGGGGGCTCCGGCCGGTAGGGGCCCTGCCACGGACACCGGTTCGGCGAGGGCGTGACGTCACGCGGCTCGGCGGTGCGCGACCAGGCACCGCGGACCGGTGTTCGACGCCCCGGGGGCGTGTTCGGTCCCCGCTGGGACGCCTTGGGTGCCCGGCGGGGTCGTGGCCAGCCGCGCCGGGCGGTGATCGTCCAGGTCGGCAGGGTGCGGTGGAGCCCGGGGCCGTGACGGGCGGGACGGGAGGGAGACCAGCGGGCGGAAGGGACGAGCACCGGAGGGTGACGGCGTCCAAGGGGGCCCTGACGGACCTGATGGTGTGGCACGCTGAGCCGATGGGTGGGGCATACGGGCAAGCGGAGGCTTTCCCCGATGAGCGGTGACGGGCGGGACGAATCACTCGGCGACAAGGGCATGCCGGACGGCGTGAGCGTGCCCGCACAGCGAACGGGCTCCGGGAGCACGGCATCTGACGGCCGGCCCGGTGGTGCCTCGCAGCAGCCGGACGGCGCGGCGGACCCGGCCGGCGGCACCGGACGCGACCCGGCCGGCGGCACGGTGCCCCCTCCGGCCGGCACCATCGCGCCGTCCGACGCCGACCTGATCGCGCGTATGCGGTCGGGCGACGACAGCGCCTACGAGGACCTGTTCCGCCGGCACGCCGCGGCGGTACGCCGCTACGCGCGCACGTGCTGCCGGGACGCGCACACCGCCGACGACCTCACGGCCGAGGTCTTCGCGCGGATGCTCCAGGCGGTGCGCGGCGGGGCCGGGCCGGAGTACGCCGTGCGCGCCTACCTGCTGTCCACCGTGCGGCGGGTGGCCGCGGGCTGGACCAAGTCCCGCAGGCGGGAGGAGCTGGTCGACGACTTCGCGGCGTTCGCGGCGGAGTCCGCCCGCGGCGCCGACTACCCCGGCGACGTGACCGTCGACCTGGGCGCGGATGTGCTGGCCATGCGGGAGGCCGAGCAGTCGCTGGCCATGCAGGCCTTCCGCAGCCTGCCGGAGCGGTGGCAGGCGGTGCTGTGGCACACCGAGGTCGAGGACGAGTCCCCGGGCCAGGTCGCCACGCTCTTCGGCCTCGACGCCAACGGCGCGAGGGTGCTGGCGAGCCGGGCCCGTGAGGGCCTCAAGGAGGCGTATCTCCAGGCGCATGTGAGCGCGGCGCTGGCCGCCGACGAGGAGTGCGCGCGGTTCGCCGACCGGCTGGGCGCGTACGCACGCGGCAGCCTGCGCGCCCGCGCCGAGCGCGGACTCCGCAAGCACCTGGCCGAATGCGCGCGGTGCCGGCTGGCGGCGGGGCAGATCAAGGAGGTCGCAGGGGGCATTCCGGGCGTGGTACCGGTCGCGGTCATCGGCTGGTTCGGCGCCGCCGGATACGCGAAGGTGGCGGCGCTCTTCGCGGGCGGCGCCGCGGGAGCGGCCGGGACCGCGGCGGGAGCCGCGGCCGGCGGGACTTCGGGCGGCGCTTCCGGTACCGCGGGGGCAGGCGCGGCGAGCGGTTCAGGGACGGCCACGGGCACAGGCAGCGGCGGCGCGGGCGGTGGGTCGTCCGCGGCTTCCGGTTCCGCGGGCTCCGGTTCCGGTGGGGCCGGCTCCTCGGGGCTGAGCACGCCGGTGAAGGCCGGGCTCACGGCGACGGTGGCAGCGGCGGCCGCGGCCGTGGTGGCCCTCGCCCTCGTGGGCGGTGAGGCGACACCGCCGGGCAAGCACGACGCCAGGCCACCGGCGTCGGAACCCGTGCCACCGCAGCAGCCGCCGACGGCGCAGCCGCCCACACCGCACAAGCCCGGCCCCGGACTGCCGCCGGTCGCCAAACCGATGCCGATCACTCCGCCGGGCACCGCGCCCGGCAACGCCGCGGCACCTGCGGCGGAGAAGCCACCGCACAGCACGCCACCCACCACGCCGTCAGGCAAGCCGCCAACGCCCGCGCCCACACCGCCCCCGACCCATCCCGCACCTCCGCCGCCGTCCACTCCTCCCGCACCTCCGCCGCCCGATCCGGTACCGGTCGTCTACCAGTGGAGCCAGTTGGCGTACGGCCCGGTCGGTGACGGCAGCAAACCGGAGATGCGGCTCGGCGGCAGCTGGGTGTGGCAGCGGCACGGCCTGCGGACGGGACACGTGCGGTACGCCCACGGCGTCACGGTGCACGGCACGTCGTCCGTCACCATCGACCTCAACCGCTCCTGCTCCGCCTACGACGCGCTGGTCGGCATCGACGACACCACGCTGGGCCTGGGCGCGGTGCGGTTCTCCGTGCTCGCCGACGGGGTGCGGATATGGCAGTCGCCGGTGGTGAAGGGCGGCCGGCCGGCGATGCCCGTGCACGTGCCGCTGAACGGCCACAGCACCGTCCGGCTCGTCGTGGAGCCGCACGGCCTGCTGGACGGGCTGATACTCGCGGACTGGGCGGAGTCCCGCTTCACCTGCCGCTGAGCCGAGCACCTGATCGGTGCCGGCGGTCGCGAGGCGTCCTCGCGCCGGTGGTCAGAGGGGCGGTGGCGGCCAGAGGGGGCGGCTCTCCGCCAGCGGGCGGGGTGGTTCGGCGCCGACGGCGGCGGCCAGTTCGGCGAGGACGGCGTCGGATTCCAGACGGGCGCCCGCCGCGCGCTCGGCCTCGTAGCGGTCCCGGCCGAGGGCTGCCACCGCCTCCGCCTCGGCTTTCTCGGCCGCCGCGTGCTCGGGCATCGGCCTGGGACAGCCGTGCCGCCGGGACAGCCCGGCGGCCAGCAGCCGTACCGCGCGCCTATGGTCACCCAGCTCCGCCACGAGCAGGGCGCCGGTGTCGATCAGGCTCGCCGTCAGCGTGTCGGCGCACTGGGCCACCAGCGCCTCGTGCAGCCCGGCGACCAGCACCGGAAGCCCCGCCGCCGGGCCGCGCTCGGCGGCGACGACGCGGCCCTCGATGGCGTTCAGCAGGGCCGTGAACTGCGGTGGCGGGCTGCCGTGCGCGGCCTCGGCGCGCGCCGCGTCGTAGTGGGCGCGGGCCTGGGTGACGTCGCCGCGGTCCAGGGCGATGAGGCCGCGCAGGAGGCGTATGAAGGTGCGCGAGTCGTGCACGCCGTAGCGGTCGGCGGCGTCGGCCGCCTCGTCGACCAGCTTGGCCATCAGGCCATAGTCGCCGGCGCGGTAGGCGATCTCGCCGAGCCGGGCCAGCAGGAACGGGGTCTCCGCGTAGGCCCCCACCTCGTAGGCGAGGCGCAGCCCCTCCTCGTACTCCTGCTTGGCCTCCCCGAACCTGCTGCGGGCCATGGCCGCCTCACCGCTCGCACTGCGCACCTGCGCGCGTATCCACCGGTCGCCGATCCGGCCGCTGAGCTCCCGCAGCTCCGCCAGGTCCGCGTCGATGGCGGCCATGTCGGCAGGCCCGTCGATGCCCATGTGGGCGCGGAACATGAGCAGGCAGCCGACCTCCCAGTCGCCGCCGTACGTCCGGCAGTTGTCGATGCTGGCGTTCAGGGCGGGGATGATGGCGGCCGGCCCGTCCAGGAAGAAGACCGTGAACGGCCAGATGATCCCCGGGAAGCGGGCCGACTCGGGACCGGGGCGCTCGAAGGCGCGGCGCAGGCGCGCGACGAACGCGCGGGAGCGCTCGTCGTGCAGTGCGCCCACCGGCCCCGTGTCGGCCACCAGGAACATGTAGATCAGGCACAGGTTCATCCGCGGCCAGTACAGGGGGTGGTCCGTGTCGTCGACCTGCTCGCCGGCGGCCGTCGTCGGAAAGCTCAGGACGGTCGGGTCCGGGGAGCCGCCCGTGAGAGGGCGAGCGTGGTCGGCGGCGGTGGCTCCGGGCACCTCGGAGGCGAGACCTTCCGTGATGGAGTGCCTGCCGGTGCGCACCGCGGGGAGGGCGGTGGACGACGGTGTGCCCGCGGACGGCGAGGGAAGACCCGGCGAGGACGTGCCGGTGGACGGGGTGCCGGGCTCGCCGGGCGCGGCGCCGGGCTCCTCGGGTGTGGGGAAGGCGAGGCGGAGGATGCGGAGGATCCAGTCGGTGCCCTCCCTGCGGTAGTTGCGCAGCCACCAGAACCAGCCGATGGCGAGGGCCACCGACGTGGCCAGTTCCTCGTCGCCGGCGGCGAGGGCGCGGTGCAGGACCGCGCGGACGTTGTCCAGCTCGGTCTCCAGGCGGTGGATCCAGGGGAGCTGTTCGGCGGAGCGCAGCAGCGGCTCGGCCTCCTCGACCAGGGCGCGGATGTAGGCGCTGTGGCGGCGCTCGGCTCCGGCGCGCACGGTGGGGCGCTGGGCGGCGCGCTCCACCGCGTACTCGTGGATCGTTTCGAGGAGGCGGTAGCGCATCCCGCCCGAGGGGCCGCCCGACGGGCTCTCGACCGGGTTCGCCACGATCAGGGACTTGTCGACGAGGGCGCCGATGAGATCGGCGGCGGGGCCGGTGCAGACGGCCTCGGCGGCGGGCAGCTCCCAGCCGCCGGCGAAGACGGAGACCTCGCACAGGACCGTGCGCTCCTCCTCGGTGAGCAGGTCCCAGGACCAGTCGACGACGGCGCGCAAGGTCTGCTGGCGCGGCAGGGCCGTACGGCTGCCGCTGGTCAGCAGGCGGAAGCGGTCGTCGAGGCGGTCCGCTATCTGGCGGGGCGTCAGCAGCCGCAGCCGGGCGGCGGCCAGCTCGATGGCGAGCGGGAGGCCGTCGAGGCGCCGGCAGATCTCGTCGACCGCGGCAGGGTCCTGGGCCGGGTCGAAACCGGGGCGGACGGCGGCGGCGCGCTCGGCGAAGAGACGGTGTGCCGGGTCGGGCGGCAGCGGCTCCACGGGGCGCACGCACTCCCCGGGCACGCCCAGGGGCTCGCGGCTGGTGGCGAGGACGGTGAGCCCGGGGCAGCGGGTCAGCAGGGTCTCCGCCAGCCGGGCGGCGGTGTCGACGACATGCTCGCAGTTGTCGAGGACCAGGAGCAGTTCGCGGGCCGAGCAGTACTCCACGAGCAGGGCCACGGGGTCGTCCTGCGGGACGGTCCTGTCGGCCGTCAGCAGCACCGTCTCGCGCAGGCCCAGGGCGCTGACGACCGCTCCGGGGACCGCCTCCGGGCTGTCGAGCGGGGCCAGCTCGACCAGCCACGCCCCCGGATGGCCGGCGGCGGCCTCCTCCGCGAGGCGCGTCTTGCCCGAACCGCCCGGCCCCGTGAGGGTGACCAGGCGTGCGGTGCGTATGTCCGTGCGGATGGCGTCGAGTTCGGGCTCCCGTCCGACGAACGAGGTCAGCCGGGGCCGAAGGTTGCCCTTCCGGTCAGCCGGCGCGCGGGGTGGCACGGGCGGTGAGGACTGCGAACGGCGCGCGGACGCCGGGTCGTGCGGGGCCGGCAGGGGCGGTGCGAAGTGCCGGGGCGGCGGGGAGGGGAGCGGGTCCGCTAGCGGCGGGGGGTGTGAGGACGGTGGGGGTTGTGAGGCGTGCGGGGGCGGCAGGGGTTGCGGGGACAGCGGGGAGAGCGCGGCGTCGTCGGGGTGCGCCGGTCGTGTCGGGTGCACCGATGGGCCGGGCCCCGGGGTGGCTCCGTCTGCTGCGGAGGGCGGGTCCGAGGCGGTGGGACCCTCGCCGATGGTGGGTGAGGATGTGGCGCGGTTCCCGGGCGGTCCGCTCGGGGCTGCCTGGTCCAGCGGGGCCCCGTCCAGCGAGGTCCGGTCCGGCGCGGTACGCGGGGTGACCTGGCCGGACAGGGCACTCGGGGTGCCCGAGCCCGGAGCGGCACTCGGTGCGCCCCGATCCGACGGTGCACGCGAGGGTCCCCGGCCGGCCCAGGCGCTCGGGGTGACCCCATCCACCGGCCCGCCGCCCGGGCTCAGAAGCTCGGCATGCATGGCCCGCAGCTCCGGACCGGGGTCGGCGCCCAGGCCGTCCGCCAGGGTGCGGCGCGCCCGCTCGTACGCGGCGAGGGCGTCGGCGCCGCGGCCGGCGGCGCGCAGGGCCCGGATGAGCAGGGCGTGCAGGGGCTCGTCGTAGGGGTGGACCGTGGTCAGCTCCGTCAGCTCCGGTATCAGCTCGGAGGCGCGGCCCAGACGCAGATCGGCCTGCACGCGCGCGCGTGCCGCTTCCAGGCGCTGGGCCTCCGGGCGGGTGGCAGCGCTGCGGTCCGGCAGGTCGGCGAGGGCCGGTCCCCGCCAGAGGGCCAGCGCCTCGCGGAGCGTGCGGGCCGCGGTGACGGCGTCGTCGCGGCCGAGCGCCTCGGTGCCCTCGCGCACCAGCCGCTCGAACCGGAAGAGGTCGACGTCGTCGGGATCGGCCGCCAGCCGGTAGCCGCCCGCGTCGGAGGCGACGGCATCCCTGCCCAGCGCCCGGCGCAGGCGGCCGACGAGGGCTTGCAGGGCGGCGGACGCGTCGGACGGAGGATCGTCGGGCCAGACCTCCGCCATGAGCGTGCCCGTGGTGACCGAGCGGCCCGGGTGCAGGGCCAGAGCGGTCAGCAGCGCGCGCAGGCGTGGGCCGCCCAGGGCTATCGGGTCGCCCTGGGCGGTCTGCGCCGCGGTTGCGCCGAGGATCTGGTACCGCACGGGTCCATTCTCACCGCCGATGCGCCACTGAGCGGCCGATTTTCCTCGGTGCGCTGCCGGGGTGTCGTAACCCACACCCGGCGGCGAGGGCGGCGTGCTCCCACTTGAGGCACGAGGGGATGTCGCCCCCGCACCGGTGCACGGCCTTCGTCATCGGGCTGCACGGCTGCGTGAGCGGCTCATGGCGCGGCACGGCTGCGTGCGCGGCTCATCGCGCGGCACGGCTCAGCGAGCGACTCATCGGTCCGCACGGCTCACTGAGGCTCATCGGACCGCACGGCTCACTGAGCGGCCGGGATCGACCGTCCACGCGCGCATGGCCGCTCGGAACCGGCTCGCGGCCACTCGAAACCGGCTGGGCGACCATCCCAAACCGACCCGTAGCCGTCCGAAGATCAGCCCCGCGATCACCCGAAACCACCCCGTGGCCGCTCGAAAAAGCCGGGGATCACCCGAAACCAACGCCTGCCCGCCCCGACCACCGCCTCACTGCGGCCGTGCGGCCCCCAGAGCGGTTCGCTGCGGGACGACGCTGCCGGAGGGGACGGCGCGCTGGCGGGACGGGGTGCCGGTCCAGCAGGTGCCGCGGCGGGCGAGGAGGCGGCGCAGCCAGACCTCCAGGGAGACCAGGTCGGCGAGGCCGTCGAGCGGCAGGGGTTCGCCTTCGGAGGCGGCGCGCAGGGCCTTGCGGACCACCCGGGCCTCGACGAGTCCGGCCTCCGCGAGGAGCGGGGTGTCGAAGAGGCCGACGAGATCCCCTATGGCGGCGCGCATGCCGATGCGCTGGGTGGCCGTGGCACCGGCCGGCGAGGGGGCGCCCCAGCCCGGGGGCAGCTCGGCCACGCCGGAGCCCTCCAGCACCTTGCGGAGGATGCCGGCCCGGGCGCCGGGCTGGACGCGCAGCGAGACGGGCAGGGCGCGGCAGGCGCGGACGACCTGGTTGTCCAGGAACGGGGTGTGCAGGCGCTGGAAGCGGATCTCGGCGGCCTGTTCGAGGACGCGGAGGTCGGCGGCGTGCCGGGCGAGGGCGGCACGCGCGCGGAAGTCGCCCGGCCGCAGCCCGGAACCGGGTCCCGGGCGGGCCATGGCGGCGCTCAGGCGAACCGATACTTCAGCCAGGGCCTCGCCCGTCAGCCACCGTGCGGCAGGACCGGGTCTGCCCCAGGCGAGCGCCGCGAGCGAGGCGCCCACCGGGCCTGACGGATCGGCCGGTTCGTCGAAGCGGCGGCGGAGCAGGGCCTCGGCGAGGGCGTCGACGCCCGCGCGGTAGGGCGTGCGGGCGAGGCGGCGTGCCGCGCCGTACACGCGCGCGGGGACCATCACGGAGCCGTCCGCCTTGGCGAGCGCCGCGACGGGCCGCACCAGATGCCGGCGCTTGCGGTCCATCAGCAGGTCGGCGAGGCGGGCGGGGTGGGCGTCGAGGACCTGCCGCGCGCCGTGCCCGGTGACGTGGTCGGCGCTGCCCGCGGCGAGCCTCGCGCGGTGGCGGCCCGCGACCACCAGGGAGGGGCCCGGCTCGTCGGTGAGCGGGGCGTCGAGGCTGACGTACGGGAGGGTCTCCTCGCCGCCGGCGACGACGACGTGGTGGAGGCGGGGGTTGGCGGCGATGGCGCCCGCGCGTTCCACCTCGTCCTGCTGGCCGGCGACCGTGAGGTCGTTGAACGTGACCGCCAGGAGCCGCTCGCCGGCGCCGGTGCCGTGCCCGAGGACGGTGCCGGGCATGCCGGGCAGGCCGGCCGCGAGCAGGGCGAGGGTGCCGGAGGCGGGGCCGCCGGAGAGGTCGGCGCCGATGCCCGGCACCGGCATGCCGCGCGCCGCGCGCCGCTCCGCCGGTCCCATGCCCGGAACGGGGCCCGGGTCGATGCCGGCCCCGGGAACGTGCCGCGGGGCCGCGAGACGGGCGCGTACGGCCTCCACGAGGGCGTCACGGAGGCCGTCCAGCGCGCTGGTGGCGTCGACCGGCGGGGCGGCGACGGCGAGGGAGGCCGTGGGCTCGTATCCGGCGATCTCGCGGGCGCCCGTGCGCAGGATGAGCGCGTGGCCGGGCGGGATGCGCCGTACGCCGTCGTAGGGCGTGGAGTCCTGGATCGCCTCGGGCACGTCGGGGGCGGCGAGCAGGGCGGCGAGGTGGCCGATGTCGAGGGGGGCCTCGATGAGGTCGGCCAGCGGGAGTGCGGCGGTGGCGTAGGCGGTGCCGCCCGCCCAGGGGGTGTAGAAGACGGGGCGCGCGCCGGCGAGGTCGCCCAGGATGGCGACGCGGCGGCCGACCTGGACGACGGCCGTGTAGCAGCCCGCCCAGGCGGTGAGGTGTCTCAGGGCGCCGCCGCGGGCCGCGAACATGGCGACGCGGAGCTGTTCGTCGCTGGCGGCGCAGGTGCCCAGGATGGCGATGCGGGTCTCGGCGTCGGCCTTGACGACGCGGACCTCGTCGGGGCGCCAGTCGCCCACGGCCCACAGCGGATCGGGGTCCCCCCACAGCAGTTGGGAGCCCACGGGGTGCACGGTCTCGCCCTCGATGTCGCTCCAGCCGCCCGCCGGGGCCGGGCGTACCCCTGACGACCTGGCGCTTCCCGCGGTGGCGCTGCTCCACCCCACCAACCACCGCATTGCCGCCTCCACAGGCCGTGGACAACCACTACGAGCACTGCGACCAGTGCAACCAGGGCGCCGAGGGAACCACCACACTGCACGAACGGGACCATGCTGCCACGAAGGAGGCGCACAAGGCTGCTTACAGAACGGCTTCCGTGCTCCCGCATGCGCCCCTGGCATGCGACGGGTGACGCACCACAAGTACTTGCTTATGGGGCCCGGCACAACCATGTCCGCGGCACGCGTGCTGCCGTGCGCCCCGGCGGGGTGGGGCTCGGCGGGGCGAGCGCGGCGGGGCGGGGCGCGGGTCAGGGCGCACCGCAGTGGCGCACCGGCCCTGTGACACGTGGCGCACCGGCCCCGTAACGCGCCCTTGTGGAGGCCCGTTGGGGCGTTCCGCCGGCGGACTCCCCGGGCGCCCAGGCGCGTTGACATTGCTCGACTTCACAAGTGCATACGGAAATCGGCGGCGCGGAGTCACCCTTCCGGGCGCCGTATCGGGGCCGCCCGGGGCCGGGCTCGGGGAGGGGCGGGCAGGGGTCCCCGCGGGTCGCGTGGTGCGGGCCGACCGGAGCGCGTCGTCACGGTGCGTGCATCTGGTACCCGCGCGCGCCCCCACGGTGCGGACGGAGCCGGACCCGGAGGCGGACAGGGCCAACGGGGCGCCCTGGGGCGGCCCAAGGCCGTTCGGAGCTCGGCGGAGCGGGCGAGCGCGCCACGGCCGCCGCGCCCGGGGAGGCCCCGGGCGGCACGAGCCGTGCACGAGCGCGCGGAAGGAGACACCCCGCCCTACGGTTGACGCCCGAGTGCCGGGCGGAGGAGGCCGCCGGGCCCCGAAGGGCCCGACTCCGTAGGGCGGGATTCAGCCATTTCGGCCGGGATGAAATCGCGCTACGCACTCCATCCCAGCGGGCGGACCCAACTCACGGTCCGGGAGGCGGGATTCGCCTCCCGGACCGGTCCGCCGCCCGCGGGGATGGAGGCGGCGGTGTCCCCCAGCCCACTGGACCCAGTACAGCGGGCCGACCCACGCGTGATCCATCGAAGCGCTCCCACCGTGGCCGGAGAAGAGCGCACGGCCAGGCGCACGGCCACACGCGCGGAGCGCGCGCCGGCATGATCGCACTTCGCGACGGGCAACAATCTCGCCATCCGGAACTATGCCTCTTAACGCTTGGGATGCACCGAACTACCCTGTGTGTGCCTGTGTTTTCACGGTGGCATATACCCCGGGGCTCGGACACCCGCTCTTGCGGCCGGGGGGCCGGGGAGGGCGGCCGTGTGGGCACGGTACGAATGCCGGGCGGTGGTGCGACCGCCATGGCAGCCTTCTGTGTCGAGGGGTGGCGCATGTCCAGGGACCAACGCGGGCCGAACGAAAAGCTCGGCGCCGTCCTCGCCCTCGCGGGAATCAGTAATGCGGGACTCGCGCGCAGGGTCAACGACCTAGGAGCGCAACGCGGGTTGACGCTCCGCTACGACAAGACATCGGTCGCCAGGTGGGTGTCCAAGGGCATGGTGCCCCAGGGCGCTGCGCCGCACCTGATAGCGGCCGCCATCGGACAGAAGCTGGGCCGTCCCGTGCCTTTGCACGAGATCGGCCTGGCTGACGCGGACCCGGCACCGGAGGTGGGCCTCGCCTTCCCTCGGGACATCGGTGCCGCCGTCAAGTCGGCGACAGAGCTCTACCGTCTCGACCTCGCGGGCCGGCGAGCCGGCAGCGGGGGTATCTGGCAGTCCCTCGCGGGCTCGTTCGCGGTCAGTGCGTATGCGACGCCGGCGTCGCGCTGGCTCATAACCCCGGCCGACAGTTCCGTGGAGCGCAACGCCGGCCCGTCCGGCGGCGGTGGTCCGCTGAAGGTCGGCCACAGCGACGTGCGCAAGCTGCGTGAGGCCGCCGAGGACGCCCGCCGCTGGGACTCCAAGTACGGCGGCGGCGACTGGCGTTCCTCCATGGTGCCCGAGTGCCTCAGGGTCGAGGCGGCGCCGCTGCTGCTCGCCTCGTACTCCGACGAGGTGGGCCGCGCCCTGTTCGGCGCCAGTGCCGAACTGACGCGGCTGGCCGGCTGGATGGCCTTCGACACCGGTCAGCAGGAGGCGGCGCAGCGGTACTACATCCAGGCCCTGCGCCTGGCCCGTGCCGCCGCGGACGTCCCCCTGGGGGGCTACGTGCTGGCATCGATGTCGCTCCAGGCCACCTACCGCGGCTTCGGCGACGAGGGCGTGGACCTGGCCCAGGCCGCTCTGGAGCGCAACCGCGGCCTGGCCACCGCCCGCACGATGAGCTTCTTCCGGCTCGTCGAGGCGCGTGCCCACGCGCGCGCGGGCGACGCCCAGGCGGCGGGGGCCGCGCTGCGGGCGGCCGAGGGCTGGCTGGAGCGCTCCCGCGAGGGCGACAACGACCCGTCCTGGCTCGGCTTCTACTCCTACGACCGGTTCGCGGCGGACGCCGCGGAGTGCTACCGCGACCTGAAGGCCCCCCGCCAGGTGCGGCGCTTCAGCGAGCATGCGCTGTCCCGGCCCACGGAGGAGTTCGTGCGCTCGCACGGCCTGCGCCTGGTCGTCTCCGCGGTCGCCGAGCTGGAGTCCGGGAACCTCGACGCGGCCTGCGAGCAGGCCGTGCGGGCGGTGGAGGTGGCCGGGCGGACCTCGTCCGCGCGGACCACCGAGTACGTCCGGGACCTGCTGCACCGGCTGGAGCCCTACGGGGACGAGCCGCGCGTGGTGGAGCTGCGGGAGCGGGCGCGCCCGCTGCTCATGGCGCCGGCGTGACCCGACTGGCCACGGCGGCCGGCGACGGCCCCGTGCGGTACGGCCACGGCACCCTGCCGGGACCGGAGCGGCACCGTCCGTCGTCGGACCTGCCCGCTCCGGTCCCGGCGGGGGCCGGTCGCGTGCCTGGTCGGATACCCGCTCGGGCACCCGGCCGGGTGTCTGGTCTGCCGTGCTCCGGTGTCCTGGGGCCGTGGCGGTCCGCGAGCCCGCGTCCCGGGCGGGGCCGCAGGCAACCGTCCGGGCGGGGCCCCGAGCGCCCGCCCTGACGGGACCCGGTCGTCGTCGCGGGCCCTCGCGGCGGGCGGCCGATGGGGCGGTTTCGGCGGCTCCCGGGCCGCCCGCCTGTGGGTGGGCCCCGGCGCCGTTCTCCGCTCTGTCGCCCGGACGGTAGGCGTCCGGGAACCCCGGCCGGGCCCCGACCGGACCCCGGGGGGCGCATGGCATGCCACCACCGGGTTTGAGCGCGTCGCCAGTGGTGCAGTGCACTATCGGACGTGGGAGGTGGGGCGTGTGGCGGGGACCGACTGCGACGTGCTCGTGATCGGCGGCGGGATCATCGGCCTGTCGACCGCGTACGCGCTCACGCGTGCCGCCCCGGGCACCCGGGTGACGGTCCTGGAGAAGGAGCAGGGCCCGGCACGCCACCAGACCGGCCGCAACAGCGGCGTGATCCACAGCGGCATCTACTACCGCCCCGGCTCGCTCAAGGCCCGGTACGCGGTGCGCGGCGCGGCGGAGATGCTGAAGTTCTGCGCCGAGTACGACATCCCGCACGCCCAGACCGGCAAGCTGATCGTCGCCACCGACCGCGCAGAACTGCGCGGTCTGCACGCGCTCGTCCAGCGCGGCCGCGAGAACGGCATCCCGGTCCGTGAGCTGGGACCCGCCCAGATCGCCGAGTACGAGCCGCATGTGCGCGGCATCGCGGCCATCCACGTCGGCACCACCGGCATCTGCGACTACCAGCAGGTCGCGCGCCACCTCGGGGAGGCCTCCGGGGCACGCATCCGCTACGGCGCGCGGGTGACGCGGATCGACCGGCGGCCCGAGCGGGGTGTGGCGGTGCGCACGTCCGACGGGGCGGTGCTGCGGGGCCGGGTGCTGGTGAACTGCGCGGGGCTGCACTGCGACGAGGTGGCGCGCCTCGCCGGCGACGAGCCCGGGATGCGGATCGTCCCCTTCCGCGGCGAGTACTACGAGCTGGCCCGGCCCGAGCTGGTGCGCGGGCTGGTGTATCCGGTGCCCGACCCGGCGTTCCCGTTCCTCGGCGTGCACCTCACCCGCGGTATCGACGGCGGTGTGCACCTGGGGCCGAACGCGGTGCCGGCGCTGGCCCGTGAGGGATACGGCTGGAAAACGGTCCGGCCGCGGGAGCTCGCCGCGACGCTCGCGTGGCCCGGTTCCTGGCGGATCGCCCGCCGCCACTGGCGGTACGGGGCCGGGGAACTGCGGCGGTCGGTGTCCCCGCAGGCGTTCACGGAGGCGGTGCGGAGGTTGCTGCCGGGGATCTCCGTGGGGGATCTCGTTCCCGCGGCTGCGGGGGTGCGGGCGCAGGCGGTGTTGCGGGACGGGACGCTCGTGGATGATTTTCTGATACGGGAGTCGGTGCGGACGGTGCATGTTCTGAACGCGCCGTCGCCTGCGGCTACCGCTTCGCTGCCGATCGGGCGTGAGGTGGCTCGGCGGGCGCTGGGGGTTCTTTCCGGGGCGTAGTGCCCCGGTTCCCTCCTCCTTGGTGGGTGCGGCTTGCTTCCCGTGACGATCTGACGCGTCCGTCGTGGCTCTTCGCGCAGTTCCCCGCGCCCCTTATCAGGTGCCACTTGCTCCCCGTGATCGTCCGACGCGTCCGTCGTGGTTGTTTGCGCAGTTCCCCGCGCCCCTGGTGAGTCCCCCTGATCCCCGCTAACACCTGACGCGTTCCTCGTGGCTCTTCGCGCCCACGGAGCCGCGCATCGGCACAGCCCCGCGCCCCTCTAGTGGTGACCGTGGTGACCGTGGGGCTCGACGTGCTCGTGAGGGTCCGTAGGATGGAGGAACTGTGGCGGAGGATGAAGAGCGCCCGGGTGGGCAGGGGGACCGGGGCGAGCGTAAGCGGATGTTTCCTGTTGGTGCCGGGCCCGCGGCCGATCCTGTTCGGGGGCGGGTCGAGCGGGGGATCCGGAGTTTCCAGCCGCGGCGGGGGCGGGTGACCTCCGGGCAGGCCGCTGCGCTGCGGCGGTTGTGGCCGCGGTTCGGGTTCGAGGTCGACGGGGCGAGCGTGCTCGATCTGGACTCGCTCTTCGAAGGCCGGCCCGTCGTCCTGGAGATCGGTTTCGGCATGGGCGACGCCACCGCCCGGATGGCCGCCGACGATCCGGAGACCGGCATCCTCGCCGTCGACGTGCACACGCCCGGCCAGGGCAACCTGCTCGCCCTCGTGGAGCGTGCCGGCCTCACCAACATCCGCGTCGCGAACGGCGACGCCGTCATCCTGCTGCGCATGATGCTGCGGCCCGCGTCCCTCGACGGGCTGCGCGTCTACTTCCCCGATCCGTGGCCGAAGAAGCGGCACCAGAAGCGGCGGCTGATCCAGCCCGCGTTCCTCGACCTCGCCGCGAGCCGCCTCAAGCCGGGCGCGCTGCTGCACTGCGCCACCGACTGGGAGCCGTACGCGGAGCAGATGCTCCGGGTGCTGACCGCGCACCCCTGCTTCGACAACACCAGCGCCGACGGTGGTTTCGCGGCCCGTCCGCCGTTCCGCCCCCGCACCCGTTTCGAGGAGCAGGGCGAGGAGAAGGGGCACGTGGTGCGCGACCTGCTGTTCCGGCGCAACACCGCCGACGTGCCTGCGGGCAGCACGGAACGTCCCGCCGGCGGCGAGCCGCCGAAGGCCCCGGGCGCCCGCCCGTAGTCCCTGACCGCAGTCCCTGACCGCAGTCCCTGCCCGTAGTCCCTGACCACAGTCCCGGCGGAGCCGCCGGGCGTGACGAGGCGCCATCGCGGGCGGGACGTCCGCCGTTTAGGGTCGAGAGCGTGGACACACGTCCGAACCCGTTCGCTCCGGCGGACCCGCCCGCCATCCCGCCCGCCATCCCGCCCGCCATCCCGCCCGACACTTCGATCGCCGTTCCCGCCACCGCCGTACCCGCCTCCCGCCACCCGCACTGGTGGCAGCGACGTTCCGTGCAGGCCGGCGCGGTGACCACCCTGCTGGCACTGAGCGGCCTGGTGATCCTGGCCCTGGTCCGGGAACAGACCGGCACCCAGGGCTTCCTGGTCGGCCTCGGGCTCGCCGTGCTCCCGGTGCCGCTGCTGGTGGCGGCGTTCCGCTGGCTGGACCGGGTGGCGCCCGGGCCCTGGCGGAACCTGGTCTTCTGCTTCGCCTGGGGGGCCTGCGCGGCGGCGCTCATCGCGATCGTCGCCAACAGCTTCGCGACCCACTGGATAGCCGCCGCCACCGCCGACCCGTCCAGCGCCGACACCCTGGGCGCGACCGTGATCGCGCCGTTCGTGGAGGAGTCCTCGAAGGCCGCGGCGGTGCTGCTGCTCTTCCTCTTCCGCCGCCGGGACCTCACGGGGCTGGTCGACGGCGTGGTGGTCGCCGGGGTCACCGCGACCGGCTTCGCGTTCACCGAGAACATCCTCTACCTGGGCACCGCGTTCGGCGACGACCAGCTCTCCGGCGACAGCGGCTTCGCCTCGATGACGGTGGCCACGTTCTTCGTCCGGGTGGTGATGTCGCCCTTCGCGCACCCGCTGTTCACGGTGCTGTCCGGCATCGGCATCGGGCTCGCCGCCGGCTCCGGCGAGGGGCGCCGGATACGCAAGGTGGTGCTGTCGCTCGCCGGGCTGCTGCTGGCCATGGGCATGCACGCGATGTGGAACGCGTCCTCCGACTTCGGCGACTACGGCTTCCTGCTGGTCTACGTCGCGCTCATGGTGCCCGCGTTCGCGGGGCTGACCTGGCTGGTGGTCTGGAGCAGGCAGCGCGAGCTGCACACGGTCCGCACCGAGCTGCCGGTCTACGTGGCGGCCGGGTGGCTGCCGCCGCACGAGCCGTTCGTGCTGGGCTCCATGCGGGCACGCCGTTCGGCGCGCCAGTACGCCGGCCAGGCGCTCGGCGGCAAGGACGCCGCCCGCGTCGTCGCCGACTACGAGGCGTACGCCACCTCCCTGGCCTTCCTCCGGCACCGGGGGCGGCGCGGGCGCGCCGGCGGGGACTTCGCAGCCCGCGAGGAGGCGCTGCTGCAAGAGCTGTGGGGGCGCAGGGAGGTGGCCCGCCCCGCGCTGGCGTACGCCACCCGGGAGCTGCCGGCGTCCGTCTGGTTCACCCCGCACTGGTCACCGGGCCCCTACGGGCCCCCGCTCCACACCCCCTACGGCTACGCCCCGCTGCCCGCCACCCCGCACGGCCACCGCGCGCCCGGTGGCCCGGGGCTGCCCCCCGGCGGCCCCGGACCCATCCATGGCCCCGGACCCGCCCATGGCCCGGGCCCCGTCCAGGGCCCGGGGCTCCCCTACGGCCATGGCCCGGCGCTCCCCCACGGCTCCGGAGCCCTCCACGGCGCGCCCTACGCGCTCCCGGCGATGCCCCACAGCCCACCGCAAGGCCAGGGCCAGGGTCAGGGCCAGAACCCCGGGCCCGGCACCGCCTTCGGCCCGGCTGGGAGGCCGGGGCATTCCGGGGGCGTCGGGTCCGGGCACCCGGGCGCCGAGTGAGCGGTCCCGCCCCGTCAGTGGCCCCTCAGGCGGGGACCTCCCCGTCAGTGGCCCCTCAGGCGGGGACCTCCCCGTCAGTGGCCCCTCAGGCGGAGACCTCCCCGTCAGTGGCCCCTCAGGCGGAGACCTCGGTGAGGAGCCGGACCTCGTCGTCGGTGAGGGTGAGGTCGTTCACCGCGAGGAGCGCCGGGAGTTGCTCCAGGGTGCGGGCGCTGGCGATCGGGGAGACGACGGTGGGGCGGGTGAGGAGCCACGCGACGGCGACGGTGGCGAGCTCCACTCCGTGCGCCCCGGCGACGGTCTCCAGCGCCTCCAGCACCGCGAGGCCCCGCTCGGTCGACGCGTATCCGGCCGCGCGCTCCGCGCGTGCGCTCTCGACGGTCGTGCCGGGACGGTACTTGCCGGTCAGGAACCCGGCGGCGAGCGAGAAGTAGGGCGCGGCGGAGAGGCCGGCCGCCTCGGCGGTGTCCAGCAGGGCGCCCTCGTAGGTGTCGCGGGAGACCAGGTTGTAGTGCGGCTGGATCGCCACGTACCGGGCGAGGTTCTCGCGCTCGGCGAAGTCGAGGGAGGCCTTGAGGCGCTCGGCGGAGATGTTCGAGGCGCCCAGCGCCCGCACCTTGCCCGCCTTCACCAGGTCGTCCAGGGCGGTGACGATGTCCTCCACGGGCACGGACGGGTCGTCGAAGTGCGTGTAGTAGAGGTCGATGTGGTCCGTGCCGAGGCGGCGCAGCGACTCCTCGGCGGCGGCCTTGATGGTGGCCGGGGCGAGGCCCGTGTAGTCGGGGTGCCCGCCGACCTTGGTGGCGACGACGACCTCGTCGCGGTTGCCGCGTGATGCCAGCCACTTGCCGATGACGGTCTCGGACTCGCCGCCCTTCAGGCCCTCGATCCGGGCCATGTAGACGTCGGCGGTGTCGACGAAGTTGCCGCCGGCGGCGGCATAGGCGTCGAGGACCTCGAACGACTGCTTCTCGTCGGCGGTCCAGCCGAAGACGTTGCCACCGAGGCAGAGAGGGGAGACGGCGAGGTCGGATATGCCCAGCGGACGGAGTGAAGTCATGACAGCGGCCAACACCGTAACCGGAATATCTATTCCGCTCAGCGCATCGTCCAGTCCGCTCAGCCATCGTCCGGTTCCGCTCAGCGCTCGTCCATGCCCGGCTGACCTGCGGCGACCTGACGGTGTGAGACGCCTCACCACCTCGCGGCGTGAGACGCCCCGCATGGCGTGCCGCGCCACCGCTTCACGGCGTGAGGCGCCGCACCGCCTCGTGAATGAGACGCCTCATCCGGGACCGTGTGAGCCGCCTCACGGTGTCATCCCGTCCTTCTCGAGCCAGGGGAACGGGTCGACGGCCGCGCCGCCGCCGGGGTGGACCTCCAGGTGGAGGTGGGGTCCCGTGACGTTGCCGGTCGCGCCGACGCGGCCGATGACCTGACCCGTCGTGACCTTCTGGCCGACGCTGACGTTGATCTGGGACTGGTGGCAGTACCAGAGCTCCGTGCCGTCGTCGAGCTGGAGCACCGTGCGGTAGCCGTACGAGCCGGACCAGCCCGCCTCCTTGACCGTGGCCGTGTGGATGGCCTTGAGCGGGGTGCCCGTCGGGGCGGCGAAGTCCAGGCCCGTGTGGAAGCCGGACGACCACATCGAACCGGGGTCGCCGAACCGGGAGGTGAGGGTGTACGAGGAGACGGGGAGGGTGAAGCTCTTGGCGAGCCGGGCCAGCCGCTCGGCCTCGGCCTTGCGCCGGGCCGCCTCCTCGGCCTTCTTCTTCTCGGCGGCGGCCTTGTCCACAGCGGCCTGCTTCTGCTTGGCCGCCTCCTCGGCCGCCTGCTTCGCGGCGGCGCTCTCCGCGGCCCGCTCGACGGCGGTCTCGGCCTGGTCCTGCTGCTGCTCGGCCTGCTGGAGGATCCGCTCGCGCAGCGCCTCGCCCGCGTCGGTGGTGCCGTGCTTGGCGTCCTCCGCGGTGACTCCGGCGCCACTCAGCGGGGCGGCGTCCGTGCCGGACGAGCCGGAGCCGCCGGGGAGCAGGTGGCCGACGCCGGGCAGCGCCCTGGCCTCGGCGGGCAGTTCGTGGGCGACGGAGGACAGGTCCGGCATGGCGATGTGCACCGGGGGCTTGCCGCCCTCCGCGGTGGCGATGCCGCCCGCGCCGACGGCGGCGATCACGCCGACGCCGAGGACGGTGGAGCTGCGGGCGAGGCCGCCGCGCTGCTTCATGACCTTGTGTCTGCCGCGCATGGGGCGTACGGAGTCGGCTGTGGGGTTCCACTCGCCGAGCTCTTCGTCCTCGTCGGGGCCCGCGCCGGCGAAGAAGCCGTCGCCGGGCCGCCTGACGTCGTCGTAGGGCCCGGCCTCGCCGTCGGCGCCGGTGAAGTCGCCGGCGTAGCCGGCGTCGAAGTCCGGGACGGGGAACTCACGGGTGCTACGCGCGTCACCGGACGCGAGGCCGGCGGAGGGGGCGCCGGCGGAGGGGGCGTCGGCGGCGGCGATGTCGTGGACGCCGAAGGTGCGGGTGCCGTAGTCGCCGGCGACCGCGTCATGCGTGGCGAGGCCCTCGAAGCCGGCGCCCTCGGCGCCGAAGGAGTGCGTACCCCGGTTGTCCCGCCCGCCGGCGGGGGCGCGGGTGCCGCGCGGCGGGGTGGGCTGCCAGCCGCCCGGCAGGGGCACCTGGCCGGTGGCGCCCGGCGGGGGCACCTCGGCGGTCGCGTACGGGTGAAACGTCTCGCCAGTGGTCTGCTGCGGGGGAACGAACGCCCCGCCGGCGGGATGCGGAGCGTAGAAGCCCTCACCGGTGGCACGCGGCGGCAGCGGAACCTCACCGGTGGCTCCCGGCGCCGCGGGCCACGCGGCCCTCTGCCCGGGGGCGGGGGCCCGGCCCGGCTGCTGCGGGTGGGCGTAGGGGTGGGGCCGGCCGGGGTAGGACTGACCGGTGTGCTGCTGGCCGGGGTCGGCGTACCCGGCGTACCGGGGACCGCCGTAGGGGTTTTCGGCGGCGAGAGCGGGAGAAGACTGAGGGGGCTGGGATTCGCCCGGGGTGAAGCGGGCAGGCCGGTTGGACGCCACGGGGGCGCGCTCCTTTCCTTCCTTCTCGCCTACCGGGTTAGCTGACGGGTTCGGAGCAGGAAGGTCTCCTACGGGCGACTCGCACCGCACGGATCGCTCCGTACGGACAAAGCGCGCCCGATTCACCCCACTTAGGTGGTTCCCCGGCTCCCTTTCGGGATTCGGCGCGTGCGCGCGGAGCCGCCTTATGACGGCTGGGACGACCGCGCTGCGTTATCGAACGTTAATAGACGACCATGCCCGATTCCAAGCCGTTCCCGCTGATCGTTCGCCCCAGAGTGGGGGACTTAACGGGGCACGACGGGGCGGAATCGGGCGAGTTGACCCCGCTTACGGAGTATCAATTTTACTGACGTTGTGTCAGTTGTTATGCGCAGGGGCGTCGTCCGGTCACCGATGGTGACGGAGGGAGAACGGGCCGGCACGCGGGCCGGCGGGCGGTCACGGCCGGCGGACCGCGAGCAGTGCGAGGTCGTCCTCGCCGGCCCCGGCGGTGTGGCGGCGGACCTCGTCCACGACGACGTTCAGCAGCCGGCCCGGGGCGCCCACGATCTGCCCGCTCAGGCTCGCCGTCGGGTCGAAGAAGACGCCCTGCGCGTCGCGGGCCTCGGTGACCCCGTCGGTGAACATCAGCAGGGTCGCCCCGCGGGGGAAGGTGAGGTTCTGGGGCTGCGGCGGCCAGGCGCCCAGTTCGGACATGCCGAGCGGCAGCGAGCCCTCGTCCGTCGCCACCTCCAGCAGGGCGCCGTCCGCGTAAAGGATCAGGGGCCAGGGGTGACCGCGGTTGACGATCCGGACGGCGCCGCCGCCGTGCGGGATCTCCGCGAAGACGGCGGTGGCGAACTCCTCGAACGCCTCGTCGCCGCGCCGCATCGCCGCCTCCCTGGCCAGCGCGCGGTCGAGCCGCTGCGCCACCGCCTCCAGCGAGGTCTCCTGCTCGGCGGCCTCCCGGAACGCTCCGATGAGCACGGCGACGGCGGACACCGCCCCCATGCCCTTGCCCCTCACGTCGCCGACCAGGACCCGCACGCCGCGCGGCGTGTCCTGTACGGCGTAGAAGTCACCGCCGATGGAGGCCCCCGCCTGGGCCGCCTCGTAGCGCGCCGCCACCTCCAGGCCGGCGATCCGTTCGGCCGGTTCGGGCAGCACCGCACGCTGGGCGGCGGAGGCGATCTCCCGGGCGGAGACGAGCAGGGTCTCGCCGCGCCGCACCACGCGGTTGATGACCACCGCGAGCAGGGTCACCACGACGCACGTGCTGAGCTGGGTGATGCCGCTCGGCGCGTCGATCGACATGCGCTCGATGTTGCGCACCAGCACGCCGATCACCGCGATCGCGTTGACGATCAGCACGAACCGCATCTGGTAGAACGGCGCGGCGATCAGCGGCGCCGCCACGAAGATCGGCACCGCGCTGTAGCGCACCGGCAGCGTCGCGTCGAAGAACAGCCCGCCCGCGAGGAGCACCCACGGCGCCAGCCGCACCAGGAGGCGGGTCAGCCCGATCCACCGGCCGCCGGCCGCCGCGAGCTGCTGGTCGCCCGCGGAGATGTACACCCTGGAGCCCGGGCGGGCGGGGCCGACCAGGTGGGACATGACGGGCCAGGTGGACGGGTCCCGGCGCCGGCCGTACCGGGTGGAGCCCCTGCCCCCGGACCGGGAGCGGCGGCCCGGCTGGGGGCGCGGCGCGAGGAAGCGCCGGACGCCCCCGCGCGCGGGACCTCCCGGACGGCCGCGGGACGGCCCGGAGGCACTGGACGCACCGGAGGCACTGGACGCACCGGCCGGACCGGACGGACCGGATGGACCGGACGCCCTGGACCCTGCCCTGGAGCCACGGGGGACGCGACGGGCACCGGAGAGCCGGGCGCCACCGGCGGGCGCGCCGCCGCGGCCACCGGCCGGTGCGTTGCCACGCCCCGCCGGACCGCCGCCTCCACGCCCCGCCGGACCGCCACCGCCGCCGCCCGCGGGCGTGCCGCCGTCAGGCCCGTCCACCTCGCGGTGTCCGTCCGCGCCTGGCCCTGGCTGCGTCACCGCTCGTCTCCTGCCACTGCTGCGCCCGTCTCGGCAACAATGTCAAGCTTGTCCGCTTTGCTGGCCTATGGCCAGTTGGGCCGCCGATCGGTGCCGGGGAGTCGGTCGCCCGGAGCCAGTGCGGGCTTCGCCCGATCCGGTACGCCGCAGCCCCTTCCGGCCCCTCGCCCGACCACCCGCCGGCGGGGCTCGCTCGCGCAGTTCCCCGCGCCCCTTTGCCACGGGCTCCGCCCGATCCGGTACGCCCAGCCCCCTCCGGCCTCTTGCCCGACCACCTGCCGGCGGGGCCGTTCGCGCAGTTCCCCGCGCCCCTTTGCCACGGGCTCCGCCCGATCCGGTACGCCCAGCCCCCTCCGGCCTCTTGCCCGACCACCTGCCGGCGGGGGTGTTCGCGCAGTTCCCCGCGCCCCTGCCGGAGCGCGGCCCCGGCCCGGGGCGGACACGCCTAGGGGCCGGAACCTTGCTGGTTCCGGCCCCTAGGCCTTCAGTAGCGGGGACAGGATTTGAACCTGCGACCTCTGGGTTATGAGCCCAGCGAGCTACCGAGCTGCTCCACCCCGCGTCGGTGAACACAAGTGTACGCCATGTTTGCGGCACCCCGACCCACCAGCACCGCGGGCACCCGGCGCGGACGCCCAGCCCCCTCACTCCCCGAGGTTGTCCGCGTTCGTGAGGGTCTCCCAGGCGACGAAGAGGCCGTCGGTGCCGGCCGGGCGCATCCTGCGGGCCAGTTCGCCGGTGCGCGGCAGGGGGATGTGGAGCCGGTTCGCGAGGTGGTTGAGGGGGACCTCCAGGTCGGGGCCGAGGGTGAGCTCGGGGTGGCCGCCGCACAGCCAGCGCGGTGCCGGCTCGCCGAGCTGGTAGCGGGAGTGCAGCTCCAGCGCGGCCCGCAGCCGGTCCTTGACGCCGCCGTAGAGGTCGATGCCCTGGTGCCACGCCGTCTCCGCGATGTGCCCGGTGGCGGCCAGCGCGTACCCGACGTGCATGAAGTTGCGGCAGCTCTCCTGGGCGAGGCCGTCGCGGAACGTGTGCTGGCCGAACCAGTACGTGTCGATGCCGGCAGCGTTCCGCGCGCCGAAGCCCGGCACGGTGGCCGGCAGCGGGCCGTCGGAGCGGAGGTAGAAGTACGCGGGCACCCTCGCGTGGAACCGGGCGAGAGCCTTCCGGAAGGTCCGGTGGTCGTCGAGGAAGACGGCGATGCCGGTGGCGGCGTCGGTCATCACCAGGTCCCAGTTGCCGTTGTAGTCCGGTACCCGGCGCGTCACCTCGGGGAGGTAGACGGTGCGCAGCATCGCCGCGAAGCGGTGCGCACGCGCCCGCGGCCAGCCCGCGCCGGTGTGCCGGACGATCTCGCCCGCGCGCGCCCACGTCGAGCCGGCCCAGGCGGCCTGGAGGGCGGCGTTGCCCTCGGTGTGCCGGCGGACGGTGGCCGACCAGGCGTCCATGATCCGCTCGGCGGTGCGGGCGTGCGCGCGCTGGCCGGTGAGGTACCAGAGCAGGGCGTGCGTGTAGGCGGCGATGGCGTCCTGGCGCTCTTCCACGCAGCCTCGGCCCGCCTCGTCGCCCGGCGGGCAGGCCACGGTCGCGTACGGCTGCGGGCGGTAGGCCAGCGCGCCGTACCGGCTGTCCCGCATGGCCAGGTACGCGGAGAGCCACGGCTCCTTGCCGGCGGCCACGCGGTCCCGGGCGGTGTCGAGCTGGGCCTTGCTGACCAGCACGCCCGGGTGCCGGAACTGCCGTCCCGGCGGCCTGGGCCGCGCGTCCGTCCGGGTGCCCGGCAGCGCGCCGCAGCCCGACACCAGCGCGACGACGAGCGAGGCGAGCAGCGCCGCCACCACCGGCTGGACCAGCGGCACGCGCCGCACACGCAGGACGGGACTCATGCAGCCACCTCTCCGGTCGGGCTGCCGCACGCGCTGGGTTTCCGCGGGCCCGACGCGACGGCCTCCATGGGGGCCTCCGTGGGGCCTCGCACGAAGTCGTGGACGGCGCCCCGGACGGCGCACGGCCCCGAACCGGCCGGGCGCCCCGAACCACTCCGTACCGCGCGGAGTGGCCCGTGCCGCGCCGAGGCGGCGGGAAGGCGTCGTACGGGGTGATGTGCGTGGGCCGGATGGGGGTGCGGGCAGCCGCGGTGGCGGAGGCCGGGCGCCCCGGCCCCGTCCGCCTGAGGGGCCCGGCTCCGTCCGCGCCCGGGGCCGGCCCCGTGCTCACACCCCGTGTGAATCACGCACCCGTGTTCGCGGTGCGCGCACACTGCCCGGGCGCCCCCGGTGCGGGGTCCACTGGAGCAAGGCCGTGCGGGCTCCTGAGTGCCCGCACGGAGGGGGCCGCCTCACTTCCCTGCCCACGCCGGCGGCTCTCACCGACTTCGGCCGGTGGAGCGGTCCATCCACCGACCGAGGCCAGGTGTCCCGGCACCGGTCCATCCGAGGGGGCGGCTGTCAGCCGCGCCCGCCGGTGCCGGACACCTTGGCAGGCCGCGGGCCGCGATCAGACCAGGTGCTGCGAGGAGAGCCACGCCTTGGCGACGTCCAGCGGGTCCTTCTGCTGGTTCTGGACCTCGGTGGCGAGCTTGAGGAGCGTCGCGGTGTCCAGCTTCGCCGAGACGGCGTTGAGGGCGGCCTCGGCGTTCTTGGGCAGGTCGGGCTTGTACACCAGCGGGACGACGTTCTCGAAGCCGAAGAGGTTCTTCGGGTCCTGGAGCGCGACGAACTTGTTCTTCTGGATGGACGGGTCGGTCGTGAAGACGTCGCCGACCTGGATGTTGCCGCCCTTGAGCGCCGCCACGGTGAGCGGGCCGCCGGCGTCCAGCGCCTTGAACGACTTGAACTGGAGCCCGTAGACCGACTTCAGGCCCACGACCCCCTGCTGGCGGGTCTGGAACTCGGGCGAGCCGCCGATCACCAGGTCGGGCGCGGCGTCGGCCAGGTCGGCGATCGTCGAGTCGGACGTGAGGTGGTACTTCTTGGCCGTCTCGGCGTTGACCGTGACCGCGTCCTTGTCCTGGGCCTTGGACGGTTCGAGCAGCCCGAGCTTCGGCGCGAGCTTGTCGGTGACGGCCTTGTCGGTCTCGTCGACGGTCTTCGGGGTGGCCTTCTTGTCGAGGTACGCGAGCAGGGCGCCGTTGTACTCGGGCATCACCGTCAGCGTGCCGTTCTTGATGAGGCCGTAGGTGGTCTCGCGGCTGCCGATGTTGTTCTTGTACTCGACCTTGACGCCCTTGGCCTTGAGCGCCTCGCCGTACATGTCAGCGATGAGGGTGCTCTCGGCGAAGTTGTTGGAGCCGACGACCACCGTGCCGCTCTTGCCCGCGTCGCCCTTGAGCGGGTCGCCGCCACCGGAGCCGCTGTCGGACGAGGAACAGCCGGTCAGGGCCGCCGTCAGGGCGCTGGTCAGAGCGGCCGCCGTGATCGCGAGGGTGCGCTTTCTGCTGCTCATGGTTCCGGTCACGTTTCCTTATCCAGGCAGAGGCTGTGGCGTGCCGACCGCACGGTTGTACGGGAGGCACGTGCGCACGATCCAACGGGGGCCCGAACGCAGAGTCAAGCGCGTTCGGATTGCGATACGGCCGCGCCGGGCGGCCCGCGGGGCCGGTGCCACCTGGCACGGGCGGCCCGGCGCACCCCGCGAAGCGGCCGGACTGGCGGCCCTGGGCACAGCCGTTCGGGAGGCCGGCCGGACTGCCGGAGGCGTCCGCCCGGCGGGCGGCCGGATGGCGTGCTCTGGTGCAGATGTGATCGACTTCGCCCCGGATCGTGGCCGATTGTTGGTCGATTCGTGGGCGCGGCGGTTTGACGTGTCGCTAGTCTCGCCATACGTACGGTCCCGTGGACCCTGTCCCCCACCATGCAGTCCGTGTCCCGTAGCACGCAGTCCGCCGCACCCCCATAGCACGTCGCTCGTCGTCCGTGGCTCGTCGTTCGTCGTTCGTGGCTCGTTCGTGGCTCGTCGCTCGCCGCTGCAAGGAGGCCTGGTGCCCGCGCACAGGAAGGACCCGTCGAGACCCGGCGCGCCCGAGGTGGGCGGTGGAGGGCGCTCGCGCGGCCCGCTGCTCGACCGCCTGCCCTTCCGGCGCAAGCTGGACATCATCGTCTTCGTGCCGGTGCTGGTGGTCGCGGCGATGCTGGCCTTCCTCGCGTACCAGCAGATCGGCCAGGCCAGGGCCGCAGGCGACACGGCCCGGCTGGTGCGCAGCAGCGAGCAGGTCGCGAAGCTGATCGACGGCCTCCAGGCGGAGCACCGCCAGGCGCTGCTGGTCGGCCTGCGCTACGAGGCGATGGGCGCGGACGTCACCGAGGCCCCCGACACCGCCCCCTACCTCGCCGCGCAGCAGACCGTGAACGCGCAGGTCCAGACCGTCCGCGAGGCCTTCGGCAGCCGCCTGCCGGCGGCCGAGGCGCAGGCGCTGAAGGAGATCGAGGGCCTGGACAGCCTGCGCAGCAGCGTCGAGCAGGGCCCCATCCCCGCCGACAACATCGACCCCGCCTACGGCGGTGCCGTCGACGACCTCATCAACGGCCTCGGCATCAACGGCTCCACCCCCGCCGACAGCACCGGAACGGCGGACGCCGGCCCCGCCGCGGGCGACCCCGACCGCGTGGACGACCTCGCCGGATCCGCGCCGGCCACGGACACGCCCACGCCGCTCACCGGCACCTCGGCCACCCTGCTGGACGCCCTGCTGCGCGCGGACACCGCGCACGCCACCTTCGAGACCAGCGTGTTCGCGGCGCGCACCGGCGACGCCAACGCGCTCATCGAGTTCACGTCCGCGGTCGGCGCCCACGACCAGTTCGGCTACCAGGCCGACCGGTTCCGCCGGCACGCCGACGCCGCCCAGGGCCAGAGGCTGGGCGCCATCGAGCGGACGGCCGACCAGAGCGTCATCGCCGAGCACTACGCCGCGCTCCAGGTGGACCCGAGCGGCCTGGTCGCCGAGAAGCCGGAGCAGGTGCACGCCGCGCTCGCCGCGTCGCTGCGGGACGTGGGCACCTACGAGCGCCAGGCCCGGCACCGCCTCTCGGTCACCCGCTCGCTGATCGGCGACATCGCGGCCGAGACCCAGCAGGCGTCCAAGCAGGCCTGGTGGCGGGCCGGTGCGCTGCTGCTGGCGGCCGTGCTGGCGTTCGCGGCCTGGCTGCTGTTCTCCGTACTGGCACGCCGCTCGGTGCTGCGGGCGGTGCGCACGCTCACCCGTGCGGCGCACCGGGTGGCCGAGGCGACCGGCGAGGAGCTGGCCCGGGTCGCCGACGACGACGCGGCCGACACCGGGCCGCCGCGGCTGGCCGCCGTCGCGGTGCCGGTGCGCGACGAGATCGGAGAACTGGCCGAGGCGTTCAACCAGGTGCAGGTCAAGGCGACCGCGCTGCTGGAGCGCCAGGTGCTCAGCCGCCGCAACTTCGCGGAGATGTTCGGCAACATCGGGCGCAGGGTGAGCAATCTCACCGCACGCCAGCTCGCGCTGATCGACGCGGTCGAGCGCGGCGAGACCGACCCTGAGGTGCTGGAGCGCCTCTACCGGATCGACCACATCGCGGTGCGGCTCCAGCGCAACGCCGACAGCCTGATGCTGCTCGCCGGGCTCCGCGAGACCGGCTCCGACCTCGGCCCGGTCCGGCTGAGCAACGTGGTGCGGGCCGCCCTCGGCCAGATCGAGTCCTACCAGCGGGTGAGCCCGCGCGCCGACGGCGACGTCACCATCTCGCCGGACGTGGTCGGGGACCTGACGCTGATGCTGGCGGAACTGCTGGAGAACGCGGTGACGTTCTCCCCGGCCAGCACCCGGGTCGAGGTGCTGCTGCGGGTGGGCGCCGGCGTCCCCTCCGGGAGCGGCGCGGGTGCCGCGGGCACGGCGGCGGAGGCAGACGAGGACGTGGCGGACCCGTGGACCGGCGCCTCCCGGCGGCTGGTGACCGACGGGGCCGTGGTGGAGATCGTCGACCACGGCCTGGGCATGAGCCCCGGGCGGCTGGACGAGGAGAACGCGCGGCTGGTCCGCCGCGAACGGCTCGACCTGGTGCCGACCAAGGTGCTCGGCCTCTTCGTGGTCGGCAGCCTGTCGCGCCGCTGGGGCATCCAGGCCAGGCTGTCGCGCACGCCCGGCGGGGGTGTCACCGCGACGGTCATCGTTCCGCCCATGCACCTGCTTCCGGTCCATGCGGAGGCGGTGCCGCCGCGGCCGATTCCCGCGCGGCGGCCGGATGACCCGGCCCGGCGGCCGGCCCGCTCGGGGCCGGCCACGGGGAAGGGGTTGCCCCGGCGGGTACCGGCGCCGAGGGCGGCGACCGGGTCGGCGACCGGCGACGACGGATCGGGCAGCCGGTCGGCGGCCGGCGATCCGTTCTCCGCTGGGGGGCCGTTGCCCCCGGAGGGCCCCTTCACCGCGGACGGCCCGTTCCCGGCGGACGGCCCGTTCCCCACCGACGACCGGTTGCCCGCCGAGGACCCGCTGCCCGCCGAGGACCCGCTGCCCGTCGAGGACCCGTTCTCCACCGGCGGCCGGTTCCCCGCTGACGACCCGTTCTCCACCCGCGCCCCGTTCCCGACCGGCGGTCCTTTGGGGACTGACGGTCCTTTCTCGACCGACGGTCCGCTGTTCGCCGACGACGCCTCGTTCATCGACGGGTCCTCGTTCCGGCGGGGCTCGGTGTCCGCCGACCGGTCTCCGGCGGCGGCGGGCGGCCCGGAGGCGGCCGGCCGGCGGGTGCCGCGGGAGCGGGGCGCGCGGGGTCCGGCGGGCGGCGCGCAGGACCGGCGCACCCCGGTGCCCGGGGCGCACTCGCCGCATCCGCTGCGGCGCCGGGTGCGCGGGGCGACGCTGTCGGCGACCACCGCGTCGAGCGTGCTGCCGCCGCAGCCCAGCACCCAGGCGCCGCCGGGGTGGCGGCCGGTGGACGCGGAGGCGGCACGGCGGGAGATGGAGGAGTTCGAGGCCGCCGTGGAACGGGCCCAGCGCGACAGCGCACGCCAACTGGGCGCAGGCTATCTTCGACTACGCGATCGGCTGACGGGAACTCAGGAAGCGCAACCTCCACAGGGGTCACGGGCGTCTGTTCCGCCGGACGCATCTCGTCAGGTACCACCCAGTCAGGCACCACCTCGCCAGGGACCGCCCCCGCACCCCGGGGGACGCCCCACCACCGGGACAGAGCAGTCCTCATCCTCAGAAGGGATGGGTCAATGACCACCAGGACCGACGGGTCCGCTTCCGGAGCGGCCGAGCCGCGCCCCGGCGCACGCATACCGCACCTGCCTTCCCCTCAGGCCGACCCCGAACTGCACGGCGCGGCCGAGGACTTCAACTGGCTGCTGAGCCGGTTCGCCACCCAGACCGCGGGTGTCGTGGACGCCATAGGCGTCTCGTCCGACGGCCTGCTGATCGCCGTCTCCCGGCTGCGCGACCACGCGGACTCGGAGCGGCTGGCGGCGATCGTCTCCGGCCTGACCAGCCTGGCCGCGGGCGCCTCCGGGCACTACGGCCTCGGCGGCCTCAACAAGGTCATCGTCGACCTGGAGGGCGGGCACCTGCTCGTCTCCGCGCTCGGCGCGGGCGCCGTGCTCGGCGTCGTCACCTCGAAGGAGGCGAAGCTGGGCAACATCGCGTACGAGATGGCGCTGTTCGCCAACCGCGCGGGCGCCGCACTCAGTCCGCAGCTCATCATGGAGCTGAAGAACTCGGTGGGCTCCGCGGCCGCCGAATGAACCCGATCCGGCGGCGGCACGTACGGGACGGTGGAGACGGCGAACGGGCACGAGCGCGAGGGAGGTGGACCCGATGAGGGCCGGTGACACACCGTCCGGGCGCCCTGCGGACGACGGGTCGTACCCCGCGGGGCCCGGCGCCGGGGGACTGTTCGCCGACGACGCGTACGCCGACGGCGCCTATCCCGACCTGACGCGACACGACTTCCCGCGCCCCGGCCTCCCGGGTTCCGGCCTCACGGGCCCCTCAGGCATGCGCCCCGACGGCTCTGCCCCCGACGGCTCGCTCCTCGACGGCTCAGCCCCCGACGGCTCGCTCCTCGACGGCACGCGGGGCGGCGGCCCGCGGCACGAGCGGGCGCCCGGCGGCGGTTGGAGTCCTGAGAGCCCGTATGATGAGGCGGGGTACCCTGAGGCGCCGGGTCCGTACCCCGAGGCGGAGTACGGCGATTCCGGATACGCCGAGCCCGAGTATCCCGCCTCCGCGGTCCGTCCGTTCCTGCTCACCGCCGGCCGGGTGGCGGGGGGAGACGGGCTGGTGCCGCCTCTCCCGGTGGAGACGCAGGTCGTGGCGACGAGCAGCGGTATCGCCGCTCTCGACACCTTCGCCTTCGAGCACCGGGACATCGTCGCCGTCTGCCAGGAGCCGCAGTCGCTGGCGGAGATCGCCGCAAAGCTCCGTATGCATCTCAACGTCATCCGGGTGCTCGCCGACGACCTGCGCGCCGACGGCCAGCTGTCCTTGTACCTCCCGCAGGGCAACCCCGCCCGCGATGCCTCCGTCCTGAGAAGGGTTATCGATGGACTCCGCGCCGTTCCCGACTCCAGGGGTGCCCGCCGTGACCTCTGACGCCCCGGAGCACGGTACGGCCGTTCGGCAGGAGAGAGCCGACGGCGTTCCGGCGCGCCCGCCGCTGCCCGTCAAGATGGTGATCGCGGGCGGTTTCGGGGTGGGCAAGACGACCACGGTGGCGTCCATCTCCGAGATCGAGCCGCTGACCACGGAGGCGTCGATCACGTCGGTCGCCGCGGGCGTGGACGACCTCAGCCACACCCCGCAGAAGACCACCACCACCGTGGCGCTGGACTTCGGCTGCGTCACGCTCGACCCGACGCTGAAGCTGTACCTGTTCGGCACGCCCGGCCAGGAGCGGTTCGGCTTCATGTGGGACGACCTGGTGGAGGGCGCGCTCGGCGGCCTGGTGATCGTGGACACCCGGCGGCTGGACGACTGCTACGCCGCCGTCGACTACTTCGAGCACCGCGAGATCCCGTTCGCCGTGGCCGTCAACGCGTTCGACGGTCAGCTCGAACACGACCTCAGCGATGTGCGGTGGGCGCTGGACGTGCGCGAGAACGTTCCGCTCACGGTCTTCGACGCGCGTGAGCGGGGGTCCGTGCGGGACGCGCTTCTGGTGGTCCTGGAACACGCGCTGGCGCGCGCGACGAGCTGAGCGCCCCGTAAGGGGGGCGAGGAACCGCGCGAGCAACCACGACGAGACCGTCAGATCGCCACCGGCCCGAAGAGGGCGGTTTCTGTCGCGTGCGGCCATCGGCCGGTGGTGGTTGCTCGCGCAGTTCCCCGCGCCCCTATCGGGGCACCGGAGCGTGGGTCAGCGCCTCCGTACCCCCCGGGAGACGAACGTCCGCCCCACCGTCCAGAAGAGGGCGAGGACCAGCAGGGCGAGGACGGCGACCAGGGCGGCGCCGCCCACCACCTTCTCGTAGTTCCGCTGGTAGAGCCCGTCCACGATGTAGCGGCCGATGCCGCCGAGGCTCACGTACGCCGCGATGGTGGCCGTGGAGACGATCTGGATCGCCGCCGACCTGAGCCCGCTGAGTATCAGCGGCAGCGCCACCGGCAGCTCCACCTGGAAGAGGATCTTCACGGGGTGCATCCCCATGCCGCGCGCCGCGTCCACGGGCGAGGCCTCCACGCTGCGCACCGCCTCGTAGGTGGTCACGAGGATGGGCGGCACGGCCAGCACCACCAGCGGGATCATCACCGGCAGCGTGCTCAGGCCGATCAGCACGAACATCAGCACCAGCAGGCCGAAGCTGGGCAGCGCACGCGCCGCGGTCGCCACGAACGCCAGCGCGTTGCCGCCCCGGCCGGTGTGCCCGGTGACCATGCCGATCGGCAGCCCGATCGCGGCGGCGATGGCCAGGGCCGCGGCCGAGTACTCGATGTGCTCCAGCACCCGCTGCGGGATGCCGTCGTAACCGTGCCAGTGGGCGCTGTCCGAGAAGAAGGCCTGCATGAAGTGGAAGACGTTCACGGCACACGCTCCAGGGCCGGCGCGGCGCCCTCTCCGGCGCCCGGGGACGACGTGCTTTCGTCATGCGATCCGCCGCCGCGGCGCCCGGCACGGGCAGAGCTGCGCGCGCCGCGCGGCTGCCAGGGCGTGAGGAGCCGCCTGACCAGCACGAGCAGCGCGTCGGCGAGGATGGCGAGCACGGCGGTGGTGACCACGGAGCTGACCGCGAGGATCGGCCGGTGGTAGAACATCGCGTCGGCGAGCAGGTTGCCCAGCGCGCCCTGGTTGCCGATCAGGGTGCCGACGCTGACCAGGCTGATGCTGGAGACCGTCGCCACCCGCAGCCCCGCGATGATCGCGGGCACCGCGATGGGCAGCTGCACCTGGAGGTAGCGGCGCACCGGGCCGATGCCCATGGCGGCGGCCGCGGCGTTCGTCTCCTCGGGCACCGACCGCACACCGTCGACGATCGCCGGGACCAGCACCACCAGGCTGTAGAGCGACAGCGGGATCATGACGGTGATCTGGCTCTGACCGGTGTAGTCGATCAGGACGACGAAGAAGGCCAGCGACGGCACCGCGTACAGCACCGTCGTGACCCACAGGACGGGTGGGTAGATCCACTTGAAGCGGACGCAGAGCTGCCCGATCGGCAGCGCGATCAGCAGCCCGGCGACCACCGGGATCAGCGCCTCCTCCAGATGCCAGCCGACGAGCCCCAGGTAGCTGTGCTGGAGGTCGCTGGGCATGTCGAAGAACTCGTTCACTGCGCGGCCTCCGCGCCGGCGCCCGCCGCGGTGTCGGGCTCCCCGCCGGGCTCCGCGGCCGTCCGGTCGTCCGGGCGCTCCGCGGCGCCGCCGGCCCCGCTCGCCGCGCCGGGGCCGCCGGAGCCACCGGATACGCCGGAGCCGCCCGCACCCGCACCGCGCGCCGCGCCCGCCCCGTACGCGGCCTCGTCCCGGGCCCGGATGGCGCGCTCGGCGTGCGCCGCGCGGATCGCCGTGGCCACCGTCTCCTGCGAGGCGACGCCCACCACGCTGCCGGTGCGGTCCACGCCGACGGCCCAGCCGGTCGGCGACAGCACCGCGCAGTCGAGGGCGACGCGCAGGGAGTCCCGGCCGAACTCGAAGGTCTGTCCGTACGGCGTGAGCGTCTTCTCCCCGTCCGTCCACTCGGCCGGCTCCGCCCACCCGAGCGGCTTGCCGTCCACGTCCGTGACCAGCACGTACGGCACGTCGGGGGTGACGCGCTTGGCGACCTGCTTGGCGGTGGCGTCGACCGCGACGACCGGGGCCGGGTCCAGGTTCAGCCCCGCGGAGGAGAAGAACGAGAGGCCGCGGATGCCGCGGTCGGCGCCGAGGAAGTCCGCCACGAACGGGTCGGACGGAGCCGACAGCAGCTCGTCGGGCGCCGCGAACTGCGCGAGCTTCCCGCCGGTGCGCAGCACGGCGACCTGGTCGCCGAGCCGGATGGCCTCGTCGATGTCGTGCGTGACGAAGACGATGGCCTTGCCCAGCTCCGCCTGGATCCGCAGCAGCTCCTCCTGGAGGCCGCGCCGGACGACCGGGTCGACCGCCGAGAACGGCTCGTCCATCAGCAGCACGGGCGGGTCGGCCGCCAGCGCCCTGGCCACGCCGACACGCTGCTGCTGGCCGCCGGAGAGCTGGTACGGGTACCGCTTGGCCATGGACGCGTCGAGGCCGACGCGCTCCATCAGCTCGGCCGCACGCGCGCGTGCACGCTGCTTGGACCAGCCGAGCAGCCGCGGCACGGTGGCGATGTTGTCGACGACCGTGCGGTGCTGGAAGAGGCCGGCGTTCTGGATGACGTAGCCCATGGAGCGGCGCAGTGCGTTGACCGGCTGCTGCTGGATGTCCGCCCCGTCGAGAAGGATCCGGCCCGCGGTCGGCTCGATCATGCGGTTGATCATTCGCAGGGTGGTCGTCTTCCCACACCCCGAGGGGCCCACCAGCACGGTGATCGAGCGGTCTGGAATCTCCAGCGACAGCCTGTCGACGGCCACGGTGCCGTCTGGATACCGCTTGCTGACATCTTCGATGACTATCAAGGCGCCAAACACCCCTCGGTCTTGGCCTGGCGGGTTGGAAGAAGCTTCGGATACGTGGCTGCGGCTGCGTGGGCTCCTGGCGGGCTCCTCGGGCCCACCGGCTCATCAAGCTCGTCCCGCCCGTGCTCTGCACCTCCCGGCCGCGAAGCTGTCCAGGACGGCAGGGGGCAGCCGTGAGTGCGAAAGTGTAGGCGGCCTCCGTGCGCCGGAGCGCCCCAGGGGTGCCGGACACGCCGGTGAGGCGCTGTGGGGAGCCCTCCGACCTGCCTGTTTGCGGCCGTCCGGCCACACCGCTCATCCGCGGCGGCACGGGCCCGGTCCGGCGGCACGTCCGGCCGGGGTGTCCGGGAGTCCGGGGTCCGGGTGTCCGGCTGTCCGGCTGTCCGGCTGTCCGGCTGTCCGGCTGTCCGGCTGTCCGGCTGTCCGGCTGTCCGCGCAGCTCAGCAGCGGTGACGGGGCTCTGGCACCGCTGCTGGGGGGATTCCGGACGGCGCGGTTGACGGGACTCCGGTCAGCGTTGCTGAGGGGACTCCAGCCGGCGCGGCTGAGCGGTCCGGCACGGGCCGGGTCGACGTACCTGATCCGGCACGGGCCGGGTCGACGTACCTGATCCGGCACGGGCCGGGTCGACGTGCCTGATCCGGCAAGGTCGGGTCGACGTACCCGGCGCGGCGGGGAGCAGCCGGCCGCCGGCCAGAGCGCGGAAGAAGGTGTTCAGGTCGGCGGCGGTGCTCACCACGCCGGAGTCCGCGGTGTGCTGGAAGCTGTGCTCGGTGACGTCGAGGCGGTTGCCGTCGGGGCCGGTCAGGTACGCGTTCACGTGCAGGTCGGGCAGGTGCGGGTCGAGCCCGGGGATGGAGGTGTCCCGCAGTCCCAGTCGCGCGATCACCCGGCGCTCGGTCTGCTCCTCCCAGCTCGCACCGCCGGCCTTCTCGGCGACCATCGCGGCCAGCAGGTAGTTGGTGTTGGAGTACGCCCACCGGGTGGCCCCGCCCGGCCGCGGCACGAACAGCGGGCGGTGCTTCATCGCCACGGCGACGAGGTCGGCCGCGGGTGTGGTGTCGTAGCGGTTCTCGTCGAAGTGGTTGACCAGCCGGTCCTGGACCTCCGGGGCGTCGACGTAGTCGTACAGGCCGCTGGTCTGGCGGAGCAGGTCGCGGACGGTGATGCGGCGGCCGTCGTTGCCGTTGCCCGCGACGACCCCCGGCAGCCAGTGCTCGACGGTGTCGCCGAGCGAGAGCCGCTTCTCCGCGACGAGTTGCAGGACCACGGTCGCCGTGAACGTCTTCGTCGTACTCGCCACCCCGGAAGTGCGCGTTCCACGGGATCGGCTCCGAGGACCCGGCCCTCCGGCTGCCGATCCGCGCCATGGGCGGAGCTGCGCCGTGCGCCCCGTCGACCCTGGCCAGGACGTTCACGTCGCCTCCCCCGGCCTCCCGTACGGCGGCCAGGTCCCGGCGCAGCGCGTCCTCGCCGTAGGGGTGAGTCGGCGCCGGGTGGCCGGCGGGGGCGGAGGCGGGGGCGGCAGGGTCAGCGCTCGCGGCGGTCGCGGTCATCGGTGAGGCCATGGGCGAGGCCACCGCGAGCAGGACCGCGGTCAGTACGACGGCCCCGGTCTTCCTGTATGTCTTTCTGGACGACGGCATCTGCATGATCGGATCCCCCGGTGCGGTGCTGCTGATCGGTGACGATCACCAGCCAACCCGTTCCGGGAGCGCGAGAGGATGGTGCTGCCTCCCGAATGAGGGGTGTGGACAACCCCCACCCGCACACAAGTTGCGGCGCCCGAGCCAGTGCACCCCTTGCCGCGTTGGAAGAAGGCGGCGCTTTCGTCGTGCTCGCTACCCGAGACGCATGCGATGCAGCATCAGCAGGGCTGATACCGCGTTCGCCGAGCGGATCGCGCCTTGCTCGATCAGCTCTGGCACCTTGGCCAGTGGCACCCATTCACGGCGCGCCGACTCGAACGCGTCCCTCGGCGTACCGATCTCCTTTGCCGAGTCAGCCCAGTACACACGGTGATGCGATGTGGAGATGCCGGGCATCGGATCCAGCGCCAGCAGCAACCGCATGGGCCCCGGGCGCCAACCGGTCTCCTCTTCCAGCTCCCGCGCCGCGGCGACGGCGGGGTCTTCCCCTCTTCGGCCACACCGCCGGAGGGCAGCTCCCATCCCCATGCCTCGGTGATGAACCGGTGGCGCCACAGGAGCAGCACCTCGTTCGCGTCGTTGACAACCGCTGCGACCGCGACGGGCCGCAACCTGATCACGGTGTGATCGAGATGTCGGCCATCCGGCAGTACGACATCGGCCATGTTCACGGTGACCCACCGGTTCTCGTAGACCGTACGTTCCTCAAGAGCCCGCCACACGGACACCCGCCACACCTCTCCCTCGGCTCCCTCGGGGGTCTCACGCTACAGAGGGATGGTCAGCGTCTGATCGATGCTGGCCACGATCTCCTTCGTGGCAGCGCTGCGAGTCGTGGCGAGGCGCCGGCGTACGGTCATGAGCCTCTCGGCCAGTCGCTGCGACTCCATCCCCTTGACGGTCTCCAGCATGCGCGCCGCTGTGCTCACCGCACGGTCCACGTCGCCGGCACGCAGTTCCACGTCAGTGAGCGTGGCGAGCCGGTGTACCCGGCCCCGATCGTGCGCCTGTACCGAGACGGCTTCGGTTGCGTACCGTTGGGCCGGACTCATTTCACCGAGCCTCATCAGGGTGTCCGCCATGTTGGATTCCAGCAGGCCCGGCTGAACGTACCCGGTCTCTTCCGGCTCCTCGTCCGGACGGATCCTCCCCGCCGCGGTCTCCGCGTGTGTCATGGCCCGGTGTGCAGCGGCCTGGTCACCCATGCGGGAGAACGCCTTGGCCTGCATGGCGTGCAGATCGCAGGCCAGGGCCTGAGACATGGCGGTCCCGGCGGTGCGCAAGCCTGCCTCGGCGAATGACACAGCCTGCCGGTACTCGCCCATGTACAGGGACTGATTGACGAGCAGCGCGACCACGTACCCGCCGAATGCCCTGTCACCGCTCGCCTTCGCGAGCCTGAGCGCCTGATGAAAGTACCGCTGGGCGAGCCCCTGGGAGTTCGAGTCGTAAGAGCAGATGCCGGCAATGGCTACGAGGCCTCCGACTGCCCGGTGCAGTTCACGGCCGGTCGCATCCGAGTAGCTGCCCCGCAACAGGGGTGCGGCCTCGGTGACCAGGAAGTTTCGGACGCGACCGCGTGTCGCGACACCACCCGTCTTCCGGTACATCTGCTCGTAGTGGGCGCGCAGCTCGCAATGCGTCGACGTCCTGAAGGCCGACCTGGATGGTGCCTCGGCTGGACACGTCCATGTCGTCGGGAGGGTTCTCCCATTCCCACACCGGTCCCACTGCCGGGAGCCCTGTGATGACGGTTGCGTTCTGGAGGTCGTCACGCTGCTGTTCGTCGCCGCGCCACAGGGCGATCGCTCGACCTACGAAGCCGTCGAGCGGCGACGAAGCAGCGGGCGCCGCAGTGCCCATGCCGATGTCGTCGAGGGAAACCGTGCGGCCCAGCCGATGGGAGAGGACGGTTGCGATGACGTCGGGAACGGTGCCGCGAGGCCGCTGGCCCTTCAGCCAACGGATTACTGAGCTGTGGTCGTAGCGCATTGATTTCCCCCGTGCAGCGCCGGCGTGGTTGACGCGCGCGGCGAGGCCGACGCGTGACATGCCCGCTTCGTCCAAGAGGGCATCAAGCAAGGTGTTCGGTTCCATGACGTTGCCCCTCAGTGACCAAGTGAAGCCAGCTTAGTGACGGTCCGATCACACAGTGTGTGAACGACTCAATGACGCACAGCCCTCGCGCACACTCCCCAGGACCGCTCTCCCCAGGCAATCTCAATGGCCTGGCAGCTCCGTCAACCGCTCTCGGTTCCGGGGCATGGCTGCTGAGTTGCAAGGAGCCGACGTGACCGAACACGTCCCATTGACGGCTGAGGAAGCCCGCCTCCGGCCGCTTGATCTCGCACCGCTGCGCGCGGCCGCTGCCGAACCGCTCGACGACGGCGCACCGCTGCCCCGGTTCGATGACCTCGCGGAGCTGACGTCCCGGCTGCGAGGCCATCTCCAGGTCCTGATCCCTCCGGTGGAGGACGCCGCCCGCGCCTTCCCGGAGTACGACGGCGGCCGTGTCCGTGCGCTCCTGTCCGTTCAGAGTGCGCGCGTGCGCCTGGGCTCGTCCCCGGGCGCCGGCCTGGTGTCCGCGCGGGAGCACGCTCGGGGCCTTGCGCGCGAACTGGCCTCGCTGTGCGACCACTACGAGACGCTCACCGGCGCGAGCACCGTGGAGCGGGCATGACCGGCAGGTGGCCGAGCGCCGCGGACCGTGAGCCCACCCATCCCCGCATGGCCACGACCTGGTGCCACTGGCATCAGGGCGAAACCATCACCGGCCTGCTCATCGCCGTGATCGAGCAGGCGTCAGGGCCTGGTGCCGCCCTCTACGCCTGCGAGACCTGCCGCCGGAAGTTCCGGCTGGAACCGGCCTGACACCGCCCTGCCGCTGAGGCGGAGCGCGGCACGGGCACCAGCACGCCCCGACGGGCGTGATGCCGCAGGAGGACCCCGCCCCCTTCCCCTCCAGCGCATGGGACATGAGGCGGGCCCACCATCCGCCACGACTCCCAGAAGGAGATCGTCATGACCACGACCCTCGAACGGCCCGCGGTCCCCACCACACGGGATCCACGCGAGATCCTGAACGCGGTCGCCCCGCACGTCACCGAACTCACCGCCAACGTTCTCGAGAGCGGCATGAGCATCTGGGACCGCGAGGTCGCCCTGCTCCTGCGCGACCACACGATGGTGCGCGACATGGCCGAGCGCATTCTCGGCAACGCCGTCATGTACGTCCTCGGCTCCATCGAGCACCGCGACGTACACCTTGGCGTCGGCAGGCTCGTCGACGTCGGTGTCCGCCAGCTCATCCTCGACACACCTGTCTGGTGGGGCATCTGCCGCCTGTACAACGGCGGCCGGTTCAAGCACCACGCCCCGTTCATCCAGCGTCGGCCGGCGGCGGCCGGCTCGTGTTCTCCCAGCCGCCGGCCATCCCCGGGGCCTACGGCCCACAGGGCATGTACAGGGGCGGCTTCGCCGGGAAGGACATGTTCACCTACCGCTACAGCTACCGGCCGGCCGTCTGGGAGCGGCTGCTGACCCGCGCCGGCTTCGCCACGGCGGAAGCCACCGTCCTCGACGCGCCGGAGCCGGGCCACATCGGCACCCTCCTGGTCCAGGCACGGGCCTGAGGGCGCTCTCCTCACGGCCCGCCCGGCCGTGCTGTCAGTGCTGGGCCTACGGTCACAGCGTCCCCGTCCACGCTGCTGGCGCTCGTGCCAGGGACTCCGGGGCCGCGCCCGATCTCCAGCCCCTGGGAGCGACGACTTCGGCCCCAGGCCAGAAGACCTCTGACCTGGGGCCGAGCGGTAGGCCGTGTGGGACTCGAACCCACAACCAATGGATTAAAAGTCCACTGCTCTGCCAATTGAGCTAACGGCCCGCAACCTGCAGCATAGCGGGCCGACGTGCGCGGGCCGTGCCCCGTCCTCGGGGGAAACGGGGTGGGCACCCGGGAGGGCGAGGGCCTGGGTGGGGATGTCCGCGCCGGTGAGCGCGTGAAGCTGACGGGGCGGCCGCTGGGGCCACGGCCCCGGGAGCGGGCGCCCTTGGAGCGTCACGGAAGGTGCTGCGGCGGCCGATCACTTGCCGAAGTCCACCGGTCGGACCCGTTCACTCCCGATCCCCCACGACCCACCCGCGCGCATTCCCGGTCACCCCGATGCAACACCCGCACGCGTTGAGTTCGGATGGCCCCACGCACCGTCCCCGTAGGGCGATGCTGGGGCCATGTCTGAGTACGGCGAACACGTGCCTGCGTACCGGAAAGTCAGAGTGGTGGCCCACGAGGACGCACCCGCTGCCGCCCTTGCCGATGTCGAGGCCTGGGAGGCCCGAGAACGCTATCCGGATCTGATGTCCGGCGGAGGGCCGCTGTTCGCCGTGGTCCAGGAGCTGGAGTCCGGCGGCTGGGAGATGCTGACGCGCGCCGACGCCACCCCGCAGAGCGCGCGCGACTCCATGACCGCCATCTTCCGCAAGCGTGCCGAGGAAGTGGCTCTCGCCGGCGACACCGCGGGGCAGCAGGACCTGCTCGCCACCGCCGAACTGCTCGACTGGGAGCGGCACGACGACCTCACCGTGGCCGGCGTCCGCTACCGCGTCGCCCGCGCTGAACCGTTCATCCGCATGGGCCCCGACGGCCCCGAGGGCCCGCGCCCCTCCGACCCCGACCCGGCGCCCGTCGGCAAGTCGCACGAGTTCCGGAGCCCCACCCGCGGCTTCGTGATCGACCCGTTCGCCGGGACGGGCCTGTCCGAGAGCATCCTCCGCCTCGAACTGCTGGGGCTGGTCCGCAAGGCCGGCACCGTCCCCCACGAGGTCCGCTCGGACTCGCAGCTCGCGAAGCACTCGCACCCGGGCGGCGTGCTGCTGCCCGCCGAGTTCGTGACCGCCGAGTGTGTCAACGGGCACTGGCAGCCGACCGCGGGACCCTCCGAGACCCCGCAGGGCGCCCGGGACGCCCTCGCGATGTACCTGCGGGTGATGGCCCCGGTCCTGGAGCGCCTGGACGACGACGAGCGCGCGGAGTACGCCCGGATCGCCGACCGCCTCGACGCCGAACGCTGCGACGAGCTGGAGATCGGCGGCAAGCCCACCCGCATCGTCCGGGTCGAGCGCCTGGTCCGGGTCGGCCCCGACGGCCCCGAGGGTCCGCGCCCCTCCGACCCCGACCCCGACCCGCCCGCCGCCCTCCAGGCCCAGCAGCTGCGCGAGCAGGGCGTGAACCTGGACGACGACGAGGAGGACGACCCGTCCCCCGAGACGAAGGAACTCATCCACCTCTTCGAGCAGGAGCGCAAGCGGCAGGAGAAGCTGGCGGAGGGCTCGTAAGCCGCTTCGTTTCGGTTCTCCCCGGCTCTCGGGGTGACGGCGCGCCCGGGCGCCCTCCACGGCCGCCCGGGCGGGCCCGCCTACCCCCGCCGCTCGGCCTCCCGAGCAGCCTCCCGCGCGCTCTCACGGGCGATGGTCCGCTCGTGGTCCGGGTTGAGGAACCAGTGGCGTGCCGACGCCAGCCACCACGTCGACGCGAAGCCGAGCACGACCAGCACGGCGACCGGCGCGTAGTTGAACGTCTCCCAGGTCACGGGCGAGACCTGCGGCAGCATGAAGAGCACCGTGATCACGCCGACCCAGACCACCGCGACCACCCCGACCGGCCGCGACCAGCTCCCCAGGTGCCAGGGTCCCCGCTCGAACGAGTCCCCCTTGAGCAGCCTCAGCAGCGTGGGGATGACGTAGGCGATGTAGAGCCCGATCACGGCGATCGAGGTCACCGCCGCGTACGCCGTCACGTTGATCAGGTACGGCAGCCCGAGCACCAGCGCCCCCAGGGAGGCCAGCCAGACCGCAGCGACGGGCGTGCGGCTGCGCGGGCTGACGGTGTGCCACACCCGCGAGAGGGGCAGGGCGCCGTCCCGCGAGAAGGCGTAGATCATCCGGCTGTTGGCGGTGACCGAGGCCATGCCGCAGAACAGCTGCGCCCCGATCACCACGAGCAGCAGCAGCTTCCCGGCCGTCGCGCCCAGCGCGTCGAGCAGGATCTGCGCGGGCGGCGCCCCGGTCGGCGAGGCCAGCTCGCCGTCGTACGACTGGATCGCGAAGGTGAAGCCGAGCAGCAGGACGAAACCGGCCACCCACGACGTCCAGATGGACCGGACGATCCCGCGGGGACCTGCCGTCGACGCGTCGTGCGTCTCCTCCGTCATGTGCGCGGACGCGTCGTAGCCGGTGAACGTGTACTGGGCCATCAGCAGCCCGATGAGGACGACGTACACGCCGCTGCCCCAGCCGGTGTTGTTGACGAAGCGGGTGAAGACGAACGACGCCGACTGGTGGCTGTCCGGGGCGATGGCCAGCGCCGCCACGATCACCGCGACGCCCAGCACGTGCCACCACACGCTGACGCTGTTCAGCAGGCCGACGATGCGCACCCCGAAGGTGTTCAGCAGGCCGTGCAGCAGCAGGATCGCCGCGAAGAGCAGGATCGTGCGGCCCGGGGTCACCGTGAAGTCGAACTGGAGGTTCAGGTACGCGCCCAGGAACGACGCCGCACCGAAGTCGATGCCGGCGGTCACCGCGACCTGGCCCAGCACGTTGAACCAGCCCGTGAACCAGGCCCAGGCCGCGGCCGTCCGCTCCGGGGCCAGCCGGTGCGCCCAGAAGTAGAGGCCCGCGGAGGTCGGGTACGCCGAGCAGATCTCGGCCATCGCGAGACCGACGAACAGCGTCATCAGGCCGACGCCCACCCAGCCCCAGGTGATCAGCGCGGGGCCGCCGGTGTTCATGCCGAAGAGGTAGAGGGTGAGGCAGCCGGAGAGGACGGAGATGATCGTGAACGAGACGGCATAGTTGGAGAACGCCGACATCCGGCGGGCCAGGACCTGGGTGTAGCCGAGCTGGGCGAGACGCTCCTCGTCGGAGAGGACGGCGCCGGACGGCGGGGGGTCCTTCGCTTCGGACCGCTGACCCTTTCCGGACCGCTGACCGTCTTCGGGCGGCTGTCCGGGTTCTGGTGGCTGACCGTCCGTGGGCGGCTGACCGTCTTCGGGTGGCTGACCGTCCGTGGGTGGCGGTACGTCGGTCCGGGTCGCGGAGGCGCCCGCCCAGGTCGGGGGCACGTCCGGTTCGGCGGAGGGAGCGGCCGGGCCGGCCGGGGGGACGTCCGGGGCGGGGTCCGGCCGGGAGGGGACGGGGGGCTGCGAGTCCTTTGTCATGCACCCAGCGATTCCCCCACCGGGTCCGCGGCATGCGCACGCGCCACACGCGTATGGCGTGACAGGGGCGCGTGCCGGGGGCGGACGCGGGTGGATGGGGTGGGGATGGGGGTGGATGGGGTGGGGACGGGGGGGGGACGGGGGGGACGGGAGATGGGTGCGTACCGGCCGGGTGCCCGTGTCGGGGACGGTCGGTCGGGCGCGGCCCCGGGACGGCCGAACGGCCGGGGAGGGCCGCCGAATCGGCGGCCCTCCCCGGCCGTTCTCACGCGTTGAGCAGGCCGGACTCAGCCGTTGCGCTTCCAGCGCGGCTTGTCCTCACGGCGGCGGTACGTGCCGCCCGCCCCACCGGACGCGGAACCGGAACCGGAGCCGGAACCCCGGTGGTCGTCGCGCCGGCTGCTGGGACGGTCGTGGCCGCCCGGACGGTGGCCGCCGGAGCGGTGCGTGCCGGCGGGCCGGTCGTCGCGGCGGTCGCGGTTGAACGGCCGGTCGCCGCCGCGGTAGCCGCCGCGGTCGTCGTGGCGGAAGCCGGGACGGTCGGTGCGGTCCCTGTCCTTGTTCCGGTCCCAGTCCCGGCCGCCGGCGGCCGGGCGGCCCCGGTCGCCGTAACCGGCGCGGTCACGGTCGCCGTAGCGGTCGCCGCTCCGGCTTCCGTTGCCGTAGCGGTCCCTGTCCCGGCCGAAACCGGGGCGGTCGCCGTCGCGGCGGCCGTCCGTGCGGTCGCCGTCACGGCGGAAACCGGGCCGGTCACCGTCACGGCGGAAGCCCGGCCGGTCGCCGTCACGGCGGTCGAAGCCGCGGCCCGAGCGGTCGCGGTCCCCGCCGCGGTCGAAGCCGCGGTCACGGTCCCGGCCGAAGCCGCCGCGGTCCCGGTCACGGTCCCAGCCGCGGCCGCGGCCCTGGTCCTGGCCCTGGTCCCGCTGGCCGAAGGAGCGGCCGCCGCGGTCGTCCCGGCGGAAGCCGCCGGAGCGATCGTCGCGCCCCTGACCGCGTCCGTCGCGACGGTCGTCACGGCGGTCGAAGCCGCGGCCGGCACGGTCACGGTCGCCACCGCGGTAGCGGTCACGGTCGCCGTCACGGCGGAAGCCGGGACGGTCACCGTCGCGGCGGTCGAACCCGCGGTCGCGGTTGCGGTCACGGTCGGAATCGCGGTCCCGGCCGCGGCCGAAACCACCGCGGTCAGCGTCGCGGTCCGCGCCGTTCGCCCGGCCGGTGCCGGCGGCGCGGTCGTCGGTGTCCTGCGGACCGGCCTGCCGGGGCACGGAGACGGGCGCCTGAGTCGCCACGGTCGCGGCGGCACGTGAGCCGGCACCGTCCGTCGCGTCCGTCGCCTCGGCGGAGGTGGAGGCGGAAGCGGAGTCGGAAGCCGTCCGCGCACCCGTACCCGCGCTGAGCGCGTCCGGGCCGGAGGTGCCGGCGACGGGCGCGTCCTGGGCGGCGGCATCCGGAACGGCGGCGTCCGAAGCGGACGGCACAGAGGTGACAGATGCAACAGAGGAGGAGTCGGACCGCGCGGACACCGCGCCGGCCGGCACGTCCGCGCCGGACGCGGCCGTGTCCGTCTGTGCGGCGCGCGGTTCCTCGCCCCTCTCGCGGGCGGCCCGGGCCGTCAGCGACTCGGCCTCGTCGCGCAGTTCCACGGCGCGGCGACGGACGCGTTCCAGCTGCTCGGTGAGGTCCCTGACCTCGCGCTCCGCTTGCTCGGCGGCGCGTCCGGCGGACTCGGCCTGCACCTCGGTCATCGACCGGGCACCGGTGATCTCCGCGACCTCGGGGTCGAACACCCCGCCGCCGCCCACGATGTGCCGCGCGGCCTGCACGCCCGCGTCCTCCATGAGGCGGAAGATCTGCCTCCGCTGGTGCGGCAGGGCGAGCGAGACCACCGTGCCGGACCGGCCCGCGCGCGCGGTGCGGCCCGAACGGTGCAGGTAGTCCTTGTGGTCGCCGGCCGGGTCGACGTTCAGCACGAGGTCGATGCCGTCGACGTGGATGCCGCGGGCGGCGACGTCGGTGGCGACGAGGACGTTGACGTAACCGTCCTTGAAGTCGGCCAGGGTCCGGGTGCGGGCGCCCTGGGTCATACCGCCGTGCAGCGCGTCGGCGCGCACGCCGGCGTCACGCAGCTGCTCGGCGACGCGGTCGGCGCCCATCTGCGTGCGGACGAACACGATCGTGCGCCCCTTGCGCGCGGCGATCGCCGCCGTCACCGGCGCCTTGTCGCGCGGCTTCACGATCAGGATGTGGTGGCTCATCGTGGTGACCGCACCGGCCGAGGGGTCCACCTCGTGGGTGACGGGCGCGTTCAGGTACCGCTTGATGAGCGTGTCGATGTCGTGGTCGAGGGTGGCCGAGAACAGCATGCGCTGGCCGCCCTCCGGAACCTGGTCGAGCAGCTCGGTGACCTCGGGCAGGAAGCCCAGGTCGGCCATCTGGTCGGCCTCGTCGAGGACGGCGACCTGGACGCTCTGAAGGGAGCAGGCGCCGCGGCCGATGAGGTCCCGCAGCCGGCCCGGGGTGGCGACGAGGATGTCGACGCCGCGCTCCAGCGCGTAGATCTGGTTGCCCATCGAGGTGCCGCCGCAGACCACCTTCATGCGCAGCCCGAGGACGTCGCCGTAGGGCTGGAGGGCGTCGGCGACCTGCATGGCCAGCTCGCGGGTGGGCGTGAGGATGATGCCGCGCGGCCGCTTCTTCTCGGTGTAGCCGCCCGCGAGGGTGGCGAGCAGCGGCAGGCCGAAGGAGAGGGTCTTGCCGGAGCCGGTCCGTCCGCGGCCGAGGATGTCCCGGCCGGCCAGGGCGTCCGGGATGGTCGCGGCCTGGATCGGGAACGGGACGGTCACGCCGTTCTGCGCGAGCTTGCGGACGACGCCGTCCGGGAGGCCGAGGTCCCTGAAGGTCGGCTCGGCGGGCTCGACGGCCTCCGTGGTCTCGGTGGCCTCGGAGGGTTCGACGGCCTCGGGGGTGGCGGAGGTCTCGGTGATTTCGGCGGTCTCTTGGATTTCGTTGACCTCAGAAGAGTCGGTGGCCCCGGCAGTCTCGGTGGACCCGGGGGTGTCGGTGGCCTCGGAGGTCCCACCGCTTGCAGCGGTGGCCTCGACGGTACGGCCTGGTGTTCCGACCTCGTCGGCCTCGGGCACGGCGACGTGGTCAGGACTGGATACGGACATGCAGCTGCAAACCTTCCGGAGTTCACGGCACGCGCTCGGACTCCGCGAGGTCATACGACCGCCTCAATGCGGTCTGCCACGGCAAGCAAGGAGTACGCGCCACACGCGGCGCGCTTCTGTCCCCCGCTCTAGTTGGGGAGTGCGCCGGGCAAATGGGATCAAACGATCTACCACCTTACGGGTCCCGGGACCCGTAAAGCAAACCAGCAGGGGGACGGCGGACCTCCGCCCCAACGACCACCTACGGTCACCCTGTGCCGATCGGGGCTCGCCACCCGTCACGGATCACGTCCCGGCCTGATCAGCGATCACGTCCGGGGTCGTCACGGATGACGTCCGGGGTCGTCACGGATGACGTTCGGGCCCGTCACGGATGACGTCATGCCAACGCCGCCCGGCGCCGCGGCATTCCGCTGGACATCGCATGGACATCGCGCCTAGACATCGCGTCGCGCGGCGCCGTGCGACGACGGGTCGGCCCACGGCTGCGGGACGTCCCCCTGGGCCGAGGGCGAGCCGTTCTCGGTACCCCTGCCCGCGCCCGCCGGCCTGCTGGCACTCGCCGGCTTGCTCGCTCCGGGGGGTGCCGGGGGCGGGGTGGGCGTGGGGGTCGGATCCGGGGTCGGCTGGGACGGGCCGGTCCCGCCGCCGGCGGGCGGCGGGGTGCCGGTCCCGCCGGAGCCTTCGCCGCCCGGGTCCGAGGGATGGCCGGACGGCGTCCCGGAACCGGAACCGGCGCCACCCGTCCCGGGCCGCGTGGGACCGTCCGGCCGGGGCGTCGTTCCGCCGTGCCCCGCGCGCCCCTTTCCCTTCCCTGCCTCGTGCTCGCCGGACTTCCCTTTCCCCTTGCCGTCCCTGCCGTCCTTGCTGTCCTTGCCGTCGTCGCGGTCGTGCTTCCCGTCACCCTCGGCCTTCTTCCCGGCCGTGTCGCCGGCGCCGTCCGCGTCGCCCTCGCCGGACCGGCCGTCCGTCCCCGGTCCGCCCTGCGCCGCCGCCCCGCCGACGGCCGAGGCGACCTCGGGCTGCACGGCCGACCGCGAGGGCACGGGCGAGCGCACCGACCCCTGATCGCCCTCGGCGGCGAAGCTCATGCACCCGGCGGACGCCGCCACGGCCACGACGGCCGCGGTGAGCCGGAGGGGAACGCGCAGCGGTCTCTGGAAGGCACGCAGCGAACGGTCGGATACGTACAAGGGGCGCACGGAAGCCACCTCCGGGGCACGGGGCACGGATCCACCTGCCCAACTCCCGCCGCCGTCACGAGGACACGCGCCACACCGACCCCAAACGGCCCGGAGGGCCCCACACCGCTCGTTTCCAGCCGTCATGGCCGACCCGGGCCCCGGCTCTCGTGCCGCCGAGCCCACTCACCCGTACCCGAGGGCGTGGAGCCGTGCGTCGTCGATGCCGAAGTGGTGGGCGATTTCATGGACCACCGTGACCTCGGACTCCCGGACGACCTCCTCCCGGGTCGAGCACATGCGCAGCGTCGGACCCCGGTAGATGGTTATGCGGTCGGGCAGCACGCCCGCGTACCACTCGCCCCGCTCGGTCAGCGGCGTGCCCTCGTACAGGCCGAGCAGGCCGGGGTCGGACGGGTCGGGCTCGTCCTCCACGAACACCGCCACGTTGTCGAGCAGGCGCATCAGCTCGGGCGGGATGCGGTCCAGCGCCTCGGCGACCAGTTCCTCGAACTCCTCGCGCGTCATCTCCAGCACACCGCCATTGTCGGCCACCGGGCCGCGGGACGACCGGCCCGCGGCCCGTCCAGATGCCGGGCCCACCCGCCACCGAGGAGCGCGAGGCGAGCCGAGGGCGAGGAGCGCACGGACCGGGCTGGGGACGAGCGCACGAACCGGGGGGCGGAGGCGCACGAACCGGGGGCGCGAGGCGACCGGCCGCGAGTCCGCCGGTCCGCGAGCCGAATGGCCGCATATCCACCACGGCACCTGGGCATTCGGGAGGAACGGGCCGCGCACGGAACCGTGCTGACGCACCGCCCGCCGAAGTGACCGCAACCTCCGAAGTGACCGCAACCCCTGTAGTGACCGCACCGCCGAAGTGACCGCAACCGCGCAACCGACCGCAACCGCCGACGCACCGCAGGAACGCCGCCATGGCCGCCATCTCCGCAGCGATCGCAAAAGCAGCAGCCGCAGTCCGCTCCAGGACGACCGCCGCCCTCCCCGGCGGCCTCCGCGACCTGAGCCGCCTCAAGAGCCTCCTCCTCCGCCGCCCCCGTACCGTCGTCCCCCACCCTCGCGGCCCCCGCGCCGGGGCCCACCCCGCCCGGCAGACGACCCGCACCACCCGTAGCCGCGCCGGGGCCCGCACCCCCCGGGGCCGCCCCAGGGCCAGCACCCCCCGGGGCCGCCCCACGCCCGGCACCCCCCGGCGGGGGCTGCCGGAGCTCGACCTCCGCGACCCGGCGGCGAGCGGCCCCGGACGGCCGTACCTCCGGGCGCTGGCGCTCGTCTGCGTCGTCCTGCTGGGCTCCTGGCTCGGCCTGCTGACGGTCGGCGGGGTGCGGGCCCCGGTCGGCCCGATGGACACGCGGATGACGCTGCGGCCGTCGCTGACCGGTGGCACGAAGATCAACGTGTCGCCGCTCGGCGCCCTGGATCTGGACTCGCACACCGCCCCCATCCGCCTGGACGTGGACGTGGACCGGCTGGATCCGGTGCGCTCCGAGGCCCTGGTCAAGCACCCGGAACGGATCTCGGGGCTCCAGGACGAGGTCGCCCGCGACGTGGTGCACGGCACGGTCGACCTCGCCGTGCGCTCCTGCGTGGCCGTGGTCGCCGGCGCGACGGCGCTCGGCCTCGTCGTGTACCGCCGTCCGCGGCGCGCCGTGGCGACCGGCGGCCTGGCGCTCGCCCTGCTGGCCGCGTCCGGCGGCACCGCGTACGCCACCTGGAACCCGAACTCCGTCCTGGAGCCGAAGTTCTCCGGCCTGCTCAGCAGCGCGCCCTCGGTCGTCGGCAACGCCCGCAGCATCGTCAGCGAGTTCGACGTCTACCAGCAGGAGCTGGCCCGCCTGGTGACCAACATGACCAAGCTCTACGAGGTGACGTCCACGCTGCCGGCCTACAGCCCGGACCCGAGCACGATCCGCGTGCTGCACGTCTCCGACATCCACCTCAATCCGGCGAGCTGGCACATCGTCGCCTCGCTCGTGAAGCAGTACGACATCGACGTGATCGTCGACTCGGGCGACACGATGGACCACGGCACCGCCGCCGAGAACGGCTTCCTCGACCCCATCAAGGACCTCGGCGCCCCCTACGTCTGGGTGCGCGGCAACCACGACTCCGGCACCACGCAGAAGTACCTGGAGCACATGAGGAACGTGCACGTGCTCGACAACGGAGAGGCGCTCTCGGTCGCCGGCCTGCGGTTCGCCGGGACGGGTGACCCGCAGTACACGCCGGACCGCTCGATCAGGCCGGGGGGCGACCCGGCCGAGGTGATCACCGGCGCCCGGCTCGCCTCCGCGATACGCGACCAGAGGGCGGCGGGCACCCCGGTGGACGTGGCGATCGCCCACGAACCGCTGGCCGCACAGCAGACGGACGGGACGGTGCCGCTGGCCCTGGCCGGGCACATCCACCACGAGGAGACCGAGATGCTGAAACTGGGCACCCGGCTGCGCATCGAGGGCTCGACCGGCGGCAGCGGGCTGCGCGCGGTGGAGGGCAAGTATCCGGACCCGATCGAGGCGTCCGTGCTCTACTTCGACCGCGACACCCGGCGCCTCCAGGCCTGGGACGAGATACACCTCGGGGGCCTCGGCCTGGCCACGGCGGAGGTCAGCCGCCACCTCCCGGAGGAGAACCAGCCGGGCGCGAGCCCGTCCCCCGGCACGCCTTCCCCGGGCACGTCCTCCCCGAGCGCTTCCTCCCCTGGCGCGCCGGGACGGGCCACGCCGGGCCGGACCGCGCCGAGCACCCCGAGCCCGACCCACTGATCACCCGCCTCGTGGGACCCCCGGACCACACCCGCCCACCCCGCCACGGACACCGCACCAACCCGAACCCACCCGCACCGGCGCACACGCCCCGGCCCCGGGCGCCGTCCGCCTCCCAAGGCGCGGTCCAAGGCGCCGCCGTCGACCGCCCGGACCAGGGCGTCTACCATCCCGTAAACGGTTTTGGCGATACCAACCGCCATCCCATATGCTTCTCACGTCCCCGACGCGCTGAGAAGCGCCCAGGCGGGCCGATAGCCCTCATCGTCTAGCGGCCTAGGACGCCGCCCTTTCAAGGCGGTAGCACGGGTTCGAATCCCGTTGGGGGCACGCGTCATGATGTGCGAGACTAAGTCCCGCAATCCACGAAGCTTGGTCCTGTGGAGCAGTTTGGAGTGCTCGCCACCCTGTCAAGGTGGAGGCCGCGGGTTCAAATCCCGTCAGGACCGCTGCGGTTCCTCGTGAACCGCGTGGCTGGGTAGCTCAGTTGGTACGAGCGTCCGCCTGAAAAGCGGAAGGTCGCCGGTTCGACCCCGGCCCCAGCCACAACCGCCCTGACCTGGGCAGACGGCCTCACCGAAGATCTTCGGTGAGGCCGTTTCCATGTCCGTCGCGCCCCCAGTTGGCGCAAGCGCCCTCCTCTGCCTCAGGCGTCGCACAAGATGAGTACGTGTACTCAGTCGCGCCCGCCCCGGCGGCGGCAGGCTGGGCGGAAACAGCGACATCGGCATCGACAGCGACAGCGACAGCGACATGTCACCGCGTGGAGGGAACGGCATGAGACGAAGATGGGTGAAGGTCCTGGCGATCACCGTGGTGGTGCTCGCCCTGCTCTTCACGGCGGCCGACCGGATAGCCGTGCACTACGCCGACAAGGAGGTCGCCCAGCTCGCGAAGGAGAAGTACGGCTACGCGAACACCACCGACGGGTATCTGGACCTGTCGATCGAGGGCTTCCCGTTCCTGACCCAGGCAGCCGGTGGGGACTTCGACCACGTCACGCTGGATGCGGGCCGGTTCTACGTCGACACCACGACCAACGCGCAGGGCGGCTACCTGCACATCGACCGCCTCGACCTCGACCTGCGCGGTGTGCGCGTGACCTCGCTGGCCGGCCGTAGCGCCGAGGCGAACCTCGCCACCGGCACCCTGAACCTGTCCTACAAGGAACTGTCCGCCGTGCTGACGCGGCTCGCGGGACACGGCGACCGGCTGACGGTCTCGCCGGCCCCCGGTTCGAGCGGCCAGGCGGCGCACCTCAGGGTCTCGGGCACGATCGAGGGAAGCCCGGTGAACAGCACGGGGACGCTCCTCGCGCAGGGCGAAGAGCTCACCGTGAACATCCCCGGCGCCCAAGCCGCCGACATGGTGTGGCGGGTCGGCCTTCCGGAGGGCGCCGGCTTCACGTCGGCCCGCGCCACCCGGGACGGGGTGGAGATGAGCATCACCGGCCACCAGGTGCGCCTCGGGTCGTCGCGCTACGGCATGTGACCGGTCCTCCGCACCGCGCAGGCCATGGTCACCGACGGGGTTCGTCGGGCGTGCCGAAGGGCCGAGTCCGCCGTCGGAACCCGGACTGGAGCGGGCCGTCGGAACCCGGACGGGAGCGGGCCGAGCGGTCATCCGGGGGTCGTCACCAGGACCGAGTTGGAGGCGTACGGAATCGGGGAGGGCAGCTGCACGTAGGCGGTGTCGGGGTCCCGGCTCGTCACCACCGCGCGGTAGGTCGCGTCGTCCATGAGGACGACGGATACCGTCCGCTTCGATCCCGGTGCGGTGGTGTCGAGGATGGAGTCGTAGGGGTACTCGCCGGGGCCCTCCTGTCCCAGGTCGTACCTCAGCGTGTAGTGGATGCGGGGGTGAGCCGGATCGCCGGTGTCCTTCCGCACCACCCACGAGAGGTGGTTCCCCGGTCCCACCGCACACTTCACCGTGGCGATCAAGTGCGCTGCGGAACTGGTCGGCTCCTCCTTCAACCGCACCGTGATGTCGTGGCCGCTCGACGCCGTGCACGGGGGCGCGGATCCCGCCCGGCCGGTGTCGGTCGTCATCGAGGGCGACGCGGGGAGGCTCACGGTCCCCCGCGGTGCCGAGCCCTTCTCGTCGTGGCCGAAGAGGTCCTGCCAGAACCCCAGGATGAGGCCTGACACGCCGACGATCGCCGTGATCACCGTGCAGATCCCGATGATTCTCCTGCCCCAGGGGCCGATGGTGCCGTTGACGCCGCCGTCGGGGTCACCACCGGCGCCGGCGTCTCCTCCCGGGTCGGGCGCGTCGGTGCTCATGCCATTGATCCCCTTTCCCGGCGTTTTAACAGCGTTTCTCTTCAGGAAACGTGTCTCTTCAGGAAACGCGCTGAACGGCCCGTGCTGGAAGGAGAAGATGCGACGAATCGGCCATGGGTTTCCCGGCTACCGGCGTGCCCCCTGAGGCCTCGGCGCCGCAGGCGCCCCACGCTGCGTTTGTGGCACGCCGGGCCCCGGTGCACCGTGGAGAGGTGGAGTTCCGGCGGCGGTTTGCCGGGGTGCGGCAGTCCTGGCCATCGGGTACGGCGCTGCTGGTGATACCGATCGCCCTCATCGTGGTGATCACGATCGTGGACATCCGTACCCCGCCCAACGTTCACCTGGGGCCGCTGCTGGTGATCGCCCCGGCGATCACACCCTCGTTCGCCGGGCCCCGCCGCGTCGCGCTCATCGGGCTGCTGGCCACCGCGGCGCAGGTGGTCATCGCGCAGTGGCACGGCGGGCTGACGACCGTCAACCACCTGGTGCAGATCCCCGCCATCGCCCTGCTGTCCTTCCTCATCTGGACCTTCTCCGTGGTGCGGGAGCGGCGCAGCAGGCAGCTCGCCCAGGTGCGTTCCGTCGCCGAGGCCGCACAGCAGGTGCTGCTGTGGCCGCTGCCCGAGCGGCTGGGGCCGCTGGACGCGGCCTGCCTCTACCTCGCCGCGGAGGACGAGGCGCAGATCGGCGGCGACATGTACGCCGCCGCGCGCAGCGAGCACGGCACCCGCCTGCTGATCGGCGACGTCCGCGGAAAGGGGCTGCCGGCGCTGGGCGAGGCCGCCCTGGTGCTCGGCTCCTTCCGGGAGGCCGCCCACCAGCACACCACCCTGCCCGAGCTGGCCGCCGCACTGGAGCGCAGCATCACCCGCTACCTCGCGGACTTCGAGCCGGCCGAGGAGGCCGGGGAGCGGTTCGCCACCGCGCTCCTCCTGGAGATCCCCGACGACGACTCGATCGCCCGGCTGACCAGCTGCGGCCACCTCGCCCCGCTGCTCCTCAGCCGCGGGCACCGCGTCACCGAGCCCAGCGTGCACCCCACGCCTCCGCTCGGGGTCGGCATGGCCGGGGAGCCGACCCACCCCCTCGACGTGCTCTCCTTCGAGCCGGGCGACACGCTCCTCCTCTACACGGACGGCGTCATCGAGGCCCGCGACGAGAACGGCGCGTTCTATCCCTTCGCGGAACGGGCCGCGCGGTGGACGGACGACACGCCCGCGGCGCTGCTGAGCCACGTGCGCCGCGATCTGCTCCGACACACCGAGGGGCGGCTCCCGGACGACGCCGCCCTCGTCGCCATCCGGCGCGCCTCCACGCCACGCGGCCCGCCGCCGGGGCCGGGGCAGCCCGGGTGATCTCGCCGCCGGGGCCGGGGGCCATCGGGTGACCTGACCGCCGCGGGTGACCCGCAGGGACCGTCACGGCCCCCGCAGGAACCGTCACGGCCCCCGCAGTAATCGTCACGGCTCCAGGCGACCGCACGCCGGCGAGCCCCGTCCACGCCCACCCGCGGCACCCCGGCCCACGGCACCCTGCCCTCGGCACCGATCCACGGCACCCCGGCCACGGCACCCATCCACGGCACACCACCCTCGGCCCCGCCTCCGCGACGCAGATCACCGCCCTACTGGCTACAGTGCGACGCAATAACTGGGTACTCTCGAACAGACTACATAAGTTACCGCTTAGTAAGGCCGAGAGGCCGGGTAGGCGGCTTGGTATTCCGCTCGCTCCCCCAGCGCTGAACGCGTGGGAGGTACCCCGAGGTTCGAGGAGCCTTCATGCAACTCGCCGCGATCATCGTGTCGCTGGTCCTCGCCGTGGTCGGCGTGGCCCTGTTCGCCAGGGCCATCGGACAGATCTACGGCTTCGTGCGGCTCGGCCAGCCCGTGCCCGCCGGGACAAGGACGGACCGGCCCGGACAGCGCACGGCCACCGTGGCCAGGGAGTTCCTCGGGCACACCCGGATGAACCGGTGGGGTGTGGTCGGCGTCGCGCACTGGTTCGTCGCGGTCGGCTTCTTCACCCTCGTCCTGACCCTGGTGAACGCCTTCGGCCAGCTCTTCCAGGCCGACTGGGCGCTGCCCGTGATCGGGAACTGGGCGGTCTACCAGGTGTTCGTCGAGCTGATCGGCATCCTGACGACGCTCGGCATCCTGACGCTCATCGTGATCCGCCAGCTCTCGCTGCCGGGCCGCGCCGGCCGGAAGTCCCGCTTCGCGGGGTCCAACTTCGGCCAGGCCTACTTCGTCGAGGCCGTCATCCTGATCATCGGCCTGTGCATCCTCACCCTGCGCGGCCTGGAGGGCGGCCTGCACCACGTCACCGGCTACGAGGCGTCGTACCTGGTCTCGTACCCGCTGGTCACCGCCTTCCGGGGCCTGGACGCGGGCACCCTCCAGAACCTCGTCTACCTCGTCGCCCTGATCAAGATCGGCACGTCCTTCATCTGGATGATCACGGTGGCGCTGAAGACGGACATGGGCGTGGCCTGGCACCGCTTCCTGGCGTTCCCGAACATCTGGTTCAAGCGGGAGGCCGCCGGCGGCACGGCCCTCGGCGCGCTCCAGCCCATGACGTCGGGCGGCGAGCCGATCGACTTCACCGACCCCGGCGAGGACGACGTCTTCGGCGTCAGCCAGGTCGAGCACTTCTCCTGGAAGGGCCTGCTGGACTTCTCCACCTGCACCGAGTGCGGCCGCTGCCAGTCGCAGTGCCCCGCGTGGAACACCGGCAAGCCGCTCTCGCCGAAGCTGCTGGTCATGTCGTTGCGCGACCACGCCCACGCCAAGGCGCCGTACCTGCTCGCGGGCGGCGGCAAGAACGCCGAGGGCGAGGAGCAGGGCACCGAGGAGCAGCTCCGCGACGTGCCCGCCGCCGCGCTCGCCGAGGCCGAGCGCCCGCTGATCGGCACGCTGGCCGAGAACGGCGTCATCGACCCGGACGTCCTGTGGTCCTGCACCACCTGCGGCGCCTGCGTCGAGCAGTGCCCCGTCGACATCGAGCACGTCGACCACATCGTGGACATGCGCCGCTACCAGGTGATGATCGAGTCCAGCTTCCCCTCCGAGGCGGGCACGATGCTCAAGAACCTGGAGAAGAAGGGCAACCCCTGGGGCCTCGCCAAGAAGCAGCGCCTGGAGTGGACGAAGGAGCTGGAGCGCGAGACCGGTTTCGCGGTGCCCGTCGTCGGCAAGGACGTCGAGGACCTCACCAAGGTCGACTACCTCTACTGGGTCGGCTGCGCCGGCGCCCTGGAGGACCGGGCCAAGAAGACCACGAAGGCGTTCGCCGAACTGCTGCACATCGCGGGCGTGAACTTCGCGATCATGGGCGGCGACGAGAAGTGCACCGGCGACTCCGCGCGCCGCCTCGGCAACGAGCCGCTGTTCCAGGAACTCGGCATGGAGAACGTCACCTCCCTGAACATGGCGTTCGGCGAGGAGCTCGACGACGAGGGCAACCCCGACCCGGCGACGCGCAAGCCGAAGTCCTCGAAGAAGATCGTCGCGACCTGCCCGCACTGCTTCAACACGATCGCCAACGAGTACCCGCAGCTCGGCGGCGAGTACGAGGTGATCCACCACACCCAGCTCCTCCAGCACCTGGTCGACGAGGGCAAGCTGGTCCCCGTCACCCCGGTGGAGGGCCTGATCACCTACCACGACCCGTGCTACCTCGGCCGCCACAACAAGGTCTACACACCGCCGCGCGAGATCATCGCCAAGGTGCCCGGCCTGCGGAACGAGGAGATGCACCGCCACAAGGAGCGCGGCTTCTGCTGCGGCGCCGGCGGGGCCCGGATGTGGATGGAGGAGCGGATCGGCAAGCGCGTCAACAACGAGCGCGTGGACGAGGCGCTGTCCCTCAACCCGGACATCATCTCGACGGCCTGCCCGTTCTGCCTGGTCATGCTGACGGACTCGGTCAACGGCAAGAAGTCGGCGGCGGAGGCCGCGGCCGGCGCTTCCGGAGCGGGGCCGGCCGGAGCGGCCGGCGGTGGCACGGCGACGGCCGTCAAGGAGACGTTGCAGGTCGTGGACGTCGCCCAGCTCCTCCTGGACTCGGTCAGGAAGGCGCCCGCGGAGGACGGCGGGGAGGCCGGGGACGGTGCCGGGGAGGCCGGAGCGGCCGGGGACGGTGCCGGGGCGGACGACGGTGCGGCGAGTGCGGGCGGTGCGGGTGCCGGCGGTGCGAGTGCCGGTTCCGGTTCGGCCACTGGCTCGGGTTCGACCACGGATTCCGGTTCGCCAACGGACTCCGGTTCGGCAACGGACTCCGGTTCGACCACGGACTCTGATTCGGCAACGAGCTCCGGTTCGGCCACGGATTCCGGTGCGCCCGGCGACGGCGAGGCACCCCCCGCGGCGGCCGGCGACGCGAAGCCCGCGCCGGTGGACTAGCCGGAAGGCCCATCGTTGGCGGCCGGTACCGGCCCGGCCACGTGAGGCAGGCTCGGGGCACCCTCTACAGCGAGGGCGCCCCGACGCGTTTCCGGCGCGCCCGCACCGCATGACCCCAGAACCTCCCGGCCCAGACCTCCCGGCCCAGACCTCCCGATCCCAACTCCCACCTCCACACCCCCATAACGCCCCAACTGCACCACCCCGTACAACCCTTGGCCCTCCCCCGGTGTCGAACACGGGCGGAGCCGGTGCGGGTCCGTCGCCCTCCGCCGGGCGGGGCCCCAGCGCCGCACCCTCCGCCCATCGACGTACCCGGGAGCCGTACGTGCGCACCTACCGCTCGGCCGCGACAACAGCGGCATCGCTACTGCTGATGGCGGGCGCTGCAGTCGCAGCCGCCCCGACCGCCTCCGCCGGAACCCCCGGCGGCACGCACGCCAACGACCGCAACTGCGACTTCAACGGCGACGGCTACGAGGACGTCCTCATCGGCGCGCCCGGCGCGGTCGCCGGCGGCTCCGCGGGCGCCGGTCTCGTCACCGTCCAGTACGGCTCGGCGAAGGGCATCGGCACCGCCCACGCGAAGGCCATCAGCAGGGCCACACCGGGCGTCCCCGGCCCGGCGTCGCCCGGTGACGGCTTCGGCACCGCCGTGGCCAGCGGCGACCTCGACTCCGACGGGTACGACGACGCGATCGTCGGTGTCCCCGGCGACGACCGCTCGGGGGTGAGCGACGCGGGCGGCGCCCTCGTCCTGTGGGGTTCGCCGGACGGCCTTACGGGAGCGGACAGCACCTGGGTCGGGCCGGAGGCCGCCGAGGAGAACGGCCGCTTCGGCGCCGCGGTCGCCGCGGCCCGGCTCAGCGGCGCGACGCCCGGCGACGTCCTCGCCGTGCTCGACCGGGCCGACGTCCGCTTCTTCCTGTTCGACGCGGCGCCCGGGAGCGGTGGCGGTGGGGACGGGGCCCTCGCGCCGGAGCGCCGCCGGGCGCACGGGGCGTTCCGGGCGCTGGACGCCACCACGCGGGACGCCACCACGCGGGGCACCGCGGCTGCCAGGGCGGGCGAGCCCCGGCGCGCGCTCGCGCCACGCTCCCTCACCACCGGCGACTACGACAACGACGGCTACGCGGACCTCGTCGTCTCGGGCGTCACCACCGGAACCGGCACCGACCCCGGCCGTGGCTGGTCCGCGTACCTGGCCGGCGGCCCGGACGGCCCGGCCTGGGTGCGGGACCTGCGCGGCGGCCCCGTGGCGGCCTCCGGCGACATCGACGGCGACGGCTACGACGACCTGGTCACCGGCGAGCCGGACGCCCCCGGCGAGGCGGCCGGCGCCCGGCCCACCGGAGGCGTCGTGACCGTGCACTACGGCAGCCCGCAGGGCCCCGGCGGACCCGGCACCCGCGTCCAGGACTGGACCCAGGACTCCGACCACGTCCCCGGCACCGCCGAGCGCGGCGACGCCTGGGGCGCGGACATCTCCGTGGGCGACGCGAACGGCGACGGTTACGCCGACGTGGCCGTCGGGGCGCCCGGCGAGGACCAGCCGGCGGGAACCGGCGGCTCCGCCGTCGACGCCGGATCCGTGACCGTCCTGCCCGGCACCCCCGCCGGGCTCACCGGCACCGGTTCGCGCGCCTGGTCCCAGAGCTCCCCGCACGTCCCGGGCACGGCCGAGGCCGGCGACCGCTGGGGCGCGCAGGTCCGCCTCGTCGACCCCGACGCGGACGGCCGCTTCGACCTGGTGGCCGCAGCCCCCGGCGAGAACGCCGGCGACGGCAAGGTCTGGCTGCTCCCGGCCACCGCCCGCGGGATCACGGCGACGGGTGCGTGGACGTACGGGGCGGGTGCGCTCGGCGCGGCGCCGCACGGGGCCGCGTTCGGCGCGGCGATCGACGAGTGACGAGTGACGAGTGACGAGTAACGATCGACGAGTAATGAGTGACGAGTAGTGATCTCACCTGGCTCGGCGGACTCGGGCGTCGGCGCACCCGCAGGCGAAGCCCGCCCGAGCCGCCTGAGATCTTCGTCACACCCCTACGCCCGCCGTGCCGGTGACGTCCATGCGAACGCCGTCCGGCGTCCCCCTGAAAGAACCCTCCGGAGGCCGCCGGCAACCGTCGGGGATCCCCCGGCGACCCCCTAGGGGATGTCACAGCTCGGCCGCAAAGAGGGGCGCGCAGGCCGGGCCCCGTACGGCAGTTCGCCGGAACAGGTAGCTTCGAGGACGTGGCTGGATTCAGGATCGGACGCGGCCGGGCGGGCCGTGTCCCGCAAGCACAACCGCAATCGCCGACGCACCCGCGGCAGCAGCCGTACGGACAGGCCCCCCAGGGCCAGGCGCCGTACGGCGCCCCCACCGCGCCTCCGTACGCCCAGCAGCCGGGCCGCTATGGGTACCCCCAGCAGCAGCCGCCGGGCGCCCCGGCGGCCACCCCCTCGTACGGCCGTCCCGAGCAGTGGACGCAGGGCCGGACGGCCGGGGGCGGGGAGGAGCCGGAGTACTTCGGCGACGGGGGCGGCTACGGCCAGGGCCCGGCACCGGACCCGTACGCCGCGGACCAACCGGGGCACACGCAGGCGTTCAGCGTCAACGAGGAGATGTACAGGGACAGCGACACGTACCGCGCCGGGCAGGCCGCCGCCCCGCCCGCCGGCCCGCGGCTGCCCTGGCAGCAGCTGATCACGGGAGTCGTCTTCCGGCCCAGGCAGACGTTCCTCCAGATGCGCGACTACACGGTCTGGCTCCCGGCCCTGATCGTGACGTTCGTCTACGGGCTGCTCGCGGTGTTCGGCTTCAACGGCGCGCGCGAGGACGCGATCCACACCACGCTCTCGTCGGACGTGCCCATAGTCCTCATCACCGCGGTGACGCTGCTGCTCAGCTCCCTCATCCTCGGCGTGGTCACCCACACGCTGGCCCGCCAGCTCGGCGGTGACGGGGCGTGGCAGCCGACGGTCGGCCTCTCCATGCTGATCATGTCGCTGACGGACGCGCCCCGGCTGGTCTTCGCGATCTTCATGGGCGGCAACGCGTCGTTCGTCCAGGTCCTCGGCGGAGTGACGTGGCTCGGCGCGGGCTGCCTGCTGACGCTGATGGTGTCGAGGTCGCACGACCTGCCGTGGCAGAAGGCGCTGGCGGCGTCGGCGATCCAGCTGGTCGCGATCCTGGCGCTGCTGAAGCTGGGCACGTTCTGAGGCGAACGCCCTGACGGCGGGGGGCCGGGGGCTGGTGAGCCCCGGCCGGCCCCGGACAGCCGCGGGCGCCCGGCCCCCGCGTAGCCGCCCCCGGCCGGCGCCCGCGTTGCCGCCCCCGCCCCTACCCTGCGTATCCTCGGGGCGTGCTTCTCTCAGACAAGGACATCCGGGCCGAGATCGACGCGGGACGGGTGCGCATCGACCCGTACGACGAGTCGATGATGCAGCCGTCGAGCATCGACATCCGGCTCGACCGGTACTTCCGGGTGTTCGAGAACCACCGGTACCCGCACATCGACCCCTCCGTCGAGCAGGTGGACCTGACGCGGCTGGTGGAGCCCAAGGGGGAGGAGCCGTTCATCCTGCACCCCGGGGAGTTCGTGCTGGCCTCGACCTACGAGACGATCACGCTCCCCGACGACCTGGCGTCCCGGCTTGAGGGCAAGTCCAGCCTCGGCCGGCTGGGGCTCGTGACCCACTCCACGGCCGGGTTCATCGACCCGGGCTTCTCCGGCCACGTCACCCTGGAACTGTCGAATCTCGCCACCCTGCCGATCAAGCTCTGGCCGGGCATGAAGATCGGCCAGCTCTGCCTGTTCCGCCTCACCTCCCCCGCGGAACACCCGTACGGCTCCGACCGCTACGGCTCCCGCTACCAGGGCCAGCGAGGCCCCACGGCGTCCCGCTCCTACCTGAACTTCCACCGGACGAACGTCTGACGGCCGATGAACGGGGACGCTGAGATACCGATGGACGGAGACGCTGAGGTGCCGGTGAACGGGGACCGCGAGAACCTCGGCTACGAGGAGTTCGGCACCGCCGTCCGGGAGCTCGCGCAGGCCATCGCGGACGACGGCTTCGAGCCGGACCTCGTCCTGTCCATCGCCCGCGGGGGCGTCTTCGTCGCGGGCGGCCTCGCGTACGCGCTCGACTGCAAGAACATCCACCTGGTCAACGTGGAGTTCTACACGGGCGTCGGCACCACCCTGGACATGCCGGTGATGCTCGCACCCGTGCCGAACGCGATCGACTTCACGGACAAGAAGGTCCTGATCGCCGACGACGTCGCCGACACCGGCAAGACGCTGAAGCTCGTGCGCGACTTCTGCGTGGCGGCGGTGGCGGAGGTCCGCAGCGCCGTGATCTACGAGAAGCCGCAGTCGCTGGTGAAGTGCGAGTACGTATGGCGCCGCACGGACCGCTGGATCAACTTCCCGTGGTCCGCACTGCCTCCGGTGAGGAGGTCGGGCACGGCGGTCACGCCGTCGCGGGAGGCGCTGTGAGGTAGGGGCGCTGTGGAGTGGGAGCGCTGTGAAGTGGGGGCGCGCCGGACGTGAGGGGCGCGCCAGGCCGCCGTCTGGCCCCGTTCAGCCGCTGGGTTGCACGTGCAGTTGGCGTTGCAGGTGCCGGAGGGCCCGCGCGTCGGGGGTTCCGGGATCGGCGGTGATGAAGACGACCTGCTGATCGTCGTCGGGGACGGCGAGCACGTCGCAGTTGAGGCGCAGCGGGCCCACCTGCGGGTGGCTGAGGACCTTGGTGCGGTGGCCGGGGGCGTGCACCGGGTTGTCGTCCCAGATCTGTCTGAACTCCTCGCTGTGCGCACGCAGTTCCGTAAGGAGCCGGTTGAGCGCCGGATCATGCGGATAACGATCGGCCGCGCGCCGCAGCCGGGAGACGGCGACGTACCCGAACTCCTCGGTGCTCGAACTCTCCAGGGCGGGCCCGAGGAACCGCCGGCGGGCCAGGTTCGGTTCCGCGACGAGGCCGGCGCCGAGCACGGCCTGGGCGAGCGGGTTGAAGGCGATGACGTCGTAGGCGGCGTCGGTGACGATGGCCGCGGTGTCGGGAAGGCGGCGCAGCAGCTCGGCGACGTGCGGGCGGAGGCGCCGCACGGGCGCGGCGGGCGCCGTCGGGGACGCGCCGGCCAGCCGGAAGAGGTGGCCGCGCTCGGCACGGGTCAGCCGGAGCGCCGTGGAGAGGGCGTCCAGGACGCGCGGTGAGGGGCGCGGGCCGCGCGCCTGCTCCAGACGGCTGTAGTAGTCGACGGACATGTGGGCCAGCTCGGCGACCTCCTCCCGGCGCAGCCCGGGCGTGCGGCGGCGGTGCCCGTCGGCGGGGAGACCGAGGTCGGCGGGGTTCAGGCGCTCGCGCCGGCCACGCAGGAAGCGGGCGAGGTCGTGCCTCGGCATGGGGGTCTCCTTTCGTCGGGCTCGGGGCGGGGTTCCCGTATACAGCTTGCCTCGCGCGCCGCGGGACCGTGCAGACGGCACCACGGTGGTCGGGCCCCGCCGTGGGGGTGCACGAGAATGCCAGGGACGGCCTGTCCCTGGCTCGGTCCGCGCCGGTCGGGAATCGTCAGGTGCATGAGTAATTCGACACGTGACTCGACAGCACTGGTCACCGGGGCCAACAAGGGCATCGGCAAGGAGATCGCGCGGCAGCTCGCGGCAGCCGGCATGACGGTCTACGTCGGCTCGCGCGACGCGGGCCGCGGCGAGCGGGCGGCGGAGGAGATCGGCGGGGACGCCCGCTTGCTGGTCCTGGACGTCACGGACGCCGGCAGCGTCGCGGAGGCCGCGAGGCAGGTCGACCACCTGGACGTCCTGATCAACAACGCGGGCATCATGGCCGACAGCCGCCCGGCGCCGGAGGCGGACATCGACAGTTTCCGGCGCACGTACGAGACGAACGTCTTCGGGGTCCTCACGGTCACGAACGCGTTCCTGCCGGCCCTGCGCCGCTCGGCGAGGCCGCGCATCGTGAACGTCTCCAGCGGAACCGGCTCGCTGACGTGGAGCGCGGACCCGGACCGCGCGTTCGCCGTGCACGCCGGCTCGGGCGCGGCGTACCGCTCGTCGAAGACGGCTCTGAACGCCCTCACGCTCTTCTACGCCCAGACGCTCGCGGAGGAGGGTTTCAAGGTCAACGCGCTGGCACCGGGCCTGCGCAGGACGGACCTCAACGACCGCGCGGCGGCAAGCGAGGGGGACCCGGCGGAGGCGGCGGCAGGCGCGGTACGCCTGGCGACGCTGCCGGAGGACGGCCCGACGGGAGGGTTCTTCTCGGGGGACGGGAGCGGGGTGCCGTGGTAGGCGGGTGGAGGGCGCGGGCGGGGGCTCGGTCCGCCGCCGCCCGCAAGCCGTAGAGCCGACGGGCACCCGCGGCAAGGTGAAGGTGAACGACGAACGGCCCGGTAGCCGCAAACAGGACCACCGGGCCGCCACACCACGCACGCTCAAGGCGCGAAGCTCACCAAGCACCGCCACGGGAGCCGAAGAGCTCACTCCACGGGGAGACCGCCCACGACCCGAAGCGATCCCTCACCACTGCCGCCACCACCCGCCGCACCGACGGCCGCTCCGAGTGACCGGACCGGACCGGGGACCGGAACGGCGTTACGGAGCCGCTGACACTGCGGACACCGAAGAAGCCGGCCAGGACCGAGCCGCTCGGCCTGCTGCATCGGAAATGACGCGGCGCTGAACACATGACCCTCGGCACATTGGACGACGGTGGGCTCCATCAAATCCTCAAGTCCCTTCCCCACGAACAGACATGGCACCAACAACCGCCACATTACGGGACGAAAGGGATCGGGTTCCAGGGGACACCACCGCCCCCCCTCCACCCTCTCACGCTCCCCACCCACCCCCCACGCACAGCACAACGCCCCTCGGCACGAGCACCGGGGGCGAGGCATGAGGTAAAGTGTGCGACGTCGGGAGGGTCGGTTCCGTCGGCTTTGTCCACGTGCGGGTGTAGTTTAATGGTAGAACATCAGCTTCCCAAGCTGAGAGCGCGAGTTCGATTCTCGTCACCCGCTCCAGATTGAAACCCCAGGTCGGCGGCCTGGGGTTTGTTTGTCGTCTAGTCCAATCCGAGGGTGACGTGCCCTCGGCGTGCCCTAAGTCGAGACCGAGCGGCCGTCACGGGTGCACTCAGGCGCCACCCTGAATACCCGAGAGCTCAGCCGTCTCAAATAGCGAGATCCATTTCTTGTGGCCTGCACCACAAGCTGCTGGGTCGCGGGAGAGTTACATGCGCAAAGGCGCAGTTCACGCCTACTCGGCGAGGATGACATGTCATGGACAGCGCCCTATCGCGATGGCCGTCTGGTTGGCCGCTAGTGCACGACGCGTTGATCCTGCAGGGGGTCAGGTCGCCTTGAGCGGGGTGCCGTCGTAGGTCCAGCAGAAGGGTCTGGCTTGGTCGTCGTAGGCGGGGGTGAAGTCGCGGATCTGGTCGATCAGATCCTGGCGCGAGGTGAACTCGCCGCATCGCAGCAGGCGGCGGGTCAGGATCGTGAAGAAGATCTCGACCTGGTTGAGCCGCGAGGCGTGTTTGGGCGTGTGGTGGACGGCAAACCTCGGGTGCGCTGACAGCCAGGCCTGGGTCGCCTTCGAGACGTGAGATGACCCGTTGTCGAGGACCAGGGGCCGGCCAGGATCCGCCCGACCTGAGACGCTGAGATCCCCACGGAGGCCAGACGATGGCCGATGGCGCGGTGAGTCCAGTGACTGTCGATCTCCGGCCGGGCGGAGGTGACGGTGGCGACGATGGCCAGGTGCACGTCAGGGCCGTAGCGGCGGGAGCGGCCCGGCCGGGCCAGTCCTCCAGCGCGGCCAGGCCCTCGGCGGCGAACCGCTTGCGCCAGCGCCGCACGGTGTCCAGATGCACGCCGAGGGAGCGGGCGATGGCCGCATTCGCGTCACCCTCCGCACAGGCCAGTGCGGCCTGGCCGCTGCCTCCGGCGCAACGGCTCGGTCCGCGAACGTGCTAACTCCTCCGGCACCTTGCGCTGTTCAGTGTCCCAGGCCGCCTGGAAAGGACTTGGCACCGACACACCCCCCACCCCATCACCTCCACGAAGCGTTAATCATTGTCCCGGGCAGGGCACACGACCCGCTGGAACACGGCGAGCACGATTGGCAGGATGACCGCCATGGCGAACAGCAGGAGCGCGAAGCCGAACTCGCGGACGGCTCCGAGCAAGACCATCCACAAGATCAAGATCACCTTGCGGGAATCACGACCTCCGATCTGGCGCCGCCTGGAGGTGCCGTCAGGCATCACCCTGCGCGATCTGCACCACATCATCCAGGCCGCCTTCGGCTGGGAGGACTACCACATGTGGGCCTTCGAAACCGGCCGGGACCGATACGGCGTCGTTGACTGCGACCTGGGTATCCGCAGCGCCGCCTCCAAGCGGCTGGACCATGTGGCCCCCCACACCGGCGACCGGCTCCGCTACACCTACGACTTCGGCGATGACTGGGAACATGACCTCCTCATCGAGGACGTCACCGCGCCGGAGGCCGGCACCGCCTACCCCCGATGCCTCACCGGCCGCCGAGCTTGCCCACCCGAGGACTGCGGCGGCATCTGGGGATACGACTACCTCATCGAGGTCCTTGCTGACCCCCACCACGAAGAACACGAAGACCGCCTGGAATGGCTCGGCCTCGGCTCTGCCGACCAGTTCGACCCCGCAGCCTTCGATGCAGCCCAGGTCAACTCCGCGCTGTCCGCCCTGACGAACGTGCCCGTCAAGAGCTGACGCCTCACTACCCGCCGTCAGCACTATCACTTGCTGACGACGTGCACAGTGCCCCGCAAGACCAATACGGCGCTGTACTGGTGCGCTTGATGTCGGTCGGCGGTGCTGGCTGGACCGGGGAGGTCTGATCCCTCAGGCTGGAGGTGGTCTGGGGCTGGGAATCCAGGGAGGGGTTGTCGGCGCGCGGCGCGGACGTGGTGGTGACGGGGAGTCGGTGGGCTGGGCCGGTCGGACGGCCGCCGGTGAGCCTACCGCTGCTCGTTCCCGCTGACGCCGCAGCGAACACGTCAGAAGATCCCATGCCATGCCGTCAGAAGTACTGCCGGCGCGCCACGTAACCGGGCCCAACCGGCCACGTGTCGCCCGTGCCGCCCGTGGAATGCCCGGCTGGGTGTATGAGTGGATGGTTGCGGCGGCACAGTTGATCGGGGAGCGCGGGCATGGGGCAGGGCGGCGGGGACGATGGCAAGGTCCTGGACATCAGGATCTCGGACATCAAGGCGGCGGCCCCGATGTTCCACACCCAGGCCACGAATCTGAGCACGGCGCTGACGAATCTCGTCACGACGCTGGACGGTCTCGGCAAGCCCTGGGGTGACGACGAGCAGGGCAAGGCCTTCGGTGCGAAGTACTCGCCTCAGCAGCACACGATCGAGAAGGCCGCCGGAATCCTGGTGCTCGGGCTGACCAGCATTCACGAGGCTCTGGTGGACATGGCGGACGGCCACGTCGACAACGACCTGTTGATCCAGGGGATGTTCACCAAGGTGAAAGCCACCCGGCCCGGATCCGATGGCGCCGACCAAGCCGGCGGTGGGGGAGCCCGGTGAGCCTGGAGGACGAGGCCAAGGACGTCCTGCTCAAGCTCGGCATGTGGTGGCCCGACGGTGACTCGGGCACGCTGCGCACTGCTGCCGGCGCCTGGCGGACGTTCGCCAAAGCCGTCGACCACGTGCGCGCCCCGGTCGACAACGCCGCTCAGGCGATCATCCACCACAATCGCGGTGAGGCGATCGAGACTTTCGAGAAGTTCTGGGCGCGTTACGCCAAGGGCAAGGACGCGGGTTGGCTCAGCGATCTGTCCGAATCCGCGCGGAACATGGCGCACGCTCTGGACACTCTCGCTGATGCCATCGACGACGCCATCAACAAGCTGTGGACACAGATAGGCATCGACGCCGCAGTGATCGCCGGTGGCATCGCTCTGGCCTTCGTCACGGCCGGCCTCGCCTCCGCCGCCTCCGCAGCGGCGGCCGAGGCCATCATCGAACTCGGCACCACCCTGGGCATCGCGGTCTCCACCACCGTGGCCGACATCGCCGCCACCACCCTGGCGGCGGCGGTCTTCGGCGGCCTGGAGTCGGTCACCGTCGATGTCGCCGTCGCCCAGCCGTTGAAGATCGCCACCGGCATGCAGAGTGGGCTGAGCCTTGACGAGATCAACCAGGCGGCCAAGGACGGCATGCTCTACGGCGCCGCGTTCGGCGCCGGCTTCGGCGTCCTCAAGCCCGGCGTCAACCCTGCCCTGGCCGACTCACCCTTCCTCGCGCACCCGCCCTCCCTGCGGCCCGACCTCGTCGAGCTCGGACCGGCGGCGCGGCAGGCGGAGAAGACACCGTGCGTGGGCGAGCCGGTGGACGTGGCGACCGGCGCCATGCTGATGACGCAGACCGACCTCACCCTCCCCGCCGCCGGCCTGCCCCTGCTCTTCCAGCGCACCCACCTGTCCAGCTACCAGGCCGGACTCTGCTTCGGCCCGCGCTGGGTCTCCACCCTCGACGAGTGCGTGCAGATCGACGGCGAAGGCGTGGTCTTCGCCGCGGCCGACGGCATGCGCCTGGTCTACCCGGTCCCCCGGCCGGGTGTGCCGGTCCTGCCGGCCAAAGGCGCCCGCTGGCCCCTGGAGTGGGACGGCAAACCCGACGGCGTCATGACCATCACCGACCCCGCCACCGGCGTCGTCCGCACCTTCACCACCCCCATACCCTCCAGCACCACAGGCCTGTTCCGGCTACCGCTGGAAAGCTGGCACGACCGCAACGGCATGCGCATCGACGTCGAGCGCACCGACCAGGGCATCCCCACCGCCGTGCGCCACTCCGGCGGCTACTACCTGGCCATCGACACCACCGGCCACCGCATCACCGCACTGCGCCTGCTGGACGAGGCTCCCTCCGCCTACGACAGGCACGACCCAGCGACAGCCGCATCCCCGGGCACCGTGGTCATGCGCTACGGCTACGACGAGGCCGGCCGCCTCACCGACGTCATCAACTCCAGCGGTCAGCCGCTGCGCTTCACCTACGACGGCGAAGACCGCGTCACCTCGTGGACCGACCGCAACGGCACGTCATTCACCTACACCTACGACGCCCACGGCCGCGTCGTGCGCACCGAAGGCAGCGACGGTTTCCTCTCCGGCACCCTCACCTACGACGAGCAGACCCGCACGACGACGTACACCGACTCCCTGGGGCACACCTCACGCCACCGCTACAACGCCGAAGGCCAGGTGATCGAGGAGACCGACCCGCTGGGCCACATCACCAGCACGGAGTGGGACGAGTACGGAGACAAGCCCGTGGCCGTCACCGATCCGCTCGGCCACACCACCCGTTACGTCTATGACGAGGCGGGCAACCTGTCGCAGCTCACGAGGCCCGACGGTTCGGTGGTCCGGGCCACGTACAACGCCTTCAATCAGCCGACACAGGTCGTCGAACCGGGCGGCGCGACCTGGGAGCACGCCTACGACGACCGCGGAAACCTGCTGACGACCGTTAACCCCCTCGGGGCCGAGACCCACTTCACCTACGACGCGGCGGGCCACCTCACCACGGTCACCGATGCCCATGGCCACAGCCGTCGCGCCACGACAGACGCCGCCGGTCTCCCACTGGCCGTCACGGATGAGCTGGGGCGGACGACAACGGTGCTCCGCGATACATTCGGCCGCATCACCGAAGTGACGGACCCACTCGGCCACGTCACCCTGCTGGGCTGGACAGCCGCGGGGCAACCGGAGTGGCGTGAATATCCCGACGGCGCCCGTGAGTCCTGGACCTGGGACAGCGAAGGAAACCTCCGCTCCCACACCGATCCTGCCGGCCTCACGACCCACTACACCGTGGCGCCCTTCGACGTTCAGGCGACTCGAACTGCTCCCGACGGTGCCACCTACACGTTCAGCTACGACACCGAACTGCACCTGACCGGTGTCACCAACCCCCAGGGCTTGACGTGGGCCTACACCTACGACGCAGCCGGGCGCCTGACCACCGAGACCGACTTCAACGGCCGTGCTCTCACCTACACCTATGACGCAGCTGGCCGCTTGATCTGCCGATCAAACGGAGCAGGACAGGCGCTTCACTACACCCGCGACACACTGGGCCGTATCACCGAGCAGAGTTCGGGCGACGGCTCCGCAATCACCACGTATGCCTACGACGCATCCGGCGAACTGATCCACACCGCGAACTCGGATGCAGAGATCAGCTTCGAACGGGATGTGCTCGGCCGCGTCCTGGTCGAGACCGTCAATGGCCGCACCACGACATACACCTACGACCTCCTCGGACGCCGCACCCAGCGCACGACCCCTACCGGCCTGACATCGACGTGGAGCTACGATCCGACAGGCAGGCCCTCCGGACTTTATTCCTCCGCAGGATCGCTCGCCTTCGGGTATGACGCCGCGGGCCGCGAGACAGAACGGCGCCTGGGAGACCACGTCACCCTCACCCAGAGCTGGGACAAGTCGAATCGGCTCACCATGCAGTCGGTCAGTCACCACGCCCCACCGCCTTCCACCGGGACCAACGCATCTCTCCCGGCAGCTGGGCGCCTTCTCCAGCACCGCGCCTTCACCTACCGCCCGGACGACCACCTCACCGAGATCCGCGATCTGACGTCCGGAACCCGGCGCTTCACCCTTGACGCCATGGGACGGACCACCGGTGTCAGCGGACACGGCTGGTCGGAAACGTACGCGTACGACACAACCGGCAACCTGGTGGAGGCGGCTGTACCTGGCCATGAGTCCCCTGGGGAGCGCGAATTCGCGGGCACGCTCATCCGTCGTGCAGGCCGGACGAGTTACGTGCACGACGAGCAGGGCCGTCTCGTAGGAAAAACGCGAAATCTGCTGAACGGGCAGAAACGCACCTGGACGTATTCCTGGAACGCCGAGGATCGCCTGACCAAGGTAATCACCCCTGACGGTGCACGCTGGCACTACGCGTACGACCCGTTGGGGCGGCGGGTCTCCAAATATCGCCTGGCCCCAGATGGAACGAAGGCCGATCGGACCGACTTCTGCTGGGACGACACCCGCTTGGCCGAACAGACTGGTCCGGACGGCAGGGCGACAACCTGGGACTACACACCGGACACGCACCGTCCGCTCACTCAGACGAACCGCACGCCCCCGACCGTCGCGGCGGATGCCTCCTTCCTCGCCCGGCTCGCGGAGGAATCCGATCCAGGACGGTTCTCCAGCTTTCACGCCGTGATCACGGACCCCATCGGTACTCCCACCGAGCTGGTCTCGGGCTCCGGGGAGCTGATCTGGCAGCGACGTACCACGCTCTGGGGCACCCGCCTGTCCGGTCCGGGGGACGAGGGGGGCTCCATCGACTGTCCGCTGCGTTTTCCGGGACAGTACGCCGATTGCGAAACGGGACTCAGCTACAACTACTTCCGCTACTACGACCCGGAAGCAGCCCGCTACATCGGCCCCGACCCCCTCGGCCTGGAGCCGGCGCCCAATCATCACGCCTACGTGCCCAACCCACTTGGCTGGGACGACACCCTGGGCCTGGCCCCGCGGGGGCCGAAGAACCCCCTGCAATTCGGCCTGGGGTACACCGGCCGCCTCGACACCTGGCCGGAAGGGACCAAGGGAACCGACTTCGAGATCCACGTCTACGATAAGTCGATGCGTGAGGTCGGAGTTTTCCGCAGTGACGGCTGGTTCAACAAGCATGGCCACACCGGGGCCGACGTCGAGGTTCCACCGAGCGTGGAGAACGCCATCAAGGGACGTGCCGTCGACACGATGCGAAAGATCGGCCGCATCGGCCCGAAGGGAACCGAGGACATCTCGGGAGATAAATGGCGTCGCCCGCCACTCTCAGCGGAAGGTTGCAAATGAAATTCGTCAAGGCGGATTGGGACGCCGACCTGCAGGGGTTCTACGTCGACCCACAATCCTATCTGGCTGAACTTCCCAAACTGCGCGATCAACTCCCGCCGGGAGCCTGGGAATTTGCATCCGACCCGGCGCATTACAGCATGAGTAGTACACATTGCGTCAAGGACCTCGAACTTTCAGGCATCCACCTGGCCACAGACAAGAGCGGCCGTCTGACGTTGGAATTTGCACCCAATGAGTGGAAGCACGACACTGGCCTCACCATTACCTACTCAGGCGTACGGCATTTCTCGATCGACTATCAGCAGGAAATCGACTGGATGCCGGCCGATGCGATACTGCTCGACGAGATCCTTCCGGATCAGGACGGCGGCTGCATTCACGAGATGGCACTGACGGACGCATCGATCACCGTGCGGAGCAATGATCTGCGAGCGGTCTGGGGGTGACAGTAAGTCCTTGGTCTCTTATCCCGTACCCGATCTCGCGGAAGGTCCCCGTCCCCGTTCACTCATGTTTCTTCCCCGACCGCCCTTGAGATCGGGCCGAAGAGAGCGCCAATGGACCCCACGAGCATCCCGGAACCCAGTGAGTGGACGCAAGCCGCCAGCGACACGACCGACTACCTGGATTACCTCGCACAGAATGTGAGTCTGGGCGCATGGGCTGCCTTCGCGCGAGTTTTCATGCCGCGGTTCGTAGAGGTGGAAGGCTGCGTGCTGTGGGACCGAGTGTACGATCCGGGAAACTTTCGAGACTGGCACGAACGATTGCAGGGCGACAGCAGAGCCATTGAAGCCACGTTGAACCAGTTCCGGTTGTGGCTGTACGTCGACATTCCCGAGGATGCCGCCTCGGAGGCCGGTGCCGCCGCCCTCGCAGAACAGATCTGCGTTTCATGGCGCCACTGTCTGCGAGAAGCGTTCCCGGATCGTACGTTCGAGGTCACGGCATCGAATTCCGAGGACGGGCCTGTCGTACGTTTTGTGACGGCCCGGTGATGCACCAGGGGTAGCCCGTCGGAGCAGGGGCGGGTGACGGAACGCCTTGCCGACGGATCCAAGCGTCCTATCCACTTCCCGGGCCGGGGTTTTCCCGGCGTGAGGTCCCGAGAACTTACAGACACAGGGTGGCCTCCACGGTGACCCGCGCCCCCCTGCCGGCCGGGGCCGAACTCCGGGGATGGTCATGCCTCCGCGCCCCGACGCTGCTCGGCGGCCGGCTCTCGCAGCTGCTGCCGTACTTCGGCGTCGATCCCCTGCGCCAGCCTCCGCTGATGCTTCGTAGTCGAGTGCTGGTAGATCAGCTGGGCACGCTCGGAGGACTGGCCGGCGCGGACCATGAGGTCTTTCAGCTTGGCGCCGGTGTCGGCGGCCAGGGTGTTGCCGGTGCGGCGGAGGTCGTAGAAGCGGAAGTTCTCCGGCATCCCGGCCTTCTTCCTGGCCTTGCGCCACTTGCGTCCAAAGGTCGAACGGCGGAACGGTGCCCCCTTCTCGCCGACGAAGAGGAGCCCGTCCGGTTCCTTCTCGGCGAACCACTGCAGGTGCCGACGAAGCTCCGGCTGCAGGAAGTCGGGCAGGTAGACGCTGCGCTTACCCGCCCGCGACTTGGGATCACCGGTGACCCGTCTGCCGTTCGTCAGCTCCGGGGACGCCTGCGTGATCCGCAGGGAGCACTCGTCGACATCGACACTGTGACGGCGCAGTTCGGCCAGCTCCTCAGGGCGGAGTGAGGCGAAAGCGCCGAGCAGGACCATGAGGCGCCAGCGGGGGCCCATGGCCTCGGCGAGGTCGAAGACCCGCTCGACCGTGGCGATGGGGCGTTCGTCGGCCTCCTCCTTGCCGGCACCCTTGATGCGGCACGGGTTGGTGCGCAGGATGTCGTCGTCGACGGCCGTCTGAAGGACGGCCTTCAGCAGCCGGTACGACTTGGCGACCGTGGTGGCACCGGTCGCCTTCAGGCGTTCGGCTCGCCACGTACGGACAGCGGGCGGAGAGATCTCGTCCAGGTCCTTGCCGCCGAAGACCGGCAGGATGTGCAGGCGCAGCAGACCGTCGTAGCGGTCGAGTGTGGTCGGGGCCAAGCCGCGCTCCTCCACCCAACGCAGTGCGTACTTCTCGAAGTTGACCGCACCGGCGTCCGGGTCACGCCAGTGGTTGCGCTCGATGTCGGCGCGGGTGAGGTTGAGCCAGTCCTGGGCGTCGGACCTGGTCTCGAACGTCTCCGGTGCGCTGTACCGCTCGCCGTCGGGGCCGATGTAGCGGGCCTGCCACCGGCCGGAGGCGAGCTTGCGCACCGTGCCGAACTCGCGCCGCCGCTGCGGCTTGCGTCCCGCCATCAGACCGCCTTCCCGTAGCGGGCACGGCTGCGGCGGACCGGCTCGACGGTGCGTGCCTCGACGTACTCGGCGACCGCGCTCTCGGGGATCCGGACCGGGTGGCCGAGCTTGACGTAGCGGATGCGGCGCTCGGCGATCAGGCGGCGGACGAAGCGTTCGCCAGTGCCTAGCAATTCGCCGGCCTCGGACACGGTCAGGAGGCGGTCAGCCATTCACGATCACCTCCTTGACTGTGCGCTGGGAGCGGGGGTGGGTGTGGGCAGGGGGTATTGCGGGGCGGCGCAAGGGCGATACGTCCTTTACTCGGGGAGCACCGGTTTCGGGGCAGCGATCCGGGCCGGAGACACACGGGCCTGGGCGGCTTGAACCCCGTGGAGAAGGTCCAGGGGTGAGACACGGAGGGCCCGGGCGAGAGCGACGAGGCCGTCGATGTCGCAGCGGCGCTGGGCGCGCTCGATGCGGGACAGCATTGTGTTGGACATCGGACGGCCGAGAGCGGTGACACGGGCGGCGAGCTCGCGCTGGGCGAGGCCGCGCTCGGTGCGGAGGATTTCGAGGGCGCGAGCGGTCCGCATTCCGGCCGGACCTATTTCCAGGGATCGTGCTGCCATGACTCCACTTGTAGCTTGCACTCCCCGATTTCGATAACCGGGGATCGTCGTCTATATTGCGCCCGCCACATGAGCGGGAGGTCCCTCCGAGCTGCGCTCGGGGCATCCGGTGGGGGGGGCGGCTGCGTCAGCCGGATGAGGTGTTCTGACGTGGGGTGTTGTGTTGTAGCTTGCGTCGCGGCCGGGGGTCAACGGTTTCCCGTCGTGACCCTTCTGGCTCCGCCTGATGGGCGGCTGATTTCGGCAACCGGGGATCCGGTCCTATGGTTTTGGCATTGCCGCGCAGGACGCGTTCGCCGACAGCTATCTGATTCCCCGGCTGAATGCTGGACGTGTGCGGCATCGGTGTGGCTGTCTTGGCTATGCGCCCCGGACACCGGCTCCGGGGACCATGTTCCGCCGCACACCGCCACACGAGGGCTCACCAAACCTCCCCGCCCTGATCTAGGAGCCGCCGCCCATGAGCCACGACGCCCGCGAGTGGGTGTGGGACCACAGCCGCAGCAAGGGGACCGCCCGCATGGTGCTCGCCCTGATCGCCGACCGGTGCCGCGACGGGCGCTGCATCGCGTACGCGTCCGTGCCCACCCTCATGAGAAGGGCGAACGCCTCCCGTACAGCCGTACGTGACGCCCTGGCCAAGCTGATCGCCGACGGCGAGCTCGCTCAGATCGCCGACCGTAAGGGGCCTCAGGGAGAGACGTACTACCACCTCCCGGCCGCCGCCCGGTTCCTCGCCGAACAGGTCGCCGGGGGGGACCAGGAACCGGCCCTCCCGGGGGATCGGAATGCGACCCCTGAAGGGTCGGAATCCGACCCTGCTGTCCTCGTCGAAGGGAGGCCGGAATTCAGCCCTGGGGAACGGATTTCGACCCCGGGAGGGTACGGATTCCGACCCGTCGGGGGCACGGATTCCGACCCCCAGAACAGTAGTGAACCAAAGGTGAACGGTAAGAGCCGCAGCTCTGCCCAGCTCATCCCCGCCACCGAGTGGCAGATCGACGACGACACCCGGGCCTGGCTGCAGCACCAGGGCCACCTCGACCGGCTCGGCGAACACGCCCTGCAATCGGCCGACGATAAGTGGCGCTCGTACCGGGCAGCGTGGGCGCCCCGCACCGCCGCCGCGTGGACCGCCGACTGGCGCGCATGGATCGCCCGCGAGCACACCCCCATACCCAGCCGCACGAACCTCTACGCCCTGCCCGGCGGCTCCCCCACCCCCGCAGCGGGCATGACCCGCGCCCAGGCCCACACCGCCGCCTTGCTCGCAGCCCTCGACGAACTGACCGGAACGGAGTAACCGCCCTTGGACCGACTCGAGATCGCCGCCATCCTCGCCTACATCGGCCGCCTCGACCCCCGCACCATCCGCGCCGAGGCGGGCGAGGCCCGTGACCAGATCGCCCAGTGGCACGACCTGCTCCACGACGTGCCCCTCGCCACCACCCACGGCTGGGACGTCCGCGCGGCGATACGGGCCCACATCCTCGACTCCCCGTACCCGATCCTGCCCGTGGACGTCGCCCGCACATGGCGCACCTACCGACGCAACCGCCTCGACCGGCACACCGACCCCACACCGGCCGCTGACCCCGACGACCCGGCCGCCTGGCGGGCCGAACTGCTCGGTACCCGGCAGGCCGTCGCCACCGGACAGACCGCCCCCGCGGTGTTCCGGCAGATCGGCCGCGGTGACCCACGCCCGGACGTCGAGGGCAGCCCACGAGCCATCGAGTCCTGCGTTCCGCCGGCGGTACGAGCCGAGCTTGCCCGCTACCGACCGACCCGTGCCGCACGCGAAGCCACCGTCGCCGGCGGGCGCCCGGACACGCTCAGCGTCGACTGCGTGTGGTGCCACGCCCGCGCGGGCGAACCGTGCCGCCAACGACGCCTGGGCCCCGACGGCACCACCCGAAGCAACGCCGTCCGCGCCACTCCCCACCCCTCGCGCGTCGACCTCGCCGCTGCCCAGCCGAACCAGCAGCAAGCCGCATGACACACCCCACCTCACAGCACAGCCCACCAGTCCCTGGCGGACGGAGCCAAGGAGTATTCCTGCCCGCAGACCATCCCGTCGGAAGGCCCCTGCGGATGGGTGCCACCAAGGCCCAGCGCATCATGATCGTCGCGGGTGCCGCCCTGGTCGCCACCGTGGCTATGGCCGCAAGCGCCGACACCCTGGCCTCCCTCGGTCGCTCCGTGGGCTGGGGCCCCGGGCTCGCATGGTCCCTTCCCGTCAGCGTCGACGTCCTGGCGCTGGTCGCCGGCCTCGCCTGGCTCGCGGCAGGCGCCAGCCAAAGCCTGGGTCGCGTCCTGACACTCATCACCGTGGGGGTATCCGTTCTCCTCAATGCGGTCGGGCACCTCGTATCGACTGGGCACCTCACCACGGGGCCCATCCTCGTGATCGCAGTGTCCGCCGTGCCACCCCTCGCTGCCGCCCTTGCCGTCCACCTCGGCGCCACGGTCAACACGGACCAGACCGCGTTCCCTGCCGAGACCGCTGCACCGCTCGGGACCACAGTCTCCGCCAGCCCTCGCACCCCGGACGCCGACAAGGCCCTGCTCGACAAGCGAACCACCAGAGACCAGCCGCCCTGGGTCGACAGCCCCTCCGGACCAGCGGACCAGGCTGGTCCAGAGGGTCAGGTCCGGACCAGCATTTGGGGCGAGATGGGTGCGCAGGACCGGCTGCGGACCACAGACCATAAGAGAGGGCCCGCACCGGCAGACCACACCTTTGAGGCTCCGGCCCAGCGGACCGAACCCGCCCCGGGCCACGCTGATCAGCCTGCGGACCAAGCTGCTGGTCCTGGTCCGCAGAAGGCCGGTCTCCAGCAGCGGACCAGCAACGCTGCAGGCCAAGCGGCTATCGCCCCCTCGCACCTGGCAGACCACAAGCGGGCCGAACAGGCCGGCGGACCAGCCGATGTACCCCAACCCCTGCCCCAGGACCAGGGGGCGCCTGCGGACCACGTACCGGTCCAAAACCAACCACGGGTCGCGAACCACGCCACGCGGACCACCGGAAAGGTAGGCGCATCCGTCTCTGCGGACCACGGCATTCAGGCTCCGGACCAGCAGACCACTCCTGCTCCGGACCATGCGGGCCAACCGGACCACGACGGCATCCCGCAGGAGGCGATCGAGGTCGCCCGTGCGGCTGCCCTCGCGGAAGGGCGTATGACCCGCCGGGCCATCCGCCCGCACCTGCGCGAACACGGCATCAAGGTCAGCAACGAGCTGTTCAGCCACCTCCAGGCCCACCTCCACACCGACCCCGGGCTCGCACACCTGCCTCGGACGCCGAGGAAAACCCGATGAGGAACCGAAATCCAGCACCGCATATGCATCACGAGGAACGGCACCCGATGACGAACCCCACCCCGACGCCCTGTGAGTCGAACTCCACCTCGGTCTCGGGGCGAGCAAGCTGTAGCACTGGACCGTCCAAGGGTCGGTCCAGTGCGCTTGCCTCCGCCCCGGGGGTGGCGGAGGAGGCCCGGCACCAGGAGGCGCCGGGGCCAGAGGTCGGGGCCGAGGGCGGCCACGAACAGCGGTGGGAGCCGCAAGCTACGACCAGGAGGGGAGGCCGCCGCCGCACCCGCCAGCCCAAGCAGCGCTCCGAACGCCAGACCTTCCGCGCCAGCGCCGCTGAAGCCTCGGAGATCCAGAAGGCCGCCGACACCAAGGGCATCTCAAAGGCCCGCTTCATCGCCCAGGCCGTCCACGCCGAACTTCATGGCCGCCCCCGCCTTGACCACGACGACGCGCTCAACCGCCTCGAAGCCGCCCGCATCCAGCTGGTGCGCGCCGGCACCAACCTCAACCAGATCGCCAAGATCCTCAACTCCGGCGGCGACGCGCTCCACATCGCCCGCGCCGCCGACGCGGTCGCCGGCGCTGCCACCGAGATCCGCGCCGCCGCCCGGAAGCTGGTGAGCTGAGACCTGGTCCCCGACGTCTCCCGCGGCTCCCGCACCATCGGCCTCATCCGCTACCTCTACCGAACCAGCGACATAGAGGCCCACGTAGACCCCCACCTCGTCGCCGCGTACGACCCCCACTTGCCCGACCCCGGCCGCGACCCGACCGCCACCTTCAGCGAACTAGCCGCCGACCTCGACCTGTGGGCCGACGCCCTCGGCGACAAAGCGCCGAAGAAGCACGTGTGGCACTGCCCCGTCCGTACGGCTCCTGGCGACCGGATCCTGTCGGACGAGGAATGGGGCACCGTCGCCCGCCGCGTACTGAACGCCACCGGCATCGCCCCGAACGGCGACGACGAAGCCTGCCGCTGGATCGCCGTCCGCCACGCCCCCGACCACATCCATATCGTCGCCACCCTCGTCCGTGCCGACCGCACCCGCCCCCGTCACCACAAGGACGGCACCCGCGCCCAAGCCGAATGCCGCAAGATCGAGAAGGAGTTCGGGCTCCGCCGCCTCAACGAGGGCGACGGCACTGCCGCCAAGCGCCCCACCAGCGCCGAACGCCACAAGGCCGAACGCCAGGGCAAGCAGCGCACCGTACGGGAAAAGCTGCGCGAGACCGTACGCCAGGCGCTGGCCGGCACCGCCACCGAGACCGAGTTCTTCGACCGGCTCAAGGCCGCCGGGCTCCTAGTCCGCACCAGAGTGCTGCCCTCCGGTGACCTACGCGGCTACACCGTCGCGATGCCCGGCGACCGCAACAAGAACGGCAAGCCAGTCTTCTACTCAGGCTCGACCCTCGCCCCCGACCTCTCCCTACCCCGCATCAGGAACCGATTCGACGCGCCTGGGGTCGTGACAGCGCCGGACAGCGCAGACGGTCCGCAGGACCATTCCCCGCAACGGCTCGCACCGTCCCGCGCACGCCGCGGGGCCACCCACGCAGCCTGGAAGGCCCTGCTCGTCATCAACCGCGGCGACGACGGTGCCGCCGCAGCGCAGATCGCCGCCACCGGCGAGGTCCTCGACGCCCTCGCCAAGACCTCGGCCCTCCACACCCGGCAACAGCTACGCGAAGCAGCCTGGGCCTTCGAACGGGCCTCGCGCTCCCACGCCCGCGAAGAGTTCCGCCACAGCCAGCAGCTACGACGCGCAGCTCGAGACCTGATCCACAGCGGCCCGGCATCCGGCCGAGGCGAAGACGGCGCCACCACCGCCATGCTGATCGACACGCTCTTCTTCCTCGCCCTCGCCACCGCACACTGGCACGCCCAGCACCACCACGCCCAACAAGCCGCAGCCGCCCAACAACCACCGCACCACAGATCGCCGAGCAGGTACTCAGCGAACCGGGCTGGCCCGCCCTGGCCGCCACCATCACGCACGCCCACCAGGCCGGCCACAACCCACAGGCACTGCTACACGAAGCCATCACCCAGCGCGAACTGAACACCGCCGAATCCATCAGTGACGTCCTCGTCTGGCGTCTACGCCGCCTCGCGGATCTACCCGCACAGGCCGAGACACCCGCACGTCCTCAACCCCGCTGGGCCTCTCAACACACCGGAAACGTCACGCCGCACCCACCCAGCCCGAAGGTCCCCGCGATCCGCCGGCCACATCGGTAACACCTGCCATCCAGCCACACGGGCCGAGCTCGGCTCGGCCGCGCTCACATCGGAACCGATGGGGCCTGCGTGGAGGACGAAATCCTCGTGCGTCCCGCGTGCATGGCTCGGATACTCGCTCCATGGAGGCAGTCAATGCGGCACGTGTTGTGGTACGCGAACATCATCCGGACGCTCGGGCGGCGTTCCTGGGCGGCAGCGTCATAACCGACCGCCGCACGCCGACATCCGACCTCGACATCGTGGTGCTGCTCCACGGCAACCCGGCCCCGTACCGCTGGAGTTTCCGGCACGAGGACTGGCCCGTGGAGATGTTCGTGCACACCGAGACGACGTGGCACGCCTATGTAGCACGAGAGGTTCAAAAGCGCCGGTCACCTCTGCTCTGGATGTGTGCCGACGGGCTCCTGCTCTTCGACTCCGACGGACTCGGCGCACGCATCGCAGCAGAAGCCAGCAGGCTGACGGCCGCCGGACCGCCAGCGGTATCCCCCGAAGAGATCGAGGACTTCCGCTACAGCATCACCGACCTCCTCGACGACCTTTCGGGATGCGCTGACCAGGGTGAGCTGCTGTTCATTGCCACGGAGCTGGCGCGACGAACGGGCGAGTTGGCACTCGCTGCCGGTGGCGCCTGGGGTGGAGGCGGGAAGTGGCTGGCACGTCGCCTTGAGACCACGGCACCAGAGCTCACCCTGCGTCTGCACCACGGCATCCGTGCAGTACTGGAGGGGCAGAAAGAGCCCCTCGTAACCGTCGTGGACGAGCAGCTTGCGCAGGTCGGCGGCCGACTCTGGGCCGGCTACAGGCGTGCGGGAACCCCCTGAGTCAGAACCGGCGAAGTCCCGAGAAGCCAGACGTCAGAACTGTAGGAGTCCCTGGGCCTCGTCGGCGCACCCCCACGACAACGTGACACCGGCGCCCCCGTGTCCGTAGTTGTGTACGACGGTGGTGCCGTTCTCCCAGCGCTCTCGCTCCACCCGGACGGTGGCGCGGGTCGGTCGGGCACCGATGCGGTGGTCGAGAATGCGGGCCTGCGCCAGCCGCGGCTCGACCTCCACACACCGGGCGAGAATGCCCGCCGCCGCCTTGTCGTCGGGCGCCAAATCACCCTCGCCGTCGATGGCCGTGCCACCGAGAACGACACTCTCTTCGTGCGGGTAGATGCACAGGAGGTCCGGTGAGGAGCCGGTGTCCTCCGAGAAGAACTCCGTCAGGCCTGGGTTGTCGACGACGACGTGCTGGCCGCGGATCGGCCGGATTTCAGGATCCGGAAGGAGGGTTCCGGAGCCGAGACCAGTGCAGTTCACGATGGCCACGGCAGGGCCGACATCGGCGAGCGAGGCAAGGCGCCGCTGTTCGACCGTTCCTCCGGCGTCGCCGAGCCGGCGCAGGAGGTGGTCCAGGTAGACCGGCATGTCGATCAGCGGCACCGTGAACCGGTAGCCCGCGGTGAAGCCGGCCGGGAGTTCGGCCGGTTCGCATGACCGGAAGCCCGGCAGGGTGGTCGCCCAGTCCGGTGGGCTCTCAGCCGTGCGGGATGCCTCGATGCCGCGGGTGAGCCGCACGCCCGTGGTCGGGTCCTCTGACAACGTTCGAAAGACCTCCAAGGACCGCCGCCCCCACTGGTCGACCTTGTCCTTCGGCTCGACCAGGTACGGGCCCCACATCGCCCCGGCCGCGAGCGAGGTGACGCCCGGGATCTGCTCGGCGATCACATGCACGGGTGTCCCGGCCTCGGCGAGGACAACGGCGGTGGTGAGCCCAGTCACCCCGGCCCCCGCAACGACAACGCGCTCTCCTGAGGTCACGATCCCGACCCTAACGGCCAGGTGGCGCCGACGGGGCGTACCGGGCGAGTGCGTCTTCCAGGGTGGGCAGGAAGGTGCGTACGTGGGGGTTGCGCTGGCGGCGGCGGAGGTCGGCAGCGAGTTGGTGGAGCAGGGCCGCGCTGCGTGGGGAGCGCACGACGTCGAGGCGGTCCGCGGCGATCTTGCCGACCTCGCAGGCCGCCTCCAGGTCTCCGTGGGCGCTGTGGCCGAGTGCCAGCCAGGCGCCCTCGAACATGGCCCTGCGCTGGCTGGGGTCGCCGCGTGGAACATCGTAGGCACCGGACCGGAGCGCTTCGGTCCCCTGCGCAAGGAGGCGGCGGCCCTTCGTGTTGCTGCCAGCTCTCTGCTGCGCGCGGCCCATCTGGACGAGTCCGTAACCGGCTTGGCAGTCGAGGTGGTTGTCGGTGAGGAAGTACATCCAGCGGGGTTCTGCCCGGCCGTCGTCCCGGGCCGAGATCAGTTCACGGGCGGAACCCCGTGCGTGGGCGAAGTCGTTGTCCCGGCCCGCCGTGGCGTACGCGTAGGCGAGACGGGACAGGACTGATGCCCGGACGGCGGGAGGTGCGGCGTCGCTCGCGCGCCGGGCTGCTTCGCCGAGCGCGACGGCGTCCGCCGGGTGTCCCCGGCTGGCTGCTTGGAAGGACAGGTCGCCCAGGATGTGCGCGCACAGCGGTAGGTCGTTGACCTGGTGCGCGGCCCGTAGTGCCGTGGCGAAGTAGCGCTGTGCCAAGCCGTGGTCGGCAGCGTCGAAGGCCATCCAGCCGGCGAGCTGCCCGATCTCCGCGAGAGCGCGGATCAGCCTGCTCACCACGGCCGGCGGGTGACCGCCTTCGTGGATGAGCAGCCCCACCGCGCGGAACTGGGCACCTACGTAGGGGAGGTGTCGCGCCCCTCCGTGTTCGTCATCGAGCATCTGGAGCATGGGCAGGTGCTGCTCGACCTGGTCCACGAGCGGGTCAGCGCCGGTCGGCGTCATCCCAGGCGCGTACTGGCCGCGCCCCGCCGTTCCGTCGAGGTACTGGGAAACGATCGCGAGGAGCCCGGCACCCGAGATCGCGAGGAAGCGGCGCCGGTCGACGAGCCCTCCCCGCACCCAGTCCTCCACGATCGCCTCCATGCCCTGCACGGTCCAGGGCCAGGCGAGATCGGAGTCCGCCGGGACCAGTGCCGGGGAATCGCCCGCGCGGCCCTGCCACAGTTCCGCCACCGGGATCGGTCTACCCAGTTCCTGGGAGAGCACGTACGCGGCCATGGCCGGCAGCGGCGAGCGCGGTAATGACCCGGCGTCCCGCCAGTGGTAGGGCGCCGATTCGGCCACGGTCCCCGCTCCGAACACCCTGTTGAGCTTTCGAGCGAGTGCCTTGGGGCTCCACCCGAGTTCGTCGAGGCACCCCGCCAGCACAGCGTTGGGTCCCCCTGCCTGTGCCATGTGCGACCACCTCCACTTCCCGTGGCTCGTCCGATGTCCTCGCCGCTCTCATGGTGATGCCCCGTGGGGCCTGATCACCTCCGTCGCAAGGAAGTTGACCGAGTTGACCCACTGATGGGGTCCTGCGAGGCCGTGCTCCTCCGGTGTTCTTGGGTTCCGGCAGAAGGCGCCACTTCGACGTCATCGGAGAAGGAGGTGGGCCATGAGACACCACACGAGCACCTCCCGAGACCGTCCGGCCAACGTGCTGGAGCGCGACAGGGAGCGAACGACCTCCGTACCGGTACACCGGCATGCGGATGGCGGCGGCATCACCACCACGCTGATCACTGATCTCCCCTACGGACCGGGAGCGGCCGAGGTCGCTCGGGGTGCCGTCACAGTGGCGCTACATGGCGCCGCGGAGACGGACCTGCTCGACGACGCCCGCCTGATCGGATCGGAACTCGCCACGAACGCGTTCGTCTCGGGCAGCCCACCCCTGGTCCTGTGCGTCGACCGCAGATGTTCGCTTGCCGGCGGCATGGAAGTCGAGATCACCGTCACCGACGGCGGCTGTCTGCTCCCCGTTGCTCCTCTGGCGCCAATACCCGCTCGTCCCGCCGTGCCGATTCCAGAGGAGGAGGCCGAGTCGGGACGAGGACTGGTCATCGTGGAGGCACTCGCAGACGCCTGGTCGCTGACGGCCAGCACCCACGGCACCCGCGCCTGGTGCCTGCTCACCCGCGGGACTGAACCCTCGCCCGCCGGCACTCGCTGATACCCACGCCCAGCGCCCTCTCGAAGGAGGCACAGTGCGTGTCCACCATGCGACTCCGCCGCACCCGCCCGCGGGCGTGCCGGAAGCGGCTCGCCGACCGCGGGTCGTCGTCGCCCTTCACGAAGGCTTGCACGGTGCCCGCTCGGGCACCGGATTCAGCAACCGCTCCTTCCTCACAGCCCTCACCCGCACACTGCCGGCGGGCAGCCTTTCAGTGATCGCCCCTCTTGTTCCCGAGGCGGCTGATGCTCACGATCAGCGCTGGACGAACGAGGTCGGACAGACCCTTCAGAAGGCGCGGGCCGAGGTCATCTCGATCCCCGCGATCCGCGCGCCACTGGACTCGGTGCACGGCTCCGTGCAGCTGTGCGACCTGGTGGGCGAGGCAGCCGTGCGCATCGCAGACCGCGCCAGCCGCTGCCTCCTCATCGGCCTCGACGTCCCCTTCCTCGGGCTTGGCCCCTACGCGTCTCCGACCATGCATCTGCTGCTCGTTCCCCGCTCAACAGCGGCGCTGACCTGGCCCGGGGAACCATCGCGAGTCCAATGGGAGAGGGACTGCCTGCGCGCGGCGACGGCCAGGGGCGGGTGGATCGGCGCCATCTCCACCCACATGCGAGATCACCTCGTCAAGACCTCTTCTGTGCCGCGGGCGAGCGTCGTGAGCATTCCGAACGGGCTGATCAAGGAGGAGATGGCCAGGCCGACGATCACGCCGCCGCTCCCCTTCGCAGCCCGGGCCGGCTTCCTCCTGGCCATGGGGCGGGCCGTGCCTTCCAAGGGATTCGAGGACCTCCTGGAGGCGCTGCACCTTCTCAAGGCACGCGGCCCGGGCGTTCCGCACCTGATCCTGGCGGCCGTGGCCTCGGACGACGACGAGCAGTCCACCGCGTACCAGGAGAACCTGGGCACCCGCATCCACGCCTACGGACTCGACACGACGCTGATCACCCGTTTCACCCCTGCCATCCGCGCCTGGCTGCACAGCCCGGCCCTGCGTGCGGTCGTGGTTCCCTCGCGCCAGGAGCCCTTCGGCCGGATCCCGCTGGAGGCATTCGCGGCGGGCGCGGGCCCGGTCGTCGCGACCACCGCGGGCGGACTGGCCCAGACCGTCGTCGAGGGCGAGACAGGATTCACCGCGGAACCGCGGGATCCCAAGTCTCTGGCCTCCGCCCTTCACCGCGCCCTGACTGTCCTCCCCCGGGAACGCGACCGCCTTCTGAACGCCGGGACGATTCTCGTGCGCTCACGCCACGACTACGAGGCCAGCATCGCTTCCGCCATCGACCGCGTCGCGCCGTGGGCTCTGGCGCCTTCGCCCACAGCAGGGAGCAGGCCCCGATGAAGCGGCAACTGGTGCTGATCAGCCTGGAGTCCCCGCACTCCTTCTGGCAGCTGTCTGCTGAACACGAGCGCTCCCTCAAGGCCGCCTTCCCCGACGTACGGTTCCACACCTCGACAGAGGACGACGTGCCGCACCGGCTGGTCAACGCCGACGTCTACTTCGGCTGGAGGTTCGAACCCTCCTGGCTGGCCAACGCACCGAATCTGCGCTGGATCGCCTCCCCGGCCGCCGGCACCGATCACCTCCCCGTCGCCGAAGCTCACGCCGCGGGAGTGGCTTTGACCCGTTCGTACGGCTTCCACGGCGGGCCCATGGCCGAGCATGCCATGGGCCTGGTCCTGGGCTTCTCACGCGGACTGTTCACCAGCCAGCGCCTCCAGCGGGACCGGACCTGGTGGAAGGACGACCTCGCTGAAGAGTTCTTCGACCTGGCCGGCGCGACGATGACCATCGTCGGCTGCGGCAGCATCGGGAGCCACCTCGCCCGTATCGCCCACGCCTTCGGCATGGACGTGATCGGGGTACGCCGCACCCCTCCCGTGGCTGCCGGCGATGGGATCACATGGATGCCTGGCTCGGCAGTGCACCAAGCGGTCGCCATCGCCGACGTGGTGGTCGACCTGCTGCCCGCCACCCAGGCCACGGACCGCTACTTCGATCACGAGCTCTTCGCGGCCTGCAAGCCCGGATCCCTCTTCCTCAACCTCGGCCGTGCGGCAACCGTCGACCAGCAAGCGCTCCTGAGCTCCCTCAACGTCGGCCACCTTCGCGGCGCCGCACTGGATGTCTTCGAGCCAAGGCCCCTGCCCGCAGGCCACCCGCTGCGGCTGCACCCCCGGGTCGTACTCACGCCGAAGAGCTCGACGCTCTGCCTCACGTACATGGACAGCGCCGTCGCGTTCTTCGCCGAGAACCTGCACCGCTACCTCGCCGGCCGGCAGCTCCGCGGAATCGCCGAGGTGCCCGCTACCCGTTCGCCCCTCACAGGAGGCTGACCCGATGCCCGCCACTCAGCACCGCGACCTCGCCACCGCTTTCGCCGCGACCGGCCGCAACCACCCCTACCTGGCCTTCACTCTGAACTCCCTGTGCAACCTCGACTGCGTGTTCTGCAAGCCCCGCTGCATGCCGGACTACGGGCACAAGGACCGCCCGCTGACCGCATCCGACTACGCGCACATCGCCGCCGAGGCCGGAGCCTGGCAGGTCAGGAAGGCACACTGCTCCGGCGGCGAACCGACCCTTCGGGCGGACATCCTCGACGTGATCGCGGGTCTCGCGGACGGTCTGGGACCCGACGCAGCGATCGGCATGACCAGCCACGGCAACCTGCGCCGCGGACTGACCGTCGAAAAGCTCCAACGCGCGGGTCTCACCTACCTCAACATCAGCCTCCACAGCCTCGACCCCACCAGGTCCGCCACGATCATGGGCGGTGGGGATCCCCGCACGGCCCGCGCAACGGTGGACACCGCGCTCTCCCTCGGCCTGCGCGTGAAGATCAATTGCGTTCTCCAGCGCAGCTACCTGGACGACGCCTTCGCCGTGGCCGAGCTGGCGAGAGAGCTACCGATCGCCGTACGCCTGATCGAGCTCCAGAACATCGGACCAGCTCGGGCACTCTTCGACACCGAGTTCATCAGCGAGGCAGAGGTGCGCGGGCGTCTCGACCAATGGTTCGCGAACGCCGGTGAGGTGTCACGAGGGCAGCTCGGGGTCCGCAGCCCCGGCCGGTACCTGAGCCCAGCAGGCTGGGCAGGCTCGATCGGCTTCATCTCCAACTCCAGCTGCGCCACCTGCTCGGACGCCAACCGGATCAAGATCACCCCCACAGGCGTGGCCCGCCCCTGCATCCTCCACAACCGCGACATCCCCCTGAAGCCCCACCTCGCCGACGGCACCCTCCACGACGCCTTCGCCCACCTCTTCCAGGCCATGCTGGAACGCGACAGGAACGAGGCATGGCAGGGCTTCCACTACGTCGACTACGACCTGCGCTGGGACCGCATGGAGCGCCCCGAAGGCACCCCCGTCCTGCCCCTGCTCCCCATCCTGGCCCCGGACACAGCCCCGCCCTCCTGCACACGCACCGCCACAGGAGAACGGTGATGGCCGTGACCGACGCGCCGCCCATTTCCTACACGGAGCTCGGAAAGCTCTACGAGCACCAGTTGGAGGCCCACGGCGTCGGCGCGGTGATGCTCACCCACAAGTGGCAGCCGGCCGACCTCCTGGCCCCCCACTCCGACATCGACGTTCGCGTCCTCCTGCCCGCTGCCCCTGCGGACTGGGAGGAGTGGAACCACCGCCTGGCCGCCGCACACACCACAGCGGTTGCCCGGGAGGTGTCCAACCGACGGCTCCTGGAGCACCCGCCCGGCTTCGCGTTCACCGTGGCCGAGGTGGACGACCGTCTCGTCTCCGCGCCTGAAGTTGCCACCTGGTCGCTGATCAGCGGGAGCGTCCGGGACTTTCAGCGCTGGAAGTCCCGGGCCCAGATGGCGCCCTGGTGCGATGTCGACGAGCGCTTCTACCGGGGAATCCTCCAGGCCCGTCTCGGCGGCTGGTACCAGCTCGCTGAGGACAGCGCGGACAACGTGGTCGCGGACATCAAGGCGTACCGGCGCCACTGCGTGGCCTGGCACTACGCTGCCCCTTGCTGGTTCGCCGCCGCCTCGCTCGCGACCCGTACCCGATGCCCCGGAAAGACAGCCGCACTCACCCAATGGCGCCCAGACGGGCTGGACCGGTACGCCGAAGTATTCCTCCGACACAACGAGGAAGGACCCAGCGCGTGGCCTCGAAGCCCGCGCCACCTGCTCCGCGAGGCCCATATCGCCCTTGAGGCCGCCATGCGCCTCGTTCCCAGCGCAGGCCGGCCAGCCGACCTCGACGCAGCAACCACTCGCACCGCCTGTGCGATGGCCGCCGGGATGCTCCGAGTACGTGTCGCTCGCTGGCTGTACTACCTCGATCCACCGCCCGGCGTCACGACCGAATACCTGATCCGGCGCGAGGCGAAAGAACTCCGATCCGCCGCGCAGGGTTTGAACGCCTTCGCGGAGCACGCATCCGCTCCCGCCAGACGACTGACCGCTCGGATGGCGGAGCTGATACCCACCGGGCCGACCACCACGGAATCGCTGCGCACCACCCTCCTCCGATGGCACCAGCACAAGTCCACAGTGCAGGACTTCCTCAGCCTCACACTCAGCGACCTCAACCCCTGACACGCAAGGAGCCCGGTATGCACCTGCGCCCATCCATTCCCCGCACCCTCAAGACCGCGAAGATCAAGATCACCACAAAGTGCAACCGGTCCTGCGACTTCTGCATCTTCGCCGACGGCGCCCAGGGCGAGAACATGTCCCTGGACCTGTTCTCCACCATCCTGACCCGGCTGGAAGAGATCCCCTTCCAGCAGCTGCACATCAACGGCGGCGAGCCCACCGTGCACCGGGACTTCCCATGGCTGAGCGAGGCAGCACGGACCCGCCTGCCGGACAAGGTCATGGTCCTGGGCACGAACGCCATCACCCTGGCTCGCAACGCGAAGATCATGGAGGCGGCCCTCCGCTCGTACGACCAGATCCTCATCGGCTGCGACGACGAACACGGGAACTACGACGAGGTGCACACCGTCGTCCCCCGCCTCCGCGCAGCGGGAAAGACCGTGGTCGTCAACAGCGTCCTGGAAGGCATCACCTCCCCCCGCCTGGTACAGCTCGCGGACCTGTGCGACAGGCACGGCGCGATCCACGTCACCAACCACGTGCACCACGTCGACGTCGGCCAGCCGGCCAACGAACTGCGCGGGATCTGCGACCGCTACCTCGACCAGCACCTGATGATCGAGATGGACGGATCCTGCTATCGCTGCTTCAACGCGATGGCCAAGGACGACAGCGAGTTCACCATCTGGGACGAGGACTTCGCCGCCAAGGTGTTCGCCCCGCGCAGCCACCACTTCCGCTTCTGCCTGCGCTGCCACGAGTACACCGACTCGGGGTCCGGTGCCGTCCCCACCCCTGCCCTCACCGCCTGAACCCGAGACCGGAGGTAACCGACCATGCCCGCGGTCCTCGGACTGAACTTCCACCACGACACCGCCGCCGCCCTGATCGTCGACGGCCACCTCTACGCGGCTGAGGAGGAACGCTGGAGCGGCATCAAGCACAACCACCCCACCCGCAAGGGCACACTCACCGCCCCTACCCATGCACTCCAGTGGTGCCTGGAGGCGGCCAGCATCGAACCTCAGGACGTGGACGCCGTCTGGGCGGCATCCATGCGCCCCACCCCCGCAGCCGGCTGGTGGCTGGCCCCGGAACGACACGAACTCGCCACCCTCCTGCCCACCCCGCTCGGCGAACGCCTCCGCCTCCTGTCCCACCACACGGCCCACGTACTCTCCGGCTACCTGCTCTCCGGGCACGACCACGCGGCGGGCCTGGTCATCGACGCCGGCGGCTCCTCCCTCGGCTCCGACTTCGGACCGGGCCGCGAACGCATCACGGGCTACGACCTGCACCCCGACAGCATCGACCGCCTCCACCAGAGCATGCCGACCGTCCTCCCCGGTCCTCTCGGTCCACGGCGCGTCCACTCCTCCCTCGGACACTTCTACCGGAACCTCGCCCGACGGGTGATCCCACCCGGGGACGAACCCGAGGGCAGCATGATGGCTCTCGCTGCCTTCGGCGACCCCCAGCGTTACGAAGCGCAGGTTCGCGAACTCGTCCATCTCGGTGACGACGGCGACATCCGCATCACCGATCCATGGGGCTCAGCAGACAGCACCACGCCACTGCTGCTCGACGGCCGAGCCTGGACAACCGGCAACGTCGCGCAACAACCAGAACGCGAACGTGCCGACCTGGCAGCCGCCGTCCAGCAGGTCTTCTCCGGATCCGTCGTCCACATCGCCCGCCACCTGCAACGGCTCACCGGGGCCGCCACGTTGGTGTTCTCCGGCGGATGCGCCCTTAACTCCCACCTCAACGGCCACCTGGCCGCCGACACCGGCTTCGACACCCTCCACGTGGCGCCCGCACCACACGACGCGGGCACCGCCGTCGGCGCCGCCCTGTACGGCTGGCACTACCAGCTCGGGCAGGAACGCCTTCCGGTGCCGACCGACGCGGCCTGGGGCCCGGAGCCGGGCCCGCTGCCGAGGGGAGCCGTACCTTCCGGCTACCACCTCCTGCCCCACCTCGGCGAGGGCCTCGCCCCGACCGTGGCCGCGCTCCTCGCGCAGGGCAGCATCGTCGGCTGGGTACAGGGCCAGCTCGAATTCGGACCACGCGCCCTCGGACACCGCTCGGTCCTCGTCCACCCCGGCCACGCACGAACCCGGGACCGGCTCAACGCGATCAAGAAGCGCGCCGCCTACCGCCCCTTCGCGCCCGCCGTGCTTGCAGAGCACACGGCGGACTGGTTCGAGACGGAAGGCGATCCGTTCATGAACCGCGTCGCCCGCGTCCGGCCCGGCCAAGCCGAACGCGTGGCCGCGGTGACCCACCACGACGGGACCGCGCGCGTCCAGACCGTCGCCGCTGACCACCGCGGCCTGCGCGAACTCCTGGAGCACTTCCACCAGCGCACGGGCCTACCGCTCCTGCTGAACACCTCCTTCAACCGGAAGGGCACCCCCATCCTGCGCACCGCCGAGCAGGCCGTACCCGCCGCAGCCGACCTCGGACTCGACGCCCTCGCCGTCGGGGACACGCTCCTGCTAGCGGACCACGTCCCTGACCCCCGCGAACCGGCCCGGCCGGGCACACGAGAAGGGTGACGGAGATGGCCTCCATCGATCTCGCCCACCTCCTGGCGACGCTCGGCGCCAGGGCATGGCCGTTCCAGAGCCACTCCCGCGCCCGCGTCGCCGCCGGCCTGGCCCTCACGATCTACGCCGGCCACACCCGGGACCAGGGAACGCCCTACCTCCATCACCCACTCGCCGTCGTAACGATCCTCCGCTCCGAGCTCGGCGTGACACTGCCCGAGACGCTCCTCGTCGGTCTCCTGCACGACGCCTTGGAGGTCGATCCCGGCTCGGAGTCCCTCGTCGTCCACCAGCTCGGTGAAGTCTTCGCCGCCCGCCTGCGCGCCATGACGCCGGACCACCGGCTCGCACGCCGCCCGAAGGAACCCGGCGACGAGATCCGCTGGCGCATGAAGACAGCGGCCCTTCCCGCGGAGGATCTCCTGGTACGTCTGGCCGACCGCGTCCACAATCTCCGGGACCTGGCAGCCTCACCGAACAGCGAGCGCAGGTCGAAATTCATACGGAACCTGGCCGACTTCCACCTCCCGCTCGCCGAGGCTGCCCGGCCCCTGAGCCCGCAGCTAGCAACCGCGCACGCACTGCTCCACCACGAATACGTCCGCCACCAGCAGGAGGTACGTCCATGAAACGGATCGTGTACTCGATGGAACCGATCGGCCGAACCGGCGGACGGGCCTACCTGCGCATGCTCCACGACGTCACGGCCGACGACGTGGAGTGGCGCACGGTGCCGGACCACAAGCGCACCTACCGCGCCCGCCGCTGGCGCAAGCTGCGCCACCTCACCCGCCTGGCTCCCACCATCCGAGCCCTGCACAGCACGACCGGTTCCTTCGTCTGGGACGACCTGAGCCTCCTTCTCTTCACTCCGGCGATGCGAGCCCGCACCGTGCTCCTCCTGCACCACTACGAACCGCTACAGCACGACTCTGCCCCATTCGAGGCCATGCTCTGGGAGCGGCTGTTCCAGGTCCTGCCCCAGTGCGCCGCCGTGGTGTGCGTCGCCCCGTACTGGGCCGAATTCCTTCGCGCCCGAGGCGTGCGCAATGTGCGGGTGATCTACAACGCCTTCGACATGGCAGAGGTGGAACGGGCGCGCGGCTACGACCGGGTGCAGTGCCGAGCAGAGTTCGGACTGCCACCGGACACGATCGCCGTCTACGCGGGCAAGGCCGTGCACTGGAAGGGCACCGAGGAGGTCGCGGCAACACTGGCCGGCGACCCCGGGCTTCGGGTGATCACCAGCGGCAGCAACACCGTCAGCTTCGACGGCGCCCATTACGACCTGGAGCGCGAGCGCTACCTGCGGCTGCTGCGCGCCTGCGACGTCGGCGTCTTCCTTCCCTGGATGCGCGAGGGATGGAGCCGCTGCGCGGCCGAAGCCCTACTGCTCGGCCTGCCCTGCCTGATCCGCCCGGTGGCCGGGCTGGGCGACCTCGCCGCGCTGACGGGGCAGCCGGCCCCCGACCTCGGCCGCCTGCCAGCACAGATCCGGGAACGTGCGGCGGCGCCCCGACCCGAGGACAAGACCGCGTATGAGGCCCTGGCCCAGTTCGACCTGAACTACTTCGGCAACGCCTGGGGCGACCTCCTCGCAAAGGTCGCCTGACAGGACGGCCGGCTACGCCTGCGCGGCCAGCTTCTCGGCCGCGGCGTCCAGCCGGGCCAGAACGCGCTCCCGGCCGAGCAGCTCCATGGACTCGAACAGCGGAAGTCCCACCGTCCGGCCGGTGACCGCGACCCGTACGGGCGCCTGGGCCTTGCCCAGCTTCAGCCCGTGCTTCTCACCAACGGCCAGCAGAACAGCCTTCAGGTCATCCGCCCGCCACTCGGCGACGGCGGCCATCTCGGCGCGGGCGTCGCGCAGCACGTCGTTGGCGCCGGCCTTCATCACCTTGTTCCACGACGCCTCATCCTGGACCGGCTCATCGAGGAACAGGAAGTCCACGTAGTTCGTGATCTCCGACAGCAGCGCCAGGCGAGTCTGCGCCAGGGGCGCCGCTGCCTCGAAGACTTTCCGGTCGAACGCCTCCGGCCGCCACGGCGCGTACGGAGCCACGAGCCACGGCACGCACGCGGCGGCGAACTGCTCCGGTGCCAGGGCGCGGATGTACTCGCCGTTGAACGCCGTCAGCTTCTTCACGTCGAAGAAGGCCGCCGCGGTGTTGACGTCCTCCAGCCGGAAGAGCCGCTCCAGCTCCTCGGACGGCCGGATCTCCTGGTCATCCCCCGGGCCCCAGCCCAGCAGCATCAGGTAGTTCGTCATGGCCTCGGGCAGGAAGCCGTCCGCGAGGTAGTCCTCCAGCGCGACCTTGTCACGGCGCTTGGACAGCTTCTGCCGCTTCTCGTTCACGATCACCGGCAGGTGCGCCCACACCGGCGGCTCGGCACCGAGCGCCTCCCACAGCAACTGCTGCTTCGGCGTGTTCGACAGATGCTCCTCACCACGGATGACCTGCGTGATGCCCTCGTCCAGGTCGTCGACCACGTTCGCGATCAGGAACACAGGGGACCCGTCACCCCGCGCGATCACGAAGTCCTCGATCGCGCTGTTCGGGAACGCAGGCTCCCCGCGGACCAGGTCGACCACGACCGTCGAGCCCTCATCCGGCGTCCGGAACCGCAGCGCCCGGCCTTCCTCGAAGAGCAGCCCCCGATCCCGGCAGAACCCGTCGTACCCGAGATGCTCCGACCCCGTGCGCTCCCTCAGCTGCTCCCGGGTGCAGTCGCAGTAGTACGCCTGGCCCCCCGCGAAGAGCTGCTGAGCGGCCTCCCTGTGTCGGTCGGCGTTGTGCGACTGGAAGTAAGGCCCCTCGAACGCGGGGTCTGCCTCATGAATGCCGATCGCCGCGAGCGCGCTGATGATGCCGTCGATCCACTCCGGCTTGTTCCGGGCCGCGTCGGTGTCCTCTATCCGCAGGACGAACGTGCCACCGGACTGTCGCGCCACCGCCCAGTTGTAGAGAGCGGACCGCGCACCGCCGACATGGAACATGCCAGTCGGAGACGGGGCGAAACGAACGCGAACCGGGGCAGCAGACATGCACTCAAGGGTACCGGCGCCCGGCACCCGCCCGGTCCATTCTGGCTCCACCGGACCCAGCGCATACGTAAAGGCTCGGGGTCCAGGCGTCGCACGCACAAAGGGCGACGATCGAACCAGGTCCGGTTAAGCTCCCGCAGACAGTTGAATTCCTAACGAACGTCAAGGGGTACCCGGTTCGTAGGGTGGCGATGGAGCGCTTCGCCACTCCTCCTCGCGCCAACTCGTTGTTGGGGTCTTCAGCGGATGGGCTCGTCGACGGGCGCGGACGTTCACCATGGCGGTCTTGTCGACCTTGTAGCGGCTCGTGCAGATCTGCAGTCCCTCGGCATCGGTAATCTCGTTGGCGTCGTTTTCGCGGAGTTCGCAGAAGGTGTCGCTTCGCCAGCAGACAGCCAAGCGAGTGATCAACACGGCACCAAGGGTGCATAGGTCGGAGTTAGAATGTGTGCCCTTGCCGGCGGACCGATCGTGGTAGCGGGCGGACAGGGCGGGATCGACGTGCCGGGCGATATCCGCGGCTTTGAAGAGGGCTACGCCTAGTCCAGGGTCTGCTGGCGGGTGGGCGGTCCGTTGCAACCGGCCAGTCCAGACTGGCTGAAGCAGGGGACCAGGCCGATTCCCTGCCACGATCACACGGAAGGAAAGGACTAACCAATAGCGTGGCCATGCACTCACGGCTGCTGAAGAATCGAGGATAGACGTCTCCTGGCGCCACTGCACACGAAACCCCAGGCCCCACCCCAAGAGTCGATCTTGCGCGACACTCCCCTCAAGTGTCGGTGCTCTGTCGGACACTATCTACGGCAATCCGAGACCCAGGAGAGGTGACACCAGCCCATGGAGGGGATGGCGCGTGACGGTTCGGTAGAGCTCCTCAAGTACCTGCACAAGCGACTGCATGACCACTTCCGAACGCTTCACGAACATCGCCGGGCACTCCAGTCGGCGGCTCCCGTCTTTGTGCTGGAGCACAACCTCAGCAGTAACGACTTCGAGTTACTTCTAGCTGCCGTGCGTGGGGCTGTCAGGCAGGGACTCGATATTCACTCTCGCACCTGGTGGCTACCCTTTGTAGTTTACGCAGCAGAGATCGGCTATGAGTATGTTGGAGATGAGTATTGGCCGCTCTTCGCCCAGAAAACACCGGGCTGGGAAAGCAGTCCGGGTTGGAGCGTGACCACCAACCGTCAGCGCATAAAACAGTGGTTCAAGCGATTCGCAGCCGACTACGGCGGGGCCGAGCCGAAGGGAAGCTTTGCGGCCAACTTCAACATCATCGCCTGGCCAATCACGCACGCCATCATACCAGCTGATCTGCAACGACAGTTGGCGCAGCTTCTGTTTGAGTCGCGCGCAGTATTGACCGCAGAGTTGCTTAGTGATCCCCACGCACTGGGTGCATGCCTGGCTTCGCGCACGGGTGGATACAGCGAGCGTTTCCAGATCTTCTGCAGCAACCAGAGCCTCCTCGGTCAGGTGGCGGCCGCAATGCTCTCAGGCGACGACGAGGATTCCCCGTACCTGGTGCGATCGACGCTCGCCCGCCTGGTTGACGACCTGACCAACGAACGCCAGTCGCGAACTTGGCTGACCCGCGCCAAGCACTCGGCCAACCTGATTCGTTCAAGTGGGTTTCTTCCCATGAACTCGGGCAGGAGACCAATGGAGCGGGGGCAGTCACTCACGGCCGTCACTAACCCGAAGCTTCTGCTGCGACAGGAAGACGGCGGTTGGCGGCCATATTTGGAGCTGCCTGACCTTACGCCGCTACAGGCGTTGCAGAATCAAGTTGGTCAGGACCTGCGGAATCTCCGCCCGAAAGTTGAGGGCCGCCGTCAACCGCTTCCCCGTGGGAAACTGCTGTACCCGGGTGAAGTAGCCCTGTCCACGTGGCCTCGGCCCGAGATTCCCATCATCCAACTAGAGCGGGGTTCGTCGGTCGTGAACAGCCTGATCGCGGAGCGTTGCTCCATTACACAGGGGCCGTGGTGGGTGTTCCGGAAGCAACCAGATGGAATTGCCGTCGAGGTAAAGAGCAAGGTCGTGCGACCGGGTCACGAATATTGCTTGATCGGACGACTCGGATGTGGACCGCCCCCGGTACCGTACGTCGCCAAAGCTTCAGTTCTGACCGAAGGAGTGTATGCCCTCGAGATGAAGATGCCGGATATTATCGGCGAAACCGAAATAGCCCAGCTCTCGACGGCCAATCTGTCGGTAGTGACGGATTTATCGGTTCGGCCCGTCGGGCTCATCCCCGGGGCCTGGGACGGCGAGGGTGCTGTCGACTGGCTGGCTGGGGAGCCGGCTTTGCTCGCGGTGCGATCTAGTCGGGCCACGGAGATGTGCGCGGTAACCGTCGATGGTGGGCTCCCTATTGTGCTCGAGTGGCCCGCTAACAAACCGGAATTAATCTTTGCCCTTGAGGACCTCACGGTGGGCACCCATGACGTCGGCATCGCGCTTTTGAACACAGACATGGGCGCGACTGTTACAAGTGGTTCGCTGGCGATCACGATCTGTGACCCCCACACGAATTGGGACGGAACTACAGAGGGGTCAGGGATCCGGCTGTTTGCCACGCCAGCGCGTCCGAAACTGACCGAACTTTGGGATGGTCGGGCGAGCCTCTCGATCGACGGCCCGCCAAATACGAAGGCGGAACTGTTGATCGTGTTGCGAGACGATGCTGGAAATGCACTGGCACAGGCGCATCACAGTATCTCGCTCCCTTTCAGCGACATGGCATGGGAAAGGTTGGCAGATCAGGAACTGCATAAGAGAAAGCTGCTCGCCGCTTACGAGGAGGCCGAGTCGTGCGAAGTATCGGTGTCCCGGAGCGGAGTGGGTTTCGCCTCCCTGGTCTGCGAACGTGGCTTCCATCCGCTCCGCTGGGTGCTCACCAAGCGGCGCAATGGCGAGCACGAGGCACGCCTGATCGATCGGACCGACGGGGATGACACGCAGGTGCTTCTGTATCCGGTGGAGGCTCCTCTGATTGGCGAGCGCTGCGATTCCCGCCGACCGATTGCCGTCCCGCCGAGTGGAGGACTGCTGCAGGCGACATCTGGCAATGTGACCGCGGCCATCGTTTTGCCCCCCGAGCCGAACCAACTGCGCCAGAGACCAAGCAACCGTCCGGTCATCCGGTACACAGACAAGTCGTTGTCCGAGATGAAGCAACTCATCTTTGGCCACCACCGCTGGCTTGACGCCGACGTGCCGGCAGATCCGTTCGCTCATCATCAGCGAGAACAGGTTCTCAACGAGGCCACGACGGCCCTCGTGTCCCTCGCCACCGGAAGCAGGTGGGCCCATCTGGAGCGCAAGCGCGTTCCCGTCGGCACTCGCAGGCCACCTGATGTGCTCGACGAGATGCAGGAACTTGTGGGTCAGGCACCCAAGCAGCGCGCTGCGGCCCAGCAGATTGCCAGCCACCTCTGGCAATGGGCGGACTCGCCGGCAGCGCTGAGCGAGGGATTCGCCAGAGCGATCCACATCATCGCTGCAGCCAGTGGCATCGATGATCCACACACCGCCGCAGACTTCCTGCTTGCCCTAGTGACCAGACCTGGCTCTCTGGCTAGCTGGAACGAGACCGAACGAGACCGGCTCTTGAAGTGCGTGCTGCGTTCTCCCGTGCTCATTCGCGCAGCTCGATTCGCTGTGCTCGGGATTGAAGACCTGCGAGAGGCGTCGAACGAGTTGGTTGTCGGAGGTAGCCGATGAACATAACTCCGGTCAGCGCCCCCGATGCCGCTGAACGTGCGGTCCGAGCTCTGGGGCTGGATGAGACGGCTACCGACCTGTTCTCGACGGAAGCCATATGCGCCTCGCTACGCCGCGCGGCTTCATTCCTGTGTCCGGTGACGCCGCGTCGACTCGTGGAAGCCGTCCTTGAGGCCATTAACCCGCTCGACGAGTCCTGCCTGGTTACTCGCAGCCAGGTCGCGGAGCAGTTGGATCTCTTGGTGTCGATTGGTGACCTGGTCGAACTCCCTCGCCAGCATGATCGGGGCAGTCGCCTGCTCTACCTGGCTCCTCCCTCGTATGTGGCGAAGGCTCGCGGGCAGTACCTCTTGCTGGGGGTACGCCCCAACGCCGCCCCGCTCGTGGATGAGTCTGTGGGCGCGGAGGTGCTGCCCGAAAGCCACACACGGTCCATAGAACTAGACCCAGAAGTGGGTCCTGTCCGACTACGTGCCGCTGGCCTGCATGAGATCCGACGTGAGCACTGGCTCAAACACCCCAGCGCGGAACGCGCAGCCGCTGTCGTCGTTGCGATGGGTCAGCGTCTGGACCAGGCAGCAGAATCTGGCCATGTCAGCGGTCTAACAATCATCGATCCAAAGTCCTCAGTTCGCTACTACCGCAGTCGTTGGCGGCCACCCGAGGATGGCGATTCCGGCGACTTTGTTGCCCGCCGGCCCCAGGCCTACGGTGCAGACCTGTGGTGCCTTGTACGGATTGAGCGTGGCGTGCCTCAAGCCCTTGTGGATCTTCCGGTTGATGCCTCTGATGCGCCAGCGTGCGACGAAGCGTGGCGTTTTCAGGCCGCCAGGGATGTCGTGGTCGGAAACCCGCAGGTGGTGCAAGTCCGGGCTGCTACAGGAGCACCCGGGAGCCGAATGTTGGACCTGTTCGGGCCTGTGCCCGGCTGGGCTCAGCGCTACCTCGAACTCGTAGGAACCCCTGTCTCACGCGCGAAAGGCTCATTGATCTCGTACCGCTTGCCGATCTCGATGATCGGCGAGGTGTCAGCGTTCGTCTCTGACATGCTGTGGATGCACGTCAGAGAAGAGGGAGGGGTGGCATGACAGTGGAAGCGCCAACGATCGCGGAGACGGTCACCAAGATTCAGGCGGCACTTCAGGACTACATCGAGGCGACCTATCACGTGGGGCACCCCACCGTGATCGATCAGCGTCGGGTGTTGCTCGAACAGGAAGGCGTGCTGTTCCGAGCGCCCTTCATCGAGAGCACTCCCCGCTATCAGACGGACCGAAATTTTGGTGACCTCGAACTTGCCACATCTGCACAGGCGCTCTTCGCTACCTTGACGACAGGCGTAGGTGGCCTGAAGCCACTACTGTACGACCCGCCCTACACCCACCAAGCTGAGGCACTTGAGTGGACGACTCGGGACGGCCTTAGCCTTGCGGTCACTACCGGTACCGGCTCGGGAAAGACAGAGTCGTTTCTTCTGCCGATGCTGGCGAAGCTTGCGGCAGAGGCGGCGAATAAGCCTGAGTCGTTCGCAGCTCCGGCTGTGCGGTCCTTGATCCTCTATCCGATGAACGCGCTGGTGAATGACCAGTTGGGTCGTCTCCGACTCCTGCTCGGCGATCCGCGCGTCACGGCCCAGTTCAGCGCGTGGGCTGGCCGTCCAGCACGCTTCGCCCGCTACACCAGCCGAACCCTGTACGCCGGCGTACGGAAGGTCGAGAAGGACCAGGCGCGGCTTCGCTCGATTGAGGACTTCTACGTTGGCCTCATCAACCGGGCAGACGACCCCTCGTCGCAGGGGCACGGCGCGGCGACAGCTCTCATCGACAAGCTGCGATCGCGCGGAAAGTGGCCGGCCAAGCCAGATCTGAAGGTCTGGTACGGCGAAAGTGGCTCCCGTTGGAAGAACAAGGATGGCGAGTTTGCCCGTGCCGTCCTTCAGCCCAACGACCCCGAACTCCTGACGCGCCACGAGGTGCTGGGCGCACCTCCGGATGTCTTGATCACAAACTACTCGATGCTTGAGTACATGTTGATGCGCCCGCTTGAGCGACCGGTGTTCGATGCGACACGGGCCTGGTTGGCGAACAACCCCGATGAGAAGTTCCTCCTGGTCATCGATGAGGCCCACCTCTATCGCGGCGCGGCCGGCGCCGAGGTTGCTCTCCTTCTGCGCCGGCTTCGCGCAAGGCTTGGGATCACCCCCGAACGGCTACAGGTCATCTGTACGAGTGCGAGCTTCGCGAGCCCTGAGTACGCGCGCCAATTCGCTGCACAGTTGAGCGGCAAGTCCGAGGTTGGCTTCAAGACCGTAGAAGGTCGTCTCGCCCTCCGGGACCTCGCTGGCCCGGGGAGCCTCCAGGACGCTCAGGCTCTCGCTGCCGTACCAATGCAGGAATTCTACGACGGTGAGGGAGACGAGGCCCGCATCGCCGCCGTTCAGCGGCTTCTGGACTATCGGAAAGTTGCCGCGAAGGAGGGCGCTACGGTCGGCGAACTACTACACGATGGGCTCAGCGGATTCGGCCCGATGAATCTGCTCGTAAACGAGACGATGCAGCGGGCACAACCGGTAAATGAGCTGGGCGCGCTCATTTTCCCGACCGTTAAGAAAGAGCTCGCCGATAGAGCTGTTTCTTCCCTGGTAGCACTCGGTAGCGCAGCACGACGGTCGGCAGATGAAGCGGGTCTGCTGCCATGTCGCGTGCATGCGTTCTTTCGTGGGCTGCCTGGCCTCTGGGCATGTCTCGACCCCGATTGCCCAGAGGTTGACCGGGAGGCACACCCGAAGCCGGGGCCGGTGGGCAAGCTCTACGCCCAGCCGCGGGCCACCTGTGGCTGTGGTGCCCGAGTCTTCGAGTTGTACACGTGTAGGCACTGCGGCTCAGCCTATGCACGGGCCTATTCCGGCGACGTAGTCGAGCCGTCGTACCTGTGGCACGAGCCGGGAGGATCGTTCGAGTCCGCATCGGGATCCATCCCCGAGCTCCAGCCGCTGGACCTTCTGCTTGAAGATCCGTCCGGTGGCAATGTCGAGCCCGCCGATCTCGATCTTGTTACTGGCCGACTCAACCCAGAAGAACTCGGTGCCCGCATCCGCAGTGTCTTCATTCCTCGGCTTCGAGGGGGAGAAGTAGTCAAGGGTGACGACGATGGCAGTGACGGTGAGGTGGAGGCGAACGGAGAGTTCAAGCCCTGCGGTGTCTGCGGGCAACTCGCCGGGTTCGGCCGCTCATCGGTGCAGGATCACCAGACGAAGGGTGACCAGCCGTTCCAAGCCTTGGTGACACGTCAGCTAGAAGTCCAGCCGCCTGGTGCGCAGCCGTACACCGACTTTGCGCCTCTGCGGGGTCGCAAGGTGCTCGCGTTCTCGGACTCCCGGCAGGTTGCCGCACGGCTGGCGCCCAACCTTCAGAGTTACTCCATGCGCGACGTCATTCGGCCCCTGATCCTGCGCGGTTGGCAGGAACTGGCGAACCAACCGTTCCTGGCGCCATCGCTCAGTTTGGAGCGCTTGTACGTGGCCGTCATGGTTGGAGCGCGAGTGCTGTCGGTTCGGCTGCGTCCGGAACTGCGTCCCATGGAGACACTCCATGTCTTGGACACAGTCGCGCAGGCAATCGACAAGGGTGCGCTGTCAGGCAATCCGGCTGAGATGGTACCTCTACTCACCACCGCCAATCCGCCGCAGTCGCTGTTGCGGGCAATGTACGCAACGCTAACAGACAAGTACTACGGGCTGTCGTCCCTGGGCCTGGCATCCCTCCGTGAGCGGGCAAACCTCACCGATGAATTGTTGGCGGAACTACCTGATATCGACGGGGTTGCAAACAGCGCCGACACCAAGCTCGCGCTTGTTCGGCTATGGCTGGCGCAATGGAACAGCCCAACCCGAGGCATATGGTTCCCATCGATGACCGAAGGTGACTGGTGGAGGACAAAGGGCGGCGTAAAACAGCACGCGGGTAAGTTCGAATCGATCGAGCGTTGGCTCGGTTCGAAGGCGGCGCGGAAGAAGTTCACGGACGACTGGCTGCAGACGTTGCTCAAAACGTTCTGCGAACCAAAGGCCGGCAAGTATCGGTTGCTGGCCCAGAACGTTGCCCTGGAACTTGGTGGAATGTGGGGATATTGCGAGCGCTGCCGCTTCACCCAGCGGCCGTTTCCCGGCGCGACCCGGTGTGTCAACTGCGGGCACGATCGGGTTCGCAAACTGGATCCCGACACCGACCCGGTCTTCCAGGCTCGCAAGGGGTACTACCGGGCCAGTGCTGCCCGGGCGTTGAGCGATCCGCCCGAGCCTCCCCTGAGCATCATCGCCGCCGAGCACACGGCACAGCTCAATGCTGCCCAGTCCGACGCCGTATTCTCCAAAGCGGAAGAGCACGAGCTGCTGTTCCAGGACGTTGACCTCGGCTTGACCCGCGAAGGCGAACAGTCACGCGCCGCAATCGACGTTCTATCTTGCACGACCACCATGGAAGTTGGCATCGACATCGGCAGCCTGACCGGCGTCGCGCTGCGCAACATGCCACCGTCACGTGCCAACTATCAACAACGCGCAGGGCGGGCGGGGCGCCGGGGCAACGCCGTCGCCACCGTGCTGGCCTTCGGAAGCGCCGACACACATGACGACCACTATTTCCGTCAGCCAGAGCTCATGATCCGCGGCGAAGTGGACGACCCGGTGCTGACGATGAACAATGACGAAATCGCGCGTCGTCATGTCATTGCGTTCCTGCTACAGCGCTATCACCAGGATCGGCTGCCAGCAATCGAGCCTGACGAACAGCCGCAGCTCTTCGAAGTCCTCGGCACCGTTGAGGACTTCGTAGGGACAACGTCCCCCCTGAATCGGACCGACTTGGAAGAGTGGCTGAGGTCCGAGGAGCATGCGCTCCGTGAGGAAATTGCATCGTGGCTTCCCGATGAACTGAGTGAGGCAGACCGCGAGGCCGTTCTGAGCGGTGTCGTCACGAACACACTCCGTGCGATCGATAGGGCACTTGACCTGGACGTCGACGGGGATCTGCCAACCAGCTCTGAGGGCGATGCCCCACCGGAGCGCAATGAGGTGGAAGCAGAGGGCCCCGTCGAAGACGGCGCCGAGCAGCCAAGCGCCCGGCGGAGCCAGACGAACCTGCTTGATCGGCTGCTGTACAAAGGGGTGCTGCCGCGCTACGCGTTTCCGACAGACGTCGTGGGCTTCCACGTCTTCGACCTCGATCGGTCAACGCCGTACAAGACCGAGTTCCGCTATGCGCCCAGTCAGGGACTCCCGGTAGCCCTCAGCCAGTACGCGCCTGGCAAAGTGGTGTGGGTCGACAACAAGGAGTGGACCTCCGGGGCAATCTACGCACCGGTCCAAAAGGAACGCTTCCAGGCCTGGCGGGACAAACTGCTGTACTTCGAGTGCCAGGTATGCCACTACGCCAAGCATTTGCCCTACGACCAGGCAGAGCGTGGGGAAGAGCGTAATTGTCCAGCCTGCGGTGCCGAGGGCAAGTTCGGCAAGGCCAAGAACTGGATGCGGCCGCCAGGCTTTGCGCACCCGGCCGATAAGGACCCGGGTACAAGCCCAGACGACACGCCGGCCCGCAGCTACGCCACACGCGCCAAACTCATGGCGCCCGGGCCGACCGAGGAGACTGCCTGGCGACGTGTCACCGATCGCTTGGCACAGACGTACCGCCGCGAAACCCTGCTCGTCACAAACACCGGTCCACGCAACGAGGGATACACCTACTGCACCCGCTGCGGTCTAATCGAGCCAACTGCGACTGCGACTGGGGTGGTCGTCGGTACGCACAAGAAGCCTTACCCCGACGAGAAGGCCCCGGACTGTCCCGGCACGGCCTCAACACGAGGCTTGGTACTAGGAACTGACTTCATTTCAGATGTGCTACTGGTTCGCTTGAAGGTGGCCTCGCCGATCACACTGGGGCCAGCTCTGCTGTCGACGCACATCGCTCTCCGTACCGTCGCTGAGGCGCTGACGATCGCCGCGACCCAAAAGCTCGATATTGAGGCAACGGAACTACAAGCAGAATACCGTCCTGCGCTGACTCCCCTCGGTAAGGAAGGCCTTGAGGCCGAGATCTACGTGTACGACACGCTCGCTGGTGGAGCTGGCTTCGCTCGACGGGTTAACGACTACGGAATGGAAATCCTCGAACGGACGCTGGACCGCCTCGAAGAATGCCCGGCGCACTGCGACGAGTCCTGCTACCGCTGTCTGCGTAGCTTCCGTAACCGATTCGAGCACGGCCTCCTCGACCGGCGCGTCGGTGCCAGTCTGCTGCGTTACCTGATCCACGGAACGCCGCCGATTTTGGACAAGGAGCGACTCGAACTATCGGCCGACAAACTCTACAAGGACCTCATCAGCCGAGAGCTCCACGACGTTTCCTTCGTCCGAGGGCACAGGATCTACGTTGAGGGAGTTGGAACGATCACCGCGCCTATCCTGGCAAGGCGGGGTGACCATCAGTGGATCCTGGGTGTGCACGGCCCGCTCAGTCCGGAACTGGCGCCGACCGACGGGTTGCGTGCGGCGAAGCAGTCAGGCAACGTCCCGGTCCGTCTGATCGACGACATGGTGATCTCTCGCAATCTCCCGTTCGCCAGCCAGCAGATTCTGCAGGCCTTGGCCTGAGTTAAATCAGGATCTGGATCGCCGCCGGCGCAGGGGCGTCGGCGGCGATCCCATCGCCGTCCGATACCGTTAGTCGTCGAAGGAGCGGAAAATCGTATCTGCGGCATGAGACACCAATGGTGCGCCGCCTGGTGGTGTCACGACGGTCACAGGTGAAAGCACAGGTCGCGGGCCGGATTCAGCGCCTGCTTGCACAGACGAACATGACACGACGACAGCCGTCTGCGTCTGCGGCCTGGTGTTGTCGATGGTGACACGACATTCGCCGAGGCAAGCCCCGGTAGACCTCCGAGTCGGTCATTGCGACTGCCGCCAGCGAGCTGATGGCGAGTCAGCGAGCGCCCGCTACCAGGGCGACTGATTGTGTGCGCGACCTGCATGTTCGCCGCGAGCGCTGCTACACCGTCCGGCGGACCACGACCAAGGCTTGGACCGCGCATCACCGACACAGTGCTCGGGGGCGGCATGTAAACGTTCGTGTGGCGAAGCCTACGAACGGAAATGAATAGACTCAGGTGACTTTGACCGCTGGCAGGCATGCCAGGAGGGGGATATATGCCGACAGACGACCTCGAAGACCCCATGGATGAAGACGATCTCGCAGAGGGGCAAGTGCCTATAACGGCACTGCAGGAACATTTCAGCGTCTCGTTCACGCGAATGATCGCCTACGCCGCCGGATGCTCCATAAAGCCTCATGAGACCGACTACGAGGGCGTTGACATTACGATCGTTTCCTCAACAGAGTACCGAGGTTACTACGGACCACAGTTCGAGCTTCAGCTCAAGTGCACTTATCAAGAAAACCTGCTCAAAGATGACAGCATGACCTGGCGAATGAAGGCAAAGCCGTTTCGGAAACTAACGCGCAGAAAACGATACATCCCCGCCTATCTCGGCGTACTCCTCATTCCCCGTGAACCAGAGCCGTGGCTCCGAACCGACGAATGGGGCTTGTTCACGCGGAGCCGCATGTTCTGGGAGTCTGCTGATAATCTAAGACATGAGGGCCCGATCAAGGAATACCACACGGTACATTTGCCACGTCGAAACCTGTTCACGGGCGAACAACTCTTGGGCATAATGAAAACGATCGGCGATCAGGAGGAGGGTTCGCGGTGAACCGATCTACACTCGACAGTTACCGCGATATTGCGTCTGCGTTGACCCCTCTCGCCGTCTCCCAGTTCCTCGCTTCTCATGATTGGGAACTGGAACATCAGCTGCCAGATGTTCGTCAGGTCTGGCGCTACGGCTCAGGGCACTTGTCCACGGCGCCACGCGTCATGATCCCGCTTGCTACGGACTTTGCAGATTTCATGCCGCGCTTCGTGGATGCGCTCGAGTCCCTCGGACACATTCACGACTGGGATGCAGGTCAGCTACTTGAGCACGTCATCGCTACACGCGCGGACCTCTTTTTCGTTCGTCTCGACCAAGGCATGATTGACGGCACAATTCCCTTCCAGCAAGCCGAAAAGACACTGCAAGCCATTTACAAGATGATGAAGGCGGTAGCAACCACAACCGCTGACCCTCATCACTCGCATAAGGGACGAAGGCCGACGGCAGTAGGCGGATTCCTGGATGAAGATGTACGACTCGGGCATACGAAGCGTGGAAGCTTTGTGTTCACTGTCGTCACACGCCTAGGAGACTCTAGCCCTCAGGCCATCGATGACCATGGGCGCCCAACTATTGCCTTTCCTCGGCGAGTCATGGAAACCCTAGCTAGAGGACTTGAGACCACAAAGCGTTTGACGCAATCCTGGGACCAAGGGGTCCTCGAATTTCCAAGCGGTCTCGGACTAAGTGCAGGACTGGTCGAATCACTCGAAGATATGTCGCAGCCTGAGCATCTTCGTTCGCTGGACTTGTCTTTCCAATGGGCAGCAGCTGAACGTAAGCCAGACGTAGGACTCGCAACCATTATGCTGGACCGGGATGTGATTGATGGGCTCCCGCGAGTTCGAGAGCGGCTCGTACGAAGGGAAGAACCCGCACGACGGGAGACGTTGGTCGGACTCGTTAAATCACTCGCGCGGGATGATGCGACGCCTAGCGGCGATGAATCAGCGGTCATCACCGTTGCGGCGGAGGTAGGTGGTAAAACTCTGCGAGTCCAGGTTCCGCTAACAGGAGAGAATCACGGCTGGGCAATAATGGCCTATAGGCGCCAACTTCCCTTTACGGTGTCCGGAGACCTTTCATACGAACGCCGCGCATGGCGTCTGACGGGTGATATCGAAGTCGATTCGAGCTTCCTGCAGCATCTCTCTGGATCGTCAACACCCGACTTGGGTGAGGCATGAAGTAACAGCACTGGAAGCAGCAGGATCCGTCCCCCGCGGGCTGCAATACCCTTCCCGGGGATTGCAGCCCGCGGACACGGACCACCACTTGACAAACTCCTGTACTCAAGCATTCGCGCCCGAGCACGAGATGGTGCGCACCCATCGGTAACCATCGTATCGAGGCCCCCAGTCAACACGCAGGAGGGCGCCGACGTTTGGGACGGTCAGCCGGAGTCTCTTAATTGGAGATAGGGAACATTTCCTCTCCAGCAGCTGACATTCCATCTCCCATGGGCAGCGGTACGCGGGCACCGTGCTCCACTGGGCGGACCAACCGATGCGAGCGCATGGACTCGAGAACATGCTCCTGTGTGGCCCGCCGTTGGCACCAGCGCTCTAGCCACCACTTGGAGACCTTGGCGTCCGCTTCGGTCAGTTCCGGATTCAGCAAGTACTTCGGTTCCCCGTCAATGCCGAGCGAGTAGTCCCTCAAGTTCTCGACCAGAGGAACACCGTAAAGAATGCGCTCGCGTCCGTGCTTGAGAAGTTCGTTGGCGGGCCAGCCAAGCGCGGCCAGCCCCACTCGGACCTTACGCAGGCGGGGGCTGACACCCTCGCCGAAGAGGCTGTTGATCCGGACGAGCGAGCCGCGCAATACCGAGACTCGCACCAGGGCGTCGACTGTCTCATCGGAGAAGTGAGAGGTCCCGAAGGAGCGTGACCGTCCGAGCTCGTGAAATCCCATACGGATGTCGCTATCGCCTCCCATGACGTCAGCAGGCCAAAACAGTCGGTTGTACTGACTTGAACCGGTGCCATAGAGCGACGTGGTTCCGACGAAGGAGAGTCGGGGCTCACGCAGGATCGGTCGGCCCGCCATCGCCGACGCAATCTCGCTTGGGCGTGCATACTTCTCGCGGTAAGCGGACAGCACCTGGGGCGAGACGGCAAGCGCTCCCACCAGCTTGCCCGCCGCTAGAGCGCTGTAGGGCGCCACGGCGCCGCAGACGGTGAGGTCGGCGATGACCGTACCGACCCTCTCTCCACGTGCGCGACGCACCACTCGGCGCATCTGCGTACAGGCCTTCGGATCCGAAAAGGCCTTGGTCAGTCCTTCGACCGTGGGCGGGGAGAGATAGCCTCCGAGCAGACTTGCAACGTCGAGGGTTTCTGCGAGCGCTGAGGAACGTTTGCTCCGAAATAGATCAGTCGTTGCGCGCTCTACCCACGCTTCGCGGTCGATGTTGCGGACCGCACGGATCGTGCTTGCCTGGTGGTGCTTTTGACGGTGCCGATCTGCATCGGCCCGGAGGCGAGCGACAATCTCTGGGGTAGGCGCTGCCAAGTCGGTCGGTTGGAGAATCCCATCACGAAGGAGATCGTCAACGTAGATCTCGCTCTGCTGCCCTTCGATCCGCTGAGCCAGCCAGCTAGCAACGTCAGCGGTAGGATCAGCCCGCACCTGTTCGAGGAACTGATCCGTCTCCCAGCCCATCCAGCGGTCACGCTCGGCAATCTGTACAACGGGGCTGGAGATGGCCGCCAGCCCAATCACGGCGTGGAACTCCGTGGCTGCATCCCGGACCAAGATCGGCATCGAGCGGCCAGGCACGGTCGCGTAAGCGTTGGACCATGTGTGACGGAAGTAGCGCCAGATGTCGTGAAGCTTGAACCCAGTCAGTTCACAAGTCGATGAGTCCACGATCTGAACGTAGGGCTTAATCACGTCCCCAGACGCGCCGGCGCACTGAAGCGCGTCCGCCAGCTCTCGGCCGTCACGCATCAGGTTGAAGACGGAGACCAATCGGTCGCCGTGCTGGTGCGTGCGCTCCATCCCCTCGACGAACCGTCGAACGCTGCTCTTTCTTAGCTGTTCGTCACGGCGGAGATGCTCCTGACGCCGGATCCGGGCCTTCTCCACCTTGCGGTCGCCGTGAACCGAAGGCGGAGTAAAGACAGCCTTAGACCTGTCCACTCGAACCGTCCAGCCTTGATCCACAAGATCGATGGCAACGTGAGCAGTTGCCGCGAGCAGAGGCTGGTCGTACAAGTTGTTGATCTTGGCTGCCTTCATCCACAGATCGTGGTCGCCCACCGCATCAGCCCCCACCTGCGTGCTCGCAAGCTGCGTGCAAAGCCGGGCAAATCCCTGCCGTTCTCGGCGGGAGGCATCGGCCGGAAGGCCGAGAGGAATGAGCTTGGCCTCTTCTTTCATGACTTTTGGAGCATCCGTCCGTAGGTCCTGCTCCACATGCGCAGGAGATCGTCGCAGTTGCGGCCGTCGCGGCTGAGAAGTGTTGTGGTGCGGGCGAAGGACAGGAGGAAGAGTTCGAGAGCGGTACGGAGTTCTCCTGCCGCCTCATCACCCAACGTCTGAAGCGGGCGGTACAACGCTGCGAAGGCAGGGTGGTCAACGTTCAGCGTCACATCGAGCGTGCGCCGCTTCAGAGAGGAGGCGAACATCTTATCGATCGAGAGTTGCTCGGATCCAATCCGGTAACTCAGAGCACCTGATCCCTTACCTGGCGTACGGATGACAGGCAGATCGACATCCGCAGCCGCCGCTATCCGGCACGACGCCTCCGTGGCCGCTTGAAACTTGGCCTCCTCGAAAGCTTGGCGGACACGCGAGTTCAAAAGCCGGGCGATCGCCTCCAACTCCGGCCCGAGGGCCTCCTGGAGTACCTGAGAAGGCCGGATTCCCTGCTTGTTGATCGTGATGCCGAAGTGCTCGTCGAGGATGGGATCAAACTCGATCTCGCAGCGCCACCAGTCGTCGTAGTTCTCTTTGCGCTTCGCGCCCATGAGGTGCCAGCCGCTGGCGATCTCGCGACCGGCGCGGAGGATGGAGACTCCGGCTCCGCCGACGATGCCGATGCGCCGCTTTGTCACGTTGTCCAGATGATGCCAGTGCTGTACCGGCAACATCGCGAACCGAACAGTAACGAAGGCCGTCTTGCCCGACGACGCTGCCAGTTCGTAGCGGAGCGGCTCGAACGCCAAGCGTGGGCCACGCCCCTCGATCTTCGCCGTGAGAAGCATGGGATCGACCGGATCGACCCGCCTCCCATTGAGGGTCAACGTGAGGTCGCCGTTACTGAGGAAGCGGCGGTAGATGCGTCCAAGGTCCCGCCGCAGCGCACGCTCGAGCCACGCGAGGCGCCGGTACTCGATACGGTCACAGTGCTGCCAGGTCACCAGGCAGCCTGACCCCGTGGTGACGCCAGGCTGACGGCGAGCCCGAAGATCAACCGGCGTCCCGGCGGCGATGGCGTCGACGTCCAAGCAGACCTGGTTGGGTGCCTGACCGTTCTGCCATGAGATCACCTCTACCCGCCGCGCCTGGCTGAGGGACGCGGCGGGCAGTCCCATACCGAACCGGCCGAACGACTGCCTTTCGTCGAACCGTGACGAGCCGCCGAAGCGAAGGCATGCCTCGAGTTCGGGGCGCGACATGCCTTCCCCGTCGTCCTCGACACGGATCTCCGGAAGGCCTCCTGGTTTGGGTCTCGTGACCGTGACAGCGACCTCCGTCGCCGCCGCCTGGAGCGAGTTGTCAATAAGTTCTGCGAGGGCGGTCGAGAGGCTGACGTAGCCCGACTCCCGGACTGCACGGATGAAGTTAGAGGAGACCAGGAGGTCGTCCTTACGTTGCGTCTGCCGGCCCATCGCTTCTCCCGATGACGTGCTCAGATTCCTGCGTCGAGAGTAGCTGCATCGAGGCCGCCTGGAAAGCAGGTAATCCGGTACCGCAACGTCACTCAGACCTGGTCACGATCGTGACCGTGACCCGCTTCGTCTTGGCCGGTTCGGTCAAGTCCACGCCTGAGCCGTCAACCATGAGGAGGCGGGCAGTAGGACGGCTGACCCCGGCGGCAAGCCGGTAGGGCTCGGCAGAATCGAGCGTTACAACCCGCCCCGTACGCTGCAGATCGAACGAGATGCGGTGGCCGGCCGTGTGCACGTTGATGATGCGCTCAACGACGTCCACGTCCGTGACCGCCTCCCCCACCACTGCTTCCGGAAGCGGTGAAATGGACTTGAGCGAGTTGACGCCAAGCACCTGGAGCGTGGCGATCTTCTTCCCCTTGAGTCGCTCCAGGAGCGATGCGATCTCGGCTGCTGACTGGTTGGTGGCCATGTGAGCATCATGGCGGAAGAGACAGGACGTGGGCGCCAGGTCGGTCAGGTGGTGTCTCGAGTATCCGCTACCCTTCCTGTCAGCTTGTGGTGAAACAGCCGGTCTATCGGGTAGTCCTCCCTGGGCAAGACGGGATCCCAGCCCCAGATCACCAGCGCGAACGGCCCGATAGCCGAGTCTGGGGACCCAGCCCAGAGACCGATCAGCTACTGCTTCTCCCCGGGGTACAAGATGTGCGTGGTCGCCGAGTACGACGCCGCCCTGGCCGGGATGAAAGGCGCGATTCACACCGCGAGCGCATGCACCACGCGACACGACCTTCGCCAAAGGCGCCTCCCCGTCCGGACCGGAACCCCACCGTGCGGCCATGGAAGCATTGCGCAACCTTACTATCGGCACCTCCACCTGACCGGAAGCGACAACATCGCCACCGGCCTCCGCAAGCGCTCCCGCCAAACCACCCGGCCGCTGAACACCCTCGACATCGCGTAGTGTAATCAAACCAGCCCAAAACGCCAGAACCGCCCTGATCTCGGTCGCCCGGGTGGACCCATGCTGGCCATGCCATGCACCTGGGCTGAGCTTCCTTGAGAGCCAACCGGGAGCCGGCTCTCCCCCCGAGCCGACCCAAGGCCGCGCGAAACTCACTGATGCAACCCGCTGAACAGGGCAAACGACGCCCGCACTGGTAGCAATCTCACCCGAGCCTAATTCGGGACAAAGAGGTCGTAGCTTCCACGCCCGCCACCCAGCAGGGGACGAGCAAGTCAGGGTCCCGATCCAGCGGATCGGGACCCTGAGTGGTTCCGGGGACAGCCGCCCCTTCTCCGTGCGCTTCTGCAATGGCGCCCTTCCGGCCAACCATCGCTTCCGGGCATCTCCTGCCTTCCAGCGCACCCAGAGGAGCGCCCCGCGCCTCCCGACCGACGGCGTGCCCATAGCGTGCCCATGAGACCGGTAAACCACGGTCAACAGCGGTGCGATCACGCGCTCTCGCACACCACACCAGAGCGCATACGCCCAGGTCAGGACCATTAGAGGCTGTCCGACTCCCCAAGCGCCGTCGCTTCCCAAGCTGAGAGCGCGAGTTCGATTCTCGTCACCCGCTCCAGATCGAAACCCCAGGTCGGCGGCCTGGGGTTTGTTCGTTCTCCAGAACAACTTGGGCTTGACGTGCCCTCCACGTGCCGTAAGTCGAGGTCAAGCACCCCCAGGGATTCGAGGACTACGACGGCACGGCGCCTCGAAGACCGACTTTCGGCGACCAGGGTCACAGGATGCGCAAACTGCGAGCTGGCCGACGCCCGCATCCCTGCCCTCTACCACCGCCTCTTCGCTGTCCACACCTGCAGTCCGCCGACCTCCTCATCAGGTCGTCGAATGCCCAGCCACTCGGACCAGACGCACGGCGAGAGTCGACACCGGTCGAGTCTCGCGTCAGGCCACCGGTGAGTTGGTGACGGTACTTTGAGTCCAGCGGGATCGGGCCCGCCGCACAGTGTCCGGGAGGCATGTCATGACTGCCGAGATGGTCGCCCCGGCGTGATGCACGAGCGGATCACGGCGGAGGAATACGAGTCGTGGTCCCCGGAGCAGTGCGCCGGCATCGAGATCGTGGACGGAAGGGTCGTCGGGACCCCTGGCGCGTCCAAGCGGCACAACCGCCTGGCCCGGATCCTGGCGAACGTCCTGGACGCCGCCGCCGGACCCGGCTGGAACGCCGACACGGACTTCGACGTCCGGTTGCAGGACGTCCCGCTCACCAATCGCCGCCCCGACGTCGTCGTCTACCGCGCTGACACGATCGACATCACGCCCACCCGGCCCGAGCACGTACTGCTGGTGGCCGAGGTGGTGTCGCCGGGCTCGGAGACCACCGACCGGATCGTGAAGGTCGACCAGTACGCCAGGGCGGGCATCGGCTTCTACTGGCGGATCGAGCAGGCCGCGACGGGCGTGCCTCTGGTGTACACGTACCTACTCGCCCCCGCCACGAAGACCTACCGGGACGGTGACATGTTCACCGGCGTCGTGAAGGTCACCGCCCCCTTCGCGGCGGAGATCGACCTCGGCCAGGTCTGAACCTGTCCCGCCGCGGACGGAGGGGCTACCCGGCCTGCGACGTAGCGACCGGCAGACTCCCGCGGATCGCGTGCGAACGTGACCGAGGCGCCTTGTTCGACGAGGACGCGTAGGCGTACGGCCGGCACGGACGCCTCCGTACATCGCGGAGCACGTGTCTGCAGGCCAGAAGCGGCGTAGCCGCCCAAGCGGCGTCGATTCCCAAGCTGAGAGGGCGAGTTCGGCCCTCGTCACCCGCTCCACGCCAGGAGTTGGGGCCTCTCCTGAGCGGACGACCCATCGCACGGCTCAGGGGCGCAGGGACACCGATGCGGGATATGCGCGGCCCTGTTTCCGGGGCGGCAGGCCCTACTCTGGTGCCCGTGAGGCAGGCAGGCGCTGGGAAGGGTGATCGGCGATGACGCCCCTGAGCACCGGGGACCCGGAGTCCATAGGCGGGTACACCCTTCTCGGTCGGCTCGGGGCGGGCGGCATGGGAGTCGTCTATCTGGGAGTCTCCGCCTCGGGGAGGCAGGTCGCGGTCAAGCTCGTGCACGGGCCGTATGCCCAGGAGGAAGAGTTCCGGACGCGCTTCCGGCAGGAGATCGCGGCGGCGCGCAGAGTGAGCGGTGCCTTCACCGCGCCTGTCGTGGACGCCGACCCGGACGCCGACCGGCCGTGGATGGCGACGCTCTACGTGCCAGGGCTCAACCTTGCCGAAGTCGTGCAGAGGGACGGCCCGCTGAGCCAGCGGCAACTGCGCGCTCTGGGCCTGGGGCTCACCGAGGCACTGCGCGACATCCACCGGGCGGGCCTGGTGCACCGCGACCTCAAACCGGGCAACGTCCTGATGACCGAGGACGGGCCGCGCGTCATCGACTTCGGCATATCGCACGCTTCTGACAACCAGAGCCTCACCGCCACCGGACGGATGATCGGTACTCCGCCCTTCATGTCGCCGGAACAACTGGCCTCTCCCCGAGACGTCACCTCGGCCTCGGACGTGTTCTCGCTGGGGTCGCTGCTGGTGTTCGCGGCTGCGGGCACGGGACCGTTCGACGCCGACAGCCCCTACATAACCGGCTATCAGGTGGTGCACGGGACCCCGGATCTCGGCGGGGTGCCCGAAGCGCTCCTGGACATTGTCGAGCGCTGCCTGCACAAGGACCCGGCCGCGCGGCCGGAGCTGACGGACATCTACCGGATGCTCCTGGCGCTGCCGGAGTCCGACGTCACCGGGTCCCTGAAGACCGGGCTGTCCACGAAACCCGGGAGCCGCCCCACTTCTCGGAGCGTGACCACCGGCTCCACGGGCGCCTCGACCGCCACCGGCACCGGCACCGGCACCGGCACCGGCACCGGCCAGCGTCGCCGAGCCCGGATGCTGCTCACGGGCCTCGGAGCGGTGCTGGTCGTCGCGGGGCTGGGTGTCGGCGTGGGTGTCTACGTGTCCGACCCGGACACCACCACCATCGCCTCCGACGCCACCGGGACGGCCACCGCCCGTGCCGCGTCACTGCCCGCCGGCTGGCGGCCCTGGCAGACGAAGCTGCGGTACGCCGTAAAGGGCGTCCCTCTCGACTACGACAGCCCCGGCTGCGTGCCGGAGGGAAGCGCCCTGTTCTGTGGCGGTACGGGCTTCACGGCCGCCAGGGTCGACGCGTCCTCCGGCCGCACGATGTGGCGGACCGGCACCCGCCCCCAGGGGGCGCAGCCGATCGGCGTTCGCGACGGGCTGGTCTACATGCCCGAGCAACCGGACGACAAGACCAGGCGCGTGGTGGCCCTCGACGCCGATACCGGGCACCGGCGGTGGCAACGCGACATCAGCCTGTCCGAGGAGGCGGTCCTGTACGACGGCGGACTGCTGACCCTGTCCCCCGACTACTCCTCGTTCGTGGCCTACGGGCCTTCCGGCAAGGAACTGTGGCGGGCGCCCTCGCTGGACGAGTACTGCACGCCGACGGCGCTGGGGGGCGTCCCCTACGCCCTGTGCTCGAAGGGCACCGAGCCCGGCCAGGCCCCGGTCGAGCTGATGAGGCTCGGACCCGGCAGCCTGGCCGAAACTGCCACACTGCCCAAGAAGGCGGAAGCGCTCGGCGCTGTCGGCGGGCAACCCCTGTTCCTCGCCCCCCAGACCGCGAAGGACGTGTACGACGCCGGGTACGAACGGCCGTACAACGCGCTGCTGCGGGTGAACTCAAAAACCGGTCAGGTCAGACGGATACCGCTGGCACATCCGCTGACCGGCGCGGCCACCCTCGTGCACGGCGTCGTCTACTTCGTCCGGTCCAACGGGTCGGTCACCGCGGTGTCGGCGGACAGCGGCAAACAACTGTGGCAGAAGGTGGCGGATATGGAGAGTCTGTCCGCGCCCGCGGTGTCAGCGACGTACAAGCGGGTCTATTTCTCCAACCGCTTCGGCCGTCTGCTGGCGCTGGACAGCCGCACCGGAGCGGAGGTCTGGCGCACCTCCGCACTGGACGACCCCGGTGACAAAGCGCAGGACTACCCGCCGCGAGTGCTGCTCGTCAAGGACGCGATCGTGGCGACGGCCGGCGACACTGCCTTCTCCCGGAGCCCAGCCGGGCCCTTCTGACCGGCCCGGGACCACCTGACCGGCCCAGGCCCATCTGACCGGCCCAGGCCCATCTGACCGGCCGAGGCAATCGCCGCGCACCGTCCGGATCAGGCGTGAGCGGGACGGAACCGGTGCATGACGGCTCGCTGCGGAGAACGCCGGCTTCAGGGGCGCTTGTTCGCGCGTCCGATCGTGCGGGGATGCCACGCCACGGGGAGGTTCAGCGGCGGGTTGTCGGAAGCTGTGCCGTGAGGGCCGGAGGCCACCTGAACGTGAGGTCCTCGCCCGGTGAGAGGGCGGCCCAGGACTCGGCTTGTGCGGTCAGGATTTTCGCCGTTTCGGTGATGGTGGCTTCGGTGTAGGGGAAGGGGCGCTCTTCCACGCTGCCCCACGCCTCCCGCACTGAGGCGTACAAGGGCCTGGTCAGCGTGCCTTCCGCGGCGCGGTGCAGGACGCCGCTGAGTGCTTCGGCCACGGTGATCGATCGGGCGTTGGCCTTGATGATTCGGGTGCTGCGTGCTGCCGCGTCGTGTCGCTGCGAACCGGTGAGCACACGCATGGACGTGAAGACGGCGCCGGCGGCGATGCAGCCGAAGACACCCGCGTTCAGCTTGAGCTCTCGTTCGGTCACGGCGTGCGCGAGGTCGTGGGGTACTCGGAATGTGCGGTCATAGGAGCGCATTTCCAACGTCACGCCGTCGCGGCGGTGCACGATGACGCGGCGGCGTCCGTCCTCGGCCGGTGGAAAGGCAAGGCGCATGCCTCCATCGTGGAGATGTGTGCCGGTGAGCACCATCCGTTTTCTCCCGAGCCCGTCGGGTCGACGCTGTGGTGGGTCACGCCGCGAGAGTCCTCGATCCTGCCCGCTGTTTCACCAGATCGGCCGCCGGTCGGACCCGCGCGTGCTCCGGCGCCAGTGCTGTGGAGTTCGGCCGGCACGCCGGGACGTGGGCAGAGGGCGCGCGCCCGGAGCTTGCGCCCTGTGGCGTGGGTGGAGTGACGTGTGCTCGGCGTCCCGGCTCGTGTGGCTTGAAGTGTGTGGTCCGGTCCCAGCGGTTCAGCCTCCGAGGGGGCAGAGGGCGAGCGTGGCTTGGCGATTCGCGTGACCTTGTTCACAGGGAAACCCTGAAAACGAGGGCAACTGTACCCTTTATCGTCATACGTGAACGACGTTCTGATCTTGGCCGGGATCTGCCGTTGTCGGGTGGCTGTGCACCTCCTTCACCCGGCCTTAACATCAGCACCTGCCGCACCGCGTGTCCCCACCACTGCGACGGCCTCTCCGTTTTCTTCTTGCACAGAAGAGGTCTCATGAAGATTCGCCGTGCCCTGGTGGCCGTTGCGACGACCGCTGTCGTCGCCCCCGCCGCGTTGACGATGGCAAGCGTGGCCTACGCCGATGATGGCTTGAGCTCGGCCACCCCCACCGCGAGCGCAAGCACCTCCGAGGCGCCCTCGGACCCCGCCTCCCCGAGCGCCAGCGCCTCCGACTCCGGCTCCGGCTCCGGCTCCGGCTCCGGCTCCGGCTCAGCAAGCGAGCCCGGCTCCGGCTCCGCGAGCGCCAGTGTCCCCGCCTCCCACGGAGCCCCCGCCCCGGCCGCCTCCACCTCGGCCGTGCCGAGCAGCACGCCGTCCGTGGAGCCCACCGATCTCGGGATCTGCGAGGACCAGGACCCGAACTACAAGGCCACCCTCCGGATCGCGCTCAGCGGCCTGTCCGGCAAGATCGCGAAGGGCAGTGGCTGGCACCCGTTCAAGATGACGGTGACCAACCCCTCGAAGAACGCCATCAAGGACGTCACGCTCGCCGCCGGTGTCGGTCCGCTGGACAGCGATGACCCGTTCACGCTCAAGCAGGCCGTGCTCCAGGCGTACGACCCGGACGGGAAGCGGTGGTTCAACGTCACCGACGACGGCACGTACTCCCTTGGCTCCCTGGGCCCCGGGGACCTGCCCGGCCACACCACGGTCGACCTCAGCTTCCGGCTGAACGTCACCGCCCAGGCCCCGGTCGGCAAGGCCCTCACCATCGGTCTCGGCGTCTACCCGGACACGAAGAACAACTGTGAGGCGACGAGCTTCGCCGCCTACCAGATCAGCATCGTCAAGCCGGGCACCCCGACCACCGGCTCGAACCCGGTCCCGCAGACCGGCGGCGAGGCTCCGCTGCCGTCCGAGGCGCCGGCCAAGGGCGGTTCCTCCCACGTCGTCCCGGCCTCGGACACGACCGCGGTGAGCGAGGGATCGCTGGCCCACACCGGTGCCTCCTCGGCGCTCCCGCTGATCGCCGGGATCGCCGGTGCGGCCGTGGTGGTCGGCGCCGGCACGGTGTTCGCCGTGCGTCGCCGCAAGTCGGGCGGCGCCGCGGTCTGACGCCCCGGCGGGCAGGCGGTCTGGCGTCCTGGCGCCAGGGCGCCCTGGCAGGACTGCAATCAAACGGAGGGGCCCGCGTCCTCAAGACGGCGCGGGTCCCTTTGCGTTCACCGGTCCCTTTGCGGTCACCAGACCCCCTGTGTTCGCGGGTTCCTCTGCGTTCACCAGTCCCTCTGCGTTCGCGGCTCCCTCTGCGTTCGCAGGCCCCTCCGAATTGCCAGCGGCTCCGTCGTCGCCGTCGCCGTCGCCGTCGCCGGTCGGCTTCACCCGGCCGTGCGCGAGTAGACTGGACCCGTGAGTCCATTCGCGGAACCGGACCAGGGAGGTGCCCTCGCATGGGTAAGGAGCTGACCGCCAAGGGGAAGGCCACCCGTCAGCGGATTGTCGAGGGTGCTGCCTCCGTCTTGCGGGAGAAGGGGGTGGCCGCTGTCACTCTCGATGACGTCATGGCTCGGACTCGGGTCAGTAAGAGTCAGCTCTTCCACTACTTTCCCGGCGGCAAGGACGAGCTGCTGCTTGCCGTCGCGCAGTTCGAGGCCGATCAGGTTCTTGAGGACCAGCAGCCCTACCTGGGGTGTCTTGACTCCTGGGAGGCCTGGGACAAGTGGCGTGACGTCGTCGTCGAGCGCTACGAGGAGCAGGGCGAGCAGTGCCCGCTCGGGTCGCTGTTCCATCAGATCGGACGCTCGACCCCGGGTGCCCGCGCGATCGTGATCGAGTTGATGCGGCGCTGGCAGGGGAGTCTGGCTACCGGGATCCGGGCGTTGCAGGACGCCGGGCACCTGCCTGCCGATCTCGACGTCGACCGTCGTGCGGCCGCCCTTCTCGCCGGGCTCCAGGGTGGGGTGGCGATCCTTCTCGCCACCGGGCAGGCCTCGCATCTGAAGGCCGTGCTCGATCAAGGGATCTGGGATCTGCGGCGCGCCGGTCTCGTGAGTGCCTAGGCGGCCACAGTGCGTGGCGGCCACGTTCCTCGATTCCCCGTTCGCCCTCCCCTCCCCCCTCCACTGATTGGACTTGCAAGTCCAATTTTCTCCTCGCACAGTGGCACTGCCGTGTGAGGCCGGGCCCGACTCCCGTCCGCGCGGCTCTGTGCAGGTAGCGAGCATGTGGGAGTGGGTTATGAGTGAGCGGCTGCGGGGCAAGAGGGCTCTGGTCACCGGGGCGACCAGCAATATCGGGCGGGCCATCGCGGAGGCGTTCGCCTCTGAGGGGGCGCATGTCGTCGTTTCCGGTCGTAGCGTCGAGCGGGGTGCCGACGTCGTCGACGGGATTCGGGCGCGCGGCGGGCGGGCCGATTTCGTGAGGGCCGATCTGGACGGGAGCGCCGAGGCCTCGCAGGGCCTGGCACGGGAGGCCGCGTCCGTCCTGGGCGGGGGGATCGACATCCTCGTCAACAACGCCGGGATCTTTCCCGGCGACTCCACCACCGACACCGACGAGAAGACCTTCGACCGGATCTATGCCGTCAACGTGAAGGCGCCCTTCTTCCTGACCGCCGCCATCGCCCCCGCCATGGCCGAGGCCGGCGGTGGCGCCATCATCAACCTGGGGTCGTGGGTCGCCCGCCTGGGGTTCCCCCTGGGCGTGGCCTACAGCTCCTCCAAGGGTGCGGTGGAGACCCTCACGCGGGCCTGGGCCACCGAGTTCGGGCCGCGTGGCGTGCGGGTGAATGCTCTTTCTCCCGGTGTGGTCAAGGACCTTGTGCCCGGTGAGGTGGACCCGGGCGAGGCGATGATGAACGGCACCCCGGCGGGCCGCATCGGCGAGCCACGGGCCGTCGCCCACGCCGCCGTCTATCTCGCCAGCGATGAGGCCGCCTTCGTGCACGGCGTCGTGCTGGATGTGGACGGCGGGCGTACGACGGCGGCGGTCATCGCCGCGTAGAGCGGAGCGGCGGTCATCGCCGCGTAGAGCGGAGCGGCGGTCATCGCCGCGTAGAGCGGAGCGGCGGTCATCGCCGCGTAGGGCCGACCTTGTCCGGGGCGCCCCCTACGCCGCCTCGACCGCCCCCGTCGGCCCCGCCGCGTGCAGGGACTCCACCGCTCGGACCAGCGGCGCCAGCTCGGGGTTCCGTGCCGCCTCGTCCAACGACTCGCGCAGGGCCTTGTCGTTGGTGGGGCGGGCCCGTTCCAGGAGTTCGAGGCCGGCCTCGGTGACGTTCGTGTAGATGCCGCGGCGGTCGGTGGGGCACAGGTAGCGTTCCAGCAGGTCGCGGTCCTCCAGGCGGGTCACCAGCCTGGTCGTCGCGCTCTGGCTGAGGACGACCGCGTCTGCCACCTGCTTCATCTGGAGGTGGCCCCCGTCGCCGTCGTGCTGCCGGCTGAGCACGTCCAGCAGGGAGTACTCCCGCACGCTCAGGCCGTGCCCGGACTGGAGAGCGCGCTCGATGTGCGCCTCGATCCTTCCGTGCAGCAGGGAGAGCGCGCACCAACCCTGTGCCAGGGCCGTGAGCGCGGGGTCGGTCGCTGTCATCGGTGTCTCCTCCGTCCCCACTCCATGGAGCGGCTGCGTTCCAGGATAGGGCAGTGACGCGATTGTCCGCTTTTGCAGGTATAGCGCGTCTGCAATTGATCATTGGGCGGCGGCTGATCGTTGAGCGGCGGAGATGGGTACGGCGTATGTGGGTACGTCGGGGGTTCGTGATCAGCGGCCCGCTGCCCGAGCCACGGCCGACTTCATGGCGAGCCCCCAGAGTGTCCGAGTGCCCGAGTGCCCGAGTGCCCAACGACCCGTCAGGTCCCGCCCCGACGCCGCCCCGGAGCGACCCCCGTCCCGACTCGCCCGCGGCCGGGCCCGGAGCGCCGTGCGGTTGCGCCGCGATGACAGCAGGTCAGCCGTCTTCAGAACATGCTCACGCCCTGTTCACGTTCCCGCGGTGCGTCCCGTCGTGGTGTCGCACCCGCGAACGCTCTATGCTCTCGTGCGTTATTTGGGTCGTTGCGCGATCAATCACCATCGGTCGGTTTCGGCCGGCCTCATCTCGCGGTTGCCCGTGCATCTTTGAGGAGACATCGCACCATGAGCCACCAGAGGACGACGGTCGGTCGGGTACGGACCGTCGTGGGAGCACTGAGCCTGGTGCTCTTCGCGCAGACGACGTTCTGGCTCTTCTACGACGTGGCGCAGCGCGGCCTGTCGGGGGCGTGGACGGTGTGGACCACCGGCACCCCCTCCGGGCTGTCCGCCACCACCTCCATGGACCTGGGCCTCGCCGCCCTCCAACTCGGCGCGGGATGGGCCGCGCTGCGGCAGGGCCGGGGAGCCGGCGGGCTCCTGGTGACCGCGTGCGCGGCGACGATGCTGTTCCGGCTGCCCGTGCTCTGGTACCTGCTGCTGAACTCCCCGTCGAACCCGTGGTTCGGCATGCTCACCGGCGCCTCGCTGAACGTGGTGGGCCTCACCTGCATCCTGGCGATCGTGGTGGACATCGCGCTCGGCATCCTGCTGCTGCGGGCCTGGCAGTTGGAGAACGACATCGCCGAGGCCGAGCTCGCCGCGGAGGCCGAGGACGACTCGCTGCACCACGGCTCGGTCCGCCCCGTGAAGGTCACGGCCACCGCCTCCGGCGTGGTGCTCGCCGTGCTGAACGTCGTCTACATCTTCCGCAACGCCATCACCGCCTACCGGGTCGGCCCCGAGGGGCTCGCTCACCTGCTCGCGGGGCGGGGCACCGGCCGTGCCGTGCTCGCCGTCTCGTCGCCCTGGCAGTGGAGCTGCCTGACCCTGCTGTGCGGCGTGGGTATGGTGCTCGCCGCCAAGCGCCGTCCGATAGCCACCGGCTTCGGGCTCGGCCTCGCGCTGTTCATGGTGCCGTCGTCCTTCACCGACCTGGTGGGCGCGACCGAGGCGCACACGCTGTTCACCGTGCCCGGCGCCTCCGGGCAGAACTTCCTCGAAGTGGTCGGCGGGGTGGCCATGGCCTCGCTCATCCTGGGGGACGCACGGCGCGAGCGGCGCGGCCGGGGCAGCCACATCGAGTTCCCGTCCGCCTCCGTCCCGCTGCCCCCCGCCGGCGTCCCCGGCTCCCCGCCCACCCTCGGGGCGACGATGCCGGGCATGCCGACGTCGTCCCGCACCGTGCAGGTCTCCACCGGTTCGGAGCACGGCAGGACGCAGGGCCTGCACCACCGCGGCACGTCGTCACGCGAGGGCTGAGCCCCGCACCGTACGCGAGTCGAGGAGCCGACGACCCAGGCAGCGGCCGGTCCCCGGATCACCCCGGGACCGGCCGCTGTCGCGTCTCACGGCAACGGCACCCCCCTACCCCAACCGCCGCCGCAGCGCCCTCAACCGGCGCCGTACCGGGCGTGCCAGGCGGCCCGCCCTGCCCCGCCAACGTGCCTTGCGGCGCTGGCGGGCGCGGGTGGTGCGGGTGGCGGCGAGTTCGTCGAAGAGGTCGGAGTAGGTGGCGGCGATGTGCGGGGGGTCGTAGCGGCGGGCGGTGGTCAGGGCCGCATCGCCCATGCGGTGGCGGCCGGGCTCGTCGGCGATCAGGTCGAGCAGGGCGGCGGCCAGCGCCTGCGGGTCGCCCGGGGGGACGAGGCGGCCGTCGACGCCGTCGTGCACGATCTCGGCCGGGCCGAGCGGGCAGTCCGTGGCGACCACCGGTACGCCGCACCGCATCGCCTCGACCAGCGTCATCCCGAACGACTCCCGGTCTGACGCCGACGCCAGGATCGACGCCTTGGCGAACTCGGCCTCGATCGGCGTGACCGTGCCCATCAGCACGGCGCGTCCCGCCAGCCCCCGCTCGTCGATCAACCGCTCCAGGCAGTCGTGCTGCGTTCCGGAGCCGTAGATGCGCAGCGTCCAGTCGTGGTGCTTCTGCGCGACCTGCGTGAACGCCTCGACCAGCAGATCGAACCGCTTGTGGCGGTCGAGCCGGCCGGCCGCCGCGATCACCTTGGCGGTGCCGTCGGCGGGCGGGACCCCGGTGTCGGGGACGCTGTTCGGTATGGCGAGCACGGGTACGCCCGGCAGCCGCATCCGCGCCCGGTACACGGCGGCGTCCGCCTCGGTGACGGTGACGAGGGCGTCCAGCCGGCGGTAGGGGCGGGCGAGCTGGGCGCGCAGCCGCTTGCTGTGGCCGTCGTGGGTGAGGTGCTCCTGGGCGATGCGCAGGGCGCGGGGCGGGCCGAAGAGGGCCAGGTAGACGTTGATGCCGGGCCGGGTGCCGATGATCACGTCCGCGTCGCAGGACCGCAGGTAGCGCTCGGCCCTCAGGTCGGTGAGCAGGTTGTACTGCTTGTAGCGGCCTTCCGCGCTCGGGAACACGTCCGACGGGGACTCGAAGAACGGGTCGTACGGGTCCGCGGCGTCCTCGCGCAGGTCGACCAGCGCCTCCAGGCGCACCCGGGGGTCCACGGCGAACCGGGGGCGGGAACGGTGCCGCATCATGGACACGATCGTGACCTCGTGGTGGTCCGCCAGGGCGGCCGCGAGGTTGAGCGTGGTGCGGTTGGTGCCGCCGATCCCGTAGAGGTTGTGGATCAGGAAGGTGATCTTCACGCCGTGCGCTCCCGGGTGAGGCGTGGGGTGTGGGGTGTGGTCGCGCGAGGGCTTGCGGTCGCGGATGAGCCTGCGGTCAGGGAAGGGCCTGCGGTCAGGGAAGGGCCTGCGGTCAGGGAAGGGCTTTCGGTCACGGAAGGGCCTGCGCGGGAGCCTCCCCTGCATGGATTCGCCGAGGAACCCGTGCGGGAGCCTCGCCGGGCGGGGCCCGCACCGGCGCCCTGCGAGGCGGGCGCGTGTGAGATGCGCCTCGGATGCGCGCGGCGCCTCGGGCGTCTGGAGGTCCTGGGACACCTGGCGGTCCTTTCTGCCCGGCGCTGCCCGGAACCCGGACGGCCGTGAGGCGGTCCTAGGAGAGGGGACGGCCGCGGGGCTGTCCGCGGCCCGGGGGCATGGCACACTCGGAGCACGGCGACTTTTACACCGCCGTAGAAGTTCTACACGACTGTAGAAGAAGAGCGGGAGAACGACAACCCATGGCAGCCAATGCGCGGGGACGCGGGCCGAAGCGGGCCAACGGCGCCCGTGAGGCCGAGATCCTCGGCCTCCTCCAGGACGCCCGGGAGGCCCTGACGCCCGGGGAGGTCACCGAGCGGCTCGGTGATGAGCTGACGTACAGCAGCGTCGTGACGATCCTCACGCGGATGCACACGAAGCAGCTCCTCACCCGGACGCCGCGCGGCCGGGCGTACGCGTACGCGCCGGTCACCGACGGGCCGGGGTTCGCGGCGCGCCGGATGCGGACGGTGCTGGAGGAGCGGCCGGACCGGGAGGCGGTGCTCGCGCGGTTCGCCGACGGGCTGTCCGCGACGGACGCCGATCTGCTGCGGCAGCTGCTGGGCGGGGAGGACGGCGGTGCGGAGCAGGACCGTGGTGCGGCGCGCGACGCCGGTGCGGTGCGGAACGACGGTGCGTTGCGGGACGGCGGTGAAGACGGTGCCGGTGCGGTGCGGGACGGCAGCCGGGAAGACGGTGGCGGTGCGGTGCGGGACGGCAGCCGGGAAGACGGTGGCGGTGCGGTGCGGGATGCCGGTGTGCGGCCGAGTACCCGGCCCGAGCGGGACGACGACCGGTAGAGGGCCCGTCCCATGCGCATCGCCGTCTACGTGCCGCTGCTGCTCAGCCTGATCGCACCGCTGAGCGCGCGCCTGCTGCCGGGCCGCTGCGAGCCGCGTCTCGCCACCTGGCTGCTGACCGTCTCGTCGCTGGTGCTGGGCGCGGCGAGCACGATCTCCCTCGGCCTGCTGGCCGTCGCCGGGCTGATCCGCGTGCCGCTGCTGGCCGCGCTCGGCCACTGGTCCCTGCACGCCGCGCAACTCGACGACCCCACCGAACTGTCCGTGTCCGTGATCGCCGGACTGCTGCTGGGCGGGGCCGCTGCCGCCGCCGTGCGGATGCTGTGGCGCCGTGCGCGGTCACTGGCCAGTGCGGCGCTGGAGGCGGCGTGCCTGCCGGCCCGGGACGGCCTGGTGATCGTCGAGGACGAGACGCCCGACGCGTACGCGCTGCCCGGGCTGCCGGGGCGGATCGTCGTGTCGACGGGCATGCTCGACACGCTGGACGCCGCCGAGCACGACATCCTGGTCGCGCACGAGCGGGCGCACCTGGCGTCGCACCACTACCTCTTCATCACGTTCGCCCAGCTCGGGGCGGCTGCGAATCCGCTGCTGCGGCCGCTTGCGAGTGCGGTGGCGTACACCGTGGAGCGGTGGGCCGACGAGCGGGCGGCGGCCCTCGTCGGGGACCGTGCGCGGGTCGCCCGTGCCGTCGGCAAGGCGGCGCTGGCCGCGCACCGGCGGCCGGCGGGGCGGCTGCCCGGTGCGCTGCTCGGCATCCTCGGCGGGTTCGGGTCCGGGTCCGGGTCCGGGTCCGGGTCCGGGTCCGGGTTCGGTGGCTTCGGGCGCGGGCTTCGCGGGGGGATCGGGGCGGGTGCCGGTGCCGTTGTCGGGCTGGGGCGGTCGCGGGAGGGGCTGAGCGCGGCGGGGCCGGTGCCGCGGCGGGTGGCCGCGCTGCTTGCGCCGCCGCTGCGGCATCACCGGGTGCTGGCGGTCGTGGTGGTGGCGGTCGCGGCGGGGGCCGCTGTGGCGGCGGTGGACGCGAGTGTGGATCTGCATCGGTTGCTGGAGGTCGTCGGGGCGTAGCCCGCCTACGGCGCGCGGGGGGCCGGTGCTTGGTCCTCTGCTCACGTTGTGTGCGGGGCACCCCCGGGGTGGGCGGTTTGCGCGTGGGCCTGCGCGCTTGCTTTCCGGGCTCCGCCCGGGGGGTGTGGTGGCTTGCGCTCTGTGTCTCGGCTGACCGCCGGTGGGGGCTTTTTGCGCAGTTCCCCGCGCCCCTGATCCGGGCCCGGACAGGCCCTTGCGGTCTGTATCCCGGCTGACCACCCGTGCGGGCTCATCGCGCAGTTCCCCGCGCCCCTGAACACGGCCCGGACCAGCCCCCTGCCGTCTGTATCCCGGCTGACCACCCGTGCGGGCTCATCGCGCAGTTCCCCGCGCCCCCGATCCACGCCTCGCGCGCCTCGCGCGCCTCTTGCCGGTTCGGGCGGTGGCTCGTGCCGTCAGGGGTGCTCGTGCGTCTGGTTCGGGGGCGTCGCCGGTGCCGATGCGGTCAGGTCGAGTAGGAGCAGGGCGTCGTGGTCGGGGGTGCCGGGGTCGGCCGTGTAGACGCCGAGGCGTTGGCCGGGGGTGTCCTCCAGCTGCATGGACTGGGCGGCCAGGCTGATGGTGCCGACGTGGGGGTGCTGGAAGGTCTTGCGGGCGGGTTTGCGGCCGGTGACGTCGTACCGTTCCCAGAGCTTGGCGAAGTCGGGGCTCTTGAGCAGGAGCTCGCCGACGAGGTTGGTCAGGTCGGGCGCGTCCGGCGTGGTGCCGGCGATGGCACGCAGCCGGGAGACGCAGGTGCGGACCTGGTTGTCCCAGTCGGGGAACAGCCCGTGGGCGGCGGGGTGGAGGAAGAGGTAGCGGGCGAGGTTGCGCTGCCTGGCGGGCCAGTCGTCCACACCTGCGTACAGGGCGAGACCGCCGGGGTTCCAGGCGAGGAGGTCCGTGCTCCGGCTGATGATGTAGGCCGGGTTCGGGCGGAGGGAGTCCAGCAGCAGCTTCAGGTGGGGGCGCACGGTGCGGCTGGGGGCGGGAGGCGGCTCGGGCGCGTAGCGGGCGGCACGGGCTGCCAGCTTCCGCAGATGGTGGTGCTCCTGGTCGTTCAGTCGCAGGGCGCGGGCAAGGGCGTCCAGGACCGACGGGCTGGGGCGGGTCTCCTTGCCGCGCTCCAGGCGTACGTAGTAGTCGATGCTGATCCCGGCCAGGGTGGCCAGCTCTTCCCTGCGCAGCCCCGGGGTGCGGCGCAGTCCGGGGCCGACGGTGAGGCCGACCTGCTCCGGGCCGGTCTGCGTGCGGCGGGCGCGGAGGAACCGTCCCAGCTCCATGCCGCCGCTCTCGCCGCCGGGGGTGCGCTCAGCTGCCATGGTTCCAGTCTCACACCGCGCTGAGCTGCCCGGCAGCACCGTGGGAGGCCCTGCCATTACCCCCGAACGGTCCGGCCTGCCACCCGCGCCGAATCCGGGCGAGGGTGGGTCACGGCCGCTCTGAGGGGCCGGTACGCGCCTCGTCGGACGCCGACAGCGCCCGTCCCCGGCCCCGTCCCCGGCCGCACGGGGGCCCGAAAGGGGCCCGCCTCATGGGATCCCACGCTCTGAGATCCCGCATTCCGAGACAAGGACACACACCATGGAGTACACCCGGTTGGGAAAGTCGGGTCTGAAGGTCAGCCGTATCGCGCTGGGCTGCATGAGCTTCGGCGACCCGGCCAAGCGCATGCCGTGGGTGCTCGACGACCACGAGGCCGAGCCCGTCTTCCGGCGGGCCCTCGACCTGGGCATCACGTTCTGGGACACCGCGAACGTCTACGGCCTGGGCACGTCCGAGGAAGTCGTGGGGCGGGCTCTCAGGAAGTACACCAGGCGTGACGACATCGTGCTGGCCACCAAGCTGTTCCAGCCCATGCACCAGGGTCCGGGTGGGGCGGGCCTGTCCCGCAAGGCCGTCATGGAACAGATCGACGCCTCCCTCAGGCGCCTGGACACCGATTACGTCGACCTCTACCAGATCCACCGCTTCGACCGCGAGACACCGGTCGAGGAGACGATGGAGGCCCTGCACGACGTGGTCAAAGCCGGCAAGGCCCGCTACATCGGCGCCTCGTCGATGTGGGCCTGGCAGTTCGCCACGATGCAGCACACCGCACAGGCCGGCGGATGGACGCGGTTCGTGTCCATGCAGGACCAGTACAACCTGATCCACCGTGAGGAGGAGCGGGAGATGTTCGGCCTGCTCGCCGCCCAGGGTGTCGGAAGCATCCCCTGGAGCCCGCTCGCGGCGGGGTGGGTCGCGCGCCCCTGGGGTACGCAGTCCGCCACGCGCCGTGGGAAGGACTATCCCGTCGTCGACCGCCAGGGCCGGCCGCTGTTCCTCGACGGCGACCGGGCCATCGTCGACGCCGTGCAGCGGATCGCTGAGGCCCGCGGCGTGCCGATGGCACAGGTCTCGATGGCCTGGGTCCTGAAGAACCCGGTCGTCTCGGCGCCGATCGTGGGGGCCACGAAACCCCAGCACCTGGCGGACGCCGCCGCCGCGCTCGACCTCCGGCTCACCGATGAGGAGATCCGCTCCCTGGAGGAACCCTATGTGCCCCGCACACCCACCTGGTTCTGACGGGCTCTCGGCCGAACGAGACGACCGAACGGGACGATCGAACGAGACCACCAGCCGAACGGGACAGGGGCGCGGGGAACTGCGCGAACGACCACGCCCCACCCCCACCCGCACCCGCACCCGCACCCGCACCCGCACCCGCACCTGACCAGAAAGACCGGCCCGGCACATCAGGGGGGCGGGGAACTGCGCGAAGAACCACGCCCCAGCCGCACCCGGCCCCGAAACGACCAGCCCGACCCTCAAGGGGCGCGGGGAACTGCGCACACGGTCGCCCGACGGACCCCAGCCCGGGTCAGACCGGTGAGCCCCGGACATGGGACCGCACGGTGACCGGGGACAGGTCACCGTGCGGTGGGGGGTGCGGCCTCCGTGGAGGCCCTAGGCCCTAGTGGAACTGCGGGACGATCAGGTAGATCCCGTACGCCACGACCGCCGCACACACCAGAAAGCACAGGCCGGCCTGTGCCATCGCCGCGGCGGACGCGGGGCCTGCCGTGGAGCCCGCTGCCGTGCCCGACGCGGACTCCTCGGTGCGGGAGTCGTCCGTGCGGGCCAGGCCCAGGACTCCGAGGGCGAAGATGGCGACGACCGCGACGGTGACCCCGGCGCTGACGGCGGCGACTTGGCCGAGTGCGGTCCAATCCAGATCCATGAAGTGGTCTCTTCCTGTGCTCGGGCGGCCAGAGGGACGCGGATGGGGTGCGGGCTCAGGCCGCCGCGGGAGCACCGGCGGGGCGGATGCTCACCTGGTTGGAGTCGTTGACGTTCTTCGCGTCCACCGGGTTGCGGCGCGAGGCGAGCACGATGGCGGTGGCGACGGCGAGCGCGACGGCCGCGATCAGCGCCGTGCCGAGGGTCCCCCCGTGGGTGACCGCGCTCGCGGAGAGCGCGCCGACCAGCGCGGCCGCGGGCAGCGTGATCAACCAGGCCACCAGCATGCGGCCCGCGGTGCCCCAGCGCACTTCGGCCAGCCGTCGGCCGAGGCCCGCGCCGAGGATGCCACCCGAGCAGACCTGCGTCGTGGAGAGCGCGAAGCCCATGTGCGCGGACGTGAGGATCACGGTGGTGGCGGCCGCCTCGGCGGCGAAGCCCTGCGGGGACTGGATGTCCGTCAGGCCCTTGCCCATCGTGCGGATGATCCGCCAGCCGCCCAGGTACGTGCCGAGGCCGATGGCGAGACCGGCAGCGGCGATCACCCAGACCGGCGGGCCGGCGTCGTGGCCGAGCGCGCCCGCCGAGATCAGCGTGAGCGTGATGACGCCCATCGTCTTCTGGGCGTCGTTCGTGCCGTGCGCCAGGGAGACCAGCGAGGCCGACGCTATCTGGCCGAGCCTGAAGCCCCGGGTCACCGAGTCCTGGCGGGCCTTGGCGGTGATCCGGTAGGCGAGGTACGTCGCCAGCAGCGCGGCGATGCCCGCCACGATGGGCGAGGCCACCGCGGGGACCAGCACCTTCTCGACGACCTTGTCGAAGTGCACCCCGTGCTGCCCCGCGCCGACCCACACGGCGCCGATCAGGCCGCCGAACAGCGCGTGCGACGAGCTCGACGGGAGCCCGAGCAGCCAGGTCATCAGATTCCACAGGATCGCGCCGATCAACCCCGCGAAGATCATGCCCGGGGTGACCAGGGTGTCGTCCACGATGCCGCCCGAGATCGTCTTGGCGACCTCCGTGGACAGGAACGCGCCGACGATGTTCAGCGCACCGCTGATCAGCACCGCCGTTCTCGGTTTGAGCGCTCCCGTGGCAATGGACGTGGCCATGGCGTTGGCCGTGTCGTGAAAACCGTTCGTGAAATCGAACGCTAGTGCCGTGACGATGACGACCGCCACGAGGAACGTGATGTGGTCCATGTCTCACAGGCAAGCAGGGGGAGGCGTACGCGGGGGTAACCCGAAGCAAAGTGAGGGTTAGTCAGGAGTGGACGTGCGCATGCCAGTGCGCTAGGCGTGCCTGCGACCCGTATGCCTGCGGTACAGGCGTATCACCCGGCACGGCCGGTGCGCACCGGCCGTGCCGGGCCTGTCAGTGCAGGCCCTCCGCCAGCGGCCCCAGCGACAGCGCCGGGAGGAAGTTGAGCAGGGCCAGGATGAGGGCCCGCGGCGGTGGCCAGGGCGACGAAGTTGACGCCGCGGGCCTGGAGCGTGCCGACGGTGACGGCGCCGGGGCGCTGCCGGGCCAGCCGGGCGGCGAGGGCGAGCAGGAACACCATGGGCACGTACCGGCCGATCAGCATCGCCGCCGTCATCAACAGGTTGTGGAAATCGGTGGCGCCGTTGAAGCCCGCCATCGCGCCCGAAGAGGATGCCGACCACCGCGAGCAGCGTCCAGCTCTGCCGCAGCGAGCCGATCATGCGGCCGTAGGTGCGGATGAACGCGGTCGGGATCAGCAGCATCAGCACGATCTCGATGGCGTTCGTGTACGACGACGGGTTCTCGAAGGGGTGCGCGCTGCTGGCGTTGAACGCGCCGCCGCCGTCGCCCGACAGCAGCTTGATGGGCTCCCAGGAGCCGACCGGGCCGCCGAGCAGGGTCTGCCGGCCGCCGGCGACGGTGGCCACGGTGTGCGGCCCGCCGAGGCTCTGCGGCACGCCGAGCGCCACGAGGACGATGCCGGAGAGGACCGCGAGCGGCAGCAGGATCCGCAGGATGGTCCGGATCAGGTCCACCCAGAAGTTGCCCAGCCGGTCGGTGTCGCGGCGCACCAGGCCGCGGACCAGCGCGAGCGCCACGCAGATGCCGACCGCCGCGGACGCGAAGGCCTGGGTGCCGAGGCCGGCCATCACGGCGAGGTGGCCGGTGGTGGACTCGGCCGCGTAGTTCTGCCAGCTGGTGTTGGTGGTGAAGCTGACGGCGGTGTGCAGGGCGAGGCGCCAGGGCATGCCCGGGTGGCCCAGGGACCAGGGCAGGTGGCCCTGGAGGGTGAGGAGGGCGAAGAGCGCGGCGATGCTCGCGAGGGTGAACGCGAGCAGGGCGAACAGGTAGTGGCGCCAGTCCTGTTCGCGGTCCGGGTCCACGCCGCAGGCCCGGTACAGGACCCGTTCCACGCGTCTGTGCGGGCCGCCGTCGAGCGCTCCGGCCATGTAGTCGCCGAGCGGGACGTGCAGGCCCACCACGACCGCGGCGATCAGCGTGATCTGGAGCAGTCCGGGGATCATGACGTGCCCTTCGCGGTGTCGGAGGACGTGGCCTTGGCCGTGCTGGATGAGGGGGCTTTCGCGGCTCCGGCGGCGGTGTCCTTCGCGGTCCCGGCGGACGTGGCCTTGGCCGTGCTGGATGCCGTGTCCCCCGCGGTGCCGGCGGCGGTGCCCGCCACCGGGTGCGTGCGGTCGAGGTCGGCGTTGAGTTCCACGACGTTCACGGCGGGCGCGCCGAGCACGCCGAGGCCGCGGCCGCTGGTGTGCCGGTCGACGGCCGCCCGTACGGCCGCCTCGGGCATGCCGCGCTCGCGGGCGACCCGCGGCGTCTGGAGCCGCGCGTACGCGGGGCTGATCGCCGGGTCGAGGCCGCTGCCGCTCGCGGTGACCGCGTCGGGCGGCACGACCGGGTGCGCGGGCGCGCCGCCGCGCACCGGGGTGGCCACGGCCCTGCCGTAGTCCTCGCCGGGGCGCGCGCACTCGACGCGCACGCCCTGGTATGTGGCGGTGAACGGGCGCGCCGGGCATGCCTGGTTCAGGCTGACGACGCGGGTGGCGCGGCCGGTGGTGCCGCCCGCCTTGAAGACGCCGAGCACCGCGCCGACGCCGTCGGCCGTGCAGAACGGCCGGGCGCCGTCCACGTGCTCCAGGTCGCCCACGGCCTTGCTGCGCGCGCAGACCTGGGTGAGCAGGCTCCGCGTGCCGGAGTCGGGCCTGCCCGGCAGGGGCAGCACGTCGACGGTGGACTCGGGGCCGAGGTTCCCGGCGGCGGAGGCCGAGGCGTCGTAGCCGTCACCCGCGTTGGAGGGCCGGGTCTGGAAGTAGGCCGGGAGCGGATCGCCGTGGCCGTCCAGGAAGGACTGGCCGATCAGCGTGCTGCCGGCCGGCTTCCCGCCGGCACCGGTGAGCGGGGAGCCCTGGGCCTGCCCGTGCAGGCCCGGCACCTGGGCGATCGCGGTCATCGCCAGGGGGTGGGCGAGGCCGGCGACGAGCGTGAGGACGACCACCACGCGGACCGCGGCCACCGGGTGGCGGATCCACGCGGGCGTCCTGGAGAGGAGGTTCACGATCCCATCCCGGGGAGGAACTGGACGACGGCGACGTCGATGAGCTTGATCGCGAGGAACGGCAGCAGCAGGCCGCCGAGCCCGTAGACCCAGAGGTTGCGGGTGAGCAGGGCGTCGGCGCTGCCGGGCCGGTAGCGCACGCCGCGCAACGCGAGCGGGATCAGCGCCACGATGATCACGGCGTTGAAGATGACGGCCGACAGCACGGCCGACGCGGGCGAGTGCAGCCCCATGACGTTCACCGCGCCCAGCGCCGGATACACGCCCGCGAACATGGCGGGCAGGATCGCGAAGTACTTGGCGATGTCGTTGGCGATGGAGAACGCGGTCAGCGCACCCCGGGTGATGAGGAACTGCTTGCCGATCTCCACGATGTCGATGATCTTCGTGGGGTCGGAGTCGAGGTCGACCATGTTGCCGGCCTCCTTCGCGGCCGACGTGCCGCTGTTCATGGCGACGCCGGCGTCCGCCTGCGCGAGGGCCGGCGCGTCGTTGGTGCCGTCGCCGGTCATGGCGACCAGGTGCCCGCCGGCCTGCTCGCGCCGGATCAGCGCCAGCTTCTCCTCGGGCGTGGCCTCGGCCAGCACGTCGTCGACGCCCGCCTCCTCGGCGATGGCGCGCGCGGTCACCGGGTTGTCGCCGGTGACCATCACCGTGCGGATGCCCATCCGACGCAGTTCGGCGAACCGCTCCTTCAGGCCCGGCTTGACCACGTCCTTGAGGTGCACGACGCCCGGCACCCGGGCGCCCCCGCCGGGCGCCCACTCGGCGACGGCGAGCGGGGTGCCGCCGGCGGCTGAGACGCGGGCACCTCGCCGCCCTCGTCCTCCACCCAGCGGGCGACGGCCGCGGCGGCGCCCTTGCGGAGCCGGCGCGTACCGTGCGCGCCGATCCCGCCGGGCAGGTCCACCCCGGACATCCGGGTGGTGGCGGCGAACGGCACCCAGACCGCGTCCGCCGGGCCGTCGCCCTCCACCACGAATCCGGCCGGCACGAATCCGGCCGGCACGGATGCGGTCGGCACGGATGCGGTCGACCCGCCGCCGTCCGCGAAGGGTCCGGCCGGCAGATGGCGTTCGAGGCCGAAGCGGTGCTGCACGTAGGCGACGACGGAGCGGCCCTCGGGGGTCTCGTCGGCGAGGCTGGACAGCAGCGCCGCGTCCGCGAGCTGGCGTTCCGTCACCGCGCCGACGGGCAGCAGCTCGCTCGCGCGCCGGTTGCCGTGGGTGATGGTGCCGGTCTTGTCGAGCAGCAGGGTGTGCACGTCGCCGGCCGCCTCCACGGCGCGCCCCGACATGGCGAGCACGTTGCGCTGCACCAGCCGGTCCATGCCCGCGATGCCGATCGCGGACAGCAGCCCGCCGATGGTGGTGGGTATCAGGCAGACCAGCAGCGACACGAGGACGATGCCGGTGACGTCGTCGGCGGTGAGCGCCAGGGTGTCGGGGGCCGCCGCCATGAAGTCCTTGGAGAAGATCGCCATCGGCTGGAGCGTGACGACCGCGACGAGGAAGACGAAGGTCATCATGACCAGCAGCAGGTTGAGCGCCAGCTCCTTCGGCGTGCGCTGCCGGCCCGCGCCCTCGACCAGCGCGATCATGCGGTCGAGGAAGGACTGGCCGGGCTCCTGCGTCACGCGGACCACGATCCGGTCCGACAGGACACGGGTGCCGCCGGTGACGGCGCACCGGTCGCCGCCCGACTCGCGGATCACCGGCGCTGACTCGCCCGTGATCGCCGACTCGTCGACGCTGGCCGCGCCCTCGACGAACGTCGCCGTCGCCCGGCACCAGCTCGCCGGCCTCGACCACCACGAGGTCGCCGCGCCCGAGTTCGGCCGCGGCCACCAGCTCCTCGACGTACTCGTGAGGTGCGGCGCCCGGCTGCCATCCGGTGAGCCGGCGGGCGGTGCTCTGCTTCCGGGTGCCGCGCAGGCTGTCGGCCTGGGCCCGGCCGCGGCTCTCGGCCACCGCCTCCGCGAGGTTCGCGAAGACGACGGTGAGCCACAGCCAGACGGTGATCAGCCAGCCGAACGTGGTCGGGTGGGCTGCGGCGAGCCCGGTGGTCAGCCCGGCACCGATCTCCGTCACGAACATCACGAAGTTGCGGGCCAGCGTCAGCGGGTTCAGCTTGCGCAGCGCGGCGGGCAGGGCGCGCCACAACTGCGCGGGATCCAGCAGGCCGGCCCCGATCCTGCGGGCCGGTGCCGGTCCGGGCTGTGAGGGCGGTACGGGGATTCGGGGGGCCTGGCGCACGGGGGCGGGAGCGGCCATCAGAAACGCTCCGGCTTGATCAGAGCGACCACCAAGTAGGCAAGGAGGGCTACGGAGACGATCAGCCCGACGATGTTCTCGACAGTCACGGGACCTCGCTGGGATCGGTGTGTGGTTGTGGTTGTGGTTGTTGTCGTGGGTCACGGCGCGGGGACGGGGGCGCGGGGTCCCGTGCGGGCGTGGGCACGGGTGGTGGTCACCTCCGGGCGAGGGCCGGGCCGGGTCGCTCGCCCGGAGGTGGTTCGAGGGGCGGCCGTGGGGGACGGCCTGGGGAGGGTGGGCCCCACGGGGGTGGTGTGGGGCCCACCGGGGCGTGATGGTGTGGGGGCCGCGAGCGAGGCGGGGTGATCCGGCCCCGCCCCGGGAAGGTGGGTACGGGGCCGGATCGTTCGGGCGGGCCTTCAGGACTACGGGCGCCCGGGCTCAGAGGCCGATGTCGCGGCCCCAGATGTCGTCCAGGGACTCGCGGCGGACCAGGAGCCTGGCCTGGCCGTCGCGCACCGCCACCACCGGCGGCCGGCCGACCATGTTGTAACCGGAGGCCATGGACAGGTGGTACGCGCCGGCGACCGGCACGGCGATCAGGTCGCCGGGGTGGGTGTCGCCGGGCAGCGGCACGTCCGGCGCGAGCACGTCGCCGGCCTCGCAGTGCCGGCCGACCACCGTCGCCATGGCCGGGGCCACGGTGCCGACGCGGCCGACCAGCCGCGGCGCGTACCGGGCGCCGTACAGCGCGGGCCGCGGGTTGTCGCTCATCCCGCCGTCCACCGCCACGAACGTGGTCCCGGCGGTGCGCTTGACGGCGAGGACCCGGTACAGGACGACGCCGGCCGGCCCCGCGACCGCGCGGCCCGGCTCGATGATCAGCCGGGGCACGGGGAGCCCGGCCGCGGCGCAGCTCGCGGTCAGCTCCGAGCGGACCTTGCGCGCGAGTGCGGTGATGTCGAGCGCCGGCTCGCCGGGCCGGTAGGCGATGCCGTGCCCGCCGCCCAGGTCGAGTTCGGGCAGCACCAGGCCGTGCTGGTCGCGGATGCGGGCCATCAGCCCCACCAGCCTGCGCACCGCGGCCAGGTACGGCTTGACGGTGGTGATCTGGGAGCCGAGGTGGCAGTGCAGCCCCGTCAGCTCCAGCCGGGGCTGGTCCAGGATGCGGGCGATGGCGTACTGCGCGCGGCCGTCGGTGATGGACAGGCCGAACTTCTGGTCGTCCGTACCGGTGCGGATCTTGTCGTGCCCGCCCGCGGCGACGCCCGGGACCACCCGGACCATGACCTTCTGCCGGCTGCCGGGCCCGACCGCCGCGGCGAGCCGCGCGATCTCCGAGGCGCTGTCGATGACGATGCGCCCGACGCCGAGCCGCAGGGCGGTGGCGAGGTCGGCGGGGGACTTGGCGTTGCCGTGCAGCACGATCTTCTCTGCGGGCAGCCCGGCCGCGGCCGCGATCTGGAGCTCGCCGGCCGAGCAGACGTCCATGCCCAGGCCCTCCTCGACGACCCAGCGGGCCATGGCGCGGCAGAGGAACGCCTTGGCGGCGTAGCGCACGTCCGCGTCCGGGAAGGCGAGGCGGTAGGTGCGGCAGCGTTCGCGCACCTCCTGCTCGTCGAGCACGTACACCGGGGTGCCGAAGCGGTCGGCGACCTCGGCGAGCGGGACGCCCGCGACGGCGATCTCCCCGGGCTCCGGCTCCGTGGTGGAGGCGGGCCACACCGAGAGGTCGCCGGTGGCGGCCACGGTGGCGGACTCAGGAACGGTGATCATGCCCTCGCCCTCTCAGCCGGTCCACAGGACCAGCGCGTCGATCAGTGCGGCGGCCGCGGTGGTGAGGCCCAGCGCTCCCACGCCCTGGAGAGCGGTCCGGGGGCGCGGCTCGGCCTCCGGGTGCCGCGCGGGGGGTAGCGCGGCCGGCTTTGAAACGCTGACGGCGGGTTCCGTGCCGGTGGTGGCGGGGTCGGCGCCGGTGGTGGCGGGTTCCGCTGCGGTGGCGGCGGGCTTCGCTGCGGTGGCGGCGGGCTTCGCTGCGGTGGCGGCGGGCTTCGCTGCGGTGGCGGCGGGCTTCGCGCCGGTTCCGGCGGGCTTCGCGCCGGTTCCGGCGGGCTTCGCGCCGGTTCCGGCGGGCTTCGCGCCGGTGAGCACGGGCTGCGAGCCGGTGAGCACGGGCTGCGAGCCGGTGAGCGCGGGCTGCGAGCCGGTGAGCGCGGGTTCCGGCCTGCGCACCGGGGAGGCGGACGGCGCCGTGAGGAGCGGGTCCACCGTGACGGTGGTGACGCCCAGCGGTTCGGTGAGCGCGCGCAGGGCGGGTTCGGCCAGCCTGATCCACGGCTGTCCCGCGCCGAGGGTGGCGGTCAGCCGCTCCTCGGAGCTGAAGGCGACCGCGGTGCGGTCGCCGAGCGGGGTGCGGAACAGCCGGGTCGTGCACCCTGAGGGTCCCGGCCGGACGGGCACATAGAGCGGTCCGGCCGGGAGAGGATCAGAGGGCTCCGGGTCGTCGCCGTCGATGAGTTCTTTCATGGGATTCCTCCTGGAGGATCCTTGGGCGGTTCGCGCCGCGGGGCCGGCCCGGTCTCCCACCCGAGGTGGGGCGCGCCCGGCCGGATTCGGGCACGTCATGACGCTAAGCCCGGTGTCCGGGGGTTTCCGAGGGCCATGACGGGATGCTGACGGCGGGGCGGTGGATACTGACGCGATGCTGATGCCTGCGGCGGGCCGCGCCGGTGGGTGGTGCGGGTGGGGGTGGGGTGGCCGTTTTTGCGCAGTTCCCCGCGCCCCTGATCCCCCGGGCTGATCCGCCCCCGCACGTGCGGCGCCATCGTGGTCTTTCGCGCAGTTCCCCGCGCCCCCGATCCCACCGGCTGAACCCCCTCCCACGTGCAGCGCCGCCGTGGTTGTTCGCGCAGCTCCCCGCGCCCCCGATCCCCCGGGCCGATTCGCTCGAACGAGCACCGTGGGCGTCGTGCGGTCCTATGTTTGGGGGATGCGCGGAGACCCCATTGACCGGCCGGCCGATCTCGACGTGGTTCGTGAGTCCTATGACCGGGTGGCCGACAACTACGCCCACATGGTGGTGACGACCGGGATGGGCGACATTCGTCGCGACCCGTGGCTCAAGGCGTCGATCGACGTCTTCGCCTACGCCGTGGGCGGGCTCGGGCCCGTGCTCGACGTCGGATGCGGGCCCGGGACGGTGACCGGCTATCTCGCCGAGCGTGGGCTCGACGTCTCCGGGGTGGACCTCTCTCCGCGCATGATCGAGAACGCGCGGCGGCTTCATCCGGGGTGCCGCTTCAGCGTCTCCTCCGCCACCGAGCTCGATCTTGAGGAAGAGTCCCACGGCGGCGTGCTCGGGTGGTGGTCGCTGTTCAATCTCCCCCGTGACGTCCTGCCCCAGGTTCTCGGCATGTTCGCGCGCGCGTTGAAGCCGGGCGGGCACTTCATCACCGGGACGCACGTCGGCGACGAGGACGCGGTGCGCACCGAGGCCTACGGGGGTGTGCCCGTTCGCTGGACGACGCACAAATGGCGGCCCGAGCAGTTCGTGGAGCTGATCGAGAAGGCCGGGCTGGAGCCGGTCGCCGAACTCCGGCTCCCCGCGAACGAGTTCAGCGGTCCGACCGTGGTCGTCATGGCCAGGCGACCCGGCTGAGGATCGGGCGCCGGACTTTCGGGGACCCCTCCCCGCCGCCGCTGGCTACCGTGGATCCGAGACGCCGCGGGGGGCGGCGGCGAGGGAAGGCGGACACCATGGCGACCAAGGTCAGCTTCCTGCCGAAGGGCATGGGCAGCCTCAGCCGCGGACTCCCCCCGGCCCAGCCCGGCACGCTCTTCGTGCTCGGTTCGGACGGCGGGATGAGCGTGGCACCGGACACCGGCTTCCAGCTGCTGTTCGGGCGCAACCAGCCCGACGTGCACGTCTGCGTCGGGGCCGGCGACACCTGCGTCAGCCGCCGGCAGGGGCTCATCACGCACGGGTACTCGCGCTGGTTGCTGCGCAACACCGGCAAGCTGCCGATCCGCTTCCCCGGCTCGCGCCTGGTGCTCAGCGGCGACGAGGCGGAGCTGCCGGGCGGGTACACCCCGCTGTTCGTCGTGGCGCCCCGTCAGGAACACCTCCTCGAAGTCCGGATCGCGGCGGGCGCGCAGGGGCAGGGGGCCGGCGTCACGGACGTGTACGGGGAGGAGACGCTCGACCGGGACGCGCGGGACCTCAGCGAGACCGAGAAGCTCGTCCTGGTCTGCCTCGCCCAGCGCTACCTGCGCGATGACCCCCAGCCGCAGCCCCTCACCTGGGCCCGGGCCGCCTTCGAGCTGAGCGGGCTCCGGCCGGGCGAGCGGTGGACGCCGAAGCGGACCGCGCACGTCGTCGCGCGGGTCCGCAAGCGGCTGAGCACGCGGTACGGCGTTCCCGGGCTGATGGAGGACGAGGTCCCGCAGCCGGTGGGCAACGCGCTCAACCACCACCTCATCACCGACCTGCTCGTCACCACGACCATCGTCAAGGCGGACCTGGCGCTCCTGGCCGGGCGGACGGCGTCGTGATGTCTCCCGGGTGCCGCCTCACCACGTGCCCTCGTGCGCCTCTCTCTTCCCACGCCCGCTCCCCCGCCCGCGGCGTACGTGGACGATCCCCCCGGCCGCCCCGCACACCACCCCCGGCACCACCGTGACGAGCAGCGGTGCGTAGGCCCCGTCCAGCGTCCCTTCGAGGCCGTCCGGCGTGCCGGTGAAGAGCAGCACGAGGACGAGCAGGACGCAGACCAGCATGCCGCACAGGCCCACGGCCGTGCCGACCATCAAGGCGCCGTAGCTCTCGGTGCCGTGCCGGGTGCGCGCGACCCGTACCGCGGTCCCGGGCCTGATCGTCCGCCGGCCGGGGCCGCGGTACCGCTCCCGCGAGACACTCGGGCGCTCCCCGCCGGCTGCTTCCGCCGTTCCTCCTGCGCTCCGCCGTTCACGACCCCTCACCCGCCCGCGTCGCCCTCCGGGCCCGAAGCCCCCCGACCCGACGCACGCTACGGAGTTCCGCCGGAACCGGTCCCGCTGCCAACGGGCGGCCGAGGGGACCCCGCACCCACCACGCGGTCGAAGGGCTCCCGAGCCCGCCGACCGGACCCCGTCCAGGCGTGTCACGCCGCCCCTGGCCGGCGCGAAGGCCCGCCCGCAGCACAATGGGCCGGGCCTCGACCCGCCGCGCGGGCGCCGCGCGGCCCGCCGTCCCGGGAGCCCGCGTGACCGACACCGCCGTCGCCCTGTTCACCTCGGACCTCCGGCTGCACGACAACCCCGTGCTCGGCGGGGCGCTCCGGGGCGCCGACGCCGTGGTGCCGCTGTTCGTGCGGGACACCGGGGTGGGCGCGGCCGGGTTCGACGTGCCCAACCGGCGTGCCTTCCTCGCCGACTGCCTCGCCGACCTGGGCGCCGAGCTGCGCCGCCGGGGCGGCCGGCTGGTGCTGCGCTCCGGCGACGTGGTGGCCGAGACCTGCCGGGTCGCGCGGCAGGCCGGGGCGCGGGACGTGCACGTGGCCGCCGGGGTCAGCGGGTACGCGCAGCGGCGCGCCGAGCGGCTGGCGGCCGCCCTGGCGTCCGACGGGGTCCGGCTGCACGTCCACGAGGGCGTCGTCACCGCGCTGCCCCCGGGCGCGCTCACCCCCCAGGGCAAGGACCACTACGCGGTCTTCACCCCGTACTTCCGCCGCTGGTCGGCGCAGGAGCACCCGAAGCCGGCGGCGGCGCCGCGCAGGGTGCCGGTGCCGGACGGCGTCGCCTCCGAGCCTCTTCCCGAGGGGCGGGACGACATCGCCGGCACCTCCCCCGGGCTCGCGGCCGGGGGCGAGCGGGCGGGCCGCCGGGCGCTGTCCGGCTGGCTCGCGGGCGGCCTGGACGCGTACGCCGACCGGCAGGACGACCTGGCCGGAAACGGTACGTCCCGGCTCTCCCCGCACCTGCACTTCGGCACCCTGTCCGCCGCGGAGGTGGTGTTCCGGGCCCGTGCGCGCGGGGGCGCGGGCGCCGACGCGTTCGTGCGGCAGCTGGCCTGGCGCGACTTCCACCACCAGGTGCTCGCGGCCCGCCCGGCCGCCGCCCACGAGGACTACCGCACCCGGCACGACCGCTGGCGCCGTGCTCCCCGCGAGGCGGACGCGTGGCGTCAGGGGCGGACCGGCTATCCGGTGGTCGACGCGGCGATGCGCCAGCTCCGGTACGAGGGGTGGATGCCGGGGCGGGCCCGGCTGCTGGTGGCGAGCTTCCTCACCAAGACGCTCTACGTGGACTGGCGCGTGGGCGCCCGGCACTTCCTCGACTGGCTGGTCGACGGCGACCTCGCCAACAACCAGCTGAACTGGCAGTGGGCGGCCGGCACCGGCACGGACACCCGCCCGCACCGTGTGCTCAACCCGCTCGTGCAGGCCCGCCGGTTCGACCCCGACGGCAGCTACGTACGGCGCTGGGTGCCCGAACTCGCCGACATCCAGGACGCGGCGGGCGCGGCGGGCGGCGCCGTGCACCGGCCCTGGCTGCTGCGGGATGACGGCGGGAGCGATGGTGGGCGCGGCGGCCGGCACCGCGGCGGCACCGCCCGCTACCCGGACCCGATCGTGGACCTCGCCACGGGCCACGACCGCTTCCGGACCGCCCGCGGCCTGGAGTGAAGAGCGGTCAGGGACGCCCATGCGGACGCCCGCCGTGCGAACCGCGCGCCGCCCGCACCCCGAACCGGGGACCGCCCGCCACCCGGACCCCGTACCGGGAGGCCCACCAGGACCGGGAATGCCACGCGCCGCCCGCAGACCGGCCATCCGTACCGCCGCGCCCCTCACCGCCCCAGGCACCCCCCGACCGCCTCGACCAGGCGGCGGGCGCGGGCGTCGCCGTGGCCGATCATGCGGTTGGCCACGTAGGCGAAGCCGACGCCGTACTCGTCGTCGCCGAAGGCGAACTGGCCCCCCGCGCCGTCGTTGCCGAAGCTGCGCGGCCCGAGCATCGGGCGGAACGGCGAGTCGAGGAGGAAGCCGGCACCCCACCGGGCGCCGGCGTCGAAGCCGAGCCAGCCCGGTCCGGAGGAGAGCTCCCGCACCGCGTCGCCCACCGTCCGGTCGGTGAGCAGCCGGGGGCCGCCGTCCACTCCCGTGGCCGCCGCCGCGTACAGGCCCGCGAGGCCGCTCGCGGAGGCGACCGCGCCCGCGCCGGGCAGCTCCATGCCGAGCAGCGCGGGGTCGTTCCAGCCGTGCGGCTCGTCCAGGCCGGGGAAGACCAGCGCCCCGTTCATCGTGACGATCCGGGTGAGCAGGTGCTCGGGCGGCGGCATCGGCGGACGCCCCTCGGCCTCCACCAGCACCGCCCGCCGCCCCGCCTCCTCCGGCGGCAGCCCGATCCAGGCCCGCAGCCCCAGCGGGTCGCCGATCGCCTCGCGGAAGTACGCGCCGGGGGTGAGGCCGGTGAGGCGGCGGATCACCTCGCCGACGAGGAAGCCGAAGACATGGCCGTGGTACTCGTGCGCGGTGCCCGGCTCCCACAGCGGCTTCTGCTCCTCGATGGCCTCCGCCACCGGCGTCCAGGCGGCGATCTCGTCGAAGGAGAGCACCCGGTCGAGCGCGGGCAGCCCGGCCCGGTGGCCGAGCACCATCCGGGTGGTGACCGCCTCCTTGCCGTGCGCCGCGAACTGAGGCCAGTACCGCGCGACCGGCGCGTCCAGGTCGAGGCGGCCCTCCTGCGCGAGCAGGTGCGCGGCCACGGCGACCAGGCCCTTGGCGCAGGAGAACACCGGGACGGCCGTGTCCCGCTCCCAGGCCCGCCCGGTCCGCTCGTCGGCGAGCCCTGCCCACAGCTCCACGGCCTTGCGGCCGTTCGCGTACACCGTGACCGCCGAGCCCAGGTCGGGGAAGTCGGTGCGGATCCGCGCGAACGCGTCCGCCACGGGCCCGAAGCCCTCGTCGGCCCATCCGTCGTGCTGCACAGCCCCTGCTCCCCGCTCCCGCTTCCCGGCCCCGGCTCGCTCGTCCGGGGCTCCCGCGCCCGGTCGTCGTTCCGGGCGGCCGTGCCCGGTCGCTTCTCCGGGCGGCCGTGCCCGGTCGTTTCCCCCGGGCGGGCGTGCCCGGTCGTTTCCCCCGGGCGGCCGTTTCCGATCGTTTCCCCCGGGCGGGCGTGCCCGGTCGTTTCCCCCGGGCGGCCGTTTCCGATCGTTTCCCCCGGGCGGCCGTGCCCGGTCGTTTCCCCCGGGCGGGCGTGCCCGGTCGTTTTCCGGGCGAGCGTGCCCGGTCGTTTTCCGGGCGGCCGGCCAACGGTACGGGGGCGGGGCGGGGCGTTACGAGCGATTTACGGTGCGGGGCGGACGGACGGCCACGGCGCGGGCTCGGGCCACCGCGGCACCGGTACCGGGTGCGCGGCCAATCTGTGGTCCGTGGCCGCCGACGCGCGCAGGGCCTCGGCGAGCCGGTGGAGCGCCGGGTTCGGGCTGTCCGGGCTCCAGCAGGCGTGCAGGGTGACCGAGTGCGCGTCGGAGGGGGCCAGTTCGCGGTAGCGGACGCCGTGGACGCCCATCGCGGTGATGGAGCGCGGCACGAGGGCGCAGCCCATACCGGCGCGGACCAGCGCCAGCATGGTGGGGACCTGCGAGGTCAACTGGCTGACGGCATAGCGGTCCACGCCGATCATGGCGGCGCAGATGTCGTGCAGGTACTGCGAGCCCTCGGGGCTGTAGCCGATGTACTCGTCGGTGACGTCGGCGAGCGGGACGGGCGCCGCGCCCTCGGCCAGCGGGTGGGCCGCCGGCACCGCGAGGACCAGTTCCTCGGAGTGCACCAGGACCGAGGCGTACGGCTCGGGGATGGGCGGGCGTACGAGGCCGAGGTCGAGCCTCAGGTCGGCCAGGGCGTCGAACTGGTCGGGGCTGACGAGTTCCGTCAACTCCACGGCGGCGTCCGGTATGTGCTCGGTGACGAGCGCGAGGACGTCGGCGAGCACCGCGTACGCGCCGATCGCGGTGAAGCCGATGCGCAGCGTGCCCGTCCTGCCGTCGGCGGCCCGGCGTGCGGCGAGCGGGGCGGCGTCGAGCAGGGCCAGGACGCGGCGGCAGTGCTCCAGGAAGACGCGGCCCGCTGCGGTGATCCGGGCGCCGCGGCCGGTACGTTCGAAGAGGGTCACGCCCAGGGACTTCTCCAGCGCCTGGATCTGGCGCGTCAGCGGCGGCTGCGTCATCGACAGCCGGGCGGCGGCGCGGCCGAAATGCTGCTCCTCCGCGACCGCGACGAAGCCGCGGAGCTGCTGCAAGGACGGGTTCATGCCGTCACGGTATCGGCTCATACGAAAACGGGCTTGGACGCGTATGACAGCACCTGGCTACGGTTTTCGAGCACCGTGGCACGGGCGTTCGGCCCGTGCTTTTCCGGCCAGGTGTTCTGGCTGGTCGTTCGGCCAGCCGTTCTGACCGGTCGTTCCGGCCAGTTGTCCCGGCCGGTCGTCCTCCGTCCCCCGTACCGAGGAGCGCACGTGTACCGACTCGCCGTCGCCATGACCCCCGAGCGTGCCGCCGATGTGATCGGGCCCGGCGCCAGGGAACTGATCGCGGACCGCTTCGAGACGGTGTGGGCCAAGGGCCCGGACGGTGCCGCGGGCGACGGGCCCGTGACCGCCGAGGACGTGGCCCGGATCGCCGCCGGAGCCGATGTGCTCCTGACCAGTTGGGGCACGCCCCACCTGGACTCCGCGCTCTGGGCGGACGGGTCCGGGCCGCGGGTCGTCGCGCACGCCGCCGGGTCCGTGAAGCGGCTCGTGGACCGGGAGATCCTCGACCAGGGCGTGGCCGTGTTCTCGGCGGCCGGGCGGATCGCCTGGTCCGTCGGCGAGTACTGCCTCGCGGCGATGCTCACGCTCAGCCGCCGGCTGCCCGGCCTCGACGCCGCGGTGCGCGGCGGGCGCTGGCGGAGCGACGGGCTGCGCGGCCACGAGCTGGCGGGGGCGCGCGTCGGCATCATCGGCGCCAGCTCCACGGCGCGTGCGCTGCTGACGCTGCTCGCGCCCTTCCAGTGCGACGTGGTCGTCTACGACCCCTACCTGAGCGCGGAGCGCGCGGCGGCCCTCGGGGTGCGGACCGGGAGTCTCAAGGAGGCGGTGAGCTGCCCGTTCGTCTCGCTGCACGTGCCGGATCTGCCCGAGACGCGGGGGATGGTGGGGCGTGAGCTGATCGCCGCCGTGCCGGACGGCGGCGTGGTCGTGAACTCGTCGCGCGGGCCCGCGCTCGATCAGGCCGCGCTGCTGGAGCAGGTGGTTGCCGGGCGGTTGTGTGCGGCGCTCGATGTCTTCGATCCGGAGCCGCCGGGGGAGTTCGGCGAGGACGTGCGCGGGTGCGCGAATCTTCTGCTGAGCCCTCATGTCGCCGGGGACACCCGTGAGGGGCATCTTGCCCTGGCCGGGCATGTGCTCGGGGACGTCGTCGGGTGGCTCGACCACGGGGTTCCGGGGGTGAGTTTCGTGGAGCCCGGCTCCTGGTCCACGGCCGCGTAGTTGCTTGGGGCCGGCTTCATGTGCGGGTTGCGTCCGGGCGCGCGTTTCATCGCCTTGAGGGCTCGTCCTCAATCGCCGGACGGGCTGGATTTGCTGGCCTGGGCCGCCAGCGCCCCGTCCGTTTGCTGACCTGGGCCGCCCAGGTACCCATTCCACCCACCCAGCCCGCGCACCCCCGAAAGGACCCCCATGTCACGCATCGCCGCCGTCGACGTTCTGCCCGTCGACGTTCCCTTCGCCCGGCGCTTCGTGCTGGGTAGTGGGGCGGTGGGGACGCCGGAGCGGGCCGGGACCGTGGTGTTCGTGAAGGTGACCACCGAGGACGGGGTGGTGGGGTGGGGGGAGCAGCGGGCGCTGCCGAGTTGGAGTTACGAGACCGCGGAGACCATCGCCGTGGTGATCGCCCGGCACCTGGCGCCGTTGCTCATCGGGCTGACGCCGTTCGACGTGGAGCTGTTCCACAGCAGGGCGGCGCGGGCGCTGAGTCCGGCGGTGTCGAACGGGTTCCCCTTCGCGCGGGCCGCCGTCGACATCGCCCTGCACGACGCCGCGGGCAAGCTCGCCGGGCTGCCGGTGCACGCGCTGCTCGGCGGGCGGACCAGGGACGAGATCCCGCTCTGCTCGGCGATCGGCGTGGGCAGCCCGGACGCGGTGCGCGAGCACGCCCGGGGCTCCGCCGCGTACCACGCGTACAAGGTGAAGGTCGGCGGCGATCCGGCCGCGGACAGCGCCTGTGTGCGGGCGGTCGCGGAGGTCGCGGACGGCAAGCCGCTGTGGCTCGACGCCAACCAGTCGTACCGTCCGGCCGCGCTGCGGCGGCTGGTGGACGCGGTGCGGGACGTGCCGGGGCTGCACTCGCTGGAGCAGCCGGTGCCGTCCACGGACACCCTGGCGATGCGCCGGCTGCGGCGCCTCGTCGACCTGCCCATCGCCGTCGACGAGGGCAGCTTCACCGCGCAGGACCTGGCGCGGGTGATCGCCCTGGACGCCGCCGACCTGGTGGTCGTCAAGATCTGCAAGTCGGGCGGGATACGCGCCGCCCTGAAGACCGCACAGGTGGCGCTCGCCGGCGGGCTGGAGCTGCTGGCCAGCGGGCTCACCGACTGCGGGGTCGGCTTCGCCGCCGCCCTGCACCTGTTCAGCCAGCTCGACCTGGCCCTGCCCGCGGAGCTGAACGGGCCCGAACTGCTCGCGGACCTGTACGTGGACGGCCTGGTCATCGAGGACGCGGTGGCCCGGGTGCCCACCGGGCCCGGACTCGGCGTCCAGGTCGACGAGGAGCGGCTGCGCGCCGAAGCGCACGACGCGCTCTCCGTGCGCGCGCCCCTGCCCTCCCCCGGCGCACCGCGCCACCCCGAGACGGCGGTCACCACCGCCGGCGACACGGCAGTCCCCATCGCCGATGACACGGCGGTGCCCCGCCGCTGACGACACGCCAGCGGTGCCCCCGCCGCTGCCACGAACCGCCGCCGACCGGCGACCCGAGGAGGAGACGACGATGTCTTCGACGCAACCGGCACGCCCCGCCTGGCTCTCCCCGCGCCCCGGGCGCCACTCCCCGGGCCTCGGGCGCCACTCCCCGGGCCCGTCTCCCGCCGGGCTCTCCCGGCGGGCCCTGCTCAGAGGCGGCGCCGCGGCCCTCGGCGCCGTGGCCGCGGGCGGTGCGCTCGGCGGCTGCTCGGCGGGCCCGCCGCCCGGCACGGCGACCTGGTCCATGTGGTCGAGCAGCCCCCAGGAGCAGGCGGTCTGGGACGACTTCGGGCGGTACGTGGAACGGCGGATGAAGGTGCGGTCGGTCTCCACGCTCACGCCGTCCGAGGGCTACCCGACCAAGCTCGACCTCCAGCTCGTGAGCGGCACCGCCAGCATCGTCACGGCCCTGAACGGCTGGCTGATCCCCACCTACGCCTCCCGCGGCGCGCACCGGCCGCTGGACGACCTCATCGCGGACGACCCCGACTTCGACCTGTCCGACTTCTACCCGGCCATCCGGTCCATCTCCTCGTTCGGCCACAAGACCTACGCCATCGGGTTCGACGTGGCGCCGACCGTCCTCTACTACAACCGCACCCTGCTGGAGAAGAACGGCATCGACCCGCCGTCCCCGACCGAGCCGATGAGCTGGGAGCACTTCAGCGAGCTGGCCGTCGAGCTGAGCCGGAAGCCGGACCAGTACGGCTTCACCTGCGCGCCCGCCATCGACGACCTGGTCTCCTGGATCTACTCGGCCGGCGGCAACGTCATGAACGAGGCGCAGGACGCGGGCGCGCTGCACGAGCCGGAGGCGCTGGAGGCGATCGGCTTCGTCGTCGACCTCTTCGTCAAGAAGAAGGCGGCACCGCCGATCAGCAACCTGGTCACCGAGGACGCCCTGGCCAACTTCCTCCAGGGCAACGTGGCGTTCATGCAGAACGGGCCCTGGCAGGTGGTCAACGTCCGCAAGGCGCCGTTCGAGTGGGACATCGTGCCGTTCCCCGCGGGGCCCGCCGGGAGCAGGCCGCGGGTGTCCGGCTCCTCCTTCGCCATCCCGTCCGGGGTCGGCGGCGACGAGCTCAAGCTGGCCTGGCGGCTGCTGAAGACGCTCACCAGCACCGGGGCGCTCAACATCTACGCACGCGCCGGCCGGAACAACCCCGCGCGCCGGTCCGCGGGCAGCGCGTTCACGCCGCCGCCCCGGAACCTCGGCATCGTGCAGGACATCCTCGCGGGGCGCCTCCCGCATGCCGGCGGCCACCCGTTCGACGTCACCACCAACTGGAACCGGGTCAGGCAACTGCTCGGGCAGGACCTGCCGCGGGCGTTCCTCGGCCAGGTGAGCGTGGCCGACGCGGTGGGCGGGCTCACGACCCGGCTCGACGTGCTGATGCGCCAGCACCAGGACGCTCTGCGCCAGGCCGGCGGCTGACACCCCCCCTGTTCACGGCCACCCCGGTCACCCCGGCCGCCCCGGCCACCCCGGCCGCGATTTCACAGCACCCGCACGCCGCCCCACCCCAGAACGGTCGGCCCCTAGCCGTTCCCCGTCCCCGCCCCCGTCCCACCCGTCCCCGACGTCCAAGGAGGGACGCCATGGCCCTCGAGGCCCACTCCGCCGCCCGCGGAGCCATCCCCCGTACCGCGAAACCGCCGCCGCACCCCGGCAGATGGCAGAGATGGAAGCGGTCCGAGGCGTTCGCGGCGTGGCTCTTCCTGCTGCCGAGCCTGGTCGGCTTCCTGGTCTTCACCGCGGGCCCGGTGCTCGCCGCCGCGGTGATCTCGCTGCTGGACTGGAACCTCTTCAGCCCGCCCTCCTTCGCGGGGCTCGGCAACTTCGCCCGGCTCGGCTCCGACCCGACGTTCTGGACCGCGCTCGGCAACACCGCGTACTTCACGTTCGTCAGCGTGCCGCTGACGCTGCTGGTCAGCCTCGGCACCGCGCTGCTGCTCAACCACGGACTCAGGCGGATGGCGATCTTCCGGTCGCTTCTGCTGCTGCCGTACGCGACGATCACCGTCGCCGTCGCGTTCGTGTGGATCTGGCTCTACATCCCGCACGACGGCCTGGTGAACTCCGTGCTCGGCCTCGTCGGCATCCACGGGCCCGCCTGGCTCGTGTCGGAGGGCTGGGCGATGCCCGCGCTCATCCTGATGAGCGTCTGGAAGAGCTTCGGCTTCGGCATGGTGATCTTCCTCGCGGGCCTCGCGGCCATCCCCCAGCAGCTCTACGAGGCGGCCCGGGTGGACGGCGCCACGCCCTGGCAGAGCTTCCGCAAGGTGACGCTGCCGCTGCTGTCGCCGTCGGTGTTCTTCACCGTCGTCACCTCGGTCATCGGCTCCTTCCAGGTCTTCGACCAGGCGCTGATCATGACCGACGGAGGGCCGGGAGCCCGGACGACGACGCTGGTCATGTACATCTACCAGACCGGTTTCGAGAACTACGACCAGGGCTATGCGGCCGCCCAGTCGCTGGTGCTGTTCGCGTTCGTCGCCGTCATCACCGGGTTGCAGTTCCTGGCCCAGCGGAGGCTGGTGCACTATGACGTCTGACCTCGCACGGGCCACCGGTCCCGCGTCCGCCCACGTTGCGCACCCCGCCTGGTCCGCGCTGCCCGGCGGCGCCCGGCTCTCCCCGCCGGCGGCCCGCCGGCTCCTGCTCTTCGCCTGCTTCCTGGTGACCGCCGTCAGCCTCACGCCGATCGTGATGATGGTGCTGGTGGCGTTCCAGTCCGACACGGAGTCGATGTCGGCGCGGCCCTCGTTCTGGCCGTCCCACTGGCACACCGAGAACATCGGCCGCGCCTTCGACCTGGTGCCGCTCGGCCGCTACCTGCTCAACACGGTGTTCTTCGCGGGCGGCACCACGCTCCTGGAGACCGTCACCGCCGCGCTCGCCGCGTACGCGTTCGCGCGCCTGCGGTTCCGGGGCCGGAGCGCCCTGTTCGGGATCTACCTGGCCACGCTCATGGTGCCCACCCAGGTCACCCTGATCCCACAGTTCATCCTCGTCGCGAAGGCGCACGGCGTGGACACCTGGCCGGGCATGATCCTGCCGCACGCGTTCACCGCGCTCGGCGTCTTCCTGCTGCGGCAGTTCTTCCTCGGCATCCCCCGCGACTACGAGGAGGCCGCCCGGCTGGACGGCGCGAACCGCTGGCAGGCCTTCACGCGCGTGATCGTCCCGCTGGCGCTGCCCGCCATCGCGACGCTCGCCGTCTTCAAGTTCATAGGCCAGTGGAACAACCTGCTCTGGCCGCTGGTGGTGTCCAACAGCGACGCCACCCGCACCGTCGCGGTCGGCCTCCAGGTCTTCCAGGACACCAACGGCACGCAGTGGAACCTGCTGCTGATGGCCGCGACCATCACCACCGTCCCGCTGATCGTGCTGTTCTTCCTGACCCAGCGCTGGTTCGTACGAGGCATCACCATGAGCGGACTCGGAGGCCGCTGAGCACATGACTGCAACCGACACTCCCGGCGCGCCCGGCACGCCCGCCGCCCCCGCGCCGTACGCCTGGTCCGTCTTCACCAAGCCGTGGGCCGAGCTGCCCGCCGACCGGCTCGGCCCGCTGGTGGCCTCGCTCGGCTTCACCGGCGCGGAGGTCCCCGTCCGGGACACCGCCCACGTCACGCCCTCCACCGCCGAGAAGCTGCTGCCCGCGTTCGCGAGCCGGCTGCGGGACGGCGGCGTGGACGTCGTCTCCGTGGCGGGCGACCTGTCCGAGCCGATGTTCGCGGCGTGCCGTGCCGCGGACGTCCCGATGATCCGGATCATGGCGCCGCTGGGCCCGGACGGCTACGCGGCGTCCGCCGCACGGGTCCGCGCGGAGCTGGAGGCGGCGGCGGCGCTCGCCGGCGCGTACGGGGTGCGGGTCGGCGTGCAGCCGCACCACGGCCGGTACGTCTCCTCGTCGCTCGGCGTGCTGGCCCTCCTCGACGGCCTGCCGGACGCGTTCCAGGTGGTGTGGGACGCCGCGCACGACGCCCTGGCGGGCGACGATCCCGGGGTGACGCTGCCGCTGGTGGCGGGGGCCGGGCGGCTGGGCCTGGTCAACCTGAAGAACGCGGTGTACGTGCGGGAGGAGCCGCGCTCCGGCGCTGAGGGGGCCCCGGGGCCGGCGGCTGGGACGGGGTCGCGGCCGGGGCCGGGGCCGGTCGGCGGGGGCTGGCGGACGTGGTTCGTGCAGGGCCCCGAGGGGCTCGCCGACTGGTCCGCGGCGCTCGGCGCGCTGCCCGCGCTCGGGTACGCCGGGCCGGTCTGCCTCACGGGCCAGTACTCGGATCCGTCGGTGCCGACGGAGGACCGGCTGCGGGCGGACCTGGCGGCGGCGCGGGTCGCGGCGGGGGAGGGGGCCGGGGCCTGAGGGTTGCGGGGGCCTGAGGGTTGCGGGGCCTGAGAGGGCGGCGGCGCAGGCGGCCGGCGGACCCCGGGCGGCCGGCCGGAGGGTGCCGGCCGGGGCCCCCGGGGCTCCGTTGGGGTGATCCCCGCGGCACGTCCCGGCCCTGCCCCGCCCCCACCCGCACCCGCCTGACCTGCGACGACAACCCGAACGTCACCCGTTTGGCGGAACTGCGGTGGTGAAGCTCCTAGGAGGCGCACACGCTCGAAATGAGCTAGGGCACGGGCCTCGGGGTCCGTGTCCCCCTCCGAGACATAGGGAGCTCTCTCATGGCACAGACAGCAGCGCCCCGTACGCCGCACCGTCCTCCGCCCACCGGACTGGCCGGCGGTCTGGCCCGGGGCGGCACGATCTTCGCGGGCATCCTGCTCTTCGTCGACGGCATGCTCGGCATCCTCAAGGGCATCGCCGGCATCATCACCAACAACGCGTTCGCGGGCGTGGGGAACTACGTCTACGCGTTCAACACGAACTCGTGGGGCTGGGTGCACCTCGGCATCGGCATCGTCGCGGCCCTGGCGGGCCTTGCCATCCTGGCCAGGGCGCCGATGGCGCGGCTCATCGGTATCGCGTTGGCGTCGCTGAGCCTCATCGCCAACTTCATCTGGCTCCCCTACCAGCCCGTCTGGGCGATCATCTCCGTCGCCATCGACATCTTCGTGATCTGGGCGCTGTGCACGGACCACAAGCGTGCGGCGATGGACTGACCCCGGCGGGGACGATCGGGGTCAGCCCGGCGGGGGTGGCCCGGGAGGTCCCTCCGCACACCCCGGCGGGGGCAGCCCCAGCGGCTCCCCCGCACACCCCGGCGGGGACGGCCCGTCAGGACCGGCCGGCCCCGCCACACCGGGCCCGGGCGGGCCCGCCCGGCTCGCGCCGGCGCGGGTGTACGCGGTGGGACTCCTGCTGGTCGTCGCCATGGTGGTGGCGTACTGGCTGCTTCCGCTGGACGGCCTCGGCCCCCGCCACCCGGGACTGAGCTGGACGGTCTTCGTCGCCGGCCTCGCCGTCGTCGCCGTGCTGCTGGTCTGGGAGATCCTGGCGGTGCTCACGGAACGCCCGGAGAGCAGGCCCGGCCTGGTCATCCCGCTCCTGGTCTGCCTCACCACACTGATCTTCGCGACCACGTACTTCGCCCTGGCGAAGCAGCCGGGCGAGCTGCGCGGCCTGCACACCCGGCTGGACGCGCTGTACTTCACGCTGGTGACGCTGTCGACCATCGGCTACGGCGACATCGCGCCCATCGGCCAGTCGGCCCGCCTGGTCGCGGTGATCCAGATCCTCTACACGTTCGTGTTCCTGACGGCGTCGACGACGGCGCTGTCCCGGTACGTGAAGGCGCGGTTCGGGGCGTAGCCCGGCGAGGCGGCCCGGCCCGGCGAGGGCGACGGGGCCGCGGGGCCGGGGCAACGGGGCCCGCGAGGCGTCGTGGGGGCACTGCGCCGTCCCACGCGCCGCGCACGCCGCCTACGCTGTGCAGGCGCTCCGGCCGGCGAGCCGGACGACAGCTCGGCACCCCGTCCCACCCCTCCGGCTCCCTCCCATTCCCTCCCACCCCCGGATCGCCAGATGTCCTCCTCCGCCTCGTCCGCCTCCTCCGCCTCCTCCGCCTCGTCCGCCTCGTCCGCCTCCCCCCTGGAACCCGACCGTGCCGCGATGACCGACATGGGAAGGGCCGTCCTCGACCGGATCATCGAGCGCACCGAGCAGCTCGCGCTCCGGCCCGCGAGCCATCCGCTGCCGCCGGAGGCCACGAGCGAGCTGGTGGAGTCCTTCCTCGCGCCGCCGCCCGCCCGGGGCGGTGACCTGAAGGCGCTGCTGGAGCGGCTGGACGATGCCGCGGACTGCGCCCTGGAGAGCGCCGGGCCCGGCTCTCTCGCGTACATACCGGGCAGCGGGCTGTTCAGCTCCGCGCTCGCCGAGTTCTACAACCGCGCCACCAACCGCTACGGCGGCGTGGCCATGGCCGCCCCTGTGCTCGCCGCGCTGGAGGAGAGCGTGATCCGCTGGATCGCGGAGGACGTGTGCGGGCTGCCCGCGGGCAGCGGCGGCCTGCTGACCAGCGGCGGTTCCATGGCCGCCTTCTCCGCGACCGTCGCCGCCCGCCACGACCGCCTCGGCGAGGACCTCGCCACGGGCACCGTCTACACCACCGCCTTCGCCCACCACTCCGTCGCCAAGGCCGCCCGCCTCGCCGGCATCCGCGCCGCGCACGTGCGGCTCGTGCCGCACACCCCGGACCTGCGGATGGACGCCGCGGCGGCGGCCGAGGCGATCCGTGCCGACCGTGCTGCCGGACTGCGGCCGTTCCTGCTGGTGGCCACGGCGGGCACCACCGACACCGGCACCGTCGACCCCCTCCCGGAACTCGCCGATCTGGCGCGCCGCGAGGACCTGTGGTTCCACATCGACGCCGCCTACGGCGGCTTCTTCCGCCTCACCGCGCGCGGCCGGGAGCGCCTCGCCGGCTTCGAGCACGCCGACTCCATCACCCTGGACCCCCACAAGACCCTGTTCATGCCCTTCGGCACGGGTGCTCTCGTGGTCCGCGACATCGAGGTACTGCACGCCGCGCACGGCGGCACGGGCAACTACCTCCAGGACGTGAACGACGGCGGCAGCGTGCCCGACTCCGCGCACCTCGGCCCCGAACTGACCCACGAGATACGCGGCCTGCGCGCCTGGCTCCCCCTCCACCTGCACGGCACGGACGCCTTCCGCGAGTCCCTGGACGAGAAACTCGACCTCGCCGAGCACGCGCACGCCGTCCTGTCCGCCATCCCCGAACTGGAGGTCCCGGCACACCCGGACCTCTCCACGGTGATCTTCCGGATCCGCCCGGCGGACGGCACCCGGGCCGCCGCCGACCGCGCCGACGAGGCGAGCCGGCGCCTGCTGGAACGGATCAACGCCCACCGCCGGATCGTGCTCTCCAGCACGGTCGTAGAGGGCCGCCACACGTTGCGCGTGTGCATCGTGTCCCACCGGACGCACCGCGACCGCATCGACGAGGCACTGGAGATCATCGCCACGGAGACGGCCGGGGTCGCCTCGGGCGAGTAGGGGGCCTCGCCCCCATCCGCGCGGTACCCCGGCTGCGGCCCGGCTCCCCCGGGAGATGGCTGGACGCTGCCTTCAACGGGCGCTCGGCTCAGTCCCGAGTGGCCCCCTCCGGCCACACCACCCGCACCGGCACGTCCGCGCCTCGCGCGTAAGCCACCACGTCGGCCGTGCCGCCGTAGCCGCGCGCCGGGAGGCCGTCCCAGACGGCGACGAGTTCGTCCGCCAGGCCCACCAGCATCTCGCTGCCGGCCTGGTGGGCCTTGGAGGTGGACTCCTTCATCCCGGTCGAATGGACCTCGGCGGCACGCCGCAGCAACTCGTCATACAGGGCGTGGTGCTCCTCGGGCAGCCCTTCGCGGTACTCCATGGCCGGGATGACCACCTCGACCCGCCCGCCGTGGGCGAGCACGGCCTCGACGAACCAGGCGTCCGGACCGTCCGCGATGCAGGAGACTCCGACGAGTTCCCCGGGGTCGTGGCCCTGTACCACCTCGGCCAGGGCGACCCGAACCGCCTCTTCGCTGCTGGGAGGCATACCTCGGTGGCCGGTGATGCCCAGTCGCATGGTTTTCCTTCCGGTTGTCGTTACAGGCGGACGCCCGTCGAAGCCAGCCGAAGGCCAGGACACAAACCAGGCCGTTATCCTCACCAGCATGATTCGTGCCGTGGTCTTCGATGTCGGAGAGTGCCTCGTCGACGAGACGCGCGAGTACGGGACGTGGGCCGACTGGCTCGGAGTTCCCCGGCACACCTTTCACGCGATGTTCGGCGCCGTCATCGCCCAGGGACGCGATTACCGCGAGACGTTCCAGCACTTCCGTCCTGGATTCGACCTGGCCGAGCAGCGAGCGGCGCGCGCGGAGGCCGGGCAGCCCGAGACGTTCGACGAGCGCGACCTCTACTCGGACGTGCGTCCGGCCCTCACCCGGCTGCGCGCCGCGGGGCTGTGGCTCGGCATCGCCGGCAACCAGACGGTGCGTGCCGGCGGCATCCTGCGGAAGTTGTTCAGCGACGACGTGGACCTCATCGCCACGTCGGACGACTGGGGTGCCTCGAAGCCGGAAGCCCTGTTCTTCGAGCGCGTCGCCGCCGCGGTCCCGGGCACCGCCCAGGAGACCCTGTATGTGGGCGACCGGCTCGACAACGACATCGCCCCGGCGCGGACTGCGGGAATGGGGACCGCGTTGATCCGGCGCGGCCCGTGGGCGACGATCCAGTGGGAGCGCGAGGACGCGCAGACCTTGCCGACACTGCGGATCGAGAGCCTCGGCGAACTCCCCGCCCGGATCGCGGAACTCAACGGGCAAGCGCGCTGACCGTCGTCCGCCATCCGTACAAATGGTCGTCCAGTTCACGGACGGACGGCTCGTGCTGATGCGGGCCGAGCGCCCGTCGGACCTCACGCACCCGTTGCATACCGGTCGCGTACCAGGTCCGTTCGAGCTGGTCGAGCGCCTGCACCGCGTAGCCACAGGCCTCGTCCGGGCGGCCGTCGGCCACCTCCGTGGCGGCAAGGTCCCCCAGGATGACGGACCGCTGCTTCTCCTCCTCCGGTGGCAGGGTGTCCAGCGCGCCGAGCAGAGTCTCACGCGCCTGCGGAAGATGCCCCGCCTGCAACTGTGTATTGCCTTTGAAGGCAGCGAGTCTGACCGGCGAGAACCAGTCCATCCACTCGGGGGAAGGGATGTGCTCGCCATCCCGGGTGAGCAGGTCCTCGGCGTGCCGGATCAGATGCAGAGCGATCCGAACGTTCCCGCATCGCGTCTCGCACTCCGCCTCCACCGCGTCGAGCCACGCCAGGAATTCCAACGGCGCGTCAGCGCGCCTTGCGTAGGTGCGGGCAGCGACCATACGCTCGACCGCCTCGTCCCTGCGGCCGTCCCAACCGGGTATGAAGGCCGTGTGCGCGAGCACCGCGGCGCCGAGCAGCGCGTCATCCGCCTCGCCGGCAGCTTGCAGGGCGCGTAGCAGGGTCTCTCCGGCACGGTGCGGATCCTGCATGTCGAAGAACTCGATACGCCCCGCCAGCAGGTAGGACTCGGCAACCGCCGCCGCAACCGACTGGCGAACGGCCCCTGTCGTTTCGGACAGGACCCCGCATCCGAGTGCTGCGTGCGCGACGACCGCCGGGTGGAGTGTCGCCGGTGCCACGCTCCAGTAGAGACGCCTGTGTGAGCGCGCTACCGCCTGAAAGTCCTGTGCCACGGTGGCGGGTTGCTGTGCCGCATGGGTTCGGGAGGGCACCGCCACAAGGCCGACCGCCGCCGCCGTACCCGTGACGAGCGCGCGTCGCACCTGGTCAGGAGCGCCATCCGGGTGGCCGAACCCGAGTACTTCCATGTCCTGGCCGAGCACCCGCACCAGACGTTTTTGAATCTCCGGCTGCGGCCACGGCGGATTGGCCGACTCCCATCGGCGCACCTGCCGGACCCCCACGCCCAGGGCGTCGGCGAGGGCCTGCTGGGAACGGTAACCGGCGGCGATGCGGGCGGACCTGAGATGCGTGTTACTGCCGGGGCGGGACACAGGGAACCTCCATGCGAAGCCTGGAGGTTCCCTGTGTCACAGCGAAGTCCTGCCGACTCCGCGGAAAGACCCGATCGAGGGATCAGAAGTCCTTATTCAGACCGCTAGAAGACCCATATAAGTCCTTTCAACCGGACCGCAACAGGGCCAGCCTTGTCCTCACATCGCCCGTCCAACGCCGCGAACCGGCACACCACCGCACAGCCGGGTGTGCGACCCCGAAACGCGGCCTCAGGAGTTCAACGTGACCCAAGTCGGTGCCCGGTCCCGCCACCCCGATCCGCTGGACATCGAGTCGATGCGCGCGACGGCGGGCAAGCTTTCCGCCGGTGACGTGCCGTTCCCTCGATTCGACGATCTCGACGACTGGCTTCTGCTGCTGCGCGGCCACCTGACCCTCCTCGTTCCGGAGGTGGAGGGAATGGCGCGGGCGCTGCCCGAGGAACATGCCTCCCGCGTGGCCGCGCTGACCGCCGTCGCGAACACGCGCGTCCGCCTTGCCGCTTCGCCGGGGCCGGGACTGGTATCCGCAACGCGGCACGCCCGGGAACTCGCCGAGTACCTGGACGCCCTGTGCGACCACCACACCGTCTTGACCGCCGAAAACGCAACGGAGAACCGCACGTGAGCCTCATGTTCTGCGTCCGCTGCGACCGACCCATCCGGCAGGGCGAGCCCTACGACACCCACGTTCACCACGGCGCGACCGGCGCCGGGACGACCAACTACTCGCACAAGCGGTGCCCGGCACCGGACCAGTCCGGGTCGGCACCGTGTGCCCGCCGGCAGGCGGCTGCGACCATGGATCCATGAGTGCCGAAGAGCGTGTCATGGGGCGGGCCGTCGTACTGGACGAGGTGGGGCAGCCCACCGTGCTGCGGGAGTTCCCGGTGCCCGAGGCGCCGCCCGGGGGTGCCGTGGTGGCCCCCGGGTACGGCGGGGTGTGCGGGACCGATCTGCATCTGCAGCAGGGGCACCTGCCCGTGCCCACCCCGCTCGTGCTCGGCCACGAGGGACTGGGCACCGTGCGCGAGCTGGGGTTCGGGCTGACGCACGACGCGACGGGCGCGCGGCTGAGCGAGGGCGACGCGGTGATGTGGGCGTCGTCGATCGCGTGCGGCGAGTGCCCGCCGTGCCGGCTGCACCGCGAGCCGACGCTCTGCGAGAACCGCCGCACCTACGGCGTCAACCGCTCGATCGCCGACGGCCCCGCCCTCTCCGGCTCCTGGGCCGACCACATCGTGCTGCAAGGCGGAACGACACTGGTCCGCGCCCCCGGCGACGTGCCGCCGCTCGCCGCGATGGCGCTGGCCTGCGCGGGGCCCACCGTCGTGCACGCCCTGTACGAGCGGCGCCCGGTGCGGCTGGGGGAGACCGTGGTGGTGCAGGGCAGCGGTCCTGTGGGGCTGGCCGCCGCGGCGTGCGCGCAGCTCTCCGGCGCGGGGCGGGTGATCATCGTCGGCGGCCCGGCCCAGCGGCTCCGGGTCGCCGCCGCGGCCGGCATCGGCGACGTCCACCTGAACATCGTCGATGACAACGACCCCGACGCCGTCCTCGCCGAGGCGCGCGCGGCCACCGGGGGCGCCGGCGCCGACCTGGTGATCGAGTGCGCGGGCGTCCCGGCGGCCGTCGCCCAGGGGATCACGCTGGCCAGGCGCGGCGGCGCGTACCTGGTGATCGGCCAGTACACCGACGCCGGCGACACCGTGCTCAACCCGCACCAGATCGTCCACCGCCAGCTCGACGTGATCGGCTCCTGGGCCTTCTCCGGCGCGCACCTGGTGGAGTACGTACGGCTCCTGCCCGCGCTCACCGCCCGCTTCGACCTCGCCGGCCTGGTCACGGCGTTCCCGCTGGCCGAGCACGCCCGCGCGCTGGCGGCGGTCGCGGACGGGTCGGTGATGAAGGCGGTGCTGACGAGCTGAGCCGCGGGGCCGGCGGCGCACCGAAAACGCGTGGTCCCCGGCCACCCGGCTCGGGCACCCTGCCCGCATGACGGACACTCCCCGGCCCGCGCGGCCGGCGTTCCTCCCCGGGCTCGAACTCTCCCGCGCCTTCTACGCCGAGGCCGTCCGCCCGCTGCTGGACGAGGCCGTGCCGGGGCTCGTGCACTCGGCGGCGCGGCTCGGCACCGGGTCCGACGTGCTGGGCTTCGACACGGAGCGGTCGGCGGACCACGACTGGGGGCCGCGGCTGCAGGTCTTCCTCCGTCCACAGGATGTGGACGCGCACGGGGCGCGGCTGTCGGCGGTGCTCTCCGAGCGGCTGCCGAAGACGATCCGCGGCTATCCGACGCACTTCGGCGCCACCGAGGAGGCGCATGTCCGGGTCATGCGGATGACGGACGGGCCCGTCCAGCACCGGGTGGACATCGTCTCCCCCGGCGACTGGCTCACCGGCGCGCTCGGCTTCGACCCGCGCGAGCCGATCGGCCTGGCGGAGTGGCTGACCACGCCCGCCCAGCGGCTCGCCGAGGTGACGGGCGGGGCGGTGTTCCACGACGGGCTCGGCGAGCTGGAGCCTGCGCGTGCCGCGCTCGCCTGGTATCCCGAGGACGTCTGGCGGTACCTGCTGGCCTGCCAGTGGCAGCGGATAGCGCAGGAGGAGGCGTTCGTCGGCCGGTGCGGCGAGGTCGGCGACGAGCTCGGCTCGGCCGTCGTCGCGGCCCGGCTGGTCCGCGACCTGATGCGGCTCTGCCTGCTGATGGACCGCCGCTACCCGCCCTACGGCAAGTGGCTGGGCAGCGCCTTCGCCCGCACCGCCGCCGCGCCCCGGCTCACCGCCGACCTGACGGCCGTGCTCGCCGCCGCCGAGTGGCAGGCGCGGGAGGCGCACCTGTGCCGGGCCTACGAGACGGTGGCCCGCGCGCACAACGCGCTCGGGCTCACCGCACCGCTCGACCCCGCCGTCCGCCCCTTCCACGACCGGCCGTTCCAGGTACTGGACGCGGGACGGTTCCGGGCGGCGCTGGCGGACGGCATCGTGGACCCGGCCGTGCGCCGGCTGCCCGCCACCGGGGGCGTCGAGCAGTTCGTGGACGGCACCGACGCCCTCGGCTCGGACGACGTCCGGTCGGCTCTCCGCGTCCTCTTCGAGTGAGGGGGCCGGGCAGCAGTGAGGGGGCCGGTCCCGGCTGCGGGAGTCGGTCCCGGGTGACGGGTTGCCGGTCCCGGGTGCGGGTTGCCGGTCCCGGGTGCGGGTGTCGGTCCCGGGGTCAGAACCCGCGGAAGACGCCGTCCTCCTCCGCGGCGTCGACGAACTCGCTCCAGTCCATGTTGGCCAGGGAGATGTTGTTCTCGATCGACCACAGCTCCTCGGCTATGACGCGCAGCTCGCCGTGATCCCCCTCCCCTTCGTCCTCGTCCCAGTACCGCAGCACGGTGAGCAGCGGCATCCCCGGCGCCGTGAGGGCGGTCCTGTCGGCGACGATCAGCAGGCGCTTGTCGGGCGCCAGCGCGAGGAGCTGCTCCGCGGTCAGGTCGCCGTGGTCGGGATCGTCCACGACGTGGACGTACGCGAGGAAGTCGTCCTCGCTCGGCGTCTCGACCGCCGTCCGCAGCGCCTGCCAGGCCGCCTCGTCGGAGAAGTCGGTGCGGATCAGCAGGGTTTCGTCCGTCTGCGGCAAGCTCTTCAACACGATCTCTCCCTCAGTGCGCACGGCGACTCAACGGGCCGGCCCGCGCCGGCCCGTCGCACCATCTGAGAGGGAAGGTATCCGCCGGGTCGGACAGTCCGGCTCAGGCAGCCCAGCTCGGAGCCCGGCTCGGGCAGTCGCCCAAGCCCTCCGCGCTCACCCGTCCTACGAGCCCCCGGCCCCCTCCGCGTCCTCCGTGCCCTCCTCCAGTGACGCCTCCGCCTCCAGGAACGCCTCCCGGAGGGCCGCGAGGACCGCCGGGTCCGGCTTGGACCACATGCCGCGGGACTCTGCCTCCAGGAGGCGTTCCGCGATGCCGTGCAGGGCCCAGGGGTTGGCGTCCTGGAGGAACGCGCGGTTCTCCGGGTCCAGGACGTACGTCTCGGTGAGCTTGTCGTACATCCAGTCGGCGACCACGCCCGTCGTCGCGTCGTAGCCGAAGAGGTAGTCGACGGTGGCGGCCAGCTCGAAGGCGCCCTTGTAGCCGTGCCGGCGCATCGCCTCGATCCACTTCGGGTTGACCACCCGGGCGCGGAATACCCGCGAGGTCTCCTCGGTGAGGGTGCGGGTGCGCACCGTCTCGGGGCGGGTGGAGTCGCCGATGTACGCCTCGGGGGCGTCGCCGGTGAGCGCGCGGACGGCGGCGACCATGCCGCCGTGGTACTGGAAGTAGTCGTCGGAGTCGGCGATGTCGTGCTCGCGGGTGTCGGTGTTCTTCGCGGCCACCGCGATCCGCCGGTACGCCGACTCCATCTCGGTGCGCGCCGGGCGCCCTTCGAGCCCGCGGCCGTACGCGTAGCCGCCCCACACGGTGTAGACCTCGGCGAGGTCCGCGTCCGTGCGCCAGTCGCGGGAGTCGATGAGCTGGAGCAGGCCCGCGCCGTACGTGCCGGGGCGGGAGCCGAAGATGCGGGTGGTGGCGCGCCGTTCGTCGACGCCTGCCGCCAGGTCGGCGCGGGTGTGGGCGCGCACGTGGTTCTGCTCGTCCGGCTCGTCGAGGGAGGCCGCCAGCCGTACCGCGTCGTCGAGGACGGCGACGGTGCCCGGGAACGCGTCCCGGAAGAAGCCCGAGATGCGCAGGGTGACGTCGATGCGGGGGCGGCCGAGGTCGGCGAGCGGCACCGGCTCCAGGCCGGTGACCCGCCGCGACGCGTCGTCCCACACCGGGCGCACCCCGAGCAGCGCCAGCGCCTCCGCGACGTCGTCGCCCGCGGTGCGCATCGCGCTGGTGCCCCAGAGCGACAGGCCCACCGACGTCGGCCAGGCGCCGCCGTGGTCGGCGCGGTAGCGCTCCAGGAGGGAGTCCGCGAGGGCCTGGCCGGTCTCCCACGCGAGGCGGGACGGGACCGCCTTCGGGTCGACGGAGTAGAAGTTGCGGCCCGTCGGGAGCACGTTCACCAGGCCGCGCAGCGGCGAGCCTGAGGGGCCCGCGGGCACGAAGCCGCCGTTCAGGGCGTGCAGGGTGCGGTCCAGTTCGTCGGTGGTGGCGGCGAGCCGGGGCACCACCTCGCGGGCCGCGAAGAGCAGGATGCCCGCGACGGCCGCCGGTTGGCCCGCGGACACCCCGGGGACGGCCGCCTCGTCCCAGCCCGCGTCCTCCATCGCCTGGACGAGCGCGCGGGCACGCTCCTCGGCGGCGTCGGCCGCGCCGCGGGTCGCCGCGGACTCGTCGAGGCCGAGCGCCTCCCGCAGGCCGACAAGTGCCTCGCTGCCGCCCCAGATCTGCCGGGCCCGCAGGATCGCGAGCACCAGGTTGACCCGGTCGGCGCCGGCCGGCGGCGCGCCCAGCACGTGCAGGCCGTCGCGGATCTGCGCGTCCTTGATCTCGCAGAGCCAGCCGTCCACGTGCAGGATCAGGTCGTCGAAGCCCTCGTCGTCCGGGCGGTCCACGAGGCCCAGGTCGTGGTCGAGGCGGGCGGCCTGGATCAGGGTCCATATCTGGGCGCGGATCGCGGGCAGCTTCGCCGGGTCCATCGCGGCGATCTGCGCGTGCTCGTCGAGGAGCTGTTCCAGGCGGGCGATGTCGCCGTAGGAGTCCGCGCGGGCCATCGGCGGCACGAGGTGGTCGACGAGGGTGGCGTGCGCGCGGCGCTTGGCCTGGGTGCCCTCGCCCGGGTCGTTCACCAGGAACGGGTAGACGAGCGGCAGGTCGCCGAGCGCGGCGTCCGGCGCGCACGCCGCGGACAGGCCCGCGTTCTTGCCGGGCAGCCACTCCAGGTTGCCGTGCTTGCCCAGGTGGATCACGGCGTCGGCGCCGAAGCCGCCGTCCGCGGCGCGCGCTCCGAGCCACCGGTAGGCGGCCAGGTAGTGGTGCGAGGGCGGCAGGTCGGGGTCGTGGTAGATCGCGATGGGGTTCTCGCCGAAGCCGCGGGGCGGCTGGATCAGGATGAGGACGTTGCCGTGCCGCAGTGCGGCCAGCACGATGTCCCCGGCGCCGTCCGCGCCGTCCGCCCCGGCCCGGCTGCGGTCGACGAACATCTCCCCCGGCGGCGGCCCCCAGTGCCGCTCCACCGCGCCGCGCAGCTCCTCGGGGAGCGTGGCGTACCAGCGCCGGTAGTCGGCGGCCGGGATGCGGACGGGGTTGCGGGCCAGCTGCTCCTCCGTCAGCCAGTCCTGGTCGTGGCCGCCCGCGTCGATCAGTGCCCGGATCAGCTCGTCTCCGTCGCCGGAGGCGAGCCCCGGCACGGCGGGGGCGCCCGTCTCTGGGTCCGGCTCGCCGAGATCGTACCCGTCCTCCACCAGCCTGCGCAGCAGCGCGACCGCGGAGGCCGGGGTGTCGAGGCCGACGGCGTTGCCGATCCGGGAGTGCTTCGTCGGGTACGCCGACAGGACCAGCGCGAGGCGCTTGTCCGCCGCCGGGATGTGCGCGAGGCGCGCGTGCCGCACGGCGATCCCGGCGACCCGCGCGGCGCGCTCCGGGTCGGCGACGTACGACGGCAGCCCGTCCTCGTCGATCTCCTTGAACGAGAACGGCACCGTGATCAGCCGCCCGTCGAACTCGGGCACCGCGATCTGGCTCGCCGCGTCGAGCGGGGAGACCCCTTCGTCGTTCTCCTCCCACGCTTCCCGCGGGCTCGTCAGGCAGAGCGCCTGGAGGACCGGCACGTCAAGACCGGCCAGCGCGCCCGCGTCCCACGCGTCATCGTCCCCTCCCGCCTGCGCCTCGGCGGGCCTGCTGCCGCCGGCGGCGAGCACGGTCGTGACGATGGCGTCGGCGGCTCGCAGCTCGTCGATGAGCTCCGGTTCCGGGGAGCGCAGGGAGGCGACGTAACGGGGGAGGGGGCGGGCGCCGGCGTCCTCGATCGCGGTGCACAGCGCCTCGACGAAGGCGGTGTTGCCGCTCATGTGGTGGGCGCGGTAGTAGAGGACGGCGACGGTGGGGGCGGGGGCCGCTCCGGTTCCGGTCGACGGGGCGGTTCCGGTCGCCGGGGTGCCGGGGGTGCGGGGCGTGCGCTCCAGCGGGCCCCAGGTGGGGGCGGGCGCGGGCGGTTCGAAGCCGTGGCCGGTGAGCAGGACGGTGTCGGAGAGGAACCGGGCCAGCTGCTCCAGGTTGCCCGGGCCGCCGTGCGCGAGGTAGGCGTGCGCCTCGGCCGCGATGCCGATGGGAACCGTGGAGGCGGCCATGAGCTGGGCGTCCGGGGCCTGCTCGCCGGTGAGGACGACGACGGGGAGCCGGCGGACGGCGTCCCCCTCCGCGCCGGAGTCCGCGCCGCCCGCGCCGAGGAGCAGGTCGAGCCCGTCCTGCCAGGCGCGGATGCCGCCGAGGAGGCGGACGACCACGAGGTCGGCGCCGTCCAGGAGGGCGGGCAGGTCACCGAGGGGCAGCCGGGTCGGGTTCGCGTACCGGTACGGGACGGGGCCGGCGGCGGCGCGGGCGCTGAGCAGGTCCGTGTCGGAGGTCGACAGCAGCAGGATCATGCGGGGCCTTCCTCGGGGTGTCCACGCCCCGGGTGGTCGTGAGGACGGCGGGAGTTCCTGACTCACCCGGCCCGGGGTCACCCCGGACCGCGCTCACAGTGGCGGGACCGCGCCGGATTCACACCGGCTTCCTCCCTCGGACCCTCATCAAGGGCCCGCGCCGTCTCGGTCACCCGAATGGTACGGGGCGCCGGGGCACCTGCGGTGGGCTCTTCCCGGCCCGCACCCTCACCGCCGTACTCGCGACCCTGCGGCCGGGTCCGTCGCGCGGCCTCTTCGTCCCGCCCTTACCGGGGCCGAACAGCATGCTGACAGCTCGCTGACATGGAGGCGCCATTGTCGTGCGCGACCGCTCTGACCACGAGAAGGGCCCCGTATGAAGTCTGGTCGAACGCCACCGCCGGGGAGGACGACCGTGCCTGGGATCCGCCGGGCCGACCCCGCCTGCCGGACCGACCGCGCCCGCCGCGCCCGCGGTGCCCGCCGTGCCCGCGGCCTCGGCATCGCCGCCGTTCCGCTGGCCGCGGTCGGCGCCCTCCTGCTGGGGGGCGTGCCCGCCGCGGCGGTCATCGGGGGCCCTGGCGCCGGTGATCCGTACTTCCCCGACGACGGCAACTCCGGTTACGACGTGACGCACTACGACGTCCGTCTCGGCTACGACCCCGCACACCCCGGCCACCTGGACGGCGACACGACCGTCTCGGCGCTGGCCACCGACGACCTGGACCGTTTCGACCTCGACCTCAAGGGCTTGAAGGTCGCCGAGGTCCTCGTCGACGGGCACCCGGCGCGGGCGGTGGAGCGCGCGGGCGACCACGAGCTGGTCGTCACGCCCTCCGGGCGGCTGCGCCGCGGCCAGGAGTTCACCGTCCGCGTCCGCTACTCCGGCAAGCCCGACGCCGAGGGCTGGCATACCCTTCAGGACGGCGGCGCCGACGCGCTGGGCGAGCCGCACGGGGCGAGTTCGTGGTTCCCGGGCAACGACCACCCCTCCGACAAGGCGACCTTCGCCCTGACCGCCACCGTCCCCACGGGCTGGACGGCGATCGGCAACGGCAGGCCGGGGCCGACCACGGTCGACGGCGGGCTCACCACGTACCGGTGGTCCGAGGACCGGCCCATGGCCACGTACCTCGCGACGGTCGCGATCGACAGGTTCACGGTCCAGAGGTACTCGCTGGCCGACGGGACACCCGTCGTCGACGCCTACAGCCCGGGCGCGCTCGTCGATCCCGGGACGCCGAAGCTACAGGCCGAGGTGATCTCCTTCCTCTCCTCGGAGTTCGGGCCCTACCCCTTCGACTCCGCCGGCGGCATCGTGGTCAGCGGCCTCAGCGATCCGAACGCGCCGATAGACCTGGAGACGCAGGGCCGGCCCACCTACAGCGGCGGCATGTTCGACGCCTCGATGGCCCACGAGATCACCCACCAGTGGTTCGGCGACAGCGTCTCGTTCAGTGACTGGCGCGACGGGTGCATCGCCGAGTGCGTGGCGCAGTACGCGAACCAGCTCTGGAACGAGCACGAGGGGATGGATCTCGACGCCGACTTCTACGAGGCCGTCCTCAAGGACAACCTCGACGATCCGTCCTTCTGGAACGTCCCGCTCTACGACGCCGGTGCGGGCCACGAGTTGGATCCTGCCCTCTACGACAAGGGCTCGCTGATGATGCACGCGCTGCGGCGCACCGTGGGCGATGCGGATTTCTTCGCGACCCTCAAGGGCTGGACCTCCCGGTACCGCTACGGCAACGCGTCCTGGCCCGATTTCGAACGGCTCGCGTCCGAGGTGTCCGGCACGGACCTCGGCGGGTTCTTCGCGGCGTGGGCGCATGGCACGACGGTGCCGCCCGACACGTACCTGTACCCGGGAAGCCTCGCTGAGTTCCGGACCCCCTAGGTCGTGTCCGCAGAGGAGTTCGGTCGTTGGCCGACCGGGGCGGACTTCCGCGCACCGACGTCGCTGAAGTGCACAGCGAACTGGCTGGTGCGGTCAGCTCTCACGCTCCGCCAGGAGCCGCTGCTGTCAGGCCTGCTCGCTGTCGACGACACCGCCCGGCTGGACCCGTACCGACGACTGGCCGCCCGGGGCAGAGGCTGACCGGGCTGGTGTCGCCGGACGCCGGGTGGGTCAGGGGGGAGTGAGGTTGTCGAGTTGGGCGGCGAGGTCGGGGTGGGTGGCGGCCAGGTGGGGTCGGGTGGCGGCCAGGGGGGCGATGAGGTCGGCGGGATCGTTGTGGGCGAGGGCCGCGTGGAGCTCGCCGAGCGGGCGGCGGGCGGCTGTGGGCAGGTCGGTGAGGGCGGTGATCCGGCCGGCGAGGCGGCGCAGGTCGGCGGCGTTGTGGCGGGCCCAGGTGGCGGTGGTGCGCCTGGCGGCGCGGGCCTGGCGGGTGGCGGTGACGCGTTGTTCGCCGGTGGTGCCGGCGGGGCCGGGGCGGCCGCGCAGGTAGCGGCGTTCGGCGGCCTGGCGGCTGGTGACGCCGAGGGGGTGGGCGAGGTCGGCCCAGCTGGCGCCTGCGTCGCGGGCGGTTTCGATCAGGCCGGTCTCCCATCCGGCGAGTTGTTCGCGCACGTGCCGCAGCAGCAGCAGGGAGGCCAGGGCCTGCTCCGGACCCGGCTCGGTGCTGGGGCTGTCAGGGGTCTCGTGCTGGGCCGTGTGCAGGGTGTCGTTGATGGCGGTGAGGGCCGCCGCGGCGGCGAGGAACGACGCCGGGCTGTGGGCGTCGCTGCTGCTTGTGGACGGCTGGTCTGCTGCGGGCATGGGCACCTCCCTCATGCTGTCATCGTTTTGACGACATCGTGTTTGTCATCCATTGGATGACATGTTACAACGGTGTCGGTGAAGCGCATTGGCAGCAACTGCCTGAACCTGCTGGAGGTGTTTTCACGATGTTGATGCGCACTGATCCCTTCCGTGAGCTGGACCGGCTGACGCAGCAGCTGATGGGCCCGGGCACCTGGTCGAGGCCGTCGGCGATGCCGATGGACGCCTACCGCGAGGGCGACGAGTACGTGGTGGCCTTCGACCTCCCCGGCGTGAGCGCGGACGCGATCGACGTCGACGTCGAGCGGAACATGCTGACCGTCAGGGCCGAACGGCGTCCGGCGGCGAAGGCCGACGACGCGAAGGTGGAACTGTCCGAGCGGCCGCTGGGGGTCTTCTCCCGCCAGATCGTGCTCGCCGACACCCTCGACACCGAGCGTATCCAGGCCGACTACGACGCGGGCGTGCTCACCCTGCGCATCCCGATCGCCGAGCGCGCCAAGCCCCGCAAGATCTCCATCGGCGTCGGCTCCGGCCGCAAGGAGATCTCCGGCTGACACCGGCCGGACGGGTGCGGAGGACGGGCACCCGGTCTCCCCCTGCATCCCGCCCTCCGCACCCCCGGGCACCACCCCATCCTGGCTCTGATGAAAGGCATGCACCGCAGTGAGCACCGACGTGCGCGTACCGCTTGACCACCAGCAGCCGTACTCGACGGCGTACGAGCAGATGCTGGAGAAGGTCCGCTACGAGGGCGCCTACCCCACCCGGGAGCGAGCCGACGAGGTCGTCCGCCTGGTCCTGGCGGGGCTCGGCCGCCAGCTGACCGGCGACGAACGCGTCGACCTGGCCGCCCGCCTGCCCCTGGAAGCCGCGCGCATCCTGGCCTCACCGTCCCCCGACACCCAGCCGCTGAGCGGCTGGGCATTCGTCAAGGACCTCGCCGCCCGCTCCGGCGCCTCCCTGGCCACCACCCGCTGGAACACCGGCTCCGTTCTCGCCGCCGTCACAGCCCATGCCGGCCCCGAGCTGATCACTCGCATCCTCCACCAGCTCCCCACCGGCTACGCGTTGCTCTTCGGCCGCGCCGAACTCGCTCCGGCCGCGTAAACGGGCACCCGACACCCGGTGCCGTGACATCTGCCCGGCCCCGACCCCCTGCGGCCGGGCTCGTACGGTGAGGTTCCCGATCCGCGCGATCGGGGACCTCACCTTTGCCAGGCACCGTCCTGGCCGCGCCGGCCGGGAAGTGGTCGACCAGCGGGAGGACAGGCCCTGTTCGGCGTGCGCGTCGGCCGGGTCGTGTCCGCAAAGACCTCCATGTGGAGGACCTCCCCTACAGGGTCCTTGCACTATGCCCGCCCGGGGCCGTCGGCGGCTCCGCCGCCGGGAGCCGGCGTGAGAGGTCGGGCGACGGGCTCCGGTGCGTCGGAGCGGGGTCCGGGTATGCGAACGGGCCGGCATGGTTGGCCATGAGGAGCAGCACCACCGCGATGCCGACGAGGGTCACCGCGATCAGGACGCGGCCCACGGGACTGCGCGGGTTGTACACCCAGTGGTTCGTCCGCGACCTGTCCCGCATGAACACCGGTTCGTCGTCAGAGCGCACGCCACGGACCCCTTTCGAGCATCGGGCGCCTCGCGGGGCCGGTCAGGTGCAGCCCTGCTTCCTGACCGCACCGGGCACGCGGGATTTCAAGGCTGGGATCCCCGGCCCCCGCGGCCCTCGGCCGGGGCTTCGGTCGGTGGCTTCGGCGGGGGTGTCCCGGCAGGGGCACGTCCCTTGGGGCGGGCGGGGCCGCCCCCTCAGGCCCCCGGGACCGCGCCGTTCAGCGGGACGCGGCGCGGGCACACCTTGCGGTAGCGGATGCGCCAGCCGTCGGGGGTGCGGACCACGACGTCCTCGTACGAGACGGAACCGCAGACGCCCTCCGCGGTGATCCCGAGGCCCTTGGAGCGGACCCGGACGCATCCGGCCCCGTCCGCCCGGTCGCCGACGACGACATTCGTGACGTGGTGCGCCACCGGGTTGGCGGCGCCCAGCGCGAGAGCCGCCTCGCGGATCGCGGCGACACCCGCCAGGCGGCCCTGGTCGAACTCCGTCAGGTCGTAGAGGGCCTCCGCGGTGAACAGCTCGCCGAACCGGTCCAGGTGGCCGTCGTCCACCAGGTGGCCGTGCAGCGAGATCAGCTCGGTGATGGCCAAGCGGTCCTCCAGCGTCAGCGGGGTGGCGGTGCCGGTCTTCTCGGCGCCGTGCTCTGGCATGTGGACTCCTCCTGTCCTTGGTCCTCCGGCCGTCCTTCGTCCTTCGCCCTTCTGCCGGGTCGTCCCGTAGACGTGGAACGGTAGCGGGCCGGGGCGCCCCCGCTCCCGTTCCGCGCGTCGTGGCGCGCGGTCCTGCTCCGGGGTTCCGCTGCCCGCGATCCGCCGCCCCGAACGGTGCCGTACATATCGGCCGAAGCCCGTAGGTATGCTCGCCGACATGCCCCCACCCACCAGGTCGACCCCCGACGCCTGCCCGGGCGCGCTCAGGCTGCACCGCGCCGAGGACGGCCGGGTGGCCCGCATCCGGGTGCCCGGCGGCGTGTTGACGGGCAGGCAGGCCGAGCTGCTCGGGGACGCCGCGGAGCGCCTGGGGGACGGCCGCCTCGGCATCACCTCGCGCGGCAACGTGGAGATCCGCGGCCTCGCCGAGCGCGACGCCCCCGAGTGGACCGCGCTGCTCACCGGCGCGGGCCTGCTGCCCTCGTACCGGCACGAGCGGGTCCGCAACATCGTCGCAGGCCCGCTCTCCGGCCTGGACGGCCGCGGCCACGCCGACGCCCGGTCCTGGGCCGCGGAGCTCGACGCGCTGCTGTGCGGGCAGGAGTGGACGGCGGAGCTCTCGGGGCGCTTCCTGTTCGTGCTCGACGACGGCCGCGGCGACGTCAGCGGCCTCGGCGGCGACGTGACGGCGGCGGCCGCGCCGGGCGGGCGGGCCGTGCTGTGCGTGGCCGGGCAGCGGGTCGCTCTCGCCACCTCCGACGTTCCCCGTGCCGCGCTCGCCGCCGCCGGGGCGTTCCTCGACGCGGCGCGAGCGGCCGGCACCGGCGCCTGGCGGGTGGGCGAGCTGCCCTCCGGTCACGTTCCCGACCTGGGCGCCGCGCTGCGGCGCGCGGGGCTCTCCTGCGACGAGGCCGGTGTGCCGTCCGAGCCGGGAGCACCCGCGGCGGGCCCCGCGCCCGGACTGCTGCCCGCGCCCGACGGCACCGCCGTCCTCTCCGTGTTCCCCCGGCTCGGGCGGCTCTCCGTGGCGCAGTGGCGGGCGCTGCTGCCGCTGCCGGGCGGGGAGCTGCGGCTCACGCCGTGGCGGGGGATCGTGCTGCCCGGGTGCCCGGCGGCCGGCGCGGAAGGGCGGCTGGCGGAACTGGAACGCGCCGGGTTCGTCACCCGCGCCGACTCCCCCTGGTACGGCGCCGGCACGTGCACCGGCCTGCCGGGCTGCGCCAAGTCCCGCACCGACGTGCGGTCCGACGCGGCGGCCGCCGTGGCGTCCGGGGCCCGGGTGCCGGGGGGCGCGGACGGTTCGGCCGTCACCCCGGCCGACGCCGCGGTCCCGGCCGCGGAGCGCCACCTGCCCGTGTACTGGTCCGGTTGCGAGCGGCGCTGCGGGCATCCGGGCGGCGACTGGGTCGACGTCCTCGCGACCGGCGCACCCTCTGCATCTGCCTCCGACGCCTACCGCGTCACCGTCCACCGCGCACCCGCCCCGGACGCCGTGTCCGGCACCCCGCCCCGTCCCGTCACCGTCCCCACCCCACCGACCCGAGCGAGCGCACAGTGACCGTGTTCGAGTATGAGAAGGACGGGGCCGCGATCTACCGGCAGTCCTTCGCGACCATCAGGGCGGAGGCGGATCTCGCGCATCTGCCCGCCGACGTGGCCCAGGTCGCGGTCCGGATGATCCACGCCTGCGGCATGGTCGACCTGGTGCGCGACCTCGTCCACACGCCGGGCGTGGTGGCCCGGGCGCGCGCCGCGCTGCGTGCCGGGGCGCCGGTGCTGTGCGACGCGCAGATGGTCGCGAGCGGCGTCACGAGGCGCCGGCTGCCGGCCGCCAACGACGTCGTCTGCACGCTCTCGGACCCGTCCGTGCCGGCCCTCGCCGCCAAGCTGGGCACCACGCGCAGCGCCGCCGCGCTGGAGCTCTGGCGCGACCGCCTCGACGGCGCAGTGGTCGCCGTCGGCAACGCCCCCACCGCCCTCTTCCGGCTCCTGGAGATCCTGGCCGAGGGCGGTCCGGACGGTCCCCGCCCGGCGGCCGTCATCGGGGTGCCCGTCGGGTTCGTGGGCGCCGCGGAGTCCAAGGAGGCGCTCGCCACGGACCCGTCGGGCGTCGAGCACCTGGTGGTGCGCGGCCGGCGCGGCGGCAGCGCCATGGCCGCGGCCGCCGTCAACGCGATAGCGAGCGAGGCGGAGTGAGCGCGCGGGAGAACGAACCGGAGGTCCGTGCCCGGGAGAACGACCCGGGGACCGGTGCCGGGCACGGTGACCCGGAAACCCGTGCCGGGCAGAGCGTCCCGGAAACCCACCAGCCGGAGACCCGCGCCCCGGAACCCGGGCGGCTGTACGGCGTCGGGCTCGGCCCCGGCGATCCGGCCCTGCTCACCGTGCGCGCCGTCGAGGTGATCGGCGAGGCGGACGTGGTCGCGTACCACAGCGCGCGGCACGGGCGGTCGATCGCGCGGTCCATCGCCGCGCGCTACCTGCGCCCCGACCACATCGAAGAGGCCCTGGTGTACCCGGTCACCACGGAGGCCACCGACCATCCGGGCGGGTACCGCGGGGCACTGGACGAGTTCTACGAGGAGGCGGCGGCCCGGCTCGCCGCGCACCTGGACGCGGGGCGGGGTGTCGCGGTGCTCGCGGAGGGCGACCCGCTCTTCTACGGCTCCTACATGCACATGCACAAGCGCCTCGCGCACCGCTACCCGACCGAGGTGGTGCCCGGCGTGACGTCGGTGAGCGCCGCAGCGGCCCGGCTCGGCACCCCGCTGGTGGAGGCCGACGAGGTGCTGACGGTGCTGCCGGGCACGCTGTCCGAGGAGGAGCTCGCGGCGCGGATCGCGGCGACGGACGCGGCGGTGGTGATGAAGCTGGGGCGCACGTTCACCGCCGTGCGCGGTGCACTGGAGCGGGCCGGGCGGCTCGCGGACGCGCACTACGTGGAGCGGGCCACCATGCCCGGCGAGCGCACCGGCGAACTCGCCTCCGTCGACCCGGACTCCGTGCCGTACTTCTCGGTGGCCGTCCTGCCCAGCCGCCGCACGCCCCCGCCGGCCCGTCCCACCGCCACGACCGCTCCGGACGCGACGCCCGCCTCCGGGGCCACTCCCGCCACGGGACCGGCACCCGCGGGCACTCCCGCCACCACGCCCGCCCACGCGCAGGCTCCCACCGACGCCCCCACCCCCGTTCCCGCCCCGCGCGGCGAGGTCGTCGTGGTGGGCACCGGGCCCGCCGGGCCCCTGTGGCTGACGCCGGAGAGCCGGGGCGCGCTGGCCGCGGCCGAGGATCTCGTCGGCTACACGACCTATCTGGCGCGCGTGCCGGTCCGCCCGGGCCAGCGGCGGCACGGCAGCGACAACAAGGTGGAGGCGGAGCGTGCCGAGTTCGCGCTCGACCTGGCGCGGCGCGGCCGGCGCGTCGCGGTCGTCTCGGGGGGCGACCCGGGCGTCTTCGCGATGGCGACGGCGGTGCTGGAGGCGGCGGCGCAGGACGCCTACCGCGACGTTCCGGTGCGGGTGCTGCCGGGCGTCACCGCCGCGAACGCCGCCGCCGCACGGGCCGGGGCACCCCTCGGGCACGACTACGCGGCGCTGTCGCTGTCGGACCGGCTCAAGCCGTGGGAGGTCATCGCGGACCGGCTGCGGGCCGCCGCCTCGGCCGACCTGGTGATCGCCCTCTACAACCCGGGCTCCCGCAGCCGCACCTGGCAGGTCGGCAAGGCCCGCGAGGTCCTGCTCGAACACCGTGCCCCGGACACCCCGGTGGTCGTCGCGCGGGACGTCGGCGGGCCCGGGGAGCAGGTCCGCGTGGTGGGGCTCGGCGAGCTGGACCCGGCCGAGGTCGACATGCGCACCCTGCTCATCGTCGGCTCCTCCCGGACCCGCACCGCGCGCCGCGGCGGCCCGGACGGCGAGGAGACGGTGGTCGCGTGGACGCCGCGCAGCTACCCGGAGGACGGTCCGCTCCCCGGCCGTGCTGAGGGGAGCGGCCGGCTCACCGATCGTGCCGATCCGAGCGGCCGGCTCCCCGGCCGTCCCGATCCCGGCGGCGTCCCGCTTCCGTAGCAGCGGCGGGACGGTGGACCTGGCGACCGTGCCGGACCGGCTGCCGGGCCGGGGAGCGGTCGGCCGAACGCAGCATCTCCACGACGGCGGCGTTGCCGACGGTGCGTTGCAGGGCGAGGAGTGCCGCGGGGGCGGGGGCCGGCCGCGATGGGTGGCCCTTCGGGCCGCTAACCGCCCCACCGCACCCGCATCCACGCCACCGCCTCCTCCGGCGTGCTGACCTCCGGCACGTCCTCGGGCGGCAGCGGGCGGCGGATCATGATGACCGGGATGCCCGCCTCGCGGGCCGCGGTGAGCTTGGGCGCGGTGGCGAGGCCGCCGCTGTCCTTGGTGACGAGGACGTCGATGCCGTGCCGGCGCAGCAGGTCGCGCTCCCCGTCGAGGGTGAACGGGCCCCGGTCCAGCAGGACCTTCATGTACGGCGGGCAGGGCGGCCCCGGCCGGTCCACGGAGCGCACGAGGAACCAGGACATCTCCAGCCCGGCGAAGGCTGCCAGGCCGGTGCGCCCGGTGGTGAGGAAGATCCGCTCGCCGAGCGCGGGCAGCATCGTCGCCGCGTCGCCGAGCGAGCCGGCCGGATGCCAGCGGTCACCCGGGACGGGCACCCAGCCGGGGCGGCGCAGTGCCAGCAGGGGAACATGGGCCATGTCGGCGGCCTCGGCCGCGTGGAAACTGATGGTCCTGGCGAAGGGATGGGTGGCGTCGATGAGCAGGTCGACCCGGTGCTCGGTCAGCCAGCGCGCCATGGGGCCGATCCCGCCGAAGCCTCCGACGCGCACCTCGCCGGGGGGCATCCGGGGCGCGGCGACCCGCCCGGCGAGCGAGGTGGTCACCCGTGTCACGGCGCCCTTGTGCGGGAACCCCGCCAGGGTGCGCGAGGACGGTCCGCGGGCCGGCGGCCCGCCGGGCACCGGCCGGGTGGCGCCCGGCACGCCAGGGACCGCGGCGCCGAACCCGCCCGTGCCGGGGGCCGTGCTGGCCGGGGAGCGGGCGCCCGCCGCTCCCGCCGCGCCTCCGTCGGCCAGCAGTTCCGCCACCCTCCGGCCCTCCGTGGTGCCGCCGAGGACGAGTACGTGCATCGCGGGGAGGTCCTTCCGTTGAGCGAGGCGGCGGACGGCGCGCCGCGGGGCGGGCGCCGGGGTCAACTGAAGCACAGCGGTCTGAGGCCCGGATGGACCACCGGTGCCTGCGCGACGGCCGCGGCCACCGCGGCGTCCGTCGCGCTGCGCACCGGCGAGTTCCCGGACCCGGTGCGGATCGTGCTGCCCGACGGCCGGACGGTGGCGTTCGCGCTGGCCGTGGAGGAACTGGACGAGGACCGCGGCGAGGCCATGGCGGGGGTGGTGAAGGACGCCGGGGACGACCCGGACGTCACGCACGGCGCGCTGGTCAGGGCGAGGGTGCGGGGCCTTCCGCGCGGTTCCGGCGTGGTCTTCAGGGCCGGCCCCGGCGTCGGCACCGTCACCCGCCCCGGCCTGCCGCTCGACGTCGGCGAGCCCGCGATCAACCCCGTGCCGCGGCAGATGATCCGCGACAACCTGGCCCGCGCGGCGCGAGACGCACGCGCCGCGGCGGGCGCCGGTCCCGTGGTGGACAACGGCCCCGTGGCGGACGCCGATCGCGTGGCGGACGCCAGTGCCGGGGCGGACACCGGCCCCGGAGTGGACGCCGATCCCGGGGCGGACGCCGCCCCCGAAGCGCACGCCACCCCCGAGGCGGGCACCCGCCCCGCGGCGGACGCCGACCCCGACGTGGACGCCGAGGTGACCCTCTCCATCGACAACGGCGAGGAGATCGCCCGCTCGACGTGGAACCCGCGGCTCGGCATCCTCGGCGGCCTCTCCGTCCTCGGCACCACCGGCGTCGTCGTGCCGTACTCGTGCTCCGCGTGGATCGACTCGATCCGCCGCGGGGTGGACGTCGCGCGCGCCGCGGGGCGCCGGCACGTGGCCGGATGCACCGGGTCGACGTCGGAGCGGACCGTCGTCGACGAGTACGGGCTGCCCGAGGACGCCCTGCTCGACATGGGGGACTTCGCGGGCGCCGTCCTCAAGTACCTGCGCCGGCACCCCGTGGAACGGCTCACCGTCTGCGGCGGCTTCGCGAAGCTGTCGAAGCTGGCGGCCGGGCACCTCGACCTGCACTCGGCGCGTTCGCAGGTGGACAAGGGCTTCCTCGCCGGACTCGCCCGGCACGGCGGGGCCGGCGAGACGCTCGCGGAAGCGGTCGCGTCCGCCAACACCGGCCTGGAGGCGCTCCGGCTCTGCGCGGCGGCGGGCGTGCCGCTGGGCGACCTGGTGGCGGGGGCGGCCCGCGACCACGCCCTGTCCGTGCTGCGCGGCGCGCCCGTGGCGGTGGACGTGATCTGCGTCGACCGCGCGGGAACGGTGGTGGGGCGCAGCACCGTGCGGTGAGGCCCCGCGAGGGGGTGCGGCGGAGAAGGTGTGCCGAGCGTGACACCGGGGGCGCCTGGACGTATCCGCGGCGCACGCTTAGCGCTCGGCGGGTGACAGAACGACGCGCGATCCTGACCGGTTCCCCCTTCGAGGAGCAGATCGGCTACGCCCGGGCCGTCGTCGACGGCGACTGGGTGCACGTCTCCGGGACCACCGGTTTCGACTACACCACCATGGCGATCTCCGACGACGTGGTGGAGCAGGCCGAGCAGTGCCTGCGCACGATCGGGTTCGCCCTGGCCGAGGCGGGGTGCACGTTCGCGGACGTGGTGCGGGTGCGCTACCTGCTCCCCGACCGGGACGACTTCGAGCCGTGCTGGCCGGTCCTGCGCCGCACGTTCGGCGAGGTACGGCCGGCGGCCACGATGATGGTGTGCGGGCTCGCCGACCCCCGGATGAAGATGGAGATAGAGGTGTACGCGCGCCGGACCACGTCGTAAGCCCCGCGCACCCGCTAAGCCCTGGGCCTTGGCGAACCGGCCCTAACCGGGCGTGAGCGGCCCCCCTTGCCACGACCCGAACACGAGGTGGGTCTCCACGCGCCCCACCTCCCTGCGCCCGGTGAACTCCAGGACGAGTTCCTGGAGATCCTCCGTGTCGCTGCACGCCGCCTGCACGAGGAAGTCGAAGGCGCCGGTGACGTGGAAGAGCGCGCGCGTCTGGGGACGGCTGCGCGCCCACGCCACGAACGGGTCCACCAGCGGGCGTGAATGGGAGACGAACTGCACGGCGAGCACGGCCTGCACCTGCCGGCCGATCGCCGCCGCGCTGACCTCGGCCCGGAAGCCGAGGATGACCCCGGAGTCGATCAGCCGCTGGGTGCGCGCGAGGCACGTCGACGGCGCCACGCCGATCCGCTGGGCCAGCGTCTTGTTGGGGAGCCGACCATCGTTCTGCAGTTCCCGCAGAAGGGCGAGGTCGACCGAATCCAGGACAACGTCTTTCGCCATGGCCCGAATTCTGTACGGCGCCGGCCCCGGACGCGCGGCCAGGTGCCGAGGATGCCCCCATGACCTCGCATCACTGGACCACCCGCGCCATCCACGCGGGACGTGACGATCTCGTCGATCTCGGGCTGCACGCCCCTCCCCTCGACCTGTCCACCACCTACCCCTCACGTGACACCGCGGCCGAGGCGGCACGGCTCGACGTGTTCAGCGCCGGAGTCGACGACGGTGGTCCGCCGATCTACGGCCGGGTCGGCAACCCCACGGTCAGCCGCTTCGAGTCGGCGCTCGCCGAGCTCGAAGGGGCCGAGGCGGCGGTCGCCTTCGCCAGTGGCATGGCGGCACTGGCGGCCTGCCTGCTCGCCCTGGTCATGCGGGGACGCCCGCACGTCGTGGCGATCCGCCCCCTCTACGGGACCAGCGACCACCTGCTGGAGACGGGCCTGCTGGGCACCTCGGTGACGTGGGCGGAGGCCCGTGACGCCGCAGGCGCCATCAGGGGCGACACGGGGATGGTGATCGTCGAGTCACCCGCCAACCCGACCCTCACCGAGGTCGACATCCAGGCGCTGTCCGCCGCGTGCGCGCCCGTGCCCGTGCTCGTGGACAACACCTTCGCGACCCCGGCACTCCAGCGTCCCCTGGACCGCGGCGCCGGCATCGTCCTGCACAGCGCCACCAAGTACCTGGGCGGCCACGGTGACGTCATGGGCGGCGTCATCGCCTGCGACGAGCTCTTCGCCCGGAGCCTGCGGCAGATCCGCTTCGCCACCGGAGGCGTGCTGCACCCGGTCGCCGGCTACCAGCTCCTCCGGGGCCTCTCCACCCTCCCCGTCCGGATGCAGCGTGCCTCGGCCACCGCCGCTGAGCTGGCCCGCCGTCTCGCGGCCCACCCGGCGGTCACGCGGGTCCACTACCCCGGGCTGAACGGTGCGCCGCGACCCGACAAGCAGATGGACGGGGGCGGTGCGATGGTGTCCTTCGAGGTGGCCGCCGACCCGCACGCGGTCGTCGGCGCCGTCCGCCTCCTCACCCCCGCCGTCAGCCTCGGCAGCGTGGACAGCCTCATCCAGCATCCCGTCTCGCTCACCCACCACGTGATGGAACCGGACTCGCGCGAGAAGGCCGGGATATCCCCGCGGCTGCTGCGCGTCTCCACGGGCCTGGAGCACGTGGACGACCTGTGGGCCGACCTCGCGGGGGCGCTCGCACGCGCGCAGGCCCTTGCGCCCTCGCAGGTGCCCGCATGAGACCGTCGCGGCTCGGCCGCCCTCAGTCCCGCGCGCGCTCCGATGAGTAGAGGTGGCTGTCGCGGAACTCCGCCGCGGCCAGGGTCCGGCCCACGATGATCACGGCGGTCCGGGTGATCCCGGCCCGGCGCACCTGCTCGGCGATGCCGGCGAGGGTGCCGCGCAGCACCACCTCGTCCGGCCGGCTGGCGAAGGCCACGACCGCGGCCGGGCAGTCGGCGCCGTAGTGCGGCAGCAGTTCGGCGACGGCCTCGTCGGCGTACCGCACCGCCAGGTGCAGCACCAGCAGGGCGCCGCTGCGGCCCAGCGTGGCGAGGTCCTCGCCGTCCGGCATCGCGGTGGCCTGCCGGGCGAGCCGGGTGAGGATCACGGTCTGGCCGACGGTCGGCACGGTCAGCTCCCGCCCGAGCGCCGCCGCGGCGGCCGCGAACGCGGGCACGCCCGGCACCATCTCGTACGGCACGCCGGCCGCGTCCAGCCGCCGCATCTGCTCGGCGACGGCGCTGAAGACGGACGGGTCACCGGAGTGCAGCCGCGCCACGTCCTGCCCGGCGCGGTCCGCGTCGACCAGTTCGGCGGTGATGCGGTCCAGGTCGAGCTTCTGGGTGTCCACGAGCCGGGCGTCCGGCGGGCAGGACTCCAGCAGTTCGCGCGGCACGAGGCTGCCCGCGTACAGGCAGACCGGGCAGGTGGCGAGCAGCCGCGCGCCCCGCACGGTGATCAGGTCGGCGGCGCCGGGTCCCGCGCCGATGAAGTAGACGGTCATGAGGGGCCTCCTCGCGGCTCGGGTGCTACGGCACCGGGGTCACCCGGGGCTGCGTCCCCGGCCTCCCCCGTCTCCCCCGGCTTGGTCACCGCCCACTGCGTGACCGGCATGGCCTGCCGCCAGCCGGTGAACGTGCCCACGGGGACGGCGTGCGCCACGGCGAGGCGCACCAGGTCGCCGCCGTGCCTGCGGCGGGCGTCGGCGAGGAGGGCCTCGGACTCCAGGGTGACGGTGTTGGCGACCAGCCGGCCGCCGGGCGGCAGCGCGGCCCAGCAGGCGTCGAGCAGGCCGGGCGCGGTCAGCCCGCCGCCGACGAACACCGCGTCGGGGGCGGGCAGGTGGGCCAGCGCGGCGGGGGCGGCGCCGGTGACGACGTCCAGCGCGGGCACGCCGAGCCGGGCGGCGTTGCGCGCGATCCGCTCGGCGCGCACCGGGTCGCGTTCGACCGTGACGGCGCGGCAGGACGGATGGGTGCGCAGCCACTCGACGCCGATCGAGCCGGAGCCGCCGCCGATGTCCCAGAGCAGTTCGCCGGGCGCGGGGGCGAGTGCCGCGAGCGTGGCGGCGCGGACGTGCCGCTTGGTGAGCTGCCCGTCGGATTCGTAGGCCTCGTCGGGCAGCCCCGGCACCGCGCCGAGGCGCAGCGCCCCGGGCGCCCTGCGGCACTGGACCGCCACGATGTTCAGGGGGTCCCCGGGCGGCTCCGCCCACGCGTCGGCGCTGGTCCCGGCGTCCCCGCCGACGACCCGCTCCCGGGGCCCGCCGAGCTGTTCGAGTACGCGGAGCCGGCTGGGCCCGAAGCCCCGGTCCCGGAGCAGCGCGGCGACCTCGGCGGGCGTGCCGGTCCCGGCGCTCAGCACCAGCAGCCGGCGGCCGTGGTGCAGCGCAGCGGCGAGCCGGTCGGTGGGGCGGCCGACGAGGGTGACGACGCCGGTGTCCTCGACGGCCCAGCCGAGCCGGGCGCAGGCGTACGAAACGGAGGAGGGGTGCGGGAGGATGCGCGGGACCCCGACACCGCGGTCACCGAGCGCCGCCGCCTCCTCCGCGACCGCGCGCCCGATGCCGTAGAAGAGCGGATCCCCACTGGCGAGAACGACGATCCGCCGCCCGGCATGCTCCACGAGCAGCCGCCCTACGGCGGGCCGCAACGGCGAGGGCCACACCACCCGCTCGGCACGGCACTCGGCGGGCAGCAGGGCCAGTTGCCGGGCGCCCCCGATCACGACATCGGCGGCAAGCACCGCATCCCGCGCACCCCCGCCAAGCCCGCCCCACCCGTCGGCCCCGATACCGACAACACTCACACCGGCGAGCGGCACGGGCTCGGGTTCGGGGTCGGTGACCATGGGTGCGGTGCCTCGTGAGAGTTCGGGGGTACGGGGGCTGACGGGGTGACTCGGTTCGGCCCGGGTCCACCGAGCGAGGCCCCGAGACCCGACCGGCCACTCTACGTGGGGCTGCGCCCCGAAAGGGGCGCGGGACTGTGTCGATATGCGGCTCTGCCGCGTGGGCGCGAGCAACCACAACGAACGGGCAGCGAACCAACCACCGCAAGAGGCACCACCCCGATCAGGGGCGCGGGGAACTGCGCAAGAAGGATGCCCCGGCAGCGCGGGCCAGAGGCGGTCAGGGGTCACCCCGCACAACGGCTGACCGAGGGCTCCGCCCTCACCAGCAGCAACGCGATGTCATCACTGCTCTCAGGCACCACCGTCTCCTCGGCCCACCGAACAACCGCGTCGGCGAACACATCGAGCCGCTCACCCCCCGCCCGCGCCACCTGCTCGGCGAGGGAGTCGATGGACACCCCCAGATCGACACCGGGCCGCTCCACGAGCCCGTCGCTGTAGAGGGCGAGCATGCTGCCGGGCGGCATCGGCACCTCGACCGACTGGAAGCGCGGCTCCTCCTCGACACCGAGGAGCAGCCCCGGCGGCAGATCGACGACCTCGGTGTGGTGGTCCGGATGCCGCAGGATCGGCGGTGGATGCCCGGCGCAGGCCAGCACGACCCGCTGCCCCGGCACGTCGAGATGGGCGTAGAGGCAGCTGCAGAACATGCTGCCGCTCAGCTCGATCAGCAACCGGTTGGTGCGGGCAAGGATCTCCTCGGGCGGCGCGCCCACCCGCGCATGGGTGTGCACGGCGGTGCGGATCTGGCCCATCAGGGCGGCCGCCTGGACGCTGTGCCCCTGGACGTCGCCGATCACCGCCCCCACGGAGTCGTCGCCGAAATCGATCAGGTCGTAGAAGTCGCCGCCGACGTCCAGGGCGTGGGTCGCGGGACGGTACCGTGCGGCGACCTCAACGCCCCGCACCTGCGGCAGGCGGCGCGGCAGCAGCCCGTCCTGGAGGCCGCGCGCCACGCGGGCGTTGGCGTCGTGGAGCCGGGCCCGTTCCAGCGCCTGCGAGATCATCCCGGCGAGCGAGGTCAGCTCGGCGCGTTCGTCCGCCGGGAAGGCCCGCTGCTCGTCGTAGCCCAGCACCCAGCACCCGAAGGTGCCGCTGGAGACCGTCAGCGGCAGGAAGGCGAAGGCGGCCATGAGGCGGTAGTGCCGGTGCTGGGGGAGGTCGCGCACCAGCTCGGTGTTGTCGGAGTGGAAGCGGGCGGTGCCGGTCTCTATCGTCCGTATGCCCTCGGTCTGGGTGGCCAGCGGAATGCCGTCGAGGTACCCGCTCATCTCGGGCGGGAAGCCGCGCGAGTCCACCACACGCAACCGGCCCTCGTCGGCGACCATCAGCGCCAGGCCCTGGGCGCCCAGGACCGGCATCATCTGCTCCATCAGCGACTCGGTCACCTCCCGCACCCCCGAGGCCTCCGTGAGCGCCGCGGTCAGGTGCAGCAGGTGGAAGAGGGTGCCGGTGGTGACGGGGGCGGAGCGGAGGGAGTCCTCGGACGCCCGCTGCGACCCGGCCGCGCTGTCCGCTGCGGACGCGGACCCGATCCTCACGCTGATGCCGGTGTCGTCCGGGCAGAGCTGGACGGACAGCCGGGCGCCGTCCGGCCGCCTGGCGGTGAAGTCCGTGGGCACGCGGCTCAGGAATGCCGAGAGGTAGGCGTTGTCGTGATCGGGGTCGGCCATCCAGGGCAGCACGTCCACGATGTCGGCGCCCAGCAGCTCGGCGCGGTCGCGACCGAGCAACCGGGCCGCACGGGCGGAGACGAAGGTCATCCGGCAGTGCAGGTCGAGCGCGACGAACCCTTCGGCGAAGCGCTCGGTGAGCGCGGCAGCGTGGTCGTGGGTGACGGGCGGCGGCGGCACGGCGAACGGCTCGTCCCTCGGGCGCACCGGATACCCGTGGTCGGCGGCCTCCTTCAGCGTCCGGGCCATCCGGTCGGCGGCCTCGCCGGTCGTCGCCAGCTCCGCGTCGGACAGTTCGGCGTGGCTGCCGGGCCACAGCACCTGCATGACCCCCCAGCAGGCGCCGCCGGCGACCAACGGCACGGCGTAGATGGCCACCGAGTACGGGAACACGAGCGCGGCGCGGGGGAAGCGGCGGGCCAGCTCCTGCTGGTCGGCGAGGTGGACGGGCGCCTGGGACCGGGCCGCCTCGGCCGCCGGTATCGGCGCCGCCAGCGCCACCGGTGACCACGGTTCGGCGAGCCTGCTGGGCCCTCCGATCACCGCCGTCATCTGCAGCACCTGCTGGTCCGGGACGTGCAGGAAGAGGTTGCCCACGTGCGCTCCCACGGCACGCGCGGTGTCGGCGAACGCCTGGTCGACGAGCACCGCGGCTCCCCGCACCGCCTCCTCACCGGCCGCGGCGCCGACGGCGCTCTCCTCCCGCCCGCGCACGTCCCACCTCCTTGCACGCACCCTTACCGCACAGACCCCCACTGCAACATTTGACCGAATTAGACCATTATAGATTCCCCCGCTCCGGCTGGTTTCTGCCGCATCCGGACCACCTGCGGGTGGATGGCTGGTCGCTCCCCCACTGCCTTGAAGGCGTGGGAGGTACCCCCATCCCCGCGCCCCTGAAAAGACGGGGCTCCGCCCCGATCAGGGGGCGCGGGGCTGTGTCGATATGCGGCTCCGCCGCGTGGGCGCAAAAACCGGCGTACCCGCACAATCGCACAACCGAGCCCCGGCCCCGGCCCTACCAGTTCCGCACCGCACCCACATACCCGACCGGCTTGTCCCCCACCTTGACCCCGGGGCTGATCACCCACCCCTGGTACTCGGGCGTGAACATCCGGTACACCGACCGCGGCGGCACCGCACTCGCCGCGTCGAGCCGGCCCCGCAGCTCCGCCGGAATCTCGAAGTCGAGCGCGGCCATGTTCGCGTCAAGCTGCTCGGGCCTGCTCGCGCCGACGATCGCCGACCCGATCCCGGGCCGGGTGGCGACCCAGTTGACGGCGACCTGCGCCATCGTCACGCCGAGCCGGTCGGCGACATCCCGCAGGACCTCAAGGAGTCCCCACTCCCGGTCACCCAGGGAGAGCCCGGACGGCGCCCCCTCGCCGAGCCGCCCCTCACCGCTGAGGCCGAGCCCGCCCGAGGCACCCGGGTCCGCGTCGTCGCGCCGGTACTTGCCGGTGAGGAAGCCGCCGCCGAGCGGGCTCCAGGCGGTGATGCCGAGGCCGAGGCTCTGGCCCATGGGCACGTGCTCGTCCTCGACGGTCCGCTCGACGAGGGAGTAGGGGAGCTGGAGGCTCACCAGGGGAACGAGGGAGTGCGCCTCGGCGTACGTCTGGGCGCGGGCCGCGTACCAGGCGGGCACGTCCGACAGCCCCGCGTAGCGGATCTTGCCAGCCCGGGTGAGGTCGTCGAAGGTGCGCAGGACCTCCTCGACGGGGGTGATCCGGTCCCAGGTGTGCAGCATGAACAGGTCGACGTAGTCGGTGCGCAGCCGGCGCAGGGAGTCCTCGACCGCGCGGATCATGTGCTTGCGGCCGTTGCCGCCGGCGTTGGGGTCGCCCTGGTCGACGCTGTTGGTGAACTTGGTGGTGAGCACCACCCGCTCGCGCACCTTGGCCTCGGCGATGAGGTTGCCGAGGATCACCTCGCTCTGGCCCGCGGTGTAGAAGTCGGCGGTGTCGACGAAGTTGCCGCCCGCTTCGAGGTAGCGGCGGAAGAGGGGCCGGGCCTGCTCCTCCGTCTTCCCGTAGGAGGCGTGGAATCCCGCGACGCCGAAGTTCATGGTGCCCAGCGCCAGCCGGCTGACGCGCAGCCCGGAGCGTCCGAGCAGGTAGTACTGGTCGAGAGCCATCAGGAAGAACACTCCGTTCGCACGGCCCGCTGCCGGGCCCGGTTGTCCGGGCCCTTCATCCGGGCCCGCCTCACGGACCGCCTCCGACGGGGATCGGGCGGCCCACTCGCGGCCCACCGTGCATCACAGAAAATGGACTAGCAAGTCCAGAGTGAGTCCAGAAACCAGCCCGCAAGCCCTGGCCCCGCGGTCAGTCCCGCGCGGTCGATCGCCCCAGATACGTCACGGTGGCCGGATCCGGCACGTCCAGCTCCCGGAAGCCGAGCCGGTCGTAGAAGGCACGGGCCTTGACGTTGGCGGTGACCATGCTGAGGTGCACCGCGGGGACCCCGCGCCCGTGCAGCTCGTCCAGGAAGCGGTGCATCAGGGCGCGGCCGAACCCGCGGCCCTGCCACTCGGGGAGCAGGTCGATGTGCAGGTGGGCGGGGTACTCGGCGAGTCCGGGGCGGACCATGCGCTCGGGGTGGTGGAGCAGCATCACCATGATCTCGGTGGGGGTGGTGGGCGCCTCGGTCGGGACCGGGTAGCGCCCCGTGACCTGCGGCAGCCACTCGTCGCGGAACCGGTCGGCGAAGCGGGGCGTGTCCGCGGTGCCCAGCACGTAGCCGACGGCACGCCCGGTGCCGTCGTCCAGGACGAACGTCAGCTCCGGCTCCATCTCCGCGTAGGGCGCGGCGAAGATCGTGGACAGCAGGGCGGGGTCCGTGTAGAGCTCCCGCGCGTCGCCGCCCTGGTGGCCGGTGCGGATGCAGATGTCGTCCAGCGCGGGACGGTCATCCGGGCGGTAGCGGCGCACGGCCGGTTCGATGCTCACCCTGGCATGGTCACTCGCCAGAGAGCGCTCCCACAAGGGAGCACCGCTCCACCCCGGGGTGATGAGGTGCACCTCACGGATCGGGGACGGCCAGGCACTCGCGCGGGACAGGCGCGGGCGCCGGGATGTGGGCACCAGAGGCAGGCCCCGCATGAACCCCGGCGCAGGGCCTCAGAAGCGCGGCATGTCGGCAATCGCCTTCTCCGCGAGTTCGATCAGCGACTCCGCCTTGGGCAGGTCTGCCGCGACTTCTTCCGTGGTGACGGTCGGAGCCTCGGACGAGCGGTACTCGACTTCGTTTCGGCGGGCGCGCATCCGGTTGAACGGACGCAGGACCGAGCCGAGTGGAGGGTCGAGCTGGGCCCGCACCGCTTCGTAGACGGATCGGTGGCCACCGCGGCTGGTGGCGCGCAGGCCCTGGTTCTGGAGAACCGCAGCCAGTGCGCGTCGCGCCGCGTCGTACGCCAGCGTGTAGGCGCCCTCCGGGTCGGAGGTCAGGAGTTGCCCGGCGGAGCGAATGTGTGTCCGGCTCCTGGCCATTTCTGCTTCGGCGGCCTGACGGGACGCGGGGACACGTTCGAGGTCACCTTGGGCGAGCATCTCGTCGATGGTCGCCCTGCCCTTGTTCCAAGGGGGCACGCTCAGGCCCCTCCCTTCGGTTAGTCTTCGTCTTCGGATTCAGATTCGAGTTCGAGTTCGACCAGCGGACGCTCCCGAACGCTGGTGAGGAACGGATCGGTCGATGGTGACGCCCAAGCGGTAGGGCTGACACGGTGGACGTTGACCTCACGGCGCAGTCGGCGACCGGCGTGTTCCGCGACGTCGAAGAGTTCGTCCGGGTCCGGGCTGCCGACAACCAGCACGTCGACGTCGCCTGGAGGCGGGCCGGATTCTCCGTGATAACGCGCGGCCCACGAGCCGTAGATGTATGCGCGCTCGATCCCCGCGACCCCCCGTAGCGCATCGGCCAGCAGGGGCCGGGGGCCGAAGGACACCTCGATCAGTTCAGTGAGCGGCCGCGCCACAGGCGTGTCCGTACGGGCGGTCACCAGACGCGCGCGGCCGACACGGCGGTCGGCCAGGATTCCGGCCTCCACCAGCCGCTCGATCTCACGCAGCACGGTCGTGTGCGAGACGCCCAGATCACGGGCCAGGTCGGTCAGGCTGAACTCCTGATCAGGATGGAGCAGGACGAGGGCCAGAAGCTCCCCTTGCAGGCGGGACCGCAGCAGCGGCAGAAGTGAGGGCGAATTCTTCATTGGACGCACAATATCGTGCGCCCAATGAATATAACAATGAGTGATAGAACCTCACTCGGAGCAAGGTGCCGGGATCCGTGGCGGGCGTCAGGGCTCCAGGACCGCCAGGACCAGTCGGCCCCGGGTACGCCGCCCTCGGCCGCCGCGTCGAGCGTCTGGGAGGCGTGCAGCTCGGCGACGTCGCCGCCCTCGCCGAGACCGACGACGAGGCGCGCGAATGGGCGCTCACCGAGCCCCTGATCAACGAGGTGCGCGCCGCGCACACCCTGCTCATCGGCTCCCCGATGTACAACTTCTCCGTGCCGGCCACCCTCAAGGCCTGGATCGACCGGCTCACCTTCCCCGCCGCCTTCCACGCCCCCGGCACCGGCGCGTCCGTCCTCGACGGCACCCGCGTCGTCGCCGTCCTCAGCCGAGGCGGCGCGTACGGCCCCGGGACACCCCGCAACGGCCACGACTTCCAGGCCCCCTACCTGCGCACCTACTTCACCAACCTCGGCGTCCCCGAGGACCGCCTGCACATCGTGAAGGCCGAGATGACCATCGCGGGACTCGTCCCCGAACTCGCCCGCTTCCAGGGGTTCGCGGCGGACTCCCTGGAGGCGGCGCGCACGGCGGTACGGTCCCTTGCCACTGACGGCTTCCGGTGACTCAGACGGCGGCGGTCACCGCGCCCGCGAGGAACGCCGCGAAGGCGGCGGTGCTCACGGTCACGGTGCCGTGGTCGGGGTTCTTCGAGTCACGTATCGCTACGTGGGCGGGGGTGGGGGCGAGTTCGACGCACTCGCCCCCGTTGTCTGCGCTGTACGACGACTTGCGCCACTGGATGGCACCGAGCGGTGCGCATTCAACGCATTGACCGCCGTTATCTGCGCTGTACGACGACTTACGCCACGTTGCCGCCGCCAGACCCTGGGACTTTCCCATAACGCTCCTCCATTACTCGGGCGATCAGGGCCGCCGAGTCCTCAACGGAGAGTGCAGCAGCCTGAAGTCGAGCGTAACGGAGCCAACCCTCCCTGACCGCCTCCGGATTTGCCGTCATGTGGCCGGTGTGGAAGTCCTCGGTATAGACGACGTCCGGATCGTCAGGGAAGCGTAGAAGCGTGAAAGTGCCTGGTAGGCCAGCGTGTTGCCCGACGGAGAAAGGCAGCACCTGGATGAACACCTGTCGCTGACTCAACAGGTGTTCAAGTTGCCTTCGCATGATGCCCTTGTTGCCGATCTCCCGGTGCAGCACAGCTTCATCCAGAACGGCCCACGCCAACGGCGGCCCATCCTTCGTCAGGATTTGCTGTCGCTCCAGTCGAGCCGCGACCAGCTCCTCATGGTTGTCCGAATGACCACTCGCACCAAGTACTGCCCTTGCATACTCCTCGGTCTGGAGAAGCCCGTAGACCAGTTGTGCCTGATACGTCGCGATGTAGGTCGCCTTCGCCTCCATCGCCGCATACGGCCGGAACCAGGAAGGCAGCTGGCTCCGCAGAACCAACCCCAGCAACCGGCACATGTGACCGTCTGTCTTGAGCGCTGCGTCCGCCGCCTCGGAGAACTGCCGTGTCGGCACCTTGCTGGCCGTTTCGACCTGCCCAACGAGCGATGCCGTGCAGTACATCAGCTCGGCCAACTGCTTCTGCTGGAGGCCCGCGGCCTCTCTCAGGCGGCGCAGCTCCGACCCGTAGAAGTCGAGCGGAGAAGCGTCGGGATCGAGTTGGCGGATGTTGACCACGGGCGGGCCACCCCCTAGCTCACGCCTGAAGGCGTCGTTTTCGGAAGGTAGCCGAGCGTAGTCGAGTGTGCGCACTCTTGGGGGGTGAATCCCACAACGAATCGGTCGGAGCCCGTACTTGGCACGACATATGGCGTTAGCTTCACCATGAGTGAGCATTCGGCGCGGCATCTGCGCCGGATTCTCCGGGCCTATCTGCTGGCCTGGGAGATGCCGGAGGTGATCGACGCGGGAACGCTCGCGATGACCGAGCTGGTGGCGAACGTCGTGCGGCACGTGCCGGGGCGCCGCTGCTCGTTGCGGATCCTGCGGGAGCCGAAGGGGCTGCGGGTGGAGGTGGCGGACGACGCGCCAGGGCTGCCGCGGATCCCACCGGCCGCGTGTCCGGCGGAGCAGGGTTCCGGGCCCGGGGAGCTGGCCGAGGACGGGCGGGGGCTGCTCCTGCTGGCCGGGGTGGTCGACCGGTGGGGGGTGGTGCCGGAGAAGGGCGAGCCGGGGAAGTCGGTGTGGTTCGAGTGCGACGCGGGGGGTGGCTGAACCCTCCCGTACCCACGGGGAAGCCGGTCTGCCCTCTCGTGTGCGAACGGGCGGGGGCGCAGGGGCGTGCAGCCGGGCGCATGCGGAAGCCCGAGCGGCGGCAGGCCGGCTCCGAGGACGCGGCCGGCCAGCTCCTGAGCGACCACGAACAGGACCCACGCTTCCCCGGGCGGAGCTGGCGATGGCCGTGCTGGGACTGCTCGACATTCACGTGGTCGAGGAGTCCAACGAGCAGGAGCATCTGGTGGACAACCAGAGACCCATGGGCCCCAGCCCCCTACCCCGCCGCAGTCGCCGACGAGACGCGAGGGGACGTGGGGGGATGTGCGCCCTGGGGGTACCTCCCAGGCCCTTAAGGCGCTGGGGGAGGCCGGCGCCAGGCCCAGGGAACGATCCGGGAAACGGGAGGGCGCCGGACCGAGCACGTACATCCCCCCGCGGCCCCGCCCCACAACGACGCAGCCCGCGCCCCACAAGGGGCGCGGGGAACTGCGCAACAAGCCACAGCGAACCCGCAGCAAAAGAACCACCGCAAGGGACAGCGCCCCGATCAGGGGCGCGGGGAACAGCGCAACAGACCACGCCAGACCGGCACCGAAAGGGCGAGCGAGGGGGGTCGGACCCCAAAGGGGGCGCCGGGGGACCCCCACACCCGGCGAACCCGAGTCAGTGGCAGTGGCCCTGCCGGCCAAGGGTCTCCACCGGGGTCGCGCCGGGGCGGGTCCACTGGGGCACGGGGCGGCTGGTCGGGCCCCACGTGTCGTTGCCGTCGGCGTCCGTGCGCCAGTACCAGCACGGTGCGTTCCCCTCGGGCCAGCCCTCGGGGTTGTCCTGCCACGCCTCACCGCGGCCGTAGGGGGTCATGTCGAGCAGGGCGAGGGACGGGGTGAGCGGTTCGTTGCCGCGGCCCGTCGTGGAGTAGGTGAGGAACGTGCGGTCGCCGTCGCGCAGGTAGGAGGTGATGTAACCCATGTGTCCGCCGGCCGGCCCGGCGACGTCGCGCACCGAGTACCAGGGCTCGGTGTAGCCCATGAACGCGACGAAGGGGGCCACCTCGTCCCACCGGCCCGTGGTCACGACGGCGAAGGAGACACCGCGGGCGGCCAGATAGACCATGTCCCTCAGGTGCCAGGCCGCCATGGTGCAGCCCTCGCACTGGCCCTGGTGCGGCGCGCCGTCGTGCCACATGTGCTTGTAGACCATGAGCTCGTCGCGCCCCTGGAACAGGTCAAGGAACGGGACCGGGCCGTCGGGTCCGACGACCTCGACCGTCCCGTCGAACTCCACCATCGGCAGCCGGCGGCGGGCCGCGGCGATGGCGTCGCCCTCGCGGGTGTGGGCCTTCTCCCGGACCAGGAGCTCGTCTCGGGCGGCCTGCCAGGTGGCCAGGTCGACGATGGGCGGGCGGCCGGGCCGTTCGGTGGTCGGTGTGGTGGTCATGGCGTCCTCCGTGGGGTCTCGTGCCGGGCGGCGTCGTACGCGTGGGGTCGTACGCGTAGGGCGCACGACGACGGTCACCGGTACAGACTCCCGACCCACCCGGAACTCATCGCCGCACGTTTCCCCGCGCCCCAGATCCCCACCCGACCAGCCCCTTCCCGTCTCTGTCCCGGCTGACCACCGGCGGGGGCTCTTTGCGCAGTTCCCCGCGCCCCTGATCACGGTCCGACCAGCCCCCTGCCGTCTCTGTCCCGGCTGACTGCCGGTGGGGGTTGCTCGCGCAGTTCCCCGCGCCCCCTTCGGGGCGCCTTCGTGCAGGTGGACAGCCTGCTCAGCCCCGCCGATCAGGGGCGCGGGGAACTGCGCAAAAAACCACACCCAAGCCGCACCCGACCAAAAAGACCAACCCCACACCCCAGGGGCGCGGGGAACTGCGCGAAAAACGGCCCACCGCACCCGAACGAAGCGACCACCCCGACCGGCCAGGACGGAGCCGCGCCCGGCCGGAAGCTACTCGGGAGCGGGTGGGAGGGGGATCCCCGTGAACGCCCCCTCCGGGTCATACCTCCGCTTCGCCGCCCCCAGCCGCGCCGCATTGGGCCCATACGCATGGGCGATCTGCTCATGATGGTCGGCGCCGAGCAACCCCGCGTACCCCCCGGGCAGCGCATGCGGACCGAGCACGTCGGACACCCGCCCGGTCCACGCCCGCTCCGCCGCCCCGTCCCCCTCGTCCCAGCTCGCCACGATCTCCACGACGAAGTGCGGCCTGCGGAACCCGAACGCCGTCCCGACGTCCGGCACTCGCGAGGCCGAGCCGTGGAAGTGGTGGATCGCGATGCCGGTCGACGCGGACGGCAGCCCGTCACCCGCGTCGATCAGCGCCGCGATCACGTTCGGGCTGAACCGGGTGACGGTCCTCGTCCGCAGGTCGTAGCTGCGGTCCCTGGTGGCCCAGCCGTCCGTGAACGCGAACAGCTCGTCGTAGCGGCGGGGTACCACATCCGCCAGCACCGGCGTCCCGAGCTGCTGGAGCTCGTCGACGTACTTGCGCCCCTCCTCCAGGTCCCCGCACCACACCGGGCTGAGGAACACCGCCAGTTCACCGTCGGGGCCGGTGATCAGGCCGCTCTGGACGGTGAGTTCGTCGGGTGAGGAGTGCAGGACGGCACCGAGGCGGTCGAAGACGTCCGCCGCCTGCCCCCACGGGTAGAGGATCATGCCGCCGAGCACCCGGGACACCGGGTGGAGCCTCACGCGCGTCTCCGTGACCACGCCGAAGTTCCCTCCGCCGCCCCGCAGCGCCCAGTACAGGTCGGGCTCGTGCCGGGCGTCGGCGGTCACGGTGCTGCCGTCGGCGAGCACGACCTCCGCGCCGAGCATGTTGTCCGCCGCGAGGCCGTAGCGGCCCATCAGCGGACCGTAGCCGCCACCGAGGGTGAGCCCGGTGAAGCCGACGGTGCGGACGGTTCCGGTCGCGGCGACCAGGCCGTGCGGCACGGCGGCCGCGATGACGTCGTCCGTGGTGGCGCCGCCCTGCACGGTGGCGGTGCGGCTCCCCTCGTCGACGGTGACGGTGCGCATCCGGGTCAGGTCGACGACGAGGCCGTCGGTGCGCAGGGACCGGCCCGCCCAGTCGTGGCCCCCGGCGCGCACGGAGAGCGGGAGCCGGTGCGCGCGGGCGGCGCGGACGGCCGCCTGCACACCGGAGGTGGTGGTGGGGCGGGCCACCAGGGCGGGCCTGCGGGTGACCGCGGCGTTCCAGACGCGGACGGCCTCGTCGAAGCCGGGGCCGCCGTCGAGGAGGACGCCGTCCGCGGGGAGGTGGTCGCGGAGGTGCTGGGCCGCGGCCTCGGCACGGGCGCTCTGCTGGGTGGATGTCATCTCGGGTGCTCCTCCGGGACGGGGTGCACATTCAGCGACGTTCAGCTTCAGCGACGTTCAGCGACATTCCCTGTATACCCAGCGTAGCCCCCGAAGGAACAAACGGGACGAATCGTTCGACTCCGGGGGCCGACTCCGGGTTCCGCCCCCGGGTTCCGACCCCGGGTTCCGGCCCCGGTTCGTCCTGGCAGGTCCGGATCAAGCCTCCGGCTTCCGCCACACCGACACATGGGAACGGCTCTCCGCGGTGAACGGGGTCTCCCCCCAGTCCTCCCACCGCTCGCTCGGCTCCAGGCCCGCGAGCCTGGCCATCAGGTCGAGCTCGGCGGGCCAGACGTAGCGGTGGTGGGAGAGGAACGTGTCCGCGCGGCCCTCGGTGAGCCGGTAGTGGTGCGAGATGAGCCGCTGGGTGACCATGTCGTACGTGTCGAAGCCGACGTGCCCCGCCCCGATGTGGAAGGGGCGCGCCGTCTCCCCGGGGGGCAGGCGCCTCAGTTCGGGGACGAAGACCTCGACGGCGAACCGGCCGCCGGGCCGCAGGTGCCGGGCGGCGTTGCGGAAGCACTCGACCTGCTTGTCCTGGGAGAGCAGGTTGCTGATGGTGTTGAAGACCACGTAGACGAGGGCGAACTCGCCCGGCACCCGGGTGGTGGCCATGTCCCCGACGGTCACCTCGAACTCCGCGCCGGCCGGCTTCGCGCGCAGCTCGGCCACCATCGGCTCCGAGAGTTCGATGCCCGCCACCCGCAGGCCGCGGGCCGCCAGCGGCAGCGCCACGCGGCCGGTGCCGACGGCGAACTCCAGGACCGGTCCCCCGTCCGCGCGGGCGGCCAGGAAGTCGACGGCCGGGTCCAGGACCTCCGGCCGGAACATGAACGCGGAGGACTCGTCGTAGTCCCGCGCCACCTGTTCGCCCCACAGCTGGGTGTCGGCCGGGGCCGTCCCCGCCTGCGCCGGCGCCCGCTTCTCTTTCGTGCCCGTCTGCGTCGTACCCGTCTGCGTCGTGCCCGTCTCCGTCTCCACGACCCGGAAGGCTGCCATGCCGCCGGACCGCCCGGCCACCGGTTTTCGCCCGGCGGCCGGGCGTGGCGCGTGAGGGCGTCCCGCGCTCCCGCGCGTGAGCGCGTCCCGCGCGGGTCGGGCGCGGAGCCCGAGACGACGACACCGCCGCCGAGACCGCCGACGCCGCCGCCGACGCCGCCCCCACGGAGACCGCCCAGCCGGGAGCTTACGGAGGTGTGACGCCCGGCCCCGGTACCGGCCGCACGGGCGCCGCGGACCATAGCGTGAGCGCATGCACGTACTGGTCACCGGCGCAGCCGGGTTCATCGGATCGCAGGTCGTGGAGGTGCTCCAGGAGCGCGGGCACGACGTCGTCGGGTACGACGTCCTGCTGCCCGCGGCGCACCACGGACCGCCCCCGCCCCCGCCGGAGGGCGTGCCGCGCGTCGTGGCGGACGTCCGCGACCGGGACGCGCTGCGGGTCGCGCTCGCCGGCGTCGACGTGGTCTGCCACCAGGCCGCGATGGTCGGCCTCGGCAAGGACTTCGCCGACGCCCCCGACTACGTCGCCTGCAACGACCTCGGCACCGCCGTGCTGCTCGCCACCATGGCCGAGCAGGGCGTCAAGGGACTCGTGCTCGCCGGGTCGATGGTCGTGTACGGGGAGGGCCGCTACGAGTGCGGCCGGCACGGCGTCGTCCGGCCCGGGCCGCGCGCCGCGCACGACCTGGAGGCCGGCCGCTTCGAGCCGCTCTGCCCGCGGTGCGGCGCCGAGCTGCGCCCGGGGCTGGTCGGCGAGGACGCCCCGATGGACCCCCGCAACGTCTACGCCACCACCAAGCTGACCCAGGAGCACCTGGCCGCGTCCTGGGCGCGCACCACCGGCGCGCGCGCCACCTCGCTGCGCTACCACAACGTCTACGGCCCCGGCATGCCCCGCGACACCCCCTACGCGGGCGTGGCCTCCCTCTTCCGCTCGGCGCTCGCGCGCCGCGAGGCGCCGCAGGTCTACGAGGACGGCGGGCAGCGGCGGGACTTCGTGCACGTCCGCGACATCGCCGAGGCGAACGCGCTGGCGATCGAGGAGGTGGCCGCCCTCGGCGGTGCCGACGGCGCCGCGGGCCCCGGCGGCGGCGCCGGAACCCTGACCGCGTACAACGCCGGCAGCGGCACCCCGCACACCGTCGGCGAGATGGCCCAGGCGCTCGCCGACGCGTACGGCGGGCCTGATCCACAGGTCACCGGCGCATTCCGGCTCGGCGACGTGCGGCACATCACCGCCGACTCCGCGCGGCTCCGCGCCGACCTCGGCTGGCACCCCCGGGTGGGGTTCGACGAGGGCATGCGGGACTTCGCCAAGTCCCCGCTGCGCGGAACGGTTTGATCCGGCGACGGCGGTCACGGGTGCCGGATGACGGAGCGGCACCCGGTGATCGCCATCCGTGTTCACTTGATGAACGAGCCGACGCATTGCCATCTCGTTAAGGCTTAGCTCCTTGACGCCATGCGACACCCGGGGTTGGCTTTCTAGCCACTTGGGCCCGTGTAGTGGCCACGCAGGGGAGGAGCCGGGGGAGTGAAGAGCTTTTTTCGTGGAACGGCGCGCGGAGTCAGGGCCGAAGCGGTAATGGGGCCGGGCGACCGGCCCACGGCCGCCGGGGTGCCGGTCGCACGGAATCCGTTCGGGCGGCGTCCGCTCGGGCGGGGCGGCTCGTCGTTCGGCGGGGCCGCCGCCGCGGCGATGTGCGCGCTGGCGCTCGTCCTCACCTCCTGCTCCCACCTGACGGGCTCCGACGACCCCGACGCGCACCGCTCGGTCTCGGGCGACGACGTCAAGGTGGGGCTGCTGCTGCCCGAGAAGGAGACGGCGCGCTACGAGAAGTTCGACCACCCCGGCGTCGAGCGCGAGGTCAAGGCGCTGACGCACGGCCAGGGCACGGTCCTGTACGCGAACGCCGAGTCCAGCGCCAGCAGGCAGCGGGCCCAGATGGACGACATGGTCGCCAAGGGCGTCGACACCATCCTCGTCGACGCGGTGGACGCCAAGTCGATCGCCCCGGCCGTCCGGCGGGCCAAGACCGCCGGCGTCAACGTCATCGCGTACGACCGGCTCGCCGAGGGCCCGGTCGACGGCTACATCACCTTCGACGGCCAGCTCGTCGGCCAGGTGCAGGGCCAGGCGCTGGTGGACGCGCTGGGCGAGGGCGCCGGCAAGAACACCAAGATCGTGATGATGAACGGCTCGCCGACCGACCCGAACGCCGCCCTGTTCAAGGAGGGAGCGCTCTCCGAGCTCCAGGACGTGACGATCGCCAAGTCCTACGACACGGTGGACTGGAAGCCGGAGAACGCCCGCGCCAACATGGCCGCGGCGATCAAGTCCATCGGCGTCAAGAACATCGCGGGCGTCTACTCCGCGAACGACGGTATGGCGGGCGGCATCATCCAGGCCCTCAAGGCCGCGGGCGTCACCAAGATGCCCCCGGTCACCGGCCAGGACGCCGAGCTGGCCGCGGTGCAGCGGGTCCTCACGGGCGAGCAGTACATGACCGTGTACAAGCCCTACCGCGAGGAGGCGGCCGTCGCCGCCGACATGGCCGTCAAGATCTCCAAGGGCCGCATGATCGAGTACGACGCGCTCGCCATGGCCCACTCCAACAACGCCACCACCAAGGGCATCCCCTCGCACCTCGTCCCGGTGCGGCCGCTGACGCAGAAGGCGATCGACTCGACGGTGGTGAAGGACAAGATCTACACGGTCAAGGACATCTGCACGGCCGCCTATCAGGCGGCTTGCCGGTCGATCGGGCTGGAGTAGTACGGGGGCTTCCGGGGCCGGCCCCCCGTCGGACCTCGCCGTTTTCGGCCGTCCCCGGCCCGGGGGACGGGGACGGGGGCGGGGCGGGGGCGGCAGAGACTGCCCCTCCAGGACGGTGGCGGTCTGACGGTCTCGTCGTGGCTGAGCGCTCCCCCACTGCCTTGAGGGCGTGGGAGGTGCCCCCACCCCGCGCCCCTCTGGGGCGCGGGACGACCACCCGTACCCCTCCCGGAGCGCGGAAGAATGCCCCGCACCCCTCAGGGCGCCGGGTGTTGGAGGCGGGCCAGTTCGTCCTGCGAGAGGCGCAGTGCGCCGGCCGCCACGTTCTCGGTCAGGTGGTCGGGGTTGGCGGTGCCCGGGATGGCCAGGACGTGTGGTCCGAGGTGCAGCGTCCACGCCAGCCTGACCTGGGCGGGCGTCGCGCCGTGTGCGCGGGCGACGGTGAGCACGGCGTCGTCGTGCGTGTCGCTTGCCGGTGCTTCGAGCCGATCCCCGGAGATCGCGAAGAACGGCACGAACGCGATTCCCTGTTCGCCGCACGCCTCCACCAGCGCCTGGGTGCCCGCGGGCCGGCGGTCGAGGCTGTACGAGTTCTGTACGCAGACCACCGGGGCGATGGCCTGGGCCTCGGCGAGGTGCTCGGGCCTGACGCCGGAGATGCCCAGGTGGCGGATGAGGCCGGCGTCGCGCAACTCGGCCAGGGCGCCGAAGTGGTCGGAGATCGAGTCCTGGCGCATCCTTCGCAGGTTGACGACGTCGAGGTGGTCGCGGCCGAGCTGGCGCAGGTTCTCCTCGACCTGCCCGCGCAACTGCTCGGGCCTCGCCGCGGTCACCCACCCGCCCGACGGGTCCCGTCCCGGTCCCACCTTGGTGACGATGACCACGTCATCGCGGTACGGGGAAAGCGCCCGGTTGATCAGCTCGTTGGCGGAGCGCAACGGGGAGAAGTAGAACGCTGCGGTGTCCACGTGATTCACGCCGAGCTCGACCGCGCGGCGCAGCATTCCGATCGCCACGTCGCGGTCGATGGGGGCTCCGTCGGAGTTCCCCCTCATGCCGTTGCCGGTCAGGCGCATCGCGCCGAAGCCGAGGCGGTTGACCTCCCGGTCGCCGAGCTTCCAGGTGCCCGCGGCCGCCGCGGTGATCTTCTCCGAGTTCAAGACTGAGGCCCCCTTGTGGTCTGCCACCACTGCCGGCCTCGGAGTATGGGTCACGGCCACAGCGAAGAGAAGGCGCGGACAGCGCGGTGAACGTCACCTGGAACGGCGGAACGAATCGGCCTCGTGTGCGCGTTGGAGATGGTGGTTGGACGTTGTTAGACGTCATTGGACGTTGTTCGACGTTGTTCGACGTTGTTGGGCATTGTTGACGTCATTGGACGTTGTCGGACGTTGCTGGTCGTCGGCACCACGAACGGCAGAAACCGCCACCTCAAGGGTGGCGGTCCCGCTTGTTCCGGGAACGGGGTCCGCCGCTTGTCAGTCCTTCGCTCGTCAGTCCTTCGTGCCGAACGAAGAGAGGTACGTGACCGCGCTCCCCGGCGCCCCCTCCGACATGCACGCCGCGAGCCCCCGCGCCGACCGCTTGACGGCGCGCCCGCCACGGGGCACCGCCTCCCGCTCGTACCGCGCGACGGCTTCGGGCACCGAGGAGGAGCGGGCGACGGCCACGGCCAGTTCGGCGCCGTCCAGCATGGCGAGGTTGGCCCCCATCCCCGCGAACGGCACACGGCGGGGCAGTGGAACGCCGAGAAGTCCCTCGCCGCCTTCGCGGACTTCCCCGAACTGGCGGCCGGCCTGGCCGACTTCGAGGCGTCGAGCCCCGACGAGCGCTTCGCCGACGGCGTGGGCGGCATCCTCGACGGGGTGCGGTACCGGGTGGGGGCGCGGGAGGGGTGAGGGCCGCGGGAAGGGGGAGGGCCGCGGGGGAGGTGAGGGCGCGGGCGGCTTCGGTGGGGCTTCGGGTGCGGGTCTCGGGTGTGCGTCTCGGGTGCGCGTCTCGGGTGCGCGTCGCGAGTGCGCGTCGCGGGGCGGTTTCCGGGTGGGCCGGGGCCTCAGCCCGCCGCCGGCTGTGCGGCCGGCAGGGTGACCTCGAAGCGGCAGCCACCGGTGACGTTGCGGACGCTGGCCTTGCCGTGGTGGGCCTCCACGATGCCGCGCACGATGGCGAGGCCGAGCCCCGCGCCCGCGGGTGGCGTCCGGGCGTCCGAGCCGCGCCAGCCGGTGTCGAAGACGCGCGGCAGGTCGTCCTCGGGGATCCCCCCGCAGCCGTCGGTGACCGACAGCACCACGCCCTGCCCGGCCCGCCGCGCCTCCACGGCCACCGTGCCGTCCGCCGGGGTGCGGCGGATCGCGTTGATGAGGAGGTTGCCGAGCACCCTGCTCATCTCCTTGCCGTCGACCTCCACCGGGACCGCCTCGATCCCGTCCCCCACCAGCCGCACGCCGTGCTCGCGCGCCAGCGGGTCCGCACCGGCGAGCGCGTCGCCCACCAGGTCGTAGACCGACATCCGGGACGGTGTGAGCGCCAGGGTCCCGGCGTGGATCCGGGAGAGTTCGAAGAGGTCGCCGACCATGTCGTTGAGGCGTTCCACCTCGGTGCGCATCCGGCGCAGGTAGCGGTCCGGGTCGGCCACCACGCCGTCCTCCAGCGCCTCCGACATGGCCCGCAGCCCGGCGAGCGGGGTGCGCAGGTCGTGCGAGATCCAGGCGACCAGCTCGCGGCGCGAGGTCTCCAGCGCGCGCTCGCGATCCCGGGAGGCGGCCAGCCGGGCACTGGTGAGTTCCAGTTCGCGGGTGAGGTCGGCCAGCTCGGCGGTGGCCGGCTCCTCGGGGGCCGCGAAGCTGCCCGCCTCGCCGAACGAACGCGTCGCCGCGGCCAGGGCACGGCCGCTGGCCACCACCCAGCGGCCCAGCAGCAGCGCGGTGGCGAGCGAGACGACGGCGGCCATCGCGTCCACCGTCGTCACCACCGAGAGGTCGTGCTCCGACAGGAACATCGCCCAGGCCACCGCCAGCGTGCCCGCCAGCATCGCGAACACCGTGACCCCGGCGACCACCATCAGCGACACCATCAGCGAACGCCGCCGTAGCGCACGGAGCACCACGACACCGAGCAGTCCCGCGGCGGCGGAGCCCAGGAAGGCGAAGAGCGCGATGAGGAGGGTGTCGTACACGGGGGTGTGTCCTTCGGTGGGTTCTTCGGTTTTTGGTCGGGGGCTTGGTCCGCTAGACCGCCGCGGTGCCGCCTGCCTCGCCGGAGACGTCCATGCGGTAGCCGACGCCCCAGACCGTCTGGATCAGGGTGGGCCGGGCCGGATCGTCCTCGACCTTTCCGCGCAGCCGGCGCACGTGCACGGTGACCGTGGAGAGGTCGCCGAAGTCCCAGCCCCAGACCTCCCGCATCAGCTCCTCCCGGCTGAACGCCCGGCCGGGGTTGCGCAGGAAGAAGGCGAGCAGGTCGAACTCGCGGACGGTGAGGGCCAGTTCGGCACCGGTCTTGGTGGCACGGCGCCCCGCCGGGTCGAGGGTCAGACCCGCCGCACTCAGCTGCCCGCCGGGCGGGCGGGCACCGGGTGCGGACAGGCGGCTGCGGCGCAGCACGGACTCGACGCGGAGCACCAGCTCGCGGGGGCTGAAGGGCTTGGTGACGTAGTCGTCCGCGCCCACTTCCAGGCCGAGGATCCGGTCGTCCTCGTCGCCCCGCGCCGTCAGCATGATCACCGGTACCGGGCCCTCCGCGCGCAACCGGCGGCACACCTCCAGGCCGTCCATGCCCGGCAGCATCAGGTCGAGCACGACGAGGTCGGGGCGGTGCGCGGCGGCCTGGGCGAGGGCGGTGGGGCCGTCGGCGGCGCGGTCCACCGTGTGGCCTGCGCGTTCCAGGTAGCCGGAGACCACCTCGGCGACTGTGGGGTCGTCGTCCACTACCAGGACCCGGGCGGGCCGGTCCGACGACACGGGCCGGTCTGGCGACGCGGGGTGAGCCGGGGTGGGGGGTCGGGTCCCCGACTCGGGACCGTCCGGGGGGAGGGAGGGGTACGGCATAGGGATCAGCGTCGCATCCCGGGGGGTCAGGGGTGGGGGGCCGGAGGGGGTGCGGGGGTGATGTCCGCGATTCGTAAGAAAGTGGGGGCGGCGTTTCCGGGGTGGCCGGGGTGCCTCGTTCCGGTGGGGCGGCCTGTGCGGGCACCTCGGGGCGGTGGGGCCATTTGCGCGGTTCCCCGCGCCCCTTTTGCCGTCCTGCCCTTGCTCGGTTCCTTCCACCTCGGGGCGGTGGGCCTTTTTTGCGCAGTTCCCCGCGCCCCTTATCAGCGGCCTTCCCCTGCTCGCTTCCTTCCACCTCAGGCCGGTGGGGCCTCTTTGCGCAGTTCCCCGCGCCCCTTATCAGCGGCCTTCCCCTGCTCGCTTCCTTCCACCTCAGGCCGGTGGGGGACTTCGCGCAGTTCCCCGCGCCCCTGTCGGAGGCCCGGCCCTCGCTGTTCTCCTTCCAGCTCAGGTGCGTGGGGCTTCTCGCGCAGTTCCCCGCGCCCCTTGTCGGGCGCCGTTGCCTCGCCCCTTCACCCGGTCATGGATCGGAGCAGGTCCGCCGTGCGGGTGTCTGCCGGGAAGAAGGTTTCTATCGCTATTTCGTCCAGGGTCACGTCTCGGGGGGAGCCGAAGACCGTGGTGGTGTAGAGGAGGCTGAGGTCGCCGTGGTCCGTGGAGAGGAGGAGGGGGACGACCAGGTCCGTGGTCGGGTCCTTCTCGATGTGGTCCTCGGGGGCCGGGTAGGACTCGATCTCGGACAGCAGGTCCGCCAGGCCCTCCGCTGCCGTGCGGGCGAGTTGGCGGCCGACGCGGCGGCGGACGTGTGCGCGCCACTGGGTGAGGTTCCGGATCCGCCGGGACAGGCCGTCGGGGTGCAGGGTGGCCCTGAGCACGTTCATCGGCGGGTCGCACAGTGCGGGCGGGAGGTCCGCCAGGAAGAACGTCGCGGCGCGGTTCGCGGCGAGCAGTTCCCACCGGGCGTTGACCGCGAGTGCCGGGCTGGGCTCGTGGCCGGCGAGCACGGCCGTCACGGCGGCGCGGGCCGCGCCGAGGTCGGCGAGCGGGCGTTCGCCGTGCACCGGCGCGTAGCCCGCGGCCAGGTACAGGGCGTTGCGCTCGCGCAGTGGCACGTCGAGCTCGTCGCAGAGCCGCTCGATCATGTTCCGGCTCGGGGTGGCGCGCCCGGTCTCGATGCAGCTCAGGTGCCGGGTGGAGAGGTTGGCCGCGAGCGCGACGTCCATCTGCGAACGGCGGCGGCGGGTTCGCCAGCGTCGCACCAGCGATCCGACCGGTTCCGTCCGCGTCGTGGTGAGCGTGTTCCGCCTGACGGCTGTGGTTTCCGTGGCGGCAGTAGTCGCCGTCACGGCTCTGTTCCCCGTACCCGCCATGTTCCCCCCACCGATCGCGCTCCCCGTACCGGCCATGCTCCGAGGGTGGCCGATCCTCGGTACGCCCGGCAATGACCTCGGGGGTCATCGACGCCCGGTGGCCGCGGGCCGCACAGTCTCGGTGCGGACGCACCGCGCCGCACCGACGACACGGAGACGGAGCCGACCATGACCGAGACCACCGAGACCGCAGGTGCCGCAGGTGCCGCAGGTGCCGCAGGTGCCGCAGGTGCCGCCGAGGCGCCGGACGCCGGGCAGCGGGAGACCATCGACGCCTACCTGCGGTTCTGGAACACGGCGGACGCCGAGGAGCAGCGGCGCCTCGCGTCCGAGGTGTTCAGCGACGACGTCCAGTACCACGCGGTGATCGGCGCCCTCAGCGGCTCGCCCGCCCTGATCGGCTTCCGCGACCAGTTCGCCGAGCACATGGGCGCCTACGCCTTCCGCGCCCGGCGGGACCCGGAGGTCCACCACGGCCGCGCACGCCTGCTGTGGCAGCTCGACGCGGGCGGCAGGGAGCCGTTCGCCACCGGCACCGAGGTCATCGTCTTCGCCCCGGACGGCCGCATCGCCACGATCAGCGGCTTCCTCGACCAGGCCCCCGAGGGCTTCGACCCGAACGCCCACCACTAGGGCCTGTCGTCAAACTCCCGTCTGCCGCGCGACGCCATGCACGCCCTCTCGCCGCACCGGGCGCAAGCCCAAGTACGTCCAGTACGAGGACTTACGCCCGGCACGTCGGCGGGGGTCGCCGCGGGCCGGCGCGGCCGCCCGCGGACGTCCGAGTTTCGTAAGGCGTCGCCACCCGATTTGCCCGAATTGCGTCCGTAGGGTGAGGGGCGTGACTCCCTCAGATCCCCTACCCCACCCGGCCCCTTCGGCTCCCTCGGACCCGTCGGCGGTACCGGACCCCGGCGGCGCACCCGCCGTCGACGTCGTCCTCCCCTGCCTCGACGAGTCCGAGGCGCTGCCGTGGGTGCTCTCCCGCGTTCCCGCCGGATGGCGCGCGATCGTCGTGGACAACGGTTCCACGGACGGCTCCGCCGAAGTGGCCCGGACACTCGGGGCCACCGTCGTGCACGAGGCGCGGCGCGGTTTCGGAGCCGCCTGCCACGCGGGCCTGACCGCCGCCACCGCGGACATCGTCTGCTTCTGCGACTGCGACGCGTCGATGGACCCGGGGCTGCTGGCCCCGTTCGTCCGGGAGGTGACGGCGGGTCAGTCGGATCTGGTGCTCGGCCGCAGGAGGCCGCAGCGGCGGGACGCGTGGCCGCCCCACGCGCGCGCCGGCAACTTCGCGCTGGCGCGCATGCTGCGCCGGCGCACCGGCGTGCGGCTGCACGACCTCGGCCCGATGCGCGCCGCCCGGCGCACCGCACTCCTCGACCTGGACCTCACCGACCGGCGCAGCGGCTACCCCCTCCAGATGGTCGTGCGCGCCGCTGACGCGGGCTGGCGGATCGCCGAGCACGACGTGCCGTACCTCCCCCGCACCGGGAAGTCCAAGGTCACCGGCACCTGGCGGGGCACCTGGCACGCGGTGCGCGACATGCGCAAGGTCCTGCGGGAGCCGGCGGGCCCGGGGCACGGCCGCGGGCACCAGGCCGTCCCCGGCACCACGGCCGCCGCCAACGCAGAAGCCTCCCCCCGCACAGAAACCCCCACCGCATGAGCGCCCGGCAGAACCGCGGCCCGGGCGCGGAGACGGACCCGGGCACGCGCACGGAGACGGGCACGCGCACCGGTCCGCGCGCGGCGGCGGCGGCCCCGACCGGCCGCCCCGGCGGCACCACCGTGCTGGTCATCGCGAAGGAACCCCGGCCCGGGCGGGTGAAGACCCGGCTCACCCCCCGGTTCACCCCCGAGGAGGCCGCCCAACTCGCCGCGGCCTCGCTCGCCGACACCCTGGACACCGTGCTGGCCGTCCCCGCGCGCCGCCGGGTGCTCGTGCTGGACGGTGAGCCCGGCCCCTGGCTGCCGCCCGGCATGGAGGTGATCCCCCAGGTGGCGGGCGGGCTCGACGAGCGGCTCGCCGCGGCCTTCGGGCAGTGCACGGGCCCCGCGCTCCTGGTCGGCATGGACACCCCGCAGCTCACGCCCGCCCTGCTGGCGCCCGCACTCGGCGCGCGGGCGTGGCTGGACTGCGACGCGTGGTTCGGGCCGGCGGAGGACGGCGGCTTCTGGGCGCTCGGCCTCGCCGCCCCCGACCCCGCGCTGCTGCGCGGCGTCCCCATGTCCACCGCCGGCACCGGCGCCGCCCAGCGCGCCCGGCTGACCTCCGCGGGGCTGCGGGTGCGGGACCTGCCCCTGCTGCGCGACGTGGACACCCCGGACGACGCCGAGAGGGTCGCCGCGGACGCCCCCGCCACCCGTTTCGCCGCCGCCCTGGCCGGCCTCACCCGGACCGGCGCCCGGTGAGCGCGGCCCGGGGCGGGCAGCGGCCGGCCGGGAGCACGGCCCCCGTGGCGCGTACCGCGGGCCTGGCCCGCGCGGGCCAGGCCGGGGCAGGGTGGACGGCGGAGCAGGTGCCCTGGTCCGCCCGGATGGTCGATCCGTACGCGGAGGCGCTGCGCAGCGGGCGCGGGCCGCTCTTCCTGCGGCGGCCGGACGGCTGGCTGCTCCCGCTTGAGGTGGAGCGCTGGTGCGCCGGGCCCGACGCGGCCGACCTGTCCGCGCTGCGGGAGTGCCGGGGCGCCGTGCTCGACATCGGCTGCGGCCCCGGCCGGCTGGTCGCGGAGCTGGCGGCGCGCGGGCACCTCGTGCTCGGCATCGACGTCAACGAGGCGGCCGTCGCCCACACGAGGCGGCTCGGCGGGCAGGCCCTGGTGCGTTCCGTCTTCGATCCGCTGCCCGCCGAGGGCCGCTGGGACACCGCCCTGCTGATCGACGGCAACATCGGCATCGGCGGCGATCCGCTCGCCCTGATCCGCCGCGTCGGCGCCCTGCTCTCGCCCGGCGGGCTGCTGCTCGCCGAGACCGCGCCCGTCGACGTCGACGAACGCGCCCGGGTCCGCATCGACGACGGCCGGGGCGCCGCGGGCTCCCTGTTCGACTGGGCCCGGGTCGGCACCCCGGCACTGCTCCGCCACGCCCGCACGCTGGGCTGGTACCCGGTGCGTCAGTGGGCCTCGGAAGGACGGTCCTTCGTGGCGCTGCGCCGCCGCGCCAGCAGGCTGCCCGCGGCCCGTACCGCCAGCCAGAGCGCGGACAGCACGAACAGCGCGGCCGTGATCAGCAGCCAGCGCGGCAGGAAGCCGCTGCCGGTGAGGGCGGTGGCCGACTCGTAGTGCTCCCTGCGCTGACCCGAGATCAGCGGGAAGTACACGAGCAGGAGGAGGGCGGAGAGGAGGGCCGGGACCCGGACGTGGTTCAGCCATGTGGTGCGGCGCCGCAGGAGGGCGTCCACCGGGACCGGCCCCGCGGCCTGGTCCGCGGCCACGGTCCGGCCCGCGCCGCCCTCCGCCTGGCCCGGGTCCTGGTCCTGGCCCGGGTCCTGGTCCTGGCCATCGGCCTGATCAGCGCCCGCGCCTGGGACCTGGCTCCGGCTCCCCGACTCCCCTATGTCCGCGCCCGCACGCCCGCGGACGCGGCCGGCCGGGGCGAACGTGCCCGCCGCGAACAGCGCCTGGACGGCGCGGTCGGCGAGGCCGTACAGGGGAACCAGCACCAGGTCGTGGATGAGGGCCGCGCCGACGAACCACACCACCAGCGTGACGACGCTGTCCGCGCCGCCCACCAGCCGCACGCCCGCGTACGCCGCCACCACGAACGACGCGACGAGCAGCACGAACTGGAGCGGTCCCTCGCCGTACCACCGCGCAGCGCGCCGGCCCAGCGCGGCGACGGGCGCGCGGAGCCCGCGGGCGTGGGCGCGGGCGTCGGCGTGAGGGTCGTCGTCGGACGCACCCCCGCCCCGGCCACCCGGGGAGCCCGGTTCCCGGGAGCTTCCCGAGGCGCCCGAGCCACCGGAACCACCCGCGGGACCGTGCCCGTCCTGCGAGCCCTTGCCGTCCTGCGAGCCCGTGCCGCCGGACGGACCCGTGCCGCCGGACGGACCCTCGCCGCCGGAGAAACCGTGGCCGTCCTCCGGCGAACCGTTGCCGTCAGCGGGGTCGTGGTCGTCTGCCATCAGAGGTCTCCGAAGGTCATGGATGCCACCCACTTGGTGTTCAGCACGCCGGGGGCGGCGGGGACGATGACGCGGGCCGGGAAGCCGTGGTCGGGGGAGAGGTCGGCGCCGTTGACGTGCAGGGCCAGCAGCGAGCGGGGGTCGCGCACCTGGTTGGCGCGGAGTGCGGCCTTCCGGAAGGCGCCCCCGCGCTGGAGGGACTCGACGAACACGTCGGGCGCGGGCCGGGCCCCGCCGCGGACGCCGCCGCGGTCCGTGTAGTCCGCCTCGGACGCGTACCCCACGAGCGCCGCGAGGTCGCGCAGCCGTACGCCGCTCCAGTGCTGGTCGTCCGTCGACCAGCCCTCCACGCAGGCGATCGGCAGGGCCGCCGTGTGCTGCGGCATCCTCAGCAGCGCCTCGCGGTCGAGGCGTACGACGCCGCCCGGGCCCTTGACGACGAGCCGCCAGGCCTCGCCGGTCTCCCGGGAGTCGATCGCTATGGAGGCGGCGGTCTTGTTGATCTGGAAGGAGTTCGCGCCGCGGTTGAGGCCCGAGTCGGGGCTGCTCCAGCCGTGCGGGGCGAGCAGCGCGACGCGGCGCAGCGACCCTCCGATGCTCTGCCCCGCGGTCACCACCAGCAGCGCCAGCGAGCCCGCCCCGACCAGGCCGAGCGCACCGCGCCGGCCGAGCGTGGCCGCGGCGGGCCGGGGCGAGGTGAGGCCCTCGGCCTCGGCGGCCACCCGCCGGGTCGCGGGACCCGCGGCGGCGCTCCGCCAGCCGCCGTCCCGCAGCACCCGCACGGCCTGCGGCGCCCGCAGCACCACGTGCAGCACGAACGCGGCGAAGAACACCCACGCCCCGTAGAAGTGCAGGGGGTAGAACGAGCCCGGGAAGAGGTAGTCGAGCTGGACGTTGAGCACGCCCGTGACCAGCTCGAAGAGGATGCCGCCGACGAGCAGCAGCAGCGAGACCCGCTCCAGCGCATGCCCGATCGAGCGGGCCGGCGGAAGCTCGAACAGCTTGGGGACCACCGACCAGAGCTTGGCCAGCACCACCGGGATCAGCACGATCCCGAGCGTGACGTGCACCCCCTGCGTCAGCCGGTACAGCCAGTGCGGGTGGGTCGGCCAGGAGAAGAGGTAGAAGCCGAGGAGCCCCTTGTCCGGGGTCTGGTCGTTGACGCCGCGGAGCAGGTTCGGGTTGTAGGCGGCGTACGAGAGCAGGCCCGTGACGAAGACCAGGGTGATCCCGCCGAGCAGGACCACACCCAGCAGCGACGTCAGCCAGGGGCCGCGCAGCGGGCTCCGCCAGAAGCGCGGAGAGGTGGGAAGCGCGTCGTTCTCCAGGTCGAGGCGTCGCGGATCGAGACGTCGGGGATCCAGGCGTCGGGGATCCAGGCGTCGGGGATCCAGGCGTCGGGGATCCAGGCGTCGGGGATCGAGGCGTCGAGGGTCGAGGTGCCGTAGGTCGAGCATGGGGCGACCGTAAGCCGGTGCCGGGCCGGCGCAGCGGTCATCGCCGATGACGAAACGCTGACGTCGTGGCGGGTACGGCCGGTCGGCCGCCATGATCTGACGGTTCGGTGACGGCGGCCCGTCGAGCGGCCCCGGGAGGCGGTTTCGCGCCTAGCGTGCCGGGGGTGACACCCGTGATCCCCGACGACGACCGCCCCCCGGCCCGCACCGGCGACCCCGGTGCCGGCGACGCGCCGACTCCCGCCGACGCCCGCAGTGCAGCCGACGCCCCCGCTGCCGCCGAAGCCCCCGGCGAACCCGCTGTCCCTGAGGCCGGTGAGGCCGGTGAGGCCGGTGAGGCCGGTGAGGCCGGTGAGGCCGGTGCAGCCGCTGCCCCCGGCACGCGGCGGGCGGACCTGCTCGCCGTCGGCCTCGCGGCCCTCCTCTTCGCCACCGCGGCGGGCGTCGGCACCTACATCGAGCACACCCGCCACACCCTCTTCCTGGGCTGGCCGCCACTCTTCGCCTCCTGGGACCCGCACCTGGGGCCCGGGACCCCGGCGGCGCTCGCCGTGGCCGCCGCGGTGGTCGCGTACGGGCCCTCGCTCGCCGCCCGGCTGCCCTGGCGCGCGCTGCTGCCGGCCGCCTGGGCCACCGCGCTCGCCTGGACGCTGTCCCTCGCCCTCGTCGACGGCTGGCACCGGGGTGTCGCGCGGCGGCTCACCACGGGCAACGAGTACCTGCAGTCCGTCGGCAGCTTCCACCACGTCGGCCCGGCGCTGCGCGACTTCACCCACCACATCCTGCTGCACTCCCCGCACCACTGGCCCGCGCACGTCGCCGGGCACCCGCCCGCCGCCACGCTCACGTTCGTCTGGCTGGACCACCTCGGGTTGCACGGCGGCGGCTGGGCGGCCGTCTTCGTCCTCGTCACCGGCACCTCCGCGGTGGCCGCCGCGCTCGTCGCGCTGCGCGCGCTGGCCGGCGAGGACCTGGCACGCCGGGCCGTGCCGTTCCTCGTCCTCGTGCCCATGGCCGTCTGGGCCGGGGTGTCCGCGGACGCCTACTTCAGCGCGGTCGCGGCCTGGGCCCTCGCTCTGCTCGCGCTCGCCGCCACCCGCACGACCCGGGCACCGGCCGCCTGCGCGCTCGGGGCGGGCCTGCTCCTCGGCCTCACCTGCTACCTCTCCTACGGCCTCACCCTGATCGCGGTGCCCGCCGCCGCGATCCTGCTGCTCACCCGGACGCTCCGGCCGCTGCCCTTCGCCGTCCTCGGGGCGGCGGTGGTACCGGTCGCGTTCACGGTGGCCGGCTTCGACTGGTGGGAGGCGTACCGGCTGCTCGTCACCCGTTACGACGAGGGCGCCGGCGGCGTACGCCCCTACGGCTACTGGATCTGGGCGAACCTCGCGTGCACGGCGCTGATCGTGGGACCGGCGGTGGTGGCGGGACTGCGGCGGGTGCTCGCGGCCGCGCCGGGGGCGGCCTCCCGTGTCGTACGGGATCTGGGCGGCCGGCGCGCGCGGGCCGCGGACGCCGATCCCGCACGGGTCGTGGACGCCGATCCCGCGCGGGTCGCGGGGGGCGTTCGGGGCGTCTGGCACGTTCGGGGCGTGGACGCCGTGGTGGTCCTGGCGCTGGCCGGGCTCGCGGCCGTGCTGCTCGCCGATCTCTCCGGGATGAGCAAGGCGGAGACGGAGCGGATCTGGCAGCCGTTCGCGCTGTGGCTGCTGCCCGCCGCGGTGCTGCTGCCCGCCGCGGCCCGGCGGAGGTGGCTGGTGGCGCAGGCCTGCGTGGCGCTGGTGGTGAACCACCTGCTGCTGACGGGGTGGTGACGGCGACCGCGGCACGCGCGCCGGCGGGCGGGTGCGTCCCCGTCACCAGGGCCGGGGCCGGGACCGGGACCGGGTACGTCACCGGAACCGGGGCCGGAACCGCAGGTCAGAAGTGGTCCAGGCGCTCCGGTGGGACTTCCGTGACGTGGTACCAGTAATAGGTCATCGCCATCGTGCCGGCCGCCGTCAGGATGCTGATGATGACCGTCCGGATGTGCGGGGCATCGGTCAGGCTGTAGATCCAGCCGAAGGTGATCCCGGCGAAGGCACCCCAGGAGAAGGCGCGCAGTTCGCGGGGGAGCAGCGGTGAGGCCTGGTGGAGCGCGTAGCAGAGCAGGGCGACCGCGAGGCCGTTGAAGACGCCGAAGAGGACGTTCCCGGTGGTGATGGGGCCGGCGTCGCGCTCGATCATGCTGGACCAGAAGCCGTAGGCGATGCCGAGCGTCAGCGGGAGCGACCAGGCGCCGGTGCTGCGCGGGCGGATGCCGCGGGGCAGGACAGCGGCCCGGTTGTCGCGTGCGGTGATCGCGTAGGTCATGGCGGACTCCTCGGGTGTCCGGATTCCGGGTATCCGGACCTCTCGGGTATCCGTTCCTCCCGCACTACACCTTCTGCCCGCGCTGACGCCTCCGGCGGCCGCGCTGACGCGCGCGGCGCCCGAGTGCCGGGGTCGGCGCCCACGACCGGGTCCCGGGCCGCGGCGGGCGGGCGGCACCCGGATGCAGTCCCCCCGGTCGCGCCCCGCGCACCAGGGCTTTTGCCTTGAGGGTATGTCCCAGCGACGCACCACCCTGCGGATCATCCTGTCGACGGTGCTCCTCACCGTCGCCTGCGCCCTGGTGCCCCTGGCGGCGGTCTCCGCGTGGGCCGTCCACGACATCGCCGACACCGACACGTACGTGGCGACCATGGAGCCGCTGGCCTACGACACCGCCGTCAAGGACGACGTGGCGAACGCCGTCACCGGTGCGATCATGACCTACCTCAGCCACAACGAGCGTGTCGGCGGCGAATCCGGCGGACGCGGCCCCCTGCACGGCAGCGTCCAGACCTTCGTGAACGACGCGGTGCGGTCGTTCACCGGCACCAAGGCGTTCCGGGCCGCCTGGAACGCGGCGAACCGCGCCACCCACGACGCGGTGCTCCAGGAGCTGCGCAGCGGGCACAGCGGCAAGGTCGGCTTCGACCTGGCGCCGATCAGCGCCCACGTCAAGCAGCAGCTCCTCGACGACTCCGTGCCGTTCGCCGAGCACATCCCGGTGGAGCACTCCGACGTGACGGTGCTCGGGGCCGACGATCTGGCGGTGTCACGGAAGGGGTTCCGGATGCTTCAGGTGATGGGGGTGTGGCTGCCGATCGCGGCCGTGGGGTGTGCGGCGGGGGGTGTGCTGGCCGCGGTGCGCCGACGACGCGCGGTGGCGGCCACCGCGCTGGGGACCGCGCTGGGTGCCGCGGTGCTGCTGGGGGCGATCGCGGTGGGGCGGGGGTTCGCGCTCGGGGATCTGCCGCCGGATGTCTCGCGGGCGGCGGCCGGGGCCGTCTACGACGCGTTGACGCATTCGCTGTGGGTGGCCGCGTGGAGCATTCTGGGGGCGAGTCTTGCGGTGGCCATGCTCACGTATCTGACCCGGCGTCGGCCGCCCCCGCCGTGACCGGCTTTCGCCGGGTCGGCCGGGTTCGTCCCCTGCGGTCGGGGGTCGGCTGCCTGCCGGTGGGGGCTTTTCGCGCAGTTCCCCGCGCCCCTGACCAGCGGGCCTGACGGTCGCGTATCGGCTGCCCGCCGGTCGGGGATTTTGCGCACTTCCCCGCGCCCCTGACCAGCGGGCCTGACGGTCGCGTATCGGCTGCCCGCCAGTCGGGGATTTTGCGCACTTCCCCGCGCCCCTGACCAGCGGGCCTGACGGTCGCGTATCGGCTGCCCGCCAGTCGGGGGTCTTGCGCAGTTCCCCGCGCCCCTGATCAGGGCCCACTGATCAGGGGCAACCGGGGTCGGAGCGGGATGCGAGAGGATGCGGGCAGGAATGGGTGGGTGGACCGAGCGCCGGACGCGGCCCGGTGCTGCCCTGCTCGCCGGGGTCCTCCTCGCCGCCGTGAGTGCCGTCATCGGCTGCCGGGCCGCCGGTACCGACGGTGTCACGCCAGATCGACCACGTCATCGTCAGCGCCGACTTCTCGGCCCGCCACGCCCGCTTCCTGAAACTGCCGGGCACCGACCACCGGGCCCTGCTCGCGGATCTCGTCCTGCACAGCACACCGCACCCGGCTCCGGGCATGGAGCCGGCCTCCCCGGACCGTCCATGACGACACGAACCGCACGGTGGGAGAGCGGTTCGCACCGGTGGGGGGTGACGGCCGGGGGAGGCCGGAGCTAGCGGAAGAGAGCAGAAGAGACAAGGGCGCGGGGCGCTGCCGACGTCCCGATGTGCGGCCCCGCCGCGCGAGCGCGAACGACGCACGACGAGACCCGCGGATTCCACCGGCAGGAGGGGGCACGCGTCCCTGACAAGGGGCGCGGGGAACTGCGCAAAACACCACGACGAGCCCGCGGATACCCACCAGCAGGAAGGGGCACAGCCCCGATCAGGGGCGCGGGGAACTGCGCAATCCCCCCACCGGCGGTCAGCCGGCAGACCACCCGCGGGGGAGGAGAACCCAGCCGCCCGAGCCGGCCGGCCCCACCGAGCGGGAGGGCCCGCAAGAGCCCACCCACCCGGCCGGAACCGGCCGACAGGCCGGACTACCGGACTAGCGAACCGCGCTCAGCTTCTCCAGCGCCTTGTCGAACCCATTCGCCCAGAGCTGGTCCACCCGCGCCCGCTCGTTCGCGTCGGGGTTCCGGTTCGTGCAGGACGGGCCGGGCCCGCCCCCGGACATCAGCTCGCTGCACGGACCCTCGTAGTGGTCCGGCAGCCCGAGCACGTGACCGGTCTCGTGCGCCACGATCCGGATCTGGTCGTACTGCTGGCTCTGCGCGTGGTCGATGAAGATGAACCCGCTGCCGTGGCCGTCCGTGGACGCGTACGAACCGCGCGGGTCGTCGCCCTCGGTGTAGTAGAAGTCCGAGCCGCCGCCGCCCGCGGCGAGCTTGACGTTGGACACGGCGCCGTTCCAGATCGAGGCGGCGCTGGATATCTGCGACCGGTAGCTCGGCGCGTCGGAGGGGTCGTACGTGAGGGTGACGGCCTTGAGCTCGGGGTGCTCCGCGTGCTTCTTCGCCGCCGCCTTGAGCACGGCCTCGAAGAACGCGCGGTTGTTCGCCGCGTTCTCGCCCGAAGCCTCGTACCGTGCCTGCGAGGCGGTGGTGGAGGCGTGGGAGGCGGCGGGCTGCGCGACGGCGGGGCCGGCGGTGGTCAGCGCCGCGGAGGCGAGACCGAGACCGAGCGCCAGGGCGAGGATTCTCTTCGAGGGCTTCCTGTTCATGGACATGTGGGGGGCTCCTGAATTCGTTCGGGTGTGGGGTCGAGAACGAACGATTGGTAGCAGGAGTCTCACGGAGCCCACCGTCCTCGCGGATGATGGCACTTGGGGATAGCGCGGAGCTATCAGCTCCCGACTGGCAGAACTTTGGCCCCATTTGACCATCTGGCGCGGCGCCGGGGCCGGGCCTAACCTCGGTGGCCATGGAGCTGGAGGTCAGGCACCTTCGCGTACTGTGCGCCATCGCCGACACGGGCAGCCTGCACAAGGCCGCACGCGAACTCGGCATGGCCCAGCCGTCGTTGAGCACCCAGCTCCGCCGTATCGAGCATGCCCTGGGCGGCCAGCTCTTCGCACGCGAGCGCACCGGCTGCCGCCCCACTCCGCTCGGCAGGGCGGTGCTCAGCCGGGCCCGGCCGCTGGTCGCGGAGCTGTCCGCGCTGGTACGCGAGGCGCGCTCGGCCGCGGCGCGCGCCGCCGGCGGGCCGAACCTGCGGATCGGCGCCACCGCGAGCCGCGCCATACCGGGATGGCTGCGCCGGCTACGCGCGGGCCCTTCCGGCCGCGAACCCACCCTCCAGATGGACGTCTCCGCCAACGCGCTCCTGCGCATGGCCGCCGCCGGCCAGCTCGACGTGGCGTTCGTCCACGAGGTGGAGGGCACCCCGCTGCGCGTCCCTCCCGAACTCGACGTCCGCGTGCTGGTGGAGCGCGAGCCGCAGTTCGTGATGATCGCCGCGGACCACCCCGCGGCGGCCCACCCTGTGGTGCGGCTCGGGGACCTCGCCGCGGACCGGTGGATGGTGGACGCCACGGTCGACGGCGAATGGGACGCCCTGTGCCGGGTGTTCCGGAACGCCGGGCTCGACCCGTTCATGCTGCACGGCGACTACCTCACCGCGTCCTCCCTGGTCGCCAGCGGCGAGGTGGTCACGGTCAGCCAGCCCTCCTCGCGCGCCCGCCCCGAGCTGGTGATCAGGCCGCTGGAAGGGGATCCCATCGGCGTACGGCTGCTGCTCGCCGCCCGCTCCGAGGCGGAGGCCGACGCGGTCTTCCCGCAACTGGAGGAGGCGTACTGGGAGGTGGCGTGGGAAGCGCCCGCCTACCGCGAGTGGTTGCGGCGGACGCACACCCCGCCGGGGGCGGAAGCGCCCTCGCCGCGCGAGGAGGAGATGCCGTTCCTGCGGGCCGAGGTGACAAACCTCTAGAGGTTCGCGAACCGGAACAGACGTTTGCGGACGTCCCGGAGACCCCCGCCACCCTCGCCAAGATCCAGTCTCGTGGGGGCTAACCTTACGTGTCCGTCCTGGCCATGGGTTACCAGGGATCTTGGGAAGCACGTCACGCGGAGGGTTGTGCACATGGGCATTCTGAGTCGGCTGCGGGATTCGTGGGGAGGGCGGTCCCGGAAGCGGGGGCAGTCGGGTGTCCCGGTGGACGACTCGTCCTCTTCTGCGGCGTCCACTGAGGCCACATCCGCCGAGACCACGTCCACCGAGACCGCGTCGGCCGAGAATGCGTCGGCCGAGACCGCGTCGGCGTCTGCCGCGTCCGCCGCGGAGGGCTCGGCTCCGGCGGAGGGGTCCGCCGCGAACGATCTCGTGGCCGCGGCCTTCGACCGGGCGGAGGCGGGGTCGGACGCGCCGAAGCGGACGGCCACCGCTGAGGCCCGGGAGGAGACGGTGGACGTCGTCGCCGCGGAGGCACCCGAGGCGTCCACCACGGCTCCGGCCGTCACCGAACCCGAGCCGGAGACGGAGACGGCGGCCACGCCGGAACCGGAGCCGTCTGTGAAGGCCGAGGCGGAGGCCGAGAGCGCACCGGAGCCCGTGGTCGTGGCCGAGGCCGCGCCCGAACCCGTGGCCGACGCGGTGCCGGATGCGGAATCCCAGGCCGAGCCCGAGACCGAGACAGAGACAGAGCCCGAGACCACGCCCGCCCAGGACGCCCCGGAGCCGGAAGCAGTCGCCGGAGCCCCGGAACCCGCCGCGGAGACCGCCGAAGCCGCGGCCCCCGAGCCGGAGCCCGAGCTGGCCGCTCCCGAACCCGCCGCCACCGCGGAGCCGACCGTCACGGAACCGACGGCCACGGAACCGGCCGCCGCGGAACCGGCCGCCACCGAACCGGCGACCGCGGAACCGGCCGTCACGGAGCTGACCGCTCCGGAACCGACCGTGACCGAACCCCCCGCCGACCCCGCCGCCCCCGAACCCGCCGCCGCCCCCGAACCGGTCGCCGTCACCGCCCCCGCAGCCGTCGCAGGCGGGAACGCCGAGCGCGTCGACGAGGTCGCGCCGGGGCTGGCCGTGGCCTACCGGGCCGCCGGTGACGCGCTGGAGCGGGCCGGGATCGCCGGGGCGCGGGCACGGGTGTACCTCGTGCTCGACCGCTCGGGGTCCATGCGCCCGTACTACAAGGACGGCTCCGCACAGAGCCTCGGTGAGCAGGTGCTCGCGCTGGCCGCGCACACCGACCCCGAGGCGACCGTGCACGTCGTGTTCTTCTCGACGGACATCGACGGGACGGGCGAGCTGGCCCTCGACTCCTACGACGGCAAGGTCGACGAGCTGCACGAGGCCGCCGGCCGGATGGGGCGCACCAGCTACCACCGGGCGGTCGAGGAGGTCGTCGCCGACTACGAGAAGTCGGGTGCCACGGGCCCGGCGCTGGTGGTGTTCCAGACGGACGGCCCGCCGGACACCAAGGGCCCGGCCACCGAGGCGCTGGCGAACGCGGCGCGGCTGCCGCTGTTCTTCCAGTTCGTGGCGTTCGGCGAGCACGACTCGAAGGGCTTCGACTACCTGCGGAAGCTCAAGGCGGACAACGCCGCGTTCTTCCACGCCGGGCCCGAGCCGCGCGAGCTGACCGACGCCGAGCTGTACGACGGCCTGCTCGCCGCCTGGCGCCCGTAGGCACCGCGCGTCTCCTGGAGAGCTGACCCCTCAGGGGACTCGCTCAGGGAATCCCTCAGGGAATCCCCTGAGTGAAGCCCCTGGGGGAGTCCCTGGTGGGGGGCCGGAGCGGCCCCGTGTCCGGCCCCCGGCCCCGCCCCGGTGCCGCCTCCCGCGGGGCCACGCCCCATCACCGTGCGTAACGCATGTGAGCCGCCTCCTTCCGGGCCAGTAGGATTTCGACCATGGCGGCCACTGGATCAGAGAAGCAGGGTGGCAAGGCGTACTACGTCTCCACCCCCATCTATTACGTCAACGACGCTCCTCACCTGGGCCACGCCTACACGACCGTCGCAGGCGACGTGCTCACCCGCTGGCACCGTCAGCGCGGCGAGAAGGTGTGGTACCTCACCGGCACGGACGAGCACGGTCAGAAGATCATGCGCACCGCCCAGGCGAACGGCGTCACCCCCCAGGAGTGGTGCGACAAGCTCGTCGAGGAGGCCTGGAAGCCCCTCTGGGAGCACCTGGAGATCGCGAACGACGATTTCATCCGCACCACGGAGAAGCGGCACACCGACCGCGTGCAGGAGTTCGTCCAGGCGCTGTACGACAAGGGCGAGGTCTACAAGGGCGGCTACGAGGGCCCGTACTGCGTGGGCTGCGAGGAGTACAAGCTCCCCGGGGAGCTGCTGGACGGCGAGGGTGCCTTCGCCGGGCAGAAGCTGTGCCCCGTGCACAAGACGCCGGTGGAGATCCTCAAGGAGGAGAACTACTTCTTCCGGCTGAGCGAGTACGGCCCGAAGCTGCTGGAGCTCTACGAGGCGCACCCGGACTTCGTCCAGCCCGAGTCCGCGCGGAACGAGGTCGTGAATTTCGTCCGGCAGGGCCTCCAGGACCTGTCGATCTCGCGCTCCACGTTCGACTGGGGCATCAAGGTGCCCTGGGACGACAAGCACGTCATCTACGTGTGGATCGACGCGCTGCTGAACTACGCGACGGCCGTGGGCTACGGCGCCGACCAGGACAGGTTCGACTCGATCTTCCCGGCCGACATCCACCTCGTCGGCAAGGACATCCTGCGCTTCCACGCGATCATCTGGCCCGCGATGCTGATGGCGAACGGCCTGCCGGTGCCCGGCCGGGTCTTCGCGAACGGCTGGCTGCTCGTCAGCGGCGAGAAGATGTCGAAGTCCAACCTCACCGGCATCAAGCCGCAGGACCTGACGTCGCACTTCGGCGTCGACGCGTACCGCTGGTACTTCCTGCGCGCCATCGCCTACGGCCAGGACGGATCGTTCTCCTGGGAGGACTTCTCCGCCCGGTACACGAGCGAGCTGGCCAACGACTACGGCAATCTGGCCTCGCGGGTGACGGCGATGGTCAGCCGCTACTTCGACGGGACGCTGCCGGAGGCGACGGCGGTGGGCGCGGCGGAGACCGCGGTGCACGAGGGCCTGGCGAAGGCGGTCGCGGAGGCGGACCGGAGGATCGGCGAGGAGCTGGACTTCTCCGGCGGCATCGCCGCGGTCTTCGAGTTCGTCCGGCTGGTCAACGGCTACCTGACCGAGCAGGAGCCGTGGAAGGTGGCCAAAGACAAGAGCGAGGAGGGGCAGGCGCGCCTCGCCACGATCCTCTACACCGCGGCGGAGGCGCTGCGGGCGGTCGCCGTCCTGCTGAACCCCGTGATGCCGGACACCTCCCGGAAGCTGTGGGAGTCCCTGGGCGCGGAGGCGGCCCTCGGCGCGCTCGCCGATCAGCGGGTCGCCGAGGCCGGCGAGTGGGGGCGCCTGCCGGCCGGGGCCACGGTCACCAAGGGGGAGGCGCTCTTCCCGCGCCTGGAGGAACGCCCGGAGGCCTGACGGCCCCGTTCACCCCTCGCCCGGTCCGCCTCGTTCGGGGCCACCTGCCGGTGGCCGCCGGCGGACCGGGCTGCCCCTTTCGGCCGGCGGCGATGCGCGGGTCTCGTCGTGGTTCTTCGCGCAGTTCCCCGCGCCCCTCATCAGGGGCTGCCCCTTTCGGCCGATAGTGATCTGCGACTTTCGTCCTGGTTGCTCGCGCCGTTCCCCGCGCCCCTTCAGGGCGCCTTGCGTGCCGGTGAAGTCGCGCCCCGAAAGGGGCGCGGGGCTGTGTTTGATATGCGGCTCCGCCGCGTGGGCGCGACCAGCCACGACGAGACGCGCGTATCGTCACCGGCCGAAAGGGACAGCCCCTGATAAGGGGCGCGGGGAACTGCGCGACAAAGGGGCGCGGGGCTGTGTCCGACATGCGGCTCCGCCGCGTGAGCGCAAGAACGGCCACGGCCCGCAGCCGGAGACGGAACCGCAACCGACCGCGGGCCAGGACGCCAGGCCTTACCGCACCGCTACTGAGCCGGACGCCGCAGCGAGATGTGCAGCTCCCGCAGCCGTGCCTCCGTCAGCTCGGACGGCGCGCCCATCATCAGATCCTGCGCCTGCCCGTTCAACGGGAAGGCGATCGTCTCCCGGATGTTCGGCTCATCCGCGAGCAGCATCACGATCCGGTCCACCCCGGGCGCGATCCCACCGTGCGGCGGCGCCCCGAAGCGGAGCGCCCGCAGCATGCCGGCGAACTCCCGCTCCACCGTCTCCCGCTCGTACCCGGCGATCTCGAACGCCGTCAGCATGATCTCCGGCTCGTGGTTCCTGATCGCGCCGGAGGACAGCTCGACGCCGTTGCACACGATGTCGTACTGCCAGGCCAGCACATCCAGCGGGTCCTTGGTCTTGAGCGCGTCCAGGCCGCCCTGCGGCATCGAGAACGGGTTGTGCGAGAAGTCGATCTGCCCGGTGTCCTCGTTCCGCTCGTACATCGGGAAGTCCACCACCCAGCAGAAGCGGAAGACGTCCTCGGTGAAGTTGCCGGAGCGGCGGGCGGTCTCCACGCGGACCGCGCCCATGATCCGGGAGACCTCGTCGTACTCCCCCGCGCCGAAGAAGACGGCGTGCCCCGGGACGAGCGCGAGCCGCTTGGTGAGCTCGGCGATGTCCTCCTCGGTGAGGAACTTCGCGATCGGGCCCGACAGCGCGCCGTCCGCGCCGACCCGCACCCACGCGAGGCCCTTGGCGCCCTGCTCGACGGCGAACTCGCCGAGCTGGTCGAAGAACCGGCGCGGCTGGTCGTCCACGCCCGGCACCGGCAGCGCCCGCACGTGCTTGCCCGCGAAGGCCTTGAAGCCGGAGGAGGCGAAGACGTCGGAGACGTCGACGAGCTCCAGCTCCGCCCGCAGGTCCGGCTTGTCGGAGCCGTACTTGTCCATCGCCTCCCGGTAGGGGATGCGCGGGAACGGCGAGGAGACGTGCCGGCCGCCGCCGAACTCCTCGAACAGCTCGGTCATCAGCTTCTCGACCGGCTGGAAGACGTCCTCCTGCTCGACGAACGACATCTCCAGGTCGAGCTGGTAGAACTCGCCGGGCGAGCGGTCCGCGCGGGCGTCCTCGTCGCGGAAGCAGGGCGCGATCTGGAAGTAGCGGTCGAAGCCGGCGATCATCAGCAGCTGCTTGAACTGCTGCGGCGCCTGCGGGAGGGCGTAGAACCTGCCCGGGTGGATCCGGGACGGCACCACGAAGTCGCGGGCGCCCTCGGGCGAGGTGGCGGTGAGGATGGGCGTCGCCAGCTCGTTGAAGCCGAGCGCGGTCATCTTCTGGCGGATCGCGGCGATCACGGCCGTGCGCAGCATGATGTTCCGGTGCATCCGGGCGCGGCGCAGGTCGAGGAAGCGGTACTCCAGGCGGCGCTCCTCGTTGACGCCGTCCTCGGCGTTCACCGTGAAGGGCAGCGGGGCGGCCTCTCCGAGGACCTCCACCTCGGACGCCTCGATCTCGATCTCGCCGGTGGGCAGCTCGGGGTTGATGTTCTCCGCGCCGCGGGAGACCACCGAGCCGTCCACGCGGACCACGGTCTCCTTGGAGAGCTTGTCCAGCGCCTCGGCCGCCGCGGTGCCGGGGCGGGCGACGAGCTGGGTGATGCCGTGGTGGTCGCGGAGGTCGATGAAGAGGATGCCGCCGAGATCCCGGCGATTGTGCAGCCAGCCGCTCAGCCGGACGTCGGTGCCGACGTCGGTGGACCTGAGTTCGCCGCACGTGTGGGACCTGTATCGGTGCATCGTCTATCCCAGTCGTCGTATGTCGTCGGATGTTGTTCGGATGTTGTTCGGACGTTCGTCGGACGTCGTCGTGGAGCAGAGGCCGTGCCCGGCCCCGTGCCGCCGGTGGCCCGGGGGCCTGAGGGCGCCCCGGCGGGCGGGGCGCGGTGGTGCGGACGGCCGAGGGCCGTGCCGTGCCCTCGCGGGGGCTCCGGGCGGCGATGGCCGGCCCTCAAGGTTACCGTCCGGACCGTACGGACCGGGGCCCCGGCAGAGTCACAGTCAGTCGCCCTTTACGCGCACATGTTCCTAGAGTGGAGTGATGCGCACCAATAATCCCCTCCGGCCCGTAGGGGATGACTCACGCCCGCGGCACGCGGGAGACGCGCCACCCGAGGACCGGTCGCTGCCGGGCGCACCTGAGCCCGACGGCCGGGCCCCGGACGCCTCGGGCTCCCCGGCCGCCGGGGCCGCGGGGACGGACACCGAGGGCACGGAGGCTGACGCCGGGGGCACAGAGGCCGACACCGAGGCCGCGAAGACCGGCACCGAGGGCGCAGAGGCCGCGACCGAAGGCACAGAAGCCGCCACCGAAACCGCCGCGCCCGCCGCCGAGGGCACAGAAGCCGACACCCGATCCGCGGAGCCCGCCGCCGAGGCCGAGGAGCCCGCCGCAAGGGTCGGCAGGCCGGCGCAGGGCGCGCTGCCCGACGCGGCCACCGTGCTGTCAGCGGTGAGCACCGGCGTGTGGCGCTGGGACGAGGAGGCGGGCCTGGTCACGCTGGACGCGCAGGCGGCCCGCCTGGTCGGCCTGCCCGCCCGGGCGGTGACCATGCCGTCGGCGAACATACGTCCACGCTTCCACCCCGTCGACTGGAACGAACTCGACAGCGTCTCCCGCCTGGCCATCACCGAGGGCACCGTCGCCGAGGTCCGGCTGCGGATCATGGACGACCGCAACCACGTGATCCGGGTGGTACGGGCGCGCTGCATGCCGTTCGTGGACGCCGCGAGCGACAGCTACGAGATGACCGGAACCCTCCAGGAGGTCACAGGATCGTCCCCGGGACTCGACGAGATCACCGGGGACTGGCGACGCTCCCGGGAGGCGTTCCTGCTGGACGCGGGCCGGGCGCTGGCGGAGGCGCGGTCCACGGCCGAGGTGCTGCGGGTGGCCGCGGGACTGTCCATGCCGGGCTTCTCACCGGACGGCCTGGCGGTCTTCGGCACCGAGGGCGACCGGATGGTGCTGGTCGGGCACCACGGGCACAAGCCGGGCGACATGGACCCGTTCATGGAGATGCCGCTCGCCTCGGGCCACCCCGCCGCGGAGGTGATACGCACCGGTCACGCGCTCTACATCTCGCCGGAGGAGTACCAGAGGCGTTACCCGGGCTTCTGGCCGCTGGCCAGGCGGTTCAAGCGCGGGGCGTGGGCCGTCATGCCGCTGACGTCGGGCGGCCGGACCCTGGGCGCGTGGCTTGCGGCGTTCACGAACCCGGTGCAGTTCACGCCGGACGAGCGGTCCGTGCTGACGACCGTCGCCAGGATGCTCGGGCAGGCGCTCTTCCGGGCGGGTGCCGAGGAGACGCAGAAGGAGCTCACCGAGGGCCTCCAGCGCTCGATGATGCCGGACCTCGGCCCGCGGGTGCCCGGCCTCGGCGTGTCGGGCCGGTACGTGCCGACCGGCGGCGGCATGGAGGTGGGCGGCGACTGGTACGACGTGATCACGCTGCCGACCGGCCGGATCGCCCTGGTCATCGGCGATGTGCAGGGGCATGACGTACGGGCCGCGGGACTCATGGGGCAGCTGCGGATCGCGCTGCGCGCCTACGCCGCGGAGGGGCACAGCCCGGACGCCGTGCTCAGCCGCGCCAACCGCTTCCTCGCCGACATCTCCAGCGCCGGCGGCTCCCGGACCCAGGGCGGGTCGGCCGACAACGGCGGTGGCGACGACGACTACGGCGTCAGGCCGGCCGGCGGCCCCGCGCACCCCGCGGACGATCGCTTCGCCACCTGCCTGTACGTGGAGGTGGACCCGTCCTCCGGCACGCTCACGATCGCCCGCGCGGGCCACCTCGACCCGGTGGTGCACATGCCGGACGGCACCACGCTGCTGCGGCCCACGACCGGCGGGCTGCCGCTCGGCATCGACGAGGACGCGGACTTCCCGATCACGCACCTCGTCCTGGAGCCCGGCGAGACGATGCTGCTCTGCACGGACGGCCTCGCGGAGACCGGCGGTCACGACCTGCTGACCGGCTGGGGCCGGATCAAGTCCCTGCTGGAGACCTACGGCCCCCAGGACCTGGAGACGCTGGCGGACACCCTCATCGAGGCCGTGCACGGCCCCGCGTCGCACCACACGACCGGCCCGTACATCGACCGCCGCGACGACGACATCGCCCTGATGCTGCTGCGCAGGACCGGCGAGCCGCTGCCGGGCCAGGCGGCCCGGCGCACCACGCTGGCGGTCGCGCAGGCGGAGCCGGAGCGGATCGCGCAGGCCCGCACGCAGCTCCGCGAGCTGCTGCACGACTGGCCGGACCGCGAGCAGGTCGACTCGGCGGAGCTGCTGGTGTCGGAACTCCTCGCGAACGTCCTCAGGCACACCGACGGCGACGCCCGGCTCGTCGCGGAGGTCACCGGCATCCCCGGACAGGAGTGCATGCGGGTGGAGGTCACCGACAGCAGCATCGAGCCACCCCACAGGCGCCGCCCCGGCGAACTGGCGTCGTCCGGCCGCGGCCTGCTCCTCATCGAGTACCTGGCGAACTCCTGGGGCGTGGCCCCCCGCGGCGACGGCAAGACCATCTGGTTCGAACTGAACGAGTCGGAGGAGGAAACGGAGGAGGACGCCCTGGAGAACTGGGACGACCTCTAGCCGCGAAGGGGGCCGAAGGCCCCAGAAGGGCCGCAGGCCCAAAAGGGGCGCGGGGAACTGCGCGACCAGCCACGACACCGCCGCAGACCGCAACAAACCCGAATGACCAGAACGGACCGAGGCCAAGGCCGCAGGCCGAAAAGGGGCCGCAGGTCCAAAAAGGGGCGCGGGGAACTGCGCGACCAGCCACGACGAACCCGCAGACCGCAACGAACCGGAAGCCCCACCCGAAACCGCAAAGGACCGCAGGTCCAAAAAGCCCGGCACGCCCCAGCCAAAGGAAACGGGGAAACCAAGGACCCGGCACACAGCGGCGACAGCCGCTACTCGTACCGGTCACGCAACTCCGCCAGCACCCCGAACGCCGCCGCCGTCAACGGCACCGCCAGCAGCAGCCCGAGGATCCCGGCCACCGAAGCCCCGGCCGTAAGCGCAAGCAGCACCGCCGCCGGATGCATCTGCACCGTCCGGCTCTGGATGACCGGCTGGAGCACGTGCCCCTCGATGACCTGCACGGCGAGCACGACCCCCAGCGCCCACAGGGCGATCGCGAAACCGCGGTCCGCGAGCGCGACCATCACCGCCACCGCCCCCGAGATCACCGCCCCCAGGTAGGGGATGTAGGCGCCCACGAAGACCAGCGCACCCAGCCCCACCGCACCCGGCACCCGCAGGATGACCAGCCCCACGGCGATCAGCACCGCGTCGATCAGCGCGATCAGGGTGGTGCCCCGCATGAAGCCCTCCACGGCCCCGAACGCGCGCCGCGCCACCGCCTCCAGCACCGCACCGCTGTCGCCCGGCGCCAGCACCCGCAGCGCGCGCAGCGCACGGCCGCCGTCCCGCAGGAAGAAGAAGACCAGCAGCAGCGCGAGGATCCCGGTGGCGATCCACTCCGCCACCACGCTCAGCCCGCTGATCACCCCCGACGCGGCCGTCGCGCCGAACTTCGACAGCAGCTTCCCGGCGTTCGCGGCCACGTCGTCCAGGGAGGTGCCCGCGGCGCCGAAGTGCCGGGCCACGGAGTTGCCGGCGTGCTTGAGCGAGGTGGTGATCTGGTGCCCGTTGTCGACCAGCGAGGCCACCACGACGTAGACCGCGCCGCCGACGACGCCGACCACGGCGACACAGGTCAGCCCGGCGGCGAGCGAACGGTTGACGTGCGCCCGCACCAGCCGCCGGTACAGCGGCCTCAGCAGCGCCGTGCCGAGCAGCGCGAGCAGCACCGGCGTGACCGCGGTCTGCAACACGATGCAGAGCCAGACGCCGACCGCGGCGACCCCGGTGACCAGCAGGACGACGACACACCAGGCCGCGGTGCGCCGGACCGGTTCCGGGAGCAGGGGCGGCACGGGCTGCACCCTGACAGCCGATCACGCACCCGGTCCGCCGTCATCCGGGCCGGGCCCACGGGGGTGAAGCCCGCCACGCCGGCCCCGGCCCGCACCCCGCGCACGGGCAGCGCCCGCCGCCCCCACCCCCGACAGAATGTGTCATGAATCACATCATCCCGATATAGCGGACATCCGGGCACGCTGCGAATCTGCTCCCCCACGGGGCGTGACGCCCTGGGGTGGGGGAGAGCGCCGTCGAGCACGTCCGGCCACGGGGGGACGCACAGTGCCGATCCGCACAGCCAGCACCGGCGAGACACCCGACGGCGCGCCCGGAGCCCTGTCCGCCGCAGCCCCGCACCCGGCGTACCGGGGAGCGTGCTACGCGCTCTCGACGGCCGTGCTCAGCACTCTCGTGTACCTGGCCTACCGGACGGCGGACGCCTGGCAGTTCGACCTCTCCGTCTACCGGCAGGGCGCCGCCCAGGTACTCCACGGAGCACCCCTCTACCGGAACGACATCGACTTCACCTATCCGCCGTTCGCCGCGCTGCTCCTCGCCCCGCTCGCGCTGCCCGGCAAGGCGCTCTGCGCGGTCCTGGTGCTGTGCGCGTCGACGGCGCTGCTGCACGCGGCGGTGGGCGCGTTCCTCGGCCACGCCGGGTGGCCGGCGCCACGGGTGCGGCACCGGGCCGTGATCGCGTTCAGCGCCGCGTTCGTCTGGCTGTTCCCGGGGCGCACCAGCCTGATGCTGGGCCAGGTCACGTTCCTCATCCTCGCCGTGACGGCCTGGGACCTGACCCGGCCGGACGGCTCCCGCGCCAAGGGCGTCGGCATAGGGCTGATGGCGGGACTGAAGCTGATCCCGGGCATCTTCGCCGTCTACTACCTGTGCACCGGGCGGCGGGTCCCGGCGCTGGTCGCGGCGGGCACCTTCGTGGCGACGGCCGCGGTCGGCTGGCTGGTCCTGCCGGGCGACTCCGCCGACTACTGGACCCGCTACGTCTTCGCCAGCGACCGCATAGGGGCACCCCAGACCGCGGACAGCGAGACGATAAGGAGCCTGCTGGTCCGCGCGGTGCACGGCACCCAGGGCACGACCCTGCCGTACCTGCTGGCCGCGGTGGCGGTCCTGGCCGCCGGGCTGCTGCTCGCCAGGCGGTGCCGGCGGCACGGCGAGGAACTTCTCGGCATCACGGTCCCCGCCACCCTGATGCTGCTCGTACTGCCGGTGGCGTGGACGTTCTACTGGACCTGGGCCCTGGTGCCGCTCATGCTGCGCCTGACCCAGCTCGCCGCGGTGGACCGCTCACGGCCGGCGGCGGCGTTCCTGCTGATCCTGCTGGCCCTCTTCGCACCGGACACGGTCACCCGGATCCGCGCCGGCGAGGCGGAACTGACGCTGGCCACGGGCGACCAGCTCCTGGCCGCGACGCACGCCGCGGCGGCGGTCCTGGTCCTCGCCATGACGGCGTGGCTGGTACGGGGCGGGGAGGGGGCCCGCACATGAGAACGGGCCCCGTAGGGGCCCGCTGCTCTTAGGACGACCGGCGGGGCCTGCCGCGACCACCGCACCCCGAACCACCCGACGCGGTCGGCCGGCAGAGCCAGACGCGGGACCGGGTCAGGTGCGAGACCGCATCCGGGGTGGGCCCGAATCCGGGGTGGGACGGGATCCGGGAACCCGGCTCAGGTGTGGGGCACCGGGACGGTGCCGAGCCGCCCCTTCTGGAAGTCCTCGAAGGCCTGCTGCAACTCCTCCTTGGTGTTCATCACGAACGGCCCGTAGTGCACCATCGGCTCCCGGATCGGCAGCCCGCCGAGGAGGACCACCTCCAGGTCGGGCGCGCTGGAGTCCTGCTTCTCGTCGGCCCGCACGGTCAGCGAGGAGCCGGTGCCGAACACCGCGGTCTGCCCGGTGTGCACGGGCCTGCGGTCGGTGCCGGCGCTGCCGTGGCCGGCGAGGACGTACGCGAGCCCGTTGAAGTCGGCGCGCCAGGGCAGGGTGACCTCGGCGCCGGGCCGGATGCTGGCGTGCACCATCGTGATCGGCGTGTGGGTGATCCCGGGGCCCTCGTGCCCGTCGAGCGAGCCGGCGATGACGCGCAGCAGGCTGCCGCCGTCCGGGGTGGTCAGCAGCCGCACCTGGCCGCCGCGGATGTCCTGGTACCGCGGGTCCTTCATCTTGTCCGCGGCCGGAAGGTTGACCCAGAGCTGGAGCCCGTGGAAGAGGCCGCCGGAGACGACCAGCTCCTCGGGCGGCGCCTCGATGTGGAGCAGGCCGCTGCCCGCGGTCATCCACTGGGTGTCGCCGTTGGTGATGGTGCCGCCGCCACCGTTGGAGTCCTGGTGGTTGAAGATCCCGTCGATGATGTACGTGACGGTCTCGAAGCCGCGGTGCGGATGCCACGGGGTGCCCTTGGGCTCGCCCGGCGCGTACTCCACCTCGCCCATCTGATCCATCATGATGAACGGGTCGAGGTGCCGGTAGTTGATCCCCGCGAAGGCACGGCGCACGGGGAAGCCCTCGCCCTCGAACCCGCTGGGGGCCGTGCTCACCGCCAGCACGGGGCGGGGGGTGGCGTCGGCCGGGGGTGCCACGCGCGGGAGGGTCAGAGGGTTCTCGACGGTCACAGCAGGCATGGTCGTACCTCCTTCTGCTCGGAGTTTAGTTGAACGTAGAACTTTCTGCCAGCACCCGGCATTCCCACACGCCTTGACCTGGCCTTTCGCCCTGTGCCCACGGGAAGGGGGCGCGCAAGCGCCCGCTACAGGGGCGCGCGGAACTGCGACGGATCCGACCGGGTATCGCCCCCCGGCGGCCCCCCGCCCTGGGTACGCTTGCGGGCATGTACGGCTACGACCAGCAGGCGGCCCAGGGCCAGCAGTACGCTCACCAGCCGCCGCACCAGATGCCCGGCGACTACGGACAGCCGCCGCCTCCGCTGTACCCGGAGCCCTCGCCGCCCTCCCTGGCCGACGCCGTACGCGCCTTCACCACCGGCTCGATGGCGTCCGAGGACTTCCAGTCGATCTTCGCCACGTCCAAGGTGTACTGCCCGCGCGGCGACACCCCGGGCTTCCTGGCCCTGCACAACACCCAGCAGCCGGTGATCCCGATGTTCACCTCCCTCAAGGAGCTGCGCCGCTACGCCGGCAAGGACTCGAAGTACTTCGTCATCACCGGCGCCGAGGTGATCGACCTGCTCCCCACCGGCTACGGATTCGTCCTGGACATGGAGGGCGACCACCGCATGGTCTTCGACGCCAAGGCGGTAGAGGAAATGGTCGACTTCGCCATGCGCCGCATGTACGGCTGACCCTTACCTCTCCTCAGCCCCGGCCCCACTTCCACCCGGCCGCCGTACGCTCAGCCGACCACGCACGTGCCCCCTCGCGCTGCCGCGTCCCCGCCCACCCACGCAGCGGACCGCCGGAGACAAGACACCCCCCACAGACGGGCCTTCCACACCCGCCCCCACCGGCCCGCAGCCGCGTACGAGACAGGAGGGGACAAGGGGGGGATGTGCGCGCTGGGGGTACCTCCCAGGCCCTCAAGGCACTGGGGGAGGCCGGCGCCAGGCCCACAGAACCCGTCCGGACAACAGTGGGGCGCCGGACCGTGGGGGCACCTCCCAGGCCCTTGAGGCGCTGGGGGAGTACATCCCCCCGGGGCCCCGCCCTGAACGACACGGAAGGCGCCCCACGAGGAACCGGCAGACGCATGCGCACCGCGAAGACGCATGACGAAGGCGCAACCGCTCAGGCGCACGACGCAGGCGCACCGCCAACAAGACAGAATCAAACAGCGCGCCCCCACAGCCCCGTGTCCCCAGCCACAAAACCCCAGGAAGGGGTTGTTTTTATTACCCACGGGTAGCATGATGACTGCTACCGACTGGTAGACAAGCCGGTCATCCGCGCCCACACCGTGGCGCCCCCGCACGAACCACGAGGTACCCACCCCTCCGACCCGCCTCCGGAGCCGTAGCCATGGGCCACTACAAGTCGAATCTTCGCGACGTCGAGTTCAACCTCTTCGAGGTGCTCGGCCGGGACAAGCTGTATGGCACCGGCCCGTTCGCGGAGATGGACACCGACACCGCCAGGAGCATCCTCTCCGAGGTCAGCCGCCTCGCCGAGCGCGACCTCGCGGAGTCCTACGCCGAAGCCGACCGCACGCCCCCGGTCTTCGACCCCGAGACCAGCACGGCCCCCCTCCCCGAGTCGTTCAAGAAGGGCTACCGCACCTTCATGGACTCGGAGTACTGGCGCCTCGGCATCCCCGAGGAGATCGGCGGCACCAACACGCCCCCGTCCCTGATCTGGTCGTACGCGGAGATGGTGCTCGGCGCCAACCCGGCGCTGTGGATGTACGCCTCGGGCCCGGCCTTCTGCCGCATCCTCTTCGAGGAGGGTACCGAGCAGCAGAAGCACATAGCGCAGGTCGCCGTCGACAAGCGCTGGGCGTCCACGATGGTGCTCACCGAGCCGGACGCCGGCTCCGACGTCGGCGCCGGCCGCACCAGGGCCGTCCCGCAGGACGACGGCTCCTGGCACATCGAGGGCGTCAAGCGCTTCATCACCTCCGGCGAGCACGACCTGGAGGAGAACATCCTCCACTACGTCCTCGCCCGCCCCGAGGGCGCGGGACCCGGCACCAAGGGCCTCTCCCTCTTCCTGGTGCCCAAGTACGAGTTCGACCCGGAGACCGGCGAGCTGGGCGAGCGCAACGGCGTCTACGCCACCAACGTCGAGCACAAGATGGGCCTGAAGGTCTCCAACACCTGCGAGCTCACCTTCGGCGACCGCCACCCGGCCAAGGGCTGGCTGATCGGCGACCGGCACGACGGCATCCGGCAGATGTTCCGGATCATCGAGTTCGCCCGGATGATGGTCGGCACCAAGGCCATCTCCACCCTCTCCTCCGGCTACCTCAACGCGCTGGAGTACGCCAGGGAGCGCGTGCAGGGCCCGGACCTCGCCCAGTTCATGGACAAGACGGCGCCCAAGGTCTCCATCACGCACCACCCCGACGTCCGCCGTTCGCTGATGACGCAGAAGGCGTACGCCGAGGGCATGCGGGCGCTGGTGCTGTACACGGCATCCGTGCAGGACGAGATCGCCGTCAAGGAGGCCCGCGGCGAGGACACCGCGCAGGCGCACGCGCTGAACGACCTGCTGCTCCCGGTCGTCAAGGGCTACGGCTCGGAGCGGGCCTACGAGCAGCTCGCGCAGTCGCTCCAGATCTTCGGCGGCTCGGGCTACCTCCAGGAGTACCCGATCGAGCAGTACATCCGGGACGCCAAGATCGACACCCTCTACGAGGGCACGACCGCCATCCAGGGCCAGGACTACTTCTTCCGGAAGATCGTCCGCAACCAGGGCCAGGCGCTGAACTCGCTCGCCGAGGAGATCAAGAAGTTCCTCGCGGTCGGCAGCGGCGGCGAGGAGCTGGCCTCGGCACGCGAGGAGCTGGCCAAGGCGGCCGTCGAGCTGGAGGCGATCGTCGGCGCGATGCTCACCGACCTCGCCGCCACGGAGAACGACGTCAAGAGCATCTACCGCGTCGGCCTCAACACCACCCGCCTGCTGCTGTCGTCCGGCGACGTGATCACCGGCTACCTGCTGCTGCGCGGCGCGGCGGTGGCCACGGAGAAGCTCTCCGACGGGCAGGGCCTGACCGCCAAGGACGTCGCGTTCTACCAGGGCAAGATCGCCGCGGCGAAGTTCTTCGCGCAGAACGTCCTGCCGGGCGTGGCCGTGCAGCGGGGCATCGCCGAGTCGGTGGGCCTGGACCTGATGGAGCTGGACGAGACGGCCTTCTAGGTCGTGTCCGGCGGATCTTCGTGGATCAGCCTGCGGCGTCTGGTGCCGTGCATCGCAAGGCGGAGGATCATCCTCGTACTGGGCGTACCCGGATGACTCCGACAACGCGGCGAGGTGCGGTGCTGGGGGCACTCCCCCACTGCCCTGAACCGGCGTGGGAGGTACCCCCACCCACGCCCTTCAGGCAGTGGGGGAGTCGCGGGCCCACGAAGATCCGCCGGACACGACCTAGCCGGCACGGGCACGTTCACCGGCGGCACGGGCACGTGACCGGGAGCAGTCCGGCAGGTTCACCGAAGAGCGTCGAGACCCGCACACCGCCCCGAAGCGCCAGCCGGCCGACCCGCGACACCGACCCCCGAAGCCGACCCGCGACACCGGCCGGCACGGACCACCAGGCAGACCGCCAGGCAGACACCGCCACACGGACCCCCTGCCCCCGCGCCCCGCACCCGCGCCCCGCACCCGCGGGCCGATCCCCCAGAGGCCCGCACCCTGGGGAAACGGCCCGTTTCCCACCCCCGTTCGAGGGCCCGTTCCGCAACCCCGGGAACGGGCCCTCCGGCGTCGTTAAGGTGAACCCATGAGCACTAGCGCCCGTCCGTCGTCCGCCACCCCGCCGAGGGGCGTTCCGCGCGCGTCCCTCGGCTTCGACCGCGGACACACAGACGACCTCATGTCGTTCCTGTCCACCAGCCCCTCGCCGTACCACGCGGTGGCGAACGCGGCCGAGCGGCTGGAGAAGGCGGGATTCCGGCAGGTCGCGGAGACCGACGCCTGGGACGGCTCGACGGGCGGCAAGTACGTACTGCGCGGCGGGGCCCTGGTGGCCTGGTACGTGCCGGCGAACGCTGAGGCGCACACCCCTTTCCGGATCGTCGGCGCTCACACCGACTCCCCCAACCTGCGGGTCAAGCCGCTGCCGGACACCGGGGCGCACGGCTGGCGGCAGGTGGCGGTGGAGATCTACGGCGGGCCGCTGCTCAACTCCTGGCTGGACCGCGACCTCGGCCTCGCCGGCCGGCTCACGCTGCGGGACGGCAGCTCCCGGCTCGTCAACGTCGACCGGCCGCTGATGCGGGTGCCGCAGCTCGCCATCCACCTGGACCGGGGCGCGAACACGGAGGGCCTGAAGCTCGACAAGCAGCGGCACCTCCAGCCGGTGTGGGGCCTCGGCCAGGCCCACGAGGGCGACCTGATCGCATTCCTGGAGGAGGAGTGCGGCCTGCCGGCGGGCGAGGTCACCGGCTGGGACCTGATGGCGCACTCCGTGGAGGCCCCGTCCTACCTGGGGCGGGACGGCGAGCTGGTCGCCGGGCCGCGCATGGACGACCTGCTCTCGGTGCACTCGGCCACGGCCGCGCTGGCCGCCGTGACGGCGGGCGACGGCAGTGGCGCGGGCGGCTCCGAGCCGCCGCACGCGCTGGAGCTGCCGCACATCCCGGTCCTGGCCGCGTTCGACCACGAGGAGAACGGCTCGCAGTCCGACACCGGCGCCGACGGCCCGCTGCTCGGCTCGGTGCTGGAGCGCTCCGTCTTCGCCCGCGGGGGAACGTTCGAGGACCGCGCGCGGGCGCTGGCCGGCAGCGTCTGCCTCTCCTCCGACACGGGCCACGCGGTGCACCCCAACTACCCGGAGCGGCACGACCCGACGCACCACCCGATGGCGGGCGGCGGCCCGATCCTCAAGGTCAACGTGAACAACCGCTACGCCACGGACGGCAGCGGGCGTGCCGTGTTCGCCGCGGCCTGCGAGAAGGCGGGCGTGCCGTTCCAGTCGTTCGTGTCCAACAACGCGATGCCCTGCGGCACCACGATCGGCCCGATCACCGCCGCCCGGCACGGCATCAAGACCGTCGACGTGGGTGTGGCCATCCTCTCCATGCACAGCGCCCGCGAACTGTGCTCCGCGGAGGACCCGTTCCTGCTGGCGGGAGCGCTCAAGGCGTTCCTGGAGGGCTGAGCGGGCGCGACCCCGGCGCCACCCCGGCCCCATGGACCGTTGTTTCCCCTTTCGTGCGGCATGCCTGCCGGCACCGGGGGTACCTGGACGTCGGTCCGGATGAACCACGTGGCACTCCAGTGGAACTCATCCGGACTCACGTGCCGGGCGGGGCACCCGTCCTGACCCGGGGTCACCGGCCGGGGTGGGGCGGCATCGAGTCTCCCGTCCCGGCTCCAGGAGCCAACTTCCCAGCGGAAGGACAGGAGGGAGCGAATCATGGGTCTCGGCGGATGCATCATCCTGATCGCCGTGGGCGCGATTCTCACCTTCGCCACCAACTGGCACATGAAGGGCGTCAACCTCGATCTCGTCGGCGTGATCTTCATGGCCGTCGGCCTGATCGGAATCGCCACCTTCAGCAGCATCGCCAGGCGGCGCCGTGTCGTCGTGCCCAACGCACCGGTGGTGGAGGAGGAACGGCACCACCACCATCACCCGGATGGGACGTACGGCGGCTACGAGTAGGACGCGCCACACGAGTCATCCCCTACACGGACCACACACGATGCCGGGCGGGGCGGGCCGGGTGCCGGGCGGGGCAGCCGGCCCCCGGCCGTCCTGAAGGCGCTTCAGGAGCGCACCGTCAGCACCAGCTTCCCCGTGACCCGGCCCGTCTCACCCTCCGCGTGCGCCTTCGCGGCCTCGGCCAGCGGATACGTACCGGAGACATGCGGGCGCAACTGCCCGGACTCCACCAGCGCGGCGACGCCCTCCATGCCCGCGTGGTCGTACTCGACCAGAAGGGCGGTCGCCCGCACCCCCAACTCGGCCGCCCGCGCCTGAACCTCGGCGAACTGGGCGGGCAGGATCGACACCAGCAGGCCGCCCGGCTTCAGGGTTTCGAGCGAACGCAGCCGGTCCTGGCCGAGAAGCGGGTCGAGGACCATGTCCATCTCGCGGGCCTCGGCGACGAAGTCCTGGGTGCGGTAGTCGACGACCTCGTCGGCGCCCAGGCTCCGTACCAGGTCGTGCTTGGCGGCGGACGCCGTGCCGATGACGTACGCACCGCGCGCCTTGGCGATCTGCACGGCGAGGTGTCCCACCCCGCCGGCCGCCGCCTGCACCAGCACCCGCTGCCCCGGCCGCACGTCAGCCACATCGACGAGCGCCTGCCACGCGGTCATCGCCGCCAGGGGGAGCGCGGCGGCCTCCACATGGCCGAGCGCGGCCGGCTTGGGCACGAAGGCGCGGGCGGGAGCGGTCACGTACTCGGCGTGCGCGCCGTGCCCCTTCGGGTAGGGCAGCATCCCGAACACCTCGTCGCCCGGCTGGTGCAGCGTGACGCCGACGCCGACCGCCTCGACGACACCCGACACGTCCCAGCCCAGCGTGAGCGGCGGCTCGCCCAGTTCCATCTCGCGAGCGCGGTGTTTGAAGTCGGTGGGGTTCAGCCCGGCGGCGTGGACGGCGACGAGGATCTCGTTGCCGATGGGCTCGGGCCGCGGAACCCGGACCTCCCTGAGGACCTCGGGCCCTCCATAGGCGTCCTGGCTGAGGGCACGCATCGTGTTCTCGCTCATGGCACCACCCTGTGTCCTGGCCGGGGAGCCTCGCAACGCCGGGCGGGCCAATAAACGATAGGACCGGGCCATGGCCAACGGGCCATGGGCCGTGTGCCCCACGGGATACGGCCCACGGGGCATGGGCAGCCGCACCGGCCCGCCGAGGGGGTTACCTGGCGGCCGGGACCTCCGGGCCCGCGGCGGGGTCCTCGGGAAGGCGGGTGGCGATGGCCTGGATGCCGGCGAGGACCGTCGCGAAGGTGGACTGTACTTCGGCGAAGCCCGAACGGACCTCGGTCCGGAGTCGGCCGATCTCCTGCTGCTGCTCCAACTGCGTCTCCCGCAGCGCCTGGAGAGTCTGCCGGTGAGCCCTCAACTCGGTCTTGAACTCCGAGACATCGCGATCGTTTATGGCGACGACCGCCCGCGTCGTGGTGATCTGGTCGCGCAGGGCGTCCATCTCCGCCTCAAGAGCGCTCATGCGCTGGTCCATGATGCGACGGTACTCGTCAAGCTCACTCATGTGGACCAGCCTAACGGAACGGACATAACGCAAAGTCGTTACTGCATCACTTGATGTCGCCCATCACACCCGAACCGGTGACCTCCGGGCCGCCCTACTCCTCGACCGCGTCCATGCCCGCCAGCACCAGCGGCAACCGCGCCGCTCCACCCGCGGCCACGCGCACCGGAACGCCCCAGTCCTGCTGGTGGACATGGCAGGCGGGGAACTCCGTGTCGGGGGAGTCGTCGCAGGACGCGGCCATCGCGGAGATGTGCAGGACGCCTTCCGTGACGTCGGGGTTGAGCGCGAGGGCCCGGGTCAGGGCGCTGTCCGGACCGGCGCCGTCGAGCAGCAGCTCGGGCGGGGTCGAGGAGACCAGCAGGCGGGTCGCCGGGCCGTAGCGCTCGTCCAGCTTCTGGCCCGCCGGGGCCTGGAAGATCACGTCGAGCCGGAGGTCGCCGGGGGCCACCTCGGTCGCGGCGCGCTGCGTGCGGTGCGCGACGGGCGTGACGCGCACGGCCTCGTCCGGCAGCCGGAGCCGGGTCAGCCGGTGCCGGGCCGACTCCACGACCACGATCTCGCCGCCGTCGACCACGGCGCCGGAGGGCTCCCGCAGGTCGGTCGCGAGCGTGCTGACCTCGCCGGTGGCCGGGTCGTAGCGGCGCAGGGCGTGGTTGTACGTGTCGCTGACGGCGACCGAGCCGTCCGGCAGGGCGGTCACGCCCAGCGGGTGCTGGAACAGCGCCTGGCCGGCGGGCCCGTCGCGGTGCCCGAAGTCGAAGAGGCCGGTGCCGACGGCGGTGTGCACGGCGCCGTCCGCGTCCACCCAGCGCAGCGCCGAGGTCTCGGAGTCGGCCAGCCAGAGCCGGTCCCCGGCCGCCGCGAGCCCCGAGGGCTGCGCGAACCAGGCCTCGGCGCCGGGCCCGTCGACGAGCCCCTCGTTCGTGGTGCCGGCGGCGACGGCCACGGTGCGGTCCGCCGGGTCGTACGTCCAGAGCTGGTGGACGCCGGCCATGGCGATCCACACCTTGCCGCCGAAGAGGGCGACGTCCCACGGCGAGGAGAGCGCCACCTCGCACGCCGGGCCGCTGGTGGGCGAGCCCTGCATCCACTGCCGGCCGGTGCCCGCGAGGGTGGTGACGGCGCCGGTGGCGAGGTCGAGCGCGCGCAGCGCGTGGTTCACGGTGTCGGCGACGACGACCGTCCCCTCGTCGAGCAGCGCGAGGCCCTGCGGCTCGTTGAAGGCCGCACCGTCGGCCGACCCGTCCAGGAACCCGCGGTGGCCGGTGCCGATCCGCCGCACCACGCTCTCACCGTCGTCGGCGAGCTCCACGAGCTGGTGCCGGGTGGTGTCCGACACCAGCAGATTCCCCGACGGCAGCAGCAGCGCCTTGCCGGGGAACCGGAGGTGCGTGGCCACCGGCTCGGGCGCCACATAGGGGCCGTCGCCACGCCGCAGCGTCCCCTTGGCGTCGTGCTCCTCCTCCAGCTCCGCCACCAGCCGCTCGATGGCGTGCGCGTGCCCCTCGCCGGCGTGCTGGGCGACCACGTAGCCCTCGGGGTCGATCACGACGAGCGTCGGCCAGGCCCGCACGGCGTACTGCTTCCAGGTCGCGAGCTCCGGATCGTCGAGCACCGGGTGCTCCACGCCGTACCGCTCCACCGCGTCCACCACGGCCTGGTGCTCCGCCTCGTGCACGAACTTCGGCGAGTGCACGCCGACGATCACCACCGTGTCCCGGTGCTTCTCCTCCAGCTCGCGGAGCTCGTCGAGGACGTGGAGGCAGTTGATGCAGCAGAACGTCCAAAAATCCAAGATCAATGTGCGGCCTCGGAAGTCGGCCAGCTTCAGCTCCTTGCCACCGGTGTTCAGCCAGCCGCCCTTGCCGACCAGCTCGGGCGCCCTCACGCGGGCGCGCCGGGGGGCGGGGGCGGAGGCGGAGTCTGCGGCGGAGGCGGAGTGGCTCATACGTCCCAGAATGCCATCACTGTGGGTGAGTATTCCCCGGGGTCACCCTCCCTGGGCACCCGCCCCGGACGGCCCGGGTGCCCCGGGTGCCCCTCGGGCGGCGGATGGCCGCACGGGTGCCCCGGGGGCCGCACCCGGTACCTCTCAGGAAACCGTCGCCGGCGGCGGCGTCCAGCGCTTCGCGCGCGGGACCGTGTTCGTCACGCCGTAGTCCTTCTTCAGCTCCTCCGGGATGGCGTAGTGCATGACGCGGCCGCGGGTGAGGGAGGACAGTTCGAGGACCGTGGTGAGGTGGCCGAGGCGGTCCAGGGCCCAGGCGCCCAGCGGGGAGCGGTCCTCGATCGTCTCCAGGACGCCGAGCAGGCGGGGGACGGCCTTGACCACCGTGTCCCAGGCGGTGCGGGGGACGCGGAGCCAGTCCGCGCAGGTGTCGCCGACGAGGTGGCGGATCAGGGCGGAGACGATCGGGTCGAAGAAGGTGCCGGGGACCACCTCCTCGTACAGGTCGATGAGCTGCCTGGTGAGGTGCGCGCCCTCGTCGGAGGGGCCCATGTGGCGGAGCATGTAGAGGTCGAGGAAGCGGCGGGCCTCCGCGAGCGTCCTGGGGACGGCGTCCTGGTCGACGCCGAGGATGGCGCCGACCACGCGCCAGGCGTAGTAGTAGGACTCCGCCCCGTCGGTGGTCATGTGGATGCCGAGGCGGTGCAGGCTGTCCAGGACGAGGATCGAGAAGAACATCTGCCCGCCGATCATGTCCTCCTGGCAGATCGGCACGCCGAGCGCCGCGGTGTCCCAGCGGTCCTCCCGGATCAGGTGGTGGCGGATGGCGGCGTGCAGCAGGCGCACCTTCTGCGCGGCCGGCAGGAAGCGTCCGCCGGCCTCGAACGCGTCGGGCTGCATGAGGTGGACGGTGAACTGGCCGGTCTCCGCCATCCGCCTGGAGGGGTAGCTGAGGCCGTGGGTCGCCGACAGCAGCTTCGCCACGTGCGGGACGAGGTAGCAGGCGGGCATCGACGCGAACGACAGCGCGGTGGAGATGTGCACGTTGTTGTCGATGAAGAACAGCCGGGCCTTCTCCATCTCGTTCCAGTCCACCCAGGACGGCGGCGCGCTGGTCTCGCGGAGGTACTCGCGCGCCACGTCGGGCAGGCCCTCGGGGAGGTCCTGCCCCGCGGTGGTCACGAAGCGCATGAGCGTGTTGAACGTGCCGACCTCGCCGCGTTCGAAGAGGGTGGCGACCACGGAGTCGGCCAGCTCGTCGCCGCTCAGCCGCAGGTCGTCCGTCGGTGTGTCGGTGCGGGGCATCGTCGTCTCCTGCGGTCGGTTGCCGCGGTCGGGCCGCGGTCAGTTGCTGCGGGCGGTGGCACGGAGGGCGAGGTCGGCCAGGGTCCGCCGGGCCGGGGCGGGGACGTCGGCGTCGTCCAACGCGCGCGTGGCCTCTTCCACGCGGGTGCGGATCATGTGCTCGATCCGTTCCGGCGCCTTCAGCCGGAGCATCAGGTAGCGCACCCGGTGCAGGTGGGCCTCCTCCAGGTCGCTCCGCCCGAGCAGCCGGCCGAGTTCTTCGCGCTGTGCGGCGTCGGCGGCCTTCCAGGTCTCGGCGAGCAGGGCGGTGGGCCGCTGGGCGGACAGGTCGTCCAGTCCGGCCTTGCCCGTCCGCTCGGGGTCGCCGAACAGTCCGAGCAGGTCGTCCCGGAGCTGGAAGGCCTCGCCCAGGGGCAGTCCGTAGGCGGACAGGCACTCCCGCAGGGTGGGCCCGGCGCCGCCGAGCAGGGCGCCCATGAGGAGCGGTTGCTCGACGGTGTACTTGGCGGTCTTGTAGCGGATGACCTGCAAGGACGCCTCGGTGTCCGGGCGGCCGCCGGTGCGCAGGATCTCCAGGCACTCGCCGGCGATCAGGTCGCGGGCGAGGTCGCCCCACAGGCCCCGGGCCCGCGCGAGGTAGGCGGCGGGCAGGCCGCTCGTGGCGAAGAGGTGGCCGGCGAGCGCCATCAGGTGGTCGCCGACCAGCATCGCCAGGGACCTGGCGGCGGCGCGGGCCCGGGGGCGTCCGTGCAGGTCCTTCTCGAAGGCGAGGTGGACGGTGGGCTGCCCGTGCCGCAGCGGGCTGTCGTCGATGAGGTCGTCGTGGACGATCGCCGCGGCGTGCACGAGTTCCATGGCGGCCGCGGCGCGCACGAGGGCGTCGTTGTCGGGTTGCCCGGCCGCCCGCCAGCCCCAGTAGCAGAAGGCCGACCGCAGCCGCTTGCCGTGGCCCGCGGCGCCCCGCAGCCGCTCGGCCACGGGTGCGAGGTCGTCGTCGACGGCGGCGAGCCGGTCCGCCTCGCCGCCCAGGAAGTCCCGCAGGACGGCGTCGATGCGGGCTCGGAAGACGGCGGTACTCCAGTGGCCGGGGTCGGCGGGGTCCGGGCGGTCGGGGGCCGGATGCCAGGGGGCGGGGGCGGGTGTGGGTTCTGTGGTTTCGCGGTGGTCGCGTGACGGGTCCGGGCGGTCGAGCCCCGGGGCCGCCCGGTCAGTCATCGGCGCCGTCGCCGGCCTGGCGCAGCTTGTGCCGGGCGAGCACCTCCAGGTGGGCGGGCGGCCGGCTCCCGCAGCGGTCCAGCGCGAGGCGGCCCCGCGCCTGAAGGTCCAGCTCGGCGTCGCGTGCCAGGTCGGCCGTGTCCGAGCGGCGCAGCAGCCCGCGCAGGGTGCCCACCGCCGAGCCGGCCGTGCTCACGGCCAGATCGGCGAGGCCCGCGGCCACCAGCACCACCCGCTCGTCGAGGCCCCGGTCTCCATCGGTCGCATGCGTCATGCCCCACCCACCCATGCCCAGGAATCGTCTCTTTCCGGCGGGTGCGCCAGTGCGCCGCGCACCCTCTCAGAGCATGACGGCACAGACGGGACGAAATTGTCGGATTACCCCATTGGGTGATGGAGAGAACGTATGTCCACGCCCCCCCACGGCCCTCCGCTGCGGACGGGCGGACGGGCGGACGGGTGGACGGGTGGACGGGTGGACGGGGGGACTGGTGGACGGGGGGACTGGTGGACGGGTCGACGGGTGCTAGCGCTCGTCCAGGGCGTGGCCCGTGGTGGCGTCCACATGGGCGGGAACGGGGTCGTGGCGGTCGCCGACCGTCGAGGTGCCGGTGGGCTCCAGCAGCAGGATCGAGGCGCCGCCGGGCGCGAGGGGCTTGTGCTCGGTGCCGCGCGGGACGGTGAACACGGCGCCCTTGGGGAGGGTGACCGTGCGCTCGCCGGACTCCTCGCGCAGGGCGATGGCCAGCTCGCCGTCCAGGACCAGGAAGAACTCGTCGGTGGAGTCGTGCACGTGCCACACGTGCTCGCCCTCGACCTTGGCGATCCGGACGTCGTAGTCGTTGACGCGGGTGACGATCCGCGGGCTCCAGAGGTCGTCGAACGTGGTCAGCGCGGTGGAGAGCAGGACGGGGAGGGAGGAGGGGGCGGGGGCCTGCGCGGCGGGGGCGGGGGCCTGCGCGGCGGCCGGCCGGCCGGATTCGGTGGTCATGCAGCGATCGTCCGCCGTGGCCTCCCCGCCCTGCGAGTGCTAGAAATCGCATATGCCGCAAGATTTCTCGCACGCAGGTGCCGGCACGGACCCGGGGACGGAAGCCCGCGGCACCGCCGGAGCCACCGCAACCGCCCCCGGCACCCCCGCCACCCCCGGCACCCCGCACCGCGTCGTCGTGCTCGTCGACGACAACTCCAACCCCTTCGAGCTGGGCTGCGCCACGGAGGTCTTCGGCCTGCGCAGGCCGGAGCTGGGCCGGCCGCTGTACGACTTCCGGCTCTGCGCGACCGAGCCCACCGTCCGGATGCGGGACGGCTTCTTCGCGCTCACCGGCGTCGCGGGCCTGGAGGCCACCGAGGACGCGGACACCGTGATCGTGCCGAACCGCCCGGACACCGACACCCCCCGCACCCCCGAGGTGCTGGCCGCGATCCGCCGCGCGGGCGCCCGCGGGGCGCGGCTGGTCGGGTTCTGCAGCGGCGCGTTCACGCTCGCCGAGGCGGGCCTGCTGGACGGGCGCAGGGCCGCGTGCCACTGGATGTGGGCGGACTCGTTCCGCGCCCGTTTCCCGCGGGTGCGTCTCGAACCGGACGTCCTCTTCGTCGACGACGGCGACATCCTCACCGCGTCCGGCAGCGCCTCCGCGCTCGACCTCGGGCTGCACCTGGTGCGCCGGGACCACGGCGCCGAGATCGCGAACGCGGTCAGCAGGCGGCTGGTGTTCGCCGCGCACCGGGACGGCGGCCAGCGGCAGTTCGTGGAGCGGCCGATGCCACAGATCGCCGACGAGTCCCTCGCCCCGCTGCTGGCGTGGGCCCAGGAGCGCATCGGGGACCCGCTGACCGTGGCGGGCCTCGCCGAGCGCGCCGCCGTGAGCACCGCCACCCTGCACCGCCGCTTCCGCGCCCAGCTCGGCACCACCCCGCTGGCCTGGCTGACCGGCGAGCGCGTCCGCTACGCCTGCCGCCTCATCGAGCGCGGCGAGGACCGGCTCGATACCGTGGCCCGGCTGAGCGGCCTGGGCACCGCGGCCAATCTGAGGGAGCGGCTGCGCAGGGAGACGGGGCTCAGCCCGTCGGCATACCGCCGGCGTTTCGGACAGGCGGCAGGGGAACGGGTAACGGTATGAAATTCCAGGTGCGGGACCGGATCTTCGGGATCGGCGAGGACTACTGGATCGAGGACGAGCACGGCTCCAAGGTCTTCCTCGTCGACGGCAAGGCACTGCGCCTGCGGGACACCTTCGAGCTGAAGGACCGGCAGGGCAACGTACTGATCGTCATCAAGAAGAAGATGTTCTCGCTGCGCGACACGATGGTCATCGAGGACGGGAACGGCAAGCTCGCCACGGTACGGCGCAAGCACCTCTCGCTGCTGCGCAACCACTACCGCGTGGAGCTGACGGACGGTTCCGAACTGGACGTCAGCGGCAAGATCCTGGACCGCGAGTTCGTCATCGACCACGACGACAACATGGTCGCCCACATCTCCCGCCACTGGCTCCACGTCCGCGAGACGTACGGCGTGGAGATCGTGCGCGAAGACGCGGACCCGGCGCTCATGATCGCGGTCACCGTGTGCGTGATCCACCTGGCCGAGGAGCAGCACGACGACTGAGGAGCACAGCGACTGAGGAGCACAGCGACCAGGGCCGTCCGCAGGAGCGTCCCAGGTGCCCGGCCACCCGAACGGGGTCCCGTTCGGGTGGCCGACGCACCTGCGCCGGGCGCGCGCGGCGGGTTCAGGGCGGCCCTGCCTCGGGACGGCGGCCGTCTGACGGCCCGGCATCGAAGGCCAAGCCTCAGCGACGCGGCAACCCCACGTCGAACACCCGGTCCTTGAGGACCGGGAACCGCTCCCGGGCGCTCCCGACCCTGGCCGGGTCCAGGTCGACCGTCAGGATCTCCTCCCCGGCGCCCGCCTCCCCCAGCACCTCGCCCCAGGGGTCCACGGCGATGCTGTGCCCGGCCTGCGGGACGCCCGCGTGGGTGCCGGCGGTGCCGCAGGCCAGGACGTACGACTGGTTCTCCACCGCACGCGCCTGGGCGAGCACGGTCCAGTGCGCGCGGCGCCGTTCCGGCCAGCCCGCGGGGACCACCAGCACCTCGGCGCCCTCGTCGACCAGGCTCCGGAACATCTCCGGGAACCGCAGGTCGTAGCAGGTGGCCATGCCCACGGTGGCCTCCGGCAGGCGGACCGTGACCAGCTCGGAACCGGCGCCCATGAGCACCGCCTCGCCCTTGTCGAAGCCGAACCGGTGGATCTTCCGGTAGGACGCGGCGAGTTCGCCGTCGGGGGAGAAGACGAGGGAGGTGTTGTAGAGGGTGCCTTCACCGGATCCCGGGGAACCCTCCCCGGAACCGGAACCGGAACCAGGCCCAGGCCCGGGCCCACCCTCGCCGTCGCCGGCCGGGCCCCGTTCCGGAACGGACCCCGCGTGCAGCCACACGCCCGCGTCGCTCGCCGCCTTCGCCATGATCTCGTACGTCGGCCCGCGCAGCGGCTCCGCACCGCTCGCGAACGACTCGTACGCGAACGCCCCGACCGTCCACAGCTCGGGCAGGACGACCAAGTCGGCGCCGGAGTCGCGGGCCGCGTCGGCGACGAGGGACGCCGCGCGCCGCCGTCGGGTCGCGACCGGTTCGTCGTCGCTCACGGCGATCTGGATCAGAGAGGCGCGCACACTACCACCGTCCTGGCTCGTCAGCCGTCCGAACCGGCCTACCATCGTCACGAAAGGACTGCCGGTCCAGCTCCGGGCAGCGTACTGTGCCTTTCCGGGGGGATCCGGGGGGATCCCCGAGAACCCCGGCCCTCGCCTGCCTGCCGACGCCACCGCAGCTCGCAGTCCGTCAAGTCCCGTACCCGACCAGTACCCGACCAGTCCGCACCGCCACGCAGCCGTACGCACCAACCGCCCGAGGGGTCCCGTGAGTCTCCATCCCAGCCTTCAGACCTATGCCGACGCCTGGACCCACTCCGTGGAGTCGATAGCCGAGCTGGTGCAGCCACTCGACGAAGGGGAGTGGAGCAAGGCCACACCCTGCCCGGGGTGGTCCGTGCGGGACATCGTCTCGCACGTCATCGGCCTCGACTGCGAGCAGCTGGGGGACCCCCGGCCGATCCACACGCTGCCGCGCGACCTGTACCACGTGAAGACGGACCACCAGCGGTACATGGAGATGCAGGTCGACGTGCGCCGGCACCACACCGCGCCGGAGATGACCGCCGAGCTGGAGTACACCATCATCCGCCGCCAGCGGCAGCTGCGGAACGAGAACCGGCAGCCCGGCGACACCGTGCGGGGCCCGCTGGGCTCGGAGCTGACGCTGGAGACGTCCATGCGCCGGCGGGCGTTCGACATCTGGGTGCACGAGCAGGACCTGCGCATGGCCCTCGACAAGCCGGGCAACCTCGACTCCCCCGGCGCCCTCGTCGTCCGCGACATGCTCCTGGAGGCGCTCCCGCGGGTCATCGCCAAGCGGTCCGGCGCCCCGGCGAACTCCGCCTTCGTCTTCGACGTGCACGGCCCCGTCGAGTTCCTGCGCACCGTCCGCATCGACGCCGACGGCAAGGGCAGCATCGACGGCGCCCCGTCACTCGGTCCGCTCGCCACCGTCAGCACGGACTGGGAGACGTACGTGCGGCTGGCCTGCGGCCGCATCACGCTCGAAGCGGCCGAGGAGCACATCAAGGCAGAAGGCGATCAGGGGCTGGCGAAGGCCATCCTCTCCCACTTCACCATCACCACCTGAACGGCGGGGCCAGGCGCCCCGGGTGACCCGGGGCAGGCCCCGCGACACCACCCGCGCCCTGACGTCACCGTGACCGCGCCGCGACCGGAGCCATGACTCGGGCCGTGACCGGGACGCTAGCGGGGCCACGACAGGAGCCGCGACCGGGACGGGCCCCGAGGCCCTCACCGATGCACGGGCTTGCGCCACGCCTCCACCCGGCTGACCACCAGCCGTTCCCGCTCGATACGGGCCACCCGGCCGCGCAGCCGCAGGATCTGCGTCATGCCCAGCGCCTCCAGGACGAAGATCACGGAGAACGCGGCGCGGTAGTCGTCGCCGGTCGCGTCCAGCAGCACCCCGACGGCGAGCAGGGTCGTCATGGAGGCCGTGAAACCGCCCATGTTGACGATGCCGGAGGCGGTGCCCTGCCGCTCGGGCGGGTTGGCCGGGCGGGCGAAGTCGAAGCCGAGCATGGACGCCGGCCCGCAGGCGCCCAGCACCGTGCAGAGCACCACGAGCACGCCGATCGGCACCCGCTCCCCCGGGTATCCGAGCGTGAGCCCCCACACCAGCGCCGTCGCGCCGACCGTGCCGAGCGCCAGCGGCAGCCGCGCCGCGTGGTGCCGGGCCACGACCTGGCCGTAGACAAGGCCGACGACCATGTTGGAGAGGACGACCAGCGTGAGCAGGTCGCCCGCGCCGGCCGCGGACAGCCCCTGTGCCTGCACGAGGAACGGCAGCCCCCACAGCAGCAGGAAGAACATCGCCGGGAACTGCGTGGTGAAGTGCACCCACATCCCCAGCCGGGTGCCCGGCTCCCGCCAGGCGGCCGCTATCTGCCGGCGCACGTACGCGGCACCCCGGTGGAGCGCCGGCGCGGGCTCGTACCCCTCCGGATGGTCCTTGAGGAACAGCACCAGCAGGACGAGGACGACCACGCCCGCGAGCGAGCTGCCGGCGAACGCCGCGGTCCAGCCGACCGAGTGCAGCAGCCGGGCGAGCAGCAGCGTCGAGACGAGGTTGCCCGCCATGCCCACCAGGCCCGCGAGCTGCGCGATCAGCGGGCCGCGCCGGGCCGGGAACCAGCGGGTGCCGAGCCGCAGCACGCTGATGAACGTCATGGCGTCCCCGCAGCCCAGCAGCGTCCGCGCCGCCAGCGCCATCCCGTAGGAGGGAGCGAGCGCGAACGCGAGCTGCCCGGCGGTGAACAGCACGGCGCCGATGCCCAGCACCTTCTTGGTGCCCAGCCGGTCCACCAGCAGGCCGACGGGGATCTGCATCCCCGCATAGACGAGCAGCTGGAGGATCGAGAACGTGGACAGGGCCGAGGCGCTGACGTGGAAGCGGGCGGCGGCATCCAGTCCCGCGACGCCGAGCGAGGTGCGGAAGGTGACGGCGACGAAGTAGACGGCGACCCCGATGGACCACATCACGACGGCCCGCCGGCCGCCGCGCGGGTCACCGTGCAGGCCCATGCCTCCGGACGGGCCGGAGGACGGGGGGAGGGACGACGACGAGGAGGACGAGGAAGAGGCGGCGGTCATCGCTCCTCGCCCCGGGCGAGGTTCGAGAACCAGCTCACGTGCCGGTGCACCAGCGCCACGGCGCCGTCCGCGTCCCCGGAACGCAGAGCCGTCAGCAGCTCCGCGTGCTCGGTGAGGGTCTTCGCGATGCGGTCCGGGTGCGCGTGCATCACGGCGACGCCCATCCTCAGCTGGCGGTCGCGGAGCTGGTCGTAGAGCCGGGAGAGGATCTCGTTGCCGCCGCTGCGCACGATCTCGGCGTGGAAGCACCGGTCGGTGATCGCCGCCTCCGCGAACTCGCCGGCCGCCGCCTGCCGCTTCTGCTGCTCCAGCAGCTCTTCCAGGCGCGCGATCAGCCGCGGTGAGGCCGGCACCGCCTTGCGTGCGGCGTGCGCCTCCACGAGCTGCCGGGTCTCGACGACGTCGGCGATCTCCTGCGCGGAGACCGGCAGGACCAGGGCGCCCTTCTTCGGGTACAGCCGGATGAGCCCCTCGACCTCCAGCCGCAGCAGCGCTTCCCTGACGGGTGTCCGCGACACCCCGACCGCCTCGGCCAGTTCCCCCTCGGTGAGGAGCGTCCCGCCCTCGTACCGCCGCTCCAGCACGCCCTTCTTCACGTGGTCGTAGACCCGGTCGGCGGCCGGCGGCTGCTTGGCGCCGGGCGGCGTCTCCGGCGCCGTGCCGGTCGTGCCGATCGTCGTGGTCGCGGTGGTCGGGGTCGTGAGCTGGGCGGCGGATGGCATGCGTACAGCATAGATACAAGATGTACGTATGCTTTTTCTCGTCCACCATCCGGACGAGAGCGCCCTGAGCAGACCGAGGACCGTCTCCGTCGCACCGATCGCACCGGATCGCACCGGATCGCGCCGCCGCGAACAAGATCCCTGGCCGACCCGACAGCGCCGGATCGGCGACGCGTGCGGGACCTGAACGGAAGCTGAACCGACCGCGTCAGGTGCCGCTCGAAGCCGGCACCACGTCGCCCGCACTCCGGACGAACGCGACCCAGACCTCCGGCCGCACCCGCAGGATCGACCCGCCCGGCGCCTTGGAGTCGCGGACGGCCACGACGCCGGGGATGTTGCGGGCGACCTCCAGGCACTCGCCGCTCAGGGCGCTGAAGCTGGACTTGGTGAAGCGGAAGTTCATCAGTCGCTCATCTCCTTTGCCAGGACCTCGATGTACTGCTCCGATTCGCTCGGGGAAAGGCTCACTTGGGCCATCCGTGCGAAGAGTGTTCCGTAATGTGCGCTCTCCTCGGCGCTCTCGGCCCAGACCGTGGAGTGCAGGCCATCCATGTGGACCACGTCGAGGGCGTCGTCCTCGGCGAAGGACAGGATGTTGAAGGGGCCGCCGATGCACGGGTGGCCGCCGGCGCTGTAGGGCAGCACCTGGAGCGTGACGTTCTCCCTGCGCGCCGTCTCGACGAGATGGCCCAGCTGCGCGGCCATGACGTCCCGCCCGCCGACCAGTTGCCGGAGCGCGGCCTCCCAGACGATGGCGTGGACCCGTAACGGATGGTCGCCGGACAGGCGCTGCTGCCGTCTGGCCCTGCTCTCCACGATGTGCTCGATCCGGTCGAGTTCGTCCCAGGAGAGGTCGGAGACGGCCAGGGCGCGAACATAGTCCGCGGTCTGGAACAGCCCCGGCACCAGGGACGTCTGCCAGGCCCTGAGCCGGAGTGCGACATCCTCCAGCGCGATGTACTCGGCCAGCGAGACGCTGTGCGAGCCGTCCCACCATCCGCGCGCACGCCGGCGCTCGCGGTCCGTCTGCGCCAGGGCCAGCAGCCGGCTCACGAAGTCACCGTCGCGCTGCCCGTAGAGATCGCAGAGCGCGCGGATGTCCGGTTCCCGCATCGGCACGAGGCCGCGCTCCATCTTCGCCACCTTCGACACGGAGGCCGTGAGGACCTCCGCCGCGGAGCCCTGGCGCAGGCCGCGGGCCTCCCGCATCAGCAGCAGCTCACCACCGAGTCGCCGCCCAAGAACCGTGGACGCCATATGCCCTCGATCGGGACCGATACCCGTCACGACGCGCTCCTCCCTCGCTCCGGTCCACCCGCGGCGGCGCATTCCCCACCCGGCTCCTTGCCGCCTCCGGCTCGGATAGCTACGTTGAGTGCCCAACTGCCCACGCAGCGGCATTACTTCCGGTAAACATAGATACAATCACTGAGTGAGTCAATCATCTATTGAGAAAGCCATTGGCCCACCTATGATGGGGACGTGACTTCCGAAGCGCATGCCCCTGCCGCCGACGAGCTCGCCACCGAGGCGTGGCGGCGGGTCCGCTCGATCTGCAACGACCCGGTGACGGAGGCGGCGTGGCAGCAGATCATGCACGAGACCGGTCTGACGGCCGGCCCGATGCGGGCCCTGCGCTTCCTGCCCCTGGCCGAGCCGCTGCCCATGCGCCGGCTGGCGGGCCGCATGGGCTGCGACAACTCCTACGTCACGTCGCTGGTCGACACCCTGGAGGAACGCGGCCTGGCCCGCCGCGAGTCACACCCCACCGACCGCCGCATCAAGGTCATCGTCCTCACCGAGAAAGGCCGCGGCCTGGCCGAAAGGGTGCAGCGTGCGTACACGGCACCACCGGCCGCGTTCTCGGCCCTGACGGATACGGAGGTCGCCACCCTCTGCGCCCTGCTCCGCAGGCTGGACCCTGCGGGCGCGGGGGGTTGACGGGCGGGTCCGCGGCACCGGCCGAGACGGCCTTGGGCCTTGCGGAGGTCGGGGCCGTCGACTGCTTCACCGAGGTGAGCGCCGCCCGCGCCGGCGCGAGCCGAATGGACCCGGCTTCCACGTACTGCCCTGAGCAGCTTGCCTTCGCCAATCGACCCCCGGGAGCATGAAAGGGTCAGCAAGGGCCTACGCGTTGATCCGAGGAATCGCAGTGGCTGTCATCCACCACACCACGATGAGCCCCACCAAGATGGAACTGCTCACCGAATGGCTGCCGACCCAGTCCTGGTATCGAGGCGGACCGGAGGCGGAGCTGGCGAAAGCCGGCGGCTTCCGCCTGGACGACCCGGACGGGGAGGTCGGCATCGAGTTCATGATCGTCGCTGATGCCTCGTCGGACGAGCCGGTCGCTTATCTGCTGCCACTGACCTACCGTGGGGCTCCGATCGACGGTTTGGACGAGGCACTGATCGGGACGTCCGAGCACGGCGTCCTCGGGACGCGCTGGATCTACGACGGCGTTCACGACCCGGTACTGGTCGGGCGCCTGACCGCGCTGCTCCGCGGCGAGACAGTCGCGCAGGCGCAGGACGTGACCGACACCCCGGACCCGTCCGTACGGGTGCGCGTCGCCGACCTTGAAACCGCGGTGCCTGTGGTCCACCGGGTGCTCCCCCATATCGCGTCCGCCGACGCGTCCGGAACGGTCGTCGCATCCTGGCGGCGCCCTGATGGGACGCGCGCCGAGGGCGTCGTCGCCTCCGCCTGAGGTGCGTTTCGAGTCTGATCATTCTGTGGGATTCGCCCTGGGCCCCGCCGACCGCCCCCGCGTCCCCGTGGCCGTGTCGATCGTGGTGCGCGGTGCCGAGGGGATCAGGGCCCTGTCACCCCACGCGGCGCCGGTCGCCGCCGCCCCCTGTTCCCTCCGCACCCCGGACGAACTCGGACCACGCCGCGGGCCGCACCCGAAGCACGGCGCCGTCCTGCGCCTTGGAGTCACGGACGGCTATGACGCCGGGTATGTTGCGGGCGACTTCCACGCACTCGCCGCCCGACGTGCTGTAGCTGGACTTCACGAAGTCGAACTCGGTCATGTGTCCATCCCCTTGTTGATCTCGTCGAGCAAACCGATGGAGTCCATCGGAGCCAGGCTCCGTCGTGCTGTGCCGTCGAAGAACGCGCGGTAGTTCGAACTCTCCCCATTCTCCATCCACACGGTGGACGTCGTGGTGTCGATGTGCACGACGTCCACGGCCTCAGCCTCGGCGAACGAGAGGATATTGAACGAACCGCCCACGCAGGGGTGGCCACCGGACCGAAAGGCCATGATCTGGAGCCGCACATTCGGAAGTTCGGCAACATCGCGTAGATGTTGGAGCTGCGCCCGCATCACGCTGACCCCGCCCACGAGCTGACGCAGCGCCGCCTCCCACACCACCGCGTGGACCTGGAGAGGTTGGTCGCCACCGACCCTGGCCTGCCGCTTCATTCGCACTTCCACGACCCGCTCGATCTCGTCGGGGTCCTCCCACACTCCGTCGCTGACGGCCAGCGAACGTGCATACTCCGCCGTCTGGAACAGCCCCGGAATCAGCGAGAGCTGCCACGTCCTGACCGACATCGCCGCATCCTCCATGGCAATGTACTCCGACATCGCCCCGGCGTGAGGCGGATGCTGCCACCAGCCCTTCGCCTTGCGACGATCCCGGTCCAGCCGCGCGAGACAGAGCAAGCTGCTCAATGCCTTCTGCTCCGCCCCGTACAACTCGCAGAGGGCCTTGATGTCCAGGTCCCGCATCGGCACCCAGCCGCTCTCCATCTTCACGATCTTCGAGTTGGTGGCCCCGAGCACCTCGGCAGCCTCGATCTGAGTCTTCCCGGATGCATCCCTCAGCCGTAGCAGTTCGCTGCCAAGCCGGCGTCCGAGGACGGTTGACACCCGGTTTCCCACCCGCGTCGGGCTCCGACCGCCCGCAGCGTCACCCTCGCCCGCAGGCGTGCGGAGCGCCTGGTCACGGAGTGGGGTCGCCCCTCACACGCGGAGGACACCGCGCTCATCGTCAGCGAACTGGCCACCAACGCCCTGCTGCACGGCTGCGTCCACGACCGCCTCTTCCAGGTAAGGCTCGTCCTCACCGAGAAGGTCCTCCGGATCGAGGTAAGCGACCCGCGCGGCGACCGCCCCGTAAGGGTGCGAACCACGGAGCGGACGGACACATTCGGACGCGGTCTCCTCCTGGTCGACCACCTGGCCACCCGCTGGGGCACCGCGCCCCGCGTCGTCGGCAAGACGGTGTTCGCGGAACTGGCGCTGGCGCTGTAGAGGAAGAGCAGGAACGCATGAAGCGCTACCGGGACATGAGGGGCCCCATGCCCGAAACGCCGGTCAGGCCCTTGCCCTGGATCGCTTCTCTGCCGGAAGGCGGCACGGAAGCGATGAGAGCCGAACTCGTTGAGTCGGCGCAGGCGGCGCGGGCCGCCCAGGGGATCGACACGGCGACTCCCGTGGCACAGGTGCTCGTGGAGTGGCGTCACACGGCCGAGATCTACGCGGACCCCGAACTGCTCGCCGAGCTGACCCGCGACCGGGATGGTGACGCCGGCCCGGTGCCCTGCCCCCGGCCAGGGGACGGTCAGGAGCAGGATCCGTTCCGGTAACTGCACGTGGCGGGCTCAGAAGGGCACCGACCTGTGCCAAAAGCCCAGCCACGCCGGGGCACCCGGGAATCGACGGGGGCACCGCCCCCGTCGACCCACTGGCCCCTAGCCCCAGGAGATCAGCCTCTTCGGCTGTTCCATGACCGCCGCCACGTCCGCCAGCACCTTCGACCCCAACTCCCCGTCCACGAGGCGGTGGTCGAAGGAGAGGGCGAGTGTCGTCACCTGGCGGGGCACCACTTCGCCCTCGTGCACCCACGGCTGGAGCTTGATCGCGCCGACCGCGAGGATCGCGGACTCGCCGGGGTTGAGGATCGGCGTTCCGCTGTCGATGCCGAAGACGCCGACGTTGGTGATGGTCACCGTGCCGCCCTGCATCGCGCCCGGTGACGTACGGCCCTCGCGGGCCGTGCTCACCAGGTCGGCCAGGGACTGCGCCAGCTCGGGCAGCGCCATGGCGCCCGCGTCCTTGATGTTGGGGACGATCAGGCCACGGGGGGTGGCCGCCGCGATGCCGAGGTTCACGTAGTGCTTCCGGACGATCTCCTGGCGCTCCTCGTCCCAGGAGGCGTTCACCTCGGGGTTGCGCTTGATCGCCACCAGCAGCGCCCTGGCGATCAGCAGCATCGGGTTGATCCGGAGCCCCTCCAGGCCGTACAGCGCGGCGTCGCGCTTCAGTTCGTCGACGAGTTCCATCGTGCGGGTGACGTCGACGGTCACCCACTCCGTGACGTGCGGCGCGGTGAACGCGGAGGCGACCATCGCCTGCGCGGTGGCCTTCCGCACGCCCTTGACGGGGATCCGCGTCTCCCGCGCCCCGAAGGCGGGTCCGGCTGCCGCGGCCTCGCCGGTGTCGGCGCCGAGGCCGGCCGGCGCGGCGGGCGCCTGGGGTGCGGGCGCCGGGGCCGCGGCCTCGGGAGCCGGGGCCGCCGCGGCGTGCACATCCTCACGGGTGATGATCCCCTCGGGACCCGACGGGACGATCCCCGCGAGGTCGACCCCGAGGTCCTTGGCGAGCTTGCGCACCGGCGGCTTGGCAAGCGGCCGGCCACCGGCCACGGCGGAACCCGCCGCGGGAGCGGCGGCCGCGGTCGCGGGGCCGGCGGCCGGAGGAGCCGGTGCCGCGGCCTCCGCGGGTGCCGTTCCCGCGGGAGCGGCCGCGTCCACCGGCGCCTGCCCGTTCAGCTCGGCCTGGAGGGCCGCCCCGGCCGCCTCCGCCCCCGCGGCGACGGGGCTCTTCCGCGGCCGCCGCTTCGACGAGGTCTGCGCCACGCCGTACCCGACCAGCACGGCCTGCCGCTCCCCGGCGGCCTCCGGCGCCTCGGGAGCGGGCGCCCCGCCGGAGGTGCCCGGCTCGGCTCCGCCGTCCGCGGGACCGGCCGCGCCGGAGACGTCCACCGAGATGATCACCTGGCCGACGTCGACCGTGGTGCCCTCGGCGAAACGGAGGTCGCGCACCACGCCGTCGTAGGGGATGGGCAGCTCGACGGCCGCCTTGGCGGTCTCCACCTCGCAGACGACCTGGCCGTCCGAGACGGCCTCCCCGGGCTGGACGTACCACTTCAGGATCTCGGCCTCGGTCAGCCCCTCGCCCACGTCGGGCATCCGGAACTCCCTGACCGCACCGCTCGCGTTGCTCGTGTTACTCGTGCTAGTCACCGTGCGCGCTCCTCAGTACGCCAGCGCGCGGTCGACGGAGTCGAGCACGCGGTCCAGACCCGGCAGGTACTCCTCCTCCAGGCGTGCGGGCGGGTACGGGGCGTGGTAGCCGCCGACCCGGAGCACGGGCGCCTCGAGGTGGTAGAAGCAGCGCTCGGTGATGCGCGCGGCGAGCTCCGCGCCGGCGCCCAGGAACACGGGTGCCTCGTGCACGACGACGAGCCTGCGGGTCTTCTCGACGGAACGCTGGACGGCGTCGAAGTCGATCGGCGAGACCGAGCGCAGGTCCAGCACCTCCAGGGAGGTGCCCTCCTCCTCGGCGGCGGCCGCGGCCTCCATGCAGACCTTCACCATCGGGCCGTACGCCGCGAGCGTGAGCTGCGTGCCCTCGCGGACCACGCGGGCCGCGTGCAGGGGGCCGGGGATGGCCTCCATGTCGACCTCGCCCTTGTCCCAGTAGCGCCGCTTGGGCTCGAAGAAGATCACCGGGTCGTCGCTCTGGATGGCCTGCTGCATCATCCAGTAGGCGTCGGACGCGGTGGAGGGCGAGACCACCTTCAGGCCCGCGACGTGCGCGAACAGGGTCTCCGGGGACTCGGAGTGGTGCTCGACGGCGCCGATGCCGCCGCCGTAGGGGATCCGGATGACGACGGGCATCTTGACCTTGCCCAGAGCGCGCGCGTGCATCTTCGCGAGCTGGGTGACGATCTGGTCGTAGGCCGGGTAGACGAAGCCGTCGAACTGGATCTCCACGACCGGGCGGTAGCCCCGCAGGGCGAGGCCGATGGCCGTGCCGACGATGCCGGACTCGGCGAGCGGGGTGTCGATCACCCGGTCCTCGCCGAAGTCCTTCTGCAGGCCGTCCGTCACCCGGAAGACGCCGCCCAGCTTGCCCACGTCCTCACCCATGAGGAGGACCTTGGGGTCGGTCTCCAGCGCTATGCGCAGCGACTCGTTGAGCGCGCGCGCGAGCGGAAGCTTCTGTACCGCCATGATCACCGGCTCCCTTCGGTCGCAGCGGTCTCGTCGGCGTCGGCGAACGACGCCTGGTACGCGGCGAACTGCGCGCGCTCCTCGTCCACGAGCGCGTGGCCGTCCGCGTACACGTGCTCGAACATGGCGAGGTGGTCCGGGTCGGGCATGGACCGCACCACCTCGCGCACTCGCCTGCCCAACGCTTCGCTCTCCGTTTCGAGTTCCGCGAAGAATCCCTCATCAGTGTGGTGTTCCGACTCCAGATGGCTGCGGAGGCGCCCGATCGGGTCCTTCGCCTCCCAGGAGGCGTACTCCTCGGCGTCCCGGTAGCGCGTGGGGTCGTCGTTGGTGGTGTGCGCGCCCATGCGGTAGGTGAAGGCCTCGACGAGCGTGGGGCCCTCGCCGCTGCGGGCCCGCTCCAGCGCCCACTTGGTGACCGCGAGGCAGGCGAGCACGTCGTTGCCGTCGACGCGCACGCCGGGGAAGCCGAAGCCCTGGGCGCGCTGGTACAGCGGCACCCGGGTCTGGCGGGCGGTGGGCTCGGAGATGGCCCACTGGTTGTTCTGGCAGAAGAACACCACGGGGGCGTTGTAGACGGCGGCGAAGGTGAACGCCTCCGCGACGTCGCCCTGGCTGGAGGCGCCGTCGCCGAAGTACGCGATCACGGCGGAGTCCGCGCCGTCCTTGGCGACGCCCATCGCGTAGCCGGTGGCGTGCAGGGCCTGGGAGCCGATGACGATCGTGTAGAGGTGGAAGTTGTTGCTGGCGGGGTCCCAGCCGCCGTGGTTCACCCCGCGGAACATGCCGAGCAGGTTCGTCGGGTCGACGCCGCGGCACCAGGCGACACCGTGCTCGCGGTAGGTCGGGAAGACGTAGTCGTCCTCGCGGGTGGCGCGGCCCGAGCCGATCTGGGCGGCCTCCTGGCCGAGCAGCGAGGCCCACAGACCCAGTTCGCCCTGCCGCTGGAGGACGGTGGCCTCGGCGTCGAAGCGGCGGGTCAGCACCATGTCGCGGTAGAAGCCGCGCAGGTCGTCGGCGGTGAGGTCGGCGATGTACTCGGCGAGCTCCTCGGGCGTGGGGCTGTCCGGGGTGCGGGAGGCCCGCGCGCCGCGGGAGCCCTTCGAGGGGGTGATCCGCCTGCCCTCGGGAGTCAGCAGCTGGATGAGGTCGGGGTCGGGCGCGTCGCCCGGCGGCTTCTTCGCCCCTGTGCTCTTGCGCGGCTTGCGCGCGGCAGTGCTCTCCACGGTCACGTGTGCTCCTCCGTCGTCTCCGGCCCCCGGGATCGCCGGGAACTGGGAACCCCCCGGTCCTGCTGGACCGGAGGGAGCGGCTCGCCCGGACCCGGCCCCGCACGGGGTGGGCGCGACTCGGCCGGGAACAGGCGTGACAGGTGCTCCGGCGAGTCCCTGCAAAAGGCACGTTACCCAGAGCTTCGCACATCTGCGAAACCCCGTCTGACCTGCGATTTTGCTTGGATTTCCAAGTAAAACCCGAGATTCGGACAACGCTGCTGGTCAGGGCTGTGGACCAGCCCGTACTCAGCCTCGCAGGGCGCCGGAACACCGGCACGTTATCCCGCCGACCGGAGCAGCGGAAGAGATCGTGGGAGGACTCCGGCCGCGCCTGCGGGCGCCCGGCGGCCCCATACGCGCGCGTGGCCCCGTGACCGAGCGGTGCGGGTCGTGCCGGCCGCCCGGCGGCCCTACGCGCGCGTGGCCCACGCCCGCCTCACGCTCGGCCTGTGTCCGGTCCGTGGCCGGCTCGTGCTCGGCCCATGGCCGGTTCGTGCCCGGTCCGTGCCGGACGCGGCGCCGCGCCCCCGCAGGCGTGTACGGGTCCGGGGAGGGGGTACCGGTGACCTCCTGGAAGACCACGGGGGAACGGTCACGAAAGACGGGTGCAACGCGCGCGTGGGGGCGCGGTTTCGAACCCTCCGGAAGGACCGGGGCCCGGGGCCCGGCGCTGTGGGGGCGCAGGGGCTCCGGGCCGTAGGAGTGTCCGGGGTTCCGGGCCGTAGGAGTGTCCGGGGTTCCGGGCCGTAGGAGTGTCCGGGGAGCTTCGGTCAGCCCTGTCCGGGGCCGCCGGGTTCGTCCGTGCCGCCGGTGCCGCCCGTCGGGCCGGGCGGCTCGCTGCTCGGCTCGTCACTGGGCGTGGGCGGGTTGTCGGTGGGCTTCTGGGACACCGGGGGCTTCTGGTGGGTCTGCGAGGGGCGGCCGGACGGGGCGGAGTCGCTGGGCGTCGGGTTGCTCTGGTCGCCGCTCGTCTCGGGCGAGGAGGGCGTGAACTCGCTGCCGCCGTCCGAACCGCTGCCGGGCTGCGTGGCGTCGTCCGAGTTCTGGTCGTCCTGGGGCTGGCTGGGCTGCCGGTCGTCGGTGCTCTGCGTGTCGGACGGCGTGTTGTGCGTGGAGGGCGTGTCGGAGCCGCCGCCCGCCTGCTGGAGCGCGAAGACGACGCCCGCGACGACCACCAGGACGGCGAGCACCGCGAACAGCCACGCCTTGGTGTTCCGCCTGCCCCGGCCGCCGTGCCCGTCGCCCGGCCCGCGCGGCGGCATGACCGGGACCTGGGTGGTGCCGTGCTCGCCGGGGTGCGGCAGCGCGGTGGTGCCCGCGAGGCCCATGGCCGGGGTGTTGCCGCCCTCGTGCACGTCGACGGGGCCGGTGTTCCAGGTGCCGGTGTGGCCGCCGTGCTCGTAGAGCATCTGGAGCGCGTACTGCGCGAGGCCGCGCATCTCCTCGGCCGTCTGGAACCGGTCGTCCGGCTCCTTCGCCAGCGAGCGCATCACGAGGCCGTCCAGCTCGGGCGGCACCTCGCCGGAGGTCCGCGACGGCGGCACCGGCGGGTCCTGGACGTGCTGGTAGACCACGGACAGCGGGGTCTCGCCGGTGAACGGCGGGCGGAGCGCGAGAAGTTCGTAGAGCAGGCAGCCCGTCGCGTACAGGTCGGAGCGGTGGTCGACGGTCTTGCCGAGCGCCTGCTCGGGAGAGAGGTACTGGGGCGTGCCCATGACCATGCCGGTCTGGGTCATCGTCTGCTGCGCGCCGTGCAGCGCGCGGGCGATGCCGAAGTCCATCACCTTGACCGCGCCGGTGCTGGTGATGATCACATTCGCGGGCTTGATGTCGCGGTGCACGATGCCGTGCTGGTGGGAGTACGCCAGCGCCTCCAGCACCCCGGAGACGATGATCAGCGCCTGCTCGGGTCCCGGCGCCTCGGCGTTCAGCAGCAGGTCCCGGATCGTGCGGCCCTCGACGAGCTCCATGACGATGTAGGGGACCGTGTTCCCGGCGACGACGTCCTCGCCGGAGTCGTAGACCGCGACCACCGCGTGGTGGTTGAGGCCGGCCACCGACTGCGCCTCGCGCGTGAAGCGGGCCTTGGAGACCGGGTCCTCGGCGAGGTCGGCCCGGAGCAGCTTGACGGCCACCGTGCGGCCGAGGCGGACGTCCTCGGCGGCGAAGACCTCGGCCATGCCGCCGCGGCCGAGTCTGTGTGTCAGCCGGTACCGGCCGTCCCCGATAAGGCCGCCGTTTCCCCACATCTCCGGCGCATCTGACATTCCACCGCCAGTCGCCTCGGGGTCGGACGGGCCCTGGGCGCGCTGCGTCTGTGCCATCTGTCCTCGCCGTCGTTTCTGCCCGCGTCCGTGCGGTGTTGCTCCCGCGACCGCGCGGTGGTTGTTACGGTCCTCCGGGGGTCTCCCACGGGTCACGCTACAGCCTTCACAGCCCCTGCCGTCCCGAGACGGTGCACCCGATGACCGGACCGGGAGCCCGCCGGCGAGCCGACCGCTTGCCCCAGCGCACCGCAAATCCGCCCCGTACCAGCGAAGAGGGCCGTGTGGAGGGCCGCTGGAGGAAGCGACGATCCGGTGGAGGACCGGAGCGTGCCGTTTGCAAACCCGTAAGAAAAGCAAAGAAAAGGGTGCTAAGCCGAAGGAAAGGGAAGGGAAACCGGCCCGTTCCGCCGGTGCCGCGCCGACCGCCCCGAGAGCGGCGCATCGCGTCCCGCGCGGGCGCGCTTGAGCGCCGTGCACGGCGTACTGGGTGTTGCGGGTTCCGGGCGAGCCCCTCAACCTCCGTGAGCACCCATGGACCCCCGTTGGTGAAGCGGCCGTGAGCCCCCGTGAGTCCAGCCGCCGCGAGCCACCGTGAACGGCCGTGAGCCGCCGGGCGCCGCGCCCCGAAGAGGGGGCCCTTGGTGGGCCCTTGGTGGACCCTTGGGGCGCCGCCGCACCCCCGTACCGGCGCCCGTTCTGCCCCTGTAACGCTTCCGCGACGCTTGCCGACCGTAGGGTCACGGAACGGGCATCGAGCTTGACGTGTCAGTGCCCTCGGGCAGACTTGGCCGGGAATAAGGGGTTCGATCACAGTCGCGGAGCGCCCGAGCTGCTGCCGCACGCGCCAATGGGGGAAGCAGAACATGAGCCAGGACGGCGCACAGGGCCGGTATGCGGGGCGTGCCATCGCGGGCGGGCGGTACCAGCTCCGCGACCTGCTCGGCGAGGGCGGCATGGCCTCCGTGCACCTGGCGTACGACGCCGTGCTGGACCGCCAGGTCGCCATCAAGACCCTGCACACGGAGCTGGGCCGCGAGCAGGCGTTCCGCGAGCGGTTCCGCCGCGAGGCGCAGGCAGTGGCGAAGCTCACGCACACCAACATCGTCTCGGTCTTCGACACCGGCGAGGACGTCCTCGAAGGCGTCGGCGCCACCCCGTACATCGTCATGGAGTACATCGAGGGCCGCCCGCTCGGCTCGGTCCTCGAAGAGGACATACGGCAGTACGGCGCGATGCCCGCCGACAAGGCCCTGAAGATCACCGGCGACGTCCTCGCGGCGCTGGAGATCAGCCACGAGATGGGCCTCGTGCACCGGGACATCAAGCCGGGCAACGTGATGATGACCAAGCGCCACGTCGTCAAGGTCATGGACTTCGGCATCGCGCGCGCCATGCAGTCCGGCGTCACCTCGATGACCCAGACCGGCATGGTCGTCGGCACCCCCCAGTACCTCTCGCCCGAACAGGCCCTCGGCCGCGGCGTCGACGCCCGCTCCGACCTCTACTCGGTCGGCATCATGCTCTTCCAGCTGGTCACCGGCCGGCTCCCGTTCGACGCCGACTCCCCGCTGGCGATCGCGTACGCGCACGTGCAGGAGGAGCCGGTCGCGCCGTCCTCGATCAACCGCTCGCTGCCCCCGGCGGTGGACGCGCTGGTCGCCCGCGCGCTGCGGAAGAACCCGAACGAACGCTTCCCGAGCGCCGAGACGATGCGCGACGAGTGCCTGCGCGTCGCGCAGTCGCTCCAGCCCTCCGCACCGAGCATCGTGCCGGGCGCACCGTCGGCGAGCGGGCAGGGTGTGGGCTCCGCGGTCTTCCCGCCCGTCGACCAGGGCACCCCGGCACCCACGGGGCCCGTCCAGACCCCGTACCAGCCCGGTCCGTACGGCGCCCCCGGCGCGGGGTACGGCTACCCGCAGCAGGGCGGCTACCAGACCCCGACGCCGTCCGTGGGGGCCCCGGGCGGTCCGGGCATGTACGGCGGGCAGACCCCGCCACCGTACACCCAGCCGATGGGTGCGCAGGCCGGCGCCCCCAAGGGCGCGCGCAAGAGCAGCACGTGGGTGGTCGTCGTCTGCGTCGCCCTCGCGGTGCTCAGCATCGGCGGCCTGGTCACGGCCCTCACGCTCAACCACAACAACGATGACGGTGACGGTGGCAAGGGCGGCGCCCAGGCGGGCAAGACCGCGTCGGCGGTCCCGGGACACCGCGGCCCGGACCTGACGAAGACCATCGACACCGACAAGTGCACCGACCCGCAGGAGTCGTACAACGACCCCGACAAGGTCCAGATGCCGGACTTCCAGTTCAGGAACTGGAAGTCCGTCCAGGCGTGCCTCCAGGCCGCCGGGTGGCACTACACGACGACCATGGTCGACGAGAACGTCTACGGCCAGGACTCGGTCATGCACCAGTTCCCGGAGGCGGGCACGGACGTCGACCCGAAGAACCCGGGCAGCATCCAGCTCGACATATCCACCGGCAACCCGGCGTGAGCGTGAGCCGCTCGGCGTGAGCGTGAGCCGCTCGGCGTGAGAAACACTCGACATGAGGGGCCGGTCGGCGTGACAAGCCACCGGACATGAGGGGCCACTCGATGTGGGGGCCTACTCGGTGTGACGGGCCCCGCCGGTGTGAGGGGCGCTTGTCGTGAGGTCGGTGCGGGCGCCCTGTGCGCCGGGGGCGCGTCTCAGGGGGCTCCGGGAGCCCCCTGAGCGACGTGCTGCCTACAGGTACGGGCCGCCCGAGCGGCCGCCGGTGCGCTGCTCGTCGCCGTCCTCGCCGGCGGGGACGACGCCGGGCGGCAGCGCGCGGCGCATCTGCTCGAGCTGGGCGCGCGCGGCCATCTGCTGGGCGAACAGCGTGGTCTGGATCCCGTGGAAGAGGCCTTCGAGCCAGCCGACCAACTGGGCCTGCGCGATGCGCAGTTCCGCATCGGTGGGCGTGGTGCCGTCGGTGAACGGCAGGGAGATGCGCTCCAGCTCCTCCACCAGCTCCGGCGCCAGACCGTCCTCGAGCTCCTTCACGGAACTGGAGTGGATCTCCTTGAGGCGCTGCCGGCTCGCTTCGTCGAGGGGAGCGGCACGCACCTCCTCCAGGAGCTGCTTGATCATGCTGCCGATGCGCATGACCTTGGCGGGCTGCTCCACCTGATCCGTAACCGAGACCTCGCGGGAGTCCTCGTTGTCTCCGCCGCCGAGCGCCATCCCGTCCTGGCCCACTACCAGAACCTTGGGGCTCTCCTGCGACCTTTCGTTCCTCGGCTTCTCCATACAGCCATTGTCTCCCATACCCCCACCGGCCGGGGCGCCAGCCCCTCCACGATCTCGCTGCATTCACCACCTACATGCGCAGGTCATGGTTCGTGCCGGCGGCCGGGCCGGATCCGCACGCCGGGGCAGGGCGTACTGGCGCGCGGTGAACGGGAGGGGGTGCTCGGGGCGCGAAGAGGGGGTTTCCGTGCGCCGCGCCCCTACTCCTTACTCCTTACTCCCTACTCCCTGCGCAGCCGTACGCCCAGGAAGCCGATGCCCAGGCCGATCAGCAGGAGGCCGGCTCCGAACGAGAGCAGCCCGGACGTCGATGCCCTGACCCGGACGCGGTCCGTGCTGTCTCCGGCGGCGTCGACGTCGCGCCGGGTCCGGTGGTCGCTGGCCGTCCGGTTGCCGTCCCGTTGTGCGTTGCGTTCGGCGTTCCGTTCAGTGGCGCCGCGGCGGTCCGCGGGTGTCCGGTCCTGCTTCGGGAAGGAGTCCTCCGCCTTTCCGGGGCCCCCGCCTTCCCGGTCGCGTCCGGATCCCGGCGCGGACGGGTCCGCGGGCGCCCGACGCTCGGGGGACTGCCGGGTCTCCGGGTTCCCATGTCCGCGGTGCTCTCCGTGCGCCCGGTGCTCGGCGGCGGAGCCGGGGGGTGCCGGCTGGCGGTCGGACGCGTCCCTGCCGTCGCGGCCTGCCCCGTCTCGGCCGGTCATGTCCCGGCCGACCCCATCTCGACCGATCCCGTCCCGGCCTGCCCCGTCGCGGGTGGCGCCCTGGTGCCGGTCGCCGGGGCTCCCGTCACGGGCCCGGTCCGGGTCCTCATTGCGGTCGTGGTGGCGTTCCTTCCAGGGGTGGTGCCCCTGCGCGTCGGAACGCCGGTTCCCGTCCTCGTCGCCCTGCTCGCCCGCGCCGCCGGGGCCTCCGGTCCGCGGACCGGAGTGGCGCGCGGGTGCGTCGCCGGGGGCGGCGTCGTCCCGGACGCCTCCGCCGCCGAGGGGCTCGCGGTCGGAGCGGGGGCCGGCCGGGTCGACGTCGGTGAGCGGGGAGCCGTTCCCGATGCGTCGCGGGTCCCCGGCGGGCTCCTGAGCGGTGGGAGCGGTACGCGCGGCCGTGGCGAGCCCGTCTCCCGTCGTGGGGCGCGACCATCGCAGGGCGGCCAGGTCGCCGCCGCGGGCGTGCGCTCGCGCGATTCCCGGGTCTCGCTCAGCCCGGAGTCCCTGGTCGCCGGCCGGCACCGCGGTCATCGCCGCGCTGGCCGAGACGGGGGCCATGTCGGAGCCCACGCGGTACTCGGCGCTTCCCCCGCTCCCCCCGCTCCCCGTCGCGGCGCCGTACGCGGGGAGGGCCTGCCAGAGCAGCGCGCCGAGCGTCAGGAGCACGGCGAGCGTCCGGGGCCCGATCCGTCCCGGTAGGCGACCCCCAGGGGCCTCGCCCAGCTCATCCGGCTCACCGGGTCCATCCGGCCCACCGGGCCCACCCGGTCCACCCGGTCCACCCGGTCCACCGCCCAGGTGAGGCATCCGATCCTCACGGACTGCACGGCGCTTACGGAACCTGCTGAACCGCGGAGCCACCGGCGTGACCCCCTCCCGGGAGGAGCCTCAAGACGTACGCCAATAAGCGTTACATGGCTGGACAATCCCGGCATCTTGTGGGCTGGGTGGGCCGGAGGTCCCGCGTCCGACGCCCGAGGGGCCGGACGGCCGCGTGGTCCGCGGCCGTCCGGCCCCTCGTATCGCGGTGGGGAAGTGCTGAGGGGAAGTGCTGAATGCTGAATGGAGAGGCGCCGATACGCCCGCGCGCCTACAGCGCCCGCAGGTCCTTCGCGCCTACAGCGTCAGCAGCACCTTGCCCACGTGCCCGCTCTCCTCCAGCACCCGGTGCGCGGCCGGCGCCTCGTTCATCGGCAGGGTGCGGTCGATGACGGGCCGTACCTGACCGGTGCCGATCAGCGGCCAGACGTGCTCCCGCACCGCGGCGACGATCGCCGCCTTCTCGGACACGGGGCGCCCGCGGAGCGAGGTCGCCGTGACCGCGGCACGCTTGCCGAGCAGCGCGCCGAGGTTCAGCTCGCCCTTGGCCCCGCCCTGGAGACCGATGATCGCGAGGCGGCCGTTCACCGCGAGCGCCTTCACGTTCCGTTCGAGGTACTTCGCGCCCATGATGTCGAGGATCACGTCGGCGCCCGCGTCGTCGGTGGCCTTGTGCAGTTCGGCCACGAAGTCCTGCTCGCGGTAGTTGATCAGCACGTCCGCGCCGAGTTCCGCGCAGCGCTCCAGCTTCTCCGCGCTGCCCGCCGTGACGACGACCCGCGCGCCGACCGCCTTGGCCAGCTGGATCGCCATGGTGCCGACCCCGCTGGAACCGCCGTGCACCAGCAGGACCTCGCCCGGACGCAGGTGGGCGACCATGAAGACGTTCGACCAGACCGTGCAGGCCACCTCGGGCAGCGCCGCCGCCTCGACCAGGCTCGTGCCCGGGGGCACGGGGAGCAGCTGCCCGCTGGGCACGACGGTCTTCTCCGCGTACCCGCCGCCCGCGAGCAGCGCGCACACCTCGTCGCCGACCGCCCAGCCGGACACGCCGGGGCCGATCGCGGCGATGCGGCCCGCGCATTCGAGACCCGGGTACGGCAGGGAGCCGAGCGGGGGATCGTAGAAGCCCTGCCGCTGGAGGATGTCGGCACGGTTGACCGCGCTGGCCACCACCTCCACCAGCACTTCGCCCTCACCGGGCACCGGATCGGGGACCTCCGCCCACACGAGCGCGTCAGGACCACCGGGTTTGGGAATCGTGATCGCATGCATGAGGGGGACGCTACCCCCCGGCGCCCCGGCCGGACGTGCGCATGGGGCCCACCGTGTGCACGGGCTCCTCGGCGGCGGGGGCGGCACGGACGATGGTGATCAAGCGGTCGGTCAGCTGGAGGCTGCCGACGGCGGGGTCGTCGTACCCCAGCACCCGGTGCCCCCGGATCACGCTCACGACCAGGTCGTCGGTCTCCCGGGCGCTCCGTCCCGCCTCGGCCTTGACCACCGGGCGCTCGACGAGGTCGAGCCCGCTGCCCTGCTGGATGAGGTCCTCCATGACCATGCCCGCGCTCGGGCTGAGCACCGAGAGGCCGAGCAGGCGGCCGGCCGCGCCCGCACTGACGATCACCGCGTCGGCGCCGGACTGCCGGAGCAGGGGCGCGTTCTCCTCCTCGCGCACCGCCGCCACGATCTTCGCGCCGGCGTTGAGCTGGCGCGCCGTCAGGGTGACCAGCACCGCCGTGTCGTCTCGCTGGGTGGCGATGATGATCCGCCGCGCCCGCTGCGCCTCGGCGCGCAGCAGGACGTCACTGCGGGTGGCGTCGCCGACGACGCCGGCGAACCCGGCGGCCGTCGCCGCCTCGACGGCCTTGCCGCTGGGGTCGACGACCACCACCTGCTGCTCCTTCAGGCCGGTGGCACGCACGGTCTGGATCGCCGAGCGGCCCTTGGTGCCGAAGCCGACGACGACGGTGTGGTCACGCACGGATCCTCCAGCGGAGCGGCGGGGGCGACCGGTGAGCGAGGTGCTTCCGGTGCGGCGGTAGGCAGTCAGTCAGTACGGCAGTCAGTCAGTACGGCGAGGGCGGTCTCGGTGCGGACGAGGGGCGCCCTCCCGAAACACGGCGATTCGGACATTCGGACACGGACTTGGGCGCGACCATGGGAACGGACACCCGCCTTCGCGCCACGTCTTGCGGGAACGTGCCCGCTCAACGGCCCCCGAAATCCCTGGGGGAGCGTCCGTTCCGCGATCCGTTTCCTACGGGCCATGAGTCCACCGGATTCCCCGACGACCCACCGGCTTCCCGACGACCCACGGGCCTCGCCACGGGCCCACCCGCCTCACCACGGGCCCGTCGACCTCACCACAGACCCACCGGCCTCACCACGGGCCCGTCGACCTCACCACAGACCCACCGGCCTCACCACAGACCCGTCGACCTCGCCACGGGGCACGTCGGCCTCCGCAATGCGTCCGCCCTCCCCCGGACGCCTCTCCTCTCCCGAACACGGGCCGTCCCCGAATGCCGAACGGAAAGCTTCTCCAGCGTTCAGGTATTTTTGCAGCGGTGTTTAATTATCCCGGTTTTTCCATCTCGGCAGATCTCACGGTATATCCGGAATGCCTTTTTCCACTCATCTTTTGACCACTGCATTTGCTTGCGCCACACCGCTCTCGCAGCTAATTTGATGGCGCGTCACCGGAAATCCTGCGCCGTGAGACCCATGTCCAGAATTCCGGCGCAACAAGGACATTCCGTTGCACTGAAACCCCCACCGAACAGGCGCATGGAATTCATACGGGGTCCGCGCGCCGTATGTGTTGCTGAGGAGCTGGTGTGCGCAGCCTGATGTCATCGACGACCAATACCGGGAATTCGTCGGACCGCCCCGGACGCCGGGGAAGAGTCGGCCGGTCCCTGCTCGTGAGCACGATCGGCGCCGCGGCCCTGGTCATGGCCGTCCCGGCCATCGCGAGCGCGAACGTCCTCCAGCCCCTGCCGCAGAACGCCGACGGCCTGGAGCAGACGTTCTCCCCCGCGTACGACTACGACGGCGACGGCTGCTACGCCACCGCCGCGATCGCCCCCGACGGCACCCTCAACCCGGGCCTGAAGCTGGGCGGCGACGTGAACGGGCACTGCCACGACCAGGCCCAGCTCGACGCCGCCAACACCTACTCGCGCGAGAAGTGCAACAACGACTGGTGCGCCGTCGTCTACGCCAGCTACTTCGAGAAGGACCAGGCGACCCTGGGCCCCGCGGCCATCGGCCACACCCACGACTGGGAGCACGTCGTGGTGTGGATCAACAACAACCAGGTGCAGTACGTCTCGGTGTCCCAGCACTCGGGCTACCAGGTGGCGGCCAGTTCCTCGGTGCGCTTCGACGGCACCCACCCGAAGATCGTTTACCACAAGGACGGCGTCTCCACGCACGACTTCCGGTTCGCCAACAACAACGACGAGCCCCCGGAGAACGCCACCGGCGGCTGGTTCTACCCCCGTCTCGTGGGGTGGAACGGCTACCCGTCCGGGCTGCGCGACAAGCTCATGAACGCCGATTTCGGTGACGCCACCATCAAAATCAACGACGCCCGCTTCAACGACGCGCTGAACAACTCGAAGCCCTCGGGAATCCCCTTCGACCCGAACGCCTGAGCAGGTCCGGACCGGCCCGGCCCGGACCTGCGCCGAGCCATGCTGACGCCGACCTGAAGCGCACAGGGACCGCCGGCCCACCCCGGCGCTTGGCGAGCTTTCCTCGATTGACGAGGTGTCCTCACTCGACGAGTCAACGTGTCCCCGCTTGACGAGGCGTCAAGGAGCCCTCCGCCGACCACGCGGAGGGCTCCTTCATGCGCACGATCTTCCCTTTTCGTGAGCACGATCTTCCGCACCCGTACTTCTTCCGCGACCATGGTCACCGTGCTGATCCACACGACCATGGCCGCGGGGAGCGAGCGATGAGGGACGGCGACCGCGCATCCCTCAGGGAGAACCGGACTGACCGGGCGAACCGAACGGACCGGGCGCAACGGGCGGACCGGGCGGACCGGCTGTCGATCGTCCGGTCGCTCTGGCACAGAGAGCGCTCCAACGCGCACGAGGCCGAGGCCGGACGGACCATCACCCTGCCGGTGGAGATCACCCCACCCCTCCAGCAGGTGCTTCGCCGCCTGTCGATGGCCCTGCTGCTCCTCGTCCTCACCACGTTCCTCGTCTGGATCGACCGGGCCGGCTACAACGACAACTCCGACGGCAGCGTGGACCTGCTGGACGCCGCGTACTACTCGACCGTCACCCTCTCCACCACCGGTTACGGCGACATCACCCCCGTCAGCGACGGGGCCCGGCTCACCAACATCCTCGCCATCACACCGCTGCGCGTCCTGTTCCTGATCATCCTGGTCGGCACCACGCTGGAGGTGCTCACCGAACGCACCCGCCAGCAGGTGCGGGTGCACCGCTGGCGCTCCCGGATGCGCGACCACGTCGTCGTGGTCGGCTACGGAACCAAGGGGCGCCACGCCGTGGAGACGCTGATCGGGCAGGGAATCGCCAGGAACCGGATCGTGGTCGTCGACGCCCAGCGCAAGGCCGTCGAGGCGGCGGCCAACGACGGCCTGGTCGCCGTCCTCGGCGACGCCAGCCGTACCGACACCCTGCGCCGGGCCGAACTGCCCAGCGCCGCCCAGGTGATCGTCGCCCCACAGCGCGACGACACCGCCACGCTGGTCACCCTCACGGCCCGCCAGCTGAACAGGCGCGCCACCATCGTCGCCGCGGTCCGCGAGGACGAGAACGTGCCCCTGCTCAAGCAGAGCGGCGCCACCACCGTCATCAGCAGTTCCAGCTCCGCCGGGCGCCTGCTGGGTGTCTCCATGGCCAGTTCCCATGCGGCCAGCGCCCTGGAGTCGTTGATGACCAAGGGCAGCAGGCTGGAACTGGTGGAACGCCCGGTGGCCAACGACGAGGTCGGGACCTCCCCGCGCGGCTGCGCCGATCTCGTGGTGGCCGTCGTACGCCGCAAGCGGGTACTGGACTACACCGATCCCGAGGCCGCGACACTTCAGAGAGCGGACCGGGTGATCACGATCAGGAGGTCGCTGTTCGGCACGGATGGGGGCTGAGGTGGCGGGTGGGAGCTGATGAGGGCTGAGGGGTGCTGGTAGCAGGCTGGTGGATGTCTGGGGCGCGACGCCAGGAGCGTGTCAGTGCTTGACAGCCGCGTGGACCGGGTGTTTCACGTGAAACACCCGACGTCACCAACGACGATCGGCCCTCCGATCAGCTCTCTCCGGCCTCCCGGGCCGCGGTTCCGCCGCGCGCCCAGGGCAGGTCCAGGATGTCCAGCTCATCCCCTGCCTCCGCACCACCGGGCGGGACGACGGCCAGGGCGTCGGCCTCGGCCACGCCGCGGAGCATCGCGGGCCCGTTGAAGTGCAGCGGCAGCGCATCGCCGCGGCTGAGGGTCACGGGCACCAGGCGAGTGTCCCGCGGATGCCCCTGGACCGCGTCCCGGACCACGGCCGTATGCCCCGGCGACCAGGCGCCCACGGCCTCCCGCCCGCGGTCCGGGGACTGCCGGTACCAGGAGTGGCCGGACGAGTAGGAGGACCGTGACGACGAGGGCGGGGGAGACGCCGGCGACGAGAGTCCCGGGTCGCCGAGGCCCCGGAGCGCGCGGATCAGGGGCTCGGCGAGGGTGAGCAGGCCGGAGACGGCGGCGAGCGGGTTGCCGGGGAGGCCGACCAGGTGCTGGTGCTCCCCGGTGCGGGCCAGCAGCATCGGGTGACCGGGGCGCACCGCGACCCCGTCCACGAGGAGTTCGGCACGGATCCGCTGGAGCGTGGGGTGCACATGGTCGACCGGGCCCGAGGCCGTGCCGCCCGTGGTGACCAGCAGGTCCGCCCGGGAACCGGAAACGGCCCGGTACAGCGCCCGGGCGTCGTCGCCGAGCCTGCTGACGGCGGTGACCTCGACGCCGAGGGCACGGAGCCAGTGCGGCAGCATGGGGCCGAGGGCGTCGCGGATCAGCCCGTCGTGCGGCAGGCCCTCCGTCAGCAGCTCGTCGCCCAGGATCAGCACCTCGACCCGCGGCCTGCGTACCGTCGGCAACTCGTCGTACCCGGCCGCCGCCGCGAGTCCCAGCACCGCCGGGGTGATCACGACACCGCCCGGCAGCAACCGGTCGCCCTTGCGGCACTCCTGTCCGCGCGGCCGGATGTCCTGGCCGTGCACCACCTCGCGGGTCGCGTAGAGCCGGCCCCGGTGGTCGGCGTGGCCGTGCTCGCTGCGGATGACGGCGGTCGCGTCGTGCGGGATGGGGGCGCCGGTCGCGATCCGGACGGCGTTGCCGTCGCCCAGGAGTCCCGGTCCGCCGTGGCCGGCGAGCAGTCCAACAGCGTCCCGGGCGGTCGCGAACGCCCTGTCGGGTGCGGCGGCCCCGCCGTCCTCGCCCACCAGGAGCCAGGGCCCCGGGCCCGCCACGGCCCAGCCGTCCATGGCCGAACTGTCGAACGACGGCAGATCCGTGAGCGCGATCAACGGCGCCGCCGTCACCAGCCCGAGCGCCGCGTCGAGGCCCGTCCACCCGGCGCCCGGCACAGCCTCCGGCTCGTCGGCCTTGCCCACGGGCGGGTGGGCGGCTCGCCCGCCCGGACCCGGTCCCCCGGGCGCACCGGCCTCTTCGGAGCGCGGGGTACGGGCGAGGTGCTGGTCCCGGCCCGCCCGTGCCGCGATGGCACGGGCCTCGGGCCAGGAGGTGGCGTCGTGGTGGTGATCGTGGTGCTGCTCGTGGTGGTGCTGGTGGCCGGGGGAGGTCGTCCGTGGTGCCTGAGACACCTGGGACGCCTGAGGGAAGGTCTGGTGGCCGCCCGGGGTGGTGGGGTGCCCAGGCCCGGACTGTGATCCCGCCGGGGTCTGGCCCCCCGGGGTCGCGTACCCCGGGGCGGCCGGGCGCCCCTGGGGGCTCCGGGGGGCGGAACGGCCGGTCATCCCGCCTCCGGTTTCTCGGGCCGGTCCCCGTCCTTCTCGGGTCGGTCCTCGTCCTCCCAGCGGACAGCGAGCGCGGCCGCCTTGCGGGTCGCCTCGGCGACCGCCTCACGGCCACCGCCGTTCAGTGCGGCTGCGTAGCCGACGAGGAAGGACGTCAGCGGCGCCGCGGGCCTGGCCACACCGTGCGCCACGTCGCGGGTGAGGTCGAGCAGGAGGCCCGTGTCGACATCCAGATCGAGGCCGAGCTCATCCTTGACTGCGGTCATCCATTCATCCAGCACGTGCCCATGCTCCCTGATCCGTGATCGCGCGGTGGCAATGTCATCCCAGGTGTCGCAGTCGAACGACGCTACCGGGTCGGACATTCGTGTGAGGGAAAGTTCCGCGGTGAGCAGCCGCAACGGCAGCCCCGTCAGACCGCCGTGTTCGGCCGCGAGCAGCGCGATCTCACGCCGCAGCGGCTCACTCAGATAGGCCCCGACCAGCGGCTGTTCCCGCCCCCCGGCGTCCACGAGCAGCACGCCCTCGGGGCGCGGAAATCTGCCGTGTGCGCCATGTGCGCCGTGAGCTCCGTGTGTGCCACCACCGTCGGCGGCTCGATCGCGCTCGCCGGCGCCCGGGCGTGTCCCGGTCCGCCTGCCCGGAGGGGGCTTTCCCTCCGAAGCGGGCCCGCCACTCGGAGCAGGTACGTCACTCGGGGCGGGCGCTTCACTCGGGGCGGGCCCGCCACTCGGGGCAGGGGCTTCACTCAGGGCCGGCACTCGGCCAGGAGCGGGCTCTCCACGCGTGGCGCTCCCGCCGGCGGTACCCGTGCCTTCGCCCCCACCGGGCCGACCGACGCCACCGGGCCAACCGGCCCCATCAGCCCTGTCGGCGTCTGCACCGCCACCGGCATCCTCACCGCCACCGGCCTCCGCATCGTCACCGGCGTCCTCACCGCTCTCGGGGAGTGCCGTCAGCAGTTGGCGTACCGTCTGTTCGCCGAGGAACGGGAGGTCAGCGGAGAGCACGACGACGCGGTCGGCCGTGGTGCGGCGCAGGCCGGCGTGGAGTGCCGCGAGGGGGCCGCCGCCACGGGGCTCTTCCAAGGTCCACTGCACCGCCCGCAGCGTGGGCCTGCGAGCGCCGACGACCACGGTGGTGGCCGCACCGGCGCAGGCGGCCAGGACACGGTCGAGCAGCGACCGGCCGCCCACGCTCACTCCCGGTTTGTCCGCCCCTCCGAGCCGCCGGGCCGCGCCGCCCGCCAGAACGACGGCGTCGAAGACGGGCCAGGACGCCCCGGCATCCGCACTCCCGGGCTCGGGCACGGCCGCCCCGGGAGCGCCACCCCCGTCGGCTGCGGAGCCCGGCTCACCCGCGGGCTCGGGCGCATACGCGGTCATCCCCCGAGTATGAGTGCCCGAGCGATCTTTGCCACCCCCACGCAGACCCCCAACCGGTCGAAACCCGCCTCACATCCCGTCACAGGGTGCGCAGCAACACCGCAGGCTGCTCCACGCACTCGGTGACGAAGCGGAGGAAGCCGGCCGCCGTGCCGCCGTCGCACACCCGGTGGTCGAACGTGAGCGAGAGCTGCACCACCTGGCGCACCGCCAGCTCCCCCTCGTGCACCCAGGGTTTGGGGGTGATCCTGCCGACGCCGAGCATGGCCGCCTCGGGGTGGTTGATGATCGGGGTGGATCCGTCGACACCGAACACGCCGTAGTTGTTCAACGTGAAGGTGCCGCCGGTGAGTTCTGCCGGGCTGAGGGTGCCCGCGCGTGCGGCGTCGGTCAGCCGCGCCAGTTCGACGCTCAGCGACTCCGCGTCCCGGCCCTGGGCGTCCCGCACCACCGGCACCACCAGGCCCCGGTCGGTCTGTGCCGCGAAGCCCAGGTGCACGTCATCGAAGCGGACGATCTCGCGTGCCTCCGCATCCACCGTGGAGTTGAGCTCCGGGTGCCGGGCCAGCGCGGCGGTGCATATCCGCGCGAAGAGCGCCAGGACGGAGATCTTCGGCCCCGCTACGGCGTTCATCGCGGCCCGTGCCGCCAGGAGCTCCGTCGCGTCGGCGTCGACCCAGCAGGTCGCCTCGGGGATCTCGCGACGGCTGCGGGCCATCTTCTCGGCGACCGCGCCCCGCACGCCGCGCAACGGGATCCGCTCCCCGGAGCGCGCCTCTGGGCGGGAGCGGCTGCCCGTGTCCCCGCCCGCCGCCTGACCAGCACTGACCGTCTGCCCCGCGCCGACCGTCTGCCCGGTGGGCGTGGCCCGGTCGGGGGGCTCTGCCTGGGACGGGGGCCGGCCCGCGGGAGCGGACGGGGCTGTGGGCGCCGGCCGCGTGGGGGCCGTGCGGGAAGTCTCGGGCGCCCGGGTACCGGCGGCGGCCCGGACCGCGTACTCCACGTCGGCCCGCAGGATCAGCCCGTCGGGCCCTGATCCGGCCAGCTCGCGCAGGTCGAGACCGTGATCGCGGGCCAGCTTGCGCACCAGCGGCGAGATGACCGGGACCGGGCCCCTGTTCTGCGCCGGCTCCGGCGGACGCACCCTGCGCCGGCGCGCCGGCGCGGCTGCCGTGCCATATCCGACGAGGACGTTGCCGGAGCTCTCCTCTGCGCCCGACGACGGGCGCCCCGACTCCCGGCCGGCGGGCTCGGCGGGCTCGGCCTGCCGGGTACCGGTGGCGTCCGCGGTCGTCCTGGCCCGGCCGCCATCCGCAGCGTTTGCCGCTTCTCCCTGCGGGCTGTCCGCGGTGTCCTGGGTGGGCCGCCCGCCGTTCTCCGAGGTGTCCGGCGCCTGCGCTGCGCCGTGGTCGGCGGGCGTCCGGCCGGCACCGGAGCCCGGCCGGTCCGCGGCCGGCGCGGCACGCCCGGCGTCCTTGTCACGCCGGGCCTGCTCGGAGTCCGCGAGGCCACGGGAAGCGGAATCGGCCCGCTCGCCCGCCTCGGTCCGCCCGCCGTGCTCGGCCCGCTCGGCTCCGCCCGCGCCCGGAGCGCCCGCTCCGAACCCGGAAACCTGCGCCGGCACCCGGGTGCCCCCCGCGGCCGTGCCGGGCCTCGCGCCGTCGGCCGGCGGGCCCACCGCGACGGTCAGCAGCGGGGCGCCCACGGGCAGCTCGGTGCCCTCCTCGCCGAAGCGGGCCGTGACCACACCGCCATAGGGGCAGGGCACCTCGACCATGGCCTTGGCGGTCTCCACCTCGACCACGGGCTGGTCGACCGCGACGAAATCGCCGACCTCCACCAGCCAGCGGACGATCTCGGCCTCGGTGAGCCCCTCCCCCAGGTCGGGCAGCCTGAACTCCAGGCTGTGCATGTCAAAGGCCTGACTCATCAGCCCTCAGCCTCCCACTGCAGTCGCGCCACCGCGTCCAGGATCCGGTCGACCCCGGGCATATGGTGCCGCTCCAGCATCGGCGGCGGATAGGGGATGTCGAAGCCTGCCACCCGCAGAACCGGAGCTTCCAGATGGTGGAAGCAGCGCTCCGTGACCCGCGCGGCGATCTCCCCGCCCGGGCCGCCGAAGCCGCCGGACTCGTGCACCACGACCGCCCGCCCGGTGCGCCGCACCGACGCACAGACCGTCTCGTCGTCGAACGGCACCAGGGAGCGCAGGTCGACGACTTCCAGGTCCCACCCCTCGGCCCGGGCCGCCTCGGCCGTCTCCAGGCAGACGGGCAGCGAAGGGCCGTAGGTGATGAGCGTGGCGCTGCGGCCCCTGCGGCGCACGACCGCGCGGCCGATGGGTTCAACGGACGGCGGATCGCTCGGGTTCCACTCCGCCTTGGACCAGTAGAGGCGCTTGGGCTCCAGGAACACCACGGGGTCGTCGGAGGCGATGGCGGCCCGCAGCAGCCCGTAGGCGTCGGCGACCGTGGCGGGAGTGACCACGTGGAGTCCGGGGGTGGCCATGTAGTACGCCTCGGAGGAGTCGCTGTGGTGCTCCACACCGCCGATGCCGCCGCCGTACGGGATCCGGACGGTGATCGGCAGCGGCATGCCGCCCTTGGTGCGGTTCCTCATCCGGGCGACGTGCGAGACGAGTTGCTCGAACGACGGGTACGCGAACGCGTCGAACTGCATCTCCACGACCGGCCGCAGCCCGTACATCGCCATGCCGACCGCCGTGCCCAGGATGCCCGCCTCCGCGAGAGGGGTGTCCGTGCAGCGGTCGTCGCCGAACTCCTTTGCCAGGCCGTCCGTGATCCGGAAGACGCCGCCCAGGGTGCCGACGTCCTCGCCCATCACGTGGACGGAGGGGTCCTCAGCCATGGCGTCCCGCAGCGCCCGGCCGAGCGCCTGCGCCATGGTCGCCGGCTTCACGGCCCGCTCCGCGGGCGCGGAGCCGGTGGTCTCCGCGGTGATCATCGCTCCGTCCCCTCCGCGCCGGTGCCGGACGCGTCCGTGCCGGTGCCGGGCCGGCTGTCGCCCGCCGCCGCGGGGGCGCCGGTTGCCTGGGCCGGGACGCCGGCCGCCGGGCCTTCCGCCTCGGCCGCCAGCTCGGCGCGCAACTGTGCTGCCTGCTCCCTGAGCTGGCCCGTCTGCTCGGCGAAGACGTGCGTGAACAGTTCCATCGGGTCCAGCACCGGTTCTTCGTTCATGTGCGCGCGCAGGGCGGCCGCCATCGCCTCGGCCTCGTCGCGCACGGCCGCCTTCCCCGCCTCGTCCAGCAGCCCGCGCTCGGTCAGCTCGCGCTCCATGAGGGCGATGGGATCGTGCGCCCGCCAGGCCGTGACCTCGTCGTCGGCGCGGTAGCGGGTGGCGTCGTCGGCGTTCGTGTGTGCTTCCAGGCGGTAGGTGACCGCTTCGACGAGGGTGGGGCCGCCGCCCTCGCGCGCGCGGCGCACGGCCTCGGCCAGGACCTGGTGCACGGCGAGCGCGTCGTTGCCGTCCACCAGGCGGCCCGGCATGCCGTAGCCGACGGCCTTGTGGGCCAGCGACGGCGCCGCGGTCTGCTTGGCGAGCGGCACGGAGATGGCGAAGCCGTTGTTCTGCACCAGGAAGACCACGGGGGCCTGCCAGACGGCGGCGAAGTTGAGCGCCTCGTGAAAGTCGCCCTCGCTGGTGCCGCCGTCGCCGACCATGGCCAGGGCCACGACGTCGTCGCCCTTGAGGCGGGCCGCGTGGGCGACGCCCACCGCGTGCGGGAGCTGGGTGGCGAGGGGGGTGCACAGCGGGGCGATGCGGTGCTCTCGCGGGTCGTAGCCGGTATGCCAGTCGCCGCGCAGCAGCGAGAGCGCCTGCGCCGGGTCCAGGCCGCGGGCCACGGCGGCGAGCGTGTCCCGGTAGCTGGGGAAGAGCCAGTCCCGCTCTTCGAGCACCAGCGCGGCGGCCACCTCGCAGGCCTCCTGCCCGGTGCTCGACGGGTAGACGGCCAGCCGGCCCTGGCGGGTGAGCGCGGTGGCCTGCGTGTTGTACCTGCGGCCGCGGACCAGGTGGGCGTAGAGAGCCCGGAGCAGGGCCGGGTCGGCCTCCCGGACGGCGTCCGTTCCCAGGGCGCGGTACGGGGTCGGCTCGGGCAGCAGGGGGGCGGGGTCGGTCCGCGGCTGCCAGGCCGGCGGCGGAGTCGGCCGGTACGCGTCGCGCTGCTCCATGACGGGCGTGCTGTGCCTTTTCACCGCGTGCACCTCCTCGTGAACGTGTCTCCTCGTGGGAGCGGTGGAGGCATGTGGGATGCGCCACGCCTCACCAACCGATTGTTCGGTCGAGGACGCATTTTGGCTACAGGCACCCCCAGCCTGTGGACAAACGGTTCTCCACAGCCTGAGATGGATGCAGGCCGTCCATGCTAGGGAGGCAGGAGGACGTGGCAGCTGAACGAATGGCCCAGGACAACGCGGGGGCGCGCGGCGCGGCGGCTTCGCAACGGCAGGAGCCGACGGGGAGCGCGCAGGAAGGGCCAGCGCGAGAGAACGCGCCTCAGGCGCCTGCTCGTGCGCCAGATGCACCGGGCCGGACGTCGGACAGCCCGGCCCGGACGTCGGACAACCCTGCCCGACCGTCGGACAACCCGGGCCGGTCATCCGAGGCCCCCGGACGCTCGGCGGAGAGTCCGGGCCCCTCCTCGGAGAGTTCGGGCCGGTCGGCGGAGAGCCCGGGCATCGCGCGGCCCAGGCGCCCCGAAGGCGCGCCGCGCCCGGACGAGGGCGCCGCGCAGCAGTTGCCGCCGCCACGGCCCCTGGACGCCATCGACCGCGACATCCTCCAGATGCTCCAGGCGGACGGCCGCGCCTCGATAAGGTCCGTGGCCGAGCGGGTCCACGTCTCCCGCGCCAACGCATACGCCCGTATCAACCGGCTCATCGAGGACGGCGTCATCCGCGGCTTCGGCGCCCGCATCCACCATGAGCGGGCGGGGCACGGCGCCTCCGCCTACATCACGTTGAAGATCGTGCAGAACACCTGGCGTACGGTGCGCGACCAGCTCGCCGCGCTGCCGGGTGCCTCCCACATCGCCCTGGTCAGCGGCGACTTCGACGTCCTGCTGCTGGTGCACACCCCGGACAACAGAGCGCTGCGCGAGCTCGTCCTCACCAAGCTCCAGTCCATTCCCGAAGTGCTCAGCACCCGCACGCTGCTGGTGTTCGAGGAAGAGGACCTGGAGCAGGAGATCTGACCGGGGAGCGGGAGCACCGGCAGGTGGCGGGGCGCGCCGGGGAGCGGGTGGCACCGGCGGCAGCCGGCGCGAGAGCCGCTGGAACGCCGGCTTCGGTACCGGAGGGCGCCGTCCCGGCAAAGGGAAGTCCCGGCAGTCCCGCCAAAGGGAATCCCGGCCGGGGAAGGCCCTCGCGCGGGGCGCCCCGCCGTCCTCAGTCCTCGCCGCGCAGCCCCGCGAACACCAGGCGGACCACGGTGTCGGCGAGCCGGCCGTCGCCTCCGTCGCGGCTCTCCGGCCGGTACCACTCCACGATCGAGTTGATCATCCCGAAGACCAGCCGGGTGGCCAGCCGGACCTCGACGTCGCCGCGGACGTCGCCGTCGGCCGCGGCTTCTTTGAGGAGCGCGGCGACCTGGTGGTCGAAGTCCCGGCGCCGTTCGAGCGCCCAGCGCTCCGTGGCGGTGTTCCCGCGCACCCGCAGCAGCAGCGTGACGTAGGGCAGTTCGGCCGTGAGCACCTGGACCATGCGCCGCGTGACGTACTCGAGCCGCTCCACGGCGCGCCCCACGCGCGCGTGCTCCTCGTCGAGGATCCCGAAGAGCCCGTCGAGGGCGCGGCTGACGGCCCGCCGCAGCAGCTCCTCCTTGCCCGACACGTGGTGGTATATCGACGACTTGGAGATGCCCGCTGCCCTGGACAGGTGCTCCATGGAGGTGCCGTCGTAACCGCGTTCGTTGAAGACGGTGACCGCGACCGCGAGCAGCGATTCCGGCGTGTAGGTGTCGCGCTTCGCGGCGGTCATGAGAGCCCCTGCTTGTAGGCGAGATCCGAGCGGTGCGTGAGCGCCGGGCATGCTCCGTAGCGCCCGCCGGGATAGGTGGCGTGCAGATTCTGCAGGGTCCGCCACGCCCAGCGTGCCCCCAGCTCGTCGCACCACTCCAGGGGCCCGCGCGGGTAGTTGACGCCCAGCTTCATGGCGGTGTCGATGTCGGCGCGGTCCGCCACGCCGCGTGCCTCGGCGTCCACGGCGAAGTCGATCAGCATGGCGACCGTGCGCCCCACGATCATTCCGGGGGTGTCGGCGACGACGCTGACCGTCTTGCCGAGCTTCTGGAAGAGGCCTATCGCCGCGCGGACGTCGAGGAGGTCGGCGTCGGCGCCCGGGGCGAGTGCCACGCGCGTGCAGGTGTGGTAGTCCAGCGCCAGGTCCAGGCGGATGGCGGGGCCCTCGAAGTCGCCGGTGGCGGTCCTCCCGTCGGTGACGGTGATCCGGGTGCCCTTGGGGAGGACGAGGGAGGTCTCCGAGGCGGCCGGCACTCCGGCTCGGGTGGTGCGCACGCCGGCCTCGGCCAGCAGCTCGACGACCGCCGCCATCGGGCCTGAGGGCCCGGGCTGAACGCCGACCTCGGCGGGCGCCTCGCAGGGCTCCGCGGTGGCCGGCCGGGCGGGCTCGGCGTCCGGCGCGTGGTCGTACCAGCCGCGCCCAGACTTGCGGCCGAGCCTGCCGGACTCCACCAGGCGGCGCTGCGCCGGGGACGGGGTGAACCTGGGGTCGTGGAAGAAGGACTCCCACACGGAGCGCGTGACGGCTTCGTTGACGTCCTGTCCGATGAGGTCGGTCAGCTCGAACGGGCCCATGCGGAAGCCGCCGCTCTCCCGCAGCACGGCGTCGATGGTGGCGGGATCGGCGGCCCGCTCCTCGTGCAGGCGGAAGGCCTCCGCGTAGAACGGGCGGGCGATGCGATTGACGATGAAGCCGGGGGTATCAGCACAGCGGACCGGGGTCTTGCCCCAGACCGCCGCGGTGTCATACGCGCGCGTGGCCGACGACTCGTCGGTGGCGACGCCGGAGACGACCTCGACGAGCGGCAGCAGGGGAGCCGGGTTGAAGAAGTGCAGGCCGACGAGCCGGCCGGGACGGCGCAGCGCGCCGCCGATGGCGGTGACGGAGAGGGACGACGTGTTGGTGGCGAGCAGGCAGGTGTCGCCGACGGTCTCTTCCAGCTCGCGGAAGAGCGCCTGCTTGGCGTCGAGCCGCTCGACGACCGCCTCGACCACCAGGCCGGCGCCGGCCAGCGCGGGCAGGTCCCGCGCCGTGTCCAGGCGGGCCAGCGCGGCGTCCCGGTCGGACGCCGTCAGGCGGCCCTTGTCGACCAGGCGGGCCAGCCGGGCGGCGATGGCCTCCGCGGCGTCCTCGGCACGGTCCGGCACCGCGTCATGGAGCAGTACGGGGTGGCCCGCCAGCAGCGCGACCTGGGCGATGCCCTGGCCCATGGTGCCGCTGCCGACCACCGCGACTGTGCTTGTCAGGTCGAGTGCCGTCATGCTCGCGATCCTCCCGCACCGGGTTTTCCACAGGTTCGCCGGACCCCTCTTGTACCGACCGATCGTTCGGTTACTCTAACCCTGTCCGCCCCATCGCCGCTCATGATCCCGTAACGGCGATCCCGAACCGCGGCGCTCCGCGCCCCCCGATCCTGCCCTACCCAGCCCGCCGGTTCGACGAGGACCGGTGCGAGGAGGAGTTGGTCCCTGATGGCAGCCGCACTCACCGCGCCCCAGCTCATCGCCAACCACCGGCCCACGCTCGACCAGGCCCTGAAGACCATCGGCACGCGCGCGTACTGGTCGCCGCACCCCGAGCACCCCAAGGCCTACGGCGAGCAGGGCAGCCTCAGCCCCGAGGAGGGCAGGGCCGCGTTCGACGCTCTGCTGGGCACGAGGCTCGACCTCGCCCAGCCGGGCACCGACGACTGGGTGGGTACCGAGACGTCCCCGTACGGGCCGAAGCTGGGGGTCACGTACCCGCACCCGGACGTCGAGGTCCTGCTGCCCGCCATGCGCGACGGGATGCGCGCCTGGCGCGAGGCGGGCCCCGAGGTGCGCGCGATGGTCTGCCTGGAGATCCTGTCCCGGATCAGCGCCCGCACCCACGAGTTCGCGTACACGGTCATGCACACCACCGGCCAGGCCTTCATGATGGCCTTCCAGGCCGGCGGGCCGCACGCGCAGGACCGCGGCCTGGAGGCGGTGGCGTACGCCTACGCCGAGCAGACCCGCACACCGGACACGGCGGAGTGGACCAAGCCCCAGGGCAAGCGGGACCCGCTGAAGCTGGAGAAGCAGTTCACGGCGGTGCCGCGCGGCATCTCCCTGCTGATCGGCTGCAACACCTTCCCCACGTGGAACGGCTACCCGGGCCTCTTCGCCTCCCTCGCCACGGGCAACGCCGTCCTGGTCAAGCCGCACCCGCGCGCGGTGCTGCCGCTCGCCCTCACGGTCCAGGTCTGCCGTGACGTGCTCGCCGAGGCGGGCTTCGACGCGAATCTGGTCGCCCTGGCCGCCGAGCGGCCCGGCGAGGGCATCGCCAAGACCCTCGCCGTGCACCCCGAGGTCAGGATCATCGACTACACCGGCTCGTCGGCCTTCGGCGACTGGCTGGAGACCAACGCCCACCAGGCACAGGTCCACACGGAGAAGGCCGGCGTCAACACCGTCGTCATCGAGTCCACCGGCAACTACCGGGGCATGCTCGCGAACCTCGCGTTCTCGCTCTCCCTGTACAGCGGCCAGATGTGCACCACCCCGCAGAACCTGCTCATCCCGCGCGCGGGCATCGCCACGGAGGCCGGGCCCAAGTCCTTCGACCAGGTCGTCGCGGACCTCGCCGCCGCCGTCGACTCCCTGGTGGGTGACGACGCCCGGGCCGCCGCCCTGCTGGGCGCGCTGGTGAACCCGGACGTGAAGGCCCGGCTGGAGGCGGCCCCCGACCTGGGTGAGGTGGCGCTGGCCTCCCGCGAGGTCCTGCATCCGGAGTTCCCGGAGGCGGTGGTCCGGAGCCCGCTGATCGTCAAGCTGGACGCCACACGGACCGACGATCTGGCCGCCTGCCAGCAGGAGTGCTTCGGCCCCGTCTCCTTCGCCGTCGCCGTCGACTCCGCCACGGACGCGGTGGAGCTCCTGCGGCACACCGTCCGCGAGCGCGGCGCGATGACGGTCGGCGCGTACACCACCTCCAGCGAGGTGGAGAAGGCCGTCGAGGAGGTCTGCCTCGAGGAGTGCGCCCAGCTCTCCCTGAACCTCACCGGCGGCGTCTTCGTCAACCAGACCGCCGCGTTCTCCGACTTCCACGGTTCCGGCGGCAATCCCGCGGCGAACGCCGCCCTGTGCGACGGCGCGTTCGTCGCCAACAGGTTCCGGGTGGTGGAGGTGCGGCGGGAGGTGTGAGGCCGCCCCTGGCGGATCGGCGTCAGGCGGTGCCCAGGGACCAGTGGTAGAGCGCCATGGCCACACTGGTGGCCAGGTTGTAGCTGGACACCTGGGGGCGCATCGGCAGGGAGACCAGGCGGTCGGCCCGCGCCCGGAGCCGGTCGGACAGGCCGCTGCGCTCGGAGCCGAAGGCGAGGAGGGCGTCGTCGGGGATCGCGATCCCGCGGATGTCCTCACCGCCGGCGTCCAGGGCGAGGAGCGGCCCGTCCGGCAGCTCGTCGGCGTCCATGCGGGCCACGGCGGTCGCGTAGTGCAGGCCCGCGCCACCGCGGACGACCGCCGGGTGCCAGGGGTCGAGGGTGCCCGTGGTGATCACTCCGGTCGCGCCGCTGCCGGCCGCGAGGCGGATCACGGCGCCGACGTTGCCGAGGTTGCGCGGCCGGTCGAGGACGACGACGGGGGCGGGTCGGGGCCGCCGCGTCAGCGCCGCCAGGTGCGCGGCCTGGGGCGGGCGCACGGCCAGGGCGGCCACCCCGGTGGGGTGCAGCCGCGGCACGAGGGAGCGCAGGGCGTCCACCGGCAGCTCCACCAGGGTCGCGGCGAGCGCGGGCCGCACGTCCGGCGCCAGGTCGTCCGCCAGGGCGAGGGCGGCCGGTAGATCACCGGTGAGCGCCACCAGCAGGTCCGCGCCGAAACGCAGGGCGTGCTTGACGGCGTGGAAGCCGTCGAGGAGCACGGCGTCGTCCGGAGCCCGGCGCCATGCGCCCACCGCGTCAGCGGCCCGGTCGGCCGCCGGCCGGGGGGCGCCCGGGACGCCGGGCCTGGTGCCGGGCGTGGTTCCGGTCTCCCGTTGCTGCATGGACCTGCCTTCCGCCCTTGGCCTCGTCGGGCCTCGTCGGGCCTCGTCCGTGCAGCGTACGCGGAGGTGCGGCCGCGGCAGGCTTTCGGGAAGGCCCGCGGCACACGCCTGGTCGAGGGGTCGCGGCACTCCCTCCGCGCGAGACTCCCGGGCCTCTCCCGGGCCGGCCTCAGCCGTGCGAGCCCGCCGGGCTGAGCGGCGCCTCCGGCTCAGGATCGCGGGCGCCGCGGCCCTCGCCCGTGCCGTCCGCCGCCCCAATGCCGGATCCGGGGCGCCTGGAGGCGGGGAGCAGCCGCCCGACCGTGCGCGTCGCCTGACGGCCCAGCCACCGCAGGAAGGACGTCGGGAGGAACACGGCGTCCGCGGTGATCATCGCCAGCGAGAAGAACGGCAGGCCGAGCGTGATGGCGATGACGAGGTGCTCGGTCATCATCGCGACCAGCAGCACGTTCTTCACGCGCCGGTTGAAGAGCGTGAACGGGAAGGCGACCTGGACCATGACCGTGCCGTAGGTGATCAGCATGACGATCAGGCCATGCGCTCCGAGCTGGTCGGACAGGGCGGGCCAGGGCGAGAAGTAGTCGAGGTGCAGGGGGTAGTAGACGGCCGTGCCGTCCTGCCAGCGGCTGCCCTGGATCTTGTACCAGCCCGCCGTGGCGTAGACGAGGCACGCCTCGACCATGATCACCAAGAGGCCCGCGTTGTGCGCCAGGTTGGCGATGACGTCGAGCAGGAGCCGCTTCTCGTTGCGGGACGCATGGGGCCCCGAGCCGGCCGGGGCGCCGAGGGCGGTGTCATCGGTGGACGTACGGAAGGCAGCCGCGCCACCGGCAGGCACCGCGTTCGCCGCGGGAATCACGGAGGCCGTCGCAGGAACCCCGGAGGCCGTCGCAGGAGCGCCCTCGGCCGCCCCTGGATGCAGCGTGGCCGTGCCCCGGACCGAGCGCCGGTCCACGACCCACCACAGCACGTGCGCCACCCACATGCCCCAGAAGACCAGCATCCAGCCAGGGCTGAGGTAGCCCCGGCCGGTCACCACCAGCAGCACCGCACCGAGCACCGCCCACAGCACCGGACCGACCGCGTCCGCCCGGAAACGTGCTCCACGCGCGCGTGCCTGAGCGGCGCGGCGCATACGGCGCGCGTCCAGCGACCAGACGGCACCGCACCGCGTGAACACCAGGTAGATCGACATCAGGTGGAGGACGTTGTCGCCGCCGTCGCTCATGAAGATGCTGCGGTTCTCCATGGAGAGCACGCCCACCATGAAGAGCACCGACATGGCGCGGGTGTGCCAGCCCAGCAGCAGCAGCGCGCTGGAGACGATCGCCACGGCGTACACGACCTCGAACCACGTCTGGCTGTCGGTCCATATGAGCGCGGTGAAAGCACCGTTGCCGTCGATCAGCTCGCGCGCCATGGACCAGCTCCACGGCCCGTTCGGCCCGTAGAGCTCCTGGCGGTGCGGGAACTCCCGCAGCAGGAACAGCAGCCAGGTGGCCGAGAATCCGATCCGGATCACCGCGGACTGGTAGACGCCGAGCGGGGCGGACGTGATGCGGTTGATGCCGCGCGCAAGCCACAGTTCGATGCTGGTCATCGGGACCTCGCCTCCGTCCGGGCGTCCTGGGGGTGCGTGCCGGCGACGGCATTCCGCGGGTGCGTGCCTGTGGCGGTGTTCCGCGGGTGCGTGCCGGCGGCGGCGCTCAGCGGCAGGTCACCGGGGCTGACCGGCCACCAGGAGAGCGTCCGGTAGAAGGGCTTGTCACTCAGCCGGCCGTTGCCGCTCCACGGCGGCGGCTGCACGTTCGTCGTCATGGAACGGACCTGAACGCTCTGGACCACGTCCGCGGAGTCCTTTCCGCCCACTCCCACGCGGCTGAGCCGCAACACCATGATGCGCCGCAGATAGCCCTCGGCGAGCGTGCCGCGGCTGCTGAGCGGACGGTTGTCGTTGTCGTGCGAGGAGACGAAGAAGTCCCAGGCCCTGCGCAGTTCGTTCTGCTGGATGTGGCTCGGCAGCGGGTTGTGGTCGATGGCGGCGCCGTCCAGCGCCGAGAAGTTGTACCAGCCGGTGGTCCGCATGTCCCCGGAGGCGGTGCGCACCTGCGCGCGCGCCTCCACGGCTATGTTCTGCTGCAGGGGGTTGGGCGCGAACAGCTTCCAGTTCTGTTCGAACTCCGGGAGCACCCAGTCGTTCACGGCCTGGCCGTGCTGCTTGGTCGCCGTGTTCGCCGGGGCGACGTGCAGGAAGACCATCAGCAGATGCACGCAGACGACGACCCCGATGCCGGCCAGCGCGACAGCGGCGACCACCTGGTAGCCGAAGGAGAGGCCGTTGATACCGGTGCGGGGCGGGGCGGGCGTGCCGGGTGGGGCGGGCGTGCCGGGTGGGGTCGGTGTGCCGGGTGCGGAAGGCATGCCGGGTGCCGCTTCCGGGCCGGGAGACGGCCCGTCGGGTCCGGGGCCTGCCTCGTTGCCGCCTGGCGTCGGCACGGTACCGGCCGGCTCGGAGGCCACGGAGCCGGTCTGGGGGCTTCCGGTACCGGTCGGCGTCCCGGGCTGGGCCGCCGGGTGCGCCGTTCCGGCGGATCGCGGTGCGGGAGGTCCCGGCGGCGGGGCCTGCGTCCGCTGGGCAGGGCTCTGCTGGACGGGAGTCCGCTGGGATGGGGACTGCTCGGGTGGGGACTGCTGGGCCGGTGGCTGCTGGAACGCCGACTGTGGTGCCGGGCGTGCGGCGTCCTCGCGGGCCCCGGCGTCCTCCGGGTGCGCGCCGGGGCGCCCGGGACGGGGTCCCGAGCCGGCGGAGGCCTCGGCCGGCAGGGGCGACGCGGGCTGCCGTGCATCTCGTGCGCCCGGCCGAGGGTTCGTTCGCTCGTCGTACGAGTCCATTCCGTCCCGTTCCCGCTTCCCATTCCGGTCAGTTCCGATCCGGCCGTCCGCGGCCGGCCCGGCCGGACATGCGGGGATCGTTCACGCCCGCCGCGGCCGGGGCCCATGCTGGTGCGTGCACCTTCGCACAGGGCCGCGCGCCCGCACGCGCACGAGCACGGTACTCACCCAAGGCTCCGGGCGCAGGGCGCCTTGAGGTTATCCACAGGCTTGACACGTTATGGAATCGCGACTCACCATGGTCCTGGTCGACCGAACGATCGGTCGGCGACGGGGAGGCCGGACGGTCGCGGGGCGCTGGACGCCGCACGCCGCGTCGCATCCGGCCGCGGGTCGAGTCGAGTCGCGAGCCGAGTCGAGTCGAGTCGGGAGTCGAGAGGATCGGCATGAGCACAGCGACCGTGCACCAGACATCCGGACCGGGGCAGGGCCCCCTGCCCGGTTCCGGCGAGCCGGACACGGCCGCGCTGGAGGCCGTCTTCGACGCCGCCGTCGCGGCGGACGAGCGCATCGAGCCACGGGACTGGATGCCCGAGGCCTACCGCAAGACCCTCGTACGGCAGATAGCGCAGCACGCGCACTCCGAGATCATCGGCATGCAGCCCGAGGCCAACTGGATCACCCGCGCCCCCTCCCTGCGCCGCAAGGCGATCCTCATCGCCAAGGTGCAGGACGAGGCCGGGCACGGCCTCTACCTCTACTCGGCCGCGGAAACCCTCGGCACCGGCCGCGACGACATGCTCGACAAGCTCCACTCCGGCCGCCAGAGGTACTCGTCCATCTTCAACTACCCCACGCTGACCTGGGCCGACGTCGGCGCCATCGGCTGGCTGGTGGACGGCGCCGCGATCACCAACCAGGTCCCGCTGTGCCGCTGTTCCTACGGCCCGTACGCCCGCGCGATGATCAGGATCTGCAAGGAGGAGTCCTTCCACCAGCGCCAGGGCTACGAACTGCTGCTCGCCCTCAGCCGCGGCACCCGGGCCCAGCACGACATGGCCCAGGACGCCGTGAACCGCTGGTGGTGGCCCTCGCTGATGATGTTCGGCCCGCCCGACGCCGAGTCCGCGCACTCCTCGCAGTCCATGGCCTGGAAGATCAAGCGCCACTCGAACGACGAGCTGCGCCAGCGCTTCGTCGACATCTGCGTCCCCCAGGCCGAAAGCCTCGGCCTCACCCTCCCCGACCTGGTCTGGAACGAGACCCGCGGGCACCACGACTTCGGCGCCATCGACTGGGCCGAGTTCCGCGACGTCCTCGCGGGACAGGGCCCCTGCAACGAGCAGCGCATCACCCAGCGCCGCCAGGCGCACGAGGAAGGCGCCTGGGTCCGTGAGGCAGCTGCGGCGTACGCCGGCAAGCACAGCGGGGTCCGCGCGGGTACGGAGGCGGCGGCATGAGCGCGGGTAGCGCAGGTGCGGAGAAGCACGGGGAAGAGCCCGCAACGACGCCGGGAACGGCTCCCGGCGCGGGAGGCGCGGGGGATGCGGGAGGCGCGGGAGGCGCGGGCGAGGAACGTAGGGCGACAGGTGGGTCCGCAGCGGCGGGCGGGTCCACGGCAACGAGTGGGCCCGCGGCGGTGAGCGGGTCCGGGGCCCGGGACTGGCCGCTCTGGGAGGTCTTCGTGCGCGCCCGCCGCGGGCTGTCGCACACCCACGCCGGCAGCCTGCACGCCCCGGACGCGGAGTTCGCCCTGCGCAACGCCCGCGACCTCTACACCCGGCGCGGCGAGGGCGTCTCCATCTGGGTGGTCCCGTCCGCGGCGGTCTCCGCCTCCTCACCGGACGAGAAGGACCCCTTCTTCGAGCCATCCGCCGACAAGCCGTACCGCCACCCGACCTTCTACGAGATCCCCGAGGGGGTGAAGCACCTGTGAGCAGCACCGCTGACCGCGTTCCCACGGACACCGTCCACGCGGCTGCCGCCGTGGCCGCCGTTCCCGCGGAGGCCGTGCCCACCCTCGCCCTGGGCGACGACGCCCTGGTGCTCTCGCACCGGCTGGGGGAGTGGGCGGGGCACGCGCCCGTGCTGGAGGAAGAGGTCGCCCTGGCGAACATCGCCCTCGATCTGCTGGGGCAGGCACGCGTCCTGCTCTCCCTGGTGGGCGACGAGGACGAGTTGGCGTACCTCCGCGAAGAACGCGCCTTCCGCAACTGCCAGCTGGTGGAGCAGCCCAACGGCGACTTCGCCCACACCATCGCCCGGCAGCTGTACTTCTCCACCTACCAGCACCTGCTCTACGAGCAGCTCGCGACCACGACCGCAACGTCGGGCGACGGCGCCGGCCCGCTGGCGGCACTGGCCGCCAAGGCGGTGAAGGAGGTCGCCTACCACCGGGACCACGCCCGGCAGTGGACCCTCCGCCTCGGCGACGGCACCGACGAGAGCCACCGGCGCATGCAGCGCGGCTGCGACAGTCTGTGGCGGTTCACCGGCGAGCTGTTCCAACCGCTGGAGGAGGGCGGGCCGGGCACCGGCGGCCTCAGCCGACCCGCCGGAGACAGGCCCGCCGGCGGCGGACCTTCCGTCGGCGGTCCCGGGGTGGACTGGGCGGCCCTGGAATCCGAGTGGCTGGCGTCCGTTACAGCCGTCCTGCAAGAGGCCACGCTCACCGTGCCCGAGGGACCCCGCCGAGGCGCATGGACCGCGGGTGCGGGCCGTCAGGGCGTGCACACCGAGCCGTTCGGGCGGATGCTCGCCGAGATGCAGCACCTGCACCGCAGCCACCCGGGTGCGTCATGGTGACCGGAACCCGATCCGAGGGCCCGGGAACAACCGCCCCCACAGCCCTGGAGGCAGAGCTGCGCAGGCTGGCCGGCGCCGTTGCGGACCCGGAGCTTCCGGTGCTCACCCTGGAGGAGCTGGGCATCCTCCGGGGCGTGGAGATCACCGGCCCCGGCCGCGTCGAGGTCACCTTGACGCCCACGTACACGGGCTGCCCGGCGATCGAGACCATGTCGGCGGACATCGAGCAGGCACTGCACGACCACGGCATCCCGCAGGTGACCGTCCGCCCGGTGCTGTCGCCGCCCTGGACGACCGACGACATCTCCGACGAAGGCCGCCGCAAGCTGCGCGAGGCCGGCATCGCCCCGCCCCGTGTCGTCCGGAGCCCGGGCGGGCCGGTACCCGTCTCCCTGGGCCCGACCCGGGCGGCGGGCCGTTCCGGCGGCGCGGAGACCGGTCCGGTACCCCTGGTCACCGGCTCCGGCGACTCGGGTGACCGCGGCGGCTCCACCAGCCCTTCCGCATCGGCATCGGCACCGGCACCGGCACCGGCACCGGCACCGGGTGACGGTCCCGTGCCGCCGCCCTCCGCACCCCACGCGGACGACGCCGTGCACTGCCCGCACTGCGGTTCGGGCGACACCGAGTTGCTGAGCCGGTTCTCCTCCACGGCCTGCAAGGCCCTGCGGCGCTGTCTGGCCTGCCGGGAGCCGTTCGATCACTTCAAGGAGTTGTGATGGCCCGCTTCCACCGGCTCCGCGTCGCCGAGGTCGACCGGCTCACCGAGGACGCCGTGGCCCTCACCCTCACCGTGCCGCCCGATCTGCGCCAGGAGTACCGCCACGCCCCGGGCCAGCACCTCGCCCTGCGCAGGCCCGGCGACGGCCCGGAGATACGCCGCACCTACTCGATCTGCTCCCCTGCCCCGGCACCCGGCGGCGACGGCCCCCGGACCCTGCGGGTGGGCGTACGGCTCGTCGAGGGGGGCGCGTTCTCGACGTACGCGCTCAAGCAGATCGCCGTCGGGGACGCCCTGGACGTCATGACGCCCGCGGGGCGCTTCACACTGGAGCCCGCAGCGGGCCTGTACGCGGCGGTGGTCGGCGGCAGCGGCATCACGCCCGTGATGTCGATCTGCACCACCCTGCTGGAGCGGGAGCCGGACGCACGGTTCTGCCTGATACGCAGCGACCGCACCGCGGCCTCCACGATGTTCCTGGAAGAGGTCGCGGACCTGAAGGACCGCTTCCCCGAGCGGTTCCAGCTGGTGACGGTGCTCTCCCGTGAGGAGCAGCAAGCGGGACTGCCGTCCGGCCGTCTCGACCGCGAACGCCTCACCCGGCTGCTGCCCGCGCTGGTGCCGGTGGACGACGTCGCGGGATGGTTCCTGTGCGGGCCCTTCGGCCTGGTGCAGGGTGCGGAGCGGGCACTGCGCGGACTGGGAGTGCGACGGTCCCGGATCCACGAGGAGATCTTCCACGTGGACGACGGCAGCGGGACGGCGGGCACCATGCCGGCACCGTCCGCGACGGGCCCGTCGGCCGCCACGCGGAGCACGCTGACCGCGCGGCTCGACGGCCGCTCGGGATCCTGGCCGGTCCGCGAGGGCGAGTCACTGCTGGAGGCGGTGCTGCGCAACCGCTCCGACGCCCCCTACGCCTGCAAAGGCGGCGTCTGCGGCACCTGCCGTGCCTACCTGGTCACGGGCGAGGTCCACATGGACCGCAACTTCGCCCTGGAGCCGGAGGAGACGGACGCCGGGTACGTCCTGGCCTGCCAGTCCCACCCCACCACGGAACGGGTGGAGCTGGACTTCGACCGCTGAGCGCCGACTGCCGAAGCTGAGCCCCGGTGGTGGGTGCCCGGGTGGATCCGGAAGCCGTGCCCCCGGGGACTGGGGCCGGCCGACGACCAGGGCACCCGGTGGTCACCTGCCCCCCGGGACGGACTCGGCGGACCCGTCAGAGCACCGCGCCCGGCTGCCCCTCGTCGTTCACGAGCGGGCGGCCCGAGGCAGCCCATGCCTCCATGCCGCCGTCGACGTTCAGCGCGTCGACGCCCTGCTGGGCCAGGTACATCGTCACCTGCGCCGAGCGGCCACCGGACCGGCAGATGACGTACACCTTGCCGTCCTGCGGCGCCGCCTCGGTCAGCTCGCCGAACCGGGCCACGAACTCGCTCATCGGGATGTGCAACGCACCCTCGGCATGGCCCACCGCCCACTCGTCGTCCTCACGGACGTCCAGCAGGAAATCTCCGTCAGCGACATCGCCGACCCCGACCGTAGGCACACCAGATCCAAATCCCATGGGTTCGACGCTACCCGACGCGACCCCCGACCCGGCCATCCCACCACCCGGACCTGTCAGCGGGGGCCGCCCCGGGGCACAACCTGGGCGCCCTCCCTCGTGTCCCGCCCCCGCCGCCACCCGTCTGTCGGGACGGGACCGTCATTCAGGGCAGCGGGACGTCGGGTACGGACGGCAGCGGGACGTCACACATCGCGGGGCCCGCCTCGCCGCGAGGGCCGGAGCGCAAGGGGACGGTTCAGCTCACGCCAGCAGCGCTGCCAGCTCCGCTTCGCGCTCGGCGACCTGCGCCAACAGTTGTTCCGCGATCTCGTTCAGGAGAGTGTCCGGGTCCTCCGGGGCCATCCGCAGCATGGCCCCGATCGCGCTCTCCTCCAGATCGGTGGCGACGATCGTCAGCAGTTCCTTGCGCTGGGTGAGCCATTCGAGCCGGGCGTACAGCTCCTCGCTCTTGCTGGGGCGGCGCTCCTCGGGCACGGGTCCCGCCGCCCACTCCTCCGCCAGCTCGGTCAGGAGGGCTTCGTCACCCCGGCCATAGGCGGCGTTCACGCGGGCGATGAACTCGTCGCGCCGGGCCCGCTCCTTGTCGTCCTGGGCCAGGTCCGGGTGGGCCTTGCGGACCAGCTCGCGGTAGAGCTTCCGGGCCTCGTCACTGGGGCGGACCTTCTCCGGCGGGCGAACGGGCTGTTCGGTGAGCATGGCGCTGGCCTCGGGCGACAGGCCGTCGGAACCGAGCCAGTTGTGGAACAGCTCTTCCACACTCGGCATCGGCATCACACGCGCCCGCGCGGCGTCCGCGGCACGGATGTCCTCCGGATCCCCGGTGCGGGCCGCCTTCGCCTCGGCGATCTGCGCCTCCAGCTCGTCGAGCCGGGTGTACATCGGGCCGAGTTTCTGGTGGTGCAGGCGGGAGAAATTCTCCACCTCGATCCGGAACGTCTCCACCGCGATCTCGAACTCGATCAGCGCCTGTTCCGCCACCCGGACGGCCTGCTCAAGCCGTTCCTCGGGCCGCGCAACCCCCGTCGCGCCGGCCTCGGTAGCCTCGGTGGCCTCGGTGGATTCGTCCGCGCCGTGCACTCCGCCCGGAGTCCGGTCGTCGGCGGCCCCGCCGTCCGCGATCTTGTCGCCGGCCGCCCCGTTGCCCGTGGTCTCGCCGCCCCCGGTCTCCCCGGCGGCTCCGCCCTCGCCCGCCGACTCGGCCCTCAGGGTCCCTTCCGGCTGGGTTGCACCGGGCGCGGTCGGCCCGGCCGCGGTTTCCTCGGACACCTGCCCGGGAGACGACGACGCCCCTGACGCGCGGTGCCTGCCCCTGGCATCCGCTGCCTCCGCCGTCGGCGGGACAGGGGCAGCCGCAGGGCTCTCGGACTGGGGTGGTTCGGCTTCCGGGGTCGTCACCCGTCCAGAGTAGAGGGTGGGGTTACCGGCCTTCCGGGGCCTGTGGAGGTGGTGGGGCGGCGGGCTTGGGATGGGCGTATGGGTCCGTTCTTGGGGCTTCTCGGGGCCCCTCCCCTCCCCCCGCCCCCCACCCCACCGCCCGCTCACCCTCGCGCCCGTCCCTGCCCCCCCGTCCCCTTCCCCGTACGCAGCCCCTGCCACGGCGCGCACCACTGCCACGCTCGTCACCGAGGCTCCGGCCCCAATGCTCCGGCAGCCCAAGCCCTGCCCCAGGAGATCTGCCGACTCGCGCTGTCAGCCGACCCGACCGTTCGGCCGCGCCAACCGCCCCGACGCGCCAACCCGCCGACCGACCAGGCCCGCCGACCGGCCCGCCTTACCCGCCGACCTACCGACCGACCTCGCCCACCGACAGACCTAGCCGACCCGCCGACCGACCCTCTAGCCGTCCGACCACCCAGTCGCCCGGCAGCCCGGTCGCCCGCCCCCGTCGACAGCGCTCTCAGACCCCCATCTCCGCCTCCACCAGCCCACCGCGCACCGCCGTGACCAGGGCCGCGTGGTCGGCCTCGGTGCGGTCGGCGTAGGCGACGGCGAATTCGGCGATGGCCGCGTCGAGCGAGTCGTTCTTGCCGCAGTAGCCGGCCACCAGGAGAGGGTCGACGCTGTGGGCGTGTGCGCGGGCCAGGAGGGCTCCGGTCATGCGGCCGTAGTCGTCGAGCTGGTCCGCCCCGAGGTCGGCGGGGTCGACGCTGCCCTTGCGGTTGCGGAACTGCCGGACCTGGAACGGCCTGCCGCCCACCTGGGTCCAGCCCAGCAATATGTCGCTCACTATCTGCATGCGCTTCTGGCCGAGCACGACACGGCGGCCTTCGTGGGTCACCTCCGGTGTCGGGAAGCCCGCCAGCGGCAGATGGGGCACCAGGACCGACGGCCGGGCCTCCTTCACCTGGAGGACCAGCGGCTCGCCGCGGTGGTCGAGCAGGAGCACCACGTATGAGCGGTTGCCGACGCTGCCCGTGCCGACCACGCGGAAGGCGACGTCCTGTATGGCATGACGGGCCATCAGGGGCAGGAACTCCTCGGACAGCGTCTCGGTCCAGTCTCCCAGCGAGGCCGCGACGGCGGCCGCCTCCGCGTCGGGGACGCGGCGCAGTACCGGCGGGGAGTCGACGAACCGGCGGCCGCCGCCGTCCACGGGCTCGGTCGACTTGGCGGCGTACCGGCCGCTGGTGTTCTTCCTCGCCTTCTCCGAGACGCGCTCCAGGGTGCCGAGCAGGTCGTGGGCGTCCGTGTGCGAGACGAGTTCCTCGTCGGCGATGGCGTTCCAGGCGTCCAGGGCTGGGAGTTTGGCCAGCAGGCGCATGGTGTGCCGGTAGGCGCCGGCGGCGTCGAACGCCGCCTGGCGGCAGGCGTCCTCGGCCGCCCCGGCCTCGCGCCCGGCGAGGACCAGGGATGTCGCGAGGCGTTTGACGTCCCACTCCCAGGGGCCGTGGGCCGTCTCGTCGAAGTCGTTCAGGTCGATGACGAGGCCGCCTCGGGCGTCGGCGTACAGGCCGAAGTTGGCCGCGTGCGCGTCTCCGCAGATCTGGGTGCCGATGCCGGTCACGGGGGTGCGCGCCAGGTCGTGGGCCATGAGGCCGGCGGAGCCGCGCAGGAAGGCGAAGGGGCCGGCGGCCATTCTGCCGACCCTGATCGGGACGAGGTCGGGGAGACGGCCTTCGTTCGACTGCTGGACTGCCGTCACGGGGTCCGGACGGGCGGTGTCCGCGGGGAGTTCGGCGTGGGCCGAGCGCGGCACGCGGTCCCTCAGCGCCCGGCCGTCGTGCTTGGGGGAGCTTTTGGGGGTGCGCTCGGCGAAGCCCCGTACGAAGGGCACCCGGGGGTCCGGTGACTGTGCCGCGTCGGGGGCCGCTCCGTTCGGGTGCGCATCCGTGGAAGCAACTGCCGCGCGCGCCTCCGGCACCTCTCCACCGCCGCCGGTCATGCCGACCACCCCCGTCTCAGCCGCGCCGGGCCGTCTCACCCGCGTCGGGCGTCCCTGAACATCAACTCGGCATGACCGTACCGCCGTCGGGCGGAACGTGTGAGGACCTGTGGATAACCGAGTCGGCCGTGGCGAGGGGCTGTGGATAACTCGGCGCGGCAGCACGGCAACCGGCCTCACGCGGAGGAGGAACGGCACCCCTCGTGTGGCGCAACGAGAACCTGCGCGAGAACCCGTGGCGGGCCCTTCGCGAGCCCTTCGCCCGGGGACCTTCCGCGCCGGACGCCTCCCCGGAAGGGACACCTCCCCGGAACAGAGGTCCGCCCGAACAGGAACCGACCGAATAGGAACCGCCCGCACAAGGACCGTCCGAGCCGCGACCACCGGAACCGGAACCGGAACCGACCGGGCCCCCGGGCCCTACTTCCGGAACTCCTCCGGGCACTGTCCGCCTTCCGGCAGGTACCGCACGGCCCACTGGCGGAGCTCGCCGAGTGCCGGCTCCAGGGCGGAGCCGGCCTCGGAGAGGCGGTACGAGACCCGTAGCGGCGGTCCCTCTGTGACCTCGCGCACGACGAGGCCGACGGACACCAGTTCGGCGAGGCGGTCGGACAGCATCCGTTCGCTGATGCCGGGGATGGCCCTGCGCAGCTCGGCGAAGTGCACCGGCTGCCGTATGAGCACGGCGATGACCAGCCCTGACCAGCGCTTTCCGAGCAGGGTGAACACGCGCGTCATGTCGTCGTCGACCTGCACGCAGGCCGTGTGGACCTTCGCGCAGGCGGCCTCAGCGTCGGTCTGGTCTGGCGCCATGCGCACCAGGGTACTGCCCGGCACAAGGTGGAGTGAGAAAAAGTAAGCAGCTGTGGTAATACTAGTTGCGTACTCAACAACGGTGACGGCCGACCCGACCACCGGCCGCCTGGTATCACCACCTCATGGGAGAACGACATGGCCACCCTGCTGCACCTGGATTCGTCCATATTTCCGGGCGACGCATCCGCGTCCCGCGTCGTCACGGACGCCTTCCGCAAGGCATGGGAGGAACAGCACCCGGAGGGCACGGTGATCTATCGCGACCTGAGCGCGAATCCCGTACCCCACCTGAACGTGCACGGCGCCACCGCGGGCTTCGCGGATCCGTCCACGCACAGCCCTGAGCAGGCCGCCGCCTTCGCGAAGCGCATCGAGCTGGTCGAGGAGCTGGAAAGGGCCGACGCCGTGCTGATCGGCGCGCCGATGTACAACTTCACGATCGCCTCGACGCTGAAGGCCTGGCTGGACAACGTGATCCTGGTGGGCCGCACTTCGGGCGAGACCTCGACCGTCGCGGGCACCCCGATCACGGTCGTGGCGAGCCGCGGCGGCGGCTACTCGCCCGGGATGCCGCGCGAGTCCTTCGAGTACGCCCAGAGCTACCTGGAGGCCGCGCTCAGCGACATGCTCAAGGCCGAGGTCGACACCATCGTGACCGAGCTCACCCTGGCCCACTCCGTTCCGGCGATGAAGGACCTCATTCCGCTCGCCGAGGAGTCCCGCGCCAAGGCCCTGGAGGACGCCGCGACCAAGGCGAAGACCCTCGCCCAGCGCCTCGCGACCGCCGCGTGACCCCTCGGAGGGCGATGTTCCTCAGAGGGTTGCGACCTCAGAGGGTTGTGACCTCAGAGGAGACGATGACTCCCGGAGGGCGATGACCCTCCGGAGTCCAGCACGACCCTCCGTAATGCCAACCCGGCAGCCATACGGAGACCCGGCAGCCCGGCACGACAGCCCCGACCCCGGGGCCGCCGCGCCGGGCTGTCGATCTCCACACTCCGCACACACTTTGAGACTCTTCTCACACAGCCGGACCCGGCAACTCCAGCCGCCCAGAGAGCCCGTGACGCGAAAGCCTCGCCCCACGCCCGACCCTCCTGCCCTCCGCCCCCCCACTCTCCCCCTCGGCGCCGGGACCGCCCCACGTGAACCCCACGTGAACACCGGAGACGCGCGACGAAGCCAGCAAGGCGATCCCCCAGAAGGGGCGAGCCAACGAGGTAGACCCCAGAAAGGGCGAACCAACCAAAAAGCGGTCCTCATGGTGATCACCGTGAGGACCGCTTCGCTGTGCGCGAGGGGGGAGTTGAACCCCCACGCCCTTGCGGGCACTGGAACCTGAATCCAGCGCGTCTGCCTATTCCGCCACCCGCGCATGGGCTGTGTCTTCGGCCTCCCCACTTGGCGGCGGGAGTGCCTCTCGACATCCAGAAGGTTAGCACGCTGGCAAGGGTGACTTCACATCCGTTTCGCCGGGCCCGGCGCCCCCACCCGGACGTGCGAGCCACCGCGAGAAGCCGTTCCCGCGCCGGAGAAGGCAGCACCCCACGACACGCACGCCGGCACGTCGACCCAGCGGGACGCCCCCACCTCCCCCGCACCCCCGCCGCACCGTTTCCGGCCGCACACAGCAGACCCCATACAGGAGCATTACGCCTGAACTACCCGAGCCGCCCGAGTTACCCGAACTGCTCAAATCACCCGAACCCCCCACCGAAGACGCCCGCCCCACACCGAACACGCCCGCCACATGGCCCCCGGAACCCCGCAAGTAACCCGGCCAACCCGACCGGAACCCGATCAGGAACCCGACCGGGCCCCACCAGAACCCGAGCAGCGCCCGGATGAAGCCCCCGGGGGATGAAGCCCCACCCCCTCACGGAATGAAGCCCCGGCCGCCCGCGGATGAACAAACTCCACCCACCCCCGTCCCTGGCCCTTCGCCCCCACTCCCACCCCCACGCCCCGGTTACCGTCCCGTATCAACCGCGCACCAGTCGACCCGCTGTGGGGCGCACATGGTCCGCAGTGAGGCACGGGTGCGGGACACTGGATTCGGCCCCCTTTACGATCCCTACGTCAGGGGCGGCCGAACGGCCGTCCTTGCCGGGCGGGGCCGGTGCTCCGCGAGGTGCACGGGCCGCGTCCCGGCTGGGGGGCATCGCCGGGGCCCGGGACGGATTCCTGGCGGCCGGCGAGGGCATGTGCTGTGAGAGTCGACACCCGTCGGACGGGCGGACAGGGGGAACCAGCCGATTTACCGGTGCGTGGATACGATCAGTAAGCAGTACCGGAACGACACGGAACGCAGGCAAGGCGAGAACGACGAACACCACGGCGAGCGAGCGGTGGTGGGAAGAGAAGGAGGAGGTGCCCCGTGGGAGTCCTGAAGAAGTTCGAGCAGCGCCTCGAAGGTCTGGTCAACGGCACCTTCGCCAAGGTCTTCAAGTCCGAGGTCCAGCCGGTCGAGATCGCAGGCGCCCTCCAGCGCGAGTGCGACAACAACGCCACGATCTGGAACCGCGAGCGGACGGTCGTGCCCAACGACTTCATCGTGGAGCTGAGCACGCCCGACTACGAGCGCCTGAGCCCGTACGCGGGTCAACTCGGCGACGAGCTCGCGGGCATGGTGCGCGACTACGCGAAGCAGCAGCGCTACACGTTCATGGGACCGATCAAGGTCCACCTGGAGAAGGCCGACGATCTCGACACCGGCCTGTACCGGGTGCGCAGCCGCACGCTCGCGTCCAGCAGCTCCCAGGCGCCCGGCCAGGCCCCGACGGGCCCGGGCGGGTATCCGTCCCAGGGGGCGCCCGGCGCGGGGCGCGGCGGCTACGGCTACCCCCCGCAGCCCGCCGGCGCTCCCCCCATGCCGGCGTCGCCGCCGGGTGTGCTCCAGGGCACGACGTCGGGCGGGCACCCAGGGACGCTGCCTGGCGCCCAGGTGCGGCGCTGGATCGAGATCAACGGCACGCGTCACCAGATCGTGCGCCCGACGATGGTGCTGGGCCGCAGCACCGACGCCGACGTGCGGATCGACGACCCCGGCGTCTCCCGCCGGCACTGCGAGATCCGGACCGGTTCGCCCTCGACGATCCAGGATCTCGGGTCCACCAACGGCATCGTGGTAGACGGACAGCACACCACCCGCGCTACGCTCCGCGACGGCTCGCGGATCGTCGTGGGCAGCACCACCATCATTTACCGGCAAGCCGAAGGGTGAAGCGGGGGCAATGTCAGAGCTGACCCTGACGGTCATGCGGCTGGGTTTCCTGGCCGTTCTGTGGCTGTTCGTGATCGTGGCCGTACAGGTCATCCGCAGCGACCTGTTCGGAACCCGTGTGACGCAGCGCGGGGCGCGCCGCGACAGCGGGCGGTCCGGGGCCGCCAGGGCCGCGCGGGAGGCTCCCCCGCAGCAGCGCGGCGGGGCCGCCGGCCGGCAGCGCCGGGGCGCTCCGACCAAGCTGGTCGTCGCCGAGGGCAGCCTGGCGGGCACCACGGTCGCGTTGCAGGGCCAGACGATCACCCTCGGCCGTGCGCACGATTCGACGATTGTGCTGGACGACGACTACGCGTCGAGCAAGCATGCCAGGATCTACCCGGACCGTGACGGCCAATGGATCGTGGAGGACCTCGGTTCCACGAACGGCACCTATCTCGACCGGAGCCGGCTGACGACGCCGACGCCGATTCCGCTGGGCGCCCCGATCCGCATCGGCAAGACCGTCATCGAGCTGCGGAAGTAGTGCTACGTCATGAACGAGAGCGAGCGGAGCGAGCAAGTCGACGCTGTCCCCACCACGGACGCCAGCACGCTCCCGACCGGAGGGTGGGCAGTGTGGCTCGACACGACCGGCTGCAGTCGGAGCCGACTGGCGAGGTGCGCATGAGTCTGTCACTGCGCTTCGCCGCCGGCTCGCACAAGGGCATGATCCGTGAGGGCAACGAGGACTCCGGTTACGCGGGGCCCCGGCTGCTCGCCATCGCCGACGGCATGGGCGGGCAGGCGGCGGGCGAGGTCGCGTCGTCCGAGGTGATCTCGACGCTGGTGGCGCTCGACGACGACGTGCCCGGCTCGGACATCCTCACCTCCCTGGGCAACGCCGTGCAGCGTGCCAACGACCAGTTGCGCGTGATGGTCGACGACGACCCGCAGCTCGAAGGCATGGGGACGACGCTGACGGCGCTGCTGTGGACCGGCCAGCGGCTGGGTCTGGTGCACGTCGGCGACTCCCGGGCGTACCTGCTCCGTGACGGTGTGCTCAGCCAGATCACGCAGGACCACACCTGGGTGCAGCGGCTCGTGGACGAGGGCCGGATCACCGAGGAAGAGGCCACCACGCACCCGCAGCGGTCGCTGCTGATGCGCGCGCTGGGCAGCAGCGAGCACGTCGAGCCGGATCTGTCGATCCGCGAGGTGCGCGCCGGCGACCGCTACCTGATCTGCTCCGACGGCCTGTCCGGCGTCGTCTCGCACGAGACGATGGAGGACACCCTCGCCAGCTACCAGGGCCCCCACGAGACCGTCCAGGAGCTGATCCAGCTCGCGCTGCGCGGCGGCGGCCCCGACAACATCACCGTCATCGTGGCCGACGTCCTCGACATCGACAGCGGCGACACCCTCGCGGAGCACCTCTCGGACGCCCCGCTCGTGGTCGGCGCGGTCGCCGAGAACCAGCACCAGCTGCACGACGGCGGCGCCATGGAGACCCCCGCGGGCCGTGCCGCCGGCCTCGGCAGGGCGGTGCCCGGACAGGGCGGGCAGGGGCAGTTCGGCCCGCCCGGATCCGGTGAGGCCGGCTACGCCCCGGAGGGCGGTTTCGGCCCGTACAGCGACGAGGACTTCATCAAGGCCCGCGGCCGGCACCCGTGGCTGAAGCGGTCCGCCTACATCGTGCTGGCGCTCGCCGTGGTCGGCGGCGGCCTGTACGGCGGGTACCGCTGGACGCAGACCCAGTACTACGTGGGCACCAAGGGTGAGCACGTGGCGCTGTACCGGGGCATCAGCCAGGACCTCGCGTGGGTGAACCTCTCCAAGGTGGAGACCGACCACCCCGAGATCGAGCTGAAGTACCTGCCGCCGTACCAGCGCAAGCAGGTCCAGGCGACGATCACCGAGGACGGCCGCACCCAGGCCACCACGAAGATCGACGAGTTGGCCGTGCAGGCGTCCGCGTGCAAGAAGGACGCCCAGCGGCGCGCCGCCGACAGCAACGCCGCTCCCGGCGGGCAGGGCGCCCCCAAGCAGGACGAGGGCGCGAAGAAGCCGCTCACCGGCGGCGCCGCGAGCACCGGCGGCACCGCAGGCACCGGCAAGAGCTCCGACGACAAGAACACCACCGCACCGAAGCAGCCCACGCCCGGTCCCAGCCTCTCGGCGGAAGAGCAGAAGCTGGTCGCGCTGTGCGGTAAGCAGTAGCCGTGAGGGGCCCTGTCACACCATGAGCAGCACGCATACCGCGCAAACCGCCCATACTTCGACGATCGGTTCCATCGGGGCGCCGAGCCGCCGCAACACCGAGCTGGCGCTCCTGGTGTTCGCCGTCTTCATCCCGGTCTTCGCCTACGCCAACGTGGGCCTCGCCATCAACGGCAGCATCCCGCCGGGCCTGCTCAGCTACGGGCTCGGGCTCGGGCTGCTGGCCGGCGTCGGCCACCTCGTGGTGCGCAAGTTCGCCCGGTACGCCGACCCGGTGATGCTGCCGGTGGCGACCCTGCTGAACGGCCTGGGCCTGGTGATCATCTGGCGGCTCGACCAGTCCAAGCGGCTCCAGGAGATCCACCAGGCCGGTGACGCGGCGCCCCGCCAGCTGCTGTACACGGCGATGGGCCTCGCGCTCTTCGCCGTCGTGCTGATCTTCCTGAAGGACCACCGGGTCCTGCAGCGGTACACGTACATCTCGATGGTCGGCGCGCTGGTCCTGCTGCTGCTGCCGCTGGTCCCCGGGCTCGGCGCCAACATCTACGGCGCGAAGATCTGGATCTCGGTCGCCGGGTTCTCCATCCAGCCCGGCGAGTTCGCGAAGATCGTGCTGGCCATCTTCTTCGCCGGCTACCTGATGGTGAAGCGGGACGCGCTCGCGCTGGCCAGCCGCCGCTTCATGGGCCTGTACCTGCCCCGCGGGCGGGACCTCGGGCCGATCCTGGTGGTCTGGGCGATCTCGATCCTGATCCTCGTCTTCGAGACCGACCTCGGTACGTCGCTGCTGTTCTTCGGCATGTTCGTGATCATGCTGTACGTGGCCACGGAGCGGACGAGCTGGATCGTGTTCGGTCTGCTGATGTCCGCCGCGGGCGCGGTCGGCGTCGGCTCCGTCGAGCCGCACGTCCACCAGCGCGTGCAGGCCTGGCTCAACCCGCTGCACGAGTACAAGCTCAGCCAGCAGGGCGTCGTCGGGCACTCCGAGCAGTCCATGGAGGCCCTGTGGGCCTTCGGCTCCGGCGGCACGCTCGGCACCGGCCTCGGCCAGGGCAACTCCGACCTGATCAAGTTCGCCGCGAACTCCGACTTCATCCTCGCCACCTTCGGCGAGGAAATGGGCCTGGCCGGCATCATGGCGATCCTGCTGCTGTACGGCCTGATCGCCGAACGCGGCATCCGCACCGCGCTCGCCGCCCGCGACCCGTTCGGCAAGCTGCTCGGCGTCGGCCTCTCCGGCGCCTTCGCACTCCAGGTCTTCGTGGTCGCCGGCGGCGTCATGGGCCTGATCCCGCTGACCGGTATGACGATGCCGTTCGTGGCCTACGGCGGCTCGTCCGTGATCGCCAACTGGGCGCTGATCGGCATCCTGATCCGGATCAGCGACACCGCACGGCGCCCGGCCCCGGCTCCCGCAAGCAATCCCGACGCCGAGATGACCCAGGTGGTCCGCCCGTGAACAAGCCCCTGCGCCGGATCGCGATCTTCTGTGGACTGCTCGTCCTCACCCTGCTCATCCGCGACAACTGGCTCCAGTACGTCCAGGCGGACACCCTGAAGAACGACAAGCTGAACCGCCGTGTCGCCATCGAGCGGTACGCCGTGCCGCGCGGCGACATCATCGTCCAGGGCGGCCAGGAGATCACCGGCCACACCACGGCCAACGGCAGCGACTTCAAGTACAAGCGCACCTACAAGGACGGCCCGATGTGGGCGCCCGTCACGGGCTACGCCTCGCAGGCCTTCGGTGCCACGCAGCTGGAGAACCTGGACGACGGCATCCTCACCGGCACCGACGACCGCCTCTTCTTCCGCAACACGCTCGACATGATCACGGGCAAGAAGAAGCAGGGCGGGAACGTCGTCACCACCCTCAACGCCGCCGCCCAGAAGGCCGCCTTCGACGGCCTCGGCCACAAGAAGGGCGCGGTGGCCGCGCTCGACCCGTCCACCGGCGCGATACTGGCCCTGGCCTCCACGCCGTCGTACGACCCGTCGAGCTTCGCGGGGAACACCACGAAGGACTCCGACGCCTGGACAAAGCTCCAGAAGAAGAACGACCCCGACGACCCGCTGCTCAACCGCGCGCTGCGGCAGACCTACCCGCCGGGCTCCACCTTCAAGGTCGTCACCGCGGCCGCCGCGCTGCAGAACGGCAAGTACACGGACGTGGACGCGCCCACCAAGTCGCCGCTGCCGTGGACGCTGCCCGGCACCACGACCCGGCTGAACAACGAGGGCAACATCCCCTGCGAGAACGCGAGCCTCCGCAACGCGCTGCGCTACTCCTGCAACACCGTCTTCGGCAAGGTCGGCTCCGACCTCGGCGAGGACAAGATGCTCAAGGAGGCCGAGCAGTTCGGATTCAACTCCGAGCAGTTCACGCCCGTGCGCTCGAACGCGTCCAACTTCGACAAGGACATGAACCCGTCGCAGACGGCGCTGTCCTCGATCGGCCAGTACGACACCGCGGCCACCCCGCTCCAGATGGCGATGGTCGCCTCCGCGGTCGCCAACGACGGCACCCTGATGCAGCCGTACATGGTCGACGAGCTCCAGGCCCCCAACCTGGACACGGTCGAGAAGACCACGCCGAAGAAGCTCAGCCAGCCCCTGACGCCGGAGAACGCGCAGAAGCTCCAGTCGATCATGCAGACAGTGGTCCAGCAGGGCACCGGAACCAGCGCCCAGATCCCGGGCGTCACCGTCGGTGGCAAGACGGGTACCGCCCAGCACGGTGAGAACAACTCGGGGAAGCCGTACGCGTGGTTCATCTCGTACGCGAAGACGGACAGCGGATCGCCGGTCGCCGTCGCGGTCGTGGTCGAGGACGGCAGCGCCAACCGGGACGACATCTCGGGTGGCGGCCTGGCCGCGCCCATCGCGAAGAACGTGATGAAGGCGGTCATCGACAGCAAGCACTGAGCCCGGACGTGACCTTGATCACGTCCCCTTCACATCGGTGCACGATGGGATACCGGTCCGGTATCGGGTGACCGGGAGGGCCGTGGCAAGAAAGGCGAGCCGGGTACCGTAGCCCGGACAGCACACCGCCGGACCACACATCGGGTGCGGTCAAGGCCGACGGAGAGGGCTGGTAGGTAGCTATGGAAGAGCCGCGTCGCCTCGGCGGCCGGTACGAGCTGGGCCAGGTGCTCGGCCGCGGTGGCATGGCCGAGGTCTACCTCGCGCACGACACCCGCCTCGGCCGCACCGTGGCGGTGAAGACGCTACGCGCCGACCTCGCCCGTGACCCGTCGTTCCAGGCCCGGTTCCGCCGTGAGGCCCAGTCGGCCGCCTCGCTCAACCACCCCGCGATCGTGGCGGTCTACGACACGGGCGAGGACATGGTCTACGACCAGGCCACCGGCGGTGCCGGCGTGTCCATCCCGTACATCGTCATGGAGTACGTGGACGGCTCCACGCTCCGTGAGCTGCTGCACTCGGGCCGTAAGCTGCTGCCCGAGCGGTCGCTCGAGATGACCATCGGCATCCTCCAGGCGCTGGAGTACTCGCACCGCAGCGGCATCGTGCACCGCGACATCAAGCCCGCGAACGTGATGCTCACCCGCACCGGCCAGGTCAAGGTCATGGACTTCGGCATCGCCCGCGCCATGGGCGACGCCGGCATGACCATGACGCAGACCGCCGCGGTGATCGGCACCGCCCAGTACCTCTCCCCGGAGCAGGCCAAGGGCGAGACCGTCGACGCGCGCTCCGACCTGTACTCCACCGGCTGCCTGCTGTACGAACTGCTGACCGTGCGCCCGCCGTTCGTGGGCGACTCCCCGGTCGCGGTCGCCTACCAGCACGTCCGCGAGGAAGCACAGCCGCCGAGCGCCTTCGACCCCGAGATCTCGCCCGAAATGGACGCGATCGTCCTGAAAGCCCTGGTCAAGGACCCGAACTACCGATACCAGTCAGCGGACGAGATGCGCGCCGACATAGAGGCCTGCCTCGACGGGCAGCCGGTGGCGGCCGCCGCCGCGATGGGCGCCCCCGCGTACGCCGGCTACGGCTCCGACGACCAGCCCACCACCGCCATGCGCTCCCAGGAGCCGGGCGGCGACCGCACCTCCATGCTGCCGCCGGTCAACCCGGACGACGGCGGCTTCGGCTACGACGAGCGGCCCGACCGGCGCCGCCAGAAGAAGTCGAACACCTCCACCATCCTGCTGGTGGTCGCCGGTGTCCTGGTGCTGGTGGGCGCGATCCTGATCGGGAAGTGGATCACCGACAGCAGCGGCTCGGGCGACGCCCAGGTGCCGGTGCCCACGCTGGTCGGCGAGACGCTGTCCGGCGCCAAGGCCAAGGCCGCCAACGTCGACCTGAAAGTCCAGGTGGCCGGGACCAAGGAGTGCAAGGACCAGCCCAAGGACCACGTCTGCACCCAGGACCCCGAGCCCGGCGGGAACATCGCCAAGAACGAGACCATCAACGTCACCATGTCGGCGGGCGCCCCGAAGGTGGCGGTCCCCGGGGTCGTCGGCCTCTCCCTCGACGATGCCAGGCAGCAGCTCACCGACAAGAACTTCAACGTCAACGTGAAGTACAAGGAGTCCGACCAGCCGGCCAACCAGGTGCTGGAGCAGGACCCCACCGCCGGCACCAAGAAGGAGTCCGGCAGCACCGTCACCGTCACCGTCGCCCAGGAGCGCAAGCAGGTCACCGTCCCCGACGTGACCGGCAAGAGCTGGGACGAGGCCAAGGCCCAGCTTGAGGCCAACAACCTCAAGCCCGTCCGCCAGGACGTCGACAACGGCAGCGTGGAGGCCGGCAAGGTCGTCCAGACCAGCCCGGCCGCCGGCACCCAGGCCGACGCCGGCTCGACGGTCACCGTCCAGGTCGCCAAGTCGTCCCAGGTCCAGGTGCCGCTGCTCACGGGGCAGACCGTGGCGGCGGCCAAGCAGGCCCTGACCTCCGCGGGCCTCCAGGTCGGCAACATCAACGGCCCCGGCGACGACAACGCCGTCGTCATCACCTCCAACCCGCAGTCCGGCCAGCAGGTCCCGCCGGGCACGGCGATCGACCTCCAGACGGTCGGCGGCGGTGGCGGAGGCGGAAACAACGGCGGGGGCGGCGGCCCCGGCGGCAACGTCTTCGGGGGGCAGCACGGCTTCTGACGGAGCCCCGGGGGCAACCCCGGCCGGGCCCCGGCCCCACACGCACCGCACCCCCGCCGCTCCTGGTGAGCGCCGGGGGTGCGGTGCGTGTGGGGTGCGAGACGCATGGGAGGGACGTCAGCGGCCGGCCGCCCGTCAGCCGGCTGCTGACTTATCGGCGGCTTGGCGGCTAATCGGCGGCTGGCCGGCTGGTCGGCGGCTGGGCGGCTGGTGCGAGGGCGTCCCGTCGACGGCCAGGCGCGGGGAGCGGGGCAGGGCGGGCCGCAGCCGGAGGGATGGGCCCGCGCGCCCACGGCGCTCTCAGCCCGGGGCTCGGGTCAGTGCCCCGGGGCCGGGTGCGCGCCCCGGGCTCGGGTGCGCAGCAGGAAGGGGCCGCCCGACTCACCGGGGCGGCCCCTGCTCCGAACCGTGACGCCTACCGCAGCTCCGCGGGAGGCGTCCGCTTGCTGTCGACCTTCTCCGTGCGCTCCAGCTCGCCCCACACCACGTAGCGGTAGAGGGAGGTGTACACGGGCGTACAGGTCGTGAGGGTGATGTACCGTCCGGCCTTCTTCTTGCCGGACTCCTTCGGGATCTGGTCGATCACCTGCACGTTGTACTTCGAGGTCTCCTTGAGGATGTCGTAGACCTTGTAGATGTACCAGGTGTCCTTCGTCTCCAGGACGATCGGGTCGCCGTTCCTTATCTTGTCGATGTTGTGGAACTTCGCGCCGTGCCCGTCGCGGTGGGCGGCCAGCGTGACGTTGCCCGGGGCGTCCTCGGGGAGCGCCGACTTGACGGGGTGCGTGTAGTAGCCGGCGACGCCGTCGTTCAGCACCTTGGCCGACGTGCCCTTCTTCACCAGCACGTCGCCGTTGTGCATGGAGGGCACGTGCAGGAAGCCGATGCCGTCCTTGATGTCGAGCGCGCCCGGCCCCGTGTCGGCCCAGTTGTGCCTGACCTCGTCGCCCTGGCGGTGCGCCTCGCGGTCCGCGGTGACGTTCGTCCACCACAGGGAGTAGACGACGAAGAGGCCGAGGACCAGCCCCAGCGTTATCAGCAGCTCGCCGAAGACGCTCACCGCCGTGGCGACGCGGTGGTGCGAGCGCCGAACGGGCGGTGGCGGCGAGGACGTCGTGGTCCTGTCGTCGGGGTCGATCGTCGCTACCACTGCATCTGCCCTGTCTGTCCGTTCCGGCCCGGCCGGCGGCCGCGGGCCCGCCCGGCCCGGCGCATTCAGCCGGTGCTGTCCGTATCAGTCTGCCTTGTCCGGGGGGCTGTTAGTCCGGCTGTGGGCGCTCAGTTGACGAGTGCCTTGGGCTTGCCCTCGGCGCGCGGCCGCTCCTCCACCATCTTTCCCCAGACGATCAGCCGGTACTTGCTGGTGTATTCGGGAGTGCAGGTGGTCAGGGTGATGTACCGGCCGGGCTCGGTGAAGCCCGAACCGGGCGGTATGGGGCCGATCACGCCGATGTTGCTCGGCGCCGTCTGCGGCAGCAGGCTGGTGACCTTGTAGACGTAGTACTCGTCCTGCGTCTCGACGACGATGTCGTCGCCGCGCACCAGGTGGTTGATGTAACGGAACGGCTCGCCGTGGGTGTTGCGGTGGCCCGCCACGGCGAAGTTGCCCGTCTTGGCGTCGGGCATCGCCGTCTGGATGTCGTCGGGCCCGCCGTAGTGGCCGACCATGCCGCGGTCGAGGACCTTGTGCTTGTCGGTGCCCTGGGCGATCGGCACGATCACGTCCAGCTTGGGGATGTGCATGATGGCGAAGCCCTGGCCGGGCGCGAAGACCCCCGGCTTGCCCTTGCCGTTCGCCCAGTCGGTCTGGATGCGCTGCGCGGCGCCGTCCGCCTCCTCGTGGGCCCGGACGTTCGTCCACCAGAGCTGGTAGGCGACGAACAGCAGCATCAGCACGCCCATGCTGATGAAGAACTCGCCGATCGCCCGGCTGGCGACCACGCCGGCGCTGGGCTTGGCCGCGCGGGCGGCGCGGCGCGCCTCCACCCGGCTCAGCGGTGCGGACTCCGCCTCGCTCTCGCCGCCGCTCTGCTCGCCGGCGGCCTCGGCCGGCTCCCCGCCGGCCCGGTGGCCCCGCGCGCGGTGCCCGCCGCGGCCTGCGGCCCTGCTGTCGTGCCGCGCTCCGGCCCGGCGTCTGCCTCCGCCGCCACCGCGCTGTTTGGCGGCCCTCCGCCGCGCGGCCCGGCCGCCCGCCGCGGCTGCCCCGGCGAGCCCGGCCGCCGCGGCGGCTCCCCCGGCTGCTCCCGCGGAGCCGGCGGCGCCGGCCGCCGCCCCGTCCGAGCTCTGGTCAGCGGCGTGGCGTGCCTCGCCCGCGTTCAGGCTGACCGTCGTCTCGTCCGTGACCGCCGGCTCGTAGGAGTCGTCTCCCACACCCGGCTCGTAGGCGGGCTCCGGGGCGGGCTGAGCGGCCGCCTGAAGGCCTTCCGGGGCCGGGGACCTGCGGCGGGACGACGGGCGCCCGGGCGGGGGTTGGTGAGGCTGATGAGGCTGGGGGTGATGCGGCTGGTGTGGATGCTGGGGTTGCTGGGGTTGCTGGGGCTGGTGCGGGTCCTGGAACGGCCGCGGGGCGGGGAACTCCGGGGCCTGGGACGGCTCCTCGTGGAACCACCCGGGCGAGTGACGGCCCGCCGCGGCGGCGGGTTGACCCGACGGCTGCGCGTACCCGGTGGCGTACGCCCCGGCCGACCCGTCCTGCGCCGGAGCGCCGCGCCCGTGCCGGCCCGCACCGCTCCCGCCCAACGGGTCATGGGTGGCGGCGCCTTGGCCGGGCAGGGGGTCGTTCAGGGGGTCGGCGAGCTGCTCGACGGCCGCCTCGAAGCCCGACGCGTCCCCGTACGCGCCCGCGTGGAAGCGGTCCGCGTCGCCGTAGGAAGCGGCCCCGTACGCCGTGGTGCTCCTCAGGAACGGGTCCTCCGGCTGCTCCCCGAACGGGAGGTGGTTCCCGGAGGCGGGCGGCTCCCCGAACGCGGACTGCTCCCCGAACGCCGAATGCTCCCCGTGGGCGTACGCGTCCTGCGCGTCGTACTCGCCGTACGGGGCTCCGTCGCGCTCGGGGCGCAGTGCGGTCACGCCGAGGCCCTGCCCACCACGGGCGCGAGGCCCGCGGATCGCTGTACCGCGCCCTCGTCGCCGCACTGCGCGAGCCAGTTGGCCAGCATCAGATGGCCGTGCTCCGTGAGCACGGACTCGGGGTGGAACTGGACGCCCTCGATCGGGAGGTCCCGGTGGCGGACGCCCATCACGATGCCGTCGCGGGTGCGGGCGGTGACCTCCAACTCGGCGGGCACGGTGGTGGGTTCGGCGGCGAGGGAGTGGTAGCGCGTGGCGATGAAGGGGGACGGCAGGCCGGCGAAGACGCCGCGGCCGCCGTGCTCGATGGGCGAGGTCTTTCCGTGCAGCAGCTCGGGGGCGCGGTCGACCACGCCCCCGTACGCCACCACCATGGACTGCATGCCGAGACAGACGCCGAACACCGGTGTGCCGGTTTCGGCGCAGGCGCGCACCATGTCGACGCTGACGCCCGCCTTCTCGGGGGTGCCGGGGCCCGGGGAGAGCAGCACGCCGTCGAAGCCGCCGTCCTGCTGGGCGTGGGCCGGGGTGACGGCGTCGTTCCTGAGGACCTCGCACTCGGCGCCCAGCTGGTGGAGGTACTGGACGAGGTTGAAGACGAAGCTGTCGTAGTTGTCGACGACCAGGACGCGGGCGGGGCGGTCGGCGCCGGGACGGCCGTCGCCGCCGGCGGCCAGGGGCCCGGTCGCGCCGCCGGGCGCGCGGAGCAGGCCGGTCATCAGGGAGCCACCGGTCCCGGCCACGGCGCGCTGCCGTTGACCGTGACGTCGTTGAAGGGGAGCAGGGGCTCGGCCCAGGGGAAGACGTACTGGAAGAGGGCGTAGACCACGATCATGACGAGGGCGAGCGAGAGCAGCGCCTTCACCCATGTGTTCCCCGGCAGATGCCGCCAGATCCAGCTGTACATGCCGTCCCTACTCGCCGTCGCTAAATCTTGCGTCCCCCAGACTACGGTGAGCGGAAGGGTACGTGGGCTGCCTGTGGACAACGTGACGCTCGCCTCGTTCCGTTGCGCCGGAGCGCACACCGGCCGCAGGCGCAGGGGCTCCCGCGTCCCGGCGCTCCCGCTCCCCGGCGCTCCCGCTCCCCGGCGCTCCCTTCGCGGACCCGGCCGCACCCGCCGTCCGGGGCGCTCGCGGTCGGGGGCCGGGCTGGGCTAGTGGAGCGGCTTGGCGTAGTGGAGGTCGACGGTGCCCTTGTAGCCGGGCAGCGTCCGGGTTCCCTCGTCCTTGACCTGCCAGCCGAGGCCATAGGCGTTCACGTACAGCATGTAGTTCTGGATCTCGGGGGAGTCTGCGAGGGCCTTCTGGAGGGCATCCGGGTCGCCGACGGCCGTCACCCGGTACGGCGGTGAGTAGACGCGGCCCTGGAGGATCAGGGTGTTGCCGACGCAGCGCACGGCGCTGGTGGAGATCAGCCGCTGGTCCATCACCTTGATGCCCCGGGCGCCGCCGTGCCACAGGGCGTTGACGACGGCCTGGAGGTCCTGCTGGTGGATCACCAGGTCGTTGGGCTGCGGCTCGGGGTAGCCGGGGAGCTTGGCGGTGGCGTCGGGCGGGGCGTCGTCCAGGGTGACGCTGACGGCCCCGCCGCGCAGCGTCCTGGTGGCCGCCTCCTGCTCCAGCGCGGTGAGCGTGTCGTCCTCCGCCTTGGTGCGTCCGTCGTCGCGGGCGGCGAGGGACTCTATGTCGTCGCGGAGCGCGCCGTTGGTGTTCTCCAGGGCGGCGTTGCCGCGGCTGCGCTCCTGGATGAGGTCGGACAGCTTCAGCAGGGAGGTGTCCGTGCGGATGTTGGTGCCCTTGGCGGTGTTGAAGCTGGTGACGAAGATCAGGCCCGCGAGCGCGAAGACCCCGGCGGCGACCACCGTGCCGCCGCGGTGCAGCGACACCCGCGAGGCCCGCGGGCGCCGGGCGCCGCCGGCGTGCGCGGGGCTGGTGCCGTGCCCCGGGGAGTCGGCAGAATCGCTCTGCTTGCTCAACGGTATCGTTACTCCTTACGGCTCCCCTGGGGGTACCTCCCACGGCCTTCAGACAGTGGGGGAGCCTTGAGGGCCTGGGAGATATGCCCAGGAAGGCACTACGCTAACGGACGCCCTGGGGAGCGCTAGGTGCCCCTCGTACTTCCCCTTGTACGCTGCCCGGGAGCCCGCCCACATTTCCCTGCGCGGCCACGCAGCGCATCGACAGGAGAGTTTCTCGTGCCGAAGTCACGCATCCGCAAGAAGGCTGATTTCACGCCGCCGCCCACCAAGCAGGCGGCCGCGATCAAGCTGACGAACCGTGCCTGGGTGGCGCCGGCGATGCTGGCGATGTTCCTGGTCGGCCTGGCCTGGATCGTCGTCTTCTACGTGACGGACGGGGACCTGCCGCTCAGCTCGCTGGGGAACTGGAACATCGTCGTCGGCTTCGGCTTCATCGCGGCGGGCTTCGGCGTCTCCACCCAGTGGAAGTGACGTCCTCCGCTGCGGGCCCGCGGCCGGCATGACGGTCCCGGAGGGCGCCCCGGGCGCCCTCCGGAGGCATGGAAACTTCCGGTGACGACGGGGTGGACAGCCTCTCACCAGGGATAACCCGCAGAGTTATCCACAGGCCTGTCCACACGTGGGGATATTCTGAAGATCTGTGGATAACCCACGGGGCGTTGACGCCGGTATGACTTCACGATCGATCCTGGTCCCGAAGTCGACTTGCCGTCACAGCCCGCCAAAGCCCTGGTCAGAGCCGTGCGGACGGATCCCCGTGGGGAGCGCGCCGGTCGTCGCGGGGCGCCGCCCACAGCTTGCACAAGATCGCCCACGGGCTGTGGACAACTTCTGCGGCGCCCGCCCGGCAGGGCGCTGGGCGTACGCCGTCGTAGTGAGCCCGTCACCGCGCGCCGCCTTGCAGGAGCGAGCGCCTGGGGTGAACGCCTCCGCGCGCACCGTGAGCGCATCAGGCGTGCGCCCGGCGCGGTGCCGGGCGGGCGCCGGGGGAACCTCAGTGCACCCGGCTGCGGGGGCGTCCGGCGGGCGTCGGCGCGCCCGGCCGCATGCGGCTCAGGTGATCGCCACCGTACGGGCCACGAGCACGATCGCCTCCACGAGCAGCACGGCCGCGCATGTGCCCCACTGCACCAGTGCCCGCCTGTTCCGCGGGGCGTGCACCATCGCGTAGGCCATCGCCACGCCTCCGACCAGGCCGCCGATGTGGGCCTGCCAGGCGATGCCGTTGATGCTGAACGTGAAGATCAGGTTGATCACGAGCAGGGCGATGACCGGGCGCATGTCGTAGCGGAGCCGGCGCACCAGGACCGCCGTGGCGCCGAAGAGGCCGTAGATAGCGCCGGAGGCGCCCAGCGAGGCCTGGCTCGGGGAGGCCAGCAGGTAGGTGAGGGCGCCGCCGGCCAGCCCGGACACCATGTACAGCGTGATGAAGCGGGCGCGGCCCAGAGCCGCCTCCAGCGGGCCGCCGAGCCACCACAGGCTGAGCATGTTGAACCCGATGTGCCAGATCTCCTGGTGCGCGAACATCGACGTGACCAGGCGGTACCACTCGCCGGACGCGAGGCCCTGCGTCGCGTGGTAGGCCACGCCCGGCGGGAAGAGGTTCCTGGGCGGCCAGCTTCCGATCAGCACCAGCTTGTCGACCAGGCTGTCGTTGACCTGGATCGCGATGAAGACGGCGATGTTGATCCCGATCAGGATCTTGGTGATCAGGCGCGGGTCGGACGTCACCGTGCCGCCCGCGATCGTGCGCGGGCGGCTGGCCGCCGGGCCGCCGGCGGAGCCGGAACCGGAGCCGGCGCGGACGCAGTCCGGGCACTGGAAGCCGACGGAGGCGCTCACCATGCACTCCGGGCAGATCGGGCGGTCGCAGCGGGTGCACCGCACGCCCGTCTGACGGTCGGGGTGGCGGTAGCAGGCCGGTGCACCTCCGGCGCCCTGCCCGCCCTGCCGGCCGTCCGGCGGCGGAAAGTCCGGCGCGTGGTCCGCCTGGCCCATGGGAATCCCCTCATTCTCCGTGCGAAGGCCCGGGGCAGCGCGGCTCCCGGGGCCTCACGGGCCCGGGCGGTACCCCCACCCCGGTGACTCTAGGGCCAGGACGGTACGCCCGGCCCCGCCCTTCCTTACGGACGGGCGGGGCATATTGGTTCCCGAACGGGCGCACGAATGCGGCCGGGCCCGTGCCTGGCCCGGCGGGGGGCCCACCGGGTGCCCCGGCGGGTGCCGCGGCGGGGTGCCCGGTGGCGGGGCATGCGGATGCCCGGCAGGAGGTCGGGCGGGGTGCCCGTCGGCGGGCTTCCCCGTGGAAGCGCCGTTCAGCCGTTGCGCGTCTCCAGCACGACCGACTCGATGACCACGTCGTTGACCGGACGGTCGGTGCGCGGGTTGGTCTGGGTACCCGCGATGGAGTCGATGACCTTCTGGCTGGCCGCGTCGGTGACCTCGCCGAAGATGGTGTGCTTGCGCGTGAGCCAGGCCGTCGGCGCGACGGTGATGAAGAACTGCGAGCCGTTCGTGCCCGGACCGGCGTTCGCCATCGCCAGCAGGTAGGGGCGGTCGAAGGCGAGGTCCGGGTGGAACTCGTCCTCGAAGGTGTAGCCCGGGCCGCCGGTGCCGTTGCCCAGCGGGTCGCCGCCCTGGATCATGAACCCGCTGATGACCCGGTGGAAGACCGTGCCGTCGTACAGACGGTCCGTGGACTTCTTGCCGGTCTCCGGGTGCACCCACTCCCGCTCGCCCTGGGCGAGCTCGACGAAGTTCTTGACCGTCTTCGGGGCGTGGTTCGGCAGCAGCCGCACCTCGATGTCGCCGTGGTTCGTCTTCAGGGTGGCGTAAAGCTGCTCAGCCACGATCTGCCTTCCGTTGTCTTCTAGGACCCCCCGATCCTCGCATGGACCGCTCCGGCGTCCGGCTGCGACGGCCGCCGACGCCCGCGCGCGGGTGCGTACGGGCACTCCGTCCGAGCGGCACGGCCGGCCTTACGCGGGGGGCCGTACGGGGCGGTCCGGGGCTGTCCGGGGCCTGGCTGGGGGTGTCCAGGGGCTGTCCACATTCTTCCAAGGCCTTTCCGGGGGCCTTCCTCGGCCCTTTCGGGGCCTGCCGCGCGCCTACCCGGGCCATTGCGGGGGAACCAGAGCAGACATCCCGCACCGGTCGTGACCCGGATGCCCGCCCTCGCATGCCAGGGCGCACTCCGACAGGCATGATCCGTAAAGGGGTGGAAAGGTGCAATACCGTACGCCACCAAGGAGGAGGATTCCCGTGAGTCGCATCGACAGCGTGCGCGCCGCGACGGACTCTGCGAGGGACAGCGTGATGCACGCCGCGGAAGTGGTGGCGCCCTACGCCGACACGGCCAAGGACCGGGCCACCCACTACGCCCACGAGGCCCGGGTGCGCATCGCTCCGAGGGTCGCGCTCGCCGCCGACCAGGCACGTGTCCAGTATGACGCGCATCTGGCACCGCGGGTCGAGCAGGCCATCAAGCAGGCGCGCTCGCATGTGCCGCCGGCGGTGGACGACGCGGCGGTGCGCACCCGCAAGGCCGCGCGGCAGGCAGCGGCCGCCACCGAGCAGGCCGTCGCGGTGACGCGACCGCGTATCGAGCAGGCCGTCTCCGCGGCCGGGCCCGCCGGCCATGAAGCCCTCTCGCGCAGCAGCGCGACGCTTGCCGCGCTGCGCGGGCAGGTGTCGGCGAAGGACGTCGAGAGGATCATCCGCCGCCGTGAGCGGCGCGCCCGTGCCGGCCGTGTGGCCAAGGGGATCGCGCTGTTCACCACCCTCGCGGGCGGCGCGTTCGTGGTGTGGAAGTGGTGGGACAAGCAGGCCAACCCGGAGTGGCTGGTCGAGCCGCCCGCCGCCACGGAGGTGCCGCCGGACAGCTCCTCGCTCTCCTCGGTCGACGGCAGCGGGGACAGCGGGCGCTCGCTCGACCCCGATGTGCGGGCCAAGCAGGAGGATGCGGAGTCCGCTGAGGAGGTTGCGCGGGAGCGACGCGAAGGGAAGTGATCGCGGGGCGCCCGGCGCACCCGCGTCCCCTCGGGGGTGCGCCCCGGTGTTCCCCCGAGGGCCCTGGCGCCCCCTGCCTTCGCCTCTCCTCGTGCCCCTCGTGCTCGTGCGTGCGGCGCTTGTGCACCGGTGCTCTTTCAGTACCGGAAGCCCTCGGCCTGAAACCGCCGGGGGCTTCCTTCTGCCGGTTGTCCTGGGCCGGTCTTCCTGGGCCCGCTGCCCTGTGCCGGTTGTCCTGGGCTGGTCTCTCCCTGTGCCGGTCGTCCTGGGCCGGTTGTGTCTCGGGGGCTCGTTTTCTGTGGTGCGGGAGGATCGCCCTCCGGGCTCGTCCTCAAACGCCGGACGGGCTCGGGTGGTGGCGGTTGGTTTCGCTGTACCCGAACGCCGGGTGGCGCTGCGGTCGTCCTCAAGCGCCGGACCGGCTGAAGCCGTGCCTGGAGCGTTCGCCAGGCCCGAACGCGGGCGCCCGCCGTCGTCCTCAAGTGCCGGACCGCGTGGACGGGGTGAAACAGGACACATCGCGCCATGTCCATGCCGGTTCGGGTGTCCGGATCGGTATTGGCCTCGGTGCGGAGATGACGGGTGTCGCCGGCCGGGTCCGTGTCGATGCAGCGGCCAGTGCAAAGGTCCATTTTTTGATCATGGAGGACGGTTCCGCCCCGTCCGGCTCGCGGGTCGCGTGAATTGCCGGGGTTATGTCTGCTGCTTGTCGGGGCGTGCTCCTGGCGGCCCTCACGATGATGAGTCGTCCTTCCCCGCGGTTCCCCTGGAGATCTTTCGGAGATCGCTCCGGCAGTCCTTCTCCGCAACTCTTTCCGGTCGGCCGGCTCCGTGTTCCCGCGCTGCCCTCACAACGGAAGTCCGTTAAAAGAAACGCGCCACGGGGACGGGAAAGCGACCGGCCTGAATTGGCCCACAGGCGCCAGACCCTGAGCCGGTCGTCAGTGCAGTCGTCAGTGCAGTCGTCAGTGCAAGGGCGCGGCCCGTCCCCATGCGTCACGCGGGCCCCAGGAGAATGACAGTTCGCGCTCTCATCCGCCCCATCCGCCCCCTCATGCGCTGTCGCTCGCCCCAATGCATCTGGGGCCCCGGGACCCGGGGATCCGGGAGCCCGTACCCCGATCCCCGGCCGGGCTGCTCGCACCGGAGCCGGAAGGGACGGTCCCCTCGGCCCCTGCCGTCGGCCCGCTGCCGTCGGCCCCGTGCTCGGCCCTGCGCGGTCGGTCGTCCTGATACGCGCGTACGCAATACGGTGTTCCACGGGGCCCTGCGCACGACGGCCTGGGTGCGGAGTCCATATGCGTGCACGCGCGCGTGCCCGGCCCGGGTACGTGCGAAAGGCCCCTCCGGTCCGCGTTTCCGCGGGTCGGAGGGGCCTTTCGGGATGTGGAGCCTAGGGGAGTCGAACCCCTGACATCTGCCATGCAAAGACAGCGCTCTACCAACTGAGCTAAGGCCCCTCGGGGGAGGCGTCCGGCCGTGGTCCGCGGATCATCCTCGGACCGGTCGGCGCCGAGAACAGAGTACCGGGTCCCTCCCGGTATTCCGCAAAAGGATTGGGGTCCCGACAGACGACCACGCTCCGTAGGATGCCCCTCACGGGTTCGCTGGAGCGAACCGCGGTCCTTGGGGAAGCGATGGGGAGACGCAATGGATGCCACACAACAGGAAGCAACCGCCAGAGCCAGGGAGCTCCAGCGGAACTGGTACGGAGAGCCACTGGGGGCGCTCTTCCGCAGGCTGATCGATGACCTCGGCCTCAACCAGGCGCGCCTGGCGGGCGTGCTCGGGCTGTCGGCTCCGATGCTCTCCCAGTTGATGAGCGGCCAGCGCGCCAAGATCGGCAATCCCGCGGTCGTCCAGCGGGTGCAGCTTCTCCAGGAGCTCTCGGGGCAGGTCGCCAACGGCACCGTGAGCGCCGCCGAGGCCACCGACCGCATGGACGAGATCAAGAAGTCGCAGGGAGGCTCGGTGCTCAGCAACACCGCGCAGACGACGAACAGTTCGGGGGCCCCGACCGTCAAGCGCGTGGTGCGGGAGATCCAGTCGCTGCTGAGGTCGGTCGCCGCGGCCGGCGACATCATCGACGCGGCCGACTCGCTCGCCGCCAGCCACCCGGAACTGGCAGAGTTCCTGAGGGTGTACGGGGCGGGTCGCACGGCGGACGCGGTGGCGCACTACCAGGCGCACCAGAGCTGAGGCGGCGGCGAGCACCGCTGTCGCGCTGAAGGGGAGCGACGCACGATGGGCGAGGTCTTCGCCGGCCGGTACGAACTGGTCGACCCGATCGGGCGCGGGGGAGTCGGCGCCGTATGGCGCGCATGGGACCACCGGCGACGGCGGTACGTGGCCGCCAAGGTGCTGCAGCAGAGCGACGCGCACACCCTGCTGCGCTTCGTCCGCGAGCAGGCGCTGCGGATCGACCACCCGCATGTGCTCGCCCCGGCGAGCTGGGCAGCGGACGACGACAAGGTCCTCTTCACGATGGACCTGGTCGCCGGGGGGTCGCTGGCCCATCTGATCGGGGACTACGGGCCGTTGCCGCCCGCCTTCGTCTGCCTCCTGCTGGACCAGCTGCTGTCCGGGCTCGCCGCGGTCCACGCGGAGGGGGTGGTGCACCGCGACATCAAGCCGGCGAACGTGCTCCTGGAGGCGACCGGCACCGGACGGCCCCACCTGCGCCTCTCCGACTTCGGCATCTCGATGCGCAAGGGCGAGCCGCGGCTGACGGACACCAACTTCGTCGTCGGCACGCCCGGCTACTTCGCGCCGGAGCAGCTCGTCGGCTCCGAGCCGGACTTCCCGGCGGACCTCTTCGCCGTGGGCCTGGTGGCGCTCTACCTCCTCCAGGGGGCGAAGCCGGACGCGAAGGCGCTGGTGGACCTGTTCCGCGCGCACGGCACGCCCTCCGCACCGAAGGCCATCCCGGAGCCGCTCTGGCAGGTCATCGCCACCCTTCTGCAACCCGACCCGGACGCCCGCTTCCGCACCGCCACCGGCGCGCGCAAGGCACTGGCACAGGCCTCGGAGATGCTGCCCGAGCCCGGTCCCGACGACGAACTGGTCGAGGTCTTCGACCAGATCGGGCCCCTGCCCGTGGACTTCGGTCCCGACGGACCGCTCCGGGGGGCACCGCCCGTGCCGGGGCTCTGGGCGCACGGAGCGACGGCTTCCGGCTCCCAGGCAGGAGGGTGGCCGAGCGCGGGGGCCCAGCCGCGGCCCTCTCAGCCGGTCGCCCGGCCGGGGGCCACCGAACGGCCGGACGGCCACCGGCCGGACGGCGAGCCATCGGTCGGCAAGCGACCCATCGGCGAGCAACCGGTCGGCGGTGCGCCGGGCCCCCGGGCGCCCGGGGCGGGGCCCGCCATGTCCGACACCGGGAGCTTCCACCTGCCACCTCCTGGCCCGGAGCCGGGGACCGGAACGGGGGAGGGGGCAGGCCCTGGGGCAGGGAGTCGGCCTGGGGCAGGCAACGGGGCTGAGGCCGGGATCGGGCCAGGGGCCGGGGCCGGGGCTGGGGCTGGGGCTGGGGCTGGGGCTGGGGCTGGGGCTGGGGCTGGGCAGGGGACGGCGTCAGACGCGCGCGTGGGTTCCCTTTCACGAGCCTCTGAGGGTGCTTCCGGCTCGGACGCGGGCCCGGGTGCCGTTCCTGGCACGGGTACGGGATCCGGCGCGGTCGGCACGGGAACGGGATCCGGCGCCTCCCCCGGCACGGGCTCGGGACCCGATGAGGCCCCGGGTTCGGGCGCGGGATCCTCCGCGGCACTCTCCGCGGCATCCGGTGCGGCCTCTTCTTCGGATTCGGCGAGCGGCCCCGGCGGCGCAGGCTCCGTCTCAGGCGCGGGTCCCGACGCCGGCAGCGCCCCCGACGCCGGGAGTGCCCCTGGCGGGGCGCCCGGTGCCGCCTCCTTCACCGGTATGCCTGAGGCCCCCGGAGCCGCGCAGGCGCCGCACGAGGCCTCGGGGACGGGGTCAGGGCCGCGACAGCGGGACCCCCGGGCAGGGAGCCAGGAGACGGGCGCCGGGACCGGACAGGGGCACATCCCGGGCCCGGAGTCCGTGCCCGGCGAGGCATCCGCACCGGGCACGGCGCCCGGCGAGGACCACATGAGACCCGCCCCGGCCCCGGCAGCGGGCCACCACGCCCCGTACGCGGCACCGGGCGCACCGCACACGCCGTCCGCCCCGCACGAGGCACGGTCCACGCCGGCGCCGCCTGCGCACCAGGCGCGGCCCGCCCAGCCGTCCTCCCCCGCGGCGCCGCCGCGGGCGTACTCGGTGCAGCCCCTTCAGCAGTCCCCGCAGGGCATCCCGCACCACGGCCTGCCCGAGGGGCCGTCGTCGTTCCTCGGATCGCCGTCGCCGGACGCCTCCCAGACCCCGACCACGCCGGCGCAGCGTGAGACCTCGCCCACCCGTCCGTACACCGGTCAGCAGCCGCACGTTCCGCTGCCGCCGCAGAGCGGGACTCCCTACGAAGCGGTGCCCTACGAGCCGGCTTCCGCCGTGCTCACGCATCCGGGAGGGCCCGCCACCGACACGGCGCGGCCGGCGGCGGAGGACCCTGTTCCGCGCGCTTCCAGGCCGTCACGGCGCCGGCCGCGGCAGCGCAAGCCCGGGCCCTCCCCGAAGATCGCGGTGCCGATGCTCCTCGTCGCGCTCGCCTGCATCGTCTTCGGCATATGGGCCGTCATGCAGGGCTGACCGCAGGGCAGTTCGTCGTCTGGAGGGCACCTCAGAGGTGGCACCTCAGAGGTGCCACCTCAGGGGCCGTGCTTCAGGGACGGCGACAAGGAGGGCGCACCTGGCGCCGGGGTGCGCCGCACCTGGCGCACCCCCACCGTCGCGTGCCTCGTCCCTGCCGGGCACGGACCACAAGGCTGCACCGCAGGACACCCGGCACCGCAGGCGCCTCCCACGGCGCCCCCTGGCTCTGGTCTGGCCTCTAAGGCCCCGACACCCCTACCAAGCCCCCGGCGCCCCGTACGGGCCCGTGCCTCCCTGTGGCGCGCCGTGCCCGGCCGCGCCGCCGCGCTGCGCGGCGCCCAGGCCCGGGCCGACGCCCGTGCCGTACTCCGCGCGCCCGTGGCCCGCGCCGTACTCCCCGCCGTGCTGCGCGCCCGCCCCGGCGCCCCGGCCGGCACCGGCTCCGTACTCCACACGTCCGTACTCCACGCGCCCGTGCTCGTCGCCGTCACCGCCGGGGTACTCGGCCCCCTGGTCCCCGTAGCCGCCGTAACCGCCGTAGTCCGGACCCCAGTAGCCGCTGCCGTACCGTTCGGCGTCGCTGTAGCCGGGGACGTGGCCGAAGCCGTGTCCGGTGCCCGTGCCGGGGTCCGTGCCGTCGTCGGTGGCGGAGCCGGGGTCGCCGTCCGCGGCGTGGTCCGGGGTCCCGGTGGGCGTGGCCGCGGCCTTGCGGCGGGCCGGCGAGGGGCCCGGGGCCGCTGTCGCGTGCCGGCGCCGGGCCAGCAGCGTCCAGGTGGCGAGGACCAGCAGGAGGGCGGTTCCCACGCCGATCGCGGTGAAGCCGACCGGACGCAGGGAGTTGCCGTCCGCAGGGGAGGGCGTGGTGTCCCCGCCGGCGGTCGCCCCGCCGCCCGGGACGTCGAACAGCCCCTGGGGCTGCGGCGCCCCCGCGTAGCCGGGGCCTTCCTGCGCCGCTCCGCCGACCGCCACCCGCAGCGTGACGCCGTACCCGTCGTCGCCGGAGTCGTCGGCGAGCTGCTGGTTCAGATGGACCGCCAGGTAGTACCACCCCGCGAAGCGCACGGCCGCGATCTGGGGGTCGGTGGAGTAGCGGTTCCGGTACGAGACGGGTGCCGGTGAGGAGAGGGACGCCGACGCCCGGCTGCCGTCGTACGCGGCGTCCGCGGTGCCGACGCGGCCGCGCACCGGGTTGTACAGCCACGTCACCAGCGCGGCCCCCATGGACCCGCCGCCCGTCGAGCCGCCTGCGGCACCGCCCGGGCCGGTCAGTTCGGCCGTGGCCGAGACCCGCTGCCCCCAGCCGACGGGCACCCGGTAGAAGAGCGTCTGCCCGGGCCGTGCGCTGTCCCGCCAGATCCCCTGCCCGAGGTCGGCGGCGGTGCTGAAGCCGGTGCCGCCGCGCCGCTCCTCGGCCTGGCCCTGAGCGGGCGGGCTCGGCGGGGTGGAGCCGCCGTCACCGGGAGGGGTGGTCGGTCCGGGCGTGCGCAGGGTGGCGGGCTCGGAGGCGGTGCTCAGTTCGAGGCCCCACTCGTCCGACGGGGAGCCCGCGGAGCTCTCCCGCTCGACGACCAGGTAGTACGTGCCGGCCTGCTGGCAGGCGGAGGCGCTGGGATCGATGGTGCGCATCGCCATGGCGGCCACCGGCCAGGGGCTCTCCACCGAGCCGAACTGCGCGGTGCCGTCGGAGCACTCCTGGCCGCCTGCGTCCTGGAGGTGCACCTTGAGGCCGTCGGAGTAGTCCGCCTCCGTGCCGAGCCCTGGCACGGCCGTCACGGACGCGTAGACGTTCTCCGCGGTACCGAGTTCCATCCGGTAGTAGAGCGTGCCCTGGGAGCCGCCCGACGGGCCGATCGTGCTCCGGTAGGCGGCGCCCAGCTCGATCGTCTGGGCGGCTCCCTCGCTGCCCGCGCCCTGAACGGTGCGGGCCCGGGTGTCGTAGGCGTACGGATCGGAGACGTCCGGGTCCGCGACCGCGGCGCCCGGGAGCGCGGCCACCGCGCACAGGGCGGCCGTCGCGCAGAGCACGCTCCGAGCGGCCGCCGTGCGTATCGCGCCTCCGGCGGCGCCGGCGCCTCTCAGGGCGCCGCCGCTTCTTCCGGCGCCTCCGCTGCTTCCGACGCCCCCGCTTCTTCCGGGGCTCAGGGCGGTCCCCGTCCCTGCCCCTATACCGGTACTGCTCCGGGCACTCCGGGGCGGCGCCGTGGGAGGGCGGGGCGCGGCCCGGTCACCGTGCCGCCGGCCCGTCGCCGTACGCCTCATCACGCGCCACATCGTGCTCCACCCCTCCGTCCCCGGTGGTCGCTCTCGGGTCGCTCTCGCCGGCCGGTCGTCGGCCCGGTGAGTCGTCGGCCCGGTGACTCGGCCGGGCCCTCCCGGCCGGATCGCTCCGCCGTGCATGCACCCTGTGCATCCGGGTGCGTGCGCGCGGCAACCGCAGCGGTGCCATCCTGCCTCCCCAGGGCGCCCACTGTCCGCATCAGCGACTCAATCACCCGTAAGGTCCGGCTTGTTCGCGGGGCGCATGCCTCCACTCGCACAACCGCTTCGCGAAATCCACGTCGCACGTCCATATCGCGATAACCCAGCCGGGCGTCCCTTGTCGCGACAACCCGCTCGGGCCTCCCATGTCGGGACGCCCATGGCGTGCATTCGCACGGTGGTCCCGCGGCGTGCTCTTTAAGCCCTATGGGCCCGTAATAAACGTCGGTTATGCGCCACCCTTGGGACAGGGTGTCCAACTCGACCCACGATCATTTGCTGGCGTTAATTCAACGGCATGGGACGGCGCCGGGGCCCCGGCTCGGAGACCGCCTCCGGAGCAGGGTGTCACGGGATCGCGACCGCCGGCCGCATCACCGGTCCGCACAGCACAGGGCCCCGGCCGCATCCGCGGCCGGGGCCCTGGTGGAATTCTCGGGGATACTCACGAACCCGTGGGCACGGAGTCGGTCGCCTCCGTCCACAGATCCTGCTCGGCGCGATCCGCCTGGATCTGGCGGTACACGAGGAACCCGCCGATGGCGGCCAGTGCGACCAGGAGGAGCTTCTTCACCGCGCGACCTCGTCTTTCCTTGACGTAGGGGACTTCTGCCGCCCGACTATACACACCGACCGATACCGATCGGTGACCTGGATGGCGGGCTGCCAGGGCCCTCGGGAGCCGCGCTCCGACGGGCTCCACGACGCCGCCGGTCACGCCCGTGCGCCCGGCGCGGACCCCCGCCGCGTTTTCCGGCGGATCCCCCGATTCCAAAGGGTCGGCGGGAGCCGTCCGTCCCCGCCTTCCTTTTTATTCTCTTACGCCATGCACCGCTATTCAGGTGGTGTTCCCGCCGCAATCGTCATGGGTCGAGCGTCGATCCCTCTCAGGTCGCCACACATACACATCATGAGGAAAGTACGCAAATCGCCTGACCCGAAAGTGAGCGGCCATGACTGGAAACAGGGCCATGAAGCTGTGGTCTGTCATCCTGACGGCATTTGTCGCGCTGCTCGCCGCCCTTGGACTCGCCTCCACGGCGCCGGCAGCCGCAGCAGTACCCCAGATCGGGGAAGCGCGCAACAGCGCTCCCAACCATGCGGCCGCCCAGTCGGTGCCGTCGCAATTCACCTCATCTTTCCTGCGTTCGTTGCCGCCGACGATCAAGCAGCGCATCGTGGCGGAGTCGCACGGCTCCGCACCGGGCTGCCGGCAGAGCGCCACCGTTCCGTCGCAGGGCGCCACCGGGCAGACCCCGGAGGCGTTGAACGACGAGACGTGCGCCCCCGATTCCAGCACCTCGGACGCCCCCTCCGCTGACCGTGCCGGGCAGAACCGCGCCGTCCCGAACAGCGCTTCCCCGGACAGCGCTTCCCCGGACAGCGCTTCCTCCGAGACGACGGCTCCCGCCGCGGCAGCACCGGCTGCGGGCCCGGTCCAGGCGGAAGGCGCCCAGGACCAGAGCCAGGCTCCTGCCCAGGACCAGGCTCAGGCACCGGCTCCGGCGCAGGACCAGGGCCAAGCCCCGGCTCAGGATCAGGTCCCCGCCCAGGCTCAGGAGCAGGCTCCGGTTGAGGACTCGGCTCAGGCTCAGGGCCAAGCCCAGGCCCAGGACCCCGCCCAGGGCGCGCCCCAGGCTGAGAACCAGGCTCAGGAGCCCGCCCAGGCTCCGGCCCAGGATGCAGCTCAGGCCCAGGCTCCGGCCCAGGACCAGGCCAGCTCCACGCAGGCCGCCGCTCCGGCTCCGGCTCCGCAGCCCGGCACCGCTCCCGTGCAACCCACCGCCGGCCCGTGGCAGTCGCCGGCTGACCAGTCCGCACAGGCACAGGTGCCGCAGGCCGGTACCGAGGTCGCCCAGCCCGCGGTGGCCCAGCCCGCGGAGGCGCAGCCCGCGGAGGCGCAGCCCGCGGAGGCGCAGCCCGCGGAGGCGCAGCCCGCGGAGGCGCAGCCCGCGGAGGCGCAGCCCGCGGAGGCGCAGCCCGCGGAGGCGCAGCCCGCGGTGGCCCAGCCCGCGGAGGCGCAGCCCGCGGAGGCGCAGCCCTCGGCGAGCCCGAGCGCCTCGGACGCACAGCCGTCGACGACCCCGAGCGCCGCCGGCGCACAGCCCGCCGAGACCTCGAACGCGCAGCCCGCACAGCCCGCCGAGGCCCCCGCCGCGGACCGCCCGGAAGGCACCCTCCCCAGCGACGCCGCGCAGCCCGCGGAAGCAGCCGCTCAGCCGTCGCAGGCCGCCCAGCCGGCCGAGACCACCCAGCCCGCCGAGAACGGCCAGCCGGCTCAGGCCACGCAGCCGTCCGAGAGCGCCCAGCCCGCGGAAGCCGGCCAGCCCGCCGAGGCCGCCCAGCCGTCGGGGACCAACCCGTCTGAGGCCGGCCAGCCGAACGAGGCGGCTCAGCCTGCCGAGGCCCCTCAGGCGAACGAGGCCAACCAGCCCGCCGAGAACGCCCAGCCGTCGCAGGAGAACCAGCCGAGCGAGGCCGCCCAGCCGAGCGAGGCCGCCCAGCCGAGCGAGAACAACCAGCAGCCCAGCGAGAACGGCCAGCCCTCGGACTCGGGCCAGCCCGCCAACACCGACCAGCAGGCCACCGAGAACGGCCAGCCGTCGCAGTCCGGCCAGCCCAGCGAGAACGGCCAGCCCTCGCAGTCGGACCAGCCGTCGCAGTCGGACCAGCCCGCCAACTCGGAACAGCCCTCCGAGGCCGACCGCCCCGGGATCGAGCGCCTGGACGACGGCTCCGACCCGACCGACCGCCCGCAGATGAACCGTCTTGAGGAGGGCACCGACCCGACCGGCGCCGACTCCGCCCAGGACGAGCCCGAGTCCAACCAGAGCGAGCCGAACCAGGGCGAGCCCCGCTCCGAGCAGGCGGACCCCAACTCCGGCCGGGGATCGAACTCCTCGTTCCGTGCCGAGGAGAAGTCGTTCACCGAGGCGCTCATGGACGTGCTCACCGGCCGCTGGTTCTGACCGGAGGCTCCTCCACCCGCCAGCGCGCACAAAGGCCCGGTAACTCGCCAGAGTTACCGGGCCTTGTGGTGTCCGGGAGTCCGGGACGGCTTTCGCGATCACGCGGAGCGGAAACGTCAGAGGCGAGATCCATCCGCGATTTCCGCGGGTGCATCTCGCCTCTCAGCGATGGGGCTAACAGGACTTGAACCTGTGGCCTCTTCCTTATCAGGGAAGCGCTCTAACCGTCTGAGCTATAGCCCCACGTCATACGGCCCGATGACCGGACCCACGCGCAATGCGCGCTGACCACTGAAGATTAGCGCACCACACGGTCAGTCCCAAAATCGATAACCGGGTCCCGCAAACCACCAGGACACCGCGGGAACGGCCACCGAACGGAGCGAGCGGAGGACCGACCGGAGGAGCGAGCGGAAGACCGACCGGGGCGGGCGCCGAGTCCACGGACCGTGAGCCACGGACCCCGAGGCCACGCCCCCGCCTCGTCCTCCCCTACTCATCGCCCTACTCGTCCTCCGCCAACGTCAGCTCCACCCCGCCCACGAACCCCGCGGAGAGGTTGTAGATGAACGCGCCGAGGGTGGCGAGGGCCGTGACCAGCACGACGTCGATCACCGCGATGATCCCGGTGAAGAGCAGGACATTCGACAGCGACAGGAAGGACTGGAGGTCGAAGCCGTTCGAGTCGTTGGACCCGGTCGCCTCCGAGATGGTGCCGCCGACGGTGGAGAACACGCCCATCGCGTCCATCACCATCCACAGCACCGCGGCCGCGACGACCGTGACGATGCCGAGCGCTATGGAGAGCAGGAAGCTGACCTTCATCACCGACCACGGGTCCGCCCTGGCCACCCGCAGCCGGGCCTTGCGGGTGCGCGGTGTGGTGCGCGCGCCGGTCCGCGGCCTGCGCACCGTGCCCGGAGGCGTCTGGTACGCCTGCGGCGGGTGGTAGGGGCCCTGCGGGGCCGACGGCTGGCGCTCGCCGGGCAGCGGGGTGCCGGGGGGCTGGGCGGCCGGGGGCGCCCCGGCCGCGGTCGCGTCGTACCCCTGGGGAGCGCCGTACCCCTCGTAGGGGCCGGCCTGCCCCTCGTAGGGGCCCGGCTGGGCGCCCGGCTGGGCCTCGTACGAACCGGCCCGGCCCTCGTACGGTCCCGCCTGGGACCCGCGGGGGTCGGTCACGGTTCTCCCGTGGGATCCATGAGGCTGCTGCGCGTCGCCGGAGCCACGGACGCCGTCTGCTCCGGTTCCGCTCGCTCCGGGGCCCGTGGCTCCGCTCACGATGACTCTCCTCGTGCTACTCGGCCGGGGGCCGGGTGTCGTCGTCCGTACCGGGGGCCTCCCGGCCCTCGGCCGGTGCGCCTCCGGCGCCGTCACCGGCGGCTTCCGCGGTGTCCGCGGCCTCCGCCGTGTCCACGGCGCTGGCCGCCTCCGCGGTGTCCACCGCCTCGGCCGCGTCCGCCGCGTCCTCAACCTCCTCGGCCTCGCGGCCGGCCTCGGCGTTGCGCGCGATGCCGACCACGGCGTCCCGCTTGCCCAGGTGGATCAGTTGGACGCCCATGGTGTCACGGCCCGTCTCCCTGATCTCGTTGACCCTTGTACGGATCACGCCGCCGCCGAGGGTGATGGCGAGGATCTCGTCGGTCTCCTCCACCACCAGCGCGCCGACGAGCGAACCGCGGTCCTCGACGATCTTGGCTGCCTTGATGCCGAGACCGCCGCGTCCCTGGATGCGGTACTCGTCGACCCGGGTCCGCTTCGCGTACCCGCCGTCGGTTGCGGTGAAGACGAAAGTACCGGGCCGGACGACATTCATCGAGAGGAGCTCGTCGCCTCCGCGGAAACTCATGCCCTTGACACCGGAGGTGGCGCGGCCCATGGGGCGCAGTGCCTCGTCGGTGGCGGTGAACCTGATGGACTGCGCCTTCTTGCTGATGAGCAGGAGGTCGTCCTCGGCGGAGACCAGCTCGGCGCCGATCAGCTCGTCGGCAGAGCCTTCGGCACCGGTGTCCATCTCACGGAGGTTGATCGCGATCACGCCGCCGGAGCGGGGTGAGTCGTAGTCCTTCAGGGGCGTCTTCTTCACCAGACCCGCCTTGGTGGCGAGGACCAGGTAGGGCACGGCCTCGTAGTCGCGGATGGCGAGGATCTCGGCGATCGACTCGTCGGGCTGGAAGGCCAGCAGGTTCGCGACGTGCTGGCCGCGCGCGTCACGGCCGGCGTCGGGCAGCTCGTAGGCCTTGGCGCGGTAGACGCGTCCCTTGTTGGTGAAGAACAGCAGCCAGTGGTGCGTGGTCGACACGAAGAAGTGGTCGACGATGTCGTCTTCCCTGAGCTTCGTGCCCCGCACGCCCTTGCCGCCGCGCTTCTGGGCCCGGTAGTCGTCGGTCTTGGTGCGCTTGACGTAGCCGCCGCGGGAGACCGTGACGACGATGTCCTCCTCGGCGATCAGGTCCTCGATGGACATGTCGCCGTCGAAGGGGACCAGCATGGTGCGGCGGTCCTCGCCGTACTTCTCGACGATCGCGGCCAGCTCCTCGCTGATGATGCCGCGCTGGCGGACCGGGGAGGCCAGGATCTCGTTGTACTCGGTGATCTTCGCCTGGAGCTCGTCGTGCTCCTGGACGATCTTCTGGCGCTCCAGGGCGGCCAGCCGGCGGAGCTGCATCTCCAGGATGGCGTTCGCCTGGATCTCGTCGATCTCCAGCAGGCCCATCAGGCCCGTGCGGGCCGTCTCGACGGTGTCGCTGCCGCGGATCAGGGAGATGACCTCGTCGATCGCGTCGAGGGCCTTCAGCAGACCGCGCAGGATGTGCGCGCGCTCCTCGGCCTTGCGCAGCCTGAAGCGGGTGCGGCGCACGACGACCTCGACCTGGTGCGCCACCCAGTGGCGGATGAACGCGTCCAGGGAGAGGGTGCGCGGCACGCCGTCGACCAGGGCCAGCATGTTGGCGCCGAAGTTGGTCTGGAGGTCGGTGTGCTTGTAGAGGTTGTTCAGGACGACCTTGGCGACCGCGTCCCGCTTGAGGACGATCACCAGGCGCTGGCCGGTGCGGGAGCTGGTCTCGTCGCGGACGTCGGCGATGCCGCCGAGCTTGCCGTCCTTGACACCGTCGGCGATCTTCTGCGCGAGGTTGTCGGGGTTGACCTGGTAGGGCAGCTCGGTGACGACCAGGCACTGGCGGCCCTGGATCTCCTCGACCTCCACCACGGCGCGCATGGTGATCGAGCCGCGGCCGGTGCGGTAGGCCTCCTCGATGCCCTTGCGGCCGACCACCAGGGCGCCGGTCGGGAAGTCGGGTCCCTTGATGCGCTCGATCAGGGCGTCGAGCAGCTCCTCGTGGCTGGCCTCCGGGTTCGCGAGGTACCACTGGGCCCCGTCGGCGACCTCGCGGAGGTTGTGCGGCGGGATGTTGGTCGCCATGCCGACCGCGATGCCCGCCGAGCCGTTGATCAGCAGGTTCGGGAAGCGGGACGGCAGGACGGTCGGCTCCTGCGAGCGGCCGTCGTAGTTGTCCGTGAAGTCGACGGTGTCCTCGTCGATGTCGCGGACCATCTCCATGGACAGCGGCGCCATCTTGCACTCGGTGTAGCGCATGGCCGCGGCGGGGTCGTTTCCCGGGGAGCCGAAGTTGCCGTTCGAGTCCACCAGCGGCATCCGCATGGACCACGGCTGGGCGAGGCGGACGAGCGCGTCGTAGATCGAGGAGTCGCCGTGCGGGTGGTAGTTGCCCATCACGTCGCCGACGACGCGGGCGCACTTGTAGAAGCCCTTCTCGGGGCGGTACCCGCCGTCGTACATGGCGTACAGCACGCGGCGGTGCACGGGCTTCAGGCCGTCGCGCACGTCCGGCAGGGCGCGCGAGACGATGACGGACATCGCGTAGTCGAGGTACGAGCGCTGCATCTCGGTCTCGAGCCCGACGGGCTCGACGCGCATGGCCAGTTCCGCGGGGTCCTCGATGCCCACGAGGCCTTCGGGGACCTTGGGTCCCTCGGGCCCCTCGGGCGGGGTGGGGGTGTTCTCGTCGGCCATTGCCGTAACTCAATCCTTTCGGACTTCTCGCATCCGTCACCGACCGGCCTCGGCCGCGTCGGGTGCGGGGTCAGATGTCGAGGAAGCGGACGTCCTTGGCGTTGCGCTGGATGAACTGGCGGCGGGCCTCGACGTCCTCGCCCATCAGCACGGAGAAGAGGTCGTCGGCCTGCGCGGCGTCGTCGAGGGTGACCTGGCCGAGGACGCGGTGCTCCTGGTCCATGGTGGTGATGCGCAGCTCCTCGGCGTTCATCTCGCCGAGGCCCTTGAAGCGCTGGACGGAGTCCTCCCTGGTGCGCTTGCCGTGCTGGCGGCCGAGCTCGATCAGGGCGTCGCGCTCGCGGTCCGAGTACGCGTACTCGAAGTCGTCGCGGCCCCACTTGATCTTGTACAGGGGCGGCCGGGACAGGAACACGTGGCCTGCCTCGACCAGCGGCCGCATGAAGCGGAAGAGGAAGGTCAGCAGCAGGGTGTTGATGTGCTGGCCGTCGACGTCGGCGTCCGCCATCAGGATGATCTTGTGGTAGCGGAGCCGCTCGATGTCGAAGTCCTCGTGCACCCCGGTGCCGAAGGCCGAGATCAGGGCCTGGATCTCCTGGTTCAGCAGGATCTTGTCGACGCGGGCCTTCTCCACGTTCAGGATCTTGCCGCGGATGGGCAGGATGGCCTGGTACTGCGGGTTCCGGCCGGACTTGGCCGAGCCGCCGGCGGAGTCGCCCTCGACGATGAAGATCTCGCACTTGGACGGGTCGTTCGACTGGCAGTCGGAGAGCTTGCCCGGCAGCGACGCGGTCTCCAGCAGGCCCTTGCGGCGGGTCAGGTCGCGCGCCTTGCGCGCGGCCACGCGCGCGGTGGCGGCCTGGATGCCCTTGCGGATGATGTCCGAGGCCTCGTTGGGGTTGCGGTCCAGCCAGTCGCTGAGGTGCTCGTGGACGACCTTCTGGACGAAGGTCTTCGCCTCGGTGTTGCCCAGCTTGGTCTTCGTCTGGCCCTCGAACTGCGGCTCGCCCAGCTTGACCGAGATGATCGCGGTCAGGCCCTCGCGGATGTCGTCGCCGGTGAGGTTGTCGTCCTTCTCGCGGAGCAGCTTCTTGTCGCGCGCGTAGCGGTTGATCAGGCCCGTCAGCGCGGCCCTGAAGCCCTCCTCGTGCGTACCGCCCTCGTGGGTGTGGATCGTGTTGGCGAACGAGTACACGCCCTCGCTGTAGCCGCTGTTCCACTGCATCGCGACCTCGACGGAGAGCATCCGCTCCCGGTCCTCGGAGTCGATGTCGATGACGGTCTCGTGGATCACCTCTCCCTTGCGGGAGTTGAGGTACTTCACGAAGTCGACGATGCCGCCCTCGTAGTAGTACGTCACCGAGCGGGCCTCGGCGGCGGTCTCGTCGACCGCCTCGCCGGCGTCCGCGCCGCTGGTGGCCTTCGCGGACTCGCGCTCGTCCGTGAGGTTGATCTTGAGGCCCTTGTTGAGGAACGCCATCTCCTGGAAGCGCCGGGAGAGCGTCTCGAACGAGTAGTCCGTGGTCTCGAAGATGTCCGGGTCGGCCCAGAAGGTGACCGAGGTGCCGGTCTCGGCCGTGGCCTCGTTGCGCTGGAGGGGGGCGGTGGGGACGCCGAGCTTGTAGTCCTGCGTCCAGCGGTAGCCGTCGGTCCTGACCTCGACGCTGACCTTGGTCGACAGGGCGTTCACCACGGAGACGCCGACGCCGTGCAGGCCGCCGGAGACGGCGTATCCGCCGCCGCCGAACTTGCCGCCCGCGTGCAGCACCGTCATCACGACCTCGACGGCCGGCTTCTTCTCGGACGGCACGATGCCCACCGGGATGCCTCGGCCGTTGTCCACCACGCGCACGCCGCCGTCGGGCAGGACCGTGACGTCGATGGTGTCGGCGAAGCCCGCGAGGGCCTCGTCGACGGAGTTGTCGACGACCTCGGTGACGAGGTGGTGCAGGCCGCGCTCGCCGGTGGAGCCGATGTACATGCCGGGCCGCTTGCGGACCGCGTCAAGACCTTCCAGGACCGTGATCGCGCTGGCGTCGTACGCGGTGGAGCCCCCGGGCTCCGCCGACCCCGCGGTCCCGGCCGCGGCCTGCGAGGCGTCCGAGGAGGTCTCTGGAACGCCCACTCGGGCCTCGGCGGAGTCGCCGTCGGCGGTGGTGGGCGGGATGTTCTCGATGGGGTTGCCGGAATCGGCCACGAAGCGCCCTTTCTGGCACAGCACAACCAGGGTCCCGGCAGGGCCGGAGCGGCTGCGGCGTGGTGCGTTGGTAAGCCTTGGTCAGCGTTGCGCAGCTGGATGCAGCGTCTGGTGGGTGATCGTCGGGTGGGTCCGGGTCGGGGTCTGTCCCGATCCGTTCGGTTCTGGGGGATGTTGCGCGGTGTGGGTCAGTGTGGGTGGACATCCTCTGGATGCGGTGTCGCTCTGCATCCCTCCGGGTACGGGGGTGCCTCAGCGTTCTCCGAAGCGCTCCCCCACGAATCGGCGAGGATTGGCTTCAGTCTACCGGTACCGCGAACCGTGGTGGGGGTTTGCGGGTACCTGAGTCCGCATGTGCCGCCCTGAACCGGCCGCCGCCGACTCCCCATATGCGGCCCCCGCCCCTAAGAGGCTCACGGCGGCACTCAGCGCTTCGGGCCGTCAACCCCCAGCTACGGGGTGGAGAGGTGACCCGAGGTGTCCTGACGGTCACCCATAGGTGTCGCGCGGGCCAACGCTGCCGGGGGCGCGCAGAGGTCCGAAACGGCGCGCAGGCGCGTGCGGTCCGAGCACCTTGATGCGCTGGACAGTGCCCTGTCCCAGGTCGGCGTTGAGGCGCGCGAGGAGCTGCGGCGCCAGCAGCCGCACCTGTGTCGCCCAGGCCGTGGAGTCGCACTGGACGGTGAGCACCCGCTGGTCGGGGGCCTCGTCATAGGAGAGGGGTTCGCAGTGGTGCGCCAGGTCCTCGCCGACGATCTGCGGCCAGCGGCCCATGACGCCGCCCACCGCGGCCGGGGTCTCCCAGGCCTGGTCGGCGATGAGCCTGTTGATGGCGGACGACAGCGGCACGGGGTCCCGGCCGTCGGCGCGCGCTCCGGACCTCAGCCCGCCCCTGCGCGCCTGCCGCTTCTGCTGGACGAGGGCGCCACGCGCGCGTGCCTCTTCCTTCGCGGCCCGCAGGGCGACGCGGGCGAGGTCGACGCCGGTGGGGGCGGGGGGTTCGTCGGGGCCGGGCGAGGCGGCGGCCGCCGGGTCCCCGGCGGGCAGGCCGGGGGCACCCTGGCCGGGGAGCCGTCCGCCGCCGAAGGCGCCCTCGCCGGACGCTCCCGGCTGCGGTGTGACGTCGCTCATACGCGCTCCACCCTCCCGTCGCTCACCGTGTACCGCCGGCCCGCGAGGACGGCCGGGACGTCGTCGTCCACCGCGGCGGTGACCAGCACCTGCTCGCCCGGGGCGACCAGCTCCGCCAGGCGTTCGCGGCGGCGGGCGTCCAGTTCGGCGAAGACGTCGTCGAGCACCAGGACCGGTTCGCCGGCGCGGCGGGCGGGCGGCTCGGGGGTCCGGGTGCGGTCGTCGGGAGGGCCGGCGGCCAGGGCGGCGGTGTCGGTCCCGGTCTCGGCCGGGGTGGCGCCCGGCGGGGCGGGGCGGCCGGGGGCCGGGGGCGCGTCCGGGGGCGCCTGCACGGCGTCCGGGTCCGGTCCGTGCGCGGGCTGCCGGGGTCCCGGCCCCGGCGCCCAGGGGTCCTCGGTGCGCAGCAGGTCGTACGACGCCAGGCGGAGCGCCAGCGCGCAGGACCAGGACTCTCCGTGGCTCGCATAGCCCTTCGCGGGCAGCCGGCCCAGCCTGAGCACCAGGTCGTCGCGGTGCGGGCCCGCCAGCGTCACGCCCCGCTCGATCTCCTGCTTGCGCGCCTGCGTGAGGGCCGCCATCAGCTGCTCGAAGAGCTCCTCGCGGGTCTCTCCCTCGCCGGGCGCGGACGGCTTGTACTCCAGGGCGACCGGGCCGCCGCCGGGCGCCAGTTGCTCGTACGCCTTGTCCGCGAGGGGCTGCAGCGCGGCGATCAGGGCGAGCCGCTGCGCCAGCAGCTCGGCGCCCGCGCGCGCGAGGTGCTGGTCCCAGACGTCCAGCGTCGACAGGTCCGCCCCCAGGCTCGAACCCGCTCGCCCGGGAGGTGCCCCCGTCCGCCCGCCGTGCCTGCGGGCGAGCGCTGCGGACTTCAGCAGGGTGTTGCGCTGCTTGAGCACGCGCTCGTAGTCGGCGCGCACCCCCGCCATGCGCGGCGCGCGCGCCGTGACCAGCTCGTCGAGGAACCGGCGGCGCTCGCCGGGGTCGCCCTTCACCAGCGCCAGGTCCTCCGGCGCGAACAGCACCGTCCGGACGATGCCCAGCACATCACGGGGCCTGACCTGCGACGACCTGTTGATCCGGGCGCGGTTGGCCTTGCCGGGGTTGAGTTCGAGCTCGATCAGCTGCTGGCGCTCGCCCTGGCGGACCGCGGCCCGGATGACGGCGCGCTCCGCGCCCATGCGGACCAGCGGCGCGTCCGAGGCGACCCGGTGGCTGCCGAGCGTGGCCAGGTAGCCGACGGCCTCGACGAGGTTGGTCTTGCCCTGGCCGTTGGGGCCGACGAAGGCGGTGACGCCCGGTTCGAGCGGCACGTCGACCGCCGGGTACGAGCGGAAGTCGGCGAGCGAGAGATGCGTGAGGTGCATGGTCGGCGCCGGCCTCCCCCTGATGTCGCTCGGTGTCGCTGACGTACGGATGTCACCGGGGCCCCTGGGAACCACGGGTGCGCCCGGGTGGGCGATGCTAGTGCCACGCGCCGGCACGCGCGGCGTGGGCACCCCGAACGATCCCGAGAAGTCGGCGCCCGGCGGACCCGCGGGCGCCGGGCGGCGCACCCCGGGGCCGGCCGGCGCGCGGTCCCACGGCCGGGGTCAGCCCCTGGCACGGACGGGAGCGCCACTGCGGTGGGGTCCGGACCCCGTCCGTGCGAGCACCCGCCCCTGCGGGCGCGCCCGTCCGTGCCGGCGGCTCGGACCCGTCGGCCCAGCTCAGGCCTTCCCGACCGTACAGGCCTTCCGAACCGTCTCAGGCCTTCTCGACCTGGTGGCCGCCGAACTGGTTGCGCAGCGCCGCGATCATCTTCATCTGCGGGGAGTCCTCCTGGCGGGAGGCGAAGCGCGCGAAGAGCGACGCGGTGATGGCGGGCAGCGGAACGGCGTTGTCGATGGCGGCCTCCACCGTCCACCGGCCCTCGCCTGAGTCCTGGGCATAGCCCTTGAGGGTCTCCAGGTGCTCGTCGTCGTCGAGTGCCTTGACGGCGAGGTCGAGCAGCCAGGAGCGGATGACGGTGCCGGACTGCCAGGAGCGGAAGACCTCGCGGACGTCGGTCACCGAGTGGACGGCCTCCAGCAGCTCCCAGCCCTCGGCGAAGGCCTGCATCATGGCGTACTCGATGCCGTTGTGGACCATCTTGGCGAAGTGGCCCGCGCCGACCTTGCCGGCGTGCACGGCGCCGAACTCGCCCTCGGGCTTGAGCGCGTCGAAGATCGGCTGCACCTTGGCGACGCTGTCCTCGTCGCCGCCGTACATCAGCGCGTAGCCCTGCTCCAGGCCCCAGATGCCGCCGGAGACGCCGCAGTCGACGAAGCCGATGCGCTTGAGGCCGAGCTCGACGGCGTGCTTCTCGTCGTCCGACCAGCGGGAGTTGCCGCCGTCCACGACCACGTCACCGGGCTGCAGGAGCCCTGCCAGCTCGTCTATGGTCGCCTGCGTCGGGGCGCCGGCGGGCACCATCACCCAGACCACCCTGGGCCCCTTGAGCTGGGACACCATCTCTTCCAGGCTGCCGACATCGGCGACGTCCGGGTTGCGGTCGTACCCGATGACGGTGTGGCCGGCGCGGCGAATGCGCTCGCGCATGTTGCCGCCCATCTTGCCGAGGCCGACGAGACCGAGCTCCATCAGTGATCCTTAAGTAGCGACGTCACGTACGGGGTCCCCCGGCTTCGAGCGCGGCCGAGAGCTGGGGGGGGGAGGCGCTTTCGTATCCCTCCTGAGACTACGCCCGGTGCTTCATGCACACCTGTGGGCTCAGCCGCTCAGGCGTCACCCGAGCGGTCGGGGGAACGGGCCTCCGTGGCGCCCGCAGAGCCGGGCCCGGATCGGCTCGGCCCTGCGGCGGGACGGGCTCAGCCCGACAGGCGCACCGGCATGATCAGGTACTTGTAGGCGTCGTCGACCTCGGCGTCCAGCGCGGCCCTGCCGCCCAGCAGCGCCGGCTTGGTGGACGTGGTGAACGAGAGCTGGGCGACGGGCGAGTCGATGGCGCTGAGGCCGTCCAGCAGGAACGTCGGGTTGAAGGCGATGGAGATGTCGTCGCCCTCGAGCTTGGCGTCGACCCTTTCCACAGCCTGTGCATCGTCGCTGGAACCGGCCTCCAGGGTGAGCACGCCCTGCTCGAAGCTGAGCCGGACGGGGGTGTTCCGCTCGGCCACCAGGGCGACGCGCTTGACGGCCTCCACGAAGGGGGAGGTCTCGATCACCGCCACGGAGTTGAACTCCGTGGGGAAGAGCGTGCGGTACTTGGGGAGGTCGCCTTCGAGGAGCCGGGTCGTGGTGCGCCGTCCGGCGCCCTCGAAACCGATCAGGCCCTCCCCGGCGCCGGAGCCGGAGCCGGACAGGGCGATGGTGACGCTGTCGCCGCTCGTGAGCGCCTTGGCGGTGTCCAGGAGCGTCTTGGCGGGCACCAGGGCGACCGCGGAGGCGTCGGCCGACTCCGGCTTCCACAGGAACTCGCGGACGGCGAAGCGGTAGCGGTCGGTGGACGCCAGGGTGACGGTGTCGCCCTCGATCTCGACGCGGACGCCCGTGAGCACCGGGAGGGTGTCGTCGCGGCCGGCGGCGATGGCGACCTGGGCGGCGGCCGAGGCGAAGACCTCGCCGGGGACGATGCCGGTCGCGGACGGCATCTGCGGCAGCGACGGGTACTCCTCCACAGGCAGGGTGTGGAGGGTGAAGCGGGAGGAGCCGCAGACCACGGTCGCCCGTACACCGTCTGTGGAAATCTCCACCGGGCGGTTGGGGAGGGCGCGGCAGATGTCGGCCAGCAGGCGGCCGGAGACGAGGACGGTGCCCTCCTCCTCGACCTCGGCGTCCACCGAGACCCGGGCCGAGACCTCGTAGTCGAAGCTGGAGAGGCTGAGTGCGCCGTCGTCGGCCTTCAGCAGGAGGCCGGCGAGGACAGGCGCCGGCGGACGGGCCGGGAGGCTGCGCGCCGCCCAGGCCACTGCCTCCGCGAGTACGTCGCGTTCCACCCGGATCTTCACCGTAAGCCGCCTCCTGCTGTGGCCGGCTGTGTGGTGCCGGCCTCTCTCTGCTGTTGCCTCTGCTGCCGCCGGTGCGTTCCGCCCCGGCCGTGCCGTCTGGTCGCGATCCGCCGTCTGACTCGGTGTCGGCTCCTCCCGTACGGGGAAGAACACCGGGGAACAGTCTGGCGCACAGCACTGACACTAGGAGCCCGTCGGGGTCAAGTCATGCCGCCCCGCTCTGGAGCGCCGTGTCGCCGCGAGCCGCGAGTTGTGCACAGCCCCCACTTCGAAACGGATTCCCTACTCTCTCCAAGTGGGAGTAGTAGTAGGGCCTGTGGAAACCGTGGATAACCCCGTTTACGCAGCTCAGAGCGCATATTTTGTCCACCGTGCCTGTGGGCGGAGCCCGTGGACAACCCCGGGTTTCTGTGGACGGGGGAAAGTTCTGCACACCCGATGCACAGGGCGGAGCCACTTCTCCCCAGCGGCGTCCCCAGGTTTACCCACGTTGCCCACAGGCCATGCGAGCCCCTCGATGTGACGCCTTTCACTCGACCCGGTGAGAGCGCGCGTTGTGTTGCCGAACAGTGGACAGCGCTGTGGAGAAGCTGGGCAAAGCTGGGGACAACCGCCCACAGCCTGTGGGCGGCCGGTGGACAACGGACGGGAGGCACTGTGGACGGCGCCGCCGTCCACAGTCTGTGGAGGGAGGTTGTCCACGAATCCACAGGTGGTTGACCTGGAACGAGGGATCTCGGACCCCCTCCGCTGTGGACGCCATCTGGACAACTCCGCCCTCCCCAGGGTGTGGACGGCAAGAAGTCCCCGAATCTGTGGAGAACACCCGTGTCCCCCCGACTAATCGAACAGCCGAGGAAGGGGGGCGGCGAGAGCGCCGCGGGGTGGGCAGTGCGCTACGGCAGCGGAAGGCGCCTGCCCCGGTCCGGGACGAGATCGGGCGCGGCCGCTTGGCAGCCGTTTGATCGGGGCGCAGCCCCGCTTCGAAGGGGCGCGGGGAACGGCGCGAGCAAGCACCACTGCCAGGTGGTCCGGAAACGACCGACACCACCCCACCGGCCCGATGAAAGGGGCGCAGCCCCGCCTGGAAAGGGCCGCGAGGACCGCCACGAGGAAGAGGAAGCGGTCGCCGCAAGGCAGAAGCCCACCGCAAGGCAGAAGCCCGCCGCAAGGCAGAAGCCCGCCGCAAGGCAGAAGCCCGCCGCAAGGCAGAAGCCGGCCGCAAGGCAGAAGCCCGCCGGGCCCCGGAGACCGAACCGCGGAAAGGCCCCCCGGGGACACCGGAGCACCACGGGAACCCGGCACTCCGGCGGCGTAGCCGCCTACCCGTTCTTGATGCGGTTCGTCAGCTCCGTCACCTGGTTGTAGATCGACCGCCGCTCCGCCATCAACGCCCGGATCTTCCGATCGGCATGCATCACCGTCGTATGGTCCCGCCCCCCGAACTGCGCACCGATCTTCGGCAGCGACAGATCCGTGAGCTCACGGCAGAGGTACATCGCGATCTGCCGCGCGGTCACCAGCACCCGGCTCCGCGACGACCCGCACAGGTCCTCGACCGTGAGGCCGAAGTAGTCCGCCGTGGCCGCCATGATCGCGGTCGTGGTGATCTCCGGGGAGGCGTCCTCGCCACCCGGGATGAGGTCCTTGAGGACGATCTCCGTGAGGCCGAGGTCCACCGGCTGCCTGTTGAGCGAGGCGAACGCCGTGATGCGGATCAGCGCGCCCTCCAGCTCGCGGATGTTCCGCGAGATCCGCGAGGCGATGAACTCCAGCACCTCCGGCGGAGCGTTCAGCTGCTCCTGGACCGCCTTCTTGCGGAGGATCGCGATCCGGGTCTCCAGCTCGGGCGGCTGGACGTCGGTGATCAGGCCCCACTCGAAGCGGTTGCGCAGCCGGTCCTCCAGGGTCACCAGCTGTTTGGGCGGGCGATCCGAGGACAGCACGATCTGTTTGTTCGCGTTGTGGAGCGTGTTGAACGTGTGGAAGAACTCCTCCTGCGTCGACTCCTTGTCCGCGAGGAACTGGATGTCGTCGACCAGCAGGATGTCCATCTCCCGGTAGCGCTTGCGGAAGCTGTCGCCCTTGCCGTCGCGGATGGAGTTGATGAACTCGTTGGTGAACTCCTCCGAGCTGACGTACCGCACGCGCGTGCCCGGGTACAGGCTGCGGGCGTAGTGCCCGATCGCGTGCAGCAGGTGCGTCTTGCCGAGGCCGGACTCCCCGTAGATGAACAGCGGGTTGTACGCCTTGGCGGGCGCCTCCGCGACGGCCACCGCGGCGGCGTGCGCGAAACGGTTCGAGGCACCGATGACGAACGTGTCGAAGAGGTACTTCGGGTTCAGCCGGGCCGTCGGCTCACCGGGCCCCGGAGCGGGCGCGGGCTGAGCCGCGAGCGGACCGGGCGCGCCGCTGGGCGCCGGCAGCGACACGCCACCGGGACCGCCGCGCACCCCGCCGGGCCCCCCGGGACCACCGGCACCGGGCATGCCGGGCCCGCGCATCCCCGCGGACGCCGGCTCGGGCCGCTCGCCACGAGCGGCGCCCGAGGCGTAGTCGGACCTGCCCTCGTATCCGGGACGGGCCGGCTGGTACTCGGAACGGCCCGACTCGTACTCGGAACGCCCTGACTCGTAGTCGCCGTGCTGCTGCTCGTAAGCGGAGCGCTCGGGGGTGTACGCGGAGCGCTCCCGCTCGTAGCCGCGGCGCTCGCCCTCGTACCCGGGGCGGCCCTGCTCGTACGGGGAGTGCTCGGGGGACGCCTGGTGGTAGTCGCGGCCCGGCTGCTGGGCGGAGGTGGCGTACGGGTCCCGTTCGGGGAAGCCGAGCCGGGGCTGCTGCCAGGCGAGGTCGTCAGCGGACCGGGGCCAGCCGCCGGTCTCGCGGCGCTCGTACTCCTCCGGGTACGCGGGGCGTGCGGTGGGGAGCTGGTCCGCGCGGGGCGGCAGCTCCGGCTCCTCGTAGCGCTGCGGGGGTACGGGACTCGGGGACGGCTTCGGGGGCTCCCCCGCGGACTCGTCGACGGTGATCGCGATGCGGATCGGGCGGCCGCACTCCTGGCTCAGCGTGTCGCTGACGACCGGCGCGAGCCTGCCTTCCAGTACGCCCTTCGCGAATTCGTTGGGCACGGCGAGCAGGGCGGTGTCGGCCACCAGCGCCAGGGGCTGGCAGCGCCTGATCCAGTGCTCGTCCTTCGCCTCGACGCTGTGCTGGCCCCGGCCCTCTCCGAGGAGCTGCTCGAGAACTCGTGGCCACACTGCGGCAAGATCTGCAGGTACGTCAGCCACAGGGCACGCTCTCTCACAGGTCCCGCGCACGGATGCCGCGCGGGACGGGTCGGTAGATCTTGAGGAGCCCGGGGAAGGACTCGGGCCGAGGGGCGCTCGGGGCTCTCGACAGGGTGGCGCAACTGACGACGAGGGGTCGCCGGGTCATGGAATGGAACGGACGAATCGGAGTCCAGCCACGGTAGTCAGGGCGCCCGTACGGTTCAAGTTGTTGTCCACAGGCTGTGCATAGTGTCTCGCAGGAGACGCGGGGCCCTGCACCGCGGTTGCTGGTTTGACCCAATGGCCTAGGCCGCCGTACCGTTACGAGGTCGAGTTGTCGATGGCTGCTGCCGCATGCCTGTGAAGAGCTTTCACTGGGTGAAGACCACACAGAGTGGTCGGCAAGCGGTGCACCTGGGCGTAGGCGAGCTAATCGTGGGCGCACGGTGACGGCCACGCGACGGCCGTCATCCACCGACACCCTTCTGGAGCCCCCGAGTGAGCAAGCGCACCTTCCAGCCGAACAACCGTCGCCGCGCGAAGACCCACGGCTTCCGGCTGCGTATGCGCACCCGTGCCGGCCGCGCGATCATCGCGTCCCGCCGTGGCAAGGGTCGCGCGCGCCTGTCGGCCTGAGCGTCTGAGCTGAGGCCGATGTCGCCGTGCTGCCTACCGAGCATCGGCTGAGGCGGCCCGAGGACTTCGCGACCGCGGTACGACGGGGACGCCGGGCCGGGCGCCCGCTCCTCGTCGTCCACCTCCGCAGCGGTGCAACGGACCCGCACGCGGCCGGGGAAACCGTTCCCCCGGCGCGTGCGGGTTTCGTCGTGAGCAAAGCTGTGGGCGGAGCCGTGACGCGAAACACAGTGAAACGAAGGCTTCGGCACTTGATGCGGGACCGATTGGCTCTCCTGCAGGCCGGTAGCCTGGTAGTCGTGCGAGCGTTGCCCGGCGCGGGCGACGCGGACCACGCACAGCTGGCCCGAGACCTGGACGCCGCTCTTCAGCGATTGCTGGGAGGGGGTGCGCGATGAAGTACCCACTGCTCGCCCTGATCAAGTTGTATCAGTGGACGATAAGCCCGTTGCTGGGGCCTGTGTGCAAGTACTACCCGTCGTGCTCCCACTACGGATACGAGGCCATCGACCGGCATGGTGCGGTCAAGGGCACGGCACTGACCGCCTGGCGCATCCTGCGCTGCAACCCTTGGTCGCTCGGTGGCGTGGATCACGTACCACCGCGTAAGCGTCCACGATGGCACGAAATGCTGCGTGACGCATGGCGTACACGCAAGGGCGGGCCTTCCGCCGCCGGCGAGCCTTCCGGGGACCACCCCGCCGAGACCCAGAGCCCGGTCGCCGAGACCCCGACCCATGCGCAAGGAGCCTGATTAGTGGACAGCATTGCCAGCCTGTTTAGCTTTATCACGACACCCGTTTCCTGGGTCATCGTTCAGTTCCACACGCTGTTCGGTGCGATCTTCGGTCCCGATACGGGGCTGGCCTGGGGCCTGTCCATCGTGTCCCTCGTGGTTCTGATCCGGATCTGCCTGATCCCGCTCTTCGTGAAGCAGATCAAGGCGACCCGCGCCATGCAGACGCTGCAGCCTGAGATGAAGAAGATCCAGGAGCGCTACAAGAGCGACAAGCAGCGTCAGTCCGAAGAGATGATGAAGCTGTACAAGGAGTCGGGCACCAACCCGCTCTCCTCGTGCCTTCCCATCCTGGCCCAGTCGCCGTTCTTCTTCGCCCTCTACCACGTACTCAGCGGTATCGCCTCCGGCAAGACCATCGGCGTGATCGACCAGCCGCTGCTGCAGAGCGCGCAGAAGGCGCATATCTTCGGCGCCCCGCTGGCCGCGAAGTTCCTGGACAGCTCCGACAAGGTCGCCCAGCTCGGCGCCTCGCTGACGGATGTCCGGGTCGTGACCGCGGTCATGATCATCCTGATGTCGTTCTCGCAGTTCTACACGCAGCGGCAGCTGATGACGAAGAACGTCGACACCACGGTGAAGACGCCCTTCATGCAGCAGCAGAAGATGCTCATGTACGTCTTCCCGCTGATCTTCGCCGTCTTCGGCATCAACTTCCCGGTCGGTGTGCTCGTCTACTGGCTGACCACCAACGTGTGGACCATGGGCCAGCAGATGTACGTGATCCACAACAACCCGACCCCGGGTTCCAAGGCCCAGGCCTCCTACCTGGAGCGGCTGCACAAGCACATCGCGGAGCACGGCAAGAGCAGCAGGCGTCGCGACCGCGCCATCATCAAGGCCATCGTCGCCAAGGGCCGGGACCGCAACGAGTTCGAGCGGAAGTTCATCAACGGGCTCAACAAGGCCGGGCTGGCCGCTCAGGCCGACGGCACGGTGGTGTCCAGCGAGAGCGTGAAGGCCGCTGCGGGCGTGGAGAGCGCGGTGGACGGCGGTACGGGCCCGGCGGCCGGTGGCGGCGCTCCTCGGCGCCAGCAGCCCAAGCGGCAGTCCAAGTCCCAGCGGCAGTCCGGTGGCGGCGCCCAGTCCGGCGGTGGCGCCCAGTCCGGTGGCGGTGCCCAGGGCTCCGGTGGGGCCAAGCCTGCCGGGGGCGGCAAGCCCGGCGAGGGCGAGGAGACGCAGGGCTCGGGGGGCGGCAAGCCCGAGGAGCAGAGGTCCGCAGCCGGGAAGCCCTCGCTGGAGAAGCAGGGGAACGACGACCGAGGAGAGCCCCAGGACGCCAAGGCGCCGTCCAAGCCGGCCCGCAGCCGGGCGTCGTCCGGCGGTAACGGCCGCCAAGCCAAGTCCGGACAGCGCAAGGGCCAGCAGCGGCCCAAGCACCCGTCCAAGAAGTAAGAAGGAGTCCATCCGTGACGGAAGGCACCACCGAGGCCGCTGCCGAGGCGGACGACAGTCTGACCCGCCTGGAGCAAGAGGGCGAGATCGCCGCTGACTACCTGGAAGGCCTGCTGGACATCGCCGACCTCGACGGCGACATCGATATGGATGTCGAGGCCGACCGGGCCTCGGTGTCGATCATCAGCGACGCCGGCAGCCGTGATCTGCAGAAGCTGGTCGGGCGCGAGGGCGAGGTGCTGGAGGCTCTCCAGGAGCTCACCCGCCTCGCCGTGCACCGCGAGACCGGCGACCGCAGCCGGCTGATGCTGGACATCAGCGGCTACCGCGCCAAGAAGCGCTCCGACCTGTCCGAGCTGGGCGCGAAGGTCGCTGCGGACGTGAAGAGCTCCGGCGAGCCGGTCCGGCTGGACCCGATGACCCCCTTTGAGCGCAAGGTGGTGCACGACGCGGTGAAGGCCGCCGGCCTTCGCAGCGAGTCCGAGGGTGAGGAACCCCAGCGCTTTGTCGTGGTGCTCCCCGCCTGATCGTCGAGTACCTCCGGCCCCGTCTGTTCGCAGGCGGGGCCGATCTTTGCCAGCCTGATAGTCACCAGCCGTGCGCGGCACGGTACGGAAGGACGGTCCCCGTGACGGAGGTAGCTGAGCTCCCCCCGGCGCCCGAGGCGGCGCGAGCGATCTTCGGCGAACGGTTGCCGGACGCGATTCGTTATGGAGAGCTGCTCGCCGATGTCGGGGTGCGGCGCGGCTTGATCGGCCCGCGTGAGGTGCCCCGGCTCTGGGAGCGCCACCTGCTCAATTGCGCGGTGCTCTCCGAGGTCGTACCCGAGGGCGTATCGGTCTGCGATGTGGGCTCGGGAGCCGGCCTCCCCGGCATTCCTCTGGCGCTGGTCCGTCCCGACCTGAAGATCACGCTCCTGGAGCCGCTGCTGCGCCGTACCAACTTCCTGGGCGAGGTCGTGGAGCTGCTGGGGCTCGACCATGTGAGCGTGGTGCGGGGCCGGGCCGAGGAGGTCCTCGGCACCGTGACGCCCGTCCATGTGGTCACGGCCCGCGCCGTGGCTCCACTCGACCGGCTGGCGGGGTGGGGCGTGCCGCTGCTGCGGCCGTACGGGGAGATGCTGGCGCTCAAGGGCGACACCGCGGAGCAAGAGGTGAAGGGAGCCCGAGCGGCGCTCAGCAAACTCGGTGCCGTCGAGACCTCCGTGCTGCATGTTGGTGAAGGTCTCGTGGATCCTCCGGCCACGGTGGTGCGGGTCGAGGTCGGGGAGAGCCCGGGTGGAGTGAGGTTCGCTGCGAAGCGCGCCAAGGCGGCCCGGACGGGGCGCTCGCGACGTCGACGGTCACCGTGATCATGGTTCCGCCCTGGTCGGAGTCATGATCACGGAATGATTACGTGGTCGGTCTTCCCTCCTGGGGTTGAATTCGGGGCCGACGGTCATCCGTCTTGGCGATAGGCCGTACTCCACACAAGCTGCCGAAACTACACATCTCGGAGTGTCGCGCGGACGTGACGTTGACCTCTCGGCATCGTGTTTCACGTGAAACGTCGCTCACTTCTGCATGGCATCATCAGTCGGGGTCGCGCTGCGGCTCACCCGCGTGACCGGAGGCCCCTAGGGGCTCTGGGGTCACCCGAAGAGGGCACGGAGTTGTCCACAAACGCGGATTTCTCCACAGAAGAACAGGCCTCGCTGGTTCACGACCCCCAAGACATGGGAGGCTCTGTTCATTGCGAGCCTGAAGTCGAGGAGAGTGAATCCTTGCGGTCCGACGCCAACATCGCGGGACCGATGACCGATCCGGTCCCCGGTCCCCGTACCGAGACGGCGGGGGAGGATGTTTCACGTGAAACACCGGCCCCGCTGGACGACACTCCCATCGGTCGCGCTGCTCAGCTAGCCATGGAGGCTCTGGGCCGTGCCGGCGAAGGCTTGCCACGGCCCGAGCAGACCCGGGTCATGGTGGTCGCCAACCAGAAGGGTGGGGTCGGCAAGACCACGACCACCGTGAACCTTGCCGCCTCCCTCGCGGTCCATGGCGGTCGGGTCCTGGTGATCGATCTGGACCCGCAGGGCAATGCGTCCACAGCGCTGGGTATTGATCACCACGCCGAAGTCCCTTCTATCTACGACGTATTGGTGGAGAGCAAGCCGCTCTCGGAGGTTGTGCAGCCGGTCCCCGATGTAGAGGGACTGTTCTGTGCGCCGGCCACCATCGATCTCGCCGGTGCGGAGATCGAGCTGGTCTCACTGGTGGCCCGGGAGAGCAGGCTCCAGAGGGCTATCCAGGCGTATGAACAGCCGCTGGACTATGTCCTGATTGACTGCCCGCCCTCCCTGGGTCTGCTGACCGTCAACGCCCTGGTGGCCGGCGCGGAGGTCCTGATCCCCATCCAGTGTGAGTACTACGCGCTGGAGGGCCTGGGACAGCTGCTGAGGAACGTCGACCTGGTCCGGGGGCACCTGAACCCGGCTCTCCATGTCTCCACCATCCTGCTGACCATGTACGACGGCCGGACGAGGCTGGCGTCGCAGGTCGCGGACGAGGTACGGAACCACTTCGGGGAAGAGGTCCTCCGGACGAGCATTCCGCGCTCGGTTCGTATCTCGGAGGCACCGAGCTACGGGCAGACGGTCCTGACCTACGATCCAGGGTCGAGCGGTGCGCTCTCCTACCTTGAGGCGGCCCGCGAGATCGCTCTACGGGGGGTCGGCGTGCGGTATGACGCCACGCATGCCCACCTGGGCTCTCAGAATGAACAGCCAAGCATCACGGAGGGGATCCAGTGAGTGACCGACGGAGGGGGCTCGGCCGTGGCCTCGGGGCCCTGATCCCTGCGGCCCCGACACCCGAGAAGACCGCACCCCCGGCAGTGGGCAGTGGGTCGTCGTCGGCACCTGCATCGTCGGGAACGCCGGCGCCCGTCCTCAGCACCGAACGCGGCGTGGCGGCGGCCAAGGTGGCCACCCTGCCCAGAGGCACCGTCTCTCCCGAGGTGGAGGAGTCCTCGCCGGCTCCTGTAGTCGCCGAGGCGCTCGACCAGGAGCAGCCCTCCAGCGCCTACTTCGCGGAGCTTCCGCTCGACAGCATCACGCCCAACCCCCGCCAGCCGCGTGAGGTGTTCGACGAGGACGCTCTTGCGGAACTGGTCACCTCCATCACAGAGGTCGGCCTCCTCCAGCCCGTCGTGGTGCGACAGGTGAGCTCCTCCCGCTATGAGCTGATCATGGGCGAGCGCCGGTGGCGGGCGTGCCGTGAGGCCGGCCTCGACCGGATCCCCGCGATCGTCCGTGCCACCGACGACGAGAAACTCCTCCTCGACGCCCTGCTGGAGAACCTGCACCGGGCGCAACTGAACCCGCTGGAAGAGGCCGCCGCCTATGACCAGTTGCTCAGGGACTTCAACTGCACCCATGACCAGCTCGCCGACCGCATCGGCCGCTCGCGCCCTCAGGTCTCCAACACCCTGCGGCTGCTGAAGCTCTCGCCCGCGGTCCAACGGCGGGTGGCCGCCGGGGTGCTCTCGGCGGGCCATGCCCGGGCGCTGCTCTCCGTGGAGGACTCGGAGGATCAGGACCGGCTCGCCCACCGCATCGTGGCCGAGGGACTCTCGGTGCGGGCCGTCGAGGAGATCGTGACCCTCATGGGGTCCCGGCCGGCAAGCGCTCCGCGCCCCAAGCCCCGGGCGGGTGCCCGGGTGTCCCCCGCGCTGAGCGACCTCGCCACCCGGCTCTCGGATCGCTTCGAGACACGGGTGAAGGTCGACCTGGGCCAGAAGAAGGGCAAGATCGTCGTGGAGTTCGCCTCGATGGACGATCTCGAACGAATTCTGGGAACCCTGGCTCCGGGCGAGGGCCCGGTCTTTGGAGGCGGCCCTCAGGAGGAGGAGCAGGAGGACGAGGACGCCTGATGTGAGGGCCCCTTGGCCACTGCCTGCTGAGTGAAACCCAGAAGCGGGCCGTGCTCCGGTGTGGACCGGAACACGGCCCGCTCTTTGCTTTATACGGTATCGGTGCCATCGCTTCGTGGTTACGATGCGATCAGGTATGGCGCACTCACCTGGTAGGAGCTCATCAGAGACGGGGCCATGCAGACGGTGAGCCGTACCGTGCTGTGACCGCAAGGCCCGTGCCGGGGGCGGTCGGCGACTACGACCGCTGAGAGCCTGCTGGGGAACGGGGCGCTCTGGCCAGCCGTCCGTGGTGCGTCGGGCGGCGGAGGAAGTGAGGAACTGCCTTCATGGGGCGTCGGCTCGTACCGCTCACGCTGGACAACCTTCAGGATCTTCCCAAGCGCTGCCGGGCCTGTGTCTTCTGGGAGCTGGACCCCGTCAGCGGTCAGGCCGCGGAGAAGGCCGGCACTCCCGATCTGGAGAAGGAGGCATGGATCTCCGCCGTGCTCCTGGAGTGGGGATCGTGCGGCCGCGTCGTCTATGTCGACGACGTGCCGGTGGGCTTCGTGCTCTACGCGCCCCCGGCCTACGTGCCGCGCTCCACGGCTTTCCCCACGAGCCCCGTATCGCCGGACGCCGTTCAGCTGATGACCGCGTGGATCATGCCGGGCTACCAGGGGCAGGGTCTGGGCCGCGTGATCGTCCAGACGGTCGCGAAGGATCTGCTCCGGCGGGGCTTCAAGGCAATCGAAGCCTTCGGCGATGCCCGCTGGAAGGAACCGGCCTGCCTGCTCCCCGCCGACCATCTGCTCGCGGTGGGCTTCAAGACCGTCCGCCCGCACCCCACCTATCCGAGGCTGAGGCTGGAGCTGCGGACGACGCTGTCATGGAAGGAGGACGTCGAGATGGCGATCGACCGTCTTCTTGGCGCCGTGCAGAAGGAGCCAGCGCTGCGACCGCTCTGAGGCAGGGCGCCTCTGGGAGGCATGACGCTCCTGGGAGGCATGACAGCCCGTGACGCCTCCGAGAGGCATCACGTCTCCGAGAGGCGTGACACCTCCGGTACGACGACTGATACGACGACGGGCCAACCCGTGAGGGTTGGCCCGTTGATGTTTCACGTGAAACAGCGCCGTCGCGTCACTCCGAGATGAATTCCTCAAGGTCGCGAACGATCGCAGCCTTGGGCTTGGCACCGACGATGGTCTTGGCGACCTCGCCGCTCTGGTAGACGTTCAGCGTCGGGATGGACATGACGCCGTACTTCGCGGCAGTCCCCGGGTTCTCGTCGATGTTGAGCTTGACGACCTCGATCTTGTCGCCGTACTCGTCCGCGATCGCCTCCAGGGAAGGGGCGATCTGGCGGCACGGACCGCACCAGGCGGCCCAGAAGTCCACCAGGACGGGCTTGTCGCTCTTGAGGACGTCCTGCTCGAAGGTGTCGTCGGTCACGTGCTTCATGGTGCCGGCCACGGCTAGCTCCTTTGGATCGGTATAGATGGGTGGATCAGACGGTGGCGCTGGCTGACGCGGCCTCGGCGTCGGAGAGAGCGGCAAGGAACCGCTCTGCGTCGAGGGCCGCGGAACAGCCGGTACCAGCCGCGGTAATCGCCTGACGGTAGGTGTGGTCGACGACGTCACCGGCGGCGAAGACACCAGTGAGGTTGGTGCGGGTGGAGGGGGACTCCACCTTGAGGTAGCCCTCGTCGTCCAGGTCGAGCTGGCTCTTGAAGAGCTCGGTACGGGGGTCGTGGCCGATCGCGATGAACAGGCCCGTCGCCGCGAGCGGCGAGGTCTCGCCCGTCTTTACATTGCGTAGGGTCAGGCCGGAGAGCTTCTGGTCTCCCTGGATCTCGGCGACCTCGCTGTCCCAGACGAACTTGATCTTGGGGTCGGCGAAGGCACGGTCCTGCATCGCCTTGGAGGCGCGCAGGGAGTCACGCCGGTGCACGATGGTGACCGACTTGGCGAAGCGGGAGAGGAAGGTGGCCTCCTCCATGGCGGTGTCACCGCCACCGATCACCGCGATGTCCTGGTCCTTGAAGAAGAAGCCATCGCAGGTGGCACACCAGGAGACTCCGCGTCCGGACAGGGCGTCTTCGTTCGGCAGGCCGAGCTTGCGGTGCTGCGAGCCCGTGGCGACGATGATGGCCTTTGCCTGGTGCACCGTGCCGGCGGTGTCCGTGACGGTCTTGATCTCACCCGTGAGGTCGACGGAGACCACGTCGTCCGGAAGCAGCTCGGCTCCGAAGCGCTCTGCCTGAGCTCGCATGCTGTCCATCAGCTCGGGGCCCATGATGCCGTCCCGGAAGCCGGGGAAGTTCTCGACGTCGGTGGTGTTCATCAGCGCGCCACCGGCGGTGACGGCCCCCTCGAACACCAACGGCTTCAGCGACGCACGCGCAGTGTAGAGCGCCGCCGTATACCCGGCGGGCCCAGACCCAATGATGATCACGTTACGTACGTCGCTCACGGCTGATTCCTCGTCTCTGGGGACTGTCTGCTGCTCTTGGCGGGAGCCGTTTCTGGACTCACACACCACCCAACGGATCCTACGGGGCGCGCATTCCCTACGTCTCCGAGCCTGGTCGAAGCGTGTGTCGAGGCCCCTCAGAGCCACCCCTCAGAGACATCAGAAGGCTCCATCAGACCCGGTGGGGATCTGCTGGGCACACCGGTTTCACGTTGAACAGACGGTGCCGTCAGCCGGGCGTCAGAGGATGTCATGGGTGGAGGCTGTCAGTGCCGAAGAGTGTCAGCACCGGAGGGAGCCAGGAACCGGAAGGAGCCAGGACCGGAGGGAGCGCCAGTGCCGGGAGGAGCGCGCCAGCGTGCCGGGGGAGCTCCGTGCCGGAGGTCGTCAGTCCCGCGGATAGGACTGGGTCAGCAGGATGGCGCCGGTAGGCAGGGCGGGGCGGTGGGTGCAGGTTGCATCCACCACGTAGGCCGAGACCTTGCTGGGGTCCGTCTCATGGGGGAGCACCACCAGATAGGCCTCCGTGCCGTGAAAGACCCCTTGCTCCGCGGCGAGCGGTTCCTCGACCCGGCCGATGCCCTTGCGGATACAGTCCGGCACCGACGCAGCGATCCCGGAGTGGAGAGGAGCCGCCGTCTTCGGCGGAGTCTCGGGCGACCCCATATCGAGCGACGGCGTCTGCGTGGGAGAGGGCGTAACGGAGTCGGATCCGCCCGTCGTCTCATGATCCGGCGCGGACTTGGAGGGGTGCTTCTTGAGGAGCGATGTCACCTGCCCCTCCAGGCTCTGCGGCGAGAAGGTCTGACGGGAGCCGGACGGGTGGGCGCTGGAGGCCTCGGGCGGTCGCTTGGATGAGTCGTCGCCGTCGAGCGACTGGACCAGGAATGTGCCCAGCCCCAGGACGGCCAGAGTGAAGACCGCTCCCAGGGTGATGGTCCGGCGACGCTTCCTGGATCCACGTCCCGCGCGTCCGGGCCCGGTGGCACCTCGCGGATGACCCGCGGGTCGTTCGGTCGACGTCCGCGGGCTCTCTCCGGGCGATGTTTCACGTGAAACATGCGTCCCCCCCGAGGACAAGGGTTGGGACGTCGCAATGAGGGCCTCTGCTGCCAGAGCCGCATCAATGCGCTCGGCGACATCGTCCGGCATGGAGATGGGACCCGACAGCTCACCGAGGAGCACCTGGACCTCCTCCAGGGAGGCACGGATGTCGGAGCAGTCGGGGCACCCCTCAAGGTGCGCCTCGATCTCAGCGCGCTCGTCGGGGGGGAGGAGGCCTTCGGTGAGCGCCGAGATCTGGTCCACGTCAGGATGCCCGGCTGCGCCGGTCGTGGATGTCACGCTCGCCCACCTCCGCCCTTCACAGAAGCTGAGTTGTCTGTACCTCTAGGGTCTTTCGCGGGTGGGACGGATGCGTCGTCCGTCCGGTTCCTTCCATCGCGGGGCTTCCTGATCCTCCCGCGACCGCCTCCGCGGCCTCCTGCGTACTCTCCTCTTCCTCCGGGCCCGCCGTCATTCTCTCCGGTGCTCCCCCGGGCGGTCTCGTTCTGCCTATCGGTCGTCGTTCCTTTATCGCCTGCCGTGCCGGCAGCCCTGGGGCCGCCCGCGCCATCGTCCCCGTCTCCGTCGTCCCCGTCCTTGGCAGGACGCAGGTGGCTGAGCAGGGGCAGCAGGCGCGCCCTGCCGCGGGCGCAGCGGCTCTTCACCGTTCCCGTGGCGACATCGAGGATTCCGGCCGCCTCGGCGACCGGGTAGCCCTGCATGTCGACCAGGACCAGGGCGGCACTCTGCTCCGGAGGGAGCGTCCGCAGGGCGTCCAGCAGCTCTCGGTGCAGGTCCTTGCGCTCCGCCGGGGCGGAGGCCGCCTCGTGGGGCTCCAGGAGGTGTTCCAGCCGCTCGGCGTCGTCGACGGGTGAGGTCCTGCGGGAGGCGGTCTTGCGGGCGCGGTCCAAGCAGGCGTTCACGGTGATCCGGTGCAGCCAGGTCGTGACGGCGGACTGCCCGCGGAAGGTGTGGGCGGCGCGGTAGGCGGAGATCAGGGCGTCCTGCACCGCGTCGGCGGCTTCCTCACGGTCCCCCAGGGTGCGCAGCGCCACCGCCCAGAGCCGGTCGCGGTGGCGTCGTACCAGCTCACCGAAGGCATCCGGGTCTCCTGCGACATGGCGGGCCAAGAGGGCCTTGTCGGAATCCCCTGAGGAGGTCTCCTCCGCTCGCAAACCGTGCCCCCTAAGCCGTCCAGGGCGCTCAGACTATAGGCGCCCCTGGTGCCTGTAAACGCCGGGGCCCCCTGGGCAAAGGAAATGGTCCGGAAGCCGTTGACTTCCGGACCATTTAATCGTGACTCGTATTTACCTGTCGGCCCCCGCGGCGCCGGGCACCGCGCGTGCCTGCGGGTCCACCTCGGGCGCCCGCCCCGGGCCCGGCCTCGAATACCGGGACCGAATCTACGCGGGGAGAAACGAGCCTGGCCCTTTGAAAAGCTATTCGGAGGGCGCTCCGAGGACCTTTATCTCGGAAATTCCGCCACGATATCGACTCGCTGAGCCGTCCGGTGGCAGTGAGGTGATGTGGATCAGTACGTACCTGGTTCGCACCGTTTTGGGCAGCGTCTCCTTGAGCGTGGCACCGACCGTGTCCAGCTTGGTGAGCCGCTGGCCGAAGTCGCTCAGGCCGTTGGGGTCCGACGCACCGGAGCCGGCGGCGAGGACCTCGACCTGCTGTCCGCTGCGGTACATGTCGATGTCGATCCCGGATACCTCCCGGGCGCTGCCGAGGTCGACGATGATGCCGCTGCCCTCCTGGCGGTTGGGGAGGTTGCCGAACTTCGCATAGTTCTCGTACCGCGGCGTGACCCAGGCCGTGCCGGTGTTGCCGTCCACGGCAAGGGGAACCTCCTCCTCCTTGATCCCCGACCCCGACGGCGCGAACTCCTCCGCGTCGGCGATCTTCAACGGCTTGCCGGCCCCCGCGGACTTCTGCCCCGTGCCGCCGTCGTGGGTCCCGGAGGCGCCCGAATCACCGGCGGGCTTGCCGCCGCGGTCCATCAGGGCGTCCGCGAGCTGCCAGCTGCCGAGCCCGAGCGCGGCGATCAGCAGGGCGGAGACGCCCCACTTGAGGGCCCGCCCGGCACGGCTCTGAAGCGGCGGCGGAGGAGCCTCCACGGGCGCCGGGGCGGCCGGCCCGCCCGTGGGCGCCCTGCGGTACACGCCCTGCTGGTACGTGGTGCCCCGGTACTCCGGCGGCGGGGTGAAGGCCGGCTCCGGCGGGCGGATCCGCGGCATCGCGGAGACCGCCTTGAGCAGGTCCTCGGCGGTGGTGCAGGGCGGCTCCTGGCGGGACGCCGTCGCGCCGTCGTTGACCAGCGCCCGCATGGCGAGTTCCGACAGCCCCCGGTGAACGCCCGCTCGCACCTGGTCGGGGGCGATCAGACCCACGCCCTTGGGCAGCCCGCGCAGGCCGTAGGCGTCGCTCTCGTAGGGCCAGCGCTGGGTCAGCGCGGCGTACAGCAGGGCTCCGATGGCTTCCACGTCGGTGCGCTGCGGGGTGCCGGAGGTGATACCGCGCAGGGCGGCGTTGACCGCGAGGCCCCGCACCCGCCACTGGCCGGACGAGGTCCGCAGCACGGCGTTGGGATTGAGCCTCAGGTGTGCCAGGCCCTCCCGGTGGGCGGCCGTCATCGCCTGGGCCACCTGGGTGACCATCTGGTAGGCCTCGTGCACCTCCAGCGGGCCGGAGGCGAGCAGAGCGGTCAGTTCGGTGGCGTCGGGGAGCCACTCCTGGACGACGTAGACGAGGTCGTTGTTGTCGACGGCGTCCAGTACCTGCACGAAGCGGGGGTCGCCCAGCAGGGCGGAGGACCGTGCGGCGGCGAGCACCGCGCGCGCCCGGGGGTGCTCTGCGGGCAGCACGTGCACGCCCACGGCCCTGCGGAGCTTCTCGTCCACCGCACGCCAACTGCTGAATCCGTCCAAACGGGTGACGCACTCTTCGAGGCGGTAGCGCCCGGCGAGCTTGTGTCCGCTGTGCACCTCGGGCTGCTGCTGCGGCGGCGGTGCGGTCGGGGGGAGCGGCTGGGTGGGGGCGGACGGGGAGGGCCGACTGGGGGCGGACGGGTCGGAGGTGGATCCGGCGGAAGCGCCTGTGGCGCCCGTGGAGCCGTTCCCCGTGCCGGCCACGGCAATGTCCCCGGCGTCCCGGGCGGCGCGCCCGGCGGGCCCTTCGGAGGCCTCCGTGGCGCGATGCGCGGGCTTGGCGGAGTCCTTCGCCGCCGGTTCCTTCGCCGCCGGCTCCGGGGACTTCGGTCCCGAGGCCCGGTGGCCGTTCCGTGCGGTTGCGTCAGAAGCGCCGCCCACCGCTTCTTCCCCCTCGCCCGGGCCTGCCTCGGCCTTCGGGGCCGGGGTCGTGCCGGACGGCGGTGCCGCCGGGGCCGTACCGGACGGCGGTTCCGGGGTGTCGGCGCCGGCGCCCGCGCGGGATTCGGCGGCCGTGGTACCGCTGCCGTCATCCCCCGTCTTCCCGGCGGCTTCCGTGCTCTCTTCGAGCGAACCGTCCGGGGATGATGTGTCGAGAGGCTTGTCGGGAGTCCGGGGCACCTGGGGGGCCCGGCCGGATGCGCCGTCGGGTGCGCCCTGCGGCGCTCGGGACGATGCCTGGGAGCCGCCTGTCGCCGCCGCGGACGCCTGGTCCGGGCCGGTCTCGGGCTCACGTGCAGTGCCCGGCTCCCGGGATCGTGCCCCATCGGCCGTCGCCTGCTCCACCTTCGCGGTCAGCGACTTCTCGCCGCCGTTGTCTGCCACGTCGATGGCAGCCGTGCTCCGTTCCGCCACCGTCGTTCCTGCCTCCCCATTCATCGACTTCGACGCCAACCCCAATTGTGCCCACAGTCCACCACTAAGCACGACACGCGAGGGGTGGGGATGGTTGTGTACGGACCCCCACCGGAGCGGTCGCGCAGGCTCAGCGCCCGAGTCTGCCGCGGATCATGCCGATGATCGAGTTCAGCTCCTGGACGCGCATCCGGCGGGCGGCCAGCACGAAGACCGCGATCATCGCGATGCCGCCGCCGATCAGGGACGCGATCGACCCCAGCACGCCGTGCCCGAGCGCCCGGCTGATCAGGACGCCGAGCGCGCCGGCGACCAGCGCCGCGGGAATGGAGGCCATGCACAGCCGCGCGTAGCTCCGCAGCACGTGCGCGCCGTCCAGATCGCCACCCAGCCGCTTGCGCAGCCGTCGCCACGCCACGCCCACCCCGACCGCGTAGGCCAGGCCGTAGGCCCCCGCCATGCCGATCACGGCCCACCTGGCGGGCAGCAGCAGGTAGCAGAGCCCCGAGACGGCGGCGTTGGAGATCGCCACGATCACCGTGTTGTAGAACGGCGTCCGGGTGTCCTCGAACGCGTAGAAGCCGCGCAGGACGACGTACTGGACCGAGTACGGGATCAGCCCGACGCCGAAGGCCATCAGGATGTAACCCATGGACATGGCCGGGCCGACGCCGTTGGACGAGTAGAGCAGCGTGCACACCGGGACGCCGAGGGCGACGAAGGCGAAGGAGATCGGGACGATCACCACGGCCGAGTTCCGCAGGCCCTGCGAGATGTCGTCCCGGATCGCGCCGAAGTCGTTGTCGGCCGCGGCCCGCGAGATGCGCGGCAGCAGCGCGGCCATCACGGAGACCGTGATGATGGCCTGCGGCATCGCCCAGATGAGCTGCGCGTTCGTGTAGGCGAGGAAGCCGGCGCCGCTCGCACCGGAGGCCTTGCCGGCCGCGGTGGACAGCTCGGTGACGACGATCAGGCCCGCCTGGTTGGCCAGCACGAACAGCACGGTCCACTTCGCCAGCGCCACCGTCTTGCCCAGGCCGTGGCCCCGCCAGTCGAAGCGCGGGCGGAAGCGGAAGCCGGCCTCGCGCAGGTAGGGGATCATCGCCAGCGCCTGGACGACCAGGCCGAGCAGGGTGCCGATGCCCAGCAGTCGCACGCCCTCCGGCGGGATCGTCTGCACGCCCATCTCGGTGTGCGCCGAGGTGCCGTACACCCAGATGAACGAGCCGAAGGCGGCGATCATGACGATGTTGTTGAGGACCGGGGTCCACATCATCGCGCCGAACTTGCCGCGGGCGTTGAGGATCTGGCCCATCACCACGTGGATGCCCATGAAGAAGATCGTGGGCAGGCAGTAGCGGGCGAAGGTGACGGCGACGCTGTTCGCCGCCACGTCGTCGGCGATCACGGGCGACTGGAGGCGGATCAGATACGGGGCGCCCACCACCACGATCACCGTGATCAGGCCGAGGGCGACCATCACCAGCGTCAGCAGCCGGCTCGCGTACGCCTCGCCGCCGTCGTCGTCCTCCTTCATGGACCGCACGAGCTGCGGTACGAAGACGGAGTTGAGGCCGCCGCCGACGGTGAGGATGTAGACCATCGTCGGCAGGGTGTAGGCGACGGTGAAGGCGTCGCCGAGCAGGCCCGAGCCCAGCGCCGCGGTGATCACGATGGTGCGGACGAAACCGGTGAGGCGGGACACCATGGTGCCGGCCGCCATGACCGCGCTCGACTTGAGGATGTTGCCGGCGCGGCCACCGGACTTCGGTACGGGGGCCGGAGCGGGCGGTGCCGTCGATGCCGCCGCGTCGGCCGGATCGGCGCCGCCGATGCGCGGCCCGAGAGCCTGGGTGGCGTCGGACTGCGCGACGGCGGCCGTGCCGGGCTCGCCGGGCCGGCCCGTGCCGTACGGGCCTTCCGTGCCGTACTGCTGCCGCGCGGCGCCGGCCGGCTGGCCGCCGGCCTCGTACTGCTGGTCGCGGAAGAGGTGGGCGAAGGCGTCCTGCTGGGGGTCCGCACGGTTCGCGCCGGGCACCGGAGCGTCCGTGCCGATGTACTGCGTCGTCTCGTCGTCGCCGTAGGGGCCGGGGTGCGCGGTGTCCTGCCCGGCGCCCGGGCCGGGGGCCCACATGCGCGGGTCCTGGGCCTGACCGCCGGCGGCCGGCGGGGCGTAGGGCCCCTGTCCCCGGCCTCGGCCCGGTCCCTGCTGGCCGTACGGCTGCCCCTGCCCCTGGACCGGGTGGCCTCCCGGGTACGGCGGGGGGTGCGCGGCGCGGTCGTAGAGCGCCTCGGCGACCGGGTCCTGGGCGGTGGGGTCCTGCCCCCGGTAGGGGTCCTGTGCGTAGGCGTCCTGGACGTACATGTCCGCGCCCTGCTGCTGCGCCGACCGCGGATCCGCCGGGCCGGGGTGACCGGGCCCGGGGAGACCGGGCCCGGGGACGGCGGGGTAGCCGGCGCCGCGGGCACCGGGGTGCCCTGGGGCTCCAGGGCCCGGGGAACCGGGACCGGCCTGGCCGGGAGCGCCCGCGTGGCCCGTTCCGGAGCCTTCCGGATAAGCGGGGGCGGGGGGCTCCGGATAGCCGGAGGCGTCCGGATAGCCGGGCCCGCCCGGACGATCGGCGTCGCCCGGACGGCCGGGCTCGGCTGCGTCGGGATGACCGGGCCCGGGCGGGCCGGGATAGGAGGCACCGCCGGCAGGACCGCCGGTCCTCCGGCCGCGGTCACCGTCGTACGACGTGCTCATGGATTCCCCACCTCATCGTCTCCGGCCGGCCCGGCCACGACATCGCTCAACGGTCCACTCTCTCACCCGTCCCGGACGGGCCGGTGGTTCCCGGAGCGGTGTCCGGTACTGGGTCACTCGCCTGCCCAGAGGCGGCGACACCCGACTCCTGGAGCCTCCCCGAAGCCGTTCCGCCGCGCTGGGCGCCCGTCCCGGGGGCGTCGTCGCCCGCCGGGGCCCCGGAGCCCGCTGAGGCCCCGGAACCGGAGGCACCTGGCCCGCGCCCGCCGGTCCCCACAGTCTCAGCGGCGTCCTGGGCGGGCGCGGTGGCCTCGCCGGACCCGCTCACCGGCGAGGCGTCGTCGTCCGACTCCTCCTCCGGCACCTCGGCAGCGTCCGCGTCGTCCTCGGGACCGCGTTCCGCGGCCTGCCGGGCCGCCTCCCGCTTGCGCTGGGTGTACATACGGAATCCGGCGAGCACCAGCAGCAGCACGCCGCCCGCGATGACCAGCATCACCGTGGCCGTGACCTCGGTCACGTCCACATCGAAGGTGACGGGAGGCCCGTACAGCTGCCCGTCCTCGGTGTAGAGCTGGGCGGTCACCGGCACCGGACCGTTGGCGTTGGCGGTGGTGGTGAACTTCACGGACTGGCTGTGGCCGCCGCTGACCTTCACCGGCTGCTCGCTGTAGGCGCCGTTGCCGATCTTGAGCCGGGTGGGCCGTTTCGAGGTGAGCCGGAGCGTCAGGTGGTCGGCGCCCTGGACCAGGTTGTTCTGCACGGTCACGGGGATCGTGGCGCTGCGCCCCGAGAGCTTGGTGTCGGACTTCTCGATCAGGTGGACGCCGTCGCTCAGCCCGCCCAGATAGGACGAGACCCCCTCGCGGAACGACTGGGCGTCGGCGTCGTGGCCCCGCCAGGACGTGGACATCTCACGGTCCATGGCCCGCCCGAAGGGAGTGATCACCCGGGAGGAGTCCGTGAGGACACCCTTGAAGTGGTCGAGATTGCGCTCGGTGTCCGCGATGGACGTGAACGCGTCCACGGGGATCTGCTGGTCCCGCAGTGCCCGCGGGTACGAGTGGGGGGAGGGCACACGGGTGGTGGCGCCCGGGTCGGGCTTGGCGTCGGCGGCCGCCGCGAGGCCCTGGGGTTGGGACCAGCCGCTGCTCTGGAGGGCCGCCACCGCCTGCGCCATCGTCTGGGCCTGGCTGGCGCTCGGCATGCGCTGCGGGGCCACCACGATGCTGCGCTGGGTGTGGGGCGCCTGCTGCCTGATCATCAGGCTCTGGGCGAGGAAGTCCTGCACGGCCAGCGTGGAGGTCTCGGCGCGTGTCATGTCGCCCTGGAAGGCCTTCGAGAGGCCGGCGTCGGCCACCACCGCCGTCGTACCGCCGCCGATCGGGCGGGCCGCCGTGGGCGTGTAGGGCAGTCCGCCGGTCTCGCGGAAGCTGTCGCTGCGGGCGATCACCGCGTGGGCGCCCGCGGAGGTGGCGACATCGATGATGGACGGGTCGACGGCCCCCTCGGCGGGCCACGCGAATCCGGTGTCCGGTTTCACGTGGAGCACCGTCTCGACCGTGGTGGAAGCCACGTCGGTGGCGTCCTGGAGGTGGCTCAGCGAGCCGGAGACGTTCTTGCCGGTGTGCGCGAGCGAGGCCAGATCGGGGTCACCGAAGGGCAGGGCGACGACCTTCTGGTCTGCCACGGTCTTCTCGAGGTCGTTCAGCCACTGCTTGGCCACCGCCTGGTTCGTGCCCGGCTTGGTGGTGCCGTTCGGCTGCTGGATCCGGTAGCTCCGGGTCATCGCGTCGGCCGACGCCAGCAGGTCCGGGTCGATGACCCAGGTCACGTTGAGCTTGCTGCCGAGCGCCACCATCTGCTGGAGCCGGCCCCCGGGGCCGATCTCCTTCGCCAACTCGTCGTCGTGGAAGACGGGCGTCTGCTGCTCGTCCGAACCCGTCTCCGCCGTGAGGTGCGTGCTGGAGATCAGCGGCCACAGATAGGTGGTCTTGGTCTTCGGGGTGGCGGACTCGGGCTGCCACGGCAGGACGGTCCGCTGGACGCCCAGCACCTGCTGCCAGGGCTGCTCGGTGGTCTGTCCGGTGAGGGTGACACCGAGCTGGTAGACGCCGTCGGAGTCCAGGTGGAGCTTGCTGATGGGCACCGAGAGCGTGAAGGGGAGCGGGGCGCCGGGCGCGAGCTTCGCGACGGTCATGCTGTACTTGCCGTCGATCGGGGTGCCCTCGGGTACCGTCCCGAACGCCGCGTGCCTGGAGACCCCCTCGATCGCCGACCGGCCGTCCAGCGTCGGCCCCGTGCGTAGCGCCAGGGACGCGCCGGTGATCGTGTGGTGGCTCTTGTTCGTGAGCATTCCGGAGACCTTCAGGGTGTCCCCCTCGCGCGGTGCGGCGGGCGTGAGCGCGTTGAGCGCCACGTCCACGGTCCCCGACCCGATGGGCTCGGCCTGGGTGGCGACCCGGCCGGCGGTGCCGCGCGAGGCGTCGGCCTGCGTTCCGGCCGCCGCCGGGGTGGACGAGTGCAGCGTCATCCCGACGACGAGCGGCGCGCCCGCGAGCAGCGCCCCGGTGCGCCATAGCCACCGTCGGGCGACCGAGGCACTCGTCCCCTGCATGTCTGCCGCCTCGGCCACGTCCTCGTCCGTCCTCGTCGTCAGTGGTCGTCGGTGCCCGCCAGCGCGTGTCCACGCTCGTGGGAAAGCTGTTCCCCGCATGGTAACGAGGCTCGCTGTGGAGACGCGCCACGCACCGTCCACAGCGATCAACCCACCGGCACGCCGCGGATACGCCCTACCGGTCCGGGCAGGGTACCGGGACCGGGGGGTACGTCTTGCGACCGAGGGTCACCGACGCTGCCGGCCGCCCCGCGTGCGGGTGGCCGGCCGGGCGCTCGGCGGCCGCTCCGGGCGGTCCTCGGGCGGCACGGCGGGGGACCGCGGCCACGTACCCTTTTCTGTTGTGCCGAACGCCAACGAAGACAAGTCCAGCGAAGAGAAGTCCAGTGAGGACAGGCCGAGTGCTCTGAGCCAGGTGCAGCACCGGGCGGTCAGCGAGTTGCTGCGGGTGTCCCCCGTCGCCGACGATCTGGCCCGCCGGTTCAGGATCGCCGGGTTCTCCCTCTCGCTGGTGGGGGGATCGGTCCGGGACGCTCTGCTGGGACGGCTCGGCAACGATCTGGACTTCACGACCGACGCCCGTCCCCAGGACGTACTGAAGATCGTCCGGCCCTGGGCCGACGCGGTCTGGGAGGTGGGGATCGCCTTCGGCACCGTGGGCTGTCACAAGAACGGTCATGTCGACGGGACCGATCAGACTTTCCAGATCGAGATCACGACTTTCCGGTCCGAGTCGTACGACCGCACTTCGCGCAAGCCCGAGGTTGCCTACGGTGACTCCATCGAGGAGGACCTCGTCCGCCGCGACTTCACCGTGAACGCCATGGCGGTGTCGCTGCCCGAGAAGACCTTCATCGATCCGCACGGCGGGCTCAGGGACCTCGCGGAGCGGGTGCTGCGCACTCCGGGGACCCCGGAAGCCTCGTTCTCCGACGATCCGCTGCGGATGATGCGGGCCGCGCGGTTCGCCGCCCAGCTGGACTTCGAGGTCGCCCCCGAGGTCGTCACGGCCATGAAGGCGATGGCGGAGCGCATCGACATCGTCTCCGCGGAGCGGGTCCGCGACGAGCTCAACAAGCTGGTGCTCTCCGCGCACCCCCGCAAGGGGCTGACGCTGCTGGTGGAGACCGGCCTCGCCGACCGCGTCCTGCCGGAGCTGCCCGCCCTCCGCCTGGAGCGGGACGAGCACCACCGGCACAAGGACGTCTACGAGCACACGCTGATCGTGCTGGAGCAGGCCATGGCCCTGGAGGAGGACGGTCCCGACCTCACCCTCCGGCTGGCGGCGCTGCTGCACGACATCGGCAAGCCGAGGACCCGAAGGTTCGAGAAGGACGGCCGTGTCTCCTTCCACCACCACGAGGTGGTGGGCGCCAAGATGACGAAGAAGCGGCTGACCGCGCTCAAGTACTCGAACGACATGGTGAAGGACGTCTCGCGTCTGGTCGAGCTGCACCTCCGCTTCCATGGCTACGGCACCGGAGACTGGACGGACTCCGCTGTGCGCCGTTACGTACGGGACGCCGGCCCGCTGCTCTCCCTGCTCCACAAGCTGACCCGCTCGGACTGCACCACGCGGAACCGGCGCAAGGCGGCTGCGCTCTCCCGTGCCTACGACGGGCTGGAGGAGCGCATCGCCCAGCTTCAGGAGCAGGAGGAGCTGGACGCGATCCGCCCCGACCTCGACGGCAACGAGATCATGAAGATCCTCGATATCGCTCCGGGGCCGGTCGTGGGCGGGGCCTACACCTTCCTTCTGGAAATGCGTCTGGAGCACGGACCGCTGGGGCACGACCGGGCAGTGGAGGCGCTGCTGGAGTGGTGGAGGGGCCGGCGGGAGGAGTCGGCGGAGAAGAGCCAGGGGAGCTAGGGAAGAGGGCTGAGCGCCCGAGGGGGCGATGTTTCACGTGAAACATCGCCCCCTCGCGTGTGGCACCTGGTGGCTGCCATAGGTCAGGAGCGGCGGTCGGAGCGCTGGGCCGGTCGGGTCGATGTTTCACGTGAAACGTCGACCGTTCGCGCGCCCCGAGTGGCGCTCGGGGAGTTCGCCGTGGTGGCCGTCACGGTGCCGGCGTCGTCGACCTGCCTGGCGAGTCTCACCGTCCGTCAAACCGAGCCATTGCCAGGGTTGTTGCCCCGTAGATTGCGGTGACCGTGACGACCAGAGCCGTGGACCGGCCGTCGGGCGGCAGGATCAACGCGGCGACTCCCGCGGCACCCACGAAGGCGACGTTGAAGAGCACGTCGTATACGGAGAAGATCCGGCCGCGGAAGCGGTCGTCGACCGAGGACTGCACCACGGTGTCCGTGGAGATCTTCGCGCCCTGGGTGATCAGTCCGAGGATGAAGGCGGCGACGAGGAGCGGCACGGGGGCGAAGGGCAGGCCGAGTGGCGGCACCAGGAGGGTGGCCGCGCCCGAACAGGCGATGATCCATCCGCCGGCGCCCAACCGGGCCACGGCAACGGGTGTCAGCACGGCCGCGGCGAAGAAACCGGCCCCCGAGAGACTCACCGCGAGCCCCAGCAGTGCCAGCCCGCCGACCCGTCCGGCCACCCCCGTATCGCCGGACGGCCATGCGTAGCGGCAGAGCATCAGCACCATCACCGTCAGGGCGCCGTAGCAGAACCGCATCAGCGTCATCGCCAGGAGCGCCCGCGCCGCCCGCCTCCGCCGCGGAGCCGCCAGATGCCGGACGCCCGCGGCGAGGCCGCGCGCGGTGCCCAACAGCGCGGCGCCGAGCCCGGGGCGGGCGGCATCGGCGTCAGGGCCCAGCAGGGCCCGGCCTATTCGGAGCGCGGTCAGCGCCGAGGCGAGGTAGAGGGCTGCCGAGAGCGTCACGACCGATGCGGGTCCGCTCTCGTCGGGGCCCGCCAGGCGGACCACGAAGGCCAGCCCGCCGCCGAGGGTCGCGGCGAGCGTTCCGGCCGTGGGGGAAAGGGAGTTGGCCAGCACCAGCCGCTCGGCGTCGACGACGTGGGGCAGCGCCGCGGAGAGGCCGGCCAGGACGAAGCGGTTCACGGCAGTCACGGCGAGCGCGGAGACGTAGAAGAGCCAACCCGGGGCGGTGCCCGCCACCAGCGCGGCGGTGGCCAGAGCCAGCAGGGCACGCAGGAGATTGCCGTACAGGAAGACCTGCCGCCGCTGGAGCCGGTCCAGGAGGACCCCGGCGAAGGGGCCGACGAGCGAGTACGGCAGGAGTAGGACGGCCATGGCGGAGGCGATGGCGCCTGCCGAGGTCTCCTTCTCCGGGGAGAAGACCACGTAGGCCGCCAGCCCCACCTGGTAGACGCCGTCGGCCCCTTGGGAGAGCAGCCGTACGGCGAGGAGCCGCCGGAAGTCCGGGAAGCGCAGCAGGACGCGCAGGTCGCCGACGAGGGCCATGGGACCAAGCCTCACACACCCCCGGAACGCCACGAGCCCCGGGCGGATGCCCGGGGCCCTTGACCGCTCACGGCAGGCCAACCCGGGTGAACTCCCGGGCCTTCGACTCCCTGATCCGTGCCGGGAGCGGAGTCAGCGCTCGACCTCGCCCCTGATGAACTTCTCGACGTTCTCGCGGGCCTCGTCGTCGAAGTACTGCACCGGCGGGGACTTCATGAAGTACGAGGAGGCGGAGAGGACGGGGCCGCCGATGCCGCGGTCCTTGGCGATCTTGGCGGCGCGCAGGGCGTCGATGATGACGCCCGCGGAGTTCGGGGAGTCCCAGACCTCGAGCTTGTACTCCAGGTTCAGCGGGACGTCGCCGAAGGCGCGGCCCTCCAGGCGGACGTAGGCCCACTTGCGGTCGTCGAGCCAGGCCACGTAGTCGGACGGGCCGATGTGGACGTTGTCGGCGCCGAGTTCGCGGTCGCGGATCTGGGAGGTGACGGACTGCGTCTTGGAGATCTTCTTGGACTCCAGGCGCTCGCGCTCCAGCATGTTCTTGAAGTCCATGTTGCCGCCGACGTTGAGCTGCATCGTGCGGTCCAGGATGACGCCGCGGTCCTCGAAGAGCTTGGCCAGGACGCGGTGCGTGATGGTGGCGCCGACCTGGGACTTGATGTCGTCACCGACGATCGGCACGCCGGCCTCGGTGAACCTGTCCGCCCACTCCTTCGTGCCGGCGATGAAGACCGGCAGGGCGTTCACGAAGGCGACCTTGGCGTCGATGGCGCACTGTGCGTAGAACTTCGCGGCGTCCTCGGAACCGACGGGGAGGTAGCAGACGAGGACGTCGACCTGCTTGTCCCTGAGGACCTGGACGATGTCGACCGGAGCCTCCGGCGACTCCTCGATGGTCTCGCGGTAGTACTTGCCGAGGCCGTCGAGCGTGTGGCCGCGCTGCACCGACACCCCGGTGGTGGGCACGTCAGCGATCTTGATGGTGTTGTTCTCGCTGGCCCCGATGGCGTCGGAGAGGTCGAGACCGACCTTCTTGGCGTCGATGTCGAAAGCCGCGACGAACTCGATGTCGCTGATGTGGTAGTCGCCGAACTGGACGTGCATCAGGCCCGGCACCTTGGCTTTCGGGTCTGCGTCCTTGTAGTACTCGACTCCCTGGACCAGCGATGCGGCGCAGTTGCCCACGCCTACGATGGCTACACGAACCGAACCCATTCCGCTTGCTCCCTGTGATCTGTGCGGATAAGGCCTGCGGACCCGCAGGTCCTTACTTGGTGGAGTCGTCGGACGGATCCGGCCGGGTCTCCCCGGACCGGGGCAGGCCGCCCGATGGCCCCGATGTGTCCTGCTGAGCGGTGCCCCCCGTGGCGGTCGGGGCGGCATCTTCATCCTGCTGCCGCTGGTTCCGGCCCGCTCGTTCGCTCTCGATCAGCTCATTCAGCCAGCGCACCTCGCGCTCCACGGACTCCATTCCGTGTCGCTGCAACTCCAGCGTGTAGCTGTCGAGGCGCTCCCTGGTGCGGGACAGGGAGGCGCGCATCTTCTCCAGGCGCTCCTCCAGCCGTCCGCGGCGGCCCTCCAGTACACGCATGCGCACATCCCGTGACGTCTGTCCGAAGAAGGCGAAACGGGCGGCGAAGTGCTCGTCCTCATAAGCGTCCGGGCCGGTCTGCGAGAGCAGCTCCTCGAAGTGCTCCTTGCCCTCGGCGGTCAGCCGGTAGACGATCTTGGCCCGGCGGCCCGCGAGAGGAGCGGCGAGGGGATCCTGCGCCGTACTGCCCGGTTCCTCGATCAGCCAGCCCTGGCCGACCAGAGTCTTCAGGCAGGGGTAGAGCGACCCGTAGCTGAAGGCGCGGAACACCCCCAGCGACGTATTGAGCCGTTTACGCAGCTCGTAGCCGTGCATCGGGGACTCGCGGAGCAGGCCGAGGATGGCGAACTCGAGGATGCCTGAGCGCCGGCTCATCGTCGCCTCCTTCTGCACGGCCTGGCCGTGCCCGCCGCCTGCTCCGTCGCCGATGCCGGGCCCGTGCGGACCGTCCGCTCGGGGGTGAGATCGGTGGAGTCGGTTGTGCGCCCCACGTTTATCTCACTCTGATGTATCGGCTCGATACATCTCGACGATAGAACGAGGGGACGGATGCGACAAGAGGGGGAGCGGTGAACGGCATCACATCAGGGTTTCGCAGGGAAGAGTTGCCTGTTTTCGGGGGCCTTCCGTCTTACGTCGGTTTTGACGGTGCGTAGTCTGTGCGCCATGCAAACCGCCGGGAACCGAGTGACGCTCCCCTATCGTCGTTCTTCCCGGTGCACTGCGGGTGAGTGCCGGCAAGGCCGCATCCGTATGTCGGGGGAAGCCGGAAAACTGTTGTCGTGCCCAGGCGGACCAGCGCCTGTCCGAGGAGTAGTCCTTCGATGAGCGAGCACCGTCGCAAATCGCCGCAGTCCGGAGGTGGCGGACGTGCCGCGGCCCGCCGTGGTACCTCTGCGACCCCGCCGGGTCGCCGGTCCGCCCCCCGAGGCTCCGGTACACCTTCCGACTCATACGACTCTTATGGCTCACCCAGCGAGGGAGCCGGTGGTGAGCCGCCTTATCAGGGCCGAGCCGCGGCCCGCCGGGCCGCACAGCGCGGCGGCAGGCGCCGAGCGCCCGACGGCGGAGGCCGTGGTGGCCACGGCGGCCGCGGCCACCGGGGCGGAGGTCCCGGCGGCCCGGGCGGCCCCGGCAGGGGCGGCCCCCCGCCCAAGAAGCGGTTCATCGACTATCCACGCGCCGGCAAGTACGGCTGGGGTCGCTGGGTGCCGTCCTGGCGCCTGGTGAGCGGGATGTTCATCACCTTCTTCGGTGGCATCCTCGTGGCTGCCGGCCTCGCGTACGCGATGGTGGGCGTGCCCAACGAGGCCACGTCCGCGAAGGCCCAGAACAACGTGTACTACTGGGCGGACGGCAGCGAGATGGTCGCCACGGGCGGTGGAGCCAACCGCCAGATCATCAAGTACGAGGACATCCCGGAGGCCATGCGCTGGGCCGTCATCTCCGCCGAGAACAAGACGTTCTGGACGGACAAGGGCGTCGACCCGATGGGCATCACCCGGGCCTTCGTCAACATGGCCAAGGGCGGTGAGACCCAGGGCGGTTCCACCATCACCCAGCAGTACGTGAAGAACGCCCGGCTCGACGACCAGGCCCAGACCTTCACCCGTAAGTTCAAGGAACTCTTCATCTCGATCAAGGTCGGCGCCCAGGTGCCCAAGACCGAGATCCTGTCGGGTTACCTGAACACGGCGTACTACGGCCGCGGTGCCTACGGCATCCAGGCCGCCGCCCACGCGTACTTCAACACGGATGCGTCCAAGCTCAACCCGAGCCAGTGCGCTTTCCTTGCGGCCCTCCTCAAGGGCGCCACGTACTACGACCCGGCGGGCAACACGAACTACGACCCGGCCGCCACGCCCCAGGCGAACAGGGCGCGGGCCGAGCAGCGTTGGAGCTGGATCCTTGACCAGGAGGTCAAGTACGACCACATGACCGCCACCGAGCGCGCCAAGTGGACCAAGTTCCCCGAGGTCAAGGACCCGCACTCCAACGGCCAGCTCGGCGGGCAGATCGGTTACCTGGTCGACCTCGCCAACGGATACGCCGTCAACACGGCCAACATCCCGGAGTCGAACCTCCAGCGCGGCGGCTACCAGATCTACACGACCTTCGACAAGAAGAAGGTCGACGAGCTGAAGAACTCGGTGGACAAGGTCCGCAAGTCGAAGATCGACCCCAAGAAGCGCCCGGACACCGACACGCACGTGCAGTTCGGCGGCGCCTCGGTCGACCCGAGCACGGGAGCCATCGAGGCCATCTACGGCGGTGAGGACGCCACCAAGCACTTCACCAACAACGCCGACCAGACGGGTGCTCAGGTCGGTTCGACCTGGAAGCCGTTCGTCCTGGCCGCCGCCTTGCGGGACGGCGTACGGGATCCCAAGGGCCCCGAGGATCAAGGCGACGACGAACGCACCGTCCTCTCGCCGAAGAGCGAGTTCAGTGGAAAGAACAAGCTCAAGATCAAGCAGTACGACGGGTCCTACTGGACGGACGACAAGGGCAAGGAGTGGCTCCAGACCAACGACGGCAACGAGTCGTACGGAAAGAAGCCGGACTACAAGATCAGCCTCCGCGAGGCGATGCAGTTCTCGGTGAACTCGCCCTACGTGCAGCTCGGTATGGACGTCGGTCTGGACAAGGTCAAGCAGGCGGCGCTCGACGCGGGCATCCTCGACGGCAGTCTCGCCAGCTACGGCTTCCCCTCGTTCTCGATCGGCACCTCCGACCCCAGCGCCATCCGCATGGCGGGCGCCTACGGGACGTTCGCGGAGCACGGCCAGCAGCGCGATCCGTACTCGGTCAAGTCGATCAAGCACGAGGGCGACGTCACCTACCGGCACAAGGACAAGGTCAATCAGCCCTTCACGCCGCAGGTTGCCGACAACATCACCGATGTGCTGAAGAACGTCGTCGACCACGGCACCGGTACCGCCGCCAAGCTGACGGGCCGCGATGTGGCGGGCAAGACGGGTACCACGGACGGCAACAAGTCCGCCTGGTTCGTCGGGTACACCCCGCAGCTGTCCACGGCGATCTCCATGTACCGCCTCGACGACAACGAGAAGAGCAAGAAGCGCGAGTTCCTGGAGATGTTCGGCACCGGTGGCGAGGAGAAGATCCACGGTGCCTCGTTCCCGGCGCAGATCTGGCACGACTACATGACCGAGGCGCTCGCGGGTACCCAGCCCGTACCCTTCACCAAGCCGCAGCCCATCGGTGAGGTCGTGGGGACGCCGTCGCCGTCGCCGACGCCGTCCGACAGTGCCAGCCCGAGTGACACGCCCACGCCCAGCCCGACCGACTCCGGTCCGTCCGGCAGCCCCAGCCCCTCGGACTCCGGTCAGAGCTGTGGTCCCTGGTTCCCCTGTGACGGCGGAACGGGCAACGGAGGCGCCACCAACGGAGGCACCACGAACGGTGGAACCACCGATGGGGGAACCACAACCGGTAACACCGGAGGCACCGATACCGGCGGTACCAACGGGGGCGGAAACGGCGCCAACGGTGGCACCGACGACGGAGGACTCTTCGGAGGGCCGACGGGTGGTCGCAAGCCATGACGGTGCTGAGCCGGTGACCACCGTCGCCATCCGGTGTTTCACGTGAAACACCGAGCCGGATGAGAGCACGTACGAGGGCCGTCCCTTCCAGGGGCGGCCCTCGTGCCGTTGTGGGCCTTCTTAGGCTTCCCCAGGCCCGTACGGCAGGATGGGCGGCATGCCCAGTGCAGAGATGATGCCCACGAGCCCGGTGGATCCGGTGGATCCGGCGGTGGTAGGGCCCACCAGGGAGGACGAGGTCGCCGCGGTCGGCAGTGAGCTGATCGGTGGCCCGCTGGGGCGCCGGGCGCTCCTGGGGACGTCCTGGTGGACTCCGGTGCGGGTCATCGCGCTCGTCATGCTCGGGATGTTCGCGCTGGGCATGGTGCAGAAGTTCCCGTGCTACGACAGCGCCTGGTTCTTCGGAGCGAGCTCCCAGTACACCCACGCCTGCTACTCCGACGTCCCCCATCTCTTCCAGGGCCGGGGCTTCGCGGACGGTCTCGTGCCGTACTTCGACCGGCTGCCGGGAGACATGGATTACCTGGAGTATCCAGTCCTGACCGGCGTGTTTATGGAGGTCGCCTCCTGGCTGACACCGGGCGGCGGCGCCATGCAGCACCGGGAGCAGGTGTACTGGCTGGTCAACTCCGGGATGCTGATGATCTGCGCGGCCTTCGTCGCCGTCTGCGTCACCCGCACCCACCGCCGCCGGCCCTGGGACGGCCTGCTGGTCGCCCTCGCGCCGGCCTTCGCGCTCACCGCCACCATCAACTGGGACCTGCTGGCCGTGGCCCTCACGGCCGGCGCCATGCTGATGTGGGCGCGTGAGCGCTCGCTCGCGTTCGGTGTGCTGCTGGGCCTGGCGACCGCCGCCAAGCTCTACCCCGTGCTGCTGCTGGGCCCGCTGCTCCTGCTCTGCTGGCGTGCGGGCGCCTGGCGCCAGTTCCGGAACGCGTTCATGGGCACGGTCGTGGCCTGGCTGGCGGTGAACCTGCCGGTGCTGCTCCTCGCCCCGGAGGGCTGGGCGAAGTTCTACACGTTCAGCCAGGAGCGGGGCGTGGACTTCGGCTCCTTCTGGCTGATCCTCACGCAGCAGATGACCAACCCGCCGGACACCGCCATGGTCAACACCCTCGCCATGGTCCTGATGGGGGCTGCCTGCGTGGGCATCGCCGTCCTGGTCTTCACCGCGCCGCGCCGGCCGCGCTTCGCCCAGCTGGCCTTCCTGGTGGTGGCCGCGTTCGTGCTCACCAACAAGGTCTACTCGCCGCAGTACGTGCTGTGGCTGATCCCCCTGGCGGCCCTCGCCCGGCCGCGCTGGCGTGACTTCCTGATCTGGCAGGCCTGCGAGACGGCGTACTTCCTGGGGATCTGGATGTACCTCGCCTACACGACCAGCGGGGACAAGCACCGCGGCCTGCCGATGGACGGGTACCACCTGGCCATCGCCGTGCACCTGCTGGGCACGCTCTACCTGTGCGCTCTGGTGGTGCGCGATGCGCTGCTTCCGGAACGGGACCCGGTGCGCCGCTCCGGCGACGACGATCCCTCGGGCGGAGTGCTGGACGGCGCCAAGGACGCCTTCGTGCTGGGCCAGGCGGCCCACCCGCCCCGGCACGCGGCGCATGCTGCCCGGCGGGGTCCGCAGGTGCACTGGGGAGTGGAGGCACCGGGGGCCGCTCAGGCCCGTCCCGGGGAGTGAGAGGCGGCGCTGGGCGGCCCGTCACGGGTGTGCGGGGCGGTGCCGCGGGCGGCCCGGCCGCCGGTGCGTGTCCGGCCGCGAGTGCCTCGCTGTCCGTAGCCCGCCCGTGCCTGCTGTGGGAGCCGTGGCGTACGTGGCCCGCGCGTGCCGTCCAGCACGAGCGTGGGGCCGCCCCGCAGCCGCCAGGCCGCCCGCCCGTGTGGGGCAGACGACCCGCCAGCCCAGTCCCCCAACCTCACGGGTCAGTACATCTAGCGGTCGACCAGGCGGTCGAACTGCGTCGTGGTGTGCCGCAGGTGGGCCACCAGCTCATCGCCCACCTTGGGCTCGGGGGAGCCGTCGGTCGGCACGAAGAGGATGGACACCTGCATGTGCGGCGGCTCCGCGAACCAGCGCTGCTTGCCCGCCCAGACGAACGGGGAGAGGTTCCGGTTGACCGTCGCCAGGCCGGCACGCGCGACGCCCTTGGCGCGCGGCATCACGCCGTTCAGGGCCTTGGGGGCCTCCAGGCCCACCCCGTGCGACGTTCCGCCCGCGACGACCACCAGGAAGCCGTCCGCGGCGGCCCTCTGCTGCCGGTAGCCGAACCGGTCGCCCTTGGCGACCCGGGTGACGTCCAGGACGGCGCCGCGGTACTCGGTGGCGTTGTGGTCGCCCAGCCAGAGCCGCGTGCCGATCCGGGCACGGAAGCGGGTCTGCGGGAACTGCTGCTGGAGGCGGGCCTGCTCCATCGCCCCCAGGTGGCTGACGAACATGGTGTGCAGCGGCAGCCGGGCGGTCCGCAGCCGGTCCATCCAGCCGATGACCTCTTCGACGGCGTCCGAGCCGTCGGTGCGGTCCAGGGGCAGGTGGATGGCGAAGCCCTCCAGCCGCACGTCCTCGATGGCGGCGTGCAGCAGCGGCAGATCGCGCTCGCTCACGCCGTGCCGCTTCATCGACGACATGACCTCGATGACGACGCGGGCGCCCACGAGGCCGTGGACCCCGTCGACCGACGAGACGGACCTGATCACCCGGTCGGGCAGCGGCACCGGCTCCTCACCGCGCCGGAACGGGGTCAGGACCAGCAGGTCACCGCTGAAGTAGTCCTTGATCTGAGCGGCCTCGTAGGTGGTGCCGACGGCGAGGACGTCCGAGCCGAAACGGGTCGCCTCCTCCGCGAGGCGTTCGTGACCGAATCCGTAGCCGTTGCCCTTGCAGACCGGGACGAGCCCCGGGAACTGCTCCAGCACATGCTTCTGATGTGCCCGCCAGCGCGCGGTGTCGACGTACAGCGTGAGCGCCATGGCCGGTCCCGGAACCTTTCTCTGTCTGCGATGTATGGAATATATGGACGGAGATTCTGCCGGATACGCCGGTGAGGAGGATGTGACCCTCGTGTGCCTCGCCGTTCGTGGCCCTGACCGCCCCCTCGGTGCGGTGCCGGCGCCGCCCAACCGTGCTCAGCGGCGCGACATGTATATGTCGAGCGCCTTGTGCAGCAGTTTGTTGAGAGGGAAGTCCCATTCGCCGAGGTACTCGGCAGCCTGCCCACCGGTTCCGACCTTGAACTGGATCAGGCCGAAGAGATGGTCCGACTCGTCCAGCGAGTCGCTGATCCCCCTCAGGTCGTACACGGTGGCCCCGAGCGCGTAGGAGTCCCGCAGCATCCGCCACTGCATCGCGTTGGACGGGCGGACCTCGCGGCCGATGTTGTCCGAGGCGCCGTACGAGTACCAGACGTGCCCGCCCACGACCAGCATGGTCGCGGCGGAGAGGTTCACGCCGTTGTGCCGGGCGAAGTACAGCCGCATGCGGTTGGGGTCCTCGGAGTTCAGGGCCTGCCACATCCGCTGGAAGTAACCGAGCGGCCGGGGACGGAAGCGGTCCCGCACGGCCGTGATCTCGTAGAGCCGCTGCCACTCGGGCAGGTCGTCGTAGCCGCCCTGGACGACCTCGACGCCCGCCTTCTCGGCCTTCTTGATGTTCCGCCGCCAGAGCTGGTTGAAGTTCTTGTGGACCTCTTCCAGGGAGCGGTTGGCCAGCGGCACCTGGAAGACGTAGCGCGGCTGGACGTCGCCGAAGCCGGCGCCGCCGTCCTCGCCCTGCTGCCAGCCCATGCGGCGCAGCCGGTCGGCGACCTCGAAGGCGCGGGCCTCTATGACGTCGGCCTCGATGTCCCGCAGCCGCTTCACGTCCGGGTCCTGTATGCCCTTCTTGATCGAGGCGGCGTCCCAGCGCCTGATCACCACGGGCGGACCCATCTTCACCGAGAAGGCACCCTGCTGCTTGAGGTGCGCCAGCATCGGACGCAGCCACTCGTCGAGGTTCGGCGCGAACCAGTTGATCACCGGGCCCTCGGGCAGGTAGGCGAGGTACCGCTTGATCTTCGGCAGCTGCCGGTACAGCACCAGGCCGGCCCCGACCAGCTCGCCGGATCTGCCGTCGAACCACCCCAGGCTCTCGGAGCGCCACTCCGCTTTCACGTCGGCCCAGGCCGGGACCTGCATGTGACTGGCCGCGGGCAGACTCTGGATGTACGCCAGATGCTGCTCACGACTGATGGTCCTCAAGGTCAGGCTCATTCGGGGCGCTCCTCGGGCTGGTGTGACCCCATGGGTCAGGGGCTCCGGCTCTCGCGCCGAAGCCTACTGCGCCCGCTGAGCGCCTTGTCCGGGCCTTCGAAACCTCGTGCCGGGCCGTTTTCGAACCTCCGTCTCGTCCGGATGCCCGGACGGGGCGCAGGACACCGATCGGTGTGTCCCTCAGGTGATGAGGCCGCCGAAGAGGCCGCCGTGTGCCATGCCGATGAAGAAGCCGATCGCGGAGGCTCCGAGCCCGATGACCAGGCCGAAGCGGGCCCGTGTCGTGGCTGAGATGAACTGCCCGTAGCCGCCCGTGAGCACGCCGATCAGGCCGGTCCAGGAACTGAGCAGGTGGAGATCGGTGTCGATCGAGGTGAAGGCCGCGGTCGCGCCCAGGGCCAGCGTCAGTACCAGCAGGGAGTCCTGAAGCGGGTGGGGCTTGCCATCGGTGGAGAACAGGACGGACACGGGGTTTGATCGCATTGCGTGCGCCATGGGGCACCTCCTGCAAGAAGCAGCGCATGGTAGTGCCGTACACACCCGTAGGTCACCAGACTGCGGGCTTCCGGCGCCGGATTTCAACCGGAAGCACGGGTGCGGGTAGTCTGTACTGTCTGCATCGGTGTCTGCCCAGGGCGAGGCCCCGGTACTCCCCCGCGGGAAAACCAGCCGCCGTCAGGATGGCGGCCGTCAGTCGAGACGGCGCTGTCAGTGGCGGCTGATGTACTCGTCCGTACCGGTCGGACACCGGTGAACACGCATCACGACCCTCCTGCCACGGAACGACCGTGGCCGCTGAGTCCAAAGGAGGTGGGTTCCACATGCGTCATTACGAGGTGATGGTCATCCTCGACCCCGATCTGGAGGAGCGCGCTGTCTCCCCGCTGATCGAGAGCTTCCTCTCCGTCGTCCGTGAGGGCAACGGCAAGGTCGAGAAGGTCGACACCTGGGGCCGTCGTCGTCTCTCCTACGAGATCAACAAGAAGCCCGAGGGCATCTACTCGGTCATCGACCTGCAGGCCGAGCCCGGGATCGTCAAGGAGCTCGACCGCCAGATGAACCTTAACGAGTCGGTCCTCCGGACCAAGGTGCTCCGTCCCGAGACCCACTGAGCCGGCCGGCTCAGCGGCGATCGGACTCCGAGTAGCAGCAAGCAGCCAGCAGCACACCCGCCGAGAGGTTCCCCATGGCAGGCGAGACCGTCATCACGGTCGTCGGCAATCTTGTCGACGACCCCGAGCTGCGCTTCACCCCTTCCGGTGCGGCGGTCGCGAAGTTCCGTGTCGCGTCCACCCCGCGTACCTTCGACCGCCAGACCAATGAGTGGAAGGACGGCGACAGCCTCTTCCTGACCTGCTCGGTCTGGCGCCAGGCAGCGGAGAACGTCGCCGAATCGCTGCAGAGGGGCATGCGCGTCATCGTGCAGGGCCGGCTCAAGCAGCGTACGTACGAGGACCGAGAGGGCATCAAGCGCACGGTCTACGACCTTGACGTCGACGAGGTCGGCGCGAGCCTGCGCAGTGCCACGGCCAAGGTCACCAAGACCACCGGCCGCGGCGGCCAGGGCGGCTACGGCGGCGGTGGCGGTGGCGGCCAGCAGGGCGGCGGCTGGGGCGGAGGCTCCGGCGGTGGCCAGCAGGGGGGCGGCGGCGCGCCTGCCGACGACCCCTGGGCGACCGGTGCGCCCGCCGGTGGCGGCCAGGGCGGCGGTGGCGGTGGCGGCGGCTGGGGCGGTGGCTCCAGCGGCGGCGGCTACTCGGACGAGCCCCCCTTCTGAGGGGCCGTACCCCACACTTCTTGATCACACAGGAGAAACACCATGGCGAAGCCGCCTGTGCGCAAGCCAAAGAAAAAGGTCTGCGCATTCTGCAAGGACAAGGTCACGTACGTGGACTACAAGGACACGAACATGCTGCGGAAGTTCATTTCCGACCGCGGCAAGATCCGTGCCCGCCGGGTGACCGGCAACTGCACGCAGCACCAGCGTGACGTCGCCACGGCTGTGAAGAACAGCCGTGAGATGGCGCTGCTGCCCTACACCTCCACCGCGCGCTGAGGAAGGGGTGACCTACTGATGAAGATCATCATGACTCATGAGGTCTCCGGCCTCGGTGCCGCGGGCGATGTCGTCGAGGTCAAGGACGGCTATGCCCGCAACTACCTGATCCCGCGGAAGTTCGCGATCCGCTGGACCAAGGGTGGCGAGAAGGACGTCGAGCAGATCCGTCGTGCTCGGAAGATCCACGAGATTGCGACCATCGAGCAGGCCAACGAGATCAAGGCCCGGCTTGAGGGCGTCAAGGTCCGCCTGGCCGTGCGTTCCGGCGACGCCGGGCGCCTCTTCGGCTCCGTCACGCCGGCCGATGTCGCTTCGGCGATCAAGGCCGCGGGCGGGCCCGATGTCGACAAGCGCCGTGTGGAGCTGGGCGCGCCGATCAAGACGCTGGGCGCCCACGCGACGTCCGTGCGTCTGCACCCCGAGGTGGCCGCCCAGGTCACCATCGAGGTCGTCGCCGCCTGACGTCTCGTCTGCCGGCGTCGCCGCTTGATGCCCGTACGAGTTGATGCTCGTACGAGGACATCTGCTTGAGCGGTCGACCAGGGCACGCGACAGGGGTCGCACCTTCGGGTGCGGCCCCTTTGCCGTTGCGCTTCTGCTGTTGGTGTTTCACGTGAAACATGCGCAGCAACGGAAGCCCGGACCAGGAAAGCTGCTGCGGGGTCAGGTGCCCCCGCGTCCCTCCGAATGTCAGCGCGTGGCGCCGGTGATGATCCAGCGGCCGGAGCGGGAGCGGAGCCAGAGGGTCAGCATGCGCACCACCATCATGAGCGTCATGGCTCCCCAGAGGGCGGTGAGCCCGCCGCCGAGCACCGGGACCAGCAGTGCCGCGGGAGCGAAGACCGCCAAGGTGATCAGCATCGCCCAGGCCAGATAGGGGCCGTCTCCGGCGCCCATCAGGACGCCGTCCAGGACGAAGACGATTCCGCAGATCGGCTGGGAGAGGGCGACCATCAACAGGGCCGGCAGGGCGGTGTCCTTGACGGTGGCGTCCGAGGTGAAGAGCGGCAGGAACAGCGGCCGGGTCAGCACCACCAGAAGGCCGAGGACCACACCGGTGGCGATCCCCCACTGCACCATCCTCCGGCAGGCGTCGCGGGCGCCCTGGGCGTCGTCCGCGCCGAGGTAGCGGCCGATGATCGCCTGCCCGGCGATGGCGATGGCGTCGAGGGCGAACGCCAGCAGGCTCCAGAGCGACTGGACGATCTGGTGGGCGGCGATGTCGGCGTCTCCCAGCCGCGCCGCGACCGCGGTGGCGATCATCAGGATCGCCCGGAGCGAGAGCGTACGGACCAGCAGGGGCGCGCCCGCTCCGGCGCTGGCCCGGATCCCCGCGGCGTCGGGCCGGAGCGAGGCGCCGTGCCGGCGGGCGCCGCGGATGACGACGGTGAGGTAGACGGCCGCCATGGCGCACTGGGCGATGACCGTGCCCCAGGCCGAACCGGCGATGCCGAGACCGGCGCCGTAGACCAGGCCGGCGTTGAGGACGCCGTTGGCGACGAAGCCCCCGATGGCGACGTAGAGCGGAGTGCGGGTGTTCTGAAGACCGCGCAGGACACCGGTGGCGGCCAGCACGATCAGCATGGCGGGGATGCCGAGGGCCGAGATCCGCAGGTAGGTCGCCGCATAGGGGGCCGCGGTGGGTGAGGCGCCGAAGAGCTCCACGAGTGCCGGTGCCGTGGGCAGCACGATCAGGATGATGGCGGCGCCGAGGATGAGGGCGAGCCAGATGCCGTCCATGCCCTGCCGGATGGCGGCCTGGAGATCGCCGGCGCCGACGCGGCGCGCCACGGCTGCGGTCGTGGCGTAGGCCAGGAAGACGAAGACGCTGACGGCGGTGGTGAGCAGAGCGGAGGCGACGCCGAGTCCGGCGAGTTGGCTGGTGCCCAGATGGCCCACGATCGCGCTGTCGGCCATGACGAAGAGCGGTTCGGCGACGAGCGCGCCGAAAGCGGGGAGGGCGAGGGTCACGATCTCCCGGTCGTGCCGCCGGTGTCTCTTCTCCGGAGTGCGGCCGGCCGCCGCGGGAGCCTGTGTCATAAGCACCAATGTAATCTTCCACAGGTAAGTGACGCAACGCCATTGAGACCATTACCTTGACTCGGTCGGGTGGAGTGTCGTAAAGGCATCGAAGTGATCTTGAGCCGACCGGGGAAGTTTTTCTTCTGCACAGCCGGTGGACGCTGAAATACCAGGTCAGAGCATGTGTTCGGGGGCATGGGAAGGCTTGTTCACAGTGCTGTCCACCGGGTCGTGCACAGGTTTTGGCGGGTTCTCCACAGTCCGTGGACCGTTATCCACAGTGCCTGTGGATAACCAGATTGGCTGACGGTGCGGGGCGGCCTACCGTAGTGCGGCGCCCACCCCCGTTCGAGGACCGCGGACCCCCACTCAGCGACGCGGCGGAACCGGAACTGGGCCCTCTTACTTTGTCAGTGCCGTGCCGTAGGAATAAGGGGCACGGCTAGGTCCGCACGGCGGACGCGAGGAGGTGGCCCGGTGAGCCTTTCCGAGCCTTTGGACGAACCGTGGGCCGACAGCGGACCAGGCGATCGTCTGCCGACCTCCCGCCGCCGCCCGGACGGCGACCAGCCGACCGGAAGCCGCCGCGGCCGCGACGACCAGCACGACCGCGGTCGCGAGGGCGACGGCTGGGAGGGCGGCACGTCCTTCGAACGGGTGCCGCCGCAGGACCCGGAGGCGGAGCAGTCCGTCCTCGGCGGCATGCTGCTCTCCAAGGACGCCATCGCGGACGTCGTCGAGGTCCTCAAGGGCCGCGACTTCTACCGCCCGGCCCACGAGACCGTCTTCCAGGCGATCCTGGACCTCTACGCCAAGGGCGAGCCGGCCGACCCCATCACGGTCGCCGCGGAGCTCACCCGCCGCGGTGAGATCACCCGGGTCGGCGGCGCCGCCTACCTGCACAGCCTGGTGCAGACGGTCCCGACCGCCGCCAACGCCGAGTACTACGCGGAGATCGTCCGCGAACGCGCGGTCCTGCGCCGGCTGGTCGAGGCCGGCACCCGCATCACCCAGATGGGCTACGCCGCGGACGGCGACGTCGACGAGATCGTCAACGGCGCGCAGGCCGAGATCTACGCCGTCACCGAGCAGCGCACCAGCGAGGACTACCTTCCGCTCGGCGACATCATGGAAGGCGCGCTCGACGAGATCGAGGCGATCGGCTCGCGCAGCGGCGAGATGACCGGTGTGCCGACGGGCTTCACCGACTTCGACTCCCTCACGAACGGCCTGCACCCGGGGCAGATGATCGTCATCGCGGCGCGGCCCGCGATGGGCAAGGCGCTGGCCCTGGACACGGCCCTGCCGACCCCCACGGGCTGGACGACGATGGGCGAGGTGGAGGTCGGAGACCACCTGATCGCCGCGGACGGGACACCGACGCGCGTGGTCGCCGCCACCGACGTCATGCTCGGCCGTCCCTGCTACCGCATGACGTTCGACGACGGGACGACCGTCATCGCCGACGCGGATCACCAGTGGCTCACCGACACCCGGACGTCCCGCCGCGCCGCGCGGGCGGAGGGCCGCCTCCGGAGTGAGGCCCGCGCCCAGGTCAGGACGACCAAGGAGATCGCCGCCACCCTGCGCTGCACGCACCTCGCGGACGACCGCCTGAACCACTCCGTGCAGAACGCCTCCCCGCTGGCCCTGCCGGACGCGGACCTGCCGGAGTCCCCTTATGCGCTGGGCGCGCGGCTGGGCGTGGGCGGCGGCGATACGGCGGGGGGCTCTGGGGCGGGTTCCGCCGGTGCGGGTTCCGCTGGCGGGGGTCTCAGCGGCACGGGTTCCGCGGGCACGGGTCCCAAGGGCGCGGATCCCACCGGCCTGGGTCCCACCGGCACGGCTCCCACCGGCGTGGGTCCCATCCCCCAGCAGTACCTGCGGGGTTCGTCGGCGCAGCGAAGGGAGCTCCTGGCCGGGCTGCTGGACACCGGTGGCACGGTCACCGGGAGCGGCTCGGTCCGGTTCACGAGCGCCAGCGCGGGCCTGGCGGAGGGCTTCCGCGAACTGGTCGTGAGCCTCGGCCACCGCTGCGGCCCGCCGGCCGGGCGGGGCGGGCGCCGCTCCGACGGGGCACCGGCCTCGTACACCGTCACCTTCTCCACCTCGGACGACGTCTTCCGGCAGGAGGACAAGCGGCGGGCGCACGAAGAGCGCAGGCGTCCGGGGGCGCCCCGGGCGACGCGGCGTTTCGTCGTCGGCGTCGAGGAGGTCGAGAGCGTTCCGGTGCGCTGCGTCCAGGTGGACGGACCGGGACACATGTACCTGGCCACCGAGGCGATGGTGCCCACGCACAACAGCACGCTCGCGCTGGACTTCGCCCGCGCCGCCTCCATCAAGAACAACCTGCCGAGCGTCATCTTCTCGCTGGAGATGGGCCGCAACGAGATCGCGATGCGGCTGCTCTCCGCCGAGGCGCGCGTGGCGCTGCACCACATGCGCTCGGGCACGATGACGGACGATGACTGGACGCGCCTGGCGCGGCGGATGCCCGAGGTGACGGCGGCCCCGCTGTTCATCGACGACTCGCCGAACCTCTCCATGATGGAGATCCGCGCGAAGTGCCGCCGCCTGAAGCAGCGCAACGACCTGCGCCTGGTCGTCATCGACTACCTCCAGCTGATGCAGTCCGGCGGCTCGCGGCGCGCGGAGAGCCGCCAGCAGGAGGTCTCCGACATGTCGCGGAACCTGAAGCTGCTGGCCAAGGAGCTGGAGCTGCCGGTCATCGCCCTCTCGCAGCTCAACCGCGGTCCCGAGCAGCGTACGGACAAGAAGCCGATGGTGTCCGACCTGCGCGAGTCGGGCTGCATGACCGCCGACACGACCCTGCTGCGCGCCGACACGGGCGCGCCGGTCACCTTCGCCGAGCTGATGGCGAACGGCCACGAGGGCGTGCTCGTCTGGTCGCTCGACGAGGACGGGCGGCTGGTGCGGGCACCGGTCACCGCCGTGTTCTCGTCCGGTACGAAGCCGGTGTTCCGGTTGCGGCTGGCCTCGGGGCGGCAGGTCAAGGCGACGGCGAACCATCCGTTCCTGGCGCCAGAGGGCTGGCGGCCGCTGGGGGAGCTCGCGGTGGGCAGCAGGGTCGCGGTACCGCGGCGGGTTCCGGCGCCGCTGGGCACGGGGCTCGACTGGTCGCCGGCCCGCATCGAGGCCCTGGCGGACGGGGTGGGGGGCGTAGCGGGTCCGGCGTACGGGGTGCGGGCGCCGGAGTGCGCGGCGCGGGTGCCCGAGGAGATGTACGCCGCCGCCGACGGCGAAGTGGCGGTCTTCCTGCGGCGCCTGTGGACGGGCGGCGGTGTCCGCGCTCCCCGGGCGGGCGCGGGCCCCTCGTACGCCGGGGGATCCTCGGAGGCGGCCGTCTCCTACGCCGCGTCGAGCCGGGAGCTGGCCGACGGCGTGGCGGCGCTGCTGTCCCGGTTCGGGATCATGGCGAGGATCGAGGCGGGGGCGGAGGCAGGGGCAGAGGCGGAGGCGGCATCGGGGCCGGGCGCCGCCGGTACCGCGCACCGCGTGGTGGTGTCCGGCGAGGACGGAGTGCGTACCTTCCGGCGGGTGATCGGCGCGGAGGGTGCGCCGGGTGGGCCGGCTGGGGTCTTCGGGTCGGCCGGGTCCGGGAACGAGGGCTCCCGCAGGGCCGACGGTGCCTCAGGCGCGCCCGACGAACTGGGTGCACCCGGCGTGCTGGATGCGCGCGACGAGCCGGGCGCGCCCGACGACCAGCCCGACGTCTTCTGGGATCCCGTCGTCGCCATCGAACCGCTCGGCGAGCAGCCGGTCTTCGACGCCACGGTCAAGGGCACGCACAACTTCGTCGCGGACGGCATCCTCGCCCACAACAGCATCGAGCAGGACGCGGACATGGTCATCCTGCTGCACCGCGAGGACGCCTACGAGAAGGAGTCCCCGCGCGCGGGCGAGGCGGACCTGATCGTCGCCAAGCACCGCAACGGCCCCACGGCCACCATCACCGTGGCCTTCCAGGGCCACTATTCACGGTTCGTGGACATGGCGGGGGCGTAGGGGGGCGGGCCGCGGGGCCGGAGGCAGTCGTCATTCGTAGGGCCGAGAGCAGACGCCGTCCGTAGGGCGGGGAGCAGGCGCCGTCCGTAGGGCCGAGAGAAGACGCCATCCGCAGGTCCGGAAGCAGAACGTCACGCCGCGAAGGTGATCCCCGTCTCCTCGGAGAGGGCCCACAGGCGCCGCTGGAGGGCCGCGTCGTGGGATTGCGGGCTGGAGCGGACGACCGCGGGATACCCCTTGCTCTGCTGGAATCCGCGCGGTCCGTAGTACTCGCCTCCCCGCACCCGGGGGTCGGTCGCCGCGCGCAGGACGGGGAGGGCGCCCATCGCGGGGGATTGCAGGAGCAGCGGCCGGATGGCGGCGAACGCCGTGCGCGTGAGCGGCGAGGAGTGGGACATCGCCGCCTTCGAGCCGGCGGTGTCGGCGCCGCCGGGGTGGGCCGCGACCGCGAGGGGGCCGGTGCCCGGCAGCCTGCGCTGGAGTTCGTAGGTGAACAGCAGGTTGGCCAGCTTGGAGTGTCCGTACGCGGCGGTCCTGTTGTACGGGCGCTTGCCCCAGTCGAGGTCGTCGAGGTCGATGGGGCCGCCCATGCGGTGGCCGGCGCTGCTCACCGTCACCACGCGGGAGGCGGTGGTGGGCGGCAACAGGTCCCGCAGGAGCCCGGTGAGGGCGAAGTGCCCCAGGTGGTTGGTGCCGAACTGCAACTCGAAGCCGTCGGCCGTGGTGCGGTGCGGGGTGTACATCACGCCCGCGTTGTTGATCAGCAGGTCGATCTGGGAATGCGTGCTCCGCAGTTCCTCGGCCGCGGCGCGAACGGAGGCGAGGGAGCCCAGGTCGAGGTGCTGCACGCGAATCTCCGCCGTGGGCCCGGCGGCCCTGATCTCCTCGGCGGCGCGCTTGCCCTTCTCGACGTCGCGCACCGCGAGCGCGACGGTCGCGCCCCGCAGGGCGAGGGCCTTGGCCGTCTCGAAGCCGATGCCGGTGTTGGCTCCTGTGATCACGGCGGTGCGACCGCGCTGGTCGGGTATGTCGCCGGCGCTCCAGCGCCCGGCGTGCGATCGGCTCATCACGTGCTCCATGGGGGTTCCGGTGTCGCGGTTCCGGGTGACGGCGGGGCACGAGCAGCCGTGGTTAATGCCATTCACCACTGTGGTTAATAGTGTTAACCTTCCCGGCGTGACAGTCAAACGACCCCACGACACCGTTGCCCAGGCTCTGGAACGCATCGCCGGCAGCAGGTACGTCCTGCTCACGACGTTCCGCGAGAACGGCCAGGCCGTGGCCACGCCCGTCGGCGTCCTCGTGCACGGCGGCACGGTGTACGCCCTGACCGACCCGACCACGGGCAAGGTCGGACGAATCCGCAACGATCCCCGGGTCACCGTCGCCCCGTGCGGCGCGAACGGCACCGTCGCCGACGGCGCGCCCACCGTTACCGGCAACGCCCGGCTCCTGGACGCCACCGGCACGGGCCACGTCCAGGACCTGATGCAGCGCCGCTTCTTCCTCTACCGCCTCATCCGCCTCGCGGACCGGGCACTGCGCCGCCAACGCCTCCTCGTCGCCATCGCCGTCACCCTGGGCTGAGGGGCACCTCGCCCACCCTGCCCAGGCCCCACGCCAGGCGTCGAGGCGTCGAGGCGAGTATGTCCGCCTATGTCGAGCGAGCGTCTGCGCGGATTCGGTGTCTCGGGCGGCGGCTCTACTGTCCTGGTATGGGTGGTTTCGGGGGGCGAGACGGCCGGGTCGGACACAGGGTGGCGGGGATCGGGTGCTGTGCGGTGCTGGTGGTGGCCGTCCTCGCCTTTCTCTGGGCGCTCGTGGACGCCGGTCGGATCTCGGGTGAGTGCGGGTCGGCGGCCGCGTACCGGGCCTGCCACGGATGTGAGGTCCACGGCGCCGTCCGGGCGCCGTTGTGCGAAGAAGCGCCTACGGGTTACCCCCCAGCAGGATCACCCGGGCAGCCGGATGGGCGGCTTCCCGGCCATCGGGAATCCTGAGGCGTGCCGGGCCGCGGCGCCTCGCCGCACCGCCCGTCCACACATCCGGGGGACCCGTCATGCCCACTCGCCGTGCCGTCCTGCTCTCGGGCGCCATCGCCCTGGCCACCGTTCCCGCGGTGGCCCTGACCGAACGCACCGCCTCCGCGGCCCGAGCGACCACGGGCAGCCACGCGGGCGATCCGGCGCACGCGGCCATGCGGACCGCCGCCGCGACCGGCGCCGGCGGTGCCCTGCGGCTGACGCTGCCGGCGCCCACCGGCCCCTACGCGCTCGGAACGCGCGCGCTGCGGCTGGTCGACCGCTCCCGTCCGGACCCGTGGAAGCCCACGCAGCCGTACCGCGAACTCATGACCACCATCAGGTACCCGGCGAGGGACGCCGCCGCGTACCCGGCCGCGCCGCACATGCTGCCGGGCGAGGCCGCCGGGTTCGCCGCCCTCAACAACCTCGCCGGCATCCCCGCCGACAAGGTGGACTGGGCCGCCACCCGCACCCACGCCCACCAGGGCGCGCCGGTCGACGAGCGGCACGCACCGTACCCCGTCGTGCTCTACTCCCCGGGCGCCGGGGACCCCCGCTCGCTCGGCACCGTCCTCTGCGAGGATCTCGCGTCCCGCGGCTATGTGGTCGTGAGCGTCGACCACACGTATGACGCGGGCGCGGTGGAGTTCCCCGGCGGACGCGTGGAGAAGTCGGTGCTGCCCGCCGGGATGGCGAAGGCGGGCGACGACCCGGACCGGTTCGTGGAACTGCTGGAGAAGGTGACGGCGGTCCGGGTGGCCGACACCCGGTTCGTGCTGGACCGGTTGGGCAGCGCCCTGCCGGCGGATCTGCGCGGCGTGGCCCGGACGGACCGGGTCGGCATGTTCGGCCAGTCGGCCGGCGGCTTCACCACGCTCCAGACGATGCACGACGATCCACGGGTCGCCGCGGGCGCCAACCTCGACGGCGTGCTCGCGTACGTCCGGGAGGACACCGACCCCGGACATCTCTCCACGGTCGCCGCGGACGGCCTGGACCGGCCGTTCCTGCTGATCGGCAAGGACGGCGACGACCTCGGCACGGAACCGGCCTGGGCCTCCCTGTGGCGGCGCAGCACCGGCTGGCACCAGGGCCTCGCCCTGCGCGGTGCGGAGCACGCCACGTTCACGGACGCCGAGGAGCTCGTCTCGCAGATCGCCGCCCGGCTCGACCTGCCCGCCGGCGCCGTCGAGGAGAACATCGGCACCATCCCGCCGGGCCGCGCGATCACCGCGGGGCGCGCCTACCTCGCCGCCTTCTTCGACCGCCGGCTGCGCGGCCTGGACGACCACGGCCTCCTCGACGGCCCCTCGGCCCGCTTCCCGGAGGCGCGCTTCTTTCCACGGTCCGTGTGATCCGGGGGCAGGTCCGTGGTGTGATTCGGGTGTACGTGGACTTGACCGAGGCGATCCCATCTTGGCCGCGGTCGGTGGGTGACCGCACTGTGCGGGTCACGCACCGCCGAATCCACGTCCGCCCCCGAGGCCCCCGCCCGCCCCCGGATGAAATCCGCTCGACGCCCGGCGAGTACCAGGGTGGACTGGGCCCATGACGACACCGATTTCCGATCAGCCCTCGCCCGGCACCGCCCAGTTGCTGCCCGCCACCGGGCGCGCCCTGCTCCAGCGGCTGGCCACCGCCCAGAAGGAGGGCCGGACGCCGTCCATGGTGGCCGCGGTGTTCCGCGAGGGCGAGACTGTCTGGCACGGCGCACGGACGAGCGTGTCCGGCCATGCGCCCGACGAGCAGGTGCAGTACCGGATCGGCTCGATCACCAAGACGTTCACGGCCGTCCTGGTGATGCGTCTGCGCGACGAGGGCCTGCTGGACCTCGGTGACCCGCTGGACAAGCACCTTCCCGGCACCGGTGCCGGGAACGTCACCATCGCCGAACTCCTCGCCCACACCGGCGGTCTCGCAGCCGAGAGCCCGGCTCCCTGGTGGGAGCGGACCCCGGGCTCCCTGCGGCCCACCCTCGGCGACGTCCTGGGGGAGGCACCCTTCCGCCATCCCACGGGCCGGCGGCACCACTACTCCAACCCCGGCTTCACGCTACTGGGCGCCCTGGTGGAGCAACTACGAGGCGCCCCTTGGGAAGAGGTGCTGCGCCGGGAGGTGCTGGAACCCCTGGGCTTGCACCGCACGAGCGGCCGGCCGCAGCACCCGCACGCCGGGGGCTGGGCGGTGCATCCCTGGGCCGATGTGATGCTGCCCGAGCCCTTGGAGGACCTGGGTCTGATGGCGCCGGCAGGGCAACTGTGGTCCACCACCGGAGACCTGGCCCGGTTCGGCCTCTTCCTCCTGGAGGGCGACGACCGGGTGCTCGGCGTCGAGTCACTGCGTGAGATGCGAGCCCCCTCGGCGCCGGCCGAGACCGCCGATGTGACGGCGGGGGCCGCTTACGGTCTCGGTCTCCAGGTCCAGGACCGGGACGGGCGTGTCCTCGTGGGCCACTCCGGTTCGCTGCCCGGCTTCCTGGCCAGCCTGTTGTTCAGCGTGGAGGACCGACTCGGCGCCGTTGTCCTCACCAACTGCACCTCGGGCGTGCCGATCAGCGAGGTGGCCGGCGACCTCGTACGGATCGTGGCCGAGGCCGAGCCACCGATCCCGGAACCCTGGCGGCTGCTCAGCGACGTCGACCCAGCGGTCCTGGAGCTGGCCGGGCCCTGGTACTGGGGCACCCAGGCCGTGGCACTCCGGTTGACCGGAGACGGTGCCCTGGAACTCGGCCCGCTGACGGGACGTGCCCGCAGCGCACGGTTCCGGGCCAACGACGACGGCACCTGGACCGGCCTCAACGGCTACTACGCCGGGGAGATCCTGCGCGCCGTGCGCCGACCCGATGGCTCGGTGAGCCACCTGGACCTGGGGTCGTTTGTCTTTACCCGAGAGCCCTACGACAAGGAGGCTCCGGTTCCTGGAGGGGTGGACCCGCAGGGGTGGCGGCCGCTTCCGATGTAGAAGGCGCTGGCGGGTGTTTCACGTGAAACACCCGCCAGCGAGTCGGCGTCGGCGTCGGTGCCGTCGCCGTCACTGTGGCCGCCGCGAGCGACCTGATCCGCCTGCGCCACGTGCCCGCCCGTTCCGATCGATCGAGGCGCTCAGAGCTCCAGCTTGAACCCCATGTGCGTGGCGGCGAACCCCAGCCTCTTGTAGAAGCGCTGGGCGTCGGTACGGCTCATGTCCGTGGTGAGCTGGACCAACCGGCACTCCAGGCGCCGTGACTCCTCGACTGCCCAGGAGATCAACTGGCTGCCCAGCCCGTTGCCGCGTTCCTTCGCGTGGATCCGTACGCCCTCGATGATCGACCGCGTGGCGCCTTGCCGGGAGAGGCCGGGAATGATGGTGAGCTGGAGCGTGCCGACCACCTGGTCGTCCCGGACTGCGACGACCAGGTGCTGGTTCGGGTCGCCGGCCAGCCGCTCGAAGGCGGCGGTGTACGGCGCGAGGTCGTCGAGCGACTCCCGCGCGGCACCCAGTACGTCATCGGCCAGCATGGCCACGAGGGCCGGGATGTCCTCCGCGATGGCCGGCCGGATGTGAAGTTCTTCCATGCCGGCGAGCCTAAGCGCAGGGGTGCGCGGGCTCCGGCCCCGGGGCTGGGGCTGGGACGAGCGCCTCGGCCGGCCCCGTCCCGTTCGGTACGCGCCCGCCGTCAGCCCGTGGCCACGTTCAGCGGTGTGAAGTTGCGGGTCCAGTCACCGGGGAGTTGCGGGATGCCGTGGGCCATCAGGGTGCCGCTGATCCTCGACGCGAGGCCGCGGTCCTCCAGCCAGCTCACGAACTTCTCGTGGCGAGTGTCGGTGTTGGTCCGCAGGGGGCGGTCCGTGCCGGCGGCGAGCGAGGTGATCAGCGCCTTCGCCGTCTGGAGGTCGTGGGCGACCAGCGGGCCGATGGCATGGGTGTCCGTGGTCGGCCAGGCCGCCGCGTATCCGGTGATCTCGCCGTCGGATTCTGCGACGCGGAGCTGGTCGGCGAAGGCGGGCAGGCGCGTGATGATGTGGGTGCGGTCGGTGCCGAAGACGGCGTTGTCCAGGCGGAGGATGGCCGGGAGGTCCTCGGCCACGGCGGGGCGGGTGCCGAGCGTGGAGGTCTCGTCCGGGACGAAGTGCCCCCTCAGGACCCGGGCCTGCCCGACGGCCTTGAAGCCCACCTCCTCGTAGAGCGGGCGCCCGAGGTCGGTGGCGTGGAGGGTGAGGGGTGTCCCGCCGGCGATGTCGATGAGGTGCCGCATCATCCTGCGCCCCACGCCCTGCCGGGCGTGCCGCCCGGCGACCAGCATCATGCCGACGGCCGCGAGGTCAGGGGCCTCCTGGGGGCCGTACGAGGTCAGGATGGAGGTGCTGAGGAGGCCGCCCTGCGGGTCGTCGATGCCGTAGCCGGTGCCTGCCGTGAGCAGCAGGCCCCACTTGTGCTCGTCACGGGGCCAGCCGCGGTCCTCGGCGAGATCCGCGCAGGCCCGGAGGTCGCGGTGGGTCAGGCGGCGGATCGGGAGCGCGTTGAGGGAAGGTGTCGACACGCAGGTCAGGCTGTCGGACGCAGCACCGTGACGTCTACCGGTTTGCGGGCACCGGCCCTGAGCTTTCGGCCACGTTTGGTCAGTCCCCAGGGCTTCAGCACCGAGATCGCCGTCATGAAGCCATAGGTGGCCAGGGCGACCGACGGAGCGATGACGAGGTCCACCGTACTGGTGACCGGCTGTCCCGCGATGGCCTGCTGAGCGGCCCTGTTGATCTCGGGCCGGAGCGCGAAGATGGTCAGTCCGGTGGCGGCCAGGGTCATCCAGAACTTGGTGTAGACCCAGCGGTGCCGCGCGAGGCCCCAGGGGGTGCCCAGCGAGAGCACCACGCCGGACACGAGGCTCAGCAGGGCGACGGGAATGTTCACCCAGTCGGCGAACACCTTCATCGAGCGGTACGACGCCTCCGCGACCTCGGGGGAGTCCGAGGCGGCCGCGGTGATGCCGAGTGCCAGCAGACCCAGGGTGAGCCCGAGCCAGCCGACGGAGGAGGCGGTGTGGACGACGAGGAGGGCCCGGCGGGGCCGGCGCTTCAGCTTCATGCCCGCCACAGTGCCGAGCGAGGACCCAGGGCGGCGTCTGACGGCGGGAGTAACCGGGCGTACTAGCGTCGGCGTAGGACGTTGGTGGCGGCGGCTGCGTTCGGGCGCACCGCGCCGTCACCACAGTCCCGTGCGCACCACGCCGTCACCACGGTCCCGTGCGCACCGCGCCGTCACCACGGTCCCGTGCGCACCGCGCACCAGCCGTTCCCGGCAGCCGCGTCCCGTACCTGCCGGATAGGCCGCACAGGGCCGCGCCCGCACCGGCGACGGCTCCACCGAAGGCCGGCCCGCCCCTCACCCCAGGTCAGGCGCGTGCAGCGCCAGCACCCCCTCGATATTGCCGTCGAGGTAATGCCGCAGGGAGAGCGGAACGAGGTGGACGGAGGCGATGCCCACCCGAGTGAAGGGCACGCGGACGATCTCGTACTCCCCGATGGGGTCGTCGACCTCCGGGCCGTGCCGTAGGGCCTCGTCGATGGACTCCAGACGGCAGACGAAGAAGTGCTGCACCTTGACGCCGGTTGCGCCGCCGTCGTCACCGATGTGCTCCACGGTGTCCACGAAGCACGGGACCACATCGACGATCTTGGCGCCGAGCTCCTCGTCCACCTCGCGGTGGAGGGCATCAATGACGCTGGTATCGCTGGGTTCCACCCCGCCGCCTGGGGTCACCCAGTAAGGGTCGACCCCGGGCTTGGTCCGCTTGATCAGGATCAGATCATCGCCGTCGAGCAGGATGGCGCGTGCAGTGCGTTTGACCACGGGTCGGACGGTCATGGGAGAAATTGTGGCCCGACATGTTCCACGTGAAACATCCCACTTCCACTCCGGAGCCAGACGTTCCGGCCTCGGGGACGGCATTTGCCGGGGTGAAGGTCGGGCAGGTCAGTCCCAGTCGAGTGCCGACCGCAGCAGCCACTCGTGCGCCCGGCCTATATGGGGCAGGGCGAGGGTGCCGGTGCGGACGACGAGGAAATAGGTGCGCAGCGGCGGCACCGGCGGGTCGAGCAGCGCTACCACCTCCCCGCGCTCCAGCGCCGTGGCACAGAGGTAGCGGGGCAGGACGGCCAGGCCGGCTCCGGCGATCACGCTGCTGAGTACGGCCCGCAGATCCGGCACGATCACGGCGGCGGAGGCGGTGGGCAGGGAGTCGAAGACCTCGGCCCAGTACCGGCTGACCAGCGGCAGGGACTCGTGGACCTCCACCACCGGCAGGTCCTTGGCTGCCCTGGGGCCCTTCGATCGGAGGGTGCCGGGAGGGATGCGGGCCGCCCAGCGCGCTCCGGCGACCAGCACGTGCTCCTCGTCGCAGAGTGCCGTGGCCGTGAGCAGCGCTCCACGCGGCCGGGCCGTGCTGATGACCAGGTCGTAGTGGCCCGCCGCAAGCCCCTCCAGCGCCTCGTCCGCATGGCCGAACGACGCACGCAGCGCCATCCGGTCCCTGCCCGCCAGTGCCGTCAGGGCGGGCAGGGCCCGTTCGGAGACGAACTCCGGAGGACCGTTGAGATGCAGGGTGCGCGGTGAGCCGTTGTCGTCGAGACCGCTCTGGGTGATCTCCATCAACGCGTCGAGGTGCGGCGCAGCCCTATGGGCGAGCTCGTCGCCGATGGAGGTGGGCGTGACCCCGCGGGCCTGCCGCAGGAAGAGGGGACGCCCCAACTGCCGTTCCAGCGCGCGGATCTGGGCGATGACGGCGGGCTGCGACAGTCCCAGCAGCGCCGCCGCCCGGGTGAGGGAACCGGCCCGGTGCACAGCGACGAAAGTGCGCAACAGGGCCAGATCCATGGCAAACCCCACCCCTCTGGAGCGCGAATGGTTCAACTATAAATAAGCCGACAGGTCTCCATCAGCAGGGTGATTGGACACTGACAGAGAGTCAACTAGCCTGGTTTATACGGTTCTCCGCGCGGAGACCGGGTAAGGCGGCCCGAGCCATGAGGGGGGAGGCTCGGGCCGTTCTGCGTGCCCGGGTCGCGTTGCCTTCGGGAGGGCGGCGGCAGCGGGACAGGGGTGAGCTCCGGCGCACGGGCCCCTCGGCGTGGGCCGGGAGGCGGGGCGGGCCGACCGGCAGGGTGGCCGACCGGCCAGGTGGTCCGACCGGCAGGGTGGTCCGACCGACCGGGTGCATGTCTCCCCTGGATGGAGTACGGAGGGCCGCCGAGCCGTAACGCGGGCCGTGGCTCGTTCATAGGCTGTCGGGTGCGCCGCCTCGCCAGGGATTCGTAGGCTTGGGCGCCCTGACCGCCGGCGGCTCATGGGCCGGCGGTACGTCTACCCGGAGGAGTGCGCGCGGCATGGGTCTTCGTCTGGCACCGATCACTCGTGAGCAGCACATGGCCTTCGTCAGGGCGCAGCCCTCGGCGAGCCCCATGCAACTCCCCTCCTGGGGCGGGGTGAAGCCGGACTGGCGAGCGGAGAGCCTGGGTTGGCTGGACGGCGACCGGCTCGTAGGCGCGGGCCTGGTCCTCTTCCGCCCGCTCCCCGCGCTCCGGCGCTCGCTGGCCTACCTGCCCGAGGGCCCGCTCATCGACTGGTCCGCACACGGCCTGGACCGCTGGCTCTCCCCCCTGCTCGACCACCTTCGGTCCCAGGGCGCCTTCGCGGTGCGGATGGGTCCGCCCGTCGTCATCCGTCGCTGGGACGCGGAGACGGTCAAGGCCGCGCTGGCCGATCCGGGCGCCAAGCGCCTGTCCGACGCCAAGCCCAGCGCCCACGACCCGGCCGGCAAGGCCGTCGCCGGCCGGCTGCGCGGGATGGGCTGGCGCGACACCGCCGGCGATGGGACAGGGGGATACCTCCCACGTCTTTCAGGCAGTGGAGGAGGTTTCAGCGCCGGGCAGCCCCGCCATGTGTTCCAGCTGCCGCTGGCCGGCCGGACCCTCGACGAGGTCCGGCAGGGCATGAACCAGCAGTGGCGCCGGAACATCAAGAAGGCCGAGAAGGCCGGGGTCAAGGTCGTGCAGGGCAACCACGACGACCTGCCCGCGTTCTACGAGCTGTACGCGGAGACCGCCGCACGCGACGGGTTCACGGCCCGCCCGCCGGCCTACTTCCAGCGCATGTGGACGGCGCTGACCACCGAGGATCCCGGACGGATGCGGCTCTACCTCGCCCACCACGAGGGGGATCTGCTGGCCGCGGCCACCATGCTGACCGTCGGCGAGCACGTCTGGTACTCGTACGGCGCCTCCACCACCCGCAAGCGCGAGGTCCAGCCGAGCAACGCCATCCAGTGGCGGATGATGTCGGACGCCCACGAACGCGGAGCCGCCGTCTACGACCTGCGCGGCATCACCGACACACTGGACGAGGCCGACGACCTGGCGGGCCTGCTGCGCTTCAAGGTCGGCACGGGCGGCGAGGCGGTGGAGTACCTCGGCGAGTGGGACTACCCCCTCAACCGCCTGCTGTACAACGCCTTCATGCTTTACATGTCGCGGCGCTGAGCGGGGCGAGCCGGGCGGGCGCGGTTCCGCGTGCCAGCCCTGTGACCTGGCTCTAGACCTGGCTCTTGACCTGACGCCACACCCCGGTTCGGCACTCCCTGATCCACGATCCACGCCCTCCAGCCATCTATACGCTCGATGTATACACCTGGTGTATAGTCACTTGCATGACAGCCGCGTACGTACTGCCGATCAAGACGGCCGCCGCACTCTTCCCGTTGCTCGCGCTGGCGCTGTTCCTGCCCACGGCCGTCGTGCTCTACCGGAGACACGGGGTGCTCTCCCAGTGGCGTGCGCTGTCACTCAGCGGCTTCCTCTACTACGCGATCACCGCCGTCTGCATGACCGTCGTCCCGCTGCCCGCGCGGACCGCGGACATGTGCCGTGCGTTCGCCCCGGTCGCCCGCCCCCAGTGGATCCCGGGCAACACGTTCGGCGACATCTGGAAGGAGTCCCACCACAAGGTCACGTTGAACGCCCTGGTACTGGACAACCCCGCGGTCGCCGGAGCGGTCTTCAACCTGCTCCTGCTCCTGCCGCTGGGCATCTTCATGCGCTACCACTTCCGGCGCGGCATGGCCGCGGCCGTCGTGGCCGGCTTCGGCGTCTCGCTCTTCTTCGAACTCACCCAGGGCACCGGCCTGTGGGGCATCTACCCCTGCCCGTACCGCCTCTTCGACGTGGACGACCTGCTCACCAACACCGGTGGTGCGGCCGTCGGCTGGCTCCTCGCCGGGTCGCCTGCCCGCCTGCTGCCCACGATGGAGGCGCTGGACGAGCGGGTCCTGGCGCGCCGCCCGGTCGCCTTCGGCCGGCGGCTCACCGCGCTGGTGGTGGACCTGCTCGGGGTCGCGTGCGCCACGGCGTTCGGCGTGCTGGCCATGGCGTACGGCGGTCGCGGCGGCATCGAGAACATCGTGCGCGTACCGCTTGCCGTCTTCACGCTGTGGTTCGTGGTGCTTCCCTGGCTGACCGGATCGACACCCGGCAAGCGGCTGCTGCTGCTCAAGCTGGTGACGGCCGACGGCGCACGGCCCGCGCCCTGGCGGCTGGCGGTGCGTGCGCTGGTGCTCGGCGTGGTGACGCTGCCTCTGCTGGCATCCGGTGCCGCGCTTCCCACGGCCGTGCTGTACAACCCGTCACTGTTCTCGGTGCTCGACGGCGCCCGGCGTGCGGGCTCTGCGGACACGCTCTACCTGGTGGCCTTCCACCCCGCGGAGACCCTGTTCATCGTGCTGCTGGTCGGCTCGCTCGGGGCCTACGCGATGATGCTGCGGCGCCGCGCCGGTGGGCGCGGCATCCATGAGGTGGCCTCGGGCGTGCGGAACGAGGCGCTGCCCCACACCCGGGCCCGCAGGGCCGCCGCGGCCACGCTCTCGCTCGTACCGGCGTCCGCCACGGCATCAGTGCCCTCCGGCGCCACGTCCGCCGGCGCGCGCACCGGTGCGCCGGCCTCGGCCCTGGTCCCGCTCCCCACCCTCCCCCGGCGCGTACGGCCTGAGCGCACACCGCTGTCCTAGAGGACCCGTCCGACGCCGGCATACATGTTGACGTCCTCGTCCCGGATCTCGACGCCGGGCTCGGGCTTCCAGCGGTTCATGGGCACCACGCCGGGATCGACCATCTCCATGCCGCTGAAGAGCCCTTCGACCTCGCTGCGGGTGCGCAGGTACATCGGCACGTCCCGCCGCGTGTACTCCTCCGCCATGGCGGTCACCTCGTCCCGGGTGATGTCGGCGGTGGCCGTGGTCAGCGCCAGGTAGCTGCCCTTCGGCAGCGCCGCGGTCAGCTGCCGCACCAGGTTCCCCGCGTCCTCGACGAACTGGAGCATCGCGATGACGGTGACGCCGATGGGCCGGCCGAGGTCCAACGTCTCGCGGAGCTCAGGGGCCTCAAGGACCTGCCAGGGGGAGCGCATGTCGGCGTCGATGTAGGCGGTGCGCCCCTCAGGGCTGCTGGTCAGGAGTGCGCGGGCGTGCGCCAGGACGATCGGGTCGTTGTCGACGTAGACGACACGGCTCTCCGGGGCCACCTCCTGCACCACCTCGTGGAGATTGGGCTCGGTCGGCAGGCCGGTGCCGATGTCGAGGAACTGGCGGATGCCGGCCTCGGCCGCCAGCCAGCGCGCCATCCGCTGCATGGTGTCGCGGTTGATCCGCATGCTGGTGGCGAGCTTGGGCCAGGCCTCGAGCAGGGCCTCCGCGGCGGCCACGTCGACGGGGTAGTTGTCCTTGCCGCCGAGTATGTAGTTGTAGACGCGCGCGGAGTGCGCCTTACTCGTGTCAATGAGGGGAGCACCCGCCGCCCGCGGTGCGTCGTCGTGCTCCACCGGGCGCTGGTCTTCGACCGAGCCCCCGTTCCCCACCGAGTCCTCGTGCTCCATTGAGCCCTCCTGGCGTTGGCGGCGGGCCGGCGGCCGCTCAGGGCGGCGGGCCGACGGCTCGTCAGACCCCTGCTTTCCTCTGGCCCATGCTTCCCCAAAGGGTAGACGGCCCTTGCATGGGGGTTGCCGCGTCAGCGTGGACGAGGGGAGGGGCTTTGGTGGCGGGCCGGTGCAGGGGCAGGCGGGCCGGCCCGCCTGCCGTGCCGCGTGGGCCGTCCCGCCTGCCGTGCCGCGTGGTCGACGGACTTGCCGTGCGACCTGAGCCAACGGGCCTGCCCGTACTGCGCGGACCAACCGGCGTGCCATGCCGCACGGCCAACCGGCCTGCCGTGCCCACATGGGTCAACGGGCCTCGCGCGCCGCCGCGTCCAGTGCCCGCAGGACGTCCCGCACCAGGTCCACGGTGTCCTCGACGCCGGCGGAGAAGCGGATGAAGCCCTCCGGGACGTCGTCGCCGCCCCAGCGTCCGCGGCGCTCCGCGGTGGAGCGCACCCCGCCGAAGCTGGTCGCGTCGTCGACCAGGCGCAGTTCCGACAGGAACCGTTCGGCACGCGCGCGCGTGGGCAGCGTGAACGACACCACGCACCCGAAGCGCCGCATCTGCGCGGCGGCGAGCCGGTGCGCGGGGTCTCCCGGCAGCCCGGGGTAACGCAGGCCCGTCACATCAGGGCGCCCGGTAAGGGCCTCGGCGAGGGCCAGGGCGTTGGCGTTCTGCCGCTCCGCACGGAGGTGCAGCGTGGGCAGCGACCGGTGCGCGAGCCACGCCTCCATCGGCCCCGGTATGGCCCCGGCGATCTTGCGCCAGCGCCGTACCGCTGCCATCAGGGAGGCGTCGCGGCCGGCCACGTAGCCGAGCAGAACGTCGCCGTGTCCGGTGAGCTGCTTGGTGCCGCTGGCCACCGAGAAGTCGGCGCCCAGCTCCAGGGGGCGCTGGCCGAGCGGGGTGGCGAGGGTGTTGTCGACGGCGACCAGCGCCCCGCGCGCGTGCGCTTGCGCCGCGAGGCGCCGGACGTTGCACACGTCGAGGCCCGGGTTGGAGGGCGTCTCCAGCCAGAGCAGCCGGGCGCCGTCCAGCACGCCGAGCTGGGCGTCGCCGCCGGTCGGCGCCGTGCGCACCTCCACGCCGTACGCCGTGAGCTGCTCGGCGATCAGGGGCAGCGCCTGGTAGCCGTCGCCCGGCAGGACCACCACGTCGCCCGCGCGCACCTGCGAGAAGATCACCGCGGAGGTGGCGGCCATCCCGGACGCGAACACCAGGGCCTCGACGGCGCCCGGGCCCGCCCTCCCGGCCGCGGCCGCCTCTCCGGTCGCGCCCACGTCCTCGTGGGTGTCTGTGCCTGTGCCTGTGCGCGTACCTGTGCCTGTGCCTGTGTCTGTACCCGTGTCCTCGTTCGTGCTCGCGTCGGCGGGCTCCCCCGAGCCCTCGCCCGCGGTCGTGTCCGCGCGCATGCCTGGGGCCCCGGAGGCCGTCCCGCTGCCCCTCTCCGGGGTGTTCGGGCCGACCGGGGCACCCGGGGCCTCCAACTCGGCGATGGCCCGTTCCAGGCGCGTCCAGGTGGGGTTCTCGTCCCGCCCGTACGTGTACGGGCCGGTGGGCTCGCCCGGCAGGTGGTAGTGGGCGGCGAACACCGGGCCGGGGAGGGCGGGCTCGTACTTCTCGGGTGCGGGCAGCCCCGCCCGCACCAGCCGCGTGCCGTCGCCCGTGCGCTGTCCCGGACCGTCCGGCCCGCCGTCGTTCTCCGGGGCGCCCAGGGCGTCCGGCCTGCCGTCCCGCTCCGGATCGTCGTCCACGCGCGCGTGCGTCATTCCGCCCTGCCCTTCACCGCTTCGGCGACGGCGGGGAGCAGGCCCTCGCAGGCCGCCTCCACCATCTCCAGGCAGTCGTCGAAACCCTCGACGCCGCCGTAGTACGGGTCGGGCACGTCCAGGTCGTCGCCGGCGGCGGGGTCGTACGAGCGCAACAGGCGCACCTTCTGGGCGTCGGCCTCGGCGGGCGCCAGCTCGCGCAGGTCCTGGAGGTGTTCGGAGTCCAGGGCGATCACCAGGTCGAGCCCGGCGAACCACGACTCCTGGAACTGCCGCGCCGTGTGATCGCTCTCATAACCGGCGTCCGCCAGCACGGACACGGTGCGCGGGTCCGCGCCGTCCCCCTCGTGCCAGCCGCCGGTGCCGGCGCTGTCCACCTCTACAAGATCGCTGAGTCCCGCCTCGTCGACGCGCGCGCGGAAGACGGTTTCGGCCATGGGCGACCGGCAGATGTTGCCGCTGCACACGAAGCACACCCGGTACGGCCGGGGGGTGTTTTCCGATGTCGTCATCGCTCGCTCTCAGTCCTCGTCGGGCAGGACGAGGTGCAGGGCCCAGGCGACGACGGAGATGATCAGGCCGCCCAGGACCGCGGTCCAGAAGCCCTCCACGTGGAAGTCGACGTCCAGCGTGCCGGCGACCCACGACGTCAGGAGCAGCATCAGGGCGTTGACCACCAGGGTGATCAAGCCCAGGGTGAGTATGAACAACGGGAACGTGAGCAGCTTCACGATCGGCTTGACCAGGACGTTCACCAGGCCGAAGATCAACGCGACGATGACCAGGGTCAGCGTCTTCTCGCCTACCCCGGCACCGGTGAGGGTTATCTTGTCCAGCACCCACACCGCCACGGCCAGTGCCGCCGCGTTGGCGATCGTCTTGACTAGGAAATTCTTCATGTGTCTGATCGTGGCAGACGCGGCAGACCACCTGGGACTGATCGTGACGTGAGCAGGGCCACGGGCGCGAGGGCGCTCGGACGCGGCCGACGGCGGACAAGGGGCAGACGGGGCGATGCGGGAATTCCGACTGGACGAGCTGGACGCGGAGCGCGCCGCGAACAACGGGGCGTACCTTCAGTTCCTGCGCTCGCGGACCATGTCGGCCGGGCTCTACGCCCTCGATGCCGGGGCCCTGGACACCCAGCAGCCGCACCGGCAGGACGAGATCTACTTCGTGGTGAGCGGCCGCGGCGCCCTCACCGTCGGCGCGGAGACCACGCACGTCGCGCGCGGCAGTGTGGTCTACGTCCCGGCCGGGGTGCCGCACAAGTTCCACCACATCAGCGAGGACCTGCGGGTGCTGGTGGTCTTCTCCCCGCCGGAGAGTGCCTGACCACTGGCTCAGCCGCCGGAGGGTGCCTGACCTGCCGGCTCAGTCGGCGGGGAGAGTGCCTGACCTGTCGGCTCAGCCGCCGGAGCGGGGCTGACCTGCTGGTCTGGCCGCCGGAGCCGGGCCGAGCTGCCGGTTTGGGCGCCGGAGCGTGGCTGACCCGCCGGTTCGCGGTGCGTGCCGTACCCGGCGCGGACTCCACCCGAATCCCGCGGACCCCCTGCGGTGACGCCCCGCTGCGGACTCCTCCCGGGCCTCCCCGAGGAGCGCTCGCGGACCCTCCCGGAGCCCCAGCCGTCCCCAGGCGTTCCCCCGGGATTCCCTAGGGGACGGGTCAGGGAAGGACAAGGGCCGTCAGGCGTCCCGTTACTCCTCCCGTCCGCTTAGCATCGATAGCACGAGACGAGATCGGTGCGCGAGCACCGGGCCGGGCGGTTCCCGCAGTAGAGCGGCTCCGGGCCGGCCGAGAGGTGAAGGACGGTAAGGACGATGGCAGAGCGTGGAGTCTTCGCAGGCATGCCCTGGTGGCTCAAGTGGGTCGTGGTGCCGGTCATCGCCCTCGTCGTGTTCGGCGGGCTGATCGTCGGCATCCTCTCGTTCCTCATAGGGCTGCTCTTCAAGGTGCTCATCTTCGTCGCGATCGTGGGTGCGCTCATGTTCGTGGTCCGCAAGTTCATGTCGGACAAGTCGTCGCACCGGGGCTGGTGAGGGCAGAACTCTCGGCGATGCCCCGAGACCGCACGGCGATACCCCGAGGCCGCACGGCGATACCCCGGGGGTTCGGGACGACGAGCCGCAAGCCCTGGGCGACGATCCGGGCGCCCTGGGTGTCCCGCGTGGTGAGCCGGCGGCCCTGGGTGGTGAGCCAACGACTCAGGGTGGTGCGACAGGAGCCGCGCGCCTGCGGCTAGTGCCTGCGCCGGTGCCCCCGTCCGCCACGCTGGCCACCGCCGCGTGCGGAAGGACCGTCGCCTTCCGGTACCGGTACCGGTACCGGAGCGGAGCCCGCGGGCGCCCCAGGCCCCGGCAGCCGCTTGGCGGTCACCCCGGCTCCGTCCCCGTCGACGGCCCCCTCCAGGGAGGGCTCGGGCCGGTCCGCGGAGACGACGAGCGCGGCGAGGATCGTCGTCACCGGCACCGAGGCCACCAGACCGATCGAGCCCACCAGCGTCCGGACGATCTCCTCGGCGACCAGCTCGCTGTTGGCGACCTGCACGACCCCGCTCTTCGCGATCGAGAAGAGCAGCATGAGCGGCAGGGCCGCGCCCGCGTAGGCCAGCACGAGCGTGTTGACGACCGAGGCGATGTGGTCGCGCCCGATCCTGATGCCCGCCCGGTACAGCGCCCGCCAGCCCATCGAGGGATCGGCCTGGTGCAGTTCCCACACGGCGGAGGTCTGCGTCACCGTCACATCGTCGAGCACGCCCAGCGAGCCGATGATCACGCCGGCCAGCAGCAGACCGCTCATGTCGATCGACGGATACAGGCCGTGGATCAGCCCGGTGTTGTCGTCGGTGTTGCCCGTCAGCGCCGACCACCCGATGAAGAGGGAGCCGAGCACCCCGATGAGCAGCAGCGACACCAGCGTGCCCAGCACGGCGACGGAGGTGCGCGCGGTCAGCCCGTGGCACATGTAGAGCGCGATCAGCATGATCGCGCTCGCCCCGACCACCGCCACCAGCAGCGGATTCGCCCCTTGCAGGACGGCCGGCAGGACGAACTGGTTCAGCACCAGGAAGCTGACCGCCAGCGCCACCAGAGCCGTGACGCCACGCAGCCGGCCCACCACGATCACCGCCAGGGCGAAGATCCCGGCGAGCAGCGCCATCGGGAGCTTCCGGTTCACGTCGGTCACCGAGTACTGGAGTTCCTTGGGCGCGTCCGGCGCATAGGCCACCACCACCTTCTGCCCCTGGTGGAGCTGGCGCGGCGCGTCGGGCTGGACGATCTCGGTGAAGGTGCGGCCGGTGTCCTTGCCGGTGGTGATCCGGACGGTCGCCTTCCCGCAGGTCCCGTGCTTCTCCTGCTGGGCGGAGCTGCCCTCGGCGGTCGAGGTGTCCCCCGTGGGCGCCTCCGCCGAAGCGTTCACGGATGCGCAGCTCACCTTGTCGATGCGGGCCACGACCGCCTGCTGGCTCTGCCGGTCGAAGCCGACGCCGGTCCGCTTGTGCGGCGGCGCGCCCCCCGGCCAGAGCGCCACGATGCCGACCACGACCGCGATGGCGAAGGGGATCAGGATGGCCCCGATGACCTTGCGCAGGTGACGCGAGACGGGCGCGGCGGGCCCGTGGGAGTGCGTGTGCCCGTGCCCGTGGGCGTCCGCGGGATGGTTGCCGGTGGGGCCGTGGCCGTCCGGCTCGTGGCCCCGGCCCGCGTCCCAGGGGCGATCGTGGGCCTCCGCCGGGCGGCTGCGGGGGGCACCTGCGCCGTGCGGCGCGTTCTGGGCGCCCCGACCCCTCTGGGCACGCGGGGCGCCCTCGGTGCGCGAAGGGTCCGGAATGTGTGTGGGCCCGGTGCCGTAGGGGTCGTTCGGGACACGTGGGGGTCGGGTGCCGTACGGACCGTTCGGGACGCGTGTGGATCCCGTGTCGTACGGGGCGTTCGGGGCTCGCGAGGTGCCCGAGTCGTATGGGGTGTTCGGGGTCTGTGCGGTGCCTGTGCCGTACGGGTCGTATGGGGTGTTCTGGTCGTACGGGCCGCGTCCGTACTGACGTTCGTGCCGGTTCCCGTCGTCATAGCCGCCGTAGCCGCCGTACCCGTCGTACTCCTCGTTCGCGTCATACCGGTCGTGCCCATCGGGTCCGTCGGGCCTGTTGCGGCCACGGCCCCGACCTGCGGATTCTGGTCCCGGGCCGGGACGGCCGCCGGGGCCCGGACGGGGGTTCCGGCCGGGTGGCGGCGGAGGAGGCGGCTGCATGCTGGTCACCGATCGATCAACGCGAGTACTCGCTCTTGGACGTGGGCCCTCTGTTCAGCGTGCCCGGTATGACGCTAGCGTGGATGCACATTTGCACACGCGGGAGCTCGGAGCACCGGGCTGAGAGGGCGCTGAATCTCACACGCGGAACACGTGTGCCCTGCGCGTACGACGTACGCGCTCAGGGGCCCACGTTCCGTCGTCAGGAGTGGCTGCGTCGACCGCCGAACCTGTTACCGGGTAATGCCGGCGTAGGGAGTAGGTCGTATGACCAATCAGGATGCACACACGCCTGCCACCGCCCCGACCGGGTCCGACACGCCTGCCCCGCCTGTCACGTCTTCCAACGGAGAAGCCGGACAGGCCGGACAGAACGGGCGGACCGGGGAGTCCAACGGCTGGCACAAGGCGTATCTGCCGGGTCCAGAGGGGTCCTCGCACCCCGACCTGCGTGTACCGGTCCGTGTGGTGCACCTCACCAACGGAAAGTCCGTCACGCTGTACGACACCTCGGGCCCGTACACCGATCCGGCCGTCCGAACCGACGTCCGCCGCGGTCTGTCCCCGCTGAGGGAGAACTGGATCACGGCGCGCGGCGACACCGAGGAGTACACGGGCCGTCCGGTCCGCCCCGAGGACGACGGGATCAAGCACACCACCCCGCGGGGCGGCCTGCGCAATCTCGACGCGGTCTTCCCGGGCCGGCCGCGCAGGCCGCTCCGGGGCCGCCCGGGCTTCGCGGTCACCCAACTCGCGTACGCGCGCCGGGGCGAGATCACACCCGAGATGGAGTACGTGGCCGTCCGGGAGAACATGAGCCCCGAGGTGGTGCGCGAGGAGATCGCGGCGGGCCGCGCGGTGCTCCCCGCGAACATCAACCACCCAGAGATCGAGCCGATGATCATCGGCAAGCGGTTCCTGGTGAAGGTCAACGCCAACATCGGCAACTCCGCTGTGACCTCCTCGATCGAGGAGGAGGTGGAGAAGATGACCTGGGCGACCCGCTGGGGCGCCGACACGGTCATGGACCTCTCCACCGGCCGCAACATCCACACCACCCGCGAGTGGGTGCTGCGCAACTCCCCCGTCCCCATCGGCACCGTCCCGCTCTACCAGGCGCTGGAGAAGGTCGACGGCAAGGCGGAGGAGCTGACCTGGGAGATCTACAAGGACACCGTCATCGAGCAGGCCGAGCAGGGCGTGGACTACATGACGGTGCACGCCGGCGTACGCCTGCCGTACGTGCCGCTGACCGCGAACCGCAAGACCGGCATCGTCTCGCGGGGCGGCTCCATCATGGCCGCGTGGTGCCTGGCACACCACCAGGAGAGCTTCCTCTACGAGAACTTCGAGGAGCTCTGCGAGATCCTCGCGGCCTACGACGTGACGTACTCGCTGGGCGACGGCCTGCGCCCCGGCTCCATCGCCGACGCCAACGACCGCGCGCAGTTCGCCGAGTTGGAGACCCTCGGCGAGCTCAACAGGATCGCCAAGCGGCACGACGTGCAGACGATGATCGAGGGCCCCGGGCACGTCCCGATGCACAAGATCAAGGAGAACATCGACCTCCAGCAGGAGATCTGCGAGGAGGCCCCGTTCTACACGCTCGGCCCGCTGACCACCGACATCGCGCCCGCCTACGACCACATCACCTCGGGCATCGGCGCCGCGATGATCGGCTGGTGGGGCACGGCGATGCTCTGCTACGTCACCCCGAAGGAGCACCTGGGCCTGCCCAACCGCGACGACGTCAAGACCGGAGTCATCACCTACAAGATCGCGGCCCACGCGGCGGACGTGGCCAAGGGCCACCCCGGCGCCCAGGACTGGGACGACGCCCTCTCCGACGCCCGCTTCGAGTTCCGCTGGGAGGACCAGTTCAACCTGGCCCTCGACCCCGACACGGCCAGGGAGTTCCACGACGAGACACTCCCGGCCGAGCCGGCCAAGACGGCGCACTTCTGCTCGATGTGCGGGCCGAAGTTCTGCTCGATGAAGATTAGTCGAAGCATCACAGAGCGCTTCGGCGGCGAGGCGGCTGAGGGCGCGACGGAGGAGGAGATCGAGGCCGGGATGCTCCAGAAGTCACGGGAGTTCGCGGCGGCGGGGAACCGGGTCTACCTGCCGTTGGCGGACTAGGTCCAGGTACAGGCCCAGGCAAGCAAGCGTCGGTCCGGGACTCCTCGGGGTCCCGGGCCGACGTGTTTTGCGGCTGAGTCCTACCAGGCAGCCGTGGCTTCAACTTCGTACGCGAAGGGCTCGTGCAGTGGTCACCAAGAGCAAGAGGCCGCCGATGGTGGTGGCTCCAAAACTGAGGAGCAACGCTGAGTGGGGCGGTAGCGACCAGCGCAGCCCGAGGGAGTACAAGCCGCCGATGACATCGGGGCCCAGGCTGCCACCTGTGGCTTCGGCCAACACAATGCCGGCCGACAGGCGTTCCGCATGGGAGCCGTCAGCTTTCGCAGTGGCGGTGGTCATCAGGGTGGGGTAGGCCGTGCCCGTTCCCAGGCCGGCCACCGCCCATGTGGCATCCGTGAACAGTGCAGCGACTGTTGGTGCAGGTCGTGCGACCAGAATGGTAACGACGCTCGCACTGGCGAGAAGGAGCACAACAGCCCCGGCTACGGAGAGGGTGGCGGCGGATATGCGCAGGCGTTCGCAAAGGCCGGGCTGTACGAGGCTGCCGATCGCCCAGCACACCGTGCCAGCGGTGAGTGCAACACCCGCCTGAGTGAGCGCCGCACCCAGGCCACGGGTGACGGTGAGCGACAGCGTCCCCTCGGCGCCAAAGAAAGTGAAGGCCAGCAGCAGCATCCCAATGGTCGCCGTCCGTGAAGCAGGAGCAACGTCGGAAGGCAGGAGCCGTGCGAGGGCGTACCCGACGACCAGCAGCCCAGCGACGGCGAGTGCAACGGCGGGTATGGACCCGATGCTTGTACCGACCAAGATTGCCAGGACGCTGGAGACCAAGAGGAGGACTCCGCCGCCCGGGGTCGGCGAGCGCCTGATGTCGCCGCTGGTGAACATCCCCGTCTGGCCTGCCACGAGAGCCGTCCCGCCAGCAGGAGGGGAACAAGCAACAGCAGTGTCCAACGCCATCCGAGAAGGCTTTCGACGAAGGCCGCGTACGGCGGGCCTACGAGCGCAGGCACGATCCACATGGCCGCGATCATCCCGTAGACGCGGCTGCGGAGGTGCTCGGGCACAGTCCGGGCCACCGCTCCAAGACTCAAGGTTGCCAGCGTCCCGCCGGCTGCCCCTTGAAGTATTCGTCCGACGATGAAGAACACGAGCACGGGTGCCGTAACGGATACGAGTGCGCCGAGGCAGTAGACGACCAATCCGAGAGTGAGCAGCCAGCGGCGTCCGATGCGCTCGGCGAGAGCAGCGCCGAGAGGAATCATCGTCAGTGTCGCGAGAGTGCCGGCCCCTGCGGCCCAACCGAAGTAGTGATCTCCACCAAGATCCTTGGTGATCACCGGAAGAAGGGTGGAGACAGCCAAACCCTGTATCGCTGCGGCCAGTTCAAGCGCCAGTAGTCCTGCTATGAGCCGTCCGCGTCGCCCGCGCAGGACCTCCTTCCACGACCCGGCTGCATCAACACCTTCCCCGTCAGCCGTATGGTGCCGTGATAACTCAGCCGTCATTTCCTTCCCCTTCCCCATCTGTCTCATCGCAGAGCAGATATTCCGCCGGGAACTGCTTGAGAAGCTGCTGAAGCGTGTGCTTGAGCGACGGGAGGTGGCCGTGTCGCAGTGGTCGGTGGGGCGTGCACCTGCGTTGGCGGACCAGGTCCAAGTACAGGCGCAGGTCCAGATCCAGGTCCAGGTCCAGGTCCATGCGAGCGTCGGTCCGGGATCCCTCGGGGTCCCGGACCAGCGCTCTGCCGGCGAACGTCGAGGCCGAACGCTCCCACGGCGGTGGCGCCGCAGCCGGTGCGAACGTCGCCGGGATCCGCCGGTGTACCGGCGAGGTCACCGTGGCGTCCGTCCCTCGGTCGCAGGATCGACTGCCTGCGGTCGTTCAGGACGAAGTCGCGCTCTTCGGCTTCCTCGGTGCGGCGGCGCTTCGCGGGGTGATGGCGAGACCGGCGGGCGCGTTGACGCCGGTGATGGTGGTGGTGACGGTGTTGGTCCTGGTGTCGATCACCGACACGGTGTCGGTGTCCACGTTGGCGACGTAGGCGCGGGCAGGGTCGTCGTGCGCAGGCTTGCCTTGCGCGGTGGCGGGCGATGCCACGGCGAGCGGGACCGCCAGGCCGGCGAGTACCGCCGATCCCACCCAGGCCCGCACGACCCTCCCCCATCTGCGCTCACCGCCGTGACGTCGCCCGGTGGCCCCCGTTCCGGTGTTCCCTGTACCGCGATATCTGACACGAAGACCTCCTGAAGTGCACGTGATGCCGAACCGGCGCCGGCTGTGGCCAAGCTATGCGCCGGTATCGCCCGAAAAAGATGAAGATCACATGTCTGGGGCTGTATGGGTGATCCGAATACCACCTTTGGCCACCCGGCCACGGCAACGGGCGTGGGACACCTTGCCCGCACGTTCACCTGGAGCCGCCGAAAGCCCGCTTGGTGTCGACAACTTGCCCGGCGTCGACGGCTCGCTCGGCGGAAGCATCAACGTGAGCGCGATGCCAACGGGCGGACCCGTCCGGATACCCAAGGCGCCCTCCGCTGATGGTGGAGGACGCAGACTGCCTGCGTGAGCGGAGGGCCTTATCGAGCACCCTGCGTTCGGTGGCGGGAGGCGGCCACCCACGCGGCGGCGATCACGCCGTAGGCGAGATGGTCCGCCACCTGCGGCCACCGCGGCAGCTCGCGGACCCGGGCGGTACGCCTGCCCGGCACGCCGAGGTCGAGCCCGGCGATGGCGAGGCCGGCGAGCGCGCCCCACGCGGTGGTCGCCCGTCGCGGCAGCACGGCCGCGAGCGCCACGCCCCAGCCGACGCTGATCCCGAAGTGGACGGGGACCGCGGCGGCGAGCAGCCGCACCGAGCGGACCTCATCCGGCAGCAAGAGCGATCCGGCCGCGCGGGTCGCTTCCAGCGGATCACGCCGCGTGGCCAGAGCGTGCACCGTCGAGGGCACGCCGCTGAGCACACCGGCGACGATGCCCGCACGCATCCCGGTTCCGAGGACGGCCATGCCCTTGGACTAACACCGCGCGGAGGCGCTCCACAAGTTCCGAGCCGGAAGTCCCGAGCCGGCATTCTGCATCGGGGTTCGGTGTTTCAGGTCCGGATTAGAGGTCAGCCGGGAAAAAGGCGCAGATGTGCATCTTTGTGATCGTACGTGTCGCTGGGCCCGTGCGCGGAGAGTGCTCGCCGGCGGTCCGCGGCACACCTCACCGGGACCTCACCGGAGCATCGCGAGAAACATCACGAGAAACATCACCGGGACATCACGAGACATCACCGAAAGGAACCGCACCATGCCTTTCGTCGCGACCAAGGACGGTACGCAGATCTTCTACAAGGAGTGGGGATCCGGCCAGCCGGTCGTGTTCAGCCACGGCTGGCCGCTGAACGGCGACGCCTGGGATCCGCAACTCATGATGGTCGCGGAGAACGGATACCGCGCCATCGCGCACGACCGCCGCGGCGGCGGGCGTTCGAGCCAGACGTGGGAGGGCAACGACCTGGACACCTACGCCGACGACCTGGCACAGCTCATCGAGGCGCTCGACCTGCACGATGTCATCCTCGTCGGGCACTCCACGGGCGGCGGCGAGGTGACGCGCTACATCGGGCGCCACGGGAGCGACCGGGTCGCCAAGACCGTCCTCCTCAGCGCCATCCCCCCGCTGATGCTGAAGACGGACGACAACCCGGACGGGCTGCCGATAGATGTCTTCGACGACATCCGCAACGGCATCCTGACGGACCGCTCGCAGTTCTACGAGGACCTGAGCGCCAACTTCTTCGGCGCCAACCGCTCCGGTTCGCACGTCTCCCAGGGCATCCGCGACGCGTTCTGGCGGTGGTCCATGGAGGTGGGCATGAAGAGCGCGTACGACTGCGTGAAGGCCTTCTCGGAGACCGACCTCACAGAGGACCTGAGGGACTTCGACATGCCCACGTTGATCGTGCACGGCGACGACGACCAGATCGTGCCGATCGTGGCCGCGGGCAACAAGTCCTCGGGGATCGTCAAGGACGTCGACTACAAGGTCTACCCGGGCGCTCCGCACGGTCTGACGATGGTGCCGCCGTTCGCGGACAGGTTCAACACCGACCTGATGGCGTTCATCCAGGCCTGAGCACGGAGTCCGTCCGTACCTGAGCAGGGAGTCCGTCTGCACCTGAGCAGCGGTTCTGTTCGTACGTGACCAGGGGTTCTGCTCGCACCCGACCAGGGGTGCTGCCCGCACCCGACCAGGAGCTCTGTCCGTGCCCGACCAGGGGCTCTGTCCACACGTGAGCGCCGCGCTCGGGCAGGGGCCCGACCGCGCCGCCGGTCCCCGTCTCACTCCGGCTGGTGCTCCGGCCCCCCGTAGTCGGGGCTGGTGAAATCGGGGCTGCTGTAGCGGGGGCGGGCGGCGGTGGTGCCGCTCTCGGGGCTGCTGAAGCCGGGGCGGTGGTAGCCGAGGTGGGGCATGCGGCCTGTGTGCTCCACCGCCGCGTGCTCCGCCTCGCCGGCCACCGCGGGGCGCCGTTCCTGCAAGGCCTCCTGGAGGAAGGGGCGGATGCCGCGTTCCAGCAGGGCCCGGTGCCAGGCCTCGCGGGTGCGGCGCACGTTCTCGTCGAGCTGGTCGCGGTCCGCCGCGCGCAGGGACGTCGAGCCGTTGCGCAGCGCGGTCAGCAGCAGGCCGGCCGTGGCGAAGGAGATGGCCGCCGCGGTGATCGCGGCGAACACCCACCCTGTCGTGCGCAGCGTCTGCGCGAACGCGGGTTCGGGGCCCACCAGCTTCAGCGCGTAGCCGACCAGCAGGAAGATCAGCGCCGCGGCTCCGGCCAGCAGCGGCGCGAGCACCGCGAGGACCGCGGTCAGGCCCGCGCTGGCGGGTTCGCCGGGCTCGGCTCCGGCGCGTGTGAAGTCGCCCAACGCGCCTCTGTCCTGGCCCGCGCCGCGGCGCACACCTGCCGGACGGGGCGCCCGGGTGGCGCGCGCCGGGGCGCGCAACTCGCTGCGGGCTCTTACGTAGTGCTGGTACTCCACGGCGGCCGCGGCCGTTATGAGGGCCGTCGCGTCGAGTGCCATGGTGCGGAGCTGCCCGGCGGTGAGCGCTCCGCCGGCCATGGTGAGGTCCTGGCGTTGGGCGCGCAGCGCTTCGTCGAGGATCCGCTCGTACTCCCGGCGGTCCTCGGTGAGCAGGTGTGGAGCGCTGTTCATGTGCTTCCCCCGATGCTCCATAGGGCGTGGGGCCTGCTGGGACGCGGGCCGCGGGCAGAAACGGAGGGGACCCTGCTATGGAGGAACACATGGTAGAGCGGTCACGGCACGCGGTGACAGGGGGTTTCCGAAAATTGCCCTACTGGCCAGGGCGATCCGGTATAGGAGGAGGGTCGAACAGACGAGCGGCCGGTCAGGCGTGTAGGGGAAGCGGGCAGACCAGCAGCTTTCCGGCCATGGTCACTCCGCCGTCCATGGCGATGGCCAGGCCCTCCGCGTAGACGTGCGGTCCCTCGACGCCCTGTCCTTCGGCCTCCTCGCCGTCCTCGGAGCCGACCTCGCCCAGCAGGTACGGGATGGGGCTGTGGCCGTGCACGATCCGGGTGCCGCCGTAGGTGCTCAGCAGCTCGCGGACGGCGCTCGGGCCGTTGTCGTCGCGGAAGGCGAAGCGCTTGGTGAACTTCCGGAAGAGTTCCCAGCACTCGTTGGGGTCGTTGCGGGTGAGGGCCTCGCGGATGGTGTCGTTCACGGCCTCGATGGAGTCGCCGTAGTCGAGGTAGGAGGTGGTGTCGGAGTGCACCAGCAGGTGGCCGTCCTCCTCCTCCATCGCGTCGAGCCGGGACATCCACTGGAGGTGGTGGTCCTCCAGCCGGTCCATGTCGGTCTTCTGGCCGCCGTTCAGCAGCCAGGCCGCCTGGAAGGTGGCGGTGCCCGCGCCCGAGTTCACGGGGGTGTCCCCGAACCGCTTCGCGCCCAGCAGCAGCAGCTCGTGATTGCCCATCAGCGCCTTGCAGTAGCCGCCCGCGGCGGCGGCCTCTGCGGACAGCCGCATGACGGTGTCGATGACCCCGATGCCGTCGGGCCCGCGGTCGGTGAAGTCGCCGAGGAACCACAGGCGGGTGTTCCCGGCGATCCAGTTCCCCTCGGCGTCGACGATGCCCTGGGCGGTCAGCGCCTCGAGGAGTTCGTCGAGGTAGCCGTGCACGTCGCCGACGACGAACAGCGGGCCGAGGCCGTCGGGGTGGTCCTGCTCCGGCGCGGGGTCGGTGGCCGTGACGGCCGGCATCTGGAGCGTGTCACCGCGGTTGACGACCGGCAGGTCGCGCTGCGTGGGGGTGTAGCCGTCGGGGTCCGCGAGCGGCTCGGGTGCGTCGGTGGATCCGGGCGCATCGGCGGATCCGGCGGCGGCCGGCGGCACGGGGGCGTGGTCGGCGAGGTCCGGTGCGCCGGCGCCCGGGCGGGTGCTCGCGGCGAGGGCGGGGCCCGGGATGACGATCTGGGCGGGCGCCGGAAGGGCCGTCTCCGGCGTGGCGGGCGCGAGGTGCGAGGACTCCTGCGGGAGCGGCGCGAACTCCGTAGAAGCGGGCGCCACGGGGTGCGCGAGTGTCATGTCGGCGGGCTGCACGCCCCCGGCATACGTTCTAGCTCGGTCCGCCTCGGCCTGTGCCTCCGAGGCGGGCTGTTCGGTGAGCACGCCCACGGCGTCTCCCGGCCGGCCGTCGGCGGGCCCTTCGTCGGCGGGACCGATGCCGGCCGCGTACTCCGGCACGCGAAAGTCGTGCGGTGTCGCCATCCGCAAGACGGGTCCTTGACCGGCCCCCTGAGTCATCGACCCCTCCACCACCCTCGCGCCGCAGCTGCACCGGATCGGACTGCCTGGTCGCAGCGGCCCGCGGTGTCGTCCGCCCATCATAGGAATGCGGCTCGCGCTGTGTGATGACCTAGGGGCGGTGAATCGGTACCTGACGCCGATTCACCGCGCATTTCGTCCGAATTATCCGTCTGCTTCCGCTGGTTGCCCTGAGTTTTCCTTGCCCTATTCGCGGACTCCCCGCCGGACTTCCTTCGAATCCGCCCGTCGTGCCCGCCCTGCCCGTCTGCCCGCTCGCGCTGTCCGCACGCCTGCCCGGACTGCCCGCCGGCTCGCTCCGCCTCGTCCGCGCCGGCTCGGCCCGCGCTGTCCACGTGCGCCGTGCCGTTGCCGTCCGAGTGGCGTTTCGGTCGGATCGCCTTGATCCGACCGTTCTGGTTGCTCCAGCCGCTCGGTCGCTCCGGTCGTTCTCGTCGCTCCAGCGCTCCGGTCCTTCTGGCCGTTCCAGTCGATCCGACCGTTGCAGCCGATGCAGCCGTTGCAGCCGATCCGGGCGGTCCTGCCGTTTCCGGCTGATCCGCGTGCGGTTGGCCGGCGCGCCCCGGTGGGACGCCCCCGGGGGGGCACCGTGCTCCGCCCGAACGGGACGGAGTTGGCGGTGCCCGCCGGGGAAGGCGACCGGTCGACCGGCCTGTCGACCGGCCTACCCCTGTCTCGGCGACCGGGGCGGGCTGACCGTGGTGCGCGGTGGTCGCCGCTGGGACGAGCTCCGCACGATCAGTTCCGTGGGTATCACCTGCTCGACCGGCTGCCCGGAGTCGACGCCCTCGATGGCGTCGATCAGGAGCTGGACGACGGCCGTGCCGATCCGGCGGGGCTTCAACGAGAGCGTGGTGACCGGCGGTTCGGTGTTGGCGTACACCAGCGACTCGCTGCAGCAGATCAGCAGCAGGTCGTCGGGCACGCGCAGACCGTACCGGCGGGCCGCCGCCAGCAGGTCCGTGCCGTTGGGGTCGAAGAGGCCGTACACGGCGTCCGGCCGGTCCGGGCGGGCCAGCAGCCGGTCCGCGGCCGCCGCTCCCGCGCGCGGGTCGTGTGCCGGGTAGCTCTCGTACACCGGCTCCTGTCCCGTGCGCTCGCACCACTGGAGGTACGCGGTGGTGGAGAGGTGGGTGTACGTGTCCGTGGAGGTGCCGGTGAGCAGGCCGATGCGGCGGGCGCCGGCGTCCGTGAGGTGGTTGAGGATGCCGGTGACGGCGGCCTCGTGGTCGTTGTCGACCCAGGCCGTGACGGGCAGCTGGCCTGCCGGGCGCCCGTCGGAGACGACAGGTAAACCCTGCTTGACCAGCTCCGTGACGACCGGGTCCTTGTCGGACGGGTCGATGACGACGGTGCCGTCCAGGGCGACGTTCGACCAGACGTCGACGGGACTGCGGCGGGACGTCGCGGGCAGGATCACCAGCGCGTAGCCGCGGGCGAGCGCGGCGGACGTGGCGGCCCTGGCCATCTCCGCGAAGTAGGCGAACTCCGTGAAGGTGAAAGGTTCATCCCCGTACGTGGTGACGGTCAGGCCGATGAGCCCGGACTTGCCGGTGCGCAGCGTGCGGGCCGCGGCGGACGGCCGGTAGCCGAGCCGGTCGGCCACCTCGCGAACGTGCCGGCGGGTGGCATCCGGGAGTCGCCCCTTGCCGTTCAGGGCGTCGGAGACGGTCGTGATGGAGACACCGGCCGCGGCGGCCACATCTCTGATGCCCGCTCGCCCTGGTCGATGCCCCCGTCGGGCAGCCTCCGCCCGGCTCACCTGGTGCTTCCCTGCTGCTGTCATGGCGAGCCGATAGTAGGGCTCATGGGGTGGGGTGGATTGGCCGTTCAGCTATGCATTGACAGGCACGTTTCTGCATGGCGGAACGGGTTTGATCGCCTTGGAAAGGAAGGGGCAGGGGGCGATGTGGGTGTATTGATTTGCTTACAGCACGCATAAACCTGCCAAATGAGCCATGTTTCGAAGAGGTCTCAACTCACCTTGACGAGCGATGCGCGCAAGGGCGCGAACAAGCGGCGCGCGTGGTTCCGCGCAATGCGCCCCCCCGATCCGTCCTGCGGGGGCCGGAAGGTCCGCATTTGGGCTGGTGGGGCTGGTGGGGGTACTGAGGGTGCTGCGGCTTACGGGGCGGGGTGGCACGGGGGTGTGGGCGATGCCGGTGGCGGTGCGGGTGTCGGTGGTGGTACTGCGGCTGGTGGCGGTCGCGGTGGCGTGAGCGTGGGCCGGTGGGGGAGCGAGCGTGGAGCGGCGGCAGAGTTATCCACAGGCCGTACGCTTCCGGCGGGCTTCCTCTTATGGTGAGCAGTGTCGAAGCCGGCGGTTGCCGAGCGTCCATGAGGAGGATTGCGGTGAGTGAGACGTACCCGAGGCTGCGCCCCGAGCTGGAGGGGATCCCCACCTACAAGCCGGGCAAGCCGGCGGCTGCCGCGGCTCCGGGTGCCCCCGCCGCCTTCAAGCTCTCGTCGAACGAGAACCCGTACCCGCCGCTGCCCGGCGTCATGGAGACGGTGATGGCCGCGGCCGGCACGCTCAACCGCTACCCGGACATGGTGTGCACGCACCTGATGGCCGAGCTCTCCGAGCGCTTCGCGGTGCCCGTCTCGCACGTGGCGACGGGCACGGGCTCGGTCGGAGTCGCCCAGCAGCTCCTCCAGGCCGCGGCCGGTGCGGGGGACGAGGTGATCTACGCCTGGCGGTCCTTCGAGGCGTACCCGATCATCACGCAGATCAGCGGTGCCAAGGCGATCCAGGTCCCGCTGACCGCGGACGAGGTGCACGACCTCGACGCCATGGCCGACGCGGTCACCGACCGCACCCGCCTGATCTTCGTCTGCAATCCCAACAACCCCACGGGCACCGTGGTCCGCCGCGCCGAGCTGGAGCGCTTCCTCGACCGCGTGCCGGACGACGTGCTGGTGGTGCTCGACGAGGCCTACCGCGAGTTCATCCGGGACCCCCGGGTGCCGGACGGCATAGAGATCTACCGCGAGCGGCCGAACGTCTGCGTCCTGCGCACCTTCTCCAAGGCGTATGGCCTCGCGGGCCTGCGGGTCGGCTTCGCCGTCGCGCATGAGCCGGTGGCCGCGGCGCTGCGGAAGACGGCGGTGCCCTTCGGGGTGAGCCAGCTCGCGCAGGAAGCGGCGATCGCCTCGCTGCGTGCCGAGGACGAACTGCTCGGCAGGGTGGGCCTCCTGGTCGAGGAGCGCACCCGCGTGGTCGACGCGCTCCACGCCCAGGGGTGGACGGTCCCCGAGACCCAGGCGAACTTCGTCTGGGTCCGCCTGGGCGACCGCACGGAGGAGTTCGCCGCCGCCTGCGAGCAGATGGGCGTGGTGGTCCGGGCCTTCCCGGGGGAGGGTGTCCGCGTCACGGTCGCGGAGGCCGAGGCGGACGACCTCTTCCTCCAGGTGACGGCGGCGTTCCGCAAGGAGCTTTAGGCCGTACCGGCCGGTTAGCCGAAATGGGGGGTGCCGTCTCCGTCTCCGTCGGTGGGGCGCCGATTCCGTCGGCGCCGGCCCCGGGAGGGGTGCGGGGGTGCCCCCCACGCGGCTTGGGGTTCCCAGCGGCCTGGGGCCCGCGGTGTGGTTGAGGGCGCCATCCCTGCCCTGCCCTGCAGGCGGCGGGGGACGGCCGGGTGGTGAGGCGGTTCGTCGTGCCCTCTCGGCGGGGTGGTTTGTGTCGTTTTGGGGCTGCGGGTTGGTGGTGGGTTGCTTGCGCAGTTCCCCGCGCCCCTGGTGGGGGCCGTGGGCGTTGGTCTCGGCCTGGACGGAGCGCATGGGCGGCTGAGGTGCCGTCCCGTGGCACTAGGTGACTAGGGCGCGCCTTCCGTGGCTTTCAGGCGGCGGGGACCGCCTCCGGCGTGGTCCGCTTCCCGGTCGGAGGGTAGTCGCCGGGTCGGCCGGTCCGCGGTGCGTGCCCCCGCCCTCCCGTCGGCGCCGTAACCCGCTGCCTGCCGCCCCCACAGGTGTCGGTTGCTCGGGCGCTCCGCGCCCCTCCGCACCCCTCATGCCCCATACGTCCCCAAAGGGGGACCCCCTGATGACTCCGCCAATCGGGTGAGTCATAATGCTTGTGAATGTGAACGCGTTCACAAGCGCTCCCGCTTGATCCCGTTACCGCATGGATCAAGCGGACAAAGCGCCACTGGACCAGAGCACGACCGAGGCAAGGAGAGGTCGACGTGGACATGGCTCTGGCGCCGGAGACCCTGGCGCGCTGGCAGTTCGGCATCACCACCGTCTACCACTTCCTCTTCGTCCCCCTGACGATCTCGCTCGCCGCCCTCACGGCAGGCCTGGAGACCGCCTGGGCGCGGACGGGGAAAGAGAAGTACCTCAGGGCGACGAAGTTCTGGGGCAAGCTCTTCCTGATCAACATCGCGATGGGTGTCGTCACCGGCATCGTGCAGGAGTTCCAGTTCGGCATGAACTGGTCCGACTACTCCCGCTTCGTCGGTGACGTCTTCGGCGCTCCCCTGGCCTTCGAGGCCCTGATCGCCTTCTTCTTCGAGTCGACCTTCATCGGCCTGTGGATCTTCGGCTGGGACAAGCTGCCCAAGCGGCTGCACCTGGCCACGATCTGGATGGTCGCCCTCGGCACGATCCTCTCCGCCTACTTCATCCTCGCGGCGAACTCCTGGATGCAGCACCCCGTCGGGTACCACATCAACAAGACCACGGGCCGCGCGGAGCTGACCGACTTCCTCGCGGTGCTGACCCAGAACACCGCCCTGGCCCAGGCCTTCCACACCCTCACGGGGTCCTTCCTCACCGGTGGCGCCTTCATGGTCGGCATCGCCGCCTACCACCTGGCCCGCCGCAAGCACATCCCGGTGATGCGGACCTCGCTCCGGCTCGGCCTGGTCACCGTCGTGATCGCGGGGCTCCTCACCGCGGTCAGCGGCGACCAGCTCGGCAAGGTGATGTTCAAGCAGCAGCCGATGAAGATGGCGTCCGCCGAGGCCCTCTGGGACGGGCAGAAGCCCGCGCCGTTCTCGCTCTTCGCCTACGGGGACGTGGACAAGGGCCACAACACGGTCGCCGTCGAGGTGCCCGGCCTGCTGTCCTTCCTCGCCGACGACGACTTCCACTCGTACGTGCCCGGCATCAACGACGTCAACAAGGCCGAACAGCAGAAGTTCGGCCCCGGCGACTACCGGCCGAACATCCCCGTCGCGTACTGGGGGTTCCGCTGGATGATCGGCTTCGGCATGACGTCGTTCGCGCTGGGCGCGGCCGGGCTCTGGCTGACCCGGAAGCGGTTCATGCTGCCGGCACGGTTGCGCACGGGCGAGGACGAGGTGCCGCACCTGGTGCCGTTCCGGACGCCGCTCGGCTCCCGGCTCGGTGCCTGGTACTGGCGGGTCGCCACCTGGACGCTGGCGTTCCCCCTGATCGCCAACGCCTGGGGATGGATCTTCACCGAGACCGGCCGGCAGCCCTGGGTCGTCTACGGCGTGCTCCAGACCCGCCAGGCCGTCTCCCCCGGGGTCTCCCAGGGCGAGGTGCTGCTCTCCATGTCCGTCTTCACCGCCCTCTACGCGGTGCTCGCGGTGATCGAGGTGCGGCTGCTGGCCACCTACGTGAAGGCCGGGCCGCCCGAGCTGACCGACGCCGACCTCCACCCGCCCACCCGCATCGGCGGTGGCCCCGGTGACTCCGACCACCCCGACCACCCCGATCACGACCCCGACCGGCCGATGGCCTTCTCGTACTGAGGCCAGGAGCTTCGAACCGAGCATCGAGAGCCGAGCATCGAAAGCCGAGGAGCGCGGAGATGGAACTCCACACCGTCTGGTTCGTCCTCATCGCCGTCCTGTGGACCGGCTACTTCTTCCTGGAGGGCTTCGACTTCGGGGTCGGCATCCTCACCGGGCTGCTGGCCCGCGACCGGGTCGAGAAGCGGGTCCTGATCAACACCATCGGCCCGGTCTGGGACGGCAACGAGGTCTGGTTGCTGTCGGCCGGCGGCGCGACGTTCGCCGCCTTCCCGGACTGGTACGCCACGCTGTTCTCGGGGTTCTACCTGCCGCTGCTGGTGGTCCTGGTCGCGCTGATCGTGCGCGGGGTGGCCTTCGAGTACCGGGCGAAGCGGCCCGGCGAGCGGTGGCAGCGGAACTGGGAGCGGGCGGTCTTCTGGGCCTCCCTGGCCCCGGCGGTGCTGTGGGGGGTGGCGTTCGCCGACATCGTGCACGGCGTGCCGGTCGACGCCCACGGCGACGTCACCGGCGGGCTGGGGGAGCTGCTGCGGCCTTACGCGCTGCTGGGCGGGGTGGTCACCCTGGTGCTCTTCACCTTCCACGGCGCCGTCTTCGTGGCGCTCAAGACGGTGGGGGACATCCGGGTGAGGGCGCGGCGGCTGGCCGCGGTCGCCGGGGCCGTCGCGACGCTGGCCGCGCTGGGCTTCCTGCTCTGGACCCAGGCCGACACCGGCAACATCCGCAGCCTGGTGGCCCTGGTGGTGGCCGTCGTCTGCCTGGCGGCGGCGCAGCTGGCCAATGCCCGGGGACGGGAGGGCTGGGCGTTCGCCTTCTCCGGGACGGCGGTGGCGGCGAGCGTCGCCATGCTCTTCCTGGCGCTGTTCCCGGAGGTCATGCCGTCGACGCTGAACACCGGCTGGAGCCTGACGGTCTCCAACGCCTCGTCCAGCCCGTACACGTTGAAGATCATGACCTGGTGCGCGGGGATCGCCACACCGCTGGTGCTCCTCTACCAGTCGTGGACGTACTGGGTGTTCCGCAAGCGGATCGGCACCCAGCACATAGACGACACGGGGCACTGAGCCATGAGGCGCGGTGCGGGACGCCGAGGGATTCGGCCATGGGTCGGGAGTCGGCCATGGGTGGGGATTCGGCAATGGGTTACGGCTGATATGTCCGGGTTGGTCGAGCGGTGGTGTTTCACGTGAAACCAGTCGATCCACGGTTGCTGCGCTATGCCCGGCGGACGCGGGGCTTCCTGATCGCTGTGGTCGCCCTCGGGCTCGTGGGAGCCGGGCTGGTCGTGGCGCAGGCGACGCTGATCGCGGACGTGGTGGCGGGCGCCTTCCAGCACGGGCTCTCCGTCGCCGAGCTACGGCGGCCGCTGGCGCTCCTGGTGGCGGTCGCGGTGGGGCGCGGCGCGGTCGGATGGCTCACCGAGCATGCGGCGCACCGGGCCAGCGCGGCGGTCAAGTCCGAGCTACGGGGACGGCTGCTGGACCGCGTGGGCGAGCTGGGACCGGGGTGGCTCGGCGGGCAACGCACCGGTTCCCTGGTCACTCTGGCCACCCGGGGCGTGGACGCGCTGGACGGCTACTTCTCGCGCTACCTCCCGCAGTTGGGGCTGGCGGCGATGGTGCCCGTGGTGGTGCTGGCGCGGATCGTGACCGAGGACTGGGTGTCGGCCGGGATCATCGCTGGCACGCTCCCGCTGATACCCGTCTTCATGGTGCTGATCGGCTGGGCCACGCAGTCCCGCATGGACCGCCAGTGGCGTCTGCTGTCACGCCTGTCGGGCCACTTCCTGGATGTGGTCGCGGGCCTGCCGACACTCAAGGTCTTCGGCAGGGCGAAGGCCCAGGCCGACTCGATCCGGCGGATCACCGGCGCCTACCGACAGGCCACCCTGCGCACCCTGCGCATCGCCTTCCTGTCGTCCTTCGCGCTGGAACTGCTGGCCACGCTCTCGGTCGCGCTGGTGGCGGTCACCATCGGGATGCGGTTGGTGAGGGGAGAGCTGGACCTCCACACCGGTCTGCTGATCCTCGTCCTCGCCCCGGAGGCGTATCTGCCGGTACGGCAGGTGGGCGCCCAGTACCACGCGGCGGCGGAGGGGCTGGCTGCGGCGGAGGATGTGTTCGCGGTTCTGGACGCGGAGGGGGCGGGGGCTGGCGGTGCCTTCTCTCCGAGTGCGGACGGGTCCATATCGTCGCGTGCGGGTGATCGCCTATCGACGCGCGCCACCTCGCGTTCGATCGGTGGAGCCGATGGACCGCGGGAGCCTTGGGAGATCCGGTTCGACGGGGTGTCGGTGCGGTATCCGGGGCGTTCGGCGGATGCCGTCTCCGAGGTCTCGTTCACCGTGCGGGCCGGGGAGACGCTGGCGCTGGTGGGGCCCAGCGGGGCCGGCAAGTCGACGCTGGTGGGCGCCGCGCTGGGGCTGGTGCGGCCCACGGCCGGGCGGGTGCGGGCCGGGGGCGCCGACCTGGCCGACGTACCGCTTGAACAGTGGCACCGGCGCCTGGCGTGGGTGCCGCAGCGGCCGCATCTGTTCGCCGGGTCGATCGCCGAGAACGTCCGTCTGGCGAGCCCCGGGGCGAGTCCCGCCGCGGTCAGGAAGGCGCTGGACGACGCCGGTGCGCTGGAGTTCGTCGACGGGCTGCCCGACGGGGCGCGGACGGTGCTCGGCGAGGAGGGCGCCGGCCTCTCGGCGGGCCAGCGCCAGCGGATCGCGCTGGCCAGGGCGTTCCTCGCCGACCGTCCGGTCCTGGTGCTCGACGAGCCGACGGCCGGGCTGGACGGCGAGACGGAGGCCGGCGTGGTGGAGGCCGTCCGCAGGCTTGCCCACGGCCGCACGGTCCTGCTCGTGGCCCACCGGCCCGCGCTGCTCGCGGTGGCCGATCGGGTGGTACGGGTCCGGATGCCGGGCCCGAGCGCGGAACCGGCCGCGGGGGTGGACCTGGACGCGGGTGTGGACCCGGGCCTGGGGCTGGACCTGGGGCCGGTCGCGGCTCAGGGCGTGATGCTTCCGGCCCGTGCGGTGCCTGCGGAGGGCGTGGTGGCGGGTGCTGCGGCTGTGGCACCTGTCGTAGCGGATTCGGATTCGGATTCGGATTCGGATTCGGATTCGGATTCGGATTCGGACTCGGATGCCGGTGCGGGTACGAATGCCGGTGCCGGTGCGGGTACGAGTGCGGGTTCGGATGCCAGCGGGAGCGCGGGCTCCGGCGCCGTGGAAGGGCCGGGCGTTCCCGCGGCGGCGGAACCGGTTGCCGAGAAGGGCACGTCCGGCTCACCCGGCACCCCCGGCTCGCCCGCCACAGCGGTACTGCGGCGTGTGCGCGGGATGGCGTCGACGCGGCGTGGGCCGCTGGTGGGGGCGTTGCTCCTGGGTGCCCTGGCGGTCGGCAGCGCGGTGGGGCTGATGGGCACGTCCGGGTGGCTGATCTCGCGGGCGGCCGAGCGGCCCCCGGTGCTCTACCTGATGGTCGCCGTGACGGCCACCCGGGCCTTCGGGATCGGCCGGGCGGCCTTCCGGTACGCCGAGCGGCTGGTGTCGCACGACGCGGTGCTGCGGATCCTGGCCGACGCCCGGGTCACGGTCTACCGGCGCCTGGAACGGCTCGCGCCCGCCGGGCTGCGCGCCACGCGCCGCGGGGACCTGCTCTCGCGGCTGGTCGCCGACGTGGACGCGCTCCAGGACTACTGGCTGCGCTGGCTGCTGCCCGCCGCGGCGGCCGCCCTGGTCTCCGCGGGCACCGCGGCCTTCACGGCCTGGCTGCTGCCCACCGCCGGTGCCGTGCTCGCGGCCGGGCTGCTGGGCGCCGGGCTCGGCGTCCCGCTGCTCTCCGCCGCCGTGGCCCGGCGCGCCGAGCGCAGGCTCGCACCGGCCCGCGGCGTGCTCGCCACCCGGGTCACCGACCTGCTCACCGGCACCGCCGAACTGACCGTCGCCGGCGCGCTGCCCGCCCGTACCGCCTCCGCGAAGCGCGCCGACGCCGCGCTCACCCGCATCACCGCACGCGCCGCCGCGGCCACCGCGCTCGGCAGCGGGCTGACGGCGCTGCTGTCGGGGCTGACGCTGGCCGGCACCGCGCTCTGCGGAGTGGCGGCGGTCCGGGACGGGCGACTGGCCGGTGTGGCCCTCGCCGTCGTCGTCCTCATCCCGACCGCCGCCTTCGAGGCGCTGCTCGGCCTGCCGCTCGCCGCCCAGCACCGGCAGCGGGTCCGGCAGAGCGCGGAGCGCCTGTACGAGGTCCTGGACGCGCCCGTGCCCGTACGCGAACCGGCGGCACCGGCCGCCCCGCCCGCCTCCCCGTTCCCGATCCGGCTACGGGGGCTGACGGCGCGTTACCCGGAGCGGGGCGGACCCGACGGTTCGGATGCAACAGGTTCGGACGTAACACCTCATGACGTATCACATCCGGACGTAACACCCCCGAACGTAACGGCGCGGGAGGGCGGCCCGACTCGTGACCTGGCACGTGACGCGCGTGGCCAGGCGCACGGCCAGGCGCGTGGCCCGGCACGCGAGGCGCTGTGCGGCGTCGACCTGACGCTGGAGCGCGGCCGCAGGGTCGCCGTCGTCGGGCCCTCCGGGGCGGGGAAGTCGACGCTCGCGCAGGTGCTGCTGCGGTTCCTGGACGCGTCCGAGGGGACGTACACGCTGGGCGGCACGGACGCGTACGCGCTGGACGGGGACGCGGTACGGCGGCAGGTGGGCCTGTGCGGCCAGGACGCGCACGTCTTCGACAGCTCCCTGCGGGAGAACCTGCTCCTGGCACGGAAGGACGCGAGCGAGGACGACCTCCGTGCCGCGCTCGGCCGGGCCAGGCTGCTGGACTGGGTGACGGCGCTGCCGGACGGCCTCGACACGGCGGTCGGCGAGCACGGGGCCCGGCTCTCCGGAGGGCAGCGGCAGCGGCTGGCGCTGGCCCGCGCGCTCCTCGCGGACTTCCCCGTCCTCGTCCTCGACGAGCCCGCCGAGCACCTCGACCTGCCGACCGCGGACGCCCTCACCGCCGATCTGCTGGCGGCGACCGAGGGCCGCACCACCCTGCTCATCACGCACCGGCTCGCCGGCCTGGAAGCCGTCGACGAGGTGATCGTGCTCGACGGCGGCCGGGTGGTGCAGCGCGGACCGTACGCAGAACTGGTCGCGGTGGACGGGCCGCTGCGGGCCATGCGGGAGCGGGAGCGCCTGAGCGAGGCGGTGGCGGTGCCGGCCTGATGGCGGCGACGCGGCAGGCAGCCCCGTGGCCTGCCATACGTCTCGTGGTCGGGTGGGAACGCGCTCCCCGGCCCGTTGAAGCCGTGGCAGCTGTGGCAGCCGTGGCAGCCCTTGGCGCGACCGGCGCGAGGTCGGTCAGCGTTCCAGCAGGAGCTGCTCGATGACCGCCGCGACCCCGTCGTCGTTGTTGCCGGCCGTGCGGCCCGAGGCGGCGGCCAGTACCGCGGGGTGGGCGTTGCCCACGGCGTAGGAGGTGCCCGCCCACGTGAGCATCTCGACATCGTTCGGCATGTCGCCGAAGGCGACCACCTCGGCCGGTGAGATGCCGCGCTCCGCGCAGCACAGCGCCAGCGTGCTGGCCTTGGAGACGCCGGCTCCGCTGATCTCCAGCAGGGCGCTGGGGCTGGACCGGGTGATCGTCGCACGGCTGCCGACCTCGGCCCTGGCGAGGGCCATGAACGCGTCGGGGGACAGCTCGGGGTGGTACGCGAGGACCTTCAGGACGGGCTGGTCCGCGACGCCGGCCTGGTCGGAGAGCAGCTTCTCCGCGGGCGCGACGCTCTCGCCCGGCTCCAGGTGCAGCGGCGGGTAGGTGGGCTCGTGGTGCAGCCCGCCGGTCAGTTCCACGGCGAACGACGTGCCGGGGGCGACCGACCGCAGGATGTCCACGACCTCGCGCGCTCGCGGCCGCTCCAGCGGACGTATCTTGACGAAGCGGTGCCCGCTGAACCACTCCCCCTCGGCGCCCGCGTCGAGCCCCGCGCCGGGCTGCCCGGACGCCCCTGCCGCGCTGCCGTGCAGGTCCACCACCGCGGCCCCGTTTCCGCAGATGGCGAGGCCGTGGCCGTGGACGTGCTCGCTGACCACGCCCATCCAGCGGGCCGGCCGGCCGGTCACGAAGAAGACCTCGATGCCGGCCTCCTCGGCGGCGGCGAGCGCGGCCACCGTGCGCCGTGAGACGGACTTGTCGTCGCGCAGCAGCGTGCCGTCCAGGTCGGTCGCGATCAGCCGCGGCCGGACGGGACGGTCGGAGGTCCGGGGCTGTGCGGTGGCTGAGGTCACGCTGGCATTGTCCCGCATATGCCAACGGAGGCGGCGTCATATGCCAAACGCGTGTGCGCGCACACCGATCCGACGCTCAGGCCGATCCGACGCCCAGGCCGATCCCACCCGCCACCCCTACAGCGTCAGCGCCGCCCGCACCGTGTGCTGGAGCAGGAGTGCCGTCGTGACCGGGCCGACGCCGCCCGGGACCGGGGTGATCGCGCCCGAGCGCGCCCCGGCGGCCGGGTCGACGTCGCCGACCAGGGTGCCGTCCTCGGTGACGTTGGTGCCCACGTCGATGATGACCGTGCCGGGGCTGACGTCGTCCGGGGTGATCAGCCGCGGCCGGCCCACCGCCGCCACCAGCACGTCGGCGGTCCGGGTGAGCGCCGGGAGGTCCGTGGTGCGCGAATGGCAGACGGTGACCGTGGCGTTGCGGTCCAGCAGCAGGTGGGCGGCGGGTTTGCCGACGACGGTGGAGCGGCCGACGACCACCGCGTGGCGGCCCGCGAGCGGGATCTTGTGGTGGTCGAGCAGCGCGATCACGGCCTCCGCGGTCGCGGGCGCGAACGCGGGGAGACCGGCGGCCAGGCGTCCGAGGGAGAGCGGGTTCGCGCCGTCCACGTCCTTCACGGGATCGATCGCGGACGCCAGGTCCTCCAGGCGCGCCCCGGTGGGAAGCGGCGTCTGGAGGATGATCCCGTGCACCCCCGGCTCGGCGCTCAGCTCCCGAAGCCGCGCGCGGATGGCGGGCGCGGGGGCCTCGGGCCCGAGGTCGACGACCGTGCAGACCAGGCCCGCCTTCTCCGCGCTGCGGGCGATCGAGCGCACGTACCAGGCGCTGGAGTCGTCCGCGGTCGCGGTCACCACGGCCAGGTGCGGCGGGGTCCCGCGGGCGGCCAGCTCGGCGGCGCGCTCGGCGGCGTCGGTGCGCAGGGCCGCGGCCAGCTCCCGGCCCTGCAGCTCCCGGACGCGGGGCGGGACGGCGTCCGTCGCCGCGTCCACCGAGGTCGGGGCGTCCGCGGGTGCGGTGACCGTGCGGTCCTGCGCGGTGTACGGGGTCGTGCCTGCCGTGTTCGACGTGCCGGCCGTGTCCGTGCTGCGGAACGTGCCCGGCGTGCCGGTCGTACCGTCCTCGGCGGCCGGGCCGTGGGAACCGCCCGTCATGACGCGATCTCCTTGCGGACGGCAGCGGTGATCTGGTCGGCGCGGGCCGTGATGACGTCGACCCGGTGGACCGCCTCGGTCAGCTCGGCCCGTACCAGGGGGTCCTTGATGCCCGTGAGGTTGATCTCGACGTTGATCCGGGCGGTGGTGGCGGCCGCGCGGGCCGCCTCGGCCGCGGCGGCCACGTCGCTGATGACGTTGCGGTTCGCGGCCGGCAGCAGTTCCTCGGCCAGTTCGACGGTGCGCAGGGCGGTGCAGATGACCTCGCGGGGCGGGGTCGCGGCGGCGGCCAGCGCGCGGGCGATGGCCGCCGATCGGGCGGCCTTCTCCTCGTCGGTGCCGCGGGGCAGCCGGTAGGCGTCGGTGACGGCGGTGAAGGCCCGGGCGTCGTCCTCGGCGAGGGTCACGGCCGTGGTGCACAGGTCGTCACAGGCGGCGGTGACACGGGAGACGAGTGCGGCGTGCGCCGCGTACTTCTCGCCGGTGCTGTAGCGGGCGACCATGCCCAGCAGCGCGGCGGCCTGCGCGGCGTGCAGCCCGGCGACCGCGCCCCCGCCCGGGGCGGGCACCCGGGCGGCGAGGCGCCCGAGGAAACCGTCGATGGTCTCGTCCCGCAGGGGGCGTTCGGCAGGCGGGGACTGATCGTTGCGCATGGGCGCGCGCCTCCAGGACGTCGGAGCGGGATCCGCCGACATCCTTTCACGGGCGCCACCCGCGCCCCTCGCGGACGCACCGCCGGAACCGCCACGGCCCGCCGGCGAGGCACCTGCGCGGTAGCAGCGGCCCCCTTACGGCGTGCCCCCGCGCCCCCGCGGCGACCTGCCCGTAGGATCCTGCCAGCAATGGTCCGGACGTTTGCTCTCCGCAACTCCGGACGCCGGCGCCGCCGCATCCCACGTGCTCCGCCCCGTCCCCGCGAGGCCACTCGCAGATGCCGGGAAGTTCACTCGGGAAAACACCCGGGCGAGGTTTGATCCACAGCGAAGTACGGTTATCCACAGGCGAATTGGGGTTACCTGTGGACAACGGGGGAGCGACTGGGGGCCTTTTGGCAGGCCATGCCGGTTTGCTACCGCATCGATCCCGGCGCTCACATGGCCGCGGTGAGGGGCCGACCCCGGCGGCCCCACATCCCGCCCAGGGAACAGTCGCCCGCACCGCCGGCCACACCGTCCCTCCCCCCGAGGTCTGACCCCTACGGGCCCGTACGACTGGAGGCTGAGGCGGGTCCGGCACTCCAGTCTGACGCCGGGGACGGGCGCCGCCCCTACCTTCGATGTGTGACTGTGATCGCGACCGAAAGCCTGAGCAAGCGGTTCCCGAGGGTGACCGCTCTTGACCGGCTCTCCGTGGATATCGGGCCCGGTGTGACCGGACTCGTAGGGGCCAACGGAGCCGGCAAGTCCACACTGATCAAGATCCTGCTGGGTCTGTCGCCCGCCAGCGAGGGCCGTGCCGCCGTGCTCGGCCTGGACGTGGCGACGAAGGGCGCGGAGATCCGCGAACGGGTCGGGTACATGCCCGAGCACGACTGCCTGCCGCCCGACGTCTCGGCCACCGAGTTCGTCGTGCACATGGCGCGCATGTCGGGGCTGCCGCCCACCGCGGCCCGCGAGCGCACCGCGGACACCCTGCGGCACGTCGGCCTCTACGAGGAGCGCTACCGGCCCATCGGCGGCTACTCGACCGGCATGAAGCAGCGCGTCAAGCTGGCGCAGGCCCTCGTCCACGACCCGCAGGTCGTCTTCCTGGACGAGCCCACCAACGGGCTCGATCCGGTGGGCCGCGACGACATGCTCGGGCTGATCCGCAGAGTGCACACCGACTTCGGGATCACCGTCCTCGTCACCTCGCACCTGCTGGGCGAGCTGGAGCGCACCTGCGACCACGTCGTCGTCATCGACGGCGGAAAGCTGCTCCGCTCCAGCGCCACCACCGACTTCACGCAGATCACCACCACCCTCGCCGTCGAGGTCACCGACACCGACGAGCACCCGGACGGCACCACCGCCCTGCGGGAGGCGCTCGCCGCGCGCGGCGTCACGACCGAGTCCGGCAGCGGCCTGCCCGGCGCGGGCCACATCGTGCTGCTCACCGCCGACGGCGAGCAGACCTACGACGTCGTCCGCGACACCGTCGCCGACCTCGGACTCGGCCTGGTCCGCATGGAACAGCGCCGGCACCGGATCGCGGAGGTCTTCCGCGCCGAGGAGCAGGGCGGCACCGGCGACGCGGGCCACAGCGCGCCCGCGGGCGGCGACGCGACCCCCGCCCACCCCGACGAGCAGCACAAGGAGGCGGTCCGCCATGGCGGCTGAGCACACCGGGCCGACCGGCCCCGCGGCCATGACCGGGGTGGGGGCGGGCGCGGCCGGAACGGCCGAGCAGACCCGGATCCACAACATCGGCTACCGCAACTACGACGGCCCCCGGCTGGGCCGCGCCTACGCCACCCGCTCGCTGTACTCGCAGTCCCTGCGCGGCGCCTACGGCCTCGGCCGCTCGGCGAAGTCCAAGGTGCTGCCGGTGATCCTGCTGGTGGCGATGGTCGCCCCCGCGCTGATCATCGTGGCCGTCACCGTCGCCACCAAGGCGAAGGACCTGCCGCTGGACTACACGCGCTACGCGATCATCCTCCAGGCGGTCATCGGCCTCTACCTGGCGGCGCAGGCCCCGGTCTCCGTCTCCCGCGACCTGCGGTTCAAGACGGTACCGCTGTACTTCTCCCGTCCCATCGAGCACGGCGACTACGTGCGCGCGAAGTACGCCGCCATGGCGTCCGCCCTGTTCATCCTCACGGCGCTGCCCCTGCTGGTGCTCTACGTGGGCGCGCTGCTCGCGAAGCTCGACTTCGCGGACCAGACGAAGGGTTTCCTCCAGGGGTTGGTCTCCGTGGCACTGCTCTGTCTCCTCTTCGCCGGCATAGGCCTCGTCATCTCGGCGATCACACCGCGCCGCGGCTTCGGCATCGCGGCCGTCATCGCCGTCCTGACGATCTCCTACGGCGCGGTCTCCACCGTCGAGGCCATCGCGTTCAACCAGGGCAGCCGGGACGTCGTCGGCTGGCTCGGCCTGTTCTCGCCGATCACGCTGATCGACGGGGTGCAGAGCGCGTTCCTCGGCGCGAGCTCCGCGGCGCCCGGCGCCCCCGACATCTCCGCCGGCCAGGGCGTGGTCTACCTGGTGGTCGTGCTCGGCCTCATCGCCGGGTGCTACGGGCTGCTGATGCGGCGCTACCGGAAGGTCGGCCTGTGACGACCGCCCTGACGACCGCCCGCTCCTCCTCCGTCCCGCCGCCCGCGACCACCCTTCCAAGGAGGGGGCCCCGCCCATGAGCACTCTTCAGATCGATCACGCGTCGCGCTGGTTCGGCAACGTCGTCGCGGTCAACGACGTCACGATGTCCATCGGCCCCGGCGTCACCGGACTGCTCGGCCCGAACGGCGCGGGCAAGTCCACCCTCATCAACATGATGGGCGGCTTCCTCGCCCCCTCCACCGGCACGGTCACCCTCGACGGCCAGGCGATCTGGCGCAACGAGCAGATCTACCGGACCATCGGCCTCGTGCCGGAGCGTGAGGCGATGTACGACTTCCTCACCGGCCAGGAGTTCGTCGAGGCCAACGCCGAACTGCACGGCCTGGGCCCCGCTCAGGCGCGCCGCGCGCTCGCCACCGTCGAGATGGAGTACGCCCAGGACCGCAAGATCTCCACGTACAGCAAGGGCATGCGGCAGCGCGTGAAGATGGCTTCCGCGCTGGTGCACGAGCCGTCCGTGCTGCTGCTCGACGAGCCGTTCAACGGCATGGACCCGCGCCAGCGGCTCCAGCTGATGGAGCTGCTGCGCAGGATGGGCGACGAGGGCCGCACGGTGCTGTTCTCCTCGCACATCCTGGAGGAGGTCGAGCAGCTCGCCTCGCACATCGAGGTGATCGTCGCGGGCCGGCACGCCGCGTCCGGCGACTTCCGCAAGATCCGCCGCCTGATGACCGACCGGCCGCACCGCTACCTGATCCGCTCCAGCGACGACCGGACGCTCGCCGCGGCGCTGATCGCGGACCCGTCGACGGCCGGCATCGAGGTGGACGCCCAGGAGGGCGCCCTGCTCATCCAGGCGGTCGACTTCGGGCGCTTCACGACGCTGCTGCCCCGGCTCGCGCGGGAGAACGGCGTCAGGCTGTTCGCGGTCTCGCCGTCCGACGAGTCCCTTGAGTCCGTCTTCTCGTATCTCGTCGCGGCGTAGGAGGCCGAAGGATGTACAACCCCACAGTCGCGCGGCTCGCCTACAAGTCGCTGCTCGGCCGCCGCCGGGCCCTGATCCTCTTCGTCCTGCCGGCCCTGCTGCTGGTGATCGCGGCGGCGGTCCGCGGCTTCAGCGGCGCGGACGACCAGACGGCCTCCGACGTGCTCGGCGGCTTCGCGCTGGCCACCATGGTGCCGATCATCGGCGTGATCGCGGGCACGGGTGCGATCGCGCCCGAGATCGACGACGGCTCGGTGGTGTACCTGCTGGCGAAGCCGGTCAAGCGGTCCACGATCACCCTTACCAAGCTGATCGTGGCGATCTCGGTGACGATGGCCTTCTCGGCCATTCCCACGCTGCTCGCCGGGCTCATCCTGAACGGCAACGGGCAGCAGGTCGCCGTCGCCTACACGATCGCCGCGCTGGTCTCGTCGATCGCGTACGCGGCGATCTTCCTGCTGCTCGGCACCGTCACCCGGCATGCGGTGGTCTTCGGGCTCGTCTACGCGCTGGTGTGGGAGGCGCTCTTCGGGTCGTTCGTCTCCGGGGCCCGTACGTTGAGCGTGCAGCAGTGGTCGCTTGCGGTTGCCCACAAGGTGGCCGGGAACGATCTCGTCACCTCTGAGGTGGGGCTTACCACGGCGACCGTGTTGCTGGTCGTGGTGACGGTTGCGGCTACGTGGTATGCGGGGCAGAAGCTGCGTGCGTTGAAGTTGGTCGGGGAGGAGTAGTTCCCCGGCCTGGCCCCTTTCTGGCTCGGGGGTGCGGCCCGGGGGTGGCTGCCGCCGGGGGCACGGGGTCGGTTCGCGGGTTGTCCTCGGTGCGGGCCCCGAGCCCCTTTCTGGCTGATGCCGCTTTCTGGGGAGCGCTGAGCTTTGGCAGGGGCGCGGGGAACTGCGCGAGCAACCATCTGCTGCGGGTGGTCCGGAGACGGCCTGATCTGCCCCCTTGGGTCGGTGGCGAAGCTCACCGTTGGCCGTGGTTTTTTGCGCAGTTCCCCGCGCCCCTTGTGGGGCGCGGGCTGCGTCGTCTGGGGCGGGGCCGTGGGGGGATATCCGTCCTCGATCCGGCGCCCTCCCGTCGTCCGGATGGTTCTCTGGGCCTGGCGCCGGCTGCTGCGGGCGGACATCCCCCCACGTCCCCTCGCGTATCGTCGGCGACTGCGGCTGGGTGGGGGCTGGGGGCCATCGGCCGTGTCGGAGACTCGTCGTGGGCGCGTAAGCGCCTGATAAGGGGCGCGGGGAACTGCGCGACAAGCCACCGCCGGCCGTCGATATGGATGCGGCCATAGCTGGGCCAAACTGATCAAAACGGTTCGCCCACGGCGAACACATCTTGACGCCGCCTTCACCCCGATTTGCGGACACTGGTCTAGTGGGTGAGCGCGCCCCCGGGTCCCCGCCGGGTGCCGAACGTGCAGGTGGGGTGCCGAGCGCGCCGTCGAGTTAGGAGCAGTGATGGGCAGCGAGCCCAGGCCGGACGGGGAGCGTCCCGCCGGCGGAGAGCCGTGGGACGAGGTCAGCCTCGACGACGATTTCATACGCCTCGCGCCGCGGCGCGAGCCGTCCGCGCGGGCGCGCATGCTTGCCGCGCGCTGGCGCAACAGCGCTCCGGAGCCCCAGCCGTGGCGTTCCGACGAGCCCCCGGCGGGCTGGTTCTTCAGCCGGGCGCGGCGTCGCTGGTGGCGCAGGAGGCACTGAGCAGGTCCTCCAGGACGAGGGCGATGCCGTCGTCGTCGTTGGAGGCCGTCATCTGGTCCGCGACGGCGCGCAGCTCCGGGTGGGCGTTCGCCATCGCCACCCCGTGCGCGGCCCAGGAGAACATGGGGATGTCGTTCGGCATGTCGCCGAAGGCGAGGGTGTCCGCGGCCAGGACGCCGAGGCGCCGCGCGGCCAGCGAGAGACCGGTGGCCTTGGTGAGGCCGAGCGGCAGCAGCTCGACCATGGCCTCGCCCGCCATGGTCACCTCGACCAGCTCCCCGGCGGCGCCGCGTGCCAGCCGCACCAGCTCGTCGTCGTCGATGCCGGGGTGCTGGAGGTAGATCTTGTTCAGCGGCGCGGACCACAGCTCGGCCCGGTCGGTGAACGGGGTGACGGGCATCGGCCCCTCGTGCACCCGGTAGCCGGGACCCACCAGGACGTCCGCGTCCAGACCGTCACGGCTCGCGGAGATCGCCAGCGTGCCCGTCACGGCCTCGATCCGCTCCAGCGCGAGGGCGGCCAGCTTCCGGTCCAGCGTCACCGACGTGATCAGCCGGTGCGCGCCCGCGTCGTAGAGCTGCCCGCCCTGGCCGCACACCGCGAGTCCCCGGTAGCCGAGGTCGTCCAGGATGTACCGGGTCCAGGCCACCGAGCGACCGGTGACGACGAGGTGTGCCGCTCCCGCGGACGTGGCCGCGGCGAGTGCCGCGCGGGTGCGCTGGGAGACGGTCTCGTCGGAGCGCAGCAGCGTCCCGTCGAGATCGGTGGCGACCAGCCGGTACGGGAAGGGACCATCGCCCGCGGCCCGCTGCCCGTCGGGCGAGGGCCGAAGCTCCGTCACGCGACCGGCTCCAGGACCTCGCGGCCTTGGAGGTAGGGCCGCAGCACCTCGGGGACCCGCACGGAGCCGTCCGCCTGCTGGTGGTTCTCCAGCAGCGCGACGATCGTGCGGGGCACGGCGCACAGCGTGCCGTTGAGCGTGGCGAGCGGGCGGACCTTCTTGCCCTCGCGCATCCGGATGGCGAGCCGCCGCGCCTGGAACTCCGTGCAGTTCGACGCGGACGTCAGCTCGCGGTACTTGCCCTGGGTGGGGATCCACGCCTCGCAGTCGAACTTCCTGGACGCCGAGGCTCCCAGGTCGCCGGTGGCCACGTCGATCACCCGGAACGGCAGCCCCAGCGAGGTGAGCCACTGCTTCTCCCAGTTCAGCAGCCGCTCGTGCTCGGCCTCGGCGTCCTCGGGAGCGACGTACGAGAACATCTCGACCTTGTCGAACTGGTGGACCCGGAAGATGCCCCGGGTGTCCTTGCCGTAGGTGCCGGCCTCGCGGCGGTAGCAGGGCGAGAAGCCGGCGTAGCGCAGCGGGAGGCGGTCGGCCTCCAGGATCTCGTCCATGTGGTACGCGGCGAGGGGGACCTCGGAGGTGCCGACCAGGTAGTAGTCGTCCTCCTGGAGGTGGTAGACGTTCTCCGCGGCCTGCCCGAGGAAGCCGGTGCCCTCCATGGCGCGCGGGCGGACCAGCGCGGGCGTCAGCATGGGGATCAGCCCGGCCTCGGTGGCCTGTGCGATGGCGGCGTTGACGAGCGCGAGTTCGAGGAGGGCGCCGACGCCGGTGAGGTAGTAGAAGCGCGATCCGGAGACCTTGGCGCCGCGCTCGACGTCGATGGCGCGCAGCGCCTCGCCCAGCTCCAGGTGGTCCTTGGGCTCGAAGCCCTCGGCGCCGAAGTCGCGGATGGTGCCGTGCGTCTCCAGGAGGGTGAAGTCGTCCTCGCCGCCCACGGGCACGTCCTCGTGCACGACGTTGCCGAGCTTCAGCAGGAGCGTCCTGGTCTCCTCGTCGGCCTCGTCGCGCTCCGCGTCGGCGGCCTTGACCGCGGTGGCGAGCTCGCCGGCCTTCGCCAGGAGGTCCTGCTTCTCCTCCCCGGCGGCCTTCGGGATGAGCTTGCCGAGCGACTTCTGCTCGGAGCGCAGCTCGTCGAAGCGGATGCCGGACGACCTGCGCCGCTCGTCGGCCAAGAGCAGGGCGTCGACGAGCGCGGCGTCCTCACCACGGGCGCGCTGGGAGGCGCGGATGCGGTCGGGGTCCTCACGGAGCTGGCGAAGGTCAATCACGCCTCAAGGCTACCGGTGCCCGCCCCAGGGTCACGAGCCGCTATTCCCCCTGGCCTCGGTGGTGAGGTGCCCGGCGACCGGCATGCCCGAATTGCCGGAAAGGGAAATCCCGGAATGCGGGGCGTGCCCTCGGAGGGGAAGAAGCTGAATTATGCGTTCCCCGGATCGTCAAGCCGCTGCCGCGGATTCCCTGGTACGAGGGAGTGAGCGGGCGGTGAATTGACCCGATTCCGGTGCGGGGAAGGGGACTTGGGGGCCGCTCCGAGCTCCCGTTGTCCACAGGTATCCACATGCCCCGGAAAAGTTATCCACAGCCTGTGTGGAAGATCTGTGGATACAGCCAGGTTACCGCGAGCGCACGGAAAGTGATCATTCCGAAATCGGTCGGGAACGGGACGATTCTCTCAGCAAACCGCGCGCAGCCCCACTTTCGAGTGGAATTGACTCGCTCCAAAGAGTTGATCTAGAGAAAACAGTGGACGGCTGATGAGTGCGGGGCTCCCGGGGCATCGCGGCGTCGCCCGGTGTCGGTGGGGCGATTTGTCGACTCTGTTGGGCTTGCGTGTCGACTTGTCCTCAGGTCGTCGAACAGCCTGTGGATAACTCCTGTGGACAACGTCCCGGGGGTGGAGGCCGCTGTCAGGAGCGGCCGTCCAGGCAGCGCGTCAGCCAGTCCGCGGCGGCCACGAAGTCGCTGTCGGCCGTCCCGGCACGCGGGGCGCCGATGTCCGTGGGCACCACACCGGCCCGCGGGTACGAGCCGAGGAAGCGGACCTGCGGGCAGATCCGCTTGAGCCCCATCAGCGCCTCGCCCACCCGGCGGTCCGTGATGTGGCCCTCGGCGTCCACCGAGAAGCAGTAGTTCCCGATGCCCCGGCCGGTGGGGCGGGACTCGATCCGCACCAGGTTCACGCCCCGGACGCTGAACTCCTGGAGCAGCTCCAGCAGGGCGCCCGGGTGGTCGTCGCCGAGCCAGATGACCACCGAGGTCTTGTCCGCGCCCGTCGGCGCGGAGGGCCGTGCCGGGCGGCCGACGAGGACGAAGCGCGTCTCGGCGTTGGCCGCGTCGTGGATGTCGGTGAACAGCGGCTCCAGGCCGTACGTCGCCGCGGCGAACTCCCCGGCGAACGCCCCGTCGAAGCGGCCCTCCTGGACCAGCCGGGCGCCGTCGGCGTTGGACGCCGCCGACTCCCACACGGCGTCCGGGAGGTGCGCCGCGAGCCAGTTGCGCACCTGGGGCTGGGCCACCGGGTGCCCGGTGACCGTCTTCACGTCCGCCAGCGTGGTGCCGGGACGCACCAGCAGCGCGAACGCGATCGGCAGCACCACCTCGCGGTAGATCATCAGCGGCTCGCCCTTGGCCAGCTCGTCGACGGTCGCGGTGACACCGCCCTCGACCGAGTTCTCGATGGGGACCAGCGCGCCCGAGGCCTCGCCGCTGCGCACCGCGTCCAGCGTCGCGGGGACGGACACCATGGGGACCAGCTCCCGGGTGGCCGCTTCCGGGAGTGTGCGCAGGGCGGCCTCGGTGAAGGTGCCCTCGGGGCCGAGATAGGTGAAGCGTGTCGCCGACATACCGTCACCCTAGTCGGAGTCCGGAGTGACCCCGGACACACCTCGGTGCCCGCACTCCGGAGGCGCTTCGCGCCCGTGCGGTTCTAGGTCGTGTCCGGCGGATCTTCGTGGATCAGCCTGCGGCGTCTGGTGCCGTGCATCGCAAGGCGGAGGATCGTCCTCGTACGGGGCGTACTCGGATGACTCCGACAACGCGGCGAGGTGCGGTGCTGGGGGGCACTCCCCCACTGCCTGAAGGGCGTGGGAGGTACCCCCTCCCACGCCCTTCAGGCAGTGGGGGAGTCGCGGGCCCACGAAGATCCGCCGGACACGGCCTAGGCCTCCAGGAGCCGCTGGCCCACGTACTCGCCGTCCGCCGGGCCGCCCGGCACCGCGAACAGGCCGCTGGCCTCGTGGCGGATGAACGCCGAGAGCGCGTCGCCCCGGTCGAGCTTGCGCTGCACGGGGACGAAGCCGCGCAGCGGATCGGCCTGCCAGCAGATGAAGAGCAGTCCCGCGTCCGGGGTGCCGTCCGCCTCGAACCCGTCGTGGTACGAGAACGGGCGGCGCAGCATCGCGGCACCGCCGTTCTGGTCGGGGCGGGTGATACGGGCGTGGGCGTTCAGGGGTATCACCGGCTTGCCGCCGGCCTCCAGGCGGTCGAGCTTCATCTCGGTCCGCTCGGTGCCGCCGGTCAGCGGTGCGCCGGTGGACTTCCGCCGCCCGATGACGTGCTCCTGCTCCGGCACGGTCAGCCGCTCCCAGTCGTCGAGCAGCATCCGGATGCGGCGTACGACGGCATAGGAGCCGTGCGCCATCCACTCGGGAGCCGTCCCGGCGGAGACGAAGATGCGCTGGTCGAAGTCGTGGTCGGAGGGCTTGGGGTTGTCGGTGCCGTCGATCTGGCCCATCAGGTTGCGGGTGGTCATCGGGTGGGCGGTGGCACCGGGCGACCGGTTGAAGCCGTTCATCTGCCACCGCACCCGGGCCACGTCCGCCGCGTCCTTCTGGAGGGCGCGCAGGGCGTGGAAGGCGACCAGGGCGTCGTCCGCGCCGATCTGCACCCACAGGTCTCCGTTGCTGCGCCGGGGATCGAGCCGGTCGGAGGAGAAGTCGGGCAGCGGGTCCAGGGCGAGGGGGCGCTCCTTCTCCAGGCCGGTGCGGGTGAAGAAGGAGTGCCCGAAGCCGAAGGTCACGGTCAGCGAGGCCGGTCCGGCGTCGAGGGCTATCCCGGTGTCGTGCCCGCCCGCGGCCACGGGTTCCCCCGCCATCAGCTGAGCGGCCGTGGCCGACCAGCGGCGCAGCAGGGCGGCGGCCTCCTTGCGGCCCTTGCCGGCGCGCAGGTCGAAGGCGATCAGATGACCGCTGGCCTGCATCGGGGTGGTGATGCCGGGCTGATGTTTCCCGTGAAACATCGCCGTGGCCGAGCCGAGGGTGGTGAGCGGAGCCCCACCCGCTCCGTCGGCCCCGGCCCCGTCCCCGGAGGAGCCGTCCCCGCCGGCCGCGGCATACCCCGCGGCCCCGCCCGCCGCGCCGAGGACCAGCCCGGCGGCGCCCGTGGCGCCCGCGGTACCGAGCAGGCGGCGCCGGGTGAGCTGGGCGGGGATCGGGGGCGTGGGGTGGCCGCTTTCCGCGGGGTGGTCGCCGTCCGTTAGGCGGTTGCCTTCCGTGGGGCGGCTGCTTTCCGCGAGGCCGTCGCCGGTGGGGGTGGCGTCCGTGCCGCCGGCAGCCGTGGAGCCCGTGTCAGTGGGGCCGGAGGTGTGCCGGGGGCCGGAGGGGTGGGCAGGGTCCGCCATGGTGGGTCAGCCGATCTTCGCGTTCTTGTACACGGTCGTTTCGTCGATGTCGGAGGTGCGGACGGTGATGGCGAACTGCCAGTCGCCCGCCATCGGGATGTCCAGGCCCTTCACGGTCCACTCGCCCGCCGCCGCGCGCTTGGGCGTGGTGCGCAGCGGGCCGATGTGGTGGGACTTGAGGGTGAGGGCGACCTGTACCTCGGGGACGTTGATCATCCCGCCCGTCGGGTCCATCACCATGATGTCCATGGTGTTCGGGCCCGGCCGGCTGGGGTCGAGCGTGAGCATCACCGTGCCCTGGCCCTTGGGGCCGCCGGTGTCGAACGGCACGTCCAGGGAGACCGGCGGGGCCTGCTCACCGGGGACGACCGCCGCCGCCCCGCCGGCCTGCTCGGCCTGTTCCGCGGTGCGGCCGGTCTCCGTGGTGGTCAGGATGGTGGCGACGGCCAGCACCACGACCGCGACGGCCGCCTCGGCGAGCACCGAGCGGCGCAGCCCGGCACGGACCGGGTCGGCGTCGCGCTGCCGCTTCCGGCGGGCCAGGGCCATGGCCGCACGCTGCCGGGCGAGCTGGGCGGTACGGGCGGGGGAGGCGTCCGGGGTGGGCTCCGTTTCCGAGGGGGCGGCGGCGCTCGCCGCGGTGCCGCCGAGTTCAGCCCCGTCCGCCTCCGGGCCCTCGTGCTCCGGCCCCTCGTGCCCCGCCGCGCCCGGTGCCGGTGCGTCCGGGCTTGGGGCACCCGCGCCTCCGCCCGCCGCGCCGACCGCGCCGACCGCGGCGGGCGCGAGGCTTCCGGCGCGCTCGGTGCTGCCCACGGCCGCCGCGGTGTCCGTGAGGCGTCCGGTCCAGCGGCGCGAGGCGGCGGCGATGCCGACGGTCACGGCGACCAGGCCGACCTTGACCAGCAGGATCCGCCCGAAGTCCGTGCCGGTGAGCGCGGAGAACGTGCCGACCTGCCGCCATGTCTGGTAGAGCCCGGTGGCCACCACGGCGAGCACGCTGCAGAACGCCAGCGCCGAGAACCGCCGCACCGCCGCCGCTTCGATGGACGGCGTCCGGTACAGCGCGGTGAGGAGCACCGCGAGCCCGCCGAGCCAGGCCGCCACGGAGAGCAGGTGCACGACGTCCAGCGGGATGGCGACCCGGGTCTGGAGCCCGACGGAGGCGTGCTCCGACAGTGCCCAGGTGGCCGCGAGCCCGATCGCGACGACCGCGCCTCCGACGGAGAGCCCGAACGCGAGGTCGCCCGAGCCCCCGGACCCGTCACCACCGGAGCCCGGCCCCCCGGAACCGGAACGGGAAGCGGCACCTGAGCCGGAACGGGAAGCGGCACGGGCACCGGATGCGGCACCGGAACCGTCACCGTCCCCGGCCTCGTCGCCGTCCCCGACTCCGGCCTTGTCACCCTTCCCGGCTCCGGCCTCGTCCCCCTTCCCGTCCTCCTCGATCCGCCGCGCGTACGCCCCGAAGAGCACCGCGACGAACAGCGCCGCCACCGCGAGCAGCAGCAGCCGGGAGACGAGCGCCGTGCCCTCCTTGGTGCCCAGCACGTCGTGGAGCAGGCCCAGGTCGACGACGTCGGAGACCTTCCCGGAACCGGTGTAGGCGCCCCGCATCAGCAGCAGCGCCAGCGTGGCCGCGGTGATCGCCACCCAGCCGGCGACCACCAGCCGCTGCACCGGGCGCACCCCGGCACCCCTCGGCCAGCAGACCAGCACGAACGCGGCGCCGCCCACCAGCAGGATGAACCCCGCGTACGACACGTACCGGGCGGTGTCGTAGAGCCCGCCGAGCAGGCCGCCCCCCGCCGCCTGCTTCGGCAGCGCCACGGAGGTCCTGGACGGCGCTCCCACGGAGAACGTCCAGGCCCCGGAGACGGGGTGGCTGTCCGCGGAGATCACCTGGTAGGCGACCGTGTACGTGCCGTGCGGCAGGCCGGACCGCAGCGGCACCTGATACGTGTCGGACGCCGTGTGGGCGACCGTGCCGGCGGTGGCGCTGCGGCCCGCCGGATCGAGCACCCGCACTCCGTCGCCCTTGATGCTGACCTCCTCGGAGAAGGTCAGCGACACGTGCGCCGGGGCCTTCTGGACCACCGCGCCCTCCCGCGGGTCGCTGCCCGTGAGGGCGGCATGGGCGCCGGCGGGCGCCGCGCCGCCCAGCAGGACGGCGACGCAGGCGAGGACGCACAGGACGGCCGCGTACAGTGCCCGGCGGTCGGGCCCGGGGCGGAGGGGGATGCTCTGCACGGTCAGCTCCTCACGGTGTGGCGGTGCCGCCGGTGCCGGCGGTGTCCGCGGTGTCGTCTTCGGCCTTTCCGGACGAGCCCCCGGTAGCGGGGTTGTACGTGGCGGGCCGCACCGGGACCTTGATGGTGACGGTTCCGGAGCGGGTGAAGTTCAACCGGACGGTGACGGTCTCACCCACCTTGGGCTTGTGCGTGAGCCGCTCGAACATCAGGTGGTTGCCGCCGCGGGTGAAGTCCAGCGAGCCGTTGGCGGGCACGGCGAAGGACTTCTGCATCTCCATCCGCCCGCTGACCGTGCGGTGCAGGGTCACCCGGTCGGCGATGTCGCTGGTCACGGACGTGAGGGTGTCGCCGCCACCGGTGTCGTGGACGGTGAGGAAGCCGGCGGCGAGTCCGGTGTCGACCGGCTCCGGGAGGTAGGCGCCGTCGACCCGGATGTGCGGCGGAGCCTTCTCGGCCGCCGCGCTGCCGTCCTTCCCGCCGGATCCCGTGGTGCCGCCGCACCCGGCGAGCACTCCGCATCCCGCCACGGCGACCAGCGCCAGCGCGGCCACCCGCACGCGCCCCCGGGACCAGGCCCGGGACCAGGCCCGGGGCGAGACGGGCGCAGCGGTGCGGGAAGCCGGCTCCGCACCGCTCCCGGAAGCCGGGGCCGAACCGCGCCCGGAAGCCGGCTCCGCACCGCTCCCGGGAGCCGGGGCCGAACCGCGCCCGGCAGCCGGCTCCGCGCCGTTCCCGGGAGCCGGGCCCGCGCCGGATTCGCCCCCGGTCACGGCCGCTCCCCCCGCACTATCTTCGGGAGGTCCTTGGTGTAGTCGTCGACGGTGGCGTTCTCGTGGTAGAGCAGGTAGCCGCCGTCCGTCTTCGGCGAGAAGGCGACGACCTGGGTGCCGTGGGTGGACACGACGGTGCCGTCCTTCTCCTTCTTCGGCGGGTCGATGCTGATGCCGAGCGACCGTGCGGCGCGCTGGATGGCCGGGAACTGACCGGTCAGGCCGACGAAGTCGGGGTCCTGCTGGCGCAGCCAGCTGCCGAGCGCGGCCGGGGTGTCGCGCTCGGGGTCGGTGGTGACGAAGACGACGCGGAGCTTGTCCTGCTCCGCCTTCGGGAGCTGCTTCTTGGCCACCGCGATGTTGCTCATCGTCAGCGGGCAGATGTCGGGGCAGTGCGTGTAGCCGAAGTAGAGGAGCGTGGGCCGGCCCTTGGTCTCGGCACGCAGGTCGTACTTCTTGCCGTGGGTGTCGGTGAGCGAGAGGTCGGGCTTGTCGAACGGCGGGTCGAGCACCGTGAACGACCGCCCGCCGGACGACGAGTCCGAGTCGGCCTGGACGGTGACGGGCTTGCCGGAGCCGTCGTCGCCGCTGCCGCTCCCGCACGCGGACAGGGCCAGCACGGCCGAGGCGAGCAGTGCGGTGGTCAGGGGCAGGGTCTTCTTGCGCATCAGTTGGTCCCAGATGGTGATGTCACGGGGGTACCGGAGCGGGTACGGCCCCGAGCTGGCGTCTCCGGGGTGCGTGGCGGCGCGTACGGCGCACACGTTCGCGCCTGCCGTATGCGCGCGGGTGGGTCCGCGCGCGTACGGGCACCGTACGGCGCCACGCACCCCGGAAAGAGGCCCGGGTCGGGCGGTGGCCCCACGGGGCCCCTCCGCCGGAGCGGAACGGGAACCCGGGCCCGGTTGAGCGGGGCGGGCGGGTGGCCGTGGCACGGGAGCCGCAGCCTGAGCCGGCCGGTTCCGCCGCCCGCCCCCGGGGCTCAGCTGGTGGTGCGGCGGCGTCCGGCCAGTACGCCGAACGCCACGCCTAGCACGCCCACGACGATGCCGATGATGCCCAGCACGCGCGCGGTGGTGTCGGAGCCGCCGGAGTCGCCGGCTGCCGCAGTGCTCTCCTTGGTGGCGCCGCTCTTGTCGTCGCTCGCGGACCGCGCACCGCTCTGTCCGTCCTCGGCGGGGGCGGCAGTGAGCTGAAGCGAGGGCGCGGGGTTCTCGGGCTCCGGCTGTCCCTTCTGCTGCTCCTCGATCCAGCGGACGACCTCGTGATTGGAGTAGGTCTGAAGGGCCTTGAACATCAGGGCGTCGGCGTCCTCGGGCAGCTTGCCGACCGAGACCGGGAACTTCTGGAAGTAGCCGGGCTCGATGCCCTTGCCATCCGCCGTCCAGGTCACCTTGGAGACGGCCTCGTCGATCGTGCCGTCCTCCGACTTGAGGGGCTTGGACAGCTTGCTCTTGGTGATCTTGATGGTCCAGCCCGGGACGGGCTGCGGTGCGACGGAGGCCAGCGGGTGCTGCTGGTAGGGGAAGCTCACCTCAAGCTTGGTGGTCGAGGCGTTGTCGCGCTCGTTGGGCACCTTGAAGTCGAGCACGGCGTAGCCGCCCTTGGCGGCCTGGCCCTCGGGCGCCACGGTGACGTGCGCGAAGGCGGGGGCGGACAGGCCGAGCACGGCGAACGCGGCGGTGGCGCCCACCACGGTGACGCGGGAAACCTTCATGGTCGGAGAACTCCATGGTCAGGAGGGGGTCGTCCTCACTCGGCGGGTGCCGGTGAGTCAGGCACGCGGGCGCGTGCCGCACGACACCGCTCCATGCGGGCGACCGGAGGCGGGGCAGGGCTCATCCGGGGTCTCGCCGCTCCGGCGGGGCCCGGCCGGATGGCACGGGCGTGCGGGGCGACGGGGCCGGGTCCGATGAACCGGTGCCCGAATGTCGGCGGTGTCGTGTCAGGCTGCGAGCGCGAAGGCGCGGGCGGTGGGCGGCCCGCGCCGGATCACGGCGTGCTGGAGGACGGCCGCCTGCGGCCGGGGTGGAGCGTCTTCGGCGGGGCGGGCCTGGCGCGGGCCCGTGTGGGACGGGCCGGGCAGGCCGGCACGCAGGGCGCGCAGCAGGTGGAGCGCGGCGCGCAGCGCGCGGACCAGCGCGGCCTCGGCGACGCCGAGCGCGGAGAGCGCCACCAGCCGGAAGACGGCGAGGTCGCCGCGGCGCAGCAGCCATCCGGCGGCCACCGCCGCCAGCGCGTGGCCGAGCAGCATGGGCAGCGACGGCAGCGTGAGCATGGCGTGCAGCGGCGGCACCATGTACGCGGTCGGCGACGAGCCGTTCCCGAGTCCGGGCAGGCCGCCGCCGGTGTGCGTGAGCATGTCGGCCGCGTGCGGGGACATGCCGTGCATCGCCGAGGACATGCCCTGCATCGAGGAGGGCATGTCGTGCGTCGAGGAGGACATGCCGGGGTGGTGGGAGCCCGTCATCGCAGGCATGTCCGGCATACCGGCCATAGTGGCGGCGTGCCCCGTCGGGGCAGCCTTCGCGGCGCCACCAGACATGCCCATGGAGCCCGACATGCCCATGGAGCCCGGCATCGTCATGGAGCGCGGCATGGCCATGGCGCACTGGCCGAGGCCGAAGAGGACGTGCAGGGTGATCTGCCCGGCCGCGAGCAGTGCCGCGATACCGGGGAGCGAGCGCTGCCGCCCGGCGAGCGGCAGGACGACGAGCAGCAGGGCGCCGAACCCGGCGGCCAGCGTCCACAGCGGGACCCTCGCCCCCGAGGCGAGACCGTGCCCCGCCGCGGACAGCGCGACGCAGACCGCGGTGAACACCGCGGCCCTCAGCAGCCGGAGGTCGGCTCCGGCGCGTGCCTCGCACGGGCGGGGGGCAGTCATGGCGCAGCCATCATCCCACTGCATACACAGGGTCCACGCGGCAGGTCCACAAGGTCGGGTTGGGTCCATCAGGTCACGCGGGGTCGCTATTGCGTCCACCGTCCGTAAGCCTCCCGGAATCTGGTGGGATATCCCACGATCCCGGGGCGTGTCCCCCGTCGAGTCCCGCCCTGGTTGACAGCCGTCCCGGAGGTGTTCCGGCGTTCGCGAAGGACGCGAGCGCGCCGGTCGCCTCCCGGCGCGCATGCCCATTCGTGCAGGTCCAGGGGGAGGACGGCCGTCCGGGCTGATCTCCATACCCTGACGCCCATGGTCAGCGCATCCGCCGAACGGGCGGTGTCGGATACGCGCTGGGCTTAGTTCCGTCCCCTTGAGGCAATACGTATCGGTATGTCGAGCCGCACCAGGAGGCTGGAGCATGAGCATCTTGTGGTCACTCCACTTGCGGCGCGAAGCTGCGAGCGTTCCGCTCGCCCGGCGCCTGCTGGTGGGCGCGATGGAGACCGCGGGGGTGGACCCCGACATCTCGTACGACCTCTCCGTCGCGCTCAGTGAGGCGTGCGCCAACGCCGTTGCGCATGGCGGCTCCGGTTCCGCCGGGGCGTCGGGCGCGTACCACGTCACCGCATATCTCGACGGCGAGAAATGCCGGATCGAAGTCGCCGACTCGGGCCCCGGCTTCCCCGCCGGGCGCCCGCCCGCCCTCACCCGCCCCGCCCCGCTGAGCACCGAGCACGGCCGCGGCCTCTGCCTGATCGAGGAGCTCGCGGACCACGTGCACTTCGGCAACAAGCCGGGCCGCAGGGGCGCGGTGGTGAGCTTCGACAAGATCCTCAAGTGGCGGGACAACGCACCACTGGTCGCATCCTGACGACCGGCACGCGGCGCCCCCGGTCAACGCGGCCCGGGGGCCCCGCGGGCCTTACACGTACGGGCCCGTGGACGTACGGATCCGTGAACGCACGGACCCGTGAACGCGGGCCGGCCCCCACCGGGGACCGGCCCGCCAACCTCTGAGTTCGGCCACCGGCAGCCGAGCCGGGCCGCCTGGGCCGTCAGCCCCTGAGCTTGGCCATCCACAGCTCGACCTCGTCGGAGCGGCGCGGCAGGCCCCCGGAGAGGTTCCTGTTGCCGTCCTCGGTGACGAGGATGTCGTCCTCGATGCGGACGCCGATGCCGCGGTACTCCTCAGGCACCGTCAGGTCGTCCGCCTGGAAATAGAGACCCGGCTCGACGGTGAGGCACATGCCGGGCTCCAGCACGCCGTCGACGTACGTCTCGCGGCGGGCCACCGCGCAGTCGTGCACGTCCAGGCCGAGCATGTGCCCGGTGCCGTGCAGCGTCCAGCGGCGTTGCAGCGCCAGCTCCAGGACCCGTTCCACCGGCCCCTCCACCAGGCCCCACTCGACGAGGCGGGCGGCCAGCACGCGCTGGGCGGCGTCGTGGAAGTCGCGGTACTTGGCGCCCGGCTTGACGGCTGCGATGCCGGCCTCCTGGGCGTCGTACACCGCGTCGTACACCTTCCTCTGCACCTCGGTGTACCGCCCGTTGACGGGCAGGGTGCGGGTGACGTCCGCGGTGTAGAGGGTGTGCGTCTCCACGCCGGCGTCGAGCAGGAGCAGTTCGCCGGAGCGCACCGGTCCGTCGTTGTGCTTCCAGTGCAGGGTGCAGGCGTGGGCGCCGGCGGCGCAGATGGAGCCGTAGCCGATGTCGTTGCCCTCGACGCGGGCGCGCAGGAAGAAGGTGCCCTCGATGTAGCGCTCGCTGGTGGCCTCGGCGCGGTCGAGCGTCTTCACGACGTCCTCGAAGCCGCGGACGGTGGAGTCCACGGCCTTCTGCAACTCGCCGATCTCGAACTCGTCCTTCACGAGCCGGGCCTCGGAGAGGAAGACGCGCAACTCGTCGTCGTGCTCGCCGGTGACCTTGTCGGCGAGGGCCGCCTCGATCCCGGCGTCGTGCCCGCGCACCACCCGGACGGGTCCGGTGGCCTCGCGCAGCGCCTCCGGGAGCAGGCGGACGTCGGCGGCGGCGATGCCGTAGACCTGTTCCGCCTCGGCGAGCGAGTGCCGCCGCCCGACCCACAGCTCGCCGGCCACCCCGTCCAGCCAGAACTCGCCGTTCTCGCGGTTGGAGCGGGGCCGCAGGTAGATGGTCGCCTTGTGCCCGCCGGCGGTGGGCTCCAGGACGAGGACGCCGTCCTCGGTCTGGTCACCGGTGAGGTAGGCGTACTCGACGGAGGCGCGGAAGGGGTACTCCGTGTCGTTGGAACGCGTCTTGAGGTTGCCCGCGGGGATCACCAGGCGCTCGCCGGGGAACCGCGCGGACAGCGCGGCACGGCGCGCCGCCGTGCGGTCGGCCTGGGCGAGGGGCGCCAGGCCGTGCAGCGCGGTGTCGGCCCAGCCGGACTTCATGTTCTCCGCGAGCTCGTCGGAGACGCCGGGGTACAGGCCGTTCTTCCGCTGCTTGATCGGCTTCTCCCCCTCCGGGGCCTCGACGGGCGACGCACTCTCTTCGGCCACGGCCTTCTCCTCACCTACGACACCACGTCCCGGAACGCCGTCCATCGTAATTGCGCACGTCCACGGCGAGCAGCCCCCTGCCTGGACACTGCCGGCGGCCGGTGTCCGGCGCACATCGCACCACCGCCCGTTCCGGGAGCGCCGCTCCTGCCCGCGCAACACGTTTGCGGCGCGCCCCGGCCAGGAACGAGCAGCCCCACCGGCCCGCAGCCGCGTACGAGACGAGAGGGGACACGGGGGGATGTGCGCGCGCAGCGTCCGGCGCCGGGCCTACGGAACCATCCGGACGACAGAGGGGCGCCGGACCGAGCACGTACATCCCCCCGGGGCCCCGCCCCACAACGAAACAGAAGGCGCTCGCGCCGAATGCGAATGCGGCCTCAACGATCCCGAGGCCGCAGCAACCAACCCCGGTGGACGCCCGCGGCTGACCACCAGACACACCAGCCGCCCCGCCCCCGCCCCGCCTCACCCGAAGCAGGCCGCCAGCAGCACCACGTCCGCGTCGGCATCCTCCCCCGCACGGGACCCCCCACCCCGCCCGACCGCCCCCTTCGCGGCATCCACCGCGTCGGCGCCACCCGCGGACCCCCCGGAACCGCCTGCGTCCCCCGGTCCCCCCGACCCCCCGCCCACCATGCACCCCAGCACATGATCGGCCACGGCCCCGGGATCCCCCCGCACCCCGGCCGGCACGCTCGCCCCGGCCGCGTGCAGCCGCGCGAACGCGCGGTCCATCGGCTCCCCCGTCCGCCGCAGCAACCCGTCCGTGCACAGGAGCACCGTTTCTCCTGGCGCGGGCGACAGCTCCACGCTCGGCGCCTCCCAGCACGAGAGCATCCCGAGCGGCGCGGACAGCGACGTCTCCACGAACTCCGTCCGGTGCGCCCCGACGATCAGCGGCGGCGTGTGCCCGGCCCCGGCGAACGTGATCTTCCGCATCGCGGGCTCGCAGTAGGCGAAGAGCGCGGTGGCGGCGCGTGCCGGCTCGGTCAGCCGCATCAGCAGTTCGAGGTCGGACAGCACGGCGACCGGGTCCTCGCCCTCCATCAGCGCGTACGCCCGCAGGGACGCCCGCAGCCGCCCCATCGCGGCGACCACCGCGGGGCCCGAGCCCGTGACGGATCCCACGGCGAGCCCGAGGGCGTCCTCGGGCAGCGGCAGCGCGTCGTACCAGTCGCCGCCGCCGCGCCGCCCGGTGCGGTGCCGCACGGCCAGCCGCACCCCTGGCACGCGGGGCAGCCGGGTGGGCAGCAGTTCCTGGGCGAGGGTGGTGAGCGCGGAGCGCGCGCGCTCCAGTTCGAGGAGCCGCCCCAGGTGCTCGGTGGCGTGCCGGGCGTAGAGGCCGATCAGGTGGCGCCGGCGCTCGGTCGGCTCGGCGGGCTCGTCGTAGAGCCAGACCACCGCGCCGAGCCGGCCCGCCGCCGTGGTGCTGAGCGGGAGCGCGTAGCTGGCCGCGCAGCCGAGCCGGGCACTGACCTCGCGGTGCCGGGGGTCGAGGCCGTCCTCGGCCGGCAGGTCCGCGTGCACGATCTCCCGCTCGCCGCCGGGCAGTCCGGCGGGCGTGTCGAGCAGCCGCCCGTGGGAGGTGGCCGCGCGGGGCACCGTCTCCAGGTGGCCGAGATCGGCGCGGGAGAGGCCGAAACCGAGCGTGGTGTCGGGGCCGAGACCGTCGGAGGGTTCGAGGACCACCAGTCCGCGCCGGGCGCCCACGAGAGCCGCGCCGGCGCGCAGTAGTTCGTGCAGCGCATCCTGGAGGCGCGTGGTGCGGGTGAGGCGCTCGGTGAGCTCGTGGAGCGTGGTGAGGTCGGAGACCCAGCCCGCCAGCCGGTCCTGGAACACCGCAGCGGGAGCGGACGCTCCGCCGGGGTGGCCGCCGGGGGGCGTGGATGAGCCGGATGCGGCGGCCGCGGGGCCGCTCGGAGGCGTGACAGTGTGTGCGGGTGACGGGACCGTGGAGTCGATTCCGGCCACTTTCGGAAGATGCGGAGCGCTCATGGTGCCCAGCTCTCCGGCCGGTGCGTACTCCACAAAAGCATGACAAACCCCCTGTCATCCCACGTCTTCCCGTGAGTTTCAGCGTCCTTGGGTGTCTCTCCGCGCCGTTGGCCCTGGCTGGCAATGGCTCCACATCTACACGCAGAGATACACAGATGTCCAGCATTGTCCTATTCGCTTTTATGGTGTCCGCGGTCGGGTGGTCACGCAGCGAACTTGGCTGAAAAACGCCGCAAGGAACGGCATATTGCGGTCGACTGGTTTCGTTCAACGGAGCGTCACAACGGCCGCTGTGGGTAACGTAATCGGTGATGGCCAGGGTGAGCGGGATCGCGTGATCCCGGAACCTGGCGGCGGACCCGGGCGTCATTACCACCGACGGTCGTGCTTCTATCCACCGTGACGGGACGGCGAGAGTCCTGTGTGAAGGACGCATCGCCGGGCACCGTCACCCCACGCCATGCCCATGCTCTGAGCAGCGCAGTAGGGCCGACAGCCCGTGCTCGGCCCAGGGGTTCTCCCCCTGTCTCCGCAGGGGTGTGACGCGCCAGCACGTACGCGTAGTGAAGTGATCGACACATGGTGTGATGTGGTCCTCGGCGTTCAACGTGGAAAGGAACGAGCGCTCATGCGCGAGATCCTCGGAAGGCGACGCAGGCTCCTGTCCAGGTGGACCTTCGGACGGAAGAACGGCAAGGGGAGCGGGGAGGAGCGCGGCCCCGCCAGTGGCGCACGCACCGGTACGGCAAGCAGAGCCGAGGGCTCCCGGACCGGCGGCAGGAAGAACCGCCCCGACACGATCGGGGCGGCGCTGACGTTCGCGACGGAGTGGCACTGGCCCGTCCTGCCCGGGGTCGGCCTCCAGTCCCACCGCGGCACCCGCGGCACCCGCTGCGCGTGCCCCGACCCGGAGTGCGTGGTGCCCGGCGCGCACCCCTTCGACCCCGGTCTGCTGGCCGCCACGACGGACGAGCGCATGGTCCGCTGGTGGTGGAGCAACCGCCCGGCGGCCCCGATCGTGATGGCCACCGGAGGCAGCGCCCCGTGCGCCGTCAGCCTGCCCGCCGTCGCGGCGGCGCGCGCGCTGGCCGCACTGGACCGGCAGGACATCCGGCTGGGCCCGGTGGTCGCCACGCCGACGCGGTGGGCGATCCTCGTCGCCCCCTACTCGATGGAGCAGCTCGGCGACCTGCTCTACGCCAAGGACTTCGTCCCCGGCTCGCTCCGCTTCCACGGCACGGGCGGCTACCTGGCCCTCCCGCCGTCCCTCACGGGCCAGGGCCGGGTCCGCTGGGAGCGCGCGCCCCTGCCCGGCTCGGCCGCCCCCTGGGTGCCTGACGTCGAGGCCGTGGTGGACGCGGTGGTCGACGCGCTGACGCACCGCGGAGTGAGCGCACCGGAGATGTGACCGGCGATCCGGCCGGAGCTTCGGCCGGGGATCCGGAGATGTGACCGGAGATCCGGAGATGAAGCCGGAGAGGTAGTCCGAGAGGCAAGGCGCGTACCGGAGGAGCATGGGGTGCTCCTCCGGGGTTCGGCCGTTGCGGGCGAGACGCCGAGAGGTGAGACGTCTAGAGGCGAGACGTCTAGAGGCGAGGCGCCGCTGGCAAGGCGCCCCGCGGGCAAGTCGGTTCCGGATCCGTGGACGGAGGGTTTCGGCCGTCCGTGGGCCCGGTTTCCGTTCCCGAGCGGGTGGCCCGCCGCCTCGACGCGATGAGGCCGCTCGCTCCCACGCGATCAGGCCGCCGGCCCGACGTGATGAGGCCGCCGGCTCCAGGCGGTTGGGGCGCCGGTTCCGCGCAGATGCGGTGCCGTCTCCCCGCGGGTGCCGTGCCGGTGCTCCACGAGGTTGGGATTCCGGTTGTCGCGGGCCCGTACGGAGCAGCGACCCGCCAAACGGGTCCGGGGAGCAACCCGCCCAAGGCGCCCGCGGAATCAAGCGACACGCCCGAACGATTCTGCGTCCAGACGACCCGCCGTGAGCGAACTCCGCGCGCAGGGACCCTTCCCGGCCAACCCCTCCCCGTCACCGTCCCCCTGCCACTGACCTGCCCCGGCTTCGGGCAAGCTGACCGACCAGTCAGCCGCAGGGTTGGGGAAACAGCGGGTGACTCCTGTCACAACTCCCCATCCGTGCAGGTAAATCGCCGTGCGAATGGCCGAGATCGAATTTGCTAACCGCCGATCTCTTGTTACCGTTCATACAGCCCGGTTGCTGGTGCATCCCCCGTCGCCAGCAACCGGGCGTCTGCATGCCGGGCCCCCGACCGTCACGCAGCGCCACACGCGCAGCGTCCGCGGCCCGCGCCACATACGAGGACGGCCGGCACCCACCGGGTGCCGGCCGTCCTCGTATGTGTGCGCCGTTCGGCGTACTGACCGCTCCCGGCCCCTCCCGCCGCCCGGGTGGTCGTGTCCCGGTGCGGGTGGCCCGGCCCGGCCGCCGCGTACGAAGGGCGGGGCCGGGGAGCCGGGACCTCAGCTCAGCGTGACCTGGCGGTTGGTGAGGCCGCCCCGTGCGCGGCGCTCCTCCGGGGTCAGCGGGGCGTCCGAGGCGAGAGCGGTCGCGAGCCGCTCCGCGAACTCGGCCGCGGGCTTCTCGGTGTCCTGCGCGGACATCCCGCTCGGCAGGTCCCAGACGGGCACGATGAGGCCGTGCGCCCGGAACGAGCCGACCAGCCGGGTGTTCTCGCCCAGCGACGACGCCTCCGCCGCGTGCAGCCGCGCGAGCGCGTCGAGGAGCTGCTCCTCGGGGTGCGGCATCACCCAGCGCAGATGGTTCTTCTCCGGGGTCTCGCACCAGTACGCCGACGGGACGCCCGACAGCTTTGCGGTCGGGATCGCCGCGGCGTTCGCACGCTCCAGTGAGGCGGCGACCTCCGGGGTGGCGTTCTCCGCGTCCGGCACCCAGAACTCGAAGCCCGGGTGGACCACCGGCTCGAAGGCCGCGGCCGGGTCCAGCAGGTCCTGGAGCCGGGGCCCGTCCGGCGGTACCCGCCGGCCCGCGACCGGGGCGCCGGGCTCCGACGCCAGCGCCTGCTGGAGCGTGTCGGCGAGGTCGCGGCTGATGTCGCCGGACGACGTGTCGTTCTGCAGGCCCAGCAGCACCGAGCCGTCGTCGCGGCGCAGCGCGGGCCACGCCATCGGCAGCACCGTCGCCAGCGTGACCGACGGGACGCCCTCCGGCAGGCCCTCCTTCAGCGTGAGCTCCGCCGTCGCGGCCGGCACCAGCTCGCGCAGCGCCACCCAGTCGCCCTCGCCGGCCAGCCCCTCGAACGGCCGCTGCACCAGCTCGATCGCCGCCTGAGCCGCCGCCCGGCCGTGGCACGCCTTGTACCGGCGACCGGAACCACACGGGCAGGGCTCACGCGCGCCGACGACCGGAATGCTTCCGTCCGCGCCCGTGCTCTGCTGCGGGCGCCTGGCCTTGGTCTGAGGGCGCTTCTTCGCCATCGTGGGTGTCTCCCGGGTACGGCTTGTCGTACGGCTCGGTGTACGGCTCGTCTGGTAGGCGGGAGCCTAGCCCTTCGTACCGACAATGCGGGAAATCGCGGCGTCCGGCGGCCGCGGGCTTGGAGCCGGGGGGCGGCTGCGGGTTCCGGGTTGGTGCTCGGCCGCGGGCTCGGTGTGTGGTGCTCGGCCGCGGGCTGCGGGCTGCGGGCCGCCGGCTGCTGGCCGTCGGGTGCGGGTGCGGGGCGGGGTTGCCGTGTCCGGCCATGGGGTTCTGGGTGCCGCGTCCCGGCGTGAGGTTCGGATGCCGTGTCCGGCTGTCGGGTGGCTCGGGTTCCGGTGCCGTGTCCGGGCGTGAGTTCAGCTCCGGGCTCCGGGACCCGCCGGGGTGCCTGACGGCACTGTCAGGCCGGCCGTGCCGTTCGGACCGTGGTGTCCGGCCGTGCTGCCGGGCCGTGTCCGGTCGTGACGTCCGCCAAGGCGGGCGCGGGAAGCCTTACTCGGCTACTCGGCTACTCGCGTACTCGCGCACTCGGCTATTCGGCGTCGTCGAGGGTGTCCGCGAAATCCCGCTCGCCGCGCTGGGCGGACATCGGGCGCGACGGCACGCGGGCGGCCGTGTCGCCGCCGTACCGGTGCGCCGGGCGGTGCCCGTGGGCGACCGGAGCGCTGCCGGTGGTCCTGCGGCCCTGCTTGCCGATCGCGGTGCGGCCGGTGCTCTCCGACCGGGCGGCGCCGTGGCCGCTCTCCTGGCGGGTGGTGCGGCCGGTCACCCGGGCCGCGCCGTCCGGGACGCGGGTGGGGGCCGGGTCGCCGTGCACCAGGACCCATACGGTGACCTCGCCGCGCGGGTCGTCCCGTACGCCCCAGTCGTCGGCGAGGGCGGTGATGATGTTCAGCCCGCGGCCGCCGTGCGCGGTGATCGAGGGCTTGGCCGGCACGGGGCGGGTCGGACCGCCGCCGTCCGTGACCTCGACCGTCAGCCGGCCCGCCGTGTCGACGCGCCACGCCGCCAGCACGTCACCGTCGCCGGCCGGTGCGTCGCCCAGGGGCCTGCCGTGCCGGCAGGCGTTGCTGAGCAGTTCGGAAAGGATGAGTACGGCATCGTCGACGACCGTGTCCGAGACCCCGCTGACGCTTAGCTGATCGCGCATACGACGTCTGGCTTTCCCCACGCCCGCAGGGCCATGGGGTACGGCCATGCTCGACGACGTGGGCACCTCCTGTGCCACCACCAACGCCACCCCCGAGACCTCCTTCGCCCCACGCCACGGAGTGGATGCCCCGGGCCACCCGGCCGGAAACCGGCCAGCGGCCGTACCGTGACGCATTACTCACACCCGAATACGCTGCGAACGCGCCGTTGTACGCCCGGTAACGGCTGTTATGCGCGACCGAGCCGTCGCAGCACCTGTTTCGGACGGTTGGTGATGATGGCGTCCACGCCGAGCGCGACGCACAGATCCACGTCCTCGGGCTCGTCGACCGTCCAGACGTGCACCTGGCGGCCGGCCTCCTTCAGGCGGGCGACGAAGCCCGGGTGGTTGCGGACGATCCGCATCGACGGCCCCGCGATGCCCACCCCGGCGGGCAGCCGGCCCTCGCGGTGGCGGGGGGAGAGGAACTGCATCAGGAAGACGGTGGGCAGCCCCGGGGCACCGTTGTGCACGCGTTGCAGGGACCGGGACGAGAAGCTCATCACGCGCACGGGTGCCCCCGGGATCGCACCCCCGCCCGCGTCCGGCGCACCCACGTCCGCGTCCGGCACGCCCCCACCCGCGTCCGGCGCGCTCCCGCGCACGTCCAGCGCGCTCGTGCCCGTGTCCAGCGCGCCTCCGCCGGCGTTCAGCGCCGTTCCGCCCGCGTTCAGCGCGCTCCCGCCCGCGTCCAGGCCGAAGCGGCGGAGCGTGGCGAGCAGGCGCTCCTCGACCTGGCCCGCCCAGCGGGTCGGGTGCTTGGTCTCGATGGCCAGCCCGATCCTGCGGTCCGCGCCCACCACCAGGGAGAGCAGCCGTTCCAGGGTCAGCACGGAGGTGTCCTCGGGGCGGAACGCGGCGCCGGCGGGGCCGTTCGAGGCGTCCCAGTCGGGACTCTCTTCCCAGCCCGGGGCCTCGGCGCCCGGAGCGCGCCGCTTCCACGAGCCGAAGTCGAGCGCGGCGAGTTCCGAGAGCTCCAGCGCCGAGACGGCTCCCCGCCCGTTGGACGTACGGTTGACGCGCCGGTCGTGTACGCATACCAGGTGACCGTCGGCGGTGAGGCGCACATCACACTCCAGGGCGTCGGCGCCGTCCTCGATGGCCTTTCTGTAGGCGGCCAGTGTGTGTTCTGGGGCGTCCTCGGACGCCCCGCGGTGGGCGACGACCTGGATGGCATGCTGGCGTGCGTCGGTCACCGCGTCATGGTGCCACCCCGACGGGGTAGCCGTGTGCTCGCCTGGGGCACCTCCCGCGCCCTTGGGGCACCGGGGGAGGCCCGCGCCCGGCCGCGTTGAGGATGCGCCGATCGGGCGTGAAGTGTCCGATGTAAAGGATGGCGTCGCACGCACAGCGTCGGCTTACAGTGCCCTGACGTCCGTTGGGAAAGGCTGACGGCGTACAGAAGGCACCGCTGAACCGCGCCGGGTCGTGCACGCATGCGACCGAGTGCTGTCGACACCTGCAGCCGTGGATTGAGGAGAAGAGCTGTGAGCACCGAGAACGAGGGCGCTGCGGTACCGCCTGCCCCGTCTGCACCCCCCGTGCCGGTGGAGTCTCCCGAGCCGGCGGGTTCGCCTGCGGCGTCCCCCGCTGCGGAAGCCCCTTCCGGTCCGTCTGGTCCTTCCGGTCCGGCCGGGGAGCAACCTCCCGCCGCCCAGGTCGCGTCCGGCGAACGGCCGGCCGCCGGCCAGGAGCCCTCCGACGCGGTCCCGGAACGTCCCGCCCAGAGCCCCCCGCCCCCGGCTCCCGACGCCCGGCAGACGGCCACGATGCCCACGTACCCGCCGCCGGCCGCGCCCCCCCAGGGCGCCGGCGCGCCCGCTCCGGGCCAGGGGTACGCCTCCGGCCAGCAGGGTCCTCAGGGCCACCAGGGTCCCCAGGGCCAGCCGGCCCCCGGTCACCCCGGCCAGTACCAGGCCCCCGGCCAGCCGGGCGTGGCCTCGTCGCCGGTCTCGGGCGAGTGGCCGCCCCCGCCGCCCGCCACCTCCGCGTACGGGAACGCCACCGCCCCCGGCTACGGGAACCCGGCCACCCCGCCGTACGCGGACTCGGGCAACGCCTCGTACGGGGATTCCGGTGGCGGCGCGGGATGGGGTTCCTCCTACCAGCCGCAACCGAAGCCCGGGCGGCGCGGTGGCGGTCTCGTCGCGGCCGTGCTGGTCGCCGCGCTGGTCGCGGGCGGTATCGGCGGCGGCATCGGGTACTGGGCCGCCGAGCACAGCGACAACTCCACGGACTCCACCACCGTCTCCGCCTCCGGCCCCTCGGACGTCAAGCGCGCGCCGAACTCGGTGGCGGGCATCGCGTCACGGGCGCTGCCGAGCGTCGTCACCATCGACGCGCAGAGCGGCAACGGCGACGGAGGCACCGGCACGGGCTTCGTCTACGACAAGCAGGGCCACATCCTCACCAACAACCACGTGGTGGCGGCCGCGGCCGGCGGCGGCAAGCTCTCGGCGACCTTCTCCAACGGCAAGAAGTACACGGCCGAGGTGGTGGGCCGCGCGCAGGGCTACGACGTCGCGGTCATCAAGCTGAAGAACGCCCCGTCCGACCTGAAGCCGCTGGCCCTCGGCGACTCCGACAAGGTGGCGGTCGGCGACGACACCATCGCCATCGGCGCGCCGTTCGGCCTGTCCAACACGGTCACCACGGGCATCCTCAGCGCCAAGGACCGCCCCGTCACCACGAGCGAGAGCGGAAACTCCAACGACGCGTCGTACATGAGCGCGCTGCAGACCGACGCCTCGATCAACCCGGGCAACTCCGGCGGCCCGCTGCTGGACGCGCGCGGCGCGGTGATCGGCATCAACTCCGCCATCAAGCCGTCCAGCGACAGCGGCATCGGCGGCAGCGGCCAGGGCGGCTCGATCGGCCTCGGCTTCGCCATCCCGATCAACCAGGCCAAGAACGTCGCCAAGCAGCTCATCAAGACGGGCCAGCCGGTCTACCCGGTGATCGGCGCGTCCGTCGCCATGGGCGACCAGTCCCAGGGCGACGGCGCGGTCCTCTCCGACCAGGGCCCGGACGGCTCGCAGCCCATCACCCCCGGCGGCCCGGCCGCCAAGGCGGGCCTCAAGCCCGGCGACGTCATCACCCGCTTCGACGACGTGGTGATCGACAGCGGCCCGACGCTGATCGGCGAGATCTGGAACCACCAGCCCGGCGACTCCGTCAAGGTCACCTACAAGCGCGGCGGCCAGGAGCACACGGTGAGCCTGACGCTGGGGGAGCGCAAGGGGGACAGCTCCAGCTGAGCGGAGCGGCCCGGAGGGCCGTTGAGCAGACACGGGAGAGGGACCGCCGGTTGGTTCGGCGGCCCCTCTCCCGTGGTGTGGGCGGGTGTCGTCAGGCGGACCGCAGAGACCCGCGGAGCCCGGCGGTGTCGATGACGTGGGCCCGTGACGGGAACACCTTCTCGACCAGCACCCGGTGCACCTCGGCGTCGGGGTCGGCGACGCCGTCGGACAGCACGTAGAGGCGGTAGTCGCGGTCGGCGGCGTCGATGACGGTGGACAGGACGACGCCGCTGGTGCTGATCCCGGCGAGCACGAGGGTGTCGATGCCGCGGGCGCCGAGCTGCTCGTGGAGGTCGGTGGTCGAGATCGACCCGAAGCGGATCTTGCGCACGACGATGTCGCCGTCCTCGGGTGCGATCCGCTCGTCGATCCGGGTGACGGCCTCCTCGTGGTGCATCATCTTCGACGCGGCGACCCCGCTGAACGTCTTGTTGGTCTCGGGGATCGCCGCCCACTCGTCCTCGGTGAAGGCGACGCGGACGTAGCCGACGGTGCCGCCGGCGGCACGGACGTCCGCGATGGCGCCCTTGACCCGCTCGACCAGCGCGTCGGCGTCGGGGGCGAGGGGGACGATCCCGTTCTGGAAGTCCATCACCAGCAGGGCGGTCCGCTCGGGGGCGATCAAGGGGAGGGAGGGGGTGCTCGTGCTCAAGAGGGGCTCTCCTTGGGAGGGTTCTCGGGGTGTTCCGGATTGTCCGGGTGTTCCCGGTGTTCCTGGTGTTCCCGGTGTTCCGGAGGTTTCGGGCGTTCCGGGGGTTCCGGGGGTTCGGTGGTCATGGGGTGGCCGGGGTTGCCGGGGCTGACGGGGGCGTGGCTCCCCCCCCCGTGGCCATTACGACTGCCGTCACGGCGCATCAGACGGCCGTCGAAGAGGGTGAGCAGGAGGACCGCGATACCGGCGGCGACCAGCACGAGTCCGAGGGAGTGCAGGCCGTGGTCGCTCGCCCCGTCGCGGAAGACGACGCCGCCGATCACGGCGGACGTGATGGTTCCGAGGTATCCGAACGTCCTGAACAGCCCGGAGGCGGTGCCGATCTGGTCGGCGGGTGCCGCGAGGTAGAGGGCGGTCTGGTTCCCGACGGTGGTGGTGGCGGAGGTGACGCCGAAGACGAGGGACACCAGCACGAGCAGGATCACGGGGCTGTGCGAGGTGAGCAGCACGATGCCGGCGGAGCCGAGCAGCATGGTCACCCCCGAGGCGACCAGCGGCCCGCGCACGAGGTTGCGGCTGGCGAGCGGCCGGGAGAGCAGTGCGGAGACGGCGCCCATCGGCAGCAGCAGGAGCCCGGCCGCCACGGTGGACATCCCCTGGGCGGCCTCCATCCACTGGGTCATGCCGTACATCACGGAGTAGACGCCGAGCAGGGTGAGCGCCTGGCGCAGGTAGGTGCGGGTGAGGGCGCCGTTGGCGGCGAGAGCGCGGAAGTCGAAGAACGGGGCGGTCCGCCGAAGCTCCCACACGACCGTCGGAGCGCCGACCAGCACGAAGAGGGCGAGTGCGACCCACTGGGCGTGCGGCAGGCCCATCAGGAAGATGACGAGCGCGCTCATCGAGGCGGCGAAGCCGAGGATGCCGGGCAGGTCGATCCGGTCGGCGACCTGGCGGAAACCGTGGTGACCGCGGTCGGGCCGGGGGTCTCGGGGCAGCCAGCGGGCGGCCATCGCGAGGGCGATCGCGGTGACCGGGATGTTGATCAGGAAGGCCCACCGCCAGCCGGCGGCACCCACCAGCAGTCCGCCGAGCGGAGGTCCGACGGCGGCGGTGGCCATGCCGGCGACCGCGATGCCGCCGAGCACCCCGCCGGGCGGGGCGTCGAGGCCGACGTCCGCGGCACGGCGCCGTATCAGCACCATCGCGCAGGGGAAGCCGGCGGAGGTGCCGATGCCGACCAGGACCCGGGCGACGGTCAGCATCGCCAGGTTCTGGCCGAGGCCGCCGACCACGCCGCCGAGCAGCACGAGGACGATGCCGGCGAGGAAGATCCGGCGCGCGCCGAGCACCTCGGCCAGCTTGCCCGCGGTGGGTTGCGCGACGGCGCTGGCCAGATAGAGGGAGGAGACGAGTACGGCGGTGCTGCCCACGGAGACGTGCAGCTCGGCGGCGATGGGCACCAGGGCGGTGGCGATGATGGAGCTGTTGATCGGGTTGAGACTGGAGCCGACGTAGAGCGGTGTGGTGAACGTCCACGCGAAGGGCGTGCCCGAGCGACGGCGCGCCGCAGCACCGCCTTCGGCGGCGGCTCTCATATGGCGCCTGATGGCGCCTCTCATATGGAGCCGCCGCTCAGGTCGGCCGCGGCGAGGCGCTCCAGCAACTCGATGGCCCTCACCAGGTCCCCGAACTCCTCCGGGGCGATGACCTGGTCGATCGCCCGCGCAAGGAAGGAGGCACGGCTGGCGAGCAGCCCGTCGACCATGTCGGTCGCGGCGGGATCGGCGCTCACCAGCTTCCTGCGCCCGTCCTGCGGATCGGGCTCACCGTGGACCAGCCCGGCGGCCTTGAGCACCGCGAGGCTCTGCGCGATGGACTGCGGGCTGACGTGCTCCATCGAGGCGAGCCGGGCCGCGGTGACCGGCCCCTCCCGCACGACGCTCGCCAGCACGGCGAGCTGCGTGAGGGTCAGACCGGTCGAGTGCTGCCCCGACTCCGCGCGCAGCCGGGCGCGCAGCCGCTTGATCGCGTCGCTGAGCCGCTGGACGGTGGCGGCGGTCTGCTGCGGGCGCGCCTGCGGCTGCGGACTGGGGTCGGTGTTCATGGTGGGCAGCGTAAAACTGGACAAGTAACTTTGCCAAGTTACTTGTCGAATTTGGGGGTCACCCTTGGCCATCGCTCGCGGTCGGCACGGCTCGAGCCGGGCGCCACGTCACCGGCGTGCACGAAGCGGTGCTCGCGGCGGGGAGGCTGAGCGGACGCCTCCCGACCTGTGGGCCATACCGCGGCCATGCCCCGCCCCGTAGCCGACCCACCCGCTAGGCTGTACCCGCCCCGCCCCAGGTGGGCGAGGGCGGGGAGGCGTGCCCGAGCGGCCGAAGGGAACGGTCTTGAAAACCGTCGTCGTGGCAACACGACCGTGGGTTCAAATCCCACCGCCTCCGCGGTTCTGAGCAGTGCGAACGGCCCCTGACCAGGTAAGACGGTCGGGGGCCGTTGCCATGGGTACCGCCTGCCAGGCGTCGGTGTTCGCCGCGGTTTCCCGCCTCGTCGGGTACGGAAGGGGGATGGGCGGATCTCAGGCCTTCGACTTCCTGACGGCCAGCTCCTCCATTTCGCCAGGTACTGATCCGGGTTTGCGTGCATATGCGGACCGGGTGGTCGATGGTGCTCATGTCACGCCGACCTCAGTGAAAAGGGTCCACAGTCTTGTTCTCCCAGCTCTTTGATGGTGCGCCCGTGGGAGGCATCGTCATTTGGGTCGTCACTTGCGCGATGCTTGCTGTCGCCAGGGTGGTCAAGAACCTCCCGAAGGATTCGTTCAGCAAGTTTTTCGATTACCGGACAAGCAAGTACCGGATCATCGCCAGCGATACAAAGGAACGCGTCGCGACGGTGCAGCGGCAACGTCTGTTGTTTCTCGGCTTTGTCTGCGTGTGTGCAACTGTGGTTGTGCTCGTTCTCGTCAGCGCCGGCCGCAATGCCGAGCCGTCCGCTCCGCCCTCCGTCTCTGCGACCGTAACCCCCTCGCCGTCGGCGCGGTGGCCCGCCCACTCGGCAATCGAAGGCGCCTGACCAGGTTCGCTGGCCAGGCGCCTTCGTGTGTTGCGCCCGTGATGTCCTTGGCCTTCGGAGCTCGCTTTCGAGAGCGGCACGAAGGTCGTGGGTGATTGGGGCGTTCACGATGTGCCGCTTGCCACCCCAGGGCGGCGGTAAGGGAGGCGCTCACCGTGCCGTGCCCCTGAGGAGCCAGCGGCTTGTGGGGATCCTGATGAGCGCGCGTCGTTCGCCAGGGGACTCCTTCTCGGTGATGTCCCACGTGTACTTGTCGTAGAAGGCCGTTCTGATCTCCTGAGGGAAGGCGGGCGGGGCGAGTACCGTCGCCTTTCCCTCCGCCACGACCGGGTGCGTGCCGTCCTCCAGGGCGAGAGTGACCCGCGGGTCCGATGTGATGTTGCGGATCTTCACCGAGCGGGCGTCCACGCCGATCCACCATGTCGGGGCCGGGCCTCCGGGGTCCGTGCAGACGAACCAGACCGGTGTGACGTGGGGCGAGCCGTCGGGGCGGAGGGTGCAGAGCCAGACGTTGCGCTCTTGGGTCAGACGGGCGTGTACGGCGGAGTCCGGCGTTGCCGTGGGGTCTGCGGGTTCTGTCATGTGACGTATCCGAGCAGGGGGAACGGGCGCGCGCATCGGGCTCGGGGTCGTGCGTGCGACCTACGCCCGCGGTCGTAGGGGCGCGCTTCTAAGCGGAGCGCCCCTGGGTGTCGTCTCCCCGGCGGTCGGCTTCCTCAACGCTGGGCCTCTCGGCGTCGGACCCTGGACCCGGCACCTTCGGGCCCCGGCACGGGCACCTTCGGGCACCGGCACCCCTGCACGGGCACCCCGGCACCGGCACACCCGCACCGGAACCCTCACCGCCTCCCCCGCGTAGCCGTCAGCCTCGCCGCCGACGCGATCGTCGTGCGGGCCTCCTGTTCCGTGAGGCCGGTTTCCAGGGCCGCGGCGATCAGGGGGGCCATGAGCGTTTCCGCGAGGCCGTTCTCGTGGGCTCGGCAGGCCGCCCAGAACAGGCGGGTGTTGCGCTGGCCCTCGTGTGAGGCCAGCACGAACTGGACGAGGCCCGCTCCCCGTTGTTCGCCGCGCACCCCCGGGCCTGCCGCCGCGTGGTACGCGCGCGTGGGCGGTGGCAGTAGCAGGCGCAGGAGTGCGGGTGGGCAGGGTGCCGGCTCCAGGTGCCCCGTACCGGGTTCCGCGCTGTAGACCCCGTGCGCCGTGAGCGAACCGGGGCCGACGAGGTAGCCGCCCGCCGCGCGTATGTCGATGCCGGGAGCCAGGCGGCCGACCGAGTTGGGGACCGCCACGTCCGGTGGGCCGCTCAGCCACACGTGCCGGCCGTCGCTGGGCGTGATCACCACCACCGTGGCCGGGATCGTGAACAGGTGGCGCAGCGCCAGCTCGCGAAGCGCCGCCGGCGCGTCCGTGGCCGGCTTGTTGTCCAGGTCGACGCCGATGAGGTGGTGCGGAGCAACACCGCAGGCAATGCCGTAGGCCGTCGCCCTGGGCGCCGCCGCGAAGAGCGCGCGGACCCGGCGCGGGTCGGACGAGGCGTCGTACACGCCGTGCCCGAACTTGCCGCACTCGCCGCGGCAGAGCGTGGGCAGCCGCTCGTCGTGGTGCGGCGATCGCAGGGCCGGCAGCTTGGTACGGGAGAGCGGGAAGACGGCAAGCCCGCGCTCGGCGGCGGTGAGCGCGTGGGCGAGGGCCAGGGCTGCGGGGGGCACGGCATGCCGGTCGGTGGTGGGCATGGCTTCATTTTCGTACGTGCGTTCGATAAAGGGAAGGGGGGCCGGGGGTGCGGGCGGGTGATTCGGCCGGTCGGGTCGAACGGGCGGCTCGAACGGACCGCTCGGACGCCGCGCCCTCCACTCCCCTCCGCTCCCGCTCGCCTCCGCCCTGCGCCTCCGCCCCGCGCCCGCGGAATGTCGAACAACCCCCTGAAGTGGCGGGCGCGGGGAGCGCGGGAGGTTTACGGGGGGCGGGCTCACGCTTGCGAGCGAATCGGGTGGATCGAGGTGGTTGGGCCGCATCCGGTGGGCAACTCTGAACTCGCAACGCCGTGATCACCGCATCCGGTGTGGTGGTCATCCGTTGTCGGCCCGAGGGACGGGGAGTTGGGGAGCGTGCGGAATCCGGGAGTTCCGAGGCGCGGGGAGCCGGTGTGGGGGCCGGTGACCAGAGGTCCGCGGGCAGGCAGGGGCGGGGGAGCGCGACGGAAGCGGAGCGCAAGGGATACGGGGGAGAGGGCTGTCGAGAGAGATGTCGACAGAGATGTCGAGAGGAAGCAGAGGTGGTTGCGGGGAGCGGAGTAGGGGAGTCGTGGGGAACCGTGCGGAGCAGTCCGGCGGTTCAAGGTCATTCAAGGTCACAGGTCATAGGTCATAGGCCTGCGGAGGGCCCCGGGTCCGGTTCGGGTGGCGACCCGTCCCGGGTCATCGGCTCCGCGCAGGGCGCAGGGGAATTCCGAGAGTCGCGTGTTGGGGATGTGTGTCGAGGAGGTGGTGAGCGGGGGTCGTTCATGGGGGTGGTGTGAGGGATCGTGCGGCGGCGCGCTGAGCGTCGCCGCACGATCGCGTTCCGGGGCACGCTCCCGTTCACGCGGGTTGCCGGGCACTCAGGGCCGGTCCTCGGTGGGGTGTCAGGGTCGACCCCCAAGGGGTGTAGTGCCCGCCTCCACCCTCAGGAGGTGGGGGCAGCCCCCCTCCTACAACCTGAGGGGGACAGCTCTTCGGGACCTTCGGCCGATCCGCGAGAACGGGTCCGAATCTAGCGTGGTGCCATGACCGTTCTTCTGGCGCCAGTTCGCACCAGCACCGCTACGACCACGGGGCACGCCCTCGGGAGCACGGAAGCTCCCGCGGCGACCGGGGCCTCCGTGGCCCCCGCGGCGCACCGGGTGCGCCCGGCGCGGACTCCTGCTGTGCGCACGGCGCGCACGGCGCACGAAGCCTATGCGGCGCGGCACACCTACCCCTCGTTCGCCTCCTACGTCCGCGCCCGCGGTCCCGTACTGCTGCGCACCGCCCGGTCGCTGACCTCCAACCCCTCCGACGCCGAGGACCTGTTGCAGACGGCGCTCACGAAGACGTACGTCGCCTGGGACCGCATCGAGGATCACCGCGCCCTGGACGGCTACGTCCGCCGTGCGCTGCTGAACACGCGCACCTCGCAGTGGCGGAAGCGGAAGGTCGACGAGTTCGCCTGTGAGGAACTGCCTGAGCCGGAGAGGGTCCCGGGCGAGGATCCCGCCGAGGGCCAGGCGCTGCGGGATGCCATGTGGCGCGCGATAGTCAAGCTGCCCGCGCGGCAGCGCGCCATGGTGGTGCTCCGCTACTACGAGGACCTGAGCGAGGCCCAGACCGCGGAGGTGCTGGGGGTCTCGGTGGGAACGGTCAAGAGCGCGGTCTCGCGTGCGCTGAGCAAGCTCCGCGAGGACCCCGAGCTGAGCCCGGCCGCCTGAGACTCGGGCGGGCCGTAGACCCGGGCGGGCCGTAGACCGGGCGGGCCATCATGATCGATCATTGCCACGGGTAGTGACATACCGGCCGGTATGCACGGACAATCGCCGCACCCCTACTGCCGCGTAGGCGCCCCGGACGCGGGAGCAGTCGCTCGTGCGTGAACCGGTGGCGTCGCCGGCATGTGTCGCGACGCCGCCCGGGAGGTTGCTGTGCTCAGCACCATGCAGGACGTACCGCTGACCGTCACCCGCATACTCCGGCACGGCACGCTGGTGCACGGTGCGTCCCGGGTCAGCACATGGACGGGTCAAGGCGAGCCGCACCGGCGCAGTTACGCGGAGGTCGGCGCGCGGGCGGCGCAGCTGGCGCACGCACTCCGCGACGAGCTGGGGGTACGCGGCGACGCGCGTGTGGCGACCCTCATGTGGAACGGCGCTGAGCACGTCGAGGTCTACTTCGCCGTCCCCGCCATGGGCGCCGTCCTGCACACCCTGAACCTCCGGCTCCCCGCCGACCAGCTGGTCTGGATCGTCAACCACGCCGCCGACCGCGTCATCGTCGTGAGCGGCTCGCTGCTCCCGCTGCTCGCGCCGCTGCTGCCGAAGATGTCCACGGTCGAGCACGTGGTCGTCTCCGGCCCGGGCGAGACGGCCGTGCTCGACGCCGCCATCGAGCAGGGCCCGGTACGGCCCCGCGTGCACGACTACGAGGAGCTGATCGGGGGCCGGGCCACCGCCTACGACTGGCCCGAGCTGGACGAGCGCCAGGCCGCGGCGATGTGCTACACCTCCGGCACCACCGGCGACCCGAAGGGCGTCGTCTACTCGCACCGTTCCATCTACCTGCACTCCATGCAGGCCAACATGACCGAGTCGATGGCGCTGACGGACAGCGACACCAGCCTGGTGGTGGTGCCGCAGTTCCATGTGAACGCCTGGGGGCTGCCGCACGCCACCTTCATGACCGGCGTCAACATGCTGATGCCGGACCGCTTCCTGCAACCCGGGCCGCTCGCCGAGATGATCGAGACGGAGCGGCCGACGCACGCCGCCGCGGTGCCGTCCATCTGGCACGGGCTGCTGGCCGAGCTGCGGGAGCGGCCGCGGGACGTCAGCTCCCTCAAGACGGTCACCATCGGCGGTTCGGCCTGCCCGCCCGCGCTGATGGCGGCCTTCGACGAGATCGGGGTGAAGCTCTCCCACGCCTGGGGCATGACGGAGACCTCCCCGCTCGGCACGGTCGCGCGGACGCCGGCGCACGCGGCCGGCACCGACGAGGAGTTCGCGTACCGGATCACCCAGGGACGGTTCCCCGCCGGTGTCGAGGCCCGGCTGACCGGTGCCGACGGCAAGCGGCTGCCGTGGGACGGCCGGTCGGCGGGCGAGCTTGAGGTGCGCGGGCCCTGGGTCACCGCCGCGTACTACGGCGGCCAGGACAGCGAGCCCCTGCGGCCCGCGGACAAGTTCAGCGAGGACGGCTGGCTGAAGACCGGCGACGTCGGCACGATCAGCCCCGACGGCTACCTCGTCCTCACGGACCGTGTGAAGGACGTCATCAAGTCCGGCGGCGAGTGGATCTCCTCCGTCGAGCTGGAGAACGCGCTGATGGCGCACCCGGACGTCGCCGAGGCGGCCGTCGTCGCGGTCCCCGACGACAAGTGGGGCGAGCGTCCCCTCGCCACCGTCGTCCTCAAGGAGGGCGCCACCGCCGACTTCACCGCCCTGCGGGAGTTCCTCGCCGACCGGCTGGCGAAGTGGCAGATCCCCGAGCGCTGGACGTTGCTGGAGGCGGTGCCCAAGACCTCCGTCGGCAAGTTCGACAAGAAGGTACTGCGACGGCAGTACGCGGACGGGGAGCTGGACGTCTCGCAGATCTGAGCGCGGGGCCGAGGCTCGTCCGGTGCCGGCACCGGCAAGGCAATCGCACCGGCAAGGCACCGGCACCGGCAAGGCACCGCGACTGTCATGGCACCGCCACGGACGAGCCCGTCCGCGCCCTACCCTCCCGGGGACCCGCCCTAGTTCGTCCCGATCTTCGCCAGCAGGTCCACGATCCGTGCCTGCACCTCGCCGCTGGTGGAGCGCTCCGCGAGGAACAGGACGGTCTCGCCGGCCGCGAGGCGGGGCAGGTCGGCCTGGTCGACGGCGGCGGTGTAGACGACGAGGGGGGTGCGGTTCAACTGGCCGTTCGCGCGGAGCCAGTCGATGATGCCCGCGCGCCTGCGGCGTACCTGCATCAGGTCCATCACGACCAGGTTCGGGCGCATCTGCGCGGCCAGTGCCACGCCGTCGTCGTCACTGGTCGCGCAGGCCACCTGGAGGCCGCGGCGCTCCAGGGCGGCGGTCAGGGCGACCGCGATCTCCGCGTGCTCCTCGATGAGGAGTACCCGCGGCGGGTGCTGCTCGCTGTCGCGCGGCGCGAGTGCCTTGAGGAGGACGGCGGGGTCGGCGCCGTAGGCCGCGTCGCGGGTCGCCTGCCCCAGGCCGGCCGTGACCAGCACGGGCACCTCGGCGGCGACCGCCGCCTGGCGCAGCGACTGGAGGGCGGTCCTGGTGATCGGGCCGGTCAGCGGGTCGACGAAGAGCGCGGCGGGGAACGCCGCGATCTGCGCGTCGACCTCCTCGCGGGAGTGCACGATCACCGGGCGGTAGCCCCGGTCGCTCAGCGCCTGCTCGGTGTAGACGTCGGGGGCGGGCCAGACGAGCAGGCGGCGGGGGTTGTCCAGCGGCTCCGGCGGCAGCTCGTCGTCCAGCGGCTGCGGCGCGGGCTGGTCGGAGACCTCCACGGCGCCGCCGGGGCCGTCGAGCGGCTCCGGGCCCTCGTCGGCGTCCTCGTCGGGCGCGCCGATCGCGTACGAGCGGCCTGCGCCCTCGGACGCGGACGCCAGGCGGGTGTGCGCGGCGGGGGGAGGCGGCGTCTGGGAGCCGGGCCGTCCCGAGCCGAGCGACGGCTGGCCGCCCTGACCGCCCTCGGTGTCGCGGTTGCCGAGCTTGCGGCGCTTCGCGGCGGCCTGGCTCTGGCCCGCGCTGCCGGGCGCCTGCGTGGCCGGGGACTGCCCGGTGGCCCCCGGCGGCTGGGCGCCGGGCTGACCGGGAGGCGTCGCGCCGGGGGCCGGGGTCTGCCGGGACGGGACCGCGCCCAGCGGCGAGACCGAGGGCCCGGACGGGGGTCCCGACTGCCCGCCCCCGCCGGCCCGCTCGCCGACCTGCCGGGCGAACGGCACGCCCTGCCCGAGGGTGCGGACGCTGATCGAGCGCCCCTGTGACGCGTCCGGGTCCGGGGCGCCGCCCTGGGCCGGGCCCCGTGCGGCCGGTCGCCGGCCGCCGCGCTCGGGAGGCAGCGGTGCGCCGGGCGGGGCCGCCGTGGGACCGGCGGGCAGCGCGGGGCGCGCGCGCTGGCCGGACGGGGCGGGTGGGGGCGGCTCGGGCGCGCCGGTGTCGCCCGTGGCCGCGCCGGGCCAGGACTGGGCGGCAGGGTGCGCGGGCGCCCCCGTGGCCCCGGCCCCGGTGGAGTGCCGGGAACGGCCGGACCCCGGCGGCGCGGAGCCGACCCGGGGGTCGACGCGCGGGTCCGGCTGGTGTCCGGGACGGCCGCCTCCGGTACGGCGGCGGCCGGTGGGCTCCAACGGGTGGGGTTCGAGGGGGGTGTGGTCCTCGGAGGGGTTGCGCAGCGCGGCAGCGTGGCCTGCGGAGGCATCGGTGTCGGTGCGGTCCGCCTCGGCGGGCGGCAGCGCGAACATGGCGCGCGGTGGGGCGACTTCCGCAGGTGCGCGGTCCCCCGCCGGCGTGAGCGCCCGGCGGCCACGGCGCCCGGCGGCACTCCCGGCCGCGGCATGCGCCGACGCGCCGCCCTCGGTCCCGCCCGCTCCCGGCGCGCCCCCACCCGCCGGCGGACCGGAGGGCTTGGTCAGCGGGACCGGTGAGCCCGGGGGAAGCGTCCCGCCGGGCGGCACCTGAACCGGTGCGCCCGGAGGCGTCTGGGCGGGGCCCGCCGCACCGGCGGACGGCCCGGCGGGCAGCGCGGGTGCGGGCAGTGCGGGCCGGGCCGGCTGCGCGGACTCCCCCTGCTGTTCGGAGGAGGCCCGGCGCGCCCGCCGTCCCTTCGGGGCGGGCGCGTCCTGCGGTACTCCCTGCGGGGGAACCGCGGCTCCCAGGGCCGCCGAGCCCGGCGCATGCTCCGAGGCCGTCGAGACGGCACCTTCCGCGGGCCGGCCGCGCCTGCGGCCCGTGCCACCGGACGGGGTGGGCGCCGTGCTCGCCGGCTGCGCGGACTCCTGGCGCTCCTCGGCGCGCCGGCCACGGCGCCGCCCGGTGCCACCGGTCGCGGGCGCGCCGGATCCGCCCGTCCCGTCGCCCGCCGGGGCTTCCTCCCCCTGGGGGCCCTCGGGCCCCGTCGCGTCATCCGCGCCGCCGCCAGGACCGCTCGACCCGCTCGACCCGCTCGTGCCGCTCGTGCCGCTCTCCAGGAACGAGTCCACCGACGACCGGCGCGCCCTGCGCCGTCCGCCCGTCGCCTGCTGCGGCAGTGCCAGTGCAGCGCCCGGCTCCTCCTGGGCGGGGGCGGGTGCGGCGGGGGGGAGGGCCAGCGCTCCGCCGGCGGGGGCGGCGTCGGGGTAGCCCGCGGTGTCCCCGGCGTACGCCGAAGCGCCGGCGTAGGCGGAGGGATCCCCGCCGTACGGGGCGCCCGCGCCGTGCGAGGGGTCGCCCAGGGCGGCGCCCGCGCCCGGGTACTGCGCTCCGGGCATCCCGGCCGAGCCTCCGGGGGCCACCGCGCCGAACCCGCTGGGCGCGCCCGAGCCCCCGATCGGCACCTCCAGGACGTACGCGGTGCCGCTCATGCCCGGCACCTCGTGGGTCTGCAACACGCCGCCGTGCGCCCGCACGATGCCGCGCACGATCGGCTCGTGCACCAGGTCCCCGCCGGGGTACGGGCCGCGCACCTCGATGCGTACGACGTCGCCGCGCTGGGCGGCGGCCACCACGATCGTGGAGTCCATGTAGCCGCCGGAGGTGACGGGAGCGTTGCCGGTGGCGTCCACGCCCGCCACGTCGGCGACGAGGTGGGCGAGCGCCGTCGCCAGCCGGTCGGGGTCGACCGACGCCTCCAGGGGCGGGGCGTGCACGGCGAACTGCGCGCGCCCCGGACCGATCAGCTCGACCGCTCCGTCCACGCCGGCGGCGACCACGCCGTCGATCAGCACCGGGCGCTTGTAGAGCTGGTCGGTGCCCGCGTCGAGCCGCTGGTAGTGCAGGACGTTGCTGACGAGGGTGGTGATGCGGGAGTAGCCGGCGGCGAGGTGGTGCAGCACCTGGTTGGCCTCGGGCCAGAGCTGGCCGCCGTCGTCCTGGGCCAGGGTGTAGAGCTCGCCCCGGAGTTCGTCGAGCGGGCCGCTCAGCGAGCCGCCGAGCACGGCGAGGAGCTGTTCGTGCCGCTCGTCCAGGGCCTCGTAGCGGTCCTTCTCGCGCTCGGCGAGGGCGGCGTAGCGGTCCTTCTCGACCGCCAGCTCCTCCTCGTGCGCCTCGACGGTGGCCTCGTACGCCTCCGCGTGCTCCTCGCGGAGCCCGGCCAGCTCGGCCTCGTGCCGCTCGCGCAGCTCGGCCAGCTCCGCGGCGTGCTCCTCGCGGACCCGGGCGAGCTCGTCGCGGTGCCGGGTCTCCTCCTCTTCCTTCTCGGCGGCCAGCGTGTCGTACGGGCGCCGGTCGGTGAAGGTCAGCACGGCGCCGACGAGCTGGTCGCCGTCGCGCACGGGGGCGGTGGTGAGGTCGACCGCGACCTGCTCGCCCTTCTTCGACCACAGCACCTGCCCGCGCACCCGGTGCTTGCGCCCGGACCTGAGCGTGTCGGCGAGCGGCGACTCCCCGTACGGGAACGGGGCGCCGTCGGCGCGGGAGTGCAGGACGAGGGTGTGCAGCTCCTTGCCGCCGAGGTCGCTGGCGCGGTAGCCGAGGATCTGCGCGGCGGCGGGGTTGACGAGCACGACGCGGCCGTCGGTGTCGGTGCCGACCACGCCCTCCGCCGCGGCGCGCAGGATCATCTCCGTCTGCCGTTGCGAACGGGCGAGTTCGGCCTCGGTGTCGAGGGTGCCCGACAGGTCGCGCACCACCAGCATCAGCAGTTCGTCACCGGTGTAGCCGTGGGTCTCGTACGCCGTCTGGCCGCGCTCCAGGTTCGCGCTCGTGACCTCGACGGCGATCTCGTTGCCGTCGGTGCGGCGGGCCAGCATCCGGGTCGGCTTGGTGCGGCCGCTGTCGTCGATGCTGTCCGGGCGGCGCATGGAACCGGGGATCAGCGCGGAGTCGAAGTGCGGCAGCAGGTCGAGCAGCCCGCGCCCCACGAGGCGGGTGCCCGGGGCCTCCAGGAAGTCCAGGGCCATGGTGTTGGCGTTGACGATGGTGCCGTTGGCGTTGACGAGCACCAGCGCGTCCGGGAGCGCGTCGAGTATGGCTGCGAGGCGAGCAGCGCCTCGGGATGGCCTGCTGCTCACGACCCATCCTCCCTGTTACCGCTCCGTACCGGCCGCCCGGGTCATCTTGCCTCTCTGCCCGCGGCGTGTCACGCCAGGGAGTCTACGGGCAGCGGTTGCGCTCGCGACGTCGGATGAGCGGGTGTTGCGGGGAGGGCACGCGCGGAAGCTGTGCTTCCGGGAACCCGTGCCTGGTCATGGCGCCCTCGACGGCCACGGTGACGTGTCGGGTGCATTTGTGGGGGGTGGGGTTGTTTGGTGCCGTCTGGGGGATTGAGGTTGTGCGGGAGGGGTGTGCGAGGTGGAGCGCGGTGTGGGGCGGGATGGGGCGGGGTGGAGCGGAGTGGGGGTTGTGGGGCGGGGTGCGGGCGTGTGCGTGGAGTGTTGGATGGGTGTGGGTGGTGTGGTGGGCGGGCTCCGGGGCGGACCGGCACCGGAAACGGAAGGGTGCCGGAGCGGAGCGTCAGCTCGCCGTTACCGACGGTAGAACCGGAACGAGCGCGTTCCAGCGGCTGACCTCGCAGCCGTCCGTGCGCTTGAACTGCGCGTCCACCGGGCGGCCCTGCCAGGTCCCCGTGACGCGCGCGCTGGCCGGACCGCCGTACTGGAGGGTGCAGGCGCTGCGCTCCGGAGGCGGGGCGAAGGGGTCCTGGCCGCTCTGGAACAGCTCCCCGAGTCTGCCGCAGGCCCCCACGGGGTTGGGATGGGTGCCGCCGTTCGGGCGGCAGTCGAGGCGGTACGTTCCGTCGATGCCGGGGCCCGCGTCGGTCACCGTGACCGTGAGTGTGTCGTGGTCGGCGAACAGCGGCGCCAGGCTCAGCGCAGGCGCGGCGTCGGCGTGGGCCGGGGCGGGCACCGCGGCCACGGCGGCGAGGGACGCGGCGGCGGTGAGGGCGAGACGGTGCAGCATGGCGGCTCCAGGGGTTACGGGTACGCCGGGGGCGTACGCGGCTTCACCGCGTCTAACGCCGGGCGCCCCGAGACGTTGCGCGCCGAATGGGCTTTGCTCTGTGGCCTGCCTGCCTAGTACCGTAGGGGCCAATTGGTGACAGCCCGCTCGGCTGTGTCATCATCTGCTCGCACCGCGCTTGCGCGGGCGAGGTTGGAGGCGTCGCCTAGTCCGGTCTATGGCGCCGCACTGCTAATGCGGTTTGGGGCTTAAACCCCATCGAGGGTTCAAATCCCTCCGCCTCCGCTCCGCCATTCCGAAGCCCCGGTCCCAGTGGCCGGGGCTTCGGCGTGTCCGGTCGCGTGGGGGGGCTGGGTCGTCGACGGCTGGCATATCCGGGCCGTCGACGGCCGGCAGGGGCCGTCCGCGGTTGTCCGGCGGGGGCCCGTTCGGGGCAGGCCCGTGACGGTCGGCGCGGCGCTCGAAAGGGGTGGCGTGCGCCACCCGGGACGACCCGGGACGGCCGGCACGCGGCGCCCGCGAGGGGTGCCACGCGGTCCGGCGGGGGCAGACCGGAAGTCCCCCGTCCAGGGAGCAAATCGCAGGTCAGACCGGGTGAGCCAAACGGATTTCGCCTGACGGCACGGGTCATGTAATGTTGTTCCCGCGCAGCGGACGGGGTTCGGACTCCGGCCAAAATGAGCAGAAACACAAGAGAACACAGGCACTCGTAGCTTAACGGATAGAGCATCTGACTACGGATCAGAAGGTTGGGGGTTCGAATCCCTCCGAGTGCACACAGGTCGAAGACCCCCTGGGATCATCCCAGGGGGTCTTCGACATCAACGGGTGACATCAGCGGTCGCGCACCCGGCGTACAGCGGGGGCCGCAGCGCCGTCGAGACTTCCGTTGACGCCCTTCCGCGAAGCGGAGTCTCACCCCAGCCACCAGCCCAGAGCGGCCATGCCCGGTACCGCTATCAGCCAGAGGATCATCATGGCAGTGGGTGCCAGCAGTTCGCCCGGCCTGCTGCCGTTCCGCTCCCACTCCAGGATGCGGCGTGCCAGCTCGCGGTGGTGCCACAGCATGGACAGCGGGAATCCCAACAGGGCTCAGGAGACCATGCCCAGTGCTGCCGAGAGGGGCATGTGCCGGCCCGAGTACGCCTCGGCGAAGATCGCGGCGCCGAGCAGGGGCCCCAGGGAGATCTGGGTCCGGGTCGATGGTGTGGGCATCCAGCGTCTGAGCACGGTCAGGTAGATCACGCAGGACGCCGCGGCGATGGCACACCACGCGGCGACCGGCAGGGACGGGGGGTTCATACGCATTCCTCACGCATGGTTCGGTGTGCCGGAGTGGGGGGCTGGCGCAATGTATTACGTGAAACCGGGCGCCATGTGATCGGGGTGTCGGCCCGGTCTCCTGCGGGAACCGTGCCGGCGAGGCTGGGCGTCTCACGGCTCGGTTCGTCTTTCATGAGCTCGTTCTGGGATCCGAGGGAGGGCACTATGAGTAGGACCAGGAACGTTGTGCGGAGCATGGCTGCGGGTGCGGCGGTCGCCGTGGCCCTGGGCGCCAGTGCCTGGGCGGGGATCACGGCCACGGGGAGCCACGGGGAATCGTCCGGCACCACGAGCACGGTCGACGCCGGCAACTGGAGTCCCAATTCCACCGATTCCGTCGTCGAGGCCGGCAACTGGAGCCCCAACGTCGTTGTGGGGAAGTAGGACCCCGACCCCCTGGCTGGGGCCCGGCCTGAGCGGGGTGGTCCGCGGGCGGTGTGGTCCGTGGGCCGGGCCCGTAGCCTGGGGGTATGACGCGGCTGATCATCGCAGCGGGTGGTGGGGGCGACGCCGTTGCGGCCGCCATGCTCGACGTCGCCCTGTACGGGAGCGGTGGCGGCAGCGGTGGTGATGGCGGCGGTGGCGATGACCGGAGCGGAGGTCGTGCGGAGCCCGCCGTCGTTCTTACATACGCGTGGGATCGGCTCCTGATCGACCCTGTGCCCGGCCCCCGGGGCGCGCGTCACTTCGACGGGCTCGACGCGCTCACCCCGGGCGTCAGCGCCGTGCCTGCCGGCGCTCGGCCGGTCGCCCCCGCCGGGTCCACCCTGCCCCGGCTCGCGGCGGAGCTTCCGCAGACGTTCGCGCTGCTCGACCCGTACCGCGGTGCCGAGGGCGTGGTGCGGCAGCTCCGGGAACTCGTGGGCCTGCTGGCGCCGGAGTCGATCGACCTGCTGGACGTGGGCGGCGACATCCTGGCCCGCGGGGACGAGCCGACGCTCAAGAGCCCGCTCGCCGACGCGCTCACGCTCGCCGCCTGCCGCCTGCTGGACGCGCCCGTGCGCCTGCTGGTGGCCGGCCCCGGTCTGGACGGCGAACTGCCGCCGGACACGGTGCGCGAACGGCTCGGCCCCGTCGTCCACACCTTCACCCCGGAGAACGTGGCCGCCGTCGGCCCCGTCCTGGAATGGCACCCGTCGGAGGCGACCGGGATGCTCGCCGCGACGGCCCGCGGAGTGCGGGGCACCTGCGAGATGCGCGACGCGGGCCTTCCCGTGGCCCTCACCGGCGAAGGACCCACGGTGCGCGAAGCCGGCCTCGACGCGGCATTCCTCCGCAACCGGCTCGCCCTCGCCCTCGCCGCGACCACCAGCCTGGACGAGGCCGAGGCGTGCAGCCGTGAGGTCTGCGGTTACTCGGAGATCGACTACGAGCGCGAGAAGGCCCAGCGGCTGAAGGAACGGGAACGGGAACGGCTACGGGAGCGGGTACCGGCCGAGCTGGATCCGCGGGCGGTGCTCTCCCGGCTCGAACGGTTCGAGGCCGGCGCCCGTGACCGCGGAGTCACCCACACCACGTTCCGCCGCATCACCGAGTACCTGGGACTCGACGGCTCCCTCCGCGAGGACCTGCGCCGCCTCCTGATCGACAGCCGGCCCGAGCAGTACGCGGCGCCGCTGTGGCGGATCTCAGTCGACAGCGATGGTGAGAACGATGGCGGTGGCGGTCAGCAGGTCCGTACTCCCACCGGCTGACGGGCGGAGCGCCTCACCCCGCCGAGGTCCAGCCTCTCCATGCCTCGACGTGGATGGTGATCACGGGGCCCCTGGGCGGCGTCGCCGCGTACTGGGGGTACTTGCGGCTGAGGAGCGCGACCGCGCGGCTGTGCGGTTCGCCGGTGTGGTGGATCTCCGCGCGGCCGTCGGCGCGGGCCCACCACAGGGACGTCCAGTCGTCGGAGTAGTGGTCCGTGAGGACGGTCACGCGCGGGTTCGCCTCGATGTTCCGCAGCCTGCGGAGCCGGGTCGTCCGCTTGGGCTTGTGGTCGATCGCGGTGTGGATCATGTCGTCCTGCACGGTGAACGTGATCGGCACGAGGTGCGGCACGCCCTCCGCGTCCGCCGTCGCCAGGCGGGCGACGGGGCAGGCGGTGAAGCGGTCGCGGGCTTCGGCGGGGGACAGGTCCACGGCACGAACGTACCCGGTGGGCACCTCGGCCGCCGCCGTTCGATCCACCGCCCCACGCCGGCTGCCCCGGGTGGACCCGCAAACCCCTGGACCCGGGGATACCCTCGCCGGGGTGGGTGCTGACGTGCGTACAGGGATGTGGGAGCCGGCGGCCGAGGGCGTCATGCGGTTGCCGTCGGGGCGGACGGTTCGGGGCCGGGGGCTTCGGCAGGGGATACCGGAGGGGCCCGCTCCGGAGTTCGGGCTGTACCTGCTGGGGCGAAAGCCGGAGGCCGTGGCGTGGGGGAGCCGGTGGTTGCGCTGGCCGGATTTCCGCCTGCCGGCCGACCGCGCCGAGGCGGCCGACGCGCTGCGGGACGCGTGGCGCCGGGCCGCGTCCGAGCGGGTGGAGATCGCCTGCGGCGGCGGGTACGGCAGGACCGGCACCGCCCTGGCCTGCCTGGCCGTCCTGGACGGGGTGCCCGCGGACCGGGCCGTCGGGTACGTCCGGGAGCACTACGCCCGCCGCGCCGTCGAGACACCGTGGCAACGGCGGTTCGTGCGGCGCTTCGGGTAGGGCGGACCTTCGGGGGCCCTTCGGTTCGGACGGCCTTTCGGCTGGGATGGCCCTTCGGGGGTCCTTCGGCTCGGATGGCCTTTCGGCTGGGACGGCCTTTCGGCTCGGACGGCCCTTCAGCTGGGACGGCTTCCTCCGGTTGCCGGACGCTTCCCACGGTTGCCGGGAGGGGGCCGCCCCCGGTCGACCGCACCCCTCACCCCCGCACGAGCTGGATGAGCGCCACCGTGCCCACCGTCACGATCAGGGTGCGCAGCACGCGGGGGCTGAGGCGGCGGGCCGCCCGGCCGCCGAGGGCGGAGCCCAGGGCGATGAGGGCGACGGACGGCCAGTCGAAGTGGGCGACGGCGAGGAAGAAGAGGGCGGCGACGGCGTTGACGGTGGCCACGAGGACGTTCTTGTAGGCGTTGAGGCGTTGCAGGGACTCGTCCAGGGTCATGCCCATCAGCGAGACGTAGATGACGCCCTGGGCGGCGGAGAAGTAGCCGCCGTAGACGCTGGCGAGGGTCAGGCCGACGAGCAGGAGCGGGCCGCCGTCCGGCCGGGTCCGGGAGGGGGAGTTCTCGCGGCGGCGCCGGACGCGACGACCGATCAGGGGCTGGAACGCGACGAGGACCAGGGCGGCGCCGACGAGCACCGGCACGATCGTCTCGAACGCCGACGCGGGCAGCGTCAGCAGCAGCGTCGCCCCCACGAGCCCGCCCACCAGGGCGCCCGCGCACAGCCGCAGGAGCCGGCGGCGCTGGCCGCGGAGTTCGGCACGGTAGCCGAGCGCGCCGCTGACGGAGCCGGGGATCAGGCCGAGCGCGTTCGAGACCGTGGCCGTCACCGGGGACAGGCCGGTGGCCAGGAGCACCGGGAAGGTGATCAGCGTGCCGGAGCCGACGGCCGTGTTCACGGCACCCGCGGCGAGCCCCGCGGCGAACACTGCGGGTATCTCCCAGGGCGTCATGCGTGCCTCCCTCCGGGACCTGTGTCCCTGGCCGTGCGTCGGGACGGCTGCCCTGTTGTCCGTCGCGCGCGTGCCTCCCGGCCCGGCTGCGACGTATGACGAGCATCCAACGGCATCCAACGGCACGGACCCCGCGGAAGGCACGCTAAGCGGCCGACTCTTCGCCGCCGGACGAAGTGATCCGGCCAGTCGGCAAGTCCCGCGCGTTGGGGCGATCCGTTCCGATGAGCAGCCCGAGGAGACCTGAGGAGGCCCGAGGAGGCCCGAGGAGTCGGGTTTCGGCGACGGCGGCGGACGGTAGAGGTGTCCATGCCAACACCACCCCACCCCACCCCCACCCCTTCCTCCCCGTCTCCCAAGGAGAATCGTGTCCAGATTTACGCGCATTGCTGCGGTCGCCGCCGTGGCCGCGCCGCTGTTCCTGGCGGCGCCCGCCGCGCACGCCGATCCGGTGGTGCCCGATCACGCGATCATCGTCTGCCAGAGCGCCAGCTTCTACGCGAACTACGACAGCACCTCGGGACCCGTCGGCCTGAAACGCGTGCTCGGCTACGGGGACAAGGTCGGCCACACCCGTGGGGCCCACCCCGTCTACAACGGCTGGGCGGCGACGTTCGACTTCGGGCCCAATGACTGGGGTTACGTGCGTGAGGAGTGCCTGGGAGGTTACGGATCATGGTGAACGTGGGCATGCGGGCCGGCACCTTCGCGGTCACGGGGTCCGGGCGGCGTTCCGCCGGGCTCGCCCTCGCCTGCCTGGCCGCCCTGGGCATCGCCGTGAGCGCCGCCGCACCGGCGGGAGCGGCGAACGGCAGACCGGGGGTGCGTGAGACGGTCTGCGCGGACAGCCTGTCCGTGCGCACCGCGCCCGGCGGCGCCTGGATGGGCGAGCTGCGCAAGCCGCAGACCTTCGACGTGGAGAAGGTGCAGAGCGGCTGGGCGTACGGGTTCGCCTACGGCGACATCAACCGCAAGGGGTGGGTGCAGGACGGCTGGTTCTGCTGAGACCCCTGTCCTGGTGAGGGCCGTCCGCCCGGGGGCTCCGCCCGGGGCCCCCGGGCGGACGGCCCTCACGGGGTGAGGACCGTCCGGCGTCCGGGCGCCACCGGGGATCAGGGCCGTCAGGCCCGGCATCCCCGGGGGCCCCGGGCGCCGCGTTCCTTTCTCAGGGAATTCACAGACAAGGCCAAGATCCCCTTCACGCGGGCCCTGGAACGTGGGGCCATGACCCCGACCACCTCGCCCCAGAGGCGTACCGAACTGCTCAGGCCGGACGGGAGGCCCGTCCGGGTGCTAGTCGTGGACGACGAGGCGTCGATCACCGAGCTGCTGTCGATGGCCCTGCGCTACGAGGGCTGGCAGATCCGCAGCGCGGGCGACGGAACGGGTGCCGTGCAGGCCGCGCGTGCCTTCCGGCCGGACGCCGTGGTGCTCGACATGATGCTGCCGGACACGGACGGCCTGTCCGTCCTCGGCCGGCTCCGCCGCGAACTGCCGAACGTGCCCGTGCTGTTCCTGACGGCGAAGGACGCCGTCGAGGACCGCATCGCCGGGCTGACGGCCGGCGGGGACGACTACGTGACGAAGCCGTTCAGCCTGGAGGAGGTCGTCGCCCGGCTGCGCGGGCTGATCCGGCGCTCCGGCGCGTTCGACCGGCGCAGCGAGTCCACGCTGGTCGTCGGGGACCTCGTCCTGGACGAGGACAGCCACGAGGTCAGCAGGGGCGGCACCGGCATCCACCTGACCGCGACCGAGTTCGAACTGCTCCGCTTCCTCATGCGCAATCCGCGCCGGGTGCTCAGCAAGGCGCAGATCCTCGACCGGGTCTGGTCGTACGACTTCGGGGGCCAGGCCAACGTCGTCGAGCTCTACATCTCCTACCTGCGGCGGAAGATCGACGCAGGCCGCGAACCCATGATCCACACGCGACGCGGTGCCGGCTACCTGATCAAACCCGCCGTCGCGGCGTGACGGACGGCGGGCACCCCGTGCCCCCTCCCGGACGGCAGCCGGATGTGGGACGGCTGCACCTTGCCGGGCGGCTGCCGGATGTGGGGCGGCAGCCGCCGGCGAGGACGGTGGATGCGCCCGGGGAGGGGACACCCCGGGCGCATCCACCGTCCGTGCAGGGCGCGCACGGCGTGCACGGCGGTGGCCAAGTTCCGGCCCGGACCCCGGACCTGGGTCCGGCCCAGGCAGCGGCCCAGGCCCCGGGTCCGGCCGCCTCTGCCTCCTCCTCCGTACCAACCGGCCCTGCCGCCGCTCCCGGCTCTTCCGCTACGCGCTCGTCCGCGCCGCGCCCGCGACTCGGGCGCCCTCCGCGTGCGCGATCGCTGCGGACCCGTCTCGTCGTCGCCGCGGTCACCCTGATCGCCGTCGTCTGCACGGTGATCGGCACCGTCACCACCATCGCGCTCCGCTCCCACCTCTACGAGCAGTTGGACGGGCAACTGGGCGAGCTGGGCGCGCGGGCGGCGGGACCGCACGCGTTCGCGTCCCAGGGTGGCCAGGGCGACCAGGGAGATCAGGGTGACCGGGGAGATCAGGGCGAACGGCCGCCTGTGCCGCCGCTGCCGGGTGCGGCGGGGCTGCCGAGGCACGATCCCCTCGACTTCGTCAGCAAGGGCCCCCAGGAGCTCGGCACCATCGGGGCCACCCTGGACGGCGACAGGGCGATCGGGCAGGCCGCCGTCAGCGAGGAGCGGCAGGGGGACCGGTCGGGCGGCCAAGCGCAGGCCGCGCCGCTGACGCAGAGTCAGAAGAGCGCGCTCGGGGCTGTCGACCAGGACGGCAAGCCGCACAGCGTGGACGTGCCGGGACTGGGCGAGTACCGGGTGTCCGCCGCCACGGGCGAGCGCGGGTCGTTCCTCGTCGGGCTTCCCACGGACCGGGTGACGAACACCCTGCACACCCTCATCGCGGTCGAGGTGAGCGTCACCGGCGCCGGTCTCGTCGCGGCGTCCCTCGCGGGCGCGGCCACCGTCGGCGTCGCGCTGCGCCCGTTGCGCAGGGTCGCCGCGACCGCCACCCGGGTCTCCGAACTGCCCCTGCACAGCGGGGAGGTCGCCCTCCACGAGCGGGTGCCGGACGCCGAGGCCGACCCGGCCACCGAGGTCGGGCAGGTCGGCGCGGCACTCAACCGGATGCTCGACCACGTGCACGAGGCGCTGGAGGCGCGGCAGCGCAGCGAGACGCGGGTGCGCCAGTTCGTCGCCGACGCCAGCCACGAACTGCGCACGCCGCTCGCCTCGATCCGCGGCTACGCGGAGCTGACCCGGCGCGGGCACGAGGAGATCGGGCCCGACACCCGGCACGCGGTGGGCCGTATCGAGTCCGAGGCACGGCGGATGACGGGACTCGTGGAGGACCTGCTGCTGCTCGCCCGGCTGGACGCGGGACGGCCGCTCTCGTACGAGAGCACTGATCTCTCGCCGATCGTGGTGGACGCGCTCAGCGACGCGCGGGCGGCGGGCGCGGTGGGAGCGGGCCACGCGTGGCGGCTGGACCTGCCGGACGTGCCCATGCTCGTCTCCGGCGACGCGGCCCGGCTCCACCAGGTGCTGGTCAACCTCCTCGCCAACGCCCGTACACACACCCCGCCCGGCACCACCGTCACGGCACGCGTCCAGCGGGACGGGCCGTGGGTGCGCCTCGACGTCGAGGACGACGGGCCCGGCATCCCGGCCGAGCTGCTGCCGCACGTCTTCGAACGGTTCGCGCGGGGGGACGCGTCGCGGGCGCGGGCGGGGCGGGGCGAAGGGGGGTCGCAGGGCGGCCCGGTCGGCCCCGGTGCGGTGAGTCCGGTGAGTCCGGTGAGTGCGGTGGGTGCGGTGGGCGGTTCGCCCGCGTCCACCGGGCTCGGCCTGGCCATCGTGCAGGCGGTGACGGCGGCGCACGGCGGGACGGTGGGTGCGTGGAGTGTGCCGGGGCACACGGTTTTCACGGTGTGGTTGCCGTCGGTGCCGGCGCCCCCGTTCGGGGCGTAGCCCCGTTTTTTCAGGAGCTCGGGGAACTGCGGGGGAAGTACCGCCTGGCGGTGGTCCGGAGACGACAGAGACTGCCCCTTCGGGTCGGTGGCGGTCTGGCGGTGCGTTGTGGCTGGTCGCTCCCCCACTGCCTTGAGGGCGTGGGAGGTACCCCCACCCCGCGCCCCTGAGTGGGCCGGGGTCGACCCGCACATCGACACACCCCCGCGCTCCTGAGGGGACCCGGGCGCACCCCGCAAGGGCTCACCATGCGACTCATAGCCTCGCCACAGCCTCACCACACGCCCCTGACAGAGCGGTCCGCGAGCGTCGGCGGTATGCGAACCGAATCTTCTGCGGGGCCCGGACCGGGCGCGGGACCCGGCGCGGGTCCGGCCCCCGGCCGGCACTTCGGCGGAGGGACCCTGCCCGCGCGCGAGCACCTCCCGGCGGGGCGCGGGGGCGCGCCGGGAACGCCCCTCGCACCCCTCCTCGACGTGGTGATCCCCGTCTACAACGAGGAACGGGACCTGGAACCCTGCGTGCGCCGGCTGCACGCCCACCTCGCGCGCACCTTCCCGTACCCCTTCCGGATCACGATCGCGGACAACGCCTCCGTGGACGCGACCCCGCACGTCGCGGCGCGGCTCGCGGCGTCGGTGCCCGAGGTGCGCAGCGCGCGGCTGGAGGAGAAGGGGCGCGGGCGGGCGCTGCGCGCCGTGTGGTCCGCGTCCGACGCGCCGGTGCTCGCCTACATGGACGTGGACCTCTCCACGGACCTCAACGCGCTGCTGCCGCTCGTCGCGCCGCTCATCTCCGGCCACTCCGACCTGGCCATCGGCTCCCGTCTCGCGCGCAGTTCGCGCGTGGTGCGCGGGCCCCGGCGGGAGCTGATCAGCCGCGCCTACAACCTGATCCTGCGCGGCTCGCTGGCCGCCCGGTTCTCCGACGCGCAGTGCGGCTTCAAGGCGATCAGGCGGGAGGTGGCGCGGGAGCTGCTGCCGATGGTGACGGACACCGGGTGGTTCTTCGACACCGAGATGCTGGTGCTCGCCGAGCGCGCCGGGCTGCGGATCCACGAGGTGCCCGTCGACTGGGTCGACGACCCCGACTCCACCGTTCACATCGTGCGGACCGCCGTCGACGACCTCAGAGGCGTCTGGCGGGTGGGGCGCGCGCTCGCGGTGGGCGCGCTGCCGCTGGACCGTCTCGCGCGGCCCTTCGGCGACGATCCGCGCGACCGGGCGCTCGCCGGGGTGCCCCGCGGACTGACCCGGCAACTGGTGGGGTTCTGCGTCGTCGGGGTGCTGTCGACGCTGTTCTACCTGCTGCTGTACTCGGGCTTCCGGACGTTCTGCGGCGCGCAGGCGGCCAACGCGCTGGCGCTGCTCGTCTCGGCGTTCGCCAACACCGCGGCCAACCGGAGGCTCACGTTCGGGGTGCGGGGGCGCGAACGCGCGCTGCGGCACCAGGCGCAGGGTCTCGTGGTGTTCGGCATCGGGCTCGCCCTGACCAGCGGGTCGCTCGCGGCGCTGCACACAGCGCGCGCCGACGCCCCGCACTCCACGGAAATCGCCGTACTGGTCGCCGCGAACCTCGCGGCCACGGTGCTGCGGTTCCTGCTGATGCGGGTGTGGGTGTTCGCGGAACGCCGCGTCCCGACGTACCCGCCGACGTACCCGCCGACATACCCGGTGACCGACCTGCATCCGGCGGCCCCGGCGTACCCCCACCAGGGGCGCACCACCGCCCCCGCTCCTACCTCCGCTCCAGCCCCCACCCACGACCACGGCCACGACCCGAGGACCGCCCGATGACGACCTACCCCCTGATCCTCCGTCCCCCCGGCGCCCGCCGGCTCGCCCTGCTGTGGCGGGGCCGGGCCGAGGACGCGGCGTGGGTGCGGCCCGCGTTCCTCGCGTCGCTGCTGGCCACCGGGCTGCTCTACCTCTGGAACCTGAGCGCCTCCGGGTACGCCAACTCCTTCTACGCCGCCGCCGCGCAGGCCGGCAGCCAGAGCTGGAAGGCGTTCTTCTTCGGCTCGCTGGACGCCGGGAACTCCATCACCGTCGACAAGCCGCCCGCCGCCCTGTGGCCCATGGCGCTGTCGGTGCGGATCTTCGGCCTCGGGTCCTGGCAGGTCCTGGTGCCCGAGGTGCTGATGGCCGTGGCCACGGCGGCCGTGCTCTACGCGGCCGTTCGGCGCCGGTTCAGCCCGGCGGGCGGGCTGATCGCGGTGGGCGCGTTCGCGCTGACCCCGGTCGCGGCGCTGATGTTCCGGTTCGACAACCCGGACGCGCTGCTCGCCCTCCTCATGACCGTGACCGTGTACTGCGTGCTGCGCGCGGTGGAGCACGGGCGGACGAAGTGGCTGGTGGCGGCGGGTGCCGTGGTCGGCCTCGCCTTCCTCGTCAAGACGCTGCAGGCGTTCCTGATCCTGCCGCCGCTCGCCGTGCTGTACGCGGTGTGCGCGCCGGTGCGGCCGGTCAGGCGGCTCTGGCAGCTGCTCTCGGCCACCGCGGTGATGGTGGTGGCCGGCGGCTGGTGGGTGGCGATCGTGGAGCTGTGGCCCGCGTCCTCGCGCCCGTACATCGGCGGCTCGCAGCACAACTCCTTCCTGGAGCTGACGTTCGGCTACAACGGCTTCGGCCGGATCAACGGCGACGAGACCGGCAGCGTCGGCGGGGGCGGCGGGGCCGGCGGGCGCTGGGGCGACAGCGGACTCGGCCGGATGTTCAACGCGGAGGTGGGCAGCCAGATCTCCTGGCTGCTGCCCGCCGCGCTGATCCTGCTCGTCGCGGGCCTGCTGGTGACCCGGCGGGCGGCACGCACCGACACCGCCCGGGCGGCCTTCGTGGCGTGGGGCGGGGCGCTGCTGATGACCGCCGGCGTCTTCAGCTTCATGGCCGGGATCTTCCACCAGTACTACACGGTGGCGCTCGCCCCCTACCTCGCCGCGCTGGTCGGCATGGGCGCCACGGTGCTCTGGGAGGAGCGGTCCCGCACCTGGCCCCGGCTCGTCCTCGCGGGCACGGTCGCGGTGACCGGCTGGTGGTCGTTCGTGCTGCTCGGCCGCACCCCCGACTACCTGCCCTGGCTGCGGTGGCTGGTCCTGGCCGGCGCGCTCGCGGGCGCGCTGGGGCTGGCGGTGACGGGCCGTCCGGTCCGCCCCGGCCTTCCGGGCGACGGTGTGGAGGGCGTGGCCGCGGCCGGCGGGCCGCAGGCGTGGGCCCCGCCGACCGGTCCCGCGAGCCCCGGGGCGCCGCCCGTGCCGGGGGCGGCGCCGGGCGCGCGGGGCGTGGAGCCGGCCGCCGGTCCGGCCGCTCCCGGCGCGGCAGCCGCGGTGCCGCAGCAGGTTGGGCAGCCGGGCGCGGTCTCGCAGGTTCCGCCGCAGGTACCGGCGATGCCTCCGGTTCCACCGGCCATGCCGGGTGTCGCGGTCTCGGATGTCGCGGCCCCGGGCGTCGGCGCCCCGGCCGGCGTGGCCCCTGGTGGTGCGGGCGCCGCCTCCGGTGCGGCCCGGTACGGGCGCGGCGGTGCCGGCCGGGTGCTCGCCGGGCGCACCGCGCGGCGCGTGGCGCTCGGTGCGGTGGGCGTGAGCCTCGCGGCCTCGCTCGCCGGGCCGTTCGCGTACACCCTCACCACACTGAACACCGGTCACGGGGGCGCCATCGTCACGGCGGGCCCGCCCGGGGCCGGCATGATGGGCTTCGGCGGTGGCGGCCGGCACGGCGGCTGGACCGGCGCGGGCGGCACGGCACAGGGCGCGGGGGGCCGGGCGGGCTTCCCCGGCGCCGGTGGGCAGGCAGGCGGCGGCCAGGGCGGCGCGCCTGGCGGCGGCTGGGGCCAGGGCCGGGGCGGTGGCGCCGTGTTCCCGGGCGGCGGCTTCCCCGGAGGCGCCGGCGGTACGCAGGGCGGCGCCGGTGGCGCGCATGGCGGTGGGACGGCGGGCCAGGGCGGCCGCTTGGGAGGCATGGGCGGCGATACGGCAGGCGGCGGTATGCGCGGCGGCATGGGAGGCGGCGGCATGGGCGGCCTCCTGGACGGCGCCAAGGTGTCCGACCAGGCGAAGTCGCTGCTGCGACGGGACGCCGGCTCCTACACCTGGCCGGCCGCGGCCGTCGGCTCGCAGAACGCCGCCAGCTACCAGCTGGCCACCGGCGACCCGGTGATGGCGATCGGCGGCTTCAACGGAAGCGACCCGTCGCCGACCCTCGCCCAGTTCAAGAAGTACGTGGCGGACGGGAGGATCCACTACTTCGTCGCCGGCGGCATGGGCCCGATGGGCGGAGCCGGCGGGGCGGGCGGGGCCGAGGGCTTCCCGCGCTGGGGCGGGTTCCAGGGCACCGCCCGAGGCGGCTCCCAGGGCACGGCCCAAGGCGCCGCCCAAGGCGGCCCCGAGGGCACCCGCCAGGGTGGCGCGCGGGGCGGCGGCATGAGCGGGTTCAGCCAGGGCGGGAGCCGGATCTCCTCGGAGATCAGCTCCTGGGTGGAGGCCACCTTCAAGAAGGTCACGGTCGGAGACGCCACGTTCTACGACCTGACGCAAAAGGCATAGCGCGCCGTACCCTGAACGGCCCGAGCCCGACCACCGCGGCCCCCGGCACCGACCAGCGCCGGGGGCCGTGCCCGTCAGCCCCGCCGCAGCGAGATGTCCGCGACCACCGGCCGGTGGTCCGAGGCCAGCGTCTCGGGCACCGTCACCTTCCGCACCGTCATGGCGTCGCGGGAGCCGGTGACGTAGTCGATGCGCTGCACCGGCTTGTCGGCCGGATACGTGTACCCGGCGGCGCCCGCCGAGGCGTCGGGTCCCGCGTCCCGCAGCTCCTGCCAGAGCGGGGCGATCTCGGGCGCGTCGGGGGAGGCGTTGAAGTCGCCGACCAGGATCTGCCGCGGGCAGTGCCCGGACGGGCCGCAGTCCTCGGCCATGATCCGCCGGGTGTCCGCGACCTGCGCCACGCGCACCGCGGGGTCGGCGCGGTAGTCGAGGTGCGTGACGTACACGTGCACGGGCACGCCCCGCACCTTCACGACGACCTCGGGGAAGCCGGGGGCCCGGGCCGGCACCGGGTTCGGGTCCTGCGTGGACAGCCGGGTCAGCTCGTGGTTCTGGGCCGAGCGGAACGCGTACCGGGAGAGCACGGCCACCCCGTACTGGCGGCGCGGTGCCCCCTCGGTGGCGGGGTCCTCGTCGTAGATGGGCGCGAAGTACACGTGCATGTGCGTGCGCTGCGCCAGCTCGGCCGCCATGTCGCGCCACTCGCTACGGGCGTCCCAGTGCACGTCGACCTCTTCCAGGCCGATGACGTCCGCGTGCAGCGAACGCAGTTCCGCGGCCGTGCGGTCGAGGTCGAAGACGTTGTCCATCCCCGCGCCCGCATGGATGTTGTACGTGGCGACCCGCAACGGCACCGAGCCGCCGCGCGCCGCGTCCGCGGCGGGCGACGCACCCGCCGCACCCGTGGCGGTGCCGAGCACCCCCAGCACCGCTCCCGCCGTGACCAGCCACCGCACACTCTGACGACGCCGTGACATACGACCCCCATCCGCCCGTGGCCGGATCCTCGGATCCGCGCCCGCTCGGGCCTTGGTAACGATCTTCGCTCGATCCTTGCTCGGTGTTCCGGCCGCCGCACTGCCGCTCGCCGCGGCCGGCTGCGCGGGCAGGTTGACGCGCGAAGAACGCTATCGGCTGAAATCAAGTGGTCCACGGTACGACGCCCGCTCCACGGCCAGGCGTCAGCTCGCGCACAGAGCGCGGAGAACGGGCCCACGACGTCGGCCCCCGGTCCCAGCCTCTGACCCGTCCGGAGCCGAACGCCCTTCAATCCACGGGGTGTTGACGGCCCGGCACGTCCGGAGCGCAGGAGCACCCGGGGCGTTCACCCGCGCTGAGCGCCGCCGTGGCCGGCGTGCTGAAACGGGCGATGAGCGTACATACCTGACCGCCGATCACCCCGCTCACCAGGCCTGTTTCAGGGAACCGGCACCGGTCACCCGTAACGGAATCGGCCTCCGTCCCGCATAGCATCGAGAGGGGCGGACGGGATGTCGCCGCTGCGGACGAGGCGTACGGCTCATCAAAGGGGTGGTCATGGCGAGGGCAGCCGACCGGACGAAGCGTCCACCGCGGGCGAGCGTCTGGCTGGACGTCAGAGCCTCCCGCGGCGGCGCCGGCCGCCGGTCCGACCAGCCCAGCGGCCTCGACCGGGACCGCATCACGGAGGCCACCGTCCGCCTGCTGGACGCCGAGGGGCTCGCACGGTTCTCCATGCGCCGGCTCGCCGCCGAGCTCAACGTCACCGCGATGTCCGTGTACTGGTACGTGGACACCAAGGAGGACCTGCTCGAACTCGCCCTCGACGCCGCGTTCGGCGAGCTGAGCCTGCCGTCGGGCGGCGCCGCGGAGGACTGGCCCGGGCAGCTGCGCGTGCTCGCCGGCGAGTACCGGGCCCTGCTGGTGCGCCACCCCTGGCTGTCCCCGCTTGCGGGCCGGTTCCTGAACATCGGCCCCAACTCCGTGGAGCTCTCGGCCACCCTGCGCCGCGTCGTCCGCGGCACCGGCCTCTCCCCGGGCGCCCAGGCCGGGGCGCTCTCGGCGGTCTTCCAGTTCGTCTACGGCTTCGGAACCATCGAGGGGCACTTCATCCAGCGCTGCGCCGAGGCCGGCATGACGCAGGACGAGTACGTCCACGAGGCGATGAACTCCATAGCGGCGCGGCCCGAGGTGGCCGGCGCCGTGCGGGAGCCCGCGGAACTGGCGGGGACGCACGGGGAGGGGACGGTGGAGGAGATGCGGGAGAGCGACTTCTCGTTCGCGCTGGACGTGCTGATCGCCGGCATCGAGGCGATGGTGGCCCGGGAGTGATCTCCTGCGGGGGCGCGGGAGCCGCTGTGGGCGCCCCGCCCGATCCCAGGACCGCTGCTCTCAGGACTGCTGCTCTCAGGACTCCTCGGCCAGGTGCGCCGGGAAGCCGCCCGTCGCCACCGGGCCCCAGCGTTCCGGGGTGATCCGGATCAGGGACTTGCCCTGCTTGCGCATGGCCTCGCGGTACTCGTCCCAGTCGGGGTGCTCGCCCGCGATGGTGCGGTAGTACTCGACCAGGGGCTCGACGGCCTCGGGCATGTCCAGCACCTCCGCGATGCCGTCCACCTGGACCCAGGGGCCGTTCCACTCGTCGCTCAGCACGACCACGCTGACCCGTCCGTCCCGCTTGGTGTTGCGGGTCTTGGCGCGGTCCGGGTACGTGGAGATGACGATCCGGCCCTCGTCGTCGACACCGCAGGTCAGCGGGGAGGCCTGCGGCGCGCCGTCGGCGCGCCGCGTGATCAGGATGGCGTGGTGCCGCGGGCGGAGGAAGTCCACCAGCTCCGCCCGGCTGACAGGGGTGTTCGTTGCGATGTTGCGTGGCATGGCCGGAAGCCTACGCCTCCGGCAGCACCTCGCCCTGGACCGCCTGGATGTTCAGCTCCACCTTGAGGGTGGTGCCGATGGCGGCTATGCCCGCCGCGACGACCTGGTTGAAGTTCATCGAGAAGTCCTCGCGGTGCAGCTCCGTGGTGGCCCGGAACGCTGCGCGGACGCCGCCCCACGGGTCGGGGCCCGTGCCCAGGTAGCTCAGGTCCAGGTCCACATCGCGTACGACACCGCGCAGGCTCAGCTCGCCGTGGACCGTCCAGCGGTCCGGGCCCGCCGGGGAGAGGCCGGTGGAGCGGTAGGTGATCTCCGGGTACCGCTCCGCCTCCAGGAAGTCCCCCGAGCGGAGGTGGCCGTCGCGCATGCCGTTGCCGGTGTCGATGGACGCTGCCTTGATGACGGCCTCGACGCGGGAGTTCTCGATCGTCTCCGCGCCCTCCGCCTGCGCGGCGGCCGGGGTGAGGCCCTCGCTGTACTTGGCGATCTCGATGCGGCCGCTGAAGTCCGTGAACCGGCCGTGGACGCTGGAGATGCCCAGGTGCTGGGCGATGGCCGCGACGGAGGAATGGGCCGGGTCGATGGTCCAGATGCCGGGCGGGGGGAACTCGGAGCCGCCCTGGCGGGACAGGGTGATCTGGCCGATCTCGGCGCGTCCGGCGGCGGAGACGATGGCGGTGGAGGCGGTGGGGGTGTAGCCGAGGGCGGTGATGATGACGGTGTAGGGCCCAGGGTTCAGGGGGGTGGAGTCGGTGACGGTGCCGTCGTCGTCGGCCTCGGCACGGAGGATCTGGGTGCCCGTCATGTCGGTGACGGTGACGACTGCGTGTGACACGCCCCACCCGTCCCGGGTGCGGACCCGCGCGCTCAACGCCATGGTGTGTGGTTCTCCTTCGGGGTCGTACTTACTGCTCGCGGCCTTGGTGGGGGCCGGTGCGGTTGTCGTGCTGCGCCGTGGGGTGCGCCTTCAGTTTCGTTGTGGGGCGGGGCCCCGGGGGGATGTACTCCCCCAGTGCCTCAAGGGCCTGGGAGGTACCGCCAGCGCGCACATCCCCCGTGTCCCCTCGCGTCTCGTCGGCGCCTGCAGCCCGGCGCGGCTGCGCCTTCAAGCTCGTCGACGCCTGCGGTCCGGCGTCGGCTATGCCTTCAAACGACCCGTACTGAAGGCACGAAGGATGGGGCTCAGTCCGTCGGGTGGGTGAGTTCGACGTCCTGGTTCTCGACGCCCCGGCCGCTGACCATGACGCCGGTGGCGATCGGCGGGTACCCCGTGGCGATCACTGTGTACTCCCCTTCGTCGAGGTCGGCGAAGCCGTACGCTCCGTCTTCCCCGGTCGTGGCCGTCGCGACCACGTTTCCGGCCGCGTCCACGAGGGTGACGCGCGCATCGGAGAGCGCGCCGCCCATGGCACGCACCGTGCCGCGCACCCGTGCGCCGGAGGAGAGGACCACGTCGGCGCGGGTCATCCCGGTGCCGCCTATCTCGACGGGCAGCGCCTGCGGCCGGTACCCCTCCGCGTTCACGGCGACCGTCACGTAGCCGGGTACCAGCTCCGAGAAGGTGAACTCGCCCTGCGGGCCGCTGGATCCGGTGGCCAGCACGTCGCCGCGCACGTCGGTCACGATGACCACCGCGTGTGCGACGGGGCCGCCGTCCGCGGAGCGGACCGTGCCGGTGAGGCCGCTGGTGCCGCTCAGCAGGATGTCGTACGCGACCGGGCCCTCGCCGACGACGACCGTGGACGCCTGCGGCTGGTAGCCGTCCGCCGAGGCGATCAGGACGTACGAGCCGGCGCCGGGCGCGTCGACGGTGTAGCCGCCGTCGAGGTGGGCCATGGAGCGGCTGAGCTGTCTGCCTGCGAGCGAGATGAGCGTCACGGCCGCCCGGGCGACCGGCAGGCCCTCGGCGCCGCGGACGAAGCCCTCGACGGGGATGCCGCTCCCCGACGAGCCGCCGGCGCCGCCCGCGGGCGCGGCGGAGGCGGCCGCCTGGATCCGCTGGGTGCCGTTCTCGTCGTCGGCGCCGGCCGCGGCCCAGCTGGGCACGCGCTCACGCCTGGGCAGGTCGGGGTGTTCGTCCGCCGCGGCGTCGGCTGCCGCTGCCGCCGCTGCCGCCGGTGCGGCCTCGGTGGGCTCGGCCGCTTGGGACTGCTCCTGTGCGATACCGGCGTTGGTACGCAACGGGACCTCCTTGATGAACAGGGTGACCAGGAAGGCGACTCCGGCCAGCGGTGCCGCCGTCAGGAAGAGGTCGGCTATGCCATGACCGTACGCGCTCTCGACGACCGTGCGCACGGGGGTCGGCAGCTTGGCCAGGTCCGGGATGGCGGTGCTGTCCGCGCCGCCCCCGGACGCGAGCCGGGCCGCCTGGGGCCCGAGGCCGGCGAGGCCGTCCTTGATGTATTCGGTGATGCGGTTCGACATGATCGCACCGAGCGCCGAGACGCCCATCGCACCGCCCAGCGAGCGGAAGAACGTCACGGTGGAGCTGGTGGCGCCCAGGTCGGCCGCCGCCACCTGGTTCTGGGTGCACAGCACGAGGTTCTGCATCGTCGTACCGATGCCCAGACCCATCAGAGCCATGTAGACCGCCAGGTGCCAGTACGGGGTGTCGTACCGCAGCCCGCCCAGCAGGCCGAGGCCCGCGGTGAGCATCATCGTGCCGGTGACCAGCCAGACCTTCCAGCGTCCGGTCTTGGTGATCACCTGTCCCGAGACGGTCGACGCGACGAACAGGCCGCCGATCATCGGGATCGTCAGCACGCCCGACATGGTGGGCGACTTGCCGCGCGCGAGCTGGAAGTACTGGCTGAAGTACACGGTGCCCGCGAACATCGCGACACCGACGAAGAGCGACGCGACGGACGCCAGCGTGATCGTCCGGTTGCGGAACAGCCGCAGCGGGACGATCGGCTCCCTCGCCCTGTTCTCGATCAGGACGAAGACCAGGCCGAGCAGGATCGAGCCGCCCACCATGGCGTACGTCTGCCAGGACAGCCAGTCGTACTTGTTGCCGGCGAAGGTCACCCAGACCAGCAGCAGGGAGACCGCCGCGCTGATGAAGAACGCGCCGCCCCAGTCGACCTTGACGTCCCGCTTGACCACCGGCAGCTTCAGCGTCTTCTGGAGCACGATGAGGGCGATGACCGCGAAGGGGACGCCGACGTAGAAGCACCAGCGCCAGCCCAGCCAGCTCGTGTCGGTGATCACACCGCCGAGCAGCGGTCCGCCGACCGTCGCGACCGCGAAGGTGGCGCCCAGGTAGCCGCTGTACCGGCCGCGCTCGCGGGGCGAGATCATCGCGGCCATCACGATCTGCGCCAGCGCGGACAGGCCGCCGACGCCGACGCCCTGGACGACGCGGCAGGCGATGAGCATGCCCGGGTTCTGCGAGAGGCCGGCCACGACGGAGCCGGCGACGTAGACGATCAGGGCGATCTGGACCAGCATCTTCTTGGAGAAGAGGTCGGCGAGCTTGCCCCACAGCGGGGTGGTCGCCGTCATCGCCAGCAGCGCCGCGGTGACGACCCAGGTGTACGCGCTCTGCCCGCCGCCCAGGTCGGCGATGATGTGCGGGAGGGCGTTGGAGACGATCGTCGACGACAGGATCGCGACGAACATGCCGAGCAGCAGACCGGAGAGCGCCTCCATGATCTGCCGGTGCGTCATCGGCGCGCCCGCCGTGGCCGCGCCGGCCGGGGCCGGGCCGCGCTTGGCATGGCTGCCCCGCACACCGGTCGGTGTGGTCGTTGCCATGGATGTCCTTTTCATGCGTAGTCGTGCGTAGTCGTGCGTTCAGCGGGGGACGGCGTGCCTGCGCGCCTGATCACGGCGGGGGCGTCGTGATCCCGTGCGGTGTGGTCTCGTGCGCCGAGGTCTCGGGTGCCGCGGTCCCCGGCGTGTGCGGGGCGCGGGGCGAGCCGGGGCGTGCGCCGTCGAAGCTGTCGCGCAGCCGGGCGAGCTGGGTGTTGAGCTGGTCGATCTCGTCGTCCGACCAGTCCGCCAGGTAGCCGGCGAGGGCGTGCACATAGCGCTCGGACAGCTCGGTCACCTTGGCGCGGCCGGAGTCCGTGATCGTGAGGATGCGGGAGCGGCGGTCGACGGGGTCCGCGGACCGGTCGATCCAGCCGTGCTCCGCCACGTGCGCCACGTGCCGGCTCGTCACCGATATGTCCACGTCGAGCAGCTCCGCGAGCCGGCTCATCCGCATGGGCCCGTGGTGCTTGAGCAGCGAGAGGACGGCGGCCGAGCCCATCGGGCACTCCGGCGGGAGGATCCGGGCGAGTCCGCGCTTCACCGCGCCGATCGCAGTGAGCTGCCGGCCCAGTTCCTCGTACTGGTGGCGTGCCGCCATCGCCCCTCCCGGAGACCGAAGTCTTTGTTGCTCTAGGCAACCTTAGATTATTTGGTTGCCACAGGCAAACGATAGGAATCTCACAGACTTCAAGGGCTGGTAAAGAGGTGTGTATGCGATGGCAAATATGTGCCCCGAGGGGGCGGGGGTGACCCTTGGGCGAGCTGCCGGGATTCGCTAGGGTCCTGGCCCATGGCACACAACCCCCAAGCCCCGCAGGGCCCCGAGGGCACTCCTGACCCCGCGGGCAGCACCCAGATGTTCCGCGCCTTCGTCGACGAGGGCGGGTCGCAGCGCCGGCCGGAGCCGGTCAGCACGTCCGGCGGCGGGCCGCGCGTCGGCGTGATCGTCGGTGTCGTCGTCGCCGTCATCGTGGTGGCGGCGGTCGCCTGGCTCGCGCTCGCCTGACGGTCCCGTCACCGGGCCGCCGTCCCCAGCGGTCCCATCGCCGAGCCGGAGCCGCCCCCGGTGGTCCGGCCGGCACGCCTTCCAGCAGCCGCATCGACCGGCCGGTTCTTCCCCCCGGCCGTCGGCCGGCACATCTGCCAGTGGTCCGTTCGGCCGGCCGGCGCTTCCCCTGTTCGGCCCGGGCGTCCGTTCGGTCCTGCCCCGATTCCTTCCCCGAGTAGTCCGCTCTCCCGGCGGGCCGGTCGCCTCGCGGTCCGGTCCCGCGGCGGTCCGGTCCCCCGGGCGCGTCCCTTCGGGCGCGTGTGGGGGACCGATTGCTATCCGGAAGCGTTCGGCGGCGCGCTCCGGTCGCGCCCCGGCGGGGTGCCCCGGTACGCAGAAAGCAGACCGCCCCCTCGCGTGCGGCGGGGGGCGGTGCGGTGGCTCTCGGGGTCAGTCCGTGGTGAGCCCCTCCCGGAGCTGGGCCAGGGTGCGGGTGAGCAGCCGCGAGACGTGCATCTGGGAGATGCCGACCTCCTCGCCGATCTGGGACTGCGTCATGTTCGCGAAGAAGCGCAGCATGATGATGCGGCGCTCGCGCGGCGGCAGCTTGGCCAGCAGCGGCTTCAGGGACTCGCGGTACTCCACGCCTTCCAGGGCGGTGTCCTCGTACCCGAGGCGGTCCGCGAGCGAGCCCTCGCCGCCGTCGTCCTCCGGGGCGGGAGAGTCCAGGGAGGAGGCGGTGTAGGCGTTGCCCACCGCGAGGCCGTCGACCACGTCCTCCTCCGACACCCCTAGGGCGGCGGCGAGTTCGGGGACGGTCGGGGAGCGGTCGAGGCGCTGGGACAGCTCGTCGCTGGCCTTGGTGAGCGCGAGGCGGAGCTCCTGGAGGCGGCGCGGCACCCGGACTGACCAGGACGTGTCCCGGAAGAAGCGCTTGATCTCGCCGACCACGGTGGGCATCGCGAACGTCGGGAACTCCACGCCGCGTTCGCAGTCGAAACGGTCGATGGCCTTGATCAGGCCGATCGTGCCGACCTGGACGATGTCCTCCATCGGCTCGTTCCTGCTGCGGAAGCGGGCGGCCGCGTACCGGACGAGCGGGAGGTTCAGCTCGATGAGGGTGTCGCGTACGTACGCGCGCTCGGGGCTGTGCTCGTCCAGCGCGGCGAGCCGCAGGAACAGGGAGCGGGACAGGGTCCGGGTGTCGATGGTCTCCGGGTGCGGGAACGCATCGGGTACGGGTGCGGACGCGGGCTCGCTCACGTCGAGCGTGAGCACCTTCGAGCTGCCCTGATCTGCGGACATGCCACCCCCTTGAGGTCGCGGACGGTCACTGCGGCCGCTCTCGTCGAGGGAACGCCGAGAAGCACAGCCTCCACCTGAATACCGGAAGCAGAGCTCCGGCAAACGCGCTTCCAGCAGAATGTCACATGTCGGCAACACGCTGTAGTGACTTGTCGACATCCAGGGGTTGGGTATGACCGGGATGGGGTGGGTATGGGGTGATCCTCTGGTGACGCTGTCGGAAAAGCGACGGTGATCCGTCCACTCTATTCGGCTATGCGTCGATTCTGTTTGCGGATCTCAGCCGAGCAAAACTGCGCGCGAGCAGCCGTGACACGTGCATCTGGGATACCCCCAGCTCCGCGCTGATCTGGGACTGCGTCAGATTGTTGTAGTAGCGCAGCAGCAGGATCCGCTGCTCCCGCTCGGGCAGTTGTACGAGCAAATGGCGAACGAGGTCGCGGTGCTCGACCCCGTCCAGTGCCGGGTCCTCGTACCCCAGCCGGTCCAGCAGCCCCGGCAGCCCGTCGCCCTCCTGGGCCGCCTCCAGGGACGTGGCGTGGTAGGAGCGGCCCGCCTCGATGCAGGCGAGCACCTCCTCCTCGGTGATCCGCAGCCGCTCGGCGATCTCCGCGGTGGTCGGCGACCGGCCGAACGCGGTGGTCAGGTCCTCCGTCGCGCCGTTGACCTGCACCCACAACTCGTGCAGCCGGCGCGGCACGTGGACGGTGCGCACGTTGTCGCGGAAGTACCGCTTGATCTCGCCGATCACGGTCGGCATCGCGAAGGTCGGGAACTGCACCCCGCGGTCCGGGTCGAACCGGTCGATCGCGTTGATCAGCCCGATGGTGCCGACCTGGACGACGTCCTCCATGGGCTCGTTGCGGCTGCGGAAGCGCGCGGCGGCGTACCGCACCAGCGGCAGGTTGGCCTCGATCAGCGCGCCCCGCACCCGGCCGTGCTCCGCGGTGCCCGGTGTGAGGGTCTTGAGCCGCCCGAAGAGCACCTGGGTCAGCGCCCGGGTGTCGGCCCCGCGGGTGCCGGGCTGCGGGGGCTCGGGTCCGGGGTCGGTGCCGGGTTCGGTTTCGGGCGTGGGATCGGTTTCGGGATCGGGCTCGGGTTCGGGTCCGGGTCCGGGGTCCGTTTCGTGCGTGGGTTCGGAGAGGCCCCTGGACGGGCCGGTGAGGTCCGTCGAGGGGCCGGTGAGGCCGGGCGCGGCCGGGGCGGAGGCGTCCTGCGGCCCGCAGGACGGGTGCTCGGGTTCGGACCCGGACGGGGGGGCCGGGGGGCCGTGGCGCGTCGGGGCCTGGGGCGCGGTGCTGGCAGGCACGGACAAGGCCACCCCTTCCCTTCGTACGACGGCTCGGCTGGCCGCGGACTGGGGGGCGGCTCAGGGGGATGCTCTCACCTCTACTAGCAAAAGCGGTCATAGCATCACAAGACATGTGCACTGTGTGCAAGCACCGCATAATGCCGTGTTGAAGGCGAGTTGGGGCCGTCGGGGAAGGGTGCGGGCTCCCCATCGTCGAGGTGGGGGGCTCCCGTTGTGGACGGGCCGGCGGCGGTTCAGAACTCGTAGTCGGCGATCACCCACGTGGAGAACTCCCGCCACAGTGCGACGGCCGCCTGGTGGTCGCGATGGGCCAGGTAGCGGCGCAGGGCGTCGGCGTCCTCGACGGCGGCGTTGATGGCGAAGTCGTAGGCGATCGGCCGCTCGGAGATGTTCCATTCGCACTCCCAGAACGTCAGCTCCGGGATGCGGTCGCCGAGCTCCTTGAAGGCGCGGTAGCCCTCGGCGGCCCGGGGCTCGTCGCGCTTGACGCCTTGGTTGAGCTTGAAGAGGACCAGATGGCGGATCACGAGGACTCCTTCGCGGTGCGGGGCACGGACGGCGATGGGGGTGGGGCCGATCGTGAGGCCTGCGGTGGTGCGGGGCAAGGAGGCGGTGCCGCGCACGCGGGTCACCGTGACCACGGGTCACCGTGAACGCGCGGCTCGGGCCGGGCGGCTCGGCTCGGGCGGTGTGGCGCGCGGCGTGCGGCTTGGCGGTGCGGCGCACGGCCTGCCGGGGCCGGCGCGGGGCTGGCGGGTCGGCGCGAGGCCGGATGGGGCGGCCGGCCGGGTGCGGCGCTCGGCCTTTCGGAGCGCTCGCGGTCCATGCGGCGACGGGGGACCGGGTACGGTGCGGGGCCAGGGCGGCGCCGGTCGGCCCCGAGGTCCGGGGGTTCCCGGCCGGCGGTGGGATACGGGTGGCGGTGGGACACGGGTGGCCGGTGGCCACGCGGGCTACTGCGCGCCGTTGATGACCCAGGTCATGAAGTTGCCTATGGATTTGGCTGCGGTGGATATGCCCTCGAACCCTATCTGGACATAGTCGGCAGCCTTGGCCGGGTCCGTGATGATCAGATAGAGCACGAAGACGATCACTACGTAGAGCGCGATCTTCTTCGGCTGCACGGCTGTGGCCTCCCCTGCCTGCTGTGGTGCACGTGGGTCCCCTGGTGCCGGCGGTGAGTGTAACCCGGCGGCCCTTTCCGGACGAGGATGCGCGACACCCGCGATGGGGGCCGGCACGGCCTTGTCACTCCGCGCCGTCCCCCAACGCCTCGGCCACCACGTCCCTGAGCACGCCGGGGTCCGGGGCGGCGGGCAGGGCGCCCTGGGCGATGCGCGGGTTGCCGCCGCCCGCGCCGCCGAAGCGTTCCGTGATCCGGGAGAGCAGCCGGGCCGCGCCGATCCGCTCGCGGTGGCGCTCGGGCACGCTGGCGACGATGTTGGTCCGGGCGCCGCCGGTCAGCCAGAGCACCGCGAGGCGGCCCTCGTCGCCGGAGAGCCGCTGGGCTTCCTTGCGCAGCCCGGCCGCGGCGCCGGCGGCCTCGGCGAGGGTCACGTCCACGCCGCCCACGCCCGCGTCCCAGCGCCTGCCCAGGGCGGCGGCACCGGAGTCCGGCGTGCCGGTGCGCGCGTGCCGGGCGAGCCGTTCGATGGCGGGCACCAGGTCCTGCGGCGCGGTGCGCAGCACGGCGGTGGCCTCGGCGAGCACCGCCGACTGATCCAGGGTCAGCTCGACGGCACGCTCCCGGGTGACGGCGACGATCCGCCGCACCCCGGCCGCCACGCTCTGCTCGGTGACGATGCGGAACGAGCCGATCTGCGCGGTGTGCTCGACGTGCGTACCGCCGCACAGCTCCTTGGAGAAGCCGTCGAACGACAGCACCCTCACCTCGTCGGCGTACTCCTCGCCGGGCAGCGAGATCGCGCCCGCGGCGACGGCGTCGGACGGCGCCATCGACTCGACGGTGCGCGGCGCGTCGGCGAGCACCCAGGCGTTGACGAGGCGTTCGATACGGGCCAGCTCCTGACGGGTGACGGGCCGCGGGTGCGTGAGGTCGAAGCGCAGCCGGGCGGGCTCGACCAGCGATCCGGCCTGCCGGACGTGCTCGCCGAGCACCTCGCGCAGCGCGGCGTTGAGCAGGTGGGTGGCGGTGTGGTTGGCGGCGGTCATGGCGCGCGCGCCGGCGTCCACGGCGAGGTGCACGGTGTCGCCGCGGCGCAGCTCGCCGGCGCTGACCCGGGCGCGGTGCAGGAAGCGGCCGCTCTCGTGGGCCACCGTGTCGGTGACCTCGGCCTGGCCGCCGGCCGCGGTGGCCGAGCCGCGGTCGCCGACCTGCCCGCCGCCCTCGGCGTAGAACGGGCTGCGGTCGGTGACCAGGTCGACCTCGGCGCCCTCGCCCGCCCGCTCCACCGGAACGCCGCCGCTGAGCAGCGCGAGGACGCGGCCCTCGGCCTCAAGGGCGTCGTAGCCGAGGAACGCGGTGCGGGGCGTGCCCGAGAGCGCGGTCGGCAGGACGTCATCGGGACGGGTCCGGCGGGCGGTACCCGGCTCGGCGGCGGCGCCGCGGCTGAGGGCGCGGTGCCGCTCCAGCGCGGTGTCGAAGCCGGCGCGGTCCACGAGCACCCCGCGGGCCGCGGCGATCTCGCCGGTGATCTCGACGGGCAGGCCGTGGGTGGCGAACAGCCGGAAGGCCTCCTCGCCCGGGATCTCGTCGTACCGGTCGAGCACCTCGTCCAGGTGGTCGAGGCCGCGCCGCACGGTGCCCTGGAACTCCTCGCACTCGCGGGCCGCTGCGGCGGCGATGTCGCCTCGCCGGGCGGCCCAGTGCGGGTAGTGCGCGGCCATCCGGGCGACGGCGGCCGCCACGATCGGCTCCGGCCGGAAGCGCTCGTGGCCGCGGGTGAGGGCCAGCGTCATCGAGGTGCGGATGAGCCTGCGCGGGATGTACCCGCGGCCCTCGTTCCCGGGCCGGACGCCCTCGGCGAGGATGGCGACGGCCGCACGCATGTGGTCGCCGATCACGCGGTGGTGGTGCTGGACGCCGCCCGGCTCGCCGAGAGCGTCCTGGACGGCGGTGACGACCGGGGCGAGCAGGTCGGTGTCGTAGACGCTGTCGAGGCCGTTCAGCGCGAGCTGGAGGCGCTCCAGGCCCGAACCGGTGTCCACGCTGTGGAACGGCAGCGGCCGCAGCACGCCGTCGAGACCCTTGTCGAACTGCATGAACACGCCGGCGTTCCAGATCTCGATGTACCGGCGGCTGGTGTCGAACGGGCCGCCCGGCACGTACGCGGGCCCGAAGGTGTCGCCCGTGTCGAGGAACACCTCCGTGGACGGGCCGCAGGGGCCGCTGTCGCCGGCGGGCCCCCAGAAGTTGTCCTCGGCGGGCAGCGCGACGATCCGCTCCCGTGGCACCCCGACGCGCTCCCAGGCCGCGGCCGACTCCTCGTCCGGGGGCAGCCCGAGGCCGCTGTCCCCGGCGAACACGGTGACGTAGAGCCGGGCAGGGTCGAGCTCCAGGTCGACGGTGAGCAGCTCCCAGGCCAGCTCGACGGCGCGCCGCTTGAAGTAGCCGCCGATGGACCAGCTCCCGAGCATCTCGAAGAACGTGATGTGGTGCCGGTCCCCGACGTCGTCGATGTCCTTGGTGCGGATGCAGCCCTGGACGTTGCAGAGGTCGGTGGCGGGCGGGGTGCTCTCCCCGGTGAAGTACCGCTTCAGCGGTGCCATGCCGGAGTTGACGAAGAGCAGGGTGGGGTCGCTGCGCGGGACGATCGACGCGCCTTCGATACGGGTGTGGTGGTGCCGTTCGAAGAAGCGCAGGAAGCGTTCCCTGATCTGTTCGCTGTCCATGGAGGGCATGGCTGTGCCCGCCTTTCGAGGGCCGGTGCCGGGGAGGGACCGCAGCTTAATTCCCGGACCGCGCCCGTGCCCGGCAATTTCCGGCGGGGGTGGCGGCGGGTGCCGGGGGCGCCGGGAGGGTCGCCTTGGCGGGCTGCCCCTGGTCCACGGGCATGCTCCCGCGACCCCGGCGGGCGGGGTGCGTCCGATCGGGTGAACCCGCCTGATCCCATGTGATCCCGCCTGATCCCGCCTGATCCCGCGTGATCCCGCCTGATCCCGCGTGCTCGCCCCGCCTGATCGCCCCGGTCATCAGGCATCCCGTCGCGCACCCATAACGCACCTAGGACGCGCTGACGGACCGCCCGCGTGGTACGGTCGAATTAACGCACGCTGATTGCGTTATATAGGGAAGGGGATCCCCATGGAAGCCATACAGGTCAACCGGTTCGGCGGCCCGGACGTGCTCGTGCTCACCGAACTGCCGGATCCGGTGCCCGGACCGGGCCAGATCGCGATCGACGTCACCCATGCGGCCGTCGGACTCGTCGACGTCTACCTCCGGCAGGGCCTGTACAAGGACCGCGAGGGGCTGCCCCAGCCGCCCTACGTCCCCGGTCTCGAGGTCGCCGGAACCGTTCGCGCGCTCGGTGACGGGGTCACCGGCTTCGCGGTCGGGGAGAAGGTGGTGGCGCTTCCGGGCGACGCGACAGGAGGCTACGCGCCGGTCTACATCGCCCACGGGGCTGACGTCGTGTCGATCGAGGGATACGGCATCGATCCCGCACTCGCCGCCGCCGTCATCCCCAACGCGATCATGGCCCACGCCGCGCTCACCGGCGCCGCCCGATTCTCCGCGGGCGAGAGCATCCTCGTGCACGGCGCGCTGGGCGCGTTCGCGGCCACCTTCCCCGGCATCGCCCGGCAGCTCGGCGCGTCGCGCGTGGTCGGCACGGTCCGCGGCGCGAGGATGGGCATGGCGGGCGCCACCAAGCTGCCGTACGACACCGTCGTCAGCTCCGAGCAGCTGCCGGATGCCCTGGCCGGGGAGAAGTTCGACGTCATCGTCGACCCCGTGGGCGGCGCCGTCCGCACGCAGAGCCTGGACCTGCTGGCTCCGTCCGGCCGCCTCCTGCTGGTCGGCAACGCCAGCGGGGACTGGGAGCACCGCATCGACGGCAACCGGCTCTGGTACGGGAACCTCACCGTCACCGGGTTCAACGCCGGCGGCTACCTGCCGGTCCACCCCGAGGCCATCCGGCCCGGTGCCGAGGCCGCGCTGAAGGCCGCCGCCGACGGCCTGGCCGACACCGAGATCGAGACGCTCCCCCTGGCGGACGCCGCGACCGCGCACGAGCGGTTGGAGAACCACTCGGCGGGCGGCCGCATCGTCCTGACCCCCTGAGCGATGCCCCGCCGTGCGCCGAACGGCACCGGCCCGTTCTCCGTTCCCGCCGCGAGCCGTTCGCGCGGGCTGAACTCACGGCCGGTCCGGCTGGAACGGGAACTGAGACGGGAACTGAGACGGGAACGCACGAAGGGCCCGGCTCGATGAACCGGACCCTTCGTCAATCTGCGGTAGCGGAGGGATTTGAACCCTCGGTGACTTGCGCCACACTCGCTTTCGAGGCGAGCTCCTTCGGCCGCTCGGACACGCTACCGAGACAGATCCTAGCCCACCGGGAGCCGTGCTCCGAAATCCGTTTCCGCGGCCGGGTGCGGGCGGGTGCGGGCCGTCCCCGGCCGGCGCCGGCCGGGGACGGGCGCGCGGGCGGGCCTCGACGGGCGCGGCGGGTCAGCGGGTGCGGAAGAAGTCGGTGAGGAGGCGGGCGCAGTCGTTGGCGAGGACGCCCGCGATCACCTCGGGGCGGTGGTTGAGCCGCCGGTCGCGGATCACGTCCCAGAGCGACCCGGCGGCGCCGGCCTTCTCGTCGACGGCGCCGTAGACGAGCCGGTCCACCCGCGACTGGACGATCGCGCCCGCGCACATGGTGCACGGCTCCAACGTGACGACGAGGGTGCACCCGGTCAGCCGCCAGCTTCCGAGCGCCGCCGCGGCGCGCCGCACCGCCAGCAGTTCGGCGTGCGCGGTGGGGTCGGCGGTGGCCTCGCGTTCGTTGTGCCCGGTGGCGAGCACGGTGCCGTCCTCGGACAGCACGACGGCGCCGACGGGCACATCGCCACCCCGGACGGCCTCGCGGGCTTCGTCCAGGGCACGCCGCATGGCGGCCCGCCAGCGGTCTCGTACCGGGTCCCGCGCGGGGCCGTGCGCCGTGCTCACAGGAGGAACGCGGTGCGCGGCCCGGAGGAGTCCGGGGGCCCGTGGCCGGGCCCGGCCGTGGAGTTCAACGAACGGTTTCCAGCACCTCCGCCGCCCCCAGTGCGTCGGCGATCTCGCTGAGCGCGTCGCCGCTGTCCAGGGCCAGCAGGTCCTTCTCCTCGACTCCGAGGTCCGCCAGGATCTCGAAGTCGCCGAGCGGTCCTGACGGCACGGCCTCGGCGGAGTCGAGGTCGCCCTCTTCCTCGCTGTCGGCGGCGACGGGGTCGCCGTCCTCGGTGCCGTCGAGGTCGAGGGCGTCCAGGTCGTCGCCCTCGTCATCGGCGCCGGGCTCCCGGCCGAGCAGTTCGTCGGTGAGCAGGATCTCGCCGTACGCGCTGCGGGCGGCTGCGGAGCCGTCCGAGACGTAGATGCGCGGGTCCTCCTCGCCGTCCACGCGGACGACGCCGAACCAGGCGTCCTCCTGTTCGATGAAGACGAGCACCGTCTCCTCGTCGGACGCGGCCTCGCGGGCCAGGTCGGTCAGATCCGAAAGGGTCTCCACATCGTCGAGCTCCGTGTCGCTCGCTTCCCACCCGTCTTCGGTGCGCGCGAGCAGTGCGGCGAAGTACACCGTGACTCTCCCACTGGTCATAGGCGTGCCGGTTGGTGGTCCCCCCGGCGGCGGCTTGAGGCGGGTTCTGCGCTGAGCCCTGCCCCAATCGGAATCGTGGCAGAAAGAACGGCCTGAGGAGAGGTCTTCCGCCCCCTGTGTCCGCTCTTGTTTTCGCTCGGTCCGCCTTTCGGGCATTCTTCCGTATCGCCATCCGCTCCCGAACGGCCCTCCCCCCGCCCACGGCCTGCGCTTTCTCCGAGGCGCCCGGCCGCCCCCGCCGGGCCCGCCCGGCGCGCCGCGCGGGGGAGCGGGCGAGGGGTTTCCTGCGGCCAGGAGGGCGAACGGACGGCCAGGTGAGGGAATCCGGAGGGGAACGTGCCGCGGCGCGGAACCGCCGGCGGTACCGCTGAGCGCCCTCACCGGTCCCGCACCTCAATCCTGCGGGAATCCCGCTACCAGCGGAAGGTCCGCATGCGCACCGCCTGCCTCATCCGTTCCGCACGGGCGTGCCGCGGGCGGATCCGGGCGCGCAGCTCGCGTGCCTCGGTGAGGTCGCGCAGGAACTGCGCCCTGCGCCGCCGGCGCTCCGCCTCGCTCTCCGGCCGCCCCTCGATTCCACCGGCGGATCCGCCGGGCGGGCCGGTCGTGCCGGGTGGGTCGGTCGTGCCAGCTGGGTCGGTCGTGCCGGGCGGGTCGGTCGTCCCGCGTCCGGCGGTCGCGCCGGGCCCGCCGGCTGCGCTGGGCCCCCCGGCCGTGCCGGGCCCGTTGGACGTGCCGAGTACGTTGGCCGCGCCGGGCCCCCCGGGGCCGTCCGCCCCGTCGTGCTCATCCGGTCCCGCGGCCGCTCCCGCCGCTGCTCCCGCCGCCGCTGCTGCCGCAGCACGGGCGGCCTCGCGCGCTCTGGACCGCGGCGCCTTGCCCGCCGCGCGCGCTCTTCGGTCCCCCACCCGCGCCTGCCTGCCGGCCTGGTCGTCCGCCTCGCCGGCCAGTCCCCCGTTACGGTCGTCCGCCCCGTGCGCTTCCCCGCTGCCGCCGGGCATCGGCCCCACCACCCCAACCCCGAGCCCCCTGGATCAGAATCATCATCTTCCCTCTACCGGGCGGTTTGATGCCGGCACGGCCGCGGCCCGTGCCCCGTTAGTGTGGGGGTATGCGTCTCCACGTAGTCGACCACCCCCTGGTGGCCCACAAGCTGACCACCCTGCGCGACCAGCGCACCGACTCAGCGACCTTCCGGCGGCTCGCCGACGAGCTGGTCACGCTGCTCGCCTACGAGGCGACGCGTGACGTGCGCACGGAGCAGGTCGACATCGTGACGCCCGTGTCGACCACCACCGGGGTGAAGCTCACGCACCCCCGGCCGCTGGTGGTGCCGATCCTGCGTGCCGGTCTCGGCATGCTGGAGGGCATGGTGCGGCTGCTGCCGACCGCCGAGGTCGGCTTCCTGGGGATGATCCGCGACGAGGAGACGCTGATGGCGTCGACCTACGCGACCCGGATGCCCGAGGACCTCTCCGGCCGTCAGGTGTACGTCCTCGACCCGATGCTGGCCACCGGCGGCACCCTCGTCACCGCTCTCAAGGAGCTGATGAAGCGCGGCGCCGACGACGTCACCGCCGTGGTGCTGCTGGCCGCGCCGGAAGGCATACAGGTCATGGAGCGCGAGCTGGCGGGCACCCCGGTCACGGTGGTCTCGGCCGCCCTCGACGAGCGCCTCAACGAGCAGGGCTACATCGTCCCGGGCCTCGGCGACGCGGGCGACAGGATGTACGGCACGGTGGGCTGAGCGGCGGCGGCGCGGGCGTTCGGGCCACCCGCAAGCAGAGCGGTGCGGCCTGCGCGAGGGCAGGGCGCTGGCGCGCGGGCGCGACCGCCGGGCCTCAGTAGCTCTTCAGCAGCTCTTCGATGGGCTCGGCTTCGGCGCCGGGTGCGTCAGCACGTTGAGCGCCTTGGCGGCCGCCGCCTCGCTCGCCAGGCCCTTGAAGCCCTCGCCGATGATCAGGTCGACCGCCTTGTCCTTGCGGCCGTCCGCACGCTTCTCGGCGCCCGTGAGCTGGGTGCCCAGCACGGGGATCGCCGTGCTCAGCGCGGCCGGCGGTCCGAGCAGCACCCCGACGCTCTTGACCTTCTTGTCGTACTGGGCCGTGGCGTTGCCGACGTCGCCGATGGTGAAGCCGCGCTTCTTCAGCTCGTCCGCGGTCTGCTTCGCGAGGCCGCTGCGCGTGGTGGCGTTGAGCACGTTCACGGTGATCTGCTTCGGCTTCGGCAGGACGGCGGCGGGGGTGGGCGAGGCGGCGGGGGCGCCCGCGGCCCTGGACTCGCCCGCATGGCCGGTCTTCGACGTGACGCACGCCTTGCCGCGACCCGCGGCGCTCGCCTTCTCGGTGCCCGTGAAGACGCCGACGAGTTGCATGCTCCCCCACCCGAGCACCCCGACCACGACGGCGGACGCGATGACGGTCAACGTGAGTCTGCCGCGCCGGCGTCCCCGCCGCATACGAGGGTATTTGTTCCCTGTGATGCGGTATTTGCCGCCCAAGCCGGGGGGAGTGAGCATGCTCATGGCCGCAGCGTAGTGCGAGAGGACGGCAATGCCTACCGGATGATCATCGTATGACACGCATTCGGCTCGAAAGGGTTATGACCGGCCGCCGTCCGGCCCAGCGCGGGCGGGCCCGGTGGCTCAGCGGGCCCGGCGCTCAGTCGAGTTCGAGCACGCGGGCGTGCAGCACCTGCCGCTGCTGGAGCGCGGCGCGCACGGCGCGGTGCAGGCCGTCCTCCAGGTAGAGGTCGCCCTGCCATTTGACGACGTGGGCGAAGAGGTCGCCGTAGAACGTGGAGTCCTCGGCGAGCAGTGTTTCCAGGTCGAGCTGGCCCTTGGTCGTCACGAGCTGATCGAGGCGGACCGGGCGCGGCGCGACGTCCGCCCACTGCCGGGTGCTGTCCCGGCCGTGGTCGGGGTACGGCCGGCCGTTGCCGATGCGCTTGAAGATCACACGGAAAGCCTACCGGGCAACGCTCCGTGGGCGCAGCCGCGACGGCCGTATTCCCATCCGCCGGCCCAGCCCCTGGCCACCGCGCCGCCCCCCGGCCGGCCCCGTCCCGGCATGCCGGCGCGCTCACCGCGCACCCGTGACGGCCCGGCGCGAGCGGAACTTCCCGGCGTACGCGGACGGGCCCGGCGTACGTGGACGGGCCCGGCTGTACCCGGGAGGGCCCGGCGCACCGGAGTGGTCCGGCGCACGCGGAAGCGTGGCGCACCGCAGTGGCGCGGCGTGCCGGAGTGGCGTGGCGTGCCGGAGTGGCGCGGCGCACCGGAGTGGCGCGGCGCACCGGAGTGGCGCGGCGCACCGGAGTGGCGTGGCGCGCGCGGAACGGCCGGATGTGCGCCGTCACTTCCGCTTCAGCTCCCGCTTGTGCTCGCGCACCTTCGTCAGGGACTCCTCGCCGGTGATGTCGGCGGCGGACAGGTGCGCGCCCTCCTCGCCGTACGCGCCGGCCGCCTCCCTCCAGCCCTCGGGGCGGACGCCGAGCTGCTTGCCCAGCATGGCCAGGAGGATCTGGGACTTCTGCCGCCCGAAGCCGGGCAGGTCGACCAGCCGCCGCAGCACCTCCGCACCGCTCGCCGCGCCCTCCCAGACCCCCTCGGTCCGGCCGTCGTACCGCTCCACGAGGTACTGGCAGAGCCGCTGGACGCGGGTCGCCATGGACCCCGGGTAGCGGTGCACGGCGGGGGTGGCGGCGAGCAGCGCGGCGAAGTCGTCGGGGTCGTGCGCGGCGATGGCGAACGCGTCGAGGTCGTCCGTGCCGAGCCGCTGCGCGATGGTGTACGGCCCCGTGAACGCCCACTCCATCGGGATCTGCTGGTCGAGCAGCATCCCGACCAGCACGGCCAGCGGGCTGCGGCTCAGCAGGGCGTCCGCCTCGGGCCGCTGGGCGAGGTGAAGGGTGGCGTCCATGCGTCGATGATCACCCGCACCGCGGCCCCGTCTCCCGCACGCCGCGGTGCGCCACGCCCGGCGGGGACCCGAAGCGGGGGCGCCGGTGCGCCGTTCGGGTGCACGGGGCGGGTGATGCGCTGTTCGGGTGCGTCGTCGCCGGGGTGTGCTGTTCGGGGGTACGGCCGCCGCGTCACGCTGCCGGTTTGCGGGCCTCGATGAGGTAGCGGGCGGAGTGCGCGACGAAGGGGCCCTCGGTGCGGATCCGCGCGTCCAGCTCGCGCAGCCGGTCGCGGTGGCCCTCGACGGTGAAGCCCGGCACCATCCAGATCACCTTCCGCAGGAAGTAGACGACGGCGCCGATGTCGAAGAACTCGATCCGCAGCCGGGCGTTCCTCAGGCCGACCACCTCCAGCCCGGCCGCCTCGGCTCCGCCGCGGGCGACGTCCGGGTGCCGGCCCCGCCGCTGCTCGTCCGTGAGCGGCCCGAGGAAGTACTCGACGAGCTCGAAGACGCTTTCCGGGCCCACGTGCTGGGAGAGGTAGGTGCCGCCGGGGCGGAGCACCCGGGCGATCTCCGGCCAGTGGACGGCCACCGGGTGACGGCTGGTCACCAGGTCGAAGGCGCCGTCCGCGAAGGGCAGCGGCGGCTCGCCGTCGTCCGCGACGACCACCACGCCGCGCGGGCGCAGCAGGGCCGTCGCCTTGGCGAGGTTCGGCGGCCAGGACTCCGTCGCGGCCATCAGCGGCGGCAGCCGCGGCACTCCGGCGAGCACCTCGCCGCCGCCGGTCTCCAGGTCCAGTGCGGACGGCACGCGTGCCAGCCGCTCGCCGATCTGCCGCTGGTAGCCCCACTCGGGGCGCTCCTCGGTCGCCCGGCCGTCCAGCCAGGAGAAGTCCCACCCGTCGACGGAGACGGCACCGGCCTCGGCGACCAGGTCGTCGAAGGAGCGGGTGGCGGCAGGGCGGGCGGGGCCGGTCGGCACGGGACGGTCGGTCATGCGGGTGAGCGTGGCAGGGGTGGTCGGGGGGCACCACCGGTTTTCCGGCGGGCGGGCGCTCGGGCGGGTACGGGGCGCCGCTTCGAGGGAACGGCGGTGGCCCGCAGTGCCGCCGCCGCGGCCCTCGCCGACTCCCGGCCCGCGGGCGTCAGCGGGTGCCCGGCCTCGAAGCGGGCGCCGGCCAGGGCCGTGCCGGCGGCGGATGAGACAAGGGTCACGCGGACCGTCATACGGGGCTCCGTGCTCTTCTCGCGCCGGTACCCGGCCGCCGGGCGGGGCCCAAGTCGCCCCTGGCACGGGCGGGTTGGGTGGCCGGACCCGGCGGCGGTGGGCCGTTCGAGCCGCACAAGGGGGTGTTGGCCTGCGGGCGGCCGGGCGGTACGGTTCCGATGATATTCACGCGACACGGCGGAACCCGGTGGGAGACCGGGGCGGTCGCGCCACTGTATGTCCGGCATCCACCGGACGAGCCAGACCCGCCGTGCCGACCGAGCTCCACCTATCGGGACGCGAGTTCCCCGCAGGAGGTCCCATCATGGCGCAGTCCATCGCATCGCCGGCCACGGAATCGGCCACCACCCAGCCTCTTCCCGTTCCCAAGCTCTCCGTGCGGGCCGTGCTCCCCTGGGCGGTCTTCTTCGGCGTGCTGATGCTCGTCCTGCTGTACTTCGTCGGCGCCGAGCAGGGCGCCACCTCCGTGTTCTCGGGCACCGACGTGCACGAGTGGGTGCACGACGGCCGTCACCTGCTCGGCTTCCCCTGCCACTGACGGGCCGGGGCACCGTGTCCGACGAGCGGGCGGCCGAGCGGTCAGTCGACTCCTCCGCTGTCCGGAATCTTCTGGTGCGTGGCATGCTCGCGGGTCTCGCCGCGGGCGTGCTCGCCTTGGTCGTCGCATACCTGCTGGGCGAGCCGCGGGTCGACTCCGCCATCGCCTTCGAGGATGCGCACTCCCACGAGCACGAGATGGCGGTCGTCAGCCGGTCGCTCCAGTCGACGGCGGGCCTGGCGACGGGCGTGCTGGTGTACGGGGTCGCCTTCGGCGGCATCGTCGCGCTGGCGTTCTGCTTCGCGCTGGGCCGCGCCGGCCGCTTCGGGCCGCGGGCCACGGCGATGCTGGTGTCGCTGGCCGGTCTGGTCGCCGTCTACTTCGTGCCGTTCCTGAAGTACCCCGCCAACCCGCCCTCCGTGGGCGACCCCGGCACCATCGGCAAGCGGACCGCGCTGTACTTCCTGATGATGCTGCTCGCGGTGCTGCTCGCCGTGGCCGCGGTGATCGCCGGGCGGCGGCTCGCGCCCCGGCTCGGCACCTGGTACGCCACCGTGGCCGCCGGTGCGGGCTTCGTCGTCGCGGTCGGGCTGGCGTACGCGTTCCTGCCCGCCGTCAACGAGGTGCCGAAGGACTTCCCGGCGAGCCTGCTGTGGCAGTTCAGGCTCTCGGCCCTGGCGATCCAGCTCGTGCTGTGGACGGCGTTCGGGCTGATCTTCGGCGAGCTGTCGGAACGGGTGTTGCGGGGCGCGGGGCGCCGGGTGGGTGGCCGGGGCGGCCACGATTCGGCGGTCGGAGCGGAACCGTCCTGACGGGGCTGTTCCGGTTGCCTCCGGACCGCCGGTCGGTGGGGGCTGCTCGCGCCGTTCCCGCGCCGTTCCCCGCGCCCCTTTGGGGGCGCTGGAGCGCGCTCAAGAGGGGAGCCACGACGAGACCGTCAGGTCGTCACCGTCCCGAGGGGGCTGTTTCGGTCGTGTCCGGACCACCGGCCGGTGGTGGTTGCTCGCGCCGTTCCCCGCGCCCCTTTCGGGGCGCCTTTGCGGCCGTGGGCCGGCGGGATTAGGGGCGCGGGGATGGGGGCACCTCCCACGTCCTCAAGGCAGTGGGGGAGCGACCAGCCACGACGAAACCGTTGGATCGCCGCCGTCCCGAGGGGGCAGTCTCCGTCGTGCCCGGACCACCGGCGGGTGGTTGGTCGCTCGCGCAGCTCCCCGCGCCCCTTCGGGGCCCAGGTGGGCGCTGGTGCGCCCAAGAGGAGAGCCACGACGGGGCTGTCAGATCACCGGGGTCCGCAGATGCCGTCCCGGCCTTCTCCGGGCCCTGGGACCGGGTCGGCCGCGCCCAGGCGGGTACCCACTGGACAGGAGGCCTCCGAGGGGAGTGGGAACCGCGATGGAACACGGCCGTGGTGCGGTGCCGGACATGAGCCGTCCCGAGGCCGGGGTCACCCTGCTCAGCGAGTGGGCCGCACCGCCGGGCAGGCAGGAAGTCGTGGCCGACGCGGTGGCCGGTACCTGGGCGGGGCGCTGGCCCGGGGGACTGCTCTCCCGGTCGTGCCTGACCGGCGCGGACGGGCCGTGGGTCGCCCAGCTCTCGCAGTGGGCGAACGACGACGCGGCGCGCGCCTTCGCCGCCTCCTCGGAACCGCGGCTGGCCGAGCAGGTCACCGAAGCGGTGCCGGGCACCCAGTGGGTGGGCACGGTGCCGTATCTGCGCTGCCGCGGCAGGCAGTTCGGGCTGCGCCGGATCCCCGGCTGCATCGTGCTGGTCGGCCACGAGTTCGACGCGCCCGACCTGGTGCGGGCCCGGCAGTGGGTGGACGCGACGTTCGCGCTGCCGGCGTCGGGTCCGCCGCCCGGCCTGATCTCCACGCACTTCCACGTCAGCGCCGACGGTTCACGGGTGCTCAACTACGCCGAGTGGACCTCGCACGACGAGCACCGCGCCGCGTCGGTACCCGGAGCGGCGCGCGAGCAGGGCGGCGCGGCGGCGCGGGAGCAGGGCACCGCACCGGCGGGAGCCGACAGCTCCGGGCATCCCGACCCCGGGTCCTGGCCCGGCCCGGCGCGGACGACGATCCGCCGCTTCTCCCCGCACCGGCATACGACCGGCCGGTTCCGCCACCCGTGACCGCCGGGACCCCCGGCCGGGGCGTAGCCCTGCCCCCGGGCCTCAACCCCCGGCCGCAACCCTCCGGCCCGGACGTGGCCCTGTCTTCCCGGGCGCACCGGGGGCGTACTGCGAGACTGCACGGGGGCGCGCAGGCCGTGCGCCGCGCGCTATGCGCCGTGGCGCCGTGTGCCCCGTGCCCCGTGCCCGGCACCCGACGTACCCAGGAGCGGTCATGACCACCATCGCCATCATCGGAGCGGGACCGGGCCTCGGCGCCGCGGTCGCCCGGCAGTTCGGGGGGCAGGGCCTCGACGTCGCGCTCATCTCCCGCAACCAGGAGCGGGGCGACGCGCTCGCCGCCGCCCTCACCGCCGACGGGGTGACCGCGCGCGCCTTCGCCGCGGACGCGCGCGATCCGGCCGCCCTCTCCGCGGCCCTGGAGGACGCCACCGAGACGCTGGGTCCGATCGAGGTGATGCAGTACAGCCCGCTGCCGCAGAAGGACTTCATGCGGCCGCTGCTGGAGACCACCCCCGCCGACCTGGTGGGCCCGATCGAGTTCTCCGTCCTCGGCCCCGTCGCCGCCGTGCACCAGGTGCTGCCCGGCATGCGGACGCTGGGCCGCGGCACCGTCCTCTTCGTCAACGGCGGCACCGCCGTGCGGCCCCGGCCGCACCTCGCGGGCACCTCGATCGCGTTCGCCGCCGAGAGCGCGTTCGCCCAGATGCTCCACGAGGAGCTGGCCGGGGCGGGCATCCACGTCGCGCAGCTCGTCATCCCCGGCGCGATCACCCCCGGGCACCCGAGGAAGGACCCGGCCGTGCTCGCCCAGACACTGTGGAGCATGCACGCCGGCCGCCAGGGGTTCCGGCACTTCGCGGAGGAACTCGACGAGGGCTGACGGCGCCCGGCGGCCACTCTCCCTCTGCACGGCATCTGCAAGGTGAAGGGCGCTCTTCGGCCATCGAATGCAAGCGAAGCATGGCGTCCGGCTCGCTTTTGAGGTTCCCTGGTGTCCGGGAAGGGGCATGACACGGGTGACACCTTGAGGGGGCGGTCGGATGAACCGACTCGGCACGCGAAGCAGCCTGTTCTCGCTCTGCGGCGAACTGCACCGGCCCGCGCAGCTCTCCGTCGGGGACCTGCGCACGCGCTGGCGCCAGCACCGTGCGGCGGTGGTCTTCGACTGCGCCACGAACGGCCCGCAGCACCACACGTTCGAGGGCCCGCTGCTGCGGGAGGTCGCCCTCGACGCCGGTCCCGTCTTCGACGTCCGGCGCCGCAAGGACCGTTCCCGCTTCCTGCTCGCCGTCACCGGCGGCGACGGCCACCAGGCGCTGCTCTCCTGGGCGGAGATAGACGCCGACTTCTGCGACGCCCCGGTGCTGCTGGCCACCAGGATGGACGGCCACCCGCTGGACGCGGACGGCAGCCAGCTCGTCGTCCCGTCGGACCGCTGCGGGGCCCGGTACGTCAGCGCCATCACGCAGGTGTGGATCGGCACCTGGCCCCGTTCCGTCCCCGACCCGGGTGCGGACGGGGCCGGGCCGGAGCAGGACCGCGCGGCCGTCGTCTGAGGGACGCGCAGTCGCGGTAGTCCAGGCCGGCGACGGCGTGGGTGAAGTCCTTCGGGGCCTTCACGGCCAGGTTGAGCCGGCAGTTCTCTTGGGGCTCGGTCGGGTTCTTCTGGGGCTCGGTCGGGTTCGTCCTCGAACCGGCCATAGGTGTCGGGTTCCCTGGGCGTTGCCGTGCCTGAGCAGGGGGGGCGCGCGAGACGTCGCTCATCACCCGCCGGCCCTGGAGGGGGCGGGGGGCTTCGCCTGTCGGCGGCATGGGGGCGTCAGGGACCCGGGGGCGCCGGCCGGGGTGTCGGCCGCGGCGTCGGCAGAAAGCTTTCGCTCAGGTTCAGTGCTGCGAGTAGGAGGGGAACGTGGTGGTCGGGCTGAAGAAGGCCGTGTAGGCCTCGCTGTGGTGGCGGCGGTGGCGGCCCGAGCGGCGGCGGTGGTCCGCGGGGGGTGGGCTCTGGTACTCGGTCCGGGCGTAGTCGCCCCTCGTGTAGTCGCCTCTCGTGTAGTCGCCCCTCGGATAGTCCGATCTGGCGTACTCGCCTCTCGTGTACTCGCCTCTCGTGTAGTCGGACGGCGTGCCGGCCGACGCGGAGGACGCGCCCGGCGAGAGCAGCCCGTCGTCGGCGAGCACCTGTACCCGGAGCAGCAGGGTCCGCACGTCCAGGCCGAGTTCCTTGGCCACCGTCTGGAGGTCGAGCCCCGACTTCCAGCTCCACAGCAGGACCGAGTCCATGCTCGACGACCAGGCGACCGGGATCTCCGGCTCGGGGGCGGCCTGGCCCGTGGTGCTGGTCGTCGGGTCGTGCGGGACCGTGTACGGGTCGTACGGGGGCGGGGCGGGGACCTGCTCCTCCCGGGGGTGCGGAACGTGTACGTCCGCGGGTGTCGCCGGCGCGTGCTCCGGCGGCCCGGGTTCGCGCTGCTGGGCCTGCTGCTGCGGTCGGGGCGGCTGCGGCGGCTGCTGGACGGGGGTCAGCAGGGTCTGGGCGACGGTGCGTGCGTCGCCTCGACCGACTGCCCGGCGGGCCGTGCGCACCTCGCGCTCGTTCAGGCCCATCAGCGCCGCGATGGTGCGGTCGCTGCCGACGGTGACGGCGAACGCGGCGAGCATCCTGGCCCGCTCGGCCTGCGCGTCGTTCAGCAGCGACTGGGCCTGGCGCACGCGCTCGTCGCTGGCGCAGAAAGCTTCTGCCAGGATGGTGTTCCGGTCCCAGAATTCACGTGGTCTCACGATCCTGACAACGCGGATGCGGCCGTTAGGGACGGATTCCTCGGTTGAAATACACCTGGATGGCTTAAAGAAGTAGTCAGTTCACCAGGTGATTAAATGGTTTACGGGGTTTTCCCGGCGGGCGGTGCGGTCGGTGCGGTCGGTTTTCGGACCGTCGTTCAGGCGGGCGCGGGCGCGCCTCCGCGGACACGCCTCCGCGGGCGCCGACCGGGCGCGGACACGCCTCCGCCGGCCGCCTCCGCGGGCGCCGGGTCAGCTCGGGGCCGGTGCGGTGTCCGGGTGGATGCCGTACGCGGCGAGCCAGGACAGCAGGTCGGCCCGCGGTGTCCGGACAAGCGTGCCTCCGGTGAAGCGGGGGTCGTCGGTGACCTCGGCCACGTACCGCCGCGAGGGCACGAAGGCGTCCGCCTCCTCGTCGCCGGTGAACTCCGCCTCCGCGAGGACCAGGCCGTGCAGCGGGGGCGCGAACACGTCGATGCCGAAGGGCGGCACGCTCAGGCGCCGCTTGACGAGCGACGCCGCGGGCAGGACGGCGAGCGCCCGGTACTCCTCCTCGGAGAGGTACATGTTCGTCACCAGGCCCTGAACGGCTCCTGCTCCTCGCCGGGCGGCCGGGATCTTCTGGGTGAGCTTGAGCTCGCGGGCGCCGGTGTCCGGGCGCTCGGAGCGCCGCAGCCGCAGGCGCGTGCCCGTCAGGTACCGGTCGGTGATCAGCCGCACGGCGGTGGCGGACGCCTCGTCCGGGGCCCGCGCCAGCAGGAAACGGCGTTCTCGTTCGACCCGTGCGTACTTTCCCGGGGCCGGGGTGCCCTCGCCGGTGCCCTCGCCGCTCTCATCCTGCATGGCAGCAGCATCCCAGCGCCGGGCCGGATCACTGGGGCCGCACCCCCGGGGAGGCCGAACGCCCCCGGGGAGGCCGAACGCCCCCGGGGAGGCCGAACGCCCCCGGGGAGGCCGAACGCCCCCGGCGTCCCGCCCCTGGCGAGGCGCCGGGAGGCCGGGGTCAGCGGGTCGTCGCGGTCCGCTCGAAGTTGATCCTGTGGAGCTGGCCGGGCAGGTCGTTGACCATGTACAGCTCGCCGTCGGCTCCCTCGCCGAAGGCGGTCACCTGGGTCGGCAGGGTGCCGAGGGTGCCGGTGGTGTAGCTGCCGTCCGCGTTCTGGCGGATCGCCCAGGCCGTGGAGGAGCAGTAGTCGCTGGCGAGGTACGTGCCGTCCGCCAGGTCGCCGAACTCGGCGCCGTGGTAGACGTAGCCGCCGATCACCGAGCAGCCCTGGTTCGACGTCCGGTACGTGAAGACCGGTTCGGTGAACTCGGTGCCGTCGTCGCACCGGTCGGGCAGGTGCGACCCCGTTCCCTCGCGGCAGGACCAGCCGAGGTTGGCACCACCCTGGTCCGGCGTCAGGTGGTCGACCTCCTCCTGGGAGCCCTGGCCCACGTCACCGATCCACAGCGAGCCGTCGTCGTCGAAGGAGAACCGCCACGGGTTGCGCACCCCGTACACCCAGATCTCCGGGCGGGCGTTCGCGACCCCGACGAACGGGTTGTCGTCCGGCACGCAGTACGGCAGGTCGCCGCAGGCCCTGCTGACGTCGATGCGCAGGATCTTGCCGAGCAGGGTGTTCAGGTTCTGCGCGTTGTTCGGCGGGTCGTCGGCCGAGCCGCCGTCGCCGAGGCTCCAGTAGAGGTCCCCGTCCGGGCCGAAGGCGAGCTGTCCGGCGTTGTGGTTGGTGTTCTCGTGGTGGTCCTGGGAGAGCAGCACCTCCAGTGAGTCGTCCTTCAGGGAGTAGCGGGCCAGGGTGTCGGCACCGTCGGGCAGCGCCGTGTAGGCCAGGTACAGCACCTGGCTCCGCGCGAAGTCCGGCGCCGGGACGATGCCCAGCAGGCCGCGCTCGTTGTCCGACTCGTCGACCTTGTCCTTGATGTCGAGCAACGGGTCGGGCAGCAGGCCGTCTTCCGGGTCGTAGACCCGTACGTCCCCGGCCTTCTCCAGGATGAACAGGCGTCCCGTGCCGTCGTCCGGCGCGGTGATCCCGGTGGGCCGTTGGAGGCCCTGCGCCAGCTGGGTCGTGGTCACGGCCAGCTCGTCCAGCGGAACGGACGCGCTGGCCCGGCCCGCCGTCAGCGGCGCAAAGAAGAGCGCGGAGAGCGCGAGGACGAGCAGCTTGGTCAGCCTGCGCCGCCCGGTGGACGGGCGGCGGCGCGTGGTCCCTCCGCGGGGCGTGGACGATCCGCGGCGCATGGTCCCTCCGCGGCGCGTGGTCCTTCCGCGGAGCGTGGTCGATCCTCTGTGCAGGGTCGATCCTCCGTGCAGGGTCGATCCTCCGTGCGGGGTCGATCGGCGTTGCGTCATGGCAGCTCCAGAGGTGCGTGGGGGAGTCCTCATGGCGATGGCGCAGTGAAACGCGAGAAGCGAGAACTTCTCGGACCGAGCGGAACGACCGTACTCGCCGGCCGGTTCGGGCGACAGGGCGTTCTTGGGCAACTCCGGGAGGGTCTGGGGAGCTGGGGGTCGGTGTGGCGGCTGGTGCGGCGACTGGTGTGGCCCGCGAGCGCGGTGTGCCGGGCGGGGGCCGGTGCGGTTCGGGGACGGCGTGTGCCCGCCGCCCGTCTCAGGCCTCGGCGAAGACCCCCGCGCGTGCCGCCGCCTCCGCCGCCCGTGCGGCGCGTCGGGCCGCGGCGGAGTCCAGGGGGACGGCGCTGGTCAGCAACCGGTAGTAGAGGGGTGCCGACACGGCGGGGACCACCTCGTGCGGATCCGTGCCGGCCGGGAGTTCGCCGCGCTCGACCGCCTGCCGGACGCAGGGTGCCCACTCGGCGACCCGGGTCTCGTAGAAGCGGTGCAGTGCCTCTGCGGTGCCGGGGTCGGTCGTCGCGGCGGCGATGACCGCCTTGAACAGGGGGCCCTGCCGGGGGTCCGTGAGGGTCCGCACGACCAGCTCCGCGTTGGCCGTCAGGTCGCCCAGCAGCGAACCGGTCTCGGTGCGCGGCAGCGGCTCCTCGGCCATCTCCTTCAGCAGGTCGGCGACCAGTCCCTGAACGGTTCCCCAGCGCCGGTACACCGTCGTCTTGCCGACCTCCGCGCGCCGCGCCACGTCCGCGAGGTCGAGCCGTGCGAGCCCGTGCTCCGCGAGCGCGTCGCCGGCGGCCCGCAGCACGGCGGCCCGCACCCGGGCCGTCCGCCCCCCCCCGGCCGCACGGTTCCGGGGCCGCCGCTGTCCGCCGTGTCGCTGCCTGCCCCCCTGTTGCCCGCGGCGCCCGCCGTCCCGCCGTCCGACGCTCGGGCGCTCGCTGCCCTCTCCTCGTCCATGCTGCCCTCGGTCGTCATAACGGGTCTCCAGTTCCACTAGACGAGTAAGTCCTAAGTTCTGGGGTGCCGATCGGGCATGAAGAGAGGGTGTTCAAGATCATGTTGTGACGCAAGACCTGAACACCCTCTTGACTGCACTGTACGTGAAGATCGACGACGAGCTGGGAGGACCCCGATGGAGGGGCAGACCGCCCGTGCTGACCGACTCCGAACTGGTCTGTGTCGCGGTCGCCCAGGCGATGCTTGGCTTCACCTCCGAGGCTCACTGGCTGCGCTATGCCCGCAAGCACCTGCGGGATCTGTTTCCGTACCTGCCGCAGCAGTCGGGCTACAACAAGCGGCTGCGCGCCGCGCTCGGGCTGGTCAAACGGGTCATCCGGATGCTCGCCACATCGAGCGACTTCTGGCTCGACGACTGCTGGATCGTGGACTCCACCCCGGTGCCCTGCGGTATGTCCCGGCCCACGGTGAAGCGCTCGGACCTGGCCGGATGGGCGGGCTACGGCTACTGCGCCAGCCACTCGCGCTTCTACTGGGGGCTGAAGCTGTACCTGGTGTGCACACCGGCGGGCATGCCGATCCTGTGGGCGCTGGCCGACCCGAAGATCGGCGAGCGAGAGGTGCTGGCCGCGATGCTCGAAGTCGACGCCGACGTGGCTGCCGAGCACGACGGCATCCTCCTGATCTGCGACAAGGGCTTCGCGGGCCGCGACTTCGAAACACTGCTGGGCGAGTACGGCATCACGATGCTGCGGCCGTCCCGCAAGGATGAGAAGGCCCGCTATGGCGAGCCGATGCTCAAGAAGGTCCGGCAGCTGATCGAGTCGGTCAACGACACCCTCAAGGGCCAGCTCGACCTGGAAGACCACGGCGGCCGCTCCTTCCAAGGGGTCGCTGTCCGCGTCGCCCAGCGCGTCCTCGCGATGGCCGCCGCCATCTGGCACAACAACGCAACCAACGCACCGATCACCCGGTCACTGATCGCCTACGACCACTGACCGGAGATCGGACTTACTCGTCTAGACGACTTCTTCCTGAACCTGGACTGCCGGCTCTGCCTGCCGGACGCCCCGGTGGCGAAGTTCCTCGCGGACCCGGAGGGCACGGAGGACCTGCCGGCGGACGGGCACCGCAGGAGCCTGTCCGCCGCGGCGCTCGACCGCTCGCCGCTGGCCGGTTTCCTGGACGCCACGGTGGGCGCCCGGCTGCGCGGCCACGGCGACGGCGTGCTGCACCTCGTCAACGTCCGCGACTGGCACGTGCCGGGCGAGTCCTACGACCTGGAGCGCCGCCAGTACGGGGCGCACTGCGAGGCGGGCACCTGGGGCGCGGAGTACATCGACGGCTTCGGGCGGTGGCTGGACCCGGGTGCGGGGGAGGCGGGCGACGGCGGCCGTGATGCGGCGGGCGGTCGGGAGGTGCCGGGCGCCGGGGAGGCCCCGGACCCGGACCCGGACAGAGACGGTTCCCCGCGCCCCTGAAGGGGCGCGGGGATGGGGGTACCGCCCACACCCTTGAGGTAGTGGGGGAGCGACCAGCCACAAATCAGCGGGTGGTCAGGTGTAAGACAGCAAGTGGCTGGGCCGGGTGGCCCGCCGCAGGCGACGGATGGCCCGCCGCAGGCGAACAAGGCGCGAAGCGCCAAGAACCGCGGCCACCCTCGGCCGTCAGGCCGACCCGTACAGCTCGAACTCGTACACCGAGTCCCCCCACTGGGAGACCCGGCCGGTGGCGTAGATCCTGACGTACCGCCCCGAGCCGCTGATGCCGACGTCCTGGATGTCGGCCGGGGAGTTGTTGTTCTGGAAGACGGTGGTCCAGTCGGTGCCGTTCTGGGAGGTCTGGATCTGGTAGGCCGATGCGGCGGCCGCCTCCCAGACCACCGTGGCGTGGTTGAGGTTGTAGGACTTGCCGAGGTCGACCTGGAGCCACTGCGGGTCGCTGAACTGGCTGGACCAGCGGGTGGTCACGTTCCCGTCGGTGGCGTTCGAGGCCGGGAACTCTCCGCTCTCCGCGGAGGAGGCGGTGGTCGGCTTGCCCTTGGCGAGGTTCTGGGTCGGGTGGCCGGCCGGGGGCTTGTTGTAGACGGCGACGTAGTCGACGTTCAGCGAGCCGCCGGAGACCGTGGCGGAGTTGGGCCCGCCGCCGTACGCGGCCGGGAACGCGCCGCCCATGGCCAGGTCGAAGATGATGAAGAAGCTGTGGTCGACGGCGTCGGCCCACTGGCCGGCGTTCACCTGGTCGGCCTTCAGGGTGTAGTAGTTCTGGCCGTCCAGGTACCAGCGGATCTGCTCCGGCGACGTCGACCGGTCCAGTTCCACCGCGTAGGTGTGGTAGCCGGTCTGGCAGTTCGCGCAGGCCCGCTCGCCGCTGCCGACGCCGGTGGACTCGTTGCAGGAGCCGCCCGGGGCGACGCCGCAGTGCAGGGTGCCGAAGACCGAGCTCCGGCCGTTGATGTCCTCCAGGATGTCGACCTCGCCGGAGCCCGGCCAGACCTTGCCGACCCGCAGCGGGGCGCCCAGCATCCAGAACGCCGGCCAGTAGCCGGCGCCGTTCGCCGTGGTGACGTTCGGCTGCTGGATGGACGCCTGCATGCGCACCACGCCGCCGGGCAGCGCGCCGAACCCGTCCGCCTGGGTCTCCACGCGCCCGGAGGTCCAGCCGGTGCTCGGGTCGCTGCCGTCGTGCAGCGCCTTGAGCACCAGGTGGCCGTTGCCGTCGTGGTACACGTTCGCGGTGCTGTTCGTCATCGTCTCGATCTCGCCGGTGCCGAAGCTCCAGCCGGGACCGGTGTCGTAGCGCCAGACCCCGGTGTCGAGGGGCGTGCCCGCGCCGCCGTCGAAGTCGTCGCTCCAGGTGGTGGTGAAGCCGGAGGGGGGCGCTGGTACGGCCTCGGCTCCGGTGGAGCCGCGCGGGGCGCTCTGCGCGGTGGTGGCGGCGTGGGTCGCGGCGTGCCCGGCGGACGGCGGGGCGCTCTGCTGGGCCGAGACGGCCGGTGAGCCGGCGAACGCGCTCGCCGCCACGGCGGCGAGCGCGACCAGCCCGGTGGCCGCCCGTCTGAGCAGCCGCCCGCGCGGCGGGACAGCGCCCGCCGCGGGTGAACCTCCGCGCGTGCCTCTGAGGGACATGGGTGCTCCTTCTCGTCGTGGGGGGCGTGGCGCACTCCGGCTGAGCGCGCCAGGGGAGGACGAGCTGAGAGCGCTCTACGAGAGAGCGCTCTCAGGAGATTGTTCCTCGGGCGGGTCGGTGTCAAGGGCGGGGGACGGAACGGGAGTTGGGGGGCGTTGGGGGTGGGGGCCAGGGTTCGGGATGGGGGTGTGGCGAGGTCGTGGTGGGGGTGGTTGTCGGGGGCGTTGGAGGGGTGCCGGCGAGGGTGCTTGGAGGTCGGGGAGGGGTTGCCTGCGGGGTGTTCGGAGGACGGGCGAGGTGGCCCGCGGGGGAACCCCGGGCGCGTCTGTCCGGGCCGCGGGAATGCGCCGATCTACGATTTCGGTGCCGACCGATATCTCGGGCAACCGTGCCGATCCTTGCGGGAAATCCCCTTATGGGAAATCCCGTCCCCCGATCGTGCCGAGCCCTTCCGAAACCCCCGACCTCGACCGTGCCGGGCCGCTTCGAAACCCGCTACCCCCACCGCGCCGAGCCCCCCGAAATCCCCACCCCATCCCATCCCATCCCATCCGCGCTCCTATCCCCATCCCATCCCACCCCATCCCCCCACCCCACCCCGCCCCACCCCACTGCATCGCATCGCACACGGACCGGTCCACCGGACGTTTCGGGGACGCACGGCGGAGCCGGCGCCCGGCGAGGAGACGGAACATGAAGACACCCGTGCAGAACCAGTTCGCCATCGACATCAGCAGGATCCGCGAAGAGGCCAGGAAGCACATCACCAGGGGCCCCGTCACGCCCGCGAACACGTCCGACGTGGCCCGCCTCATCGATGTGCTCAACCAGATCGTCGCCACGGAAATGGTCTGTTACCTGCGGTACACGCAGAATGCGATCGTCGCGCAGGGAATCGACCGCGAACAGGTGGCCGCCATGTTCCGGGAGCACGCGGACGAGGAACTCGACCATTTCCGCCGGGTGGCGGACCGCATCAACCAATTGGGCGGAAGTCCCGACATGGACCCCGCCTCCCTGGTCGCACGTTCGCACACCGAGTACGCCGCGCCGCCGGACACCGATCTCCAGGGCATGATCCGCGAGAACTTCGTCGCGGAACGCATCGTCATCGAGACGTACACGGAAATCGTCCGCTGGATCGGGGAGAGCGATCCGACCAGCCGGCGGCTGATCGAGGACATCCTCGAAGAGGAGGAGGAACACGCGGACGAGCTGAACGACCTGTATCAGCCGACGTCCGCGGACCAGGGATAGGGACCTGGCGGGACCTGGCGGGACTTGGCGGGACCTGGCGGTGACCTGGCGGGGCTTGGTGGGGCCTGGTGGGGCCTGGCGGTGGCGGGGCCCGGCGGCCCGGGGGATCAGGTCTCCGTTTCCACGAGGGAGTGGAAGAGGGCCTCGATCCGGCGGGTCAGCTCGCCCTCTTCGGCCTCGGCGAGGGCGCTCGTGCCGAGCACCTTGCGCATCATCCAGACGCCCGCGAGGACGCCGAGGAACAGTTCCGCGCGCTCCTCGGCCCGCTCCCCCGGCAGCCGGTCCGCGAGGTCGCGTCCGACGTGCCGTTCGACACCGTCCCGGATGATCTCCGCGGCCCGCGCGTTCCCCGCGGACCGCAGCATCAGCAGGAAGGGGTCGAGCGGGTCCGCCCCGGGTGCGGTCCGTGCGACGAGCGTCCCGGCGGTCTCGCGGGCCAGGGTGTCCGCGGCGCCGGTCACGACCGTGCGCGGTGCGAAGGAGGTGTCGACGGCCTCGGCGAACAGCTGCTCCTTGGAGCCGAAATAGCGGTTGATCAGCATCGCCGTCACCCCGGCGTCCCGCGCGATCTCGCGCACGCCCACGCCGTCGTAACCGTGCCGTGTGAAGGCGGCCATGGCCGACCGCAGGATCGCCTCACGGGTCGCGGCGGAGTCGCGGCGCCGTTTGGGCGGGGTGCCGCCGTGGCCGTCGCGGGGTTCTCCGGGTGTCATGGCTGCCATGTCTACCAGTGTAGATATTGCTGGGGCAAGGGCCTGCCCGGGGGGAGTGCAGGGATCGCGGGGACTTACGTTGGGTCTACGAGGCCGTCCCCTCACCCCCGGCCGTCCACCCCAGCGCGGGCCCCAGGCGCGTGGCCATGTCGGTGAGGATCTGGACGTAGTCCTCGTGCTCGAAGGTGAAGGGCAGCGCGAAGGCGACCTCGTCGACTTCCCGGAAGGCCGGGTCCGCGTAGAGGCGTTCGGCGATCTGCTCGGAGGTGCCGACGAGGTCGCGTGCGAAGAGCAGGCGCGCGGGCCCCTGCGGGGCGGCGGTGCGCGGTGTCCGCTGCCGGACGAACGCCTCGTACTTCTCGCGTTGCCCGCCCGTGGCGCTGTCGGTCGGGATGACGACGAGGCCCTGGGAGACCCGGGCGCGCTCCCCGTCGGGGTGGTGGGCGCGGAAGGCGCGGATGTGGGAGAGCTGGATCTGGGCGAAGTCCACGGGCGCGCCGCCCGCCCCGGTCGCTCCGGATGTGCCGGTCGCCCCGGCCGCCCCGGATGTGCTGGAGACGCCGGCCGCCCCGGTCGCCCCGGGCACGCCGGCCGACCCAGATGCGCCGCTCGCCTCGGACGCGCCGGACCCGCCGCCGGCCCCGGACTCGTCTGGCACCGGCACCGGCTCCGGCTCCGGCTCCGGTTCCTCGGCCTTGACGACGCTGCTGACCAGCAGGTTCATACCCTGCTCGCCCGCCCACCGCGCGGACCGCAGGCTCCCCGCGCCGTACCACATGCGGTCGCCGAGTCCGGGGGAGTGCGGCTGGACGCGGTCGGAGAACACCTCGAAGCCCTCCGTGCCGGAGAAATCGGTCGCCGGCTCCCCGCGCACGAAGGCGAGCAGCCGCCGCACACGCTCGTAGCCGAAGTCCTCCGCGTCCGCGGTGTCGGGGTAGAGCGCGGGGGAGATCCGGTCGAAGTGCGCCGGTGGGCCGACGCTGATGCCGGGGTTGAGCCGGCCGCCGGAGAGCACGTCGACGGTCGCGAGGTCCTCGGCGAGCCGGAGCGGGTTCTCCCAGCCCACCGGGGTCACGGCGGTGCCGAGCGCGATACGGCGGGTGCGCTGCGAGGCCGCGGCCAGCAGGGCGACCGGGGAGGAGATGCCGTACTGGAGGTGGCGGTGGCGCACCCAGGCGCTGTCGAAGCCGAGCCGCTCGCCGAGCTCGATGATCTCCAGGGTGCTCTCGTGGCCGGGACGGGGATCGGCCCCGTCGAACAGCCCGATGGTCAGAAAGCCCAGCTTCCGCAGCGGCTTCGAGCTCGACGGCACGGAATCCTCCCAGGTCGGCGGGTACGGCAACCCCGGCGACGGCCGCGCACGGTGCTCGTTCGGCCGCCCTGTCTCTGTTGGCGCTCTCGGTGGGGCTCCGGTGGTGCTCTGATGGTGCTCTGTTGGTGCCCTGTCTCCATTGGAGGCCGGTCTCGACCGACGAGGCCGGCAGCGTCGGGCCGATTCCGGCGGCCGGACCGGGCACCGTGACCGACAACGCTCCGCGGACGGTGCCGCATTTCCCTACGAACCCTCGGGGCCCTACGAACCCTCGGGGCCGGGCTCGTCGCCTGGTCCGGCGGCGGTGGCCGCGTCCCGCAGTGCGTCGAGCAGACCCCGCAGAGCGGTCTGCTCCAGCGACGTCTCGCGCACCACGGCGGAGATCACCCGGACGGGTTCGGGGCCCCGGACCGGGCGGAGGACGACGCCGGGGTGCGGGTTGCGCAGCCCCAGCCGCGGCATCAGGCCGACCCCGAGTCCGGCGGCCACGAAGCCCTGAGCGGTCGCGTAGTCCTCGCTCTCGACGACGAAGTCAGGGCTGAAGCCGGCAGCGGCGCAGCCGGCGAGCACCGGTTCGAGGCAGGGGCCGGGCGGCTCGCTGCCCACCCACTGCTCGCCGGCGAGGTCGTTCAGGTTCAGCGTGGGCTTGCCGGCCAGCGGATGCGCGGTGGGCAGTACGGCGGCGTACGGGTCGTCCAGCAGGCGGACCAGCCGGATGCCGTCGCCGAGGGGTTCGGGTGCGCCCACGACCACGGCCAGGTCGGCCCGGCCGCGTACCGCCTCTCGAATCCGCTCCTCGGAATCGACGAGGGCGAGGTCGACCCGTACGCCAGGATGCTCGGCACGCAGCCGGGCGACCGCGGGCGCCACCAGCGTGGAGCCCGCGGTGGCGAAGTAGCGCACGGAAAGCCGGCCGGTGCGCCCGGCGCGCAGGTCTGCGAGCGCGGACTCCGCCCGCGCGACCGCCGTGCCGATCAGCACCGCGTGCTCGGTGAGCAGCAGACCGGCGGCCGTGGGCCGCACGCCGCGCCCGACCCGTTCCAGCAGGGCGGTCCCGGCCTGCTTCTCCAAGGCGGCCACCTGCTGGCTCACGGCGGACGGCGTGTAGCCGAGGTGTGCGGCAGCGGCGGTGACCGTGCCACTGGAGACCACGGCGCGCAGGACTTGGAGACGCCTCACATCAAGCATGTAGCTGAGCTTAAAGGCCAATGCAGAACTTTTCGCTTGTCCTGAAACATGGCCTGGGGCACCGTCATTCGCGGAGCGGAAACCGCACCCGAGGCCTCAGCGCACCCGAACCCTTACCGACCTCGAAGCCTCACCGCACGCGAAGCCCCACCGCACGCGAAGCCCCACTGCACGCGAAACCCCACCGGAACCGGAGGAGACGCGATGACGACGAACGTCACCGCACGGAGACGGAACTCGCCGGCATGGGCGCGCGTGGCCGTTCTCGCCCTGCTGTGGGGATCGACGTTCCTCTGGATCGAACTGGCCCTCAGGGGCCTCTCACCGGTCCAGGTCACCGTCGCCCGCTGCGCGCTGGGCGCGCTCGTGCTCACCGCGGCCTGCTACGCGACGGGAAGGCGCCTGCCCCGGGGCCGGGCGGTCTGGGGCCACATCGCCGTGGCCGCGTTCTTCTGCAACGCCCTGCCGTTCGCGCTGTTCAGCGTGGGCCAGGAGACGGTGGACTCGGGCCTGGCCGGGGTCCTGAACGCCACGACCCCGCTGTGGTCCGTCGCCATCGGCCTCACCGCCGGCTCGGAACGGGGCATCCGACCGGCCCGCCTGGCGGGGCTGCTGCTGGGCTTCGCGGGAACGCTGCTCGTCTTCGCCCCGTGGCGGCAGGCGGGTTCGGCGGGGTGGGGAGCGCTGGCGATCGTGGCCGCGGCGGGCAGCTACGCGGTGGCGTTCGTCTGCATGGGCCGCAACCTGGTCGGCAGAGGCATCCCGACCCTCTCCCTCTCCGCCGCCCAACTCCTGGCCGCGACCGCCCTGTCGGCCCTGGCACTCCCGGCGGGCGGCCTGTCACCGATCACGATCGACCCCGCGCCCCTGGCGGCCGTCTGCGTCCTCGGCGTCTTCACCACGGGGATCACGTTCCACCTCACCTACAGGATCGTCGCGGACGAGGGCGCGACGAACGCCGCGGTCGTCGGCTACCTGCTGCCGGTCGTCTCCGTGACCCTGGGCGCGGTCGCGTTGAACGAGGCCCTGACGCTGAGGGTCGTGGCGGGAATGGCCGTCGTACTGGCAGGCGTGGCCATGACCCGCCATCGGGGCGCCGCTTCCCGTCCCGCACCGACGGCCGCTGATGCGGGGCGGCGGAGTCACCCAGTCTTGACCGCAATGTACTTTGCATTGAAAAGTAAGCCCAGTGGACGGCCGGCCGGCGGTCCGCTGCCCAGCGCTGCCGCAGCACGACGGCGGAAGCACGACCACGGAAGCACGACGGCGGAAGCGCGACCAGGAAGCAAGGCCACGTAAGCGACCACAGGGGGACAAGGTGGGGCCACCGTCACTGAGTAGTGCGGGATGCGAGCAGGGGCCGGACGCGGCCGGCCTGTTGGCGGCGACGGAAGGTCTGCGGGCCAGGACTCGCGCGCAGATGAACGGCTCGTGGGTCCCGCTTCTCGGCTTCGGTCTTCTCGCGCTGGCAGCCGCTCCGATTGCCCGGTACGCCTTCAATTTCGGAGCCCACGGCCGCTACATAGGGTCCTACCCCGCTTTCGCCTACGCCGAGCTGACGGGCCTGTGCGTCGTCCACGAACCGGGCACCCCCTGTCTGCGGGGCGAGTTCGACGGCGCCGTCCTGCGCTTCACGGCCTGGAGCGTGTGGTTCGTGCTCCTCCCCCTGGCGTGGATCGCCTTCGCCCGCTGGTACCGGCTGCGTGGCGAGGCTCGCGGGTTCGTTCCCCGGCGCGGCACGTGGTTCCGCACGACCGCAATGGCCACCGCGGCGATCACTGCGGCGTTGATGGCCCTGTTGCTCGCCAGCGGCCAGTCGTGGGAGGCCGAACTGCTGGAGAACAGATACGCCTCCCCGTGGTACGTCGTCGGCATCGGACTCCTCGCCCTCGGAATCGCCGAACGCAGCTGGATCGCCGCAGCCGCCGGCACCTCCCACGCCCTGCTGCTCACCGGCTACCTGGGGGCCTCCTGGGGCACCGGCTGGCTTCCCTGGCAGCACCCCGCACACCCCGGCTGGACCGACGGACCGCAGGTCAAAGCGCTCCTTCTCGCCGCCATCCTGCTCCTCGCCGGCCTGGCCGAGAGGGCCGCGGCCCGTCATCGGGCAACACCCGGCGCCACTGATGCGGGTACGGTCGCTCCATGAGCGTCGAGGACTCGACCGCTGCGCCGGACGAACCGCAAGGACTCCACCCGACCCGGTCGCTGGACGACACCGTCCATCAGCGTGTCCGGCTCGGCATTCTCACCATCGCCCGAGAAGCCGATCGAGTCGAGTTCGGCTTCCTGAAGAAGCAACTGGCCCTCACCGACGGCAATCTCTCCCGGCACCTGAAGGTGCTGGAGGACTCGGATCTGATCACCGTGGAGAAGGGCTACGCCGGTCGGCGGCCCCGCACCTGGATTGCTCTCACCCGCGAAGGCGCGCAGGCACTGAACGCCGAACTCCGCGCCCTGCGCGCGCTCGTCATCCGCCTGGAGACTCCCCGCCCCGCGCCCGGCCCGGCCACTACATGATCACCGCCGGCGTCCCGCGAGCCTGCCGCCACCGCTCTCCGGGGGCCAAATCCCCCCTGCTTCCTGGAAGGTTTGCTATGGCAGACTCACTACCGCACCGGTGGACGAACTGACTGCGGGGTAGCTGTGCTCCCGTCCCTGCTCGGATGCGCCGCACCTGTTCCCGCCGGCGCCCAGCCCTCCACGACCTTCGCCGGAGTAGCCCGATGAGCCCGAACCCCCAGGTCGACACCAGCAGGCCGCACCCGGCACGCGTCTACGACTACCTGCTCGGCGGCAAGGACCACTACGAGGTCGACAGCGAACTCGGCGAGCGGATACCGAGCCTGTATCGCGACGCGGCACGCGTGAACCGCGCGTTCATGCACCGCGCTGTCGCCTGGGCCGCCCGCGGCGGCATCGACCAGTACCTCGACATCGGCACCGGGATCCCCACCGAGCCCAACCTCCACCAGGTCGTACAGGCGATCAACCCGGCGGCCCGGGTCGTGTACGCGGACAACGACCCCCTCGTGCTGCGCCACGCCCAGGTGCTGCTCAAGAGCGCTCCGGAGGGGGCCACCGACTACATCCAGGCCGACGCCCGCGAGCCGGAGAAGATCCTCGAACACGCCAGGACTTTCCTGGACTTCGACCGGCCGATCGCTCTCTCGCTGGTCGCGCTGCTGCACTTCGTCCTCGACGAGCAGGACCCCTACGGCATCGTCCGTACCCTTGTCGGAGCCCTGCCGGCCGGAAGCTTGCTGGTGTTGTCGCACGGCAGCATGGACTCCTTCCCGGAGGAGCGCGAGAACAACACCTACGGGAGCAGCATCCCCTCGCGCTTCCGCTCCCGCGCGGAGGTGGAGCCGTTCTTCGACGGCCTGGACCTCGTGGACCCCGGCCTCGTCACGGCTCCCGAGTGGTACAAGGACACTCCCGCGCCCGAGTACGAGGTCAGCGCCATGTACGTGGGGGTGGCCCGCGTCCGGTGAACCGGGCGGCGTGAACGTGTGGTGACGCGAGGCACGCCCTTTCCGGCCCCGGCCGCGGCGAGAGCCTGGGGCCGGGCCCCGCTGATGTCCCGCGACGTCCGGTCTCATGGCGGCAACCGGTTCCTGACGGACGGGAGCCCTCCCCGGCGTGCGGTGGTAGGAAGGGCCCGGAACGGCACTGGGGGCGGCAGCCAGGGGGGCGCGCCGAACCAGGAACCAGGAGCCGCAAGGGGGAGTCGGGCATGGCGGCAGAGAACATCGACGACGTCGTGGACGGGCTTGCCGGGATCGTGCGGGAGGCGGGCCGCGCCGGTGACCGGGTCGGGTACTTCGCGGCGCTGTACCGGCAGGTGACCGTCGAGGTCCGCACGGCCATTCACGGCGGGCAGTTCGACGACGGCGCTCGAATGGACCGTTTCGACACGCACTTCGGCAACCGCTACTTCGAGGCGTACGACGCCTGGCGTCGCGACCAGAGCCCGCCGCGTTGCTGGCGCGAGGCGTTCGGGCTGCTCGACGACGCCGACGCCATCATCGTCCAGCACCTGATCCTCGGCGTGAACGCACACATCAACCTCGACCTGGCCATCGCCGCCGCACGAACCAGCCCGGGCGAGGCCATCCACACGTTGCGGCGCGACTTTCTGCTGATCAACGACATCCTGGCCCGGGTGGTGCTGGCGGTGGAGGACTCGGTCGGCGCCCTGTCGCCGCTCCTGTCGCTGCTGGACCAGGTCGGAGCGCGCACCGACGAGCAGATCCTCGACTTCAGCGTCCGCCAGTCCCGCGAGGAGGCCTGGTACAACGCCGTCCTGCTCGCCGGCCAGAACGAGGAGCAGCGCGAGGCCACCATCGAGCGCCTCGACGTCCGGGCGGCCGTGCTCGCCCGGTTGATCGCGCGACCGGGCGGTGTCGCCCGCCCTGCCCTCCAGCTGATTCGACGCACCGAGAGCGATGACGTGCCGGCCGTCATCGCCCACCTGGACAACGCCATGGAGCAACTCTCCGCTCGGTAGGGCAGGGGGTGAGCCCGGCGGACTGGGCTCATCGTCTCCGGCTTCATGACCACCGAGCTCCACGTGGGAAGGCCGCAGCCTCTTTGGCGTTCCCGAAGTCGGGGACAACACCGTCGTGCGTGAAGGTCGTACGTCCGAAAGTGGCCTGCGAGTTCACGCCATGCGTGCAGGTGGTCGGGATCCGGCCCGCCACGCGACCCGTATAACCGAATGTTTACTCGGTGTTCGCGTACGTGGCCCTGGAATGCGCACGACATCCCCATAAAGTCAGCATGCTGACGAATGATCACTTCGAGGCCGTACGCGCCATTGGCATTCGCGCGCCAGGGAGGGCGCGGGCAGGTGCGCCCGGCTGAGGCTTGCTGGACCTGTTCCACGGTGATGAGGTGCTCCCAGAGTCCCCGAAGTCGTACGTGTACACGAAGTGAGCGCCCGGTTTGAGCAGGGCGGCGAGCGTGGCGGTCCGCTCGTCGCGGAAGTCGAGTTCGCCGTCGGGGCGGCCGTACCGGACGCCGTCGATGGTGAACGCGTGCATATGGCAGTTCTGCCAGCCCATCGCGTCCTGGATCACGGAGTGAAGCCGGTCCAAGTGGATGGAGGCGGGCACCAGCAGTTGCCGCCAAACCCGCGGATCGTCCACGTCGGCGAGTTCGACGCGGACCCGCAGCACCGCGTCGCCGGGGCCGGGCCCGCCGCGCGTCCGGGCTGTCTCGGTGCGTCCGTCCGCCGTCAGTTCGGCGGTGTCCTCGGTGAGGAGGACGGTGCCCAAGGAGGTCATGGCCTTGAGGACCCGTTGGACGTCGTGGTCGCCTGCGGCACGCACATGCCGGAGGCGGTCGGGGGACAGGTCGTCGACCAGGTACAGCCGGCTGACCGCATGCCACACCACCTCGTACAGGTCACTGAGCGGCACCGGGGTGATGGCCGCGTACAACTGCTGCAGCAACACCCGCAGGCCCCGGTCGTACTCGTGCGTGAACAGGGACTCCAGCCAGCCGGAGACCGTCATGGCCGGGCCGATGCGCGGCAGCGCGGCGAACAGGGCGCCACGCAGTTCGTCGGGGTGGTCCAGCAGCTTGGCGTTGTTCTTGACTGGCAGCAGGCGCCCGCCCGAGGTCCGCAGCAGTCGTGCCGCCTTCGCCCACTCGACCAGCAGGGTGAGGTGGTACAGCTCCTCGCTGGACTTCGTCTTGAACGTACCGTCCCCGATCACCGGGTCCATCCGGTCGCCGGTGTCCAGAGCCTCCACCAGTGCCCGCGCGTCGGTAAGTGTCACACGGCCGGTCTGGGTCAGTTTCCGGCCCGTGCCGACCCAACCGACCAGCGCTCGCACCTGCTCGACGGTCCTGGCGCCGGCGTTCCCTGTGCTTCGCATGGGGCGACATGGAAGTGGCAGACTGTGACGGTGGCAACGCGCGACGAGGAACTGCTGGCCCGGGTCCGGGAGATGAGGGAGCGCGGCAGCGCGCCGAAGCAGATCGCGAAGGCGCTGGGGCTCCGCCCGGCCCAGGCCACCGCGCTGGTCAGACGGGTCGCCGAGGCGGCACAGGTGAATATCGCGCCGGATGAGCGGCCGGTGGTGGGCTGCTGGGTCAACGCGGGCTGGAGCGCGGGACTGGACATGGCCGAGGCCCCCGACTGGGCGGCGGCCGACCCCCTCGGCCAGGAGCCGGACTCGGGCACGGGCGGCTTCGCCCAGATTCTCCTCGCCCGCCAGGAACGTGCCAGCAGGGTGACCGTCACCGGGTTCCTGGTGGACGTGTACTGCCTGGGAGTCAAGAACGTCACCGACCCCGAGGTGATGGGGTCCGGATCCCTGACCGCGTACGTATCGAAGTACTACTCGGCCTTCGATCACCGGCCGCTGCCGATCGGCGTGGCGCAGGCACAGACGATCGTGCACGATGCCCTCGCCTACGCCCGCGGTCTTGGCTTCGAGCCCGCGGACGGCTTCGCCGACGCCGCGGTGCACCTGGGTGTCCCGCCCGGCGACCGGCCCGTCATCGGCTTCGGCCGGGAAGGCAGGCCGTTCTACTTCCCCGGCCCCTACGACGACACGCGCACCGTGGTCCAGATCCTCGAACGCACCTGCGGCACGGGCAACTACGATTACGTTGCCCATCTGTAGGAACGTGACGCGAGCGGCACGAAGAGGGAAACGCGAGCAGTGATACCGGCCGAGCAGCAGCAGGAGCCCATCGGCGCTCCACGGGTCCGGCACACCGAGCACGAGGCGCAGGCCAACCTGCTGGCGGTGCTGCGCCTGTGCATGACAGGGAAGCTGCGGTGCAGCGAAAAGACCCGCCGCCCCGGCACCGCCACCGTCTCGGCGGTCGCCGAGGTCCTGGACGGCGGCGACTTCTATCCGCACGAGGCCATCGCCGCCTACGCCTGGCCGATGCTGCTCCAGGCAGGCGGCCTCGCCCAGCTCACCGGCGGTCGGCTGGTGCCGACCACGCGCGGACGGGCGGCGCTGACCCGGCCGCCGCACCTGGCCATTCCTCAGCTGTGGCAGCGCTGGCTGAACAACAGCATCCTGGACGAGTTCTCCCGCGTCGAGGAGATCAAGGGCCAACGCTCGGCGAACGTCCTGACCGCCGCCAAACCGCGCCGCAAGCTCGTCGGCCAGGCGCTGGCCGGTCTCACCCCGGGTGAGTGGATGCCCGTTGACGGCCTGTTCACGGATATGCGCGCGGCCGGTCTTGATCCAGTCGTCCACCGCAGTGAACGCGCCCTGTGGAAGCTGTACCTGGAGGATCCGCAGTACGGCAGCCTCGGCTACGACGGCCACCACGGCTGGCCCCTCCTCCAGGGCCGTTACACCCTGGCGGTGCTCTTCGAGTACGCCGCCACGCTCGGCCTCATCGACATCGAGTACGTCTCCCCGGCGGGCGCCCGCGATGACTACCGGGACAACTGGGGTGGCGACTACCTCGACCAGCTCAGCCGCTACGACGGCCTGTCCGCGCTCCGCCTCAACCCCCTGGGCGCCCACGCCGTCGGCCTCACGGGCGACTACGTCCCTGGCCAGGTCCCCGCCTCGGCCGTCCCGACGGGCACGATCACCGTCCTGGCGAACTTCGACATCGTCGCCCTCGACGGGCTGCCATCCGCCGAAACCCTCCTCCTGGACGCCTTCTGCGACCGGAAAACGGGCCGGGTCTGGACACTCACCACCGCTTCTCTCCTGGACGCCCTTGACCGAGGGCACACCCTCGACGAGCTCCGTGGCTACCTGAACCAGGCAGCCACGCACCCCGTACCCCAGACCGTCGCCACCCTGCTCGACGACGCCGGCCGCCGCACCGGCCGGCTCCGGGACACAGGGCAGACCCATCTCATCGAGTGCGCGGACGAGGCACTGGCAGCCCTGATCATCAGCGATCGCCGCCTGCGCGTGCTGTGTACCCGAATCGGCGAACGCCACCTCGCCGTCGCCCCCGACCGTCTGCCGGCGTTCCGCAAGGCTGCCCTGGCCCTGGGCTATCCGCTGGGTTGATGGCACGAGGAGAGCCGCTTCGGGGGATCTCGGGCCAGGGCCGGGGCGCACTCGTTGCGTAACCTCTGATCGCCGGCAAAGGGCGCATTCACCCATGCCTGAAATGTATTGAATGCCAGGAATGAATGAGACCAAAACCGAGACCAGGGCACGCCAAGTGTCGGACCACGAGCTGCGGTCCGAGACTTTGTTTCGACTGTTCAGGCGGCAGCGGAGGATACGAGATTCGAACTCGTGAGGGGTTGCCCCCAACACGCTTTCCACCTGTTCGTGAGCAGGTTCGCATGGGTTCGCAGGCGTCCTGACCTGCGGCTGGGCGCGCTCGTTAGGGTGTGGTGAACGGGCTTGGACGTGGCTGAATGCAACCCGAACTGCAACCCCGTCGGGGTGCGGGCGCCGCGTAGTGACGGGGCCCGCCGCTCAGGTGACGGACCGAGGCCGGTTCGACGGAGCGCTCCTCACTTGAGGTCTTCCGGAACCCAGCCGGGCGGAACCTTAGGAAGCCCGATGAGGGCGTCGATACCGAGCTGTTCCTGGAGCAGGGCTTTGAGCCCGCGGCCGTCGATGAGCTGCATGCGGCCGGTCCGATGGGCGAAGTCCAGGCTGGTCTTTCCGAACCACGCGGTGGTAACGAGGATGCCTTTCGCGGCGGCTTTGTCGTGCATGACGCCGGCCAGCGCGCGGACGGCTTCCGCCGGAACGGTGTTCTTGGTGCGCTTGGCCTGGATGATGCACAGGCCGCCCGTCATCGGATCCTCGTTCGTCGCGACGGCGTCGATCCCGTCGTCTCGCGATGCCTGGGTGACCCACGCCTTCATGCCGTACGCCTCGAAGAGGCGACGGATGAGGTGCTCGAACTCGATGGGATCCAGCGCCATCAAGTCCGGCCTGCTGTCGAGCCCGGCCACGACGTCCACTTCAGGGGCGAACTTGTACTTGCTGAGGTCGAACGTAACGACGGGGCGGACCGGTTCGAGGTCGTAGGGGTGCTGGGAGACGATGGCGTTGAGGTGGCGCAGACATTGGACCGGGTCGAGTGCGGGTTCGTCCAGCACCAGGTCCTCGAAGTCATCACGACTGCTGCGTACGCTGACCAGGCAGGGACGAATGGCCTTCCCGGTGGCCCGGTCCTTGCTCCGGACATGGCCGTTGAAGGCGACGATATCGACGAGCGACGGCGGGCTGGCGGCCAGCACCTCGTTGATGGCGCGCAGCGCCAGGCGAGCGACGAGCCGTGAGTACTGCTGCTTGACCTCCGCCTCTTTTCTGGGCTGAGGGACGACTGCGGCCGGTGCGGTGGCCTTGAAGCGGAACTGCGCGACCGCGGGCACGACCTCCTGCCCCGGAAGGTCCGTCTCTACGACCAGTTCTCGTGTCTCGGGCGCGAACACGGCACGCCACTCACCCCGCAAGCCCTCTGGATCGGGCAGATCCGCCAGGGCTCGTCCGATCGCTTCGACCAAGCCGTCCGATCCGCTGCTGTTGAAGGCGTCCTCCACGGCCGTCCGGTGACCGTACAGACCCGCCGGCCTCTGCAGGAGGACCGCTTCAAGGGACTCGATCCGCTCCTGAACCTGCGTTGTGCGGTCGGCTGCCTCGGCCTTCAGCGCTTCGGTGCGCGCCAGTTTCGCCTGCCGCTCGGCGGTGGCCTTGGCCTTGGCGTCGTCCCGTTTGCGACGTTCCTCGGCCTGTCTCTTGGCGGTCTGGCGTTTCTCCAGTTCGCGTTCGATCTGCGCGGCCTTGCGCGCTCGCTCCGTGTCCTTCCGTTCCTTCTCCTTCCGTGCCCGCTCCCACTCCCGTGCCTGCTCCCGCTCCTGTTGCGCTCGGGCCCGCTCCTCGCGGGTCCGAGCCTGCTCGGCGGCCCGCGCACGTCGGGCCTGTTCTTGCTCCAACCGCTTCTGCTCGGCGGCCTTGGCCTTCTTCGAGTCCTGGTACGCCTTCAGTAACTGCCCGGCCAGCGACTTCTTTCGTGCCACGGTTCCCCTCCCGACGCTCGTGCTCGCCCTCAGATCTGCCCAGCCCGGCCAACGGGCAACCGGCAGGTACAAGCGCCCGACGTCAAGTCCGAACTGGCGTGCTTCCGGCGCATGGCTCTTGACCACGGGGGTTCTCAACTGATGGGGAACGGCCACCGCCAGGAGGGTGCCGTAACCGAGGTGCAGCCGGCCTTGGCCCAGGGGCGGGTCTATCGCCGACAAGGCAGGGCACCACCCCCGCGCTGCCGATCAACCTGCCGGACGTGGAGTTCTGAGGCGCGAGGAGGAGACCCGATGAGCCTTGGTCCGTTCGCTCGGCCACTGCACGCTGTGGCCGAGCCCCTGATCCTCGCCGGCTGCGACCAGGGCCGAGCAGGGGCAAGCCCGGTACGCCGTCTGGCAAGCCGACGAGGAACACGGCTAGTGCTTCCAGTAGTCCAGCGACGGAGCCCCCAACGCCCTTTCCAACTCTGAATGGCGCGTGACACCGTGGTTCAGGGAACCTGGGGCAGCCGTGCCGGTACGGTCAACCTGTCCGAACAGCGACGGATGAGACATCACGGAGAACCCCGCCACGATCGCGAAGGCGCCTCGCGTGGTGGTGGGGGGGTGGTGGCGTACGGCGGTGCAAACAGAACTGCAACCACGTCCGGGCGACACAGCATGTTCCCGAGCGCCTCAGGTCTGGCCGTAGAGCGTGGACAGACCGACGAGGACGATTCCGGGCCCCGCGTTTGCGGCGGCCGCCACTGCCTTGTCGTTGAAGCCTGCCCCGCTGAAGCAGATGAGCCGGGTGTGGGTGGTGTCGTAGCGTCCGGCCAGGGTGATGAGGTCGCGAATGCGCTGGAGACGTTCGATGTGAGCGATGCCGATGGTGTCGTTCCACTTGGCTTCGCCGATGGCGAGCAGGGGCGGCTTGGTGCCGTCGGCGATGCCGATGACCGCCACGTCGATCTCGTGACCCGTGCGGGCTTTTGGGTCGTGGACGACGCCGTGTCCGACGCGGGCCGGCAGGCCCCCGAGGAGGTCGGGGTCAGCATGGTGGAGTGCCCAGTCGCGGCAGACCTGTTCGAAGTGGGGGCCCAGAACATTGCTGGTGAAGCGGCGGCGGCTGGCCTGCCAGACGCGGGCGGCGCTGCCGGGGCGTTCGAGCTGGTCCCAGACCGGACGCATGATCGTGTGGTAGAAGGCGATCAGCGGTTCGGCGATGCGGTAGGTCGGCCGGTTCTCGCGAAAGGCGTCGGCGTCGCGGTGCAGGAGTCCGGCGTCTTCGAGGACGTTGATGGGATGGGCGATGTCGTTGGCCTTACGCTCCAGGTAGCCGGCCATTCCGCCGCGCGTGGCGTTGCCGTCGGCCACCGCGGCAAGGACCGACAGGTACAGGGCCGTGTCGCGCAGGTCGGGCTCCTCCGCCAACAGGTACCGCGCCTCACGGAACAGCGGCGTCTCGGGATTGAGGACGGTGCGGGCGACCCAGTCATCGAAGTCGTCCGGACCACTCGGGGTGTCGCCGCGGGCGAATTCGCGGCGGTAGGCGGGGGTGCCGCCGACGGTCGCGTTGACCTTCAGCGCCAGACGGGGGTCGGTGATGTCCCAGAATTCGGCGGCGAGGCGGTGGTCGAGGGGGCGGACGATCAGTTCGAGTCCGGCCCGGCCGCGCAGTGGGGCGTTGCCGGAGAGCAGCCTGCCCATGAAGGACAGGGCTGAGCCACACAGGAGCAGCCGGGAGCGGGAAGCCGTTCGCTGGTCGCGCAGTGGACGAAATGCCTCCTGGATCACGGAGGGGAGCTCGGGGTTGGCCCTGGCAAGGTAGGGAAATTCGTCGATCACGACGGGCACCGGGCGCTCGGAGCCGAGGGCGAGGAGGGCGTCCACGGCTTCCGCCCAGTTGGCGAAGTGGTAGGGACTGGCAGGGCGGGCGTGGTTGGTCAGTGCGGTGCTGAAGCGGCGTAGGGACTCGGCGTCCGCGGCCTCGGTCGCGCCGAAATAGAAGCCTCCGGCGGCCCGGCATGCGGCGTCGAGCAAGAACGTCTTGCCCTGTCGGCGGCGACCGGAGACCACTCCGAGCGTGGCGCCTGGTTGCGGGTCGGTGATGAAGCGGGTCAGTGCCGACCACTCGTAGTCGCGGTCGAACATCTCGGGAGGCTTGTCCACGCGCTGGTCCTCGCTTATAGGGGCACGGTTCTGTAAACTGTATCCCTATAAAGCCGGTCGTGCCGAGTGCGATCTTGGTTGTCCAGTCGGGGTACGCCGCCCACAGGGGCTGGCTCGGGACATTCGTGGGGCCCACGGTCTCGGTGCCGGAGTGTCGCTGGTCCGGAAGTGTCCGGAAGCGTGAGGAGCCACAGGGGCGCGCAACGCGCGTCTCACGCGTGCGCGCTACTTCGGCATGACGCCATGGGTACGGGAGAGCGTGAAGACGCGTTCGGCGTCCCGCAGGTGACACCAGGCTTCCAGGTAAGGCAGGTCGAGCGCCAGCGGCTAACGGCGCGCACCGTTCGGTTGCCAGAGGCGGCGACGTACTCGACGGTGATGGGCTGACCGCCGTCGATGGCACGGACAAGTTGGCGGGCATCGCTGTACGACAGTCGTTTCGCGCAGCTTGTGATGACCTCCTCGGTGTCCGCGGCTGTGCTCGTCTCTTCGGCGTCCGTGGCGAAGGGCAATCCTCCGTCGACCGGCGCCGGTTCGGGTGGGTGCCCGCGCTTGAGCGAAACCGGGAGGGGGCGTCCGCGGGGTGGCGGCCAGGGCCCGGCGGATGCTGCTGGCGCTGAAACGCCATACCGACGCCGTGCCGATGGTCTCCGGGTAGGCAGCGGAGTTCAGAAGCGCGGCTAGCCGAGCCGAGGGGATGCCGGTGACGACGCGGGGTGACGACGGTGGTGAGGTCGGCGCCGATCCGGGCCGCCGCGGTGGCCCGGCGGCAGCCGTCGGCACATTGCGCTCAGTCCTTGCATGTTATCGGACGCCGTGGGCGAGCACGCCGAGAATTCGGCCTCACGGATCACGGTCGCGAACGGCGTTCCGTCTTGGGGCAGCGCGTTGGCGAGCGGGAGGCGCCAGGCAATCAGGGGCACCAGATCCGAGGAGCCCCTGAGGCACTGCCTCACCGGGAGCTGGGCGGCTGCGGCCAGAAGCCCGTGGCGGGCCTGCACGCAGCTGTCGCAGGGCGGTGCGCTCGCGAGGGCGGGAGTGCCTTGCCGTCCTCGTGGCGAGCCCGGGGTGGGGCGAGTGGCACGGTGCGCCATGCCCGAAGCAGGACGGCGAACGGTTCCGGAGGTTCCTGTTCCTCCCAGGCGCCGTACGCATCGGTGGGTACCACGCGATCGCCGTCCTGTGCCAGGAGTCCGGCAGCGTGCGCAGTCTCCAGGGTGAGGCGCACGACGGGGTCGCCGGCTGGACGGCTTTGCCGATCCGGGCCAGTTCACGCGCACTGATCCCGCCGGACTTCAGCCGGGCGGGAGGGGTCGCGGAGTAGGCCGACAGGACTGAGAGGGCATGGGCCGCGAACGCGGTCGCCGCTGCTGACGCCTCGCGATCCACCTCCTGTGATCCGCGAGTTCGACACGGGCGCGGGATCCGCCTGGCGGGCGTCGGCGTCTTGTGTGGGCTGCATTGTCTACAGGGTGACGGGCCAACCGCTGGATGACATGGCCGTAATGGGACATGTGAAGGTAGCGAGCGTAAGCCGAAGGGCCGAACCACGATCGTGGTCCGGCCCTTCATTTCGCCTGTTCAAGCAATGGCGGAGGATACGAGATTCGAACTCGTGAGGGGTTGCCCCCAACACGCTTTCCAAGCGTGCGCCCTAGGCCTCTAGGCGAATCCTCCGACGGAGACATTACATGACGGGCTGGAGTGCTAGCGAACTCGTTCGCAGGGCCCTCTATCGGGTACTGTGAGGGCAGCCCCTCACGTGGCGCTATCTGACTGAACTCCCCCAGGGCCGGAAGGCAGCAAGGGTAGGTTGGCTCTGGCGGGTGCGTGAGGGGCGCTTGTGTGTCCGGAGCGACGGGGTGTGCCGGGGCCGGGGCGTTGTCGGTGGGCGGCATTAACCTCGTAGGCGTGTCGTCTCTTGCGCTGTACCGCCGCTATCGCCCGGAGTCGTTTGCCGAGGTCATCGGGCAGGAGCATGTTACTGACCCGTTGCAGCAGGCCCTGCGGAACAACCGGGTCAACCACGCGTACCTGTTCAGCGGGCCGCGCGGCTGCGGGAAGACGACCAGCGCGCGGATCCTGGCCCGCTGCCTGAACTGCGAGCAGGGGCCCACGCCGACCCCGTGCGGCGAGTGCCGCTCCTGCCTGGACCTCGCGCGGAACGGACCCGGGTCCATCGACGTCATCGAGATCGACGCCGCGTCCCACGGAGGCGTGGACGACGCCCGCGACCTGCGCGAAAAGGCCTTCTTCGGGCCGGCGGCCAGCCGGTACAAGATCTACATCATCGACGAGGCGCACATGGTGACCTCGGCCGGGTTCAACGCCCTGCTGAAGGTCGTCGAGGAGCCGCCGGAGCACCTCAAGTTCATCTTCGCCACGACCGAGCCCGAGAAGGTCATCGGCACCATCCGGTCGCGTACGCATCACTACCCGTTCCGCCTCGTACCGCCCGGCACCCTGCGTGACTACCTCGCCGATGTGTGCGGCCGGGAGAAGATCCCCGTCGCGGACGGTGTGCTTCCGCTGGTCGTGCGGGCCGGGGCCGGGTCCGTGCGGGACTCCATGTCCGTGATGGACCAGCTGCTGGCCGGCGCCGCCGAGGACGGCGTGACGTATGCCATGGCCACCGGTCTGCTGGGGTATACGGACGGCTCCCTGCTGGACTCCGTCGTGGAGGCGTTCGCCACCGGCGACGGGGCGGCCGCCTTCGAGGTCGTCGACCGCGTCGTCGAGGCCGGGAACGACCCCCGGCGGTTCGTCGCCGACCTCCTGGAGCGGCTCAGGGACCTGGTGATCCTCGCCGCCGTGCCGGACGCCGCGGAGAAGGGGCTCATCGACGCGCCCGCCGACGTCGTCGAGCGGATGCAGGCCCAGGCCGGTTCCTTCGGCGCCGCCGAGCTCAGCCGGGCCGCCGACCTCGTCAACGAGGGCCTCACCGAGATGCGCGGCGCCACCGCACCCCGGCTCCAGCTCGAGCTGATCTGCGCGCGCGTGCTGCTGCCCGCGGCCTACGACGACGAGCGGTCCGTGCTGGCCCGGCTCGACCGGGTCGAGCGCGGCGTGCAGGTGCAGGTCATGCACGGCGGTCCGGGGGGTTCGGGGGGTCCCGGGGGCGGTGGGTATCCCGCCATGGGGTACGTACCCGAGTCCGACGCCCACGGGCCGGGGGTGGGGCAGGGGGGTTCCGGCGCGATCGGCGGTCCTGGTTCCGGTGCCGGCGGAGGTCCCGGTGCAGGTAGCGGGGCCGGTGGCCCCGGCGGGGGCGGCCCGGCCGCGGGTGGCGGGGCCTCTGCCGCTCGTGCCGCCGCGCGGGCCGGTGCGGGCGGTGCTCCTGGGGCGGCTGGTGCCACCGGTGCCACCGGTGCCCCCGAGACGGCCGGTGCCGGCGCTCCCGGGAGTGATCGTGGCGCGGGCGGTGCGGCGCAGGCCGGGGGCGGTGGTGAGGCCGGTGGGTCCGGTGCGGGCGGCCAGGGTGAGGGCGATCCGGCAGCCGGTTCCGGTTCCGGCCGGGGCGGCCCCGGCGCGTGGCCCGAGGCGACTGCTAAGCGGACCGACGGCGGGTCCGGCCCCGGCGGTGCGGGGGGTTCCGGTACGGGGTCCGGTACGGGTTCCGGTGCCGGTGCGGAAGGCGCGGGCGGCGCCGCCGCAGGCCAGGGCGCGGGTGGTTCCGACACCCCGGCCCGGCGGCCCGGCGGCTGGCCCACCGCGGCCTCCACGGGAGGCGGCGCGCGGCCGGCGGGTGCCCCGTCCGGCTCCGCGTCCAGTTCCACGTCCGGTGCGGCGGAGGCGTCCGGCTGGGGGAGCAGGTCGGCGGGAGGTTCCGGGAGCGGCGCCCCGGCCGGGGGCGCGCAGGGTTCCCCGCCGTCCGGTGGCGGGGGCGGCGGGCTCGACCCCCGCGTGCTCTGGCCGAACATCCTGGAGGCGGTGAAGAACCGCCGCCGCTTCACCTGGATCCTGCTCAGCCAGAACGCCCACGTCGCGGGCTTCGACGGCACGACCCTCCAGATCGGGTTCGTCAATGCCGGTGCGCGGGACAACTTCGCCGGCAGCGGCAGCGAGGACGTACTGCGGCAGGCGCTGGCGGAGCAGTTCGGGGTGCAGTGGAACATCGAGGCGATCGTCGACCCCTCGGGCGGGTCCGCGCCGCCCGGCGGCATGGGCGGCCCCGGTGGTCCCCAGGGCGGCCGGGCCCCCGCGCAGCCCGCGCCACCGTCCCGGCCGGGCCCCGCGCGACCCGGCCCCGGATCCGCACCGGGAGCTGAGGGGCAGGGGCCCGGGGCAGGTCCAGGTGCGTCCGGGGGATACTCGTCCGGTTCCGACTCCGGTACGTCCCCGGGGTCACCCCGGTCGTCGAACGGCCAGTCCAGACCGTCGGGCGGCGCGAGCCCGTCGGGTCCCTCGCGCCCCGCGAGCGCCGGCGCCGCCGAGCCCGCCCCGTCCTGGTCCGCCGATCCGGGGACTCCTGCGCCGATCTCTCCCGAGGACGACATCCCGGAGGACGACGACCCCGACCTCGACGAGTCCGCGCTCTCCAGCCACGACCTGATCGTCCGGGAACTCGGAGCCACCGTCCTGGAGGAGTACGCCACCGAGTGAGCAGCCGGCGGGCACCGCGGCAGCCGCGGTCAGCCCGCAACTGCGGCCCCCACGGCAGTCGCGGCCAGCTCGGAACCGCGATCACCCGGCAACCGCCGCGGCCCGTACAACTGCCCCTGTGACAGCCCGCGCAACGGCCCTCGGAGCAGCCCCGCTACGGCCCCGCAACGGCCCCTACAAGAGCGGACACCCCCGGCGGCTACGCTGGCTCCCGTGAAGGTCCTTGTCATCGGCGGCGGTGCCCGCGAGCACGCCCTATGCCGTTCCCTCTCCCTCGACCCCTCCGTCACCGCCCTGCACTGCGCCCCCGGCAACGCCGGAATCGCCGAGGTGGCCGAGTTGCACCAGGTGGACGTGCTCGACGGGGCCGCCGTGACCGCGCTGGCGCAGCGCCTGGACGCGGAACTGGTCGTCGTGGGCCCGGAGGCGCCGCTGGTCGGCGGGGTCGCCGACGCCGTACGGGCCGCGGGCATCCCCTGCTTCGGCCCCTCCCGGGAGGCGGCCGAGCTGGAGGGCTCCAAGGCCTTCGCCAAAGAGGTGATGGCCGCGGCCGGGGTCCCCACCGCCCGTAGCTACGTCTGCACCACCCCCGAGGAGGTCGACGAGGCGCTCGACGCCTTCGGCGCGCCCTACGTCGTCAAGGACGACGGGCTGGCCGCGGGCAAGGGCGTGGTCGTCACAGGCGACCTGGCCGCGGCGCGGGAGCACGCGCGCGCGTGCGGGCGCGTGGTCATCGAGGAGTACCTGGACGGCCCCGAGGTCTCACTGTTCGCGGTCACGGACGGCACCACAGTGGTACCGCTCCAGCCCGCCCAGGACTTCAAGCGCGCCCTCGACGGCGACGCCGGCCCCAACACCGGCGGCATGGGTGCCTACTCCCCGCTGCCGTGGGCCGACCCGAAGCTCGTCGACGAGGTGACGCAGACGGTTCTGAAGCCGACCGTGGACGAGATGGCGCGGCGCGGCACCCCGTTCAGCGGACTGCTGTACGCGGGTCTCGCGATCACGTCGCGGGGCGTGCGGGTCATCGAGTTCAACGCGCGGTTCGGCGACCCCGAGACGCAGGTCGTGCTGGCCCGCCTGAGGACCCCGCTGTCGGCCGTGCTGCACGCCGCCGCGAGCAGCACCCTCGCCGATCTGGATCCGCTGCGCTGGAGCGACGACGCCGCGGTGACCGTGGTCGTCGCCGCGGAGAACTACCCCGGCAAGCCCCGCACCGGCGACCCCATCGACGGGCTCGCCGAGGTGGCCGCGGAGGCCGCCCCGCACGCGTATGTCCTGCATGCCGGGACACGTCGGGAGGACGGGGCCGTGCTGAGCGCCGGCGGGCGCGTGCTGTCCGTGACGGCGACCGGCGCCGACCTGGTCGAGGCCCGCGAACGGGCGTACAGCGCGGTCGGACGCATCCGGCTCGACGGTTCCCAGCACCGCACCGACATCGCGGCGACGGCCGCGGAGGCGGCGGCGGGGCGGTCGTAACCGCCACGGGCGGGGGTCTGCCCGGTCGCTGCCGCCTGCGCGGTTGCGCCTCCCGCCGCGTGCGCCGTTCCGCCTCCTGGCGGGACGCTCTTTCGGGACGGTAGTGCGGGCGCGCCGGGGTGGTACAGGCGGCTGGAGGCGGAGAGGCGCGGGTGACGGGGGCACCGGGCCCCGGTAAAGGCGCGCCGGACGTCGTCCGAGCCGGGGGCGCGAGCAAGCGAACGGGTGCTGCGAGCGGGCGCACGGCCCTGGGGTGCGCCTACCGAAGAACGGCAGGGGCCTGCCGCGTACAGCATCCGGGGTCCCTGCCCGCCCGGCCTAGGTGGAACCGGCACGCCGGAGACCCCACCGCCTCCCGGCTACGACCGCAGACTACGGCTGCCGAGTACGGCTGCCGAGTACGCCTGCCGGCCGGACCACACCCGCCCGGCACGCAAGCCACCAGCACCGAAGCCATCAGCACCTAAGCCGCCCCGCAGATGCAGCTGCCCCCCGAAGCCGCCAGCACCGGAGGCGCCCAGCGCCAAAGTTGCCGCCGCCGGAGCCACCCGCCACCACAGCCGCCAGCCGCACGAGCCCCGCTGCGGGAACCGTTGTGCGCCCCACCGAACCCTTGCCCGATCGGCGGCCCCTACGTCATCCGGCTTTGCCCAAAGCCATTCCATCGAGTGACCGGCCAACCATCCCGCTGACGTGGCTCTGAGCCCCAACTAGGGTGCCCCGCAGGCGTTCGGGCACTTGGCTCTGCGGCATTGCGATGTCGCGACCGGGTGCCACAGTGGGGGAATGAGCAGTGCCAAGGGTGCTCGTCCGCGGTGGCTGGGTCAGCGCACGCCGGACGGGCGGTGCGGAAGGGGGTGAGAGCCGATGGTGTCCGGAATGCCGGTCGAGGCAGGAGTGCGGGCCGCCCGTGCGCGGGCGCTCGCCGTGCTGCGGATCCGCGGCAGGGCCCTCGCTCTCGCGCTGCTTCCCGCGGGCGTGGCCGTGGTCCTGCAGGCCGGCGTCGCCACCGGCCAGTTCACCGGGCCCGCCTGGGGCGCCGTGCGCTGGGCGGTCACGGCCCTTGCGGTCCTGGTGCTGGTCGCCGCGGTCTTCTTCGGCCTGGTGGTGACCCGCTCCCGCCCCGCCGTCAGCCCCACGGTGACCATCCCGGAGTCCGCGGCGCCCGACCTCTACCGGCTGGTCCGTGACCTCGCCGACCGCCTGGAGGTGCCCGCACCCTCGGCCATAGCGCTCACCCCCGACTGCGACAGCTGGCTGGAGGACCGCACACACCCGGCGCACGACGAGCAGCCCCCGCCCGCGGACACCGGCACCCGACCGGACTCCCGCGGATCGGACTCCCGCGGACCCGACTCCCGCACGAGGGCGGACACGGACGACCCGGCGGACCAGGCCGGGCGGACGGGCTCCGGCAGGCGGGTCGACGTCGGCCTGCGCGTGGACCCCGGCGCCCGCGTGGACGAACGCGCCGAGCGCCCCATGCCGGGGGCGAGCCGCCGGGGCGCCGAGGCAGCCGGACCGGCCGCCGACACGCTCCCGGTGCTGGGCCGCCCCGGCGGAGCATCCCGCCCCGGCCACCCGGGCGCGGCGGGTGAGGGTGCGGCGCGGATCGGGAACGCCGACGGGGCCACCGGGTCCGGAGCGCCCTACGGAACAGGCCGGCGCGACCGGCCGGGCAGGCCCGCGCGCGCGAAGCGCCCCACGGCCGCCCCGGTACTGGTCATCGGCTCGCCCTTCCTCTGGTGGATGCGGGTCGCCGAGCTACGCGCGCTGCTCGCCCCCGTCGTCGCGGGCACGGGCCCCTCCGCGCACCCGGACATAGCCGCGGCCAGGCGCTTCGTCCGCGGGCTCGACGCGGCCGTCGCGGTGGCCGCCGCTCCGGGGCGCGGCCCGCTGCCCGCCGCCGCGCTGCGGTGCGCCGGCTGGGTCGCCCGGACGCTGCTGGGGATGTGCCGCGACCTCGCCGCCGAGATGGAGCGCGGCGTGGCCGCTGCCGCCGCCGAGCGTGCACAGGCTGTGGACTACGGCCTGCGGATCGTCGCCCAGGAGCAGGTCGGCCTGGCGTACGCCGGGTGGGACCGGCTGCTGACCCGGGTGGCGCTGCCCGCGTGGCGGATGGGCCGGTGGCCGTCCCGGCTGGACGCCGGCGTGGTGGCCGCCCTCACGGAGCTGTCGCGCCGCGACCGGCTCGCCGAAGGGTTCGCGTCACGGCTCGGAGAGCGCCCCGCGTGCGATCTGCTGGAGGAGCCGGGCCTCGTCGACGAGGCGACGTCCCTGCTCGCGGCGCGGCTGTTCCACGGCGGCCCGGCCGAGCCCGGCCCCGACTGGGTGCCCGTCGACTGGCAGCAGTACCCGGCGGAGGTCGTCGACCGCAAATGGCGCGCGGACGCCGCCCGGTTGCAGCGCGTGCTCGACGTCCTGGGGGTGCGCCGGCCCGCGGGCGCCGCGCACGGCGGGGGCGCCGATCCGCCGGGAGCGAGCCTGGCGCGCGTGATGGCCCACCTTTCGGTGACCACGCTTCCCGAACAGTTCCCCGAATCCCTCCCCGATCCCCAGTCCCTTCCCGGTCCCGGGTCCCTTCCTGATCCCGGGTCCCTCTCCGATCCCGGTTCTCTTCCCGATCCCGAGTCCCTTCCCGAACGGCTCCCCGAGCCGATGCCGGATCCGGCCCGGGGCTCCGGAGGCGCGGATGCCGTGGAACAGGGCGGCCCGGCACGGCAGACCCGGGAAGCCGAGGGAGCCGCGGGGCTCCCGGGAGCCCCGGCCCCGGAGTCCACCGGAGGCGAACCCACCGGAGCCGAGACCTCCGAAGCCCCGGACCCCTCCGAAGTGAGACCCGGAACCTCCGACCTCGACCTCGACCCTGAGCCCAACCACGGCCCCGACTCCGTTCCCGGCACCGTCCGCGCCCACGACCCGGCGACCCCCGAGGACTTGGACGGACCCGACGCTCCGGACAGACCCGCAGAAGCCGACCCCGCAGGCCGCCGGTACGCCCGCGAAAGCTTCAACGCGCCCGGCGCTCGCCCGGCATCGCCCGCCCCCACCGCGCTCTCCCGCCACCACACCTCTCAGGAAGGCGACGGAGCGGCCCACGACGGAGACGAAGCCGACTCGCCCCCGCACACCGGCCGGGACGGCGGCGTCGCCGACCCCGGCAGCACCGCCGGCAGCACAGGCACCCCCACCCGCACGAATCGCGACACGGACGCCGGCACCGGCACCGGCACCGGCCAAAGCACCGGCATCGGAATGAGCACCGCCACCAGCCACAGCACCGGCACTGGCACCGGCCGCCCCGCCCAAGCCCCCTCGGCCGCCGCCCCCCACACCCCCCGGACCCGGGGCGCCCACGAGCACCGGGGCGCCGCGCTCGCCGCGGAACTCAGCGCCGAGCTGGACCGCGAAGAAGCCGCCCACCTGGAAGAACACCCGGAAACACCGGGCGCGTCCGAACAGCGCCGCCCCGACGAGGCGCTCTGGGACGACGGCGCGCTCCCCCTCTTCCCCATGCAACCGCCCCGCACCGCCCGGGAACTCCTCGCGGACCACGTCACCGCCATGGTCTGCTGCGCCGCCGTGGACACCGCCGGCGCCACCCCCGGCCTCGACTGGCTCGACGGCCCCGCCCTGCTGGTCGGCGGGGTCCGCGCCGTCGACCTCGCCCCCCGGGTGCTGAGCCTGATCGAGGACGGCGATCCCGAACCATTGCGCGGTTGGCTCACTCGAATCGGTGTCCATCCCGAAAAGCCGGTACGCCTCGTTTAGCGGTCAATAACGTCAACCGTACGGAAAGAGGTTCTTGTCGCCCCCGATCGCGACGAACCGTGAGCGATTGTCTGCGTAGTGTGATGTGCTGAGGTCCGGGCCGCGCACCGGGTGGGCGTGGGGCGGGGCCTGGGTGTGCAGGGAGGGGAGCACGGTGGGCACGGAAGGGTTGAGGCGGATCCGCCGCTGGGAGTCGGGCGCGCTGGCGCATGCGGTGTCCGATCCCTTCGGCCAGGGGCCCCTGCCATGGCTGCGCGGCAGCGAGAGCTACTTCGACGACACCGGCCACGTCGTCCCCTGGTACGTCGACCACGCCCCGGCTCCGGGCGCCGCAGGGATCCCCCACCAGCGCCCCGCGACGGGCCTGCGCACCGCCGACGACGTGCACCGCCAGATCAAGGGCTTCGTCTCGCCGGGCGCGGCCGCGCCGGGGGAGGCGATCGACTTCCACGTCACCGTCGACCCGCCGCAGCAGTTCAGCGTGGACGTCTACCGCATCGGGCACTACGCGGGCGACGGCGCGTCCAAGATCACGAACAGCCCGCGGATCTGCGGCATCGTCCAGCCCGCGCCGCTCACCGCCGACCGCACGGTCTCCTGCCACCACTGGTGGCTCTCCTGGCGCCTGCAGATCCCCAGTTACTGGAACGTCGGCGCGTACGTGGCGGTCCTCACCACCGCGGACGGCTACCGCTCGCACGTCCCGTTCACCGTTCGCGACAACCGCGAGGCCGATCTGCTGCTGGTCCTCCCGGACATCACCTGGCAGGCGTACAACCTCTACCCGGAGGACGGCCACACCGGCGCCAGCCTCTACCACGCCTGGGACGAGCACGGCCGGCTGCTCGGCGAGAAGGACGCGGCCGTCACGGTCTCCTTCGACCGGCCGTACGCGGGCGCCGGCCTGCCGCTGCACGTCGGCCACTCGTACGACTTCATCCGCTGGGCCGAGCGGTACGGCTACGACCTCGCCTACGCCGACACCCGCGACCTGCACGCCGGCCGCGTCGACATCCGCCGCTACCGGGGCCTGGTGTTCGCCGGACACGACGAGTACTGGTCCGTGCCGATGCGCCGGGCCGTCGAGCGCGCCCGCGACCACGGCACGTCGCTGGTGTTCCTGTCCGCCAACACCATGTACTGGCAGGTCGAGCTGGCCCCCTCCCCGTCCGGGGCCCCCGACCGGCTGCTGATCTGCCGGAAGAACCGCGGCCCCGGCCGGCCCGCGCTCTGGCGGGAGATCGACCGCCCCGAGCAGGAACTGCTCGGCATCCAGTACGCGGGCCGCGTCCCGGAGCCGTACCCGCTGATCGTCCGCAACGGCCACCACTGGCTCTGGGAGGCGACCGGCGCCGAGGAGGGAGACGAACTGGCGGGTCTCGTCGCCGGTGAGGCTGATCGTTACTTCCCTCGCGCGCCACTGCCCGACCACCAGCGCCGTATCCTGCTCGCCCACTCCCCCTACCTCGACACCGAAGGCAACGGGCGCCACCAGGAGACGTCCCTGTACCGGGCTCCGTCCGGCGCGCTCGTCTTCGCCTCCGGCACCTTCGCCTGGTCCCCCGCCCTGGACCGCCCCGGCCACGTCGACACCCGCGTGCAGCGGGCCACGGCCAACCTGCTCGATCGGATCTGCAAACGGGACTGAGCAGTGGGGCGAGCGGGCCCGGGGCGGTCACCCGGGGCCGTCGACGAGACCGCCCGCGGGACTCACGGCGCATGCGCGGGGTACGCGGGGGACGGCGCGCCGGGGCTCTGACCGGCCGGGAAATCGCACCGCCGGGGCCCCCGCACCGCATTCCGCTTGTGCGATACGGGAGAATTGGTCGCACTGGGACAGAACCTCGGGGAGGAACCGTGTCCGGATTCGTCGACAAGCCGCAGCCGATGCAGATTCCGGGGCTGGTGCATCTGCACACCGGAAAGGTGCGCGATCTGTACCGGAACGTGGCGGGCGACCTGGTGATGGTGGCCAGCGACCGCATCTCCGCATTCGACTGGGTGCTGCCCACGGAGATCCCGGACAAGGGCCGGATCCTCACCCGGCTCTCGCTGTGGTGGTTCGACAAGTTCGCGGACCTCGTCCCCGACCACGTGCTGAGCACCGACCTGCCCGCGGGCGCCCCGGCCGGCTGGGAGGGGCGGACCCTGGTCTGCAAGTCCCTCGCGATGGTGCCGGTGGAGTGCGTGGCACGCGGCTACCTGACGGGCTCGGGCCTGGCCGAGTACCGGCAGACCAGGACCGTCTGCGGCCTGGCGCTGCCCGAGGGCCTGGTGGACGGCTCGGAACTGCCCGCGCCCATCTTCACGCCCGCCACAAAGGCGGACGTCGGCGAGCACGACGAGAACGTGTCGTACGAGGAAGTGGCCCGCAAGGTGGGCGCGGACGTCGCCGCCGAACTCCGGCAGGCCACGCTCGCGGTGTACAGCCGGGCCCGGGACATCGCGCGGGACCGGGGGATCATCCTGGCGGACACCAAGTTCGAGTTCGGCTTCGACGGGGACACGCTGGTCCTCGCGGACGAGGTGCTGACGCCGGACTCCTCCCGCTTCTGGCCCGCGGACCAGTGGCAGCCCGGCCGGCCCCAGCCGTCGTACGACAAGCAGTTCGTACGGGACTGGCTGACGTCCCCCGACTCCGGCTGGGACCGGACGGCCGAGCAGCCGCCGCCCGAGCTTCCGGAGCACGTGGTCGCGGCGACGCGGGCGAAGTACGCGGAGGCGTACGAGCGGTTGACCGGCACGTCCTGGGACTGAGCCGGTATCGGCACCTGCCTCTACCGGCATCCGCCCGTACCGGTATCTGTTCGTGCCGGTATCTGCCAGTCCCGGCACCCGCCGGCCGCGAGGCGCCGGAGTCGGGCACGCGCAAGCCCCCGGGGGCCTGGCCACCGGGGGCTCTGTGTGGAGCGGACGACGAGGCTCGAACTCGCGACCTCAACCTTGGCAAGGTTGCGCTCTACCAACTGAGCTACGTCCGCACACGACCGCTGGGTCGTACGCGCCGCGCGCGCCCGCCACGGGACCGGTCACCGGCCCGTCGGCGCCCGTGTCCGGATCAGGAGCACTGCGGCCAGGTCACTATACCCAACCCCGCACCGGGGCGGGACGGGCAGCGGAATGCCGGTTCTCGGCCCCGATCCTGGACCGCCGTAGCCGCCGCGCACGTCCGTGACATCGATCACAGGACCATCAACGCCCGTGCCACCGTCATCGGATTGTCGGCGCTCGTGCCACGGTCATCAGGTTCTCGGCGCTCGTGCCTGTCCACAGGTGCCCCGTCCACAGGCGCGCCTCACGCGTTGCTCGGCGCCGGCCTCGCATTCACCGGCCTTCGCCATCCGCGTGCGTGCGCGCGTATGCGCACGCGTGCGCACGAAGAAACCCCGGCCCATCGGGACCGGGGTTTCGACCGAGCGGACGACGAGGCTCGAACTCGCGACCTCAACCTTGGCAAGGTTGCGCTCTACCAACTGAGCTACGTCCGCATTGCCTCCGACCGGCTCTCACCGGTCGGTGCAGGCATCAGCCTACCTGATTCGTCCGGATGGTCGCCGACCATCCGGAGTACTTGGTAGAGATGCAGAGCGGGTGACAGGAATTGCACACTGCGCCTCCCCCTTGGAAAGGGGGTGTTCTACTACTGAACTACACCCGCAAGACACTCCGAGGAAAACGCCCTGGCCTTCCGGCCCCGGGCTCGCCCTCGGTGTGCCCAGACTCTAACTGATCAGCCGGGGTGCTGCGCAAGTCGAGCCGGTAGACGCTCGATTGCCCGGCTGCCCAGGCCGCCGGACCGCGGGCCACCGGGCGTACGCGGCAACCGAGTTCGTACGCCGGGCGGGCGACGATCCGGGCACGGCCGGTTCCCCGACGACTCGTCGCGCACCGCGCGGACCGCGCGGTGCGACCACACCGCACAGGCCGCACAGGCCGCACCGCACGGCCCGCACCACACGCGCCGCACGGCCCGCGCCGATCGGCCCCAGCGGCATCGATCAGGCCGCAGCACACACCCGCGTACGCGTACCGGCACTCGACAACGCCCGCCGACCTCCGCAATGCCCGCCGGCAACCGCCGGCACCCGCTCGCGCCGGACGCCGCAGAGGCCCACCAGGGACCGCAGGGCGGTCAGAGTGGGCGGACGACCGGGGATCGCGGGGGACCGCCGGGCACCGCGGAGCGGGCCACCGGGAACGGACCCTCCGGACTAATTCGCCGCCTCGAACGCCTCGTACACCTTCTTGGGGATCCGCCCGCGCGGCGGAACCTCCATCCGGTGCGAGCGGGCCCAGGCGCGGACGGCCGCGGGGTCCGCGGTCAGCGAGGTGTACTTCAGCACCTTGGCCGGGTGCTTCGCGGCCCGTGCGGCCTTGCGGCCGGCGTGCATGTACGGGGCCAGGGCCTTACGCAGTTTCTTGGCATTGGCTGGATTGAGGTCGATCTCGTACGACTTGCCGTCCAGGCCGAAGGCGATGGTTTCCACCGCTTCCCCTCCGTCAATGTCGTCGTAGAGGGTGACCACAACACGCTGCGCCACGAATATCGGTCCCTTCGTGCGACATCACTGCCTTGACGTGCGGTGATGGCGACTGTCCGGCTACTTGGGGCAATGTTTCGGCTAATGCCTTTTCCTTTGTACAGTGCGCGGTAAGGAATTGGGAAGTCCAGCAAAAACGCTCAGCGTGTCCAGGTTCATTGTGGATCTGCGATTTTTCCCGGAATTTTTGGTGAAGCGGTGGTCCCGACTCCGCCGGGTGTGGGTGGCGCATGGGTGGCGCGCAGCAGGTCAGGCGCCTTCTCGGGCCGTGGGAGCGCGCTTCCGACCGCTGTGGGGTACCTCATGTTTCCTGTGGGTAACTAGGATTCTACCCGCGTAGAAATTCTCTCCCGGTAGTCTGAAGACGTTGCCTGCTCAGCCCCACACACCCGGGAGTGCCAGTGGCACGCGTCGTAGTCGACGTCATGCTCAAGCCCGAGATCCTCGACCCTCAGGGACAGGCCGTCCAGCGTGCGTTGCCGCGCCTCGGCTTCGAGGGCATCTCCGATGTCCGCCAGGGAAAGAGGTTCGAACTCGAAGTCGAAGGCCCCGTCGACGAGGCCGCGCTCGCCCGCATCCGCGATCTCGCGGAATCCTTCCTCGCCAACACCGTGATCGAGAACTTCGACGTCAAGGTCGAGGACGCCGCGGGAGCCTCCGGCGGTACCGGGTCCGCGGCGCCGGCCGCCACCGCGGGGGCCGAGAAGTGACCGTGCACCCGTCCGCCGGCGCCGCCACGGCCGCCGGCCCCGGCCCCGCCCGGGACGCCGGGATCGGCCGGAACGTCCGGATCGGCGTCGTCACCTTCCCGGGCAGCCTCGACGACCGGGACACCCAGCGGGCGATCCGGCTCGCCGGGGCCGAGCCGGTGCCGCTCTGGCACAAGGACAGGAACCTGGGCCAGGCCGACGCGGTGGTCCTGCCGGGCGGCTTCTCGTACGGCGACTACCTGCGCGCGGGCTCGATCTCCCGGTTCTCGCCGGTGATGGAGACGATCGTCGAGCGCGCCCGCGAGGGCATGCCGGTCCTCGGCATCTGCAACGGCTTCCAGGTGCTCACCGAGGCCCACCTGCTGCCCGGCGCCATGCTCGGCAACGACCACCTGCACTTCATCTGCCGCGACCAGAAGCTGCGCGTGGAGAACGCGAAGACGGCCTGGACGGCCGACTACCAGGCGGGCCAGGAGATCCACATCCCGCTGAAGAACATGGACGGGCGCTACGTCGCCGACGAGCACACCCTCGACATGCTGGAGGCCGAGGGGCGCGTCGTCTTCCGCTACGCCGGCGCGCAGGACGACTCCGCCGCCTCGGGCCCGGACACCGCCGCGGCCTCCGCCGCCCGCCGGGCCCCCGGGACGTCCGTCTACCCGCCCACCGAGGCCGGCAGCCCGAACGGCTCGCTGCGCCGCATCGCCGGCATCTGCAACGCCGAGGGCAACGTCGTCGGCCTGATGCCGCACCCGGAGCACGCCACGGACCCGCTCGTCGGCACCGGCCGCACCGACGGCCTGCCGTTCTTCACCTCGATCCTCAGGACCGTCATGGAAGGCGCCCTCGCATGAGCCCCACCCCCTCCGGGGCCGGATCCTCCGGGGCGGGAGGCCCCGGCGCGGCCCCGTCCGCCGCCCCGTCGAAGCCCGCCGCCCCGTCGAGGCTGGACACCGTCGAGCACGCCGCCGCGACCCCCGACGTCGAGCAGCCCTGGGCCGAACTCGGCCTCAAGAAGGACGAGTACGAGCGGGTCCGCGAGGTCCTCGGCCGCCGGCCCACCGGCGCCGAGCTGGCCATGTACTCGGTGATGTGGTCCGAACACTGCAGCTACAAGTCCTCCAAGAAGCACCTGCGCCAGTTCGGCGAGAAGGCCCCCCGGACGGACGCGCTGCTGGTCGGGATAGGCGAGAACGCCGGCGTGGTCGACATCGGCCAGGGCTACGCCGTCACGTTCAAGGTGGAGTCCCACAACCACCCGTCCTACGTGGAGCCCTACCAGGGCGCCGCCACGGGCGTCGGCGGCATCGTCCGCGACATCATCGCGATGGGCGCCCGCCCGGTCGCCGTCGTCGACCCGCTGCGGTTCGGCGCGGCCGACCACCCCGACACCAAGCGGGTGCTGCCCGGCGTGGTCGCCGGCATCGGCGGGTACGGCAACTGCCTCGGCCTGCCCAACATCGGCGGCGAGACCGTCTTCGACGCCTGCTACCAGGGCAACCCGCTGGTGAACGCCGGAGCGATCGGCGTGATGCGGCACGAGGACATCCACCTCGCCAAGGCCTCCGGCGCCGGCAACAAGGTCATCCTGTACGGCGCCAGGACCGGCGGCGACGGCATCGGTGGCGCGTCGATCCTCGCCTCCGAGACCTTCGATGACGCGAAGCCCTCCAAGCGCCCCGCCGTCCAGGTCGGCGACCCGTTCCAGGAGAAGCTGCTCATCGAGTGCACCCTGGAGGCGTTCGCCGAGAAGCTGGTCGTCGGCATGCAGGACCTCGGCGCGGCCGGCCTGTCCTGCGCCACCAGCGAGCTGGCGTCCAACGGCTCCGGCGGCATGAGCGTCACCCTGGACGACGTTCCGCTGCGCGACTCCACGCTCTCGCCCGAGGAGATCCTCATGAGCGAGTCGCAGGAACGCATGTGCGCGGTCGTGGAGCCGGAGAAGGTGGACCGGTTCCTGGAGATCTGCGACAAGTGGGACGTGATCGCCACCGTCATCGGCGAGGTCACCGACGGCGACCGTCTTGAGATCTACTGGCACGGCGAGAAGATCGTCGACGTCGACGCCCGCACCGTCGCCCACGAGGGCCCGGTCTACGACCGCCCCTACCGCCGCCCGCAGTGGCAGGACGCCCTCCAGGCGGACGACGCCGGTGCCCTCCCCAGGCCGGCCGACGCGGACGAGCTGCGCGCGCAGGTCCTGAGGCTGGTCGGCTCGCCGAACCAGGCGTCCAAGGCGTGGATCACCTCCCAGTACGACCGGTTCGTGCAGGGCAACACGGTGCTGGCGCAGCCCGAGGACTCCGGGATGCTCCGCGTCGACGAGGAGACGGGGCTCGGCATCGCGCTCGCCACCGACGGCAACGGGCGCTACGCCAAGCTCGACCCGTACACGGGCGCGCAGCTCGCGCTCGCCGAGGCGTACCGCAACGTCGCGACGACCGGCGCCCGGCCGCTCGCCGTCTCCGACTGCCTGAACTTCGGCTCGCCCGAGGACCCCGCCGTCATGTGGCAGTTCACGGAGGCCATCCGCGGGCTCGCGGACGCCTGCCAGGTGCTGGGCACGCCCGTCACCGGCGGGAACGTCTCGCTGTACAACCAGACGGGTGACGTCGCCATCCACCCGACGCCCGTGGTGGCCGTCCTCGGGGTCATCGACGACGTGACGCGTCGGACGCCGTCCGCGTTCGCCGAGGCCGGGCAGCAGCTGTACCTGCTCGGGGACACCGCCGAGGAGTTCGGCGGCTCCGCGTGGTCCCAGGTGGTCCACGACCACCTGGGCGGGCTGCCGCCGAAGGTGGACCTGGAGCGTGAGCGGCTGCTCGCCGAGATCCTGATCGCCGCCTCGCGGGACGGCATGATCGACGCGGCGCACGACCTGTCCGACGGCGGTCTGATCCAGGCGGTCACCGAGTCCTGCCTGCGGGGCGGGTACGGGGCGCGGCTCGTCGTGCCGGAGGGGCTCTCCGCGTTCACGTTCCTGTTCTCCGAGTCGGCGGGGCGTGCGGTGGTCGCCGTGCCGCGGTCGGAGGAGGTCCGGTTCACCGAGATGTGCGGGGCGCGCGGGTTGCCCGCCTCGCGGATCGGGGTCGTGGACGGGGACGTGGTCGAGGTCCAGGGCGAGTTCAGCGTGCCGCTCGGCGAGTTGCGGGACGCGTTCGAGGGTGCGATTCCGGCGATCCTCGCCTGACGCCCGGGCGGGGGCCGATCCGCCCTCGCCCGGTCTTGCGGGTCACCCCGGCGGGGGTGTCTTTGCCGGGCCCCGGCGGGGGTACGTGCCGGGTCCCCCGGCGGGGGTGCGCAGAGCGTTCCGGCAGCCGGCGCCGGGGTTCCGTTTGCGCAGTTCCCCGCGCCCCTGATCGGGGGCTGGCTCTTGCGGTCGTGGGTTGGCTGCCGGTCGGTCGTGGTTGTTCGCGCAGTTCCCCGCGCCCCTGACCGGGCCCAGTCCCTCGCTGTCGGCGGTTGGCCGCCGGTCCGTCGTGGTTCCTCGCGCAGTTCCCCGCGCCCCTGTCGGGGCGCGGTTCTGTCGAGTCGCGGCCCTGTAGGGGCGCAGCCCCGTCCTTCAAGGGGCGCGGGGCTGTGCCGATGTGCGGCTCCGCCGCGTGGGCGCGACCAGCCACGACTGGGGGCACCTCCCACGCCCTTCAGGCAGTGGGGGACGTCAGATCGCCACCGACCCCCAGGGGCACCCCCTGCCGCCCCCGGCCCACCGCCCCGAAGGGGCACCGGCACCGAGAACCCGGCCCTTCGCCCGCCAAGGCGGGCATATGCTCGGGCGCATGTCAGCGACCCGCACCAAGCGGCGGCAGTACGACCCGGTCAAGACGCGGGCGGCCGTGCGCGCCCAGTTCGAGCTGGTGCACGAAGGCGTGCGGGGTCTCGCCGAGGAGCAGTTCGCCCTGCCGACGGCGCTGGGCGAGTGGACCGTGCGGGATCTCGCCGTTCACCTCACCTGGGCGCCGAGCGCGATCGTGCGCGCCCTGGACGCCCCGGAGCCGCCCAAGCTGGAGACGACCGTCAGCGACTGGGCGCTCGGTACGGCGTCCAGGGCCGCCGCCGTCGACGAGGGCACCCGCGCCCTGTCCGCCGCCCACCCCGACGTCCTCGCGCTGTACGAGGAGACGGCGGCGCGGTTCGCCGAGCGGGCGGCCGACCTCGACGCGCAGCGCCTGGTCGCCACCCCCGCCGGTGCCATGAATCTCACGGACTACCTGGTCACCCGGATCGTCGAACTGGTCGTGCACACCGACGACCTGAACCGCGCCATCGGCCTGGACGTCTCCTTCGACCGCCAGGCGCTCGCCGCCACCACCCGGCTGCTGGCCGACGCGTTCGCCGCCAAGGCGCCCGGAGCCTCCACGGAGGTGCGGATCCCGCCGTTCGCGGTCGTGCAGTGCGTCGCGGGCCCCCGGCACACCCGCGGCACCCCGCCCAGCGTCGTCGAGACCGACCCGCTCACCTGGATCCGGCTCGCCACCGGCCGTGCGCGGTGGGGGACGGAGATCGCCGAGTCCAGGGTCAGCGCCAGCGGCGAGCGCTCCGACCTGAGTGCGCTGCTGCCGGTGATGAGCTGAGCGAACCGGGCCCCGGACCGACCGCCCCGAGCGGCGGACCGACCGCCCCGAGCCGCGGACCTACGCCCCCCGAGCGCCGGTCGGCGCCCGAGCGCCCAGCACGGCGTCGAAGTGATGGAAGAGGCGCGAGTGACACGGGAGGCGCCCGAGCCGCCCGCAAGCGCCTCCGCGTCATCTCGTCGTCACTCACCGTACATGGTGAGGGTCCCCCAGGTATCCCCAATTCGGACCAGTGGTCGATCTCGCCTACACTCGGTCGTGTGCCACGTGGTGACGGACGACTCAGCCACGACCTGCTCCCCGGTGAGAAGGGCCCCCAGGACGCCTGCGGCGTCTTCGGCGTCTGGGCTCCGGGCGAAGAGGTCGCCAAGCTCACGTACTTCGGGCTCTACGCCCTCCAGCATCGAGGCCAGGAATCCGCGGGTATCGCGGTGAGCAACGGCTCCCAGATCCTCGTCTTCAAGGACATGGGGCTGGTCTCGCAGGTCTTCGACGAAACCTCTCTCGGCTCCCTCCAGGGCCATATCGCCGTCGGACACACCCGGTACTCCACCACCGGCGCCTCGGTGTGGGAGAACTCACAGCCGACGTTCCGGGCCACCGGGTACGGATCGATCGCCCTGGGACACAACGGCAACCTGGTCAACACGGCGGAGCTCGCCGAGATGGTCGCCGACCTCCCCAGGGAGAACGGCCACACGCCCCGCGTCTCCGCGACCAACGACACCGACCTGATCACCTCCCTGCTCGCCAACCAGACGGACGACGAGGGCGACCCGCTCACCGTCGAGGCCGCGGCGGTGAAGGTGCTGCCGGCCGTCAAGGGCGCGTTCTCGCTGGCCTTCATGGACGAGAACACCCTCTACGCGGCCCGCGACCCGCAGGGCATGCGCCCGCTGGTGCTCGGCCGCCTGGAGCGCGGCTGGGTGGTCGCCTCGGAGACCGCCGCGCTGGACATCTGCGGCGCCAGCTTCGTCCGGGAGATCGACCCGGGCGAGTTCGTCGCCATCGACGAGAACGGCATCCGCTCCACCCACTTCGCGAAAGCGAAGCCCAAGGGGTGTGTCTTCGAGTACGTCTACCTGGCCCGCCCGGACACCGACATCTCCGGCCGGAACGTCTACCTCAGCCGCGTCGAGATGGGCCGCACGCTGGCCCGCGAGGCGCCGGTGGACGCCGACCTCGTCATAGCGACGCCGGAGTCCGGCACCCCGGCCGCCATCGGGTACGCCGAGGAGTCCGGCATCCCCTTCGGCAACGGCCTCGTCAAGAACGCCTACGTCGGCCGCACCTTCATCCAGCCGTCCCAGACCATCCGCCAGATCGGCATCAGGCTGAAGCTGAACCCGCTGCGCGAGGTCATCAGGGGCAAGCGCCTGGTCGTCGTGGACGACTCCATCGTGCGCGGCAACACCCAGCGCGCGCTGGTGAAGATGCTGCGCGAGGCGGGCGCCGCCGAGGTGCACGTCAGGATCTCCTCGCCGCCGGTGAAGTGGCCCTGCTTCTTCGGCATCGACTTCGCCACCCGCGCCGAACTCATCGCCAACGGCATGTCGATCGAGGAGATCGGCAAGTCGCTCGGCGCCGACTCCCTCTCCTACATCTCCATCGACGGCATGATCGAGGCCACCACGATCCCCAAGGGCGACCTCTGCCGCGCCTGCTTCGACGGCGAGTACCCGATGGAGCTGCCCGACCCCGAGCTGCTCGGCAAGCAGCTCCTGGAGACCGAGCTGGCTGCGGGACCCGCCGCCACCGCGGCAGCGGAGGCGCTCCGGCGCCCGTAGCGCCCGTACAGCCGGTATGGCGGCCCCGCCCCCCTCGGGGGCCGCCCAGGCCGCCGTCCAGACCCGCCCCCTACGCCTTCCCCGCGTTCGTCACCGACTTCCCGCCGCGGCCGCCCGCCGCGACTTCCCGTCACGACTGTCCGCCACCACCTTCCGTCCCCCACCTTCCGTCCCCCACCTCCCGCCGTCCACCCAGCCGTTCAGCATCGACCCTTAAGGCTTTCCGTCATGTCGGACTCACCAGCGACTCCCGGCGCCAGCTACGCGGCCGCCGGTGTCGACATCGAAGCGGGCGACCGCGCCGTCGAGTTGATGAAGGAGTGGGTGAAGAAGGCCCGCAGGCCCGAGGTGCTGGGCGGGATCGGCGGCTTCGCCGGCCTCTTCGACGCCTCCGCGCTGACCCGCTTCGAGCGGCCGCTGCTGGCCTCCGCCACCGACGGCGTCGGCACCAAGGTCGACCTGGCCCGCCGGCTCGGCGTGTACGACACGATCGGGCACGACCTGGTGGCGATGGTCATGGACGACATCGTGGTGTGCGGGGCCGAGCCGCTGTTCATGACGGACTACATCTGCGTGGGCAAGGTGCACCCGGAGCGGGTCGCCGCCATCGTCAAGGGCATCGCCGAGGGCTGCGTGCTCGCCGGCTGCGCCCTGGTCGGCGGGGAGACGGCCGAGCACCCGGGGCTGCTCGGGCCCGACGACTTCGACGTGGCCGGCGCCGGCACGGGCGCCGTCGAGGCGGCGGAACTGCTCGGCCCCGAGCGGGTCCGCGCGGGTGACGTGCTCGTCGCGATGGCGTCTTCCGGACTTCACTCGAACGGGTACTCGCTCGTCCGGCACGTGCTGCTCGACCAGGCCGGCATGCCGCTGGACGGCACGGTGGAGGAGCTCGGCAGGACCCTCGGGGAAGAGCTGCTGGAGCCGACCAGGATCTACTCGCTGGACTGCCTGGCGCTGGCCCGCGGCACCGAGGTGCACGCCCTCAGCCATGTCACCGGCGGTGGCCTCGCCGCCAACCTGGCCCGCGTCGTCCCGGACGGCCTGCACGCCGTGGTCGACCGCTCCACGTGGGCACCCGCCCCCGTCTTCGAGCTGGTCGGCGGGGTCGGCCGGGTCGAGCAGCCGGAGCTGGAGCGGACCCTCAACATGGGCGTCGGCATGCTCGCCGTGCTCCCCGAGGCCGGCGCCAACACCGCCCTGACCCTCCTCGTCGACCGGGGCATCACGGCCTGGGTGGCCGGCGAGGTCGTCTCCCGGGAGCCCGGCCACACCACGGGCGCCGCGCTGACGGGCCGCTACGCGGGCTGAGACGGGCGCTGAGGCAGGCGTGGACATGACGACCAGGATGACGACCAGGAACGAGCGGCCGCGGGGCCCGGAGGCCGGGAGGCGGCCGGCGGGCCCTCACGCGGGTCCTCACGGAAGGCGTCTTCCGGGCCGGTGCCCGGAGGCAGGCGCCCCCGGGTGGGCCGAGGGCGGCCTCACGCCGGCGGGGATCCCCCTGGTCGAGCTGGTCGAGGCAGCACTAAACCCGGCCCGGCGCTGTGGCCCGGACCGGGAGAAATGCGGAGGCTACAAGGCCTCGGAAGAGGGTCGGCGGCCGGGGTCCGACGGCCGCTACCCCGGAGTCAAGCCCCGCGGCGGCCTGACGCGGGGCCGGACTCTTCTTCCTCGTCGTCCTCGTTGTCGTTGTAGAGATCCGCGTACTGTGCGTACGGGTCGTCGTCCTCATCGTCCTCGAACGGCTCGCTATTCGGCGGCTGATTCGAAGTCGATGCGCCCAGCTCGCTGGCCAGGCGTGAGAGGTCAGTCCCACCGCTGTTGTACTTCAGCTGGCGGGCGACCTTCGTCTGCTTGGCCTTGGCCCGGCCGCGCCCCATGGCTCGACCCCCTCGGTGACGGGGCTCGATGGCCCCAGAGTCTTGACACGCGTTCATGATCTGGAACGGGCTCTCCTCAGAGAGACCCGGTCCGTAGAGCTTCAACCGTACCTGCTTCCGCGCCCATACGGTACGTCGCCCACAGGACGTGCCCCTGCACTGAACCCGCAAGGCGCGCCGTCCCCGCTGGTCACGTTCAATTTTAGCCTCTTGCGGGGTACGACCCGCCGACGGGGGTGAGTCATCTCTCCCACGCCCGTTCCTCACGTCTCCCGCGCGCCCTGTCCCGACGATCTTCCCAGGGAGAAACCTCCGTGCGGAGCACATCCGATCGTCCGCTCGGAGTACGTCATGCGCGCACCCTGCGCGGGATGATGCGGCTCCGCCGCGTGGGTCGTCGGAGGGGTGCCCCGGCACCCGGGGGCGGGGAGCCCAGGAGCGGGGACGGGGTACCACCCACGCCATTGAGGCAGTGGGGGAGCGACCGCCACGTAGACCCTGTCAGGTCGTCACCGTCCCGAAGGGGCAGTCTCCGTCGCATCCGGACCACCGGCCGGTGGTCCGGATGAGCGCGCGGTTCCCCGCGCCCCTGAGCGGGCCGGGGCACGCTCCACCCTGGAGTGGGGCTGCGCCCGGCAGGGGCGCGGGGCCGTCTAGAGGGGCGGCTCCGCCGTGCGGGTGCGGGAGGCGGCGTCGGCGATGCGCTGCTCGGCGAGGCGGTCGGCCGCGGCGGCCGGCGGAATGCCGTCGGCCTTCGCGCGAGCGAATATGTCGAGCGTCGTGTCGAAGATGCGCGCGGCCTTCGCCCGGCAGCGCTCGAAGTCGAAGCCGTTGACCTCGTCGGCCACCTGGATGACGCCGCCGGCGTTCACGACGTAGTCCGGCGCGTAGAGGATCCCCCGGTCGGCGAGGTCCTTCTCGACGCCCGGGTGGGCCAGCTGGTTGTTGGCCGCGCCGCACACCACGCGCGCGGTGAGCACCGGCACGGTGTCGTCGTTCAGTGCGGCGCCCAGCGCGCAGGGGGCGTACACGTCGAGGCCCGGGGTGCGGATCAGCTCCTCCGTGCCCGCCGCGACCGTGACCTCGGGGTGCGCCGTGGTCACCCTCCGCAGCGACTCCTCGCGGACGTCCGTGACGACCACCCGCGCGCCGTCCTGAAGGAGGTGCTCCACCAGGTGGTGCCCGACCTTGCCGACGCCCGCGATGCCGACCGTGCGCCCGTGCAGCGACGCGTCGCCCCACAGGTGCTGTGCGGAGGCCCGCATGCCCTGGTAGACGCCGAAGGCGGTCAGCACGGACGAGTCGCCCGCGCCGCCGTTCTCGGGCGACCTGCCGGTCGTCCAGCGGCACTCGCGCGCCACCACGTCCATGTCCGCCACGTAGGTGCCCACGTCACAGGCGGTGACGTAGCGACCGCCCAGGGAGGCCACGAACCGGCCGTAGGCGAGCAGCAGCTCCTCCGACTTGATCCGCTCGGGGTCCCCGATGATCACCGCCTTGCCGCCGCCGTGGTCGAGCCCGGCCATGGCGTTCTTGTACGACATGCCGCGCGCGAGGTTGAGCGCGTCGGTGAAGGCCTCGTTCTCGGTGGCGTAGGGGTAGAAGCGGGTGCCGCCGAGGGCGGGGCCCAGTGCGGTCGAGTGGATGGCGATGATGGCCTTGAGGCCGCTCTCGCGGTCCTGGCAGAGGACGACCTGCTCGTGTCCCCCTAGGTCCGGATGCTGATCGGAGCCGAACAGGGTGTGCAGGACGCCGTCGGTCGCGTCGGTCACTGTGGTGACTCCCGGGTGTGTGCGGCGGTTGGGGAGGAGCCCTGGGGGTCCCCCGCTTGTGACAGGGGAAGCACTGTGGGCGCCTGTTGGGCACGAGACTAGAGCCTTGGCGCTCGCGGCGATCGTCCAGTGCCGGGGATCACCCCCTCGCGGAGTACGGGCATGGGACGATTTGCTGGGTGGCGACGAGACGCCGGTGGATTCCCTCCGGCTCCACCCGGCGTTTTGCAGGGCTTCGACAGGGGAGGCGGCAGGAGTGCCCAAGGTGTCCTCGCTGATCGTGCCGTACGCGTCCTACCTGCGCGTGTACGAGCCGCTGGCCGCCTTTCCGGAGCCTGAACGGACGCACTGGACGCGGTACGCCGAGCGCCGTGACCGCCCCTCGTACCAGGACGAGCTGCGCCGCTCGCTCGCCGACCTGCTGCCCACCCCGCCCATGCCGGTGCCGGTGCACGAGAGCGACGACGCGTTCGTGACGGAGGTCGACGGGGTGCTCTGCGTCTGCCCCTGGCGCACCCGGCTGCGCGGCTGGCAGGCGCTGGACGCGCTGGACGGCCAGCTCGCCCCGCCCGTGCTCGACGCCGTGCTGCCGCCCGTGGTGCGCCGGCAGGCGGCCGCCGACTACGAGCACTGGCGCGCCCGCAACCCCGACGCCCGCCCCTGGATCCGCACGGCGACCTGGCACGTGCCGCTGAACTGGTTCGTGCTGGTCTCCGACGAGGAGCGGTCCTACGAGAAGCGCTCCGGGCAGACGCCCCCGATGCTGCGCTACCGCACGCCGATGGTGCAGGCCCGGCGGCGGGTGGCGCGCGGCCTGCGGGCGCTCAAGGAGACGCTGGACGAAGGGCCGCTCATCGAGGGGCTCTTCGACGTCGGCCGCTGGCTGGAGGAGTTCCATCCGCGCTCGCTGGTCGAACTGGACTACGGCGGCCTGGTGCACACGCTCCCCGAGGAGCACCTGTCGGAGGACCACTCGGCCGCGGACGTCGCCGAGGGCATAGAGGCACTGCGCAAGGGCGACGGGGAAACCGCCGGCGAGGCGTACGCCCGTCTGGTGGAGCGCTGGCGGGCGGTGCGGGAGCGGCAGTCCGCGAACTGACCGGAGAATCAGCGGGCCAAGCGGTTCGCGAGTTGGCGGCCGGTCCCGGGCCCCGCCGGAGGCGGATCCGAGTGCGCTCGGGCGCGCTCCGGGCCGCCTGGCGCCTGCCTGGAAGCCAGTCGGGAAGTCTGCCTGGAAGTCTGTCGGGAGTCCGTCCGGAGGGGCGCTCGGGCGCTGATGGGCGCGGGTGCCGGGGACAGACGGGCCTATCCGGGCCTTTGAGTCAAGTGTGCCAAGGGTGACGGACCGCACTTTCAGGGCTCTTGCGCCCATCGCCCCTCCTCGTGCCAAAATAGGACAAGGAGTCCGGGGAAGGCTCTGTCCATCCATTTATGGGTGGGTTGCCCAGCATTGCACGCTTTGGGGGGCGCAGCTGTCCCTGGTGATCGCTCAGTGACTGATCGTCACAGCGGCGTGACTGTCCGCTATGGCCCGGTCCATCGGCTTCCGTCGCTGATGAACACCTGGGAGGGCAATTCCATCGGTTTGGCCGACGCGGCTGGACAGATGGTGTAGTTGTAGTGCCGAGGACAAGCCGTTCGTCCTATAACCGACTCGACCCGCGTCCGCCATTTCGGGCAACGTGGGTCAAGGTGCAGAATTTAGAGGAAAGAACCGAGAAGGTTCGGTTCTCCCGAGGAGGCCGCTCATGACCGCTCGCACCCCTGATGCCGAGCCGCTGCTGACCCCCGCTGAGGTTGCCACCATGTTCCGCGTCGACCCTAAGACGGTCACGCGTTGGGCGAAGGCCGGCAAGCTCACGTCGATCCGCACGCTCGGAGGGCACCGTCGCTACCGAGAGGCGGAGGTCCGCGCTCTGCTCGCGGGCATTCCGCAGCAGCGAAGCGAGGCCTGAAAACCGTACGACCCGGGCATTTCGCGGGTTCCCCCAACCCGAGGCAGGCCCGGACCTCATCTCCATACGACGGGGATCCTGCCCCAACAGGATCCGTGCCCGAACACATGACAGGGTGCGTCGTCGGTCGCGCTGGACTCCGCCGGGTCCAGCGCGATCTTTTTGTGTCCGGCCGCCCGGGGTGCGGGTCAACTGGGCGTGCGCCGGGGGGGCGGATGGGAGCGTGGTGGGGCGCGTGCGGGGCCGTCTGGATGCATCGTGAAATGTGCGGGCGTACGCCCCCGCGTGGGGGGAACTCGGTACTGCCGAAGCCGCCTGACGAGTGGTGCAATTGCACATATTAAATTGACTAGTTGTAGGACACGGGTAAGTGAGGCAGGCTCCGAAAAACCTCACGTGACACCCGTCACAGTGCAGGGTGCTTGTTGTTGGGTTGCTCCTGCGCTAAAGGCGCTTTGATGTGGCATCCGGTGCACGGAGGCGTACCGGGGCGCCCGGGGTGGGGGTCCTGCCAATCATCGGGGGCCTGGAGCCGTCATGCAGGGCGGCGCGCCGTCCGTCGCGCGAGGAGTGCGGCCGGTTCTGCGGGTGGCCGTGCGAGACGGTGTGCCGGTGCGTGGGGCGCTCGCGGGGCGCTCGCGGGGCGCTCGTGGGGCGCTCGTGGGTCGTCCGGAGGCTTCCCGGGTGACGGGTGGTCAGGCCTCGGGGAAGCTCTCCTCGCCCGGCTGGGGGCCCTGAGGGGCGCTGTCGGGTCCCTGGGTGGCGGGAGCCGCCGCCGGGGTCTGGGAGGGCTCCATGGCCAGGCGCTGGAGCTGGTGACATATCGGACAGCGGCGGGTCAGGTGACGGTTACCGCTCGCGGCCGACAGGTGGGCACGGAGAAGTGCCCGCGTCTCGTGCCTCGCGGATGCCGGCATTCCTTACCTCCTCGGGCCGCTGGCGACGGGCAGCGGTCCCACATGTCTGGGTACCGACGGAATGTGACGCAGTCAAGACGCACCGCGATGATCCTCAAGGGTTCGGCGAGGGGAACATGTGCATCCGGACAGGCGGCACGCACCGCTTACGACCCCTCACGGTGACCGGAAATTGCATGGTTTCGCGGCATTCGCCCACCCAGAATCGGGGTGGCATATGCCTGACGACAGGTCACATCGCGCCGGGCAGGGTGCACATGTAGAAGGCTGAATTTTTTGGTTGCGCGGAGTTCCGAGTGCGCCGGGGGGAGGCCCCGCGTGGGGGCGTAGCTGTCGGTGCGGGGTGCGGGGTGCGGGGTGCGGGGTGCGGGGTGCGGGGTGCGGGGTGCGGGGTGCGGGGTGCGGGGTGCGGTGGGGGTGGGCGGTGCGGTCCTGACGGGATTTGCTGTGCTGTTCTGGGGGCTCCGCCGCGGGCGCGGCCTCGGTGCGGAGAGGCCACGAGAAAACCCGCAGCCGTATGTACGGGCTGCGGGCTTCGGGGGAACGAAGGAAACTATGCGGTCCTGACGGGATTTGAACCCGCGGCCTCCACCTTGACAGGGTGGCGAGCACTCCTAACTGCTCCACAGGACCTTGCTCTGCGGCGCGAAAGCCGCTTTGTGCTGCGGGAAGAGACTGTACAGCAGTGCGGGACCCCAGGTCGAACCGGCTCGGGCGGGGTCATCGTGGCCCGCTCGGCGAGCGGTTTCGCGCCTCCTCGGCGGGTGGCCCGCGCGGGCGCGGGGAAGGTCGGCGTCCGGTTCCCGTCCCTCCGTTCCCACGGGTCCATTGACACCACTCCATTCCTCGCTACCTTGAGGGCTGCGCAGCATCTCGTACATCGTTCGCAATCTCGAACGAACGCGCCATCTCGAACGTCCCCCACGCGTCGCGCACACCCGGGACCGAGCGCGACACCACGGGCCCTCAGGGCCCCGGCATACGAGAGGCCAGTCATGAGCCGACACTCCCTGGGCAGGCGTCACTTCCTCGCGGCCGCAGGCGGGGCCGCCGCCGTGGTCGCGGCGGGCAGCACCCCGGCACTCGCCGCACCCCCGGCGGCAGACGGCGGCACGGCCGCCGCCCCCGCCGCGGGCAGCTCGCCGCGCGCGGCGTCCGCCGTACGCCCCTTCCCCCTCACCGCGGTCTCGCTGCTCCCGGGCGTCTTCCGCGACAACCAGGCGCGCAACTCCGCCTATCTTCGGTTCGTCGACATCAACCGCCTGCTGCACACCTTCCGCCGCAACGTCGGCATCGTTAGCTCGGCCCAGCCCTGTGGCGGCTGGGAGGGACCCGACGTGGAGCTGCGCGGCCACAGCACCGGCCACCTGATGTCCGGGCTGGCCCTGGCATTTGCCAACACCGGGGACACGGGGCTGCGCGACAAGGGCGCCCAGGTGGTCGCCGCGCTCGCCGCGTGCCAGGCGCGCTCGCCCCAGGCCGGGTTCGGGACGGGGTACCTGTCGGCCTTCCCGGAGAGCTTCTTCGACCGGCTCGAAGCCAGGACCGACGTCTGGGCGCCGTACTACACCATCCACAAGATCATGGCGGGCCTCGTCGACCAGTACCAGCTCGCCGGGAACGCGCAGGCCCTGGACGTGGTGCTGCGCCAGGCCGCCTGGGTGGACCAGCGCACCGCGCGGCTGTCGTACTCCCAGATGCAGGCCGTGCTGGAGACGGAGTTCGGCGGGATGCCGGACGTGCTGGCCGACCTGCACGCGATCACCGGCGACTCCCGGTGGCTGGCGGTGTCCGAGCGGTTCTACCACGCACGCGTCCTCGACCCGCTCTCCCGGAACGAGGACCGGCTCGCCGGGCTGCACGCCAACACCCAGATACCGAAGATGGTCGGCGCGATGCGGCAGTGGGAGGAGGGCCTGGACGCCAAGTACCGCAGCATCGGCGAGAACTTCTGGAAGATCGTCACCGGCCACCACACCTACGTGATCGGCGGGAACAGCAACGGCGAGGCGTTCCACGAGCCCGACGCGATCGCCTCCCAACTGTCCAACGGCACGTGCGAGAACTGCAACAGCTACAACATGCTCAAGCTGACCCGCCTGGTGCACTTCCACGCGCCCGACCGGGCCGACCTGCTCGACTACTACGAGCGCACCCTCTTCAACCAGATGCTCGGCGAGCAGGACCCGAACTCGTCGCACGGCTTCAACATCTACTACACCGGCGTCGGCACGGGCTCGTTCAAGCAGCAGCCGTCGTTCATGGGCTCCGACCCGAACGCGTACTCGACGGACTACGACAACTTCTCCTGCGACCACGGCACGGGCATGGAGACCCAGGCCAAGTTCGCCGACACCGTCTACACCCACGACGACACGCGCCTGCTGGTGAACCTGTTCATCCCGTCCCAGGTCACCTGGTCCGAGAAGGGCGTCACCTGGCGGCAGACCACCGGCTTCCCCGACGAGGCGGGCACCACCCTCACCGTGGTCTCGGGGAGCGCCACGCACCCGCTGTCGGTGCGCATCCCGTCCTGGGCGAGCGGCGCACAGGCCACCCTCAACGGCCGGCCGCTGCCGGCCCCCGCACCGGGCAGCCGGCTCACCGTGGACCGGGCCTGGCGGGCCGGTGACACGGTCAAGGTGTCCCTGCCGATGCGGACCACGATCGAGCCGACGCCCGACAACTCCCGCGTGGCGGCGGTGCTGCGCGGCCCCGTCGTCCTCGCCGGCGGCTACGGAAGCACCCGGCCGACGCGGATGCCCACGCTCGACACCGGCTCGATACGGGAGACCTCCACGCCCCTGGCGTTCACCGCCACCGCCGACGGCAAGGCGGTCACCCTGGACCCCATCGCCCGCACCCACCACCAGTACTACACCGTGTACTGGACGACGGGCTGACACACCTCGCGCACGCCACCACACGTCTTCGCACTCTCCGTACCTTCCGCACTCTCCGCAGGAAAGGCAGCCCCCACATGCGCATCCTCACCGGCCTCAGAGCCAGAACCACGGCCGCGGTCCTCACCGCGGCGGCCGCCCTGCTCGTCACGAGCGGACCGGCCCCCGCGCTGGCGGCCCCGGCCCCGGCACACACGACCGCACGGACCTCCGGCGCGGCCGGCATCGCACGGCCGGCCGCCGACGACCCGGCGCTGCGCGGCTCCACCGCACCGATCGCCGGCGTGGTCCCCGGCCTGACCGGCACGGCGGCGCAGGACGCGGCCGGCCCCGCGGCCGACCGGTTCCGGCAGCTCACCGAGGAACGGACCCGCGCGAAGGCCGGGCACCCCGGCGCCGCGGCCGCCCAACTCCACACGACCTGGGGCGTGAACCTGCCGAACGGCGCCAGCCTGGGGCTCCAGGCCACGCAGAGCGTCGTGGGCGGCGCCAGGGCCACCAGCGGCGGCGACTACGTCTACGCACCGACGGCGATACCGGCCGGCGGGGCCTGCATGGAGATGACCACGGCCTACACGCCGGACGGCCCCGACCTCTGGGCGTGGGACTGGTGCGGCGGGCGGGACCGGGTCGGCAAGCTCACGCCGATGGACTCCGCGTTCCTCTCCACCTACACCACCACGGTCGGCGGCAGGCCCGCCTACAGCCTGGACATCCACCAGACGTCGGCGGCGTCCAACACCTGGAGCGCCCACCTCTTCAACTACCGCACGCACGCGTGGGACACCTACTACACCAGCTCCGGCACCTACGACCTGCCGCAGTTCGCGTTCGGCTGGGACATGTTCGAGGTCTACACCTCGGTGAACCCCTCGACCGGGGCCGGCTACTATTGCCAGGACATGGCCGGCCAGACCTTCGACAGCAGCAGCGTCAAGGTGCTGTCGGGATCGACGTGGACGCCGGCCGCACCGGGCAACAGCAGGCCCGACAGCACTCCGCCCCCGTCCGGCAGCCGCTTCGACTGCCCCTCGCTCGGCCTCACCCTGGCCCACGCCAACGACCACTGGACGGCGCGCATCGGCTGATTACTGCGGCGCGCATCGGCTGACCGTCGAAAACTAAGCGAGCACCGCGTCGATCGCCTTGACGATGCGCTTGTCCGAGACGGGGTACGCCGTCCCCAGCGCGTGGGCGAAGTAGCTCACCCTGAGCTCCTCGATCATCCAGCGGATCTCCCGGACCTCCTGGGGCACCGGGCGTCCCTGGGGAAGCTGTTCGAGGAGCCAGGCGTACTCGTCCTGCATCTCGTGGATCTTCGCCATCCGGGTGGTGTCCCGCTGGGCGTTCGACGGCATCTGCGTCAGGCGGCGGTCGGCCGCGATCAGGTAGCGCATCAGGTCGGGCAGCCTGGCCAGGCCCGTCGCCGTGACGAAACCGGGGCCGACGAGCGCCGCGAGCTGGGCGCGCACGTCCGCGACGTTGGCCGTGAGCGCGGAGCTGGTGGTGGACTTCAACCGCCGCTCGCACGACTGCCAGGCGGCCAGCACCTGCTGCACCTGGCCGACCGTGCGCACGGTGGTGTCGACGATGTCGGCGCGCACCTTCTCGTAGAGCTTGCGGTACGACTCCTCGTCCCAGACGGGGCCGCCGGCGTCGGCGATGAGGCGGTCGGCGGCGGCCGTGGCGCAGTCCTCGAAGAGGGCCCCCACGGAGCCGTGCGGGTTCGCCGAGAGGGCCAGCTTCTGCGGGTTGGTGAGCCGGTCCACGGCGAACTTGGCCGGGTTCACCGGGATGTTGCGCACGATCAGGCGGCGGATGCCGCGGCGCATCGCCTCCTGCTGCTCCGCCTCGGTGTCGAAGAGCCGCACGGAGACGGTGCCGGCGGCAGGTCCGTCGGCACCCTCCGCAGTGTCCTCAACGAGTCCCGGGTACGCCTTGACGGGCTGCCCCGCGCGCCTGGTCTCGAAGACCCGCGGCAGGGAGCCGATCGTCCAGTCCGTCAGGCCGCTGCGCTCGATCGCCTCGCCGCCGGAGCGCTCGGCGGTGGCCGCGGCGGCCCGGGAGAGCGCCTTGCGGGCCTCGGGGCGCAGCCGCAGCCGCAGGGCCTCCAGGTCCTTGTCCTCGGTGGCCCCGTCCCTGTCGTCCAGCTTGCGGCGCCGCTCGTCGACGATGCGGAACGTGATCCGGAGGTGGTCGGGGACCTTCGCCCAGTCGAAGTCGTCGGCGCTCAGCGGGACGCCCACCATCCGCTGGAGCTCCCTGGCCAGCGTGGTCGTCAGCGGCTCCTGGAGGGGCTCCGCGCGCTCCAGGAACGCCTTGGCGTAGTTGGGCGCCGGTACGTAGTGCCGGCGGATCGGCTTGGGCAGCGAGCGGATCAGCTCGGTGACGACCTCCTCGCGCAGGCCCGGGATCTGCCAGTCGAAGCCCTCCTCGCTCACCTGGTTGAGCACCTGGAGGGGGATGTGGACGGTGACGCCGTCCGCGTCCGCGCCGGGCTCGAACTGGTAGGTCACGCGGAACTTCAGGCGGCCCTGGTGCCAGGCGTCCGGGTAGTCGTCCTTGGTGACCTCGCCGGCCTTCTCGTTGATGAGCATCGAGCGCTCGAAGTCCAGCAGCTCCGCCGCCTCGCCGCCCTTGCGGAGCTGCTCCTTCCACCAGGCGTCGAAGTGCGCACCGGAGACGACGTCCTCGGGCACCCGCTGGTCGTAGAAGTCGAAGAGCGCCTCGTCGTCGACGAGGATGTCCCTGCGGCGCGCGCGGTGTTCGAGGTCCTCGACCTCGGTGAGCAGCCGGCGGTTGGCCGCGAAGAACTTGTGGTGGGTGCGCCAGTCGCCCTCCACCAGGGCGTTCCTGATGAACAGCTCCCGGGACAGCTCCGCGTCGATGCGGCCGTAGTTCACCTTGCGGTGCGCGACGATGGGGACGCCGTACAGGGTGACCTTCTCGTACGCCATGACGGCCGCCTGGTCCTTCTCCCAGTGCGGCTCGGAGTACGTGCGTTTGACGAGGTGCTGGGCGAGCGGCTCGACCCACTCGGGCTCGATGCGGGCGTTGACGCGTGCCCACAGCCGGGACGTCTCGACCAGCTCGGCGGACATCACGAACCGGGGCGGCTTCTTGAAGAGCGCGGAGCCGGGGAAGATGGCGAACTTGGCGTTCCGCGCGCCCAGGTACTCGCCCCGCTGGGGGCGCTTGGGGTTCTCGGCCCCGCGCTTGGCGGCGTCGGCGGCCTTCCCGTCCTGGGTGTCCTTCATGCCGATGTGGGAGAGCAGTCCGGCCAGCAGCGATACGTGGATCTGCTGGGCGGGGGCGTCGTCCTCGTTGACGTCGATGCCCATCTGCCGCGCGACCGTGCGCAACTGCGTGAAGATGTCCTGCCACTCGCGCACCCGCAGGAAGTTCAGGTACTCGGCCTTGCACATCCTCCGGAACGACGACGAGCCGCGCTCCTTCTGCTGCTCGCGCAGGTACCGCCAGAGATTGAGGTAGGCCAGGAAGTCGCTGGTCTCGTCCTTGAAGCGGGCGTGCTGCTGGTCTGCCTGGGTCTGCTTCTCGGCGGGGCGCTCGCGCGGGTCCTGGATCGACAGCGCGGCGGCGATCACCATGACCTCCCGGACGCAGCCGTTCCGGTCGGCCTCGACGACCATCCGGGCGAGCCGCGGGTCCACGGGGAGCTGGGCGAGCTTGCGGCCCATCGGTGTGAGGCGCTTGCGGGGGTCCTTTGAAGCAGAAGGTGGCCCGGAGGGCTCGTTTGAGGGTGGTGGTGGGAGACGGGTGGGCGGGTCGAGCGCGCCGAGCTCTTCTAGGAGCTGGACGCCGTCGCGGATGTTGCGGTGGTCCGGCGGGTCGATGAAGGGGAACTTCTCGATGTCGCCGAGGCCCGCCGCGGTCATCTGGAGGATGACCGACGCCAGGTTGGTGCGGAGGATCTCCGCGTCGGTGAACTCCGGGCGCGCGAGGAAGTCGTCCTCGGAGTAGAGCCGGATGCAGATGCCGTCGGAGGTACGGCCGCAACGCCCTTTGCGCTGGTTGGCGCTGGCCTGGCTGATCGCCTCGATGGGCAGCCGCTGCACCTTCGTGCGGTGGCTGTAGCGGGAGATGCGGGCCGTGCCCGGGTCGATGACGTACTTGATGCCGGGGACCGTCAGGGAGGTCTCGGCGACGTTGGTGGCGAGGACGATGCGGCGCCCCGTGTGCGCCTGGAAGACGCGGTGCTGCTCGGCGTGCGAGAGGCGCGCGTACAGCGGCAGGACTTCCGTGAATCTATATTTCTTCTTCTCCAGCGCCTCCGCCGTGTCGCGGATCTCGCGCTCGCCGGAGAGGAAGACCAGGATGTCGCCATGCCCCTCGGCCATCAGCTCCTCGACGGCGTCCGTGATCGCGGTGATCTGGTCGCGGTCGGCGTCGGCGGCGGGGCCGTCGGAGTCGTCCTCCACGTCTTCGAGGAGTGGCCTGTAACGGACCTCCACCGGGTACGTACGGCCGCTGACCTCGACGATCGGGGCGTCGCCGAAGTGCCGTGAGAAGCGCTCCGGGTCGATCGTCGCGGAGGTGACGACCACCTTGAGGTCGGGGCGCCGGGGCAGCAGCTGGGCCAGGTAGCCGAGCAGGAAGTCGATGTTCAGGGACCGCTCGTGGGCCTCGTCGATGATGATCGTGTCGTAGGCGCGCAGCTCGCGGTCGGTCTGGATCTCGGCGAGCAGGATGCCGTCGGTCATCAGCTTGACGAAGGTCGCGTCCTGGTCGACCTGGTCGGTGAAGCGGACCTTCCAGCCGACCGCCTCGCCGAGCGGGGTCGACATCTCCTCCGCCACCCGCTCGGCGACCGTGCGTGCCGCGATCCTGCGGGGCTGGGTGTGGCCGATCATGCCCTTGACGCCGCGGCCCAGCTCCAGGCAGATCTTCGGGATCTGCGTGGTCTTCCCGGAACCGGTCTCGCCCGCGACGATCACCACCTGGTGGTCGCGGATCGCCGCCAGGATGTCGTCCTTCTTCTGGCTGACCGGGAGCTGCTCGGGGTAGCTGACGGCGGGCAGGCGGGCCGCGCGCACGGCGAGGCGGGCCTCGGCCCGCTCGACCTCGGCCGCTATCTCGGCCAGTACGGCGGACCTGGCCTCGGGCTTGCGGATCCTGCGCGCACCCTCCAGCCGGCGGCCCAGGCGCTGTGCGTCGCGCAGGGACAGCTCGGTCAGGCGGGGGGCGAGGGAACCGAAGGACGGGGGCTGCGTGGGGCCAGGGTGCGTGGACATACGGGCTCCAGGATCTCACCTTCGGGAAATGCGTGGCGAACGGTTTTGCGCGGGGCCCCACCGGTGCCGTCGCGTCCTGCCGACGGCCCCGGAGGACCGTATGCCAGGAATGTGACATACGTCTTGGTTAGCTTGAGCGTATGCCTGAAGAGTCCGAGGGTTCCGAGCGCCCGCCCTCCGAGGGTGCCGGAGGCGCGGGCCGCGGCGCCGGCGGGGGTGCGCACCGGGCGCCGGACGGCGGTAGGGGCCGGTGGGGCCAGCGGGGCCGGTGGGCGGCGTTCAAGGACTCGCCCTACCTGCCCGCGACCGTGGTGTCCCTCCTCGCGGCGCTGGCGGCCGGGCTCTTCGCCGGCACGTACACGTACGCCATGGCGAACCCCACCCCGCACCACATCCCCAGCGGCGTCACCGGCGATGTCCGCTCCACGGGCGGCCGGGCGTTCGTCGACGGCATGGAGAAGGCGCTGAACGCCTCCCTCAGGCTGCACTTCTACGGGAGCGTGGCCGCCGCCCGGGACGCCCTCGACGACCAGCGCGTCTTCGCGGTGCTGGACGTGCGGCCCGGGGGCCGTGCCGTGGACCTCGGCGTGTCGGGGGCGTCCGGGGAGTCGGTCGCCGAGGTGCTGGAGCGGGCCGGGCCCGCGGTCGGCCGCAGGATCGGCATCCCGGTGCGGGTCACCGACGTCAAGCCGCTCCAGCGGGGCGACCCGCGCGGGCTGGCGATCTTCTACGTCACGCTCGCGTCGGTGATCATCGGCCTCGTCGGGTCGTTCCAGCTCAGCGCCCAGGCGAAGGGGCTCGGCGCGCTCCAGCGGATCCTCTTCACCGCCGGCTACGCGCTGCTGGGCGGCTTCTCGATCACCGTCTTCGCGGACTGGGTGCTCGGGGCGATCAGGCTGCCTTTCCCCGAGTCGTGGCTGATCCTGACGCTGACGATGTTCACCGCGGGGATGGTCACGGGCATGTTCGGCGTGCTCGTCGGGCGCTGGGCGATGCTGCCCACCTGGGGGCTTATGGTGATCATCGGCAACCCGTCCTCGGGCGGCGCCGTCTCCTGGCCCCTGCTGCCCTCGGTCCTGGGCGCGATCGGCCGCTGGCTGCCGCCAGGCGCCTCGGTGAACGCGCAGCACACGGCCGTGTACTTCCACGGCCACCAGCACGCCTTTCCCTTCCTCGTGCTGGGCGTCTGGGCGGCGGGTTCCACGGCGGTGTTCGTCACCTGGGGCCGCCTCGGAGCGCCGCGGCCGACGACTTCGGTGGACGGCACGGAGGGTTCTCGGTAGGCCGCGGTTCCCCTGCGGGGGGGCATCGCCGGGAGGGGGTGCCTCTGGGGGTGGGTCGCGGTCTGAAGGCTGTGTCGTGGTCGTTCGCGCAGTTCCCCGCGCCCCTTGAAGGACGGGGCTGCGCCCCGAAGAGCGGCAGCCGACCGCCGACGGCAAGCGGAAGCGCCCCGAAAGGAGCGCGGGGCTGTGTCGATATGCGGCTCCGCCGCGTAGGGGCGAACGACCACGACGTACCGAGAGTCGACGGCTGACCGCAGGGGGCAGGGCCCAAGAAGGGGCGCGGGGAACTGCGCAAAAGACGGCCGCCACACCCGTGTGCGCCCACCCCGCCGGGGCGCCCCGGCACCGTCAGGTGCCCCTTGCTTGGGCATAAGCCCAGAATAAAAGTTGAGCCCCCACGACTCAGGTCTGTTGACACGCCGTACCCGATGAGGCACTCTTGAGCGCGTTCCGCTCAATAAAGCTGGAGGATTCGAAATGGCACGTGCGGTCGGCATCGACCTGGGCACGACTAACTCCGTCGTCAGCGTTCTGGAGGGCGGTGAGCCCACCGTCATCACCAACGCCGAGGGCGCCAGGACCACGCCGTCCGTCGTCGCCTTCGCCAAGAACGGCGAGGTGCTCGTCGGCGAGGTAGCGAAGCGTCAGGCGGTCACCAACGTCGACAGGACCGTCCGGTCGGTCAAGCGCCACATGGGCACCGGCTGGAAGATCGACATCGACGACAAGGGCTTCAACCCCCAGCAGATCTCCGCCTTCATTCTGCAGAAGCTGAAGCGCGACGCCGAATCCTACCTGGGCGAGAAGGTCACGGACGCCGTGATCACCGTCCCGGCGTACTTCAACGACTCGGAGCGCCAGGCCACCAAGGAGGCCGGCGAGATCGCGGGCCTGAACGTCCTGCGCATCGTCAACGAGCCCACGGCCGCCGCCCTGGCCTACGGCCTCGACAAGGACGACCAGACCATCCTGGTCTTCGACCTCGGTGGCGGCACCTTCGACGTCTCGCTGCTGGAGATCGGCGACGGCGTCGTCGAGGTGAAGGCCACCAACGGCGACAACCACCTCGGTGGTGACGACTGGGACCAGCGCATCGTCGACTACCTGGTCAAGCAGTTCGCCAACGGCCACGGCGTGGACCTGTCCCGCGACAAGATGGCCCTCCAGCGCCTCCGCGAGGCCGCGGAGAAGGCGAAGATCGAGCTCTCCTCGTCCACCGAGACGACCATCAACCTGCCCTACATCACGGCTTCCGCCGAGGGCCCGCTGCACCTGGACGAGCGCCTGACCCGCGCCCAGTTCCAGCAGCTCACGTCCGACCTCCTGGAGCGGTGCAAGACGCCGTTCCACAACGTCATCAAGGACGCGGGCATCCAGCTCTCCGAGATCGACCACGTCGTGCTCGTCGGCGGTTCGACCCGCATGCCGGCCGTCGCCGAGATCGTCAAGGAGCTGACCGGCGGCAAGGAGGCCAACAAGGGTGTGAACCCGGACGAGGTCGTCGCCATCGGCGCCTCGCTCCAGGCCGGTGTCCTCAAGGGCGAGGTCAAGGACGTCCTGCTGCTCGACGTCACCCCGCTGTCCCTCGGCATCGAGACCAAGGGCGGCATCATGACGAAGCTCATCGAGCGCAACACCACGATCCCGACCAAGCGCTCCGAGATCTTCACCACCGCCGAGGACAACCAGCCGTCGGTGCAGATCCAGGTCTACCAGGGCGAGCGCGAGATCGCCGCGTACAACAAGAAGCTCGGCATGTTCGAGCTGACCGGCCTGCCGCCGGCGCCGCGCGGCGTGCCGCAGATCGAGGTCTCCTTCGACATCGACGCGAACGGCATCATGCACGTCACCGCGAAGGACCTCGGCACCGGCAAGGAGCAGAAGATGACCGTCACCGGCGGCTCCTCGCTGCCGAAGGACGAGGTCGACCGGATGCGGCAGGAGGCCGAGCAGTACGCGGAGGAGGACCACCGCCGCCGCGAGTCCGCCGAGACCCGCAACCAGGGCGAGCAGCTCGTCTACCAGACGGAGAAGTTCCTCAAGGACAACGAGGACAAGGTCCCCGGCGAGATCAAGACCGAGGTCGAGGCCTCCGTCGCCGAGCTGAAGGAGAAGCTCAAGGGCGAGGACACGGGCGAGATCCGCACGGCCACCGAGAAGGTCGCCGCGGTCTCCCAGAAGCTCGGGCAGGCGATGTACGCCGACGCCCAGGCCGCTGGTGAGGGCGCGGGCGCCGCGGGTGCCGCGGGCGGTGCGGGCGCCGGTCAGGCCAAGGCGGACGACGACGTCGTCGACGCCGAGATCGTCGACGATGAGCGGAAGGACGGTGCCGCGTGACGGAGGAGACCCCGGGCTTCGACGAGCGCGAGCCCGCCGACGTCTCCTCCGGCGCCACCCCTGACGACGCCGAGCAGCAGGCCGCCGGGCCCTCGCGAGAGGGTACGGCGGCCCCCGCCGGGGACGAGACGGCTGGACTGCGGGCCCAGCTCGACCAGGTGCGCACCGCGCTCGGCGAGCGCACCGGTGACCTGCAGAGGTTGCAGGCGGAGTTCCAGAACTACCGCCGCCGGGTCGAGCGGGACCGGGTGGCCGTCAAGGAGGTCGCCATCGCGAACCTCCTGACGGAGCTGCTCCCGGTGCTGGACGACATCGGCCGCGCGCGGGAGCACGGCGAGCTGGTCGGCGGCTTCAAGTCGGTGGCCGAGTCGCTGGAGACGGTCGCCGCCAAGCTGGGCCTCCAGCAGTTCGGCAAGGAGGGCGAGCCCTTCGACCCGACAATCCACGAGGCCCTGATGCACAGCTACGCGCCGGACGTCACGGAGACCACGTGCGTGGCGATTCTGCAGCCTGGGTATCGGTTCGGCGAGCGCACCATCCGCCCCGCGCGGGTGGCGGTGGCGGAACCGCAGCCGGGCGCGCAGGGCGCCGGTCCGGAAGCAGGCAAGCCGGGCAGGTCCGAGGCGGGTGACCAGGCGGAGGCCCAGGCGGACGGTTCCGCGGAAGGCACGCAGGGGCAGAACGGCACGGACGGCACCGGGAACGCCGGGACCGCCAGAAACAGGGACAGCGGTGGCCCGGACGAGGGCTGACACCGCCTACCGGCACGGTGCCGCGCGAGCGGCGCACGAGAGGAAGGAGGGGCGCCGAGGATGAGCACCAAGGACTTCATCGAGAAGGACTACTACAAGGTCCTCGGCGTCCCCAAGGACGCCACCGAAGCAGAGATCAAGAAGGCGTACCGCAAGCTGGCCCGGGAGAACCACCCGGACGCCAACAAGGGCAACGCCAGGGCGGAGGAGCGCTTCAAGGAGATCTCCGAGGCCAACGACGTGCTCGGCGACCCCAAGAAGCGCAAGGAGTACGACGACGCCCGGTCGCTGTTCGGCAACGGCGGCTTCCGGCCCGGCCCCGGCGGGACCGGCGGGAACTTCAACTTCGACCTGGGCGACCTCTTCGGCGGGACCCCGGGTGGCAGCGGGGGCGCCGGCGGCTTCGGCGGCGGCCTGGGCGACGTCTTCGGCGGACTGTTCAACCGCGGCGGCACCGGCACCGCGGGCGGCAGGGTGCAGCCGCGGCGCGGCCAGGACATCGAGTCCGAGGTCACCCTCAGCTTCACGGAGGCGATCAACGGCGCGACGGTCCCGCTCAGGATGTCGTCGCAGGCGCCCTGCAAGGCCTGCTCGGGCACCGGCGACAAGAACGGCACGCCGCGCGTGTGCCCGACCTGCGTCGGCACCGGCCAGGTCTCGCGCGGCGGCGGTGGCGGCTTCTCGCTCACCGACCCGTGCGTCGACTGCAAGGGCCGCGGCCTGATCGCCGAGAACCCCTGCGAGGTCTGCAAGGGCTCGGGCCGTGCGAAGTCCTCGCGCACGATGCAGGTCCGCATCCCGGCCGGCGTGAGCGACGGGCAGCGGATCAGGCTGCGCGGCAAGGGCACGCCGGGCGAGCGCGGCGGCCCGGCCGGCGACCTCTATGTCGTGGTGCACGTCGACGCGCACCCGGTCTTCGGCCGCCGGGGCGACAACCTCACCGTCACCGTCCCGGTCACCTTCTCGGAGGCGGCGCTCGGCGGCGAGGTCAAGGTGCCCACCCTGGGCGGTCCCCCGGTCACCCTGAAACTCCCGGAGGGCACCCCCAACGGGCGCACGATGCGCGCCCGCGGCAAGGGCGCCGTTCGCAAGGACGGCACCCGCGGCGACCTTCTCGTCACCGTGGAGGTCGTGGTACCGAAGGACGTGACAGGCAAGGCGCGCGACGCGCTGGAGGCGTATCGCGAGGCCACCGTGGGAGAGGACCCGCGGGCGGAGCTATTCCAGGCCGCGAAGGGAGCTTGACGGTATGGACAGCCGACCAGGACGCAGCCGGAACCCGTACGAGCTGACCGAGGAGACACCGGTCTACGTCATCTCCGTGGCTGCTCAGCTCAGCGGGCTGCACCCGCAGACCCTGCGGCAGTACGACCGCCTGGGACTGGTCTCCCCGGACCGCACCGCGGGCCGGGGGCGCCGGTACTCCGCCCGTGACATCGAGCTGCTCCGCCAGGTGCAGCAGCTGTCGCAGGACGAGGGCATCAACCTCGCCGGCATCAAGCGGATCATCGAACTGGAGAACCAGGTCGCGGCTCTCCAGGCGCGCGTCGCCGAACTCCAGGCCGCGGTCGACGGTGCGGCGGCTGCCATGCGGCAGCGGGAGGCGGCGGTGCACGCCTCGTACCGGCGCGATCTGGTGCCGTACCAGGAGGTCCAGCAGACCAGTGCGTTGGTGGTCTGGCGACCGAAGAAGCCGGAGTAACCTCCCGGGTTCGGCTTCCCCCGGGGTCCCCCGGGTTTGCTCGGGTTCCCCCGGGTTCCCGCGAGTTCGCTCGGTTCTTCCGGCTCCGCCGGTCGGTGCTCCGGCTGGGCGTGCACGCTCTTCTGCCGGTGGCACGGTGGGGCCGGGCTGCCCCTTTCGGCGCCTGACCATGTGCGGGCTCGTCGTGGTTGCTCGCGCAGTTCCCCGCGCCCCTTCTGGGGGCGCCCTGGTCGTCGAGGTGCAGCGATGCGCCCCAAAGGGGCGCGGGGAACTGCGCGACCGGCCACGACAGAGCCCGCAGCCAACGGACGACCGCAAGGGGCTGGACCCGATGGGGGCGCGGGGCACACGCCGCTGGTCCGGACGCGACCGGAACAACCCCCAGGGGACGGTTGTCGGCTGGGCGGCGCGGAACGCGCCTCAGCGGGGCGCGCCGCCCTTGATGTCCTCCAGGAGGGCCGCCAGCCCGTGCGGCGTGGCGATCAGCACGGTCCGGGGAGCATCGCTTTCGCGAAGGCGTATCGTTCCGTCAGGAGCGACGGCGACGTTCAGGCACTCGCCCTGCGGGCCGCTGCTGAACGTCGACTTCTGCCAATGGAGTTCGGGCATCTGGTCCTTCCTACAACGTGTAAAGCAGGTGTTGGATAAGGGCGAGCGAGTCCTTCGCCGAATGCGCCTCGGGTGCCGACGACGCGTTGATCGGGGCGAGGGCGTTCTCGGTCAGCAAATCGAACATCGCGCTGTAGCGTTCGAGGTGGAACGTCTCGCTGAGGTACTGGTAACCGATGGCCTGCTCCAGGGCCACGGTGCTCAGCCGCTCGTTGCCGGGAATGATGTGCAGGAAATTCCCACTGATCGCCGCGTACGCCTGGGCGCTGAACGGATAGACCTGGATCGTCACGTTCGGCAACTTCGAGAGCTCGACCAGCCGCAGGAGTTGCTCGCGCACCACCTGCGCACCGCCGAACCGTATCCGTAGCGCGGCCTCGTGGATGACGGCCCGTACCAGCGGCGCATTCTCGTCGGTGAGAATCCGCTGCCGTTCCATACGGAACCGCAAAGGCGCCTCGAAATTGTCGAAACCGAGTCCCGGACTGTTGAAAATGGCCCGGGCGTACCCGGCCGTCTGGAAGAGCCCGGGAATGAAGAGCGACTGGTGCATTCGCACTTCCAGGGCGTCTGCTTCCAGTTCGGCAAGGCTCAGGGCGTCCGTCACCATGGAGCGTTTGTACGCGCTCCACCAGCCCTTACCCGAGGCTTCCGAGAGCGCCACCAGCGCATCCACGTAGGACTTATCTGTGCAACCGTAAAGTTCGCAGAGGGCCCTGAGCCGCTCGGTCAGGATCGTGGTCTTCGCCGTTTCGATCTGGCTGAGCTGGGCGCGGCCCATGCCGATCCGCTCCGACGCCTCCGCGGCGCTCAACCCGGCCTGTTCACGTAGATGTTTCAGCTCGAAACCAAGACGTCGCTGGCGCTCGCTGATGGTGCTGCGCAATCCCACGGGGTACTCCTTGTCCGTCGATCAGAGTTTTCCCGGGGGCGGGGGAGTCCGTCCACCGATCCGTGTAAACGGCGTGCACAAAATAAACGCCGCCGGATGCGCCTCGGTGTCGGACCGGAAATCCACCCCCCGGCGTGGACGGTGGGCCGGGCACCGCGCCACGCCGGGCGACACCCTGCCACGTCGTCGTTTGCCCCACTGCCCGACAGGCCGGGAAGCTGGAAGGTGTGCACGGCAGTGGAGGCGCGGTCTCTCGCGGTACACAACTCGTCGACCCAGGCGGCACAACCGGAACATCCGCCTCCTGCCTGCACGGAGAGGCCGGGGGCGGACCGGAAAGGCGCGGCCCCGGGACGCGGCTGCCCGGCGCGGCCGGGGAGGGGCCGGAGTGCCTGAACGGGCGGGTGCGCCACGGGTCTTCGCAGTTGCCACTGCATCGGGTGACTCCGGCACACCGGGGGTCCCGTGTACCGCTCGCGTGTACCGCAGGACCACTACGCGTCCTGCTCCAGGATTCCGGACTGCCCGATCCGGTAGCCGAGTTGGGCCCGGCTCGACGTGCCGAGGATGTCGGCGAGCTTGGCGATGTGCACGCGGACGGTGCGGACGTTCATCGCGAGACGCAGGGCGATCTTGTCGTCCGTGAGGCCCTCGATCAGCAGGGCGGCGATGGCGCGCTGCCGGCGGGTGAAGCCGCCCGCGTCGGGGACCTCCGGGGCGGGGCGGGGCCACATGGGGGTAGCGAGGTCCCATAAGCGCTCGAAGGTGGTGGCCAGGAACGAGATCAGCGCCGGATGGCGGATCACGAAGGCGGCAGTGCCGTCGGAGTTGGCGGGCACGAAGGCCACCCGGCGGTCCAGCATCACCAGCCGCTGGGTGACCTCGTTCAGCGTGCGCACCTGCACGTCGCCGTGGAGCTGCTCGTAGTGGTCGAGGACGGCTGGGGCGTGCCGGGAGGTGTGCTGGTAGAGGGTGCGCATCCGGGCGCCGCGGTCGAGCAGGGCCTGTTCGGTGGGGAGCACCCATCTCAGCAGGGTGGGCGGGCGCCGGCCGCCGGGCTGCACGGTGAGCAGTTCCTCGGACGACTCGGAGCGGGCCTCGTCGATCGCCTCGTTGATCGGCTGGTGTCCCCGCAGGATGCTGATCACGGCGTGGTCCTGCGTGAGGGCGTGTTCGGTGCGCATCGTCATGAGTGGCTGAAACGCCTCGGCGAGCGCGACCTCGCCGCGCCGCCGGCGCTCGATGTCGGCCTCGACGGTGTGCAGCAGGCGGGGCAGGGCGAGGGAGGGGGCGACGGGGCGCAGCCACTGCGTGTCCTCGCCGTCCGGGTAGAGCAGGCCGAGGCCGACGGCACAGGGGGCGGCGCCGGCGTCCACGAGCGGTACACGGCCCTCACGGAGCGCGCGCCGATAGAGGTCCATGCCAGCCGCGCACACCTGCTCGTCCGCGGCGTGTGGATGGCTCTCCTGGCTCACAGACCGCCCTCCTGCCGGAAGTCCACGGGCCGGTCGCCGGTCCTGTACGGGGCCGCCTCTCCGGTCCCTTCGAGGTGCTGATGGTCGCGAACGGCCCAGGGTCACCGGATCACTGGTCGGTCTCCAGGATTCCCGATCGCGCGATGAGGTATCCGAGCTGGGCCCGGCTGCCGCTGCCGAGGGCGGCCGCGAGCTTCGCTATGTGCGCCCGGCAGGTGCGTACGTTCATGCCGAGGCGCCGGGCGATGGCCTCGTCGACGTGTCCCTCGATGAGGAGCTTGGCGATCGTCCGCTGAACGCCGGTGATGCCGTCCGGCGTGGGATCGTACGGGACTTCCTCCAGGAGGGGGACGCCGCGGCGCCACAGTTGCTCGAAGACCTTGACCAGGTATCTGACGAGGCCGGGGTGGCGGAGTTCCAGCGCGAAGTCCGGCTGGTCGCCCGCCGGGATGAAGGCCACGGTCTCATCGCAGACGATCAGGCGCTCTATGAGCTCTTCCAGGGTGCGTATCTGCACCAGGCCGTCCGCCATCTGGTCGACGTAGGCCATCGTGCCCTGGCTGTGCCGGACAGTGTGCTGGTAGAGCGTGCGGATGCGGACGCCGCGGTTGGTCAAGGGGCGGTCGCGCTCGAGGGCCTGATTCAGTATGTGCTCGGAGCGGCGGCCTCCGGGCTGCACGGTGAGCACCTCCGTGCGGCACTCCGCGGTGGCCAGGTTCAGAGCAGCGTTTATGCGGTCCAGACCCTCCAGGACGGTGATCGAGTGGGTGGGGGCGGGGGTCTGGGCACTCAGAGCCATAAATGGCTCGAATGATTCGGTCAGTTCGATGGACAGCCGTCGCTTGTCGAGGATCTCCCGTTCCAGGGGGTGGAGCCGCTGGGCCAGGGCCACCGAAGGCGGGACGGGCCGCAGCCAGTTCGGGTCGTCAGGGTCCGGTTGCAGCAGGGCGAAGTCAAGGAGGCACGGCGTGGCCGTCACCTCCGCCCTCGCGATGCGACCGGCACTGAGCGCGCTCGCGTAGAGCTGCGCCCCCTCGTCGCACAGTTCGGCCAGCGAGTGGGGATGTGTCGGCTTTGTGGAAGTAATAGGCAATTCTCCACCCCCCAGGGTCCTGAACGTGCAAGAACATGATGCATCGCTCCTGTGGCATTGACGTGCCTGAATGAGCCATCGTCTTGTTGCACCGGGGGAGAACACTTCATCAAGTGAGGACGAAGCCGACTATGTACACGAGATTGCTTCGCGGAGTACTTGCGACCGCTTTCTCCACGGTCGTGGCTTTTGGAGCACTCAGTGGTGTGGTTGCGGCCCAGGTCGAGTCCCCGGCGCAGGACACCGTGGGCATGGAGCGGACGGTGGCCGGCGACACCGGCTGGGGTTCGTCTGTGCAGGGTGGTTCCGGTGACACGGGCTGGGGTGTCGCTCAGCGCGGTGCCGTCCCCGCTGATACCGGTTGGGGCACGCTCGTCCGGGCGGTCCCGGCCGACACGGGCTGGGGTAACCGCATGGCGACCCCTGCGGACACGGGTTGGGGCAACTCCGTTGGCTCGGTGAAGGCATGACCACCCCTCCCGACGACCGTTCCTTCCGGCGCGAGATGGCGACGGCCTACCGCTCCGGATGGCACTTCATCGACCTCGTCACGGCCATCCCCCACCCTGGCGACTCGCTGATGGTGACGTTGTTCGGTGAACCGGTCGTCGTGGCCCGTGACGGTGACGACGACATAAGGGCCTACAGGTGCCTGCGCCGCCCGCGCGGGGCGCCGAAGCCCGTGCGGTGCGCTGTCCGCTACGGAATGATCTTCGTCAATCTCGACCAGCGTGACCGCCAGCCCATCGACCCCGAGGCAGCTGGAGTACCCAAGACCATCTCCGCCACCCCCCGCAGTGCCTGACGCGGTTCCCCCGTCGTAACAGATCGCGCAGGCACTTCCCCCCCGCAGCGGCGTCACCGTGGACCTGAGACACGGTGGCGCCGCTGCAGTTTTGCCTGGCGGCTTGGCGGGCCGGGGAGGGGTGCGGGTTGTTCGGGGTGCGTCCGTCTGCCCTTCGGGCCGTGGGGCCGTCTCGGAGGGGTGGTTCTGCCGTGTCCGGACCATCCGGTCGTGGGTGGTTGCTCGCGCGGTTCCCCGCGCCCCTTAAGAAGCGGGGCTGCGCCCCGACAGCCCATGCGGCGAAGCCGCAGAACGGGGCTTAGCCCCGCATTTAAGGCGGCGCGGGGAACCGCGCGAGCAACCACGACGACAGCGTCAGATCGCCACTCTCCGAAAGGGGCAGCCTCTGCCGTGTCCGGACCACCGGCAGGTGGGTGGTTGCCGGACGCCGACGCCGGTAGCGCCCCGGCCGGGGGGCGGTCAGGTGTTGCCCAGGGCCGTCGTGAGGCTGATCTCGATGAGGACGCGGCGCGGGTTCGGGCGCGGGGTGCGGCCGTACCGCTCCTCGTAGCGCCGCTCCGCGTCGGCGATCAGCTCCGGTTCCGTACGGACCACCGCGAGGCCCTCCAGGGTGGCCCACAGCCGCCCCTGGAACTGGCAGACGGCGACCGCCGCGCCACCGCCGCCGTCCTCGCGTTCCGCCCACGCGCGCACGTGCCGTACTTTCGCGCTGTCCCCGGAGGCGATCACCCGGGCCAGGCCCGCCTCGGGGTCGTACGTCGCTCCGACGGGCACTACATGGGGGGTGCCGTCGGGGCGCAGGGTCGTCAGGGTGCACAAGCGCCGTTCGCGCCAGAAGGCGAGGTACGGCGCCGAGGGGGCGCGCGGGTCGCGCCGGTGGGAAGCCATGCTCCGGAAAGTTATCCACAGATGTGCACGGACTGGGCGCCGCCCCCTCCTCTCACACTCTTGAGTGGAATAGACTCAACTTTGTGTACGCTATGCGAGTCAGAAAGTCGGCAGGGGTGGCCGGGGGGCCGGCCCGGGGCCGCCGGAGCAGCGGGTGCCGCGGTGACATGATCCGGCGGCGCCGGGGGTGCCGAGGGCGGCGTCGGCCGCGAGAGTGACCAGTAGGACGACCAAGAGTGACACCAGCGGGCGACGAGACCGGAAACGCCAAGCACATCCAGAGAACCGAGCGCACCGAGCTCACCGGGCACGCAGAGCTCACCGATCACACCGAGAAGACCGAGTCAGAAGCGAGGAAGGAACACCAGACGTGGACGCCGAGCTGACGAACAGAAGCCGGGACGCGATCAGTGCGGCCACCCAGCGCGCCGTCACGGACGGGCACCCGGACCTGACTCCCGTGCACCTCCTGCTGGCCCTCCTGGAGGGCCAGGACAACGAGAACGTCACCGACCTGCTCGCCGCGGTCGAGGCGGACCGCGCGGCCGTGCGGTCCGCCGCCGAGCGCGCCCTCGCCGCGCTGCCCAGCGTCACGGGTTCCACCGTCGCGCCCCCGCAGCCGAACCGCGAGATGCTGGCGGTCATCGCCGACGCGGCGGAGCGCGCCAAGGAGCTCGATGACGACTACCTGTCGACGGAGCACCTGCTCATCGGCATCGCCGCCAAGGGCGGCCAGGCGGGGGACGTACTGCGCCGGCACGGCGGCAGCGCGGAGAAGCTGCTGGACGCGTTCCAGCGCAACAGGGGAGGACGCCGGGTGACCACACCCGACCCGGAGGGTCAGTACAAGGCCCTGGAGAAGTTCGGCACGGACTTCACGGCCGCGGCCCGCGAGGGCAAGCTCGACCCGGTCATCGGCCGTGACCAGGAGATCCGCCGCGTGGTCCAGGTGCTGTCGCGGCGCACCAAGAACAACCCGGTGCTCATCGGCGAGCCCGGCGTCGGCAAGACCGCCGTCGTCGAGGGCCTCGCGCAGCGCATCGTCAAGGGCGACGTGCCGGAGTCGCTGAAGAACAAGCGGCTGGTCTCGCTGGACCTGGGCGCGATGGTCGCGGGCGCCAAGTACCGCGGTGAGTTCGAGGAGCGCCTGAAGGCCGTGCTCGCCGAGATCAAGGACAGCGACGGCCGCATCATCACCTTCATCGACGAGCTGCACACGGTCGTCGGGGCGGGCGCGGGCGGCGACTCCGCCATGGACGCGGGGAACATGCTCAAGCCCATGCTGGCCCGCGGAGAGCTGCGCATGGTCGGCGCCACCACGCTGGACGAGTACCGGGAGCGCATCGAGAAGGACGCCGCCCTGGAGCGCCGTTTCCAGCAGGTGCTGGTCGCCGAGCCGACCGTCGCCGACACCATCGCCATCCTGCGCGGCCTCAAGGGCCGCTACGAGGCGCACCACAAGGTGCAGATCGCGGACAGCGCCCTGGTGGCCTCCGCGACCCTCTCCGACCGCTACATCACCTCCCGCTTCCTGCCCGACAAGGCCATCGACCTGGTGGACGAGGCCGCGTCCCGGCTCCGCATGGAGATCGACTCCTCACCCGTCGAGATCGACGAGTTGCAGCGCGCCGTCGACCGGCTGCGCATGGAGGAGATGGCGATCGGCAAGGACACCGACGCCGCCAGCCGGGAGCGCCTGGAGCGGCTCCGCCGCGACCTCGCCGACAAGGAGGAGGAGCTGCGGCACCTGACCGCCCGTTGGGAGAAGGAGAAGCAGTCCCTGAACCGCGTGGGCGAGCTCAAGGAGAAGCTCGACGAGCTGCGCGGCCAGGCGGAGCGCGCCCAGCGCGACGGCGACTTCGACACGGCGTCCAAGCTGCTGTACGGCGAGATCCCCACCCTGGAGCGCGACCTGGAGGCCGCGTCCGAGGCCGAGGAGGAGGCCGCCCGCGACACGATGGTCAAGGAGGAGGTCGGCCCGGACGACATCGCGGACGTCGTCGGCTCCTGGACCGGCATCCCCGCGGGGCGCCTCCTGGAGGGCGAGACGCAGAAGCTGCTGCGCATGGAGGAGGAGATCGGCAAGCGGCTGATCGGCCAGAGCGAGGCCGTGCGCGCCGTCTCCGACGCGGTGCGCCGCACGCGCGCGGGCATCGCCGACCCGGACCGCCCCACCGGATCGTTCCTGTTCCTCGGCCCGACGGGCGTCGGCAAGACCGAGCTGGCGAAGGCCCTCGCGGACTTCCTCTTCGACGACGAGCGGGCCATGGTCCGCATCGACATGAGCGAGTACAGCGAGAAGCACAGCGTCGCCCGCCTGGTCGGCGCCCCGCCCGGATACGTCGGCTACGAGGAGGGCGGCCAGCTCACGGAGGCGGTGCGCAGGCGGCCGTACTCGGTCATCCTGCTGGACGAGGTGGAGAAGGCCCACGCGGAGGTCTTCGACATCCTCCTCCAGGTGCTCGACGACGGCCGGCTCACCGACGGCCAGGGCCGCACGGTCGACTTCCGGAACACCATCCTGGTGCTCACCTCCAACCTCGGCAGCCAGTTCCTGGTGGACCCGTTGATCGGCGAGGAGGAGAAGAAGCAGCAGGTCCTGGAGGTCGTCAGGGCGTCCTTCAAGCCCGAGTTCATCAACCGGCTCGACGAGCTGGTGGTCTTCTCGGCGCTCGACAAGGACGAGCTGGGCCGGATCGCCCAGCTCCAGATCGACCGCCTCACGGCACGCCTCGCCGAGCGGCGCCTCACGCTGGAGGTCACCCCCCAGGCGCTGGTCTGGCTCGCCGACGAGGGCAACGACCCGGCGTACGGCGCACGCCCGCTGCGCCGCCTCGTGCAGACCGCCATCGGCGACCGGCTCGCCAAGGAGATCCTGTCCGGCGAGGTCAAGGACGGCGACACGGTCAGGGTCGACGCGTTCGGGGACGGGCTGCTCGTGGGGCGGGCGTACGAGAAGGGGGAGCGGACGAGCCTCCGAAAAGAGGGGTAACCCCTCTGTCTCCCTTGCCCCGGCGTCCCCGCCGGGGTGCGTGTCTCCCGGGGCTGCGCCCCGGTCCACTTGAGGGGCGCGGAGCTGTGTCGATGTGCGGCTCCGCCGCGTGGGCGTGACCAGGTCCCTGATCGGGGCGCAGCCCCGGCTTCTCAGGGGCGCGGGGAACTGCGCGAGCAACCATCCACCGGCCGGTGGTCCGGATGCGATCGCATCTGCCCCCTTCGGACGGTGACGACCCCTTGCCGTGTCCGGCCCACCCGCCCCGCCAGGGGCGCCCGCGCCCCTTCCGAGGGGCCCCTCGGACGGTCTGTGGCCGGACGCCTACTGTGTGCGGTGCCGGGGCCGCGCCGTCACGTGGCCGGCGCAGCGCAGCGCCCTGTGCTGAAAGCTGAACCGCGGGCGGTTCCGGGGGCGGGGGTTGCGGGCACCCGGCGCGTATGGGGGAGGATGGCGGAACCTACGAAGGGACAATCACGGTGACCATCGACCCGTCCTCGATTCCGAACTTCGGGGGCAAGCCCGAGCCGCAGCCCCAGGGGCCGGCGGGGCCCGTCATCCCGGATCAGGACCTGGTGAAGCAGCTCCTGGACCAGATGGAGCTGAAGTACGTCGTCGACGAGGAGGGCGACCTCGCCGCGCCGTGGGAGAAGTTCCGTACGTACTTCATGTTCCGCGGCGAGGAGGAGCAGCAGGTCTTCTCGGTCCGGACGTTCTACGACCGGCCGCACAAGATCGAGGACAAGCCCCAGCTCCTGGAAGCGGTCGACGACTGGAACCGCCGCACTCTGTGGCCCAAGGTCTACAGCCACACGCACGACGACGGCACGGTCCGCTTCATCGGCGAGGCCCAGATGCTGATCGGCACGGGCGTCAGCCTGGAGCACTTCGTGTCGTCCACGGTCAGCTGGGTGCGGGCCGCGATCGAGTTCGACCGCTGGCTCGTGGAGCAGTTCGGCCTGGAGAAGGACGTCGACTCCGCGTCGGACGACAAGCCGGACGACGAGAACTGAGAAGCACCCTCATCCGGGGCGCGGGGAGCCGCGTCCGGCCGCATCGGCACCGACCGTGGCCGGATGCCTGGCTTCCTCGCGTCCCGGAAGTGCTTTCCGTGCCCGGAAGGGCACCCGGAGCACAGCCTGACCAAAAGCCCACCTAGGCACGGGCTCAGCTCTGCCACATGCTGAGAGCCGCACGAACGTCTGGACGAGCGTCGTGAGCCGAGGGTGGTGACCGGGTGGCAGAGCCCGACGGGGTGGAACGGGACTCGACGACAGGCCGCGACGGGCCCTGGACGGACCCGGACGGCTCCCAGGCGGGCGGGGACAGGTTTGCGCCAGATCCGGAGCGCGCCGACAGATCGTCGACGGGCCGCGACGCGGCCCTCCGCGCCGCGCGCTGGGGAGCCGCGGCCGCCGTGCTCGCCGCCCTCGTCACCGGGATCTTCTCGCTCTGGGCGGCCAGGATCGACGGCGGCGGGAACTCCGACCCCGCCGGCGCGGGCTCGCCTTCCTCCGTCTCCCCGGCCCCGACGTCCGATCCGACAGGGCTCCCCTCACCCGGATCTCCCACCGGCGACAAGGACGCCCCGGGAGTCCCGCTGAACATGCCGGTGCACATCCACCCGGCCGGGGTCGCGAACCTGTGCCTGACGGAGGGCCACACCCGAGAGCACGGCAAATACAGCTACGACGGAGCGGTCGCCGTACAGGCCCCCTGCGACGGGAAGGCCCTGCCGAAGGTCACCGTCGAACCGGCCGGCGACCGTGCGTACCAGATCATCTGGGAGAAGGCGGGCCAAGGGACCGGTTGCCTGGACGTGATCGAGGGAGACCAGGCGCACCCCAAGGCCAACGGCCTGCTGCAACCGGTCGAAGCATGCGACAGCGCGACACGGTTCACCGTCGAGACGGTGAAGCCCCCAGGCCCCGACCGCCGCTACCGCTTCGTCGCGGCCGACGGCGGCCAGTGCCTCGGCATCGAAGACGTGGCGTCGACCGGCGCCGAGGCGTCCCTACAGGACTGCTCCAGTGAGCCCGCTGAGCCCGGCCAGACCTTCACCGTCGACGCGGCCTGACATCCGGGCGGCACGGGACGCGCTCACGCCCTACCCGTTGCGCAGCTTGAGCAACCGCTCCGCCGCCTCCCGCAACACCTCCGGCCGCTTGCAGAAGGCGAACCGCACGAACGGCGCGCCCTCGTGGCGGTGGTCGTAGAAGACCGCGTTCGGAATGGCGACGACCCCGATGCGCTCCGGGAGGGCGCGGCAGAAGGCGAAGCCGTCGCTCTCGCCGAGGGGGCGGATGTCCGTGGTGATGAAGTACGTGGCGGACGGGCGGTAGACCTCGAAGCCGGCCTCCGAAAGGCCCGCGGAGAGCAGGTCGCGGCCGGCCTGGAGGTCCCGGCGCAGGCCGTCGAAGTAGCTGTCGGGCAGCGCCAGCGCCTCCGCGGCCGCGTACTGGAACGGCCCCGAGGACACGTACGTCAGGAACTGCTTGGCGGACCGCACCGCCGTCACCAGCTCGGCGGCCGCGGTCACCCACCCGACCTTCCATCCCGTGAACGAGAACGTCTTGCCCGCCGAGCTGATCGTGACCGTGCGCTCCCGCATGCCCGGGAAGGTGGCCAGCGGGATGTGCCGCGCGCCGTCGTAGACCAGGTGCTCGTAGACCTCGTCGGTGACCACGAGCAGGTCGTGCTCGACGGCGAGGCGGGCGATCTCCGCGAGCTCGGCGTGGGTGAGGACGGTGCCGGTCGGGTTGTGCGGGGTGTTCAGCAGGAGCAGCCTGGTCCGCTTCGTGACGGCGTCCCGCAGCTCGTCCAGGTCCAGCCGGAAGCCGCGGGGCGCGGCGGCGCCGTCCGCGTCGCCCGGGGCGGCGCCGTCCGGGGCGGCGCCGTCCGGCCGCGGCGCGGGCCGGAGCGTGACGGGCACCCGCGTACCGCCCGCCATGGCGATGCACGCGGCGTACGAGTCGTAGTACGGCTCCAGGGCGATCACCTCGTCGCCCGGCTCGACCAGCGCCAGCAGCGCCGCCGCGATCGCCTCCGTCGCGCCGGCGGTGACCAGCACCTCCGTGTCCGGATCGCACTCCAGGCCGTAGCGGCGCCGCTGGTGGTCCGCGACCGCGGTGCGCAGCTCGGGGATGCCGGGGCCGGGCGGGTACTGGTTGCCGCGGCCGTCGCGCAGGGCGCGCACCGCGGCCTCCCGGACCGCTTCGGGGCCGTCGGTGTCCGGGAAGCCCTGGCCCAGGTTGATGGATCCGGTGCGCAGGGCCAGCGCGGACATCTCGGCGAAGATCGTGGTGCCGAACTCGGCCAGCCTGCGGTTGAGCAGAGGACGGGGCCCGGGGCCGGCTGCGGAGGCTGTGGATGTCATGGCCGCCATCCTGGGCCGAACCTCTGGACTTCCTCAACTCTGCTTTGGCCCCGGAGCCCTGCGGGCATCCCCCTGTCACGCTGATGGTGAGCGAGAAGGCGACCGCCCGGCGCAGACGGGAACAGGTCTGCGCGGGACGGCGGAAGACCGCCTCCGGAAGATCCGGTGCGCGGTGGACGCACGAGCGCGAGGACGTACGGAGAACAGCGCACAGGAGCGCTCAGCGCGTGTACGGGAAGCGGCTGGGGGAGGCCGCTACGGGGGAGAACGGAAGGAGGAAGGCGATGAAGATGATCGTCATCCTGGTGGTGCTGGTGGTACTCGCGGCGATCCTGATCATGGGCGGCCGCAGAAGGGATCCGCTGGCCCCGCACGCGAAGAAGGTGAAGAGGCCGAAGTCCCAGCGCGGGCGCAGGGGCTCGAACGGCAGCGGCGCCTCCTCCAGCTGGTGGGCCGGCGGCGTCGCGGGCGGTGTGGCGGACAGCGGGGGTTCCTCGCACGGTGGTTCACACGGCGGTTCGCACGGCGGCCACTCCTGCGGCGCGGGGTCGTCGTGTGGCGGCGGCTCCTCGTGCGGCGGCGGAGGGGGCTGCGGTGGCGGGGGCGGCTGAGGCGGAACGGCTGACACGGGGCAGCTGATCCGCGCGGACCGGGGCCGCTGGGGGAACGACTCCGGACCGTCCGTCCCGAAAGGAGGTGCCCGCCGGGAGACCGACCCGGCGGGCACTTCGCCGTGCCGAGCCCGTCCTGCCGGGCGGCCTCGCAGTCCCGGCAGGCGATCCCGCGGTCGCGGCATGCGATCCCGCTGTCCCGGCAGGCGGCCCCGCTGTCCTGACGGGCGCCTCCGCCGTCCTCGCGGCGGGCGTTCCCGCCGTCCTGACGGGTAGTCCGCTCACCGTGCGGAACCGGCCGGCGCGTCCGGATAGCGGAAGGTATTCCACGCTTGAACAGTTGGACGCTGGTCTGCCCGCGCGAAGGAAACCCGACCAACTTGGGTAAAACCGCTGTGGCGACACCTCTCCTCATGATTCCCTCTTATCCGTTAATGCGGCCCACGGGCATCCTCGTGGGCACGAGTCGGCATTCGGGGTTCCCGGCGCGTGACCGGACGGATCTCACCTTCGATCACCGGTGAGCGGCCGGCCCTGTCCCCGGCGTCCCGACGGACGCGTCGGCCTGACCTCATTGCGTGCTAGCGGAGCGGACCCATGCTCAGGACCCTGACCACCTCCTACACCGACACGCGCGCGGCTGACCTCGCGTGGGTGCTCGGGCGCGAACCGTTGCCGGCGCTCGCCACCCTCGACCTCGAACTGACCGGCGCCAAAATCGAACTGCGCCTCCTCGGCGCGTCCCACCAGGTGATCCTCGAAGAGGAGCGGGGCACCTGCTCGGAGACCGTCGCCTGCCTGCCGGGCACCAGCACCTCCCTGCCGCTCGGCGTCGCCAAGCGGCTCGGCGAGTGGGAGTACGAGTTCGCGGCCTGCGTGGAGACCCTGGCGCCCGGCCAGTTCGCCGGGCGGGCCCGGGAGCTCATCGCGCTGGTGTCGGACCATCCCCACGGCCTCGTCGGCATCTTCCCCGGCAGCCCGTACGCCTTCACCGCCCTGCTGGCGCAGCGGCACGACGGGCACGTGCACTGGCGCACCTGGCACGCCTACCCGCAGGACGGCGAGCTGGTGACCACTCGCACACGTGTGGGCGCGCGCGTGCCCAGCCTGCTGCTCGCGGGCTGCTGACGTGCGCCGTCGCCTCGGTTCCACACGTGTGGGTGACGGAGCGGATCTGCCACGTGACGTAGCGTTCGGAACGTGATCGAGCAGCCTGCGTCCGTCTCGCCGCCCGCGCCCGCGGTGTCCGGGCCCGGTCAGCAGGCCGTGCCGCGGCTGCCCGTGCGGCCCCGCACGGGCCGCATCCTGGTGCTGGCCGGCGTGTTCGTCTGCGCCGCCTGCGGCCTGGTCTACGAGCTGGAGCTCGTCGCGCTCGCCTCGTACCTGCTGGGCGACTCCGTCACACAGACCTCCGTGGTGCTCGCCCTGATGGTCTTCGCGATGGGCGCCGGATCGCTGGCCGCCAAGAGCCTGCGGTCCTACGCGGTGGCCGGCTTCGGCGCGGTGGAGGCGGCCCTCGCGCTGATCGGCGGGTGCAGCGGCATGGGCCTCTACGCGGCCTTCGCCTGGGGCGCCGACTGCGGCTGGGAGAACGGCCCCCGCTGGCTGCTGGTGCTCTGCACGCTCGCCATCGGCCTCCTCATAGGCGCCGAGGTGCCGCTGCTGATGGTGCTCATCCAGCGGGTGCGGCGCCAGGACGCCGGGGTGGCGGTCGCCGACCTGTTCGCCGCGGACTACGTGGGCGCGCTGGTCGGCGGGCTCGCCTTCCCGTTCCTGCTGCTGCCGCTGCTCGGGCAGCTCACCGGGGCGCTGCTCACCGGCGCGGTGAACGCCCTGGCGGGCGGCGCGCTCGCGCTCGGGCTGTTCCGCCACCACATGAGCCCCCGCGGCCGCCGGGTGCTGCTCGCGGCGAGCCTCCTCGTCCTCGCGCTGCTCGCGACGGCCGCGGCCCTCGCGGACGACTTCGAGCGCGCCGCCCACCGAGCCGTCTACGGCGACGGGATACGCGCCGCCCTGCGCACGGACGTATCGGAAGTGGTGCTCACCGGTGGACCCCACGAGCCGCTGAAGCTGTATCTCGACGGACGCCTGCGCGTACGCGCCCGGGATGAGCCGCGCTACCACCGCGCGCTGGTCGCGCCGGCCGCGCACGCCCCCCTGGCGCGGGTGCTGGTGCTCGGCGGCGACGACGGCCTCGCGGCCGGGGCCGCGCTGCGCCGGCCCGGGGTGCGCAGGGTCGACGTCCTCGCGCTCGACGCCGGGGTGGTCCGGCTGGCCCGCACCGATCCGGCACTGAGCGCGCTGGGCGGGCAGGCGTTCCGCGACCCGCGGGTGCACGTCGTCACCGGTGACCCGTTCGGCCGGCTGCGCCACCTGCGCCGCGGCTACGACCTCGTCGTCTCCGACCTCCCCGACCCCACCAGGACCGCCAGCACCAAGTACTACTCGCAGGAGTTCTACGGGCTCGTCCACCGCGCCCTCGCCCCCGGCGGGAGCTTCGTGGTGCACGCGGGGCGCTCGGGCGCACCGGACCGGCAGTTCTGGACGGTGGACGCCACCCTGCGCGCCGCCGGGCTCGCCACCCGGCCGTACCGGGTGGGGCCGTGGGACTTCCTGCTGGCCGGGGACGGCGCGGGCGTCGCGGCTCCGTCACGCGCCGGCGGCGTCGCGGAGGCGGTACCCGGAGGACAGCCGGTGACCGGATCCCGGCCCCTGGGGGTGTCGCCGTCCACTCTGGTTCATCCGAGGTACGGGGGCTGAGTTATCCGAGGTACGGAGGCTTAGTTCGGGCGCCCCGCATGGGTAGGCTCGGTAGACATGGAGCATGAGGTGTTCGTTCCGGTTGCGGTAGAGCCTCTGCGGCGCCTGCTGGCCGACCCCGGGCGGGTCGCCGCGGCGGTGCCGGGGCTCCAGCAGGACGCGGGCGGGCCGCCCGTGTCCGGGCGGCTCAAGGTGCGCGTCGGCGGCACCTCCATCACCTACCGCGGGGCGCTGCGGATCACCGAGCGCGACGACGGCAGCTACCTCGTCGAGGGCGATGCCGCGGAGGCCCGCGGCGGCGGCACGGTCACCGTCGCGCTGACGCTCCGCCTGACCGCCGCGGACGGCGGCACGACCCTCGCCTTCACGGGCCACGCCACGGGCGGCGGCCGTTTCGCCGACCTCGACACCGATGTTGCGGAGACGGCGGGCCGGCGGCTGTTCAACAAGATCGGCGGGCTGCTGGCGGAGAGCGCGGGCGGGGGCGCGAACGGTGAGGGTGCCCCTGGCGTGGGTGCCTCCGAGGCGGGTGCCTCCGGTGAGGGAGGCTCGGGCTCCGGTGAGGGTGCCTCCGGTGAGGGTGCCTCCGGCGAGGGGCGCGGTGAGGCGGATGAGCGGGGCCGTGAGGAGGCTCAGGGCGAGAGCCCCGAGCAAGGCCCGCTCGATGAGCATGACGAAGACGGTGAGCAGGAGGCGCGCCGTGACGAGCTCGGGGTGCCGCTCCCGGACGCCGTCGACGCGGCGCTCGCCGGTGAGACCCGTGCCGTCTTCGAGGTGGACAACCAGCCGCCCGCCGAGGCCGCGCACGCTCGGCGCACGATGATCGGGCGGAGCGCGGAAGAGGTCGATCACGCGCCGCCGCGCGGGCGGTACGCGCCGGTGCCGGCGCCCGAGAGCACGCCGGCCTCGATTGCCCTGCGGTGGGCCGCGCCTGCGGCCGCTGTGGCGTTGGCCTCCGCCATCGTGATCGGGCGGGCGTTGCGGCGGCGCCGCTGAGGCGCCCGGAGGGCGCGGTCCGCCCCGGGTTCGTGAGGCATACGTACGGGTGGCCGCGTAGGGGTTGGCGCGGTGGTCCGGTTCCGGTGCGTCGTGGTTTTTGCGCAGTTCCCCGCGCCCCTTGGTGGGCTGTCCCCTGGCCGGGGGTGGTGGGTTCTGTTCGGTGGTCTGCTTCCCGTGCGTCGTGGTTGCTCGCGCAGTTCCCCGCGCCCCTTATAGGTCGGGGCTGCGCCCCGAGCTGGTGTGGGGTGGGTTTCGTTCGGTGGTTCGCTGCGGGTGTGTCGTGGTTTGTTGCGCAGTTCCCCGCACCCCTTTGGTGGTGGGGCTTGGCCTTGTTGAGTTGCTGCGGGCTTGATGAGGCTGGCGGCTCCCCCCTGCCATAAGGGCGTGGGAGGTACCCCCCCACCCCCGCGCCCCTTTCGGGGCGTAGCCCTGTCCTCTAGGGGGGCGCAACTGCGCGGGGGACCGTGACGGGCCGGTGGTCGACCGGTGGCCGCAGGGGGCTGGCTCTTGATCAGGGGCGCGGGGAACCGCGCGAGTGACCGCGACGGACTGGTGGTCGACCGGCGTCCGTAAGGGGCTGGGCCCCGATCAGGGGCGCGGGGAACTGCGCGGGTGGGTGCCACCGGCCGGCGGTCGGCACGGGACGCATGGGCTCGATGGGGGCGGTGTGTGCGCGTAGGGGTGGGCTGATGTGCTTCGGGTCATCGCGACCCGTAGGGTCGCTGCGTGAGTAGTGATGACGTCACGCTGACCGCTGGCGACGCGGAGGCGACGGTGCGGCCGGGCAACGGCTGCCGGATCGCGAGTCTCAGGATCGCCGGCACCGAGCTGCTGCGCCAGGGCGACCGGTACGGCTGCTTCCCGATGGTGCCGTTCTGCGGCCGGATCGGGAGCGGCCAGTTCAGGGACGGCGGCGCCGTCCACCAGATGCCGCTCAACTCCCCCCCGCACGCCATCCACGGCACGGGCCGCGACACGGCCTGGCGCACCGCCCGCGCCGACGCCGACGAGGCGGTCTTCACCTACGACCTCGCCGACCCCTGGCCGTACTCCGGACGCGTCACGCAACTGGTGCGGCTCACCGGGGACAGCCTGACGCTGACGATGTCCGTCGAGACGTACGACTCGTCGTTCCCGGCGCAGGCGGGCTGGCACCCGTGGTTCCTGCGGCGGCTCGGCGACGGCGGTGCCCAGGCCGCCGGCGGTGACGACGAGGTGCGGATCGACTTCGCGCCCGCCTGGCAGGAGCGCAAGGGCGACGACCTGCTGCCGACCGGCGAGCGCATCGAGCCACTGCCGGGGCCGTGGGACGACTGCTTCGGCATGCCCGGCGGCGTCGACGTCACCCTGACCTGGCCGGGCAGGCTCCGGATGAAGGTCGCCTCACGCGAGGAGTGGGTCGTCGTCTACGACGAGCAGGAGGCCGCCGTCTGCGTGGAACCGCAGACCGGCCCGCCCAACGGCCTGAACACACAGCCGCGGCTGGTCACCCCGATCGAACCGCTGGAGACCACGGCCACCTTCAGCTGGCAGCGGCTCTGAGGTGTCCGCGGGACGCCAATTCGGTAGGCCCGGGAAGCAGGTCCAAGCGGTAGGCCGGCTCACAGGGCGTCCACCGCCTCATGGGGCGTCCGTGCCGGCCCCGTCGTCCGCCGGGCCCTGGCCCCTGGCGTCCGCGGTCTCCGAGGCGCTCGATGCGTGGGGCTCGTGGGGAGCGCGGGGCGTGTCCGAGGGGCCCGGCGTGGTGCCCGGCGCCTCCGCGCCGTCGGCCCCGGCCCCGGTCCCGGCCGTAGCCCCGGATCCGGACCCGGACTCGGTGCGCCAGGCGGTGATCCGTTCGGACGCGCGGTGGATGATGTCGTCGGCCAGGGCGCGGCGGTCGGTGCCGCGGCGCATGCCGCTGTCCCACTGGGCGGCGACGGTGCCGGTGAGCCGGTGCAGTTCCGCGGGGCCGAGGTCGTCGACCATCTTCGAGATGAGGACCAGCCCGAGGTACTGCTCGAACGGGCTGCGCGGCCGGGACACCGCGGCCAGGACCGCGTCGAAGTCCCGCAGCTCGGGACGGGTCTGCATCATCCCCAGCGCGACGACCCGCTCCCCGTCGGTGCCGCCGCGCAGCCACTCGCGTACGGCGGAGGGCTGGAAGTCCCGCTGCGCGGCGAGCCGGCGGACGTCGTCGACCACGCCGGACATGGCCGCCGTGCGGTCCGCCCCGCCGCGCATCGACCGGCGGATCGCGCCGTACTCCGCCGCTATCGGCCCCGCGAACTCCAGCAGCGAGCGGGCCTCGGCGCGCAGGGCGTCGGCGGTGTCCTGGTCGCCGGCCAGCTCGGAGGCGTCCGCGAGCTGGTACCGCTCGGCGGCGGCGGCCCGCAGGCGCAGGCTGGCGCCGCCCACCTCGAAGCTCTCTATCCGGTTGCCGAGCAGCGCGAAGACCAGCAGCACGGCGCCGATGGCGAGCAGCACGCCGGTGCCGGTGCCGTTCGTCGTGAGGAAGACCGCGCAGACGCCCGTGCCGAAGGAGCCGCCGCCGATCACCCCGAGCACGCCCCGGAGCAGCGGCGAGAGCAGCGACGACGGCGCGGCTCCCGGACGGTTCCGGCCGGACCGCCGCCGCCCGTGATCGTCTCGCATGGCTGTCCCCGTCCCCCTCATGGCCTTCCCCTCATGGCCCGTCCCCGTCCTCCTGGCACGCACTCCCGGTCTCCCGGTCCTCCGGTCTCCCGGTCTTCGTGACAGGGACCGTCGGTCTTCCGGGGGCCGCGCGCGGTCGCGGGCCCGCCGTGAACGGGTGTGCGGGAGGAACCTACCTCGACCGGCCGAGCGGCGCCCGGCTCTTATGCTGGCAGACATGACGGACGACGCACGCGGCACGCTGCTGCAGCAGATCAAGGACAAGGCCGTGGTGCACGGCAGGGTGACGCTCTCCTCGGGCATCGAGGCCGACTACTACGTCGACCTGCGCCGGATCACCCTGGACGGAGCAGCGGCCCCGCTGGTCGGCCGGGTGCTGCTCGACCTGACCGCGGACCTGGAGTTCGACGCCGTCGGCGGGCTCACCATGGGGGCGGACCCGGTGGCGGCCTCGATGCTGCACGCGGCGGCGGCGCGGGGCCGGATTCTGGACGCGTTCGTGGTGCGCAAGGCGGCCAAGGAGCACGGGTTGCAGCGCCGGGTGGAGGGCCCCGACATCGCGGGCCGCAGGGTGCTCGTCGTGGAGGACACGTCGACGACCGGCGGCTCGCCGCTGACCGCCGTCGAGGCCGTGCGCGAGGCGGGCGCGGAGGTGGTGGCGGTGGCCACCATCGTGGACCGGGCCACGGGAGCCGCGGAGAAGATCGAGGCGGGGGCCGGGGTGCCGTACCGGTTCGCCTACTCCAAGGACGACCTCGGTCTGGACTGATCGCCTCGGCCTGGACGGTTCGCCTCGGCTTGCCCTGATCGCCTTGGCCTGGACTGATCGCCTCGGTCTGGGGTGATCTTCTCGGCTTGGGCGGATCGCTCGGGCCGATCACCTGGGCTGATCGCCTGGGCTGCGGTCGCTTGGACTGACCGCCCCGGGCGAGCGGCGTCCGGGCGCCGGCGTACGCCTCCGGGGCGCCCACCGTGAGCGCCGTCGTGGTGCCCGCGGGCGCCTCGGCGGCGCGGGCTTCGCATCGCGGACGCCGCAGGCGGAGTCTGGAAAGATGGGGCGCCGACGACGACGTCGACCCCGTGCACAGCACTCACCCGCACATCGACGAGGAGCGGACAGATGCCCATCGCGACCCCCGAGGTCTACAACGAGATGCTCGACCGGGCGAAGGCAGGCAAGTTCGCCTACCCGGCCATCAACGTCACCTCATCCCAGACGCTGCACGCCGCCCTGCGCGGCTTCGCCGAGGCGGAGAGCGACGGCATCATCCAGATCTCCACCGGCGGCGCGGAGTTCCTGGGCGGGCAGTACAAGAAGGACATGGTCACCGGCGCGGTGGCGCTCGCCGAGTTCGCCCACGTCGTCGCCGAGAAGTACCCCGTGACCGTCGCCCTGCACACCGACCACTGCCCGAAGGACAAGCTGGACGGCTACGTCCGCCCGCTGCTGGAGGTCTCCGCCGAGCGGGTCCGCGGCGGCGGCAACCCGCTCTTCCAGTCCCACATGTGGGACGGCTCCGCGGAGACCCTCGCCCACAACCTGGAGATCGCGCAGGAGCTGCTGGCCAAGGCCGCCGCCGCGAAGATCATCCTGGAGGTGGAGATCACCCCGACCGGCGGTGAGGAGGACGGCGTCTCCCACGAGATCAACGACAGCCTGTACACGACCGTCGACGACGCGATCCGCACGGCGGAGGCGCTCGGCCTCGGCGACAAGGGCCGCTACCTGCTGGCCGCGTCGTTCGGGAACGTGCACGGTGTGTACAAGCCGGGCAACGTCGTGCTCCGGCCCGAGCTGCTGAAGGACCTCCAGGAGGGTGTGGGGGCGAAGTACGGCAAGCAGACGCCGTTCGACTTCGTCTTCCACGGCGGTTCCGGTTCCACTCGGGAGGAGATCCTCACGGCGCTGGAGAACGGTGTCGTGAAGATGAACCTCGACACGGACACGCAGTACGCGTTCACGCGGCCCGTGGCGGACCACATGTTCAAGAACTACGACGGCGTGCTCAAGGTCGACGGCGAGGTCGGCAACAAGAAGGTGTACGACCCGCGGAGCTGGGGGAAGGCGGCGGAGGCGGGCATGGCTGCGCGGGTGGGCGAGGCCTGTGCGCACCTGCGGTCCGCGGGGGCCCGGATCAAGTGACCCGCCCCGGGTCGGTGGGGTGCGATTGCGGCTTCCGCCGCCCCCGCCGGCCCTTGGGTTCCCCCGGGTTTCCGGTTTCCGGACTCGTCTTTTCGGCCTTCGGCCGGATGCGGTAGGGGGTTCCTCTTCGGGGCGGTGGCGGTCTGCGGGTTCGTTGTGGTTGGTCGCGCAGTTCCCCGCGCCCCTTTTTTTGGCCTTCGGCCAGGCCCGGTTGCGTGTGCCTCTTCGGGGTGGTGGCGGTCTGCGGGTTCGTTGTGGTTGGTCGCGCAGTTCCCCGCGCCCCTTTTTTTGGCCTTCGGCCAGGCCCGGTTGTGTCTGCCTCTTCGGGGTGGTGGCGGTCTGCGGGTTCGTTGTGGTTGGTCGCGCAGTTCCCCGCGCCCCTTTATTGGCCTTCGGCCAAGCGCGGTTGCGTCTGCCCCGCTGGGTGGTGGCGGTCTGCGGGTTCGTTGTGGCTGGTCGCGCAGTTCCCCGCGCCCCTTTCGGGGAGTAGCCCCGTCTTCCAGGGGCGCGGGGAACTGCGCGAGCAACCACAAACGAACCGATGGGCGACCTGCGGCCGTGAGGGGCTGGGTCCCTGTCAGGGGCGCGGGGAACTGCGCGAGAAGGCCCCGGCCTGGGACGATCCGAGGGTGTACAGGTCCCACCCCTCCGGACGGTGTCCCGCCGGCGGGCCGCAGGGGCCGGAGAGGGGGCCGGGGTGTGCGGACCCCGGGGCTACTCCTTGAGTAGGGCGTCGTGGGCCTCCGTGCTGCTGTCCCTGAGGAAATCGCCGCACCGCGTCGCCTCTTCCGTCTCCTCGATCGCCGAAGCCGCCCGCGAGAGGGCGGCCAGGCAGCGGAGGAAGCCGTGGTTCGGGCGGTGGTCGTAGGGGATGGGGCCGTGGCCCCGCCAGCCCGCGCGGCGCAGGGCGTCCAGGCCCCGGTGGTAGCCGGTGCGCGCGTACGCGTACGACTCGACCACCCGCCCGGCGGCGAACGCCTCCTCCGCGAGGACCGCCCAGGCCAGTGAGAAGGCCGGGTACCGCGTGGCTACGTCGACGGCGGGCGTCCCCTCGTCGAGCAGGCGGGTGGCGGCCTGCGTGTCGGGAGTCTCGGGCAGCCGCGTCGGCTCGGGTCCGTCCAGCAGGTTCTTGTGGGTGTCCATGACCGAAGTCTGTCACCGGAGCGCGCACGTCCCCGCGCGGGTGCCCGCAAAACGGCGAAAGCCCCATTTCCTTCTTGCCGTCCGCGCTGCTGGTGCGCAAGATGCGGATGGGGACCGGGGCCCCCGTGCCGTCACGGCAGGGGCGGACCGCTACCCGGAGTCGTACCAGGAGACAGAGATGTCCCACGAGGTGCCGCAGGGCGCGCACGCGCAGAGGCCCGTCGAGACGCAGGAAGACGCCGAACCGAATCTCGACTTCACGGGCACGACCCCGTACGAGGACTACGTCAGGGCCGACGTCCTCACCCACCTCCAGAAGCCGCTCTCCGACGATCCCGGGGAGCTGGTCTTCCTGGTCACCACCCAGGTGATGGAGCTGTGGTTCACCGTCCTCGTGCACGAGTGGGAGACCGCGGCACGGGCGCTGCGCGACGACGACCTGCCGACCGCGACCGCGGCCCTGAAGCGGAGCCTGCGGGAGCTCACCGCGCTGAACGCGTCCTGGACGCCGCTGGCCGGTCTGACGCCCGCGCAGTTCAACTCCTACCGGGCGGTCCTCGGCGACGGCTCGGGCTTCCAGTCGGCGATGTACCGGCGGCTTGAGTTCCTGCTCGGCGAGAAGTCCACGTCGATGCTGGCCCCGCACCGCGGCGCCCCGCGCGTGCACGACGAGCTGGCGAAGGCGCTGCACGAGCCGAGCCTCTACGACGAGGTGCTGCGGCTGCTGGCGCGCCGCGGCCACCCGGTGCCCGGCGCCGTCCTGGAACGTGACCTGTCCGCGCGCTACGAGCCGTCGCCCGAGGTGGAGGCCGTGTGGGCGGACCTCTACGCGGGGGACCAGGACGCCGAGCTGGTCCGCCTCGGGGAGCTGCTGACCGACGTCGCCGAGCTGGTCTGGCGCTGGCGCAACGACCACCTGGCCGCCACCCGCAGGGCCATGGGCGGCAAGCAGGGAACCGGAGGTTCCGCCGGGGTGGCCTGGCTGGAGAAGCGGGCCGCGAAGACCGTCTTCCCCGAGCTGTGGACGGCGCGCAGCCATGTCTGAGACGCGACCCCGGCCGGCCGGGGACTCCGCCGTGCTCAGGGCCAAGGCCGCGGAGCTGGACGCCGCGGATCCGCTGGCCCACGTCAGGGACCGTTTCGTGCTGGACGGCCCGGACACCGCCCCGGCTGGCGGCTCCCCGGCCGGCCCCGCGGCGGCCGGTCCTGCGGCGAGCGGTCCTGCGGCGACCGGTCCCGCGGCGAGCGGCCCCACCGCCGCCCCGGCAGCCCCGGCCACCCCCACCGTCGCCTACCTGGACGGCAACTCCCTCGGCGCCCTGCCGCGCGCCGTGCCCGACCGCCTGGCGGACGTGGTGCGGCGCGAGTGGGGTGCGCTGCGGATCAGGTCCTGGCGCGAGAGCGGCTGGTGGACGGCGCCGGAGCGGGTGGGCGAGCGGATCGCGCCCCTCGTCGGGGCCGCGCCCGGGCAGGTCGTGGTGGGCGACTCGACCAGCGTCAACGTCTTCAAGGCGCTGGTCGCCGCGGTCCGGATGGCCGGCGACGGGCGCGACGAGCTCCTCGTCGACGCCACCACCTTCCCCACCGACGGCTACATCGCACGCTCGGCCGCCCGGATGACCGGAGCCACCCTGCGCGCGGTACTCCCCGCGGACGTGCCGGACGCGCTCGGCCCCCGTACCGCGGCCGTCCTCCTCAACCACGTCGACTTCCGCACCGGCCGCCTGCACGACCTGCCGGGGCTGACCGCCGCCGTGCACCAGGCGGGCGCGTACGCGGTGTGGGACCTGTGCCACAGCGCGGGCGCGCTGCCGGTCGGGCTCGACGCGCACGGCGTGGACCTGGCGGTGGGCTGCACGTACAAGTTCCTCAACGGCGGGCCGGGCGCACCCGCGTTCCTGTACGTCCGCGAGGGGCTTCAGGACCGCTTCGACTCCCCGCTGCCCGGCTGGAACTCCCACGAGGAGCCCTTCGGCATGCGCGACGACTACTCCCCCGCCCAGGGTGTGGTGCGCGGCCGTGTCGGAACGCCAGACATCCTCTCCCTGCTGGCCCTGGAGGCGGCGCTCGACGTCTGGGACGGCGTCTCCGTCGCCCAGGTGCGGGCCAAGTCGCTGGCGCTGACGGACTTCTTCCTGGAGTGCGTGGCGGCGTACGTCCCGCCGGGCCGGGTGGAGGTGGTCACTCCGCTGCCGCACGCCGAGCGCGGCAGCCAGGTCGCGCTGCGCTGCTCGGACGCGGGGCCGGTCATGGAGCGGCTGATCGCCCGCGGTGTCGTCGGCGACTTCCGCACACCGGACGTGCTCCGCTTCGGCTTCACCCCGCTGTACATCGGCTACACGGAGACGGAGGCCGCGGCGGCCGTCGTGGCGGAGGAGCTGGCGGGGGAGTCGGGCGGGTAGCGACCACAGCCAGTCCCGGTCCGAGTTCCGGTCCCGGTCCCGTTCCCGGTCCCGATCTCCCGGTCCGGTCCCGATCCCGGTCCGGTCACAGTCCCGATCCCGGTCCCAGCGGCCGACGGGCCCCGGCGGAGCTCCCTCCGAGCACCGCCGGGGCCCGTGCCCATACCCGTGCCCATACCCGTGCCCATACCCGTGCCCATACCCGTGCCCATACCCGTGCCCATACCCGTGCCCATACCCGTGCCCGTACCCGTACCCGGAACGCGCCCCATGCGCGGGCGCCCGGCCGTCCCGTCACGCAACGCCCCCCGCACCAGCCAACCGCCCGCACCCCTGTGCGCCCTACCCCTGGTACCGTCCCGCTGAGCAGTACCGCGAACCACCCATGTTCGGGCCGTGGTTCGCACGCCCTCCGGCGGCACGGAGCCGAGCCGCTCCTGCCGGGAGGTGCCCCATCGCTGAGAGGTCTAGAGGCATGCCGGACGACGCCGTCGCTCCCGACACCGGTGCCCCCGAGGGCACCTCCCGCCGCGCGGCCGAGGAAGAGTCGGCCTTCGCGCACGCGGCCGTGCCCCCGGACAGCACCGCCGCGTACGGCGACCATCCCGACCAGATCATCGACTTCTACGCGCCCCGCGAGGGCGCCCGGAGCGATAGCGGGCCCGCGCCGCTCGTCGTGGTGCTGCACGGCGGCTCCTGGCGCGCGTCGTACGACCGCACGCACCTCTCGCCGTTCGCCGACTTCCTCGCGCAGCGCGGTTTCGCGGTGGCCAACGTCGAGTACCGGCGCGGCGCGGACGGTCCCGGGCAGGACGGTGCCGGAGGCGACGGTCTCGCGCCCGCGGGGCGCTGGCCGGACACGTTCGACGACGTCGCCGCCGCCCTCGACGCGCTGCCGGCGCTGGCCGAGCAGGCACTGCCGGCCGCCGGCCCGCGGCGCACCGTCGTCACCGGCCACTCCGCGGGCGGCCAGCTCGCGTTGTGGGCCGCCGCCCGCCATGTGCTGCCGAAGGACGCACTCTGGCGTACCGACGAGCCCGCGCAGTTCCGTGGCGTGGTCGCGCTCGCGCCGATCGCGGACTTCGAGCTTGCGGGCCGGCTCGGGGTCTGCTCGGGCGCCGCGGAACAGTTCCTCGGCGGCCCGGCACTCGCCGCGGAACGGCTGGCGTACGCGGATCCGGTCACGTTGCTGCCCACCGGCATCGCCACCACGGTGGTGCAGGGCCGCGCGGACGACGTCGTGCCGGCGGAGCTCGCCGAGTCGTACGCGGAGGCCGCAGCCCTGGCCGGCGAACTGGTCGGGCTGACGGTCCTGGAGGACGTGGGCCACTACCCGCTGATCGACCCGGCCGCGGACGCGTGCGCGGTGGTGGCGGAGGAGATCGCACAGCTCGCCTGGTGACCCGGTACGGCACATCCCACGGGAACGGGAACGGGAGCGAGAGCGGGACGGGAACGGGGCCGGGGCGCCGAGCGCGGCGGGAGCGCCGGCCCGGGCCCCGGCGGGAACACCGGATGGGCCGTCAGGGAAGCGCGGCCTCAGCGGGAGTCCGGTGTCAGCGGATGCCCCGTCTCAACGGATGTGCCGTCTCAGCGGAACCCCGGTCTCAACGGGGGCCGACGCACTCCCGGGGTATGAACGCCCACAGGTCGCCCGCGTCCCAGCGGACCACCGCGGACTGCCCGTCGGAGGTGGTCCAGCGCCAGCCCACCGGGGTGCCGTTCGGCAGGTCGACGCGGTGGGTGAGGTGGTGGCCGCCGCGGTAGTTGCCGTACATGCCGGCGTCCTGGCAGATCACCTTGTATTCGAGCGTGAGCCGGTCCGGGGTGCCGTCCCCGTTGGTGTCGTAGCCGTCGGCCGGCGCGTGCGCGGAATCGGGGAGCGCGAGCCGCTGCGGTGCGCCGCAGTCGGGCGCGCCGGACGCGCTGGTGCCCCGGTCCACGGAGCTCGCCACGATCCACGCGCAGCCGTTGTAGTCGCCCTGGGCGTAACCCCAGTAGTAGCCGCTCTGCTCGCCCTGGACGTCGAAGTGGTCGCCCTTGAGCAGCGTGCCGATGAACCAGCTCTGCGGGTACGGCCGCAGGTAGGCGTCCTGGGCCGTCACCACCCCGGCGGTTCCGGTGGCGTGCGCCGGACCGGCCGGCGCGAGCACGGTGAGCGCGAGGCCGGCGGCCCCGAGTGCGGCGAGTGCGGATTTGAGGAACGTGGATTTGAGGAACGTGGATCTGAGGAATCTGGATCCGGGGAGTGCGGATCCGGGGAGTGCGGATCCGGGGAGTGCGGATCTGAGGGCGGTTCTGAGGTGTCTCACTTGTCCTCCTGCTGGGTCATGACCGGTGGGCGGTGGCACTGGGGTTGATGTCTGGGGGTGATGTGACGGGAGGGGCGCCGGCCGCGCGCCGTGGAGGGGTTACCCGCGCACGGCGCGATTACCCGGCGCCGGGGGCGGGACGCCGTGCAGGGGTGAGAGGTGCCGGGGCTGCGTGGGCGGGCGCCGAACGGGGCACCGTGGACAACGTGGGCCGTGCGCGGCCCGGATCCCCCCGGATCCCGAACCGCCGGGCCGGATCCAGGACCCGGACCCCGGATCCGATGTCCGCGGATGCCCGGCCGACGGCGACGACGACGGGAGTGTGGCGATGACCGTGAAGATCCTTCTGGTGACCGGGGACGCGGCCGAGTCCCTGGAAGTGATGTACCCCTACCAGCGGCTGTCCGAGGAGGGCTACGAGGTGGTGATCGCGGCGCCGGCCCGTAAGAAACTCCGGTTCGTGGTGCACGACTTCGAGGACGGCTTCGACACGTACACGGAGAAGCCCGGCTACACCTGGCCGGCCGACGCGGCCTTCGAGGAGGTCGATCCCGAGGAGTACGCGGCCCTGGTCATCCCGGGCGGCCGGGCCCCGGAGTACCTGCGGGGCGACGCGAACCTCAAGCGGATCGTCGAGCACTTCTTCACCGCGGGCAAGCCCGTCGCCCAGATCTGCCACGGCCCGCAGATCACCGCGGCGGCCGGAGTGCTCTCGGGCCGCCGGACGTCCGCCTACCCCGCGCTCGAACCGGACGTGCGGATCGCCGGCGCGCAGTTCGAGGACGGTGACGCCGTGGTCGACGGCATGCTGGTGTCCGCCCGGGCCTGGCCGGACCACCCGGGCTGGATGCGGGCGTTCGTCGACGTGCTGCGGAAGGTGGCGCCGGCCTCCTGAACGGGGGTAGGGCCGTTCGCCTCGGATGGCTGGAACACAGGGGTGCCTCGGAAGGGGCGCGGGGATGGGGGTACCTCCCACGCCTTCAAGGCAGGGGGATGGGGGTACCTCCCACGCCTTCAAGGCAGTGGGGGAGCGGGAAGCCCCACCGGCGGACGATCCCGCAACAATCAGAATCCTCCCTACCGGAGGGCCCCCGGTAGGGAGCCCCCCGAGGGGCTGGAGCAACCCCGGGTACTGCCGGCCGCACCCCGTAGGGAACCGCACCCCGTAGTACTTGAGACGGACCCCGGGCAACCCTCCTGCGAGGGGACGACCACGACCGCCACCCGCGCCTACTGTGCCGTACATGAGCGAGAGCCACGCACCGCACCCGGCGGACCCCACGCGCCCGGACCCGCGCCGTACGCCGCACGGCGAGGCGGGCGCCGGTGCGCCGCCCGGGTCCCGACTGCCCCACACTCCCGAGTACCGGTTCGCCGTGCAGGCCCTGCGCGGGCTGCGGCAGGACCTGGTGGAGGACGCCGGGGCCTACCGGCCGCTGCCGCCCGCGAAAGGCGGGCGACGACGGATGCGGTGGCTGCCCGGACGGCTGCGGAGCCGGATGGTGTGGGCGCGGCACGCCGTGGTGGTGGCCGCGGCGCTGATCGTGCTGCTCATCGGGTACGCCACCGGCACCACCCCGTACGGCGGCGCCGACGCCCTCGGCGTGCTGGACGGCCTCGTTCCGATGGCGGCCGTGCTGCTCACCCTGATACGTCCGGTGGCCGCCTTCTGGGTCTCGCTCGCCTCGTCCCCGGTGCTCTGCGTGCTGGTCACGGGCTGGGGCGGCGCGAGCGACGCACCCTGGCTGCCCGGCGGGTTCGCGGGCCACCTCGTCGTGCTCACGGTGGTGGCGCTGCGCACGGGGCCGCGGGCCGCCGGCTGGATGTGGGCGCTGACCGCGGTGTACGGGGTGCTGGGCTCGGTCGTGCTGGACCAGGGGATGGGCTCCGACGCCCCGGCGATGCTGGTGGTCTCGGCGGTCGTGCTGCTCTGCGTCGCCGTGCGGCACATCCGCCGCGCCGCACAGCAGGAGGTCACGGCGGAACGCCACGTGAGCGCCGCCGAGCGGTCCCGCCGCACGCTGCTGGAGGAGCGCACCACCATCGCCCGCGAACTGCACGACGTGGTCGCCCACCACATGTCCGTCGTGGCGATCCAGGCGGAGGCCGCCCCGTACCGGGTGGAGAACCCGCCGCCGGAGCTCACGCAGGCGTTCTCGACCATCCGGGAGAACGCGGTCGCCGCGCTCACCGAGCTGCGCCGCCTGCTGGGCGTGGTGCGCGCCGAGGACTACCAGGCGCCGGACGCCCCTCAGCCCACGCTCGCCGATCTGGACACGCTGCTCGCCAACGTCCGCGAGGCCGGTCTCGACGTGACGAAGACGGTGACCGGCGCGGTCCGCGAGCTGCCGCCGGGGGTCGAGCTGTCGGCGTACCGGTTCGTGCAGGAGGCGCTCAGCAACGTGCTGCGGCACGCCCCCGGGGCGAGGGCGTCGGTGGAGATCGGCCATGTGCTGGGCGGGCTGGGTCTGCGGATCGTGAACGGTCCGGCCACCGAGCCGGCCAAGCCGTCGCACGGCGCAGGGCACGGCGTCACCGGGATGCGCGAGCGCGTGACGATGCTCGGCGGCGAGATGACGGCGGGGCCGACGGCCGACGGAGGGTACGAGGTGGCGGCGTTCCTGCCGGTGGAGCCGGTCCACGAGGCCGGTGGCGCACCGGTCGCGGCTACGGGTTCGGGTGCAGGGATGGGGACGGCGACCGGGATGGGGACGGGGAAGAGCGTGGGGTTGGTGAAGGACGCGGGTGCGACGAAGGACCTGGGCACGGTCAGGCGCCCCGGCCCCGGCCCCGGCACCGGCACGGGCGCGGAAGGGGAGCCGGCGTGACCATCCGGGTGCTGATCGCCGACGACCAGATGATGGTCCGCGAGGGCTTCTCGGTCCTCCTGAACGCCATGCCGGACATCGAGGTCGCCGGCGAGGCGGTGAACGGCCGCGAGGCCGTGGAGCGGGTGCGCACCCTCGAACCGGACGTCGTGCTGATGGACATCCGGATGCCCGAGCTGAACGGCATAGAGGCCACCCGCGAGATCGTCGCGGCGAACGCCGAGGCGAAGGTGCTCGTGCTGACCACCTTCGACCTGGACGAGTACGTCTACCAGGCGCTGCGCGCGGGCGCGTCCGGCTTCCTGCTGAAGGACGCCTCGGCGCAGCAGCTCGCCGACGGGGTGCGGGTCGTGGCGTCCGGCGAGGCGCTGCTCGCGCCGAGCGTGACACGTCGGCTGATCAGCGAGTTCTCCCGCCTCACCGAGGCGCCGCGGCTGCCGGTCACCGGGCAGGGCGCGTACGGGGAGCTGACCGACCGGGAGACCGAGGTGCTGGTGCTGATCGCGCAGGGCCTGTCCAACAGCGAGATCGCGGAACGGCTGGTGGTCGCCGAGTCCACGATCAAGACCCACGTCAGCCGGATCCTGGTCAAGCTGGGGCTCCGGGACCGCACGCAGGCGGCGGTCTTCGCGTACGAGGCGCGGTTGGTGGTGCCGGGCTGAGGGGGCCGGGCCGAGTCGGACCGGGCCGAGCGCGACCCGATCGTCCCGCCGGACCGCCGGACCGCCGGAAGGGAGCGGATCGCCCGACCGCCGGATCCCGCCGAAGTTTTTTCCGGCGGGGTGTCGATGAGGTGGGGGTCCATCCGTCGTGAGGGTGTACGGGCCGGAGCGGCCGGCCCGCCCCACTGCCGGAAGGCGTGGGAGGTTCCCCCTCTGGAAGGCGGGATGGACCATGGACGTGGTGGACGTACGAAACGGTGCCGTGACGGAGCGTGCCGGGGCGGCCGGCGGGAGCGGAATCACGCAGGCCCCGCACCCGGACGGTGTCACCGGGGCGCGGGTCACCGTCGAGTTGGAGGTGGCCGCCGGGGCGCACCGCTTCTGGGACGTGATCTCGGACGTGTCCCGGATCGGCGAGTTCAGCCCCGAATGCGTCGGCGCCTCCTGGCTGGACGAAGCGGCGCCCGGCCCGCGTCAGGGCGCGTCCTTCCGTGCCACCAACCGCTTCGCGGACGGTCACACGGTGGAGGTGCCCTGCGTCGTGACGGAGGCCGAGCGGTCGGCCGTGTTCGCCTGGGCGGTGCTCGACCGGTCCGGTGACCCCGCCGCCCCGGGTTCGGTGTGGCGCTACGAACTGCGGCCTGGCAGCGCGCCCGGGACCACGCTGGTGCGGCACACCTTCGAGCACGGCCCCGGCGACACGGGCGCACGGCGCAGCCCGGAGACGTTCCAGGAGCGTCTGGGGCAGCTCCACGACCACATGTCGCGCACACTGACCGCGATGGCCGCCGCGGCCGTCTGAGCGATCGGCCGGCTGAACGATCGGCCGGCTGAACGATCGGCCGGCCGAGCGGCGACCCCCAGGACCCACGAGGACGGACGGACACCATGAAGTACTTGCTGCTGATCTGCGAAGAAGCGGAGCCGGTCCACGCCGGGCCCGGAGAGGCCGACGCCATGGGCTGGGTGACGGAGATGGAGGGCCGCGGCGTGCGGAAGTTCGGCAGCCGGGTGCGGCCTGCCGAGAACGCGACGACCGTGCGGGTGCGGGACGGCGAACTGCTCGTCACCGACGGCCCGTTCGCCGAGACCAAGGAGCAGATGGCGGGCTTCGACGTCATCGAGTGCGCCGACCTGGACGAGGCGGTGGAGGTCGCCGCCAAGCACCCCATGGCCCGGCTGGGCATGGTCGAGGTACGGCCCTTCTGGGAGCACTGACGCGACGGCGGTCCTGAACGGACGGTCGCGGATCGCGGTGACGGGGGCCGCGGTGACGGCGGGACCGCGGTGACGGTGGTGCTCTCGTAACGGTCACGACGGTCACGACGGTTACGACGGTGGCGACGGAGTTCGGAGTGACGGGATATGACAGGACATGACGGCACAGGGCCGGCCGGGTGCTGAGCGCGAGGTCGTTTCGGACGCCGTCGCCGCCGCGTACGAGGCCGAGTGGGGGCGGATCGTGGCCGCCCTCATCCGGTTCACCGGGGACTGGGACCTGGCCGAGGAGTGCGCGCAGGACGCGTTCGCCAAGGCGGTGGAACGGTGGCCGGACTCGGGCGTGCCGCGCACCCCGGGCGCGTGGCTGACCACGACGGCCAGGAACGCCGCCGTGGACCGGTTGCGCCGCGCCGCCACGGAGAGCCGGGGGCTCCGGGCGCTGGCGGGAGAGCTGCGCACGACGGCCGAGGGGGCCGCGGGGGCCGGGGCTGCGGGTGCCGCCGTGGACGCCTCGTCCGACGGGCGTCCCGGCGGCACGGCAGACGCCCCCGTTCCCGGCGCCCCCGTCCCCGGCGACCCCTTCCTCGACGACCGCCTCGAACTGATCTACACCTGCTGCCACCCGGCCCTGCCCCTGCCGGCCCGGGTGGCGCTCACGTTGCGGAGCCTCGCGGGGCTGAGCACGGCGGAGATCGCGCGGGCGTTCCTGGTGCCGGAGCCGACCATGGCGCAGCGCCTGGTGCGGGCCAAGAACAAGATCCGCAACGCCGGCATCCCGTTCCGCGTGCCGCCGGCGCACCTCCTGCCGGAACGCACCGCGGGCGTCCTCGCCGTGCTCTACCTGATCTTCAACGAGGGGTATGCGGCGACCCGCGGTGAGGCCCTGACGCGCCGGGAACCGGCCGAGGAGGCCATCCGGCTGGCCCGGCTGGTCGTGCGGCTGCTACCGCAGAAGGCGGACGACGCCGGGGTCCGCACGCGGGCCGAGGCGGAGGGGCTGCTCGCGCTGATGCTGCTGCACGACGCGCGCAGGGACGCGCGTACCGGTCCGGACGGGGCGCTCGTGCCGCTGGAGCAGCAGGATCGGGCGGCCTGGGACCGGGACCGCATCGGCGAGGGCCTCGCGGTGCTCGACCGCGCGCTGCACCGGCACCGTCCCGGTCCCTACCAGGTGCAGGCGGCCATCGCGGCCTGCCACGCCACCGCGGCCGAGCCCGCGGCCACCGACTGGCCGCAGATCGCGCTGCTCTACGCGGAGCTGGCGAAGATGGCGCCGAGCCCGGTGGTCGAGCTGAACCGCGCGGTGGCCGTCGCGATGGCGGAGGGCCCCGCGGCCGGTCTCGCGCTGGTGGACGCGCTCGACCGTGAGGGGTCCCTCGCCGGCTACCGCCAGCTCCCCGCCACCCGCGCGGACCTCCTCCGCCGACTCGACCGCCGCCCGGAGGCTGCGGAGGCCTACCGCGAGGCCCTGTCGCTGGGCGCGACGGAGGCGGAGCGCCGCTACATGAAACGCCGCCTCAAGGAGATGACGGATCCCCGTCCCCCGGAACCGGGGCCGCCTGGCGGTGGGCGGTAGCCCCGGATCACCGCCGCGAGGGGGCGGTTGCTGTCGTCTTCGGACCATCGGTGGGTGTGTGGTTGTTCGCGCAGTTCCCCGCGCCCCTTGTCGGGGCGTAGCTTCGGCCTGCCCAGGGGCGCGGGGAACTGCGCGACCAGCCACGGCGCCACTGTCAGGTCGTCACCGCCGCGAGGGGGCGGTTGCTGTCGTCTTCGGACCGTCGGTGGGTGTGTGGTTGTTCGCGCAGTTCCCCGCGCCCCTTGTCGGGGCGTAGCTTCGGCCTGCCCAGGGGCGCGGGGAACTGCGCGACCAGCCACGGCGCCACTGTCAGGTCGTCACCGCCCCGAGGGGCAGTCGCTGTCGTCTCCGGACCACCGGCCGGTGGTGGTCGCTCGCGCCCACGCGGCGGAGCCGCATATCGACACAGCCCCGCGCCCCTGAGTAGGCCGGGGCCCAGGACGGGGCTTCGCCCCGATCCGCTTCGCCCGAGCGCCTAGTCCTCCCCGAACATCTCATCCCGATGCTTGCGCCAGCGATCCATCACCGCACTGAACTCCGTGTGGACGAAGCTGAAGAACTCCAGGGTCTCGGCGATCCGCCGCCCCGGCTTGCTGTCGGCCCCCATCGTGGCGATGCCCTCCCGCAACGTCTGCTCCCAGCGCCGCAGCATCACCTCGCGGTCGGTGAGGATCTCGTACCACTGGTCGCGGGAGATCCGGTACCGCTCCCGCCGCGAGCCGGGCTCGCGCTCGCGGGTGACCATGGTGACGCCGTCGAGGTAGCGGATCGCGCCGGAGACGGCCGCGGGGCTCACCTGGAGCTGCTTGCCCAGCTCGCCGGAGGTGAGGACGCCGTCCTCGGAGGCGAGCAGCGCGGCGAACACGCGGGCCGGCATCCGCAGCATCCCGGCCGAGACGAGCTGGGAGGCGAAGCCCTCCACGAACCTCGACACCCCCTCGGGGTCGGCCGGCGGCCTGCCGGCGCCGTTCTCCGTCACGCTCCCGTCCGCCGTACCGTTCGTCTCCGTCATCCCACGATCATCTCCCACTCCCCCCTCCTCAGGGCCCCGGCCCGGACCGCGTTCCCGCAGGTCCCGCCCCCACCGTGCCGGTGCCGTCCCAATGTGCCGCCACACAGGCGAAGCACTGTGTAGCGCTGTGAACCGCTGTGAACCGCCGCGCACCGCCGGTTCCACCCCGGCCACCTGCACCAACGAGTTTATACGCTTCCTTAACTTCACAAATTTCTGAACGAAGCGTACGTTCAGAACCATGACAAAGGCAATCACCGCCTCGGGACTCCACAAGTCCTTCGGGCGGACGCATGCGCTGGACGGCCTCGACCTGGCGGTCGAGACGGGTGAGGTGCACGGGTTCCTGGGGCCCAACGGTGCCGGCAAGTCCACCGCCATCCGGGTCCTCCTCGGGCTGCTGCGCGCCGACGCCGGTGCCGCGCAGCTCCTCGGCCGGGACCCGTGGCGGGACGCCGTGGAGCTGCACCGGCGGGTCGCGTATGTGCCGGGGGATGTCACGCTGTGGCGCAACCTCAGCGGGGGCGAGGTCATCGACCTCTACGGACGGTTGCGCGGGGGACTGGACAAGTCCCGGCGCGCCACGCTGACCGACCGTTTCGAGCTGGACCCGACCAAGAAGGGTCGCACGTACTCCAAGGGCAACCGCCAGAAGGTCGCCCTCGTCGCCGCGTTCGCGTCCGACGTCGACGTGCTGATCCTCGACGAACCGACCTCCGGGCTCGACCCGCTGATGGAGGAGGCGTTCCAGGCCTGCGTGGAGGAGGAGCGCGACCGCGGCCGGACCGTGCTGCTGTCGTCGCACATCCTCAGCGAGGTGGAGACCCTCTGCGACCGGGTCAGCATCATCCGTAACGGGCAGACGGTGGAGACGGGCTCGCTGGCCGACCTGCGGCACCTGACCCGTACCAGCATCACCGCCGAGCTGGCGGGCGATCCGGGCGCGCTCGACGGGCTGCCCGGCGTGCACGACCTCGACGTGCAGGGCAGGCGGGTCCGGCTCCAGGTGGACAGCGACAAGATGGACGCGGTGCTCCGCTCGCTGACCGACTCGGGCGTGCGCACCCTCACCTCCACCCCGCCCACCCTGGAGGAGCTGTTCCTCCGCCACTACCAGGGCGACGCGGCAGACGGCGGCGCGTCCGGCACGCGGCCCGGCGGCGAGCGCGCGGAAGAGGCGATGACGCGATGACCTCCGTCGCCGCGCCGGCCGCCGGCCGCACCGGCCGTGCGGGCGGATCCAGCAACTCCGGCGGCTCACGCCAGCTCGCCGGCACCGGCATCCTGCTCAGGCTCGCGCTCCGCCGCGACCGGGTGATGGTGCCGGCCTGGGCGCTGATCCTCGGCGGCGTCATCGCCACCGGCTCCGGCGCCTTCGAGACCCTCTACGACACCACGGCCAAGCGCGCCCAACTGGCGCAGTCGATGACCGCGAACAGCTCGATGCGGTCGCTGTACGGGCCGGTGTTCTCGGACTCGCTCGGCGGCATCGTCGCCTGGCGCTACGCCGTCTTCGGCGCGGCGCTCGCGGGCGTGATGAGCCTGCTCATCGTCATCCGGCACACCAGGGACGAGGAGGAGACGGGCCGCCAGGAGATGCTGTCCTCCGCGATGGTGGGCCGCCGCGCGCCGCTCACCGCCGCGCTGCTGACCGCGCTGATCGCCAACGTCGGCACCGCGCTGATCGTCGCCGCCGGGCTGTCCCCCGAGGGCGGCGCGGGCGCGCTCGCGCTCGGGCTGTCCATCGGCGCCTGCGGCATGCTCTTCGCGACGGCCGCGGCGATCGTCGCCCAGCTCACCGAGAGCGCCCGGCTCGCACGGGGCCTGACGACGGCGGTGATCGGCGCCGCGTTCGTCCTGCACTCCGCGGGCGACGCGGCGACGGACGACGGCAGCTCGGTGCTGACGTGGCTGTCGCCGATCGGGTGGGCCGAGAACATGCGCGCCTTCGCCTCGGCCGGCAGCATCGTCCGCGCGCCGGGTGAACGGTGGTGGGTGCTGCTGCTGTTCGTCGCGGCGATCGCCGTCCAGGCCGTGGTGGCGTACACGCTGGCCGGCCGCCGCGACGTCGGCATGAGCTTCTTCCCGACCCGGCCGGGCCCGGCGGACGGCAGGCTGGGCACCGCGGGCGCGCTGGCATGGCGGTTGCAGCGCGGCGGCCTGCTCGGCTGGAGCCTCGGTTTCCTGATCAGCGGCGTGATCTTCGGGGGGATGACGAAGGGCGCCGCGGACCTGGTCGGGGACAACGAGCAGGCCAAGGAGATCTTCCAGCGGATGGGCGGCCAGAGCGGCCTGACCGACGCGTTCCTCTCCGCGATGCTCGGCATGCTGGGCATGGTCGTGGCGCTGTACGGGGTCTCCTCGGTGCTGCGGCTGCACGGCGAGGAGACCGGGGGCCGCGCCGAGCCGATCCTCGCGAACGCCGTCAGCCGGGTCCGCTGGGCCGCGGGCCACCTCGTCATCGCCTACGGCGGCTCGGCCCTGGTGATGCTGCTGGGCGGCGCGGGCCTCGCCCTCGGCTACGGGCACCGGGCGCCGGGCATCCTCGGTGCCGCGCTGGTCCAGCTCCCGGCGGTGTGGACGCTCACCGGCGTCGCGCTGCTGCTGTACGCGGTGAGCGCGAAGGCGGCGCAGGCCGGCTGGGCGGTGGCGGGGATCTGCCTGGCCATCGGCTGGATCGGCCCCGCGCTGAACCTGCCGCAAGGGGTGATGGACGTCTCGCCCTTCACCCACCTGCCCAAGCTGCCGGGACCGGCGATGCAGTGGCCTCCGGTGATCGCGCTCACGGTTCTCGCGGTGGCGCTGGTCGCGGCGTCCCTGATGGCCCTGCGGCGCCGGGACCTGAGTACCTGATCCACCCTCGCGCCGGCACCTCGCCACCGTGGACCCGTGACCGTGGACCCCGCCCCCGAGGGGAGGCGGGGTCCGCTCACCGGTCAGGACGGTGATGTGAGGCAGGCGTTGCTCCTCAGACCTCCACCAGGAGTTCCGTCAACCCCCTGATGACGGTGCCCGGCCCCCGGACGGGCTCCGCGGCGAGGCGGAGCGCCGGGGCCTTGCGGAGCAGGGCGGCGAAGGACGCGGTGAGCTCGATGCGGGCCAGCGGCGCGCCGAGGCAGTAGTGGATGCCGGCACCGAAGCTGATGTGCGGGTTGTCGGCGCGGGCGAGGTCCAGCCGGTCGGGCTCCGCGAAGGCGGCGGGGTCTCGGTTGGCGGAGCCGAAGAGGCACGCGACCTCGCTGCCGCGCGGTATCCGCACGCCCGCCACCTCGATGTCCTGGAGCACCCAGCGCTCGAAGAGCTGGAGCGGGGTGTCGTAGCGCATCAGCTCCTCCACCGCCGTGGGCAGCAGGGAGGGGTCGGCGCGGAGCGCGGCGAGCTGGTCCGGGTGCCGGAAGAGGGTCCACCAGCCGCCGGAGGTCGTGTGCACGGTGGCCTCGTGGCCGGCGTTGAGCAGCAGCGCGCAGGTGGAGACCATCTCCAGTTCGCTGAGCCTGTCCTCGTCGTCGTGGGCCGCGATCAGCGCGGACACCAGGTCGTCGCCGGGCCGGGCGCGCCGCTCGGCGATCAGGCCGGCCAGGTATCCGGAGAACTCCTCGGCGGCCCGCACCGCGCGGGCGGCCGCCTCCGCGGTCGGGTTCAGCTCGTACATCCCGACGATCGCCGCGGACCAGGGACGCAGCAGCGGCCGGTCGCTCTCGGGCACCCCCAGCATCTCGGCGATCACGGCCACGGGGAGGGGTTCCGCGAGGGCCGCGACCAGGTCGCCACCGCCGTCGGCGAGCAGCCCGTCGACCAGGTCGTCCGCCAGCGCCCGCACGTAGGGCCGCAGCCGTTCGACGGTCCGCGGGGTGAACGCCTTCGACACGAGCCGCCTGATCCTGGTGTGCGCGGGCGGCTCCAGGTCCAGCAGCCCGTGGTCGTTGAGCGTGTGGAACGGTTCCTGCTCCGGCGGCGGGGCGGACCGCCCGAACTCCTCGTGGCTGAAGCGGTGCCGGTAGGTGCGGCCGAGACGGCGGTCGCGGAGCAGGGCGGAGACGTCGGCGTGGTGCGGGATCAGGTACTGGTCCGACGCGCCGAAGTAGTGCACGCGGCCGGCCTCGCGCAGCTCGGCGTAGGCGGGGTAGGGGTCGGCCTGGAACTCCGGGGCCCACGGGTCGAAGGCAGCCATCCCCGGACGGTAACCCAATCGGCTTCCTCTCGCCCCGGCCCACCCAGGGGCGCGGGGAACTGCGCGAGCAACCACCTACCGGCCGGTGGTCCGGACACGACCGTGACCGCCCCCTCGGGACGGGCTTCGCCCTGACGAGCGGCTTCCGCCGCAGGCACGCGACCGGGCGCAGCCCCGCTGCCAAGGGGCGCGGGGAACTGCGCGCGCAACCACCACCGACCGATGGTCCGGCGACAACCGCAACCGCCCCCTTCGGACGGGCCGCGACCCGCAGGGCCGCGCGGTTCAGACCGGAAGCATCAGCCCCCAAGCCCCCTCGCTCACCGTCCACGTCCGCGTGCGCACCGGCCCGCTGATCAGCGTGTCCGCCCGGTAGCGGAAGTCCGCCCCGGAGATGGTGACCGTCCGGGCCTCGGCGTGCATCCAGGTGGTGGTGTGGCCGCGGGCCGCCGGGTGGATGTCGATGTGTGCGAGGCCGTGCGCGGCCGGGGTCACCCGGACCGCGTCGACGGGCTGGTCGAGGTCGACGAGCGTCACGCCGTCCGCCTCCACCCGCAACCGCGCGGGCCCCGGCACCGGCGCCCCGAGAGCCGCACCCCACCGCCGGGGCGACGGCATCGAGGGGACCACGCCCACCGGGCCGCGCCGCGCCGCGAGCGTGCGCACCAGCGACTGGTAGTGCCGCAACCACCCCGGCCCCTCGCCCCGCCGGTCCGCACCGTCGTCCAGCGGCCCGCCGGCACCGAGCGCGTCGCCGCCCGCACCACCGGCACCGTCGATGCCACCGCCGAAGGAGCCGGCGCCGTGGGGCACGCCCCCTACAGCCCCCTCACCGGCAGCGGTCCCGTACCCCGCACCGTCGCCGTCGATCCTGTCCTGCCGGGATCCGGCCCGGCCCGGTCTGCCGCCGCCCGGCCGCCCGTTCCCGGGCCCCCGCCCGGAGCCCCCGCGCCCGCGCGGGCCGCGCGACCCGGCGGCGTCCACACCCCCGTCACCGGAAGCACCGGAGCCACCGAAGGCACCGGAATCACCGGAAGTACCAAAGGCATCGAACCCACCCGAGCCATCGAAGCCGCCCGAGCCGCCGAAGCCACCCGAGCCGTCGAACCCGCCCGAGGTCCCGGGAATCCCCGAACCGCCGAGGTCGCCCACCACCCCCGTCGCGCCCCCGGCACCACCCGCACCCCCGCCCGCGTCCGGGCGCCCCGCACCGCCCCCAGGTGCCGGGCGCGCCGCACCGTCCCCGCGCTCCGCGCCCGTCCCCCGCGCCGGAGTGGAACCGTCCGCACCGCCCCCGCCGGCCGGCCCGCCCCCGGGCATGCGCCGCAGGAGCCCGCTGCGCCGGGACAGTATGTGCAGGTCGCCGAGGACCACACCGTCGGCGTCGTCCACCAGCAGGTCGAGCCGGCGCACCTTCCCGGCCAGCACCGCGCGCGACGCGGCCACCGCGCCGGTGGGTACCCCGAGCGAGCGGGCCAGTGTGACGGGTGTTCCCACCGGGACCAGGGAGAGGGCGCAGGAGTCCAGCTGGCGGGCGCGGTGCAGCAGCGTGACGGCGCGCAGCAGCGCGTTGTCGTCGCCCACCACCACCAGACGCCGCGTCCCCCGTCTGGACAGCACCCGGGCGAATTCCTCGGCGCCCTCGGGCAGGCACACCTTCGTGGCCGCACGTGCGCTGAGCACGTCTTTCGCGATCCGCACCGACTCCCCGTCACTGCGCCGGGCAACCGGGTCGACGACCACCAGCAAGTGATCGGAAGCCGACACTTCTGTCCTGCCTCGCTTCCTCGGGTAGCATCTTTGTGCAAGAGCCCCTTGCGCTATTGCGCCAGGGGCTTCGTCTATTCCGGGGCACCGGTCCGACGGTTTGGCGGCCGACGAGGGTACGTGGGGCACGCGTGACACGTACTCCCTGTCCCCCTTCACTCCCCCCAGACTTTGGACATGCCCCGCCCGGAAGGGGTGTACGCCTGTGCCCGCACTTGTGCTGCTCGGTGCTCAGTGGGGTGACGAGGGCAAGGGAAAGGCCACGGATCTGCTCGGTGGCTCCGTCGACTACGTGGTGCGCTACCAGGGCGGCAACAACGCCGGCCACACGGTGGTGGTGGGTGACCAGACATACGCCCTGCACCTGCTCCCTTCCGGGATCCTCACCCCCGGATGTGTCCCGGTCATCGGCAACGGCGTCGTCGTCGACCCGTCGGTCCTGCTCTCCGAGCTGAGCGGTCTGAACGAGCGCGGCGTCGACACGTCCAAGCTTCTGATCAGCGGAAACGCGCACATCATCACGCCGTACAACGTCACGGTGGACAAGGTGACCGAACGATTCCTCGGCAGCCGGAAGATCGGCACCACGGGACGCGGCATCGGACCCACCTACGCCGACAAGATCAACCGTGTCGGCATCCGCGTCCAGGACCTCTACGACGAGTCGATCCTGACGCAGAAGGTCGAAGCGGCCCTCGACATCAAGAACCAGATGCTCACCAAGATGTACAACCGCCGGGCCATCGCGGTCGGCCAGGTGGTGGAGGAACTGCTCGGCTACGCGGACCGCCTCCAGCCGTACGTCGCGGACACCACACTGATCCTGGGCGACGCCCTCGACCACGACAGGGTGGTCCTCCTGGAGGGCGGCCAGGGCACCCTGCTGGACATCGACCACGGCACGTACCCCTTCGTGACCTCGTCCAACCCGACGGCGGGCGGCGCCTGCACGGGCTCGGGCATCGGGCCCACGAAGATCAGCCGCGTGATCGGCATCCTGAAGGCGTACACCACCCGGGTCGGCGCGGGCCCGTTCCCGACCGAGCTGCTGGACGCGGACGGCGAGGCGCTGCGCCGGATCGGCGGCGAGCGCGGTGTGACCACCGGCCGCGACCGCCGCTGCGGCTGGTTCGACGCGGTGATCGCCCGGTACGCCACCCGGGTCAACGGCCTGACCGACTTCTTCCTCACCAAGCTCGACGTCCTCACCGGCTGGGAGCAGATCCCGGTCTGCGTGGCCTACGAGATCGACGGCAAGCGCGTCGAGGAACTCCCGTACTCGCAGACGGACTTCCACCACGCGAAGCCGGTCTACGAGACGCTGCCGGGCTGGTCGGAGGACATCACGGGGGCCCGCTCGTTCTCCGACCTGCCGAAGAACGCGCAGGGGTACGTGCGGGCGCTGGAGGAGATGTCGGGCGCGCAGATCTCCGCGATCGGCGTGGGGCCGGGGCGGGACGAGACGGTACAGATCAACTCGTTCCTGTGAGGTTCGTTTCCCACGTGGGGACGCCCGCGTGGGAAACGTCCGCAACCGGGGGTGCCCCCGACCGTCTCCCGGCACCACGCGAGCGCGGAGCCTTGCGGTCGCCCACGGTGGCCTCGACGCCGTGCCCGGGTGCGACGACGGACGAGCGGGGTGCGCCCGCGGTGGTGCACCGCCTCGTGCGTGGTGTTGGGCCGGGTTGACCCTCGACCTTGTGCAGGGCCGAGAGTGCCGGGTGTGGAGAACGACATGCGCAGCATCGGCGAGATGGCCCGCGACAGCGGTCTGGGTGTGAGCGCCCTGCGGTTCTACGACCGTGCCGGTGTGCTGGTCCCGGCCTGGGTGGATCCGGCGAGCGGCTACCGCTGGTACGAACCTGGGCAGCTCGAAGAGGCCCGGCTGCTGGCCCGCTTGCGCCGGGCCGGGATGGCGCTGGCGGACATCCGGCTCGTGCTGGCCGGCTGGTCCGGCGCGGACACCGATCTGGTCCGGAAGCTGCTGAAGGCGCACCTGCGCCGCCTCGAACAGGGACTGTCCGCTGCCCGTGGCGAGTTCTCCGCACTCCGAGCCCTACTCGATCACAGGGAGAATGCCATGACGTCGCTCCGCAGTGCCTCCGTCCGGCTGTCCGTCGCCGCGCCGGAGCTGGCAGCCGCGCTGGACACGGTTCGTTTCGCGGCGAGCACCGACCCGGAGCTGCCGATGCTCGGCGGGGTCCTGTTCGACATCGAGGGCGAGAGCCTCCACGTCGTGACCACCGACCGGTACCGGATGGCTGTCGCGCGGGCCGGTATCGCCGGGCACGACGGGAGCCGGGTGCAGGTCATCGTGCCCACCTCGCTCGCCGACGCGATGCGGGCGCTCCTGGACGGCAAGGGACCCGTGCGGATCTCCGTCGACGGTGACCGCGTGGCGCTGGAGGCCGGGGACAGGCAGGCAGCCGGTCACTGTCTCGACCACGACTTCCCCGACTACCGCCGTCTCCTTCCCCAGGCCGCGGGGCGCCGCACCGTCGTCGAGGTGGCGGCCTTCGTGAAAACGCTGAAGACCGGCCCTGTCCGTTCCGCGGAAGCCGGAGCGCACGACGTCAGCGTGCTCAGGGTGGAGGACGGTGGCGCGGTGGCTCTCTGCACCGAGGGTGCCGGAGATCCGAACCGTGTCGCCGTCAACCGCGGGTTCCTGCTGGACGCGCTGACCGCCGGGGCCCGTGACCGGCTGATCCTGGAGCTCGGCGCCCCCACGGCACCGATCGCGATCCGCCGGCCCGACGACGAGAGCGCCTTCTCGCTCCTGATGCCGGTCCGCCTGGAGGACTGACCGCACGTTCACGCTGGTCCGGCCCGCCGGGACCAACCGGACGCGGCCGGACCAGGGTGCCGGGGAGCCCGCCCTCAGACCTGCCCTCAGGGCCCCCGCAGCAGCCCCAGACTCGTGAACATCCCCCGGCACCACGCCAGCGCCGAGTCCGCCGTAGCCCACTGCGGATCGTCCGGCGAGAGGAACGGCAGCACGTACGGGTCGGTGATGGCGGCCGGCAGGTCCTCCGCGTAGCAGCCGTTCGGCTCCCTGCCGTACAGCTCGTCGTGCATGCGGCGGGCCACCGCCCCCGGCGCGCTGTCCCAGACCGAGAACCACAGGCGGCGGAACATCGCCGGGTGGGCCATCACGAACATCAGGCGCCCCATGTCCAGCGGCTTCCGCCGCCGAGATCACCCGTGCCACCGAGGCGAACCGGTCCGTCGCGCTCACGTAGGTGCAGAAGCCCGACCACACCTCGACGCTGTGCCCGGCCGCGACGATGGACGAGCAGAGCGCGGCCAGCGCCACCCCGCGGTGGTGCACCGCCTCGTGCGACGTGGTGTTGATGAAGCCGGCCGGCACCAGGAACGTCACCACACGGCCGCGTGCCGAGATGCGCTGCGGTACCGCGTCCACCATGCACTCCGGCTCGCCGCTCAGGTAGGCGCCGATGTCCACCTCGCTGCCGGTGACGTCCCACGCGGGCACCAGCTTCGTCGTGACCACCTCCTCGGCGACCCGCTCGCGCACCTCCGCCACCTCGGCGTCCACCTCGGGGAGCACGGTGGTCCAGCCGTCCTCGGCCAGCCGCAGCGCCTCGCGCCATGTCGCGCCGGGCCACGGGTCGTCGTCGGTGCGGCCGCGCCCCTATGACCGAGGCCGACTGGGCCAAGCGGGCCGACGACTTCCGGCTGCTGCCCGGTGAGACGCTGGCCGGCGTGCTGGCCGACTACGCCGAAGTCGCCCGCCGGACCGACGACGTGGTCGCCACCCTGCCCGACCTCGACGCGACGTGGCCGCTGCCGAAGGCCCCCTGGATCGAGCCCGGTGCGCAGTGGTCGGTTCGCCGGGTGCTGATGCACATCATCGCCGAGACCGCCCAGCACGCCGGCCACGCCGACATCATCCGCGAGTCCCTGGACGGCGCCAAGACCATGGGCTGAGCGGAGGCGTACGTCCGGACCGATCCGATCCAAGCCCGGTCCTAGGGCTTTCGCCCGTTACGCTTCCGTGCCGCCGCGCCTACCGTCCTCGCATGGACACGACGACCGGCACGCTCGACGAAGCGCTCCAACGACTGCACGTCACCGGGCCCGAGCGACTCGGGTGGCTCAGCAACCACGCGCCGATGGCCGTCGAGGCCCTGGCCGCGCACGGTCAGGCGGGCTCGGTGCACCGGTGGCTCGATCTGTACCGGGACAAGCTTGAGGAGTTCCCGTCCGCCGTGGAACCCGTCACGGCGGACAACTGGCGCCCGGCGCTGGGGGACATGCGCCGCGCCGCGGACTGGATCGGCTACTTCGGCCGCGAGATCGCCGAGCGCCCCTGGCGCGACGTGCTGGCCGAGTGGTGGCCCCGCCTGCTGCCCGGCGTGTACGGCGGCGCCACGCACCCGGTGATCCGCGTCGGCCACGCCGTGCGCACCCTCCTCGCCACCGAGAGCACCGGCCCGCGCCTCACCGAACTCGCCCACGCCCTCGGCTACTGGGCCGCCCGCTACCACCCCGTCGCGGACCTCGCCCCGCTGCCCGCCACCGGCAGCGCGGCCGCCGCCCTCGACACGGTGGCGCCCATCGACGGGCAGGGCGGCGGCTACACCGACCGGCTCGACCGCGTCACGGCCCTGCCGACGTGGGCGGCCGCGATCACGGACCCGGACGAGGCGCACCGCCGCCTCACCGAACTGGTACGGGCCGCCACCCACCGGTACGCCGCCCACGGCCACGGCGACGCGGTGATGCTGGTCCACTCGGCCACGGCCCCCAACGCCGTCCTGCGCACCCTGCCCGCGCTCCCGCGCACCCTGTGGGCCGAGAGCCTGCGGGCCGCCTGGTCGGCGTCCGCCGCGGTGACCGCGATGTACGCGTCCCCCGCCCCGGTCGCGTACACCCCCGCGGGCACGTTCGCCCCCGAAGAGGTCTTCCAACGGGCCCTGGCGCACGGCGACGAGCACGTCATCAAGCTGACCGACACGGCCCTCGACGTCGGCGACGAGCGGGCGCTCGCGGCGGCCCTGCGCAGCGCGGAGCTGGTCGAGCCGATGGCCTAGCGGCGGCGCGGGGCGACCCGCGTCACGCGCCGGCCCAGCCCAGGAACGCGGACCACGCGTCCGCGGAGACCGCGAGGCGGGGGTGGGCCGGGCCCGCGGCCCCCACCGTTTTGGAGTCGCGGATGTGGACGGTGGGGGTGGTGTGGGGGCAGGTGGATATCTCGACGCACTGACCGCCAGTGTCGTTGCTGTATGTGGACTTGTGCCAGTCGTGGGCGACTTCGAGGCACTGGCCTCCGCTGCTGTCGCTGTAGCTGGACTTGAACCATCGAAGGGTGGTGTTCATCGCTCTTCTCCTGCCAACCGCTCGATCAGGCTCAGGGAGTCGTCGGGGCTGAGAGCCTGTGCGCGGATTTTCGCATAGCGGTGCGACAGTTGGGCGACCTCGGCAGGCTTGCTCACGAGGAGGCTCTGGTATTCGACCTCCAAGTAGACAACGTGGTGATGTTCTTCGGTCTCCACCAAGACCATGGAACCTGCAGCCCCTGCGTGGTCCCCGCGCAACCCGCGCTCCAACGGGAGAACTTGAACGGTGACATTGGGGCGGGTGGCGTCCTTGGCGAGTGAGTGCAACTGCCCGCGCAACACCTCCCAGCTCCCGAACGGGCGCCGCAGCGCGTCCTCTTCGAGGATCAGCTCGATCATCGGTGTCGGATCACGGTCGAAGAGCTTCTTCCGTGCCATCCGCGCCTGGACCAGCTCCTCCACCTTGGCCTCCGGCAGCTTCGGATAGCCGCCCCCGATCAGTGCCCGCGCGTAGTCCTCCGTCTGGAACAGGCCGTCGACCACGAATGTCTGGTACGACGACAGCGTCACCGCCTTCGCCTCCATCAGGGCGAAGTCCTTGAACTGCGGCGGGTACTTGTCGTTGAGGATGTACTCCCGGGCCCTCTCGAAAAGCCCCAGCCCGCCCCCGATCGCCTCCTCCAGCTTCACGAGCATCTCGTCGCTCGGCGGCTGCGCGCACGTCTCCACCGCGCTGATGGCCGCGCCGCTGTAGCCGATCATCTCGCCCAACTCCACCTGCGAGAGCCCGCGTTGCTCCCGCATGGCCTTCACCAGGTCGGCGACGAAACGTGTCACGGCTCCGGCGACTTCCTTGTTCTCACTTCGCGCTATTGCGATCACCACCACGCCTCAACCGGACTCAACCGGTCTCAACCGAACAGTGCCGATTCTCAACCGTTTTGCTGGTCGACACAGAGTTATGGAAAAGCTAACCGGGAGTCAGTTGACTGGACTCATGAACGCAGAAAGCCGCGAGGTGAATCTCCGGCCCGTGGACGTGGATCCCCTGTCCTGGCTGCCCGCGACCGGGTTCCGGCTCAGCAAGGCGGGGGTGCGGTTCGACGCCGTGCGGGTGGGCGGGGACAGGGGGCGTGCGCTGGCCGATGTGCTGGCGCGGATGACGGGTGGGGACCCGGGGCCGGTCGTCGAGGAGGCGAACGGGAACCGGTACGTCTACTTCCTGGTCGGGGTCGGCAGCACGGCGTTCCGGGCCTGGCCGGAAGGGGTGGTCCGGCTGACCGCGGGGCCGGGACGCATCGCGTACGTCCCCGTTCCGGCCCTGGAGGGTTGGACGTGGCCCCTGGCCTGGCGCTACCGGCCGGCCGCCGACGGCCGCCTCGTGCACACGCTGCTGCTGCACACCGCGCTGAGCGCATAGCGCAATCAAGACTTCGGGCCCGGAAAAGGGGTCGGGGAATCGAGAGAAAGAGAACAGGTGTGACCGTCACACTCGAACGCCCAGAGGTGCGTCCAGCGGTGGTATACCACGGGTATACTCGCGCCATGGCTGACACCACGATCAAGGTCGACCCCGCCGTCCGGGACCGTCTCCTGGAATTGGCCCGGGAACGCGGGATGACCATGCGGGACCTCGTCGCGCAGCTGGCCGAGGCCACTCCCACCCAGGAGGAGCTGCGGCAGCGGTACGAGGCGACCAAGGCGTACGTCGAGGAGCACTTCCTCGGCAGGCCGTACACGGAAGAGGACGAGAAGGCCGGCGAGAAGCTCTGGGCCGACGTGGTGGCGGGACGCATCGGGGAGGTCCAGTGACGGAGCGGGAGTCCGGAGAGCAGGAGTCCGGAGAGCGGAAGTACGCGCCGCCGCGTGCCGTCGTGTTCGACGATACGGCCGCTCTCGCGCTGGGCGCGGGCAACCGGATGGCGTCCCGGCTGGTCGTCGAGGCGGAGAAGGACCCGAGCCTGCGGGTCTACGTTCCCGCGCTCTCCCTCGCAGTCGCCGAACGCGACCGCGCGGGCGTGGCCGAGCACGTCGGCTCGCTGCCGTCCGTCGACATCACGGAGCTGGACTTCGCGGCGGCCACCGCAGCGGGCAAGCGGGTACGCATCGACACCGACCGCGGGTTGGAGGACTGGAGCCGCGCGCACGCCGTGCATATGGCTCTGCCCTCGGTGGAATGGCCCCGGGGGCGTCCCGTCCTGACCAGGACTCCCCACCGTTACCGCGGCACGGGCGTCCGTGCCATCCGCATCGAGGAGTGAGCGGGGCGGGCCCGGAGCGGACTCACTCCGGGCCCGCCGCCCCGAAGTCCGGCAGCACCAGCGAACCGTCCTCGGCGAGGGCGAAGCCGGGGTTGTGGGCGATCTCCCACGTGTGGCCGTCGGGGTCGGTGAAGGCGCCCGCGTAGCCGCCGTAGAACGTGGTGGCGGGGGCGCGGGTGACGTTCGCGCCGGCGCGTTCGGCGGCGCCGACGAGGGCGTCCACCTCCGCGGTCGAGCGGACGTTGTGCGCGAGGACGATGCCGCCGAACGCGCCCGGCGTGCCGGCGTCCGGGATGCCGCTGTCCTCGGCGAGCTTCGCGCGGGACCAGAGCACCAGGGCGAGGCCGCCCGCCTGGAAGAAGACGGTCTCCTGCATCTGCTGGCCCCGCCAGCCCAGCTCCTCGTAGAAGCGGCGGGCGCGGTTCACGTCCGCGACGCCGAGCGTGATCAGGCTGACGCGCTGTTCCATGGGTCCCTGCTGCATGGGGCCAGTCTCACCCGGGCGGGGCCGCACCGCATGGGGGACGGCTCCCGCCGGGCGGGCGACTTTTTCGGGTGCGGCGGCCATAGGGGCGCATTAGCATCCGCCCGTGACAGGCGAAGCCCGAGAAGTGATCCACCCCTTCTGCATCGACGTGCCCCAGAGCGCGCTGGACGATCTCCACGAGCGGCTGGACCGGACCCGGTGGCCCGACGAGCTGCCCGGCGTGGGCTGGGAGTACGGCGTTCCGCTCGGCTATCTGAAGGAACTCGCGCACCACTGGCGGCACGTGTACGACTGGCGGGCGGCGGAGGCCGAGCTGAACCGCTGGCCGCAGTTCACCACCGAGATCGACGGCGCGACGGTCCACTTCGCCCATCTGCGCTCGCCCGAGCCCGACGCGACCCCGCTGCTCATGACGCACGGGTGGCCCGGCTCGTTCGCCGAGTTCGCCGACGTCGCGGGCCCGCTCACGGACCCGCGTGCGCACGGCGGCGACCCGGCCGACGCGTTCCACCTCGTGCTGCCGAGCATCCCCGGGTTCGGCTTCTCCGGGCCGACGCGGGAGCCCGGGTGGGAGTTCCGGCGGGTGGCGGCGGCGTTCGCGGAGCTGATGGCGCGCCTCGGCTACGAGCGGTACGGGGTGCAGGGCGGCGACTGGGGTGCGGCGATCTCCCGCGAGCTGGGCCGCACCCGTGGCGACCTCGTCATCGGCGTCCACCTGAACCTGCTGCCCGACTCGGGTCAGACCACCGAACCCACCCCGGACGAGCTGGCCGCGCTCGACCCAGCGGAACGCGCCCGCACGGTCGCCTCCTGGGAACGGCTCGTGGCCTGGCGCCGGGACCGGCAGGGGTACGCCGACATCCAGGCCACCCGGCCGCAGACGCTCTCGTACGGCCTGACCGACTCGCCCGTCGGCCAGCTCGCCTGGATCGTCGAGAAGTTCAAGGAGTGGACGGACAGCGGGGAGCGTCCGGAGGACGCCGTCGACCGGGACAGGATGCTCACCGACGTGATGCTGTTCTGGCTGACCGGCACGGCCGGCTCCAGCGCCCGCATCTACTACGAACGGGCGCACGCCGACTACTGGGGTTCCGGCCCGGAGCCGTCCACCGCGCCGACCGCCCTCGCCGTCTTCCCGTACGACAACTTCGTCCCGTTGCGGCACATCGCGGAGCGCACGAACGTGCTCGTGCAGTGGACGGAGTACGAGCGGGGCGGCCACTTTCCGGCTCTGGAGCAGCCGGATCTGCTCGTCGGCGACATCAGGGTGTTCTTCCGGCGGCTGCGGGAGGAGGGGGGCGGGCGCCCCTGATCGGGGCTGTGCCCCGGCCCCGGCATTGGGTGGGCACGGGGTATCAGTCCGGACCACCCGCTGGTGGGGCTTGTTCGCGCAGTTCCCCGCGCCCCTTCATCGGGGCTGCGCCCCGGCCCCGGCATCGGGTGGGTATGGGGCGTCAGACCGGACCACCGGCTGGTGGTGGGTTGCTCGCGCAGTTCCCCGCGCCCCTTGGGCGCCAGGGTGGCCCGGCGGCTTACGGCACCCCCCAAGGGGCGCGGGGAACTGCGCAAACAGCCACCACAGTGAGGCCGCACCATCACACACAGAGCACCGCAAGGGACCGGGGCTCAGCGGCCGCTCAGCGGCCCTTCGCGTAGGTCAGCTTCTCGCCCGTGTCCGTGTTGGTGCGCTGGAGCCTGCCGTCGGGCAGGACCGTGACGGTGGTGGGGGCGCCCGGCGAGCAGGAGGTGGCCGGTTCGCCCTCGGTGACGACGGACGGGCCGATCCGCAGCGGGCCCTTCGCGGTGGGCTCGGACTGGAGCGGTGCCTTGAAGACGCAGTGGTAGCCGCCGTCGGCGGCGGGCCCGTCGGCGGTGAGCGAGAGCACCGTGTCGCCGACCTCGCCCTGCGTGATCACCAGCCGGCGGCTGCTGTGGCCCGACGAGGTGTTGATGCTGCCGTTCCAGGTGCCCAGGTAGCGCGCCGGCACGAGGCCGGGGCCCTGCGGCGACCGGGAGGTCCGGACGGGGGCCGGGGGCTGGGAACGCCCGTCCTTCGCGCCGGCGCCCTGGCCGCCCCCGCGCGACGGGGACGCGGTGGGTGCGGTGCGCGCCCCGCCGTCGTTTCCGTGCATCAGGGCGTAGACGGACGCGCCCGCGCCGGTGACGACGATCAGCGCGGCGACGATGAGGGCGACGGTGGACCTGCGGCGGTTGGTGGACGGTGCCGGGGGGACCTCGGCGGGAGCGGGGACCTGGGCGGGGTGGGGACCTTGACCGGGACGGGAAGCCGGCCCGGGACGGGGACCCGGTCCCGGTGCGGGTGCGCCGGGTGCCGGGGCGGGCGCCCGGTGCGGGAAGCCGTGAGCGGTGGGCGGGAGGGGGCCGGGGTGGCCGTTGGCGTGCAGGCCGTTGCGGCCGTTCGCCGGGGCGGCGGGGGCTCCGGGGGGCCTTCCCGCGGGTGTTCCGGTTCCGGCGGGCCTTCCGGCCGACCGCGGCCCGGGGTGGACGCGGGGCAGGGGTGCCGTGCCCGAGGTGCGGGGCAGCGGTGCCGTCTCCGAAGTGCTGGAGTGGCTGGAGTGGTCCGTGGGGCCGGGGGCTCCGGGGACTCCGGGGTGGGGCGCCTGTCCGGCGGCTCCCGGGCGGGGCATGGGTCCCGGGGCTCCGGCTCCGGCTCCGGGGGTGGGCATCGGCCCTGATGCTCCGGGTCCGGGGCGCGGCGCAGGCCGGTTCGCTTCGGGCCGGGGCGCAGGTCGGTTCGGGTCGGGCCGGAGCGCAGGCCCGTTCGCGTCGGGCCGGGGCGCGGCCGAACCGTGCGTGACCGGGGGCCAGGCGGCCGTGCCGTTCGGCGTGCCGGAGGCGGTCGCCGGGGCGGGGCGGCCCGGACCGCCGGGGCGCGGCGGACCGGGGGGTGCGGGCTGTCCGGGAGCCGCCGCCGCACCGGGCGGTGCGGCACGTCCGGGTGCCGGTGGACCGGCGGGAGCGGCCCGGCCCGGGGACGTACCCGGGGGCGAACCAGCGGGCGTACCGGGGGACGAACCAGCGGACGTACCCGGCGATGCCTGAGGGCCGGAAGGAGCGAACGGACCCGTCGGCGAGGGCGTCACGAACGGGCTCGACGGGGCCGCCGACGTGCCCTTGGAGATCACGGTCGGCTGCGGACCGGACGGCGCCGGACCGCGGCCGCCCGCACCGGCACCCGGGGCCGTCCCGCGCTCGGACCCGGCGGTGTGCCCGGACGCCGGTGCGCGCTCGGGCTCGGGTGCGGGCTCGGCCGCGGGGGCGCTCTCGGGCCCGGCGGTGGGCCCGGATTCGGTGGTCGGCCCGGCCCCGGCCGGGCGCTCGGTGGCGTCCCGGCCGTCCATGAACGTGGGCTGCGCGGGGGCCTTCCACCGGCTGCCGCCGAGGTGGGCGACGAGGGAGGCGGGCAGCCAGTGCTCGGGCATCCGGCCGTCCGCGCGCGCGTTGCGGGCGCCGGTGCGGGCCAGGACCTCCGGGACGCCGGGCCGGGCCGCCGGATCCTTGCGGAGGCAGTCGGAGACCAGCTCGGACAGGCTCTCCGGCAGGCCCGTCAGGTCCGGTTCCACCTCGGCGATGCGGAACAGCAGCGCGTGCAGGCCGCTCGACGCCTCCCCGAACGGCCTCCTGCCCGTCGCCGCGTACGCCAGCACCGAGCCGAGGCAGAACACGTCGCACGCGGGGGTGACCAGCTCGCCGCGGACCTGTTCGGGCGCATGGAAGGCCGCGGAGGCGGACGCCCCGCTGGAACGGGTGGTGTGCGCGAGGGCGCCGCCCGCGGCGTCCACCGCGCGGGCGAGACCGGCGTCTACCACGCGCGGGCCGTCGGCGGTGACCAGGACGTTGGACGGCCGCAGGGCGCGGTGCACCAGGCCCGCGGCGTGGATGTCGCCCAGGGCGTGCGCGAGGCCGGCGGCGAGGATGTGCACGGAGCGTTCCGGAAGGGCGCCGTGCTCGCGGCCCACGATGTCGTGCAGCGAGGGGCCGGGCACGTAGCCGGTGGCCACCCAGGGCGTGGCGGCGTCGGTGTCGGCGTCCAGCACCGGGGCGGTCCACGGGCCGCCGATCCGCCGGGCCGCCTGGACGTCCTGCCGGAGCGTGGCCCGGAACTCCTCCCGTTCGGCGAGCTCGGGCTTGACCAGCTTCACCGCCGCCGTCCGGCCCCGGTCGGAGCGGGCCAGGAAGACCCTGCCCACGCCTCCGGCGCCCAGGCGGGCCAGCACGCGGTATGGGCCGATCTGCCGCGGATCGCCCGGCCCCAGTTTCTCCATCGGTGGGCAGCCCTCCCTGTCGGATGCCAACAGGCAACGGCACCAGGGTAGTCCGGGCTTCCGCCCGGTCTCGGCCGCTGTCGTACTGACGGTCACCATCGTGCCGTGAGGGAGCGGGTGGGGTGGCTTCCCCCCAGGGGAGGTGGCCCCTTTCCGGGGGGCTGCCCTCCGGGCGGGGGTTCCGGTTGGTTCGGGATCGTCCGCCCGGTCGGCTCTGTCCGCGAGCCCGGAGAGGCCCCGAAAGGGCGGAGTGCGGGCTTCGGAAGGGCTGAGGGAGGGCTCACGGCGTGCGTCGGAGTGGGGCGCGGGAGCCGCCGCGTAGGGTTGCCCCGTCATACGTCTGTCGTATGTCCGTCCGAGTTCACGTCCACCGGGAGGCACGCCCACGATGCGCGGCCCTGCCGTCACCCGCAGCACGCTGCGCCAGCAGATCGCGGACGCGCTCCGCGACGAGGTGCTGGCCGGGCGCCTGTTCCCGGGGCAGGAGTTCACGGTGAAGGAGATCGCCGAGCAGTACGGCGTCTCCGCCACGCCGGTCCGCGAGGCGCTGGTCGACCTCTCCGCGCAGGGCCTGCTGGACGCCGTCCAGCACCGCGGCTTCCGCGTCCACGAGTACTCGTTCAGCGACTACCGGGGCATGATCGAGGCCCGCGACCTCGTCGCCGACGGCATCTTCAGCGACCTCGCCCGGCACGGCTCGCTCTACGGACCCGTTCCCACCGACAGACCCGCGAGAGCCGACAGAACAGACAGAACGGGCGGAGCCGAGGCAGCCGCCGAACCCGCCGAACCCGCCGCACCCGCCGCACCCGCCGAAGCCGCCGAACCCGCCGAAGCGGACGCGGCCGGGAAGCTGCCGCCGCTCCGGGTCGGCGCCGAACGTGCCCTCCTGGCGGTCCGCCGCCGCGGCGAGGAGGCCGAGCGCGCCGCACGCTCCGGCGACCTGAACGTCCTCATCGGCTACGACCTGCGCTTCTGGCGCGAGCTGAACTCCCTCTTCGGCAACCCCTACCTCGCCGACTTCATGCACCGGCTGCGCGTGCAGTGCTGGGCCTGCGCGGTGCCGCTGCTGCGCAGCGCCGGCGACCTGAAGGGCCGGCTGTGGGCCGGCCACACCGAACTCGTCGACGCCCTGCTCCGCTGCGACCAGGGCGCCGCCCGTGCCGTGATCGCCGGCTGCCACGCCCACGCGCTCGCCCTCGTCGAAGGGCTGGCCGCTGGATGAGCGGTGTGGATCTGACGGTGGTCGTCCCGGCGTACGACGAGGAACGGCGGCTGGGGCCGACCCTCGACCTGATCTGCGCCTACCTCCGCGGCGACCACCTGCGCACCCCCGCCCCCGCGGAAGGGCCCGCCGAGCCCGCCGCCATGGCCGAGAAGCCCTCGCAGACGCCCGCCGACGCACACGTGCCCGCCGGAACCGTCCCCGCCCCCGAGCCGTCCGGAACCACTCCCGCCTCCGAGTCCGCCGCAACCACTCCCACACCCTCCGAGTCCGCCGCAACCACTCCCACACCCTCCGAGTCCGCCGCAACCACCCCCACGCCCCCCGGCCTCCCGTCCGGGCAGGGCCCCTGGGGCGAATGGGAGCTGATCGTCGTGGACGACGGCTCCCGCGACCGGACCCGCGAGATAGCCGCCGCCGCTGCCGCCCGCGACCCCCGCGTCCACGTGGTCAGCAGCGGCCGCAACCACGGCAAGGGCCACGCCCTGCGGCAGGGCGTCCTGGCCTCGTACGGGCGCCGGGTCCTCGTCACGGACGCCGATCTCGCCGCGCCCATCGAGGAACTGGAGGCGCTCGGCAAGGCGCTCGCCGAGGGCCACGCCGCCGCCATAGGGTCGCGCGCGGCGCCCGGCGCCACCATCGAGACCCGCCAGCACCCGGTGCGCGAACTGCTCGGACGCACCGGCAACCGCCTCATACGGGCCGTGGCGGTACCGGGCATCCGGGACACGCAGTGCGGCTTCAAGCTCTTCGACGGCGACGTGGCCCGGGAGGCGTTCGCCGCGTCGCGGCTCACCGGCTGGGGCATCGACGTCGAGATACTGCGGTACCTGCGGCGCACCGGCCGCTCGGTGGCGGAGGTGCCGGTGCGCTGGGCCCACCAGGAGGGCTCGAAGGTCCGGGCGCTCGACTACCCGAAGGTGCTCGCCGAGCTGGCCCTGCTCAGGGTCCGGGGCCTGCGCCGCGCGGACCTGCTCGCGCTCGCCCTTTTCCTGGCGCTCGCCACGGCCCTGCACTGGGGTCGGTGGACCGGCGGCGGTCCCGCGGACCGCTACCTCCCCGACTCGCTGCGCGACCAGAACCAGTGGGAGTGGTTCTTCGCGGTCACCGCCGGCAACGTGCAGCACCTGCACAATCCGCTCTTCACCACGCTCCAGGGCTTCCCCGACGGCGTGAACCTGATGGCGAACACCGCCATGCTCGGGCTCTCCGTGCCCCTCGCGCCGCTGACCCTGCTGCTCGGCCCGGCGATCAGCCTCGCCGTGGTGATGACGCTGGGGATGGCGGTGACCGCCGCCGCCTGGTACCGCCTGATCGTCCGCAGGCTCACCCCGAACCGCCCGGCCGCCGCCGTGGGCGCCGCGCTCGCCGCGTTCGCGCCGCCGATGGTCAGCCACGCCAACGCGCACCCGAACTTCGTCGTCCTCTTCATGATCCCGCTGATCGTCGAGCGGGTGCTGCGGCTGTGCACGCAAGGGCAGCCGCGCGCCGTCCGGAACGGCGCCGTCCTCGGCCTGTTCGCCGCGTACCAGGTCTTCCTGGGCGAGGAACCGCTGCTGCTGACGGCGCTCGGACTGACGCTCTTCCTCGTGGCGTACGCGGTGGTGCGGCCAGGGGCCGCGCGCACCGCGTGGCGTCCGCTGCTGCGGGGCCTGCCGGTCGCCGCCGCGGTCTGCGTGCCGCTGGTGGGCTACCCGCTGTACTGGCAGTTCTCGGGTCCGGGCAGCTACGGCAGCGTGCTGCACGGCGACGACGCCGCCAACAGCCCCCTCGCGCTGATCTCCTTCGCCGCGCGCTCCCTCGGGGGCGACACCGCAGCCGCCACCCGGCTCGCCCCGAACCCGACCGAGCAGAACGCGTTCTACGGCTGGCCGCTGACCGCCCTCGCCTTCGCGATCACGGTACGGCTGTGGGCGCGGCCCGCGGTCCGCGCGCTCGCCTTCACCGCGGTGGCCGCGGCGGTCCTCTCGCTCGGCCACCGCATCCCGGTGCCGTTCACGCAGACGTCGCTCCCGGGCCCCTGGGCGCTCATGGCGCACCTGCCGCTGTTCGAGTCGGTCATCGAGTCCCGGGTGGCGATGGTCTGCGCCCCGGTGCTCGGCATGCTCGTGGCGGCGGGCACGGCGGCCCTGCTGCCGGTGCGGCGCCCGAGGCCGGTCCCGCGGCCGTACCCCTCCCCGACCCGTACCGGCCGCGGGATCCGGGTCCTGGGCCTCGCCGCCGTGGCCGCCGCGCTGCTGCCGATCGTGCCGACCCCGCTCAGGGCGGTGGAACGGGCCCCGGTGCCGGCCTTCATCGCCGACGGCACGTGGGCGTCGTACCTGAACAGCACGGCGAGTACGGCCATCGGCACAGGAACAGGCAGAGGAACGCGCACCGGTACAGACACCGGCACCGGCCGGACCCTCGTGCCCGTGCCGCTGCCGGACCCGGGCAACGCGGAGGCGCTGCACTGGCAGACCGCCGCGGGCCTCGGCTTCCGGCTGCCCGGCGGCTACTACAACGGTCCGTACGGCCCCGACCGCGTCGGCATCTACGGAGCGCCGCCGCGCTGGACCTCCAACCTGCTGCGCGACGTCCGCTACACCGGCCGGGTGCCGAGGATCGACAGCGCCTGGCGGACGCAGGCGCAGTCCGACCTCGCCTACTGGAACGCCGGGTTGATCGTGCTGGCGCCGCAGCCCAACGACGGTCCGCTGCGGCAGGCCGTCACCGAACTGCTGGGGCGGCCGGGCCGCTGGGTGGACGGCGTCTGGATCTGGCAGCCGGTCGGTGCGGCCGCCGGCGGCGGGGGACCGGGGGAGCCCGGTGGACGATGACGGATTACTCTTCCTTGACCACGTAACGTGCCGGTGCGCCGATGCGCCGGCGCACGGGAGACCGGCAGATCGACGCCCCTTTGTCCTTGTTTCGTTCCCCTGCGCATCTCCGCGTACCTGCCCGGGTACGGGACCCCGGCGGCACCGAGCCGCGTGCCGCGCTATGCGAGGAGTCTTCCTTGGCCTGTGACCTGTGGCTGGTCCCGCTCGTCGACGTGCTGTGCCACAGCCCCGACAACCCGTTCGCCGACGAACTGGCCCTGTACGACAGGACCCTGAACGAGGCCGGGCTGCCGTCGGTGCCGGTGTACTCCTACATGCCGGGCCTGTCCGGCGACGTGGCACCGGTCGCCGGTTTCGACTACGACGCGCTGCACTTCCTGCGGCGCGCGTACCTGCTGAAGGTGTGCGGGCTCGCGGTGACGCCCGTGGACGAGCTGGGCGGCGACTACGAGCAGCTCCTGGAGATGTTCGAGACGACGGCCCAGCAGTCGCATCTCGTCTGGCACTTCGACAACGCCGGGGCGTACGTGCCCGTGGACTTCCCGGAACCGCTCACCAACGACGACCTCCTCGCCGGAGGCGGCCCGCTCGGCTCCTCGCACGCCCTCCTGCGCGAGCTGGAGCACGTGGCGCCGTCCATCGGCATCGACCCCATGAGCCCGCCCCCCGCGCCGGCCGCGCCCAAGGCCCCGACGGCCCTGGAGGAACCCGCGGCTCCCGCGGCCCCCGACGCCAGCCCCTTCGCCCGCGAGCGCCACGTCTGGCTGGGCCTGCACACCGCCGCGACCCGGAGCCTGGCCCAGGGCTCCATGATCCTCTTCAGCTAGTCCGTCCCGGCTGGTCGGTCTCGGCTGGGCCGTTCCGGCTAGGCCATGGTGGCGTAGCCGGGGATGCGGGCCTTGATGCGCTCCAACTCGCGCTCGTCGGAGATGCCCTGGAGGTCGTGGCGGGGGGTGTAGGGGGCTTCCAGGCGGAAGGCCTCCTCGTCGGTGATGTCCAGGTCGAGGGAGGCGACGGCGTCGTCGATCTGCTGGACCGTGCGGGCACCGACGATGGGGGCCGCGACGACGGGGTTGCGGCGCAGCCAGGCCAGGGCGACCTGGGCACGGGTGACGCCGCGGGCGTCGGCGACGGCCCCGACCTCGTCCAGGACGGCGCGGTCGCTGTCCTCGTTGGCCTTGGTGTAGAGAAGGTCGGCGTAGGCGCCGTCGCTGGCGGCGCGCTGGGTGGCGTTCGCCTGGTCGGCCGGGCGGGCGAGTCGGCCTCGCGCGAGGGGGCTCCACACCATGGTGGCCACCCCCTCGTCGGCACAGAGGGGGAGCATCTCCCGCTCCTCCTCGCGGGCCAGCAGGTTGTAGTGGTCCTGCATGGTGACGAACCGCGCCCAGCCGTGCCGCTCCTGGAGGTGGAGCACCTTGGCGAACTGCCAGGCGTGCATGGAGGACGCGCCCAGGTAGCGCGCCTTTCCGGACTTCACCACCTCGTGCAGGGCCTCCAGGGTCTCCTCCAACGGCGTCTCGTTGTCCAGCCGGTGGATCATGTAGACGTCGACGTGGTCGGTGCCGAGGCGGCGCAGGCTGCCGTCGATCTCGGTCATGATCGCCTTGCGGGACAGCCCCTTGCCGTTGGGGCCAGGGCGCATGGTGTGGCGCACCTTGGTGGTGATGACGACCTCGTCGCGGCGCGCGAAGTCCTTGAGGGCGCGGCCGAGGATCTCCTCGCTGGAGCCGTAGGAATACAGGTTGGCGGTGTCGAAGAAGTTGACGCCGGCCTCCAGTGCGTGCCGGATCAGGGGCCGGCTGGCCTCCTCGTCGAGGGACCAGACGGGGTGGCCGCGGTCGGGTTCGCCGTAGCTCATGGCGCCGATGGCGACCGGGGAGACGTCGAGGCCGGTGCGGCCGAGCTTGATGTAGCGCACAGGGGAGCTCCTACAATGGAGAACGGAAAACCGGAGAGATCTCCGCTTGATGCTCCCGACGCTAACGGAGAACTCTCCGGATAGCAATCGGATGACCGCGGACGACCGCCCGCACGCCAGGAGGACCCGTGCCAGACGCGCCACAGCGCTCCAGCGCGCCGCAGCGTTCCGACGCGCTGAAGAACCGGGAGGCGATCCTCCAGGTCGCCCATGACGCGCTGGCCGAGTCCGCGGACGCCTCGCTCAACTCGATCGCCAAGCGGGCGGGGGTCGGGGCCGGCACGCTCTACCGGCACTTCCCGACCCGCGAGGCGCTGATCCTGGCGGTCTACCGGCACGACGTGGACCGCCTCGTCGACTCCGTGCCGGACGTCCTGGCCGCCCACGCACCGCTGGACGCGCTACGGCACTGGTTCACGACCCTCGCCGCCTACGTCCGCCTCAAGCACGGCCTGGGCGACGCGCTGAACACCGCGGCGGCCCAGGAGATCGTCGGCGCGACCACCACCACGGTCACCGCAGCCGTCGGGCGCCTCCTGGCCGCCTGCGAACAGGCCGGCGAGGTCCGCCCCGGCCTCGACCCGACCGACGTCATCATGCTCATGAGCTGCCTGTGGCGCACCCCGGACACCCCCGAGGGCACGGCCCAGGTCCAGCGGCTACTGGACCTGGCGATCGACGGCTTCCGTCCGTAAGCGGCTCCCAGCACCGGCCGTTCCGGACCACTCAGCGTGCTGTGACCGCAGCCCAACCGGCCGGCAGCCGCGCACGAGACGAGAGGGGACACGGGGGGATGTCCGCCCGCAGTGTCCGGCGCCAGGCCCAGGGTGACCGTCCGGGAAACGGAGGGCGCCGGACCGAGGACGGATATCCGCCCGGGGCCCCGCCCCAGACAGAACAGAAGGCGCCCAAGCCAGAGGAGTCCGGCACTCGCGAACGCACCCGCAGGCACCGACCAGCAGGCGCCCCAAAGGGGCGCGGGGAACTGCGCGAGAAGCCCGACGAAACCCGCACCCGCAAGGCACGGTGGCCCAACGAACAGAAGGCGCCCCGGCAGCGCGGGGAACTGCGCGAGAAGCCCGACGAAACCCGCACCCGCAAAGCACGGTGGCCCAACGAACAGAAGGCGCCCCGGCAGAACAAAGCCACGCTCACTTCCGCTGGTCCCGAGGACACCACACGGTCGACCGCCCGGAAACCCGCGTCCGCCGCAGCGCCGTCCCGCACCGCGGACAGTGCGGATCCGGCTCATCCCGCCGCCCCGTGAGCCACGAAGGTCGATCCGGCACCCGCCCCGCCCGCACCGACGCCCGCAGGGTCTTCCGCATCTCCGCGTACAACCGCCCCCGCTCGTCCTGCGACATCCCGTTCACCGGCACCGAGGGATGCAGCCGCGCCCGCCACAGGATCTCGTCCGCGAGCAGGTTCCCCAGCCCCGCGATCACGGTCTGATCGGTCAGCGCCGCCTTGAGCCCACCCCGCCGCCCCCGCAGCGCCGCATCGAACTCGGCCTTTCCCACCCCCGCCGCATCGGGCCCCTGCTCGCCCATCACCGCCCCCGCCTCGCCCTCCTCGACGAGCCACAGCCCCTTGAGTTTGCGCTGATCCCGATACCGCAGCTCCCGCACTTCACCCCCGGACCCGCCGGACCCGCCGGACCCGCCGGACCCACGGGAGGTACCGGACCCATCCCCCACCGTGAACACCACCCGGTCATGCGGATGCAGCTCAGCGCCCGCGTCCTCGCACACCAGCCGCCCCGTCATCCCGAAGTGCAGCATCACCTCGGGCCCCCCGCCGCCGTCGCCGTGGCCGCCGTCGCCCTTCCCCTCCGCCTCGGTGGGCGCCAGCAGCCACTTCCCGTGCCGCTCCGGCTCGGCGAACGCCCGCCCCGACAGCTCGCTCGCCAGCCGCCGCGGGGTCACCCCGTGCAGCACCCCGGTGTCGTAGACGTCGACCCGCCGTATCGGCGCGCCCCGCGCACAGGACGCCAGGACTTCCCGGAACCCCTCGACGTCAGGCAGTTCGGGCATGATCGCTCCCACCTCTCCACCTGCTGTTCTCCGCGCCGCCCGAGCCCGTACACGTGCCTGCCGGACGCCGTCCGGGAAGGCGTGGGCGCCCGTCGCGGCCCAGGTCCGGGCGTGGGCCGAGTGCCCAGCGCCGGGACGGGGATGCATGACGCGGGCGGACGCGAGACCACGTAGGCTCATGAGGGACGGGTCACACGGACGACCCCGGACCGTTTGACGACCCCGACAGCAGACGACAGGAGCCGATCGTGATTCCCGGTGGCGGGCAGCCCAACATGCAGGAGCTGCTCCAGCAGGCGCAGAAGATGCAGCAGGATCTCGCGCGTGCGCAGGAGGAGCTGGCCGAGACCGAGGTCGAGGGACAGGCGGGCGGCGGGCTGGTGCGGGCGACCGTGACCGGCGCCGGCGAGCTGCGCGGCCTGGAGATCGACCCCAAGGCGGTGGACCCGGAGGACACGGAGACCCTCGCCGACCTGGTCGTCGCGGCGGTCCAGGCGGCGAACGAGAACGCCCAGCAGCTCCAGCAGCAGAAGCTCGGCCCGCTCACGCAGGGTCTGGGCGGCGGAAACATCCCGGGCCTGCCGTTCTGAGACCCGGTCCCACCCGGGTCCACCCGGCCCCGGCCGCCCCGCAGTTCTGACCGCATCCTTACGGAACGGCTGCAAGGCTCCGAGGGGCTTCAACGAAGCGGCCCCGGCGAACTACGGTTGCCGCCGGGCACCAACCCGGCACGACCGGCCCCGCACGACGTACGGCGAGGTACCGGAACCCGCACCCGCACCACCCTCGCGACCTGCAAGGTCTGCGAGACCGCACGACATGTGAGACACACGGAAGACGCGCAAGACAGAACACGCGCAAGACAGAACACGCACAAGACCGAGGCACGCGCCACCGCACCACCGGCAGGACAGGACCGGGAACGGCCGACGGACCGGACCGGGCAGCACAGGCCGGGCCGGGCGGACCGGCCGGGCAGGACCGGCCGGGACCGGGACCGGCAGGCGGCGAATGCCACCCGCACCACCCGCACGAAGGGCAGTCCGTTGTACGAAGGCGTGGTCCAGGACCTCATCGACGAACTGGGCAGGCTGCCCGGCGTCGGTCCCAAGAGCGCGCAGCGGATCGCCTTCCACATCCTCCAGGCCGAGCCGGCCGACGTGCGGCGCCTCGCCCAGGCACTCCTGGAAGTGAAGGCGAAGGTCAGGTTCTGCTCGGTCTGCGGCAACGTCGCGCAGGAGGAGCAGTGCGGCATCTGCCGTGACGCGCGGCGCGACCTGGCCGTCATCTGCGTGGTCGAGGAGCCCAAGGACGTCGTGGCGATCGAGCGGACCCGGGAGTTCCGCGGCCGTTACCACGTGCTCGGGGGGGCGATCAGCCCCATCGAGGGCGTCGGGCCGGACGACCTGCGCATCCGGGAGCTCCTGGCGCGTCTCGCGGACGGCACCGTCACCGAGCTGATCCTGGCCACCGACCCCAACCTGGAGGGCGAGGCCACGGCCACCTACCTCGCTCGCATGATCAAACCCATGGGCCTCAAGGTCACCCGCCTGGCCAGCGGCCTCCCCGTGGGAGGCGACCTGGAGTACGCGGACGAGGTCACGCTGGGCCGCGCCTTCGAGGGGAGACGACTCCTAGATGTCTGACACCACGCTGCACGACACCCATCCACAGGGCCGGGGAAAGGGCCGTGGGGCGGCGAACGCCACCACGGGCGACCCGGACGACTTCGCCGTGCAGATCTCCGACCAGGTCGAGAGCTTCATCCTCGCGGTCGAGGAGGTCGCCACGGGCGACGAGCCGGACTCCGCCGTCCCGTTCCTGCTCCTGGAGGTCTCCCAGCTGCTGCTGGCCGGCGGCCGGCTGGGCGCCCACGAGGACATCGTCCCCGACGAGCGCTACGAGCCCGACCTCGGGCCCGAGCGTGACGCCGAGGTCGGCGCGGAGCTGCGCGAGCGGCTCGCGGTGCTGCTGGACCCGGTGGACGTCTACTCCGAGGTCTTCGACCCGTACGAGCCCCGCAAGGCGCCGGTGGCCTGCCGGATCTCCGACGACCTCGCCGACGTCGTCACGGATCTGCGGCACGGCATGGCGCACTACCGGGCGGGCCGCACGGTCGAGGCCCTGTGGTGGTGGCAGTTCTCGTACTTCTCCAACTGGGGTGCCACCGCGTCGGCCGCCCTGCGGGCCCTGCAGTCGCTGGTCGCGCACGTGCGGCTGAACCAGCCGCTGGAGGAGTTGGACGGCCTGGACACGGATGAGGACCTCGGGGACGAGTCGCTGGCGGAGGAGGCGGGCCGGGTGATGGCCGAGGAGATCGCGGGCCCCCTCGGCCTCCGCAAACGCCGTTGACCGGGGTGCCCCCGGTACCCCCAGGGGTGCCGCCGCAGTGACGATCTGACGGCGTGGTCGTGGCTGGGTTCGCGCAGTTCCCCGCGCCCCTTGTCAGGGACCTGGCCCCGTGCTTTCAGGGGCGCGGGGATGGGGGTACCTCCCACGCCCTCAAGGCAGTGGGGGAGCGAGCAACCCACCACTCGCGGACGGTCCGGATGGGACCGAGACTGCCCCTTTGGGTCGGTGGCCATGCGACGGCAGCGTCGTGGCTGGTCGCGCAGTTCCCCGCGCCCCTTCAGGGCGGGGCTGCGCCCCGACCCGGTCGGTGGCGGGAGCTCTATCGGGGCGTAGCCCCGTGCCTTTCAGGGGCGCGGGGATGGGGGCACCTCCCACGCCCTCAAGGCAGTGGGGGAGCGAACGACCCCCACCGGCCGGTGGCCCGATCGGACCGATACCACCCCTTTCGGCCGGTGGCGACCCGCAGGGTCGCATCGCGGCCGTGTGACCCGAGCCACTTTCCCGAGTGGTCTTCGCCCCTGCGGGGCAGATGCGCAGCTGGGGCCCCGGCCGACGGGTCGGATTCCGGAGCCTCGGTAAAATGACGGAGCCGCACTTGTGCAAAGTGCGCCAAAGCACCGAAGGAGCGAGGAGCGCACGTGGGCCTTGTCGTGCAGAAGTACGGAGGCTCCTCCGTAGCCGATGCAGAGGGCATCAAGCGAGTCGCCAAACGGATCGTGGAAGCCAAGAAGAACGGCAACCAGGTGGTTGTCGTGGTCTCCGCGATGGGCGACACGACGGACGAGCTGATCGACCTCGCCGCGCAGGTATCCCCGATGCCGGCGGGCCGCGAGTTCGACATGCTGCTGACCGCCGGAGAGCGGATCTCCATGGCGCTGCTGGCGATGGCGATCAAGAACCTGGGCCACGCGGCCCAGTCGTTCACCGGAAGCCAGGCGGGCGTCATCACCGACTCCGTCCACACCAAAGCCCGGATCATCGACGTCACCCCGGGACGTATCCGCACCTCGGTCGACGAGGGCAACATCGCCATCGTCGCCGGCTTCCAGGGCGTCTCCCAGGACAAGAAGGACATCACCACCCTGGGCCGGGGAGGCTCGGACACCACCGCGGTGGCGCTCGCCGCCGCGCTCGACGCCAACGTCTGCGAGATCTACACGGACGTCGACGGCGTGTTCACCGCGGACCCGCGGGTGGTGAAGAAGGCCCGGAAGATCGACCGGATCTCCTTCGAGGACATGCTGGAGCTCGCCAGCTCCGGCTCCAAGGTGCTGCTGCACCGCTGCGTGGAGTACGCACGCCGGTACGACATCCCCATCCACGTCCGATCCTCGTTCTCGGGGCTGCCGGGCACCTGGGTGACGAACGAGCGCCCCGACGGCGCGGCACAACAGCAGGGAGAGCAGAAGGTGGAGCAGGCCATCATCTCGGGTGTCGCCCACGACACCTCCGAGGCCAAGGTCACGGTCGTCGGCGTGCCGGACAAGCCCGGTGAGGCCGCCAAGATCTTCCGGACCATCGCCGACTCGCAGATCAACATCGACATGATCGTGCAGAACGTCTCGGCGGCGACCACCGGCCTGACCGACATCTCCTTCACGCTGCCGAAGACCGACGGCCGCAAGGTCATCGACGCGCTGGAGCGGATCAAGCCCACGGTCGGCTTCGACTCGCTCCGCTACGACGACCAGATCGCGAAGATCTCCCTGGTCGGCGCGGGCATGAAGACCAACCCCGGCGTCACGGCCACGTTCTTCGAGGCGCTCAGCGACGCGGGCGTCAACATCGAGCTGATCTCGACATCCGAGATCCGCATCTCGGTCGTCACCCGCGCGGATGACGTCAACGAAGCCGTGCGCGCCGTGCACACCGCTTTCGGGCTCGACTCCGACTCGGACGAGGCCGTGGTGTACGGGGGCACCGGCCGCTGATGGAGCGGTACGGGCGCCCGACGCTCGCGGTCGTGGGCGCGACCGGGGCCGTCGGCGGCGTCATGCTCGAAATCCTGTCCCAGCACGCGGACATCTGGGGCGAGATCCGTCTCGTCGCCTCACCGCGCTCGGCCGGCCGCAAGCTGACCGTGCGCGGTGAGGAGGTCGAGGTCGTGGCCCTCGCCGAGGACGTCTTCGAGGGCGTCGACGTCGCCATGTTCGACGTCCCCGACGAGGTCGCCGCCGAGTGGGCGCCCGTCGCCGCCGCGCGGGGCGCCGTCGTCGTCGACAACTCCGCGGCCTTCCGGATGGACCCGGACGTGCCGCTCGTCGTCCCCGAGATCAACCCGCACGCGGCCCGAGTGCGTCCGCGCGCCATCATCGCCAACCCGAACTGCACCACGCTCTGCATGATCGTGGCGATCGGCGCGCTGCACGCCGAGTTCGGGCTCCGCGAGCTGATCGTCTCCTCCTACCAGGCGGTGAGCGGCGCCGGCCGGTCCGGCGTCGACACCCTGCGCCGGCAGCTCTCCCTGGTCGCCGGCACCGAACTGGGCACCAGCCCCGGCGACGTGCGCCGCGCCCTCGGCGACAGCACGGGACCGTTCCCCGAACCCGTCGCGCTGAACGTCGTCCCCTGGGCCGGGTCGCTGCGGGACGAGGGATGGTCGTCGGAGGAGATGAAGGTGCGGGACGAGTCCCGCAAGATCCTCGGGCTGCCCGGACTGAAGGTCGCCGCGACGTGCGTGCGGGTGCCGGTCGTCACGACGCACGCGCTGACCGTGCACGCCTGCTTCGAGGGCGAGGTGACGGTCGACCGCGCGCGGGAGATCCTGGCCACCGCGCCCGGCGTGGTGCTCTACGACGATCCCGGGGCCGGCGAGTTCCCGACGCCCGCGGACGCGGTGGGCACCGACCCGACGTGGGTCGGCCGCGTCCGGCGCGCCCTCGACGACCCGACCGCGCTGGAGCTCTTCGTCTGCGGCGACAACCTCCGCAAGGGCGCTGCGCTCAACACGGCCCAGGTGGCGGAGCTGGTCGCCGCCGAACTGACGGCTTCCTGAGCACCGGGCCCCGGGCGGCGGCGCGCGTGGCCGGGTCGCCACCGGCCGCAGGGGGCAGCCGCTTCCGCGCCCGCCGATCGGGGCGCAGCCCCGTGTTTCAGGGCGCGGGGAACTGCGCGACCGACGACGGCGAGACGGTCGGGTCGTCACCGTCCCGAGGGGGCGGATGCGGTCGTGTCCGGGCCGCCGGCAGGTGGGTGGTTGCTCGCTCCCCCACTGCCTTGAGGGCGTGCGAGGTACCCCCATCCCCGCGCCCCTTGGGGTGGGCCGGGGCGCAGCCCCGTGTTCAGGGGCGGGAGTATTTCCTCTCCGGTCCGTGGAACCGCCGACCGCGCGCGCGGCGTCTCTTCGCTCACGCCAGGGGTGCCGCCCCGGGCCGGATGTCATGGGGAGGGGCTGGGACGATGAGAGCGGGTGACGCACCGCCGGCCGCGGTGCCCGCGAGAGCGGTGTCCGGTAGATGCGAGATGCCCGGTGCGTACGACATGTATGGCGTGTATGACGTGTATGGCGTGAACCACTCTGCCGGCGCGTACAACCCTGACGGGGGGAAGAGTGTCCAACTTGCGTGGCAGAGGTCGTCAAATACCCAGCGTTCTCGGTCGCGCCGTCCGGCGCGGCCGTTCTCAGGCCGCCCAGACGGCCGCGTGCGCCCGGTGGCATGCCGGTGATCGCACCCATGCCCGCGGCGCGTCCGGTCCCCGCGCAGTCCCCTCGCGAGGGCGCTGACGACACGATGGCCGCCGGCACCACAGTCGATCACCTCACCGAGACCTATCGCGCGCACTACCGGTCGCTCCTCGGCCTGGCCGCGCTGCTCCTCGACGACACCGCCTCCTGCGAGGACGTCGTCCAGGAGGCGTTCATACGCGTGCACTCCGCCCGCAAGCGGGTGCGCGACCCGGAGAAGACGCTGGCGTACCTGCGCCAGACGGTCGTCAACCTCTCCCGCTCCGCGCTGCGCCGCCGCATCCTCGGCCTGAAGCTGCTCACCAAGCCGATGCCCGACATGGCCAGCGCCGAGGAGGGCGCGTACGACCAGCTGGAGCGCGACGCCCTGATCAAGGCCATGCGCGGACTCCAGCGCCGCCAGCGCGAGGTGCTGGTGCTGCGCTACTTCGCGGACATGACGGAGGCCCAGGTCGCCGACACGCTCGGCATATCCCTCGGCTCCGTGAAGGCCTACGGCTCCCGCGGCATCGCCGCGCTGCGCACCGCCATGGGGGCACCGGCATGAACACCGCCGGACGCGGGCACGGCAGGTACGGGAGCACCGGTGTTCCCGGTGCGCGCCCCGGGTCCTGCCGCCCCGGCACGGTCCGGGCCCCCGGCAGGTACGATCCGCACGACCGCCATGGACCGCCCGCTCCGGGCGGCCGACCTACAGACATTCACCACACTGGGAACCCCACAGTGAACGACGCCCCCTCCGACAGCTTCCCCGGCGGGAACGCTCGCGGCGACGGGACCGCGCGCGGCACTGCCGGCACCACCCACTCCCCGGATTCCGGCCACTCCTCGGATTCCACCCGCTCCGCGGACTCCGGCCAACCCTCCGGTTCCGGGGGCCCGGTGGCTTCCGGCGAGGCCGGTGTGCCGGGCACGTCCGCGCCCGAGGCGAGCCCCGGCGCGGGCGGCGCCGCCGGTGCGGGTCGCGGCGGCAGCGGCGGGGGCCGCGGCGACGGGCCCGGCGACCCCGGCGCGGGCGGCCCGGACCCGGACGGCCACGACGGCCCGGACGACGGCGACGGCCGCGACGGGAACGACGACGCTGCCGGCCGCGACGACCGCGACAGCCGCGGCGATCACTCCGACCGTGACGACCACGACGCCCCGCAGGACGGCCCCCAGGGCCCCCGCGGCGAGGACCCCCCGGGCGCCGACGAGGAGGCGCTGCGCCGCCTGTTGCACGAGGCCGTGCGCGACGTCGAGCCCGGCGACGGCACCCTGGAGCGGCTCCGCCTGGCGGTGCCCGCCCGGCGCGCACGCAAGCGGCAGGCGCTCGTCGGCGCCGCCGCCGCGGTCGTGCTGCTGTGCGTGGCCGTCCCCGCGGTCATCCGCGTCTCGCACGCGACCGGCTCGAACGACGACCACACGGCGGTCGCCGGCCACGGCCAGGCGGTGCACGGCGGCACGGGCGGCGGCAAGGACGACGGCGGGAGCCGGCCGGGCGGCGGGCAGCCGTCCGGGTCCGGCCACCCCAAGGACGACCGCGGCGGGCACGGCCACGACGGCAAGGACAAGGGCGGCTCCGGCTCCGGCACCAGCCCCGACCCGGGGAACACCCTCGCCGTCCGGTCCCCGGACTGCGTGCCCGGCGCGCTCGGCAACGTCCAGGCGAGCGTGGGCGCGCCGGATTCCGGGGGCACGGTGTACGGCACCTTCCGGGTCTCCAACGTCTCCGGCAGCGACTGCACCGTCGACAGCGCCGGCACCATCGCCACCATGGCGCAGGGTGCGGCGGACGCCGCGAAGATCACGGTCGTCGACCACACGGCGGGCGATCCGGCGGCCGGGCTGCCGGCGCCCGCGGCCCAGCCGAGCGAGCTGAGCCTCGCGCCCGGCCAGTCGTACGAGGTGAAGTTCGCCTGGGTGCCGTCCGCCAGCTGCCCCAGCGGTGGGGGCGGCGAGCCCTCGCCCGATCCGAGCTCGTCGGACTCCCCGACCGCCGACGGCGGGGACACCGGGACCGGGACGACCACGCAGCTCTACCGGGAGGACGGGCCGGCCGGGGACGGCAGTGTCGCGGTGTCGCACACCGCGGAGCCCGGGGGGCCGACTGCCGCGGCCACCATTCCCAATGCCTGTGAGGGCACGGTGTACCGGACGGGGCTTCTGCCGGGGTCCTGACGGTTCGCCTGCCGGCGGCGGGGCCGTGCGGTGTGCTCCCTGTTTTGGGCGGTGGGCGGTGGGCGGTGGGCGGTGGGCCGTGGGTCGTCGGCCGTGGGTCGTGTGCGGGCGCGTCGGGGTGTTTTGCGCAGTTCCCCGCGCCCCTGATCCGCGGGTGCTCCCCGTGAGCAGGTGTCGGGTGCGTCGGGGCGTTTGCGCAGTTCCCCGCGCCCCTTGGCGTCTGCCGGGTTCTCGATCGTGTGGGCTGCGGGTCCGTCGTGGCTTGTCGCGCAGTTCCCCGCGCCCCTAAGGGGTCCTTGCACTGTGCCCGCCCGGGTCGCGCGGCCTGGCACCGTACCTCGCCGCGTTGCCGAAAAGCCCTGGTAGCTCCTCCCCCACTCTCGGCTTCGCTCGCGCGGGGGGACCCCCATCAAGGACTCTCCGGCGCCTTGCGATGCACGGCACCAGACCACGCGACCTATCGGACGCTCATAGTGCAAGGACCCCTGAAGAACGGGGGCTGCGCCCCGATCACGTCCGGGCGCCGCAGCCGCTCATCGGGGCGCAGCCCCGCTTTCAAGGGGCGCGGGACTGTATCGATATGCGGCTCCGCCGCGCGGGCCCGAGCAACCACGACGAAGCCGACACCTGCTCGCGACGAGCACCCCCCGGATCAGGGGCGCGGGGATGGGGGTACCTCCCACGCCCTCAAGGCAGTGGGGGAGCGAGCAACCACCCACCCGCCCGGTGGTCCGGCGACGACCGAAACCGCCCCATTTGGTCGGTGTTCAGCGAGTGCTTGCGGTGCGGTGGTTCTCGGCCTGCGCGGCGTCAGCCGTTCGCGCGGCGTCCGCCGCCCGCCCCTCCACGTCCAGGAGGCCCAGCCTCGCGTCCCTGGCCATTTCCGCCTCCCTGCGGGCCAGCCTGAACCACATGAAGACGACGAAGGCCGCGAAGACGAACCACTCGCCGGTGTAGCCCAGGTTCTGGAACGCCTTCAGGTCGAGGCCGCCGCCCTCGGGGGCGGTCGCCGGGACCGCCTTGAGCCCCGGGGCCGCCGCGTCCAGCGTGATCCAGGCGTCGTAGACGCGGTACGGGACGAGGTTCACCAGCGACGCCGCGCTGATCATGCCGACCTGCCCGGACGGCAGTCCGCCCGCGCCGGTGACGCCGTTGTCGCCCGGGGTCTCGGAGGCCTGGAGCGCGCCGGTCACGGTGACTTCCCCGGAGGGAGGCGCCGGGGCGGCGCCGGGCCGCGGCGGTCCCGGCAGCCAGCCGCGGACCACGGGCACCGCCCTGCCGCTGTCCGTGCGCAGCAGGGTGAGGACGTAGGAGCCGTCCTTGCCGTCCAGCGAGCGGTGCGGGACGAGGAACTGGTCGGCGTAGTGACCGGTGGCGGTGGCCCGCTCTCCGGTGGTCAGCTGGCTGACCGGGAGCAGGGAGTCCAGCGGCCGGGGCGCCGCACGGTGGGCCGCACTCGTGGCCTGGTCCGCCTCGCGCTGATCCCGCACATGGCCCTCGAACCTGCTGAGCTGCCACGTGCCCATGAAGATGCAGAGCGGGATCGCCAGGAGCGCGAAGACATTGATCCCCCACCAGCGGGGGGTCAGCAGGAACCGGTACACACCACCACGGTACGGGGCCCGGTGCCGGCGGCGGCCGAGGGGTACGGCGCGGAGGGCGCACCGCGCGCTCGCCGCTTCCCGTTCGGTCAGGGGCAGTCCAGGGCGGTACCCCGCAGCGGGGGTGGGGCGCCGGGGCCGGTGTTCGGGGCGGTACCGGTGAGGGGGCGGTCCGTGCGGAGGCGCCCGAAGACGGTGGCGGCCCGCGGCCCGTCCCAGCGCACCCCGGCGCTCGCGAACTCCGTGCCGCCCGTGCCGACCCGCCGCACCACCCCGGCGAGCGTGACCAGTTCCGGCACGGTCAGCCGTCCGTCGCCGCGCGCCGCCCCGAGCAGGACCCGGCCCAGCCGGGCCACGCGGACCGGGGAGTCGAGGACGCCTTCGGTGCCGAGCCGGTGCAGCACGGCCGCCAGGAACCGCTGCTGCCGCCGGACCCGGTCCGCCTCCCCGGCCGCAGCGGGCCCCCGGGCGCTGACATAACGGAGTGCTTCGGCACCGTTCAGCAGGCGCCGGCCCCGGGCGGGATCCCGGGGCGGGCCCGCGGTGCAGACCTCGACGCCGTGCAGGGCGTCCACGGCGGCGGTGAAGCGGGGAACGTCCAGCTGGGCGTAGCGGTCGACGCGGACGTGCGTCACGCGTGCCAGGTCCTCCACCCCCCGGGCGGCGGGCCGGCGCGCGGCGGGGGAGCGGGAGCCCGGGGGCAGCGCGACGGCGGCGACGCGGTCGTGGTCCTCGGAGACGTGCAGCAGCAGGAGCGGCATGGCGGCGCAGTCGCATCCGGTGCGGTGCGTGCCGGGCGCGCCGCCGCCCCGGCCGTCCGTGCCGATCAGCAGGATGTTGGTGCCGGGTCCGCCATGCGGCCCCGCCCGCATTCCTGCGAGGGAGTCCGCGGGTGGGCCACCCCGGGGCAGTGCGAGCGAGGCGCCACCCACACCGGCGGCGAGTGCGATTAACGTGACGGCGGTGAGAATGGCACCGGGCCGTTTCTTCCCGCGATATGTGGACGGTGATTTCTTATGCTTATCCACAATTCACTCCGTCCCGTTCCCGGCATGCGGAACAAGCGTATGCCCGATATTCCGATGGTGTGGGCGCGCGCCCGTCGTGGCGTGTCCCGGCAAGTCGTCCGTGCCAATCCGCGGACCGGACCTCCACCGGCGCGTACGGGACTTCCGCCGGCGCGCAAGGGGCTTCCTCCGAGGTCGCGGCCGTGCCGGAGAGAAGAGCGAGCATGAGCAGATCCCATGGTCACGGAAAACGCCGAGGTTGGATTCCGGAGAGCCGGCGGACGCCCGAGAACCGGGCACCTGAGCCGGTCTACCAGGAACTTCTCGATGCCTGGCGCCGTCAGGGAAGGACACTTCCGGGATGGCCCGACCCGGAATGGAACGCGATTGTGTCGCGGGATTTCTGGCCGCGCGGCGGGGGTTTGTGAACATCCGCGGGGTGAGCACCCGAAACCATTCGGGGTGCGGTGCAGTTGAAGAGACGCCAGTGCCTACGTGCGCGCGTTGTCCCGAAAAGCAGAAAAGTAAACGAGAAACGTTCCGAGCGTTCCCGCCGAATCCGCGGCGGGCCGGCGCTCATGCATCACGTGGTACTGCGGCAGCCAGCCAGGCTGTGTCAGTGCCGGGCTTGGACGGTCAGCCGAACAGGCCGGCTCCCCATTGCGAGCAGGAAGACAACTAGATTGCGACAGGTCCTCAGTAAAGGAATGCTCACGGCCGCGGCCGTGACGGGAATCCTGTCCGTGCCCGGCGGCTACGCGTTCGCCGACGCGGACGTGGACTCGCTCGTGTCGGACCCGACCAGCGTACTGGCCGACAGCCTGCCGTCGGCCGTGGGCGGACCGTTGGCCGTCTGCGACGACGGTGTCACCCTCGGCGACTCCGGCCGTGCGTCCAGGGACGACTGCGTCAGCGTCACCGACGTCCTGGGCGGTGGCTCCGGGGGCAGGTCCTACGGCGAGAGCCCGGACGACTGCGACGAGCCCGGCGACGAGCCGGCCGGTCCCGACTCCCCGGAGCCGGACTCCCCGCGGCCCGACTCGCCCCGCCCGCACGCACCCGAGCGTCCGGCGGCCCACCAGGCCCGTACGCTGCCCGCCCCCGCCCCGCAGCTCGCGGAGACCGGTGGCGACCCCACCACGCTGGTGGCCGGCGGCCTCGGCGCGGTCCTGCTGGCCGGCGGCGGCATCCTCTACCGCAGGGGCCGCGTCGCAGCCCGCAGGTAGCCCCACCCGCCGAACCCCCGCCCCGGCCGGGCGCCCCCGCAGCCCCGGCCGGGGCGGTACGCGTGTGTCCGGGCTCCCCCCGAAGCGAGACCGGGGCTCGGGGCCCGGAGCGCATCGTCAGGCCGGGGCCCCCGTGCGCGACCGGCGAGCGCGAAGCACCTCCTTCGCAACGCCCCGCCCCGCCGCCCCGCACGCCACCGCACCCAGCAGCACGCCCCCGCGCCCGCGGGCCAGCAGAAGCCGGCGGCTGACGACCCGTTCGGGCCGCCAGTGGTACTTGTGCGGCTCATCACCGCGGAGCATGCTCAGCACGCCCGGGGCCCCGGGGGCACCGGATCTGCCGGAGCCGGACGAGGCGGGCCGGTCCGCCAGGTGCAGCGTGCCGGAGTGCAGCAGCATCGTCGTCACGTCCACCTTCCGCTCCCGCAGCCGCGGATCCGCCCCGTACAGGTAGCCGCCGGTCAGCCGCGGCGCCACCAGCGTCAGGTCGACCGCGGCCACCTCCCCGTCGAGCCGGAACTCCGTCACCGCCGCCTCTCCCCGCCCCGCCATGGCGCCCACCGCCTGCTCCAGGTGCGCGGCGAACCGGGGCCGGAGGTGTTCGGCCGTCACCTTCCGGCCCCGGCCCTGCCATTGCGTCCGGTGCAGGTCGAGCAGGACCCGCAGCGCTCCGGGCACCTCCTCGGGCGGCACCGCGCGGCGTTCGAGGCCCAGCGCGGCCGTCTTGCGCAGATTCGCCCGGACGCGCTGGCCGCGGGACGACGGCAGCCGCGCCACCAGCTCGTCCATCGGCACGGCGGGCAGTTCGAGGCAGACCGAGGCGGGCAGCGACCGGCGCGGGCCGGGCCAGCACGCGTACACCCGTTCGACCGCCGCACCCGGCCGCACCTCGGGAAAGTCGATCAGCGCACCGCCCGCGGCCTGCGCCAGCGCCTCCGCCAGCACCGGGGCGGCCCGCTCCGCCCAGGCGTCGTCCAGCAGCACGTCCGAGAAGTCGGAGATCGCGCCGCCCAGCGGTACCAGGGCGGGGACCGGTCCGCCGGTCCGCAGCAGTGCGGCGGCCCCGACCAGCGTCGCGTCCGCGGCACGCAGCAGGATCACCCGCAGGCCGCGTGGGTACCGCGGCGCCCCGTACGCCCCCCACCACGCGTGCAGCCAGGCGTGGCTCTGGAACGGGGTGGCCGGTGTGCAGCGGCCGTGCAACCGGTCCCACTCCGGCCCGAGCGCGGCGAACTCCTCGGCGGACGTGCACACCTCGGCGCGCGGGGAGCCGGCCGTGGGGTTCGGTCCCGCGTCGGCCGGGGGGTTCGGTTCCGCGCCGGTCACGGGGTTCGGTTCCGCGTCGGCCGTGGGGTTCGGTTCCGCGTCGGCCAGGGGGTTCGGTTTCGCGTCGGCCGTGGGGTTCGGTTCCGCGTCGGCCAGGGGGTTCGGTTCCGCGTCGGCCGCGAGGTTCGGTCCCGCGTCTGTCGCTGCGCCCGGCTGCGCGTTGGCGGAGACCCCGGAGGTCTCGGAGACCTCGGAGACCTCAGAGGCATCGGGGGCATCGGGGGCATCGGGGGATTGGGGGACGCCAGGGGCTTCGGGAGCTTCAGGGGCCTGGGTGGTTCGGGTGGCGGTCGTCCGGCCCGTCATCGGCGGCTCCCCTCCAGGTCCGCGGCGCGGTCGACGGCGCGGTCGGCAACGCGGTCGCCGGCGTGATCGGTGGAGCGGTCGGCGGTGCCGTCCCGGTCGAGTTCGCGTTCGAGTTCGAGGTCGGGGGAGGTGGCGGCGGGGCCGGGTACCGCGGGCGGTACGGGGTCCGGACGGCGCCGGGGCCGGGCCAGCAGGGCGAGGCCGCCCAGCAACCCGCCCGCGAAGCCGCCCACGAGCGCCGTGACGGGCGCCGAGGCGGAGGCGGGTTCCACGGGGTCGACGGCGCGGGAGAACTGGATGAGCCGCACCTCCGTGTCCCCGCGGTTCCGGTTGGCGTGGGCGATCAGCGTCCGGGAGACGGCGTTCGCCATGTCGGCGGTCTTGCCCATGCGGGTCGAGGTGGCGGTGATGGCGATCATCGGTGCGTCCGGGGAGGTCTCGGCACGCACGCTGCCGCGTAGGACGGCGCCCGGGACGCCGGCCCACACCGGCGCGTCACCGAGCACGCCCACCTGCGTCGCGACCCGGCCGTACGCCTGCGCGAACCCGAGGGCACGGGCCGAGTCCGACCTGTTCTCGGGCACCGCGAGCACGTAGCTGGTGGCCGTGTACTGCGGCGCCTTCAGCACGCCGTAGCAGCCCCCGGCCGCCGCGCCGAGCGCGGCACAGACGGGTAGCGGCCACCACGCGGGAACGCGGCGCTTGCGCGCGTGGCGTGGTTCACCGGTCGGCGTGCGCCGGGTGCCACGCGACCGGGTGGGGGTGCGCACGGGTTGGTCGGGCGGCTGTGCCGGCCCGTCCGGCACGGGCCGGACGGGCTCCTCGGGCTGCTCGGGCGCCGTGCGCTCCGGCGGGGCGGGTTGCTTGGGCGGCGCGGGCTGCTTCGCGGGGGCGGGCTGGGCGGCGGGCCGCTCCGCGGGGGCACCCCGTCTGCCACGGGTTCGGGTCACGTGGAGCTCACTCCCAACGAGGTCGAATCGGTATCGGGGTCGGCGTCCGTGCCGCTACCGGGGACGGCACCCGGGTTGTCCGGGGCTGCCTCGGCGATCGGGTCGGTGGAGGTCGAGGTGGGGGTGGATGTCGAGGGGGAGGGGGAGGGGGATGTGGAGGCGGGGGTGGAGGTGGAGGCCGCGGGGTCCGTCTTCGGTTCGGCGGTGCCGGGTGGGGTGGCGGGCGCGGAGGCGGGGGGTTGCTTCCCGGTCCCGGCCCCGGTCCCGGAACCGGCGTCGGCTCCGGCCTCGGGGGCGGTCGTCGCCTCGGTGGCGGGGGTGGCGGCGACCACGTCCGGGCCCGGGTCGGGGTGCGGTACGGGGGCGGGTCCGTTGCCGTTGCGGATGTCCGTGCCGATCGGGATGCCGGGCGGGGCGCCAGGGGCGGCGTCGTGCGGCGGAACGGAGTCCGGGGCCGCGGGGGGCGTATCGGCCGGCCGGGCTTCGGCATCCGGGGTGTCGGAGGCGGCCTTGTCACGGGAGCGCTGCTGGCCGCGCTTCCCCAGGCGCGGGAGCCGGAGCCGTTTCCGCTTCTGTCCTGCGTCAGGAACCTCCGCGGAGACCGCGGCTTCGTCCTTGCCCGCTTCGGCGGTGGGGGCGTCCGGATCCTGGTCGGTGGGCGGTGGGGCGGCGGTTGTCGTCGCGGGTGCCGGTCCGGGAGCGGGTGCCGGTGCGGGTGCCTGCGCCGGAGAGGACGTGGGCGTTGGTGGGGGTGTGGAGGTCGACGGGGGCGTGGGTGGCGGCGGTGTCGGCGCGTCCGGGTTCGTGTGGGCGTCCGGGTTCGGGGCCGGGTTCGGGTTCGGGGCCGGGTTCGCGGCGGCGGGCGCTTCGGCAGGGGAGGTGTCGGGGGTCGTTGAGGCGTCCGGGGCGGGCTGGGCGTCCGAGGCGGGCTCCTGCGGGGTGTCCTGGCGGCCCCGTCCTCCCAGGCGGGCCAGCCAGTTCCGCTTCTTCTGCCGGGGCTTCTCCGGCGCCTTGGGCTTCTCCGGTTCCGCCTTCTCCTCGTTCTCCTCGTTCTCCGCGTTCTCAGCCTTCTCCGTCTTGTCGGCCTTCTCCTCCTTCTCCGCCTGCTCCTTCTGCCTCTTCGGCTTCAGCTTCTTCCGCTTCCGCCTCGGCTCCGGCTTCTGCTGCTCCGTTTCCCGCGCCTCGGCCTGTGCCTGTGCCTGTGCCTTCTCTCCGGTCTGCGCGGTGCCGGTGGACGACTCGGCCCCGGTCGTTGCCGCGGGGGTGGCGGCCTCGTCCTTGCCCGGGTCGGGGGTGGCCGCCGGTGCGGTGGCGGACGCGGCCTGGTCCTGTGCCGGGGTGCCGTCGGACGGGGTGCCGGTTTCCGGGATGGCGTCCTCGGATGCGGGCTGCCTGCCGCGTCTCGCGAACCGGGGCAGCCAGCGCCGCTTCTGCTTCTTCTGCTTCCCCTCGCCCTTCCCTTCGTCCTTCGCCTCGCTCTTCTCCTCTTTCTCCTCGTCCTTCTTCTCGTCCTTCTGCTCGGCATCGGGCGTCTGCCCAGGAGCGGCGGCGGTCCCGTCCTTGCCTGCTTCCGCGGTCGCGTTCTCCGGAGAACCGGACGTCTCGGTGGTGGTCTCGGTGCTCGACTCGCCGCTCTCGGGCTTCTCGACGGACTCCTCCGGGGTGGGCCGGGGGCGTCTGCGGGCGCGCTCGGCGGGATCGTTGAGGGCTGCCGCGTAGATGCGCATGAGCAGTTGTGCGCTCTGGTCGATGCCGTAGTGCTGTACGGCCTCCGGGACCGGGAAGCGGTGCTTGCCGGCCGTGCTCAGCTCGAACAGCGCGCGGGCGAAGGCCTGCGGGGTGCTGGCCACCTGGCGTGCCCCCGGTGCCGCCGCCGGGGGGAGGTCGTCGAGCGCGGGGCACGCCGTGTAGAGCACCGGCAGCCCGGCCGCGAGTCCTTCCACCACCGCCAGCCCGAACGTCTCCTCCTCGCACGGCGACGCCAGCACGTCCATGGCGGCGAGCAGTGCGGGCAGCGTTCGGGCGGAGGCGAGGTCGGACGCCGGCGACGGCCCGGCGTGGTCGTCGACGCCGCTGGAACCGCCGGTGCCTGCGGGCGCACCGTCCCCTGAGCTCCCTCGGGTTCCGTGCGCACGGCCCGTGGGGCCGTGGTGCCCGGGAAGGGAGTCCGCCCACGGGTCCGAAGAACCGGCGAAGGGGTCCCGTCCCGCGGAGGCGTCCCGCCCCGGGCCGCGCCGGCCGTCGCCCGTCCGGCGCCCGTACCCCCCTGAGCGGGGGTCACCTGCCTGGTACGGGTCCGTTGAGCCGCCGTCACGTGCGCGGGGGTCGTACTCCGGCCGTCGCTCGTGGCCGGTCCCGGGGTCGTACTCGGTGCGACGGCGGTCCTCCGCCCTGGGGTCGTATTCCGCGCGGCGGTGGTCCTCCGCGCCGGGGTCGTACCCGGCGTGACGGTGGTCGTCCGCCCGGTGGTCGTCGCCCGGCCGCCGACCGTAGTCGTCGCCGGTCCTGCGGCCGCCCGCGAAGAGCCGGCCGCCTGCGAAGGGGGCGTTCCCGGGGTACGGGCCGTTCCCGGGGTGGGGACCGGTTCCCGGGGCGGGGGCGTTCCCCGTGGGGCGGTCGTCTCTCCCGTAGGACTCGCGGCCCCTGCGGAAGTCGGCCTCCGCGGCCCGGTCATGGCCCGCCGGGCGGGCCCCGGGACCTCGGCCGGTGGCGCGGGGGTCGGGGCGGTGGTCGCCGTAGGGGTCGCCGTCTCCGGGGTAGCCCCGTGCCGTGCGCGGATCGGGAGACGAGGACGCCGGGACGACCCGGCCGTCCGGGTTCGCAGGCCGGCCGGAGCCCGGCGCGGGGCCGGAACCGGCGCGTCCAGGAGTGACAGGCCGGACGTGCGCGCCCCACGCAGGGTCGGCCGCTCCCGTTGCCGTTACCGCCCCTGGGCCCGAGGGCCGGGGCGCGGCGGGTCTGGCGGTGCCGGGACCGCGGCCCTCGTTCCCGGTGGGCCTGCGCGGGCGGAGCCGTTCGGTGCCCACCAGGAAGTCCGGCGGCGCGGGCGGGGGATAGGGGCGCTCGCCGGCGAAGATGACGCGTTCGGAGATGCCGAGCCGGGAGGCGAGGCGGCGGAGCTCCGGTTCCTGCGGACCGCCGCCGACCACCAGCAGCACGCACTCGTCCGGCAGCGCGGTGAGCGCGTGCAGCAGGACGTCGAAGCGCTTGCCGTGCGCCAGCCGCCCCACCGCCCCGATGACGTACATGTCCTCCGGCAGCCTGAGCAGCCGCCGCGCGCGGTGCCGTACCTCGGGGTCGAAGTGGAAGCGGGTCGCGTCGATGCCGTTCGGCACGGTGTGCACGCGCTCGGGGGGCACCCCCCACCGGCACAGCCGCTCGGCGACCGTCGGCGAGACCGCGACCGTGGCCCGGCCCAGCCGTTCCGTGCCGAGGTACAGCGCCCGCACGCCGGCGGTCAGCGGCCGGCCCTCCATCAGGTTGTCGCCCAGGGAGTGCTCGGTGGCCACCACCGCCCGCACCCCCGCGATGCGGGCGGCCACCCGGCCGTAGAGGCAGGCGCGGTAGAGGTGGGTGTGCACGAGGTCGTACCGGCCCGCCTTGATGAGCTTGACCAGGCGGGGCAGCACGGTCAGGTCCAGGTTGTTCGCCATCTTCAGGTGCGTGACGCGCACCCCGTCCGCCGCGAGGCCCCTGGCCACCGGGCCGGGCTCGGTGAGGGTGACGACGTCGCCGGTGACCGGCAGGTGCTGGAGCATCAGCCGCAACTGCTGCTCCGCGCCGCCCACGCCGAGACCGGTGATGACGTGCAGCACCTTCATGGCGCCTCCACGGTGTGCGCGGGGGGCAGCAGGGGTGCGGGGACGGAGGCGTTCGCGGCATCGGGCCGTGCCGTGCCGGGCGTGACGGCCGGGAGGGGGCGGCGCAGGGGGGCCAGGAGGCGTTTCGCGGTCAGCCGGAGGGCGGTGTCACGCCGGCCGACGTACACCCTGGGCAGGGCGAAGACGCCGGCCAGCGGTCCGGGCGCGATGGCGCATCCGTAGGAGTACCCGGCGCGGCGCACGGCGTCGGCGGTGTCCGGGTCGACGGCGCCGTACGGGTAGCAGAAGCCCCGCACCTCGCGCCCCGTCAGCTCGGCGAGGAGCGCCCGGCTGTGGACGAGTTCGGCGTGCCGCAGGGCCTCGTCGGCGCGGGCCAGGTCGGTGTGGGTCAGGCCGTGCGAGGCGATCTCCATGCCCGCGTCGGCGGCCCGCCGGATGCCGTCGGCGTCCAGCAGCGGCTTGCGCGGGCCCTCCTCGTCCCACGCGTTGACGCCGCCGAGCCGTCCGGGCAGCACGAAGACGGTCGCGGTGCAGGCGTGCTTGCGCAGCAGCGGGAGCGCCTGCTCGACGAAGTCCTGGTAACCGTCGTCAAAGGTGAGCCCCACGAGGTTCCGGTCGCGCCCCGCGGCCCGCGCCGCCAGCAGCTCGGCCACGCTCACGCCGCGCGACCCGTGCCGGCGCAGCAGCCCGAGCTGGGCGTCCAGGCGGGCGGGGGTGACGGTGATCCGGTACGGGTCCTCGCGGCGGTCGGCGAGGGCGTGCACGGAGTGGTACATCGCGATCCAGGGCGCCCCCCAGCGCCCACCCCACGGCGGCGCCCCGGATGGCCACCACGTCGTACGGGGCGACCGCCCGCGGTCTGTGGACGTTGCGGATGTTGCGGACGTTGCGGACGGGTTCCTGGGCGGCGGGGCGACGGCTCGCGGGTCAGCGGACATGGCGGTGCTTTCCGGGGGCATGGCGGTGCTTTCCGGTGAGGATGCGGGTGCTTTCCGGTGCGGAAGGGGGGCGGGGGCCGGGGCGGAGACCGGGGCGCGTGCGGAGGCGGGGGAGGGCGCGGGAGAGGGAGCGGAGGCGGATCGCGGTTGGGGTGGTGGCGGCGGGCGTACGGGGGGAGGGGGCGGCGCCGGGGGCTTTCCTGGGCTTGCGGGTTTTCCGGGGTTTCCCGGCTTCCCGGGTTTTCCGGTCCTCTCTGGCTTCTCGGGTTTTCCGGTCCTCTCTGGCTTCCCGGGCTTCCCGGTCCTCTCTGGCTTCCCGGGTTTCCCGCGTGGCTTCCCTGGCTTCCCTGGCTTTTCGGCGAGCGCTTCGGAGGGCTTGTCCGGGGCTTCGGAGGGCCGCTCCGCGTACCGCCCGGAGGGTCGCGGCCGCGGTGCGCGGGTGGAGTACGGCGAGCACCAGGCCGTAGACGAGTGCGACCGCCGTGCCCGACGCCAGCAGCTCGGTGAGCGGCCCGTCCACCCCGCGCGCACAGCCGAGCCCGGCACCGGCGGCCAGGACGGCCGCGAGCAGTTGCCCGGCGAGCCCGGCCAGGACGCGCCCGGTTCCGACCGGCACGGCGGGCTGCCGGCGTCCCCGGCCGCCCCGCTCTCCCAGGGCGCCCCGCACCCGGTCCCGCCGTGCTCCCCCTGCTCTCCGGCCTCCCGCTCCCCCTTCTCCCCGGCCGCCTCCCCCGGCCAGGAGGAGCACCGCCGTGAGGGTGATCCCGGCGGCGTTGGCGGCGGCGATGCCCCGCACGCCCCAGGGGCCCGCGGCCCAGGCCCCGAGCACCGCGGTCGCGAGGGCGCCCGCCACCATCGCCGCCAGCGGGTGCCAGGTGCGCCGCCCCGCGGAGAAGTGGCAGCGGACGAGGGCGCCGACGAGGGTGTGGCCGAGCAGTCCGAGCGCGTACACCCGCAGCACGTCCGCGGTGGCCGCGGTGTCCCGGGCCGTGAAGGCGCCCTGCTGGAAGAGGAGTTCCAGCAGGGCCGGGGCGCAGGCGACGAGGCCCGCGGCGCCCAGCAGCACCACGCAGCCGGCCAGCAGCAGGTCCCGTTCCATGCGCTTCCCCGCCCGCGCCGTGTCGCCCTCGGCCAGCGCCCGCGCCACCACCGGGAAGGTGACGGTGCAGAGCATGAGCGAGAGCACCATCGGCATCTGGGCCACTTTCTGGGCGTAGTTCAGGTGCGAGATGGCACCGGGCGGCAGCCCGGAGGCGAGGTACCGCTCGATGAGCACCTGCGACTGCCGGCACAGCGCGAACAGCAGCACGCAGGCCACCAACCCGGCCTCCACGCCGGTCGTCTCGGGACGCCCGGCGGGCGGCGGGGCGGGAGTCGCGGGGCCGCACTCCGGAGAGCCGGCCTCAGGAGAGCCGGCCTTCGGAGAGCCGGCCTTCGGAGAGCGCGTCTTCGTGCCCGCGCGCCGCCGCAGTGCGCGCCACAGGGACGGGGCCTGGACGGCGGTCATCAGGCAGCCGCCGCAGGCCACCCCGAGGGCGGCGGCCCGCACGCCGAGGCGGTCGGCGAAGGCCGCCATGGCGGCGATGATCCCGGCGTTGTAGACGACGTAGATGGCCGCGGGTGCGGCGAAGCTGCGGTGGGCGCGCAGGGCCGCGCTGACGTATCCGGCGAGGCCGAACGAGACGGCACAGGTGCCGGTGAGGCGGGTGCAGTCCACGGCGAGGTCGTGCTCGGGCAGTCCGGGTGCCAGGGCGTGCACGAGCAGCGGCGCCCCGGCGGTCAGCAGCGCGCCCGTCGCGGCTAGGCCCAGCAGCAGCCGGGGGAGCGAGGCGGCCACCAGCGCGCGTACCGGATCAGAGCCCCGCAGGCCGGTGCCCTCGCCCGTGGCGCGGCGGGCCAGCGCCAGACTGAACGCGGGTACCAGGACGAAGGCCATGCCGTCCTCGATGAGGAGCGTCGCCGCGAGTTCCGGCAGGGTCCAGGCGACCAGGAAGGCGTCCGTGTCGCCGCCGGCCCCGAAGAAGTGCGCGAGCGCGCGGTCGCGGCCGAGGCCCAGCAGCGACCCGGCCACCGTCAGCCCGGCGGTGATCAGGGCGGCCCGTGCGAGGGACCACCGGGGCGCGTCCGCACCGCCGCGGCCGGGCACCGCCCCGTTCCCGGGGAGGGGGGAGCGCGTGCGGGCCGCAGCTTCCGTTGGCGCTGACACGTCTGCATGCGATGAGCCGTCTGCGTGTGCCGACACGTCCGCGTGTGCTGAGACGTCTGCGTGCGCCGACACGTCCGCCTGCGCCGAGACGTCCACGTGCGCCGACACATCCGCGTGCTCCACCAAGTCCTCGGACGCCGCCAAGCGCTCGGAGGCCATCAACTCCTCGGACGCCGCCAAGCGCTCGGGGGCCATCAACTCCTCGGACGCCGCCAAGCGCTCGGGGGCCATCAACTCCTCGGACTCCGCCAGGTCCGCCTTCGCCGCCGGGTGTGCGGCCACCGTCCGGTCCGCTCTCACCGTCCGGCCCCCGCTCGTGCCGCTTTTCCGGACGCCGGTGAGGCTGGCCGCACGCCGCCCTGCCCACCGGCCCCGGACGTCCGGCTGTTCCTCTCGGCACCGGCCGCCCCCAGGGCCCTGGCGCCCACGCCCCACCAGGCGGCCACGCCGAGGACGACCGCGGTCAGGACGGTCGACGGGCCGCCGATGTCGGCGTACGCGAAGTCCATGAGCTGCCAGATGAGCAGCCCGCAGGCGACGAGGCCGCAGTCCAGCGCGCTACCGGCCGCGGATGCGGGGCGCGCGCCCCGTTCGCCCGCCGGTGCGCCGACCGCCGGTGCGCCGACCGCCGGGCGCCCGGCGCCGGTCCGCCCGCGCAGAGGTGTCCACGCGAGTCTCGAAGGGCGCGACGCGCGCCGCCGCGCCACCACCGTGCGACTCACGCCGCACACCAGCAACGCCGCCCAGCTGCCCCCGAGCCCGACGATGCCGAGGAGGCCCTGCTCGCCCAGGACGAGGAGGTACATGTTGTGGGGCGACAGCAGGGGCTGGCGCCGGAAGGCCGCGCCCGCGCCCTCCGTGTCGCTGCCGGAGGACAGGGCGAGGGAGGCGTGGCTGTCGCGGTAGGCGGGGAAGCCCTTCATCCCCACGCCGGTGAGCGGGTGCTCGCGCCACATGCCGAGGGCCGCGGACCACATCGTGTACCGGTCGACGACCGACTGGTCCGGCGCGTCCGCGACATGCGAGATGCTGGTCAGCCGCTGCTCCAGCATCGAACTGCCCACGCCCACACCGCCGACCAGCACCGCCAGCGAGGCCGCGAGCGCGGCGGCCACCACGATGAACCTGCGCAGCCCGGTCAGCAGGAGCTGCGCCGCGCACGCCACGACGGTGGCGATCCACGCGCCCCGGCTGAACGACACCGCCAGCGGCACCACCAGCAGCACCGCACACACCAGCGCGGCCACCCGCTCCCGTCCCCACGAGGACTTCCGTTCCGAGTGGACTTGCCGTCCCCATGAGGCCTGGCGGCCCGAGCCGGCCGGGTGCGCCGAGCCGGCTTGGTGCCCCGAGTCGGTCCGGTGCGCCGAGTCGGCCAGATGCTTGCGGGAGACCTGCCGCCCCCACGGGGACCGGCCGGCGCCCGCGGCGCCCCGGGCCCTCACTCGCGCGCCCTCGCCCACCCCCAGGGCCATCCCCACCGCGCACACCATCCCGTAGGCCACCGTGGTCGCCATCCCCATGACGTCCCCGGGGCCGAAGGTGCCCACGGCGCGGACGTCGGAGCCCATGTACGAGGCGCCGGTTCCGGTGGCGTACTGGACCACGCCGAGGCCGCCCTCCCACAGGGCGAGCGCGACGAACGCCCAGGCCACCAGGCGCAACTGGGCGCGGTCGCGGATCAGCAGCAGGACCGCCGCGGGCACGAGCACGAACACCTGGAGGTAGCGGGCGAGTCCGGCGAGACCGCCGGCGATGTCGGGCGCACCGGTCGCCGCCACCGCGAAGCCGACCACGGGCAGGCCGAGGACCACGGCCGCGGTCCTGGTCAGCGGCCGGCGCGCCAGGCGGACCGCGCGCACCGCGGCGCAGAGCACGACGAGGCCCGACAGGGCGTCGGCCACCGTGCCGCCCTGCCCGCCGGACGCGCCGAGCGCACCGCTGGAGCCCGGGCCCGGCAGGGCGTGCTCGCCGCTGGGCAGCGCGGGCAGCCCGAGCGCCGCGACGAGCGCCACCACGGGCAGGACGGGCCCCCACCGCCCGAACGCCAACCGCACCCGGGCAGGCACCCGCGGCGGGGGCTCCTCCCGGCTCCGGGCGGGCCTCTGGGGAACGCGCGCCGGGCGGGCCCTGGGAGACCGCTGGGGCCTGAGTGGGGCCCGGACGCGGGCCGACTTCCCGGGCGTGAATACCGCCCGTACTCGGGCCGACTTCCCGGGCGTGAGTACCGCCCGTACTCGGGCCGACTTCCCGGGCGTGAGTACCGCCCGTACTCGGGCCGACCTCCAGGGCATGAGTACCGCCCGTACTCGGGCCGACCTCCAGGGCATGAGCGTGGCCCGGACGCGAGCCGATCTCCAGAACCTGAGCGCCGTCCGCACCCGGGCCGATCTCCAAGGCGTGAGCATCGCCGGGACCCTGGTGGACCGCCAGGGCGTGAGCGCCGTGGACATCCGAACAGGCCGCCGGCGCTTGACCACCGCATGCGCGGGGGCGGGCCTCCTCGCCCTGACCACCGCTCCTACCGGAACAGGCCGCCAGGGCATGCGCTCCGTCCACCCCCGGAACACGCCACGGGCCCCCCGAGCCCCCGCCCGGCGAGTACCGGGCCCGGCAGACAGGCCCGGACCCCGCAGCACGAGGAGTGTCCAGCCCGCCCCCGTGAGCAGCGCCGAACCCGCCCCGGCGACCAGCGCCGAACCGGGCCGCACGACCAGCGCCGACCCCCGCCGCACGAGCCGCGTGGGCCCCCGTCGCAGGAGCCGCACGAACCGCGCCGCCCCCCGCCGGACGCGCCGCCCCCCGCCCCGCCCCACGAGCCGGTGCGGGCTCCACCGGGCGAGAGCCACCGGCACGGAAGGCGTGCGCACGGAAGGCGTCCGCGCCGGGGACGTGCGCACCGGGGACGTGCGCGCCGGGGACGTGCGCGCCGGGGACGTGCGCGCCGGGGACGTGCCCACCGAGGACGTGCCCACCGAGGACGTCCGCACCGCACGCGTCCGTCCCGAGGGCCCCGGGCCGGCCCTCCACCGCAGTAGTGCCGCCCGGAGGCGGGTCGCGCCGCGCGCCCGTGCCCCGTCCCCGCGAACGTTTCCCGCCCGACCTCGCAGCACGGCGTCTCAGCTCCCCGAGGGACGGACGAGGATGGCGGCGGTGCGGACCAGGATGCAGATGTCCTGCCAGAACGACCACGTGTCGATGTACGCGTTGTCGAAGCGGCACCGGTCCTCGATGGAGGTGTCGCCCCGCAGCCCGTGGATCTGGGCGAGGCCGGTGATGCCCGTCGGCATGCGGTGCCGGGCGGCGTACCCGGGGTGCGTCCGGCTGAACTTGGCCACGAAGTGCGGGCGCTCGGGCCGGGGCCCGACCAGGCTCATGTCGCCGCGGAAGACGTTCCACAACTGCGGCAGCTCGTCCAGCGAGGTGCGCCGCAGGAACCGGCAGAAGGGGCTCATCCGCTGCTCGCCCGCGATGCTCCAGCGGGTACTGGCCTCCCGCGCGTCGGCGGGCGGGTAGGTGCGGAACTTCAGCAGGGTGAACGGCCGTCCGCCCTTGCCGACACGTTCCTGCCGGAAGACCACCCCGGGCCCGTCGATCATCCGCAGCGCGACGGCGCAGACCGCCAGCAGCGGTGCCGCGCACACCAGCAGCAGCCCCGAGACCGTCACGTCCAGGGCTCGCTTGGCGAGGGACGGACGGGCCGGCCGCACCGGCCACACCGGGGCGCAGGGGAACCCGGCGAGGCGGTCCGGGCCGCGCGGCTGCCGGGACCTGGCCGCGAGGCCGGGCGCCGAGGCGGCGGCGGGATGGGGCACGGGCGCCGGATGCCCCGGGACCCCGGGACCCGGCACGGCCCCCTGGCCCGGCGTGGGAGCCGGGTGCGGGACGGCGGCGGTCGCCGGCTCCGGGTCCAGCCGCCACACCAGGCACTGGTACTCCGTCAGAACCCTGATCAGCGGCCCGTGGCCGCCGTCCGGCCCGACGAACAGCGCGGCCCGCACGGTGTTCTGGATGAGGGCACGCTGGATGTCGGGAACCGCGGACAGCACCGGCAGATCCGTTTCTCCTGAAGCCTGAGCCGAAGCCGCCCCCGGAACGGACGCCGTCCCCGAAGCCGTCCCCGAAGCCGCTCCCGCCCCCGAACCGGTCGCTGAAGACGCCGCTGAAGACGCTCCGGAACCCGAAGCCACCCCTGATGCGGAAACGGAAGCTGACGCCGAACCCGGACCCGCACCCGGCCCCGCACCCGAACCCGAACCTGGGGCAGCAGCCGAAGCCGAACCCGAACCCGAACCTGGGGCAGCAGCCGAAGCCGAACCCGCACCCGGACCTGGGACAGCAGCCGAAGCCGAAACCGAACCCGGACCTGGGACAGCAGCCGAAGCCGGAACCGACACCGAACGGGATGAAGCCGGCACGGAAAATGATGCCGATGCCGATGCCGATGCCGATGCCGATGCCGATGCCGATGCCGAAGCCGCCCGTCCCTCCGTCTCCGCCCCCGTCTCCACTCCGGTCCCCGCCCCCGCCCGCGCCGCTCCGGCCCCCACCGCACCGGGTGCCGCCACGTCAGATGCCGCCGCCGACCCGCCCACCGCCGAGGACGAGCCCGCCACAGGGGCCCCCGCCACACCGGACCCCGAGGAACCGGCCCCCGATACACCGGAACCGGCCCCCGCCACAGAGGAACCGGCCACACCGGAACCAGCCACAAGGGCTGCCCCCGCCACCCCGCCCTCAGCCCCCGGCACCGCCACCCCCACCGGGCGCAGCCCGCACGCCGGATGGCGCAGCAGTGCCGCGGCGACCCGCTGGGCGGAGGCCGTGGGGCCGATGACGAGTGCCGGGTGCGGGTTGCGGGCGGCCCTGCGGCGCCGCAGGCCGTGCACCGCGGCGCGGCCCGCGCAGCAGGCCGCGGCGTGCACGGCGCAGCCCGCGAGGAGCGCCGGCAGCGGCAGCGCACCGCCCGGGGAGAGGCCCGCGAGCAGGGCGGCCAGCAGCACCCATGCGGCCGTGATGCGCCCGCACAGCGCGGGGACCTGGTCGAGGGCGAGGGGAGCGCCGGGCAGCGGCGGCACGGCACGCGTGCCGTAGAGGCCGGCGCGTGCGTGCAGCGCGGCCACGGTCAGCAGGAGCACCAGCGCGGGCCACGCGCCCTCCACCGCCGGCCAGCCGGACCACGTGGTGGGCCAGCCGGACCAGGCGGCCGGCCTGGCGTGCGCCGGGGCGGGCCAGCCGGACCAGACGGGCCAGCCGTGGGCCGCGGCCGGCCAGGCGCCCGGGGCGTGGGCGGCCGGTGCCGCGGCCCGCAAGCCGAGTGCCCCGGCGCGTGCCGCGCACGTCACCGCGGCGACGCCGAGCAGCGCGGCCGCGGTGTCCACGGTGAGCAGGGGCAGCGGTGAGGCGTGCCGCACGGCGCGCGGTGGCCGGGGCGGGGGGCGCAGGCCGCGCCGCGCGCCGCGGGGCCGGACGACCGCGACCGGTGCGGGGCCGTCCGCCGTCCGCGACCGGCCGGCAGGGGAGGGAACGGTGCTTTCCGCGCTCACGTGGCCAGGGACTCCCTGCGTTCGGGCGACGCCGCGGGCGCCGCGTTCCCGTTGGGTCCGGTGGGCCCGTTGGGCCCGGTGGACCCGGTCCGCCCGGTGCCCGACAGCGCCCGGTACACGGCCGCGACCGCGGCGGCGGAGTGCCGCACGTCGTGGGTGGCGAGGACGTGCCGCCGGCCCGCGCGGCCGAGTTCGGCGCGCAGCGGCGCGTCACGCAGCAGGGCGACGGCGGCGCCGGCCAGCGCGGCGGGGTCCTGCGGGGGCACCAGGCAGTGCGGCTCCTGACCGGCCGGCAGCGCCTCGCGCGCCCCGGCGACGTCGGTGACCAGCACGGGCGTTCCGCAGGCCAGCGCCTCCAGCGGGGCCAGTGCCATGCCCTCCCAGCGGGACGGCAGGACGAGCAGGTCGGCGGCCCGGTACCAGGCGGCGGGGTCGCCGGTCGGCCCCGCGAACGTCACCGACGGGGGCGCGCCCCGCCGCAGGGCCGACGCCTCGGGCCCGTCGCCGACCAGTACGAGACGTGCCCCGGGGACCTGACGGGCCACCAGGGGCCAGGCCCGGAGGAGTACGTCCTGGCCCTTCTGCCGGCACAGCCGCGCCACGCACACGACCAGCGGCACGTCCGGCGGCACGTCCGGATGGAGCGGCAGGGCGGCGGCCCGGCCGGCGGCGGGGGAGGGGGCGGGGCGGAAGCGGCCGGTGTCGACGCCGTTCGGGATCACCGCCCAGTCGGCGTCGATCCCGGCGGCCTGCCCGGTGCGCATCTCGGCGGCGCTGACGCAGACGATCCGCGCCGCCCACCGCGCCCCGTACCGCTCCCAGCGCCGGGCCAGCCGCGCGTGCGCCCCGTCGACCGCCTCGAAGGACCAGGCGTGCGGCTGGAAGACGGTCGGCACCCGGCCGCGCAGGGCGAGCCGGACGGCGAGGCCCGCCTTGGCGCTGTGCGCGTGCACGATGTCAGGGCGGACCTGAGCCACCAGATGGGCGATGCGCGCCACTTCGCCGGGCAGCGCCGGTCCGGGTGCACGGTCCGCCGCCCAGTGCCGCACCGCACCGCCGGCGCCGCGCACCGCACCGGCCAGGGCGCCGTCCGCCCGGCAGGCCACCGTGGCGTGCAGGTCCTCGGACGCGCCGGCCGCCACCAGGTCCGTGACCACGCGCGCCACGCCCCCGTCCACGGGCTGGACGACGTGCAGGACCTTCAGCGGTCGGCGCGGGCGGGGAGCGGGGGCGGTGCGGGCAGGCGGCGTCCGGGGGCTACCGGAGGGCATCGGCGGCGACGGCGCGGGCACCGGCTCCGGACGCCGGGACATGGCCTCCCGGATCCCCGGGGCCCGCGCGATGGCCGCAGGAGAAAGGCGCACACGAGCGGCCACGGCGACGACGAGACGGGGAAAGACCAAGAGAATGACGCATGGCCGACTCTGCCCTTTCGGAATGCGGAGGCCCGAAACCCGCGGGGCATTGAAATCACACGATCGGCGGTGCCCGCGCCGGTGCCGCCGTAACAGCTTCAGGAAGCGCAACTGTAGCCGATTTGTGAACGTATCGGATTAATTCATAGGTTCTGTGTGTCGTATCGGTTTGCATGAATTCTTGATGATGTGGTCGCCGTGAGGGGCCGTCGTCGGCCGGAAATACGGGCGGCCGATATACGGAAATGCGGTCCATTTACGCCGGAGGCGCGCCGCGGAGCCGGTACGGGCGACCCGAATGGCCGCGCTGCCCGCGGCGCCCCGTTCGGTCGCCCGTACACGCCGCCCCACCCGTCCCACCAGGCGAAACGGTTCACCGTCCACATGGGCTCCGCCGCACGTTGCGCGTCCGTCCGGTTGCGCACGGCGACCGTCGCACGGACGGTGATCGCGGGAGCGGACGTACCGGCCCGCACGGGTGCCCGCGGATCCGTGCCCGCGGACCACCGAGGCCGGACGCGTCCGGCGAAAGGACGACAACGACCATGCGTCACCTGCCCGCACGGCCCCTCGCCGGTTCCGTGCTCTGCGCGGCCCTCGCCCTCGGCGGGGCGGCACCCGCCGCGGCGGACCCCGACGCCGACGGCGGCCCCCGGGGCGGACCGCACGCCGCCGCACCGCGCGGGACAGCGCCCGGCGCGTCCAACCGGGTCTCGGCGGTTCGGGACGCCGCGGCGGTGCTCAGCCCCGTCAGCCGCCTGCTCGACGCGGTCATCGAGGCCGACGGCAACCGCATCTCCGGCCGCTCCGCCCGGCACCACGTATGCGCGGTCCGGGCCGCCATCGCCCAGGTGCGGGCCCGCACCGCGGCGGACGCGGTCCCACCGGGCCGGGTAGGGACGGGGCCGGTGCGTGCCGTGCCCGCGGACGCCGTGCCGTCCGGCGCGGTGGCCGTGCACAGCAGGCCGTCCGGTGCCGCCACGGCGGCCTGGGAGGGCGCCCCGGCCACCCGGCTGCGCGCGCTCGCCCGCCTCCGCTCGGCCACGGACGCGCTGGCACGGGCGTCCGCCGCGGGCGACAGGGCGGGCGTGAACCGCTACGGGCCCCTCGTGGTCCGCGAGGCGGTGGCCTACGCCACCGCGGCCCTCGTCGCCGACGGCCGCCCCGCCCCCGACCTCCAGGGCCGGCCGCGCACCGGCCCGTACGGCCGATAGGGCGCGCCCGCCGGATCGCCCGCCGCCCGCTCCCCGCCCCGAACTCACCGCACACCGCGCGTCTCCGCGCCCCTCCGCACCGCGGCACCCGCAAACCACGGCGCGGAACACGCGATCCATCGCGCGGCACCCGCAATTCACGGCAATGCACCCCTGATTCGCTGTACGCGGCCCCGAATTCCCCACCCGGAGAGGGAATTCGGCACGTTCGGATACGGCGGGATGCCGGCCTCTCGCGCACGGACGCCCGACGCGTTCGCACACGGGAGCGTGTGATCGTACGAGCATCGGCGTGCCGCTGCATTCGATCGGGTGGGAATCGGGCGGGACAGGCGGAATTTACCGGCGACGGGGTTTCCGTGCCGGGCAGGGCTCGTTGTGCCCGGAGAAGTAGAGGGCATCGGACGTGCGCTGGTGTCCGGACGCGAATGTCCGCCGGCGATCCCCGTCGCCGGAGAAAGGAAGACCATGAAGCCCCTGAAGGCTGCCGCGGTCCTCGCCGGTGCCCTGGTGGCCGCCGGTGCCGTGACACCGGCGTACGCCGCCTCCGACGCCGCGCCCAAGCTGGTGGACGACGTCCTGGACACGGTCGGTAAGCAGAAGGCGTTGGACGCGCAGCTCGTCGGTGCCCGCCGGTTCGCGCCGGAGGCCGAGACCTCTCCGGCCGCGGTGGTGCAGGGCCTGGCGAAGCAGGTCAAACAGAGCAACGCCACACGTAAGTTGCTCGGCGGCCTGCCCGTCGGCTGACCGGTGCCCCTCCTCACCGTTCGGCCGGCCGGGCGTCCGGCGGCCGGGGCGCGTCATCGCGCCGCCCGGCCGCCGGTCCCCGGAGGCACCGGCAGAAGCAGCGGCACCCGCGCCGCCGTGCTCAGGAGCGGCGCGGGCCGCCCCTTCGCACTCCTGCTGACGCTCACCGGGGCGGCGGGCCTGCTGCCGTCCTGGGTGATCACTCTCGACGAGTTCGCGCTGCTCAGGGACCCGAACTTCACCCCCGGGTGCAGTTTCAACCCGGTGGTGGCCTGCGGCAGCGTGATGAAGAGCGCGCAGGCGTCGGTCTTCGGCTTCCCCAATCCGATGCTGGGCCTGGTGGCGTACGCCATCGTGGCCTGCGTCGGCGTGAGCCTGCTCGCCGGGGCCCGCTTCCCCCGCTGGTTCTGGCTCGGCCTGAACACCGGGGCGCTGCTGGGCGCCGGGTTCTGCGGCTGGTTGCAGTTCCAGTCGCTCTACCGCATCCACGCGCTGTGCCTGTGGTGCTGCCTGGCCTGGGTCGCCACCGTCGTCATGTTCTGGGGCGTGACGTCCTTCACCGCGCGCTCCGGCTTCCTGCCGGTGCCCGCGGGGCTGCGGGCGTTCCTCACGGACTTCGTCTGGGCGCCGCCCGCGCTGCACCTCGGCGTGATCGGGACGCTGGTGCTCACCCGCTGGTGGTCCTTCTGGACCGGGGGCGTGACCGGGTGACGGGGCATCACGGAACCAGGTGGCGGTGCATCGCGGAACCGGGTGGCGGTGGATCACGGGCGCGGGGCGCCATCGTCGGTCGTCACCCGTAAGTCGCGCCGTCACCGTAAGCCGGTCCGTCACCCGTAAGCCGGTCCGTCACCCGTAAGCCGGTCCGTCACCCGTGAATCGGATCGTCACCCGTGGAGCAGGTCCGTCATCCCTGGAGCAGCGGCGGACTGCTGCGGCCGGGCGAATTCCCCGCCGTGTCGGCCCCGTTTCCGGGATTCCGAGGTTTGCGGTGTGCGGAAGTGGGGGGCGGAGTCGTATCCGCACCTCGCACGGGAGGCCCGCTCCTCGAACCGAAGGCCCGCAACCTCGCACGGGAGGCCCGCTCCTCGAACCGAAGGCCCGCAACCTCGCACGGGAGGCCCGCTCCTCGAACCGAAGGCCCGCAACCTCGCACGGGAGGCCCGCTCCCCGGACCGAAGGCCGCCACCCCGTACCGGATGCCCGCACTCGCACCGCGGCCCGCGCCCCGACCGACAAGGCAGGGCAAGGCAGAGGAAGGCAGGCAGGGCAACGCACCCGGGACCGTCGCCCTCCGCCCCGCCACCGCAGCAACGGCCTCACATCCACTCCCCCCGCCCCGAAGGGACCGATCACAGATGACACTGCCCGCACACGAAGGCCGAGCCGCCCGCCCGGCGCTGGTGGCGCGGTCATGACCGCGCGCAGCCGACGCACCCTGCTGCGGGCCCTGTTCGCGACCGGCGCCTCCGCCGCGGCGGCGGCCGCCATCGTGCCCGTCGTCGCCGACGCACGGCAGCCCGGCCCGCCCGCCCAGGGCGGCACGACCGACGGCCGCGCCCCGGGGCCCGTCCACGAGGTGCTCTTCGACGAGATCTACCGCGGCCGGCACATCCACGCACGCCAGCACGGCCTGCTGGACCGCCTCACCCGGCACGCCGACGGGGCCGGCGGCCACACCACCATGGCCTCCGACGAGCCGATGGCCTCCCAGGCGCCGACGGCCTCCCCGGCAGCCGGCGACCAGCCGATCGAGGTGCTCATCGACGGCAGGCCGCTGCACCTGATGCGCCGCGCCGACGGCAGCTACCTGAGCATGGTCGACCACTACGGCTCGCACCCGACGGTCCTGGCCGCCGCCCGCGGCGCCGTCGACGCCCTCGGCGCCTCCAGGCTGGCCCCCGAGCACGTCTACTGACGCGCCGCCACCGGCCCCTCGCGCCTCCCGACGCCGGGCCCGGGCGCACGGTCCCGGTCCGCTCCGCCCCCCCCTTCGGCCCGAAGGAAGCCGCCGCCCCGAAGGAAAGCCGCCACAAGGAAAGCCGTCATGGTCTACACCCGCAAGAACCAGAGCGCACTGACACGCAGCGAGAAGAAGCGTTTCGTCGACGCCGTCCTCGAACTCAAGAGGAAGGGGATCTACGACGAGTTCGTGCGCATCCACATCAAGTACTACGTCTCCGACGGGGAGCGGGGCCTGAGGGTCGCCCACATGACGCCCTCGTTCCTGCCCTGGCACCGCCAGTTCCTGCTGGAGTTCGAACGTGCCCTCCAGGAGGTGGACCCGTCGGTCACCGTGCCGTACTGGGACTGGACCGTGGACCGCAGCACGTCCTCCTCCCTGTGGGCGGACGACTTCCTCGGCGGCAACGGCCGCGGCGGGGACCGCCAGGTGACCAGCGGGGCGTTCGCCTACCGCGAGGGGCGCTGGCGGATCGAGGAGACCGTCACCGACGACCCGTTCCTGGTCCGCGACCTCGGTCACCCCTCGGGGCCCATCTCGCTGCCCACCAAGGCGCAGCTGGCCGAGGCCACCCGCGAGAAGGCCTTCGACGTCTCCCCGTGGAACTCCATGTCCGCCTCCGGCTTCCGCAACAAGCTGGAGGGCTGGGGCAGGGGGGACGGCAACTCCCAGTACCAGAACCACAACCGCGTGCACCGCTGGGTCGGCGGGCAGATGCTCGGCGGCGGATCCAACAACGACCCCGTCTTCTGGCTGCACCACGCCATGATCGACCGCGTCTGGTCGCAGTGGCAGATGGCCCACCCGGGCGTGCTCTACCAGCCCGCCAAGCCGCCGGCCGCCTCCCACTCCCAGTACCGCAGGATCGTCTCCCGCGACCAGCCGATGCCGCCGTGGGACATCAAGCCGTCGCAGCTGGAGAGCCACAGCAAGATCTACAGGTACGCCTGACAACGGCTCCACGGCTCCACGGCTCCAGGGCTCCAAGGCTTCACGGCTCCACGGCTCCACGGCCCACGGCACATGGTCGGTGGACCATTCATCGAGGGTTGACCCCGGTCTCTCTCGGCGCTCGACTATGAGGCCGTAGGGGTGTGGACGACGAGGGGGTGGCCGTGGGTCTTCGCGGTGCGCAGGGTCCGGGTTCGGTTTCGGGTTCGGGTTCGGGTTCGGTTCAGGGTTCCGGCCCGGTCCCGGTCGGCCCCGGGGCCGCGTTGTTCGGCACGTGGCGGGTCGGGTCGCCGGACCGGCAGGACGCGGCGGTGCGGGCCATCGCCGCCGCGTGGGGGACCCGCCGGTGGCCGGGGCCGGGGCTGCGTTCCTACGGCGTCCTGGCCTGCGACGACGGTGAGACGCTCCTGCACCTGTGCCAGGTGGACGAGGGTGCTGACGAAGGCGCCGTGGCCGAGCAGGACCCGGCGTGGGAACGGGAGGTCGACGAGGCCGTCCCGGGAATCGAGCGGGCCGGCGTGGTGGCCGCCCGGTTGCGGCGCAGCACTCCCGTGTACGGGGCGGTGGGCGATGCCGGCTGCGCCGTGCTGGTCACCCGGGAGTTCGACGGCCCGGATGTCGACCGGGCGCAGGGGCTGGTGGAGGCGATGTTCGAGGGCGGCTCCCGGACGCCGCCCGCCGCCGGCATGGTCTCGGCCCACTTCTACGTCAGCACGGACGGCTCCCGGGTGTTCAACTACGCGCTGTGGACGTCCGCGCAGGCGCACCAGGACGCCATCGAGTCCCGCCCGCCGGAACTGGAGGACGACGCCCGGTGGAAGCAGGCGCACGCCTGGCCCGGCCTGCTGTCCACCACCTTCCAGCGGTTCCGCCCGCGGCTGCACCTGGTCCCCGGCTGACCCCGCGGACCCTGCCGACGGCCCGCCGCCCCCCACGGGCAGCGGGCCGCCCTGCTCCCCGCACGGGTGCGAACCCGGACGGTCCCGTGCCGGCGTCAGCAGTTCCAGGCGTGCGACGCGACGTAGTAGTTGCCCGCGAGATTCACCGTCTCGCCCTTGGTGACGCAGCCTCCGATCGGCTTCTCCCAGCTCGTCCAGGCGTAGATCGTCACGCCCGCGCCCGAGCGGCCGTGGTTGTAGACGGAGCGCGGGTAATGGTCCCCGGCCCAGGAGCAGTCGTGGTACCAGGACTCGGAGTTCCCCGCCCACTGGCATCTGGATCCGGTGCCGTTGGCACCGCTCCAGGCACAGAAGTAGCCGCTCGGGCAGTCGCCCCAGGACTCCGCGGTGGCGGAGGCCGGTGCGATGGCCGCGGCGGTCAGTGCTCCGGAAGCCACGGCGACGGCCGCGATCACCCGCATCTTGCGCAGTACGTGCATCCCTCTCTCTCCTCCTGTGAGCTCGTGATCATGACCTCGGTCACGGGCCCCGGTCGCCGTGCCACGTTCTGGGAGGTGGAAGGGGGACCGGGACCGCCTCAGCCGCCGGGCGGCACGGGGTGGACCGCGCCGCCCGGCGCCCATGGCAGAGAGTGCAGCCGGTCGCGGTCGGGTGGCAGGCCGGAGGGCGTATTGAGCACGTCGTGGGACGTCACCGCTGCTGACCTGCTGGGATGCGGCCGGATATGAGGAAACGGCGGGAAATGGGCGCCGCTCCCGGTTCCTTCCCGGTCCCGCGCGCTACCGCCGCAGGCCGCTCGCACGCCGCACGCCGCACGCCTGGCGCCTCCCGTCTCGCGCCTGCGCCCCTGCCGTGCCCCGGCTCCGGCTCCGGCTCCGGCTCCGGCCCAGCACCTTTCCCGCACATTGCATATGCCATGCAATGTCTGTTCTTTCCTTGCAGATAAGAGGTGTGCCTGCCTACATTGACGCGCATGCAGTCCTACACCATCGGCCAGGCCGCGCGTCTGCTGGGCGTCAGCCCGGACACGGCGCGGCGCTGGGCGGACGCCGGGCGTGTCGCCACGCACCGGGACGAGGGCGGGCGCCGGCTCATCGACGGGCGGGCCCTCGCAGCGTTCTCCGTCGAGATCGGGCAGCAGGGCGGCGACGAGGAGGACGTGTCGTACACCTCCGCGCGCAACGCCTTCCCCGGCATCGTCACCGGCGTCAAGCTCGGCGACGTCGCCGCGCAGGTGGAGATCCAGGCCGGACCGCACCGGCTGGTGTCGCTGCTGACCCGGGAGGCCGTCGAGGAGCTGGGCCTGGAGGTCGGTATGGAGGCCACGGCCCGGGTGAAGGCCACCAACGTGCACATCGACCGCGGCTGAGGGCGGCCGCGCGCCCGCCATGCCCCGCCGCCGCAGCGCCCGCGCGCGCCCCTGCCGGTCGACCGCCGGTCCCCCGTCCTGCGGGGCCCGCACCAGCCTGACCGTTCAGCACGGCCCCATCGCCACGTTCCGCCCGGCCCTACGCCGCGTTCCGCACCGCCTGACCGCCTGACCGCCTGACCGCCTGACCGCCTGACCCCCGTACCCCTCACGTTCCTGACCGCCGCACCGCTCGACGTTCCCCACCGCTCCACAGCCCGCCCGTCCTCGTCCGGCCAAGGAGGCCACTGATGCCGAACAACCTGATCCGCCGTGGTGCCGCGCACCGCGGCGCCACCGCGGCCGTGCTCGCCGCTGCCCTGCTCGGCACGCTCGCCGCCTGCGGCGACGGCGGCGACAGCGGCTCCGGCAAGAGCGCCGGCACCAAGGGCGGCTCGTCCGCCGGGACCAGCGGCCCGCCGGCCGCCGACCTCACCGTGCTCGCGGCCTCCTCGCTCACGGACGTCTTCCAGAAGGCGGGCGCCGCGTACGAGAAGGAGCACCCCGGCACCCACGTGAAGTTCTCCTTCGCCGGATCCCAGGAACTCGCCGCCCAGGTCAAGCAGGGCGCGCCGGCGGACGTCCTCGTCACCGCCGACCAGAAGACCATGGACGGCGTGGGCCCCGACGCCGGCAGCTCCACGGTCATCGCCAAGAACCGCCTGGTCATCGCCACGGGCAAGGGCAACCCGAAGAAGATCGACAACCTCAAGGACCTCTCCGACACGAAGCTGAAGGTGGTACTCGCCGCACCCGAGGTGCCGGTCGGCAACTACAGCCACAAGGTCCTGGACGCCCAGAAGATCACCGTCCACCCGGTCTCCGAGGAGGCCAACGTCCGGGCCGTGCTCAGCAAGGTCGAACTGGGCGAGGCGGACGCGGGTCTCGTCTACAAGACCGACGCGGCCACCGCGCCCGGCAAGGTCGACGCGATCACCATCCCCGACGCCCAGAACGCCATCGCCTCCTACCCGGCAGCCACCCTGAAGGAGTCCCAGCACGGCGAGGCGGCGGCCGCGTTCGTCAAGTGGCTCTCCTCCGCGGAGGCGCAGAAGCTGCTGCGCGCCGCGGGCTTCCAGCAGCCGTAGGCACGGCGGACATGGTGGACACGGCGGACACGGTGGTGTGACGTGCGGGAGGAACTGACCGGTGCCGGCGGGGCCGGGCGCGAGAGGGCCCGGTCCGAGGACGTGCCGGCGCCGGCCGATTCGGCCGAACCGGCCGGTTCTGCCGATTCCGGCGGAGCGGGTGGCGCGGGCGCGCCCGCGCGCCCGGATCCGGAAGGCGGGGCGCGCGGCGCGGCCGCGGGGGGTGCGCCGCGCGCCCGGGAGCCCGGAGCCGGTGGCGTGGACCGGGGGCGGGAAACGGCCGGAGGCCGGGAAGGCGCTGGGAGCCGGGAATCTGGGGAGGACCGAGCACCCTCCGGAAACCGGGAACCTGCCCCGAACCGAGCACCCTCCGGAAACCGGGAACCTGCCCCGAACCGAGCACCCTCCGGAAACCGGGAACCTGCCGAAAACCGTGAACCCGCCCCGAACCGTGAACCCGCCGCGGACGCCGGCCAACGGAGAACCCGACCGGGAACGGGACCGGACCCGGCGCGCCCGGGCCGGCGGACGCGGACGCCCACGCGGGCGCGCACCCGGTTGCCGGTGACGCTCACCGCTCCCGCGCTGCTCGCCGTCGCGTTCCTCCTGATCCCGCTGCTCGGCGTCCTCGCCCGCACCTCCTGGGGCGAGTTCGGCCACGACCTCGCCGGCCACGACTCCGTGCTGGCGATCCGCCTCTCCCTGGTGGTCTCCTGCTGGGCGCTCGGCCTGTCGCTGCTGCTCGGGGTGCCGCTGGCGTGGCTGCTGGCCCGGGTGGAGTTCCCCGGCAAACCGCTCGTGCGCTCCCTCGTCCTGCTGCCGATGGTGCTGCCGCCGACGGTCGGCGGCGTGGCCCTGCTGCTCGGCTTCGGGCGGCGCGGGCTCGTCGGACCGTGGCTGGAGGACTGGTTCGGGATCGTGCTGCCGTTCCACACCGCAGGTGCGGTGGTCGCGGCGACGTTCGTCTCGATGCCGTTCCTCGTGATCAGCCTGGAAGGCGCGCTGGCCGGGCTCCGTCCCCGGTACGAGGAGACGGCGGCCTCGCTGGGCGCCTCCCCGCTGCGGGTCTTCGGCACGGTCACCCTGCCGATGGTCGCCCCCGGACTCGCCGCGGGCGCGGCGCTCACGTGGGCGCGGGCGCTCGGCGAGTTCGGCGCCACCATCACCTTCGCCGGCAACCTGCCCGGCACCACCCAGACCCTCCCCCTGCGGGTCTACCTGCTCCTCCAGGACGACCCCGAGGCCGCCACCTCGGTGTCCCTGCTGCTCCTGGCCATCGCGATGGCGGTGCTCGTGGCGCTGCGGGGCCGCTGGACGACGGCGGCGGGCGGTCGCACCGCCGTGCCCGTCCCGGACCGGGACGCCGCGCCGCCCGCGGACGGCCGCACCGCCGTCCCCGCACAGCCCCCGCCCCCCGAGCCCGCCGACCGCCACTCGCTGGACGCCTCCGTCACCGGCTGGGAGGAACTCACCCTCAGCGCCCCGCCCGCCACCACCATCGCCGTGGTGGGCCCGAACGGCGCGGGGAAGACCACGCTCCTGCGCGCCCTGCTCGGGCTCACCCCGCGCGCCACCGCACGGCTCAGCCTCGGCGGCACCGACGTCACACCGCTGCCGCCGCACCGCCGTGAGGTCGCGTGGGTGCCGCAGGACGGTGCGCTCTTCCCGCATCTGACGGCGCTCGGCAACACGGCGTACGGGCTGCGGGCGCACGGGGTGCCGCGCGCCGAGGCCCGGCGCACCGCGCAGGAGTGGCTGGACCGGCTCGGCGTGGGGCACCTCGCGCACCGCAGGCCCGCGCAGCTCTCCGGCGGGCAGGCCGGGCGGGTCGCGCTGGCCAGGGCGCTGGCGCCGCGCCCGCGGCTGCTGCTCCTCGACGAGCCGCTCGCCGCGCTCGACCAGACCACCCGCGCCCAGGTCCGGCACACCCTGCGCACCCACCTCGCGGGCTTCGGCGGCGTCTGCCTGATCGTCACGCACGACCCGGTGGAGGCCGTGTCGCTCGCCGACCGGGTGCTGGTGCTCGACCACGGCCGGGTGGTCCAGGACGCCCCGCCCGCCGAGGTCGCCCGGCACCCGCGCTCCCCCTGGGTGGCCCGCATGCTCGGCCGCAACGCCTGGCCCGGCACCACCACGGCGGACGGGCTGGCCCTCACCACCGGCGGCCACGTCGTCATCGCACCCCCGGCGGAACGAACCCACCCGGCCCCCGGCGGCCCCGCGCTGGCGATCATCGCTCCGGAGGCGGTGGCCGTGCACCGCGAACCCCCCGCAGGCAGCCCGCGCAACGTCTGGCCCGGCACCGTCCGCGAGATCACCGCCCTCGGCAGCCGCCTGCGCGTCCTCATCACCTCGGACGCCACCCCGGACCTGGTCGCCGAGATCACCCCGGGGGCCGCCGCGGACCTGGGCCTCGCGGAGGGCACCGCCGTCCACACCTCCGTGAAGGCAACGGACATCACGCTCGTCACGGAATGAGAGGCCGAACGCACCTCAGGACGCAGGACCCAGGACCCAGGACACAGGAACTGAGACCTGGGACGGCGCACGCCCCGTGCCCCCGTTCACCCGGGAGAACGCTCAGACCAGCGCACCGATCCCCCACGCCCCGAGGGCGATTGCCGGAGCCACGAGCTGGACCAGGGCGGAGCGCACCTTGGTGCGGTCGCTCAGGAGGAGGACCAGGCCGGCGAGGACCATGCACGACGCTCCCGCGGCGACGAGGGTCCGGCCCACGGTCGCGTCGGAGGCGATGTCCACCGCCGCGCCGACGACGACCATGACGGCCAGGAAGAGGTTGTAGAAGCCCTGGTTGAACGCCAGTTGCCGGGTCGCCAGAGCCTCGTCCTCGGAGGTGCCGAAGATCGCCCTGGTCTTCGGCGCGGTCCACCGCAAGGATTCCAGGACGAAGATGTAGACGTGTATCAGAGCGGCGAGAACCGCAAAGACGAGGCCGACAACCGGCACGTTCGCTCCCAACTGACAAGACGACACTGACAAGACGACACTGACAAAACGGCACTGGCAAGACGGCCGAAGTGTCCGCGCACTATCGCGTGTCGTCCTCCGCGCTGGTTCGCCGGGGCACCGGCAGGATGCGGAATCGTGACCGGCCGGATCGTGACCGGCTGGATCGTGACCGGCTGGAGCCCGACTGGCCGGATCGCGACCGGCCGATGAGGGGTCCGGGCACCGGCGCCCTGGCCGCCGTGCGCGATCTCAGCCTCACGCAGCCCTGACGCAGCTCTCAGGCAGCCCTCAGACGGCCCTTACGCGCCGCGCCCCGCCGGAACCCCCCGGGTGCGCCTGCCCAGCAGTTCCGCGAGGCCGTGCCGGGTCGCCGCCAGGACCACGCGGTCCTCCGGGCGGAGGCGCTGGTCGGGGTCGAGCTCCCAGACCAGGTTCGGGGTGCGCTTGGGGTCCGACGAGCGGCGGGCCGAGCCGGAGGTCCGGCCGGTGGATGAGGACGGGCCCTGCGCGGGAGTGTCCTCCGGGGCCGCCAGCGCCAGGATGCGCCAGTGGCCGGGACGGAAGGCCTCCCGGACCGTGCGGCCCTCCAAATGCGGGTGCCCGCCGACGTTGACCACCGCGAACAGCAGCACCCGCCGTTCCACCGGGATGGCCCCGAGGACCTGGCGGCCCATCATCGCTCCGGCGAACGCGGGCGCCGCGAGGTGGGAGACGCTGCGGCTGCGGGTGAGCGCGTGCGGGTGGGCCGCGCGCAGGGTGCGGTAGACGACGGTCGCGAAGTCGTCGTCGTAGAGCCGCAGCACCACGCGCAGGTCCGGCTTGACGGAGCGCGCGGTGAGCGCGGCCTCCAGGTTGATGGTGTCCAGGCTGGTGAGCGCGAGCAGCGCGCCCGCGCGGTGGGTCTTGGCGGCCTCCAGGACGCCTTCCTGGGTGACGTCGCCCAGCACCACCGGAACCCGCAGCCGCCGCGCCACCGCGACGCCGCGCGCCTCCGGGTCGGACTCCACGCACACCACCGGGATGCTGAGCCTGCGCAGCTCCACCAGCACCCGGGTGCCGATCTTGCCGAGCCCGAGCAGCACCACGTGGTCGGACAGGCCGCGCGGCGGGCGGCGCGCCGCGGAACCGCTGCGGAAGCTGCCCAGCGCCTCCAGGACGGCGGCCAGCAGCACCGGCAGCAACAGCAGCCCCACCACTCCGGAGAGGAGCTGGAGGACCTTGCGCGAGGTGGACGCGTTGGTCGCCGGGTCGTTGATGGAGAGCAGGTCGAGCACGGTGAGGTAGATCGCGTGCACCGCGTGGTCGTCGCCGGTGGTCAGCATCGACGCCACCGCGAGCGCCAGCACGGCGCCCACCAGCACGGTGAACGACCAGCGCAGCCGCCGCGACAGCAGCCACCCGATCGGCACCCGGCGGCTCCTCGCCAGCTGCGGCCCGGTGTACGCGACCGTGCGCAGCACCACCTGGTGCCGGCCGGCCGCCGCGGCCACCGACGCCTCGTCGGGCAGCAGCCGGGGCCCGTCCGTGCCGCTCCCTTCGGTGCCCTCCGCGCCGGCCGGGTCGGCGTCGGTGGACGACAGCAGGGCCAGCGTGCACAGGCCCCGGTCGGCCACCTCGCCGCGCCGCGGGTTGACCTGGGCGGCCCGCAGCAGCAGGCCGCCGGCCCTGACGACCTTGCTGGAGCCGGCGATGGCGGTGGCGGCCAGCGCGGGCGCGGCGGTGTCGGCGTCGGACAGCACGGTGGTGGAGGCGTCCAGCTCCGCGGCGTCCATGCCGGGCGCGGCCAGCGCGGCGGCCTGGTCGAGCAGGTCCTCCAGGTACTGGCCGAGGCGGCGGTTGTAGAGCCGGATCACCAGGCGCAGGCGGGGGTTGAGGCGGCGGGCGGCGAGGGCGGCGCGGATGTTGGTCTCGTCGTCGTCGTGGACGAGGGCGAGGGCGGCGGCCTGTTCGACGCCGGCCTCGGCGAGCACTTCCTCGTTGAGCTCGGGCGCCTCGATGACTCGGTCGGCGGCCTCCGTGCCGCGCTCCGCGCCGCCCCGCTCGGACGGCCCGCCGGACCGCCCGCCCCGGTCGGCCGGTCCCGCCGAACGCCCGCTGGGCGCCGTCCGGCCCGCCGGGCCGCCCCGGCCGGGCGCCGGGTCGCCGTTCTCGGAGCCGTTGGAGCCGTTGGAGCCGTTCCCGCCGGTCGCGGAGTTGGTCGCGCGGACCACGGCTGCCGAGATCCGGCCGAACAGCATCGAGGCACGGGCCCGGCCCGGCGCCGGCTGCCCGGTGTCGCGGCCCGGCCCCGGCACCACCAGGGTGACCGTCTCCCCGTAGAGCCCGCGCAGTTCGGCCGCAAGCCGGTGCGCCAGGGCATCGCCCCCGCAGACCACCATGGCCCCCGCGACATCCGCCGGGGGAGCCGCCGCTTGCATCGGGAAGCTCGGAAGACTGGCCATAAAGGGAAAGACTGCCGCGCCCTGCGCATAGTTCCCGACGGCGGGGGGCAAGAAGCGGTATCCGCGCTCCGGTTGACGCCGCGCGGCTCCGTGAGTGAGGGGTTGTGGGGTCGCCGGGTTCCGGGTGGGTCCGGCCCCGAGTACGCCCTGCCCCACGTACCCGCTGCCCGGCCCCGAGTACGTCCTGCCCACGTACCCGTCCCCGCGCAAGTCCGGCCCCGCGCAAGCCCGTCCCCGCGCAAGTCCGTCCCCCCGCAAGCCCGGTCCGCCGTCCGTCGCCCTTCTCCACGTACGCACCGCGCCCGGCGTACGGCCAGCTCAAGGCCCCCGGCAGGCACTTCCGCACGCACCGGAGCCCCAACAGGCCCCGTACGCAAGCCGAATTCCAGGTATCGGGCCCGTGTATTTTCGCCGACCGCTACAACTGCACCCCACCCCTCCGGGTCAAACGGGTGCCGGCATGCCACCGCGGCGCCTGCCGCAGACCGAGACCGGCGGCCGGTACGACCCCGCAAGACCAGGTAAAGACCACGGAGTTCACGTGCACATACGCCCCACCACGGCCCGCCTCGCGGCGGCCGCCGTGATCGTCCTCGCCACCACCGCGGCCGGCGTGCTGCCCGCCCAGGCCCTCACCGCGGCGGGCGACCCCGCGATCGGGGATCCCCCCGCGGAGGCCTACCACATCACCCTGACCTCGGACCCGGCGTCGACCGACTACGGTCACCGCACGGTCGACCTCAGCGGCGTGCTGACGCGGGCCGACGGCACCCCGGTCGCGAACGCGCCGGTCTCGATCAACGAGAGCGTCAACTTCGAGACCTGGAACCCGTGGGGCGACCCGATCGACCCCACCGAGCGGGAGACCCGCGACCTCACCCCGCTCACCACGGACGAGAACGGCCGCTTCAGCGTCACCGGCGTCCAGGCGGACCGGTGGGACACCAAGCCCAGCCTCTTCCTGAAGCCGCTCGACGAGGTGGAGTTCTTCGCGAGCTACAACCCGCCGGAGGACCCCTCCGACCAGGACCTGGTCTTCGACGACCTCTTCGTCAACACGCAGCCGGTGGCCAGCACCCTCACGTACAAGGTCAACAAGACCAAGGTGCACGTGGGCGACACCCTCAAGGTGACCGGCAAGGTCAGCTGGCCCGCCGGGCACGGTTCGGTGGCCGGCACGCGGGTCTTCCTGCGCGGCTACTACGAGAACGAGTACAACGCCAAGACCACCGCTGACGCCAACGGCAACTTCACCGTCAGCCTCAAGGTCAAGGACGAGTGGTACGAGGACTTCGCGATCTTCTCGGCGCCCACCGACTACTACATCAAGGGCGCCGGCGCGGACCTGCCGGTGACGAACCTCGACGGCATCAGCGGCGGCTCGTCGAGCAGCTGAGAGCTTGAGTTCGGCCCGAAGGGCTGACCGTGCACAGACCACGAGGGGCTGACCGTGCACAGACCCCGAAGGGCTGACCGTGCACGGACCCCGAAGGGCTGACCGCTCGCAAAAGAGGGCCCGCTGCCGTCATCACCGGCAGCGGGCCCTCGGTCCGTCTCCCCCGGGCCGCGCCCGGGGACCGCGCGGGCTAGGCGTCCAGCACGCCCATCCCCAGCAGGCCGAAGAGCAGCACGCCGATGATGATGCGGTAGAGCACGAAGGCGTTGAAGGAGTGCTTGGCGACGAACTTCAGCAGCCAGGAGATGGAGGCGTAGGCCACGACGAACGACACGGCCGTCCCGATCACCAGCGGCATCACGGGCGCCCCGCCGCCCACCGCGTCCTTCAGCTCGTAGAGGCCGGCACCGGTGAGCGCGGGCAGGCCGAGGAAGAACGACAGGCGGGTCGCGGCCACCCGGTCCAGGTCGAGGATGAGCGCGGTGGACATGGTGGCGCCGGAGCGGGAGAAGCCGGGGAAGAGCAGCGCGAGGATCTGCGAGCAGCCCACCAGCATGGCGTCCTTGAACGAGGTGTCGTCCTCACCGCGCTTGTGCCGCCCCATCTGGTCGGCCGCCCACATCACGCCACTGCCCACGACCAGTGATCCGGCCACCACCCAGAGCGAGGCGAGCGGCCCCTCGATCAGCGGTTTCGCGGCGAGGCCGACGGCCACGATCGGAATGGTGGCGTAGATCACCCACCAGGCGAACTTGTAGTCGTGGTGGTACCGCTCCTCGCGGTTGACGACCCCGCGGACCAGCGCGCCCCCGAACCGCACGATGTCCTTGAAGAAGTAGACGAACACGGAGGCGATGGCCCCGACCTGGATCACCGCCGTGAAGGCCACCACGGACTTGTCGTCGACCGGGATGTTCATCAGGCCTTCGGTGATCTTCAAATGACCGGTGGACGAGACCGGAAGGAACTCGGTGATCCCTTCGACGATCCCGAGGATCGTGGCCTGGCCCATGTTGATGGCGCTCACGTGATCGTCCTTCTGCGCGGGGAAGACGTGAGGCGACTGTACTGGAGCGGACGGCCGGGCACGTATCGCGCCCGGCCGCGGTCTGTGGGGGGCTCCCCCTTGTGGCCGGGGCACGCCATGAGTCGCGGGGCCACCTGCCGGTGGCGCCCTCCGGGCGGGGGTGTGCCGTTTGTCACGGGACCACCTGCCGGTGGGGGCGCCCTCCGGGCAGGGCGGTTCCGGTCGTCGCGGGATCACCTGTGGATGGGTGGCTGGTCGCGCAGTTCCCCGCGCCCCTTGTTGGGGCCCGGATGATTGGACGCCCGGAACGCAGCCCGCGCCCCGAAAGGGGCGCGGGGAACTGCGCGAGCAAGCCGCACCGGCGGACGGTCCCGCGAGAACCGCAACCACCCCACCCGGAGGGCAGCCCCCGGCAGGGAGCCACCCCCGGCAGGGAGCCACCCCGGCCCCGGGACCGCCCCGCCCGGCAAGGGGCACCCCCAGAAGGGGGCACCCCGGCAGCGGCCCGGCGCCGCAGGCTTACCGCATGCCCAGGTCGTCCACATACGACGCCACCCAGGCCAGCGGCGCGTTCCAGTTGATCGCCATCTCGTTCGTGGAGTACGACTCGATGTCGTCGATGTAGCACATCGCCCCCACGCACCCCGCCAGCTTCTGCTCCGCCTTCGGGTCCTCCAGCGAGCTGTCCGGGCCGCCCGCCATCGAGCCGGCGATCGGGTGGGCCAGGTCGGAGTCGAGCTGGTGGGCGTAGATGCGGTTGTGCTCGTTCTGCGTCGAGCGCTCTCCGAAACCGGTCACGTACGACTGGTTCATCGGGTTCTCGCCGAGGACGTAGTCCACGGCGCCCAGCACGGCGTTCCTGTACTTCGCCGCGCCGGTCAGGTCGGCGGCCGTGGCGAGCACCACCGCGTTGTTGAGCACCTGGCTGTTGGAGCCCCACACCCAGTGGCCGCCTTCGGGGGCGTACGGCATCCCGTACGCGGCTTTGGCGGCGTCCGCCGCGTACCCGTCGGCCGCGGCCGTGACCTCGCCGCGCACCTCGGCGCGCTGGCGGGCGGTGAGCCCGTTCGGCACCGTCGCCAGGTCGAGCGCGCCCAGCGCCGCGGTGGAGCCCCAGGAGAAGCCGCCCTGCGGGAAGATGTCCGCGCCCTTGCCCCAGAGCGGGGAGCGCAGCACCGCGTCACGGTAGGTGCTCGTGCCGGTGGTGATGTACAGCTCGGCCGCCGCCCAGTAGAACTCGTCGGTGACGTTGTCGTCGTTGTACGCGCCGCCGCCGACCGAGTCGGTTGCCGGGGCGTAGACCGCCGGGTGGGCCACCGCCGCGGCGTACGCGGTGCGGGCCGCGGTCAGCAGCTTGTCCGAGAACGCGCGGTCGTACCCCCTGAACAGCCGGGCGCCCTGCGCGGCCGCCGCCGCCAGGTTCAGCGTGGCCGCCGTGGACGGCGGGTGCAGCTCGCGGGGCTGATCGTCGTCGGTGGGCTGGGTCGGCAGCGCGGTCCACTGGGCGTCGTGCAGCTTGTGGTGGGCCATGCCGGCCAGCTTCTGGCCCTTCGGCACCTGCATCGACAGCAGGAACGCCAGCTCCCAGCGGGCCTCGTCCAGGATGTCCGGAACGCCGTTGCCCCGCTCGGGCACGCGCAGCTTCCCGTCGCCCAGCGCGCCCTTCGACGCGCCCGGGGCGGTCAGCGTCCGCTCGAAGCTGGACAGCAGCTGGGACGCCGCGATGCCGCCGTTCACCACGTACTTGCCCTGGTCACCGGCGTCGTACCAGCCGCCGGCCGCGTTCAGGGTGTAGGAGCAGGGGGCGGTGGCGACACAGCTCACGCCGTTGTCGCCGCGGTTCGGCGCCACGTTCAGGTGCCCCGCCGGCCGCGCCCACGCGTCGCCGACCAGGTCGCCCCGTATCGGCGTGCCGCTGCGCTCCACGTAGAAGTACTGGAGGGCGTCCTTGCGCAGCTCGCTGTAGACGCCCGCGCCGATGGAGAACGGCTCGCTCGTCTGGTCGCCGATCGTCACCGTGTAGCCGTCGCCGGGTGCGGTGACGCCGCTGAAGTCGAACGACTGCACCTTCTGGCCGGAGGACGCGTCCACGCCCCGCGGCGTGGTCGTCCCGCTCGCCACCTCGGCGCCGGCGGCGTTCTTCAGGGACCAGGCGGCGGGGTCGTCCGCGTCGGTGACGAAGACGCCGGTCTTGGGCCCGGCGGGCAGGTAGCCGACCTGGTTGACGCGGACCGGGGAGCCGGTGTCCGGGTCGTACGGGGGCGTCTCGGCGCCGCTGGTCAGCGATATGTCGTCCACGCAGAACGTGTACGCCTCGTCGCTCCCGCCGATCTGGAACGCGAGCTGCGCCGCGTCGTCGTCCGCCTTCGCCGTGAACGTCTGCGTGAACGCCTTCGGCTCCGCGGTGAGCTGGTCCGCCGAGGTGAAGTACTGGGTGTACGGGTCGGTAGCCTGCTGGACGTTGGTGGTGATGGTGACCGGGACGGTGGCGCTCGCGGTGTACGTGAGCGCGTACGTCTCGCCGGGGGCGACCGGCAGGTCGTTCTGCCCGATGATGGCGTCCCACGGGTTCGCGGTGCCGGCCGGGACATCGGCGCAGAGCCGGCCGTCGACGACGGAGGCCGGGTTGTTCTCGGTCCACCACCAGGGCGCGGTGGAGCCGTTCTCGAAGTCGCCGTTGACGACCTCCTCGGCACCGGCGGCCGGCGACGTCGGCGTGTCGGGCGCGGCGGGCGCGGCGGGCGCGGCGGAGGCGCCGGCCGTGAGCGCACCGGCCATCAGGCCGGCGCAGGCGAGCGTGGCGACCAGGCGTAACACCGGTCTGCCGGGCCGGGCGCGGCGCGTGCGGCGCTGGTTCGGCGGGTTGGGCACGGTGCGGTCCTTTCGTTCGTGGGGGTGCGAAATGACCATCGGAAGGGAGCGGCCCACACCCGGGGTTGCGGGCACAGAGGTATGGGAGCGCTCCCACCGCATCGTGGTGGGTAGCCCAAAGGTTCGTCAAGACACCGGAAGCGTCCGGGACTTCACCGGTGTAACGCGGCGGGTGGTGGCGCGGGTGCGTGTGAGGTGGAGCCGGATCCTTTCTGTGTCACCGGATCGGGGCCTGTGCCTCCCACCCCGTGACACGGGATGAGGGTGTGTGTCCGATCCGGTGATACGGGATCAGGGCGCGCGTCGGATCCGGTGATCGGGATCAAGGCGGGCGCCCGATCCGACGCGCGGAGCCCGGAGGTCGTGCGTACCGGACACACTCCCGCTGGTCAGCCGTACATCGCCACGCGGTAGAGCGCCGCGAGTGCCTCGTCGATGGCAGGGGCCCCGGCCTGCCCGAGGAGTCGAGCTTGTTCCACCTCTGCAGGTTCACCGCGACGGCCATCTGCCGCGTGCCGTCCGCACGGATCATGGCCAGCGCTCCGCCGCCCCAGACCGTTCCGCCGTGGCCCCAGAACGCGCCCTGATCGGCACCCTCCATCGGATGCAGGCCGAGGCCGTAGTCGATCGTCCTTCCCTCCTGGGAGGCGATCCGGACGGTGCGTTGCATCTGCGCCAGCGACGACGGGCTGACGATCTCGCCGGCCAGCAGCATCGCGTAGAAGCGGTTGAGGTCCGTGACGGTCGATGTCAGCGAGGCCGCCGGCCCCACCCACGACATGTCGTAGACGCTGTAGTCGCGTGGCGGGTCGATCATGCCGAACCACGACTCGTAGATCCGCGAGTGCGGCCCGTCGACGTGCGGTCCGGTGGGCAGTTCGGTGTCGCGGAGGCCGGCGCGCTCGATGACGTTCCGGGTGATGTACCGCTCGGCCGTGGTGCCGGTCACCCGTTCCAGGAGCTCGCCGAGGAGCAGGTAGTGGGTGTTGGAGTACACCCCCGGAGTGCCGCCCGGGGCGCCGGTGGCAGGTGCGGTGACGCCCATCGCGATCAGCTCGGCGGCGTGGAAGCGCGTGAACCGGTTGTCGTCCAGGCTCTGAGCGTCCCCAGACCGCGGCGAACTGGGGCATGGAGCTGTTCCGGGTCGCGGTACTCGGCGCCGACCCCGAGCGCTTCCCCGCCCTGTCCCACTTCGCCCGCGGCATCCGCCCTCTCGGGGCCGACCGCCGCGCCGCCTTCGAAGAGATCCTCACCGCCCAACTCGCCCATATCGGGTCCGAGAGCCGTACGGGTTAGGTCGTGTCCGGCGGATCTTCGTGGATCAGCCTGCGGCGTCTGGTGCCGTGCATCGCAAGGCGGAGGATCGTCCTCGTACGGGGCGTACTCGGATGACTCCGACAACGCGGCGAGGTGCGGTACTGGGGGCACTCCCCCACTGCCCTGAACGGGCGTGGGAGGTACCCCCACCCACGCCCTTCAGGCAGTGGGGGAGTCGCGGGCCCACGAAGATCCGCCGGACACGACCTAGGCGGCCGGCCCGGGAGTCTCGCCTGACGACCGTCCGCGGACACCCGCCGCGGTGAGCACGGACCGCAGGTGGGCGGTGCCGGCGACTCGCGTCGGCCACTCCGCGTGCGAGGGGGTGGCTGTTCCCCCGGTGCGGCGAGGCGGCGCCGGCGCGTTGCGGAGCGTCGCGAGCGCGCGGCGTGCGCCCTGGACCGCGCCGTGTCGAGCCCCGGAGCCCCCCCCACTGCGCCCGGTGTGCTCCGGCCGCCGGGGCCCGGCAAGGTTTCTGCAAGGCAACGGCAAGGGTTGGTCGAGCATTTGGCAGGCCATCCGTCGGACCGACCGGTGACAACCCCCTGCGGGGCCTGTGGACCGCGGGCCCCGTCAGCCGAACGTTCCGATCGATCTGCCGGCACCGGGGAGTCCCTCCGCGCGGCGGCAGAGGAAGCACGGGGGAAGTCATGTCCGTCTGGAACACCGCCACATCGCCGCCCTCGCCCGGGCTGCCCGGAGACCAGGGCAGCGAGGCCGGCGCGCACGGGTCCGCCGGCGGCCGGGCAGCCGCGGGCGGCCCGTCCTCCGGCCGCCAGTGGCTCACGATGGTGGGGACCAAGCGCGTCCTGGCCATCGTGCACACCGTCACGTACGTCAAGCGGCTGCTCGACGTCCTCGCGCTGCTGGAGGCCGATTTCCGGATCCAGGTGCTGTTCACCGCGCCGCCGCACGTCTTCGGTGACGAGGTGCCCCGCTTCCTGGCGGGGTTGGGCAGCGCGGTGGTGCCCTGGGAGACCGCCACCAGGATGACCTTCGATCTCGCCCTGGCCGCCGGCCCCGGCGGTGTCTGCGACGTCCAGGCGCCACTGGTCGCGCTGCCGCACGGCGCCGCGTACCTCAAGCGGATCACGGAGGCCGGCCCCGCGGAGGCCGGGGTAGCCGGGCTGCGCCGCCGCGACATCCTGCCGGACGGCCGCACCCTCCCGGCCGCGCTGGTGCTGCCGCACTCCGACGAACTGCGGGTACTGGCGCAGAGCTGCCCCGAGGCGCTGCCGGTGGCCAGCGTCGTCGGGGACCCGGTCCACGACCGGATCGCCGCGAGCCTGCCGCACCGCGCCGCGTACCGCCGTGCGCTCGGTGCCGACGACGGCCGGCACCTGGTGGTCGCCGTGTCCACATGGGGTCCGCACTCGTCGTTCGGGCGGATCGAAGCGCTGCTGCCCCGGCTGACCGCGGAGCTGCCCGCGGACCGGTTCCGCATCGCCGTCCTGGTGCACCCCAACGTGTGGTCGGGACACAGCGCCTGGCAGGTGCGGACGTGGCTGGCGTACTGGATGCGGCGCGGGGTCGCGGTCGTGCCGCCAGAGGCCGACTGGCGCCCCGTGCTGCTGGCCGGTGACTGGATCATCGGCGACCACGGCTCGGTCACCCTGTACGGCACGCTGACCGGTGCGCCGATCCTGCTGGCGGCCTCGCCGGAACAGGAGATCAACCCGGCCTCGCCCGCCGCCGCCCTCGCCACGACCGCGCCCGCGCTCTCGCCGACTCCCACGCTCCCCGAGCAGTTGGAGTACGCGCTGGCCGAGTACCGCAGGGACGAGTACGCCGCCGTCGCCGCCCGGATCACCTCCGAGCCGGGCCGCTTCAACCGCAACATGCGCCGCCTGATGTACCGGCTCCTCGGCCTCGGGCAGCCGGCCCACGAACCGGTGACCGTTCCGCTCCCGCTGCCGCCGGCGCTCGACTCCTGGACGGCGCCGGGCGTGGGCCCCGGGCGCCCCGGCGCGGGGCCTGCGGAGGTGTCGGCGTGATGCGCTGCGTCATGGTGGCGGCCCTGGGCGAGGTACCCGACGCGGTGGTGCGGGACGCCCTGCGAGCCCGCTGCGTTCGGGAGCCGGCGCTCGTGGTGACGGTGGTGCCCGGGGGAGACGGGGGTCCGGATCTTCGGGCTGTCCGGGGGCCCGGGGCGGCGACTCCCGTGGCCCGGGGCGTGCCTGGGCGGCGCACCGGCGCGGGTTCGCGGCCGGGTGTGGAGGGTTTGAGTGGGACGGGGAACGGGCGTTTCGCGGAGGGCCCTGGCTTCGGGGAGGGCCGGAGCTTCGGGGGGAGTCGGAGCTCTGCGGAGTGCCGGGGCTTCGGGGAGGACCGGGGCTTTGCGGAGTGTCGGGGCTTCGGGGAGTGCCGGGGCTTTGCGGAGTGCCGGGGCTTCGGGGAGTGCCGGGGCTTTGCGGAGTGCCGGGGCTTTGCGGAATGCCGGAGCTTTGCGGAATGCCGGAGCTTCGCGGAGGGCGCACGGCAGATGGGGTCCGCGCGCCCGCACGGGTACTCCCTGCTTGCGTGGGAGGCCGAGGCGCCCGGCGTGCCGGTCAACGGGGAGCCGGGGGCGTGGTTCCACGAGCTGGACGAGCACGTTGTCGCGGACGTGGACGGTCTCCGGCACGGCGGTTGCGGGGAGGGCGCCGTGCGAGGCGTGCCCGGCGCCGGGTGCGCACCGCCCCACCGGGGCAACCGGGACCTGTGCGATCAGGCCGACGTCCTGCTGAGCGGCCGGCCGCGTTCCCCGCTGCGTTCCGTGGAGGCGGCGGTGGAGCTGGCGGCGGGGCACGCCGGATGCCTGCTGGCGGCGGTGCCGCGCACCGACGGGGGTTGGTCCGTCGCCCGGCCGGCGGGGGACGTCCACCACGTCAGGACCGCGTGGCGGTCACCGGCCGGTGCGGGTGCGGCGAACGTGCGCGCGGGCGGCACGGCGGGGGCCGGGGGAGCGGGTACGGGTTCGGATACCGGTGACGGTGCCGGGGCGGACGGGGCGCGCCGGTCCCCTGCCGTGTCCGGCGTAGGCGGCCCCTCACACCCCTCGCCGCACCTGCTCCTGCCGTCCTGCCTGCACGCCTGGCTCGTGGCGGGCCGGAACCTCGGCGAACTGGCGTCGGCCACCGTCCTCCTCAGGTGCTGAGACCTCGGCACACCGGCGGGCCGACCACCGGACGGGTCGGCTCGCCGGCCGAGGGTGCGGCCGGATCCGGGCCGGGCCGCCCAGTGGCCTCGGTGGGCCCAAGGGGCCCAAGGGGCCCAGGTGGCCCGGGTCGCCCAGGCCACCGGGGGCGGACGGCGCCTCACTCCCGCCCCGGCACCTCGCTCAACCGTTCCCGCACGCGCCGTGCGTCCGTCGGCCCCGTGGTCTCGTAGCGGGTGATGGCCTGCTGGAAGTGGTCCAGGGCGGCTGCCCGGTCGCCCCGTTCCAGGGCGCTGTCGCCGAGCATCTCCAGCGTCCTGCCCTGCCAGTAGAGCGTGCCCGCGGCACTGAACACGCCCAACGCCCGGTCGAGTTCGCGCACCCCGGCCTCGTGGTCGCCGGCGACCACCCTCGCGCGGCCGCGCAGCGCGAGCGCGCGGGCGGTGCTGTGGGAGTCGTGGACGTCGGTGAGGATGCCGTGGGCGCGGGTGAGGCGGTCGATCGCCTCCGCCGGCTGCCGGGTGCCGAGCAGCACCTCACCGAGCACGATCAGGGACAGGCCCACTCCGCGCTCGTATCCGCAGCTCTGCCAGGTGTCGATCGCGCGGTGCAGGAACGCGGCCGCCTCCTCGGGGCGTCCGGCGTCGTGGTGGCAGGTGCCCAGGCCGTGCAGGGCCTGGCCCTCGTCCCGGGTGTCACCGGCGGCGCGGGCCGCCGCGAGGGCGTCCTCGTACCAGGCGATGGCGGTGCCGGTGCGGCCGGCGGCGGTGAGGCCGATGGCGCCGGAGTTCAGCATCTGCCGCTCGGCCTCGCGCTGTTCGCGGTGCCGGGAGCGGCGGGCGCAGTCGAGGCCGATCTCGTGGGCCTCGATCCACAGGTCGTAGGGGCGCAGCCGCAGGAACAGCGGCCAGCACGCGTCGACGAGCTGCCACCCGGTGTCGTACCACCCGTGTTCCGCCGCGGCCCGGACGCAGGCCATCAGGTTCTGGCGCTGCGTGTCGAGCCAGTGCAGGGCCTGGGCCTCGCCGCCGAACCCGGCCGGTTCGCCGGTCGGGTACGCGTAGTCGCGGGAGAGGACGAGCTGTTCCGGGGTGAGCAGCTGCTCGGCGGCGGTGGCGGTGGCGAGGTGGAGCTCGCAGACCCGCCGGATGCTCTCCGCGGCGGTCTGCCCGGACCCGTCCTCGGCGGCGGCCCGTTCGCGGGCGTGCTCGCGTACGAGGTCGTGGAAGCGGCAGGTGTCGGGGCCCGGTCCGGAGTCCTCAAGGAGGTTGGCCTCGATCAGCTCGTCGAGGAGCAGCTCCGCCTCGTCGACGGGGAGCGCGCCGGCCGCCGCGCAGACGCGGGTGTCGAACGTCCCTGTGGGCAGCACCCCCAGCCTGCGGTAGAGGCGGGCGGCGCCGTCGCTCACGGCGGCGTACGAGAGGTCGAGGGCGCTGCGCACCGCGGTTTCTCCTTCGACGGTGAGGACGGCGAGCGGGCCCGCGTCGCGGGCGAGGGCGTCGGCCATGCTCTGGACGGGCTGCCGGGGACGGGCGGCGAGGCGGGCGGCGGCCAGGCAGAGGGCGAGCGGCAGCCCTCCGCAGAGCTCCGCCACGCGCCGTGCCGCCGCAGGCTCGGCCGCCACGCGCTGCGCTCCGATGCCGCTGGCGAGGAGTTCGAGTCCCGCGCCGGTGCCCAGCACCCGCAGCGGGTGGAACCGCGCGCCGTCCACGCCCAGCCCCGTGAGCCGGTTCCTGCTGGTGACCACGGTGACGTTGCCCGGCCCGCCCGGCAGCAGCGGACGGACCTGAGCGGCGCTGAAGGCGTTGTCGAGCATGACCGCGAGCCGCAGCCCGGCGGTCAGGGACCGCCACAGGGAGACCTGCTCGCTCGCTCCGGCGGGAACGGAGGCGGCACCCAGGGCCCGCAGGAACTGCCCCAGGATCTCCGCCGGCTGCCCGGGCCGCTCGGCCGAGTGACCGCGCAGGTCCGCGTACATCTGCCCGTCCGGGAACTCCTCCGCCACGGTGTGCAGCCACGCGGAGACGAGGGTCGTCTTGCCGACGCCCGGGGGCCCGTTGACGACGAGCAGTAGCGGTGCGTTTCCCGGCTTCCGCCCGAGCATCGTGTCGAGCGCGCCGAGGTCGGGGGTGCGGCCTGCGAAGTTGGCCAGGACGGGCGGAAGCTGGTGAGGTGCCGGTGAGAGGCTCGGAGGTGGAGTGTTCGACGGCGTTGACACTGCGGGTGCTGCGGTATGGATGTGGATCGAACCGTGCACGTCGCCGGCTTGCACAGTCGGGCCGTGGAGCTGAGCTCCGGCAGAGATAGTGCTGGTGACAGATGGGGGCGGGCTCGCAGGCTCTGCCCGCACCGTTCCGTCGTCCAGGACAGGATCCGCCACCAGTTGCACGAGGTCCGCCAGCGCGGTCATCAGGACCGGTCGTCGTCGTGCCTCGGCGAAGAGTTCGTCGACGAGGGCACGCACGGGGTGCGGGTCGTGGGGAGCCTCGAGCACCCGGTACCAGAGGTCTGGGAGGTGGGGGGCCGGGGCATCAGGCTCTGACCCGGGGGCGGGAGCCAGGTGGCCTTGCGCCCAGGAGGCCGATTCGGGCGGTGGTGCAATGCCTTGCACGAGCAGCGATAACGACTGCCGCAGATAGCGGCCCTCGACGCTCGCGCCACCCGCCGTATCCGGATCGTGTCGGTCCTCGCCAGCCTCGCCGAGGGACCGCACGATCAGTGCTCTGACGTCGGCACGTGTGACCGCATCCATACGCTGTCCCCCCCCGGCTACACGGCCGTCTCACCGGCCCCCGACTGCGTTCTCGACCCACCGCCTCGCGGTCCCTGCCACTGGGATGACCCGAAGGGTCGCTCCTGTCTGTTTGCTACCCATAACGCAGCAGAACGATGACTGACACGCAGCCAAGCCAAACGTCCATGTTGTTGCATTCCCGCACAGAATTGAATCATTGGCATATGCCAAAGGGGTGGGCGAACGGACTCTTCCGGTCGCGAACACAGTTCTGCCCGGTTGTGTCCGGCGTCGAGGGCAGACGTCGCCGTGACTGGACTAGTGACAGTTCCCTGTTCCGAGGCTGAATGGGGCTGGCGGTACGGAAGTGCGCCATCGCGATCTGTGCTCGGAGATCTTGCTGCGAACATAGGAGCGAATATCGGCCAGCCGCTCGTCCGATTGCCGGGAATGTGCTCTGGCGGGGACTTCAAACTACGTGCAATCCTCGGTCAGAAATGAAATAAATCGCTCACAAGTGCGCCGACACTCCGACGTGCCGACGATCCCACGCAAACGGACGGGGGAGGTCGCCGATGGAAATCCTGCTGCTCGGTCCGGTGGAGCTGACTGTGGGGGGCCACGTATTCGAACTGACTTCCGATAAGGTGCGTTGCCTCGTGGCTGCCCTGGCGTTGGAGGTCGGTCGGCCGATCTCCCGGGACACCTTGATGGAACGGCTCTGGGACGGCGATCCACCCCAGAACAAAGACCTCCTGTACTCCCATGTCTCCCGCGCCCGGCGGCAGTTACGCGAAGCGGCGGAAGCGGGATGGACCACACCAGCCGCGCCCGACGCTGGGGGAGAGGGCACCAACGTGCCCAGCAGGAACGTGCCGACCATCGACACCCGTGCGCATACCTACACGCTGCTGGCCGCGCCCGAATCCGTCGATTGGCACCGCTTCAGGCTACGGTGCGAGCAGGCACGGTTGACGTCGGCCAAAGGCGACGACCAGGGCACCGTCGAACTTCTCGCACAAGCACGGGCACTGTGGCGCGGTGAGCCGCTCGCCGGTCTGCCCGGGGTCTGGCCCACGCGGGTGCGCAGGATGCTGCGAGCGGAGTACCTGGGGGCGATGGTGACTTCAAGCGCTGCTGCACTGCGTCTCGGCCACTTCGAGACCCTCGTGTCGGAGCTATCCGAACTGGTTGAGAAGAACCCGTCGGATGAGCAACTCGCCAGTTATCTCATGCTCGCCTGCTACGGAAGTGATCGGCACAGCGAGGCCGTGCGCCTCTACCAACGCCTCAATCAGTGGCTGCGATCGCAGCATGGCGCCGAACCCGGTGCTGCTCTTGCCCGCGTCTACGAGGGTGTCGTCGCTGGGCGTCCGGTGCGGCAGATGGTGCACGAGATGGTTCCGGGAGCGTCTTCTGGGCCATCGATCATCTCGGCTCAACAGCGGACCCCGGGTTCGGCATCGACAGAGGGCTCAGTCGCCCCTACACGGAGGAGCGGGCTGGGCACGTCCGCATCCGGCGACACCGGCGGTGGTGAAACGGCAAGGGCGGTGGGCGCCGAGCAGTCACCGAAGGGAGAGGAAACATCGCGGGACAGCGAAGCAGAGACGCCGAATGTGCCCCGGCCCAAGATGCTGCCCCGGCAAACCGTTCTTGAAGGACGCCAGTCGGAACTGCACCAGCTCACCGAGGTCCTGCGCGTCACTTCCGGCAGGCGAGCGCCCGGGAGACTCGCGACGGTCTCCGGGATGCCGGGAGTGGGGAAGACGGCCTTGGCCATAAGCGCTGCGGCACAGCTGTCCGGAGAGTTCCCGTCGGGCGAACTGTACGTCGATCTCCGAGGCCACGACGGTTCAAAGGACCCGCTCAGGCCGGAGACCGCGCTCGGCATTCTGCTGCGTGCGCTCGGGGCCCCGGCCGAATCCGTTCCTGTGGACGTCGACGAGTGCGCTGCCATGTGGCGGGCCATGCTCGCTTCGCGTCGTTGCGTGATCGTCTTGGACGATGCGGCCGATGCGGAACAGGTAACGCCGATGCTGCCGGGGGAGTCGGCATCAGCCATGGTGATCACCAGCCGGCGATATCTGGCAGGGCTGGCGGATGCCCACACCTTGAGGTTGGAAGCGCTGCCGCAGAAGACCGCGATCGTGCTGTTCCGGCGACTGGCCGGGGAGGAACGGGCGCGAGATGTAGGAGAAGCTGCGCGTATTGTTCGTCTTTGTGGCTATCTTCCGTTAGCTGTCGAACTGGCCGCCATGCGGTTCCGCGGGCGTCCCACCTGGGAACTCGGCACTCTCACGAAACTCCTGTCGCGCAGTCCCGGTCGCCTGGACGAACTCCGCGACTTGGGCGACCAGAGGGGCGGCGTACTCCGCGTGTTCTCCATGTCCTACCGCTCCTTGGGCCCGGACGAGAGCCGTGGCTTCCGCCTGCTGAGCCTGCACCCCGGCTCCGGCTTCTCGGCCGAAGCGGCGGCGGCACTTCTGGATCTCTCGTTGCCGCGGGCGGAACGACTGGTGGAGGCTCTTCTGTCCAGCAGTCTCTTGCAGGAGGTGGCGGCCAACAGGTATCGGTTCCATGATCTTCTCGGCGAGTATGCCTCCTTGCTGCTCCATTCGGAGGACAGCGCGGACGAGCGCACCCGCGCCATGACCCGCTTGACGCTCTTCTATATCGGTGCAGCACAACGGGCCGACCGGTTGGCCTATCCGCACAGCACGGCACTTAGTGTCGGTTACGACCTTCCCGAGGTGGAGCAGTTGCCATTCGAGGCGTCAGTCACTGCCGCCAGAGCATGGTTCGAGGCAGAGCGTCAGGCTCTGCTCGGTTCCGAACTGCATGCTCGCACTCATGGCGCTCAAGATCGTGCTGCGTTGCTTGGTCAATACATGGCCTCCTTCCTCGAAGCCGAGGGGCATTGGATTGAGGCGAAGGAGGTTTCTGCCGCATCCGCGGAATACTGGCGGCGGGAGGATCACTCCGCCGCTTTGAGCCGCTCACTTCTTGCGTTGAGCGCGAGCCACGCACACCTGGGAGAGTACGCGGAAGCTGCCGGAACGGCTGACGAAAGCCTGCAGTTGGCACGTGATGGTGGTGACAAGGAAGCTGAAGTAGAGGCGCTGCTTGCCGTGTGGCTGGTGCAGTGGCAGATCGGTGAGTATCGCCGAAGTCTCCCACTGCTCGAGGCCGCTTACCAACTGAGTAGGAAATCGTCTGACAGGTGGACGAGTGCCAGAATTGAAAACAATCTGGCACTTGTGAAGGTGCATTTAGGGGATTCGCCAAGCGCTTCTGAGTACTTCCGAAAGGCTATTGAGGGATTCCGTGAGGCTGGTGACGGTCGGAGGCTCGGCAGGGCTTTAAGCAATGCCGGAGCGCTTTCTGCGGCCAATCACAATACCGGCTTGGCGCGTGAAATGTTCGAAGAGGCAATCCCTCTTCTTCAGGCGTCTGGCAGCAGGCAAGAGCTGGCTTCTACTCATACCAGTCTTGCCGATCTCCTCAAGGAATCCGGAGATGCAGTAGCGGCGATTTCGCTACACAGAGATGCCCTCAGTTCCTTTAGGGTGCTGGGTGATGTAAAGAACCAGGCGAACACATTGAACGGAATGGGTGAGTCGTTCGGTGAGCTCGGGAGGTTCGAGGAAGCACGCGAGTGCCACGAGGCTGCCCTTAAGATTGCTCATGAGATCGGGGCTTTGCGCGAGGAGACGATGGCGCATCGTGGGCTCGGATACATTGATCTTCGCACGGGTCGGCTGGACGTAGCCGGACGGAACCTCCGTGCCGCCGCCATGCTCGCGGAACGGACCAATGACGTTGGTGAATACGCTCGGGTGCGCGAGGTCCTTGCGGACGTGTATTTAGCGCTGGGCCGCTCCTCGGATGCGCTGAACTTACTTGAGCGGGCCGGCGACTCCATGACCGTGGACAACCCGGAGGAGGCGCAGCGGCTCCGCTTGCGCGCGGGAGCTGTACGCGCGGCACGGGGTGAGTAGCACACCAGACGTGTAAAACGGCACTGCCAGACATAAAATATACGATATTGGACACGTTCGGTGATCGCCCGTGACTCCTGGTACAGTGCGTCCCTCATGATCGTTTGAGCGGTAGGGGCACACGCGTGCGCACGACGTCATCCTCGCGTGCAGGGAAGAGCCGGAGCATAGGTGCATGGCTCGTTATGGGAATTGCATGGACGGCTTGCGGGCTTTGTCTGATATTCGAGCACTCGGAGCCTTCGCATGTCTATCAGGCTGTTTCGTGGCAGCCTTGCAACACCGAACCCCTTATAGAAGACATAGTGTGAAGGATTGTCTAACGCCGCCACGTCAGGTTAGGCGGCCATTTCTAGCCGCATCCGGTCCAATGCAAGGCTTGCGGCTTCGCTGATTTCCGGCAGCCGACTCTGCGCCGCCCGTATGATGCGCTGCAACTGGTGCGGAAGCCGTTGGCGCACCGCCTCCTCGATGGCGGTGCGTAGAGACTCTACGGCGCCATCGCAGTCATTGGCGGTGATAAGCACCTGGGCCACGGTAATGAGTTCGATCACACGCCATTGCGGTGCGACGGTGGTGGTCGGTGGAGGGCTGCCATTTTGAACCAGTCGAATGGCAACGGCTGTTCTCTCGGTTGAGATAAGCCCCCGCAGCCGGATCTCGTGCATGGCGCAGGGATTGAACAGTGACGTGTGTTCAACCTGTTCGAGAAGTCGGTCAGTCTCGCGTATCACGCTGTCGAACAGTTCACGGTGGCGGAGGGCCCCGGCGGCGCGGGCGAGGAGGGGGAGAGCGGCGGCGCGGGCTGCCTGGTCGGGTGCAAGGGCCACTGCGCGCAGAAGTCGATCGACAGCGGCTCCCAGGATGCCTGCTTTACGCAATTCGTTGCCGTGCATGCGCAGCACGTATGAGGTGAAAGCGGGATCCTCGAAATATCGGGCGATCCCGATGCCCTTGGCGGTCCAGTGCGCGGCGGTGCTCAGGCGTTCCTCGGGCAGGACGTTGCCCAGAGCGACTCCGAGTCCGACGCGTGCGCGGGCGAGGAGACTCAGAACCTCCCGCTCGGTGTGCCCGTTCTCCATGCCTGCTTCCAGCCGGGCGACGAGGGGCCACAGTTCCGCGACGGCTTCGGAGGCATGCCCGGTCTGGCGGGCGATCTCGGCGAGTCGGACCGCCGACTCGCCGAATTGCAGCATGGACTGGTGGTCGATGTCGGCGGAGTCGGTGACACCGAGAACATGGGGTGGAAGGCGCAGCGCCGCGGCGATATGCCGACGAGAACCGATGTCATCGATGCTGCGTTTACCCAGCTCCAGGAGCGAGACATAGGTCTTGTCGTAGCCGAGGAGTTGACCGAGTTCGGTCTGGTTCAGGCCGTGCACGGTGCGGTGGAAGCGCAGGATCGTGCCGAGGTCGCGAGTGGCGAGGACCGCCCCGGCCTGCGGGGTGGCCCAATGCCACAGGGCGTGCTGCGAGCGACCTGCCACTTCCCGACTCGCCATGGCTGGTCACATCCGCTCGTACCAGGTGGCGATGGACTGTTTGTACCCCTCGGGCATGGTCAGCCGGGATACTTCATCGGCGGTGAACATGCCGAGTTGCTTGTGCTCGTGACTTATCACCGGCTCCATGTCCGGAGTGGTGACGTTGCAGCCGTATGTGACGATGACAACGCGCCGATCGGGCATGGTCGCCGGCAGCGGCTGATAGATCCAGACGTCCAGGAGAGGGCCTGACTTCACCGCCCAGCCGGTCTCCTCCTCAATCTCCCTTTCCACGGCTGACTTCGGCGTTGGGTCGCTGGGTTCGAGCCTGCCGCCAGGTAGCTCCCACTCCTCCCGCTCGTTCTTCAACAGCAGTACGCGCCGCCGGCTGTCCAACGCCACACCTTTGACGGAGACAGGCCAGGTCGGGGGCGAGTACACCATCGTTCTCCTTTCATCGCACCGAAGGCGGTCAGAAGGTCGGAACGTACCACGCCTCCCAGCATCAGAAGCCTGAAATGGGTGAATTGGTCGAGTCGACAATCTGTCGCTGTACTTCAGATCCATCAATTCCGAACAGTGGATACCCACATCGCCGAGAGGGAGATCCGTGATGCGTCGAGCACGCCAGCCCTACGTCCGTGAGTTCGCGCGCTACCGCATCGACCTCACGACGATGGCAGAGGAAGCGGCGATCGCAGCTCGGCTGCGGGATGTGGGCTTGGTCAGCCTCGACGGGCTCACCTCGCGCTCCGCGGTGCTCGCGTTCGCCGCCCGGATCATGGATCTGGCGCGGCACCGTGACAGCGACTCGGACGGGCTCACCGCCATCCGCGACACCGGGCGCCACGCTCACCGAGAGGGCTTCGCCGGGTTCGGAGACGGCGAACTCGCGCTGCACACCGATCGCTCCGGCACACCCGATCCGCCCCGTCTGGTACTCCTAGTGTGCGGGAAGGCCGCCGACCAGGGCGGAGAATGCCTGCTCACGGATGGCAAAGCGGTGCACACCCAGCTGATCACAGGCGATCGTGAGGCCGCGCAGGCACTGGCCCAGCCACGCACGACCTACTTCGGAGATGGAGACGGTCAGGCAGCGGAGGTCTTCACCATCCACCGAGACCATCGGGTGTCCGTTCGTCTGCGCCTCGATGGACTCGCGCGCTGGACCCCGACCGTTGAACCGTACGTCCCTCTGCTGCGGGCCACGGCTGTACAACATCAGATTTCGCTGGCCCTGGCGCCCGGCCAGGGATACCTCCTGGACAACGAACGCTGGCTGCACGGACGGCGTGCTTTCGTCGGAGATCGGCTCTGCTGGCGCGCCCTAGGATATCCCCGTTTCCCGATGCCCCGGGGGTTTATGCCCGCCCGATCGCCCGTCCCCCGACCCGTATTTACAGAGGCGGGATGACGCGCGTAGGTGCACCACTTTGCGCTCCCCTCAGCGGAAAACTATCTGGAAGGTGTTCATTGCCAAGGATGCCAATGTTCAACAGTTTTGAGGACGCCTACCTTGCGCTGCTCAAGCTAGCGACCGAGGATTATGAACATCACATCACCTCGCGCGGCAATGACGCGCGCGAGGTGATCGGCGTGGGCTTCCATCTGGTCGATCCTCGCCAACGACTGCCCTATCTGGCCCAGCGCCAGATCAACCCTGTCTTCCAATTCGCCGAAACCTTGTGGCACCTCGCGGGGCGTCGGGACCTGGCCATGATCGGCTACTACGCACCCTCCATGAGGTCCAGCTCTGCCGACGACCTCCATCTCGGGGGATCCGCGTACGGCCACAGTCTTTTCAACACAGCACCGGCCGACGCAGTCTCGCCCTTCGATCGAGTCCTGGAACTGCTGCGCACCGAGACTGACTCCAAGCGTGGTTATCTGCCGGTCTTCTCCGTGGCGGAGCTGGCCATCAGCGACAACCCCGACGTGGCATGCCTGGCCGGACTCCATCTTCTCCCGCGAGACGGACGGTTGCACATGGTGTGCAACATGCGAGCCAACGATCTTGACGGTGGACTGCTGTCCGACGTGTTCTCCTTCACGATGCTTCAGGAGTATGCCGCCATCCAGCTAGGTCTGGAGCTGGGCACGTACATTCACTTCATCGGCTCGGCCCACGTCAACAAACGGAACACCTCCCGTGTTCGGCGCGTGCTGCACGAGGTTGCCACTCGTGGGTCCGCGCTTCGGTTTCCGTTCCCGGCGATGCCGACGACGACCACTGCCGCGACCGTGACCCGTCTGCTCCACCATGAGGATGCCCTGCGTACAAACCAGGCCCACTACAGCGCTCATGACATCGCGAGCCTTGGGTTTGAGCCGTACTGGCAGCAAGTCCTGCTGCTGTTCGAGGCCTACCGCCAGCTTCAGCACGACCAGGTCGAAAGAGTGGCCAGCGGCATCCTCCAGGCACTCGATCCCGGCTTACAGTGGCTCGTTTCCCACCGCTGGCCGGCCTGCTCTACTCACGGCGGTGAGAGCCGATGAAGCGCAAACCCTCCGTCAGCGGCGCCGTGGTGGACGGCGTCGACTGGAATCGTTGGTCGATCATTCTCTGCAAGCCCGACGCCCAGCAACGCGGGCTCGTGTCCACCATCCTCAAGCGCCTCACCCTGCCTGACGTGACGATCCTCGGACGCCAAGACGTGACCGTGGCCGCATGGCAGATCCACGTGCACTATGGGGACCTACTCGTCGATCGCGACTGGTTCGCCGACCGGGATATCCCCCGCGCCCTCGATGAGCTGTACGTCGGCCGGACGGTTACCGTCGCCCTCGCCTCCGGCCCAGCCGGCATCTCCGTTCGGCTGCGCAGCCTCCTTGGCCACTGGGACCCATCACGTGCCCGCCCCGGCACCATCCGTGGCGACCTCGGACGCGACAGCCATGACGCCGCGCTCACTGAACGCCGCCTTGTGAACAACCTCGTGCACACCTCGGATGATCCCGGCGCGGCGTGCCGCGACTTCGGCACCTGGTACGGCGCCCGCCAAAGCGACCTGATCGTCCCGAAGACGGCACACGAGAGCCCTACTTCCCTGGAGGACTGATGACCGCTCCCATTCCGTCCCAGCGCCGAGCCCTGCCGATTCTCAGCTCGGACGAGATCGGCGCCCTCAAGCCAGCACTGGCCGACGTGATCGAGTACCGCAAGTCGGGGCTGTCCCTGAACTGGATCGTGGGCTGTCCCCTGGAGTGTGGCTACTGCGTACGTCACCTGTTCGACAACTTCGGGATGAAGAGCCCGCGGCGGCTGATGAGCGACGAAGCAGCGGTCGCAGCCCTCGTCAGCCACGAGTACTTCCGCCCGCACACCACGCCCCTCCAGCTTCTGAACCGAGCGACCGACCCCATGCTCCCGGTGGTCAAGCCTCACCTGTTCACCGTCTTGCGCCATCTGGACGACCAGGGCCTGACCAATCACGTCCTGATCATCACCCGCTGGCGGACCACGGCCGAAGACTGTGCACTGCTCAATTCCTTTCAGCACTTACGCCTGACCGTCTTGGTCACCCACTCAGGCATCGACAACCCGTCCATCGAGCCGGTGGACTCCGCCATCGCAGCCCGCAGCCTGCGTACCCTGCACGAGCACGCCGAGCGGTACCGCACGGTCCTGTACTGGCGACCGGTCGTGCCCGGCCTGAACGACTCAGACGCCCACCTTGAGCGTGCTCGGGAACTGTCCCACCATGCGCACGCCACCGTTTTCACCGGACTCTTCTTCCGCAACGAGATCAAGGCGTACTACGAGACGCACGGGCTGCCGATGCCGTACGAGGCGACGGCGCGGCGGAAGATCATGCCCGAGGCCGCCGAGCAGCGCATACTCGATACCTTCCACAAGGGCGACTCCTGGGGTGCCCTGTTCCGCAAGACCTCCTGCGGGGTCGCGTACGCCCATGGCGAGGCCGACTACAACGGCCACTTCGGTATCCGGGAGCTGTGCGACATCTGCCCCGAAGAGCAGATCGCCCGCTGCCAGGCAGCCTGGGACAAACCCGAACCGACAACCGTCACCGAAGAGGCGCGACGCGTCGGCGCGACGGGCGTGGTAGAGGTCACCGACCGTGCCATTGTCGTCGAGGGATTGGACGAGCCGCCGAGGTACTTCCTCCAGCACGGCTTCGGCTACCAGTGCCACGACCGCGCCAAGCCCCACCACTACCGCCGGCACGGCCGAGCTTCCATCGGCTGGCCGGCAGAGAACGGACCCCAACCCGGATGAACTTCTCCTCCTGGCCCCCGCTCCTCGTGGTCGATGTCGAAGGCAACGGCACCAACCCGCCCGACCTCGTTGAAGTAGCCGCCCTGCCCGTCCGCGACGGGCGGCTGGACACAAGTACGGCCGGGGCATGGCTGACCAGACCACGGCGCCCGGTCACCCCCTACGCCGCTCGCGTCCATGGCCTGACCAACCAGCGGCTGGAGAACGAGCCGGGCTGGCAGGAGATCGCCGATCAGGTCCTCACCCTCCTCGGCACGTCGTGGATCTGCGCCCACAACGCCCAAGTGGACTACCGGGTGCTCTCCGCGCATCTGCCGCAGTGGCAGCCGGCCGGCGTTCTTGACACACTTCGGCTGGCCAAAGCCACCTACCCGCACCTGCCGAAATACACTCTCGATGCCCTGATCGAAGACATCCAGCCGGACCTCAGTGCAACCTCCGGCCAGCGGCACCGCGCCACATATGACGCATACGCCACGGCGCAACTTCTCGTGTCCATGGCTGACCACTACGGCACCTGGGACCAGCTCATCGCTGTAGCCGTACCGCCCGGCCTGCCCGGCGCACCCGAACCGGGAGAGCAACCGACTCTCTGGTGACCTATGACTGGCGTTCTCTGCGGACACGATCACAACACATCAAAGTACGGTGCGGCGGTCTGCGTTGTCCTGGTCAGTTCACAAAGTGATCGAACTCCCCTGATTTCACACCTAGAATAAATGCACGCAATTTCTCAGGGTTGGTGGTGATAATCAGATCCGGATCGTCGCTTTCTCGCACGAGAATACGGTCATCCATGTGTGCTATCTCCATGCAGTCTGCTCCATTTGCGCCGGAGAAAGAAGACTTCTGCCATCGGATTTCTTCGTTCACTTCCTGCTTCCTTTCATGCTTCAGCTACGATACCGCGAATCAATTGTTGAGAATCGTCGGGGTCGAGTGACACCTGCTCGGCTACGGTGAATAGACTCCGGCACTTCCTGAGTTCGGTTTCCAAGTCCATAAACTGGTCGCCCAGATGACTGTCGACCCGAACGGTGTCCAGTTGTGGAACGACGCCACCCGCATACAAGACCGGATGTGTAGTTTCGATGAACGTCTCATTCGTGAATGGGATCACCCGAACTGTGATGTTCTTTCTCTCCGTGCACTCCAGGAGGTATTCCAACTGTGCCCTTGCAACCTTTCGCCCGCCGAACTTCATGCGTAGCGCGGCCTCATGAATGATCGCTTCGAGCGGGGTCGATGGGTCTCTTTCGAAGATGATCCGGCGTCGCATGCGGTGCTCGGTACGTACCTCCACCTCTTCGGTGGGCAGTTTCGGGGTCGCCCCGTTGAAGATGACGCGCATGTAGTCCTCTGTTTGGACTAGTCCAGGCAGCGTAACCGTTTGGAGTGACCGAAGGTAAGTGGCATGGTATTCCAGCTCGGCGATATCGAGAAATGCTGGAGCGAGGATTCCCCTGTACTCATCCCACCAGAATTGTCCGCGATGCTCTCTGGACATTGCGCACAGCGCGTCCACATATGCTGCGTCGTCGCACGAGTAGAACGTCGCCAGCCGCCGGATGCGTTCTTCGCTGATTCCTAGGCGCCCTGCTTCGATGTTGCTGATCCTTGTTCGATCTGCCGCAATTAGAGCTGCCGCGTCCACAGCTGTCTTCCCGGCGCTCTCGCGCATTTTGCGGAGCTCCGCCCCAAGTCGAGCCTGTCGTGCGGTCGGGTAATCCCTCGGCGGCATTCCTCACCTTCCTCCTTCGGTGGGTGTCAGTCTCCCCCGCGGCCAGGGCACGGTCCACCAGTTCGTGGAGCCTCCTAGGTGAACCCTTGCACCGGTACACCCGTGCACCGTATGGTCTGATGCTACGTCGGACGGAGCCCCACCAGGCCGAAGTGCAGCCGCATGCCCATGTGTTGAGCGTGGGAGTTCGGTGTGCGGCCAACGCCACGGCAAGCGAAGCCGGCGTAGAGACCCGTGCGGAGGGTGCGAGAACCACCCCAGACGACAGGAAGAGGACGTATGACCAACAAGGCGGGCGCTGACGTATTCCTTGAGGGAGACACCGCATACGACATCCGCAACAAGCGAAACGGGATCATCACCCACCAACCCCAGCCGGGAACGTGGATCTGCCTCGCCGATCCCGACCATCCGGGGGACCTCGAACGGCACTGGCACACCCGCTACGGCGACTTGCGGCACTCGGAAAGCGGGCTGGGCGGTTCATGACGCGGCGTAGCGAAGGTCAGCCAGAGCCACATCAGTACGCGACGACGAATGGATGACCCTAGTGGTAGAGACAGATGGAAATACGAACGGCAAACGGCCGGTGACCGCGGCCGAGCGGATCAAGGAAGCCGAGAATGTGCGTGACGAACTGTGGGCTGCACTGCACGCGTTCGGGATCACCCTGCCGTCGCTGTGCGTGGAGCCTGCCGCGTATGCGGACGCCTGGCCGCGCCCACTGGTCGAGCTTGGCCGCTGCAACCTTCAGACGGCTCGACGTCTCACAGACGCGCTCCGGAGGGGAACGGGCAGGTAGGTCCTCGCGCTGGGGGCGCCATGGCTCGCACTTTCCGTCGGCTCAGCGGGGTTGCGCCGCTCGACCCGCCCGCCTCGCCCTGCGCCGGTGGTAATGCACCGTCACCACCCCCAACAGCGGCCCCCACGCCGCCAACGGCGCGTACGCGATGACGAACGCCGGGATCTGCCAGCCGTGCAGGACGACGCCGGTGCCGGGGGAGCCGTTGAGGGTGCGGCCCAGGGAGAGCATGAGGAGGGCGTAGGGGAAGAGCGCGGTGAGGGTCGTGGCGCCGAGGGCGGCGGGGATCGTGGCGGCCCGTGGTGGGATTCTGCGGCCGCCCAGCAGGGGGATCCAGCGCGGTACGCGCTCGCCCCACTCGCTCACCAGGCCCACCGTGAGGAACGCCAGGGCCTCGCTGACGACGGTCAGCGCGACGACGTACCACGTGCCGGTGAAGACGACCGGGCCGTGGCCGTCCACCTCCCGCGCCGGGTGCTCCAGCAGCGGGGTGTGGAAGGTGACCGCCGCGATGCGCCAGATGCCCGACGGCAGGGTCGTGAGAGCGGCGGCGTAGGCCGCGAGCACCGCCCAGCGGGGCACGTTCGCGGCCGTGCGGCCGTGCAGGCGTGAGGAGAGGGCGGGCTTCCGGGTGCGGTTCCGGGTGCGTTCCCCGGGGTCTTCCGCTGAGTATTCCCCTGCGTGTTCTGCGGGGTGTTCCCCGGGGGGTTCACCTGTGGGTTTCCGGCGTTCGGCCGTTGTCCGTTCCTGTGCGTGCGTCACGTTCCGATCGTCCGGCGGTGCGGGGCGCTGCCGCGTCGGCCGGCCGGCTCATCCGCCTCCGCCCCGCGGGGGAGGGGGTGGCGCCGCGGGTACGACTTCGGCGCCCGTTCCGTTTCCGTGGCTGCGCCGCCGTGCGGTGGCCCCTGCCGGGGTCTGGCCCCCCTGCCGGCGGGGTCTGGCTCCCTGCCGGGGGGTGCCCTCCGGGCGGGGTGGTTCCGGTTGTTGCGGGATCGTCCGGCCATGGCGCTTGCTCGCTCCCCCACAGCCTTGAGGGCGTGGGAGGTACCCCCACCCCGCGCCCCTTTCGGGGCGCAGGCCTACGCTTCCGTGCCCCCTTCGCCCGTGCCCGCTTCGGGGGGTGCCCCCGTTCTCCGGGTCTGAGGCCGCCGCCTACCCCGCCTCCGTCAGTGCCTCCCGCAAGTGCCCGCTCGTGCGGGACAGCAACCGTTCCGCCGTCGTCGCGTCGACCTTGCCGAGGATCATGAGGATGGCGTTCTTCACCTCGCCGTGCGTGGCCGTCAGGGCTGCCTCGATCTCCGTGTCCGGGGCCTCCGTGGCGAGGGCGACGATGCGGCGGGAGCGGGCGCGCAGCTTCTCGTTCGACGCGCGGACGTCCACCATCAGGTTTCCGAAGGTCTTGCCGAGGCGGATCATGGTGATCGTCGAGATCATGTTGAGGACCAGCTTCTGTGCCGTGCCCGCCTTCAGGCGGGTGGAACCGGTGAGCAGTTCCGGGCCGACGACGATCTCTATGCCGTGCTCGGCCGCCGCCGCCAGCGGGCTGTCCGCGTTGCACGACAGGCCGATGGTCAGGGCACCCCGCGCGCGGGCGTGCTCGACGGCGCCCACCGCGTACGGCGTGCGGCCCGACGCGGAGATGCCGACGACCACGTCCTTGCCGGTCAGCGCCATGTCGTCGAGGTTCCGGGCGGCCAGCTCCGCGGAGTCCTCCGCGCCCTCCACCGAGGTCACCATCGCCCCGGGGCCGCCCGCGATCAGGCCCACCACGTCGGACGGGTCGGTGTTGAACGTGGGCGGGCACTCGCTGGCGTCCAGCACCCCCATCCGGCCCGCCGTGCCCGCGCCCGCGTAGATCAGCCGGCCGCCCCGGGACATCCGGTCGGCGGTGGCGTCGATGGCCGCGGCGATCTGCGGCAGCCGCGCGGCGACCGCGGCGGGGACGGTGGCGTCCTCGCCGTTCATGATCCGCGCGATCTCCTCCGTCGGCAGCCGGTCGATCTCGGCCAGCTCCGGCCGGAACGCCTCGGTGGTGAGGTGGGCCAGCTCCGCGCGCAGGGCGGAGTACGTCTCCGGGCCGCCGGAGCCCGCTGGGGTGTCGCCGGAGCCCGCGAGGGCTTCGCCGGAGTTGGCGGGGGTGTCCCCGGGGGCGGTGACGCCGGCGGGCGCACTGGCGCCCTCGGGCTTGGCAGCGCCGTCGGGCGTGGTGGGGTCGTCGGGCGTGGAGGTCATGGCGTGCGGCTCTTTCCGGTGCTTTCCGTTGTCACATGGGTGCCGTTGTCACATGGGTGTCGATGCCATACGGGGGTCAATGTCATGGGGGGGCAATGTCACATGGGTGTCGATGTCACATGCGCTTGGTCGCGAAAGTGTGGGTTCGCGAGTGGGGGTTCGCATGTGACGTGTGCGGCGGTGGAGCGGGGCTGCTGCTGACGGTGCGCAGGCGCGCGGCCGGAGCGTACGACCGCACGGGGGCGGCCCAGCGGCACACGCCCCGCACAGGGGGATGCGACGGTACGGGGTGACGGGGTGCGGGCGGTGATGCGGGTGGCGCGGGGAGCCGGGCGGGCCGGTCGGAGGTTCCGGGGAGCACCGCTGGTCAGCGCTGGCTTCCGGGGCGGGGCGTGTGCCGGTGGGCCAGCGCCTCGTAGGACGCGGAGAGCGCGGGCGCCGCCGTCTCGTACGTGCGCTGGGCCACGCCGATGAAGAGGCAGTCCACGACGAGGAGCTGGCTCGTGCGCGACGACATCGCGGCCGGGCGCAGCTCGCTCTCGCGGGCCGTGGACGTGGTGAGCACGTGGTCCGCGTACTGCGTGACCGGGCCGTCGGGGCGGCCCGTGATCGCGATCGTCGTCGCCCCGTGCTCGAAGGCGACGCGCAGCGGCTCGATCACGTCGCCCGTCGAACCGGAGTGGGTGATCGCTATCGCCACGTCCTTCGCGCGCAGCTGCACGGCGTTCGTGATGGCCAGGTGGGGATCGCCGTGCGCATGCGCGATCAGGCCGATCCGCAGCAGCTTCTGGGCGAGGTCCTGGCCGACCAGGGAGGAGGCGCCGTGGCCGTAGATGTCGATGCGGCGGGCGGTGGCGAGGCTGCCCACGGCGGCGCCGAGCTGCACCGTGTCCAGCGCGGCTGCCGTGTCGGCGAGCGTCTGCTGCTCGTCGTAGGCGAGCTTGGCGACGACGTCGGCGATGGGGTCGTCGACCGCTATGTCCGCCGTGACGGCGGGGGCGCGGCCGGACTGCTGCTGCGCGGCGAGGCCGGCCAGCGCGAGGCGGAGGTCGCGGTAGCCGGGGTAGCCGAGGAGGCGGGCGGTGCGCACGACGGTGGCCTCGCTGGTGCCGGTGAGCTCGGCGAGGCCGGTGACCGTGAGCGCGGCGCAGCCCGCCGGGTCGCCCGCGACCGCCTCGGCGACCCGCTGCATGGAGCGGGTCATGGACGGTGCCAGGGTGCGGACCTTCGCGGCGAGCGCCGCCGGGGCGGGCGGCGTCTCCCCTAGGAAAATTTCCTTCACGTTATTGGTCACGTCTGAAAGATATTTTCGAGCGGGCCGACGGGTCAAGGGGGTGCGGGAGCGCACGATACGGGCATCGCGCGCCGGGGCGCTATGGCGCCGCCCGGACGGTTCAGGGCCGCGCCGCACCCGGGGAGCGCACAATGGAGTGCATGGCGGATTCGGAAGATCCCGAGACGGCCGCGGTGGGCGCCCTGGAGCGCGCCCTGCACGCGGCCAGGGCACTGGTGCTGGCCGACCTCGCCGTGGGGGACGTGACGGACGCCGACATCGTCTCCATGGTCGAGGACGCGGTGGCGCACCGGCGGTGGTGGGTCGAGCAGTGGCCGGAGGGCGCGCAGTACGTCGCGGGCCTGGTCGCCCAGGACGTGCAGGACGCCCTGCTCGAACGGTACGGGCGGTGGCCGCTGTGCCCCGTGTGCCGCACCCACGAGCCGCACGTCCTCGACGTCCGCCCCGAGTTGGGCCCCGATCCGCACTGGGTGTGCCACGAGACGGGCGTGCAGGTGGCCCCCGTCGGCGACCTCGGCACCGCGCCGGGCCACGGCGGCGGGGCGCAGTCCCTGTGAGCGGTATGGGTCGTATGAGCCCTGCCGGCCCCATGGGGGCGTCCGCGAGCCACCGCACGGTGCGCCCCGGCGGGGCGTCATGACCATCTACATCGACCCGCCCACCTGGCCCGGCCATGACCGCCTGTGGTCGCACCTCGTCAGCGACGTCTCGTACGAGGAGCTGCACGCCTTCGCCGCCCGCATCGGCGTGCCGCCGCGCGGGTTCGAGCGCGACCACTACGACCTGCCGTCGCACCGCTACGCCGACGCCGTTCGCGCCGGTGCCGTGCGGGTCAGCAGTCGTGAGGTGGTGCGTCTGCTGACGGCTGCCGGGCTGCGGAGGCGGAAGGGGCAGCAGGGGCGACAGGGGCGACAGGGGCGGGAGTCGGAGGAGTCGGAGCGGCGGTAGCCGGACGGGAGCCGGCCGGTGCCGGGCCCGAGAGGGCACCGGCGGAGGCGGCGACCATGCGGCTCGGCGTCCGCGTCGTCCGGTGCAGGCGTGCCGAGACGGCCACCACGGCGATCGCGGCCACCGCCATCGCCGCGCCCGCCCAGGCCGTGGCCGCGTAGCCGAAGCCCGCGTCGATGACCGTGCCACCGACCCAGGGGCCGCCGGAGTTGCCGACGTTGAAGGCGGCGGTGGTGGTCGCGCCCGCCAGCGTCGGCGCGGCGCCGCCCAGGTTGAACATCCGGGCGTTGAGCGCCGGAGCCGTGTAGAAGGCGGAGACGCCCAGCAGCAGGGAGAGGCCCACCGCGGCGACGGGGTACCCGCCGAACAGCGCGAGCGCGGCGAGGAGTACCGCACTCGCCGCGATGCCGGAGAACATCACCCCGAACAGGTGCGCGTCCGCGATCCGCCCGCCGACCGCCGTACCGATCAGCGCGCCCACGCCGAACAGCGCCAGCACCGTCGGCACCCAGCCGTCGCCCAGGTGCGCGACCTGCGTCAGCACCGGGGCGAGATAGCTGAACAGGCAGAAGACGGAGCCCGCGGAGAGCGCGATGAGGACGACCGTCAGCCAGACCTGCCGGTCGCGGTAGATGCGCGCCTCGCGGCGCAGCTGCGGCATCCGCTCGGGCCGGGGGATGGCCGGGATCAGCGTCGCGATGCCCGCGAACGCCACCGCCGACGCCCCGCCGACCGCCCAGAACGCCGAACGCCAGCCGAGGCCCTCGCCGAGGAAGGCGCCGGCCGGCACGCCCAGCACGTTCGCGATCGACAGCCCGCCTATCATCACGGCCATCGCGCGGGCCCGCGCCGTCACCGGCACCATCGCGATCGCGACCGCCGCGCCCACGGCCCAGAAGCCGGCGCACGCCAGCGCGCTCACCACCCGGGACGCGAACAGCACCGGGTACGAGGGCGACAGCGCCCCCGCGACCTGGCCCAGGCCGAAGACGGCGATCAGCGCGAGCAGGGTCGCGCGGCGCGGCAGCCGCAGCGTCGCCACCGCGAGCAGCGGGGCGCCGACCACCATGCCGATCGCGAAGGCCGAGATCAGCAGGCCGGCCTGGGGGATGGTCACCCCCATGTCGTCGGCGATCGGCGGCAGCAGCCCGGACAGCATGAACTCGCTCGTGCCCAGCGCGAAGACAGCGAGCCCCAGCACGTAGACGGCCAGGGGCATGGGCGCGCGGGAGCGCGAACGGGCGGGGGGATCGAGGCGCCGCGCCGGGGAGGCGACCGCGGGGGCCGGGGTGCGCCCGCCGTCAGCCGGGGCGCCGGGCGCGGCCGGTCCGGAACGGGGGACGGCCCCGGAGCCGGGGCCGGCGGGCCCCGGAGCGGGGTCGGTGGGCTCCGGAACGGAGCTGGTGCGCTCCGGAGCGGAGCTGGTGGGCTCCGGCGTCGGGCCGGTGGGCAGGGGACTCGGGCCGGTGGGCTCGGGTGAGGACATGTCCAGGGGAACAGGGGTTCCCCCCGGCCCCATTCCCGTCCTGACCCCGCGTCATACGGAGAGCAGTTCCAGTTCCGCGGTGAGGTTGCGGCGGGCCGCGGCCTCCCAGTGCTCGGCGCCGTACGGCGTGCGGAACAGCGCGGGGAGCGCGAGGAGTTGGCGCAGTACGCCGGCGCGGCCCGCGCGGAAGGCGTCGTCCGGCACGAACCCGTACTCCTCGCGGACCGCCGCGGCGTATGCCGCGTACTCCGCGGCCGGCGCGGCCAGGATCGCCAGGTCCGCGTCGCACAGCACCTCGCCGTCGGCGTCGCCGGGCCCCGGGTCGTGGCCGAAGGTGAGCCGGACCAGGCGGGCCACCTCCGCCGTGGACTCGGGCCCGAGCCCCGCCTCGGGCAGCGCGCGCTCGGCCAGCGCGGCGGACCGCTCCTCGTTCTCGGAGCGGTCGGGGCGGTACACGGCGTCGTGGAACCATGCGGCCAGCCGGACCACCGCGGGCTGCCGCGCGTACGACTCCAGGACGTCGATGCGGTCGAGGACGGCCGCGAGGTGGTCGGTTGTGTGGTAGCGCCGCTGGGGTTCGGCCCAGCGGGCGAGCAGGTTCTCGGCGTACGGCGCGGGGTCGGGGCCGGGCGCGCCCCCACGGGCGGCGAGCAGGGCCGCACGCCAGCGTGCGCGGAGGTCGTCGTGGGCGGGGTGCGGCGGGAGGTCGGCCATGCGGGCCATTATCCGCGGGGGCCCGGGAGGGGGCGGGTGGCGGTCCGGTACGGGAAGCCGGCAGGTAACCGGCCGGTGAGGGGAGCGGGCGTGGGCCGGGTCCGGGGATCGGGCGTGGGCCGGGTCCTGGGCATCGGGTTGCCCCTAGCGTGGAGCCATGACTGCTGACGTAAGCGATGAGCTCAACGCACGCCATTCCGGGCGGCCCGGTGCCGCGAACGGCGCGGAGAACCGCGACCCCGAACTCCCCGGAGAACTCCTGCGGCTCGAACGCGACGCGCTGCTGCCGCTGCTGCGCTCCCGCGACGCCGCCGACTTCGCCACCTACACGGCCTGCCCCGGCTGGACGGTCCGCCATGTGCTCGCGCACTGCGCCGCGGCGCTGCTGCGGGTCGTGGAGGGGCGGACCGGTGACGGCGCTTTCACGCCCGAGGCGAACGAGCGGGACGTCGCCGAGCGCGCCGACTGGCCGATCGAACGGGTGCTGGACGAGCTGGAACGCGGCATGACCGACGCGGGCCCCGTCATCGCCGCGGCCGGCGGACCGCTGGACCGCGTGGCGCTCGGCGAGTGGGTGCACGCCGGCGACGTGCGGGACGCGTTCGGGGAGCCCGGGGCGTACGCGGGGGACGGGCTGCCGGCCGCCCTCCTGCTGCTGGCCGGGGTCACCCGGGCGCGGGAGCACCCGGCGCTCCACGCCGACCTGGACGACCAGGACGAGCCGCTGCTCCTCGGCGCCCCGGCGGGCGACGCGCCGCCGGCCCGCTACATCGGGGACGCCCCGACGCTGGTACGGCTCTACGCGGGGCGGCCGGTCGTGGGGGCGCGGTACGAGCTGGCGGGGGCGCGGGAGGGGGAGCTGCGGCTGTTCAGGTGAGGGCGGGGCGGCGGCGCGGTGGCCCGGTGGCCCGGCGGTAAGTGGACTAGACCTGTAGATTGAGGCGGTAGTCCGTACCCCCTGTCCGTTCTGTCCGTCGTCCGTCTATCGAGGAGCGGGGTTCCATGAGCAAGCCTGCCGGCCGTGCGCTGCTGGAGGTGATCGCCCTCGATGCCGAGGACGCGGTGGCCGCGGAGGAAGGGGGCGCCGACCGGCTCGAACTCGTCTCCGAGATGGACGCGGACGGGCTGACCCCGTCCCACGCGACGGTCGCCGCGGTGTGCGCGGCCGTGCGCATCCCGGTGCGCGTGATGCTCCGGCCCTCGGACGGGTTCACGCTGGAGGCGCCCGCGGACGTCGCCGCGCTGGTGCGCCGGGCCGGGGAGCTGCGGGCGGAGGGCGCCGAGGAGTTCGTGCTCGGGTTCCTGGACGAGGCCGGGGCACCGGACCTCGCCGTGCTGGAGGACCTGGTCGGGGCGCTGCACGGCTGCCGGTGGACGTTCCACCGGGCCATCGACCGCGCGGCGGACCGTGCGGCCCTGCGCAAGCAGCTCGCCGACGCCGCGGGGCTCGACACGTACCTGACGGCGGGGTCCGCGCGCGGAGTGGACGACGGTATGCAGGTGCTGCTGGCGGAGGCCGGGCGCCGGGGCGAGCCCGGGTACGAGCAGGAGCTGATGGTGGGCGGGGGTTTGCGGCTGCCGCATGTGGCGGGGCTGCTGGCCGCGGGGGTGCGGGCGTTCCACATCGGCGGTGCGGCGCGGCCCGGGGGCTGGACGGAGCGGGTTTCCGCGGGGGCGGTTTCGTCGTGGCGGGCGGCGCTTGGCGCTTGACGCGGGCCGGCCGTTTTCCGGGGTGGCCCCTTGTCGGGGGGTGGCTCCCTGCCGGGGGTGCCCTCGGGGCGGGGTGGTTTCGGTTTTTGCGGGATCGTCTGTTGGCGGGGGTGCTCGCGCAGTTCCCCGCGCCCCTTCGGGTCGCGGGGGCTCCGGCGGTCTCTTGTGCGCGGCCTTCGTCGTGGCCGGTGCTTGGCGCTTGACGCGGGCCGGCCGTTTTCCGGGGTGGCCCCTTGTCGGGGGGTGGTTCCCTGCCGGGGGTGCCCTCGGGGCGGGGTGGTTTCGGTTTTTGCGGGATCGTCCGCCGGTGGCTGGTTGCTCGCGCAGTTCCCCGCGCCCCTTCGGGTCGCGGGGGCTCCGGCGGTCTCTTGTGCGCGGCCTTCGTCGTGGCCGGTGCTTGGCGCTTGACGCGGGCCGGCCGTTTTCCGGGGTGGCCCCTTGTCGGGGGGTGGTTCCCTGCCGGGGGTGCCCTCGGGGCGGGGTGGTTTCGGTTTTTGCGGGATCGTCCGCCCGGTGGCTGGTTGCTCGCGCAGTTCCCCGCGCCCCTTCGGGTCGCGGGGGCTCCGGCGGTCTCTTGTGCGCGGCCTTCGTCGTGGCCGGTGCTTGGCGCTTGACGCGGGCCGGCCGTTTTCCGGGGTGGCCCCTTGTCGGGGGGTGGTTCCCTGCCGGGGGTGCCCTCCGGGGAGGGTGGTTTCGGTTTTTGCGGGATCGTCCGCCCGGTGGCTGGTTGCTCGCGCAGTTCCCCGCGCCCCTTCGGGTCGCGGGGGCTCCGGCGGTCTCTTGTGCGCGGCCTTCGTCGTGGCCGGTGCGCCTTCTGTTTCGTTGTGGGGCGGGGCCGCGGGGGGATATCCGTCCTCGGTCCCGCGTCCTCCGTCAACCAGAGGGTTCCCCTGGGCCTGACGCAGGACGCTGCGGGCGGACATCCCCCCACGTCCCCTCACGTCGCATCGGCGGCTAACGGCCGGTGGGGGTTCGTGTCTCCTGCGCGGATGGGGCGAAGGGGGCACGTCTCGCCGGCGACTGCCGGCCGGTGGGGAGGGGCAGGCCCCCGGCTGTTCCGAGTGCAGCCCCGCTCCCACTTCGCGCTGTCCCACCGGCCCGCAGCCGCGTACGAAACGGGAGGGGACGTGGGGGGATGTCCGCCCGCAGCGGCCGGTCCCAGGCCCAGGGGGAGTGTCCGGTGGACGGTGACGGGACCGGACCGAGGACGGATATCCCCCCGCGGCCCCGCACCCACAGCGAACCGGAAGGCGCCCTATAAGGGGCGCGGGGAACTGCGCGAGCACCCCCATCAGGGGACGATCCCGGGATAACCGGAAGCACCCGGCCCGGAGGGCACCCAACCGGCGGGGGACGATCCCGGGATAACCGGAAGCACCCGGCCCGGAGGGCACCCAACCGGCGGGGGACGATCCCGGAATAACCGGAAGCACCCGCCCGGAGGGCACCCCCCGGCAGGGACCCACCCGCCGGCAAGGGGTCACCCCGGCAGGGTCACCCCCCGGCAGGGTCACCCCTCACGCGAGCTGCGGCGGCAAAGCCGCCCCGTGCAGGACCGTGAGCCCCGAGACCGCTCGCGTGAGGCAGACGTACAGGCGGCGCAGGCCGGTGCGTTCGTCGGGCTCGCCGGTGATGATCGCCTCGGGTTCGTCGACGACCACGTAGTCGTACTCCAGGCCCTTCGCCAGCGACGCCGGGACCAGCGTGAGGCGCGTGGCGAGCGTGGTCTCCTCGCCGGGGGCCAGGTGCGCGAGGCCCGCCGACGCCAGCGCCCGGGCCAGTACCGGAACGCGGACGTCCGCCGCGATCAGGCCGATCGACCCCTCGTGCCGCAGCGCCGCGCGGCAGGCGTCCACCACCGCGTCCGTCAGCTCCTCGGGCGCCGCCCGCCGTACCTCCAGCGACCCTGGGGACTCCCGCACCGACGCCACCTCGGTGAGCTGCGGCGCGATGGCCGGCAGCAGGCGCGACGCGTACGCGATGACCTCGCGCGGCACCCGGAAGCCCGCCGTCAGCTCCTCCACCAGGGCGTCCGGCTTGCCCAGGTGCGCCAGCGCCTCGTCCCAGCTCTCCGTGGCCCACGGCGTGGTGCCCTGGGCGAGGTCGCCGAGGACCGTCGCCGACCCCGTCGAGCAGCGCCGCCCCACCGCCCGGTACTGCATCGGCGACAGGTCCTGCGCCTCGTCCAGCACCACGTGCCCGAGCGACGGGGTGCGCGCGACCAGGTCGGACGCCTCGTCGATGAGGACCGCGTCGGCCGCCGACCACGGCGCCGACTTCACGCTCCGGGCCGGTTTCGCCCACAGGATCGTCTTCTGCTCCTGCTCGCTGAGCAGCCCGCCGGCGTGCGCGGCGAGGAAGTCGCCGTCGGTGAGCAGGCGCAGCACCAGCTTCGCCGGGTCGACCGCCGGCCAGACCGCCTTGACCGCCGCCTTCACGGCCGCGTTGCGCGCCACCGCGTCCTGCACGCGGTCGTCCGGGGCCTCTCCGGAGTGCTCCATGCGGACCAGCACGGCGTGCGCGATGCGCTGCGGGAGGGCGTCGCGGGCGGCGCCGTAGCGGATGTCCCGCGCCAGCAGCTCGTCCACGATCTCCGCCACCTCGTGCGCCGGGATCCGCCAGCGGCGCGAGCCCCGCACCACGACCAGCGGCTCCCGCGGCGGCGTCACGTGCGAGCGCAGCGCACGCCGCAGCACCTCCGCCATCCGCGCGTCACCCTTGACCAGCGCGGCGGCCGGGTCGTCCGTCCCGCGCACCGGCACCTGCCCGACCAGTTCCCCGACCGTCGCCTGCTTCACCTCCAGCTCGCCGAGGGCGGGCAGCACCTGCTCGATGTAGCGCAGGAACGACGCGTTCGGGCCGATGACGAGGGTGCCGGTCCGCGCCAGCCGCTCGCGGTGGGCGTACAGCAGGTACGCGACGCGGTGCAGGCCCACCGCGGTCTTCCCGGTGCCGGGACCGCCCTGCACGCAGACCGTGCCGGTCAGCCCCGACCGGACGATCTCGTCCTGCTCGGGCTGGATGGTCGCCACGATGTCCCGCATGGGGCCCACGCGCGGCCGCTCGATCTCCTGTTGCAGCAGCCGGCTGGTCCGGACCGCCTCGGCCGGGTCCGTCAGGTGCTCGTCCTCGTACGCCGTCAGGTCGCCGCCGGTGTAGCCGAACCTGCGGCGCAGCACGACGTCCATCGGGTTCTTCTTCGACGCCTGGTAGAACGGCTGCGAGACCGGGGCGCGCCAGTCGATCACCATCGGGTCGCCGTCGGCGTCGTGGACGTGGCGGCGGCCGATGTAGAGGGCGGTCGCCTCGTCCGCGTTCACCGCTTGGTCCGCCGGACGGCCGCGGTCCGCGGCGGTGCCGCCGGGTGATCCGGTGAGGGGTCCGTCGGATCCTTCAGGCCCCTCGGGCCCTTCCGCCCCGGCCGGTCGCTTGAGGCCCGGGGCGTGGCGGTAGTCGAGGCGGCCGAAGAAGAGGGGCGTGTGGGCCAGGTCCGCCAGGGCCTTGATGCGGGCCTCCATCTGGCGCTGGAGGACCTCGGCGTTCACCCAGTTCGCCGTGACGTCGCGGATGTCCAGGGATTCGACGTCCTCGCGCATGGCGCGCAGGGCCGTACGGGAGGCCGTCAGGTGCGCTTGCTCGCGGGCCAGCGGGTCGGGGTCGGGGTCGGCGCGGGTGCCGGCGGGGTGGGGGTCGGCGGGTGGGGTGGACACGGGTACTGCCTCCGGGAGCGTGACGAACAGGCCGGCCGGCGCGGGTGGCGGAGCGCACGAGGGCGCGGGGTGCCGCCGGGCGGCCGGGCGGGGGTGCGGTGGGTGCGCGTTGGCGCGCGCGAAGAGCCGGCCGGTTTCCGTCCGGGCGGCGGCGCTCCACGGGAGGGAGGCGGGCAAGAGGGTGGAGTTTACCCGGTGGGGTGTGGGCGGTCTAAGGGTTTTTCCCTCCCCCACGTCCTCCGGCCCCACGTCCTCCGGGCGGCCTGCCCCGGCAAGCTGCCCCGGCGGCCTACCGGGGCCTGACCCCCTCCATCACCAGCTTCAGCAGGTCCCTCGCCTGATCCCCGGTGCTCGACTCCGTGACGATGGCGATCGCATTGGCCAGCGTGAGCAGGTCGTCGAGGCGGAGATCGGCGCGGGCGGTCCCGGCCTGCTGGGCATCCCGCAGCAGGGCCGAGCCGACCTCGCCCACCGCGGCCCGGCAGGTGGCGACGAACGGGGAGTCCTGGCTGTTCCCGGTGGCGAACGCGGCGCCGAGGCCGCTTCGCGTACGGACGTGGTCGATGTAGGCGTGCAGCCACGACTCCAGCGCGTCACCCGAAGGTCCATGGCCTTGGGACCGGAGTTCCTCTCCGATGACGCAGAGCTTTTCGACCTCGTCGACGCAGACCGCGATGAGGAGGTCGCGGCGGTGGGGGAAGTGGCGGTAGAGGGTCGCGTTGCCCACGCCGGCCCGGCGGGCGATCTCGTCCAGTGACGCGTCCGGCCCTCCTGCCCCGAACACCTCCGCGGCAGCGGCCAGCACCGCCTCGTAGTTGCGCCGCGCGTCCGCACGCAGCGGAGGACTGGCCAGTCGTGCCAGCTCCGCGCGGGGCGAGCCGGCGATCGGCTGTGACACGGGCACCTCCCACTCCGCCCCGTCCTTGCCAATCGGGGACCTCCCCGGTTAGCGTACTTCAGGTACAACCGGGGGACTCCCCGGTTATGGGGGGGGGAGGGAGGCCCGCGGATGTACAAGAAGATCTCTTTCCTCACGAAACGTGACGGGATGACGGCCGAGGACTTCATCGACTACTACGAGAACCACCACGTGCCGCTGATCCTCGACCTGGCGCCGGCACCGGACGTCTACAAGCGGCACTACGTCGTCCGCGGCGATGAACTGAACCTTCGCGAGGACGACATCGACTTCGACGTGGTGACGGAGGTGGCCTTCGCGGATCGGGAGTCGTTCGACCGGTGGCTCGACGCCCTGGGCGCGGCAGGGAGCCGGGTCCCCGACGACGAGGCGAGGTTCCTCGACAGGTCACGCCACCTGTCCTTCGCCGACGACGAACGCGTGACGTCCGGATGACGTCACGTCCGGACGGCGTCACGTCCGGATGACACGGGAGGCGGACCCGTCCAGCCGGACCGGCTCCCCTAGGGGCGCGGGCTCGGTGGGGTCAGTCCCGGGGTGTACGGGGTCGGCCCCGGGGCGTACGGGGACGGGGGCAGTGATTACATCTGTGGGCTGATGCCTCTGAACTGGGCGGAAACGACCATAGAGGGATGAGCAGCGGATCGGCTTTCTCCTTCAACCTGGCCGCCGTGCCGCCCCGCCCGCCGGGCGCCTCGGCCGCGACCGGGACGTCCCATCAGCACCGCCTCGGCGAGGGGCTGCGGGCGATCAGGGTCTACGTGTCCTCCGCCTTCGAGGTGGCGGTCCTCGGGGAGTACTGGGAGGAGGCGGGGGTGAGGATCCGGCGCCGTTGAGCGCCGTCCCGCCCCCGGCCCCGGGTACTCCTCCGGTCGCGTACGGTCACGCCTCCAGCTCGCCCGTGAGCAGGTCGTCCGCGTCGACGATGCGGTAGGCGTACCCCTGCTCGGCCAGGAAGCGCTGGCGGTGGGCCGCGAAGTCCTGGTCGATGGTGTCGCGGGCGACGATCGAGTAGAACCGCGCCTCGTGGCCGTCCGCCTTCGGGCGCAGCACGCGTCCGAGGCGCTGGGCCTCCTCCTGGCGGGAGCCGAAGGTGCCCGACACCTGGATCGCGACGGTCGCCTCCGGCAGGTCGATCGAGAAGTTGGCCACCTTGGAGACCACGAGCACCGAGATCTCGCCCTCACGGAAGGCGCCGAACAGCTTCTCGCGCTGGGCGTTGGTCGTCTCGCCCTTGATCACCGGAGCGTCCAGGTGCTCGCCGAGCTCGTCGAGCTGGTCGATGTACTGGCCGATCACCAGCGTCTGCTCGCCCGCGTGCCGGCGCACCAGCGCCTCCGTGACCCGGCGCTTGCTGTCCGTCGTCGCGCAGAACCGGTACTTCTCCTCGGTCTCCGCGGTGGCGTACGCGAGCCGCTCGCGCTCGGTGAGGTTGACCCGGACCTCCACGCAGTCCGCGGGCGCGATGTAGCCCTGCGCCTCGATCTCCTTCCACGGCGCGTCGAACCGCTTCGGGCCGATCAGCGAGAACACGTCCGACTCGCGGCCGTCCTCCCGTACCAGCGTCGCCGTGAGCCCGAGCCGGCGGCGGGCCTGGAGGTCCGCGGTGAACTTGAAGACCGGCGCCGGGAGCAGGTGCACCTCGTCGTAGAGGATCAGGCCCCAGTCGCGGGAGTCGAAGAGCTCCAGGTGCGGGTAGACGCCCTTCCGCCTGGTCGTCAGCACCTGGTAGGTGGCGATGGTGACCGGGCGGATCTCCTTCCTCGTCCCGCTGTACTCGCCGATCTCGTCCGCGGTGAGGGAGGTGCGGGCGACCAGCTCGTGCTTCCACTGCCGGGCCGAGACCGTGTTGGTGACGAGGATCAGCGTCGTCGCCTTCGCCTCGGCCATCGCGCCCGCGCCGACCAGCGTCTTGCCGGCGCCGCAGGGCAGCACGACGACGCCCGAGCCGCCGTGCCAGAAGCTCTCCACGGCCTGCTTCTGGTACGGGCGCAGCGCCCAGCCGTCCTGTGCGAGCTCGATGGCGTGCGCCTCGCCGTCCACGTAGCCCGCCAGGTCCTCGGCCGGCCAGCCGAGCCTCAGCAGCGTCTGCTTGATCTGGCCGCGCTCGGAGGGGTGGACGGCGACGGTGTCGTCGTCGATCCGGGCGCCCACCAGCGGCTTGATGCGCTTGGAGCGCAGGATCTCCTCCAGCACCGGGCGGTCGGTGGTGGTGAGGACGAGACCGTGCGCCGGGTCCTTGCTGAGCGTGAGGCGGCCGTAGCGGTCCATGGTCTCGGCGATGTCGACCAGGAGGGCGTGCGGGACCGGGTAGCGGGAGAACTGCACCAGGGCGTCCACGACCTGCTCGGCGTCGTGGCCGGCGGCGCGGGCGTTCCAGAGGCCGAGGGGGGTCACGCGGTAGGTGTGGATGTGCTCGGGGGCGCGTTCCAGCTCGGCGAAGGGGGCGATGGCGCGGCGGCACGCGTCGGCCTGCTCGTGGTCGACTTCGAGGAGGAGGGTTTTGTCGGACTGGACGATCAGGCAGGACACGCTCGGGCCTCCGGCGGAGGTGGTGGTGGGGTGGTGGGGTCGGGGTCGTGTGCTGGGGTGTGCGGGTCTTCCCGGCTCGCGCGGGGCGCCTCCGCTCCGGCGCCGAACAGACGCCAAATAACGGAGTCTACCGGGCGGGGCGGGCGGGCGGACTACTCCGTGGCCGGTGCGGACTACTCCGTGGCCAGTTCCGCGACGCCCGTGATGCGGTGGAGGGGGTAGGTGCGGACCTCGTCCGCGGTGTGGTCGAAGGCGGTGACGAAGCCGCCCTCCACGCTGATGGGGGCGATCACGCGCTGGCTCGCCGCGCCGTCGGCGTTCACGTACCCGATCCACACCGGCTCCCCGGCCAGCACGGCCGCCTGCATGGTGGCGAGCGTGTCCGCCGAGTTCGTCCGGGGCAGACCCGACGCCGGGGCGGCCGGGACCCCGGTCGGACCGCCGGCCTGGGGCACGGCCTTGCGGGGCGCCGTGGACGCCGCGTCACCCGCCCGGATCGCCCGTACCGCGGCGCCCAGCAGCGTGCCGTCCGGCAGCGGGGGGCCGTCGGGCACCGGCTCGGGCGCGGTGCGCGGCGGTGTCCGGTGTGCGGTCGCGCGGGTGATCAGTACATCGCCATCCGGTGACTCCGCGGCCGGCGCGAACCCCATGGACCGCAGCCCGTCGAGGAGCGTCGCCGGGTCGGCCTGGGCGGCCAGCACCGTCGGCGCGAGCCTGCGCAGCCGCAGTGCCGCCGCGCGCTTGTCGGCGAGGATCTCGCCCAGCACGGCGTCGTCGTCGCAGCGCACGTACGCCGCCGCGGCACCGATCCGCAGGTGGCCGTGCCGGCGCGCCACGTCGTCGATGAGGTACGACAGCGGCTGCGGCACCGGAGTGCGCGAGTGCGCCGCGAGGAACGCGTGCAGCTCGGCGGCGGACTGGCCGGCGTCCAGCGCGCGCCGCACCGAGCCGGGCGTGAAGCGGTAGACGGTCGCGCCGCCCTTGGACTCCACCTCCGCCAGCACGTCGAGCATCGCCGCGAGCGGCCGGAGCAGCGGGCCGGGGGCGACGGCGGTCAGGTCGGCCTGGAGCAGCACGTGGTCCAGCGGCTCCGGCAGCAGCGGCGCGAGCCGGCGGGCGGCCTCGGCGGCGGCCACCGCCCGAGCGGCCCCGGAGTCGTCCGCCCGCGCGGTCCCTGTGTCGTTTGCCCGCGCGCCCCCGGCGCCGTCCTCCCGTGCCGCGCCGAGCAGGGCGCGGCCGTGTGCCGACAGGGCGCCGCGGCCCGTGACGCCGAGCAGTTCCGCCTCCGCGAGCGTCCACCGGGCGAGCGGGGCCACCGCCGTCGAGTGCAGCCGGGACCGGCTGAGGGCGCCCGGGTCGTCCTGGTCGGACGGAGCCGGGCGGCGGGCTCCCGGGTCGGCGGAGGCGGAGCCGGGGCGGCGGGGCCCGGGCGGCTCGGCCTGGCCCGCCGTCACCGGCTGGCCGGGCGCCGACCCGCGCAGGGGCCGCTCCCAGTGCAGCCGGGCCAGCAGCGCCTCATGGTCGGGCGCGGTCCCCTCGGGGAGCGCGGCGAGCAGGGTGAGCACCCGGTGCCGCACCTCGGGGGCCGCGGAGCGGTCGAGTCCGGGGCCGAGCGCCGACATCACGCGGTCCTTGCCGTCCCGGCCGCCGACCACGCCGGACGTCCGGGTGGCCGCCAGCCACACCGACACCAGCCGGGCCCAGCGCTGCGCGGCGGGCAGGTCGAGCCAGTCGTCGTACGCGGGCGTGGGGGCGTACCGCTCGGCCTCGCGCCGCGTGCCCGCCGCGTCGTCCGGGTGCGCGCCCTCGTAACCGCCGTCGGACGCCACGAGACCCGCCGCGTACGCCAGCTCCACCCAGAACGCGGCCGTCTGCTCGGGCACGTTCAGCAGCGCGGCCGTCCGCTTCAGGTCGCGCACGCTGAGCCCGCCCGCGCGCAGCACCGGCGGACCGCCCGCGCCCCAGTTCTTGAGCAGTTCCTCGACGGTGGCGAGCGCGGTGTGCGCCTGGCCTGCCGCAGTGCTGTCCACGACCCGTTGAGAGTACGGCCGGTGCTCCGCCGCGGTAGTGACCTCCGGCGGCAGCGGCTCCAGGTCGCGGTGCGCTCGGCCGCCACGCAGGTGCAGGGCCGCCTCGCGGGGCAGCACGACGGTGCCGGGCGAGGTGGGCAGCAGCAGGCCGCGGTCCAGCAGCCAGCGCAGGTGCGCCGCCGGATCGGCCGTCACCTGCCCGTACGGCGGCCCCCAGACCAGCCGGTCGAGCACCTCCAGCGACGCGGCCGGCGCCTTCTCCAGCAGGTCCGCCATCCGTTCCCGGTCCGCGAACAGGCCGGACAGCGCGGCGACCGCGGAGACCGAGTCGTGCGTCGTGGGCAGTCCCGCCGCGACCACGATCTCCTGGATCCGGCCCGGCGAGATCCCCGCGGCGGCCTCCGCGACCGTCGGACCCAGACCGGTCGGCGACGGGTGCCGCGGCGCCGGCGCCAGGAGCTCGCGCGCCGTGCGCACCAGGCGCAGCTGCTCGTCCGTGCCCCACACCAGCGCCTGCTCGCGCAGGGTGGCCAGGGCGCGGGGGAGGGCGCCGGCGACGGTGGCGGGGGATGCGGCCCCGGGGGTATGCGGGGCGGGGGTCCCGCCCGGGTCCCCGGGTGCATCCGGGGCGGGGGTCCCGCCCGGGTCCCCGGTGAGGCCGGTGTTCCGAGAACCGGTGTTCCGAGAGCCGGAGTCCCCTGAGCCGGTGTCCTCGCAGAGGCCGGTGTCTCCGGTGAGGAGCGTGCGCAGGGTCGCGTAGGGCGTGGGCTCCGGCGCGACCGCCAGGGCCTGGGCGGTCTGGAGCGCGAACAGGTCCAGGCGGCCCAGCGCGCGCACCACGGACGCACGGGTGCCCGCACGGGTGGCCAGCTGCGTCAGGTCGCCGGGGACGGGGGAGAGCAGGTCGGGGCGGGCGCGCAGGAGGGCGGCAAGGGAGGAGTCAGCGCGGAGGCGGAGGTCCTCGGCGAGGGAGCGGGGTGCGGTGCCGCCGTCCTGGGGTGCATGACTGCTCATCCTGTTCACGGTAATGGGTGCGGGTGACATCACGGGGGTGGTGTCCGTCTCGGCTCTGCACCGGGTCCGCACCAGCGGCGCCGGAACACGCCCCGGGCACCGGTGGGCCACGGGGCCGGGCGGGGCGCGGTACCGTCGGGCCGGGTACTGGAACGGGTGCGTCCCGGAGGGGACTTCGTGGGGATCGAGAGCGATCGGCTCGTCTTGGACTATCTGAGCAAGGTCGGCGACCTTGCCCAGCAGCGGCAACTCCCGTCGTCCGAGCGGATGCGGTTGGTGACCGAACTGCGCGGCGAGATCGAGCGGAGCCGTGGCGGTGGCGGTGGCGGCGACAGCCCCGCCGCCGTCCGCCGCATCCTGTCCCGGCTCGGCAGCCCGGACGACGTGGTCACGGCCGCGGGCGGCACGGCTCCGGCGCCGCCGAGGGCCGAGCCGGAGCCGGAACGGACGTCGGAGCGGACGTCGGAACGGTTCGGGTGGGGCGGCGCGGGACGGGACGCCGCCGGGAAGAGCGCCGCGCAGGACGGTGACGGGCCGGCGCGCAAGCGGTCCCCGCTGCCCCGCGGGCTGCGCCGCCGGATGCCAGGGCCCCGCTCCCCGCAGGCGGACACGGAGGCCGGGGGCGGATCCGGGTCCGGCAAGTCCGTGGCGCCCGAACTGCCCGTCTACGAGGCCGTCCCGCTCGACGGCCCCTCCCCGCCGCACCTCGCCGGCTCCGACGAACTGGGCCCGCCCGGCTCCCAGCCCGACTGGTGGCGCTTCGACGCGGAACCGCTCGGCGGACCCGGCATGGTGCCCGGCTTCACCGGCGGCGTGGAGATCCCGGAAATACTGAAGCCGCCCCCGGTACGGCCGTTCGAGGCGAAGGGCGAGGCGGCGGTGGAGCCCGCCCCGGGCGGGGCGCCCGGAGCGCCCGCCGCCGAGCCGGCCGCCCCGCCCGCGCGCGCCGGGCGGCGGGGGCTGCTGCGGTCGCGGCGCGCCGCGGGGGCCGCGGCCGCGACGGGGCGGGCCAGGCGTTGGACCAACCCCCTGCTGCTGCTCGCCGCCGCCCTCCTCATCGCGGGCGCCGCGGCGAGCAACTGGATCGTGCTCGGCGTCGGCTGGGTCATCGCCTACGCGTCACGTCGGCTGACGGCGGCGGAGACCAAGTGGGCGGTCGTCATCCTGCCCGGCCTCGCCGCCGCCGGCGGGGTGATCTGGCTGTGGGGCCGGCAGAACGGGCGCTGGGGCGAGCCCATCGCCCAGGGACACATGAACGTCGCGGTCGACGGCACCTGGCCGTGGGTGGTGCGCGCCGCCGCCCTCGCCTCGGCGCTCTTCCTCATATGGCGGTCGCAGCGCGGGCGTTAGGGGTGGCCGATCGGCGTTCCCCAGTGCCCGGAGCCGTGGCGGTTCGCGCAGCTTCCCGCGCCCCTGGCGGGTGCCCCGCTCAGCCGGACAGCAGGAGTAGCGCCCGTGGTGCCTCGCACGCCGGGTTCCAGGCTCCCGCACACGGAGTACACTGCGCCTCCCATCGGCCCACCCCGCGCGCGGGAGGCGGGCGCTCCCGGAAGGATCTGTGCCGGACCAGCCCCTCCGCCCCAGATCCCGCCGGGAGTGCCCCATGCGTCTCGCCCCCAGACCGCGCTCCGGATCCGTCCGGGCCACCGCCGCGACCGCGCTCGCGGCCGCACTCACCGGCGCGCTGCTGTGGCCGGCGCCCGCGGGCGCGGCGCCCGCTCCCGCGCCCCGGGACCCGGCCCCGCCCGTGCCCGCGCCCGCCACGTACTGCGCTCCCGCCGACCGCCACGGCGCCGGGCTGTGCGTCACGGTCGCCGGTGCCGCGATGACGGTGTCGGCGTTCGAACCCTGCCGCTGCCGGGTGTCCGGTACCTGGCAGGCGCGTGCGGCGGGCCGCGGCGGGGCCGTCGTCGCCTCGGGCGCGCTCGCGGGGCGGGCCGACTACCCCGGGCCCGGCACGTACGACATCACGGCCACGGCCGAAGCGCGCACCGGCGACGGGACGGCGCCCGCGGTGCGGCGGCAGGTGCGGGGCACGTTCACCCTCACCGCCGCGAAGCCGCCGGTCACCCGGCGGATCGAGGTGCACCCGCGGGTGGTGCGGCCCGGCCGGACGACCACCCTCACGTACACGGTCTCCCGGACCGGGGACGGGGACAGCAGCGCGCGCGTCGGGATGATCGGGCAGGAGTCGTCGGGGATCGTCCTGGCCTCGACGGACGGGCGGTGCGTGAACCCCCTCACGGGGCGCTACCCGTCGACCGCGCGGGACGGGCACGCGCTGGACTGCGCGCTCACGGACGTGCAGCCGGGACGGCCGGCGCGGGTGGTCGTGCACGTCACGCTGGGCCGCGAGTGCTCGACGATCGTGTCCATGCTCGGGTACTGGGCGCCGGCCGGGCAGAACGTCACCGGCGGCATGATCGCCGGCCCCACGGTCACCTGCTCCCGGTGAGCCGGGCCGGGGTCGTCCCGGCACCACGACGGAAGCCACCGCGGCCTGCCGCGCGCCCCACCACAGACCGCCGTGCGACCGCGACAGACCGCCGCGCGACCCGCCACAGACCGCCGCGCGACCGCTACCGACCGCCGTGCGACCCACCGCACCCCGCCGCACCCCGCCGCGCGACCCGCACAATGGCGGTATGAGCTCCCGCCCCCTGACGGTCGGCTTCGACCTCGACATGACCCTCATTGACTCCCGCCCCGGAATCCGCGCCGTCCACCGGGCCATCAGCACCGCCACCGGCGTGCACATAGACGCCGACCTGGCCGTCAGCCGCCTCGGCCCCCCGATCGACGAGGAGATGGCGCACTGGGTCCCGGCCGAGCGGGTCGCGGAGATGAGCGACCTCTACCGCGCGATGTACCCGGACCACGCGATCGCGGCCACCCTCGCGATGCCCGGCGCACGCGAGGCCGTCGACGCCGTCCACGCGGCCGGCGGCAGGGCCGTCGTGGTCACCGCCAAGCACCAGCCCAACGCCCTCCTGCACATCCGCCACCTGGGCATCGAGGCGGACGTCGTGGTCGGGGACCTGTGGGCGGAGGGCAAGGCGGAGGCCCTGCGCCTGCACGGTGCGAGCGTCTACGTGGGCGACCACGTCGGGGACGTGCGGGGCGCACGCGCCGCGGACGCGCTGTCCGTCGCGGTGGCCACCGGCCCCTGCTCGGCCGACGAGCTCCGCGCGGCGGGCGCGCACACCGTCCTCGCCGGTCTGGGCGAGTTCCCGAAGTGGCTGGACGACCACATCGCCGTCGCGGCCTGACAACGCCGGACCGCGCACCGCCGAACTCCCGGATCGCTGAAGTCCGGGCAGCCGAACTCCGGGGCCCGCGAACTCCCCGGACCTGTGAACTCCCGGCCCCCGCGAACTCCCGGACCAGTGAACGGAAAACCGGCGAACCGGCGGTTATCGCCGCTGCCTCCATGCCACCCTCAGCAATCCCGCCGCGGCCATCACGAACCCCACGGCCATCAGCATGCTCAGGGCGAACATATACAGCGGAAAAGGTTTGACCCCGAGGAAGAGCGGTGCGACGGTGACCAGCGTGGCCACGGCCCCGGCAAAGAAAACGATCGCACCGATTCGAACCAGCCGTTCTCCCGAACCGGTGTCGCTCCGAGTGGTTTTGTCACGCACCCCACCAGGGTAGTTCCCAGCCCGGAGGAACTCCGGCGGCGTCTTGTCACCAGCCACGGGACCATTAGCCTTGGTGACGGCGGGTCGGGTGACCCGCTGTAGTGCTATCCGAAGCCGTTTTTCTGCGACGAAGCGGCATGACCCGAGTACGAGGACGAGGACTTCAGGTGCCCACCGGCAAGGTCAAGTGGTTCAACAGCGAGAAGGGCTTCGGCTTTCTCTCCCGCGACGACGGCGGCGACGTCTTCGTTCATTCCTCAGTCCTGCCGGCCGGCGTCGACGTGCTCAAGCCGGGACAGCGGGTGGAATTCGGCGTCGTGGCCGGACAACGCGGGGACCAGGCACTGTCCGTCACCCTCCTCGACCCCACTCCCTCGGTCGCCGCGGCCCAGCGCCGCAAGCCCGACGAACTCGCCTCGATCGTCCAGGACCTGACGACGCTGCTGGAGAACATCACCCCGATCCTGGAGAAGGGCCGCTACCCGGAGAAGACGTCCGGCAAGAAGATCGCGGGCCTGCTCCGCGCGGTGGCGGACCAGCTGGACGTGTGAGAACACCCCCGCGGGACCTGCCACCCATCCCGGCACTCCCGCGGGCCCCCGTCAGGGAAACGCCAGCGCCTGCGCCCCCACCCCCGGAACCAACCCCTCCGTCGCGGCGCGCTCCAGCAGCCCCCGCACCGCCGCGTACCCGTCCTCGCCGAGATCCGCGGTGAACTCGTTGACGTAGAGACCGATGTGCTGGTCCGCCACCGCGGGGTCCATCTCCTGGGCGTGCTCCAGGACATACGGACGGGATGCCTCCGGGTCGTCCCAGGCCATCCGGACCGAGCTGCGTGCGGCTTCCGCCAGCCGCCGCAGGGTGTCCGTGCCGAGCGAGCGGCGGGCGATGATGGCGCCGAGCGGGATCGGCAGGCCGGTGGTGGACTCCCAGTGCTCGCCCATGTCGGCGAGGCAGTGCAGCCCGTAGTTCTGGTACGTGAAGCGTGCCTCGTGGATGACGAGGCCGGCGTCCACCTTGCCGTCCCGCACCGCGGGCATGATCTGGTCGAACGGCAGCACGACTATCTGGCCGACCCCGCCCGGCACGGTGGCCGCGGCCCAGAGCCTGAAGAGCAGGTAGGCGGTCGACTTCTCGCTGGGCACCGCGACCACCGCGCCCGTGAGGTCCCGGCCCGGCTCGGCGGTCAGCACCAGCGGCCCGCAGCCCCGGCCGAGCGCGCCGCCGCACGGCAGCAGCGCGTACTCGTCGAGCACCCACGGCAGCACCGCGTACGACACCTTGAGGATGTCGTGCTCGCCGCGCTCCGCCATGCCGTTGGTGATGTCGATGTCGGCGAAGGTGACGTCCAGCGCGGGGGCGCCGGGGACGCGGCCGTGCGCCCAGGCGTCGAAGGTGAACGTGTCGTTCGGGCAGGGCGAGTAGGCGATCCGCAGGGGCTTCGTTCCGGCCGCCGTGGCGGATGTCGTTCCGGGCGTGGCGTTCATGCTTGTCTCCAACCTTCCAGTACGGGTCCCAGCTTCCCGAACGCCTCCGTGAGCGCCGCCAGCGCCTCCCCGATCCGCCAGGCCGCCCGGTCGCGGGGGCCGACGGGATTGGAGATCGTGCGCACCTCCAGGACCGGCACGCCGTGTGCCGAGGCGGCCTCCGCGACCCCGAAGCCCTCCATGGCCTCGGCGACGGCGTCCGGGTGGCGTTCGCGGAGTACGGCGCACCGCTCGGCGGTGCCGGTCGCGGTCGAGACGGTGAGCACGGTGCCGGTGACCGCGGAGGTCGCCGCGGCGGCCTCCCGGACCAGGGACGGCGGCACCCGGTGCGTGACCGTGCCGAAGCCGAGGGCGGTGACGGGGAGGAAGCCGTCCGGGGTGTCGGCGCCCAGGTCGGCGGCGGTGATCGCCTCGGCGACGACGACCGTCAGGGGCGGTGCCACGGGCGCGAAGCCGCCGCCGATGCCGGCGGAGACCACGAGCCCGTACGGCTCGCCGGCGAGCGCGGCCGCGGTGAGCGCGGCGCTGGTGCTCGCCGCGGCACGGCCCGGTCCGACGCCGGCGGTCAGCAGGTCCCAGCGGGGCCCCCGGGCGGCCGGGGGCACGCCGCCGTCCCGTGCCGCGGGCGCATCGGGCTCCGCGGGGGAGCCGGCCAGGGCGAGCAGGGCGGCACCGGGGATCCGCTGGTCGTGGACCCCGCCGCGGGCCCGGTCGGCGGCGAGCGCCCGCGCCACGGCGTCCTGTTCCGGGGCGACCGCGGTGGCGACGAGAATGCGCATGGGGGCCTGGGCGTCCTTCGTGGTGGATCGGATCTTCTGCGTGGCCGTCCGGCCGTTCAGGTCTGCTTCTTGAACGTGAACGACCATAGGCCGATCGGCCGGCTCGCGCTGCCCTCCAGGATGCTGACGGTGCTGGCGCCGCCCCGCGCCCCGAACTGCGGGTTGAAGAAGACGCTGCCCGGGATGGTGCGGTAGGTCTTCGGGGTGGGGTCGGTGATCGGCCGGCCGTTCAGCAGGATCGTCCAGCCCTCGTCCGCGATGGCCGGGTCCACGCCGAACCTGACCGTGGCGTCCGGGTCCACCCCGACGCCGTGGAAGTGGCGCTGCCGCAGGCACTGGGCCAGCTCCGGCGCCGGGATCCGCTTCCCGCCGTGGTAGCACGCGGCTGCCGTGTGCACCGAGTCCTCGCCGACGGTGACCGTGGCCAGCGGCGTCGGCTTCTCGCACCCGGAGAGCGCGAGCAGCGCCGCGCAGAGCGCGCCGGCGGCGGTCGCCGGGCGGAGGCGGCGGACACGGGACCGGTGCGACCGGTGGGCCGGGACCGTTCCGGGGCGCCGGGACCGGGCGCCGGGGGCCGGGCGTGACGGGCGCGGCCGGTGCGGGCCCGCCGGGTGGAGTGCGCGGGGCGGGCGCGGACCCGCCGGGGGCGGGGAGCTCATGGGCGCAGGCTATCCCCCGGTGCCCCACGGGAGAGGGAGGTGCCCCCACGGGTCACCCGGGCGCGGGGTCAGACCACGCGCGTGCGGCCCGGCGCCCCGCCGTGCCGCGCCGACGACAGCAACCCCCGGACGGTCGTCAGCCAGCCGATGGCCACCACCGCCGCGGCGACCGACAGCCCCAGCGTGCCGTTGAGCGGCAGCGCGATGCCGATCGCGCCGCCCACCACCCACGCCATCTGGAGCACTGTCTCCGACTTGGCGAACGCGGACGTGCGCACCACCTCCGGCACGTCCCGCTGGATCATCGCGTCCAGCGACAGCTTCGCCAGCGCCTGCGCGAACCCGGCGACCGCGGCCAGGACCGCCACCAGCAGCGCGCCGAACAGCGCGGCGGCGGCGACGGCGACCCCGGCGGCCAGCGCGACCACGGTCACGACGATCAGCTCGGGTGCCCGGGCCTTCAGCCACGCGCCGACGGCCGTGCCCAGCGCGTTGCCCGCCCCCGCCCCGACGCCCGCCGCGCCCAGCGAGACCGCGGCGCTCTGCCCCGCGAGGGGGTGCTCGCGGAGCAGGAACGCCAGGAAGAAGATGAGGAACCCGGAGAGCCAGCGCAGCACCGCGTTGGCCGCCAGGGCGTGCGTCACCGCAGGCCCGACGGAGCGCAGCCCCGGACGCCGGACATGTGCCGCCTCGCGCAGGCCGTGCAGGTGCTCCTCGTCCGACGCGAGCAGCGCCTTGTCCTCGCCCTTGCCGGAGTCGACCTTCGGAGGCAGCTGGAAGGAGAGCACAGTGCCCGCGATGAAGATCACGCAGGCGCCGTACAGGGGCCAGCGGGCACCGGCCAGGTGCAGCGCCGCACCGATCGGGGCGGCGGCACCGGTGGCGAGCAGGCCGCAGAGCGTCACCCGGGAGTTCGCCTTCACCAGCGAGAAGCCCGGCGGCAGCAGGCGCGGCGTGACCGCGCTGCGCACCACTCCGTACGCCTTCGACGCCACCAGCACGCCCAGCGCGGCCGGGTACAGCTCCAGGGATCCCGTGACGACGGCGTTCGACAGCAGCAGCGCGAGCAGGACGCGGGCCAGCATCGCGGTGGCCATGGCGGCGCGGCGCCCGTGCGGGATGCGGTCGAGGAAGGGGCCGATGACGGGGGCGAGGAGGGCGAAGGGGGCGAGGGTGACGGCCAGGTAGAGGGCCACCCGGCCGCGGGCCTCGTCGGTCGGCACGGAGAAGAAGACGGTGGACGCGAGGGCGACGGTGATCATCACGTCGCCTGCGCCGTTGACGCCGTGCAGCTCGATCAGCTTGGCCAGCCCGGACTCGCCGGCGCCGTGGGCGTGGGTGGCCTTGCGGATCGCCCGCCCGGTGAGGGCGAAGGGGAACTTCAGGGCATGCCCCAGCATCCGGACGGTCCGGCGCAACGGGCCGGGTCCGCCGGCGGTCAGAGACGCCCGTGCGGCTGCCACTCCGTCATAGTGCCCCCAGACACCCGGAGCTAGCTTGATTCGTGCTCCGCGCTCGGCACGGATGGCGGTAGGGGCCCGTCGCGGGGGCGAACCGAACGCATCCGGCCACGCCGGCCCACGAGGCGCACGGGGACGCGTTCCCGGGCCGGGGCGGCCGACGAAGAAGCCCCCTACACATCCACGAGCCCGCTCGGAAGCCCCCTCCGCCCCCACGAACCCGCTCGGAAGCCGGCTCCGATCCCCCTCCGAAGCCCCTCCCCCGCCGCCGTGGACAGCGGGGCGGCATACCACGTGGTCACCCGGTGGTGTGGGACCGTGGCTCCAGAAGGGGTAGCGTGCGTAACGCGCCCCGCGGCGGTCCACTCACCCCCGCGTCTGCGTGCATCCCGCAGAATGGGATCAGCAGGCGCGCCCGAGGACGACCGGGCGCGGACGTCGACGCGGTCCCCCGGTCCGCTCCGTCCGCACCCTCGCCGAGCGGACGGCGCACTCGTGAGACGGCGTAGGAGAGAAGCGATACCTGTGAGCGCAGCGACAACGCGAGGCCGTACCCCTGACCGTCTGTGCGTCGAGGCGGTCGGCCTTGCCCGGAGTGCCGCGGAGGAGGCGGCGGCGCCCGGCACGGTCGGCGAGCACGTCGAGGCGGTGGGTGAGGGCGATCGCGTCGTCACGCACTTCTTCGAGTGCAGGGAGCCGGGCTACCGCGGCTGGCGGTGGGCCGTGACCGTCACCCGCGCCTCCCGCGCCAAGGTCGTCACGCTCGACGAGTCCGTTCTGCTGCCCGGCCCCGACGCCCTGCTCGCCCCCGAGTGGGTGCCCTGGAGCGAGCGGCTGCGCCCCGGCGACCTGGGCCCCGGCGACCTGCTCCCCACGGACGCCGACGACCTGCGGCTCGAACCGGGCTACACCGGCGAGGACGTCCCGCCCCCGAACTCCGCCGTCTCGCACGAGATGGCCGACCTCGTCGAGGCCGAGGACGCCGAGGTCACCTCGGGTCCCCCGGCGAACCTGCCCGCCGCGCCGTCCCGCGGCAGCATCGCCGCCGTCGCCGAGGAACTGGGCATGGCCCGGCCGCGGGTGCTGTCCCGCTACGGGCTGCTGACGTCCGCGGAGCGCTGGGAGGAGCAGTACGGTCCGCGCACGGCGATGGCGCAGGCCGCCCCCGCGTCCTGCGTGACCTGCGCGTTCCTGGTGCCGATCGCGGGGTCACTGCGGCAGGCGTTCGGTGTCTGCGCGAACGAGTACTCGCCGGCCGACGGCCACATGGTGTCGTTGGGCTTCGGCTGCGGCGGCCACTCGGAGGCCGCGGTGATGCCCCACCCGCCGCAGCCGGCGCCCCCGGTCATCGACGAGACCCAGGTGGACCCCCTCCCCCTCCACCCCTCCGACGACTCGGGCTCGGTGGAGCCCCCGGTCCCCCCGGAGGACCTCGGCCACAGCTGAGCACCCTGGCGGGTGCGGCGACCCCTTTCCCTTGGCCCCGGTACCGTTCGGGCTGCCGTACGCGCGGCCCCGCCGGCCCGCACCCGCGGACGAGACGTGCCCCCTTCGCGTACGAGGCGCGAGCCCCCCACTCGGCCGCACTCGCCGACGAGACGGCCCCCTTCGCTCCGTCCCCGCTGGTGCGCGTACCCCCACCGGGCCGCTGTCGCGTACGAGGGGTGCCCCCTTCGCCCCGTCCGCGCAGGAGGCGCAGCCCCACTCGGCCGCACCCGCCGACGAGACGTGCCCCCTTCGCCCCGTCCGCGCAGGGGCGCGTACCCTCACCGGCCGTTGGCCGCCGATGTCACGTGAGGGGACGTGGGGGGATGTCCGCCCGCAGTGTCCTGCGTCAGGCCCAGGGGAGCCTTCTGTTGGCGGAGGACGCGGGACCGAGGACGGATATCCGCCCGCGGCCCCGCCCCACGACGTAACAGATGGCGTTCCACCGTCCAGGGAAGTGGCGCAGGTCGTGTTCGGACCATCGGCCGGTGGCCGGCTGAGCGCGCAGTTCCCCGCGCCCCTTTTCGGGGCGTTGCCCCGCCGTCCAGAGTGGGTGGCGCTGGTTGCGTCCGGATCTTCTGCCCGTGGGTGGTTGCTCGCGCAGTTCCCCGCGCCCCTGAGGGAACCGGAGCGCCCCAGCTGTAAGGGGCGCCCCACCAAGGGGCGCGGGGAACTGCGCGAGCAACCGCGACGAAAGCCACACCCGCCAACTCACCGCACCACAAGAACAGAAGGCGCCCCCGGCTGAGCCCAGCCGCAGGCGTACCGCTGCCCATCCACCGCCCCCGACGCGGTACCTTCGGGCAGCGGCGTACCCTCGTCGCTCCGGTGAAGAGGGATCCCCGGCGAATCGCATCGTCCGTAACGAGGAGTGACCACCGTGAGCAAGTTCGTGCGGCCGGCCGCCGAAGGGGCGGACCCATTCGGAACCGCGCGCCTGCGCCGCGGTGTCCTCGACGCCTGGCGCACCAGCCCCGCCCGCTTCCGCGAGGACGCGAACGCCGAGGAGGACCTCGCCCTGGGCGGCTACCGCGACCGCCTGATCGTGGAACTCGCTCAGAACGCGGCAGACGCGGCGGCACGCGCGGGCAACCGGGGCCGCCTCAGTCTCACGCTGCACGACGACGTGCTGGTCGCAGCGAACACCGGCGCCCCCCTCGATGAGGCAGGCGTCGAATCCCTCGCCACCCTCCGCGCCTCCGCCAAACGCGACGAGCCGGACGCCGTGACCGGCACCGGCACCGGCACCGGCACCGGGACCGAACCCGAACCCGGAACCGGAACCGGAACAGGCGCCGAAACAGGCACCGGCACCGAAACCACGCCCCCCGCCGCCGCAGGCACCCGCACACCCCCCGCACCCACCCCGGTCGGCCGTTTCGGCGTCGGCTTCGCCGCCGTCCTCGCCGTCAGCGACGAGCCGGCGATCGTCGGCCGCACCGGCGGCGTCCGCTGGTCGCTGGTCGAGGCCCGCGGCCTGGCCACCGAGATCGCCCGGGACAGCAAGGGCCTCCGCGACGAACTGCGCCGCCGCGAGGGCCACGTGCCGCTGCTGAGGCTGCCGTTCCCGGCGGAGGGCACGGCCCCGCAGGGCTACGACACGGTGGTGATCCTGCCGTTGCGGGACGCCGCGGCCCGCGACCTGGTGGAGCGGCTGCTCGACGCCATCGACGCGGCCCTCCTCCTCACCCTCCCCGGCCTCGCCGAGGTCGTCGTCGAGACCCCGGCGGGCACCCGCACCCTCCGCCGCCAGACCGGAAGCGAAACCGGAACCCAACCCGGGACCGCGACCCAACCCGCGACCGGGACCCAACCCGGGACCGGGACCCAACCCGCGACCGCGACCCAGCCCGCGACCGGGACCCAGCCCGCGACCGGGACCGGGGCCGAGGCGCCCGAACCCGGCACCCCGCTCACCCCCCACACCCTCACCGTCATCGAGGACACCCGCGAGGGCACCACCCGCTGGCGCACCGCCCACAGCTACGGCGAGCTGGGCAGGGAACTCCTGCGGGACCGCCCGATCGAGGAGCGGCTCCGCCCGCACTGGTCCGTGACCTGGGCCGTCCCGGTGGACGACGAGGGCGCCCCGCGCCGCCCCGGCACCGAGCCCGTGGTGCACGCGCCGACGCCGAGCGACGAACCCCTCGGCGTCCCCGCGCTGCTGATCGCCACGCTGCCGCTGGACACCACGCGCCGGCACGTCGCCGCAGGACCGCTCACCGACTTCCTGGTCGAGCGCGCCGCGGACACGTACGCCGCACTGCTCGCCGCCTGGCGGCCGGTGAGCGTCGGCCTGCTCGACCTGGTGCCGGGCCCTCTGGGCAAGGGAGAGCTGGACGGCGCGCTGCGCCGGGCGATCCTGGAGCGGCTGCCCCGCACCGCGTTCCTGCCGCCCGCCGTCGCGACGACCGCCGAGGACCCGGAGAAGGCATGGGCCCGGGAGATCGCCGACGACCTCGCCGGACCGGGCCGGCCGGACCTGAGCGGCCCCGGCCCCGGCCTCGGCGCAGGCCTCGGTACCGGCATGGAGGAGGACGGCACCGCCGCGCTGCGCCCGCGGGACGCCGAGGTGGTGGAGGGCGCCGGCGCGGAGACCGTCCGGGTGCTGGCCGAGGTGCTGCCCAACCTGCTGCCCGCGGGCCTGGAGCGCCGCGTGGAGCTGCGCACCCTGGGCGTCGTCCGGGTGCCGCTGACGGAGGCGGTCGACCGGCTCGCCGGCCTGGAGCGCGAGCCCGGTTGGTGGTGGCGGCTGTACGACAGCCTGGCGGGCGTGGACCCGGAGCGGCTCTCCGGCCTGCCGGTCCCGCTGGCGGGCGGTGCGCCGCGCGCGGGGGAGGCGCGGGAGGAGGCGGCCGAGCCGGGCAGGCTCGGCCCCGCGCTGCCGCACACGACGATCGGCCCCCGCCACGTCCTGCTCCCGCTGCCGCCGTCCGATCGGGCACCGGAGCCGGCGGACACCGGCACGGACGCCTCGTCCGCCGCCCCGTCCGCGGCGGCCCTCACCCGCCTCGGCCTGAAGGTGGCGCACCCGGACGCCTCGCACCCCCTCCTGGAGAAGCTCGGCGCGCTCCCCGCGTCGCCGCGCGCCGTGCTGACGACCCCGCAGGTGCGGGCCGCCGTGGCGGCGTCGCTGGAGGACGACGGCGACTGGTTCCCGGACGGGCCGGGCTCCGAAGGAGCCGGCAGCCTGGACGCCGAGGAGCTCGCCGAGGTGGTGCTCGCGCTGGTGCGGGACGCGGCCCTGGAGCCGGGTGACGAGCCCTGGCTCGGCGCCCTGGCGCTGCCGGACGAGGACGGCGAGCTGGCGCCCGCGGGCGAACTGGTCGTGCCGGGCAGCCCGTTCGCGCAGGTCATGCGGGAGGGTGAGCTGGCCGAGGTGGACGCGGAGCTGGCCGACCGCTGGGGCAGCCGGCCGCTCGCGGCGTGCGGCGCGCTCGCGGAGTTCCAGCTCGTGCGGGCCACCGACGTGGTGCTCGACCCGGACGACATGGACCCCCGCGAGGGCGACTACGCGGAGCCCGACGACGTCGGCCTGCTGGACGCCGTCGACGTCTGGTGCGAGGACGTGCTCGACCGGCTCCCGGAGACGTCCGTGCCGCCGGTGGCCACCGAGGTCGTCGCCGTGCGGGACCTCGACCTGGTCGACGAGGACCGCTGGCCGCAGGCGCTGGCGATGCTGTCCCGCCCGCCGCTGCGCGACGCGCTGACGCAGCCGGTGCGGATCCTGCTGCCGGACGGCACCTCCGAGACCGTCCGCCCGTACACCGCGTGGTGGCTGCGCGGCCATCCGGTGCTGGACGGCCGGCGGCCCGCCGGGCTGCGCGCGGCCGGCGGCGATCCGCTGCTGGCGGGGCTCTACGACTCCGCGGACGCCACCGGTTTCGAGGACGAGCAGGTGCTGCGGTCGCTCGGCGTGCGCACCTCGGTGGCCGCGCTGCTCGACGAGCCGGGCGGCGCCGCGGAACTGCTCGACCGGCTCGCCGACCCGGACCGCGAGGTCGGCGCCGCACAGTTGCACGCCCTGTACGGGGCGCTCGCGGACCTCGACCCGGAGCAGGTGACGCTGCCGGACGACCTGCGGGCGGTGCGGGGCGACGGCGACGTGGTCGTCGTGGACGCGCGCGAGGCGCTGGTCGCGGACTCCCCGGACGTGCTGCCGCTGGCCGACGAGCGCCCGCTGCTGCCGGTGCGTCCCTCGGCGGCCGGGGACCTGGCCGAGCTGTTCCAGGTGCGGCGGCTCGGCGAGACGGTCTCCGGCGAGGTGCACGGCGAGGGCGTCACGCGCGAGGTGCCCGACTCGGTGCGGGTGCTGCTGGGCGCGGCCACTCCCGGCTCGTACGTCGAGCACGAGGAGCTGGTCGTCGACGGCGTCGAACTGGACTGGTACCGCGCCCCGGACGGCACGGTGCACGCGGCGACGTTCGAGGGGGTCGCGGCGGGCCTGGCGTGGGTGGCCCGCGAGTGGCCGCGCCGCTTCGAGGTGGCGGCACTCCTGGAGGACCCGTCCCGCACGGACGAACTGGCCCGGGACCGCTGGTTCGACTGACCCCGCACGGGGCGAGCCCTGATCGGGGCTGCGCCCCGGTACCCCCTGGGTAGGCCGGGGCCCAGCCCCGATGAGGTGTGCGGGCCTAAACACCCCCGTACCGCCCCGCCCGCCGCCACACCACCTCAAGCCCCGCCGAAGCCACCGCGGCGATCAGGACCGCCGCCCACGGCACCACCGCCCCCACCAGCTTCAGCGCGAAGAACCGCTGGAGCCACGGCACCGTCAGCACCAGCAGGAAGCACAGGCCCATCGCCAGCACCAGGAGGATCCGCCACCACGTGTAGGGGCGGGCGACGATCGCGAGCACCCACAGCGAGGCCAGGAAGAGAGTGAGCGTCGCCGCGCTGGTCTCCGCGTCGAGCGCGCCGGGGCCCGTGTAGTAGTGCCGGGCCAGGATGTACGTCGCGAAGGTGGCCGCGCCCATGAGGATGCCGCCGGGGATCGCGTACCGCATCACGCGCCGCACGAAGTCCGGCCGGGCCCGTTCCGTGTTGGGCGCGAGGGCCAGGAAGAACGCCGGGACGCCGATGGTGAGCGTGGAGAGCAGCGTCAGGTGCCGCGGCAGGAACGGGTACTCCACCTGGAAGAGCACCACCAGGATGGCGAGCAGCACGGAGTAGACGGTCTTCAGCAGGAAGAGCGTGGCGACGCGGGTGATGTTGCCGATGACGCGGCGCCCCTCGGCGACCACCGCGGGCAGCGCGGCGAAGGTGTTGTCGAGCAGCACCACCTGCGCCACGGCCTTCGTCGCCTCGGACCCGGAGCCCATGCAGACGCCGACGTCGGCGTCCTTCAGCGCCAGGACGTCGTTCACGCCGTCGCCGGTCATCGCCACGATGTGGCCGCGGGACTGGAGCGCCCGCACCATCTGCTGCTTCTGCCGGGGCGCGACCCGGCCGAACACGGTGTGCGCCTCGACGGCCTCGGCCATGGCGCCGGGTTCGGCGGGCAGCGTCCGGGCGTCCAGGGCGCGTTCGGCGCCGGCGAGACCGAGCTTGGCGGCGACGGCGCCGACGGAGACGGCGTTGTCGCCGGAGAGCACCTTCGTGTCCACTCGCTCGGCGGCGAAGTACCGCAGGGTGTCCGGCGCGTCCTGGCGCAGCCGCTGCTCCATGACGACCAGCGCGGTGGGCCGGGCGCCCGCGGTGACGTCGGGGTCGTCCACGTCGCGGTCGCGGGCGGCGCGGGCGAGCAGCAGGACGCGCATGCCCTGTTCGCCCAGGCGGATGGCGGCGGTCAGCTGCGGGTGGGCGGCGGGCAGCAGCACGTCGGGGGCGCCGAGCAGCCAGGTGCGGGGGGCCGGTGCTTCGCCGGCGGTGTCGCCTGCGGTGTCGCCGTCGGGGGCGTCGAGCCGGGCCGCGCTGTATCCGCGCGCGGAGGAGAACGGCAGCACCCGGGTGCCGAGCCCCGCCGGCCGGCGCCTCTCGCCGGGGAAGGCGTCGATGATGGCGCGCAGGCTGGCGTTGGGCCGCGGGTCGGTGTCGCCGAGGGCGGCCAGCACCGCGCGGATCTCCTTCTCGTCGCTGCCGTCCAGGGTGCGCAGCTCGGTGACGCTCATGCCGCCCTCGGTGAGGGTGCCCGTCTTGTCCAGGCAGACGGTGTCGACCCGGGCCAGGCCCTCGATGGCGGGCAGCTCCTGCACCAGGCAGCGGCGGCGGCCCAGCCGGATCACCCCGATCGCGAAGGCCACCGACGTCAGCAGCACCAGCCCCTCGGGGACGATCGGGATGATGCCGCCGACGGCGCGGGCCACCGACATCTTGAGGTCGGTGTGGTGTGCCACGAGCTGGCTGACCGCCAGCGCGATCGCGCTCGGGACCATCATCCACGTGACGTACTTGAGGATCACGGAGACGCCGCCGCGCAGCTCGGAGTGGACCAGCGTGAAGCGGGACGCCTCCTCGGTGAGCCGGGCCGCGTAGGCGTCCCTGCCGACCTTGGTGGCGGTGAACGCGCCCGTGCCCGCGACCACGAAGCTGCCGGACAGCAGCTCGTCGCCGGGGCGCTTCGCGACGGGGTCCGGTTCGCCGGTGAGCAGGGACTCGTCGATCTCCAGTCCGCGGCTCTCCAGGCAGGCGCCGTCCACCACGATCCTCTCGCCGGGGCCGATCTCGATCACGTCGCCGAGGACGATGTCCGCGGTGCCGACGCGCCCGGCGCGGCCGTCCCTGCGGACGGTGGGCCTGGCCTCGCCGATCACGGCGAGGCCGTCCAGGGTCTTCTTGGCGCGCAGCTCCTGGATGATGCCGATGCCGGTGTTGGCGACGATCACGTAGCCGAACAGGGTGTCCTGGACCGGGGCGACCGCCAGCATGATCAGCCAGAGGATGCCGATGATGGCGTTGAAACGGGTGAGGACGTTGGCGCGGACGATGTCGACGGCGGAGCGGCTGGAGCGGACGGAGATGTCGTTGACCTCGCCGCGGGCGACGCGCTCGGCGACCTGAGCCGCGGTCAGGCCGCGGGTGCCGGCGTCGTCGGTGGGCAGGGGGGTGAGCTTTCCGCGCGGGTCGTTGGCCGCCATGTATCAGACGGTACGGGGGATATGCCGGTTTGGGTGATGTATGTACCGGTGGACGGGTTGCCGCGGGTACGCGTGCCGCCCGGTTCGCGCCGCGGCCGGTCTGCCCGTGGGGCGCCGGAGCGCCGGAACGCCGGCTACTGCTCGGCGCTGCCCGCAGCCCGCTTTATCGCCGCGTCGCGCCGCCGCACGTACCAGATGCCGAAGGTGCCGAGGACCCCGCCGGTGAGGCAGGTCCACAGCCACCAGGTGTGGCCGTGGGAGTGGAACCACCCGTAGAAGGGGAGCTGCGCGAGGAAGAGGACGAACCAGATGATCGTGCCGCCGGTGATGGTGGCGACGACGGGGCCTTCCAGGGGGTCGGGGGCTTCGTGCCTGACCGGCTGGCGAAAGGATCTGGGGACTCCGGGCATGCGCTCAGCTTACGTGCGGGCCGTTCGGGGTCCTACGGGGCTCGGGCGGCGCTCGGGCGCCGCGCGGGGCGGCGTGATGTTCCGCACCCTTCCGCGCCTGATCGGTATCTGAGCCGCGTCTGAGCCTCGCCTGAGCCGCGTCTGATGCGCGTCTGACGCCGAGATAAATGCGGTCGTTTCCGGACGTAAAGCGGATAACGGGGGCGCAGAGCCCGACGGCGTCCGTGATGTATTCATAAGGAAACAATCCCGCGCTGGTTCGGGGCACACCCGGCCGCTATAAAAAGCGTCGGCTCCGCTTCCGAACTCCAGAGGTCCCCGCATGCCGAACACCGCCGAGGCCGGCCGCGACACCGCCGAGGCCGGTCCCCAGCCTCCGCGGGACGCGATAGACCGCTACTTCAAGATCTCCGAGCGGGGATCGAGCTTCGCCAGGGAGATCCGCGGCGGCTTCGCCACCTTCTTCGCGATGGCCTACATCATCGTGCTGAACCCGATCATCCTCAGCAGCGCGCACGACATCAACGGCCACCACCTGGACAACGGGCAGCTGGTCACGGCGACCGCGCTGACCGCGGCGTTCACCACGCTGCTGATGGGCGTCATAGGCAACGTCCCCATCGCGCTGGCCGCCGGGCTCGGTGTGAACACCGTCGTGGCGCTGCAACTCGCGCCCCGGATGACCTGGCCGGACGCGATGGGCATGGTGGTGCTGGCCGGCTTCATCGTGATGGTGCTGGTCGCCACGGGCCTGCGGGAGCGGGTGATGAACGCGGTGCCGCACGGCCTGCGCAAGGGCATCGCCATCGGCATCGGCCTGTTCATCCTGCTGATCGGCCTGGTCGACTCCGGCTTCGTCACGCGCATCCCGGACGCCGCCCACACCACCGTCCCGGTCCAGCTCGGCATGGACGGCCGGCTGAACGGATGGCCGGTGCTGGTGTTCGCGTTGGGGGTGCTGCTCACCATGGCGCTGCTGGTGCGCAAGGTGCCGGGCGCGATCCTGATCAGCATCATCGCCATGACGGTCGTCGCGGTGATCATCAACGCGGTCGGGCACGTGCCGTCCTGGGGCCTGACCACTCCGGAGTGGCCCGGCAACCCGGTGGCGAACCCGGACTTCGGACTGCTCGGCAAGGTCAGCCTGTTCGGCGGCTTCCACGAGGTCGGCGTCGTGACGGGCGTGCTGTTCGTCTTCAGCGTGCTGCTGTCCAGCTTCTTCGACGCGATGGGCACGATCATGGGCATCGGCGACGAGGCCGGCCTGACGGACGATCGCGGGAACATGCCGGGGATGGGCCGCGTGCTCTTCGTGGACGGCATAGCCGTGGCGGCCGGCGGCGCCACGTCCTCGTCGGCGACGACCTGTTACGTGGAGTCCACGGCGGGCGTCGGCGAGGGGGCCCGCACCGGCCTCGCCAACCTGGTCACGGGCGGACTCTTCGTGGTCGCCCTCTTCCTGACGCCCCTCGCCACCATGGTGCCGTCGCAGGCGGCGACGCCCGCGCTGGTCACCGTCGGCTTCCTGATCTTCGCCGGGTCGATCACCGAGATCGACTGGAGCGACTTCACGATCGCCATCCCGGCGTTCCTGACGATGCTCCTGATGCCCTTCACCTACTCGATCACCAACGGCATCGGGATGGGCTTCATCGCGTTCGTGGTGCTGAGGCTCGTGGTGGGGCGGTGGCGCGAGGTGCCGGTGCCGATGTACGTGGTCTCGGTGGTCTTCGCCTTCTTCTACCTGATGCCGGCGCTGGGGCTGCTCTGAGGCCCCGCAGCCCCCAGGGGACCCACGCCCTCCACGCCCCCACGCCCTCCACGCCCCTCGCCGGGCGCCACCGGGGCGGGGAATGGGTGCGACCGCTTCCCGCTGCTCAGCCGCCGACGCCGTAGAAGCGCTCCGTCTCCTCCACCGCGGCGCTGAACCGCTCGTCGAAGTCGTCGCGGACGAGCATCTGGAGGACGTAGTCCTGCACGCTCACGCCCCTTCGTGCGGCGTGCTTCCGCAGGCGGTCGAGGAGCTGGTCGTCTATCCGCAGGCTGAGCACGTTGGTCCCCATGGACACGAGGGTCCCGGGGCGCGACCGGGGTTTGTATCACTTTCCGGCACCGCGTCACTCGTTTGGGTGAGCAGGGGCTTCCTGTGGGGATCCGGTGGGCATTGCGCTGGGGGGACGAGTGTCACAGTGGTACTTAGCCAGAGTAATGAGTTACCCTAAAGACCATGCCGGATCTTTCCCTGGGCGATGACGCCGCCGCCGTGAACGCGCTGCGTTCCGCGGTCATGCGCCTGTCGCGTCGACTCAAGCACCAGCGGGTCGACGAGTCGCTCAGCCCGACGGAGATGTCGGTGCTGGGCACCCTGGCCCGCTGTGGCACGGCCACACCGGGTGAGCTCGCCCGAAAGGAGCATGTGCAGCCGCCTTCGATGACGCGCATCGTGGCGCTGCTGGAGGCCAAGGGCCTGGTCCGTCTGGAGCCGCACCCGGAGGACCGGCGCCAGAAGGTCGTCACGCAGACCGAGCGAGCGGAGGCCATGCTGGAGGAGAGCCGCCGCCGGCGTAACGCATGGCTGGCGGACCTTGCGGCGGGCCTCGACGAGGAGGAGTGGGCGAAGCTTCGGGCCGCCGCCCCGGTACTGGAGAAGCTGGCCCACCGCTGACCCGCCCGCCCGTCGAGTCCCCGTCCACCCCCGCACACGTACACGTACATGCAGACGCGCACGTACACGCACCCGATCGCGGCACGCCTCGCGTGCCCACCCGCCAAGGAGGCGAACCCCTTTGAGTACGGGATCCGGAGCAGATTCCGCCCCCGCACCGATACCCGACCCCACCCGGCACCCGCAGCACCCGGCGACCCTTGACCAGGGCGCCTGCGAGCCGGCGAACCCTGACCCGGGGGTTTCTGACCCCGCGAATCCTGACCGGGGAGTGACTGACCCGGCGGCCCTTGACCGGGGAGTTTCTGACCCGGCAGCCCCTGACCAGGGCGTTTCTGACGCGGCAGCCCTCGACCGGCGCGTTTCCGACCCCGTGGCCCTCGATGAGGGCGCCTCCGAGTCCGGCAGCCGTGATCCGGGTGGCTGCGAGCCCGGCATCCTCGATCCCGCCGTACCGGACCCCGCCGTACAGGACTCCGCCGCACCGGACTCCGCCGCACCGGACCCCGTCGCCGCGGCCTCGGTCACCTCGGATCCCGTCGCTCCGGTTCCGTCCGGGCAGCATTCCGCGCCTGCCCCTGCCCCCGCCGCCGCCCCTGGCGCCCCCGCCGCCCCCGCCGCCCCTGGCGCACCGGGCAGCCGGCGCGCCGCCGGGCCGGGCGCCGGCTCCTCCTCCGCCGCCGCCCTCGGCGGTCCCAAGGACCCGGGCACGCCACCCGGCCCCCGGGACGGGATGTTCTCCTCGCTGCGGATCCGCAACTACCGGCTGTTCGCCTCCGGGGCCGTGATCTCCAACACCGGCACCTGGATGTCCCGGATCACCCAGGACTGGCTGGTGCTGAGCCTGACGGGCTCCTCCGCGGCGGTGGGCATCACCACCGCGATGCAGTTCCTGCCGATGCTGCTCTTCGGCCTGTACGGCGGCCTCATCGCCGACCGCTTCGCCAAGCGGAAGCTGCTGTTCTGCACCCAGAGCGCGATGAGCATCAGCGGCCTGATGCTGGCCGCGCTCACCCTCAGCGGCGTGGTGCAGGTCTGGCACGTGTACCTGGCGGCGTTCTGGACGGGCCTGGTCACCGTCGTCGACAACCCCACCCGGCAGACCTTCGTCTCCGAGATGGTCGGCCCGAGCCGGGTGCGCAACGCCGTCAGCCTGAACTCGGCGAACTTCCAGTCCGCCCGCCTCATCGGCCCCGCCGTCGCCAGCGCGCTGACCGCGGCCGTCGGCCCCGGCTGGGCGTTCCTCGCCAACGGCCTGTCCTTCCTCGCGCCGCTCACGGGCCTGCTGCTGATGCGCCCGAGCGAGCTGCACGCGATCCGGCCCACCGCACGCGGCAAGGGCCAGCTCCGCGAGGGCCTGAAGTACGTCAGCGGGCACCCGGAGCTGATCTGGCCGATCGTCCTGATCGGCTTCGTCGGCACGTTCGCGTTCAACTTCCCGATCTGGCTCAGCGCCTACGCCAACGACATCTTCCACGGCGGCGTCGGGATGTACGGCCTGTTCAACATCCTGATGGCCGGCGGCTCCCTGCTCGGCGCGCTGCTCGCCGCGCGGCGCCGCAGGACCACGCAGCGGATGCTGATCGGGGCGGGCCTGACCATGGCCGTCCTGGAGATGGCGGCGTCCTGGGCGCCGTCCTACTGGATGTTCGTGGTGCTGGTGGTGCCGATCGGCATCGCCGGTATGACCACCAACGTCACCGCGAACTCCTCCGTGCAGATGGCGACGGATCCGGAGATGCGGGGCCGGGTGATGAGCCTGTTCATGATGGTCTTCACCGGCGGCACCCCGCTCGGCGGCCCGCTCTTCGGCTGGCTCGCCGACTCCTTCGGTGTCCGGGTCAGCTTCTGCGTCGGCGGCCTGGTCTGCGCGACGGCGGCGGTCGTGGTCGGCCTGATGCTGGTACGGGCTGCCAACCTGCGGATCAAGGTGGATCTGCGGCGGGGGCGGCGGACGGTGCAGTTCGTTCCACGGAAGGAACTGGCAACAGCGGCGTAGCGCCGCGTTCAGCCGTGTGCCGTCGGGTCACCCCGTCCTCCTCATGGGGCTGCGCCCCGTCGCCGGCTCGGTGGGGTGGTTCTCTGTTGTGTCCGGACCTTCCGTGAGTGGTGGTCGCTCGCGCCCACGCGGCGGAGCCGCATATGGGACACAGCCCCGCGCCCCTTCAGGGCGCACTGGTGACCGACACTCCAGCGCCCCGAAAGGGGCGCGGGGAACTGCGCGACCAGCCACGACGAGCCGCAGGTCGTCCTGATCGGAAAGGGGCGGTTTCGGTCGTGTTTTGCGGGCGCAGCCCGCTGTGAAAGGGGCGCGGGGAACTGCGCGACCAGCCACGATCAAGCGGTAGGTCGTCCTGGTCCGGAAGGGGCGGTTTCTGTCGTGTCGCCTGCGGGCGCAGCCCGCCCAGCGGGGAACTGCGCGACCGTTTCCGTCGTGACCGGGCCACCGGCAGCAGAGGGGTGCGGTTCAGGCGCCCCGTACCGCCGGCCGCAGCACCCCCTCGCACCACTGCCGGAACGTGGTCGGCGTCTCCGCGGCGTGCCGCGCCGCGCGGGCGACCCCGTCGTCCAGGCCGTCGTCCTTCGCGAGGACCATGTCCACCATGCCCTGGGCGATCGCCTCGGACGCGCCGCCGTCGATCATCTGCCGCTTCAGCGCCTCACCGCCGATCTGCCGGTACCGCACCGGCGTGCCGAGCACCTCGGAGGCGACGGCCGCCATGTCGTCGTACGACAGGTTCTCGGGGCCGAGCAGCGGCACCTCCTCCTGACCGTCCCACGCCGTGTCGAGCAGCAGGCGGGCGGCGACGGCCGCGATGTCACGCGTGGCCACGGCGGGCGCGGGACGGTCGGGGGAGACGACGCCGAAGAACGCGCCCTGATCCCTGATCACCGCCGCCTGCCGCACCACGTTGTCCATGAACGAGGCCGCGGCCAGCGCGCGGTACGCCGTGCCGGTGCCCGCCATCAGGTCGTCCATCGCCAGGGAACCCGTCACGAGCCCGGCCCGCCCGGCGTGCGCGGTGCCGCGGCCCAGGGCGGAGACCCCCACGACGTGCTTGACGCCGCGGCTGCGCACCGCCTCGGCCGCGGGGCGGGAGAATCCGGTGTACGCCTCGTCTACGCTGGCGGCGCGGTGGTCCGTCGGCAGCAGCCAGAACAGCGCGTCGGCGCCGTCGAAGGCGCGGCCCACGATCTCGGGGTCGCCGTGCGAGCCCCGGACCACCTCGACCCGGTCCCGGACGTCATCAGGCAGCTTGGCCGGGTCGCGGACGATGACGCGGACCGGCCGGCGGCCGTCGGCGAGGACGGTGTCGAGGACCTGGTGCCCGATGTTTCCGGTAGGGGCGGTAATGACGATCATGAGTGCTCTCCAAGGGTGGCCGGGATGCCTGCACAAGTAAACTCTACCGTACCGTTTACTCCTGAGGGGCGCCGATGAGCACCGGAGGCGAGGCGCAGAAGCGGGGCCCGCAGCGCCGCGGCGAGGAGCTGCGCCGGCACATCCTCTTCGCGGCCAAGGACGTGTTCCTGGAGACCGGCTACGAACGGGCGTCGATGGACACCGTCGCGACCCGCGCCGGCACGTCCAAGCGGTCCCTCTACGCCCACTTCGAGAGCAAGGACAAGCTGTTCCTGGCGGTCCTGGAACTCGTCCGCGACCTCTACCTCGTCAAGCTGCGAACCCCCGACGCGTACGCCGAGGACCCCGTGGAGGCCGTGGCGCTGTTCTGCGCGCGGTTCATGCAGCTGATGTCCTGGGAGCCGCAGGTGCGGACCTGCCGGCTGGCCATCGCGGCGGCCGAGCGCCTGCCCGGCAGCTCGAAGGCGTACTTCGACGCCATGTTCGCCAGCGCCTACGAGCGGCTGGCCGCCTACGTCGTCGAGCGGTACGGCGTGACGCGGGCGGACGGCGCGGCGCTCGCGGAGGGGCTGGTGGGCCGGGCGGTGCTGCCGCGGCTGTTCCGGGCGCTGCTCGGGGTCGACGAGCTGAGCAAGGAGATGCCCGGGGACGAGGTGCGGGTCGAGGACGCCGAACTGGACGCGATCCGCCGGGTGGTCTCGGCGACGCTGCCCGGCTGAGCGGCGGCCGGAGCCCGGCCGGAACCCGGCCGGAGCCCGTCCAGGGCTGAACGGACCGGTATGGACCGGTGTGGATCGGTGCAGATCAGTACGGATCAGTTGCGGATCAGTTGCGGATCAGTACGGTACGGAACGGAAGACGGGAGCTCCCGGACTCGTATGAGACTTTTCACAGCGGTCATCCCGCCGGAGCACGCCATGGCCGAGCTGGCCGACGCCGTCGGCGCGCTGCGCGGCCGCGGCGGGCCCGCCGTGGACGGCCTGCGCTGGACCCAGAGGCAGGGATGGCACTTCACCCTCGCGTTCTACGGGGAGGTGCCCGACGAGACCGTCCCGGAGCTGTCGGAGCGGCTGGAGCGCGCGGCGGGCCGGACGGCGCCGTTCCGGCTGGGCCTGCGGGGCGGCGGGCAGTTCGGTCCCGGGCGGACCCTGTGGGCCGGGGCCGACGGCGAGATCCCGGTGCTGCGGCGGCTCGCGGAGCGCTCGAAGGCCGCGGGGCGCAGGGCGGGCCTGGACACGGGCCGGCACCGCACCTACAACCCCCACCTGACCCTCGCCAGCAGCCGCGTGCAGCGGGACCTGGACCCGTGCGTGGCCGAGCTGGAGGCGTTCACGGGGAGCGAGTGGACCGTCGAGGAGCTGGCGCTGGTCCGCAGCAGGCTGCCCGTCAGCGGCGTGCCCGGCGAGCAGCCGAAGTACACCAAGGTCGGCGGCTGGCCGCTCACCGGGGCCGGTTAACCTCGGCTCTGTGGACCCCAAGACCCGGAACCGGATCATGGCCGGTGTGCTCGCCCTGATGTTCGCCGTCGTCGTCGTGGCGGCGGCGGTCAACAGATGACCCCTGCCCGCGCGCCCGGCCGGCGGCGGCCGGTGGGTGACGGCGCTCCCCGGCCGGGGTGCGGTATGTGACATCGGTGAGAAGATCTCCGCCATATTGCCTGGAGCGCGCTCTAAGGCGTTGGCTGACAGCCATGGAGTACACGCAGCTCGGACGAACAGGTCTCAAGGTCAGCCGGCTGGTTCTCGGGACGATGAACTTCGGTCCGCAGACCGACGAGGCCGACAGCCACGCCATCATGGATGCCGCGCTCGATGCGGGCATGAACTTCTGGGACACCGCCAACGTCTACGGCCAGGGTGAGAACAAGGGCCGTACGGAATCGATCATCGGCAGCTGGTTCGCCAAGGGCGGCGACAGGCGCGACAAGGTCGTCCTGGCCACCAAGGTGAACGGCTACATGGGCACGGGCGACCCCTGGCCCAACCACAACAAGCTCTCCGCGGTGAACATCCGGCGTGCCGTCGACGCCAGCCTGAAGCGGCTCCAGACGGACCACATCGACCTGTACCAGTTCCACCACGTCGACCGGCTCACCCCGTGGGACGAGATCTGGCAGGCCATCGACGTCCTGGTGCAGCAGGGCAAGATCCTGTACGCGGGTTCGTCCAATTTCGCCGGCTGGCACATCGCCCAGGCCAACGAGGCGGCCCGGCGCCGCAGCAGCCTCGGCCTGGTCAGCGAGCAGTGCCTCTACAACCTGGCCGAGCGCCGCGCCGAGAACGAGGTCATACCGGCCGCGCAGGAGTACGGCCTCGGCGTCATCCCGTGGTCGCCGCTGCACGGCGGGGCGCTCGGCGGCGTGATCAAGAAGACCGTGCAGGGCGGCCGCCGCGCGGGTGGCCGCGCCGCCGACTCGCTGGCGGACCCGGCCAAGCGGGGCCAGATCCAGGCGTACGAGGACCTGCTGGACAAGCACGGTCTGGAGCCCGGAGAGGCCGCCCTTGCCTGGCTGCTCACCCGGCCCGGCGTGACCGGCCCGATCATCGGCCCCCGGACCCAGGAGCAGCTCGACTCCGCGATCCGCGCCGTCGAGCTGGAGCTGAGCGGCGATCTGCTGAAGTCCCTGGACGAGATCTTCCCGGAGCAGGGCCCCTCGCCGGAGGCGTTCGCCTGGTGAGCCCGGTGACGTAGCGGCGCGGTGTCCGCGTTCGTATGGCGTGATGTCGGCGTTCGTATGGCGTGCGTACGGCGCGGTGTCCGCGTTCGCACGAGGGCCGCCGTCCTTCCACGGAAGCGCGTGGGGGCGGCGGCCCTCGTGTGTCCGGTGCCGGTCGGGGATCAGTCCCGCGGGAAGTCGGCCGTGTGCAGGACGAGGCCGACGGCGGTGTCGGAGAGGTCGACGTCCGCGCCGAAGGCGATGCTCAGGTCGCTGATGTACGTGCCGTCCTTGGGCTGCGTGTACACATGGCACCTGCCCTGGTACGGGTCGGCGATCAGGTAGACCGGGACCTCCGCGGCGGCGTAGGCGGCCAGCTTGGGCCCGTAGTCGTTGCGGGCGGTGTCCTTGGAGATCACCTCCGCGACGAACTCGACGTCCTGGTGGCGCCAGCGGCCCTCCTCGCTCTTGACGGCGCCGTCCACGAGCCCCGTCACATCGCTGGCGAAACCGTTGAGGTGGCCCGGGTAGTCGATGCGTACGTCGGACTTCAGCCGCCGCCGGGGATACTTGGCCCGCAATTGCTCAATGATGTCGAGGATGATTTCCCAGTGGGTGTCCCGCTGCGGCGACATGAAGGCGCTTCCCCCGACGATCTCGAGCTTGTATCCCTCGGGGACGGGCATGTGCTCAAAGCGCTCGAACATCTCGTCGAGGCTCTGTGTGTTCATGTCGGCCATGCTGATCCTGCCGATCTCGACGACGGTCATCGTGGCGCTCCTCCCCGGCCGCCACTCGATCGTGTCGGCCGCGCAGTACAACGATACGCACGGTGACCTGGCCACGTCGGAATTCGGTGGGGGCGGCCCGGGCAAGGGGCGCGGGCGCGGCTTGTCACACTGATGGGTATGGAACAACGTGAGATCAGCAGGCTCGGCAGGCAGGTGTCCGTCGTCGGCCTCGGTACATGGCAGCTCGGGGCGGACTGGGGAGACGTCGCCGAGAAGGAGGCGCTGGACGTCCTGGACGCCGCCGTCGAGAGCGGCGTGACGTTCTTCGACACGGCCGACGTCTACGGCGACGGGCGCAGCGAGCAGCGCATAGCGGCCTTCCGCAAGGCGCGCCCGGACGCCGGCGTCCTGGTCGCCACGAAGATGGGGCGCCGCATGGAGCAGCTCCCCGAGAACTACGTCCTGGACAACTTCCGGACCTGGAACGACCGCTCCCGCCGCAACCTCGGCGTGGACCGCCTCGACCTCGTCCAGCTGCACTGCCCCCCGACCCCCGTCTACTCCTCCGACGAGGTCTACGACGCGCTGGACACCCTGGTCGCCGAGGAGCGCATCGCCGGCTACGGGGTGAGCGTGGAGACCTGCGAGGAGGCGCTGGCGGCCATCGTGCGCCCCGGCGTGGCCAGCGTGCAGATCATCCTGAACGCGTTCCGGATGAAGCCCCTGGAGAAGGTGCTGCCGGCCGCCCAGGAGGCGGGAGTGGCCATCATCGCGCGCGTGCCGCTCGCCTCGGGGCTGCTGTCCGGCCGCTACACCAAGGACACCGTCTTCGCTCCCGACGACCACCGCACGTTCAACCGGCACGGCGAGGCGTTCGACCAGGGCGAGACGTTCTCCGGTGTCGACTACGCGACCGGTGTGGAGGCCGCGGCGGAGTTCTCGGCGCTCGCGCAGGACGGTGCCACGCCCGCGCAGACCGCGCTGCGCTGGATCGTGCAGCAGCCCGGCGTCACCACCGTCATCCCGGGCGCCCGCTCCGAGGAGCAGGCCCGCGCGAACTCCGCCGCGGCCGCGCTCCCGCCGCTGTCGCCCATGACCCTGGCCGCCGTCCGGGACCTGTACGACCAGAGGATCAGGCCGCAGGTGCACGACCGCTGGTGATCCGGCGGCGGGGAGGCCGGGGCCGGGGAGGCCGGGGCGGGATGCTGCCGCCCGCCCGGCCTACCGCTGCTCGTACGGCCCCCCGAGGTCCCACGCCTGGTGCATCGCCTCGGCGAACGCCGCCGCCAGCTTGTGCTCGCCGGAGGCGTTCGGGTGGGTGCCGTCGTAGGTGTCCCGGTGGACGTCGTACGACTCGGGCGGGGAGGCCGCGAGCAGCGGTGACGCGGGCCGGTCGAGGTTGGCGACGGCCTTCGCGAGCAGGGCGTTGAAGTGCTCCACCTCCGCGGCGAAGAACGCGTCCGTGTCCGCCCGGATGTTGGGGATGACGGGCAGCAGCACGATCCCCACGTCCGGGTTGGCGTCCCGCGCCTGAGCCACGAACCGGTGCATGTTCTCCGCGGTGCCGGGCGCGTCCGTGAAGAAGCCGAGGTCGATCAGGCCCAGCGACACCAGGAGCACGTCGGCCTTCCCCCGGGCCACGCTCTCGCCGATCACCGGCGCCATGTGCCGCCAGCCCTCGCCCCAGCCGGCCAGGTGCCGCCGGGCACGCTCGGGGAAGGCGGGATCGGCGTACTCGGACGACACGGGCGCGTCGGCCACCTTGTCGTACAGCGCCTCGCGCGGCCCGACGATGGCGAAGGGGCCCCCGAAGGTGGCGCACAGGTGCTGCCACATCCGGTAGCGCCAGGTGTGCTCTCCGGCGCTCCCTATCGTCATGGAGTCGCCGACGAACATGAACCTCAGCATGCCGACATCATTCCGGACGTGCCCGGCCCCCGGGCGCTCGGGGCCCGGGCAGTGGGGCAAGGGCAGTGGGGCACGGGGAGTGGGCCCGGGGAGTAGGGCACGGGCAGCGGGGCACGGCGGTCCGGAGTCGACCGCGGTCCGGAGGCAGGCGGCGGTCCGGAGTAGAAGGCGGTCCGGAATAGGACGGCGTGGGGGCGCCGTTCCGAAGGTGGTTGATTCATCAACTAAATAAGGAAGGGTGGTCCCGGCTGCTGCTGGCGCGCGCCTACTACCACTCCGCCCAGCTGCGGCGGGCCGAGGAGCAGCTGCGCCTGGTCATCGACCGCGACCCGGTCGAGCACTACGCGCACCTCATGCTGGGGCGGACGCTGGAGCGCCAGGGCCGCTCCGACGAGGCGGCGCCGTGGCTGCGCATGGCCGCCGCGTTCTCGGGCGGCCTCCCCCGGCGTGAGGCCGGGGGAGGCCGACGGAGGCCGACGGAGGCCGGCGGACGCTGACCGGCACCGGCGGGCGCCCCCGCGGCCGGGCGCTCGCCGTCCGCTCCACAGGCCGGGATGGCAGGCTTGGTCCATGCGCTCGCTGACGCCCCTGGCCGGGGCCGCCCTGCTCGTCGCCGTGTCCGCCCTGTCAGGGGGCGCTGTCGTCCTCTCCCCGGGGACCGCCGTGGCGGACGGCGCGCCCCACGCGTTCACCATCAAGGACCCGCGGATCAAGGAGTCCAGCGGCCTCGCCGCCAGCCGCCTCCACCCCGGCATCTACTGGACGCACAACGACAGCGACGACGGCCCGTACATCTACGCCGTCGACTCGCGGACGGGAAAGACCGTCGCCACCGTCACCCTGACCGGCGTCGGCCGCCCCCGCGACGTGGAGGCCATCTCCATGGGCCCCGGCAACACCCTCTACGTGGGCGACATCGGCGACAACCTCGGCGGGAGCTGGCCGCACGTGTGGATCTACAAGCTCCCCGAGCCCCGGGAGCTGCACGACGAGACGGTGCGGGCCACGCAGTACACGGTGCAGTACGACAACGGCCCGCGGGACGCGGAGGCGCTGATGGTGCATCCGAAGACCGGGCGGGTCTACATCGTCGACAAGAACGAGGACGGCGGGCACCTCTACGAGGGCCCGGCCACCCTCTCCCCCTCCGGCACCAACGTCTTCAAGAAGGGCGCCCCCATCGACCTGTGGGTGACCGACGGGGCGTTCTCGCCGGACGGCGAGCACCTCGCGGTGCGCGGCTACTTCGGCGGCATCCTCTACGACTGGCGCGGCGACCGGCCGGTGCGGAAGGCACGGCTGGACGTGCCCATGCAGAACCAGGGCGAGTCCGTCACCTACACGCCCGACGGCGGCACGCTCATGTACGGAAGCGAGGGTGCGCAGAGCGAGGTCGTGCCGGAACGGGTGCCGGGGGCGTCCGGTTCGGGCTCCGGTTCGGCGACGGCCGGCGGCAGCGGGGCGGACGGCGACGCGAGCGGTGGCAAGGGCCTGGAGGGGAACTACGGGAAGGGCGCGCTGGTGCTGTTGATCGCCCTGGCGCTGGTGTTCGGCGCGAAGAAGGCGGTGCGAAGGAAGTGAGGGCCCCGGCGGGCGTGCGCCGGGGCCCTCGGTGTGGTGTGGTGCGCTGCGGTGCGGGACTCGGACCTACGCCAGGTCAGCCGTAGGCGATGCTCGCAGCCGCCCGATGATTCGCCGGGTCAGAGCTGCTCGATGACGTAGTCCACGCACTTCGTCAGCGCCTCGACGTCCGCCGGGTCGACCGCCGGGAACATCGCGATCCGGAGCTGGTTGCGGCCCAGCTTGCGGTACGGCTCCGTGTCGACGACGCCGTTGGCGCGCAGCACCTTGGCGACCGCGGCGGCGTCGATCTCGTCGCTGAAGTCGATCGTGCCGACGACCTGCGAGCGCTTGGCGGGGTCGGAGACGAAGGGGTTGGCGTACTTGATGTCCTCGGCCCAGCCGTACAGCGTCCGGGCGGAGGTGGCGGTGCGGCGCACGGCCCAGTCCAGGCCGCCCTGGCCGTTGATCCAGTCGAGCTGCTCCGCGAGCAGGAAGAGCGTGGAGAGGGCCGGGGTGTTGTACGTCTGGTTCTTGCGGGAGTTGTCGATCGCGGTCGGCAGCGAGAAGAACTCCGGCACGTGCCGCCCCGAGCCGTGGACGCGCTCGGCGCGCTCCAGGGCGGCGGGGGAGAAGAGGCCGATCCACAGGCCGCCGTCGGAGGCGAAGGACTTCTGCGGGGCGAAGTAGTAGACGTCGGTCTCGGCGACGTCGACGGGCAGGCCGCCCGCGCCCGAGGTGGCGTCCACCAGCACGAGGGAGCCGTCGTCGGCGCCGGCCACGCGCTTGATGGGCATGGCGACACCGGTCGAGGTCTCGTTGTGCGTGAGCGCGTACACGTCGGTGCCCGGCTCGGCGTAGGCCTCGGGGTGGGTGCCCGGGTCGGCGGTGACGATCGTCGGCTCGGCGAGCCAGGGGGCGAGCTTCGCGGCCTTGGCGAACTTCGAGGAGAACTCCCCGAACGAGAGGTGCTGCGACCTCTCGTCGATCAGGCCGTGCGTCGCGATGTCCCAGAAGGCGGTGGTGCCGCCGTTGCCGAGGATGACCTCGTAGCCCTCGGGCAGTGAGAACAGCTCGCTCAGGCCTTCGCGCACCCGGCCGACCAGGTTCTTCACCGGGGCCTGGCGGTGCGAGGTGCCCATCAGCGAGGCACCGGAGGCGGCCAGCGCGTCGAGCGCCTCGGTCCGCACCTTGGAGGGGCCCGCGCCGAAACGGCCGTCCGCGGGCTTGATGTCAGCAGGAATCCGGATCTCAGCCACGGATCGGAGCCTATCCCCTCACGGAAATCTGAGGGAGGAGGAGTCCGGCCGATGAGACGTTCGGGGGGCGCACGGGCCCCTACCTGCGCCGTTCGGCGCTCGGAGTGCTTCTCGCGGCCGGGCCCGGCGGCTGCCGGAGAAAAGTCCGCGGGACCCGCAACCTCCGTGGGGGATGGACGTCTGTCGGAGTGAAGGCGCCCTTCGTACCGGGGCCGTCGGCACGGGAAGCCACCCGTGCCGTGCGCCCGTCCACGCCATCGCCGAACTGATTCGAGGAACGGAAATGCCCGCACGTCTGACCGCCGCCCGCAGCGCCCTTCGGGGCCGGACGCGCAAGATCCTGGGAACGTCCGTGGTCGTCGCCGCGCTGGGTCTGGGGGGCGCGCTCGCCGCCCACGCGGACACCTCGGGGCCGCGTCCGGCCCCGGCCAAGCCCGCTCCGGCCAAGCCGGTGCCCGCCAGGCCGGCCCCCACGGCGCCGGCCACGGCCGCGCCGCGGCCCGTCCCGTCCGCCACCGGGGATCCCCGGGGCACGCGGCCCTCTCCGGTGCCCTCCACGGCCGCGCCGGCGAAGCCGCGGCCCGCGCGGCCCGGGGCTTCGGCGCCCTCGCCGGTTCCGGCGCCGACCCGGTACGCCACACCGGTGCCCGGACCCACCGAGGCCTCCCCGGTGCCGAGCCGGCCCGGCGGGGCGGCGCCGTCTCCGGTGCCGAGCCGGCCGGGCACCCCGGCGCCCGCGCCCGCGGGGCAGCCCGGAAAGTGATCCCAGCACGCCGGTGAGGGGCCGCCGGGTGCCGGCGATGCGTCGGCCGGCGGCGGCCGCTCCCGGCGGCTCCGGTGCCCCGTACCACCACCCACGTCCAGGAGATGCATGAGGACAGCGACGTTTCCGGTCGTCCCGGCCGTTCCGGTCGTCCCGGTGCGGGACCGGGCGCGGCGTGCGGCGCCTCTGAGGGCGCCCGCCGCGCCCGGTCGGTGGTGGGTGCCGTCCGGGCGTAGATGGTGGCGGGCGCTGCTGCGGAGCAACGGGGCACTTCTGCGGAGCATCGAACGGAGCCGGGGGCGCTCCGCGCGCCCTGCGGGCACCGCGTCGGCCGCGGGGCCGGCGGCCGGTGCGGGCGGGGTGCCGCGCATCGACGAGCTGTACCACCACCGCCGTCTGGAGCTGGTCCGGCTGGCGCTGCTGCTGGTGGACGACCTGCCGACGGCGGAGGACGTCGTCCAGGACGCGTTCGCCGCGTTGTTCCGGCGGCACGGCGAGCGGCTGGCGGGCGTGGAGGACCCGGAGGCGTACGTCCGCACGAGCGTGGTGAACCGGGCGCGTTCCGTGCTGCGGCGGCGCAGGACGGCGCGCGCCCACACGCCGGAGCGCGAGGGGCACGTGCCGCCGGCCGAGGAGTACGTCCTGCTCCACGAGGAGCACCGGGAAGTGCTCGCCGCGCTCGGGACGCTCACCCGCAGGCAGCGCGAGGTGCTGGTGCTGCGGTACTGGTCGCACCTCTCCGAGGCGGAGATCGCCGAGAGCCTCGGGCTGTCCCGCGGGACGGTCAAGTCCACGGCGAGCAGGGCGCTGGACGCGCTGGAGAGACGGTTGAGGGGGGATGGCTGACGTGGGTCGGCGGACCGAGGGAGCGTACGGGATGCAGGGGGAGCAGGGGATCCGGGAGGCGCAGAGGATCCAGGAGGCGCAGAGGATCCATGTGCTGCGGGGAGTCGATGTGCTGCTGGGGGAACCGGAGAAGATGAAGGGGACGGGCAGATGACTCGGTGGTGGTCCGAACGGGCGCCGGGACCCGCGCCGGGACCCGGTAGGGCGGCGGTCGAGCGGCGGCTGCGCGCCGCGCTTGAGGCGCGCGCCGGCACCGTCGGCCACACCGACCTGCGGCCGGCCGTCCCGCCGTCCGTGGCCGCGGCGCGCGGCCGGCTGCGCGTGGTCCGCGGTTCCGCCGGCGGGACCCTGGCGGTGCTCGGGCTGGCGGCCGCGGTGGTGTGCGTGCTGCTCGTCGCGGGCGTTCTCGTGCGGGACCGGGAAGGGCACCGCGAGCCGGTCGGGCCCGCGCACCCGTCGCAGCCGCACACGCCCCGGCCGAGCGCGCCGCACAGTGCCGGCCCCCTGCCGGTCAGCCCCACGCCGCGGGTTCCGACGTCCCGCGCTCCGGACGCCACGTCGCCCGGTGAGGGCCCGACACCGTCGGCCGGTCACGGGTCAGGGTCCGGGCCGGGTTCCGCTCCCGGCCACGGGGCCTCCGCCGGCCCGGGTTCGGCGCCGTCGGGGGGCGCCCATGCCACGCCGTCCACCGGATCCGGTTCCTCGGCGTCCTCCATGTTCTCCACCCCCGACTCGGGTTCCACGAACCGTTCCTAATCAGTGAGCAGGAGTGAGTCTTGGACCCGAACCTGCGTATCTGGCGCATCCCGAACGGTTGTGGATGCACCGGTCGCCCGCGTTCGCTCCGCGTCCGGCGGCGCGCATCCTGTGCGTGGTCCGGGAATGCGGGGGCGGGGTTCCTCACGTCCCCGGGTGCCGTTTGCGGCCTGGCCGGTCCGATGCCCGCGACGATCGCTCTGGTCGTCGTGGGGCGGTGTCGTCCGTCGCCGGATACGGTGCCCGAGGGCGCGTCGTCCGATTGCCACGGCAGCGCTGTCGTGGCGGGTGGCCTTGCGAGTCTTCGTGGTGAGGGACTTCTGCCAGTGCTCGGCGCCCCAGCGGGAGGTGTATGCCGGATCGACGGCCACGATGGTGATGCCGAGTTCGGCGGCCATACTGGCGAGCCGGGCGCGCAGCCTGGCGACGGGTATGCCGGAGATGAGGTTGCGGAACCGCTTGCGGTGACCGTGCTTCTCGCGGGTTTTCTCGGTGGTGAAGTCGAGGTCTTCGACCGCAATGGACAGGTTGTGGCGTGCGGCCCCATGCAGGAGCTGGGTGAGGGCGTGCCGTACCTGGGCGTCTCGGTGGTTCGCGCTGCCGGACAGGTCGTAGAGGAAGCGGCGTGGCTCACCCACCGGGTTGCCGTGCTGGTCGAGTCGCCAGGCGGCCAGGTGGTCGGCGTTGGTGTCCACACCGATCAGACCACCGGTGCGGGCCTGGGCCAGGGGCACGGTTTTGATCGGCGGGATCGTCCACGACGCGGTCACATACCAGCGGTCCCGCTCCACGTCGTGGTGGATGCGGTAGGCCACCGCCCGGTTCGCGCCGACGCGGTCGGCCCACTCATCTGTCCGGTGCCCGAAGACCACGCGGGAGGCCAGGACGTACCGGCCGTGCTTGCTGTTGGCCAGATACGCCAGCGGCGTGGGCAGCTTGATGCTGAGCTCGCCGTCCGGCGTGAGGCGGATCGTCTCGTTACCGAACCGCTTGCCGGACTCCCCATCGGCGGCGAGGAACCAGCGTCCGGCCTCCCAGCGCTGGCGCCACTGCTCGGCGGTGAGCTGCGCCTTGTCCAGGTTGTGGCGGGTGTTGAGCAGGCGTTTGCCGCCCCGTGCTACCCGGACACGCCCGGCCTCACGGTCGGCCCGCTTGCTGGTCAGCCGGTCCTCCAGCACGTGCAGGCGACGTGTCTTGGCGAACCACTCCTGTGTGGTGCGGTAGCCGCCCGGAGCCCGCTTGGTGCCCTTCTGCCCGACCGGCAGCGACAGCCGGTGCGCGATCGTGCGGACACCGGCCTCAAGACTGTGGATGTGGGCAAGCTGAGCGCGACGGGAGAGCGCCCACTGATCATGGCTGGCCTTCGTGATCGACCCGGCCCACCGCGACGACGACTCCTGTGTCAGGGCCCGCTTCCGCTCGGCCCACGTGTCCGTGGAGTGCTCCAGCCCGTCAGCGCACCTGCGCTTGAGGTCTTTCGAGGCGAGGGAGCCGAGGTGCGCGCCGACCAGGCGCAACACCTTGTCATCCTCGCTGGTGAGGTGCTTGAGGCTCGTGCGGATCGCGACGCCGCACGGCCCGAGAGCAACAAACGGCGGATCGATCGAACGCAGGTCAGCCATGCCGGGCGGCCTCCAGGGCCTTGCGGGCGCGGATCTTCGCCGACCTGCGCCCGTACAGGCGGGCACAGAACGAGGTCAGCACCTCCACCATGTCCCGCACCAGGTCGTCCTCGGCCTCGCCGTCGTCCAGCACGACCAGGCGGCGCCCAGTCGCGGACAGAGCGGCCTCGACCAGCTCGACGTTCATGCGACCGAGGCGGTCCTTGTGCTCCACCACCACCTGCACGGCAGGATCGGCAAGCAGCCGCTTGGCCTTGGCACGGCCGCCGTTCATGCCCGAGGCGATTTCCGACTCCACCCGCACCACCCGGTGGCCCGCGGCGGCAGCCCACCGGGCCAGCCGGTCGACTTGGCGCTCCAGATCGCCCTTCTGATCGTGCGAGCAGACGCGGGCGTACAGACCCAGCCCGCCAACTGCCCCGGGCGCGGAGCCGGCCCCCACGTTCACAAGGATCGTCCGCGGGCCTACCCGCTGAGCCGGCACCGGTAGCGTCCCCTCACGGAACCAGCGATACGCGGTCTGCGGATGCACACCCTGCCTCTTCGCTCATTCCGTGAGATTCACGCTCTGACAACGACACTCATTTACACATGGTTGCGCTCACTTACCCGACTTCGATGGCCAGCAGTTGAAGACCCTTCCGACCCCACTGGCCTCCCCCGTCCCACGGGCCCCTGACCGGGCCTGTCACCCTCCGTGCTCTCCACGGAGTCATCACTTCCGAATCGGTTCCGTGACGCTGTGCTTGTGGCAGACTGCCGCGCGTCATCTGGCTCGGAGGTGGGGGAGTGAGTGAGCCGAGATCGGCTCCGACGATCGGTCAGCTGGTGCTGAGCAGACAGCTCCGCGCGCTGCGCGAGAAGGCCGGGGTCAGCAGAGAGCAGGCGGCCGGGCTCCTGCACGTCGCGCCGAGCACCGTCCGCCGTATGGAGATGGCCGAGGTCTCGCTCAAGATCCCCTACATCCAGATGCTGCTCCCCGCGTACGGCGTGTCGGAGAGCGATGTGGAGGTATTCCTCCGGTTGGCGGACGAGGCGAACGAACCGGGCTGGTGGCAGCGGTTCCACGACATACTGCCCGACTGGTTCAGCGGCTACGTCAGCCTGGAGGAGTCGGCGCGCCTGATCCGCTCGTACGAGCCGCACTTCGTGCCCGGGCTGTTGCAGACCGAGGACTATGCGCGCGCGGTCCTCACCACCGGTTCCGTCGGCCGCAGGGAGCCCGGACGTGTCGAACGTCACGTTGCCCTCCGTCTCGAACGCCAGGCACTGCTGACCCGCCCGGGCGCGCCGCGCTTCTGGGTGGTGGTCGACGAGACGGTGCTGATGCGGCCCGTGGGGTCGTCCGCGGTGATGCGGGCGCAGATCGACCGGATCCTGGAGTCGACGGATCTGCCGAACGTCACCCTCCAGATCGCCGAGCTCTCCGCGGGCCACCATCCGGGGACGTACAGCCCGTTCGTACTGTTCCGGTTCGCGGCGCCCGAGTTGCCCGACATGGTGTATATCGAGTACCTCACCGGGGCGTTGTATCTGGATCAGCCCGATGAGGTGACGGAGCACATGGAGGCGATGGACCGCATGGTCGCCCATGCGGAGTCCGCGCAGCGGACGCGGGAGATTCTGCGGGAGTACCGGGGTCGCGTGTGAACGGTGGCCGCACTTCGCGCAGTTCCCCGCGCCCCTGATCGGCTCCTGCGGTGCCGGTTGCGGTCTGTGTGCCGGCTGTCCGCGGGCGGGGCTTTTTCGCGCAGTTCCCCGCGCCCCTGATCGGGTCGGTCGTGCCCTCTTGCGGTCTGTGTTCCGGCTGTCCCGCCGGCGGGACTTCTCGCGCAGTTCCCCGCGCCCCTTATCAGGCGGGTTGCTCCTGCCGCTCGGCTGCGAGGGACGCCCCGTCAGGGGCGCGGGGAACTGCGCGAGCAACCACGATTGTGCTGCACCTGTGTGAGGGGATCAGCCGCTGTGATCAGGGGCGCGGGGAACTGCGCGAAGAAACAGCCACCACCCCGCACTCGCGCAGAAAAGCCGAGCCCAACCCCACACGGGGGCCCGGGGGAACCACGGCGAAGGGACACACCCACGGGCGACGAACACCGGGGCACTACGGTTCCGGCCCCCCGCAGGGGCATGCTGGACGCATGACGGATCTAGACGGCGCGGCCCCCCACCCGCCCTCCCCCACGGATCTGACCACCCCGGCCCACCTCACCGCCCTCCGCGGCGAGCTGGCCGCCGCCGTCGCGGGCGGCGCCGGCGATGTGGACTTCTCCACCACCGCCCGGGCCCTCACCACCATGGACGCGTCGAACTACCGCCGCGTCCCGGTGGGCGTCGTCACGCCGCGGGACGCCGACGACGTCGCCGCCGCGCTGGCCGTGTGCGCCAGACACGGTGTGCCGGTCGTCGCCCGGGGCGGCGGCACCTCCATCGCCGGCCAGGCCACCGGAACCGGCGTCGTCCTGGACTTCACCCGCCACATGAACCGCATCGTCGCCCTGGATCCCGGCTCCAAGACGGCGGTCGTCCAACCCGGCGTCGTCCTCGACCGGCTCCAGGAGGCGGCGGCGCCGCACGGGCTGCGGTTCGGACCCGACCCGTCCACGCACGGCCGCTGCTCCCTCGGCGGGATGATCGCGAACAACTCCTGCGGCTCGCACTCCGTCGCCTGGGGCACCACCGCCGCCAACGTCCGGGAGCTGTCCGCCCTCACCTACCGCGGCGAGCGCCTGCGCCTCGGCCCGAACTGGGCGGGCGCGCCGGAGGGCCTGCGGGAGCTGGTGGACGGCGATCTCGCGCTGCTGCGCACCGGCTTCCCCGAACTGCCACGCCTGATCTCCGGATACGCCCTGGACGCGCTGCTGCCCGAACGGGACGCGGACGTCGCCCGGTTCTTCTGCGGCAGCGAGGGCACCCTCGGCGTGCTCACCGAGGCGGTCGTCAGCCTTGTCGACGCCCCACGTGTGCGTGCCCTCGCCGTGCTCGGCTACTCCGACGAGGGCGCCGCCGCGGACGCCGCGGCCGGGCTGCTGCCGTACGGGCCGCTGACCGTGGAGGGCATGGCCGCCGACCTGGTGCCGCCGGGCACGGCGGGGCTGCCGGAGGGCGGCGCGTGGCTGTTCGTGGAGACCGGCGGCGACACGGAGCAGGAGGCACGCGCGCGTGCCGACGCGATCGTGCGCGCCGCCGACGTCCTGGACTCCCTGGTCGTGACCGACGCGGCCCGGCAGCGCTCCCTGTGGCGGGTCCGCGAGGACGCCTCCGGCACCGCCACCCGGATGCTGGACGGCAGCGAGGCGTGGCCCGGCTGGGAGGACTGCGCGGTGCCGCCCGCCCGGCTCGGCGCGTACCTGCGGGACTTCCGCCCCCTGCTCGCCGAGCACGGCCTGCGCGGCACCCCCTACGGGCACTTCGGCGACGGGTGCATCCACATCCGCATCGACTTCGACCTGATCGGCGCGGACGGGATCCGGCGCTTCCGGCGGTTCTCGGAGGCGCTGGCCGACCTCGTCGTGCAGCACGGCGGCTCGCTCTCCGGGGAGCACGGCGACGGGCTGGCCCGCGCCGAGCTGCTGCCGCGGATGTACGGGCCCGAGCTGGTACGGCTCTTCGAGCGGGTCAAGGCCGTCTGGGACCCGGACGACGGGCTCAACCCCGGCGTCCTGGTCCGCCCCGCCCGGCTCGACGACAACCTCCGCTTCGCGCCGCTGCCCCGCGAGAAGGTCCCGGTGGCCTTCGGCTACCCGCATGACGGCGGCGACTTCTCGGCCGCGGTGCGGCGCTGCGTGGGCGTCGCGAAGTGCCGCGAGACGACGGTCACCCCGGGCGGCACCGCCGTCATGTGCCCGTCGTACCGGGTCACCGGCGACGAGAAGCACTCCACGCGCGGGCGTGCCCGGCTGCTCCACGAGATGCTGGCGGGCGGGGGCACCGCGGGCGACAGCAGGAACGGGGCCGGCGCCCCGGGCGCTGCGGGCGCGCCGGGCGGCGGCACGGGTCCCGTGGACGTCGTCATCAGCGACGGCTGGGACTCCTCCGAGGTCATGGAGGCGCTCGACCTCTGCCTGTCCTGCAAGGGATGCCGCAGCGACTGCCCGGTGGGCGTGGACATGGCCACCTACAAGGCGGAGTTCCTGCACCACCACTACGAGGGCAAACGGCGGCCGGCGGCGCACTACGCGCTGGGGTGGCTGCCGCGCTGGCTGCGCGCCGCGGCGGCGCTGCGGCTCGCGGGGCCGGCGAACGCCGCGTCCCGCGTCCGGCCGCTGGCCGCCGTCGCCAAGCGGCTCGGCGGCCTGGCTCCCGAGCGGGACATCCCGCGGCTGGCCCCGGAGACGTTCCGGGAGTGGTTCGGGCGCCGGCCGGAGACGTCCCGCGGCGGGTCGCTGGCGACGGACAGCGGGGCGGGCCGCCGCGCGGGGGCGCCCGGCGACGACGTCACCGTGCTGTGGCCGGACACCTTCACGGACCACCTCTCCCCGGAGGTCGGCAAGGCGGCCGTGCGGGTCCTGCACGACGCGGGCCGCCGGGTCGCCCTGCCGCCCAAGGGCGTGTGCTGCGGCATCACGTACGTGTCGACCGGCCAGCTCGACCGCGCGCGTGCCGTGATGCGGCGCACCCTCGACCTGCTGGAGCCCGCCGGCCTGGACACCCCCGTGGTGGTCCTGGAGCCGAGCTGCGCGGGGGCGCTCAAGACGGACCTGCCGGAGCTGCTGGCCGACGACCCACGCGCGCGTAGGCTCGCCGACTCGGTACGGACCTTCGCCCAGGCCCTGGAGGAGCAGGCCCCCGACTGGCTCCCGCCCCGTCTGGACCGGGCGGCCGTCGGCCAGACCCACTGCCACCAGCACGCGGTCCTCGGCGACGCCGCCGAGCAGCGGCTGCGCGAGCGCGCCGGCCTGACCGGCGCCCTCAGCGGCGGCTGCTGCGGCCTCGCGGGCAACTTCGGCTTCGAACGCGGCCACTACGACGTGTCCGTGGCCTGCGCCGAGGAACAGCTCCTGCCGTCCGTGCGGCAGGCCCCGCCCGGCGCCGCGGTCCTCGCCGACGGCTACTCCTGCCGCACCCAGCTCCAGCAGCTGTCCGGCGTCCGCGGCCGGCACCTCGCGGAGGTGCTCGCGGAGGGGCTCGCGGTGCGCGGGGACGGCGAGGTGCGGGACCGGGACGCTGACGATCCCGCCGATCCCGTCGGCCCTGCTGATCCCGTCGCCCCTGCCGATCCCGCCGACGCTGCTGATCGCGCCGGCCCTGCTGATCCCGCCCCTCCCACCGATCCCATGTGACGACGGGACCGTGGGCGCGGCCCCGCCGTCCCTCGCGTCCCCGGGGAAGCGATCCGGCCACCGGCACCTGAATACCGGCGCGCCGGAGGCTTGCCCGTTCCGTACCGTGGACGTCGAGTCGACGGGACGGGACAGCGATGACGGACGGCAGGGCGGGCGGGACCGGCGCGGGAGCCACGCGTACGGGCGGCGGGGCGGCCCCCGGGCCGGGCGCCGCGGGCACCGGGGTCGCCGGATCGGCGGCGGGCACCCGCGCCGCGAGCGGACCCCACGCGGGCGGGGCCCCGCAGCCGCACGGCGGGGCCCCGCACCCGGAGGGCGCCCCGCTCGGCGCGGGCCGCGGTGCGCCCGGCGGTGCGCCCGGCCACCACCACGTCGCCTCGGCGCTGCCCGCCATCACGATGCTCGTCGGCGCCGGGGTCTCCGTGCAGTTCGGCGGGGCGGTCGCCGTCTGGCTGATGCCGCGCACCGGTCCGGCCGGAGTGGTGTCCCTGCGGCTGCTCGCCTCGGCCGTCGTGCTGCTGGCCGTCTGCCGCCCCCGGATGCGCGGGTACACGCGTGCCGACTGGGGAACCGTCATCGTCTTCGGCGTGGTCACCGGCACGATGAACAACGTCTTCTACCAGGCCGCCGCCCGCATCCCGCTGGGCATCGCGGTCACCCTGGAGGTGCTCGGCCCGCTGGCCCTGTCGGTGATCGCCTCCCGGCGGCTGATCAACGTCCTCTGGGCGCTGCTCGCCCTCAGCGGCGTGTTCCTGCTCAGCGAGGGGGGCTTCGGGACGATCGACCCGGTGGGCATGGCGTGCGCGCTCGGCGCCGGTGCGCTGTGGGCGTTCTACATACTCTTCAGCGCCCGTACCGGCCAGCGCTTCCCGCAGGCGGACGGGCTCGCCCTCGCGATGGGCGTCGCCGCCGTGCTGTCGCTGCCGGTGGGCGTCGCGACGGCAGGGCACCGGCTCCTGGTGCCCAGCACCATCGCGCTCGGCGCGGGCGTCGCCCTGATGGCGACCGTCCTGCCGTACACGCTGGAACTGATGGCGCTGCGCCGGCTGCCCGCCCCCACCGTCGCCGTCCTGATGAGCCTGGAGCCCGCCATCGCCGCGGTGGCCGGCTTCCTCGTGCTGCACCAGGCGCTCTCGGCCACCGACGCGCTCGCCGTGGCCATGGTGATCGCGGCCAGCATGGGGGCGGTGCGCACGCGCGCGGGGCGGCTGCGGTCGCCCCGGCCGAAGGGGGTCTGGCGGGTGCCGCGGTGGCGCCGGCCGCCTCGGGACGGGGTCCGGCGCGGCGGGGGATACCCGGGCGCGGGCGGCGGCGGGGCATGAGCGACGCTTGAGGGACTGCTCGGGCGCTTCGGGCACCGGGCCGTGAGGGGCCGCGCCGCGTGAAGGCCACCCCGGAAGGGCCGGCGTCGCGAGAGCGCCACGTCGTATGGGCCGGCGCCGCGAGCGCCGGGCGGGAGGGAGCCCCCACGTGTCACGTCCGTCAGAGCCGTCGGAACGATCAGATCCGTCACGCCCGATCACCGTCGTCACCGGTGGCAGCCGCGGCATCGGTGCCGCCACGTGCGTCCGGCTCGCCGTCGAGGGGCACGACATCGCGTTCAGCTACCTGAACGACATCCTTGCCGCCGAGGACACCGCGGCGAGGGTGCGGGCGGCGGGCGCGCGCTGTGTCGCCGTGCGCGGGGACACGGCGAGCGAGGCGGACGTGGAGCGGCTCTTCGACACCGCGGCGGCCGAGCTGGGGACGGTCACCGGCCTGGTGAACAACGCCGGCGTGACCGGCCCGATCACCCGCCTCGCCGACGCCGGGACGGACGTGCTGCGGCGTGTGCTCGACGTGAACGTCCTGGGCTGCCTGCTCTGCTGCCGCCGGGCCGCCCGCGACATGGCGGTGTCCGGCGGTGGCGCCATCGTGAACATCTCCTCGGCCGCCGCCACCCTCGGCAGCCCCGGCACGTACGTCCACTACGCCGCGTCCAAGGGCGCCGTCGACACCCTCACCGTCGGCCTCTCCAAGGAGCTCGGCCCGGACGGCATCCGCGTCAACGCCGTCGCCCCCGGCATCATCAAGACCGACATCCACGCGGCCATGGGCGCCCCCGACCGGCCGACCACGGCGACGGCACACCTGCCGATGGCCCGGCCCGGGGAGGCGGAGGAGATAGCGGGCGCGGTGGCCTGGCTGCTCTCCTCGGACGCGTCGTACGCGACGGGCACGGTGGTGAGGGTCGCCGGCGGAATGTGATCGCCGCACGGGCGTGACCAGCCAGAACGAAACGGTCAGATCGTCGCTGTCACGTCTCCGCCGGAAGAAAGTTCTGGCTGAAGCGGTTCGGAGGGGGTGTTCCCAGCCGTTCGCCTGGGGAGACGGGTGCCCAAGGGTGCCGCCGAGGGGCGCGGCCCCGACGGGGGCGCCGTCAAGGGGCGCCGCCGTCCGACGCCGTTCGCTCAAGGAGGCCGCACACGTGACGGAACAGGCACAGGTGCCAGGGGCGCCGAGGCCGGCGCAGGACACGGAGGCCGCGCCCGGCGAGGTCCTGGCCCAGGAGCGGAGGCTCCGCAAGGACCTCGGCTTCTGGGGCCTCACGGCCATCGGCTTCTCCAACATCGTCGGCTCCGGCTGGCTCTTCGCCGCCCTCTACGCCGCGCAGATAGCCGGGCCCGCGGCCCTGCTGTCCTGGGTCGCCGCGGGCATCCTGTGCGCGCTCGTGGCGCTCGTCATGGTGGAGCTGGGCGCCACCAGACCGGAGGGCGGCGGCACGGTCCGCTGGCCGCTGTACGCCAGCGGCCGGCTGGTGGGCACGGTCATCGGATGGTCGGTGCTGCTGTCCGTCGGCGGCACCGCCGCCGAGATCGCGGCGATCATGCAGTACGCGGCGCACTACGTGCCCGGCCTGTACTCCGGCGACAGCATCACCGGCGCCGGCCTCGCCGTGGCCGCCGCGCTCAGCGTGGTGCTGACGGTGCTCAACTGGTTCGCGGTCCGCCTCTTCGCGCGGATGAACAACCTGGTGTCCGTGCTCAAGGTCGCCATCCCCGTGGTCACCGTGGTGGCGCTCTTCCTCTCCGGCACGCACGGCGGCCGGCTGACCGACCACGGCGGCTTCGCGCCCTACGGCTACGCGGCCTGCCTGACCGCGCTGGCGAGCGGCGGCATCGTCTACTCGGTGAACGGCTTCCAGGCCCCGCTGGACTTCTCCGGCGAGGCCCGCAACCCGCGCCGCACCGTCCCCGCGGCCGTGCTCGCCGGCATCGGCCTCGCGGTGGTCGTGTACCTGGCGTTGCAGCTCGCGTTCCTGTACACGGTGCCCGACTCGGTCCTCGGCCACGGCTGGCACGGCGTCGACTTCGACTCGCCGTTCGGGCAGCTCGCCCTGATCCTCAACCTGCACTGGCTGGCCACCCTGCTGTACGCGGACGCCGTGCTGTCCCCCGGCGGCTCCGCGTACGTGGGGGTCGCGATCGACGCCCGGCACACCTACGCGCTCGCCAAGAACCGCCTGCTGCCGCGCTGGTTCATGCGGATCGACCCGCGGCACGGCATGCCGCACCGGGCGCTGGTGCTCAACCTGGCCGTGATCGTCGTCTTCATGCTGCCGTTCGGCGGCTGGCAGGACATCGTCAGCGTGATGGGCGACATGTACCTGCTGATATACGCGGCCTCCGCGGTGGCCGCCGCGGCGTTCCGCGCCCACGACCGGGACCGGGGCCTGCCGCGGACGGCGGGGCAGGTGCCGGGGATGCGCTGGATAGCCCCGCTCAGCTACGTCGTGGCCAGCGAGTTCGTCTACTGGTCCGGCTGGCACGACCTGCGGCTCGCGCTGCCGCTGGTCCTGGTCGGCGTGCCGCTCTACCTGGGCCTGCGGTACGGGGACCGGCGGACCGCGGCACGCGGCGGCGAGGCGGACGGCCCGGACGCCGCCCCGGTCCGGAGCCCCCTGGAGGAGGTGCGCCGGGGCGCGTGGCTGGTGGTGCACCTGGCGGTCCTCACGCTGCTGTCCTGGCTGGGCACGTTCGGCGGATCGGGCCACCTGCCCGCTCCCTGGGACAGCGTGACGGTCGGGGTGGTCGCGCTCGGGGTGTTCGCGTGGGCGGTACGGTCCGGTGCCGGGCACCTGAGGACGTCGCCGCCGCCGGTGGGGGTGGGCGCGGAGGCGTGAGGACGGGATCGGCATGACGGAGACGGGTACGACGGGGACGGGGACGGCCGGGATCGGTACGACCGGGATCGGCATGACGGGGATCGGTACGACGAGAGGAACGGAACCACCATGCGGATCGGCATAGCCCTTCCGAACACCACCACAGGCACCGACGGCCCGCTGATGATGGACTGGGCGCGCCGCGCCGAGGAGCGCGGGTTCGCGTTCCTCTCCACCATCGGGCGGGTGCCGTACCCGTCGTTCGACTCGCTCACGTCGCTCGCCGCGGTCGGCGGCGCGACCTCGCGCATCGGCCTGCTCACGAACGCGGTGCTGGGGCCGACGTACCCGGACGCGGTGCTGGCGAAGATCACGTCCACGCTGGCCCAGCTCACCGGCGACCGGCTCACGCTGGGGCTCGGCGTGGGCGCCCGCGAGTCGGACTACCGCGCCTCCGAGCGCGACTTCGACGGCCGGGGCGCCGCCTTCGACCGCCAGCTGGAGTACCTGCACCGGGCCTGGCGCGGTGAGCCCGTCGAGCCCGGGGACTTCCCCGGCGAGCACCGGGCCGTCGCGCCCGCGGGCAACGCGGTTCCGGTCCTGATCGGCGGGCACAGCAAGCGCGCCGTGCGCCGCACCGTCCGCTGGGGCGCCGGCTGGACCGGCGCCGGCGGCGGCCCGCGCCGTGCCGAGCCGACGATCCGCGAGATCCGGGACGCCTGGCGGGAGGCGGGCCGCGAGGGCGAGCCCCGCCTCCTCGGCCTCGCGTACTTCGCCGCCGACCTCCGCCACGAGGCCGAGTCCGACCGCTACATCCGCGGCTACTACGCCTACGCCGGCGACCACGCGAACACCATCGCGGAGGGCGTCGTCCGCACCCCCGCCGCCATCCGCGCCATCATCGACGACTTCGCGTCCGTCGGCATGACGGAGATCACCTTCACGCCGACGGTGGCGCGGCTTGAGGAGGTGGACCGGCTGGCGGACCTGGTGCTGTGAGGTACCTCGCGCCGTGCCGGCGCGACACCGCCTGGGGGCGCCTAGGACCCGTTCAGGTAGGCGAGGACCGCGAGGACCCGGCGGTTGCCGTCCCCGTCGTCGGTGATGCCGAGCTTGCCGAACAGGGAGGTCGTGTGCTTGCCGATGGCGCTCTCGCTGAGGAAGAGGCGGCGGCCGATGGCCTGGTTGGACAGCCCCTCCGCCATGAGGCCCAGCACGGAGTGCTCGCGTTCGGTGAGCCGGTCGAGCCCCCGGCCCGGCGCTCCCCCGGACAGCAGTCTGGCGATGACGGCCGGGTCCATGGCCGTTCCGCCGCCCGCGACGCGTTCCAGCGCGCCGATGAACTGGTCGGCGTCGAACACGCTCTCCTTCAGGAGGTAGCCGACGCCGCCGGAGCCGTCGGCCAGCAGCTCCCGGGCGTAGAACTGCTCGACGTGCTGGGACAGGATCAGGACCGGCAGGCCGGGCATCTCGTCCCGCGCGGCGATGGCGGCCCGCAGGCCCTCGTCCGACTGGCTCGGCGGCATGCGGACGTCGATGACGGACACGTCCGGGCGCCAGGTCCGCAGCGCGTCGAGCGTCTCGGGTCCGGTGGCCGCCGTCGCCACCACCTCGTGGCCGCACGCCTCGATCAGGCGGACCATCCCGTCACGCAGCAGGTACAGGTCTTCGGCTACGACGATTCGCATGGCACCGCCATCCTGACACGGGTCGGGCCGCCCGCCGGGCTGGTGATCTCCAGGCTGCCGTCGAAGACCGCGAGCCGGCGGCGCAGGCCCGCGAGCCCTCCGCCGGCCTCGGCACCGGCCCCGCCCCGGCCGTCGTCCTCGACCTCGACGACGATGCCGGCCTCGTCGCGGGCGAGGCGGACGTGCGCCCGGGTCGCATGGGCGTGCCTGACCGCGTTGGTCAGCAGTTCGGCGACGCCGAAGTAGACGGCGGACTCGACCGGGGCGTCCAGGCGCACCCCGGCGCCTGCGCTGACGGCCACGTCGAGGGGGACGTCCAGGGCCAGCGCGCGGACGGCGTCGACGAGCCCCCGCTCGGTGAGCACCGGCGGGCTGATCCCGCGGACCAGCTCGCGGAGCTCGGCCAGCGAGGCGGTGGCGCCGACCTGTGCCTCGCGCATCAGCGCCCTGGCGCGCTCGGGGTCGCTGTCCATCAGCTTCTCGGCGGTCGCGAGGGAGAGTCCGAGCGAGATCAGGCGGGCCTGCGCCCCGTCGTGCAGGTCCCGTTCGATCCGGCGGATCTCGGCGGCCTGCGCGACCGTAGTGTCCGCGCGCTGGGCGGTCAGCTCGTCCACCCGGTCGGCCAGCGCCATCGAGGGCGACGGGCGCAGGAAGCGGACGGCCACCGGTTCCAGGGTCCGCCAGGCGTACGGGGCGCCGGCGACGGCCACGACCAGGCCGAGCACGCCTGCGAGGCGCGCGGCGGGCGCCTGCTGCCCGAGCCCGAGGACCGCCGCGGCCACGCCGGCCGGCGGCAGGCACGCGACGACGCCGGCGGTGAGCGGCAGGACCGCCGTGAACCTCAGATCGCGCCAGTTGGCGGGATCACGCCACCGGACCCGCATCCTCTGGTCCATGAGCGCGTCGCGGCGGCTGCGCTCGTAGCCGAAGCCGTTCCACCAGTAACCGGTGGACATCCGCGTCACCGGCCCGGCCTGCCGGTATCCGGGCGCTATGACGGTGCCGGTCCACCGCGCGACGAGGAACCGGACCATCCGGCTCACCGGCCGGACGAGGGCGAGCGTCCCGACGCACCCCCACACCACCGGGGCCACCCACGACCACGGGTTCCCCGCCCCCCACCAGACCCCCAGCGCCACGGCACCGCCCCACACGGCCGGCACCGGCACGCAGACCCCCACCACGACACACGCCCGCACGAACCCCACCCCGGCCCGCGCCGCCCACGCCCCCACCTGTCGCATGACTCTTCCTCCGCCTTCCGCTCGGTGCCCCCACTGTGCACCGCACGGAGCCCGGCTCCGCCCGGAAAGGCCGGGGAGTGGGGCTGGCCCCACCTGGTCGTGGGGGCAGGCCGACACCGCGGCGGGTTCCGAGGACACCGAAGCCCGCGACCCGCTCGACCCGCTCCGCAGGACAGGGAGGTCGCCGTGTCGAGGTGCGCGACAACGGACCAGGGCATGCCGAGGTGTCCGAGCCCGGGTGGGCTTGGGGGGCACGGTCCGCGGGTGCCGGGCCGACACCACTGCGGGTCCCGAGGGCACCGAAGCCCACGACCCGCCTGCCCCGCTCACTCGGGCACGAAGTCGTACTCCAGCTCGTAAAGATGCCCCGCCTTCACCATCACGGTGGCCTCCACCGGACGGTTGCCGTCGCTGTGGACGGTGCGGAGGGTCCGCAGGACGGGGAGGTCGCCGGGGAGGCGCAGCAGGCGGTACTGCTCCTGGGTCGGTACACGGGCGGAGACGCGGTCGACGCTGCGGCGGGGCGGGTGGCCGAGGGTGGTGAGGAGGGTCGGTGTGCCGCCCTTGATCTTCCGCTTCACGGCCAGGGCGGTGCCCTCGGCGATGTCCAGGGGGTAGTAGGACCAGACGAGTTCCACGGGCTCGTCGGCGAAGGACAGGAGCTGGAACCTCAGCAGGGCACGCTCGGGCGCTGCTCCGTCCCGGGTGAGGCCGAGAGCCGACGCCACGTCGGCCGGGGGCGTCTCCCGGGCGACCCCGAGCAGTGTGCTCTGGGCCTGCCTGCCCCGTTCGTCGGTCTCGCCGAGCCGCCCGAGCCATCCGTAGGGCTCGCCGGGAGGCGAGGGAGTCAGGGAGGACGCCGGATGGACGGTGCGCTGGCGGTGTTCGCGTACCGTGACGGCCGCACCCGCCCGGCCCACCACGAGCCGTTCATCCTTGAGGAGCTGGAGCGCCTTCTGCACGGTGGCGTTGGAGGCGTCGAAGCGGGCCTTGAGCTGCGCCGTGGACGGCACCTTCGCGCCGGGCGGCAGATCGCCGCTCATGATCTCGTCCCGGAGGTCGGCCGCGATACGCGCGTGCAGGGAGCGGCGGTCGTCTGCTTCGCCGGTCGGGCCGGTGTCGTTGTGGGGCATCCTCAGCCGATCCGCATCTCGTAGCGCAGCCGCTGCCGCGCGGCCGGCATCGTCATCCTGTCCGCCTGGATGGGGCGCCCCGTGGCGTCGGATGTGCGTCGGACCAGCCTCAGCACCGGTTCGTCGGGGCTGAGCCGGAGCAGTTCCCGCTCGGCGGGGTCCGGCATGCGGGCCGTCACGTCTTCACGGACGAGGACGCCGACGTGCCCCAGCTCGGCGAGCAGGGAGACCGCGCCGCCGCGGATCTTGCCGGTCCTGGCGAGCGGCGTGCCACGGGCGATGTCGGCCGGGTAGTACGTGTCCGTCAGCTCGCAGGGCACGCCGTCGAGTTCCATGACGCGGCGGCGTACGATCACGATCTCGCCCTCCGACACCCCCAGCAGCACGGCCACTTCGCCATCGGCCGCCACCTCTCCGGCCTCGACAATCCGCTGCCCGCCCTTGCCTCCGCGCGCGGCGGCCTCGGCACTCCAGGCGTCGGACGGCCCGTCCGCCGTGCGCGGCGTCAGGTAGGGCAGCGAGCTGCCGACCCATGGGGCGTGGCTCATGGAGGTGTCCTTCCCGCGGGTGGCTCTCCTTATCGCCTGAACACGTTGCCTTACTGGTTTTCGTGAAAGGTGATGTGCGAGGTCAACCCGAAGTGCCCGAGTCCCGAGATGGGCGGACCGCTAGCTGGGGCCCGGCGCGGGCAAAGGGTACGAGCCGCCCTTGACGACTCGCCCCTGCTCTCACCCGCCCGTGGCCGACCCCCCAGCCGGCCCGCCGGACGCCGGCCCGCCGGATGCCGGCCCGCCGGATGCCGGCCCGCCGGATGCCGGCCCGCCGGATGCCGGCCCGCCGGATGCCGGCCCGCCGGATGCCGGCCCGCCGGATGCCGGCCCGCCGGATGCCGGCCCGCCGGATGCCGGCCCGCCGGATGCCGACGCGCCCGTGGACGCGCCCTGCCTCAGGTCCTTGACCACGGCCTCAAGCTCTCCGATCTGGTCGGCCAGGGCCGTCGTCGTCGGGCTGTCGCCCTCGCGGAGGAGTGACTCGATCTGCATCAGGCGCCAGGTGATCTCCGTGAGCCGTTCCGTGTAGCCCGCGTCCTCGCCCTGGTCGGCGATCAGGAGCCGGCGCAGCTGCTCGGTCTGGACGGCGAGCTGGCGGTTCTTGCGGTGCAGTTCCAGGAACACGCTGACCTTCGTGCGCAGCACCCAGGGGTCGATGGGCTTCGCCAGGAAGTCGGCGGCGCCCACGGCGTAGCCGCGGTAGGCGTAGTCGGGGTCCACGTCGGTGCCGGTGAGGAGGATGATCGGCACGTCCTTGGTCTGGTCGAGCCGCTTGATGTTCCCCGCCGTCTCGAAGCCGTCCATGCCCGGCATCAGGATGTCGAGGAGGACGACGGCGAACTGCTGCCGCAGCATCGCCTTGAGCGCCTCTTCGCCGGAGTGGGCGAAGACCACTCGCTGGCCGAGCGGTCCGAGCACCGCCGCCAGCGCGACCAGGTTCTCCTCCATGTCGTCGACGATGAGGATGCTGGACCTCTCGGGCGTGGTGGCGACGGGTGATGCGGATGCTGATGTGGATGCTGGTGTGCTCATGTGGACTTTCCTCGTGGCGGCGCCGACTCTCCTGACTCTTCCTCCCCCTCGTTCCGGCCGGCCGGTTCCGTGCCGGCGGTGCGCTCCCGGGCGGATCCGGTGGATCCGCCGGATCCGGCGCCGACGGTCCGCTCCTCCCCGGACTCCCGGCCGGCGGTGCGTTCCTCGTCCTCGGCGGGCTCCCCGCCCGGGCGGGCCTCACCGCGAGCCTCACCGTGAACCTCGCTTCCGGGCTCCTCCCCGGTGGGCCCCTCGCCCCCGCCGGGCCTCTCACCCTCACCAGGCCCCTCGCCCTCGACCGGCTCCCCGTCCCTCGATTCGAGCTGCTCGTAGATCGCCGACAGGAGCTGGTCGACGTTCACCGGCTTGGGGACGTATCCGTCCGCGCCGGATTCGAGTGCCTTCTCGCGGTCGCCGGGCATCGCCTTCGCCGTGAGCGCGATGATCGGCAGGTCCGCGAGGCGCGGGGTGGCGCGGATGGTGCGGATCGCCTCGTACCCGTCGATCTCCGGCATCATGATGTCCATCAGCACCAGCGAGATCTCCGGCGAGCGGTCCAGCACCTCGAAGCCCTCCCGGCCGTTCTCCGCGTACTTCACGGAGATGCCGACGCGGCCGAGCATGTGGGTCAGGGCGAAGACGTTGCGGATGTCGTCGTCGACGATCAGGATGTGCCGGCCGGTCAGCATCCGGCCGGGCCGTCCGCTCAGCCACTGCTTCAGCCGGGTCGTCTCCGGCCAGGCCTCCTCGCGGTCCTCGTCGGGTGCGCGGTAGGGGGAGAGCGCCTCGGCGGTGCTCAGCTCGACCGGTTCCGCCCCGGCGGGCGCCGTGCCGGCCGCGGGCGCCGGTCCGCCCTCCGCGGCGGGTGCGGTCTCCGCCTCCGGGGCCCCCGTGGCAGGCCCGGCCCCTGCCGGACCCGCCCCGGGAGCCCGCTCCTCCCCGCCTGGCTCCGGCAGCACCGTCGGTGTGCCGGCCGACGCGAACACGTCGTCCCCGCGGCCCGTCCCCGCACCGGGCCGCCGCCCGCCGGAGGAGCGGCCCGCGAGCCCGCCGCCCGCAGCGGCACCGCCACCGGGGCTCGGCGGCCCGACGGCCGCCCCGGCACCGGCCGCCCCGGCCGCACCCGCGGTCCCCGCCTCACTGCCGAGGATCTCCGCCACCTTCTCGCCCCCCGCACCGATCCCGGGCGTCGCGCTCCCCGTGGCCGCCGCGAGCGCCCTGGTGGGCAGCTGGGCCGGTATGTAGAGGGTGAAGCGCGAGCCGACGCCCTCCTCGCTCTCGGCGTCGATCCGGCCGCCGAGCAGTCCGGCGATCTCCCTGCTGATGGAGAGGCCGAGGCCGGTGCCGCCGTACTTGCGGTTGGTGGTGCCCTCCGACTGCTGGAACGCCTCGAACACCACCGCCAGCTTCTCCGGCGGGATGCCGATGCCGGTGTCCTTCACGGAGAAGGCGATGACGGACTCGGCGTCACGCAGGGTGATCTCCTCGAACGCGGACGGCGGCACGGGCTCCACGCGCAGCTCGATGCCGCCGGAGTTCGTGAACTTCACGGCGTTGGAGAGAAGGTTCCGCAGCACCTGCTGGATGCGCTGCTCGTCGGAGTACAGCTCCCTGGGGACGTTCTCGCCTACCGAGATGTCGAAGCCCAGGCCGCGGTCGATGGTGAGCGGCCGGAACGTGGCGTGCACGTAGTCGAGCAGCTTGGTCAGCGGCAGGTTCTTCGGGCGGACGTCCATCCGGCCCGCCTCGACCTTCGACAGGTCCAGGATGTCGTTGATCAGCTGGAGCAGGTCCGCGCCGGAACGGTGGATCGTGCCGGCGAACTCGACCTCCTGTCCTGACAGGTGGCCGTCCGGGTTGTCGGCGAGCAGCCGGGCCAGGATGAGCAGGGAGTTGAGCGGCGTGCGCAGCTCGTGCGACATGTTCGCCAGGAACTCCGACTTGTACTGCGAGGAGGTGGCCAGCAGCGCCGCCTTCTCCTCCAGCTCGGCGTTGGACCGCTGGAGTTCGTCGGAGCGCTTGCGCAGCTCGGAGGTGAGGCGCTGGGACTCCGACAGCAGCGCCTCCGTGCGGGCGTTGGCGAGGATGGTGTTGAACGAGACGCCGATGGTGTGCGCGAACTGGTCGACGAACGTGAGCTGGATCTCGTTGAACGCGCTGAACGACGCCAGCTCGATGACTCCCAGCAGCCTGTCCTCGAAGAGGATCGGCAGGATGAGGATGCTGGAGGCGGGGGAGGCGCCGAGGCCGGAGCGCACGGTCACGTAGTCGGGCGGGGCGTCCTCGATGAGGATGCGCCGCTTCTCCCGCAGGGCCTGCGACACCAGGCCGCGCAGCGGCGACTCCGCCTTGAGGTCCTCGCGGCCCCGGCCGCCGATGCCGTAGTCGGCGATCAGCTCCAGGCCCTCGCCGGGCCTGGCCGCGGAGTCGACCAGGAAGAACACCTCGGAGTGCGCGTTCACCAGCGGCGCCAGCTCGCGCAGGATCAGATCGGCGACCTCGACCAGGTCCCGGTGGCCCTGCATCAGGCCGGCGATACGGGTCAGGTTGGACTCCAGCCAGTCCTTGGTGCGGGTGGTCTCGCGCAGGTTCGACACCATGCGGTTGACGTTGTCCTTGAGGTCGGCGACCTCGCCCTGCGCCTCCACCGTGACCGAGCGGGACATGTCGCCCTTGGCGACGGAGCTCGCGACCTCGCCGATCGCGCGGACCTGCGTGGTGAGGTTCAGCGCCAGCTCGTTCACGCCGGTGGTCAGCCGCTTCCAGTTGCCGGACACGCCCTCGACGCGGGCCTGGCCGCCGAGCTGCCCCTCGCTGCCGACCTCGCGGGCCACGCGGGTGACCTCCGACGAGAAGGCGGACAGCGTGTCGACCATGGTGTTGAGGGTGGTCTTGAGTTCGAGGATCTCGCCGCGTGCGTCGACGTCGATCTTCTTGGAGAGGTCGCCGTTGGCGACGGCGGTGGCGACCTGGGCGATGTTGCGGACCTGGGAGGTGAGGTTGGACGCCATGAAGTTGACGTTGTCCGTGAGGTCCTTCCACACCCCCGACACCCCGTGCACCTGGGCCCGGCCGCCGAGGTTGCCCTCGGTGCCGACCTCGCGGGCCACGCGCGTGACCTCGTCGGCGAAGTCCCGCAGCTGCTGGACCATGCTGTTCACGGTCGTCTTGAGTTCGAGGATCTCGCCGCGTGCGTCGACGTCGATCTTCTTGGAGAGGTCTCCGTTGGCGACGGCCGTGGTGACCTGGGCGATGTTGCGGACCTGGGAGGTGAGGTTCGACGCCATGAAGTTGACGTTGTCGGTGAGGCCCTTCCAGACCCCGGAGACGTCCCGCACCTGCGCCTGACCGCCGAGGTTGCCCTCGGTGCCGACCTCGCGGGCCACGCGCGTGACCTCGTCGGCGAACGCCGAGAGCTGGTCGACCATGGTGTTGAGGGTGGTCTTGAGTTCGAGGATCTCGCCGCGTGCGTCGACGTCGATCTTCTTGGAGAGGTCGCCGTTGGCGACGGCGGTGGCGACCTGGGCGATGTTGCGGACCTGGGAGGTGAGGTTCGACGCCATGGAGTTGACGTTGTCGGTGAGGTCCTTCCACACGCCGCTGACGTCCCGGACGTGGGCCTGACCGCCGAGGTTGCCCTCGGTACCGACCTCGCGGGACACCCGCGTGACCTCGTCGGCGAACGCCGAGAGCTGGTCGACCATCGTGTTCACGGTGCTCATCAGCTGGCGGATCTCGCCCTTCGCGTCCACCGTGATCTTCTGGCTGAGGTCGCCGCGTACCACCGCCGTGGTGACCTGGGCGATGTTGCGGACCTGGGAGGTGAGGTTGGACGCCATGAGGTTGACGTTGTTCGTGAGGTCCCGCCAGACCCCCTTCACGTCGCGTACCTGGGCCTGGCTGCCGAGGGTGCCGTCGGTGCCGACCTCGCGGGCCACGCGGGTGACCTCGTCGGCGAACGCCGAGAGCTGGTCGACCATGGTGTTCACGGTGAGCTTCAGCTCCAGCAGCTCGCCCGCGGTCTCGACGGTGACCTTGCGGGTCAGGTCGCCGCTCGCCACCGCCGTCGTCACGGCCGAGATGTCACGGACCTGGGCGGTCAGCCGGGACGCCATCGTGTTGACGGCCTCCGTCAGGCTCCGCCAGGAACCGGAGAGCCCCCGGACGCTGGCGCGCCCGCCGAGCCGTCCCTCCGTGCCGACCTCGTGCGCGACCCGCATGACCTCGCCGGTGAACGAGGACAGGTGGTCGACCACACGGTTCAGGCCCACCGCCAGGCTGCGCAGGTCGCCGTGGAGCTGCCGGGTGCCGACCCGCAGCTCCATCTGCTTGCTGAGGTCGCCCTCCGCGACCGCCTCCAGCACCCTGGTGGCGTTCACCATCGGCAGGGCCAGGGCCTCCACCAGCTGGTTCGTGTCCCTGACCGTGCTCTCCCAGGCGCCGGGGCCCGGGCTGTCCGAGAGCCGCTCGTCGAGCATGCCCTCCCTGCTGACCACGCGCCGCACCCGGCGCACCTCGGTGGACAGGTGCTCGTTGCGGGCGGCGACGCGGTTGACCGCGTTCGCCAGCTCGCCGAGCAGGCCATCGCCGTTCTCCGCCATCCGTACGGAGAAGTCGCCGTCGCACAGAGACCTGAGCGTGCCCAGGAGTGGCCGCAGGTCCTCGACGCGCACCGTCTCCGCGTTCCGCTCCATGGCGTCCGTCATGCCGTTCCCTGGGGTCGTGGCCCGGGGCGCCGGATCGGCCAAGAGTGACTGCCCTACTCGGCAATCCAGGCACTCCGGATGAGAAGGGTTATCTACGTCACTATAGTGTCTTTTAGGGCAACCGTTCGAGTCAGGAGGGCTCTGTGCAGGAGCCACCCCTCTCCCGGGCGGATTCCGGTCCGGTACCCGAGGGGCCGGGATCCGGTGCGGGTACGCAGCGAGCGGGTGCCGGCCCCGCCGCGAACGGGCCGGCACCCGGTAGGGAGAGCCGGGTGGGCGTCGGCCCGGTCCCGGACCGTCCCGGCTCCGGCGCGGGAACGCGGCTGCCCGCGAGCCAGGTGGCGCCCTCCCGGGCCCGCGCCTTCGTACGGGCGGTGATCACCGAGCGGGCCCTGTCGACGTCCTCCCTCGGCCGCCCCGCCGAGCGCCTCGCGGACGACGCCGCGCTGCTCGTCGGCGAGCTGACGACGAACGCCCTGATCCACGCGGGCACCACGATGGACGTGATCTGCCAGGTGGAGACGGCGTGGGACCGGGACGGCGAGCTGACGGGCGCCAGGATCGAGGTCGTCGACCGGCAGCCCTCGGGCACGGTGCCCGGCGCCTCCGCCACGCGCGGCAGCGGGCGGGGCCTCGGCCTCCAGATCGTCGGCGCGCTCGCGGAGTCGTGGGGGGTGACCTACCGGCGCAAGGAGAAGGCCGTCTGGTGCCGGCTGCGGATCGCCGACTCCGACGAGTCCGAAGCCCCCGTCGGCCCGCTGAACACGGCCCTGTACCGGCAGCTGGAGGCCAGCGAGGTGGCGCATCCGTCCGCCCAGGTCGAGTACCACGGTGCCGCCGGGCCCGCCGCGCACGGCGGGACGTTCCTCGCGGAGGCCAGCGAGCTCCTCTCCGGCCAGCTCGACGAGGGCATGGTCGCCGCCCTGGCCGGCCAGCTCATGGTGCCGAGGCTCGCCGACTGGTGCGCGGTCTGGCTCGCCACCGAGGCCGGCGACATGCGGCTCGCCAGCGTCTGGCACATGGACGAGCGCCGCATCGCCCCCCTCCGCCGCCAGCTGGAGCCCGACCCGCCGCCCTGCGAGCTGTGGACCGCGGGCCTGGCCTGGCCGTGGCCGGAGGCCGCCGACGGCGACCCCGGAGGCTCGGCGCTGGCCTTCTCCATGGTGTCCGGCGGCGAGTGCCGCGGCTCGCTGGTGATCGGCCGCGCCGCACCCGCCGAGATCACCGACTCCGCCGCACGCACCACGGAGGACGTGGCACGCAGGATCGCCCAGGCCCTGGACACGGCCCGCCGGTACGCCCGCCAGACCAGCATCAGCACGGCCCTGCAACGCCGCCAGCTCCCCGCCTCGCTCGGCAGCCTGCCCGGCGTGGAGTCCGCGATCGTCTACGAGCCGCACGCCAGCGGCCTGACCGTCGGCGGCGACTTCTACGACCTGTTCCCCACCGGTGACGGCCGCTGGTGCTTCCTGCTCGGCGACGTCCAGGGCAAGGACGCGGAGGCGATGTCGGTGACCGGCCTCACCCGCCACATGGTGCGGTTGCTGGCCCGCGAGGGACACGGCGTCGAGGCGGTGCTCGGCTGGCTGAACGCGGTCATGGCGGAGGACGCGGCGGAGGCGGTGAGCGTCGCCGTCGAGGGCGCCCAGCCGAGGTTCCTGAGCATGGTCTACGGCGAACTGACCCCCGACCCGCACGCCGGCGGCGCCCAGTGCACCCTGGCCAGCGCGGGCCACCCGCTGCCCCTGCGGATGACCGCCGGCGGAAAGGTCCAGTCCGTCGCCGAGTCGCAGATGCTGCTCGGCATCGACGAGGACACCGACTTCACCGCGGAGTCCTTCCTCCTCGCACCCGGCGAGACCCTGCTGTGCGTCACCGACGGCGTCACCGAGCGCCGCGACGGCCAGCGGCAGCTGGACGACGGGGACGGCCTGGCCCGGATCCTCGCCGGCTGCGCGGGCATGGGCGCGATGGCGATCGCGGAACGCGTCCGCCAGGCGACGCACGACTTCAGCCCCGAGCCGGTGGAGGACGACCTGGCGGTCGTAGTCCTTCACGCGACGCCGCCGGGGGGTGGGCGTCGGGGGGCGTAGGGTCACTTCCAGGGGGTCACTTCGCGGGGGTCACTTCCAGACGACGAAGTAATCGTCGGCGACGAAGGGAAGCTCGAACACCATCCCGTACGTGCGGCGCAGATCGGCCACGCTGGTGGAGGCCGGCTCGCGCAGGCAGCGCCGCAGCGTCGGCGGGCCCCTGGGTGCGCACGGGCGGGGTTCGCCGATCAGTTCGCGCTTGCCCCTGCTCTCCTCGTTCCCCTCGCTCTTCACCTGGTCCCATCGGAGCGTGACCGGAGCCGCGCTGAGCAGCGTCGGTTCGCCGGTCCCCGGCCCTTGCGGGTCGCCGGTCCTGCCCCGGTAGTAGTCCACGACCGTGCGCGCGTACTGGAAGTCGTGGGCGAAGGGAATGGGGGACCCCGTGCGGTCCCCCGCGGTGAGGATCCCGTCGATCGTGTCGGCCATATGGCGGGGATCGGCGCCGAAATAGGCGGTGGCGTACAGGGTGCAGCGGATTTTGTACCGGTCGTCGCCGGTGGAGTAGAACCACTCCTTCGCCGTCCCGCCGGCGCACGTGTCCTCCAGGGCGAGGAGGCCGAGCGTGAGCGGGGTGCCGGTGTCCCAGGCGGCGACGGTGTCGCGGATGGCCGACTCGGCCTGCTGACGTGCCTTCACGGCGTCGGGGCCGGCGGCGAGTTCGCGCACGGTCTTCCCGTCGGTCGCGCCCCCGCAGGCGGCGAGCGCGGGGACCAGCAGCAGAACGGCCGCGACCGGCATGGCGACCCGCGAGGTGGTGGTCATGGCGGCCATCGTTTTCCAGCGGATGGGCTGCTGCTATCCGTACGGGTACTCATCCGGGCACTCAAAGGGCACGGGGGCGTACGGAAACCGGGGGAGTCCGGGAACGCCGCTCACGGCCTCCCCGGCGTCACCCTTTCGGTTCGTACCGCATCGCGACGGCCCCCGAGCCGAACTCCCACCGGCCCACGAGCCTCAAGTCGACCTGCTTGGACAGCCCCGCGAACAGCGTCGGCCCATGTCCTACCAGCCTGGGCTGCACCACGAACTCGTACTCATCGATCAATCCCATTTCCGCGAGGGCCAGCGGGAGCTTCACTCCGCCCACGAACAGACCGTTACCTGGCTCCTGCTTGAGCTGCTGAACGGCATTTCGCAAGTCCCCGCGTACGAACTCCGCGTTCCAGTCGACCCGTTCCAGGCTGCTCGACACGACGTACTTCTTCGCCGCGTCGATGGTCCGGGCGAAGGGTTCCATCCAGTCGGGCCAGTCGGTCGTTGCTCCCGCGCGCGCCGACGGCCGCCAGGCCGCCTCCATCATGTCGTAGGTAACCCGGCCGAAGAGCAGGGCATCGGCTTGGGCGATGTTCTCGGTCGCGTGGCGGTGCAATTCCTCGTCCGGGAGGATTTCGCGATGGTCGCAGCAGCCGTCCAGTGTGACGTTGATGGAATATCTGAGAGGTCGCATTGCGCGAGCCTAGCGCCGGTCGGGTAGGCGAGTATCGGTTCCGGACCACCAGTGCCCAGCCCCCGGGCTGGGGTGATCTCGAATCGCTCAGTCGCCACCCGGAGTCACCTCCGGGTGGTGCGCGCCGTCATTGTTCACGGTTTCGGACAGCGGCCGAAGCCACCGTCCTTTGCACTCTGGATGAACGAGGACCACACAGCAGTACCGAACCCGAGCACCGGTCCCGTCGGGTCTTTGGAGTCGCGTACGACCGGTCCGCCGCCGGCGAGCCCCGCAACCCCTGCAGGGGCCTTGACCTGCTCGGACATCTCTGCCTACGCGCACGCGTGGGCGGGCTCGTTCACGATCGTACGTGCTCGCGCGATGGGCACGGTCGCAGTGATCACAGACGCGGCGGGGGCCTGTCCGGTGTATACGGTTTCCCACGCCGATGGGGGGTGTGGGGGGCGAGTTCGCAGGCGATCTCCGGTCTGGTGGGAGGACAGGTCAACGTCGACTGGCTCGCTTCGTACCTGGTCGACGTCCAGTGGCAGACGCGGGGGCGGAGCGCATGGGCGGGCGTCGACCTCGTGCCCGCAGGGCACCGCCTTGTGCTGATGGATTGCCGATCAGGAGGAACGGCCGATCGAAGAGCCGCCTGAGACCTCCCTGTACACAACGATCTGCACACCGGACGGCCCCGGACCACGACACCGGGGTTCGAGAGGAGCCATCCCGTGAGCCAGCCTCACATTCTCTTGCGCGGCGACCGGCTCGCCCTGGGCCTGCCGCGGCAGGAGCTGTTGCCCGAATACCACCGTTGGGAGAACGATCCCGGGACGATCCTGGGATACGGCACCCAGATGCCGACGGCCTGGGAGGTCCGCGCCGCCGGTTGGGAGGCCCAGGCGAGGAGCGAGATGCGCCGCTCTTTCGAAGTCGTGCGGCTGGAGGACGAACAAGCCATCGGAATGACCGTGCTCTACGTCGATCAGGCTGTACAACGAGCCGAGTACATCATTCTTCTGGCCCCGGAGGCGCGCGGGAACCACTACGCCACCGAGGCGACCACCCTGACGCTCGACTGGGCGTTCAACCTGGCCGCCCTGCGCGGCGTCTGGCTCAAGGTCCTGGAACCCAACAGGGCCGGCATCGTCGCCTACGAGAAGGCGGGCTTCCGGCAGGCCGGGCGCCTCCGTAAGGCCGGGTACTGGCTCGGCCGATCCGTCGATGAACTCCTGATGGACGCCTTGCCCGAGGACTTCGCGGGCCCGTCCAGGGTGGCCCCGAGCAGCACCGACTGACACCGACTGACACATCCTGTTCGTCGAAGGCGGCAGCGTAGGTGCCCCTTGCCACCGCCTTCGATGGATTTTCCGGCTGTGGCTCCGCGCCAGCGGCCGAGGGAGAGGGGGCCTCTTCCGGAACGCCACCACAACGTGAAAATACAAGCACGCATGCTTGTTTTGGTTCCGGCCCCGTGCCATGCTCACCGCACATACCGCCCTGCCCCGCCCCCGGAACGGCCCCGGGACCGCGCCCCGAACCTGCCCAAGGCACCGAATCCGGACCCGCCCAAGCCCCGGGACCGGGCCCACTTCCGGAGGCACCCGGAACCAGGCCGAGCGCTGCCGGGCGCACAAGGAACCGTCGTCCCGCACAGGGACACCGCACCGTAAGGAGCGCGCCGTGTCCGACCCCCGCCCCGTGCTCGACGACCTGCGTGCCGAGAGCGAGGAGCTCGACCAGCTGGTGAGCGGGCTCTCCGCGCGCGAGTGGGCCGCGGAGACCCCCGCACCCGGCTGGACCGTGGCCCACCAGATCGCCCACCTCGCCTGGACCGACCGGGCCGCGCTGCTCGCCGCCACCGACACGGACGCCTTCGCGGCCCAGATCGAGGAGGCCGCCGCGGCCCCGGACACGTACATAGACGACGCCGCACAGGCCGGCGCGGTGCTGCTCCCCTCCGAGTTGATGGCCCGCTGGCGCGCCGGCCGCGAGGAGCTCCAGCGGTTGCTGCGGGCGGCGCCGGACGGGACGCGGTTTCCCTGGTACGGGCCGCCGATGTCCCCCGCGGGCGTGGCCACCGGGCGGATCATGGAGACGTGGGCGCACGGCAAGGACGTCGCCGACACCCTCGGCGTGGTCCGGGAGCCCACCGATCGGCTGCGGCACGTGGTGCGGATCGGCGTCAGGGCACGGGATTTCGCCTACCTGGTGCACGGACTGCGGCCACCCGAGGAGGAGTTCAGGGTGGAGCTGACCGCCGCCTCGGGCGAGGTCTGGGCCCACGGCCCCGAGGACGCCGCCCAGCGCGTCACCGGCTCCGCCGTCGACTTCTGCCTGCTCGTCACCCAGCGCGCGCACCGCTCGGACGTGGACGTGCACGCGGACGGCCCCGACGCCGACGAGTGGCTCGACATCGCCCAGGCCTTCGCGGGTCCCCCGGGGGAGGGCCGCGCGCCGGGAACGCCCTCCGACGGGACGGACGGCCCCCGGTGAGCCCGGCCCCGCCGCCCGCACAGCCCTCGTCGGCCTCGCAACCCTCGTCGGCCTCGCAACCCTCGTCGGCCTCGCAACCCTCGACGGCCTCGCAACCCTCGACGGCCTCACAGCACCCACCGCCCCCACCGCTGCGCATAGGCAACTTCTCCGGCTTCTACGGCGACCGTTCCGCCGCCCTGACCGAGATGCTCACCGGCGGCGCCCTCGACGTCCTCACCGGCGACTACCTCGCCGAGCTGACCATGCTGATCCTCGGCCGGGACCGCCTGCGGGATGCCGCACTGGGCTACGCGAAGACGTTCCTCGGCCAGCTGGAGCAGTGCCTCGGCCTCGCCCACGAGCGCGGGGTGCGGATCGTGGCCAACGCGGGCGGCGTCAACCCGGCCTCCCTCGCCGAGAGGCTCGGCGAGCTCGCCGACCGCCTCGGCATACCCGCGCGCGTCGCCCACGTCACCGGCGACGACCTGATCGGCCGAGGCGGCTGGCCCGAGGGCGTCGTCACCGCCAACGCCTATCTCGGCGGCCACGGCATCGCCGCCTGCCTGCGCGCCGGCGCGGACATCGTGGTCACCGGCCGCGTCACCGACGCCGCCCTCGTCACGGGGCCCGCCACCGCGCACTTCGGGTGGCGGCCAGAGGAGTACGACAAGCTGGCGGGCGCCGTGGTCGCCGGGCACGTCCTGGAGTGCGGCACCCAGGCCACCGGCGGCAACTACGCGTTCTTCGCGTCGCACCGTCCCGGCGCCGCCCACCACCCCGGCTTCCCGCTCGCCGAGCTCCACGAGGACGGCTCCTGCGTCATCACCAAGCAGGACGGCACCGGCGGCTTCGTCGACACCGGAACCGTCACCGCGCAACTCCTCTACGAGACCTCCGGCGCCCGGTACGCGGGCCCCGACGTCACCGCACGCCTCGACACCGTCCGGCTCACCCGGCAGGGGCCCGACCGGGTCGCGATCGACGGCGTCCGGGGCGAGCCCCCGCCCCCGTCGCTGAAGGTCGGCCTGAACCGGCTCGGCGGCTTCCGCGGCGAGGTCGTCTTCGTGCTGACCGGGCTCGACATCGACGCCAAGGCGGACCTGGTGCGCGCGCAGATGGAGGACGCCCTGAGCAAGCGGCGGCCCGCCGAACTGCGCTGGGAACTCGCCCGTACCGACCACCCGGACGCCGGCACCGAGGAGGCCGCGAGCGCCGTCCTGCGGCTGGTCGCGCGCGACCGCGACGAGCAGGCGGTGGGGCGCGCGCTCGGCGCCGCCGCGGTGGAGCTGGCGCTCGCCTCGTACCCGGGCTTCCACGTGACCGCGCCGCCCGGGAAGGGCACACCCTACGGGGTGTTCGAGACGGCGTACGTCGCGCAGGGCGCCGTCGAGCACGTCGCCGTTCTCCCGGACGGGCGGCGGCAGCACGTACCGGGACCCGGCCGCACCCGGGAACTGCGGCCCGTTCAGGAGCCGTTGGAGGCGGACGTCCGGCAGACCTCGCCGGGGGCGGGTGGGGAGGGGGCGCCCGCCGTTCGTACGCGCCGCGCGCCGCTCGGCCTCCTCGCGGGCGCCCGCAGTGGCGACAAGGGCGGGGACGCCAACATCGGTGTCTGGGCCCGCCAGGGTCTCGCGCGGGGCCCCGGCCTCGCGCAGGGCCCCGCGCAAAGGGCGGTGGCGAACCCCACGGACACGGACCCCACGAGCCCCACGGACCCCGCGGACCCCGTCTGGGACTGGCTCCTGCGCACCCTCACCACCGACCGCCTGCGCACCCTCCTGCCGGAGTGCGCGGACCTGCCGGTCACCCGCCATGTGCTGCCCAACCTGCGGGCCCTGAACTTCGTGGTCGAGGGGCTGCTCGGCGAGGGAGTCGCCGCCCGGCACCGTTTCGACCCGCAGGCCAAGGCGCTCGGCGAGTGGCTGCGCGCCCGCCACGTGGACATCCCGGAAGACCTGCTGGCGGCCGCGGATCCCTCCACGGATACCTTCACGGATCCCTTCACGGATCCCCCCACAGGCCATGCCACAGGCCCCTCCACGGACCCCTCCGGGGGCCCTACCGCGGGCACCGAGACGCAAACCCCCGCGCCCCCCACCCCTCGCACCCCCCGCACGCCCCGCTCCGAGGAGCCCCAGTGACCCTGCTCGCGTCCGCCCTGGACACCACCGCGCCCGGCTACGCGGCCAACCGTGAGGCCATGCTCGGCAAGCTCGCCGAGCTGGAGGCAGAGCACGCCCAGGCCCTCGCGGGCGGCGGCGAGAAGTACGTCGAGCGGCACCGCGGCCGCGGCAAGCTGCTCGCCCGCGAGCGCATCGAGCTGCTGCTGGACCCGGACACGCCCTTCCTCGAACTGTCCCCGCTCGCGGGCTGGGGCAGCGACTACACCGTGGGCGCCTCCCTGGTGACCGGCATCGGCGTCGTCGAGGGCGTCGAGTGCCTGATCACCGCGAACGACCCCACCGTGCGCGGCGGCGCCAGCAATCCGTGGACGCTGAAGAAGGCCCTGCGCGCCAACGAGATAGCGCTCGCCAACCGGCTGCCCACCATCAGCCTCGTCGAGTCGGGCGGCGCCGACCTGCCGTCCCAGAAGGAGATCTTCATCCCGGGCGGCGCGCTCTTCCGCGACCTCACCCGGCTCTCCGCGGCCGGCATCCCCACCCTGGCCGTGGTCTTCGGCAACTCCACCGCGGGCGGCGCCTACGTGCCGGGCATGTCCGACCACGTGATCATGGTCAAGGAGCGCTCCAAGGTGTTCCTCGGCGGCCCGCCGCTGGTGAGGATGGCCACCGGCGAGGAGAGCGACGACGAGTCCCTGGGCGGCGCCGAGATGCACGCGCGCGTGTCCGGCCTCGCCGACCACTTCGCCGTCGACGAGCACGACGCCCTGCGCCAGGCCCGCCGGGTCGTGGCCCGCCTCAACCACCGCAAGGCGTACCCGGATCCGGCACCGGACGGGGTCGAGCCGCCCGCCTACGACGCCGACGAGCTCCTCGGCGTCGTCCCGGGCGACCTGAAGGTCCCGTTCGACCCGCGCGAGGTGGTCGCCCGGGTCGTCGACGGCTCGGACTTCGACGAGTTCAAGCCGCTCTACGGGCCCAGTCTCGCCACCGGCTGGGCGCGGCTGCACGGCTACCCCGTCGGCGTCCTGGCGAACGCCCAGGGCGTGCTGTTCAGCGCGGAGTCGCAGAAGGCGGCGCAGTTCATCCAGTTGGCCAACCAGCGGGACATCCCGCTCGTGTTCCTGCACAACACCACCGGCTACATGGTGGGCAGCAGCTACGAGCAGGGCGGCATCATCAAGCACGGCGCGATGATGATCAACGCCGTCTCCAACTCCCGGGTGCCGCACCTGTCCGTGCTCATGGGCGCCTCGTACGGCGCCGGGCACTACGGCATGTGCGGCCGGGCCTACGACCCCAGGTTCCTCTTCGCCTGGCCGAGCGCCAAGTCCGCCGTGATGGGGCCCCAGCAGCTCGCCGGGGTGCTGTCGATCGTCGCCCGGCAGTCCGCCGTCGCCCGCGGGAAGCCGTACGACGAGGAGGCCGACGCGGGGCTGCGGGCGATGGTGGAGCAGCAGATCGAGTCGGAGTCGCTGCCGATGTTCCTGTCGGGCCGGCTGTACGACGACGCGGTGATCGACCCCCGCGACACCCGCACCGTGCTCGGCCTGTGCCTCTCCGCCATTCACACGGCGCCCTACGAGGGCGTGCGCGGCGGCTTCGGCGTCTTCCGGATGTGACGGGGAGGACGGCGCCGTGAGCGACGGGGAGGACGGCGCCGTGACGCGACAGGACAGAGAACAGGACACGACACGACAGCGGTATCGGGACGGGACGGACGGTATGTCGGACGAACGGACGGTAAGCCAACGGTGATCACCTCCCTGCTCGTCGCCAACCGCGGCGAGATCGCCTGCCGGATCGTGCGCACCTGCCGCGACCTGGGCATCGCCACCGTGGCGGTGTACTCGGACGCGGACGCCGACGCGCTGCACGCGCGCGTGGCCGACTCCGCGGTACGCCTGCCGGGGGAGGCCCCCGCGGACACCTACCTGCGCGGCGACCTCGTCGTGAAGGCCGCCCTCGCGGCGGGCGCGGACGCCGTGCACCCCGGATACGGCTTCCTCTCCGAGAACGCGGACTTCGCGCGCGCGGTCACCGGCGCCGGCCTGGTGTGGGTCGGCCCGCCGCCGGAGGCCATCGAGGCGATGGCGTCCAAGACGGTCGCCAAGAAGCTCATGGGCGTCCCCGTGGTGACCGACCCCGCCGCACTCACCGAGGACGACCTGCCGGTGCTGGTGAAGGCCGCTGCGGGCGGCGGCGGGCGCGGGATGCGGGTGGTCCGGGACCTGGCCGCGCTGGACGCGGAGCTGGCCGCCGCGCGCGCCGAGGCGGCGAGCGCGTTCGGGGACGGCGAGGTGTTCGTCGAGCCGTACATCGAGGGCGGCCGGCACGTCGAGGTGCAGGTGCTGGCCGACGCGCACGGCACCGTGTGGACCCTCGGCACCCGCGACTGCTCCCTCCAGCGCCGCCACCAGAAGGTGATCGAGGAGGCCCCGGCACCCGGTCTCGCCCCGGGCCTCGTGCGGCGCCTCACCGAGGCCGCCGAGCGCGCGGTGCGGGCCACCGGGTACGTCGGCGCGGGCACGGTCGAGTTCCTGATCGACGAAGGGGCCGGGATCGGGGAAGGCGCTGGGGGAGAAGGGGCCGTGGCTCCGGCTGATGGGGACGACGGCGGCGCGGACGCGCGCGTGCACTTCCTGGAGATGAACACCCGCCTCCAGGTGGAACACCCGGTCACCGAGGCCGTGTTCGGGCTCGACCTGGTCGCCTGGCAGATCCGGATCGCCGAGGGCCGGCGCCTGTACGAGGGCGCGGACTCGTCCGCTGCTGCCGACCATGCTGACGCTGACGTTGCCGACCGTGCCGCCGTCCCCGGGGCCGGCGCCCCGCCGGCCCCGCGCGGCCACGCCGTCGAGGCCCGCCTCTACGCCGAGGACCCGGCCCGGGGCTGGGCCCCGTCCACCGGCGTCCTGCACCGCCTGCACGTCCCGGGCGCCGTGCCGGGGACGGCCACCCAGGGCGCCCCCGGTGCCGGTGCCGGTGCCGGTGCCACGGGGAGCACCCCGGGACCGTTCGCCCTAGGGAGCACCACCGGACCGTTCGCCCTAGGGAGCACGGGAGCGGGAGCGGGCGGACGGGGCCTGCGGCTCGACACCGGGTACGAGGACGGCGACCGCGTCGGCATGCACTACGACCCGCTGCTCGCCAAGGTGGTCGCGTGGGCGCCCACGCGCGCGGAGGCGGTGCGCAGGCTCGCCGGGGCGCTGGAGCACGCACGCGTGCAGGGCCTCGTCACCAACAGGGAGTTGCTTCTGCGGTCGCTGCGGCACCCGGAGTTCGCCGCCGGCCGCATGGACACCGGCTTCTACGAACGCCACCTGGGCGAGCTGACCGCCGCCGCCCCCGACCCGCTCGCCCCGGTGGCCGCCGCGGTGGCCGCGGCCCAGGGCCGCTCGCGCTTCGGCGGCTTCCGCAACGTCCCCTCGCAGCCGCAGGCCAGGCGGTACCGCGGCGAGCCGGACGGCACCGAGTACGAGGTCCGCTACCGGCACACCCGCGACGGGCTCGTGGTCGAGGACGTCCTGCGTACCGAACCGGAGGGACGCACAGCCCAGGGTGCGGCCCCAGGTGCGGCCCAGGGCACCGCCCCCGCCCACGACATCCGCGTCCTGCGCGCCGCCGCGGACCGCGTCGTGCTCGAAGCCGGCGGCGTGCGGCGCACGTTCGACGTCACGGTGCGCGGCGCGCGGGTGTGGGTCGGCGACACCGCCCTCACCGCGCTGCCCCGCCTGCCGCTGCCGGCCGCGGAGGAACGCCCGCCGGGATCGCTGCTCGCCCCGATGCCGGGCACCGTCGTCCGCCTCGCGGAGGGCGTCGCGGAAGGGGCCCGGGTGACCGCGGGAGCGCCCCTGCTGTGGCTGGAGGCGATGAAGATGGAGCACACCGTCACCGCGCCGGCCACCGGCACCCTCACCGCCCTGCACGCCGCCCTGGGCCACCAGGTCGAGTCCGGCACGCTCCTCGCCGTCGTCACGGAGGAGTCGCCCGCGGAGAGCACGGGGGCGCCCGTGAAGAGCACGGACCAGACGCCCTGATGAGCACGGAAGACCTGCCCGCGAAGAGCACGGAAGACCTGCCCGCGAAGAGCACGGAGGAGATGCCCCGATGAGCACCGCTCGCAGCACGGCTCAGGAAAGCGACGAAAGCGCGGAACACCGGGACCTGCGCGCCGCCGTCGCCGCGCTCGGCAGGCGCTACGGCCGCGCCTACATGACGTCCGTGGTGGGCGCCGGCGGACACCCGGACGAACTGTGGCGCGAGACGGCGAAGCTCGGCTACCTCGGCGTCAACCTCCCCGAGGAGTACGGCGGCGGGGGCGGCGGCATCCAGGAGCTCTCCCTCGTGCTGGAGGAACTCGGCGCCGCGGGCTGCCCCCTGCTGATGATGGTCGTGTCGCCCGCCATCTGCGGAACCGTCATCGCCCGCTTCGGCACCGGCGCCCAGAAGGCGGAGTGGCTGCCGGCGCTCGCCGACGGCAGCCGCACCATGGCGTTCGGCATCACGGAGCCCGACGCGGGCTCCAACTCGCACCGCATCACCACCACCGCCCGCCGCGACGAGGCCACCGGCGACTGGCTGCTGACCGGCCGCAAGGTGTTCGTCTCCGGGGTCGACATCGCGGACGCCACGCTGATCGTCGGCCGCACCGAGGACGCCCGCACCGGCAAGCTCAAGCCGTGCCTGTTCGTCGTCCCGAGGGACGCCGAGGGCTTCTCGCGGCGGCGGATAGACATGGAACTGAACGCCGCGGAGAAGCAGTTCGAGCTGGTCCTGGACGACGTGCGGCTGCCCGCGGACGCGCTCGTCGGGGACGAGGACGCCGGCCTGCTCCAGCTCTTCGCCGGGCTCAACCCCGAGCGCATCATGACCGCCGCGTTCGCGATCGGCATGGGCCGCTACGCGCTCGACCGGGCCGTGGCGTACGCCAAGGAGCGCTCCGTCTGGCAGGCTCCCATCGGAGCCCACCAGGCCATCGCGCATCCCCTGGCGCAGGCCCACATCGAGCTGGAGCTCGCCCGCCTGATGATGCAGAAGGCGGCCCGCCTGTACGACGCGGGCGACGACGCCGGCGCGGGAGAGGCCGCGAACATGGCCAAGTACGCCGCGGGGGAGGCGTGCGTGCGCGCCGTCGACCAGGCGGTGCACACCCTCGGAGGCAACGGCCTGACCAGCGAGTTCGGCATCGCGTCGCTGATCACCGCGGCCCGGGTGGCCAGGATCGCGCCGGTCAGCAGGGAGATGATCCTCAACTACGTGTCCCACCAGAGCCTCGGCCTGCCCAAGTCCTACTGAGCCCGCCACGCCCACCGTCTGGCCGTGAGGAGCCGCCGTGGTCCTGTCCAGCCGCTACAGCCACTACACAGACGTTCCGGCCGTCGAACTGCCCATCCACGAAGCCGTCCTGGGCGGCGCCGCGGCCCGGGGCGACGCCCCCGCGCTGATCGACGGCACCGACGGCACCACCGTCGGCTACGCGCAACTCGACGCCGACCACCGCAGGATCGCCGCGGGACTGGCCGCCGCGGGGGTCCGCAAGGGCGACGTGCTGGCCCTGCACAGCCCCAACACCATCGACTACCCGGCCGCCTTCTACGGCGCCGCGCGCGCCGGCGCACCGGTCACCCTGATCCATCCGCTCTCCACCGCCGAGGAGTTCGCCCGGCAGCTCGCCGACAGCGGCGCACGGTGGATCGTCACCGTGGGCGCGCTCGCGCCCGTCGCACGGGCCGCGGCGGAACGGGCCGGCGGCATCCGGGAGGTCTTCGTCACCGACCGCGCCGAGGGCCACCGCTCGCTGCGCGACCTCGGCGCGGCGGATCCCGGTGACGCGGACCGCGACGCGCCCGGCACCCCGCCCGGTCCCGCGCTGCCGGCCGTCGACCCCTGTGAGGACATCGCCGCGCTGCCCTACTCCTCGGGCACCACCGGCACCCCGAAGGGAGTGATGCTCACGCACCGCTCCATCGCCACCAACCTGGCCCAGCTCGACCCGGTGATGCCGCTCGGCCCCGGCCAGCGGATCCTGGCGGTGCTGCCGTTCTTCCACATCTACGGCCTGACGGCGCTGATGAACCACCCTCTGCGGCGCGGCGCCACCGTCGTCGTCCTGCCCCGCTTCGACCTGGAGGCCTTCCTCGGCGCCATCGAACGGCACCGCGTCACGGGCCTGTACGTCGCCCCGCCTATCGTCCTGGCGCTCGCCAGGCACCCGGCGGTGGACCGCTACGACCTGTCGTCGCTGCGGTTCGTGCTGAGCGCCGCCGCGCCCCTGGACGGCGCGCTCGCCCAGGAGTGCGCGCAGCGGCTCGGGCTGCCGCACCTGGCCCAGGCCTACGGGATGACGGAGCTGTCGCCCGGCACGCACGTCGTCCCGCTGGACGCGCGGGACGTGCCCGCGGGCACCGTCGGCCGGCTGCTGCCGAGCACCGAGATGCGCGTCCTGTCGCTCGACGACCCGGCGGCGGACGTCCCGGCCGGGGTCCCCGGGGAACTCGCCTTCCGGGGCCCGCAGGTGATGAAGGGCTACCTGGGCAGGCCCGACGCCACCGCCGCCATGATCGACGAGGCGGGCTGGCTGCACACCGGGGACGTCGGGTACGCCGACGGGCAGGGCTGGCTGTACGTGGTGGACCGCGTCAAGGAGCTGATCAAGTACAAGGGCTACCAGGTCGCGCCCGCGGAGCTGGAGGCGCTGCTCCTCGGCCACCCCGGGATCGCGGACGCGGCGGTCGTCGGCGTCGTGGACGACGACGGCAACGAGATCCCCAAGGCGTACGTCGTGCCCGCCGCCGGGTCCGCCGGGTCCGCCGGGTCCGCCGAGTCCGCTCTCACCGCGGACTCCGTGATGGCCTGGGCGGCCGAGCGCGTCGCGCCGTACAAGAAGATCAGGAGGGTGGAGTTCATCGGCGAGATACCCCGCGCGGCGTCGGGGAAGATCCTCCGCCGGGAACTGAGGAGCCTGCCGTGACCGCGTGCCGCACGGCGACGCCACGCGCGCGTGGCGTCGCCCCCGGGCGGGCCCAGCGGCCGTGCGCCGCCCCGCCCCGCACCGCCCGCACCGATGTGAGGAGCCGCCCGTGACCGAACCCCTCAGGACGGCGCACGAGCGCGGTGTCGCCGTCCTCACCCTCGACGACCACCCGCGGCGCAACGCCCTGTCCAGGTCCCTGGTGAGCGCCCTGACGGAGGCACTGCACAAGGCCGACGGGGACGGCGACGTGCGCGCGGTCGTGCTCACGCACTCCGGGTCCACGTTCAGCGCGGGCGCCGACCTGAAGGACCCGCCGGCCCCGGACGCGGTCCTCGCGCTGCTGCGGCTGCTGCTGGAGCTGGACAAGCCCGTCGTCGCCCGGGTCACCGGGCACGCGCGCGCGGGAGGGCTCGGGCTGCTCGGCGCGTGCGACATCGCCGTGGCGGGCCCGGAGGCCACGTTCGCGTTCACGGAGGTGCGCCTCGGGGTGGCCCCCGCGCTCATCAGCCTGCCGCTGCTGCCACGCCTCGACGCGCGGGCCGCGAGCCGCTACTGGCTGACGGGCGAGCGCTTCGACGCCCCGGAGGCGGCCAGGATCGGGCTGCTGACGGCCGCCGCACAGGACGTCGACGCCGCGCTCGCCCCCGTCCTCGACGGTCTGCGCAAGGCCGCGCCTCAGGCGCTGCGGGCCACCAAGCAGCTCGTCAACGCGCGCGTGCTGGAGGCCTTCGGGTCGGGCGGCGACGCGATGGCGGCGCTCACGGCCCGCCTGTTCGGCTCCGCGGAGGCCCGCGAGGGGATGGCGGCGTTCATGGAGCGGCGGGATCCGGCGTGGGTACGGTGACGGCATGGGCACGGTGACCGCGGCGGACCGCACGCCGAAGCAGGACCGCAGCCGGCTGACCCGGCAGCGGCTCCTGGAGGCCGCCGTGACCTGCCTCGCCGCGCACGGCTGGGCGGGCTCCACCGTCGCCGTGGTCGCCGAGCGCGCGGGCGTCTCCCGGGGCGCCGCCCAGCACCACTTCCCGACCCGCGAGGACCTCTTCACGGCGGCCGTCGAGTACGTGGCCGAGCAGCGCTCCAGCGCACTGCGCGCACTGTTCCCGGACGGCACGCACGACCGCAGGGCCGTCGTCGCCGCCCTCGTCGACCTCTTCACCGGCCCGCTGTTCAAGGCCGCACTCCAGCTCTGGACGGCCGCCGCCCACGAGGACCTGCTCCGCGTGCGGGTCACCGAGCTGGAGGCCAGGGTCGGCCGCGACACTCACCGCATCGCCGTGGAACTGCTCGGGGTCGACGAGTCCGTACCCGGCGCCAGGGAGACCGTCCAGGGCCTCCTGGACATGGCCCGCGGCCTGGGCCTCGCGGCACTCCTCACGGACGACACCCCGCGCAGGGAGCGGGTGGTGAGGCAGTGGGCGGCACTGCTGGACGAGGCTTTGGGGTGAGCACGCGGGGCTTCGCCCCGGTCCACCGAGGGGCGCGGGGCCCTGACATTGTGTGGCTCCCCCGGGTGGGCGCGACCAGCCGCGACGAGACCGTCAGGTCTGGGGGCACCTCCCACGCCCTTAGGGGTCCTTGCACCATGAGCGTCCGATAGGGCGCGGTGCCAGGCCACGCGACCCGGGCGGGCATGGTGCAAGGACCCCTTCAGGCAGTGGGGGACGCCCCGAAGCGGCCGGCCCCCTCGCGACCGGCCCCGCGCCCGTCCCGCGGACAGCCTCAGTCGCCGGGCTGCGGAGCCGCCGTCCCGGAGAAGCCGGGGACGTCGGCCACCGCCCGGGGGCCGGGGCCCACGTACCGGGCCGTCGGACGGACCAGGCGGCCGGTCCGTTTCTGTTCCAGGATGTGCGCCGCCCACCCCGCCGTGCGCGCGCACGTGAACATCGACGTGAACATGTTCGCCGGCACCTCCGCGAAGTCCAGCACGATCGCCGCCCAGAACTCCACGTTCGTCGCCAGCACCCGATCCGGCCGGCGCGCGTGCAGTTCCGCGAGTGCCGCACGCTCCAGGGCCTCGGCCACCTCGAACCGCGGCGCGCCCAGCTCCCTCGCCGTGCGCCGCAGCACCCGCGCGCGCGGGTCCTCGGCCCGGTAGACCCGGTGGCCGAAGCCCATCAGCCGCTCACCGCGGTCCAGCGCCCCGCGCACGTAGGCCTCCGCGTCGCCCGTGCGCTCGATCTCCTCGATCATGCCGAGCACCCGCGACGGCGCGCCGCCGTGCAGCGGCCCGGACATGGCGCCCACCGCCCCGGACAGCGCCGCGGAGACGTCCGCGCCCGTGGAGGCGATGACGCGCGCGGTGAACGTGGACGCGTTCATGCCGTGCTCCGCGGCCGACGTCCAGTACGCGTCGACGGCGGCCACGTGCCGCGGGTCCGGCTCGCCCCGCCAGCGGGTCATGAACCGCTCCGTGATGCTGCCTGCCTTGTCGATCTCCCGCTGCGGCACCATCGGCATCCCCTGCCCGCGCGCCGACTGGGCCACGTACGACAGCGCCATCACGGCGGCCCGCGCCAGGTCGGCGCGGGCCTGCTCCGCGTCGATGTCGAGCAGCGGCTTCAGGCCCCACACGGGCGACAGCAGCGCGAGGGCGGCCTGGACGTCCACGCGTACGTCGCCGGAGTGCACGGGGATCGGGAACGGCTCGGCGGGCGGCAGGCCCGGGTCGAAGGACCCGTCGACGAGGAGCCCCCACACGTGGCCGAAGGTGACGTTGCCCACCAGGTCCTCGATGTCGACGCCGCGATAGCGCAGGGCGCCGCCTTCCTTGTCGGGTTCGGCGATCTCCGTCTCGAAGGCGACGACCCCTTCGAGACCCGGTATGAAGTCGGACACGGGCGGGCTCCTTAGTGCGGTCGATGGTGAGTGCGGTCGATGGTGCGGTGGTGAGTGCGGTCGATGGTGCGGTGGTGAGTCGGCCGATGGTGCGGTCGATGCGCCGGAAACGGCGGTCGGTACCGCGAACGGTCCACATGCAGGCTACGAAGTTATGAGTAGTCATTGAACTGCGTCCGTCACCCTCGTCGCCCGCCGTTCACCCCCGCACCGAACCGGAAACGCGTACGGGCCCTCACCACCGCCCGAGGCAGTCCGTACGGCAAGATGACTGCGTGACAGACCGTGCGCACCCAGCCGACGCCACCCCAGCCGACCTCGCCGCGGACACGGCTGCCGCCGCAGCCGCCGCGGCCGACGCCGCCGCCATCGACGCCGCAGCCCACCCCCCGGTGGCGGTGCCGCCCGGCGCGGCCGATCCTGCCGAGATGCGCGCCCACTACCGCGCCGAGGGCCTGTCCGAGGCCGATCTCGCAACGGCGCCCATGGAGCAGTTCGCGCGGTGGTTCGAGGAGGCCGTACGCGCCGCGGAGCAGGGCGGCCTGTACGAGCCCAACGCCATGATCGTCTCCACCGCGGACGCCGAGGGGCGCCCCAGCTCCCGGACGGTGCTGCTCAAGCAGTACGACGAGCGGGGCTTCGTCTTCTACACGAACTACACCTCCCGCAAGGCCCGGGACCTCGCCGAGAACCCCCGTGTCGGGCTGGTCTTCCCCTGGCACCCGATGGCCCGCCAGGTGGTCGTCACGGGCACCGTGTCCCGCACCGGCCGCGACGAGACCGCCGCCTACTTCCGCACCCGGCCGCACGGCTCCCAGCTCGGCGCCTGGGCCAGCGAGCAGTCCTCGGAGGTCGCCTCGCGCGCGGAGCTGGACCGCGCCTACGAGGAGCTGGTCACCCGCTACCCGGAGGGCGAGTCCGTGCCCGCGCCGCCGCACTGGGGCGGTTTCCGGATCGCGCCGGAGACGGTGGAGTTCTGGCAGGGCCGGGAGAACCGCCTGCACGACCGGCTGCGCTACATCCGCACCCCCGCGGGCGCGTGGCGCATCGAACGGCTCTATCCCTGATCCGTCCCTGATCTGTCCTGATCTGTCCCTGATCCGTCCCGGAGGCAGTGCCTGTTTCTCCCCGAGGCGTTGCCTGCCCTTCCCGCGCCGCGCCGGGCCCCCACCCGGCCGGTACCGGTCCGGACCCGCGCCCCGGGACGGAGGCCCTGGAGCAGCCCGGGACAAGGCCCTGGGCAGCCCGTGAACGAGGCCCTGGAAAACGGACAACCCGCGGGCCATGGTTCCTGCCGCCGGAGCGGAGGAAGCCGGCCGGACGTACCGGCGGCCCGCGGGTCGGGTGACTGTGTGGAATTGGCCGGCTACGCGCTCCCCGGTTGACCCGAGGACGTGGGTGATACCCACACGCGCTGGTCCGGCACCGCACTGAGTGTGATGACGGGCCCTAGCCCGCAGTCACCTCTCGCGTCCGGTATGTGTACATCTGCCGAACCACCTCCTTTCCCGAGTGACCCCAAGCCTAGGCACGCCCGTGCCCCATGCTCAAGGGGATTTCTCCGGGGCACGCGACACGGCTGGGATCGAGCGGTGTTTTTCACGGAGCGGGCAGTTGTTCGTGGGGCGGGAAGAGGGTCATCATCAATGACGGACGCAAAGGTGGGACGTAAACGTGGACGTCATCTCCGTGCCGCCGGAAATTCACGGCACCACGATTTTCGCGGAACGGTGTGTGGGCTCCGTCACGTTCGAGTTGAATGATCTGGAGTGCCGTCACCACGTGCACTCCACACGAAACGGCCGGCAGGGGGTGCCTCGGTGAGTGCTTCCCGGCGCAGCGGAACCACCGACGAGCGCTCGCCCGACCCGGGGCGGGACGGCGCGGACCTGCTCGCCGCGCTGCTCGACGGCATGGACGCCGCCCTGTGCGCGTTCGACGCCGACGGCGTGGTGACCCACTGGAACCGCGAAGCCGAGCGGATCCTCGGCTGGAGTGCCGCCGAGGCGGTCGGCAAGCAGGGCTTCGCGGGATGGGCGGTGCGCCCCGCGGACGCCGAGGAGGTCCAGGCCCGGCTGCTGTCCGCGATGCGCGCGCCCGGCCGCCAGGTGCACGAGTTCGCGCTGCTGACCAAGGACGGCGGCCGGGTCCTCGTGCGCACCCAGTCCGCCTCCGTGCGCGGCCCCGACGGCGAGCCCGCCGGGGTGTACTGCGCCTTCAGCGAGGTGCACGCCCAGATAGACCTGGAGCGCTCGATCGCGCTCAGCGAGGCGCTGTTCGAGGACGCCGCCTGGGGCGTCGTCCTGGTCGACGCCGACCTCCGCCCCGCCGTCGTCAACCGCCACGCGGCGCGTGCCCTGGGCAGCGGCCGGACCGCCCTGCTGGGCCGCCCCCTGGGAGAGCTGATCGTGCAGGGTGTGGAGGAGCTGGAGAGCGCCCTCACGCACGTCCTCGCCGAGGGCGCGCCGCCCGGGCCGGCCGAGTTGTGGGTCACCCTGCGCTCGACCGAGGGGGAGCGGCGCCGCTGCCTGCGCAGCGGCTTCGTGCGCCTCGCCTCGCCGCTCGCCGAGGAGCCGGTGCCGCTCGGCGTCGGATGGCTGTTCACGGACATCACCGACAGCAAGCAGGCCACCCAGGAGGCGGCCCTGCTGAGGTTCCGCGCCAACCAGCTGCACCGCGCCGCCCGCGCCGCCGCGGAGTGCGAGGACCCCGCCGAGGCCGCGGCCGTCCAGCTCGACTTCGCCCTCGCCGGCTTCGCCGACCACGCCCTGATAGACCTGATCACGCCCGGCACGGCTCCCGACGGCGGTCCGGTGCGCCTGGTCCGCGCGGTCACCACGCCCTCCGGCGCCTCGGGGCCCACGGTCCCCGCCGGCTGCGTCGGCCTGCCCATGCGGTACGGGGCGGGGCACCCGGCGCTCCAGTGCGTGGAACGCGAGGGGTCGGTACGCGCCAGCGCGGCCACGGCGTCCGGCCTGCCGGGCTCGGGGGACGGCGCGGGGCGGGCCGCGGCGGCCCGGGTCCCCGATCCGGCGTGGGCGGCGGAGCGGCAGTGGCCCGACGACGCGGTGCACGCGCTCTGCACGGTGCTGCGCAGCCGGGGGCGGACGCTTGGCGTGGTGACGTTCCTGCGGGGCACGAGCCGTACGGGGTTCGACCGGGCCGACGCCTCCTACGCGGAGAGCGTGGCCGTACGCATAGCCGCGGCGTTGGACCTGTCGCAGGTCCTCGACGGCGGGGGGCTCACCGGCTTGTCGTGACCCAGGGCTCGGCCCTGGACCGTGGTGCCGGGCCGCCGCGGGGGCGCGGAGCGCCTATAAGCCCCGCGGGGCTTAGACATGTGCGGTTCCGCCGCCGCGTGGGGCGCGCAGCGCCCTATAACGCGGGGAACTGCGCGACCAGCCACCACGCGACCGCCGGATCGTCACCGGCCTGAAGGGGCTGGCTCTGTCGTTTCCCGACCACCGGCGGGTGGGTGGTTGCTCGCGCAGTTCCCTTGAGGGAACCGGGGTCACCCGGACGTTCACTGCGCCCCTGAGGGGACCGGGGTGTCCCCCGGACGTTCCCGCGCCCCAAGGAGAACCGGGGTTCCCCGGACGTTCCCGTGACCCGGACGGAACTGGGGTCCCCCACACGTTCACCGCGTGAGGGACCGGGGCCACCCCGGCGTTCGGGTGCCGCCCTCGGAGGCCTCAGTGCTGGTAGAAGATGCGGTCCCCGTACTCCGAGAACACCTTCTCGTTCCACGCCTTCCCGCCGTCCACGTTGGCGGACCGCAGCAGTGGCGGCTCGGTGCCGCGCTCGGCGAGCAGGCCCGCCGCGGTCGCCACCGTGGCCTGGAGCAGCGCGCTGGTGACGACGGTGGACGCCGGAGCGAACGGCGCCCCGATGCCCTCGACCGACAGCTCCGCGTCGCCGACCGGGATCCTGCTGTCCAGCACGACGTCGCAGTGGTCCTTGAGGAACGTGCCCGAGGCGTGCCGCGAGACGGTCGCGGCGGTGTAGCCGACGGAGGTCACGCCGATCACCTTCAGCCCGTGCTCCCGGGCCGCGAGCGCCATCTCCACGGGCAGCGCGTTCCGCCCGGACAGCGAGATGACCACCAGCACGTCGCCGGCCCGCGCGGGGCTCGCCCCCAGCACCGCCTGGGCCAGCCCGCCCACGTGCTCCAGGGCCGAGCCGAGCGTCGCGGGCATCACGTCCACGCCCAGCGTGCCGGGCACGGCGAGCAGGTTCACCAGCGCCAGGCCGCCCGCCCGGTAGACGAGGTCCTGGGCGGCCAGCGACGAGTGGCCCGCCCCGAACGCGAACAGCCGGCCGCCCGCCTCGACGGTGTCGGCGAGCAGGGCGCCGGCCTCCCGGATGCCGTCCGCCTCCTCGTCGCGCACCCGCTCCAGCAGCGTGATCGCGGCGTCGAAGTACCGACCGGCCAGGTCCCTGTCGCTCATCCGGGGAGTCCTCTCGTAACCGGCCGCGGGCTGGTCCCCGCGGCCCTGCCGTAACCGGACGCGGGCGGGCGCGCGCGTCCCCGTGCGGGATGCCGCGCCGAGCCGGGGGTGCGGCGGTGCGCCCGGAGGGCGGTTCGCGCGCGACGCTCCCTGGCCACGTGCCTCGATCCCCTGGCACACTCCTTTGCACCCGGGTCGGTCCGGGTGCGGGGCCCGCGAGCGGTCCCGTGTGCATGTCCGCGCCCCGGGGCGCATCCCGTGGCTGTGCCGCGGATCACGGTGCGGTCTGGACCAGTGCGCTGTCAACCGGTTCGCCGCGGGCCCGGGCGCTGCCCGGCGGTCGCCGGGGTGTGCCGCCCGCCCCCGCAAGCGGTGCGCATTTCCGGCGGGCTCGGTTGTCAGCGGAATGCGTCAGAATTATGTGAGGGCCATGCGCGCCGCGGCGATCGCCGCCGGAGCGGAAGCAGAGCCAGCACAGCCAAGCGAGGGGCACGTAAATGTCCGGACTGATCGACACCACGGAGATGTATCTCCGCACCATCCTCGAGCTGGAAGAGGAAGGTGTGGTTCCCATGCGGGCCCGGATCGCCGAGCGGCTGGACCAGAGCGGCCCCACGGTCAGCCAGACCGTCGCCCGCATGGAGCGGGACGGCCTGGTGGGCGTCGCCACCGACCGCCACCTGGAGCTGACCGAGGAGGGCCGCCGGCTCGCGACCCGCGTGATGCGCAAGCACCGCCTCGCCGAGTGCCTCCTCGTCGACGTGATCGGCCTGGAGTGGGAGCAGGTGCACGCGGAGGCCTGCCGGTGGGAGCACGTGATGAGCGAGGCCGTGGAGCGCCGCGTCATGGAGCTGCTGCGGCACCCCTCGGAGTCGCCTTACGGCAACCCCATCCCCGGCCTCGACGAGCTCGGCCAGCCGGAGCAGCCCGACCCGTTCCTCGACGAGGGCATGGTCTCGCTGGCCGACCTCGACCCCGGCCTCGACGGCAAGACGGTCGTGGTGCGCCGCATCGGCGAGCCGATCCAGACCGATGCGCAGCTGATGTATACATTGCGCCGCGCCGGAGTGCAGCCGGGTTCGGTGGTGAGCGTCACTCAGTCGCCGGCCGGGGTGCTCGTGGGCAGCGGCGGGGAGGCCGCCGAGCTGGGCTCCGACACCGCTTCCCACGTCTTCGTGGCAAAGCGCTGAGACACCGTCGCGCCGGCGTGCGCCTGCCGCTCCTGGATGTCAAGTTATGTGGCATCAGGGGAGGTTGTGTTGAGGTCGTCGCGCGCCGGGATGCAAAATTAACCGGATTCTGTGTGCGGAACGGCAGCGCCCGGACGCTTTGCGTGCGAGGCTGTGCCCAGAGGCATATGACCTGCGAGGGGCTGTCCTCGGCTTTTCCATGACCTGTTGCGGGCCCGGCACCGGGCTCGGCGGCTCCGCTGCCGGGCCGGACACTCGGCCGGGAGAGGGGGCAGTGCGATGTGGCGTGCGGATGTGCGCCGCGCGCGTGCGCGAGTCTCGCGCCGGCGCGGGCAGAGCAGAGGTCCCGGCGCCGGGCGGCGCCGGGACCCGTCCTCCCCTGCGGTGACCCGGAGCCCCGAGCTCTCAAGGTCACTCCCCTCGGACCGATGTCCCCGAGCGGTCCGCCTCCCGCTGAAGATCTCCCCGGGACCGCGACGATCAATCCCCGCGTCCGGTCACTCGAACGAGCGGTGTTGGCACCGGAATCAGCATTCTCGAATATGGGTTCGATAGCGTGCAGGTGCTCTGGGACGAATCGCACGTACCGGGTGACGAACCGCACGTACCAGGTCAGGCCAGCCGAAGACGCAGGGGGTGTCCATACATGGCGCGGCGCATCGAGGTGACGGGTGCGGGGGGCCTCCGCCTCGCCGCCTGGGAGTTCGCCGATCCGCCGAAGGGCGGTGAGGGCGCGCGCCAGTCCGGCGTGCTGTTGCTGCACGGCCTGATGGGACGCGCCTCGCACTGGGCGGGCGCGGCACGCTGGCTCTCCGAGCGGCACCGCGCGGTCGCACTCGACCAGCGCGGGCACGGCCACAGCGCCAAGCCCGCATCCGGCCCCTACGACCGCGAGGCCTTCATCGCGGACGCCGAGGCGGCCATCGTCCAGCTCGGCCTCGCCCCCGCCGTGCTCATCGGCCACTCGATGGGTGCCCTGACCGCGTGGCAGCTCGCCGCCCGCCGCCCCGACCTGGTGCGCGGCCTCGTCATCTGCGACATGCGCGCGTCCGCGCTCGGGGTCGCCTCCCAGCGCGAGTACGAGGACTGGTTCAGATCCTGGCCGGTGCCGTTCGCGACGCTCGCCGACGTACGCAAGTGGTTCGGCGAGGACGACCCCTGGGCGGAGCACCCCAGCCAGGCGCGCGGCGCCTTCTACGCCGAGGTGATGACCGAGGGCGCCGACGGCTGGCGTCCGGTCTTCGACCCCCGGCAGATGCTCGAGACCCGGGCGACGTGGGTCTACGACGCGCACTGGGAGGAGCTGGCCCAGGTGCAGTGCCCCACCCTCGTCGTCCGCGCGCTGGACGGGGATCTCGGGCGTGCGGAGGCCCAGGAGATGGTGCGGGTGCTTCCGCGGGGTCAGTACGCGGAGGTGGCCGATGCCGGGCATCTCGTCCACTATGACCAGCCGGAGGCGTGGCGGGCCGTGGTGCAGCCGTTCCTCGACGGGGCACTGGCTCTCTGATCCGGGGTTGCCCCCGGTACCGGCCTGGGGGTGTTCCCCCAGGCCCCCTTTTCACCCTGCGGGCTCGTCCTCAAGCGCCGGACGGGCTGGTAATGGTGGCCGTTGACCGGCTGTTGGCGGTGCTTGCGGACGAGGAGTCCGTGGTGGCCGTGGACGAGGAGTCCGTGGTGCCCGCGCGGACTGGCGTTTGTGGTGGCTGTGGACGAGCAGTCTGTGGTGGCCGAGGACAGGCGTCTGTGGTGCCTGCGGACGAGCAGTCCGTGGGGCCTGCGAACAGGGAGTCCGCAGTGGGACCCGGACGAGCAGTCGGTGCCGGCCGTCAGGCAATCCATGATGATCGTCCGGGAGGCCCCACGTGGTGGCCGCGGACGGGTTGCTGCTGGCGGGGTGCCGGGCAGTATGTCGGCTGTCCGGCACCCCGTGCCGCTTAGCCGACCGTGACCGCCGTCAGGATTTCCGGTAGGCGGCGCGTCATGCACCGGGCGCCTGCGCGGAGGCCGACGACGGAGGCCGCCGTGCCGTAGAGGGCGCCGAGGGGGAGCAGGATCCAGGTGATGCCGGTGTGGTCGGCGATGTGGAGCCAGATGGTGAGGGCCAGCAGGGGCGCGCAGATCACCGCCGAGGCCACCATGCCGCCGAGGATGGAGATGCCCGCGAGCCCGCCCTGGCCGGGGGCGACGTTCTTGTAGCCCTGGCGCGGGATCGAGTACGGGAAGCGGGCCGATGCCCAGGCGCCGGTGGCCAGCAGCGCGCCGAGCAGGGCGTAGGAGAGCCCGAGCACCTCGGGGAACCTCTGCCAGCCGCCGCCCACCAGCGCGGTCGTGATGACCGTCACCAGCGTCGCGTGCGGCACCGTGATGAGGACCAGTGCCGCCGCCCGGCCGCGCAGCTCCAGCAGGGCGTCCCGCGGCGAGGACACCGTCATGGCGATCATCCAGAACGCCGAGCCGTCCTGCCCGAACTGGTTGTACATCTGGATGCCGAGCATGCCGGAGGCGAAGCAGGCGAGGTACACCGAGCCGGACTGCTGGAGGGCGTTGAAGACGGGCACGATCAGGCCGACGGCCAGCGACGTCACCCAGGCCGCCTTGGTCTTCGGGTCGCGCCAGACGTAGCGCAGGGTGCGCTCCATCACCATGCCGACGCGCCCCGCCGGCAGCAGCCGGGCCAGCCCCGAGCCACGGCTCGCGCGCTGGCGGCCGCCGTCCGCCGAGGCGTCCAGGGTGGAGCCGTCCGGGGAGGTCATCAGCTGGGTCATGCTGCGCTGCCACAGGTAGAGCAGCACCCCCAGCGCGGCCACGGCCAGCACCAGCTGGGCGCCCGCACGGAGGTACGCGCCGCTGCTCACCGAGTCGACCGCGCCCAGCGCCGACGCGGGCGGGATCCAGCGGACCACGTCGCCCACCGGGTCGAGCTTGCCGAGGCCGGCCGTCCCGAGCTTCTGCGCGCTGAAGTTCACGACCTGCGCGCCGACGGCGATGAACAGGCCGCTGAGCACCGCGAGGTCGCGGCCCCTGCGGGAGGTCAGCAGCCTGATGTTGGCGGCGGCGACCGTGCGCGCCAGCGCCACGCAGGTCAGCAGGGCCAGTGCGACGGCGGGCACCGCGACGACCACCGCGGCCGCGCTGTGGGCCGTCGCGATCGAGGCCCCGACCACCAGGCAGAGCGTGAACAGCGGTCCGATGCCCACCAGGGAAGCGGCTAGCAGCGCTCTGACCAGCGGCTGCGGGTGCAGTGGCAGCATCACCAGACGGGTCGGGTCGAGCGTCTCGTCGCCGCTCGGGAAGAACAGCGGCAGCACCGCCCAGCCGAGCGCGAGCACGGCCACCAGCAGCACGGCCACCGTCGGCGCGTGCGCGGTGCCGCGCAGGGCGATGAGCCCCAGGAGCTGCAGGGCCGCGAAGAGCAGCACGACCACGACGGAGGCGATGTACGCCGCGCGGCGCGTGCTCGACTGCCTGAGACCGTTCCTGAGCAGCGAGAGCTTCAGGCGGACCATCACGGGCGTGATCGGCCCGGTGGGGGCGCCGGCCGGCGCCGCGCCCGGCGTGAGGACGTCCGCGGACACGGATGCGGAGGCGCGCGCGGGGGCGCTCATCGCGCGCCACCTCCCAGCCAGTCGAGGGAGGAGCCGGTGTCGCCGGCCCGGGCGCCGACCAGTTCCAGGAACGCGGCCTGGAGGGAGGGCGCGTCACCGCGCACCTCGGCGAGCGGGCCCTGCGCGCGGATCCGCCCCGCGGCCATCACCGCGACCCAGTCGCACAGCGACTCCACCAGCTCCATCACATGGCTGGAGAACACGACGGTCGCGCCGGAGCCCGTGTACCGCTCCAGCACGCCGCGGATCGTCTGCGCCGAGACCGGGTCGACGCCCTCGAACGGCTCGTCCAGGAAGAGCACTTCGGGGTTGTGCAGCAGCGCGCAGGCCAGGCCGATCTTCTTGCGCATGCCGGTGGAGTAGTCGACGACCAGCTTGTGCTGGGAGCCGGCCAGGCTCAGCACGTCCAGGAGCTGGGTGGCGCGCTTGTCGACCTCCGCGGCGGGCATCCCGCGCAGGCGGCCCGTGTAGGTGAGCAGTTCGCGGCCGGAGAGCCGCTCGAACATCCGCAGGCCCTCGGGGAGCACGCCGATACGGGACTTGACGTCGACCGGGTCGTGCCAGACGTCCCGGCCGACGACCTCCACGGTGCCCTGGTCCGGGCGGAGCAGGCCGGTGATCATGGAGAGGGTGGTGGTCTTCCCGGCGCCGTTGGGGCCGACGAGGCCGATGAAGCGGCCGGCGGGGAAGGTGAGATCGATGCCGGCCACGGCGATCTGCTGGCCGAAGCGTTTCCACAGGGAACGGATCCGCACGGCCGCGTCCGGCTCGTCGGCCGCGCCCGCGCCCGCCCCCGCGGCCTCGGTCGCCTCCTGCTCCGGGCGCGCGCCCGCCTCCGGCTTCCCGCCCGCCGCCGTCTCTGGGCCCGCCTCCGCGTCCGGCTCCCGGCCCGCGGCCGCTTTCTCTACGTCCATGCTCTCTACGGCTTTTGCCGGTTCTGTTCCGCTCACCGGTCCGCCCTCCCCGTGATGTGTCAGGTCCTCGCTGGCAGCCTACGGCTACCCCGGATCTCCCCTCCCGCTCCCCTGAAAACGGGGCCCCGGCCCGCCCCCCCCGGACCGCCATCCCGGGCCGCTGTCCCCAACCGCCGTTCCGAACCCCCGTCCCGGGCCGCCGTTCCGAACCGCCGTCCCGGGCACCGCCGCTTGGACCGCCCGGAGGACCTGGAGCTCGAACGCTCCCCGTGCCGGCCCCTACACCGCCGCCTCCCGCCCGCACGCGTACGCCACCGCGGCCACCAGCTCCGCCACGTCCGGCAGCCAGCGGTTCGCGGTGGTGGGGCGCCTGGCCCACTGCACGACCCCCCGCCCGCCGATCCGGGTCGGCGGCGCCACCACGTAGTCGCCCTCGCCCAGTGCCGCCAGGTCGAGCCCCGAAGGCGACCAACCGAGCTTCCGCAGCAGCCCGGGGACCTTGGCCGCGCCCCCGGCCAGCACGAAGAACTGCATGCGTCCCGTGGGCACCTGCGTCACCGGCCCCACCGGCACCTGCATCCGCTCCATCCGCGCCAGTGCCAGGAACCCCGCCGACTCCGGCACGTCGAGCACGTCGAACGCCTGCCCCGTGGGCAGCAGGACGGCGGCCGTGGGGTGCTCCTCCCACATCCGCCGGACGGCCGTCGCGCTCTCGGTCGCCACCGTGCGCCAGTCCGCCCCCAGCGCGTGTGCACCGGGCATGGCGCACGCCGGCACGCGGCACGAGCACTTCTGCTCCCCGGCGGCCACCTCCAGCCATGCGCCGGGGAAGACCTCCCAGTGCCGCTCCTCCGCGTACCGCACGGCGGCGTCGAGCAGCACCTCGTTCTCGTACCGCTGCACCGTCCGGGGGGCCTTGCGCTGGTCCGTACGGCGCGTGCGGGCCCCGCCCGCGGCCGGCCCCCGCCCACCGCTCGCCGGGGTGCCGGCGCGCGCGGAACCGTCCGCGACGCCCCCGCCGAAGGCGTCCGCCTGGCCCGCGGAGCCGGAAGGCCGGCCGGGGAAGGCGCTGCCGGGAGCGCCCGAGGGGGTGCCGGTACGGGCAGGTGAGGTGCCGGCGGGAGCCGAGAGCGTGCCGGTGCGGGCCGACGCCCCGGCCGCGCGGGCCGACGGGTCCGCGGTGCGGCCCGAGGGGGAGGTGGTGCGTGTCGCGGGGGTGGTGGCGCGGCCCGGGGAAACGGTGGCGCGGGCCGAGGGGATAGCTGAGGTCACTCCGATGGTCTCTTCCACAACCATCCCAACGTCGTTTTGTCACACCGGGTTACGCCCTGGTGATCACTTAATTGGATCAGTTTCGTGCGGCGGCCGATTCGTCCGGCACCGCCGTCTTCCAGGGGCTTTCGTCCGGAGTCGAGCCCAGCGCGGCTCAGCCGAGCCGAGGCGAGCCGTCCGCTCCGGCCGCGCCGGGTTCGCGTACAGGGGGGAGCGTCGACGCCCGGGAGGGAGCACCTTCCCCTGCGCGGGGCGCACGGATGCACACCCGGGGGCGCGCACGAGCAGTGCGACCGGGCGCCGGGTAGCCCAGGAAAGGGGCGGAGAGCGGGAACGGGGGCGGCTCCCGGCCAGTGCGACGCGGGTGAGCTGAGGCTATACCAGGCTCGGGCATCAGTGCGAAAAATCTCTTACCGGGCATTCCTTGTATGTCCCGCATTGACCCTTTGTTAGCTGGGCATCGATCAGCGGTGAGGGGCCCCTGGGCCCCGAGCTTGAGCAGGAGAGGCCCCCGCCGGCGCCGGAAGGCGCGCGCCCTCGCAGGGGAGCCGCCGGACGGGTCCCCGGCCCGCGCCCAGGCGAACGCATCCGTACGACACAGGACCATCCGACAGGTGCACGGGCAGGCACCACCGTAGCCACAGGGGGTACGACGCCATGGCCGCACGGCCACTCGTCGCGCGGCAGCCGAACGAACGGTTGCAGGCGCTCATCCAGGAAGCCTCGTGCTCCAACGCCGGACTGGCCCGAAGGGTCAATCTCTGCGGGGCCGAGCACGGTCTCGATCTGCGCTACGACAAGACATCCGTGGCCCGCTGGCTACGCGGCCAGCAGCCGCGTGGCAGGGCCCCGGCCATCATCGCCGAGGCACTCGGCCGCAAGCTGGGCCGCACGGTCACGATCGACGAGATCGGCATGGCCAACGGCAAGAACCTCGCCTCCGGCGTCGGCCTGATGTTCTCGCCGACCGTGCTCGGCGCCATCGAGCAGGTCTCCGAGCTGTGGCGCAGCGACGTCGGCCGGCGGGACTTCCTCACCGGCTCGGCGGTGGCGGCGTCCGCGCTGGTGGAGCCCAGCCGCGACTGGCTGATCTCCACCCCGGACGCCCAGGTGGCCCGGACGGCGGGGCCCCGCGTGGGCCTGTCGGACGTCGCCGCGCTGCGCGCGATGACGGACTCGCTGGTGGCCCTCGACCACCAGTACGGCAGCGGCCAGGTCCGCCCCGTCGTCGTCCACTACCTCAACAGCGTCGTCTCCGGACTGCTGGCCGGCTCCTACCGGGAGGCGGTGGGCCGCGAGCTCTTCGCGGCGGCGGCCCGCCTCACCGAACTGGCCGGGTACATGGCCGTCGACACCGGCCAGCCGGGCCTCGCCCAGCGGTACTACATCCAGGCCCTGCGCCTGTCGCAGGCGGCGGGGGACCGCGGCTACGGCGGGTACGTCCTGGCGGCGTCGATGAGCCACCTGGCCGCGCAGCTCGGCAACCCGCGGGAGATCGCGCAGCTCGCGCGGGCCGCCCAGGAGGGCACCCGGGGCCGGGTCACGCCGCGTGCGGAGGCGATGTTCCACGCCGCCGAGGCCCGCGGCCACGCCCTGCTCGGGGACGCCCGCCAGACACAGGAGGTGGTGGCCCGGGCGGTCGCGGCGATGGAACGCGCGGTCGGCAAGCCCGACTCGGGCGACGACCCGGTGTGGATCACCTACTTCGACGAGGCCTATCTCGCCGACGAACTCGCGCACTGCCACCGCGACCTGGGGCAGGCCGAGGGCGCGGCCAAGCGCGCGCAGGAGGCGCTCGCGGGCCTGCCGGAGTCCCGTGCCAGGCGGCGCGCCATCGGATACGTGCTGCTGGCCACCGCCCAGGTGCAGCAGCGCGAGGTGGAACAGGCCTGCCACACCGGCCTCCAGGCCGTCGAGCTGCTGGGCTCGCTCCGCTCCAACCGGGGCACGGAGTACCTGGAGGACCTCCAGGAACGCCTGGAGCCGTACCGGGACGAGCCGGTGGTGCGCGAGTTCGGGGCGCGCCTGGAACTCCAGGCCGCGTGAGACGGCCGGTAGGGGCGGGGCGTGTGGGGCGGCCGATGGGATGGGTCGTGTGAGGCGGCCTGTACGGACGGGCCGTGTGAGGCGGCCAGTACGGACGGGAAGTCTGAGGCGGCCAGTACGGACGGGCCGTGTGAGGCGGCCTGTACGGACGCCCCTTGTGAGGCGGGACGTATGAGAGGGGTCATGTGAGACAGGCCGGATGAGACCGGCCGGATGAGACCGGCCGTGCGAGACGAGCGGTACGAGAGGGGCCGCATGAACGGGGTCCGCGCCCCACGGGGAGGGGCGCGGGCCGCCTTACGGAAGCCACCGCGCCGATGCGCGGGTGAATGTGACGCAGAACATTCACAACGCGGCCGTCGAGAAGCAGGGCCCTGAACAGCGTCGTAGGGGCCGCACGCGTTACCACGCACCGCCCCGTGTCCGATTTCTCCGTGCCGCGGCACCGTCCCGCGGTACGCGGGGGCCGCCGTGCGTGGCACCCCGGTGCGGGCAGCCGGTAGCGTAATCCGACGATTCCGATGATCCCCCATATGTAGGAGTCCCGGTGACGCAGAGCGGACACGGCGAGGATTCTCGCCTTCCCGCGGCTCGACAGCCGCGTGAAGGGATCGTGCTGCCAGCCGACGGAAGCGAACCGTTGATGCCGGGCACCACCGGAGACCAGGCGGCACCGGCCGGCGGCAGCCCCTGGGGGCAGCCGTGGGGGCCGGACTCCGCCGGGCCCCCGGCGCAGGGCGGGACGTGGGGGAGCGGCCCCGGGCTGCCGGAAGCGCCCGGCGCGTGGGGCGCCGGAGCCCAGCAGCCGCCCGCGGAGGGGTATCCCCAGCAGACGTACGAGTCCTACGGCGCCTACGATGGCGGCGCCCTGCCCCCGCAGGCCCCCGACCCCGGGCCCTACGCGGGCCCGTTGCCGCCCGCCGCGCACGAGTCGGCACCGCTGCCGCCGGCCGCGCCCGCGCAGCACGGGGCGTTCGGGGCGCCCCTGCCTCCCACGGCCCAGCACGGCGCACCGCTGCCCCAGGCCGGCCCCGGCGAGCAGCCCGGGGCGCACGGTGGCCCGGCGCACGCCGCACCGGGAGCGTACGGAGGTCCCGCATACGCCGCGCCCGGCGCCCATGAGGGCCCGACGCACGCGGCACCCGGTGCGTACGGAGGAGACGCCGCATACACCGCCCCCGGCGGCGCCCACGCGGGCCCGGCCCACGCCGCGCCCGGAGCGCACGCGGCCCCCGCGTACCCCGTGCCTGATCCACACGCCGCGCCCGGTTCGCATGGCGCACCCGGAGCGCACGCGGGCCCCGGTTCACAGGCCGCGCCGCCAGCGCACGGCGGCCCGGCGCACGCCGCGCCCCCCGGCCCCGGAGCCGGCGGCGCGCACGCCGCCGGGGACGATGCCGCCACGCAGTACATCGCGCCGGTCACGGACGCCGCTGCCGCCGGCGGGTCCGGGGCGCTGCCGCCCGAGCGACCCGCCGAGTCGACGCAGCGGCTGGGACGGGTGCGCAGCCACCGGCGGCAGGGGCAGCAGCCTCAGGCCCAGCAGCCGCAGCCGGCCGCCCAGGACGCCGACAACCAGGCGACGCAGTACATCGCGCCCATATCCGGCTCGCCCTCCGGCGGTCCGGTGCCCGGTCAGCCGCCCGGCGCCCCCTACGGGATCCGCCCCGGCACGCCCGCTGACGGGCCCGCTCCCGACCGGCAGCCGCCCTCCGAGTTCGACAGCCTCTTCCGCACCCAGCCCGGGCCGGAGGCCGCGGGCGCCACCCAGCAGCTTCCCCGGTTCGACCACCAGGGTCAGGGCCCCGCCGGGGCCGCCGCGCAGGGCCCCGGCCACGCCGGCTACGGCGGCGGGTACGGCGACACGGGCGGCCGGAGCGCGGGCCGCCGCGGCGGCAGATCCAAGGGGCCGCTGATCGCGGTCGTGGGCATCGGCATCGTGGTGCTCGGCGTGGGCGCGGGCACGCTGCTCAGCGGCGGCGGAGGCGACGACGGCAACAAGAAGCCCGTCTCCGCGACGGCTCCGGCGGGCGGGCAGTCCCCGGCGGCCGACCAGGTGAAGGCGCAGGCCGTCGAGCTCGACAAGCTGCTCGACGACAGCAACAACAGCCGCGAGGCCGTGATCGGGGCCGTCAGCAACATCAAGGGTTGCAAGAACCTCGGGCCGGCCGCGACCGATCTGCGCAAGGCCGCGAACCAGCGGGACGGCCTCGTGACCCGGCTGTCCGGGCTGAGCGTGGACAAGCTGCCGAACCACGCCGCGCTGACCTCCGCGCTGAACGAGGCATGGAAGGCGTCCGCGGCCGCCGACAACCACTACGCGTCCTGGGCCGACCAGGTCTCCGGCAAGCACGGCTGCCGCAAGGGGCACGCCCGGAACACCGGCGAGACCGCGGCGGGCAACAAGTCGAGCGGGGACGCGACGACCGCGAAGCAGACCGCGGCGGGCCTCTGGAACGCCATCGCCTCGAAGTACGGGCTGACCACGCGGGACAAGTCCCAGCTGTGAGCCACCCGGGGCGGGCCCGGTCCCACCCGGGGCGGGTCCCGGTCGCGAGCCGGCCGGGACGGGCCCCAGGCGTCGGCCACCCGGGGCCCGGGGCGGGCGGGTCTCACCCGCGCGTCACTCGGGACCGGTTCAGCCGTGAGTCACTGGTGCGGGTCTCAGCCGCACCTCACTCGGGATCGGTTCAGGCGGCGTGAGGCGCTGGTGCGGGTCTGAGCCGTGCGCCACTCGGCGCGGCTCTCTGAGCCGGTGTGCGTCGCCCGGCGCGGGTCCCGTACGCGTCTACGACGCGCTCTCCAGCGTGTTCGACACGTTCACGAAGCCCTTCCGCTCCGCGACCAGCCTGCCGTCGCGCACCTGCTGGAAGGTGACGTCGGCGTTGACGAGGCGGGGGAAGTCGGGTGCGGCCAGGAGGTCCGAGAAGTCCCACCGCAGCGGCGGGGTGAGGCCGCCGGTCTCGACCTTCAGGCCGTTGTCGAACGCGTGGCGGAGGGTGTTGGCGGTGACGTTCTCGTTGCCGAGGGACTCCACGGCCTTCCGGAGCACGGTGTAGGCGATCCAGGTGGTCTGGACGCCCGCGTCCGCGGCGTCGATGCGGTTGTCGCCGAAGGCGTACTTGCTGATGACGTCGCGCATGGGGTTCCAGCGGGCGTCGGTGAGGACGGGGTACCAGCCGGTGACGTAGGCGCCCTCGTAGGGGCTGGTGGCGCCGCCGGTGCGGTCCACGGCGGACTGGTCGACGCTGCCGAGCACCGACGAGACCTTGACCTTCGGGTAGTCGTCGCGGGCGCGGCGGAAGGAGTCGGCGAAGGTGTCCGTGCGGTCGCCGAGCACGGTGCTCACGCACCCGGTGCCGCCGGTGCCGCTGGCCACTTCGAGCGCGTGGTCGGCCTGGGTGTCGTACGAGGTGGCGTCCTCGGCGGTGCGGATGTCGGTGGCCGCCGTGTGCCCGCCGGCGTGCAGGCCCGCGTCGAGCAGCTGCGGGAGGTTGTCGCCCGCGATGGTGTCGGGGCGCACCAGGGCTATTCGGGCGCACGTGGCGGCGAGCTGGCGCCCGTTGCCGGCCATCAGCGCGGGCTGGCCGCCGTTGACGGGGTACGACAGCGGGCTGGAGAACTCCTCGTCGGTGAGGCCGTAGCCGCCGACGTAGGGGATGCCGGCCGCCTCCAGCGGGCCGAGGAACGAGCGGCTGTACTGGCTGTAGGAGCCGACGACCGCGACCGCCTTCGCGGCGACCGCGCGGCGTGCGCACTCCGCGGCGCCCACCGTGGTGTTGTGCTCGTTGCAGGTGAGCACGTTGAGGTGGTGGCCGCCGAGGCCGCCGGTCGCGTTGGCCCAGCGGGCGTAGGCCTGGGCCATCGCGGGCATGCCGGGCTTGTTCGTGGCCTTGGTATCCTCAGGCGCCCAGGTCATGACCGTGATCGGTGCTCCCGAACCCCCAGAGGTGCCCGGCAGCACCCCGCAGGCGGCGCTGAGCGCCGCACAGAGCGCGAGGGCTCCGGCCCGGAGTGTGAAACGGCGAGGCCGGTGGGGGGTAACGGTGGAGACGGCGGTGCGCCTGAGTCGCCGGGCGGTCATGCTCCCGCACGATTCCTTCGTCTCCCTAATCTTCGAGTGCGAGTCGGCTAACGACAGGTGACGTTGCGGTGAATTGCGGGGGATATGGTGTGTGCATGACGATACGCACGGGGTGCCCGGTGATCGTCTGTGGGAGAAACGTATGATCACTCACCGTGCAGAGTTCGGAGAAGTCTTCCCGTCGCGGTCCGGCCTCCTCCACCATGGGTCGCATGCCGCTGAACGACATGCCGTGGTGGCGCTGGCGCAGCAATGTGCGCTCCGCGCTGCACATGCTCTCCGATCCACAGTTCCAGCAGGAGTGCTGGCTGGCCGGCCGCACCGAGTACGGTGACGTGACGGACGCCGTCTACCGCCTGGTGGAGGACACCTGGCTGGACAACTGGTCCGCCGAGAAGTACGTGGGCACGATATTCCGCGACTCGCAGGAGGCGTCCCTCGTGGACGTCGCCGTCCTGCGGGTGCTGCGGATCATGCACCAGGTCGGACCGGACGCCCAGGTCGCCGCCTACATGAACCACCACGGGTGGCCGGAGGCGGTACGGGCCGCGCGGGACGCGCACGTACGCCTGGCGACCAGCGACGGCGACGACCCGGACCAGCCGCCCCGGTCCCTTGAGGTGCTGGAGATCATGACGAGGTCCGCCTGACCTCAGGAGTCCGAGCGGGTCGTGCGCCCGGCCTCCGGGGCGCCGTCCGCGCGGTTCGTGCCGGCCTCGGGTTCGTCCGCCTGGCCTCCGGTTCGTCCGCGTGCCCTTCCTGGTCGTCGTCCCGACCTCCGGGTCGTCCGTCTGATCCCGGGCCCGTCTGTGCGATTCTTGCGGGATGAGCGAGGAGTCCGTCCACGAGACCGTGCCCGCCGGGGCCGCGTCCGCCGAGCAGTTCGTGCTGACCCTGTCCTGTCCCGACCGGCGGGGCATCGTGCACGCCGTGTCGAGCCATCTGTTCACGGCCGGCTGCAACATCGAGGACAGCCAGCAGTTCGGCGACCGCGACACCGGTCTCTTCTTCATGCGGGTGCACTTCTCGGCCGAGCCCTCCCCGCCCTCCTCGCCTTCGCCGGGGGACGCGCGGGAGGTGCCCCCGGTGACCCTGGAGAAGCTGCGGGACGGCTTCGCGGCCGTCGGGGACGCCTTCCACATGGACTGGCAGATCCACCGCGCCGACCACCGCATGCGGATCGTGCTGATGGTGTCCAAGTTCGGGCACTGCCTCAACGACCTGCTGTTCCGCGCGCACACCGGCGCGCTGCCGGTGGAGATCGCCGCGGTGGTCTCCAACCACGGGGAGTTCGCCGGTCTCGTGGAGTCGTACGGCATTCCGTTCCGCCACATTCCGGTCACTGCGGACACCAAGGCGGAGGCCGAGGCCGAGCTGCTCGACCTGGTGCGGGAGGAGCGCGTGGAGCTGGTCGTGCTCGCCCGCTACATGCAGGTGCTCTCCGACGACTTCTGCAAGCAGCTCAGCGGCCGGATCATCAACATCCACCACTCCTTCCTGCCGAGCTTCAAGGGCGCCAAGCCGTACCACCAGGCACACGCGCGTGGCGTGAAGCTGATCGGCGCGACGGCGCACTACGTGACGGCCGACCTGGACGAGGGGCCGATCATCGAGCAGGAGGTCCAGCGGGTCGGCCACCAGGTCACGCCGCAGCAGCTCGTCGCCATCGGCCGGGACGTGGAGTGCCGGGCGCTGGCCAGGGCCGTCGCCTGGCATGCGGAACGGCGGATCATGCTGAACGGCGCCCGGACGGTGGTGTTCGGCTAGGTCGTGTCCGGCGGATCTTCGTGGGCCCGCGACTCCCCCACTGCCTGAAGGGCGTGGGTGGGGGTACCTCCCACGCCGGTTCAGGGCAGTGGGGGAGTGCCCCCAGTACCGCACCTCGCCGCGTTGCCGGAGTCATCCGGGTACGCCCCGTACGAGGATGATCCTCCGCCTTGCGATGCACGGCACCAGACGCCGCGGGCTGATCCACGAAGATCCGCCGGACACGACCTAGCCGCGCCGGCGCCTCGGGCGGCGGCGTGGTCCTCCACCGCCGGCGCGGTGTGCGTCACAGGCGGCTGAGCGACGCCGTCGCCGTCAGGAGCTCGGTGACCGCGGCGCGGTCACCCGTGCTGCCCGCCACGGCGTCCTCGGGGGCGATCCGGCCCGCGGCCAGCCGGCAGAACTCAAGGCCGTCCAGGGCCAGGTGCGCGACTTCTTCGCCGCTGCCGGTGCCCGTGCCGCAGCCCGTGTCCGCGGCGGTGTCCCTGCTGCTCGACCGGGCCGCGGGCGGCCGGGGCGCGGCCGGCGGGGCGGGACGGTCCAGCGGGACCTGCCACACGCCGCCGCCCGCGCCCTCGATCTCCAGGCGCACGGTGCGCTCGACCGCCCCCGCGGCGCCCCCGCCGGCGTTCCCGGAGCCCTCGCGCCGCCGGGCCAGGGCGGCGGGCAGCAGCCGGGCGGCGAGGTCGATCAGGCGGTGCAGGTGCGCCGCGGCGGGCGGGCCGTAGGGGTAGGCGACCGCCTCCGCGATGTCGCCCGCGTGGATCCAGCACTCGAAGGCGCGCTCCAGCAGGGCGTCGGGCAGCGGCAGGGCGGTGTCGCCGTACGGCACCCGCACCTCCCGCGCCCCGGCGCCCGCCGTCTCCTCGGCGAGGAACGAGGCGTTGCGCACCAGGCCCCGGCTCTGCTCGCGCCAGGGCGCCCGGACGGCGCCGGTCGGCGGCACCCGCGCGGCGTCCCAGTACGCCTCGGTCCGCTTGGTCGGGTCGAGGCCGCCCGGGGCGACGGCGCCCACGGGATCCGGCAGGTTCAGTGCCACGGAGACCAGGCCGTCCACGCAGAGCAGGTGGGCGAGCGTGCCGGCGACGGTGGTCCGGCGCCGGACCTGCCTGCCGTCCTCGTACCAGCGCAACCGCACCGGGGCGTGCCACTCGGCGTCGCCGATGTCCTGGAGCAGCGCGTCCAGCCGCGCGGTCTCCGCCTCGTACGGCGCGGCCCAGTCCGGCACCGGGACGCGCGGCGCGCGGCGGGCGAGGCAGTGCTCCAGCACCCGGGCGCGCAACTCGGGGGCGAGATCCAGGTTCTCCGCCGGGTGCAGCAGGCCCACCGCGTCGCGCAGCCGCAACGCCTCCTCGGCACAGGGCCCGCAGCCGTTCAGATGGTGCTCGACCGACGCCGTCTCGCCGGGGGAGAGCGCGGCCAGCGCCCAGGCGCCGAGCAGCGAGCGGAGCGCGGCGTGCGTGAACCCGCGGGTCCTGCGCCCCACCGGCCGCCCGTCGCCGGGACGGCGCATGCCGGGCAGCGGGGAGGCGGCCGGCAGCGGGCCGCCGTCCTCCATGGGGCCGCGCTGCGCGGGGATGCGCACGCCGCCCGCGGGGTACTCCGCGCTCTCCGGGCGGGGGGTCTGCAAGCGGCCGGGGGCGTCCGAGGGGCGGGGGTCGTCGGAGGGGCGGGGGTCGTCCGAGCGAGCAGGGTCCTCGGAGGGACCGGTGTCCTCCGGGCGGCCGGCGTCCTCCCGGCGATCGGTGTCGTCAGAGTGCTCGGGATCCTGCGAGTGCTCGGGGTCCAGCGGCTGCTCGGGATCCTCGGGGTGTTCGGGCTGCTCCGGGTGTTCGGCGTCGGTCACGTCGTGCTCCCGGGGCCTGGCGGCGGGCCGGACGGGTCCGGTGGGGTGTCGTAACCGAGCGGCGGGTCGAGCGGGCCCGAGTTGTGCGCGGTGGCGAGCAGTTGCAGGCCGAGGCGGAGCCTGCGGTGCGCCTCCTCCTCGGTGATGCCGAGGTCCGCGGCGGTCTGGCGGCAGTCCCGGCGCTGGAAGTAGGCGAGGTGGAGGGCGGCGCGCAGCGAGGCGGGCATGGACTCCACCAGGTAGTCGGCGCGGGCGGCCGCCGACGCCCTGCGGACGGCGCGTTCCGGCTCCTCCGCCCTACCCGTGCCCTCCGTCACGTCCGCCCTCACCTCCGTGCCCTCCGCCACGTCCACCCCCACGCCCTCCGCCACGTCCGCCCCCACGCCCTCCGCCACGTCCGGTTCCGCCCCCACGCCCGCGACCGCCCCGTAGCCTGCGCTCCGTGCGGCGCGCAGTCGGCGCACGGCCAGGAGGTGGGCGAGTTCCGCCAGCCAGGAGCGCAGGGGGCCGCGCTCGGGGTCGTAGGCGTCCGGGTGCTCCCAGAGGCGGGCGAAGACCTCCCGGGTGACCTGGTCGGCGGCGGCGTCCTCGGTGAGCACGCGGTGGGCGAGGCCGTGCACGAGCGGGGCGAACCGGTCGTACAGCTCGCCGAGTGCGGCGGCCTCGCCCCGGGCCAGGCGCAGGTGCATGACGTGGTCCCAGCGGGGCTGTGCACTCTCCGTCATGCGGCCCCCTCAGCCTCTGTCCTGCCCGCGCCTGTCCGTGCCATCCGGTATGCCCGTCACATTCGGAACGTCCGGAATATTCATGACATCTTTCGCATCCGAGATACCCGTCCCGTCCAAGGCGCCCGCCGTGTCCGTCCGCCCCGGTTGCCCGTTCCCCGGGCCGCCTCGCCCGGTCGCCTTCCTGGCCTGTTCCTTTCCCCGCTCCGGCCGCCCCCGGTCCCCGGCTGAACGGACCGGGTCGAATGTAGCGGTGCTCCCCGAATCGCACCCCTCTTTGCCGCATTGTGCGCCCCTGGGCGATCCACAGATGGTAGAGGGATGCTCACGTTCCGTACGGGCCGCCGAGTTCCCGGCCGCCGGCAGCGGAACGCAGACCGTGCACGAGCATCGGCGACCGCCAACCCCCGCGGCCCCCGGCCCTCCTGGCCATCCGGACCTCTTTATCGTTGATGCCCGTCTACTGGTCAATACTGACCGAAAACGTTCGCTGCTGTCCTACCGCGTACTTCTCATTTCCGATTCCCGTTCCGATGGGTTTCTCACGGACGTGTTTCACCGAGCGATGGAGAGGGCAGCCGCGCAACACAGGATCGAGGCCGGGAGACTCCGGGACGGCGAGCGAAAGGCGAAGGGCCGTGGCGCTCAGGGTGACCGAGGATGCGCAGGGCGACTGGGCCGTGCTGAGACTCTCGGGTGAAATGGACCTGGTGACGTCCCCCGTGCTGCGCGAGCAGGTGCACCGCGCCGTGGCCGACGGCCGGCACAGCCTCGTACTCGACCTGTCCGACGTGCTGTTCTGCGATTCCAGCGGGGTTGGTGTGCTCGTCGCCACGCGCCGGCTGATGCGCTCGTGCCACGGCCGGCTGAGGGTGGTGCTGCCCGCACAGGGCGCGGAGGACGGCTCACACGTGAACCGCGTGCTCGCCGCGCTCGGCGTGCGCCGCCTGTTCGAGGTCTACGCGGACGCGGACGGCGCCGTCGACGACGCCGTGGCGCCGCTCTCGGCCTGACGATGGCCCCGGTGGCAGGGGCCGGCCCGACGCCGGGCCGCACTTGGCCTGATGAGGATGCCTGGGCACCCTCCGTGCGCCGCCCGGGGCACCGCCGACCGCCCGCCGCGCGCCTGCTTCCCCCCGTACGCTCCCCCGTGCGCCGCCCGCTGCCCCCGGCGCGCTTACCCGAACTCCCGCGCCTCCGCAAGGGCCGTTCGCAAGCCGGGCACGAGGCCGTACGCTCGCCGCACAAGGACGTAGGCTCCCCAGGATCCGAGGACGTACGCTCCCGGCAGATTTATCCACCGGATATGTGAGGCGGCCCGACACGACATGGTCAGTTCCGAGTACGAACGCAGGATCGCCACCAGGTTCGCCGGCTTCGACCAGGACGGCAACGGCTATATCGACCGTCAGGACTTCAGCGGCGCCGCCAAGGCGCTGCTGGCCGAATTCGGCACCACGGCCCGGTCGGACAAGGGGCAGGCCCTGTTCATCGGTGCCGAGGCGTTCTGGCAGGGCATGGCCGGCATCGCGGACCGGGACGGCGACCAGCGCATCAACCGGGACGAGTTCGTGAACGGCGCGGTCAAGCGGCTGCGGGACAACCCGGAGCGCTTCGCGGCCATCGCCCGCCCCTTCCTGCACGCGGCTCTCCAGATCGCGGACGGCGACGGGGACGGCTCGGTGACCGTCGAGGAGGTCGGCAGGGTGCTGCGCGTTCTCGGCGCGACCCCCTCGATCGCCGACACCGCGGCCGCCGCGCTCGACGCGGACGCGGACGGACGGGTCGCCGAGGACGAGATCGTGGTGGCGTTCGCGCAGTACTTCACCGTCCCCGAGTAAGGGGTCCTTGCACTATGAGCGTCCGATGGGTCGCGTGGTCTGGTGCTGGGGTTACTCCCCCACTGCCCTGAACGGGCGTGGGAGGTACCCCCACCCACGCCTTTCAGGCTGTGGGGGAGCATCGCAAGGCGCCGGAGAGTCCTCGATGGGGGTCCCCCCGCGCGAGCGAAGCCGAGAGTGGGGGAGGAGCTACCAGGGCTTTTTCGGCAACGCGGCGAGGTGCGGTGCCAGGCCGCGCGAGCCGGGCGCTCATAGTGCAAGGACCCCTGAGTCCGGGCGGTGGCCGGGAGCGGCCGTCCCTTCCGGGGCGGTCGCGGGGGCCTGGGACCACGGAGTGCCGGAGACGGTATGGAGGTGCAGTGGGGGCGGCCAGCAGCGCTGTGATGGTGACGGAGCGTCGGGAAGCACCATCACGGAGCGTTGATCACGACTTAGGCCCGCCGGACGGCTCGTCACGTCATGGAGACGGCGTCCGGCTCGGGTACCTTGATGCAAATGCGCGTGGTTCCAAGGCTGCCGTGCGCCGGTGGCGTTTCCGGGCGCGCCCCCGACCTGGGGGTGTGCCCCGTTCGACGGGCAGGGCGGAGTTCCGTGCCCGCGTGTTCGACTCCCCGCGGTACGCGTCGCACAGTATGCCGCACGCGTACTCCTTCGCGCTGGAATATGCCCGAAGCGCTTGTTGGGGTGACTGTACGTCAACCATGCTGTCTCGTAGGGGGGTCACGTTCCGTGAACCCTGTAGCTCATCGGAGGCGCAAGGGATGTTCCCCCAGTGCTGGCAGGGCCTGGGCGGTGCCCCCAGGCCGGTTCGGATGGTGTGAGCGGTGCAGGTGCTTCAGTTACAGATCGAGGTCCGGCCCGACCCCGCGGAGGTGGGGCGGGCGAGACGGTGGGCCCGCGCCCGGCTCCAGAGGTCGGGCATCGATGCCCAGGAACCCATTGCGGAGACGCTGATCCTGATCGTCTCCGAACTCGTCACGAACGCGGTGGTGCACACCGGCTGCCCGGCGGTGCTGAGCATCCTGCTGCACGGCGGCCCCGAGGGCGCGCCCGACGCGGCCACCGCCTCCGGAAGCCCGCCCCCGGGCGCGGCACCGGGCGGGCGGGAGGCCGCGGTGCGCACGGTCCGGGTGGAGGTCGCCGACGCCTCCCGGCGTCCCCCGAGGCCCCGGCTCGCGGACGGCGAGGAGACGGGCGGCCGCGGCCTGGCGCTCGTCGACGGCCTCGCGGACCGCTGGGGCTGGGAGCCGTCCGGCGCGGGCAAGCGCATCTGGTGCGAGCTGGACCGCTTCGACGCCTCGCCCGCATCCCGCCCTTCGGCCTGCTGCAACCGCTCGTACCAGGGCGTGGCGGCGTACGAGGCCGTCTGAGGAGGCGTACCCGCGTGGCGGATGCGCCTTTGTGCTCCTCGTGCGGCGGAGAGCGTCAGGAACCCCCGACCGGGTGTTGACGTGACGTGTCCGTTTGATCACGCTTGTGGTCAGCGATTCGCTGTGAGGGGACGTCGAGAGTGCCCAGGGAGCACGTGCTTGACGAGTGCGGGTCGTCGTCGCCGCGGCGTCGGTCACCCCGGGCCCGGAGCCGGGCCGCGGGTCGGGCGCCGGGACCGGGGCCGCCCGCCCCGCCGCCGCTCGCGTCGCGGTCCCTCCGGCCGTCGCCTCCGCTCGCTCTACGGCCGTGCCTGCGTGCCCTGTTCGCCTGAGGTGGCCGCCCCCCCGGTCAGCCCTGTTCGCCCCGTTCGACGAGCCTCGCGAGGTTCTCCAGCGCCATCCGCGTGCCGGTCTCGTTGTCGGCGGCGGGCACGCTGTCGGGGATGCCCTCGTGCACGATGACCACCTCGGTGCCGCCGTCCGCGTCGGCGAGGGTCGTCGTCATCGTCATCTCGCCGCGCATCGACGGATCCGCCGACTCGAACGCGAAGACCTCCACCACCTGCTCGTCCGGCACCATCCGCAGGAAGCGGCCGTGGTAGGTGTCCGTGTGCGCCCCGGACTTGCCGTCCTGGTCCCCGGCGTCGTATGTGAGCGAGACCCGGAACGCGCCGCCCTCGCGCGCGTCGAACTCGTGCACGTGACTGCTCATCCCGTCCGGCACCCGCCACTCGGCGATCGCGTCCGGGTCGACGAGGGCGCGGTAGACGGCCGCCCGGGGGGCGCTCACGCGCCGTGAGATCCGCGTGGAGTACACGGGGGCACTCTACGGCTCGCGGCCCGAAACGGCTCACGGCCCGAAGGGAGCGGTGCCCGCGCGCTGTCCGTTCCTTCCTCTGCCGGCGCTATGCGTTCACCGAGGCGGTCAGGCCGCTCCCGGGAACGCCGTTCACCGGACGGCTGTTGGCGGTGCGGAAGGTGCGCCGGTACGCGCTCGGGGTGACGCCCAGGGCCGCCTGGAGGTGCTGGCGCATGGACTGCGCGGTGCCGAACCCGCAGTCCTGTGCCACCTGGTCGATGGAGAGGTCGGTGGACTCCAGCAACTGCCTGGCCCGTTCGATGCGCTGCTGGGTCAGCCACTGCCCCGGGCTCATCCCGGCCTCCTCGCGGAACCGCCGGGTGAAGGTGCGCACCGACATCGACTCCCGCTCGGCCATGTCCCGCAGCTGGAGCGGTTCGTGGAGCCGCTGGAGCGCCCAGGAGCGCGCGGCGGCGGTGGTCGCCTGCTGCTCCTCGGGCACCGGCCGCTGGATGTACTGGGCCTGCCCGCCGTCGCGGTGCGGCGGGACGACGGTGCGGCGTGCGACCTCGTTGGCGATGGCGGTGCCGTGGTCGCGGCGGACCACGTGCAGGCAGAGGTCGATGCCGGCGGCCACCCCCGCGGACGTGAGGACGTCCCCGTCGTCGACGAAGAGGACGTCCGCGTCGACCTTCGTGCAGGGGAAGAGCCGCTGGAAGTGCTCGGCGTGCGACCAGTGCGTGGTGGACGGCCGGCCGTCCAGGAGGCCGGCGGCGGCCAGCACGTAGCTGCCGGTGCAGATGGAGACCATCCGGGTGCCCGGCCTGACGTACTCCAGCGCGGCGGCCAGCTCCGGGGTCAGCCGGCCCTCCTCGAAGACCGGGCCCAGCTCGTACGAGGCGGGGATGACGACCGTGTCGGCGGTCGCGAGCGCCTGCGGCCCGTTCTCCACCAGCACCGCGAAGTCGGCGTCCGTGGTCACCGGGCCCGGCTCCCGGGCCGAGCAGGTCACCACCTCGTACAGCGGGCGGCGCACGGCGTCCCGCGCCTTGCCGAAGATCCGCTGCGGGATGCCCAGCTCGAACGGGAGCAGGCCGTCCAGGGCCAGCACCACGACGCGGTGCAGCGCGGCGGGCTTCCCAGCGGCGGCGGCTCGGGAGGCGGTGCGGACGGGGGCCGTCTGCGGGCGGGGCAGGGTCATGGCCCGATCCTAGCGAATGCTGTCCCTCGGGCCACTCGTACGGCTGTTCCCTGTCCGCCAGCCTGGGAGCGTGACGCAGACAACCGAAGCTCCCGCCCCTCAGGACGATCCTCAGGACGATCCGGCGGCAGAGGGCGCGCGCTCCCGGCGCCCGCGCCGCGTGATCACGGTGCACCGCGCGTGGTTCGTCGCGGCCGTCACCTTCGTCACCATCATCGGCGCGGCGGCCTTCCGCTCCCTGCCCGGCCTCCTCATCGACCCGCTGCACCAGGAGTTCCACTGGTCGCGCGGCACCATCGGCGCCGCCGTCTCCATCAACCTCACGCTCTACGGGCTCACCTCGCCGTTCGCCGCGGCGCTGATGGACCGTTTCGGCATCCGCAAGGTGGTCGCCGTCGCGCTCACCGTCATCGCGGTGGGCTCTGGGCTGACGGTGTGGATGACGTCGGCCTGGCAACTGCTGCTCTGCTGGGGGCTGCTGGTCGGCCTCGGCACCGGCTCGATGGCGCTGGCGTTCGCGGCCACCGTCACCAACCGCTGGTTCACCGAGCGGCGCGGCCTGGTCACCGGCATTCTCACGGCCGCCTCCGCGTCCGGCCAGCTGATCTTCCTGCCGATCCTCTCCTGGCTCGTGGAGCGGCACGGCTGGCGGCCCGCGGCGGTGACGGTGGCGCTGGCGGCGCTGGCCGTGGTGCCGTTCGTGTGGCTGCTGCTGCGCGACCACCCCGCGGACGTGGGCCTGAAGCCGTACGGGGCAGCGGAGTTCGCGCCGAAGCCGCCGCCGGTGCGGGGCGCCGCGCGGCGCACCCTCGGAGTGCTGTCCACGGCGGCGCGCACCGGCACGTTCTGGCTGCTCGCCGGCACCTTCGCGATCTGCGGCGCGTCCACGAACGGGCTGATCCAGACGCATTTCGTGCCCGCCGCGCACGACCACGGCATGCCCGTCACGGCCGCCGCGTCGCTGCTCGCCGTGGTCGGCGTCTTCGACGTCGGCGGGACGATCGCCTCCGGCTGGTTCACGGACCGCTTCGAGGCGCGCCGCCTGCTGGCCGTCTACTACGCGCTGCGGGGCGTCTCGCTGCTCTTCCTGCCGGTGCTGCTCGGGCCGAGCGTGCACCCGACGATGCTGTTCTTCATCGTCTTCTACGGCCTCGACTGGGTCGCCACCGTGCCGCCGACCGTGGCGCTGTGCCGGGAGCACTTCGGCGACGACAGCGCCATCGTCTTCGGCTGGGTCCTCGCGTCCCACCAGGTCGGTGCGGCCCTCGTCGCCTTCCTCGGCGGCGTCGCCCGCGATGCCTTCGGCTCCTACGACGTGGTCTGGTACGCGGCGGGGGCGCTGTGCGCGGGGGCGGCGCTGATGTCCCTGGTGATCCGCCGCGGGAGCGCCACGGCGGCGGTGACGGCCTGACGGGGGCTGGGCCCGCTAGGTGTTCTGTCCGGGGAGGTTGTGTCCGGCGGATCTTCGTGGATCAGCCTGCGGCGTCTGGTGCCGTGCATCGCAAGGCGGAGGATCGTCCTCGTACGGGGCGTACTCGGATGACTCCGACAACGCGGCGAGGTGCGGTACTGGGGGCACTCCCCCACTGCCCTGAACGGGCGTGGGAGGTACCCCCACCCACGCCCTTCAGGCAGTGGGGGAGTCGCGGGCCCACGAAGATCCGCCGGACACGACCTAAGGGGCGCGGGTTCGGGATACATCCCGCGCTAGCGAGGAGCCGCGATGGGGCGACAGCCGACCGACGGGCGCAAGGGGCTGGGCCCTGGGGTGCCTCCCACGCCCTCAAGGCAGTGGGGGAGCGAGGAGCCGCGATGGGGCGACAGCCGACCGACGGGCGCAAGGGGCTGGGCCCCGACAGGGGGCGCGGGGAACTGCGCAAAAAACCGGCTCCCCGCACCCTGCGTACCGCTCACCCCGCCGCCCGGGTGATGGCGCGGGCGATCCGGCGGGCGTCGCGGGCGACCTCGCGGAGCGTTCCGCTGATCGGCGTCACGTAGCCGGTGAAGAACAGGCCGGGCGTGTGCCGCAGGGCGCGGGGGCCGTTCGTGCGGGGCAGGCCCCGCTCGTCCAGCACGTCGAGGTGGCCCACCAGGTCCTCCAGCGCCTGCCGGTAGCCGGTCGCCGCGATGACCACGTCCGGGGCGATCAGCGTGCCGTCCGCGAGCACCACCTTGTGGTCCTCGAAGGAGGCCACCGCGGCCACCGGTTCCACCCGCCCCTTGCGCACCGCGTTGATCAGCCCCACGTCCTGCACGGGGATCGCCCCCTGCTTGGCGCGCGTGTAGAGGCCGGTCTCGGGACGCGGCAGGCCGTGTGCCGTGAGATCGGGCACGCCCATCCGGGCGATCCGCCGGGCCAGCCGGTCGACCAGCCGCACCGGCAGCCTCCGGCACAGGATGCCCGTCACCTGCGCGGGCCACCCCGCCGTGGTGCGCCGCACGATGTGCGGGGGCGTGCGCACGGCGAGCCGTACCCGTGCCGCGCCGCCCTCCGCCAGGTCGACGGCTATCTCGGCGCCCGTGTTCCCGACCCCGACGACCAGCACGTCCTTGCCGGCGAACGGAGCGGCGTTGCGGTACGCGCGCGCGTGCAGCAACGTGCCCTGCCACGCGTCGAGGCCCGGCCAGCGGGGCAGCTTGGGCGTGTGGTTGTAGCCGGCCGCCACCACCACGGCGCTGGCCACCAGCTCCCGGCCGCCGCTGGCCCGCAGCAGCCACCGGTCACCGCCGTCGCTGCCGGTGCGCTCCACGCGCGAGACCTCCACGCCCGTGACGATCTCCAGGCCGTGGTGCTCGGCGTACTGCTCCAGGTACTTCACCACGTCGGCGCGCGCCACCCAGCGCCCGTAGGCCCGTGGGATCGGCAGGCCGGGCAGCGCTGACAGCCTGCGCGTGGTGTGCAGCCTGAGCCGGTCGTAGTGCTCGCGCCATGCGGAGCCGACGCGGCCCGACTTCTCCAGGACGACGGCCCGTACCCCCCGTGCGCGCAGTGTGTGTGCCACCGCGAGCCCTGCCGGTCCGCCGCCGATGACGTAGACGGGGTGGTCCTGGGAGCCCCGTGCGGCATGGACGCCACTGATGGTCGTTTCTGTGGCCATGTTCGGAGAGTAAGTCCGGGCATTCGTTGATCGGTCCCGGTCAAACACGAAATCGGTTGCGAATAGGTTACGAGGGGGGTGTGCCGCCCGCGGGGGCCGCAAGCGGAGGGTTTCGGGCGGGGGTACGGCGCTCTTGCGTGGGGGTTCGGTGGGGGTATGGCTGGGTTCGATCAGTTTCTGTCTGGTCTGGGCGATCCAGGCGACTCATGAGACCCGGACGGTCCGCACGGTCCGGATGTTTCCGATGGCTCGGAGGGTTCGTATGATCCAGCGAGGTTCAATGGGGCGATGAGCGAAGAAGCGAGAACCGCGGACCAGCACCTCGACGGCGTGCGGGTGCCTTCCGTCGCCGAGATATCCGGGAACGGGCTGCGCCTGCGGCCCTGGCGGCCCGAGTCGGGCGAGGATGCCGAAGCCTGGTTGCGCGGCGTGCTCGACCCGGAGTTCCTGCGCTGGAACACCCCGCTCAGGGCCATCGCCACCCTCGACGACGCACGCGCCTCGCTCCGTGCCCGGCTCGACGACGCCGCGCAGGGCGTCTCCGTGTCGTTCTGCGTGACGGACGCGGCGACCGGCGCCGTCCTCGGCCATATGGGCGTCAACGCCATCGAGCCCCTCATGCGCACCGCCCGCGTCGGCTACTGGGTGCTGCCCGAGGCGCGCGGCCGCCGCGTCGCCCACCGCGCCCTCGCGCTCGCCACGGCCTGGTCCTTCACGGCCACCGGCCTGCACCGCATCGACCTCGGCCACGCCCTCGGCCACGACGCCTCCTGCCGGATCGCCGAGCGCTGCGGATACCGGTACGAGGGGACGCTGCGCGGCGCGATGTTCGAGGAGGGCCGCAAGGACGCCTTCCGCGACGTCCACCTGCACGGCCGGCTGGCCACGGACCCGTACCCGCCGGTGGCGGACGCATAAGCGGCGCCCCGGACGCGTAGGGGGCCTCTGCGGGCGCGTTCGACCCTGCCCCGCAGACACGACCCGGGGACACGACAGCGGCGGGTCGCGGTGTTCGACCGCGGCCCGCCGCTGCGAGACAGGACCCGGGGAGTGGCCCCCCGGCTATTCGGGTGATCGGTGAGCGCCCGGCGGCATCGGAGGTGCCGGTGCCCGTGGGCTCATCTCGTCGGCTTCCTCCCGGTGACGCCCAGGTGCACCAGCAGGGCGAGGTTCGGCTTGATGTCCGCCTGCTTCACCCCCCAGGCCTGGAGGTTCTTCTGGTGGGAGGCGACCGACGCGAGCGTCGTGACCAGCGAGCCGGCCACCGCAGGGGGGCTGACCTCACGGTCGACACGGCCCTTGGCCTGCAGGTCCGCCACGCTCTCGGACAGCGAGTTGAAGACCGAGTTGAGGATCCGCATACGCAGCCTGGCGAAACGCTTGTCGCCTTCGGCGGCGCCGAGATCGATGACGCGGAGAATTGCGTCGTTGCGCCGCCAGAAATCCAGGAAACCGTCGACGAGATCCTGGGCCGTCTGCCATCCGGACTTACCCGCCCAGGAACGGCCGGTCACCAGCTCGCCCAATCCGGCGCCTTCCGACGTCAATTGCTGCGCGAGCTCCAGAACCGCGCCTTCGACGTCCGGGAAGTACTGGTAGAACGTCGCTGGTGAGGTGCCTGCTTTCCGGGCGACATCAATGACCCTGACGTCCCGGTAGGGCGAGGTGCGGAGCATCTCGCCCAGGCACTCCAACAGATTCTGGCGTGTTGCCTGACCTCGCCGTCCGGCCACCCGGCCGTCGACGGTACGTACTTGTCCTGTCATGCCGTCAGCTTACCGACGGGTGATCGGAGCGCGATTCGGCCGACTGCAAATGGGGTTCCCGGGCCGTCTTACGCACAAGAAGGACAGGGCTTGGGAGAGCCGTTGCGCAATCCCGTCGCATTGATGACGTGATTGGTCTAGACCTGAGATGTCCGGGTGATCCATAGTGGTTACCCGTCCGTATCGCAGAATGCGAAGGGAAGAAAAGTCATGCCCAGGAAGACCGCCGCACTGGTCACCGCAGGACTCACCGGCGCCGCCGCCCTCACCGCGGGTCTGCTCGCCCTCGCCGCCCCCGCCGGGGCCGCGTCGCTGCCCTGCAACCTCACGAGCAACGGCAGCACCACCTCCGCCACCTGCTACAGCGGCTCCTCGTACACCTGGCGGCTGGTCGCCGACTGCTCCGACGTCAGCGACCCGCGCAACCCCTCGCACGTCACCACCCTGTACGGTGACTGGCACACGGGTGACGGCACCGAGACGCTCACCTGTGGGAGCGGGCTGAGGGCGAACGGGCACCTCGAAGCGGCCTGACCTCGCGGGGCGCGGCCGGGGGCGTGGCTCCGGTGGGCGTGCGCTGATCGTTTGCGTGCGCCCCTAGGTCGTGTCCGGCGGATCTTCGTGGATCAGCCTGTGGCGTCTGGTGCCGTGCATCGCAAGGCGGAGGATCGTCCTCGTACTGGGCGTACTCGGATGACTCCGACAACGCGGCGAGGTGCGGTGCTGGGGGCATTCCCCCACTGCCCTGAACGGGCGTGGGAGGTACCCCCACCCACGCCCTTCAGGCAGTGGGGGAGTCGCGGGCCCACGAAGATCCGCCGGACACGACCTAGCCCCCGCGGCGCCCCTGTCTTCCGCCGGGCTCCGGTGTGGAGGGCGCCGGTGCCGGGCGCCGGCGTGCACTGTTCGGCGTGGCCGCGCGCCGGTGGGGGTGCGGGTGGCTTGCGTGCAACCGGTCATGTGTCGGTTCGTCGTGGTTGTTCGCGCAGTTCCCCGCGCCCCTGATCGGGCGCTGCCCCTTGCGGCCGTCCGTTGGCTCTCGGTCCGTCGTGGCTTCTCGCTCCCCCACTGCCTTGAGGACGTGGGAGGTACCCCCACCCCGCGCCCCTTCGGGGCTCGTCGGTGGCCGGATGGTGTTGTCTGCGTCCCCTTTCGGGGTGTTCCGTGTCCACAATGTGACCAGTGATTCGCCTGATGTCTGCGGGGCAGGCTGCTCAAGAGGGGTTGTTTTCCTGCGCAGTCGCTTGATACGTCCTTGTTTGTCCCGGACACCCTCGTCCTCACCCGGGTTCGCAACCGGCGCTCCGGACAGGAAGAATCAGGGTGCGTGCCGCCACGGCGGTCGGTGGTGGGTGAGACGCTGCACGGAGCCGTTGCGCTGCACGGCCGTACGGGGAGGTGGCAGGCAGGTGGACCAGCTGACGCAGCAGGATCCGAGACGGATCGGGCCCTTCGAGGTGCTGGCCCGGCTCGGGGCCGGAGGCATGGGCCTCGTCTATCTCGCGCGCTCGGCCTCCGGCCGGCGTGTGGCGATCAAGACGGTCAGAACGGAACTGGCCGAGGACCAGCTCTTCCGCGTCCGCTTCACCCGCGAGGTGGAGGCCGCCCGCGCCGTCTCCGGCTTCTACACGGCCGCGGTCGTGGACGCCGATCCGCGTGCCGCCGTGCCGTGGCTCGCCACCGCCTACGTGCCCGCGCCCTCCCTTGAGGAGATAGTGAACGCGCAGGGTCCGCTGCCCGCCCAGGCGGTGCGCTGGCTCGCCGCGGGCATCGCGGAGGCGCTGCAGTCCATCCACGGCGCGGGCCTGGTGCACCGCGACCTCAAGCCGTCCAACGTGCTGGTCGTCGAGGACGGCCCGCGCGTGATCGACTTCGGGATCGCGAGCGGCGTCTCCAACACCCGGCTGACGCTGACCAACGTCGCCGTGGGCACGCCCGCGTACATGTCCCCCGAGCAGGCGAAGGACTCCCGCAGCGTGACCGGCGCGAGCGATGTCTTCTCGCTCGCCTCGACCCTGGTCTTCGCCGCCACCGGCCACGCGCCCTACCACGGCGCGAACCCGGTCGAGACGGTCTTCATGCTGTTGCGCGAGGGACCCGACCTGGCCGGCCTGCCCGACGAGCTGCGTCCGCTCATCGACTCCTGCATGCAGATGGACGCCGCCGCCCGGCCCAGCCCGGCCGACCTCCAGGCGCAGCTCGCGCCGCACCTCTTCGCGGGGTCGGACGACGACAGCGGCTCGGCCTCCGCGTGGCTCCCCGAGACCGCGGTGGCGCTGATCGAGGCCCGCCGCGCCGGCCGTCCGAACCCCAAGCCGGTCCAGGACGGCGCACGCCACCGTGCCGCCGTCCCGCCGCCTCCGCGGCACGCCCCGGCGCATCCGCCGGTGCCGGCCCAGGCCGTCACCGGCGGCCCCGCCCTCGACGGGCACGGCCCCGCGCGGGTGGCGCAGGGCGACTCGGTGCAACTGGGCGGCTCGCAACTGGCCATCGGCCCCGGACCGCGGGTGGTCGACGCCCGTGCCACCGCCATGCACGCCGCCCCGGCCGCCGCCGAGACAGGCCTGGCGGCCTCCTGGACGCGGGGCAGGTCCGGCCCGGCCGGTGACGCGCTCGGGGCCGCACCCGCGGTGCCCCCGCCACCGGTGGGCGCGCCGGACGGCCCCTCCACCTGGCGGCCGTGGCGGTTCAGGATGTCGAACGACGTGTGGGGCACGCCCGCCGTCGCCGGCGACCTCGTCTACGTCACCTCCTTCGAGGTGCACGCGCTGGACGTGGCCACCGGGCGGCGCAGGTTCAAGACCCGTGACGTCGCCTGGTCGATGGCCGTCTCGGACGGGCGCATCCACGCCTCCGACGGCCCCACGCTCTACGCGCTGGACGCCCGCGAGGGCACCGACCTGTGGCGGCTGTCCACGGACGGCTGGGTGTACTCCCTGAAAGCCGACCGCGGCACCGTCGTCACCGGCACGCGCGGCGGCGGAGTCCAGGCCTGGGAGGCGTCCAGCGGCCAGCAGCTGTGGGAGCTGAGCGGCGCCCAGGCGGACTTCGAGGCGCCCGAGTCGGGGCCCGTCGTCCACGACGGCACGGTCTACGTCTGGCAGGACGCCCGGCTGCGCGCGCTGGAGGCACGCACCGGCGACGAGCGGTGGTCGTACCCCATCGGGGATGCGGCCTCCTGCGGCGGCGTGCCGATGCGGGTGACGCCGGCGTCGGACGGCAACGTCTACGTGTGCGCGGGCACGCGCGCGCTCGCCGTCGACGTCGCCTCCGGGCACGTCCGCTGGCACTTCGAGGCGCCCGCCGTCTTCCTCTCCCCGCCGGCGTTCGCGCCCGGACCCTCCGTCACGGGCGGCGGCGTGTACCTCGCCGACTACCTCGGCACGGTGTACGCCCTGGACGCCACGGACGGCCGCGACCGGTGGCGGATCGCCACGGAGGCCCGTGCCTCCGCCGAGCCGGTGCTGATCGAGGGCGGGCACGTGCACGTCGGCTCCGGCAAGGGTCTGTACACGCTCGACGCCGTGACCGGTACGCCCAAGTGGCGCTTCCAGGCGGGCGGGGACGTGGTCGGGTCGCCGGTGGTGGCCGAGGGGCGTATCCACTTCGGGTCCACGGACCACCTGCTGTACACGCTCAAGGCCGACGACGGGCGGCTGCGGTGGAAGCTGGCCACCGGGGGCGAGATCACCGGGGCGCCGGTGGTGCAGGGCGGTGTGGTGTACGCGTGCAGCAAGGATCGGTGCGTGTATGCACTTGACGCGGAACGGGGCACCGGTACCGCCCGGGCCTGACTCGGGGCTCCGCCCCGGTGCGCTGACTTCGGTGTCCTCCGGCTGTGGGGTTTCGCCCCGGGGCGGCGGGGCCACCTTCCTCCTGCGGAGGGCCACCAGGGGTGGCCCTCCGCGGTTTGGTTACGGCCGCCGGGGCTTTTTGCGCAGTTCCCCGCGCCCCTGATCGGGGCCCGAACGGGCCCTCGCGCCCGCGCACGCGCGACGGCCGAACGCCACGCCCGCCCGAACACGTCCGCCCGAACACGCCCGCCCGAACACGCCGCGGCGAAAGCTCCCGGGCTTGCTGTGCGGAGTTCAAGCCACCGTGCACGCACGGTTATTGACCATGTGAGAGGGGGATGACAGGCTGGAGGAGTTTGGTGGCTATGTGTGCATATTGTTCACAAGGTGACCGTCGAGGGGTCAGGGCATACGGGGGGGCGGCCACGCGCAGCATCGACACCTATCGCAGCGCGCTGAGACGGCGTATGAACGACGAATCGCTCGCGTCCTTCATGCCGCTCGGTATCCGGCGCGCGACGGCGGCGGAGCACAGCGCGAGTTCCGTGCAGTTACGCGAACTGATCGCCAACCGCACCGAAATCCGCATCGCCGTGCTCGGAAATCCAGGGGCGGGAAAGACCACCCTGGCCAAACAACTCTGCCTGGGCCTCCTCGAATCCGATGAGCAGAACGTTCCCGTCTTCCTGGAGCTGAAGCGGTACCACCCGGACACGCGTGACGTGCGGGCGCTGTTCGAGAGGCAGACCCAGGGCGTCCTGGGGGAACGGAGCGCGGGAGCGGGCAGCGGCGTGTCCGTGCTGGTCCTCGACGGGCTGAACGAAGTCGCGGACGGGCTGATGAACGAGGCCATCAGCGATATCGAGGACTTCGCCGACTCGCCCGACCTCCAGGACACCCCCATCGTCGTCACGTGCCGCACGGTCGACTACCCGACCATGTTCACCACGTCCTTCGCCCGCTACTCCGTGGTGCCGGTGAGCGAGACGCTGGCGCGGGAGTACCTCGCCGACCGGCTGGGCGCACGGCGGGCGCAGACGCTCTGGGAGCGCATGCCCAAGCACATGGTGAGCCTGTGCCGCTCGCCCCTGATGCTGGGCATGCTGGCGTTCATCCTCCTGGACGGCGAAGGCACCGAGCGGGACCTCCCGCGCAACCGCAGCGCGCTGTACGGCACGTTCCTCGGGCGCCTGGAAGCGCGCAGCCGGGAGAACGCGCGCGTCCAGACCCCCGAGGACATCCGCGAGTCCGGCCTGGCCTTCCTGGCGTACCAGCTCCAGAACGAACGCTTCGAGGTCCCGCTGCGCGACCTCCAGGCCATCCTCACCGAGTTCTTCGAACCGAGCTGGCAGATACCGATAGGGACGTTCCAGCGCGAGATCCTCGACCTGCCGCCGATGGGCGCCGTCGGCGAACAGCGGCCGGCCGCGGTGGCGTCCCGCTCCTTCATGCACCAGAGCATCCAGGAGTACTACACGGCGGTCCGCCTGAAATGGGCTCTGAGTGCGAAGTCGGACGTGCGGATCAAACTCTCCGACCTGGCGCCCTATCTTGCACCCGGGGAAGTCGCCTGGCACGAGACGTTCGGATTCCTCAGCGGCATGCTCGACGACTCCACCGACCTGGTCAGGACCGCGCGCAGGGAGGGGAACCTCTCCCTGGCCGCCCTGTGCGTCGAGCACGCCGGGCACGTGGAGGCCGCCCAGGTCGACGACTTCATCTGCCGGACGCTGGACGAGTTCAAGTACGGCGAGGCGTTCGACTACCGGCTGATCTTCCTGTTGCAGCAGGTCGTCGACCGCAGGGGTCCCGACTTCCCGGCCCGCGCCGTCGACGACATCGGCTACTGGGCCGACAGGTACAGCAGGTTCACCCCGCAGGAGCTGGGCGCCGCCGTCTCGCACGACGAACTCGTGGCCCTGGCCTCGGGCGGCTCCCCGCACGAGGGACTCGACGCCGTGTGGACCCTCGGCAGGCGCAGGGCCGCCGGTGCGGTCGAGCTGCTGGAGCGGCTGGCGCAGCAGGTGACCGCCGACGACTCGCTCCGCGAGCACAGCGTCGTCGCGCTGGGCCGCATCTCCGATCCCCGCTCGCTGCCCGTGCTGAAGCACATCGCGATGTCGGACGGGGAGTCCCGCTGGCTGCGCTCGTACGCGCTGCACGCCGTGGGAACGTACGCCACCGCCGAGGCCGTCGAGGTGCTCGCGGACTACCTGGAGCGTTCGGACACCGCCCCCTTCGCCGACGACGCCGCCTGGGCACTGAGCGGCCTGGCGGACTCCCACCCGGAGCTCGTCGGCCCCGAACTGCCCCGGATCCTCCGCGTGCTGGACGGCCAGGCCGACCGCTACACCAAGGGCTGCCTGCTCTTCGTCATCGGCTGCGGGCGGTTCCGGGAGGCGGTCGGGGACGTGCTGCGGTACCTGGAGAGCGAGACCGATCCCTACATCCTGGAGGACGGCTGCCATGCGCTGGGCGCGCTCGGGGACCCCGCGGCCGTCGCCTTCCTCGCGCGGATGGCCGACCCCGCGCGGATGAGCGACGCCATGGTGCGGCGGCAGGCGCTGCGGTCCCTGCTGCTGGTGGCGGGCCCCGGCGCGCCGGGCCTCGACGCCGCCCGGCACGACCCCGTCCCGTTCGTCCGCGACGTCGTCACCGGTGGCGGCTCCCCCGGCGAGAGGAGTTGACGGCCGTGCTGCCCTCCGAGGACACCGGGGATCCGGTCCGGGCCCTGGTCCAGTACACGGCCGGCGTCTTCGTGCCGCAGACCGGCGTCGACCTGCCCGACGGCTGGACCGGCCAGGTGCTGCTGGTCGAGGCGCCCGCCGAACCCGGCGGGCCGCGGCCGCTCGGCTCCACGGGCGTCCTGCTGGAGTTCGTGGGCGCCACCACCGGGCCCGCGTTCCTCTCGGAAGACCACGACACCGTTCTGCGAGAGGAGGCGGCTCGCCATGCGGACCGGGGCGACGACGGCATCTGACTTCCTGTTCGTGGACACCAGCGCGTGGTGCGCCCTGCTCAGCAGCAACGACGTCCACCACCGGCACGCCGCCGCCGCGGTCGCCGGGCGCGGCCCCGGGCGGCTGCTGACGACGCTCCAGGTCGCCGCCGAGGTCTCCCGCCTGACGCCCACCTTCGACGACCGGCTGGTGGCGACCAGGTTCAGCTGGCACCTGTGGCGCGGCGACTTCGCGCACGTCGTCGAACCGCCCGCCGACATCCAGCGGGACGCCTGGGCGCTCTTCCGGCAGGTCCGCAGGACCGGGGTGAGCTTCACCGACTGCGTCGGCGCCGAGTTCGTCACGTCGTACGGGATCCGCGACGTGAGCGCCTACGGCCGCGGCTTCCTGACGCTCGTCGACCGCGTACGCCGCGAACGCGACCCGCGGCGGCGGAGGGAGGCCTGAATGGTCGCTCTGCACGGCGCCCTGTTGGCCACGATGACCTTCGTCTCGGGCGCCCCCGACCCGCCGGACCCCAGCCCGCCGGACCCGGACGACCTGCTGGGCACCGTGGTCTCGCTGTCCGGCGGGGTGGCCGCCATCCTGGGCGGATTCGTGCTGGCGGCCCTGCTCACCCTCAGCTCCGAGCGCAACAGCACGGTCGAACTCCTCCGGGAGCGCCGCCGCGTCACGGCCGACCTGCGGACGAGGCTTCAGCAGCAGACCCAGGCCAACGAGACCGCCCTCAAGCGCCTCCTGTACTCCTGGCTGCGGCTCTCCCACCGGCTGGACGACGAGCCGCCGGGCGCCGCCGAGGCCGTCCGGCAGCTGGCGTCGCTCGGCACCGAACTCACGGACGCGCAGCTGCGCGAACTGTCGGACGACTTCCGGCGGGCGTGGACCGCGGCCGACGACGTCGTGACGGGCACCGCCCGGGCCCTGGCGCGCGATCCGGAACTGCGGTCCTTCTCGCGCTGGTCCGCGCGGACGGCGGTGCCGGCCGGCACGGACGGCGACCTGCTGCGTGATGCCTTCGACCGTGCCGTCGCCTCCGTCGAGCGCCGCGAGAACCTGAAGTCCAGGCCCGCCGCCACCACCGAGGCACGGGCCCGTCAGGACCGCGCGCGGCAGGCGGAGGAGGCCGCGGCGGCCGAGCGGCGCATACGGAACTGGGCGACCGACCGGGCCGTGCAGGCCGCCGGAGAGGTGCGCGACGAACTCGCCCGCGCCCGGACGTCCGAGCAGCAGACGGCCACCGAACTGACGACCTGGCGGCTGCCCTCCCACCTGGGCTACGGAATAGTCCTCTTCTGTTTCATCGTGGCCACCGGTGTCATTTATCCCCTGCTCCTGATGCCGACCACGCCCGAGGCATTCAGCGAGGCCTCCGAATTCTGGGTCAAAATGAGCGTCGGCGGCCAATGCCTGGCAACCGGCCTATACTTGACGCTGCTCGCGCTCTCGGTCCGTCGTACCGCACGATCAGACGTGCCGGCGCCTTAGCCGGAGGGAATTCGATGAGAGCTCTCGGAAGGGGAGTTCGATGAGCATTCTCGGGAGGGGGCGCTCGATGAGAGCCCTTGGAAGGGGAGTTCGATGAGAGTCCTCGGGAGGGGAATCCGGTGAGAATCCTGGTCCTCGGAGGTACCCGGTTCATCGGCAGGCACCTGGTCTCCGCCGCTCTGGAGCGCGGCCACGAGGTGACGCTCTTCAACCGGGGACGCAGCTCGACCGGACTCTTCCCCGACGTGCCCCGCCTCGTCGGCGACCGGGACACCGACCTGGACGCGCTGCGCCAGGGCCACTGGGACGCCACCGTCGACCTCAGCGGCTACGAGCCCCAGCAGGTCCGCGCGGTCGGCGAGGCGCTGGGAGCACGGGCCGGCCGGTACGTCCTGTTCTCGTCCACGGCGGTCTACGCCCCTCCGCAGGGGTACGGGTTCCAGGAGGACGCCGCGGTCGTCCGCGCGGCCGACCCCGCCGGAGCGGGCGCCGACTACGGCGAGCTCAAGGCCCTCTGCGAGACCGCCGCCGCAGAGGTGTTCGGCAACCCCCTCGTCGTGCGCCCCACCTATGTCGTCGGGCCGTACGACTACACCGGCCGGTTCACCTACTGGGTGGAGCGCATCGCCGCCGGCGGGGAGGTGCTCGCCCCTGGGCCCCGGGAGGCGTTCTTCCAGCTCATCGACGTCCGCGATCTGACGGCCTGGCTGGTCACCATGATCGAGCGCCGTGCGGCGGGCACCTACCAGGCCGCCCACCCGTTCCCGCCGGTCGCCTTCGTTGGGCTGCTGGAGACGATCGCCGCCGCGGTCGCACCGCCGGACACCACGCTCACGTGGGTGGACCAGGAGTTCGCGGAGGCCTGCGGCATGGACGGCGAGGCGTTGCCGCTCTGGCCCGGGGCCAACCCGCCGGGCGTCGTGGAGGCGGCCGACGCGTCCCGGGCCGTGGCGGCGGGGCTGCGGCCCCGGCCCCTGGAGGAGACCGTCCGCGACCTCCTCGACCACGAGCGGCGCGAGCCGACGCCCCGCGACCCCGGGGCCGGCATCACCCGCGCCGTCGAGGCCGACGTCCTCGCGCGCTGGCACGCGCGGGCGGTGGGGGAGGACGGGGCGCGCGTGTCCCAGGGGTGAACGGGCGGCTCACGGTTGCTCAGCCTCACGCGGGACGGGCGCTCCCGCGAGGTCCACTGTGAAGTGCCCGTGCCGCCGCCCGGAGCCGTTCCGCCGCCACGTCCGCGATGCCCGGGTCCCTCGCCAGGGCCATCCGGAAGAACCGGTGAGCGGGATCGTTTCTGAGGACGGGGACGTGCACGAAGGTGTTGAAGCCGACCACCCCCACCCCGTGGCCGGTCAGCAGCCGGCCGGTGACCTCCTGCTCCGTCATGGCAAGCGACTCGTCGATCCTGACGAGCATCATGCTGCCCCCGTCCGGATACCTGGGATGCAGTCCGGTGTCCGCCAGCGCGGCGCCCAGGACCTGTCCGTTCCGGTGCACGAGCGCGTTCAGCCAGGCCAGGTACGCCGCGAGCCTCGGGTCCGTCAGGATGGCCGTGAACTGCGCGAGTAATCGGCGCGCCACCCCGAACTGGACGGTGTTCAGCAGCACCCCCACGCGCTGGCTCATCGAGGGGCTGCAGAACAGGAAGCCGAGCTTGTCCTCGTTCAGCCCGAAGGTCTTCCCGGTGTCCCAGACGAAGATCCAGTCGAGTTCGTCGGGCGCCAGGTCGGGCAGGAGCGGGACCCTCTCGCGGCCCCGCTGCGGGGGCTCGCCGCCCTGCGCCGCGAGCTCGCCGCCCCGCCCGGGGAGCCTGCCGCCCCGCTGCGGGGGCTCACCGCCCCGTTCCGGGGGCTCACCGTCCCGTTCCGGGAAGAGGCAGAGGGTCTGGTCGGCCACGAGAACGAGCCGGTGCCGTACGCAGAAATCGATGATCGCGGTCAGCGCCTCGCGGGTGAGTATCTGCCCCGTGGGGTTCTGCGGGGACGTGATCAGCACCGCGCGGGTCCTGTCGGTACGCCGCGCGACGAGTTCGGCGGTGTCGACGCCCGGCGTGAACGGCTGGCACGGGAAGTAGTCGACCGTGACGGCCCGGTTCTCCAGGGCCATCGCGATGGCGATGTCGATGGACGGGTTGCTGGTCAGCAGCGTCCCGCCCTCGCCCGTCGCCGCCTTGATCGCGCGGTCCAGGGCGGTGCTGCCGGAGAAGGTGACGAACCCCGGGGGCCCGCTGCCGATCCCCAGCAGCGTCCGGGCCGCGTCCACCGCGCGCTGCTCCCACGCCATCCGCGCCGTCCCCGGACGGTCCGGGCCGTCGACGGTGAGTGCCGCCCGGATCAGGGCGGCGTCGGTCAGGGTGTCCACGACCCACTCGGGCAGGGTGACCCGCGGGTAGCCGGGGCCCAGGTCCACGACGGACGCGTGGGCGATCAGCCGTTCCTGCTCGGTCAGCCCGGAGACGGCTCTGAGGGCTGAAGCGGAGCCGGGGGACACGGTTCTCGGGCCTGTGGCGGAGTCGGGAGACACGTCTCTGGGGCCTGTGGCGGAGCCGGCGGACACGGCACCGGGGCCTGGGGCGGAGTCGGCGGACACGTCACACCAGGAGGCGTGCCGCGGCGACGTCTTCGATGCCCAGCCCGATCGACCGGAAGTACCGCGGGCGGCCCCGGGACGGCAGGGGCCGCGCCGTCCCGGACAGCAGTTCCGGGAGGTCCGCGACGACGGCGTCCGCGCTCCAGCCGTGCCGCTCGCGCGCCAGCACCATCTCCCCGGCCCCGCTGGGTGCCGTGCGGCGGTAGTCGCAGTACACGTCCATGGCGGCCAGCGCCTCCGGCGGCACCTCGTGGGCGAGGGGGCCGTTGGTGCTCACCGAGGTGATCAGGGCGGTCGGCTTCACCTTCGAGGGGTCGAGCACGGGTGTCGTGGACGAGGTGCACAGCAGCACCACGTCGGCGTCGGCCACCGCCGCCTCGGCGGAGGACGCGAGGCCCACCCCGTCGGCGAGCGACATCAGGGCCGCCCTGTCGTCGGCCCGGGAGGGGTCGGCGAGGGTCGGGGAGTAGACGTCGAGCCGCTCCCAGCGGCCGAGTTCGGCGAGGGCCGTTACGTGGGACCGGGCGATCGGGCCGGCCCCGAACACCGCGATCCGCCTGCCCTCCACGCCTCCGAGCGCTTCGACCGCGAGTGCCGTGGTGGCGCCGGTGCGCACCGCGACCAGGTGCTCGGAGTCGCAGAGCAGCACGGGGCGTCCGGTCTGCGCCGACAGCAGCAGGGTGTAGGCGGTCACGGGTCCGCTCGGGGTGCCGGCCAGCTCCGTCAGGTACGGGGACACCGTGACCCCGATGCTGTCCGGCACGACGGCCGGGTAGTAGATGACGTCGCCGCGGTCCCCGGGCAGGTCCGCCGCCACTTGCTCGGGCTGGACCGAGATCCCGGTGGAGAGGTCGACGAACGCCTCTCGCACCGCGGCCATCACGGCACCGGCGGTCAGTTCCGCCCGCACCTGGTCCTCGTTCATGATCTTCACGCGAATGTCCTCTGTGTGCGCTGTCGTGTCATGCGGGGTCCGCGGTTCGCGTCGGGTGACGGCGGGCCAAGATCCCGTGCCGGGCCGTCCGCACGCGGGGCCGCGGCGACGGGACCGAAGGTGGAGTCTCCCGTTCCCCGGCGCGGTCCCGCGACCTCGACCGGCGTGGTCGCCCGTCTCAACCGGCGTAGCGGCCCGTCTCCCGGGCCGAGGGCAGGTACGGGTTCCACGGCTGCCGGAACAGGCCGCGCTCGACCATCGGCGTCCAGGCGTCACCGATGGTGGAGCCGTAGATCGCCCGCCAGCGTTCGAAGAACCACCCGGTGAGCGGATCGGGCAGGGAGAACGACGGGTTGGCCTCGGCCAGTTCCGCGAGCCGCGCGGGTGGATACCGCTTGTCGGCCAGCCCCCGCAGCTCGTCCGTGAGCCCCGAGCCGTTGGTGAACTCCTCCTTGGTGCGCTGGGCTATCCGTTGCGGCAGTACGGCCTCCGCGGCGTGGCGCAGGGCGAACTTCCGGGTGGAGGTGCCGCCCGCGCGGCGAATCTTGTCGTCCGCCGGCAGCGATCTCGCGTGCCGGATGACGCGGGTGTTGAGGAACGGCACCCGGGCCTCGACGCTGTTCGCCATGGTGCAGCGGTCCAGCCGCAGGCACTCCGAGACGCCGAGGTCGGCCTGGTAGTGCACCAGCAGCCCGTCGAGGAACGGCTCGGGCACGTCCTGGAACTCGTCGTACCCGGCGAAGAGCTCGTCGGCGCCCTCCCCGGAGAGCAGCACCTTCACGCCCTCGCGGTGGGCGCTGCGGGCGGTCAGGTAGGTCCCGACTCCGGCCATCACCGTCCAGCGCTCGAAGGACCCGGTCGCCTCCACTACCCGGTCGACGAGTTCGGGGAGTTCATCGGGGTCGACGAGCGTCTCGTGGTGCACGGTGCCGAGGACGCCGGCGACGTCGCGCGCGGCGTGCAGGTCGGTGCTGTTCGGGGTGCCGCAGGTGAACGTGTGGACCTCCGGCGCCGCGTCCGTGGCGAACCGCGCGATCAGCGAGCTGTCCACGCCCCCGCTGAGCATGCAGCCCCACGGCACCTCCGCCGGGATCTGCTCGGCCACGGACCGGCTCAGCAGCTCGCCGAGATCGCCCTCGGCGGCGTACTCGTGGACGATCCGGCGGGCCCCGCCCGAGGTGCTCCACACCACGCCCGGCGGCACCCGCCGCACATCCGGGCGCAGCCGGGGCGGAAAGGCGTCGACGGTGCTCGCGACGCGGCGCCGCTCGCCTTCGTCGTGCCAGTAGACGGGTTTGATCCCGATCGGGTCCGCGGCGACGATCATTTCCCGCCGTTCCCGATCGGCGATGCAGATGGCGTACATACCTTCGAGGTGATCCGCGAAGGCCAGGCCGAACTTCTGGTAGAGAAAGTGGATCACTTCGCCGTCGTTCATGCTCCGGAAGTCGAAGCCGTATTTCAGGCCCAGCTTCCCGGAGTTGTAGAGCGCCCCGTTGAACACCACCACGACGGAGCCGTCCTCGCTGGTCAGCGGCTGATCGCCGTTCAGGATCCCGCTGATCGCCAGGCGGTTGACCGCCAGGCTGCAGAAATCGAGGTCCACGGCCGCGGTGTCATCGGGCCCACGTTTGCTCTGGCGTGCCAGAGCGAAGTCAGTGAACTCGTCGTCCGGCGGGTATGCGGCAACTATTCCGCACACTGCACCCTCCCCCGTAGTGCGTCCCGGGCAGCGATTCTAAGCGAATGTTCGTGGCGACACCGAGCATTCTGCAAGTATGCGGTAGGCACGACTTATTCTGCGCGGTTCCGTGAAATCGATTACGTATCGGCGGGTGGTGGCCAGTCGGGGCGGGCCGCCGCAACGTGCTGCCCACCCACGATCGATCCGCGCGGACCGGGTGCCTCCCCTCCGCGGCGCGTACCGGGACCGTACACTGTGCGAGCACTGTTCCGTCACCGAATCGCCACATGCGCACCGCGCACCGTCACGGTGATGCGGTCGTGTCGTCCCCCGGCACACCCGTACCACCCCGGCGGGCATAGCCGGACGCGAGCCGAGGAACATTCGGTGGGAGCGCCCTTCGGCAAAGGAGCCGCCGTGCTGTTCCCACTCACCGTCCGGGACTTCCTGGACCGCGCCACCACCGTCTACCCCGACCGCATCGGCATCGTCGACGAACCCGTCCAGCCCGCCCCGTCCTGGGGCGAGGTCAGTTACGCCGAACTCGGCCGCAGAGCGTCCGCGCAGGCCGCGTCCCTGGACCGGCTGGGTGTGCCCGCCGGCGGCCGGGTCGCGATCGTCTCGCAGAACAGCGCCCGGCTGTTCACCTCGTTCTTCGGCGTCTCCGGCTGGGGCCGCGTCCTCGTCCCCGTCAACTTCCGCCTCACCGCCGCCGAGATCACGTACATCGTGGGCCACTCCGGGGCCGAGGTGCTGCTCCTCGACCCCGACCTGAAGCACCTGGCGGGCGAGATCGGCGCCCCGCACACCTTCGTCCTCGGCGAGGACGACGACGCGATCTGGGGCACCGGCGGCGCGCCGCCCGACCCCCGCTCCTGGGAGCCGGACGAGGCGGCGACGGCCACCCTCAACTACACCTCCGGCACCACCGCCCGCCCCAAGGGCGTCCAGCTCACCCACCGCAACCTCTGGCTGAACGCGTCGATGTTCGGCTGGCACGCGGGCGTCAGCGACCGCGACGTCTACCTGCACACGCTGCCGATGTTCCACGCCAACGGCTGGGGAATGCCGTACGGGGTCACGGGCATGGGCGGCACGCACGTCGTGCTCCGCAAGGTCGACGGCACCGAGATCCTGCGCCGCGTCGAGGAGCACGGCGTCACGCTCATGTGCGCGGCGCCCGCGGTCGTCAACGCGGCCCTGGACGCCGCCCCGCGCTGGGACGGCGAGATCCCGGGCCGCGACCGCACCCGCATCGTCGTGGCCGGCGCCCCGCCGCCCACCCGCACCATCGAGCGCGTCCGCGCCGAGCTCGGCTGGGAGTTCATCCAGCTCTACGGCCTCACCGAGACCTCGCCGTTCCTCACGATGAGCCGGATGCGCGCGGAGTGGGACGACCTCCCGCCGCACGAGCAGGCCGTCAAGCTCGGCCGCGCCGGCGCCCCCGGGATCGGCGTGCGGGTCACCACGGACGAGACCGGCGAGGTGCTGGCCCGCAGCAACCACAACCTGGAGGCCTACTGGAACGACCCGGAGTCCACCGCGGCGGCCCAGGCCGGCAACTGGTTCCACACGGGTGACGGCGGCTACGTCCAGGACGGGTACCTGACCCTCACGGACCGCAAGAAGGACGTCATCATCACCGGCGGCGAGAACGTCTCCTCCATCGAGGTGGAGGACGTCATCACCAGCCACACCGCGGTCCGCGAGGTCGCGGTCATCGGCATCCCCGACGAGAAGTGGGGCGAGCTGGTCACGGCCCTGGTCGTCACGGCGGACGGGGCGGATGGCGCGGACGGAGCGGACGGAGCGGACGGTTCGGGCGACGCCGGCGCGGCGCTGACCGCGGAGGACGTGATCGCGCACTGCCGCGCGCACCTGGCGTCGTACAAGTGCCCCAAGCGCGTGGAGTTCCGCACGGAGCTGCCGCGTACGGCGACGGGGAAACTCCAGAAGTTCAAGCTGCGGAAGCCGTACTGGGAGACGTGACGGCGTGGGGGCGCGCCCGTGGTGGGGCGCCCCCGCCGGCCCCGGCGGGGTCCCGGCCGGGATGCCGCAGGGGGCGCCGGTGCGGGCCACCCGATCCGGCGGCCCCTCCCCGGGTTCCCGTGGGTAACCGCAGGCACGTGGTCGTACGGTCGCCTTCGGGCAGCGCCACCGTTTGCCAACCGGTGGACCGCTCCGTAGCGTCGATGGAGGGGGAGCCTCCAGGAGGCCTCCAGGGTCTCCGCGATCGAAGCGGCCATCTATGACCCCGACGACCTCCCCCACCGCCTCCCCGAACGGCGGCGACCCGGCGGCGAGCCGGCGGGCCATTGAGGACGTGATCATCACCTACGCCAGGTTGGTCGACACCGGCGACTTCGCGGGCCTCGGGTCCCTCTTCGCGGACGCCGACTTCGTGGCCTCCGGCCAGACGGTGACGGGCGGGGAGGCGGTCGAGACGCTGTTCCGCCAGATGGTGATCACCTACGCCGACGGCACGCCGCGCACGAAACACGTCACCACGAACCTCCTCGTCGACGTCGACGAGGAGGCCGGGACGGCGACCGCGCGGTCGTACTACACCGTGCTCCAGTCCCTGCCGGACCTGCCGTTGCAGATCATCGTGGCCGGCCGGTACCGGGACCGCTTCACGCGGCACGACGGTCGGTGGCGCCTCGCCGAACGCCACCTGTACTTCGACCTCGTCGGCGACGTCAGCCATCACCTGCGCGCGGGTGCTCCCGTGGAGGACTCCGACGCGGGGTCGGCTGCGGCCTGAGCGTCCTCCCCTGTCGATCGGCCGAGGGTCGGTTCTGTCCGTTCCTGCTGCCTGCTACCGCCAGGCGTGTTCGACGAGCGGGCCGGTGGCCTCCAGGTAGCCGTTCAGGCCGGCCGCGGGGTATTGGATTATGTCGTCGGGCAGGTCGTGCACGGAGAACCATTCGAGCGCGAGGCACTTCTCGGGTTCCCTGTTGATCGGCTGCCCTTCCCATTCGGTGGCCTCGAAGAAGAAGCCGATCCGGTCGATGTCCGCGTCCTGCCGGTGGTGCACGACCTGGACGAGGCGGAGGCGGTCCGGATCGGTGACGATGCCGGTTTCCTCACGGAGTTCGCGGGCCGCACCGGCGCTGAGCGACTCGCCCTTGTCGAGTTTGCCGGAGGGCATGTGCCATCGTCCGTGGCCGTAGGCCCCGCCTCGCCGTGAGAGGAGGATCCTGTCGCCGTCGCGGAGGATGACGTGGGTGTCGATGACCGGCTGTGCTGGTTGTCCGCTCATGCGTCCAGGGCAGGTTGTCGGGGCGGTGCCGTAGTGGGATCCGGGTCCGGGTCCGGGCCAGGATCGAGGCCAAGGGTAGGCGCGGCTCCCAGCCGGGCGCCCCGGCTCTCGGCGATCCGGTGCACGTACGTCAGCGACTCGGTCAACTGGATGGCCAGCAGGTGGAGTTCGCCGCCCGTCCAGCTCCGCGCGGCCAGCATCTCCCGTGCCTCGTCGAGCAGATCCGCGGCGGCCCCGAGTTGCTCCGCCTCGATCCGGTCCGCGACACGGGCGACGTAGCCGCCGTCGCTGTTCTCGGGGGTGGAGAGGTAGCAGGGTTTGCCCCCTTCGCCGGTCCAGGGCAGGAGGCGGAGCGCTTCGGGCCGCGCCTGGGCAGGCGACTGCCGGGTGTTCGGGGTGGGCTCGTTCATGGCCGTCGGGCTCCCTCTGGGTGCGTATTCACCACCCCCGGGTTGATTGCCCGGGGTAGTTAATTGCTCACCGGGAGAACCGCTTTCGCCATAGAATAGGACGACTTGCGTAGCGGTGCGCAAGCCCTCTGCCTGCCGCTATGCCCACGGGGAAGACAAGCCGAGAGGTCACGGCAGTGGACGAGACGACTCCCACGGAACGCTTGAATCCGCTCCAGCGCTTCGGGCGCGACGTCAAACAGGTGCGGCTGGCCCGCGGAATGACCCAGAAGGGGCTGGGCAGGGCGGCCGGCTACTCCGAGGCGTACGTCAGCAGGGTCGAGGCGGGGTTGCTGCGCAGGCCGAGTGAGAAGTTCGCCAAGGGGTGCGACTTCGCTTTCGGTACGGGGGAGTTGTTCACGGACATGCTCCGGCGGATCGACGAGGGGGATCACCCCTCGTGGTTCGTTCCGTACCTGGAACTTGAGCGGAAGGCTTCGAGGATCCTGGATTACTCCTCGGACCTTGTGTCTGGGATGCTCCAGACGGCGGACTACGCGCGGACCGTCTTTCGCTTGTCCAACCCGCACGCGACCGCCGAGGCCATTGACGGAAAGGTGGCCTCGCGCCTGCGGCGTCGCGAGGTGTTCGAGCGGGAAGATCCGCCGCACCTGTGGGTGATTCTCCATGAGGCCTGTCTGCATACGGTCGTGGGCGGCGCACAGGTCATGTCCGCACAGCTCGCATATCTGCTGACGACGGCGCAGTCGCCGTACATCACGCTTCAAGTCATGCCGTTTTCGGCAGGCGCTCCGGCGGCGCACATGAAGCCGTACATCCTGCTGCACTTCACCGGAGAGCCTTCCGTGCTCTACACGGAAACACGAGCGGGCGGAAGCATGCATGACTCCGCACGAACGGTCGAGGCAGCAGCGCACGACTATGATCTGTTGAGAGCAACGGCACTGTCCCCGGAGCAATCACTGACCCTGATCAGGGGCCTGTTGAAGGAGCACGGCGTATGAACCTTGAACGCGTTGTTGCTGGTGCGGAATGGATCAAGTCGTCGTACAGCGACGGCAGTGGCGGGGCGTGCGTCGAATTCTCGCGAACCCTGATACGAGACCATCGCCTAGTCCCTGTCCGCGATAGCAAGGCTCCGCAGGGGCCTGTGCTCGTCTTCCCTGCTGGTATCTGGACATCGTTCGTCACGGAGATACGCAGAGCCGGCCTCGGCCCGGAGCGCTGACTCATAAGGGGCGCCCGTGGCCGTTTCGGGAGTGACCCACCCTGGTAGGGAACCCTCGCATCCCATAGAGCTCGGCCGAGGGGGAACCGTGGATCCGGAGATCACCGCACTGGCGGGCACAGCCGGCACTACGGTGGTCACGCTGATGGCCACCAGCGCCTGGGAAGCCGCAAGGGACGGCTTGGTCGCCCTGTGGCGCAAGGCCCGGACAGGGCGGGCCGACGGCATCGCGGAGGAACTGGAAGCGAGCCGCGAGGAACTTTTGGCCGCCCGCGACACGGGCGACGACGCGACCGAGGCCGAGTTGACCGCCGCCTGGCAGGGACGGGTACGCCGCCTGCTGGTGGCACAGCCGGAGTTGGCGGATGAACTCCGAGCCATCCTCGATGAGTTGAATCCACGGCTCCCTGAGTCTCCCCGCCACGAGATCCACATGCGCGCCGAGGCATCCGGCAACGGCCGGGTCTACCAGGCCGGGCGCGACCAGCACATCACGGAGCGATGAGCGGTCGGGGGGCGATCGAGGGCCGGGCCATGGACCAGGCCGGGTCTTCCAGGCAAGTGGAGACCAGCACAACGAGGAGCGCCACCACCATTACGCGGCGGGCTCGCTCTTCTCGGCCCCGGTGGGGAGACCGGGCCCCGAGAGCCAGCTACGTGCACCGGATTCCGTGCGCGTGCCCCTGGTGGGCTGAACACCCGGCATCCTCCGCGACTGCGCCGAACTCATGGACCGCTTACGGTCGGCAGTTGCCGGTCCCAGCGGCGACGTGTAGGCGTTGCACGGCATGGGCGGCTGCGAAAAGACGGCCATGCTCGCCGTCGCCGGACACCGCCGTGCGACGAGCGGGGAACTGGCTGCTGCGGCAGGCGGCCAGCGCGCCGCCGTGGACTTGGTGTGGCACTACCTGGACCACTGGACAACGCCGACGACCTCACCGTTGTGGCGTGGTGCGGGAGCGGTGCGGCATTCGGTAGGCGTGCTGCCGCTGGAGGACGCGGCCCTCGCCCTCTGCGACTGGCGCCGGACGCGGGCATGGAGGCGTCGGCGCAGAAGGTTGCCAGGCGACTGGAGGGCCTGCGCCTCGCACTGACCCTGGCCGGGTCGCACCTGTCCAACCAACTTCTGGAGTCGTGGTCCATGGACGAGTACGACCGGAAGCTGACCGAGGACTCGACAGCCCTGTTCGACAAGGGCGCGGCGGGTGGGCAGTCCCGCCACCTGGTCAGCCGGACATGGCAGTTGCCGCTGGACGCCCTTACCGAGCAGGGCCTTCCGGAAGCGACGACGCTGCTGCGACTGATGTCGTTCTGGGCGGCGGATCCGGTGCCGATGTCGTTGTTCCTGTCCGTGGCCCCGGGCGAACTGGACTTCGGGAGCCTCGATCTGGCCGCGGACCGTGTGGAGTCTGCCCTGCGCGGACTCCTGGACCACTCCCTCGTGGGGACGGTCAAGACGGAAGGCCGCCGGTACGTGAACGCCCACGGCGTTCTGCTGGACAGCGTGGCGGCGGGTGTGCCGGAGAGGGATCGGCCTGCTCTGGTTGAAGCGGCACTCCGATTGCAGCGCACTGCCCTGCCACCGGAGGAGTCCGTGTCGCTGCCCGAGTCCCGGGCGCAGTTGAGGCTGCTCGCCCCCCATTCCGTGAGTCTGCTTCGCCGTGCTCAGCGGGAAGAGACGACTGGGCTGGGCGGTACAGGTCGTACAGCAGGTGTTCAACCCGGTCGACCTCGCAGTGGTGGCTTTGACCATGTCCGAATCTGTGGTTCCGGAGGCGGAGCACCAGGTGGGGGCAGAACACCCGCTGACTCTGAGCGCACGGCACGTAATGGGGTAAGCACTGGTCCGCATGGGGCACTTCGACGAGTCCGAGAGCGAGTTCAGGACAGAGCTGAGGCGGCACCCTCGCGCAGGATGTCTTCGCCGACTACGTCCGCGTTCTGGGCCCCGAGCACCCGCTGACTCTCGCCGCGCTGACTCTCAAGGCCCGCGCCGCCCACGCCCTCCGCCGATTCGACGAAGCGACAGACATCCTCCGCCAGCTCATCGGGCGGGAACGAGTGCTCGGCCCCGAGCACCCTTTCCTCGTCGAGAACCGCGAATGGCTCACCGCCTGGCGAGCCGAGGCCGAAGCCGACCAACCCTGACCGCCCGCCAGGCACCCGCCAGTTGCTTGCGGACGGACAGATTCGGGCACACCAACTGGAACGCGCACCAGACCCGCGAAGTGGGTGCCCTGCTGCTGGGTCGGCGCACCTTCGAGCACTTCGTCGAGGCGTGGGCATCGGCCGATGCGGCGGAGCGGTTGCCCGAGGTCGCGGCCTTCACGAACGCCACGCCGAGGACGGTGGGCCGTGGCCGGGTGGGGCCCAGGTCTGACAGGCGTCGGTGAATGGTCGCGGTCCCCGGCCGCCCCTCACGCCGTCTCCTCGAAGAACGCATCCGCCGCCACCCCGAAATCCCGCCGCCCCTCCGGAATCGTCCGCAGCCACGTGCCGCGATGCCCAGCGTCTCCCACAGCCGCCGCAGTTCCGCGCTCTTGGTGCGGTACGGGAGGTCGGGGCGGGCGAACGGGGTCTGGCGGTACGTGAACGTGCCCGTGGCGAGGCGGCGGTGCGTGCCGGCGTGGTGCAGGAGGATCCGGCCGCGACCGCCGTCCCGGCAGAGCGCGGCGGTGAAGTCCTGCACGTCGGGCGTGGTGACGTCCCGGACGCCGTCGAAGCGGTACGGGAAGTGGCCGTCGTACACGAGCAGCATGAAGCAGAGCACCGGGTACGTGGGCAGGGAGCGGTAGACCGCCGTCAGCAGGCAGCGGCCCTCGGTCACGGCGCGGGCCAGCTCGGCGGGATCGGCGTCGTCGGGGTCCGCCTCGGTGAGGCCGTCGAGGTTGATCAGGACGGTGGGCCGGCCGCCGACGACGAAGAGGAACGGCGACATGGGCTGGACGGTCGCGGCGTGCGCGTCCAGCATCTCCAGCGTCGGCGCGGCGTCCGGATCCGCGGTCTGGAGCGTGTCCAGCAGCGTCCCGTCCGGCGTCAGGGGGGAGCTGGGCCCGGGGCAGGTCGAGGGCGGCGAGGTCGAATCGTCGGCGCATCATGCTCCATCTGTACGCCCCTCGGTGGGGAGGGGTCCCGGGGCCGTCCCCGGGGCACGGGCCGTCCCCGGATTCTCCCAGGACCGGGGCGGCCCCGGGTGGGCGCGGCTATCCTCACCGGAAGGGGGAGAGCACAGGCGGTTGCCGGAACCTACCCGGGTTGGGGGACACGGGGTGCCGAAGCAGGGACCGTCGCGGCAGGAGCTGAACCGCCGCCGGCGTCAGGACGGCTTCATCGGCCGGGGTGCCGAACTGGGGATCTTCCGCGACAACCTGGCCCTCGAACCGGGGGACGAGGCGTTCCAGTACCTCTTCCACGTGCGCGGCAACGCCGGCGTCGGCAAGACCTCGCTGGTGCGGCAGTGGGAGTCCAAGGCGCGCAAGGCGGACGCGGTGACCGCCTACGTCGACGACGACGTGCACAGCGTGCTGGAGGCGATGGAGTCCGTCAGCGCCCAGTTCGCGCGCCAGGGCCTGCCCATGAAGGGCTTCGAGAAGCTGCTCGTCACCTACCGGCAGCGCCGCCACGAGGCGGAGGCCGCGCCCCTGCCCGCCACCGGCCCCGCTGACACCGGCTCAGGCGCCGCCGGCCAGCCCCAGGCGTCCGCCGGGAGCACCGTCGTGGCCCAGGCCGGGCTCGCGGGCCTCGGGATGCTGCCGGGCATGGGGGCGTTCGCCGGGGCGATGGACCCGCAGAAGGTCGCCCAGGGCGCCGACCGGTTGCGGGCCCTGCTGAACGCGCGGCTGCGCAGCCACGACGACGTGCAGCTCGTGCTCTCGCCCGTGCGCGTCCTGACGCCCGCGTTCCTGAAGGACCTGGAGGAGATCGCGGAGCGGCGGCCCTGGGTGGTGCTGTTCTTCGACGTCTACGAGCGGACGGGGCCGATCCTCGACGAGTGGCTGCACGACGTCCTCGTTGGCGAGGAGTACGGCGACCTGCCCGTCAACGTGGTCGCCGTGCTCTCCGGGCAGGGGCGGCTCGACAGCCGCTGCTGGGGCGACCACCTGGACCTCGTCCACGACGTGCCGTTGGAGGTGTTCACCGAGGAGGAGGCCCGGCGGCTGCTGGCGTCCAAGGGGATCACCGGCGAGCAGGTCGTCGACCTCATCCTGCATCTGACGGGGCGGCTGCCGGTCCTCGTCGACCTGCTCGCGCAGGCCGGGCCGCAGAGCATCGACGAGGTGGGCGACCCGACCGGCACCGCCGTGGAACGCTTCCTGAAGTGGGTGGACGACCCGCGGCGCCGTGCCGCGGCACTGGCCTGCGCGCTGCCGCTGCAACTGGACGAGGACATCCACCGGGTCGTCGTGCCGGACGCCGCCGAGGGCCAGTACGCCTGGCTGCGCGGGCTGCCGTTCGTCACCGGGCAGGCCGGGCGGTGCCGTTACCACGAGTTCGTGCGCGTCGCGATGCTGCGCCTCCAGCGCACCCAGTCACCGGAGCGCTGGCGGGACCACCACGGCCGCCTCGCCGAGAGCTACGCGCGGCGGCGGCGCACCGCCCAGGAGACCCTGGAGGCCGACGCCTACTGGGACGACGCCGACTGGCGTGAGCACCGCCTCGGCGAGATGTACCACCGCCTGTGCGCCGACCCGCGCGGGGCGCTCCCCGCGGCCCTGCTCGACCTGGTGAACGCCTGCGACGAGGGCCCCGCCACGCTGCGCCGGTGGGCGGGGACCGTCGCGGGGGCCGGCTCCGACACCGGTGCCGCGGCGCTCACCGACTGGGGACACCGCCTCCAGGAGGCCGCCGACCGGGAGGAGGACGGAGTCGCCGCCCTGACCGTCCTCCTGACGGCCAGGGAACTCGACCGCGAGGGCCGCGCACTGGCCCACACCGTGCGGGGCCGCGAGCACCGGGTGGCAGGGCGGTACGACGAGGCGTTCGCGGACTACGACGCGGCCCTCGCACTCGACCCGGACCTCGCCCGCGCGCACTACGGCCGCGGCGAGACCCACCGGCTGATGGACCACCCCGAGGAAGCCCTCGTCCACTTCGACCGCGCCATCGAACGGCAGCCGGACGACGGCATGTACCTGGCCGACCGCGGCCTCGCCCTCCAGGCGCTGGGCAGGAACGACGAGGCACTCGCCGACTTCACCCGCGCCGTCGAGCGGGACCCGTCGTACCACACCGCGCTCGCCTGCCGCGGCGACGCCTACCGGCTGCTGGACCGCTACGACGAGGCCCTCGCCGACCTCACCCGGATGATAGAGATGTACCCCACCTTCGCCTGGGTGCTGGCGCGGCGCGGGCACACGCACCACGCGATGGGCCACTACGACGAGGCGCTGGCGGACCTCACCCGCGCGCTGGAGCTCGACCCCGAGTACGCCTGGGCCCTGTCGTGGCGCGGCGAGGTGAACCGCGTGACGGAGCGGTACGAGGACGCCCTCGCGGACTTCGCCCGCGCGCTGGAGATCGATCCCCGCTACGCGTGGGTGCTCGGCCAGCGGGGCGTGCTCCACCGGTCCCGTGAGCGGTACGAGGAGGCCGTGGCGGACTTCGACCGCGCGGTGGAACTGGAGCCCCGCAGCGAGTGGATGATCGCCCAGCGCGGTGAGGCGTACCGGCTGATGGGGCGGCACGAGGACGCCGTCGCCGAGTTCGACCGGGCCATCGGGATGGACACCGGCTACGCGTGGGCGATCGGCAGCCGCGGCGAGGCCCGGCAGTCCCTGGGGCGGTACGAGGAGGCGCTGGCGGACTTCGACCGCGCCCTGGAGATCCAGCCCCGCTACGCCTGGGTGCTGGCGCGGCGTGCCGGGCTCCACCAGATCACCGGGCGGCACGAGGAGGCGCTGGCGGACGCCGACCGTGCCGTGGAGATCAACCCGAAGTCGGCATGGGTGCTCGGCCGGCGCGGCGAGGTGCACCGGGTGGCCGGGCGGTACGACGAGGCCCTGGCGGACTTCGACCGCGCCGTCGAGCAGGAACCCGAGAACGGGTGGTCGGTCGGCCGGCGCGGCGAGGTGCACCTGCTGTCGGGGCGGTTCGACGAGGCGCGCGCGGACCTCGACCGTGCCGTCGAGCTCGATGCCGAGGACGACTGGGCGCTCGCCGTGCGCGGGGAACTGCACCAGACGGCGGGCCGGCCCGCGGACGCGCTGGCCGACCTGATGCGCTCCGTCGCCATAGACGCGGATGACGAGTGGTGCCACCTGCACATCGCCGTCGCGCAGCGCCGGCTCGGCAGGACCGAGGCGGAGGCCGCCTCCTGGGCCAGGGCGGTGGAGAAGGGCACGGCCGCGGCCGGGTCCGGGGACCTGGCCCGCAGGACCAACGCCCGCGGCAACCTCATCGTCATCCACTGCGCCATGTCCGCCTGGGCCGAGGCCGCGCGGGCGCTGGAGACGTTCCTCGACGGCGCGCCGGACAGGCACCGCATCCGTGCCGTCCTGGACGACCTGGCGAAGCTGCGTGGCTGGCTGCCCGTCGACCCGGAGCCGCTGGAGCCACTGGTGCGGCGGCTGGAGGAGGCCGGGAGAACGGCGGGTTGACCGATGGTCGATTTTGGTCTGGACCAAACCATTGACATGAGCATGCTGCGGCGGCCATAAGGAATGCAGCGAACGGGAGGACGTTCCCGTTCCTCTCCGCTTCCACTTCCACTTCCACTCCTCCGCGCACGAGGAAGGGCCCCACATGTTCAGACCCAGCACCGCTCGCTGGTGGTCCCGGACCCTGAGACGGCTGACCGCGCTCCTCGCCCTGCTGCTCGGCCTGCTGGCAGCCCCGGCGTACACCGCCCAGGCGGCTCCCGCCTTCAAGGTGATCGCCTTCTACAACGGGACGTACGACGCCGCGCACATCAGCTTCGTCCACGAGGCCAACTCGTGGTTCCCGCAGGTGGCTTCGGAGTACGGCTTCTCGTACACCTCGACCACCGACTGGAACCAGCTCAACGCCGCCAACCTGGCCGACTACCAGGTGGTGCTGTTCCTCGACGACTATCCCCACAGCGCGTCGCAGCAGTCCGCGTTCCAGAACTACATGAACAACGGCGGCGGCTTCCTCGGCTTCCACGTCTCGGCCTTCAACACCGACAGCGGTGACTGGTCCTGGTACCACAACACCCTGCTCGGCACGGGCACCTTCCAGACGAACACCTGGGGGCCGACCGCCGAGACGCTCCAGATCGACGACAGCGGCCACCCGGCGACGGCGGGCCTGCCGGCCACCATCACGTCCTCGGTCAGCGAGTGGTACAGCTGGCAGAACGACCTGCGGAAGAACCCGGCCATCGACATCCTCGCGTCGATGGCCCCCTCGACGTTCCCGGTCGGCACGGACCCCAACCAGTCCTGGTACAGCGGCTACTACCCGATCGTCTGGTCCAACCGGAACTACAAGATGATCTACGCCAACTTCGGCCACAACGCCATGGACTACGCCACCAACACCACCCTGTCCTCCACCTTCGCCAGCGCCCAGCAGAACCAGCTCCTCATCCAGGGGCTCCGCTGGCTGGGCGGGCAGAGCGGCCCCGTCACCCCGCCCTCCGGCACCGGGCCGATCCACGGCTACGGCGGCAAGTGCGTGGACATCGCGGGCGCGGGCAGCGCCAACGGCACGGCGGTCCAGCTCTACGACTGCAACGGCAGCAGCGCGCAGAACTGGACGGTGGGCGGCGACGGCAGCCTCCAGGCCCTCGGCAAGTGCATGGACGTCACCGCGGCCGGCACCGCCAACGGCACCAAGGTGCAGCTCTACGACTGCAACGGCTCGGGCGCGCAGAAGTGGCAGCCCGGCGCCGGGGGCTCGCTGGTGAACGCGGGGTCCGGCAAGTGCCTGGACGCCACCGGTCCCAGCTCCGCGAACGGCACCCGGCTCCAGATCTGGACGTGCACGGGCGCGGCCAACCAGAGCTGGACGCTGTTTTCGTGAGGGCTCACCAGGTGACGTGCTGACGGCTGAGCGGCTGACCGGCCGCGCTTCTCAGGCGTCAGCGTCACCCTGGGTGGGTCTCCTGCCGGGCTGCAGGACTGCAGGACTCTCGGACTGCCGGGCTGCAGGACTCTCGGACTGCCGGGACCGGTAGGGGACCCACCTGCGTGACCGGACGTCGCCGGGCACCGGCCGGTGCCCGGCGACGTCCGGACGACCCGGGCCGGTTGACCTTGCCCCCGGGGCAGAGCCGATCATGTCGTTCGGACGTCACCGGAAACGGAAGGGGGGTGGGCCCGTGTCACGGCCGGACAACCGCCTGCGTGCCCGCTCGCTGCCGTGACCGGACTCGGTGACGGCGCGACGCTGGCCGCCGCGGGGCTCCTCGCCGGGCTGGTCGGCTCCGCGGGCGGCATCACGTCGCTGATCTCCTACCCCGCTCTGCTCCTGGTGGGGCTCCCCGCTCTGCCGGCGAACATGACCAACCTCGTCGCGGCCGTGGCCTGCTGGCCCGGTGCGGCCCTCGCCTCCCAGCCCGAGCTGGCGGGCCACGGGCCGTGGCTGCGGCGCTGGGTGCCGCTGTGCGGGGTGGGCGGGGCAGCGGGTGGCGTGCTGCTGCTGTCGACCCCGCCAGGGGTGTTCGCCCGCGTCGTACCGCTCCTGGTGGCCCTCGGCTCGCTGGCCCTGCTCGTCCAGCCCCGGCTCGCCGCCTGGCACCGGCGGTACCGGCGTGGCCGTCCGCCGGGCGCGCGTGGCGTGGCCCTTCCGGTCGGGCTGATCGCGATGTCGGCGTACGGCGGTTACTTCGGCGCCGGCTCGGGTGTCATGGTCCTCGCGCTCCTCCTGATCACCGTCGAGCCCCGCCTCGCCGGCGCCAACGCCCTGAAGAACATGCTCGTCGGCGCCCCGGCGCTCGTGTCGGCCGTCTCGTTCGCCGCTTTCGGGCCCGTCGAGTGGACGGCCGTGGCGCCACTGGGCCTGGGCATGTTCGTCGGCTCCACGCTCGGTCCGCGCGTCGCCCGCCGGATGCCGGCGACCCAGCTGCGCTGGCTGGCCGGCTCGATCGGCATCGGCCTGGCGATCCAGTTGTGGATCACTGCCGGGGGCTGATCCCGTGGATCACTACCGGGGGCGCCGCTGATCCGGCGCGAACCACTTCAGGCAGGCGTGCCCGGCCCTCACCGCGCCCCCTCGTCCGCCAGCACCTCCCGGATGACGTGCCGGGCGTTCTCCGCCATCGCGGGGTTGGTGTCCTTGTAGTACGGGAGTTGGATGAGGGCCATCGACAGCGCCCAGCCCCGGCCGCGTTCCCACTGGGCGTCGTCGGCGGTCGTGGCGTCGCGGAACGCGGGGCGGGCCGGGGCCGGCAGGAGGTTCCAGGCCGGGATCAGGTCGCACGCGGGGTCGCCGGCGCCCAGCGTGCCGAAGTCGATGACCGCGCAGAGGCGGCCTCCGGTGACGAGGAGGTTGCCGGGCATCAGGTCCGCGTGCGCCCACCGCGGCGGGCCGGTCCACGGCGGCGCCTGGAGCGCCTTCTCCCACGCCGCCGTCGCCGCGGCCGTGTCGATCAGGCCGGTCATGCCGGCGAGCTGTTTCAGGGCGGCCCGGGTCCCGGCGTCCACCGCCGCGAGCGGGCCACCGCGGTACGCGGGCGGGGCCCCGGTCGCGTCGGCGCGGCGCAGTGCGGTGACGAAGCGGCCGAGGTCCCGGGCGAGCGCCACCGGGTCGGCGGCCCCGGCGGCTCCAGCGGGGCCGACCGGGGACGCCAGGACGTCGGGGTGCGGGTGGGTGCCGTCGAGCCAGCGGTGCACGGACCACGTCCACGGGTAGCCCTCGCCGGGCACACCCACGCCCACCGCCTCCGGGACCGCCACGGGCAGCAGCGGGGCGAGGCGAGGCAGCCAGGTGCGCTCCTTCACGGCGTCCGGCACGCCCGACTCCAGCCGCGGCAGGCGGACGGAGAGGTGGTCCCCGAGCCGGTAGACCGCGTTGACGGTGCCCGAGGACGGGTGGCGCCGCACCGGCAGCCCGGCCCACTCGGGGAACTGCGCCGCGATCAGCCTCCGGACGAGGCCGGCGTCGGTCGGCGTCTCGCCGGCGTGCAGCGTGCCACCGGTCGCCGTGTCATCAGCCAATGTGCCGCCGGTCACTGTGTCGTCCGCCACCGTGCGGCCGGTCACCGCGCCCTCGGCGCCTTCAGTACGGTCGTCGCAGCCGTTCACGGCGGCGTCCATGCCGTTCATGGGGTCCATGCCGTCCATGCCCGAAGGCAACCAGTTCCCCGCCGCGTCCACCACCGAGTTACGGCACGGGACCCGCCCCGGTGGCCGCGGCCCTCCGCGGCGAGGGAGGGCCGCCGCCCTCCGGCAGCAGCCGCCCCCGACAGCCGCCGCCCTCCGACAGCGGCCCCGCTCCGGCCGTACCGCTCAGTAGTGGATCGCGCCCTTCGCCCCACCGCCCGCGGACACCGCGTCGCCGTTGATCGCGACGCTGAGCGGGCTCGCGAGGAAGGCGACCACCGACGCCACCTCCTCCGGCTCCACCAGGCGACCTATGGAGACGGACTCCGCGAACTGCCGCTCCACGTCCGCAGGGCTGAGCCCGGCCGCCGCCGCCCGTTCCTCGACGGCCTGGAGCATGGATTCGGTGCGCGTGGCTCCGGGATGCACCACCGTCACGTTGATCCCCTGGGGGCCGAGCTCGTCGGCCAGGTTCTTGGTCATGGCGGCGACGGCGACGTTGCGGATCGAGCCCGTCACGGAGCCCGAGTGGCGTGCGGCGAGTCCGGCTATGTTGACCACCCGTCCCCAGCCCCGCTCGGCCATCCCCGGGGTGAGGGCCCGGATGCAGCGCAGGTAGCCGCGGACCTTGACGTTGAGCTGCTCCTCCAGGTGGTCTTCCCCGGACACCGCGGTCATGATGGCCGCCGCGTTGTTGACCAGGATGTCCACGCCGCCGAGCCCGCCGAACGCGGCCTCGGCCATCGCGGAGACGGAGGCGTCGTCACCGGTGTCGGCCGCTATGCCGATCACCTGTGCACCCGTCTCCGCGCTCAGCCGGTCCGCCTGCTCCTTGACGCCCTGGGCGTTCCGCGCCACCAGGGCCACGGCCGCGCCCTCCGCGGCGAGCGCACGGCCCACCGCGAACCCGATGCCCCGGCTTCCGCCGGTGACGACGGCACGCCGTCCGGCCAGTCCCAGATCCATGTTCTCCCCTTATTGCCTCGTGTGGGTGATATCAGCAAACCATTCCGCCTCGGCGGCGCAGGCACCGGGTGCGAACCGGAGCGCGGTCTCCCACCCGTCGCCGTGCTGTTCCCGCGGCCCGCGCGAGCTGAGAGACTCCGTTGCCATTCCAGCCGAGGCCCCCGGGCCCGCCGGCGCCCGCGTCGCGCTACGCGCGTCACCGAAGCGGTCGTCGTCCCGGAGGCCCGACCCCGAAGGGAGCACATCAGTGCAGAGACCCACCGCCTGGCGCCTCTTACTCGCCACGGCACTCCTGCCGGCCGCCCTGCTGGCCTGGCCCTCGAACGCGCGGGCCGCGGCGGACGCGATCACGCCCGCCGTCTTCAACGACCCGGCCGGCACGGACACCGACCAGAGCCGGATACGCGACTACGTCCTCGGGCTGATCGACGACACCGCCGCCGGTGCCGAGATACGCGTGTCGATGTACGGGTTCACGGACGACCCGGTCGCCGACGCGCTGGTGGCCGCGGCGGCGCGCGGCGTCGCGGTGAAGGTCGTCGTGGACCACTACACGCTGGGCCTGGACGGCACCGAGTACCCGACGCTCCAGCAGGGCCTCGGCACGGACCGGTCGAAGCCGTCCTGGGTGCTGGCCTGTCCCGCCGGCCGGGCCTGCATCGCCGACCGCGGCGGTATCAACCACAACAAGTTCTTCCTGTTCTCGCAGGTGGACGGCGAGAGCAACGTGGTCGTGCAGACCTCGGCGAACATGACGAGCACCCAGCGCACCGACCTCTTCAACAACGCGGTGACGCTGTCCGACGCGACCCTGTACGCCAGCTACGTGGCGTACTTCGGCGACCTGGTGAAGTACGGCACCGCCGCGAACGGCCTCACGGACTACTACAAGTCCACCACCAGCGGCCCCTACAAGGACTACTTCTTCCCGCGCCACGAGAAGTCCGGCACGACGCCCACGACCGACCCGAGCACGGACACCGTCAAGCTGATCCTGGACAACGTGGGGTGCGCGGGCGGCACGCAGATACGGGTCGCGATGTTCGCCTTCACGCGGACGCAGGTGGCGCAGAAGCTCGTCGACCTGCAGAGCGCGGGCTGCACCGTCAGGCTGGCCTTCGACGGGCACACCGACCCGAACGGCACGCCGCACCTGCCGCCGAGCGTGGAGAAGATCGTCTCCGGGAGGCTCGCGCAGCGCGTCGAGTGCGACGACGGTCCCACCGGGATCGGGGTGCACTCCAAGTACCTGCTGGTGAACGGCACGTACGACGGCAAGAGCGGCCGGAAGATCGTCTTCACCGGCAGCCACAACTACACCTACGGCGCGCTGCGGGACAACGACGAGACGTTGCTGAAGGTGGACGATGCGGCGATCTATGACGCGTACGAGGCGAACCACGTGCACCTGATGGACTACTGCACGGGGTCCTGACGGACCCGTCCGACCGAAACCCCGGTACCGCCCGGTTCCGTGACGGTTTTCCCGCGCCCCTTTTCGGCTCCGCCGCGGTCGGGCTGTGCCACGAAAGGGGCGCGGGGAACTGCGCGAGCAAGTCCCACCGGCCGGTGGCCGGGAACGAGACCGCAAGGGGCACGACGCGCCCCTACGGGGCGCAGCCCGAGCAGGGCAACGCCCCGCCGCGGCGGAGCCGAACAGCGGGGCGCAGCCCGGAGAACCGGGGAAGGGGTCAGCCGACCAGAACGTTCACCAGGCGCCCGGGTACCACGATGATCCGCTTGACGGTACGGTCGCCGACCGCTTCCCGGATGACCGCGGTCTCCTGGACCGCCACCCTGATGTCGTCCTCGGACGCATCCGCCGGCACGCTGACGCGCCCCCGCGTCTTCGCGTTGACCTGGACGATCATCTCGACTGTCTCCGTCTGGAGCAGCGACTCGTCGGCGACCGGCCAGGACTCCTTCCAGACCTGCCTGCCCGTCAGCCGGTGGTAGACCTCGCTGGACAGGTGGGGCGCGAACGGCAGCAGCAGGGACGCCAGCGTGCTCACCGCCTCCGTGACGGTCTCCCTGCGGATGCCGTCCTGGAGCGCCTTGCTGCAGTCGTTGGAGAGCGTCATCAGCGCGGCGATGGCGGTGTTGAAGGCGTACTTGCCCGACATGTCGTCGGTGACCTTGGTGATCGCCCAGGCCGTGCGCCGGCGCAGCGCGAGGTCGCGCTCCGGGTCCTCGGCCTTGCCGATCACCTCGGCGCCGGTGCCGGTGATCTCGTCCGTGTACCGCCACACGCGCCGGAAGAAGCGGTGCACGCCCTCCAGGCCCTCGTCCGACCAGTCGCCGCCCTGGTCGGGCGGGCCCATGAACAGGACGTAGCAGCGGGCGGTGTCGGAGCCGTACTTCTCGATGATGGTCCGGGGCGAGACGACGTTGCCCTTGGACTTGGACATCTTCGCGCCGTCTTTGGTGATCATGCCCTGCGTGAACAGCTTCGCGAAGGGCTCCTGGACGGGCAGGTGGCCGAAGTCGGCCAGCGCCTTCACCAGGAAGCGCGAGTACAGCAGGTGCAGGATCGCGTGCTCGACGCCGCCGATGTACTGGTCCACCGGGGCCCAGGCCTGCATGGACTCCTGGCTGAAGGGCGCCGAGTCGTTGTCCGGGTCGCAGTAGCGCAGGTAGTACCAGGACGAGTCGACGAAGGTGTCCATCGTGTCGGTCTCGCGCCGGCCCTCGCCGCCGCACCGGGGGCAGGTGGTGCGCACCCAGTCCTCGGCGGCGGCCAGCGGGGACTTGCCCTTGGGGGCGTAGTCCTCGATGTCCGGCAGGTGGACCGGCAGCTCCCCCTCGGGCACCGGCACCAGACCGCAGCCGTCGCAGTAGACGATCGGGATGGGACAGCCCCAGTACCGCTGCCGGGACAGCAGCCAGTCGCGCAGCTTGTAGCTGACGACGGACTCGCCCTGGCCCAGGTCGGCCAGCCGCCCGGTGATCCGGGTGGCCGCCTCGCCGCTGGGCGCTCCGTCGAACTCGCCGGAGTGGATCGCCGTGCCGCGCCCGCTGAAGGGCAGCTCGGGCGTGCTGCCGTCGTCCAGCGCGACCACCGGCTGGATGGGCAGGTCGATGGCCTTGGCCAGCGCGAAGTCACGCTCGTCGTGCGCCGGGACGCCCATGATGGCGCCGGTGCCGTACTCCATCAGCACGTAGTCGGTGACGACGATCGGGATCTTCTGATCGGTCAGCGGGTGGATGGCGTACCGGCCGGTGTGGACGCCGGTCTTGGGGCGGTCCTCGTTGCCGCGCTCGGCGTTGCTGGCGCGGCGGGCCGTGTTCACGTACTCGCGGACCGCGGCTTCCTGCGCGGTGCCCGCCGTCAGCTTGTCCAGGTCCGGGTGCTCGGGGGACAGGGCCAGGAACGTGACGCCGTACAGGGTGTCCGGGCGGGTGGTGAAGACCCGGATCTCCTGCGGCTGCTCGGCCACCTTGAAGGTGACGCCCGCACCCTCGGAGCGGCCGATCCACGCGCGCTGCATGCTCTTGATGTGGTCAGGCCAGTCCAGCTGGTCCAGGTCGCGCAGCAGCCGCTCGGCGTAGTCCGTGATCCGGAAGAACCACTGCTCCAGCTGCTTCAGCTCGACCAGGCTGCCGCAGCGCTCGCAGTGGCCGTCGATGACCTGCTCGTTCGCCAGGACCGTGGCGTCCTTCGGGCACCAGTTGACGGCCGAGCGCTTGCGGTAGGCCAGGTTGTTCTTGAACAGCTGGAGGAAGATCCACTGCGTCCACCGGTAGTACTCCGGCTTGTGCGTGCTGATCTCGCGCGACCAGTCGATGGACATGCCCCACTGCTGGAACTGCTCGCGGAACGACGCGATCGACTCGTCGGTGGAGATCCGCGGGTGCTTGTGCGTGCGGATCGCGTGGTTCTCCGCGGGCAGCCCGAAGGCGTCGAATCCCATCGGGTGCAGTACGTAATATCCCTGGCGGCGCAGGAAGTGGGCGACGGCGTCCCCGACCGAGTAGTTCTTGAGGTGCCCCACATGGGGTTCCCCGCTGGTGTAGGGGAGCATCTCAAGGACGTAGGCCCGCTTGTCGGCGGGCTGGGAGTTCGAGACCTCCCAGCTGCGCTCTTCCTGCCAGACCTGCTGCCAACGCCTCTCGATCGCACGGGGATCGAATGGCGTCGATGGAGTGACCTCGGTCATGGGGTTCCTAGGGTGAACTAATCCGGGCTGATCGTCATGATGAGGAATGTATTCTATCACAGCGACAGGAAGATCGTTTCCATTAATAATGGCGCAAATGCCCAGGTGGGAAGCGTTCTTGTCGCATATCTTATTCCCCGGATTTCGTGAGGGCCGTTCCGGGTCGCGATATTCCGGTACCGAATATCGTGCGCCGTTCTTTTCTATTCCCGTGGCCATTGCCGCGGCCCCTGCGCCGGGGTGGACGGAGAGGGTTCGCGAGCGTGACCGGATGGCTACGGCGTGTGGAGAAAAGGCGGCCCCGCCCTCCGTTGCGAGGGCGGGGCCGCCGGGTCGGGCCTCGTGCGGGCTAGGAAGCCGTGTGGTGGGTGGGCCGGGAGGAGACGGCGTGGCCCGGGAGGACACTGCGGGGCGCGTGCGCGGCACCGCTCACGGCCGGGGCGCCCTTGGCGAGCGCCTTGGGGGCGAGCGCCTCGGGGGCGAGCACCTTGGGAGCGGACATCAGCTGGGGCGTGCCGGCGGGCACCCAGACCGTGGTGGTCCACGCGCTGCCCGCCGCGATGGCCGAGCTGATGGAGGTGCGCTCGGCGACCGAGTACGAGTCGTTGCCGCCGAAGGTCTGGACGGCCTGGACGCTGGAGGACTCGCTGTCCAGGTACGCCTCGGTGCCCGGGGAGAGCTCGGCGATCGTAGACCACAGGGCGGGGCCGTAGACCCCGCTGGCGGCGTTGCCGGTGACGGCGTTCTGCCAGCTCCAGGTGGACTCCACGAGGGCGGTGCTGGGCGCGTTCCACCAGAAGTGGGCCATGTTGACCGCGGTGGTCTCGGTGCTGGAGCCGCTGACGTCCCAGAAGTACCAGGGCTTCTGCAGCGGCGTGTTCTCCAGCGCCTTCCTGGCGTTGGTGCCGACGGAGACGAGGTTGGTCTTCTCCGGGTCCAGGGCGTTCATGTAGTTCTGCACGGTGCTGGGGATGCTGGTGCCCCGGGTCAGCAGGACGACGCCGGTGCCGCGGTAGCCCAGTGCGGCGGCTGCCGTGGAGGCGGTGACCGGGTCGTGGAACTCCGTGCCGTCGGCGAGGAAGATCCAGCTCGGGGTCGCGGTGATCTGCTTGGCGACCCGTGCGGAGACCCCGGCGAGGTCGGTGCCGCCCAGGCGCAGCGGCGTGTAGCCGAGGGCCTTCACCTGGCTCTCCACGGCGCTGCTGAGGAGGTTGGTGCCGCCGGTCAGGTAGACGGTGCCGCCCTTGGGCAGGGACCGCTTCAGCTCGGTGACCGCCGAGGAGTCGAGCGCGGTGGCCGACGTCATCAGCACCGGCGCCTGCTTCTCGGAGGCGAGCGAGACGGCCGGGGCCGCGTAGGTGGCGTTGGTCTTGTTGACCAGAACGGCCGACTTGGCCGGGACCAGGCCGTCGACGTGCGTGCCGCCCACCGTGTCGAAGGTCCAGCGGGACGCGGCGTCGTCGATGCCGATGGCGCCGGTGCCGTAGACGCGCACGAGCACGTTCTGGCGCAGCGGCTGCCAGGCCGGCTTGCTGCCGGTGGTGGAGAGCGTGGTGGTGGAGCCGTCGGACAGGTCGAGGACCTTCGCGGTGGTGCTGCCGGACGCCGGGTCGATCTCGTCGTACGCGATCCGGCCGCCCTCGGGGTCGAAGGACAGGTCCCTGTGGTCCACGGCGTCCGTGGTCACCTGCTTGACGTCGCTGCCGTCGGCGGCCGCGGTGAAGATCTGCAGCCGCCCGTCCACGACCCGCGTGAAGGCGAGCGTGGCCCCGTCGCCGGAGTACGACGGGTACGAGCCGTCGGAGATCAGCTCCTTGGACGTGTCGCTCGCGGGGTCGTACGTCCAGATGTCCCCTCCGGCGGAGCCGCCGCAGGGGTCGGTGCGCACGAAGGCGAGGGTGCCGTCGGGAGCGGCGGCGGGGCTGGAGTCGCAGGCGGACGACGGGCGCTGGTTCCGCCCCGACAGCAGCGGCTCGGAGGCGAACGCGCCGTCCGAGGGGCCGTAGTAGAGCTCGTCGGCCGTGCTGGAGACGACGTAGTGGCCGCCCAGCCAGAAGGTGGCGTCCTTCCAGGAGCCGCCGGGGACGCCGCCGTCCGGGGCGGGCAGGTCGATGCGCGAGGTGTCGCCCGTGGCCCGGCCGGTCATGAGCTGGCCCGGCCAGCCGGACAGCAGCCGGCTGCCGTCCGGCGCCCAGTTCGGCGCCAGGCCGGCGGAGTCGGTGAGGCCGGAGACGGTTTGCGGGTCGGTGCCGTCCGCATTGACCGTCACGACTCCGTCGGAGCCGTCGTAGAGCGCGATCCGGCCGCCGGTGACGTCGCCGGCCGCCTGCGCGCCCGGGGCTGTGACGGCTATGACGCCTGCCGTCAACGAGACGGCCGAGGTGAGCGCCGCGAGGCCGCGGCGCATGCGTGATCTCAAGGAAGTACCCCCACTGATGGTGTGTGATCGGCCGCCGAGCAGGCCGGGCCACGAGCCGCCCCCGTCGCATCGTGTTCGTGTGTCCACGGCGTCCCCTACGCCACACACGAGGAGGGCGGATGCCCTCCCTGGACCGCTCGGCAGCAGGGCGCAACTGTACCCGGAAGTAGGGTGACCTGTGAGGACATCAGGAGAAGATGGTGATGTTCGGTGGGTGCGTGAGGATGTTTCGTGCCTGACGCGTGAATCGGGTGATGTTCGAATCGGGTGACCATCTGGGGATGGGTCGCCCACGCGTGGGGTTGCAGGGGCCCGCGGGCACGCGAAGGCCGCGGCGGCTCCCCCTCCGCGCCGCCGCGGCCTCTGTCTTGCGTGGTGCGCCTGGCTCTCGTGCCCAGGTGCTCAGGTGGCTCGATGCCTGCGTTCTCAGGCGTTCCCGCCGGAGCGGAACTCGTCGAGCGGCTTGGCGGGGTCGCTCGGCGCCTGCTCCGCGTCGGCCTGGGCGGTGGCCCCCGCCTCGGGAGCGAGGGGCATGTGGTGGTCGAGCGGCTTGACGGGCCCGCCGTCGACGGCCCCTTCCGGAGCGATGGGCATGTGGTGGTCCAGCGGCTTGACCGGCCCGCCGTCGACGGCCCCTTCGGGGGCTATCGGCATGTGGTGGTCGAGCGGCTTCACCGGTCCGCCGTCGACGGCCGCGGTCGGCGGTGCGGGCATGTGGTGGTCGGACGGGTCGACCGTCTGGCCGGCGGCGACGGTGGGCGCCGGTGCCGGCATGTGGTGGTCGAGCGGCTGGACCGTTTCCTCGGCGGCGGCTGTGGCCGGCGGTGCGGGCATGTGGTGGTCGAGCGGCGTGACCGTTTCCTGGTCCTGCTGCGGCGTCACTGTCCCGAGCTTGTCATCGGCGCTCATCGGAACTCCTGAACTCGCAAGGATGGGGCGAGAAGCAGACACCCGGCGACTCCCCCGAGGGCCGCCGAGTGGATGCTCCGGGTTGTTCACCCTAGAGGTGAGGCCCCGGCGACCCGTCCGCCCCCCGACGCGACGGATCGACAGCAATGAGCGTGCCGTGTCGCGATAAACAAACGATGAACGAAACCGGGGAGCTGACGCGTGTGGCTCCGGCGGTCCCCGCCCACGCGCCTGCGAGGCGCACACCTGCCTGCGAGGCGCACGCGCCTACGAGGCGGACACCGCGCTCAGCAGGGAGCGGGCCTCGGACGCCTCCGGCGAACCGAGTTTGTCATAACTGCTGTAGATCGACAGGGCTTCTCGCAGACACGCTTCGGCGCGCAGGCTCTGGCTGATCCCCATCAGCGCCTTGCCCAGCACCGTCAGCATCATGCCGCGGCGCCACTGGCCGCCGAGTCCGCGCAGCGCCAGGGCCTGTTCGGCGTGCTCCGCCGCGCGCGCCGGACGCTCCGCGGCGAGGTGGGCCTCGGCGATCCGGGAGTGGGCCATGCCCTCCCACAGCCGCTGCCGGCTCTCGCGGAACGTGCCGAGCGAGTCGACGAGCTGCACCAGTGCCTCGTCGGGCCGTCCGGCCTGGGTGAGCGCGATTCCCAGCGCGTACTTGGCGTTGGCGAGCCGGAAGGTCGCGCCCAGGCTCGCGTAGATCTGCACGCTCTGCGAGGAGAGTTCGACGGCGGCCTCGGTGTCGTCGAGCGAGAGGTGGGCGCGGGAGAGGTTGGACAGGGCGCTCGCCTCTCCCGAGCGGTTGAGGTCGGCGCGGAAGACCTCGACGGCGTTGCGCAGGTGCGCCAGCGCGATCTCGTTGTGGTGCATGTGGAGGGCGATGATGCCGCTCTGGTTCGACACCCGGGCGATCACCAGGGCGTCCCCGGTGGCGGTACCGGCCTTGAGGGCGATCTGAGCCTCGTCCTCGGCCTTCTGGAACCGCCCGGTGAGGGTGAACACGAGCGCCAGGCACGTGCGGGCCCGGCCCTCCGCCCAGGCGTCGCCGGCCAGGTGGGCCGCCTCGCTGACCGCGACGGCGGCCACCTCGTAGCGGCGGTGGTTGGCGCCGGACTCAGCCAGGTCGTTGGACGCCATCAGCAGGTCCGCGGCGCGCCGCAGGGTGGGGCCCGTGGCGCACTGCTGCGCGCAGGCCAGCAGGCAGTCCGACTCGGCGAACAGCCAGTCGAGCGCGGCGGCGCGGCTGGGGAACGTGAGCCCCGGGTACTCGGTGCGCTCCATGTGGTCCACCAGCCGGTCGCCCGGCCGCTCGATGGCGTACACGCCCGCGGCCGTCACCAGGTAGAAGTCCAGCAGCCGGCAGAGGGCGGCGTTCCGCTCGGCGGACTGCTCGTCGCGTTCGGCGCAGGAGCGCGCGTAGAGGCGGACGAGGTCGTGGAAGCGGTAGCGGCCGGGGGCGGCGGACTCCAGCAGGGACGTGTCGACGAGGGACTCCAGGACGTCCTCGGCGCGGGAGACCGGCAGGTCGAGGACGGCCGCCGCGGCGGCGAGGGAGATGTCCGGCACGTCGGCGAGGCCGAGGAGGCGGAAGGCGCGTGCCTGGGCGGGGTCGAGCTGGCCGTAGCCGAGTTCGAAGGTGGCCTTCACGGCGAGGTCGCCGGCCTGGAGCTCGTCGAGCCTGCGGCGCTCGTCGGCGAGCTTGGCGGCCAGCAGCGTGACGGTCCAGGTGCGGCGGGCGGCGAGTCTGGAGGCCGCGATGCGGATGGCAAGAGGCAGGAACCCGCACGCGGCGGCGACGTCCAGGGCGGCCTTGCGTTCGGAGGCGACCCGCTCCGCGCCCACGATCTTGGTGAAGAGCTGGAGGGCCTCCTTCGGCGACATCACGTCCAGGTCGACGAGATGGGCACCGGCCAGGTCCACCATGCGCACCCGGGAGGTCACCAGCGTGGCGCAGCCCTCCGTGCCGGGCAGCAGCGGCCGGACCTGCGCCGCGTCATGGGCGTTGTCCAGGAGGACCAGCACCCTGCGGCCGTCCAGCACCGACCGGTACAGCGCCGCACGCTCCTGAAGGGAGTCGGGGATGCTCGCGTCCGCCACGCCGAGCGCGCGGAGGAAGGCGCCGAGCACCACCTCCGGGTCGGCGGCCCGGGGGCTGGTGCCCTGGAGGTCCACGTAGAGCTGGCCGTCCGGGAAGGAGCTTCGGGCGGCGTGCGCGACGTGCACGGCCAGCGTGGTCTTGCCGACGCCGCCGATGCCGGCCAGCGCGGAGACCGCCATGACCCGGCCCTCGGCCGTGATCAGCACGTCGGTCAGCTCGGAGACGAAGGAGGCGCGGCCGGTGAAGTCCGGCACGGTCGCCGGGAGCTGGGCGGGCCGCACCGGCGCCGCGGCCGGCTCCTCGGGCGCGGCGGACGGCTCCGCGAGGCCCGGGTCGGCGCGCAGGATGCGCTGCTGGAGCTCCTGGAGGCCCGCCCGCGGGTCGACGCCCAGCTCCTCGGCGAGCATCCGGCGGGTGTCGGCGAAGACGGCCAGCGCCTCGGCCTGCCGGCCGCTGCGGTACAGCGCCAGCATCAAAAGCTCCCGCAGCCGCTCGCGCAGCGGGTGAGCGGCCGTCAGCGCCGTCAGCTCCGAGACGGCCTCCGCGTGCCGGCCCTGCTCCAGGTCCATGTCCAGGCGGCACTCCAGCAGTTGGAGCTGCCACTCCGCCAGGCGGACGCGCTGGTTCTCCGCGTAGGGGCCGGGCAGGTTCGCCAGCGGCTCGCCCTCCCAGAGCGCCAGCGCCTCGCCCACGAGGTCCCGCGCGGCGGTGAGGTCGCCCGCGTCGCGGGACTTCTCGGCCCGCGTCCACAGCTCCTCGGCCCGTGCCAGGTCCAGCGCCTCGGCGGTGACCCGGATGGCGTAGCCGCCCGCCTCGCTGACCAGCACGCCAGGACCGAGGATCTTCCGCAGCCGGGAGGCGTAGGTGCGCAGCGCGGCCAGCGCCTGGGACGGCGACTCGGTGCCCCAGAGCGCGTCGATCAGCTCGGGGGCGGTGGCGGTACGGCCCTCCCGCATCAGCAGCGCCGCGAGCAGGGCGCGTTGCTGGGGCGAGCCCATGGGCAGGGCCTCGTCGCCGCGCCAGGCGCGCACCGGACCGAGCACACTGAAGCGCAGCACCGGCTGCGCGGGGTCGTGCCCCGCGGCCGGAAGCCGCTGCTCCGGTACTCGCGGTACACCGCTCATCGCTGCCCCCTGCTCCAGTTGGATCGCCTCCGTCAGTTTGCCTTGTTCATGGCAGATGCGTCAGGTCTGCGGGTGACCCCTCACAGGGTCCTCGCACGTGGGTGTGTGTTCTCGCCATGGATACGGGGAACGAGACAGGGCCCCGGAAGGCGCCCGGTGGGGTGCGTTCCGGATTCCGCTTGGTTACGGGGGAGATCGTGGGCCGGGATCCGGCGCCGGCCCCGGGTCCGCACGGTGCGAGCCCCGGCGGTGGGGCGGGCCGCGCCAGGTGTCCCGGCTGGGGTGCGGCGTCCGCTTTGTGCCGTGGGGCGGGTGTGCGGGGAGGGGGCAGCGCGTCCTGCGGGTGTCCGGTGGGCGGCTGATGCGGCGGCGGGCGGGCGGCGGGGTGCCGGTGGCGGGGTGCGGCGGAGAGTGCGGCTTCGGGACGGGGAGTAGCGGCGCCGCTCTTGCGGCGGGGCGCCGCGGGTGGCCGGACGGGGTGCTGCGGCGTACCGGTTTCGGGGCATCTGCGGGATACGTGGGGGAGTGTGGCGGTGGGTCGGCGGTGGCCGAATACAACCGGAGGGTACATTCCGGATCGCGCTCGGCGGGTCCGGTGCGGCCGGTGCGGCCTGCCGGGCGGCGGTAACGGTGGCTGGCTGTCGGGCATGTGGGGTCACGGCCTTCCGTGCGGCGGTCATGGGGCGCCCGGGGCTCGGCGGGGCCTGGGCGGGCCTGGGCGGGGTCTGGGCGGGCCATGGCAGGGCCGATCACCTTAACGCGTACGGGGGCGGGCGCAAGCGGGGAGTCGGCCACTCCGGTGGGGTAAGTCCCTTGCGGGAAAGGGGAGTTCGAGGGCGGTTGGGGGGTGGGGGGTTCGCTGGAAAGGGGTACGCCTGCGGCTGGGCTCAGCCGGGGTGGGGTGGGGTGGGGTGCGGTGCGGTGGGGGTGGGTGGGGTGCGGTGCGCTTGCGGCTTGGGTTGGCTGAGGGCGCCTTTTGTTCTTGGGGTGCGGTGAGTTGGCGGGTGCTGCTTTCGTCGCGGTTGCGCGCGCAGTTCCCCGCGCCCCTTGGTGGGGCGCCCCTTACAGGGGGGCGCCCCGGTTCCCTCAGGGGCGCGGGGAACTGCGCGACCAGCCGGCCACCCGCCGATGGTCCGGACACGACCTGCGCCACTTCCCTGGACGGTGGTACGCCATCCGTTTCGTCGTGGGGCGGGGCCGCGGGCGGATATCCGTCCTCGGTCCCGCGTCCTCCGCCAGCAGAAGGCTCCCCTGGGCCTGACGCAGGACACTGCGGGCGGACATCCCCCCACGTCCCCTCACGTCGCATCGGCGGCCAACGGCCGGTGGGGGTTTGCGTCTCCTACGCGGACGGCGCGAAGGGGGCACGTCTCGTCGGCGAGTACGGCCGGTGGGGGCTCGCGCCCCGTACGCGAAGGGGGTACGTCTCGTCGGCGGGTGCGGCCGAGTGGGGGTACGCGTTCCTGCGCGGAGGGGGCGAAGGGGGCACGTCTCGTACGCGGCAGCGGCCCGGTGGGGGTACGTGCTCCTGGGAGGGGCCTGCCGACCGTTCGCCAGGCCCCTCCTCCTCACTTGCCGAGGAAGATCGGGTTCGTGAGCGCCGTGAACGCGCCGGGCAGCCCGGCCGTCGTCGCCGGGTGGCGAACCTCCGCTCGGACGTACGCCGCGTACGAGGCGGTGGTGTGGTACTCCACGGTCGCCGTGCCGGAGTCGGGCAGGGCGGGCCCGCTGAAGAGGGTGCCCTGGTCCGTGACGATGTGCGTGGTGCGGCCGGGCGCGCCCTTGACCTCCAGGCGGACGGTGACGGGCGCGTCCGGGGCGACGGCCAGCCGCTCGCCGATGCCGGCGTGCTCGCCCCGGCTCCCGGACGCCGTGAAGGCCACCTCCACCTGCGACGACTCCGCGATGTAGCTGCGGCCGGCCCGGATGCCGTCGAGGACGGCCCCCCGGGTGAGGTCGTCGGCGAGCACCACGGTCTGCGGCAGGCCCACGACGTCGGGGTCGCGGTGCGCGTCGCTGTTGCCCATCGCGGGCAGCCAGTCGCGGCGTCCCGAGCGGGCGCCCGCGACCAGGGTGTTGTCCCAGTCGGCGAGCTGGACCTCGTCGTCGGCGGTGTACGGGCCGTTCCACACCTCGACGGCGTCCGCCTCGTTCAGGCCGAACTTCCAGTTGCAGCCGATGCAGGTGGCGTGCGGGTGGGCGGGCACGACGATGCCGCCGCTCCCCCGGATCTCGCGCGCGAAGGCGGCGAAGCGGTTGTCGCGGGCGCGGTAGCGCCAGTCGACGAAAGTGCCCGGGTCGGTGCTGAGCGCGAGGACGTGGCCGTTGCGGGTCGTGACCTCCTCGCCGAGCAGGATCAGCAGGTCGTCGCCCGCCTGGTCCGCCCAGTGCGGGTGCGAGGAACTGGTGTTGTGGTCCGAGGTGTTGATGAAGTCCAGCCCGGCCTGGCGGGCGAGGGCCGCGATCTCGGCGGGCGTGCGGCGGCCGTCGGAGTGCCAGGAGTGCAGGTGGCAGTCGCCGCGGTACCACGCACGGCCGCGGCCCTTGGCGCGCTCCGGCGGGTACACCGGCTTGGGCGCGGGATCGGGGGCGCCGCGGGTGAGGGTGATGGTGATCTCGTACGGCAGCCCGTCCGGGGCGACGGTGTAGGGGCCCAGCGCGATGTGCCAGGTGCCGGGGCGCACGGGGCCGGGCAGGTAGCCGGGGGTGGCGTCGTCCTGGCGTACGAAGAACTCGGTGCGGGCGCCGCCCGACCAGCCGCGGAAGCCGTTGCCGCCGAGGGCGGTGCCGCGCTCGTCGAAGAGGCCGATGTCGAGGGCGTTGCCCTGGGTGCCGGCCGGCACGCTCGGCTTCTCGTAGCTGTACGCGACGTGCAGCTCGCGGACGCCCGCCGGCACCTCCACGGGGACGTACACGAAGTCGGGGGAGCCGGGCGGCAGGGTGCCGCTGACGGTCTTGCTCTGCCCCGACGCCCCGGGCTGCTCGTCGGCGCCGCTCGCGAAGTTCACGGTGCCCAAGGTAATCGCGGCGGCGGCGGACGAGAGGAACAGGGCGCGCCGGCCGAGGTGCGTGCCTTCGGTGCGGGGTGCTGTGGTCTCGTCGGGTCTGGCGTGGTCCTCGCACATGTGTGTGCCCCCCATAAGGGTCGGTACGGCGTGGATGTGGATGGTGTCGTCGACTCTCGTATTGAGCCGTTAACTCGGGAGGAAGGGAAGGCGAGCGGCACGTGCCGCACACACGGCCCCTCGCTCCGCCCCGCCTGTTCACGGTCGCCGGTGGTTCTTTGCGCAGTTCCCCGCGCCCCTTGTCGCGTGCTGCGCGCCCCTGGCGGGGTGCGGCCGCGGGTCGGTGCGCAGCTGACGGTCTCGTCGTGGCTGGTCGCGCGGTTCCCCGCGCCCCTTGAAGGCGGGGCTGCGCCCCGATAGGGGCGCGGCGCTGTGTTGATATGCGGCTCCGCCGCGTGGGCGCGAGCAATCGGGTCGTGCGCGCAGGTGGTCGACAGGCTGAACCACCGCGGCGGGGGAGCCAGGCCGAAGACCCGCTGGGCGCGAAGCCGTCAGGCGCGAACACGCCGGGCACCGGGGAAGCAGGGATGCCGGGGTGCCGCGGCACCGGGGCGCCGGAGGCGCGAGCGCGCCGGGGTGACCGGAGCAAAAACGCCGCGGCCCTCCGCAGGAAGCCGCGGACCGTTCGACAGAGGGCGGAAGGCCGATCGTATGCTCGGTTCATGACCGATGACCGTCTTGTGCCCCCCACCGCACCCACCGCGACAGCGATGCGCCGAGCGCTCAGGCGGGCGCGGAACGGCGTCGCGCTCGACGTCACCGAGGCCGCCGTCCTGCTCCAGGCCCGTGGCGAGGACCTGCGGGAACTCACCACCAGCGCCGCCCGCGTACGGGACGCCGGGCTCGCCGCGGCCGGGCGCCCCGGCACGCTCACGTACTCGAGGAAAGTCTTCATCCCCCTCACCCGCCTCTGCCGCGACCGCTGCCACTACTGCACGTTCGTCACCGTCCCCGGCAAGCTCCGCGGCGCCGGGCACGGCATGTTCCTCTCCCCGGACGAGGTCCTGGACATCGCCCGCCGCGGTGCGGAGATGGGCTGCAAGGAAGCGCTGTTCACCCTCGGCGACAAGCCCGAGGACCGCTGGCCGGAGGCCCGCGAGTGGCTCGACGCGCACGGCTATGACGACACCCTCGCCTACGTGCGCGCCATGTCCGTGCGGGTGCTGGAGGAGACCGGCCTGCTGCCGCACCTCAACCCCGGCGTGCTGAGCTGGACCGACTTCCAGCGGCTGAAGCCCGTCGCCCCCTCCATGGGCATGATGCTGGAGACCACCGCCACCCGGCTCTGGTCCGAGCCCGGCGGCCCGCACCACGGCTCCCCCGACAAGGAGCCCGCCGTGCGCCTGCGCGTGCTGCACGACGCGGGGCGCTCCAATGTGCCGTTCACCACCGGCATCCTCATCGGCATCGGGGAGAGCGTGGAGGAGCGCGCCGACGCCCTCTTCGAGATCCGGCGCGTGCAGCGCGCCTACCACGGCGTGCAGGAAGTCATCGTGCAGAACTTCCGCGCCAAGCCCGACACCGCCATGCGCGGCATGCCCGACGCCGAGCTCGCGGAGCTGGCCGCGTGCGTGGCCGTCGCCCGGCTCATCCTCGGCCCCGACGCCCGTATCCAGGCCCCGCCGAACCTGGTGGACGGCGAGTACGCGCTGCTCATCGACGCGGGCATCGACGACTGGGGCGGCGTCTCGCCGCTCACCCCCGACCACGTGAACCCCGAGCGCCCCTGGCCGCAGATCGACGAGCTGGCCGCCCGCACCGCCGAGTCCGGCTTCACGCTGCGCGAACGCCTCACGATCTACCCCGAGTTCATCACCCGCGGCGAGCCCTGGCTCGACCCCCGGCTGCTGCCGCACGTCACCGCGCTCGCGGACCCGGCGACCGGCCTCGCGAACGAGTCCGCGCGCCCCGCCGGCCTGCCCTGGCAGGAGCCCGAGGACGGCTTCACCGCCGCCGGCCGCACCGACCTGCACCGCACCATTGACACCGAGGGCCGCACCGCGGACCGCCGCGACGACTTCGACGAGGTGTACGGCGACTGGGCCGAGCTGCGCGAGGCTGCCGCGCCCGGGATGGCCCCCGAGCGCATCGACGGCGACGTCCGCACCGCGCTGCGGCAGGCCGCCGACGACCCCACGCTGCTCACCGACGAGCAGGCCCTCGCCCTGCTGCACGCCGACGGGCCCGCGCTGGACGCGCTCTGCACGGTCGCCGACGACCTGCGCCGCTCCGTCGTCGGCGACGACGTCACCTACATCGTCACCAGGAACATCAACTTCACCAACGTCTGCTACACCGGCTGCCGGTTCTGCGCCTTCGCCCAGCGCCGCACCGACGCCGACGCGTACACGCTCTCCCTGGAGCAGGTCGCCGACCGCGCCGCGCAGGCCTGGGACGTCGGCGCGGTCGAGGTCTGCATGCAGGGCGGCATCCACCCCGACCTGCCCGGCACCGCCTACTTCGACCTGGCGCGCGCGGTGAAGGAGCGGGTGCCCGGCATGCACGTGCACGCGTTCTCGCCGATGGAGGTCGTCAACGGCGCCGCCCGCACCGGCATGTCCGTACGGGACTGGCTCACCGCCGCCCGCGACGCCGGCCTCGGCTCGCTGCCCGGCACGGCCGCCGAGATCCTCGACGACGAGGTCCGCTGGATCCTCACCAAGGGCAAGCTGCCGGCGGCCACCTGGATCGACGTGATCGGCACGGCCCACGAGGTCGGCCTGCGCACCTCCAGCACGATGATGTACGGGCACGTGGACCAGCCCCGCCACTGGCTCGGCCACCTGCGCACCCTGGCCGGCATGCAGCGCAGCGCGCTGGAGAAGGGCGTGGAGGGCTTCACCGAGTTCGTCACGCTCCCCTTCATCCACACCAACGCCCCCGTCTACCTCGCCGGCATCGCACGCCCCGGCCCCACCCTCCGCGACAACCGCGCCGTCACCGCCATGGCCCGCCTCCTCCTGCACCCCTACATCCCCAACATCCAGACGAGCTGGGTCAAACTGGGCACCGAGGGTGCGGCCGAGATGCTCCGCTCCGGCGCGAACGACCTGGGCGGCACCCTGATGGAGGAGACCATCTCCCGGATGGCGGGCTCCCAGTACGGCTCGTACCGCTCGGTGCGCGACCTGGTCGCCATCGCGGAGGCGGCGGGGCGGCCGGCGCGGCCGAGGACGACGCTGTACGGGGAGGTGCCCGAGGAACGCCGGCGGGCGGCTACCCATTCGGACGGCCACCTGCCCGAGCTGCTGCCGGTCCTGACGGACTGAGGGCAACCCCGGTTCCGGAAAAGGGGCGCGGGGAACTGCGCGAGCAACCACGATCCACCTGCGGCGGGCCGCCGGGCCGAGCTTGTCGCGGCGTCGGTTTTTGACCACCGGCCGGTGGGGGCTTCTCGCGCAGTTCCCCGCGCCCCTGAAGGGGCGCTGACCCTTGCGGTTTCGTTGTCGGCGACCGGCCGGTGGGGGTTTCTCGCCCAGTTCCCCGCGCCCCTGCCGGGGCGCCGTCCCACCGCAGCGGAGCTGCGTATCGGGCACGGCCCCCGCCCACCTGCCCGGCGCTGAGGCAGGATGGTTGCGGGCCCGAGCCGCAAAGGGCCGCGTGGGGAGGGGACATGACGCGCCGTGGGCCGTCGATGCACGAGCTCATCCGGCGCCGCCGGCGTGCCGGGTTCATCGGCCGTCAGGACGAACTCGCCGCGTTCCGGGGCAACTTCGACCTCCCCCCGGAGGACGACCGGCACCGCTTCCTCTTCCACGTGCACGGTGCCGCGGGCGTCGGCAAGACGTTCCTCGTGCGGGAGATGGAGCAGGCCGCGCGCGAGCGGGGCGCCCTCACCGCCTACCTCGACGAGTCCGTGGGCAGCGTGCCCGAGGCGCTGGCCGCCGTCGGCGCGGACCTCGCCCGGCAGGGCCGGCCGCTGAAGGCGCTGGAGAAGCGGCTCGCCGCGTACCGGCAGAAGCGGCAGGAGGCCGAGTCCCTGTCCCTGCGGGAGGCCGCCGAGGACGGCGCGCCGGGAGGGCGCCCCTCGGCGGGCAGCATGGCGGTGGCACGGGCGGGCCTGACGGGCCTCGGCTTGGTGCCGGTGGTCGGGGCCTTCGCCGGAGCGCTCGACCCGGCCGAGGTCGCCGAGAGCGCGGACCGGCTGCGCGCAGCGCTCGGCGCCCGCTTCCACGACCAGGGCGACGTCCAGCTCGTCCTGGCACCCGAACGCGCCCTCACCCCCGTCCTCGTCGACGAGCTCTCCGAGGCCGACGCCCCCTGGATCGTCCTCTTCTTCGACACCTACGAGCGGACGGGCCCGTTCCTCGACGGCTGGCTGCGCGAGCTGATGACGACGGACCGGTACGGCGCGCTGCCCGCGCACGTGGTCGTGGTGCTGGCGGGCCAGCGGCCGTTCGACGCGGTCCGCTGGGGCGGCTGGGCCGACTTCGTGGCCGACCTGCCGCTGGAGGCGTTCAGCGAGGCGGAGGCGCGGGGGCTGCTCGCGGCCAAGGGCATCACGGACGAGACGGTGGTCGACGAGGTGCTACGGCTCTCCGGGCGCCTGCCGCTGCTGGTCTCCATGCTCGCCGAGGGCCGCCCGGGCAGCGCCGAGGACGTCGGCGACCCGAGCACCACCGCCGTCGAACGCTTCCTGAAGTGGGAGCCCGACCCGGTGCGCAGGTCCGCGGCCCTCGCGTGCGCGCTGCCGCGCCGGCTCGACGAGGACGTGTTCCGCGCCGCCGTCGACGAGGCGGCGGCCGGGCTCTACGCGTGGCTGTGCCGCCTGCCGTTCGTGAGCGAGCGCGGCAGCCGGGTCCGGTACCACGACGTCGTGCGGGAGCCGATGCTCCGGCTCCAGCGGCAGCGGTCCCAGCGCGAGTTCGCGGGGCGCCACGCGCGGCTCGCCGAGGCGTTCGGGCGGTGGCGGGCCGAGGCGGCGGCGGGCGTGGATGTCCACAGGCTGTGGACCCACGAGCCGTGGCGCGCCTACCGGCTGGAGGAGACGTACCACCTGCTGTGTGCCCGGCCTGTCACCGAGCTGCCGGCGGCTCTCAAGGACACCGTCGAGGCGTGTGGCCAGGGTGCCCCGGTGGGCCGGCTGTGGGCGCGGATGCTCGCGGACGCGGGCCAGGACGTGGACGACGGTGCGCTGCGGCGGTGGGGTGAGGAGCTGACCGCGGCCCTGGCGCCTGGCGAGGACGTCGGCAGGGCCGGTGCCACGGACACCGGAGGCGGTGTGCTCGCGGCGCTCGACGTGCTGCTCGCCCGGCCCGGCCTCGAAGCGGCCGGCAGGGCGCTGGCGCACGCGGCACGCGGGTGGGAGCTGTTCGCCGCGGACGATCCCGACAGGGCGCTCGCGGAGTACGACCGCGCGATCGAACTCGACGCCGGACTCGTCAGCGCGTACGAGGGCCGGAGCTTCCTCCACCTCCAGCGGGGCGCGGACCAGGCCGCTCTGGACGACATCGACCGGGCATGCGCCCTGGATCCCGAGGACCCCGACCACTTCGTGTCGCGCGGCGAGATCATGCGCATCATCGGGTCCTTCGGCGAGGCCGTCGAGGACTTCGGCCGCGCCATCGCCCTGGATCCGACGGACGCCCGTGCCTATGCGTCACGAGGGGTGTGCCAGGGCAAGCTCGGCCGTGCCGACGAGGAGATGGCCGACCTCGACCAGGCACTCGCCCTCGACGGGGAGTATCTGTGGGCGCTGGTCCGCCGGAGCCGAGCGTACGGAAGACGGGGCGAGTGGGAGGCCGCGTTCGCGGATCTCGACCGGGCGGCACTGCTGGACGCCGACTCGGCATGGATCGCCTCGGAGCGAGCGGACGCATACCGCCACGCGAAGCGCTACGAGGACGCCCTCACCGAGCTGAACCGTGCCCTGTCCCTCGATCCGGACCACGTCTCGGCTCTTGCCGGCCGTGGAGACGTCCACGCGGAGCTCGGCCACCACGAGGAGGCGATCGCCGATCTCAGCAGCGCTCTTGAAGCGTCCCCGCACTACGTCTTCGCACTGATACGCAGGGCCCTGGTCCGCGATCGGCTGGGCGACGAGGAAGGCGCGTTCGACGACCTCGACCGTGCCGTGGTGGCAGAACCGGCAAGCCCGACGCCCCTATGGACACGGGGACTCGGGCACCACAGGGCGGGGCGGTACGGCGAGGCGCTCGCCGACTTCGACCGGGCACTCACGGCCGACCCGGACTACGTCCGAGCACTGGAGGCCCGGGGCCGAACGCTCCGTTTCCTCGGGGAGTTCCGGTCGGCCCTGCGGGACATGGACAGGGCTCTGGAGCTGGACCCCGGCAACGGCGGGGTCCTGGTCGAACGCGTCCTCATCGGCTGGGAGACGGGGAGGATCACACCCGCGCTGGCGGATCTGGACCGGCTCTCGGGTGCCGAGGACGACCGGCTACCGGTCCTCGCCGCGGGTGTGCTGCTGGCGGCGGGCCGCGGCGACGAGGCGCTGCGACGGCTGGCGCACGCTCCCAGCGGCGCGGAGCCGGACATGCTGCGCTCGGAGGCGCACCGGCGCGCCGGCCGGTGGGCGGCGGCACGCCACTTCGCGGTGCGCGCATGTGCCACGGATCCCCTCGGCGGCGCGCATCTGCTCGCCCGGGCCGTGGCGGAATCGGAGGGCCCGGCCCCGGCGGCGGTGCTCTGGAGACGGGTGCAGGCGATGGCCGGGGTGGACGCCGACGACTTCCGCGGGACGTGGACGGAGGCGGTGGCGAGCTACGCCCTCGGCGACTGGGCTCGCGCGGACCGCTGCCTGGGCCTGGCAGCTTTCGACGACTTCGTCCTCGACTGGTACCAGCTCGACGGCATCACCCACGGCCTGGCCTCCCTCCTCCGTTCCCCCGGCGCCGACCGCCCCCGCCTCCTCCCGCGCCTGATCCACGTCGCCGGGGCCCGCGACGCCTTCCAGGCGCGGTACGCGCAGGACCCGCCGGACTGACCGCCGAGCAGCCCGAGGGGAATCACCGGGAACCGCCCCGACAGCCGGATTCCTGTCAGCTTCGCCACACCCGCCGAACCCCATGAGCCGACGCACCCCGGTCGATTACAGTGCAGCGAGGGTCGCCCTCACCGGTGACCTCCAGAGCACGGATTCCGGGCGCCGCAGGGCGCCGGGGCGTCGGCGGGGCGAGGTCGGTGAGAAGGAGGCTCGGTGAACCCTGGGGCGAGCGCTGTCTGGGGCCGCGCTGAGCAGCAGGATTTCCGCAGCCGGGTCCGGGGCACGCTGCTCGGCCTCGCCGTCGGTGACGCGCTCGGCGCGCCCGTCGCGTCGCTGACCCTGGAGGAGATCCGCGCGGCGCACGGCGCGGAGGGCCTCACCGACCTCGCCCCGGCCCACGGCAGGCGCGGCGCGATCACCGCGGGCACGCAGCTCGCGATGTTCACGGTGGACGGCCTGATCCGGGCGCAGGTGCGCCGTGACACCGGAGCCTGGCACCCGCCCACCGACCTGCACCGCGCCTACCGCCGCTGGCTCGCCACCCAGCACGAGTGGGGCCCGGACGAGCGCCGCAAGGAAGACGGCTGGCTGGCCCGCGAGGAGTGGCTGTACGTGCGCAGGAACCCGCCCGGGGCCTGCCTGCTCGGCCTCGGCGACGAGACGATGGGCACCCTGGACGTGCCGCGGAACCCCGGCGAGCGGGGCGCGGAGGCCGCCGTGCGCGGGGCACCGTTCGGACTGCTGGTGGGCTGGGAGCCGCAGCTCGTGGTGCAGCTCTCGGTCGAGTGCGCCGCCCAGACGCACGGCCACCCGGTCGCGTACCTGACCGCCGGCGCGCAGGCGGTGATCGTCCATGCGCTGGCGCGCGGCGAGGGCCTGGACGGCGCCGTGCAGCGGACGCTGGCGCTGCTGGCCGCGCGCCCCGGGCACGAGGACGTGACGAACGCGCTGCAACGCGCCCTCGGTGCGGTGCGCCAGGGCATGCCGACGCCCGGCCGGGTGGAGGAGCTGGCCGCGGAGGGCTCGGCGGAGGGCCTGCTCGCGGCGGCCGTGTACTGCGCCCTGGTCGGCGAGGACATCCGGCACGGGCTGCGCCTCGCGGTCAACCACGGCTCGGACTCCGCGGCGTGCGGGGCGCTGGCGGGCGCGCTGCTCGGGGCGCTGCACGGGGAGACGGCGCTGCCGCCCGCGTGGGTGGCCGAGCTGGAGGGCCGCGCGGTCCTCCTCGAACTCGCCGACGACTTCGCCATGGAGATGACCCAGGGCCCCGCCCTGCACGGCCCGGCCCTCGCGTCCACCGCGTGGCTGGCCCGGTACCCCCGCTAGCCGTACCGAGCCCGGGGGGCGCGCCTGTCGTCTCCCTGCCTCAGGCCCGCGTCAGCCAGTCCAGGTCAGCCGGTCCGCGTCAGCCAGTCCAGGTCAGCCGGTCCGCGTCAGCCAGTCCCTGTAGTGCGTGGGCGCGACGCGTGCGCCGTCGCCGGTGATGAGGACGTCGCCCTGCACGGCGCCGAACATCCCGGCGCTGTCGTCGGTGGTCACCGAGCGCTCGTCGCCCTTGGCCGTCAGGGTGATCCGGCCCAGTTCGTCCAGCGGGTACGTGTCGGGGCCGATGACGTCGAGCGTGCCGTTCAGCGGGGGGCCGGCGGCGACGTCGGACACGGCCGCGGCCACGTCGGCCGCCGCGATCGGCTGGACGGGGGTGCGGGGCAGGCGGACGGTGCCGCCGTCGGTGGTCCACGACATGACGGAGTCCATGAACTCCATGAACTGCGTGGCGCGGACGATCGAGTACGGGATGTGGCCGGCCTTGAGGATCTCCTCCTGGAGCGTCTTGGCACGGTAGTAGTCCAGCTCGGGCACCTGGTCGACGTGGACGATGGACAGGATGACGAAGTGCCCCGTGCCCGCCCGCCGGGCCGCGGCCAGGAGCGTGTCCATCGACGTCTGGAAGAACGCCGGGGAGGCGTCGTCGAAGGTCGGGGAGTTGGTCAGGTTGACGAGCACGTCGGCGCCCTCCAGCGCCGCGTCCACACCCTCGCCGGTGAGGACGTCGACCCCGGTGGACAGCGAGTGGGGTACCGCCTCCTGCCCGGCCGCGTTCAGGTTCCGCACGACCTGCGAGCCGATGAGCCCGGTTCCGCCGATGACTGCGATGCGCATGAGACCGCCCGCCTCCTGTCTGTGGCGCGTGCCATATGGCCCCTATGGATTTTATGACTGATTGGCGCGGTTCGCCTGTCGGTGCTCGGGACACGGACGTGGACGTGGACGTGGACGTGGACCTGGACCCGAGCCCGGGTCCGGGCCTGGACCCGAGCCCGAGACCCGTCCCGGACCGTGCCACGCCGGCGTGCCGCCGAGCCGGCGCCGGCACATGACGGAGCGCGGGCCCGGAGTGGGCCCGCGCTCGATCAGGTGGCACGGGATGTGTGGCGCCGGGTGCGGGGCCGCGCCGACCTGAAGGCGCGGCCCCCGGCGTCAGGCCGCCGGAGTCGTACCCGATCCGGTGGCCGAAGGGCCGGTGCCCGCGCCGGTGACCGCGGCGACGGCGACCGAGTACGCCGTGCCGGGCCGCAGCCCGCCGACCACCCGGAACATCCCCTTCGCCGTGGGCTGGCCGACCAGGGTGTCACGCCCGGTGACGTCGATGACCCGGTCGCCGGGCGGCCCTGTGAGCGTGATCCGGTACCCGATCACCGGGGAGTCGCCGACGGCCGTGGGCGGCGTCCACGCCACCGTCGCCGCCGTCGCCTGGGCCTTCAGCTTCACGCCGGTCGGCGCCGCGGGCAGGGCGGTCGACGCGCGGGGCGCGAGCGGGGCCGAGGGCAGCGACGCCGCGCCTGTCCCGACTGAGTTGAGGGCCGTCACCACGACCCTGTACTGCACCCCGTCGGTGAGCCCCGTCAGCCGGACCAGTGCGGACGTCTTGAAGCCGGCCGCGGAGACCCGCGCGGTGCTCGCCGCGTGCCCGGCCGGGTCGAACGCCGTCGCCTGGTACGCCGTCACCGGCGCGCCCCCGTCCACGAAGGACGGGTTGAAGGTGACGAGCATCGTCCCGGAGGGCCCGGTGGCCGTGGCGACCCGGGTGGGCGCCACCGGAGCCGTGGGCGCCCCGAACCGCTTCCCGAGGAGCCCCCGGTAGGCCGGTTCGAGCCCGGCGCCCGCCACCACGTCCTTCGGCGCGTCCGACGGGGACGTGATGATGTGGTTGCCCTTGGTCACGACCCCCTTGTTGTCGCCGTCCCGGTCGCCCTGCTCCCACCAGTTGCCCGAGATCAGCGTCGGGTCGTTGTTGCCGAGGTCGTCGCGGTAGTCGACGTGGGTGCTGAAGACGTTGGCGTAGGACGCGTCGTACAGGACGTTGCCGGAGACGGTCTCGTAGGTGCAGCCGTTGTCGGTGTAGACGTTCTTGCCGAGGCCGAACTGCCCGTGGATGACGTTGCCGGTGACCTTCTCGCCGTCGGCCATCGACGTGCCGGTGAGCCCTTGCGTGTAGATGCCGCCGCCGTCGTCGAGGCCCTGCATGTAGTCGGTGATCAGGTTGTCGCTGACGGTGTTGTCATGGCTGTTGTTGGGCGTCGCCGGCGAGCCGATCTTGTCCGGCCAGCCGCCCCAGCCCATGGAGATCGCCGAGTAGCCGACGTGGTCGATCTGGTTGTGGGAGATCAGGTTGTGCTGGGTGTAGCCGTTGACGATGCCCACCCCGCCCGCGTACTCCCGGGGCAGCGCGTAGAGGTGGTTGTCGGTCACCGTGACGTGGTGGGTGACGTCGGCGCCTTCCGCGAGGGGCTTGTCGACGCCGCCGATCTCCATGCCGTTGCCGGAGATGTCGGTGAAGACGCTGCCGCGCACGGTGGCGTTCTGCGTGCCGTCGCCCAGTTCGAGGCCCGCGGCGCCGAGGTGCACGAAGGCGTCGCCGCTGAAGTCGATGTCGTGCCCGTACGCGACCGCGACGTTCCCGGGCTCCTTGGTCCAGTCGCCGAACGGGCACTTCCCGCCCTCGGTGAACCCGCACAGCCCCTCGTCGGCCCAGCCGGTCGGCCCGGAGATGGTGTAGCCGGCCTGGATCTCGGAGAAGCCCTCCGGCGAGGACGGCTCCAGCCAGGTGGCGTACGAGAACTGCACCCCGCGGAAGGCGATGTCGTGCAGCGGGGCGTCGGCGGTCCCGCGCCCGTCGACCAGCTTCTGGAGCGCCGGCGCCTCCACGTCCGCGTGCCGCAGGTCCTCGCCCTTGCGCGGCATGTAGTAGACGGTGTCCGAGGCGCGGTCGAGATACCACTCGCCGGGGGTGTCGAGGAGTTCGCGCGCGTTCTCCATGTACGTGACGTGCGCGCTGTTGGTGAGCGCCCCCGGGCCGACCATGCTGACGGTGCGGCCGGGGATGTCCGGGAACTCCACCCGCTTGTTCGAGTTGTCCCAGCAGGGCTGGACCATCGTCACGGTGGTGCCCGAGGCGGCGGCGACGTCGCAGCGCGGCTGGGTCCACTGGCCGAGGCCGTCCCGCTGGAAGTTCCAGAGCGCCTCGCCGCTGGTGTACACGAACTCGGCGCCCTTGTTGTCCGGCCAGGACGCGAGGGTGTCACTGGACGCGGTGTAGCCGGAGTCGGTCTTGGTGAGGGTCACCGGCACCTCGCCCGCCGCACGCACGGCGCGCGCCCCGTCGACGTAGAGCTGCCGGGTGTCGTCGAGGCCGCGCGGCGCCGGCGCGGACCACGTCCCCTTGTGCCCCGGCACCTCGCGCCAGCCGGTGACCTGCTTGCCGCCGCTGATGACGGTGCCGGCGGTGCCCTGCCAGACCACGCGGTGGCCGTTCGACCCGGAGTCCCGGGCGTCGAGCGCGAGCGGCTCGGACTCCCGGTAGGTACCCGAGGCCAGATGCACCGTCAGATCCCGGCGCAGATCCTCGTTCCGCTCCCGGACCAGCTGCTGGGCACGCTGGAGGGTACGGAGGGGGTGGTGGGCGTCGCCCTTGGCGTGGTCGTCGCCGCTCGGCGCGACGTAGACGTCCGCGGCGCCCGCGGACCCGGATGCGGCGGACGCGGTGGATGCGGCTGTTCCGGCGGCCAACGCACCGCCCGCCAACGCGAGGGCCGCCGCGAGGGCGGGCAGAACCGATTTCCTACGCACGTTCGTCGTCCTCCCGGTTGGTGTGGATGTACGGGGTACGGGGCGCCCCGAGAGGGGCGCGCGGCTGTGTCGGTATGCGGCTCCGCCGCGTGGGCGCGAGAAGCCCCACCGGCAGTTGGTGGAGACGAGACAGCAAGGGGCAGGGCCTGATCAGGGGCGCGGGGAACTGCGCGACCAGCCCCCACGGGCCGGTGGCTGACAACGAGACCGCAGGGGGCAGGGCCTGATCAGGGGCGCCGGGAACTGCGCGAGACGTGCCACCGGCCGGTGGTCGACAACGAGACCGCAAGGGGCTGGGCCAGTGGCCCTCCGCGGGCGCGTCGTGGCTGGTCGCGCCGTTCCCCGCGCCCCTTTCGGGGCGCGACCTCACCGGCAAGCACCCCGGGGCTCACTGGGCCGGAAGGCCCCACCGCGGAGCCGAAGCATTCGGCGCAACCCCCCGCACCACCCCCGAGGGCCGCGTGCCGCGCGGAAACACCCACGCTTCCTCCCCCCGCCGCACCCCCACCCGCAACGTCCCCCCACCGAGGTCCTCGAAGTCCAGCTCACGCCCCCGCCCGTCCCGCACCTCGACGGGCCCGTCGATATCCGTCCGCACCACGCAAGGGGCCCCGGCCTCGCTGAACAACCGCACCCACCGCGTGGCACCCCCCTCGCGCGCCGCGCTCAGCAGGAACGCGCCCTGCGTGCGGAAGTCGTGCACGGTCACGTCCCGCCAGCCGGCGGGCACCGCCGGGAAGACCCGGATGACCCCGCCCCAGCTCTGGCAGACCATGTCGTGCAGCGACTGGGACGCCGACAGCGGCGTCTCGATGACCGGACCCGACTCCTTGTAGAGGGTGTTCGGCTGGACGTACAGCCGCAGCAGGTCGGAGAGGTAGCCGGCGGCACGGTCGCCGTCGAGCATCTGCGCCGAGAAGGAGGCCGCACCGGTGTAGCTGTAGCCCTGGAGGGCGCCGGTGAAGCTGATCCAGTGCTCCAGCGAGGTGCTGATCAGGTCGCGGTTCTCCGGCTGCTCCCAGTTGACCAGGTACAACGGGTAGACGGAGAGCATGTGCGAGTAGTGCCGGTGGGACATCGCGAACGGCTGCCCCGCGCCGATCATGAACCCGTTCTCGTCGGTCGGTGCCGGCACGAGCCGCGCCAGCACGTCCTGCCAGCGCGGCGCGAGCGGGTCGTCGATGCCGAGGGTCCGTGCGGAGTCCAGCAGCGTGGTGCAGCCCCACCGGATCAGCGCCAGGTCGTAGTTGGTGTCGGGGGTGTCGACGCCGTACTCCGGCGAGAACGTCTTCGGCAGGTGCAGCTTGCCGTCGCTGCCCGGCGCGAGGAAGTGCAGGTAGTAGTTGATCGCCTGGCGCAGCAGCGGGAAGACGACGTCGCGCAGGATCGACTCGTCCATGGTGTGCCGGTAGGACAGCCAGACGTTGTGCAGCGCCCACGTCAGGTTGCCGACCTCGGGCGTGGGCGGGTCCTGGCCGGGGATGCCGCCGCCGGTGCCGCCGGGCCCCGCGTCCGTGCCGTGGCTGAGGGTGATGTCGTTCGAGCGGGCGATGACGAGGGAGTCGGAGCGGTAGGCCGGTGCGGTCTGGGCCTTGATGTTGTCCCGGAACTCGCTGAGCGAGCGGGTGACGGCGTCGAGTTCGAGGTGGTTGGAGCCGTGGATGAGCCAGTACTCCAACTGGACGTTGAGGTTCCACCAGGACGCGGGCCAGGGGGTGGGTTCCAGCCAGGGGCCGGTGGTGGCCATCACCGGGGCGTCGCGGCGGGCCGCGGAGGCGACCTTGTAGAGCTGGATCCAGTAGAAGCTCTGGAGCCGGGCGTCGGGGATGGAGAGGAAGCTCTTCCGGTAGTAGGCGTGCCACCAGGAGCGGTGGCCGGCGGCGAGGGCGGTCAGCGGCAGCAGCGCCGACGCGCGGACCGAGGCGCGGGCCGCGGCGGTGGCGCCGGTGCCGGGGAAGGAGTGCGCGACGGTGGCGTACAGGGTGCGCGCGTGGCCGCGGGTCACCTCGCGCCAGGCGGTGACGTGCTGACCGCCGCTCAGCAGCGACTGCACCGACGTGCTCGTGCCGCCTTCCTCGCCGACGGTGGCGGGCGGGTTGCCCGTGTAGCCCTCGGGCAGCGGCTTGAACGCGGCGCGCGGGCTGATGGCGTCCGCGGGGTGGAAGACCCAGCGGTGGTCGCGCTCGCCGTCGCTGGGGGTGGTCTCGACGGCGAGCACCTGGCGGGTGGCGTGGATGAGGACGCGCAGCCGCAGGGTGCCGGCGTCGGTGGTGATGGTGCCGGTGAGCTCGCTGTTCCACAGGTCGAGGCGCCAGTCGACGGCGGTGATGGTGCCGACGGGCTCCAGCGTGAAGTAGCCGATGGGCAGCCGCGCGAGACCGAAGATGGAGCCGAACTCGGGCCGGTGGTCCTGGACCTCGCTGTGCTGGACGTTGAACCGGACGGCGTTCGCGCCGGGTTCGGCGTAGATGCCGGAGCCGAGGAACCCGTTGCCGAGGAACGGCCCCTCCTCCCAGGTGGCCGGAAGCTTCTGCCACACCAGGTCCGAGTCGGCGAGGATGCTCGCCCAGGTCCGATCACCCCCGGTCCGCACCTCCGGCGCCCAGCCCGCCCCACCGCCCCCGGCCGCGCCCCCGCCCCCGGTCGCCGCCGCGGCCGACACCGTCCCAACGGCCGACGCCCCCACGGCAGCACCGGCCACCGCGGTGCCCAGAACCGCACGCCGCGACACATCTCGTCTGCTCTCCATGGCGCCTCACGCCCCCTGAGGTTCGTTCGCGTATCTGAATATAGATCCGATGTATAACCCCCGGGGACGCTAGACCCGGCCGTAGGGCAAGTCAATGAGTAGCGCAACCCGTGATCCGGCAACCAAGTCATCGGACCACTAGAAGCATCACCCACCTGCGCGAACAACGAGAACGCTGCCCAACCATGACAATCCCCGCAGAGAGCCACGACACCCAGGGGCACGTGGATAGGGGCGCGGGGGACTGCGCGAACGACCAGGACGGCAGCCGCAGAGAACCGGGGCGCTCAGGGGTACTTGGATAGGGGTGCGGGGGACTGCGCGAACGACCAGGACGGCAGCCGCAGAGAACCGGGGCGCTCAGGGGTACTTGGATAGGGGTGCGGGGGACTGCGCGAACGACCAGGACGGCAGCCGCAGAGAACCGGGGCGCTCAGGGGTACTTGGCTAGGGGCGCGGGGAACTGCGCAAAAAACCACGACGATGCCCGCAGATGGTCATGGCAGGCAAGGCCACCTGGCCAGGGGCGCGGGGAACTGCGCAGAAAACCACGACGCACCCGCACCCAACCACCACGGCCCCCCAGACCCAGGGGCCCCGGGGGCAGGGCGAACGAAGAAGCCCGCCCGCCCCGGAAAAGGGCGGGCGGGCGGGAAAGTGGAGCGACGAGGCCCCGCCTCAGTCAAAACCCCTAGTCGGAAACCCCAGCCGGAGCCGCCGCCGCAACCCCGGGCCCCCCGACATCGGGCCCGTCCGTATTGATCCGGTCGAGAATCGCATCCCGCTCGACCGTCACCTCCGGCTTGATCCACCCGATCACCGTGTACAGCACCAGCGACGTAGCCACCGGCGTGGCCGTCTGGATCTGCGTGCTCAGCCCGTCGAGCCCGTAGTTGGTCAGCCAGAACGCGAACAGGCCGAGCGCCCAGGACACCAGCGCGGCCGTCGGCCCGGACCGCCGCCAGGGCCTCAGCATGCCGAGCATGAACGGGATGGCGATCGGCCCCATCAGACCGGCCACCCACTTGATCACCACGCCGATGATGCTGCCGAACGTCGGCGAGGACACCTGCGTGGCGACCGCCATGGACAGCGCCAGGAACGCGATCGTGGTCCACCGTGCGGTGATCAGCCCGACCCGGTGGGTCCAGTTGCGGGCACGCTCGTTGAACGCCGGGAGGATGTCCCGGGTGAAGACGGCCGAGATGGCGTTGGCGTCGGACGAGCACATGGCCATGGTGTGCGAGAAGAACCCGACGACGACCAGGCCGAGCAGCCCGTGCGGCAGCAGGCGCTCGGTGAGCAGCGCGTACGAGTCGGACGCGTCCGGCTTCTTCGCGTGGACGAGCAGCGGCGAGGCCCACATCGGGAAGAACAGCACCGCCGGCCACACCAGCCACAGCGCCGCCGACAGCGCCGCGGACCGCGAGGCGGCGGCCGCGCTGCGGGTGGCCATGTACCGCTGGGCCTGGTTCCACATGCCGCCGTTGTACTCGAACGTCTTGATGAAGACGAACGCGAGGAAGAACGTCACGGTGTAGGGGCCCGTGGTGGGGTGCGAGTGGCTGGCGGGCAGCTTGTCCCAGATGGTCCAGAGGCTGGAGAAGCCGCCCAGCTCGGACATGACGGCCACCAGCATCGTGATGCCGGCGATGAACTGGATGATGAACTGCCCCATCTCCGTGAGCGCGTCGGCCCACAGCCCGCCGATCGTGCAGTAGATCGCGGTGACCACGCCGGTGATCAGGATGCCCTGGTTGAGGGTGAGCCCGGTGAAGACGGAGAGCAGCGTCGCGATGGCGGCCCACTTGGCGCCCACGTCGACGATCTTCAGCAGGCCGCCGGATATCGCGAGCGCCTGCTGGGTCGACACGTTGTAACGGTCCTTCAGGAACTCCAGCGGCGAGGCGACCCCGAGCCGGGAGCGCAGCCGGTTGAGCCGCGGCGCGAACGTCTTGATGCCGATCGCGACGCCGACGGCGATCGGGAACGACCACGTGGCGAAGGAGGTGAAGCCGTACTGGTAGGCGATGCCCGCGTATCCCGTGAACATGACGGCGCTGTAGCCGGACATGTGGTGCGAGATTCCGGACATCCACCAGGGCATCCTGCCGCCCGCGGTGAAGAAGTCGCTGACGTCGCTGACGCGCTTGTGCGACCACCAGCCGATGGCCGCCATCACGCCGAAGTAGGCGATGAGCACCGCCCAGTCGAATCCGTTCATGCCCCCTCCTGGGGTCCGCCTTGTGAACTTCCACGTACCGGTGCGCTCTTCGCCAGCACTCCCCACGGTGCGGGGCGTGGGCCGGGCCCCCAGGTCGGACAACCGTTGCGGGAGGGGACTTCGGGGATTGAACCGTCGGATCCGGGCCCTGGTCAAGACCTGTAGAGGTCACGGATATGAACGGAGGTCAGAAAGCAGAACGATTTTACCGTCTCTTGACCCATTCGCCGGTTGTCGTGGCCGCTCCGGCGAATCCACCATGAGCGAGCACTTCGTCAGACATACCCAAGAGTTGCCCGCCAACGAGACGGCCGCCCAGGGATGCGGGTCCCGGGCGGCCGGTGGTGCGGGCGGGCGTGCACACCCGGGGGGTGGTGTGTGCACGTATGGGGACATGGCCGAGCCCCCTCGGCCGGGACGGCGAACCAGTCGAGAGGGCTCATGGCGTGGTGCACGGACGGGGCCTGCCCGCCCGCGGTGTTCAGCCGAGGTGGAAGGCGCCCCGGGTCACTTCAGATACGAAGGCGGTCCAGGACAGCGGCGCGAACGCGAGCGCACGCCCTTCCGGCACCTTGGAGTCCCGCACCGCGATCGCGTGCGAAACCGGCGACTTGACCTCGACGCATGCGCCGTTCCCCGTGGAATACGAGGACTTGGTCCACGTGGACGTAGCGCCCTGCTTGATTGCCATGATTGCTCCGGTTCAACCAGTCGTGATGGAACTGGCACGCCGCGCTCGGCGGCGCCCCGTCGGCGCCGGGGCGTCGACGGTGATCGACGCTACTCGTCCCGCTTGGGCGCTGAACGAGGCGTTCACTCGACCGGATGGCATATTCCAACGCTGCTTCCGCCGCCACCAATACAGGTGTACCGTGCGGCACCTTCCAGCGAAGTGAACGCGGCCTTCCGGCTTTCTCCATCACCACGGCATTTCCGGAAGGCGTAGTTCCTCATCGGTGTGCCTTCAGCGCGTCATCGGTGTCCCTGAACCGGCATCAACGTGCGTAGTCCTTGGCGATCTTCGAAATGAAATCGCGCGACTGTTCCACGTTCAGGGCCTGGGCCCGCAGGTGTTCGTACATCACGCTGTATTTCTGGACGTCACCCGACTTCTCCAGATAGAGGTCGCTGGTGACACCCTCGATATAGACCACGCTGGAATCGCTGGCGTCCGGGAATTCCAGAATCGCGTACTGGCCGTTGATTCCCGGATGCGCCCCCATCTCGAACGGGATGACCTGCACGGTCACATGCGGGAGCTGGGACTGCTCGACGAGGTGGTCGAGCTGATCGCGCATCAGGCCCGGACCGCCGACGACCCGGCGCAGCGCCGCCTCGTCCATCACCGTCCACAGCCGCAGCGGGGTCTCCGACGCGTAGACCCGGTCCTGGCGGCGCATGCGGACCTGCACCCGCTTGTCGACGTCGGCCGCCGGCGTCTCGGGCAGCGCGCCCCTGATCAGCGCCTCGGCGTAGTTCCTGGTCTGCAACAGGCCCGGAACGACCTGCGGATCGTAGACGCGCAGCGACGCGGCGTCGGTCTCCAGGCCGATGTAGACGCTGTACGGGATGTCGCCGAAGGAGTGCCACCAGCCCTGCTGGCGGGAGTCCTTGGCCATCTGCATCAGCGATTCGACCACGCGCTGGTCCTCGACGTCGTAGACCCCGCACAGGTCGCGGACGTCGCGCTGGCTGATGCTGCGGCGGCCGTTCTCCAGCCGGCTGATCTTCGACTGCGAGACCAGCAGCCGCTCGGCGACCTCCTCGGCGGTCATGCCCTTCAGCTCACGCAGTCTGCGCAGCTCCTGGCCGAGACGGCGTCGTCTTACGGTGGGATTGACATTGGACGCCACGGACGTGCACCTCCGGCTTTCGGCCCCCGGGCCAGCACTTTGCGTATCTGCTGTTGAGCAGATTGCCACCAAGAGGCTCGCCACCGCTGGGAAACGGCGGATATGCAAGAGATATGCGGCAGATATGCCGTAAATATACGGCGCGCACCCAGGGCTTGACGGACAGTTTGTCGCCCGAACGCCCCCGCGCGCAACCGTGTGCCGGGGCCGGGGCCGGGGCCGGGGCCGGGGCCGGGGCCTGGGCCGCTGTCGCCGGGCCCGGGTCCGCCTCGGCCGGCGTCCGCCCGCCCGTCCGGCCTGCCGTCGCCGCACATGGGGCCGCGCGGGGCGCCGGGCCGGAGTCGTCGTCCGTGACGTCCGGCGGCCGGCGCTCCGCGCGGCCCAGCGGCTCCCGGGCCGGGTCCTGGGACTGCGGCTCGGCCGCCGCAGCGCGGTTCCTGAGTCCGTGCCGCGTGCCTCTGCTGGATCGGTGGTTCCGGTACATCGTTGTCAGGCGGTACTTCTGTCGTGCGCGGTCCGTCGGGGGCCGCCCCGGCCGGTTCTGGATCTGGTCGGGATGGTGCCGGCTTCCGCCGGATCGGCCCGGATCCGTCTCGCGCGATCGTGCTGATCTTGCAGGTCCAACTCGTTCCCGCTAGGCCCTGCGCGATCTCGCGCGGTCGTGCGCGGTCCTTCTCCGGGTTGCTCTATCTGGTTGTGCGCTGCCTGGTTACCGGCTGCGCCCTGGCGCTGATGCCCTGGTGTCAATGGACCACGGCGCGTGCCATGGCCCCGTGGCGTGGCTGCGTCGGAACCCTGCCGGGCTCCGCTGCGGGCCGCCCGGACTGTGGCCCGGTGGGGGCCGGACCGCGCCGAGGCTGTGCCGCGACACCGTTCTGGACGTCCATGACGGCGTGCGCCACGAGGCCGCCCATCGGGTCGTGCCTGATGAGGTCCCGGAGCCGGGAGCGTGAGGAACGCCCCTCGTTGCCGGGATAGAGGTGCTTGCCGAGCCCCACCGCGTGGGCCAGGGCGGCGAGCGCCGCGGTCCGCGGGTCCGGCGGTACGCCGGTGCGGATCGCGGAGTCCAGCCGGGACCTGATCTCCCGGCTGATGGCCGTGTCCGTGGCCTGGTAGCGAGTGGTCGGCAGCACCCCGCACATCTGGCCCGCGACGGCGTGCACCATGCCGCACCGCTCCAGGTGTGAGAGATACGTCTGGCGGAGCCCCAACCGGGGCCCGCCGATCCAGTGGACCGCCCGGACCGGGGCGCCGCGCCTTCGCAGCAACTCCAGTGCGCAGTCCAGTGTTGGATCTCCTGTCGGCCGTGGTACCACCACGGCGATACGATCCCCGTCTGGGGCTATTCGTCCGGCCAGCGCGAGCTCCACTAGCTGCGCTCCGGCCAGACCGAGGTCGAGCGACTGCGGCTGCGCTGTGGTACCCGTGGTCGGGTCCAGAGCGAGCAGCAGAAGCTCCTCCGGAATTGTTCTGCGGCTCCTGCCCATCCATGCCTCCCCGCGTGGATGAATGACAGGGTGACCCCTCTCACATTGGTCTGTCGAGAGTGCGTGACCGCTTCGTAAGGGAACCGGTAGGTATGTCGTTCTCGTCTTGCACAGGGGTCAACCCCTCACACGGGACACTGGGACACGGTTCGGACACCGGCTCCCGGGTGGGGTTGACTTGGCGTTGGACGTCATGAGCGCAGAGCTATGGAGGAGGCATCGGTGGCGGGTCAGTCCCCCGACAGGTCGGAGCAGCAGGAGTCGCCCGGGGGCCCGACCGGGGAACCCGAACCCGGCCCTTCCCCCTCGCCCGACGCATCCGACCCCCGGCACGCGGTGGCCCGCGCACGCGTCGACCAGCCGACCGCGGTCTTCCGGACACCGGCCGAGCGCGCTGAGCCCTCGGCGTCCCCTGCGCAGACAATGACGCGGGAGGGTGCCGGATCGGTTGCCCCGCAGCGAAAGGAACCCGAAAGCGGCACCGCGGAGGCGGCGGCGGAAGCCGCGGCGGACGACCGGGGGGCGTCGGGTGACGTGGGTGTTTCCGGTGGTGAGGGTGTTTCCGGTGGTGGGGGCGCTTCCGGCGGTGCGGATGTCTCCGCTGACGCGGATGCCTCAGGGGGTGCGGATGGCCCCGGGGGTGCGGATGTCCCCGGGGGTGCGGATGTCCCTGGGGGTGCCGACGCCTCAGGGGGTTCGGACGTCTTCGGGAGTGCGGACTCCTCCGAGGGTGCGGATGTTTCGCGGGATGCGGGTGAGTCCGGTGCTGCGGATGGATCTGATGTACCCGGTGGTGCGGATCCTGCGGATGTTTCCGGTGAGGCGGATGGCCGGTCCGGCGGCGAGGGTGCCGCGGGTGCGGACGAGGACTCCGGCGCGGGTGCCGGTGCTTCTGCCGAGGAGGGCGACGGCCCGGACGGCGGGAGCGGATCGGCCGACGATGACGACGATGGCAATGACGGTGACGAAGAGGGCGGCGAGGGCTGGGAGGCCCGAGAGCCCGCGGCCACTGACGAGCCTGCGGCCGCGGCCGGCAGCGAGCCCGAGGCCGCTGGTGGGTCTGCGGCCGCGAAGGGGTCCGCGGACAGCGGGGCTCCCGAGGTAACCGGCAGGTCCGAGGCCGCCGACGAGCGCGGGGCGGGGGAGGAGCCGCGCGCCTCCGACGAGCCCGAAGCGACCGGCACGTCTGGCACGTCCGGCACGTCTGGCACGTCCGGTACCACCGAGCACCTCCAAGCTTCCGATGAGCCCGAGGCAGCCGACGCCCCTGAGCCGGCCGACGGATCCGGGGCCTCCGACGAGACCGAGGCCGGGGAGGAGCCGCGGGCCCTCGACAAGCCCGGTGCCTCTGACGGACCTGAGACCTCCGAGGGACCTGAGCCCTCCGAAGAGTCCGAGGCGCCCGGTGAGGGCCCGAGCGGGCCCGGTGCGGGGGGCGTCGATCAGAAGACCGCCGTCTTCCGCGCCCCGAAGGCGCCGCCCGTCGACCGGCCGACGACCGCCCTGAAGTGGAACGGCGGCCGCGGCGCCGCGGCCGAGGATGCCGACGGCGGCGAGGCGGAGACCGGAGCCGAGACCGGAGCCGAGACCGGGGCCGAGACCGGGGCCGAGACCGGAGCCGAGACCGGGGCCGGGGGCGGGGCCGGGGGCGCCGCCGCCAAGGCCTCCCGTACCTCCGTCCCGTCCGGGGCGCCGGACACCGGCAAGGAAGCCCCGAGCGCCCCGTCCAAGCCCGCCACGGAGGCCGCCCGGCCCCCTCTGTCCGTGCCCCTGCCGCCCGCCCGGCCCACCGGCGCGGACTCCGGCGCCCGCGGCACGGACGTGCCCGAGCGCCCCGCCGAGCGGACCAGCAAGTTCGTCGCGCTCAAGCCGCTGGACGAGCCGGCGCCCGCCCCGGGCCGCACCGGCGCGGACCCCGAGGGCACCCCGGGGCTGCGGAACACCAACGAGATGCCGGTACCGCCGCGGCCGCCGCTCGATCTGCTCGCCGAGCTGACGAACACCCCGCCGCCCCGGCAGACCGTGGTCCGCTCCGCGCTGCGCCGGGTCAAGATCTGGACGCCGCTGGTGGTGCTGCTGGCGATCGTCTTCGCGGTCGTACAGGCGGTCAGGCCGCTGCCGAACCCGACGCTCGCGCTCACCGCCGACGACACCTTCGCCTTCGACGGCGGCGGTGCGGCGCTGCCCTGGCCCACCGAGGGACAGGGCTGGATGGACGTCTCGGGCATCGGGACGATGGACCACTTCGGTGCCCAGAAGCCCGTCCCGATCGGCTCGGTGGCCAAGACCATGACCGCCTACCTCGTCCTCAAGGACCATCCGCTGAAGAGCGGCGAGCCAGGACCCAAGATCCGGGTGGACGCGACCGCGGAGAAGGAGGGCGGCCTCAAGTCCGAGGGCGAGTCGGTGGTCGACACCATCCACGAGGGCGACATGCTGACCCTCCAGCAGGCGCTCTCGGCCATCATGATCCCGTCCGCGAACAACGTGGCGCGGCTGCTCGGGCGCTGGGACGCGGGCTCCCAGAATGCCTTCGTCGCGAAGATGAACGCCGCGGCCAAGGACCTCGGCATGAAGCACACGACGTACACCGACCCGTCGGGCCTCAACCCGACCACCGTGAGCACCGCCGAGGACCAGGTGAAGCTCGCGGACGAGCTGGTGAAGATCCCCGCGCTGATGGACATCACCAGGCTGCCCCAGTGGAAGGACCCCTCCGGCCACAACTGGCGGAACTACAACAACCTGGTCCCGTACGACGGCGCCATCGGCATCAAGACCGGCTCCACCACCAAGGCGGGCGGCAACCTGGTCTTCGCGGCGCGCAAGGAGGTCGACGGGCAGACCGTCACCGTCGTCGGCGCGGTGCTCGGCCAGCACCAGGGCCCGTCGATCATCGACACGGTCAACAACGTCAGCAAGCCGGTCATGCTCGCCGCCCGTGACGCGCTGAAGTCCGCGGTGGTCCTGAAGAAGGGCGACGTCGTCGGGTACGTGGACGACGGCCTCGGGGGGCAGACCCCGGTCGTGGCCACGAAGGACGTCACCGCCGTCGGCTGGTCCGGCCTGAAGGTGCACCTCGGCCTGAACGACCCGCAGGGCAAGACCCTGCCGCACGAGGCGAAGGCGGGCACGGAGGTCGGTTCGCTCAGCGTCGGCGGAGCCGCGGCTGGCAGTGGCAGCGGCGGCGGCAAGGGCAGCGCGATCAAGGTGCCGGTGGCGCTCCAGAGGGGCCTCAGCGAGCCGGGGTACGGGGCGAAGTTCACGCGCCTCGGCTAAGCGCGCCTCCGGCGCCGGGTAGCCGGGCTTCCGGGCTTCTGGGCTGCCGGTCCTCCGGGGGCGCCCCTTCGGGGGGCCCGTGCGGGCGGGTTCCGTACGGGCGGGTTCCGTACGGGCGGGTTTGCCCCCTGGGGTCGGTCGCGGTCTGCGAGTTTCGTCGTGGCTTCTCGCGCAGTTCCCCGCGCCCCTTTCGGGCCCCTTCGGGCCCCATCCGGGGCCCCTTGTGTTGCCCCATTGGGGGCTGCCTGCGGCATATGTCGAATGGCGTGGCGCCACCCGCGTTCCCGCCGGGAGGGCGCGTGCTAGCGTCGCGAGATCGGGGTACGTCACCGGACCACCACTGGGAGTTTCCCGAGACGCCACCCATTGGACCCGCCGGGAGAAACAGGGAGAGCCTCAGTGGCCACTGCGGAGCCGACGCGGGCCGACGGCGCCGACGAGACGGGCGCCGGTGGGAGCGTGGGTGCGGGTGCGGGTGCGGGTGCGGACACACGAATACCGCAGTCCCCGGGACAGGACCAGCGGGACGGCCGTGGCGCGCCAGCAGCCCCGGGCGCCCCGGATCCGGCGCGCCCGCGCGACCCTGACCCCGGTTCCGACACCGCCGTTGGCGCCGCCACCGACACCGGTTCCGACACCGCCCCGGCGGGTGCGCGGCCCGTGCCGGACGTGACGCAAGAGCGGCCGGCCGCCGAGGCACCGCGGAAGCGGCCGACGGCGGAAACCCTGGGGGCACCGGAGGCCCGGCCGGCAGCGGCGGGCCCGGAGGCACCGGAGACCGGGCCCGTGCGCGAGCGGAACCCGAGCCGTACCCGGATCCGGATCCGCATCCGGATGTTCGCGCGCCTTCACCCGGTGACCGTGGCCACCGTCCTCGCGGCCCTCGCGCACGTCGTCTGGTTCTTCGTCTTCGCGAACGGCGGTGGCGACCTGGCGGCGCAGGACGCCTGGGCCGAGTTCGTCGGACGGCACCCGGACTCCGCGTACAACCTCGCGTGGTACGGCGGCATGCACCCGGTCTCGTACAGCGCGGTGTCGCCGTACCTGATGTCGGTGCTCGGGGTGCGGACGACGATGATGGTCGCCGGCACTGTCTCGGCCGCGCTGCTCACCATGATCCTGACGCGCAGCCGCGCCGTGCGCAGGCCGCTGCCGCCGGCGCTCATCGGCGTCCTGGGGCTGCTGTGCAACGCCGTCTCGGGACGCGTCACCTTCGGGCTCGGCGCCATGTTCGGGCTCGGCGCCGTCGCCGCCGTGTTCTGCTGGCCGTACCGCTGGCGGCACAAGCGGTGGGCGAAGGCGGCCGTCGCGGCGCCGCTGGCCGGCCTCGCCACGGGAGCCTCGCCGGTGGCCGGGCTCTTCGTGGGCCTGATCGCGGTCGCGCTCTTCCTCCAGCGGCGCCGCCCCGGGGCGTACGCGCTGGGTCTCGCGCCGCTCGCGGTGGTGGCGCTGTCGGCCTGGCTGTTCCCGTTCTCCGGCACCCAGCCCATGACGGTCCTGTCGGCGCTGTGGCCCACGGCGGCCGGCCTCGCCACGTTCTTCCTGGTGCCCGAGCGGTGGGTGACGGTCCGCATCACCAGCGCCGTGTACACGCTCGCGGTGGTGCTCGCCTGGCTGGTCAGCTCGCAGGTCGGCTCGAACATCACGCGGTTGGCGATGCTGTTCAGCGGAGCGGTGCTGTTGGCGGCGCTGCCGTTCACCAGGCCGCGCACCCGCAGGTGGTACGCGATGGTGCTGGCGCTGGTGGGCTTCGTGACGTGGATAGGGATCCACACCGTCGGGGACATCGTGCGCACTCGCCCCGCGGCCTCCTGGGCCCACCAGCTGGCGCCGCTGGTGCACCAGCTCCAGGTGATCAAGGCGGAACGGGGCAGGGTCGAGGTCGTCCCCGCCAGCAGCCACCGGGAGGCGTCCGCGCTCGCGCCGTACGTCAACCTGGCCCGCGGCTGGAACCGCCAGGCCGACATGCAGCGCAACCCGCTCTTCTACGACGACACCCTGAACTCCGCGAACTACCACGAATGGCTGCGGCGCTGGGCGGTCCACTACGTGGTGCTGCCCAAGGAGCAGCCGGACGGCGACGGCGGGCAGCGGGAACGGCAGCTGCTGCGGCGCGGCCAGCCCTACCTCAAGCAGATCTGGGGCGACGCGAACTGGCAGCTCTTCGCCGTCACCGACCCCATGCCGCTCGCCACGCCGCCCGCGGTGGTGGACCGGGCGGAGGAGGGCGAGCTGACGATCAAGGTCAAGCGGGCCGGACGGGTGCTGATCCGGATCCCGTACTCACCCTGGCTGAGCCTCATCGACGAGCACGGAAAGGGCGTGGCGCCGCCCCGGGAGACCGAGGAGTCGAAGCAGCGCCCCGACGGCTCGCTGAAGTCGTTCGAGAACGTCAACGGCTGCCTGATGGAGACCGGGGAGGACGCGTCCGGGGACCGCTGGACCGAACTGCTCGCCCCACACGCCGGCGTCTACCGCCTGGGCGCGCCGTACCAGCTGCCCAGGGGTACGCCGTGTCCGAAGGAGCTGCGGTAGGGCGACGGCTAGGCCGTCACCGGAAAGGCGACCTCTAGGCCGTCACCGGAAAGGCGACGTCGCACACCTCGTCGTCGGGACCCGCCGACGACCAGTCCGTGAAGTAGACCTCGCGGCTCGGCCCGGCGACGCGCAGGCGCTGTCCGGCGATCCACTCCTCCACCGCCTCGAACGCGGCGATGATCTCCGGATACACCACCTGCGCCTTGGTGATCCTGGTGTACGCGAGCCGGTGCGCGCCCTCCTCGCGGGCGCGGGAGCCCCAGCTACGGCCCTGGTCCAGCGCCCAGGCGCGGGCGGCCACCCGATCCCTGACGGGCACGCACGTCTCGACGGGGCCGTCGCTCTCGTCGGTGACCTCGGCGTGGTAGACGACGAACGGCGGTCCCGCCACTCCGCCGCACTCCTCGGCCGCGGCCGTCAGCCGGGTCATGGAGGAACCGATCCAGGCGGGCAACCCGTTCGCGAGGGTGTGCCGCGACTGGCTGATGACGTACTGCGCCGGCACGTCGCGGGTCCTGATCCGGAACTTCTCGTCCAACTCGGAACTCCTGCCCGACAGGCGTCCACGGAGGTACTCGACCAGGATGCGCTGGGCGGCGATGCGTTCCTCGACGCCGCGCCAGTACAGGGCGAGGTGGTGTGCGGCGGTGTCGCCCGGCTCGCGCATCACCTCGGCGATGAGGGCGAGCGGCATGTCCAGCCGGCGCAGCAGTGCGACCAGGCGAGCGTGCTCGACCTGTTCGGCGCGGTAGTAGCGGTAGCCGCTCTCCTCGTCGACGTGGGCGGGGGCGAGCAGCCCGGTGCGGTCGTAGAGGCGCAGCGCTCTGCGGGAGAGGCGGGCACGGGCGGCGAAGGCACCGACGCTGAGCAGCACCCCGGCCCCCTCGACCGCCCCCGCGCCCGGCTCACCCACGCCACCGCCCACGCCACCGTCCCTGTCATCCAGACTCACGCCTACGCCCACGTCCCCATCCTCGGCCACGGGCCACCTGCCACCCGGCACCAGAGACGAAGAACTCTGCCCCAAGGACCGCCACAAGACGAATCCACCCCACAACCGAACACCACACCGGATCTTGGCGGGGAGGGGGGAGGGGGTGAGCGGAGGTTGACCGGGGCCGCGGGAACCACGCCGGGGGAGGCAGTAAGGGGTTGGTCGGGTGGCTGATCGGGGGCGTGGGGAACTGTGCGAGAGGCCGGTGTGGCGGATGGCCGCGGCGAGAGAGCAAGGGGCTGGTCGGGTGGCTGATCGGGGGCGTGGGGAACTGTGCGAGAGGCCGGTGTGGCGGATGGCCGTGGCGAGAGAGCAAGGGGCTGGTCGGGTGGCTGATCGGGGGCGTGGGGAACTGTGCGAGAGGCCGGTGTGGCGGATGGCCGTGGCGAGAGAGCAAGGGGCTGGTCGGGTGGCTGATCGGGGGCGTGGGGAACTGTGCGAGAGGCCGGTGTGGCGGATGGCCGCGGCGAGAGAGCAAGGGGCTGGTCGGGTGGCTGATCGGGGGCGTGGGGAACTGTGCGAGAGGCCGGTGCGGCGGATGACCGCGATGAGACAGCAAGCGGTTGGCCCGCTGGCTGATCAGGGGCGCGGGGAACTGCGCGAAAACCCCGGCCGACGGTCAGCCGGACGCAAGACAGCAAGGGCCGAGAAGGGGCCCCGATAAGGGGCGCGGGGAACTGCGCAGAAAAAGCCCGCCGGCGGTCAGCCGGACGCGGGACAGCAAGGCCCAGAACGGACCACCGCAGGACCGGGCCCCGGGGCGCCCCAACGCCCCGGAAACCCCCCACACGGCTTACTCGGCGAGAGCCTTCTCCACCGCCGCGACAACCTCCCCCGCATCGGGCGTCGTCTGCGGCCCGAACCGCCCCCGCACCACCCCGTCCGCCCCGACGAGAAACTTCTCGAAGTTCCACTGGATATCCCCGGTGTACCCCTCCGAGTCCGCGAACCCCACCAGCCGCTCGTACAGCTGGTGCCGCCCGTCCCCGTTGACGTCGACCTTCTCCGTCATCGGGAACGTCACCCCGTACGTCGCCGAGCAGAACTCCGCGATCTCCTCCGCGGTCCCCGGCTCCTGCCCCTTGAACTGGTTGCAGGGCACCCCCAGCACGCTGAAGCCGCGCCCCGCGAACCGCTCGTGCAGCTTCTCCAGCTCCTCGTACTGCGGGGTCAGACCGCACCGGGACGCCACGTTCACGACCAGCACGACCTTCCCGCGGAACTGCTCCAGCTCCGCGGACCCGCCCAGCAGCGCCCCGATCGGCACGCCGTACACGTCCTGCTCTGCCTGCGCATTCTGCACATCGTCACTCATACCGCGGATGCTAGCGCGCCCCCGGAACGCCCCGAAGGGCCGGGACGAGGACGCCGCCCGGCCCCCGGCGCCCGTCGTCAGCAGGTCTGGTGGCGGCCCGGGAGGGTGCCCAGGAGCCGGGTGAACTGCCGGTAGAGGCTCACGCGGTGCCGCATCTGCTCGGCGTTCCCGCCGTCGCACTCCGCGGTGCCGTTGAGGCTGCGGATGGCCTCGCCGAAGCCCTTGTGGTGGACGATGGCGTCGTGGCCGGTCATGGTGCCGGGGCCGGTCTGGGTGTTCCAGTACCACAGGGCGGTGGCCCAGGCCACGGCCGGATCGCGCTCGACCAGCCAGGGGTCGTTCAGCAGGTCGAGCCCGAGGGCGTCGCCGGCCGCCTTGTAGTTGAAGTTCCAGCTCAGCATGATCGCGCCGCGCCCGTAGTACGCGTCGTGGCCGGCCGGGCAGCCGTACGGCTGGGTGTCGTCGCAGAAGACCGGGTACGAGGCCGGGTTCTGGTTGACCTTGTAGACCAGCGCACCGGTCTCATGGCTGACGTTGGCGAGGAAGGCGGCGGCCTCCTGCCGGCGCACCAGAAGGTTACCTGTGTGCGCGAAGGCCGGGTACGAGCGCGTGGCCTCCAGCAGCCCCGCGTAGGTGAAGAACGGGTCCCGGTCCGGGAACATCCGGTCGAACTGCGCCTCGCTGACGACGAAGCCGGCTCCGTGCGGGCCTTGTGCCTCGTACGGTTCGTGCGCGCCTGCTGGGTACGGGTCGTGCGCGCCCGTGGGGTAGGGGTCGTGCGCGCCCGTGGGGTACGGATCGTGCGCGCCCGTGGGGTATGGCTCGTGCGCTCCGGCGGGGTACGGATCGTGCGCACCGAGCGGCCCGCTGTCCTCGGCCACGGCTACGGCCGCGGTCCCGGTCCCGGCGAGCACCAGGGCCGAGGCGAGCGCCGCCAGCAGGACGGACAGCCTGCTCACCCGCCCCTGCCCCCGTCGCGCCTGCCGTCGCCGTGTCCCATGTCCTGTCACAGGTTGTCGGACAGGTTGTCGCACAGGCCGTCTCACAGGTAGTCGCACCACGCGCGTCGTCACTCCTCGAATCGGGGCCGCCGCGGGCGGAACGCGCGCCGGTGGCCGGCGGCCGTTGGGCGTTCGGTGGGGGAGGGGAGCAGCCGTGAGAATAGGCCCGAGCCGGACTGAGGTCTAGACCATATTCGGAAGTTCCGCCGGGCGGGTACGACTGGGCCAACGGGGGCCGGGTGCGTGGCGCGCCCGCGTGAGCACCTGGGCCTCCTGGACGCCGGTGGCCGGCGTGCTGCACGATGCCGGAGGAACAGGAGGGAGCCGGCCAAGATGATCAACCAGTGGCGCCTGCGTGCCGCCTTCGCCCGCCGGCTCTCGGAGATGTACGGGCAGGAGGTCCCCGCGTACACCACGCTCGTGGACGTCTCCCGCGAGGTCAACGAGGACGTCCTGCGCGCCCGCGGCGCCGACGCCGAGCGCCTCGGTTCCATCGGCCGGGTGACCGCCGAGCGGCACGGCGCCATCCGCGTCGGCACCCCCCGCGAACTCCAGCAGGTCGCCCGCGTCTTCGGCGCCCTCGGCATGCACCCCGTCGGCTTCTACGACCTGCGCGAGGCCGCCGCGAGCGCGGTCCCGGTGGTGTCGACGGCGTTCCGGCCGGTGGACGGCGAGGAGCTGGCCCGCAACCCGTTCCGCGTCTTCACCTCGCTCCTCACCCCCGCCGATCCGCGTTTCTTCGACGAGGAGCTGCGGGCCCGCCTGGAGACGTTCCTCGCGGGACGGGAGCTGTTCCCGCCGGAGCTGCTCGCCCTCGCGGACCGCGCCGAGGCCGCCGGCGAGCTGCCGGACGCGGAGGCCGAGCGCTTCCTGGAACTCGCCGTGGCCGCGTTCGAGCTGTCGCGGGAACCCATCGACCGCGTCTGGTACGAGACGCTGGAGAAGGTGTCCGCGGTCGCCGCGGACATCGGCGGGGTGCGCAGCACCCACATCAACCACCTCACGCCGCGCGTGCTCGACATCGACGAGCTGTACCGCCGGATGACGGCCCGCGGCATCGAGATGATCGACACCATCCAGGGCCCGCCGGGCGGCGGGCTGCCGGGGGCCGTGGGTGTGTCCGGCGCGGGTGCGCAGGCCGGGAGCGCCCCGGACGCCGGTGCGCTCTGGCCGGACGTCCTGCTCCGCCAGACGTCGTTCCGTGCCCTCGCCGAGCCCCGGACGATGCGGGAGCCGGACGGCACGGTGCGCGAGGGCGCGCTGCGGGTGCGCTTCGGCGAGGTCGAGGCGCGCGGCATCGCGCTCACGCGGGCCGGCCGGGAGCGCTACGACACGCTGCTCGCACGGGTCGACGAGAGGCTCGCGCGGGAGCCGTCGGCGGACCGTTCGGCGGTGGCCCGCGCCCTGTGGCCGGACCTGCTGCCGGGCACGGAACACGAACTCGCCGTACAGGACCTCGCGTACTTCACCTACCGGGCCGCCCCCGACCGCCCCCGCGACGGCACCCGCCCGCCCGCGACCATGGCCGACCTGCTCGCGGCGGGCTGGCTGCGCGCCGAGCCGATCGTCTACGAGGACTTCCTGCCGCGCTCGGCGGCGGGCATCTTCCAGTCCAACCTCAGCGGCAAGGGCCGCAGGGACGACGACCAGACGGGCGCCGCCTACGACAGCGCCTGGCTCTCCGCCGCCCTCGACCGGGACGTCCTCGACCCCTACGCCCTCTACGCGGACCAGCAGGGCCGGTCGCTGAAGCGGGCGGCGGAGGAACTGGGAGCACCGGTTCCGGTCCCGGCGCCGGGGACGACGGGCTGATCCTGATCGCTGGGGCAGGGTCCTGCTGACGGTCCTGCCGACGGGGGACATCCGCCCTGGCCGCCGAGAGGCCGCAAGGGGGCCCGAGCACGTACCGTTCCAGTGCAGGTGGGCACACTTGCCGCCGCAGAACCCGGCCCCGTACACACCCCCGTACCCGTCGCCCTCCGCACCCGAAGGAGCCCCCCATGACCAGCAGCACCGGAAGCACCGGCACCGTGCAGGCCCCCGAGACCCTGCCGACCACGGAGGAGTTGCGGGAGCGGGCGCGCGCAAGCCTGGAGCGGATCGGGGTGACCCTCCCGGGCCGGGCGGCGGAGGGGAAGGACGGAACAACCGTGGAGCAGCCCCCGCGGAAGCTCAGCGCCCGAACCCCCCTCACCGGCGAGGACCTCTTCCCCCTGGCCGCCGCCGCCCCCGCCGACACGGAGGAGGCGGTGGAGGCGGCCCGGGAGGCGTTCCTCACGTGGCGGAGCACGCCGGCGCCGCGCCGAGGCGAGCTGGTCCGCCGCTTCGGGGAACTGCTGCGCGCCCACAAGGACGACCTCGCGGACCTCGTCACCATCGAGGTGGGCAAGATCCGCTCGGAGGCGCTGGGCGAGGTCCAGGAGATGATCGACATCTGCGACTTCGCGGTGGGCCTGTCGCGCCAGCTGTACGGCCGCACGATGGCGTCGGAGCGGCCGGGCCACCGGCTGGCGGAGACCTGGCACCCGCTGGGCGTGGTCGGGGTGATCTCGGCGTTCAACTTCCCGGTGGCGGTCTGGTCGTGGAACACGGCCGTGGCGCTGGTGTGCGGTGACACGGTGGTCTGGAAGCCGTCGGAGCTGACCCCGCTGACCGCGCTGGGGAGCGCGCGCCTGCTGGCGAGGGCGGCGGAGGAGGTGGGCGCGCCGGCCGACGTGCACAGGCTGCTGCTGGGCGGCAGGGAGGTTGGCGAGGCGCTGGTGGACGACGCGAGGGTGGCGCTGGTCAGCGCGACGGGCTCGACGCGGATGGGACGCGAGGTGGGCCCGCGGGTGGCGGCGAGGTTCGGTCGCAGCCTGCTGGAGCTGGGCGGGAACAACGCGGCGGTGGTGGCACCGTCGGCGGACCTGGACCTGGCGGTGCAGGGCATCGTCTTCGCGGCGGCGGGCACGGCGGGCCAGCGCTGCACGACGCTGCGGCGCGTGATCGCGCACAGGGACATCGCGGAGCCGTTGATCGAGCGTCTGACGGCGGCGTACGGCAAGCTGCCGATCGGCAACCCGTTCGACGAGAAGACGCTGGTGGGCCCGCTGATCACGGCAGGCGCACTGGAGAAGATGCAGGACGCGCTGGCGCGCGTGCAGGCGCAGGGCGGCAAGATCCTGGCGGGCGGCAACCGCCGCCTGACGGACCCGGCACCCGCGGCGGCCTACGTGGAGCCGGTCATCGTCCGCGTGGACGAACAGACGGAGGTGGTCCGCGAGGAGACCTTCGCCCCCATCCTCTACGTCCTCACCTACGACACCCTGGACGAGGCCATCGCGCTCCACAACGCGGTCCCCCAGGGCCTCTCGTCCAGCATCTTCACCCGCGACCAGCAGGAGGCAGAACGCTTCCTCTCCACCGAGGGCTCGGACTGCGGCATCGCGAACGTCAACATCGGCACCTCGGGCGCGGAAATCGGCGGAGCATTCGGCGGCGAGAAGGAAACGGGCGGCGGCCGAGAGTCGGGCTCGGACGCATGGCGGGCATACATGCGCCGCGCGACGAACACCATCAACTACTCCACAGAACTCTCCCTGGCCCAGAACGTGAGCTTCCTGTAGAGGGCGGGGGCTTGGGGCGGGCGGGAAGCTTCGGTGCCGGTGCCGGTGCCGGTGCCGGTGCCGGTGCCGGTGCCGGGACCAGGGCCGGCGCCGACCGCTCCAGCCGGCCGTGAAGCCCCTCGCCACCGTCCTCCACCGCCTCGGGCCCCGCCCGCATCCGCTACGCTGTCAGTGGCCGTCGACAGCGACGGTCACGACCTTGCTGGACGCGTCCGAATGCACACGCAAAGTATTCAACGCACTCCAAGCAGGGCCTGCCTTCGTAGCTCAGGGGATAGAGCACCGCTCTCCTAAAGCGGGTGTCGCAGGTTCGAATCCTGCCGGGGGCACCGTGTTTGACCAGGCATCGGGCCCCGCTTCATGACCGAAGCGGGGCCCTTTGAAGATCAACTGGGAGTGGATTGAGAGATCAACTTCCCTAGCGGTGTTTCACCAGGTCAACACGCCCCCAGATCGTCTTCCACTCTAGTGCGCCTTGAGTGGGCCGGTCGCTCGCTGCCGGACGAGGAGTCGTCGTGATCCTGCCCGCCTGCGTCGGGCTCATTATCTTGGTCGTCGGCATGCCGCTCCGGCTGTCGGCGGTGCCCGCGTCGTGGAGGGGTAGAACTGGCGGGGGCAAGGCGCTGAAAAGGGGCCTCCGCGCCGTTGAGGCAGCGTCCGGGACCCAGTCCAGCCGTGTGCGAGCCCAAATGTCTCCGCTATATCCATATACGGTCGGGAAGGCTGCCTCGTCGCCGGTGACCGAGGCTCCTGCCGTGAACCGCGACCTGCAGTCGACCTGAGGGAAGACCGTGACCACCATCGCCGTAACGGGGCACATGGATCTCACCGATGCCAGTACCGCCCTCGTACGCAGCGCCCTCCACGAGACGCTCAAGCCGTACGCCGAAGGTCTGGTCGGTGTCTCGTGTATCGCCAAGGGGGCCGACTCCCTGTTCGCCGAGGTTGTCTTGGAACTCGGCGGACGTCTCGTCGCGATCATCCCCTCGAAGGACTACCGGCAGAGCAAGGTGAAGCCGGACCATGCCGCGACTTTCGACCGGCTCATCGAGTCCGCCGACGACGTCGTCGTCCTGGACCACGAGATGGCGAGCCGATCGGCATACGAAGACGCCAACCGCACCCTTCTCCAGCGTGCCGATCGTCTCGTCGCCGTCTGGAACGGCCAGCCCCCGACGGGGAAAGGCGGCGGCACGGCGGACACGGTCGTCGACGCCCGCGAGGCAGGGATACCAGTTGACGTGGTCTGGCCAGATGGGGCAAACCGCCGAGGTTGAGAGCGGGTACCGCACATGTGATGGAAGGTCCCCAGTTACCGCCTGAGCGCCATGTCTACGGTCCCTTCAGTAGACATGATCTAAACGGTCATGATCTGACCCTCTCCCGCGCACCGGCCAGACGCCCAGTCAAGCGGCGTCAAGCATCAGGTGAGGCCGCGGTGTCAATCATTAACCGAGACGGGGCAACCGAGACCGAGCGGGGCAGTCGAGACCGAGACAGGACCACCGAGACCGAGAGTGCCGAGTTGCAGGTCTCTCTACGGCTTCAAGTGCGGTTCGCTCTGCTCGCCGCGCGCGGTCCGGGCCCCCGGCCGGGCCTGCGCCCCCGTCCCCACCCCGCTCCAGTCCGGCCGGCGCCCGTGCCGCGTTGAGCAGGCGATCGGCGAACCCCAGGATGCCCTCGGCGGGGGCGCTCAGGCTCCGGGATGGCCATGACTCCGCGTGCGTCTGGCGGTCCGGGGCGACGCGCTTCGTGGGAGCGAGCTCTGAGGCGGGAAGTGAGGTGCAAGAGTGCTGAGGTCGGCGCCGTTACCACCGCCAGTCCACGGACCAGGTGGGGTCTGCACGGCAATCCCCACCACGGCCCACCTGCCGCGCTCCCTCTCGGTCATCATCGAAGACCGGCCCGGATGCACCCCGCATCGTTTACCTCGACGTTTCCGCGCGTTCACATTCAGCCAAGTTTACGGCCCCTCCTTCACTCTCTCGTCACGCTGCGATGTAGAGCAAACGCGCAGGCATGGGGGCGAGGAGGTACCGCTGCTAGGTGGACTCGCCCATGGGCACGTGAGATCGATTTTCCGTCGCGCCCTGATGAATGGTTGTCGATCGCGTACGCCTCTCCTCTACAGTGCTCACGCACCGTGACTGGTCTAGGCCAGTGCTGCGCATTGAGGAGATGGCGAGGCCGCGCCATGTGTCCGGTTCATCGCTCTCGAACTGCCTTCGCATGAGCTCTACCAGGATTTCCGGAGGGAATAGAGAAATGAAGCACGGTAGACGCGTATCCATGGTTCTCGGCACGGCAGCGGTGATCACTCTCGCCCTGGCTCCCACCGCCGAAGCCAATTGGACCAGCTCCATTACCGCTGCCAGCCCGGGCTTCGAGTCCCGGCGTTGGCAGGATGAGCTGTACTCGCAGATTACGTTCCACGACTGCCGTACGGACGCCACGACGCACTCCACGGACGTGCAAATCTGGAGAGACAGAACCGCTTTGCCCGATCTCTCCTACGACAACAAGACGTACACCGCCTGTTTCAGCGGGAGCGTCAGCAACGGCGAGTGGACCGACCTGCCAGCCGGCATAGAGGATTATTATTTTGAGATTATGAAGATCGGCGGATCGGGTGTGGCCGGTCCTGTGCTCACCGTGGGTTCGCTCACCGTGGATACCACCAAGGTCGACGGCACTGGCTGAGCTTCAGCTTCGAGGGTGCCCCGCCAGGGCGCCCTGCGCAGTCGACGACTGGTTCGGTGAGATTCTGTGAAATTCACTACCGCCCTGCGTGGCGGATGCATGCGGTGGGCCGCGCCTATCGTCCTCCTGCTCACACTTTTCTACTACGTGGTGGGAGAATCAGCCCCCCTCTCAAGTTATTACCATTACGCGCCTACCATCGTCGCCCAACCGTTGGATTCGCTGTACGCGTTGGCGTATGCGGTGGCAGCGGCTCTTGCCTGCTGGGAGAGCGGGGGCCTGAAGAACGCACGCATATGGGAGCTGGCTCCGGCGCGTTCTCGTTACCGGATTGCGGCCAATGTGCTGGCCCCTGTGATTGCGCTCTCCTGGCTCGTTCTGCTGCTTCCTCCAGCGATCTCACTTGCACGGTCAGCGACCACGCCCACCCTCGACAGCCTGCGGCTACCTTGCGCCGCCATGGTGCTCTGTGTCGTCCATGCCGTCGTCGGATTCGCCGTCGGCTGCAGGATCCCCCGGATCATCGCCACACCGATCGTGGCTGTGGCCGACTGGATCATCGTGGCCTTCACCGTGGCAGTGCAGCCGTACTGGCCTCGGCATGTCTCCGGGCAGTTCGGCATCTTCGGCATCGGCGAGGTGCCAAGACTGGTCACCGTTGTGGTGCCCGTGCTGTTCGCGGGTGGGTTTGCCATCGGACTTGTGATCCTCTGGCTGCCATACGGATGGCGGATGCTGCGAGTCGTGGTTGCGGCCGCGGTCGCCGTGGGTGGTGTCTTCGGGGCCTACCACACGGCCGAGGGCTGGCGGGCCACTCCACCGATGACCGGGGGGCACGTGACCATGACGTGCGCGGGCAGCGCGCCGCGCATGTGCGTACCGGAGTACAACGCACGCTATCTGCCGCAGCTCCAGCGCGACACCGCAAGCGCACTACGCGTCCTGTATGACGCCGGGGCTGTTCCGGCACCGCCCCGGCTGATCACCGACAGCTACACCTACGCCCGTACAGGGAAACCCTCGACATCGACCGGCTGGCGCATGATCCTCACCGGCCCGGTACGGAGCGGTGATGCCGTATACCAGATCGTGGTGCGTTCCCTGCATTTCCGCTGTGCCCAGGTCGACACCCGTACCGCCCACTCCGTCTGGCTGTGGGCAGCCATGAAAACCGGTCAGGAGCAGCAGTACCGAAAGTACCGGAAGCGAGAGGACCAAGACCTTCGAGCTCAGGAGCTGGAAGAGCAGGTGCACGCTGACGTGGCCCGTGTGCTGGGCCAGCCGAAAGCCGAACAGGCCGCATGGGTCAGACGGTCGCTCGACACATGCGGGGCGAAGTCGCGGTGAGGTGGTGGTTCAAGGCCCGACGGGGGCACGTTCTGCTGCCGCTCGCCCTGGTCGTCTTCGCCGCCGCCCTCTTCGCGGTGCAGGACGTCACCGTGATCCTGCCCGCGCTCGCCGGCAACACCCAGATCGCACTCTCCGTGTTCGTCCCCGTCCCTCTGCTCGCCGTCCTCATGACGGTCCTGGAATCCCGGCTTCCTGCCGCCGAGGCCTCCGCGGTCCGGTCCGTGAACCGGCTCGACTGCCTACTCATCACCGCGGTTCTGGCTGCGGGGGTACTGTGCGGCTTTCTCGTCTCAGCCGTGCAGGGCACGGCAACGGCCGCCTGCGCCGGCCGTAACGCGGCCTTCCTGGCCGGGCTCATGCTGCTGGGGCGGGCGTGGGCCGGTCAGGCGGCGGTCATGATTCCGGTGGGCTGGCTGTTCTTGGTCTCGCTCACCGGGTTCCACGCCAACGTGCCGCACACCTGGACCATTGTCGCCCTGCCCGCGGACAACTCCTTCGCGGCAACCGTCTCCCTGGTGGCGCTCGCCGTCGGCCTCGCCGCCCAGATCCGCACGTCGAGGAAGACAGCGTGACACTCGAACTCAGCAACTGCACCTACGGCTACCGGCGCTGGAGAAGCCCCGTGCTGCGGGACTTCTGCTACACCCTGCCGGACGGCCTCACCGTCCTGCTCGGCCCCAACGGCGCCGGCAAGTCCACCGTGCTGAAGCTCGCCGCCTCGGTGACCCGGCCGCAGAAGGGACGCGTCACCCTGGATGGCGCGCCGGCCGGCACCGCGGCATATCGGCGGGCCGTCGCCTGGATGCCGCAGGACATCGTGCCCATGCCCACGCTCACCGCGCGCGAGTACGTCGCCTACATCGGCTGGCTCAAGGGGATGAACCGCACCGACGCCTGGAAACAGGCCCGCAGAGCCCTCACCCGCGTGGACCTGGCCGAGCAGACCGACACCCGCACGAGCCGGCTCTCCGGCGGCCAGCTGCGACGCGTCGGCGTCGCCGGGGCACTCGTGCACGGCGCGCGCATCCTCCTGCTGGACGAGCCCACCGCCGGCATGGACCCCTACCAGCGCCGCGTCTTCCGCGACATCCTGCGCGGCCTGACCGGCGACGTGCGGGTGCTGCTGTCCACGCACGACGTCGCCGACCTCGCCGAGGAGGCCGACCACGTCACCGTCGTGTACGCCGGGACGGTCCTCCACCACGGGAACACCAGCACGTTTCTGACCCACACCCCACCCGGCACTCTCGCGGGACGTGCCGCCGAGGCGGCCTACACCGAACTGCTCCGGAGCCGGGGCGTCGCTGCCTGACAGGCTGACCACCCGGATACGGGAGACGATGCCTCACGTCGCAACTGCCTGCGTGATCCATAGGGAGGGTCCAATGGCTCCTGAAAGTGGCGTAGGTCGGGATCGTAGGCGCAGGAACGTGCGAGCCCGATCATGGCGTCGGAGGTGTCGTGCCGGATCCGTGCCGGATCAGTTGATCTTGTCGTTGTTCTCGTCGGGGTCGGTTGAGGGGCGGATGCCGCACCAGCCAGAGGCCACCGGCTGATGTCGGTGGCCTCCTGCTGTTACCGCCAGGGGCCCACCTCGACACGTCCACCGGTTACGAACTGCTCAATCGGATAGCGGAATCCTGCATCCGAAGGGATGTGGCATGCTCTCGTCAGGTTGTTCGGTAAGGGCCGCGATGACGGGAGGAAGCAGGTGAAGACGGCACCCAGCTCGGTCGAGTGGACGCTCAAGCCCGGTGATCGGATCGAACGTAAGGAACTGCACAATCGATTCGGGGGCCGGACCCAAGGGGGGATCGGCCCGTCCGCCAAGACACCCAATGTCTTCGTCTTCACGGATCCCGTCGCGGGCGAGAAGCACGGCTACTACGACGACTGGATGCCGGACGGCTGCTTCCACTACAGCGGCGAAGGGCAGTACGGCGATCAGCGAATGGTGTCCGGCAACGCCAGCATCCTGAACCACAAGGCAGAGGGGCGGGCGCTTCGCGTCTTCCAGGGCGCCCGCGGAACCGTCACCTACCGCGGCGAGTTCGTCGTTGACTCAGAGAACCCCTGGTACACGGCCGACGCACCAGAGACCAGTGATGGTCCCCCACGGAAGGTCATCGTCTTCTGCCTCAGGCCGGTTGACACCGAGCCGGAGCAACCCAGCACTAGGCTCGGCCGCCTGCTCAACGCTCAGCCCAACCAGGTCGACGAGATGCCGTTGGAACGGAACGAGACGGAGGCAACCTTCGTCAATCCCAACCGCGAGGTGTACGAAGCCGACCGGAGGGAGGCCCGTCTGGTGAAGGCGTTCGCCGAACATCTCGCTCAAGAGGGTCACCCGGCCAGTCGGCATAGGATCCTGCCGCCCGGCGAGACGCGTCCGCTCTTCACCGATCTGCACTGCCAGGACCTTGGTCTTCTGACCGAAGCCAAGGGCAGCGTCACCCGGGAGAACGTGCGCATGGCCATCGGCCAGCTCGCCGACTATGGGAGGTTCGTTGAGCACTCAGTGCGCGGCATTCTCCTTCCGTCGAAGCCGCGCGAAGACCTCCTGGCCCTTGCCCAATCCCAGGGATGCGCGCTGATCTGGCCGGAGGGCAAGGGATACGCCAGCACCAACCCTGAGGCCCTGCCCTAGTTCCCCGGCCAGCTTCCCATTCCTATCGCCTACTTGGTTGTGGCGGGTCGTCCGCAACAGGCGGTCCCTGCGGTGACGTTGTGCCACGCGCCCGCCTGTGCCCTGCCGTCTCCTGGAACCACGGACCCCGCCGGACCGCCGGCTGGACGCGCGCCCGCGGAACCCGCAGGTGTTGCCGTGTGCGGCCGTAGGTGTTGCCGTGTCACGAGCTGTCGACAGCGGGGTAATGGGCTTCCCACAGGCGGCCACCTGCGGTTCTCCGTAGGGCAGAGTCGTCACCAGCGGGGTCGTGAGGCCTCGGAATGTCCGGTGACTTTCCCCTGTGAGGTTTTGATGCGTCGTCTGCAGCCCCTTTCGCTTGCCGTTGCCACCCTGAGCGCCGGGCTTCTCCTCACCGCCTGTGGGGGCGGGGAGAGTGCTGACAACGCATCGAGCGTGTCGAACGCGTCGAGCGGAGACGGTGCCTCCTCGGGATCGTCCACGACCGCGGACTCCGGCAACTCGGCCTCGGCCGGCGGTTCCTCCGACTCGTCCCAGGGCTCCTCCACCGGGTCCGGCGCAGCGGCCGCAAGCGATCGCTGCCACACCGGCGACCTCTCCTTCGCCGTCGCGCCCGGCAGCGGTGCGCAGTCGGTCGGTTCGGCGGGGGGAGTGGTCATAAAGATGACCAACAACGGCTCCGGCGCCTGCACGATGAACGGCTACCCGGGCGTCGACCTGGTCGGGGGCGGCAAGACGTGGTCGCTGAGCCGTCAGACGTCCGTCTCCCCGCACGCCGTCACCGTCAAGCCGGGCGGCAGCACCAGCTTCACCATCACCTACCTGCCGTTCACCGAGGGCTCCGGTCAGAAGCTGGACGTGAAGACCGTCGTCGTCACCCCGCCCAACGAGACCACGTCGGCGAAGGTCGCATGGGACTTCCAGCCGGTGCTCCTCCAGGACGGTGCCACGCACCCGGGTACGTTCGTCGGTCCTGTCGGCGGCAAGTGAGCCGCCTGGGCAGAACCCTCCCTTGACGGTGGGGTGTCGGTCCCTCGAACCGGGCGCACCCGCGTGTCGTTCGGCACCGGAGGGACGCCACCCGTGAGCGCCCGCCTCCCGCCTCCCTTGTGCCCGCCCGGGCCCGGCGGCCCCGGAGCCCCCCGTGCCCGACAACTCGCACCCCGTCAGGCGCGCGAGAGGGTAGAACGTACGTAGACGCCAGGGGGACACGGACGTTGGGGAGGCGTGGTGGATCCGACGGAGTGCGGGCACGCTGAAGAGGCGGCGGCGGTCGGTATGCACGGAACGCTCAGGGCATGACGGTGGCCGGGCAGGACGCCGCCCAGGCAGCGGGGGCGGGGGGACCCGGGCCCGCGGACCTGGATCGGGCCGTGCTGCGCATCTTCGACGCTCAGGGCGAGCCGGTGGGCGTCGGGCTCCTCGTCACCGAGGATCAGGCACTGACCTGCGCCCACGTGGTCTCGGCCGCACTCGGCATCCCGGACGGCCGGGTGCCCGACGAGGCTTCCCGAGTCCAGGTGGACCTTCCGCTGGTGCCCGGCCGGGGTGACGGCATGGCGCAGGGCACGACCAGCGCCCGTGTCGAGGTGTGGGGCCCCGACGCGGGCCGCGGTGCTGAGGACATGGCCGTCCTGCGGCTTTCGGTCCCGCCGCCAGAGGGGCGACCGGTCCGGCTGGTCACGGGCCGGGATCTGTGGAGCCATTCCGCGCGCGCGTTCGGGTTTCCGGACGGGCGCCCGGCCGGGGTGTGGCACGCTGGCCTGCTGCGTGCCGGCCAGGCGGACGGGTGGGTACAACTGGACCTCGCCGCGAACGGCTACCGCGTTTCCCGGGGCTTCAGTGGCAGCCCTGTCTGGGACGACGAGCTCTGCGGGGTCGTCGGCATCGTCGTGGTCGCCGAATCCGGTGAGCCGCCCGCCAGTTATCTGATACCCACCGGTGCGCTGGCCAGCGCCTGGGCGCCGCTGCGCGAGCTCGCCCTTCCGCCCTCGCCGTTCCGTGGCCTGGCGGCCTTCCGGGAGACCGACGCGGCCGTGTTCCACGGGAGGGCGGAGGAGACCGGGGAACTCGCCCGCCTGGTGGCCACCCGGTCCTGGACCTGCCTGGTCGGACCGTCCGGCTCCGGCAAGTCCTCACTCGCGATGGCCGGGGTCATACCTGGACTGCGATCCGACGGGTACGCGGTGGCAGTCCTGCGACCGGGCACCGGGCCCGACCCGCTGTCCGCGCTCGCCGCCGCGCTCCTGCCACTGCTCGAACCCGGCACCGCCGAGGGCGAAGAGGGCTCTCGTATCGGGAGCGAGCAGGGCCTTCGCATCGAGAGCGAGCGGCGCGCACGTATCGACAGGGAGCAAGGCCCCCGCGCCGAGAGCGAACCCCGCCCCCACATCCAGGCCCTGACCACACTCCTCGCAACGCACTCCCTGGCCGACGTCGTCCCCGGCGTCCTGCGGATCACCGGCGCAGACCGCCTCCTCATCGTCGTCGACCAGTTCGAGGAACTGCTCACGGCGGAGCCGGCCGCACTCGACCGGTTCGCCCGCGTCCTGTTCGACGCCGGCTCGCTCCCGGCCGACGTGCACGTACTCACCACGCTGCGGGCCGACTTCCTCCAGGCCGCGCTCGACCACCCCAGGATCGGGGCGGTACTGCCCCGCAACCCCTACGTCCTGCGCCCCATGGGAGCCCGGCAACTGCGCGAGGTGGTGACGGCGGCCGTCGCCGGCGTGCCGTCCGTGTCCTACCAAGCCGGCCTGGCCGAGCGGATCCTCTCCGACGCCGGGCACACGCCGGGTGCCCTGCCGCTGCTCGGGTTCACCCTCGACCTGCTGTGGCAGCACCAGCGGGACGGCCTGCTGACGCATCGTGCCTACGAGCACCTTGGCGGAGTCGCCGGGGCGTTGGGGCAGTACGCCGTCCAGGCGTGGTCCGAGTGCGTCTTCGAGGAGGACGAGGAGGACGAGGACGCGGGCCGGCGCCTGCTCGCCGGGCTCATCCGGCTCCCGATGGGGTCCAGCGCCGTGACCCGGCGTACCGCGCTGCGCTCGGATCTGGGCGACGGCGCGTGGCGCGTGGCGCAGCGCCTGGCCGCCACCCGGCTGCTGGTCACCGGCCGCACGGCGGAGGGGACCGAGACCGTCGAGCTCGCCCACGACGCGCTGATCACCGGGTGGGGGAGGCTGGCCGACTGGGTGGCGGAGAACCGCTCGTTCCTCGGCTGGCGCGAAGCGCTGCGGCACGACAGGGAGCGCTGGGAGCTCGGCGGACGCACGACGGATCTGCTGCCGACCCCGGCCACCCTGGCGAGCGCGGAGCCGTGGCTGCGGGAACACGCCGCCGACCTGACGGCCGCCGAACACGACTACCTGGAACGGGGCCGGGCCCGCCGGCGACTGCGCGCCCGCATGCGCCGCTTCTTCCTCTCGGGGCTCGCGCTGGTGGTCACTCTTGCGGTCGTCCTGGGCACCCTGCTCGCCTTCCAGCGCCGGGAGAGCCGCGCCCAGCAGGAGCGGGCCGACTCCCTCGCGCTGGCGCAGCTCTCGTCGGACCGGGCGAAGGCGGACCCGGTCGAGTCGACCATGCTGGCCCTGGCCGCGTACCGGACCTCGTCCACCGGGGAGGCCACCGACGCGCTGTTGCGCAGCTACGTCCGCTACGCGGGCACCACGCGGCAGCTGTCCGGGCTGCCCGACTCGCTCGGCGGTTACCAGGCGAGCGGCGACGGCGACGTGGTGCTGGCCCGCTCCACGGGCGGCAAGGCGATTCTCTACGTGCACGCCGCCACCGGGAGGATCCGCAGCGAGCAGCTACGGCAACCCGTGCCGGCGCTCTATCCCCTGGTCTCCCGGGACGGCAGCCGGGCGGGGTACGTCGGCCAGGACGGCTCCCTCTTCTGGTACCGCGTGAACAGGTCCGACGACGGCGCCCCCGTGGCCGGACGCGCCCACCGCCTGCCCGCCGCGCCGGAGGTGGAGGAGGGGCTCTACGACGACCACCGGGCCGTGTTCTCGCCCGACGGGCGCGTGGTCGCGGCGGCGTCCGACACGCACATCGTGTGGTGGGACCTGGACCGGGGGACCCTCGGCGGCAGGGTCCGGGCGCCCGACGGCATCGACTCCAGCGACAGTCTCTTCTTCGGTGCGGACAACCGCACGGTGCTGGCGAGGCGGTACACCGGCGGAACCGGCGACCGGTCCGTGGGCCTCGTCGCGGTCGACCGGATCACGGGTGCGGAGCACCCGGTGCCGGTGGCGGACGCGAGCGATTCGGCGGCGGACACGAGCGGGCCAGCGGCGGGCATCAGCGGGCCGGCGGCGGCCACGAACGAGCCTGCGGCGGCCACCAACGGGCCATCGGCGGCCACGAACGGGCCATCGGCGGGCACCAACGAGCCATCAAAGGCCACGAACGAGCCTGCGGTGGCCACGAACAAGCCATCAACGGCCACCAACGAGCCATCGGCGGCCACCAACGAGCTGATCGTCTCCGGCGACGGCGCGGCAGTCGTGACCTGCCGCCTGCATGACGGCCGCGCGATCTACGGCGGCCGTGCGATCTACGAGGGCCAGGCGACCCACGGCGGCCGGCCCGTGGCCGGCGGCCCGCCGCTCCGCGGCTTCTCCGAGCGCGCGGACATCTGCAACCTGGAGGCCGTGGACGACACCGGGCGGCGGGCCGTCCTTCAGGACGGCAACGACGTCCGCCTCGTCGACCTGGTCCACGGCACGGTGGTCTCCCGGGCCGACGGGCTGGGTGCCGGCGGTAGCGAGATAGGGCTCGCGTACGCCTCGGTCCGGGGCGCTCCGACGCTCATCGGGATGATCGGCAACAGGCTCTCCTACACCGCGCTGCCAGGTCCCGTCCCGCTCGACGTCCACACCGCCGGCATCACCCCCGGCGGCAGGACCGTGGTGGGCATCGCCAAGGGCGGCGCCCGGATCCAGGTGCGCTCGGTGGACGACCCGGACAAGGTGCTCGCCGACGCCGCCCGCCCCGCACCGTTCCGTGATCCCTCCCTGACGAGCGACCACGTCGTCGTCAGCGACGACGGGACACTCGTCGCTGACCGGGACGGCACGGGCACCATCTCCGTGCGCCGGGCCACGACGCTGCGCCGCACCGCTCGGATCACCACGGCCGCTCCGCCGCCGAGCAAGGGGGAGCAGTCCACGCTCACCTGCTTCTTCGACCGGTCCGGGCACCTGGTGACGGTCTCCGGCACCGTCGTCCAGGAGTGGGACCCGCACACGGGGCGGCAACTCGCCCGGTTCGACACGTCCGTCTACCACCCCGGGACCGCCGGCGACGGCAGGCCCGAGGTGTCCGTCGCCGCCTACCCCGCGGACGACACGGTCGCCGTCGCCGTGCCGGGCGATCCGCGGGTGCACGTGGTCGACCTGGCCGAGGGCCGCGAGACCGCCCACGTGACCACCGGCAGGGACACCGCGGCCGTCGAGTTCGACCCGGGTGGGCGTTTCCTGGCGGTGGAGCGCAGCGGCGGCCTGATCGAGCTGTGGCGGCGCCGACCGCAGTCCAGGGAGGTCGGTCCGCTGCCACCGCTGGGGAACGACGCCCATGTCGCCCGCTTCGTCGACGACCAGGGCCACTACCTCGTGGCGGCCGCCGGCAAGGCGCGCGTGTACCAGGTCGGATCGCACGCCTACGGCTCCTCCTACGACCTCGACAGCCCGGCGGACGCCCTGATCGACACGCCGTATGACGTCCCTGGCGCCGCACGCGACGGCACGGCCCTGGTCTACGAGGACGGCGGCCCCGGCGGCGAGGGCGGTGTGCTTCCGCTCGACCCGGCTCTCTGGGCGCGCCGGCTGTGCGCGGTCATCGGCTCCCGGGACTTCACGGCCCGGGAACGAGCCGGCCTGCCGACGCATCTGCCGCCGAAGCCCGCGTGTCCCGACGGGCGGTAGCCGGCGCCGGGTTGCCGTGCGGGCGATTGCGGTACGTTCTTCTCGCACGCTCCTGCCTGTCGTGAACGAGGCGGCGCGCACCGGGAGTCGGAGTCCCGCACCGGGAGTCGAGGGCCCGCACCGGGAGTCCGGGTCACCAGCGTGGTCGCCGGACGCGTGACGGGCCATCGGACTCAGGACGGACGTCGAAGGGGGATCGACGGCATGGCGTACGTGGTGGAGGTGCCGGTCGCCGGGGACGAGGGCGCACCGGACGGGGTCATCAAGGTCGCGATCGAGGAGGCTCCGCAGGACGGCCTGGTCAAGGTCGCCCGGCCGGGGCAGGTGGTGGCACGCGCCACGCGCTCCCTCGGCGACCTGCTCGCGGGTGTACGTCCCGTCGCGCAGCACTTCGTCGAGGGCTTCAGCACGATGGCGCACGCGCCGGACGAGATCACCGTGGAGTTCGGTCTCTCGCTGTCGGCCCAGGCCGACGTGGTGGTCTCCAGCACGTCCGCTCAGGCCAACTTCAAGGTCTGCCTGACCTGGAACCGCGAGTCCGCCGGGGGCGCCGGCACCGCCGCGTCCTCACCCGCGCCATGACCCCGCCGCCCGCCGGCACGGACCCACCGGCGGGACCCGGCGCACCGGCGGAGCCCCGCGCACTGGCGGGACCCGACGCGCTGGCGGGACCCGGCGCCCTGGGCGCCGCCGTGCTGCGGATCCGCGACGGCCGGGGCGAGGCCGTCGGCATGGGCTTCCTGGTCTCCGCCGACGTGGCCCTGACGTGCGCGCACGTCGTGTCCGCCGCGCTCGGCGGCTCCGGGGACGAACCGCCCCCGCCCGGTGCCGGCGTCCAGGTCGACCTGCCGCTGCTGCCGGCCTCCGGTGCGGACGGCACGAGGGTGACCGCCCGGGTCGAGCAGTGGACGGCGCCGGGCCCCTCCGGCGCCGGAGACGTGGCCGTACTGCGGCTGCCCGCACCGCTGCCCGGTGCGCGGCCCGTGCGGCTGGTCGCGGCCGGAGGCGAGGACATCTGGGGGCACCCCGTCCGCGTCTTCGGCCTTCCCGAGGGCCGCCCCGGCGGCGTCTGGCACGCCGGGGTCCTGCGCGGATCGCAGGCGGCAGGATGGGTGCAGGCCGATCTGGCCGGCGCGGGCTATCCGGTCTCGGGAGGCTTCAGCGGCTCCCCGGTGTGGGACGAGCATCTCGCGGGCGTCGTCGGCATGGTGGCGGTGGCGGAGGCCGGGAAGCCCTCGGCGAGCTACCTGGTGCCCACCGGCCGGCTGGCGGATGCCTGGCCCGAGCTGCGCGGCCTCCTGCTGCCGGCCCCGCCCTTCCGCGGGCTGGCGGCGTTCAGGGAGAACGACGCGCCCGTCTTCCACGGCCGGCGCGAGGAGGGCCGCGAGGTGGCCCGGATGGTGGCGGCCCACCGCTGGGTGACGGTCGTCGGCCCCTCGGGTTCGGGCAAGTCGTCCCTGGCCATGGCGGGAGTCGCACCGTCCCTGCGGGCCGCGGGGACCGTACCGGTCGTGATGCGGCCCGACGCGGGCTCCAGCCCGCTGTCCGCCCTCGCGGCCGCGCTGCTGCCGCTGCTGGAGCCGGATCTTCCCGAGACCACCCGGCTGCTGCGGATCCGCCCCCTGGTGGCGGAGCTGACCCGGCCGGGCGGGTTCGCGCAGGTCGTCGGGAGGCTGGCGGGCGCTGGGAGCGACGAGGGCCCGGAGCCCGCCGCTGGGAGCGACGAGGGCCCGGAGCCCGGCGCTGCGAGCGACGAGGTCCGGCTGCTGGTCGTGGTCGACCAGCTGGAGGAACTGCTCGCCGCGGAGCCGGAAGCCGCCGAAAAGCTGGCCGACGTGCTGTTCACCGACGCGCTGCCCCCCTCCGTCCGGGTCCTGACCACGCTGCGGGCCGACTTCCTGGAGGCGGCGCTCGCCCACCCGCGCATCGGAGCGCACATCGGGCAACAGGTGTACGTCCTTCGTCCGATGAGCGCCGGACGACTACGCGAGGTCATCACCGCGCCGGTGGACGCCATCCCCGGTGCGGGCTACGAGGAGAACCTCCCCGACCGGATCCTCGCCGACACCGGGCACGCACCAGGCGCGCTCCCGCTACTGGGACTCACCCTCGACCTGTTGTGGCGGCGCCGGCAGGACGGCGTCCTGACCCACGACGCCTACGACCGGCTCGGCCGGGTGCCCGGGGCGCTCGGGCAGTACGCGGACCGCGCGTGGGCCGAGAGCGTCTCCGAGGATGACGAGCCGGCCGCCCGCCGCCTGTTCACCCAGTTGATCCGGGTGCCGCTCGGATCGGCGCCCGTGACGCGCCGCGTCGCGGCGCGCACGGAGCTGGGCGAGGCCGAATGGCGGGTCGCCCAGCGGCTGGCCGCCACCCGGCTGCTGGTCGTCTCACGCGGCGCCGAGGGCACCGAGACCGTCGAACTCTCCCATGACGCGCTGATCACGGGCTGGGCCAGGTCGGCGGAGTGGGTCGCGCGGGACCGGTCGTTCCTGGCCTGGCGGGAGACGCTGCGGCACGACATGGAGCGCTGGGAGAGCGGCGGGCGCGCCACGGACCTGCTGCCGACGCCCGCCATGCTGACCGCCGCCCGGCCGTGGCAGCGCACCCGTGGCCCCGATCTGACGGTCACCGAGCTCGACTACCTCGCACGCGGGCGCGCCCATCGCAGGGCTCAGGCCCGGCGGCGTCGATCACTCGTCTCCGGCCTCGCGCTGGCCGTCGTCCTCACGCTGGTGCTGGGCACCCTCCTGTACGGCCAGCACCAGCGCGGCGAGGAGAACGCCGCGCACGCCGAGTCCCGTCACCTGGCCACGGCTTCGGCGGACGAGGCCGGCTCCGACCCCGGCCTGTCGGCCATGCTGGCCATCGCCGCGTACCGCACCTCACCCACGCAGGAGGCACGGGACCGGCTCCTCCAGCAGTACCTGCGGCAGATCCCGTCCGGCCGGATCGACTCCGGTTTCCAGGGACCCGCCGCGGACTTCCGGACGAGCAGGGACGGCGAGGTGCTGCTGGTCGGCTCCTCCTCGGGCCGCGCGACCCTCTTCGTGCACGCCGCGACCGGGCGGATGCGCATGTGGCGCCTGCCGTCGGAGGTCCACAGGATGTATCCGCTGGTCGCGGCCGACGGCACCCGGGCCGTGACGGTCAACTCCGACGGCTCCGTGGACTGGTACCCCGTCACGCCCGACGCCGACCGCATCACCCGGCCCGTCCACCATCTGCCGCCGGCCCGCGGCCTGCCCCGCCCCCACTACTCCGACGTGAACGCCACGCTGCTGCCCGAGACGCACGCCTCCCTCGCCGCGCTCTCCCCCGACGGCCGGCTGCTCGCGTACGCCACGTCGAGCGGCTTCGCCTGGCGGAGCCTGGACACCGGTGCCGGCGGCACCGTGCCCCTGCCACCGCACGCCTGGGGCGACGTGTGGTTCGGAACGGACGACCGGACGCTGCTGGCGACGGTCGACGCGTCCGGCGGCCGGAGCCGGATCGTCGCCGTCGACCGGACGACGGGCAGGACCAGGCCGGTGACGCCGGGCGCCGACCAGGAGTTGGTCTCGGGCGACGGAAGCGCGGTCGCGGCGTGCCGGGAGTCCGGACTCGGCCACGTCACCCTCGATGTCACCCGCGTGCGGGACGGCAAGCGGCAGGGCAGGGTGTACACCGGCCACGACCTGAAATGCGGCATGGAGGCGACCGACGAGGCTGGGCACCGGATCGTCCTCGGACCCGACGCCGGCGCCGCCGACGCGGCGTCGCTGCGGCTGCTCGACCTCGACCAGGGCACGGTGGTCTCGCGGTTCTCCACGGCGGGCGCGCCCGCGCGGCTGGTCTCCGACCACGGAGTGCCGCTGCTGGTGACGTTCGACGAGACCCGGGTCGGCTACGCGCGGGTGCCTGCCGCCCCCGGCACCGTCGACGCCGCCAAGGAGGTCCTCACTGACGACGGCAGGAACGTGATCGTCGCCGTGAAGGGCGGTGTGAAGGGGGGTTTGAAGGGCGGCTGCGCCCTCCAACTGCGGTCGGCGCAAGGCGGAGCGGAACTCCTCGCCCAGGCGCGGCGCCCCGAGCCGTGCTGGGACCTGGGGCAGGGCGACTCGCTCCAACTCGACGCGGGCGGCCGGCTCCTGGCCGTGCGGGACGGCGAGAACACCGTCTCCGTTCACGATGTCTCCACCCTGCGGCGGATCACCCGCGTCACCACGGCCGAGCCGCGGCCCCGGAGCGCCGGGAACGGCAACTTCGCCTGCTTCTTCGACCGGACCGGGCGCCTGGTGACCGTCTCCGGCACGCTCATCCAGCAGTGGGACCCGCACACGGGACGGCGGCTCGCGCAGTTCGACGCGAACGTCTTCCACCCCCGGACGGAGAAGAACGGCACGCTGGAACTGTTCGTCGGCCGCTATCCCGCGCCCGACTCGGTGGCCGTCGTCGCCTGGGGGGATCCGGTGGTCCACGTCCTGGACCTCACCAGCGGACACACCACGGCAGGCATGCGACTCGGCTCCGACACCCACGGGGTCCAGTTCGACCCCGGCGGACACCACCTCGTGGTACTCCGCTCCGGAGGCACCCTCGAACTGTGGCGGCGAGACCCCCTGCGCAGGGAACTCCCGGCGCTGACCAGCGTCGAGGACGACAGCGACAGCTACGTCGCACACTTCGTCGACGACCAGGGCCGGTTCCTGCTCGCCGCGCAGAACGCAGTCCGCATCTACCGCGTCGGCCAGGGCGCGTACGAGGACTCCTACGAGTTCGGTACCTCCTCCGGCACCCCCAACGGTCCCGGCTACACGTTCCTGAGCGCGTCGGGAAACGGCAAGAGCGTGATCTACGCAGGGGCGGGCGGCGCCGGTGGGCCGCTCCCCCTCGATCCCGCACTCTGGCAGCGGGCGCTGTGCCGGGCCATCGGCTTCCGCGAGTTCACCGCCGAGGAACGGCGGGGCCTTCCGGTCCACGTGCCCGCGCAGCCGGTGTGCGCGGGGTCGTGACGAGGGCCCGGCCGGTCGGTGTCATGGCAGGGACAAGGAGTGCGTACGCAACAGGCGGCGCTGACACGAGGTGTGCCTGCCGTCGCTCGACGTGACGGGCCCCGTGGCGCTCTGCACGGCCTCGCGGCCTCACGGTCTCTTGGGTGCCATCCGGCGGAGTGTGTCACCGTGGGAGACTCCGTGGGGGCAGGGGACAGAACGGGGCGGTACCGGCCGAAGCCGACCGGACCCGGCGTGCTGAGTTCGGTGTCATGCGTGGAAGAGGGCGTCAGAATGGCTGCAGAGGTGCGCGTCGACCCGGCCGATGAGCGCCGGCCCGATGAGCACGGGCCCGGTGAGCACGGGCCCGGTGAGCACGGGCCCGAGGAGCACGGGCCCGGTGAGCGCGGATCCGACGAGTACGGGTCCGACGAGTACGGGTCCGACGAGGTGGAAGCGCTGCTGCTGGCCGTCGAGCCACTGGTGAGCGGGCTGGCGGCGACGTTCGGGCCGTCCTGCGAGGTCGTCCTGCACGACTTCCGCCACCCCGAGAACAGCATCCGCGCGCTGTCCGGCTCGGTGACCTCCCGGCACGTCGGCGGCGCGATGAGCGAGATCGGCCTCGGGCTGCTGGCCCAGGGCGACCAGGCCCAGGACCAGCTCAACTACACCACCCGCATCGCCGACGGCCGCACGGTGAAGTCCTCGACCATGCTGCTGCGCACCGGCTCGGGACGCGTCGTCGGGGCTCTGTGCGTCAACCTCGACATCACGGGGCTGCAGGTGGCCGCCACCTCCCTCGCCGCGCTGATCGGCAGCACGCCCGAGCCCGAGGCCACGTCGATGACGGTCTTCTCCGACGACATCGGCGACGTCATCGAGACCGTGATCGCACAGGAGGAGGCGCTGCTCGGCCGGGTGCTCCCGAGGGACACCCGCAAGGGCAGGATCGCCATCATCGGCGCGCTGGACTCCAAGGGCGTCTTCAAGCTGCCGCGGGCGGCCCAGCAGGTGGCCGTGTATCTCAACGTCTCGCGGGCGACCGTCTACGCGGATCTCAACGCGGCACGCGGCACCGACACCGGCGCGTAGCGGGATCGATCCGCCCCATACTTTTCCTTGACATTTTGTCTGAGCGGCTAGACAGTGTGTCTAGCCGATCCTGGGTCGGCGGAGGGTCGCCCGGAAATCCCGGGCATCGCCGTCGACTCCACGGTGTCCGCCGGCGGGTCACCGCAGACGTCGCCCGGCGGAATTCGCAGGCGTCCGCCGGCGGATGGCGCACGGCGCGCCGCGCACCCGTTGCGCAACACCCCCCTGGTCAACGGAACCCGTGTGAGCGCGTGATGCGCGTTGCCGGGCACGCGACCCGTCGCGCTCGATTTATACCGCCAAAACTGGATATTTAGGATTGATTATGCACTCCCGGCCGGTCGCACCCAAGCGCTTCTCCGACGCGGACCACCCCTATTCGGCGAGCCGTACCGCAGCAGGTCTGATCTTCGTGTCCGGGCAGCTCGGCGTCCTCGACGACGACATCGTGCCCGGTGGAATCGGCGCCGAGGCCCGCCAGGCACTGGCGAACCTCAAGGCGTGCCTGGCCGAACACGGCCGCGGCCCGGCCGACGTCGTGAAGACCACGGTGCTCCTTGCGGACCTCGCCGAGCGCGGTGAATTCGACGCGATCTACGCGGAGTTCTTCACCGAGCCCCGGCCCGCCCGGACCTGCTACGCGGCGGGCGCACTCCCTTACGGCGCGCGAGTCGAGGTGGAGGCCATCGCCTCGGCCGGCGTTCCCCGTGGTTCTAGCGAAAGAGTGACATGGTAAGCGTCGCCACGCCCACCGGCTCGCCCGGAACGACCGGTCAGAAGCCGACCCGGAGGGTCCCGGGTCCCCTGGTGATCCTCGGTGCACTGTTCCTCGCCATAGCGATCACCTCGTCGATCCTTTCGGCGGCCGGCGTCTCCTTCACCGCCGCTGGGGGAAAGAGCACGCCGATCCTCGGCTTCTTCTCCGGCCAGGGCCTGTTGAACCTGCTGACCGGCGCCATCACCAACTTCGTGGACTTCCCCGCCCTCGGGGTGACGCTCACCATGGTCCTCGGCCTCGGCGTCGCCCAGGGAACCGGCGCCCTGGAGACGGCGGTGCGGATCGCGTTCGCCCGGGTGCCGGCGCGGATCGTGCCGTACGGCGTGGCCTTCCTCTGCTGTCAGGGACACGTGCTCTCCGACGGCTCGTTCGTCCTGCTGCCGCCGCTGGCGATGCAGATCTTCAAGGCCAAGGGACGCAACCCGCTGGCCGGCCTCGTGGCCGGACTGGCCTGCGTCGCCGTCGGCTACGGCGGCGGTCTGGTCTTCGGTACGTCCGACGTGGGCTACACCGCGGTGACCGAGAGCGCGGCGAAGCTCGCCCACGTGCCCGGCTACGTCTCCGACACCGGCGTCACGATGAACTGGTTCATCACGTCCACGATCGGGATCGTGCTGCCGCTCGTGCTCGGCTGGGTGACCGTCCACATCCTGGAACCCCGCATCGCGCCGATCGCCGCCGCCGGCTCCGGCACCCCGGACAGGGGCGTCGTCGTCACGCGCGCGCAGTACCGGGCGGTGGCGCTCGGCCTTGCCGCGGTCGCCGCCTACATCGCGGTCGTCATCGCCTGGTGGCTGTGGCCGGGCAGCGCGCTGCGCGGCGACGGCGGGGCGCTGGTGCAGTCCCCGTTCCTCAAGAACCTCGTGCCGATCCTGGCGCTGGCCTTCGTCATCTTCGGCATGATCTACGGGCGCGTCGCGGGCATCCCCAAGGAGCAGCGCAAGCTCCTGCCGCTGCTGACGAACTCCATCAGGGAGATGTCCGGCTTCATCGTCATCGTCTTCGTGCTGGCGCAGGTGATCTCGGTGCTCACCTGGTCCAACCTGTCGTCCTTCTTCGCCGTCGGGATCGCCTCGGGACTCGACCACATCGGGATCACCGGCTACCTGGCGCTGCTCGCGGTGGCGATCCTCACCGCGGTGATGAGCGTGTTCATCAGCGGCACGGCCCTGTGGGGACTGGAGGCGCCGGTGATGGTGCCCGCCCTGATGCTGAACGGCCTGGCTCCCGCCGGGCTTCAGATCGCCTTCCGGATGGCGGTGCAGTGGGGGTCCGTCGTCTCGCCGGCCAACGTGTTCATCTACTTCACCTACAACGAAGCACGCAAGATCGATTCCAGTATCACCATCGGCTGGCTGATCAGGCGCACCAGCTTCTTCGTCCCCGCGGCCGCGGTGACCTGGTTCGCGGTGCTGGCGGTCTTCTACTTCGCGGGGATACCGGTCGGCCCCGGCGTCGGGCTGAAGCTCGGCTGAGCGGTCCGACCGCTCGGGGACCACGGCCGCTCGGGGACCACGGCCGCTCGGGGACCACGGCCGGTCGGCGACCACGGCCGGTCCGGTCGCTCCGGCCGGTCCGCGTCAGCGACCGTTCGGTCCGCGTCGAGGAAGGCTCGGACCGCTTCGAGGAAGGGAAAGTCCAGCATGCATGATCTGGTGATCAAGAACGGTCGTCTCGTCGACTTCGCCGGCGACACCGACCGGTTCGCCGACGTGGCGGTGGAGGCCGGCCGGATCACGGCGATCGAGGATTCCGTCACCGGGCCGACGAGATCGGTCATCGACGCGGACGGCTGCTACGTGCTCCCCGGCCTCGTCGATCTCCACGTCCACCTCGACAGCGGCTTCGGCGGCGACGCCGGCCACGCCATGCTGGCGCGCGCCGGGGTGACCACCGCACTGGATCTCGGAACCCCGTCCGCCGCCGACGTGTTCGAGCTGGCCGAGCGCTACGGCACCGGACTGAACATCGCATGTGTGGTGCGCCTCGTTCCGGGGCTCCACCTGTCCGCCTCGCCCAGCCGCGGCGATATCAGGGGCGCGTTCGAGAAAATCCTGGCGGACGGGGCGCTCGGGGTGAAGATCCACGTCGACTCCGGCTGGTCGGTGGAGAGCGCCGCGGCCATCGCCGAGACCGCGCACGAGCTGGGGGTGTGGCTGGCGGTGCACTGCGGCACCAGCAGCGCGGGCAGCAACATCGAGGGGCTGCGCCAGACCGTCGAGTACCTCGACGGGCGGCCGGCGCAGATCGCGCACGTGAACAGCTACTGCCGGGGCGACCTCGCGGCACCCGAGGACGAGGCGCGGGAGGCCGTCCAGCTCCTGCGCGGCTCACCGCACCTGTTCGCGGAGTCCTACCTCGCCGAGATCAACGGCAACATCGCGGACTGCGCCGACGGGCTGCCCACGGTGCCCAGGGTCGCCGAGTGGCTGGTTCAGGGCGGCTACCCGGGCACCCAGGACGGCATGCGGGCCGCGATCCTGGAGGGCTGGGCGGCGATCCCGCACCGCGACGGCGACCACACCGTCCCGCTGTCGGGCCCGGCCGGCGTCAGGGCGTGGGAGGAGGCCGGAACGCACATCGGCCTGTGCCTGCCGCTCAACCCGGCCGCGTCGAGGGTCCCGCTGGTCGCCTCGAAGAACGGCAAGGGAGCCTTCGACGTCGCGGCCATCGCCACCGACGGCGGCGGAATCCCGCGCAACGTCACCGTGCACTCCGGCCTGTCCCTGGTGGAACTGGGTGCCCTGAGCCTCAAGGAGTTCGTCCAGAAGTCGTCCTGGACTCCGGCGCGCACCCTCGGACTGCGGAACAAGGGGACGATCGCGGTGGGCGCGGACGCCGATGTCGCGGTCGTCGACCGCGCCTCGAAGTCCGTGGTCTCCACCGTGGCCGCCGGGGAGGTGGTCTTCCACCGCGGCACGGTGATCCCGCGCAGGCCGCGGCTGCTCACCACCGCGCGTGCCACGGCGGATCCGCTCGCGGACGCCCTGAGGATCGACCCGGCGGAAAGCGGCCTGTACACGGGAGCGGGAAGGTAACGGGAAGGTCGGGAAGGCAACGGGAAGGCCGGGGAAGGCAACGGGAAAGTCGGGAAGGCAACGGGAAGGCCGGGAAGGCAACGGGAAGGTAAGGAGAAGAACCGTCCGATGGAGGAACCGGAACTGCACGAGCTGGTCCGGGGCGAGCCGTTCGCCTCGGCTCTCACCCCGGCCGTGCTGATCGACACCGAGCGGGTGCGGGAGAACATCGCCACCACGCTGCGGTACATCCGCTCGCCAGGCGCCTGGCGGGCGCACGTGAAGACCGCGCGACTGCGCTGGACCGTCGACGCCCTGCTGGACGCGGGCGTCGAGCGCTTCAAGGCGTCCACACTGGCGGAGGTGGAACTGCTGCTGGAGGCGGGCGCACGGGACGTGCTGCTGGCCTACCCGGCGATCGGACCGACCCAGTGGCGGCTGGCCGGACTGGCCGCCGCCCACCCCCGGGCACGGGTGTCCACGCTGGCCGACCACGTCGAGGCGGTGCGCGGCTGGCGGCCGGGCCCGGTGGCGGCGTTCCTGGACGTGGACAACGGCGGCGGCCGCACCGGGTTCGGGGTGAAGGACGCCGACAGGGCCAAGGCCGTCGCGGAGGAGCTGCTCGGGGCCGGCTTCGCACTCCTCGGCCTGCACTCCTATGACGGCCACCTGGCCGACCTCCCGGAGGCCCAACAGCGTGACGTGGTCGCCGGGGACCTGCACGACCTCGTGCGGCTCGCCGAACAGCTCGAAACCGCGGGGCACCCGGTGGGCGAGATCGTGACCGGCGGCAGCCACACCTTCGTCCCCGCCGCGGCCACGCCCCTGCCCGCCCCCTGGAACGAGCGGGTCACCTTCGGCCCCGGCACGGTGGTCTACAACGACCTGCGCAGCCTGGACCGGTTCGGCGACAAGGGCTACCGGAGCGCCGCCTTCGTCCTGTCCCGGGTGGTCAGCACGCAGGGACCGGACGGGGTGACCCTCGATGCCGGGCTCACGACCATCCAGGTCGACGGCGGCCGGCCGCACGCCCGGGTGATCGGCGTCCCGGCGCAGGTCGGCGCACCCTCCCAGGAGCACCTCAAGGTGACCGTGGAGTCCGGCCCGGTCCCCGCGCACGGCGACCCCGTCCTCCTGGTGCCGCGCCACGTCGACACCACGCTCGCCCAGTTCGACCGGGTCTACCTCGTCGGTGACGGCCCGGTGCGGACGACCGCGACGGTCACGCGGCCCTTCTGAGGTGGAGCGACGGGGCGGCCCGGTCACCCGCGTCCGGCGGGTGACCGGGCCGCCCCGGGCGCTCCTGTACCGGCCCACCGGTGGACCCCGCCACCTGTTCTCCCGCCGGGAAGAGCAATGGCCGGGCACCGCGAAGTGGGCCGTGGCGCAGCGGGATCAGTCAGCCAGCCGGTTGACGGCACCGGCGGCGATGCCTTCCATGTAGCCGGGGTCGTCGCTGGGCTGACCGGCGAGTTCGACGATGCCGAACCTGTGGCCGCTGCGGATCACCGCGACACCGCCGGCGGTGTCACCGTCGCCGTTGAAGGACGGGTACCACGTGCCCTCGCCGCCCTGGACGGTGATCGCGTGCCCGTCGCCGTAGTACCAGTGGCCGTCCGGCTCGTCCTGGCAGCTGCTCACCAGCGCGTTGAGCCGCTGCTCGTAAGAGGTCGCCGACGCGAGGGTGGAACCGTCCGCGACGGATTCGGTCAGCAGGGTGTCGTCGGTGTCGAAGGTCCAGATGACCTCGGCGTAGGCACCGGCCTTCCCTTTGGTCAGCGCTCGCATCGTCTCCTCGCCCGAGCAGGCCGAGAGGGCCTGGTTCCCGGTCGTGCCCACCGTCGCGCTGACCGGTTGCAGGCCCTGCTGGAAGAAGTCGTCGCTCTGGATCAGGTTGTCGGAGCCGAGGCCGGGCGCCCCGGCAGGAGTGGCGGTAGCCGCCGTTGCCGACCGGTGCGCGGCGATCGTGCCCGCGCCGGCGGCAGCGGGTTGCATGCCGAAGCCGACCGCGATCAGGGCGGCACCGACGGAGGCTGCCACCCCCGCGGTACGACCGCGGCGCGGGAACTTCCTGCCGGCTGCTTGGTTGTCGAACATCCCATCCCCCTGGGTGCTGGGACGCGGTGTGCGTCCTCGTACACAGGGAGATGCATGGGCTACGGGAAATGTTGGGTAGCGGTCGGCCCCGGCGGGTGTGAGCCATCTCGCATTTGCCGGCAGAGTCGGGGTGGTGCCGGCAGAGTCGGGGTGGTGCCGGCGGGGTCGGGGTGGTGCCGGCGGGGTCGAGATGGTCTCAGAGCCGTGTCACGGCCGCACGGACGATGCGCGTCATCGCGGCCGTGTCCAGGCAGGCGTCGACCTCCAGGACCCCGTAGTGGGAGCCATTGCGGAGCACGGCGATGCCTCCGCAGGGCTCCTTGCCCCGCGGTGCGGTCCCCGTGGTGTTCAGGTCGCCGTCGTAGGAACTCATCCAGCTCGCGGTGATGCGCGGAGCGACATCGATCGTGTGCGTGGGTCCGTAGACCCAGTGCGCGGCGGGCTCCTCCTGGCACGGCACCTCCTCCAGCAGGAGGCGCTGGGCGTAGTTCTGAGCCAGCGCCGGGCTCCCGGCGTCGGCGGCTACCTCGCGCGCGACCTGGTCCTCGATGTTCACCGCCAGCGTGGGGTCGCCGTCGTCCGTGTCCGTGGTCGTCAGCAACCCGCGGAAGTGTGCCCCCGGCCCTCCCAGGGTCTCCCCGAGGGTCTTCTCCCCGGCGCAGGCCGCGTTGGCGTACCTGCCGTCTCCGACACGGTCCCGCACGTGGATGTGCTTAGAGAACCCCACCTTCCCGAACTCGGCCGCTGCCAGCAGGTGCCGGTCCGTCATGGGCCCGCCGGCGGGCTTCGGTGCCGCAGAACCGTCACCCGGCGGGGCCGGCGCGGCGCCCGGAGCCACCGTCGTGGTGGAGCGGGCGGGCAGGACGAACCGGCCGGTCAGCAGGCCGAGTCCGACGGCTGCCGCCAGGATGACGACGATCGTCCGAACCCGCACGGCGACACCTCCCTGCTCCTACCCCATCTGATGCCGGTCGGGAGTCGGAAGTCGGGACGCTGTCCGGACGCTTCAGAAGTCGCCGCCGAGGCGGTCCCGCATGAAGCGCCGAGCCTGATGGATGCGGTCCTTGACCGTGCCCAGAGGGGTACCGGTGATCTCGGCGACCTGAGCATAGGTCAGGTCGCCGAGATCGCGGAGCACGAAGGACTCCACCAGGGCCGGATGGCGCTCCTCCAGCGCGGCCAGCGACTCCATCAGGTCCAGGCGGGTCCCCGCGATGACGCTCGTCGTCCGAGGGTCGGCGGCGTCCGGAACGACCGCATGACTGTCCTCCGCGCGCCGGCGCATCGAGCGGTACGTGGACCTGGCGGCGTTCGACGCGATCACCGTCACCCACCCGAGGAACGAGCCCCGCCCGCTGTACTCGTGCAGATGCGTGCTGATGGACAACAGCGCATCCTGCGCGGCCTCTTCGGCGTCGGCGTGGTGCGGCAGGAACCTGGAGCAGCGGCGCATGACCATGGGGCGGAGCCTGACAAGGAGGCGGTCCAGGGACGCTCGGTCACCTGCCCGGGCAGACGCCACGAGCCGTGCCAGCTCGGCCTCTTCGATCACCCCGCGGACTCCAGTCATCGTCCGACCCGCATCCCACTGGCCGCACCGGAGTTCCCGGCCCCAAGCCCTCGGGCAGAATGTCGCCACATGCAGAAGCTGGGTCGTTACGTCCTTGAGGACAGGCTGGGAGCCGGCTCGTTCGCCACCGTCTGGAAAGCATACGATCCCGAGCTCGACACGGACGTCGCGGTCAAGGTGCTTGCCGACAACTGGGCGTCGAACGCCGACGTACGAGAGCGGTTCCTGGCGGAGGCCAGGCTGCTCCGCAGGATCTCCAGCCCGCGTGTCGTACGCGTCCACGACGTCGGTGTCCAGGACGACCGGCCCTACTTCGTCATGGACTACGTACGAGGCGGCACCCTGGCCGAGAAGGTCGGGCACTGCCGGCCCGCGGAGGCACTCCGTCTGGCAGCCGAGGCCGGATACGCCGTCCAGGTGCTTCATGCCGCAGGCGTCGTCCACCGCGACATCAAGCCGTCGAACCTCCTGCTCGACGCGGGCCGCACGCCCACCGCCGTACTCGTCGCGGACCTCGGCAGCGCGAAGCAGCTCGCTGACGCGTCGGGGCTGACCGTGACCACGGGGACTCCCGCGTACATGGCACCCGAGCAGGCCTTCCGGAGCGGCGGGTTCGACGGCCGAGCCGACGTGTACGCCCTCGGTGTCGTGGCGTACGAACTGCTCACCGGCCGCAAGCCGTTCGGTCCGGGCGGCCGCGCCACTCTCACGGCGGAGCAGCCATCGGTGTCTTCGTCGCCGGCACTCCCCGGGGAGCTGGAGGTTCCGAGCGGCATCCACACGCTTCTCCATGCGGCGCTGTCCGCGGATCCCGACGACCGACCGGGAACCGCGCAGGCGTTCGCGGACGCGCTGCGGTCACGGGGGGCGGGGGAGTGGGCGCCGGCCAGGTCGTCGGGGCCGTCCGGCCTGGTGGTCTGGCTTGCGGCGGTGGCGGTGTTCCTGGCGACGGCGGTGCTGAGCTGGTGGGGGCGCTGAGGTCGGTTTCCCCCGGGTGGGCGATCCATGCAGCTCGGTGGGTGGCCGCTGTCGACCGCCTGTGGCACGGAAACACCTGCGGGGGCTTGCCGGGCCACACGCCCAGGTGACGCGCCCAGATGCGCCGGGCCTGCCGAGCGACCCGGGAGGCCGAGGTGCCTCGGGGCCGTTCCCCTGGCCCGCCGGCTGACGAGGGTCGGTCGACCGCTCTCGGAGGCGGGCCGTCAGCTTTCCGTATCGGTGGGGACCCGCGCCACGGTCACTCTGCCGGCGAAGGTGTTCTCCATCAGCACGGAGTCCTCCGGATCGTAGATCCAGAACTCTGGGTGCGAGTCGGTGATCTGCGACAGGTGGCTCAGGGCTGCACCAAGCGGCAGCTGCGCGCTCGGCAGCGCAAGGCTTCCCCAGAAGACCACCAAGCCCTTCGCGCCGGCGCAGTGTTGCCTGATCAGAGCGTCCAGGTCGGCGGTGTCCTCGTCCGTGGAGACGAGGACCAGGTCCGCGGACACCTCTGCCCACGCGATCGTGCCGTCCGAATGGCGCGGAAAGCGGCCGAGGCTCTCGTGTTCGTACCGGAGGTGCTGGTCCAAGTCCAGCAACAGTACGTCGGGACGGCCGACCCAGGTCAGCTTCCGTCCCTCCCGCTGTTCCGTACGGGCCAGGCGGACCATGGACCGAGGCAGGAGGTCCGGCCTGGTGCCGTACGTCTCTTCGAGAGTCATGTGTTACCGCCGAGGATCCTCTTGAAGTCGTCTTCCGTGCCGTTCCAAGGCACGGCCCACTTGCGTGCGGAGTCGCCCTTTCCGACCTCCACGTTGATGTGAGGTCCCTTCTCCGGGTCGTAGTCCAGCCGGAACCTCTTGAACTCGCCGTCCACCCTGGTGGTGAAACCCACTACCTTTCCGTAGGTCGACTCGGCCGATTCGAGCCGGCCGACGTAGGGTTCCCGGGTCGCGGGGTCGATCCTACCCAGCAGGTCCAGCGCCTTGTTCCGGGCTTGTTCGAAGCTGTCGTACTTGGGGAGGACCTTTTCCTTGGGCCCTCCGGAATCATCCGTTGGTTGACCGTTCTTGCATTTCAGGCCGAGCGGGTCGATGTACTTGAGCGGGTTGTCGACGTATCCGTGGTGGTTGGGGGCGGGATCCAGGCCCAGGGGGTCGGGGCTGAGGTAGCGCGCGGTCTCGGGATCGTAATTGCGGAAGTAGTTGTAGTGCAGGCCTGTCTCGCGGTCGGCGTACTGGCCCGGGAACCGAAGTGGGCAGTGAGCCGTGGAATCGGCCGCCGGCACGGAGACGTCCGTTCCCCAGAGCGTGGTGCGGTGGTGCCACACCACCTTCCCGTCGGCGGTGACCAGTTCCGCGGGGGCTCCTACAGCGTCGGTGACGACCGCCTGGAAGCGTGTGTGGTGGTCACCTTCCGTGTCCTCGGCCAGTGAGGCGAGCGCCGATTTGCCGGGCACCTTGAGGAGGGGGCGGTGGTCGGTCTGGGCCACCGGACGATGGGTGCCGGGCGCGTAGTCCCAGGTCAGGGCTTGTCCGTCGGGCCCGGTCTGCTCGATGAGGCGCGTGTCGTCCCAACTGAACTCCGTTCGCGCCCGGACGGGACTCCCGTCGGCGGCGACCCACTTGCCGATCCGGCGGCCCAGCGGATCGTAGGCGTAACGCCAGCGGACCCCTTCAGGTGTCACCGCCTCGACGAGCCGATCCTCCGGGTTCCAGACGTAGGCCCATTCCTTTCGCCGACCGTCGAGCAGCTTGAGGGTCTTGCGGACCAGGCGCCCTTGCGAGTCGTGCTCGTACCGTGTCCTGCCCGCACGGCGGATCAGCGTCCCGTCGAAGTCACGCTCACCGGGGCTCGCGTGGTCGGGCGCGGTGGCATGAGCCACGTTTCCCGCCGTGTCGTAACGGTAGGTCTCGCGCCACCCGTGGGCCCGCACCTCGGTCACTCGTCCGGCGTCGTCCAACGAGAAGCGGAGGGTCCCGGAGGTGAGGTCGCGGATTTCGGTGGGACGGCCGTCTGCCCGGTAGGCGTAGGCACGGTGCTGCAGGAGCCGTTGCGCCTCGGCCGCCCGTGCCCCGACACGGGCTGGCTCCGGGTGTCTGGTGAGCGTCTGCGACGTGACGCGGTCCGCCTCGTTCCAGGCGTGTGCGAGCAGCACCTCGGTCCCGATGTTCCGCTCGACCTCGCGGCCGGCGGCGTCGTATCCGAACCTGAGGAATCCGGCGTCCGCTTCGAGCTCGACGGGTTGGCCGGCGGGGTCGTAGGTCCACCGGGAGAGCAGTCCGGTAGGTGTCGTGCGCCGGATCTGCCGGCCGAGGGCGTCGTAGACGTAGGCGGTGGTGCGCCTGTTGACCGTCTCCTTCAGGACACGTCCCAGCGGGTCCCGTTCGTACCCGATCTCGGCGTCGCCGTTCGCCGTCCGGATGAGGTGGCCCGCCGCGTCGTAGGTGAACGTGCTGTTCCAGGTGCCGGAGTCCGTCTCGGCCCGCTGCTCGGTCACACGGGACAGGGCGTCTCGGAGGTACCGGATCGTCTCGCCGGCACCGTTGACGCGCAGGATCAGATGTCCGGCCGCGTCGTGGGCGTAGTCGAGGGTGCGCCCGTTGAAGTCGGTCTCTGAGGTGAGCCGCCCGGCCGCGTCATAGGTGTAACTCCAGGTCAGTCCCTGCGGGTTGGTCACCCCGGTGAGGCGCAGTTCGGTGTCGTGGGTGAACGTGTACGTACGGCCGTCGGGATCGCTGCGGGTGGCGGGAACGTCGAAGTGGGTCACCGAATGCCGGGTGACAGCGCCGACGCGGTCGGTGTGCGTGAGGAGGTTGCCTTCGGCATCCCACGTCCACGCCTCCTGCGTGCCGTCCGGGTACGCACGCCGCTTCGGCTTCCCCTCGACGGTCCAGGTCGTACGGGTGGTGCGTCCGAGCGGGTCGGCCACCTCGGTGATCCTGCCGAAGATGTCACGGCGCACGGTGGTGGTGCGCCCCAGCTCGTCGGTGAGCGCGACGGGCAGGCCCGCCTTGTCCGTGACGAAGCTGTGGACGTGGCCGAGGGCGTCCGTGACGGCAGTCAGGTGGCCGGCCCGGTCGTAGGTGTAGTGGGTCTCGGCGCCCAGTGGATCGATGGTGGCGAGGAGATTGCCCCGGTCGTCGTAGCGGCGCCTCCAGCGGGCGCCGCCGGGCTCCGTCACCTCGACGGGCTGTCCGAAGGCGTTGTGCCGGGCGTGGGCGGTGGACCCGTCCGGAAGCGTCAGGGTGGTGAGGTGGCCGTCGGCATCGTAGGCACAGGTGGTGGTGTTGCCGAGCGCGTCGGCCAGCTCGAGGGGCTTGTCGCCACGGGCCTCCCAGGTGGTACGGGTGGTGTTGCCGAGGGCGTCCGTGTCCTCGATGACCTGGCCCTCGGCGTTGTAGCGGTGCCGGGAGGTGTGGCCGAGGGAGTCGGTGTAGGCGGTGGTGCGGTGCTCCTCGTCGTAGGCGAAGGTGCCGGAGAGGAATCCGCCGGTACCCTCCGTGCGCACCACCCGGCCCCGGTCGTCGTAGAAGTACTGGAACGAGGTGTCGTTGCGGTCGGTCCAGGCTGTGATCCGGTCCTCGTCGTCGTACTCGAACGTCAGAGGTTCGCCGCTGGAGTTGATGACCTCGCTGAGGCGGCCCGCTTCGTCATAGCCGTAGCGGACGACGACGGTACCCGCGGTGGCGTGGGGATCGTGTTGCTCGTACGCGGAGGGGGCGTGGTCGAGGAGGCGCAGGGCGGTGACGCGGTGGCCCCTGGTGTCGATGGCGAGGTGGTAGCCGCCGGAGTGGCGCAGCGCGGTGGGGAGGCCCTGGTGGTCGCGGTCGAGGGTGATGCGGGTGTCGTTGCGGTCGTGCCAGCTCTCGACGAGGAGGCGGTAGGTGCCGGGTGTGTCGGAGGGGGTCATGGGGCCGGTGAAGGTGCGTACGACACCGGTGGCGGGGTCGGTGACGGTCATGACGCCGTCCGGGTGGCCGTCCCACTCCAGCGGCCAGCGGGCGCCCTTGGCCGGCAGCACCGGCACGCCGGGTTGCGGTACCGGGTAGACCAGGCGCATGCCGTCGGCGGCGGCGAACACCACCCCTTCGCCGTCGATCTGCACGCACTCGTCCAGCGGGCAGATCCAGGTGGGTCCGAAGGTGATTCCGGCGCGATAGGAGGTCAGGTGGGTGCGCTGGAAGATCAGGGGGAGGCCGGCGGCGGGCAGGGTGAGGTCGGTGTGCTGCATGAGCATCGCGCCGGTGACCACATCCACCGGCTCGTTCTCGCACGGGGTGTCCTCGGCCTTGCGGCCGGCGGTCCCGATGTCGTCGCCCGGTGGTCGGACGTCGTGGGGGCGGGCACGGCGTGCTGCCGCTGCCGCATCCGCGAGTTCGTCTGCGGTGCGTGCGGCCTTGACCCCGGCGCCCGCGCCGTCCGTGGCGATGGTCAGTGCGAGGTCCGGTACCAGCCGGCCGAGGCCTTCCGACGGGTCTTTCATGAAGTCGGTGACCATCTGCTTGCCGGCGCCCCAGGGGTCGTTGGCGACGGTGACCAGGCCCGCGGCGAGGCTGTCGAGGTTGGTGACGTACTCGGCGGGGTGGGTGATGTTGTAGGGGTCCAGCGGGTTGATGCCCCGCGCGAAGTTGTTCAGGCCCGCGGTGCCCTTGAGCAGGCCGCCCTCGAAGTGGTCGATCATCATCGGCACTTCGTCCAGGCCCGACGTGAGCTGGTCGGTGTAGGACGGTTTCGGCGGGGCCTTGTCACGCGCCGCGCGGATCTTGGCGCTCGCGGTGTCCGCGGCCGCATTCCGCTGCTTGCGGGCCTCGGACAGGATGTCCTGCGCGTCCTGCATCAGCTTCTTGCCCGGATCGGGGAAGGAACTGCCCGGCTTCGGCGGGAGTGAGGACGGGTCGCGCTTGTCCGCGGGCTGGGCGTTGTAGTGGTCGGCGGCCTTGTTGTAGGCGTCGACCTTCTTCTTGTGCGCGTCCGCCGCGTCCTCGGAGGCCTTCGTGCCGGCCTTCCACTTGTCGATCGCCGTCTGCGCCTGCCCCTGCGCCCAGGAGACCGTGTCCGCGAACGACTCCAACGCCTTGGCCGCCGCATCGAACGCGTCGGCCCCCGTGAACCACTTGGGGGGCTGGATGTGCACGCTCTTGCGGAACGCCTCCGCCGCCTCACCCTTGAGATGATCGGAGTTGAGACCCTTCAGGCCGTCGCCGACGTCGTCGAAGGACTTCTGGAACGTGTGCAGGTGACCCGCCGTGGCGCGGAGCTTGCCGGGGCTGCCGTAGACCAGCTTCGTCTTGTCGTCACTCTGGCCGAGGTCCATCTCGTCGACCTGGGCACCCATCCGGTTGGCCACCGAACGCGACTGCTCACGCACCCAGTCCGCACCGGAGTCCCAGCCCAGATCGTCCAGCCGATCGGCCGTCCAGTCACCGGCGTCCTCGACACGATCCCCGACCCACTCCGTGCCCTTCTCGACGGCATGCTCGATCGGATCGGGAATGAAATCACCGATACCCACCCGTCACTTCCCCCCGTCCTGCCCCTGCCCCTGCCCCTGCTCCGGCTGCTGGTCCTGCTGGGCTGCGCGCTCTTCCGGCGAGGGGCCGAAGACACGATCCAGATCCCGGTTGAACTCCTGGTCGTCCACGCCCGCGATCTGGTTGCCGATGCCGGACATCACGCCGCCCTGGCCCTCGGTCAGCAGCGAGCGCCCGGTGTCCTTCCAGGTCTGCGCCATCTCGTGGCCGGCCTTCTTCCAGGAATCGGCGCTGTAGTCGGGATGCAGGGAGTCCGGAGTGAACACATCCCCCCAGCTCTGCTTCTCGATGTCCTCCTCCGAGGCATACGGGCTCCCACCCGCGAACGAGCTGGCGATCACCTTCAGCGAGCCCTGGACGTACTGGTCCTCCGCCCACTGCGTACCCGCCGCCAGCCCCAGCCGCTTCGCGATCTCACTCGCGTCATGGATCAGCGAGCGAACCCCCCAGTCCCACCGCTCGCAGAAGTCCTCGAAATCCACCGACAGCCCGTGGTCCCCGGCCTCCATGCCGGTGATCGCCAGATCGGAGAAGCCCTTGCCCATCACGGAACCGGTGCCGCTGCCGATCTCACCGAGCTCGCTGATGGCACTGCGCAGGCCCTGCGTGATCTTGTCCACGCTGGCCTTGTCGAAATGCAGGTCCATCCCGTCACCACTGCCCACGGTCGTCCCCCTCCCGCCCGACGCCACCCTGCCGTGCGCCACCCCGTGCGGCGTCCACGGCCGCCTCATCGGGCACGATGCCCTCCACCGGCGGGAAGAACATCGCACCGCCCTCCGTGGCGATGTCCACCGCAAGCCCGGCCGGTTCGTCCATGGCCGGCCCGATCTCGTCCAGCAGCCGCCTGCCCAGCAGCGCCGCGAACTCCCACGACGCGTCACCCGGTCCGTGGTGCAACGCGAACCGCGCCAGCGCCGCCTCGTCGGTGAACGCGCAGATCCACCGCACCCCACCCGCGCGCGCCGTCCACAACCCGCCACCCTCCAGCGGCACCAGCAGCACCGCATCGCGCACCGCGGCCACCAGCTCCGCCGGGTCCCCGACCCCGGCCCGCCGCTGGGCGATCCGGTCCACGAGCCCTGTGCCTGCATCCACGCCCACCAGGCCTCCCCCCGCTGTGATGAACAACCGGCCGGCTCACGACACCATAGGAAAAGACGACAGAGTCCGACAGACCGTTCCGGCACGCACCCGAGGTCCTGCTTGCGGCTGCGACCGGACGGTCCCGGGGCCGAGGCGGGACGGGTTCGGGTCCGAGTCCGGAGGGGGGGCGGGTCCGGACGGGTTCGGGACCGGGTTCGGGACCGGGTCCGGACGGGTTCGGGGTCCGATATCGGACAGTTTCCGTGCCTACCCGTCGGTGAGCAACGTGGACGGTCTCGGCCTCCGCACCTCGATGAGGAACGTCAAAAGTCAAGAGCGGACATGGAACCGCACCCTTGCGCAGCAACAGTTCACCGAAGCCCGGCTCAGAGTTCATCCCGGACCGACAGGTTCGAGGGCATGACTTCAAGATTCGGCTTTCGCAGGCGCACCCGGATCGCCATCACGATCGTTGCCGCCGTCACCGTGGCGGGCGCGGGCTCGGTCGCAGCCCAGGCCCATGGCCGGATGTCGACCCCGACGCACGCCTTCGGCGCGGCCTCGGACACCTTCTCCGGCCACGGCGGTGTGAAGGGCGACGTGCTGCGGAACGACTTCGGCGCGACCGCCGTCGTGCGGCACACCGACCCGTCCCACGGGACGGCGGCGGTCAACGCGGACGGCACGTTCACGTACACACCGAGCTCCGGCTTCAAGGGTACGGACACCTTCACGTACACGGCGACCGATGCCGTGGAGCTGTTCAAGGACGCCCAGGCGAACGGTGCCCCCCTTCCTCCGCTCGGCACGGTCGCTGGCCCGGGCGGCACCACCACCCAGATCTCGGGGGAGGGCTTCGGGTCGTCGCTCGCCCCCGTGCCGGGCAGGCCGGGCTCCTTCTACGGCCTCACCGACCGCGGCCCCAACGCCGACGCCCCGGACGGCAACAAGTCCGAGATGGTCCTCGACTTCACGCCCGAGGTCGGCGAGTTCAGGCTCGTCGGCGGCAAGGCGAAGCTGGTCAGGAAGGTCACCCTGAAGGGGCCGAGGAGCCTCGGTGGGGTCAAGTACAGCGGCCGTCCCCCGCACGACACGGGCGAGGTGATCGACGACGTCGCCGCGACGAACGCGAACGGCGGCACCCCCGTGCCCGTCGCCGACGATCCGTACGGCTACGACTCCGAGGGCCTCGTGGCCCTGCCGGACGGCACGTTCTGGGTCTCGGACGAGTACGGCCCGTACATCACGCACTTCGACGCGAACGGCTACGAACTGGGCCGGCTGACCCCGTACAAGGACAGCCCGGACAACAAGTATCACAAGATCGTCGGCCACCTGCCGGCCGAGCTGGCCAACCGCCTGAAGAACAAGGGCATGGAGGGCCTGACGGTCACGCCGGACGGCTCGACCCTGGTGGGCGTGATGCAGTCCGCGCTGCAGCAGCCGGACCTCGGCAGCACGAAGGCCTCCAACGTCTCGCCCACCCGGATCGTCACGATCAACCTGCGCACGTACCGGGCCAAGCAGTACCTGTACCTGCTGGACGACCCCGGCACCACGGGCAACGCCAACAGCGAGATCACCGCGCTGTCCGACACGAGGTTCCTCATCGACGAGCGTGACGGCACCTTCGAGCCGTCCGCCCAGAAGACCCTCTACGAGGCCGACATCCGCGGCGCGACCGACGTCAGCGGCCTGACGGTCGGCGGCAAGTCGCCCGAGGCGCTCGTCGGGAAGGACGGCACCGACGCCGCCTTCGCCGCGCTCGACGGCGCCGGCGTCCACGTGGCCCGGAAGCGGTCGTACCTGGGCGTCGGGACGCTGGTGACCCAGCTCGACCCCAGCGGCGCGTTCTTCCCGCACGACAAGGTCGAGGGCGTCGCCACCACGAACGCCGGGAAGACGCTGTACCTCTCCAACGACGACGATTTCGGCATCGACACCATCGTTGTCGACCCCGACGGCACGTGGACGGTCCACCAGAAGGTGCTGCCGCCCACGGGCGAGAGCGACAACGGCGAGATCCTGAAGGTCGACACCACCAGGCTGCCGGCGGTCCTCAAGACCGTCACGGTGACGGTCCACGTGCACTGACGCACTCGGCGCCCTCGGGCGCAGGAGTTCCTCGGCTCCTACCACACGTTCCGGAACTGCCTGGTGAATCTCTTCGAGCACCGCGGCTGGGCGGGCGGCTCGATCGCCTTCGCCGGCGACCGCACCGACCTCGGCATCCTGGACGACAAGGCCGGCTCGATCCTCTGGTCCTGATCCCTCGCCCGCTGACCGGTCCACGGACTGCCTACCCGTCCGGGGACTGCTGACCGGTCCACGGACTGCCTACCCGTCCGGGGACTGCTCACCGGTCCACGGATCACGGACCGCTCACCCGTCCACGGCGGTGGCGCTTCCGCGCCACCGCCGCTGGCGTGCGTTCTCCGGCGTTCTCCGGCGTGTGCCGTGATCAGCCGAACAGCCCTGAACCGAGCGGGTGCTGCCGGTCGAAGCCCGGGAGGATCAGGAACGTCGCGCTGGCCGTCGTGGTGGTGAACTCCAGCAGCGCGTCGGCGGCGTCCATGTGGGTGAGGGTGGCGGTGAAGGTCCGCAGGGCGTTCTGGAAGCTGATGAAGAGCAGGCCGGGGGCGGGCTCGTCGGTGTTGTAGGAGCGGCGGAGCATGAGGCCGGTGCCGACCACGGTGGGGTTCGCCCTGCGCACGTGGGCCTTCGCGGGGACGAGGTAGCGCCCGTCCGCTGTCTTGGCGCCGAGTTCCGGGGTCGAGGCGACGGTGCCGCCGGAGAGGGGGACGCCGCTGGTCCGGTGCCGCCCGAAGACCGCTTCCTGCTCGGCCACGGACAGGGCGGCGAACCGCGGCAGGTCGAGTTCCATGCGCCGCAGCACGGCCAGGGTGCCGCCGGCGACCGCGGGGGGCCCGGCCAGCCACAGGTCGCGCTCCTGCTCGGCGGTGGTGTGCGGGCCCACGATGCCGTCGATGAAGCCGAGCGTGTTGCGTTGCGCGGCGAGGCCGCCCCCGAAGGGCACGTTCGTACCGCGGCGCGCGGACTGGCGCCAGCGTTCGCGGACGCGGTCGCCGGCCTGGTCGAGGAGCGCCGCGGCGGCGACCGACAGCAGCAGTGCGTTGCCGGCGCAGATCTGTAACAGCAGGTCTCCGCCCCGTGCCTCCGCGGCGATCCGCTCGCGGGAGAACCGCGGGAGGTCGGTCGCGCCGGGCAGCGAGGCACCGGCCGTGCGCACCAGCCGGGGGCCCACGCCGACGGTCACGGTCAGGTCGCCCGGCGGCAGGCCCAGCAGGCGCGGGTCGTCTCCCGCGGTGAGCGCCCGGATGGTCCGGCCGAGTTCGTCCAGCAACGGGCCGGCGTCCGCGGTGGCGCCGAGGTCGGCCACCACGGCGAGCAGGTTGGGCTGCGGCGGCTGGGGGAGCGTGATGCCCGCCTGATGGCGGCCCGTCGCCGGAACCGGCATGGGCGTGGGCGTGCCCGCTGCGGAAGGGGCGTTTCGCCCCGGCTGCGCGGAGTCCGACGTGCACCCGGCGGTCAGGCCGGCGGCCACCATCGTGCCGGTGACATCGAGAAACGTGCGGCGCGACGGGCGGCGATCGGCTCGGGGCATGGTGTGCAGAGTGCCACACCGCAATCGCGGTGCCGGTCAACTTGGCGATTCCGGCCCTGAATTGGGCGTCACGCCATACGCGGAATCGGGCGTCATGCCAGACTGGGGATCATGCCTCGATTAGCACTTCGCGTGGTGGCGGCGGTCCTGGGGACGCTGGCACTTGTGGCCGGCTGCGGCGGCGGCGACGACGGCGCGGACGCCGGATCGGCCAAGGGCCGGCGGCCGAGCGGCGCGCATGTGACGATCCGAGTGCCTGCCGACGCCCCGACGATCTCGGACGCGGTGTCCCTCGCTCACCCGGGTGACGTGGTGCTGGTCGCGCCGGGCGTCTACCACGAGTCGGTGAGGATCGACACGGCGCGCGTCACCCTGCGCGGCGAGTCCCGGGAAAGGGTCGTCATCGACGGGCGGTTGCGGCAGCCCAACGGCGTCCTCGTGTCGGCGCCCGGGGTGGCCGTGGAGAACCTGACCGTGCGGAACAACACGCAGAACGGCGTCCTGGTCACCGGTTCCGCGGCGGCCGCCGCCGGGCTGCCGGGCCAGAGCGGCGGCTACGACACCGGCGACGAGCCCGTCACCTTCCTGAAGTCGTTCCTGGTCTCGTACGTGACCGCGACCCGCAACGGCCTGTACGGCATCTACGCGTTCTCCGCGCAGAACGGCGTCATCGAGCACTCGTACACCTCGGGCGGGGCCGACTCGGGGATCTACGTCGGGCAGTGCAAGCCGTGTCACATCGTGGTGCGGGACAACGTCGCCGAACTCAACGCGGTCGGCTACGAGGGCACCAACGCCGGCGGGGACATGTACGTGGTCGGCAACCGCCTGGTGGGCAACCGCGTGGGCCTGACCACCAACTCCGACCACCAGGAGAAGCTGCTCCCGCAGCGGGGTGCCGTCATCGCGGGCAATCTGATCGCCGCCAACCAGCAGGAGGCCACCCCGGAGCAGGCCGACGGCGGGTGGGGCACCGGCATCGGCATCGACGGCGGCAGCGACAACCGGTTCGTCCGCAACCGCGTCGCCGGCAACAGCAACGCCGGGCTGGTGATCACCGCATCCGCCGACCTGCCTCCGAACGGCAACCAGATCGTGGACAACACGTTCACGGGCAACGGCGTCGACGTCGGCTGGACGTTCCCCACCGCCACCCGCGGCCGGGGCAACTGCCTGCGCGGCAACGCTCTGCGCACCACGGTGCCCGCCCGGCTCGCGGCAACGGCGTCCTGCCCGCTTCCGGCCGGGTCGTCCTCCCCGGCCGGCACGTGGACGATGCCGGCGGCGCCCGGTGGCATCCCGTTCACCGAGGTCGCGGCGCCCGGTCCGCAGCCGGAGTTCCCCGGCGCCCGCACGAAGGGCGCCACCGCGGTTCCGGCTGTTCCGAGCATGCCGGACGAGGCGGGCATCCCGCTGCCGTCGGCGTCCCTGCTCGTCGCGAACGCGCGGGTGCAGGGGGCCGGTTCGAAGACGTCCTGAACGGCGGCAACCGCGGCTGCCGCCCGTCCTGAACGGTCGCTTCCGTGCGTCCTGAACGGTCGCCTACGTGCGTCCTGAGCGGCTGCTTCCGTGCGTCCTGCTGAACGGCCGCTACCGCGGCTACCGCGCCGGGGCGGCTCCGGGTACCGGCTCGACCGGCACGTACTTCTGGGTGTCGAAGTCGATGACCACCGGCTGCGGCGCGGAACTCACGCCGGCGCGGGCCCGGTACATGGTGCCGTCCGAGCCGATCCAGTAGCGCACGTTGCCCGCCGTGCCGGAGCGGTCGCGGGAGGACGGCCCGGTCATGACGTCCACCCGGTGGCCGCCCACCTGGTCCCGCCCCCACCAGGCGGCACCGTTCTGCGGCAGCAGCTGGGCGTTGTCCGGCCGGTCGCTGCCGAGGCTGAGCGCGATGGCCAGCGAACTGTCCAGCGAGCTGCCCGACGACTGCAACGGACGCGTGTACCAGCCCGGACCGGGCGGCGACGCGGGTGCGCGCGCGGGGGCGTTGGCCATCGGGTGGACGAGGACCGAGGTGGCCGTCCACTCGATCAGCCCGTCGCTGGACGTGTCGCGCCCGGTGCCGTGCACCACGCCGTAGCCGAGCTTGCGCCGGTAGTCGACGGACCCGGTGACGACCAGCCCGCCGGCGCTGCCCGGCACGGTGATCGTCACCGCGCGGCCGTGCGCCTCGTAGTTGCGGAACCGCGTGATCGCGAGCTGGTTCGCCTCATCCGGCGTCAGTGCCCGCGGAACTCTGGATTCGGGGTCGCCGCCGGTGAGGAGGAGCGTGGCCACCACCGCCACCGCGACGGCCGCCGCGCCGACGGCGACTGCCGCCCAGCGCCGCCCCGGCCACCTGCGCCGGTCGGCCGGGCGCCCCGGTTGAGCTTGCTGGGATCTCGCACTGCGCACGCGGCTCGACGCTGGCACTCTGCTGGTTCACCCTCTCGATCACCGCACCGCCCGGCCACCGTGCTGACGCGACGGCACCCGGCGGTCCGGTGACGGACGACGCCGGGGCCGGCCCTCGTGGACCGGCCCGAGACGCGATCCGCCCGCCCGCGCGCCATCCGGAGCGCGGGCGGGCAGATCACTGGTTGTTCCGTTTGTTCCGTTCGTTCAGTGTCTCTGGACGAGGTACTTCCGGCTCACGAAGGCGATGACCAGACCCGCGCCCACCAGCAGGCCGGCGAGGGTGATCATCTGAGGCAGCCCGGACGTACCGGTGTCGGCCAGGGAACCCGAGCCGCCACCGGCCGGGGCCGGGTTGTTGGCGGGCGGCGCGGTCGGCGGGGTGGAGGCAGGTGGCGTCGCCGGCGGTGAGGACGGAGGCGGCGTCGGTGTCTCCTTCGGGATGTACACCCCGGCGTCGATCGTGTGATCGACACCGCCCGGCTTGTCCGGGGCCGTGACAGGCGCGGAGCCGTTGCACAACTCCCCGGTGGTCGGCGGGGTCACATTGGAGTCGTGCGCACGGTTGGCACCGGCCCGCGCGAGCGTGAACCGGAGCTCGTCCGCCGTGGGCTGGTCGGCCACCTTGCTGGTGTCGGCCGTGCACACGTCGAACTGCACGGTGTACTTGGCGCCGGGCGTGAGCTGGTACTCGGCACCGACACCACCGAAGTAGTACTCGCCGGCGGCATCGGTCCTCGTCGTGGCGACCTGCTTGCCGCCCGCGTCCAGCAGGTTGATCGTGGCCTCCGGCAGCAGCGGTTCCGCGGGGTCCTGCGTGCCGTTGTGGTCGCCGTCGAACCACACGAGGTTGCCGATCTGGATGGGCGCGTTCGCCGCCGCGTACGCGACGTCGCCGAGCCCGCCGGCCTTGCCGAACCCGCCTTGCTGCTGGTTGACGAACTGGTACCCGTTGGCGGTCGGGTTGTTGCCCGGGCCCTGACCGGTCGTGATGTTGTGGTACCCGGTCCCCGAGGTGGCGACGTTGACGACCGGGTCGAACTCCGTGCTGACGACCCACTGCTGCTGCGGGATATAGGCCACCGACCCCAGCGCGGTCTCCTGGTGCGCGTTGGCGTAAGAGTCGCCCGGGAAGTATTCGACGACATCGGCGGCCTGGCCGCCGTTGTTGGCGGGGGTGGCGTGGTTGGGGCAGCTCCCGGTGCCTTCCCACTGGTACTCGCCGGTGGGAGTGGCACAGACCATGGTGATGTCACCACCGGACATGCCGTTCTCCGCCGTGTTGTTCCCCGGGCGGGGGTCCAGCCCTCCCCAACTGAGCACGTCCATGAACCGGTCGCGGAAACCCAGGATCATCGAGCCGTCGCGGGCGAAGGCGAGGGAAGCCAGCTCCGGCTGCGGATCGATGAAGGTGCTGCCCGACTTCCGGTCGTCCCACGTGTCCAGCTTGGTGTTCCACGGGTTCCAGTGGGTGTTCCTGTCGCCGGAACCGTAGACGCTGCCGCGTTCCTCCGTGAGCTGGTGGGTCAGCACCGTGCTGAACCGCTTGCCGTCGTAGGTGTAGACGACGGCTTTGAGGTCCGCGCGCTGCTGCGTGCTCTCCGCGCTGCACACGCCGCCGACGTACAGCGTGTTGTTGTGGGCCTGGAGACCGAACGGCCGCCAGTCGTCGGCGCTCGCGCACCCCGGGTCCGGGATCGGAACCGTCGCCTCGGGCTCCGAGGCGGTGGTCCCCGTCGCATCGAAGGCCACCAGACTCCGGGTCAGCAGGTTCACCGCGTACAGCGTGGAGCCGTCCTCCGACAGGGCCAGGCCGCCGATGCTCTCCTTGCCCGGTGCCTCGGTGAACCCGGGATCCTTGATCATGTTGGCGGTGTCGTGCTGTGTCACCGCTGCGCCCGGGACCTGGGCGAACAGCTCGGGCGCACCCGAGCCGCCGACCGGCACCGTGTAGATCGCGCCGGCGCCCTGGGGCCCGTACGGGGCGTACCGGCGGGCGAACGCGCTCTGGAACAGGCGGCTGCGGTCCGTGTCGTACGCCAGCCCGAACGTCGTGCCGACCTGGTCCTGCGTGGCCAGCGTGGCCGGACAGGACACGTCCGTGGGACACGTGCCCCGGGTGTCCGTCCCGAACGCCACCAGCGCCCGGTTGTCGGTTCCGTCGGCGCCGCTCTGGACCGGTACGAAGTAGCGCGAGTCAGGCAGCGCGTAGTCGGCCGGATCCCACACCCCCGTCACCACGGAGGCGTCCTTCCCGCCCGACACGTCCACGAACGACGTGAAGCTGTCGAAGTGGTTCTCCTCCGTGGACGCGGGGGCCGCCCGCAGGTAGTCGCTGTACGGTGCCGGGACGCTGACGTCGACGCGGTACTGCCCGCCGCTCAGCTCCGCCGACGGCGGCACCACGACCTTTCCGGTGGCATCCGTGACGCCGGTGACATCGTGGCCGGCGGGGTCGGAGATCTCCACCTTCATGCCCCGCTGCGGCACGTCCATGGTCGCGTTGATCACGCCCGTGCCGAAGAAGTCGCGCAGCACCTCGACCGTCAGCGTGCCGTCGTCGGTCGCGGCGGCGGCGGAGCCGGCTGTCGCTCCCATGGCGCCGCCCGCCAGGAGGAGAACGGATAACCCCACGCGCCCCAGAGGCTCCGCAAGCCTCCAGGGCGACCGGGGCGAATCTCTGCCGACTCGGTTCATGGCATCACACTCCACACTTCTCTTGTCGTGAAACGAAGCGCCCGCTTCTCGCCGGGCGTCGCCCCATGGCCCCGGACGGGGGTGCCGGTCGCGAACGCCAAGGAAAAGAAAAAGGGCCCATCGCCGTTGCGTGGACCGCTTTGTGGTGATCGTTTGAAGGGTATTGCGGGCGAGTGGTAAGCACCGCGGGCCAGCAAAGGCGAAAGCATGTTCAGAACCTCGGGCGGTACCGCCCTCCATTGCGCGTTTCCGCAGCTCGAACACGGTACCCTCGCCCCCCGCCGCCGACCTCACCGACCGCCATCGCGAGCAGCGCGCGATATTCTAAGCGTGAGAGTCTCGCCGTCGCCACCAGAACTCCGGCATCCGTCAGGATCCGCGATAGGCCCCGAGCGCCCGGGGAATGCCGATCGGAAGAATGTGCGACAGCGACGTGATGACCGAATCCGGTCACGCTGAATGCGTGGCGCCCGGATGGCGCGTCCGGGACGTGCTCGTCATGCAGGGGCGTTGTGTCTGGAGGCGAAATCCGGTCGCCTGCGGGGGGCGCGGTGGCGTGGCCGAGTCGAGCGGTCATCGGAGGGCGGGGCATTACGGATCCGTGCGGTGGTGGAGGCCGGATCGGGCGCCGGTTTCGCGCTCCGCGCGCTCCCTGGTGCGCCGGTGGGAGCGGCCTCCGCCGCCAGAGCCGGTGCGGTCAGTGCAAGCCGTGCATTTCGACCACCAAGTTGCCCGAGGCAAGCACTTGGTTTATATTTGTTGAGACCAAGCAAGTTTCGTAGGAACAGGCGATCGATACGGAGTGGCCCATGGCCGCGGGAAGAGGCCCCGCCCCGCCGGTGCGAGCGGTGACACAGCTGCTCCCGCCCCCGGCACCGCCACCGGCACGAGCCCCCGCAGGCTGACAGCGACCGAGGGCCGCCCCCGGCGCGGTACGCGGGACGATCCGGCCCGCGCGGCCGGTGCCGGCCCGAAGACCCGGTCGTCCACCGCGAGCCGGGCCCGCAGCAGACGATCCCGGCCGCCACCCTCGTATCCGGCGAGGCCCGGAACACGGGCGGGGCATGCCGCCGACCGACACCGGCGCCGGGTGCGCCACCCTTCAGCAGTACCGGAGTGAGCGGGACCCGAAGCCGCGGCCGACCCCCAGGGGCGGCCGCCCGGGGACCGCTTCGAGCTCGTCCGGCCGCCCACCCGTCTCCATGAGGACTTGCCGGCACATCACAACGCGCGACACCGCCCAGGAGCCCGCTCCGGGTGTCGGCGGAGGACAGGGAGAAACAGCACGATGAGCCAAGCAGCCCCCGCGCAGAGCGCGGGGACACCGATAGCCTCGCCGGGCGGCCTCAACCACCGGCAGATCCTCACCATCCTCAGCGGCCTGCTGCTGGGGATGTTCCTGGCCGCGCTCGACCAGACCATCGTCAGCACGTCCATCCGGACCATCGCGGACGACCTGCACGGCCTCAGCCAGCAGGCCTGGGCCACCACGGCGTACCTGATCACCTCGACGATCTCGACGCCGCTGTACGGCAAGCTGTCCGACCTGCACGGCCGCAAGCCCTACTTCCTGGCCGCGATCAGCATCTTCATCGTCGGCTCCGTGCTGTGCACCTTCTCCAACTCGATGACCGAGCTGGCCGTGTTCCGGGCCCTCCAGGGCATCGGTGCCGGTGGTCTGATGTCGCTCGCGCTGGCGATCATCGGTGACATCGTCCCGCCCCGCGAGCGCGCCCGATACCAGGGCTACATGCTCGCGACCTTCGGCATCTCCAGCGTGGGCGGACCGCTGATCGGCGGCTTCCTCGCGGGCACGAGCAGCATCCTGGGCGTCACCGGCTGGCGCTGGGTCTTCCTGGTCAACGTGCCGATCGGCATCGTCGCGCTGTTCGTCGTCGCCAAGGTGCTCAACATCCCGCACACCCGCCGGCCGTCCCGCATCGACTGGTGGGGCGCGCTCACCCTCATCATCGGTGTGGTGCCGCTGCTGCTCGTCGCCGAGCAGGGCCGCGGCTGGGGCTGGGGCTCGCCGCGGTCCCTCACCTGCTACGCGATCGGTGCCGTCGGAATCGTCGTCTGGATCTTCGTCGAGCGCGCCATGGGCGATGCCGCACTGATCCCGATGCGCCTGTTCCGCATCCCGGTCTTCAGCCTGACCAGCCTGGTCGGGGTGCTGATCGGTATGGGCATGTTCGGCGGCATGCTGGTGATCCCGCAGTACCTCCAGATCGTCAAGGGCGCCAGCGCCACCAAGTCGGGCCTGGAGATGCTGCCGCTGATGGCCGGCATGATGGCCGCCTCGATCGCCTCCGGCCAGGTCACCTCCAAGACCGGCCGGTACAAGATCTTCCCGATCATCGGCAGCGCCCTGATGGTCGTCGCGATGGGGCTCTTCTACTTCAGGGTCGACTGGGACACGCCGCTGTGGCAGACGATGGTCTTCATGGCGGTCTTCGGCCTGGGCCTGGGCGGCTGCATGCAGACACTGGTCCTGGCGGTGCAGAACGCGGTGCCGATCAAGGACATGGGTGTCGCGACCTCGTCGTCCACCTTCTTCCGGCAGATGGGCGGCACGGCCGGCACGGCGATCTTCCTCTCGGTGCTCTTCAGCACGCTCAGCGGCAAGATCGCGTCGGCGTTCACCGAGGCCGCGTCGAGCGCGAGTTTCAAGGCCGCGCTGAGGGACCCGGCCGTGCTGGCGGACCCGGAGAACAAGCCGGTGCTGAGCATGCTCAAGGGCGGCTCCAACGGCGGTTCCAGCAGCGTCCTCAGCGATTCCTCCTTCATCCAGAAGCTGGACCCGCGCCTGGCCGTGCCCTTCAAGGCGGGCTTCGCGGACGCCATGCACTCGGTGTTCCTGCTCGCCGCGATCGTGATGGCCGTCGCCTTCGTGGTGATCCTGTTCATCAAGGAGGTGCCGCTCCGGAAGATCTCCGCCCTGGAGGCGCGTGCCGCCGAGGCGGCGGGTCCCGCGCCGCGCTCCGAGAAGGAGCCGGTCCTCGTGGGCGTCGGCGCCGCGGAGTCGCAGGCGGAGGCGCCGTCGCAACCGCCGGTGGCGGCCTTCGCCTCGCCGGGCGGCGGTGACGTCCAGGCGGCCGGCACCCACGCCGTGCACGGCCGGGTGCGGTACTCCGACGGCACACCGGTGGCCGCCGCCGCGCTGACCCTGATCTCCCCCTCCGGACGCCAGCTCGGCCGCGCCGACGCCCGGGCCGACGGCGGCTACACCCTTCCGGTGCCGGGCACCGGCTCGTACGTGCTGATCGCCGCCGCCGACGGCTGCAAGCCGCAGGCGTCCACCGTCACGGTCGGCCAGGAACCCGTCTCCCACGACGTGCTGCTGTCCGCGAGCGGTGGGCTCGCGGGCGTCGTGACCAGCGCGCCGGACGGCCTGCCCGTGGAGGGCGCGATGGTCGTGGTGACCGACATCCCGGGCAACGTGCTGGCCTCCGGCAAGACGGACGCGGCCGGCGGCTTCACCCTGGGCGAGCTGCCGGTGGGCGAGTACACGGTCGCCGTGCATGCCTCGGGTTGCCGGCCGACCGCCCGCCTCGCCGAGGTCGGCGGTACCGGGACCACGCGGCTGGACATCGTCCTCCAGGCGGGTGCCCAGCTCCAGGGCGCCGTCCGTGCCGGCGCGGACCACCGCCCGCTCGCCGACGCCCGCCTGACGCTGCTCGACGCGGCCGGGAACGTCGTCGGCACGGCCACCAGCGACTCGGAGGGCGTGTACGCGTTCACCGACCTGGACGCGGGCGGGTACTCGCTCATCGCCAGCGGCTACCCGCCGGTGGCCACCACCGTCCGGGTCGAGGGCAGGGGAGCCGACGGCCTCGACCTGGAGCTGAGCCACCCCGAGAAGTGACCCTCCGCACCCTCCGGACCCTCCGGTGAGAAGCCGGCCCGTACCTCCAGCGCGGAGGGACGGGCCGGCTTCTTCGTTACGTCTGGTGTGTGCCCGCGGTTACGGCCTGGCTGGCTTGCCCGCGGTGTAGAGCCAGGTGTGGAAGAGGGCGCCGAGGTCCTTGCGGGACACCCTCTCGCTGAGCGCGATGAACTGGGCGGTGGTTCCGCTGCCGTAGCGGTGGCTTCGGGCCCACGTCTTCAGGATGGTGAAGAAGTCGGTGTCGCCGACGGCCGTGCGCAGCTCCTGCAAGGTCATCGCGCCGCGGGTGTAGACGGGCGAGGCGAAGATGTTCGCCCCCTCGCCGGGGTCCGCGGGCGGGAAGGCCCACAGGCTGTTGGTGGCCGGCCGGGCGTAGTAGCCGTCGAAGCTGGCCTGGGCGGTCTTCCCGCCGTGCTGCTCCTCCCAGAGCCACTCCGCGTAGGTGGCGAAGCCCTCGTTGAGCCAGATGTCCTGCCAGCTGGTCAGGCTCACGGAGTCGCCGAACCACTGGTGCGCCATCTCGTGGACGACCGTGCCGACGCCCGGCGCCCTGTCGTAGATCGGCCGCGTCTGCGTCTCCAGGGCGTAGCCCACGTCCGGAGCATGGTCGACGATCGCGCCGGCCGCCGAGAACGGATACGGACCGAAGAGGTCGCTCTCCCAGTCGAGGATCGCCGGGATCCGGGCCAGTGCCGGGGCGGCGTCGGCCGCCTCGCGGGGATCCACCGCGTTGTAGACGGGGATGCCCGAGGCGGTGGTGTACCGCTGGACGTCGAACTTCCCGACCGTGGCGGTGGCGAGGTAGGAGGCCATGGGCTGGGACTGGCGCCAGTGGAAGGTGGTCTTGCCCGCCCTGGTCCGCTGCGATGCCAGCACGCCGTTCGCGACCGCGGTGTACCCGGCCGGCACGGTGATCTCGAAGGTGTACGAGGCCTTGTCCAGAGGGTGGTTGTCGGCGGCGAACCACGACATGGCGCCCTGGGGCTCACCCGCGACGAAGGCGCCGTCGTCGGTGGAGATCCAGCCGTCCGCGGAGCCGTCGGGGTCGGTGACGTCCTCCGGAACGCCGCCGTAGGAGAGGTCGACGCGGAAGCCCTGCCCCTTCCCGAGCGGCTTCGCGGGCGTGATGGCGAGTTCCTGCCCGTCGCGCGTCCACCGGGCCGTCCGCCCGTTCACCCGCACCCCGCGGACCGTCAGCCCGGACAGGTCGAGGTCGAACGTGCTGAGCCGCTGGGTGGCACGTGCGGTGACGGCTTCGGTGGCGTCCAGCCGCCGCGTGAGCGGATCGTAGGCGAGGTCCAGGTCGTAGTGCCGGGTGGTGTAGCCGCCGTTCCCCGCGAGCGGGAAGTACGGGTCGCCCAGGCCGCGCGCGCCCGGGGCGCCGTGGCCGTCCGCGGTCGCGGCCACGGCGGTGCTCTCGGCCGTCAGGGTGAGGGATGCCGTCACGGAGAGGACGGCCAGGGCGGTGGCCAGGAATCGACCGCGGGCCGGTCTCCGGCGCGGGCGGGTGGGGGAGGCTCCTGCGGGGGCAGCGAACATGTGCACTCCTGGAACGAGGCGGGTCCAGAACATGAACACATCAATGTCGCCTCACCTTATGGCGCGCCTCTTCCGGCGACAAGATCGCAGGCGGCGCCGACCGCCTGCGGCATCCCCACGGCACCTGGTGCGCGCCCCGCTCCGGCGCCCCGCTCGTCACCCCTCCGGCGGCTCGCCGCGGCCACGCGTGCCGGCCACGCGGCCACGCGTCGTTCAGACCCCTCCGGCCTCCGCGGCGCCGCCCTCCGCGTCCCGCTGCGCCCCCTCCTCCTGGATGACGGGGAAGCGGCGCGGTGCGACGAACAGCAGCACCAGCAGGGTCAGGACGGCGGCGCCGGCCGCGCCGAGGAAGACGTCGCCGACGGCGGAGTCCACGGCCCGGCGCAGGTAGTCGGCGGCTGCCGCGCTCAGGGAGCCGGGGTTGTCGAGGGCCCGCGAGACGGCGTCGAGGTCGCCGGGGAGCTTGAGCCCGTGGGCGTGGGCGAGCCGCCCGGCCAGGACGCCGTTGGCGACGGCGCCGAACAGCGCGGCGCCGACGCTCTGGCCGATCTGCCGGTTGAAGAGGATGGACGCGGTCGCCGTACCGCGCTCGGACCAGCCGACCGTGGACTGGACGCCGATGATCAGCGGGAGCTGGAAGAGGCCGAGCCCGCCGCCGAGCACCAGCATGATCAGCGCGGGCTGCCAGGCCTGCCCGGGGAAGGGCAGGAACGGGAACGCGAGCAGCATCAGCGTGGCGACGGACATGCCCGTGACGGCGCAGAGGCGGAAGCCGATGCGGTCGTAGACGCGGCTGGAGAGGGCCGCGGCGATGGGCCAGCTCAACGTCATCACGGACAGCACGAAGCCGGCGGGGATCGGGCCGAGGCCGAGCACCGACTGCGCGTACGTGGGGACGAACACGGTCGGCGCGACCATCAGCAGGCCCATGACGCCGAGCGCGATGTTCACGGCGGCGATGGTGCGGCGGCGCCACACCCAGCCGGGGATGATCGGGTCCGCGGCCCGCCGCTCGATGGCGACGGTGGCGACGGCGAGGGCGGCGCCGCCGCCGAAGAAGGCGAAGCTCGGCGCGGAGAGCCAGGGCCAGGCCACGCCGCCCTGGACGAGCGCGGTCAGCAGCAGGGCACCGGTGGCGAACACGGCGAGCGCGCCCGCCCAGTCGATCCGGGGCCGCCGCGCGGGTGCGGCCGGGGCGCTCGTGGCCGGTGCGCCTGCCTTCGCGGCCTTGGCGCCCGTGCGAAGGGTCGCGGGGCGGGAGGGCTCGTGCAGGTGCTTGACGATCAGCCACAGCGCGAGCGCGCCGATCGGCAGGTTGATGAGGAAGATCCAGCGCCAGTCGAGGTAACCGGCGAAGAGCCCGCCGACGGCGGGGCCCGCCACGGACGAGCTCGCCCAGACCGTGGAGAGCTTGGCCTGGATCTTGGGGCGTTCCTTCAGGGGGTACAGGTCCGCGGCGACGGTCTGCACGGTGCCCTGGAGGGCGCCGCCGCCGAGGCCCTGCACGACGCGGAACGCGATGAGCGCGGCCATGTTCCACGCGGTGGCGCAGAGCAGGGACCCGGCGACGAACAGGATGATGCCGGCGATGAGCACGGGCTTGCGGCCGAACGTGTCGGAGATCTTCCCGTACAGGGGGAGCGTGACGGTGACGGCGAGCAGGTAGCCGGAGAACAGCCACGAGAAGACGGAGAACCCGCCGAGGTCGCCCACGATCTGCGGGACGGCCGTGGAGACGATCGTGCTGTCGAGCGCGGCGAGCGCCATCGACAGCATCAGCGCGGCGACGACGGAGCCGCGGCCGCGTGGTGCTGGTGCTGGTGCGGCGGCCGCTGCCTGCCGCGGCGTGGTGTCCGGCGACGGGTGGTCCGGTATCGCGTCTGTTCGCTCGCCGCGGCTCACGGATTTCCTTTCCTGATGCACGTATCTTCCGACAGTACGGAGTGTGGGCGGCGTCTTCGCCTGCTGTCCAGGCCGGGCAGGTCGCGGCTACCGAGCGTCACCGCCGCTTCCGCCCCGGCGGAGCCCTTGCCCCTCGTGCGAGCCACGCCCAGGTGGGGCCGTTCGGCGGTATGCCGGAGCCTGGTTCCGTGCGACGCGGCGGCGAGCTGTCGCGCCCGCCGGCCGATGGTGCAGGGTGTGACCGACCGCGAAGGGCCATAAGGGCCATAGGGAGGAACGGCCAGATGGAGGGGGAAGGATGACCGCGATCAGAGACGCGTACCTGGAGGCGGCGGCGTCGGTGGCGGCGCTGCTCGGGGACGCGGGGGTCGCCGTGGCGTGGGACCGGCCCAGCGTGCTGAAGGAGTTCAGCGTCCACGGGCTCGCCGGCCACGTGGGGTCGCAGGTCTTCTACGTGTCTTGGCTGCTGGAGGCCCAGGCCGCGGAGGAGGAGCCGCTGCCCGTGGCCGACTTCTACACCAGGGCCGCCGCGTTCCACGCCGATGTCGACGCGGAGGTCAACGTGAACATCCGGGAGGGCGGCGAGTCCGCGGCGGCGGGCGGCGCGGAGGCGTTCGCCGGCGAGGTCGCCTCGGCGGTGGCCCGGCAGCGCGCGGCCCTGCCGGCCGAATCCGCCGACCGGATCGTGTCGTTCGTCGGAACGCCGCTGACGCTCGACGACTTCCTGCTGACGCGCATGGTGGAGATCGTCGTGCACTCCGACGACCTGGCGCTGAGCGCCGGCATCCCCACGCCGTCGTTCCCGCCGGGCGTCTTCGAGCCGGTGCTCGACCTGCTGTCCCGGCTCGCGGTGGTCCGGCACGGGCAAACGGCCGTCCTGCGCGCGCTGAGCCGGGCCGAACGGGCGCCCGCGGTGATCACGGGCATCTGAGGGCCCGGGTGCCAGGGGCGCCGGACTGCTTGCCCGGCGCCCGCACCGTCACCGGCCCGGTCGGTCACATCGCCGGATCCGGCTGTATCGCCGGGTCCGGCTGTATCGCCGGGTCCGGCTGTATCGCCGGGTCCGGCTGTATCGCCGGGTCCGGCTGTATCGCCGGGTCCGGCTGTATCGCCGGGTCCGGCTGTATCGCCGGGTCCGGCTGTATCGCCGGGTCCGGCTGTATCGCCGGGTCCGGCTGCCTCGTCGCGTCCGGCTACATCGCCGCATCCAGCTTCGCCCGCTGCTCGGCGGTGAGCTCCAGGTCGACGGCCGCCAGGCTCTCGTCGAGCTGCGCGACCGACGAGGCACCGACAAGCGGTATCGCCGGTACCTCCGCGCCGATCATCCACGCCAGCACGACCTGGTTGAGGGTCGCCCCCGCGTCCGCGGCCACCTCGCGCAGCGCCGCGAGCCTGGCCGGGGTGCCGGGGTGGTCGTGCTCGGGGTCGAGCGGCTTGTCGGGGCGCACGTAGGCGCCGCCGAGCAGCGGCGAGTACCCCACGAGCGTGAGGCGGGGGTCGTCCCGCAGGTAGCTGAGGTGATCGCCGGACACGACACCGAGGTTGCCGTCGGCCGAGCGCAGGCTGGGCATGTCGGTGCGCATCCGCAGGTAGCTGTGGTGGTACTGGAGGACCTCGTAGCCGGGCAGTCCGGCCGCCGCTGCCACCCTCCTGGCCCGCTCGACCCGCCATATCCAGTGGTTGCTGGCGCCGACGAGGCCCACGGTGCCGTCCGCGACCAGTTCGGCGAACGCCTCCACGGTCTCGTCCACCGGCGTCTTCGCGTCCTCCAGGTGCGCGTAGTAGAGGTCGATGGTCTCCACGCCGAGCCGTTCCCTGCTCCGCTCCGCCTGCTCCCTGATCACGGGCGCGGACAGGCCCTCCAGGTCGTTGATGAAGGTGGTGGTCGGGCGCGACGGTCTGCCGCCGACCTTGCTGGCGATCACGACCTCCCGGCCGACGCCGCGGCTGCGGCGCCACCGCCCGACCAGCGCCTCGCTCTCGCCGCCCTGGGTGCCGCCCACCCAGAACGCGTAGTTGTTCGCGGTGTCGACGAACGTGCCGCCCGCCTCGACGTAGCGGTCGAGGATCGCGAACGACGTGGCCTCGTCGGTCGCGGTGCCGAAGAGCATGGCTCCCAGGCTCAGGACGCTGACCTCGCGGCGCGTGGTCGAACTGGTGCCGATGGTGCGGTACTTCATGGGATTCCGTTCTGCCGGCCCGGTGTCGGGCCGGACCGGAGCGTGCGCGGCCGATGCGGTCGGGCGCGCGACGGCCGGTCCGGCCCGGGTGGGCTCCGACCGTAGGATCGGCGGACGGCTGCCGACGAACCGTTCGACTGTGCTCGAATGGCACCGTGCTCCGGATCGCCTTCAGCGCTGCCGACCTGACCAGGCTCAGGCTCGCCCACTCGCCCATGGTCGAGGTGGTGACCAGCAGCTTCGTGCTGAACCAGCCGAACAGGTTCCGGATGTACGGCTCCTGGCGGGCCAGGGTGCGACCGCTGGTGGCCCGGGCCGGCCTGGAGACGATGCTTGCGGTGGTCCGCGGCCCGGCCTGCTACGTGCCGGACTTCCTCACTCCCGTCCCGGCCACCGCGCGGCCCAGCCTGGAGGATGAGGTGCGGGTGCTGGCCGCCACCCCGCTCGACCGGGTCGCCGAGGAGGTCGGCGCCGCCTGGGCCGGCCACCCGGCGCCACCGGGGATCGTCCGGTTCGCCACCGACCCGGCGGGCGGGCTGGCCGACCTGATCCAGCAGATCCGCCGCTACTTCCGGCTGGCCATCGCGCCCCTCTGGCCGCGGCTGCGCGCGGTGGCCGAGGCCGAGATCGCGCAGCGCGCCCGGACCGCCGCCGAACTGGGCCCGCGCGCCCTGCTGGAGGACGTGCATCCTCAACTGGACTGGGACGGCTCTGCGTTGCGGCTGGGCCATGCCAAGAGCCGGGAGTGGGAACTGGACGGGCATCCGCTCGCCCTCATGCCGGCCGGGTTCGCCGGCCCGCTGGTGCACACCATGACCGAGGCACCGACGGGCCGGGCCCTGTGGTACCCGCCGCGCGGATACGGCCGCCTCTGGGACCCGGCCCGGCAGTTCGAACCCGGCTCCGCCCTGGCCGCCCTGCTCGGCCCCACCCGGGCGGCGGTGCTCACCCTGCTGGCGGTCCCCAGCACCACCGGGGAGGTCGCCGACGCCCTCCGGCTGGCCCCGGCGACCGCCTCGCACCATCTGACCATCCTGCGCGACGCCGGCCTGGTCGTCGCGGAGCGAGCCGGCCGGCGGCTGCGGTACCTGCGGACACCGCTCGGCGAGCAGCTCACCGCGGGCACCGGGACGCTGCCCGCCTGATCGCGGGGCTGGGTGAACGACTGTCCCGGCGGGGCAGGCGTACCGCTCCGCAGGAATGTTCAGAACGCAGGCGCGTGCGGCACGCTCGCGGTCCGGAACCACCGGGCCGGGACCAGGCCGTGTGGGCTTGCGCCGCAACGCTGCAAACGCGTTCGGCGGCCGCCGCGCCTGTTCCCCGCCCGGGCACCGCTCCCACGCCGCGCGCCGGGACCCCGTCCCGGCCACGCGCCGGCGCCCCGGACCCAACAGCCGTAAAGCGCTTGGTGCAGAGCCCTTCCTAGGCTCCTGTCCCGATGGCACCATGGCGCAACACATAGAGAGACGTTGTTCACGTCATTGAATGCACGGGGGCACAACGTCGCGCGGACCGAACGGGAGGGTGGGCCACGGCTCCCATGTACACGCAGAACCTGCCCCTGGAATCCGTCGGCTGGTCGGCCCTGGTCGCCGCCGTTCCCTTGCTCACCGTCCTCGTCCTGCTCGGTGTCTTCCGCTGGAAGGCGCAGTGGGCGGGGCTCGCCGCGTTCGTGGTCTCCCTGCTCGTCGCGGTGTTCGCGTACGACATGCCCGTCGGCATGACGTTCGACGCCGCCGGGTACGGGGCCGCGAACAGTGTGATCACCGTCCTGTGGATCACGTTCAACGCGATCTGGATCTACAACCTCACCGTGGAGACCGGGCACTTCGCCGTGCTGCGCAGGGCGTTCGCCGCGATCAGCGATGACAAGCGGATCCAGGCGATCGTCATCGCGTTCTCCTTCGGCGCGCTGCTGGAGGCGCTGGCCGGTGGCGGTTCGCCCATCGCCATCTGCTCGGTGATGCTGGTGGCCGCCGGGTTCCAGCCGTTGAAGGCGGCCGTCATCGCCCTCCTCGCGGACACCGCGCCCGTCGCCTTCGGCGGCATGGGCAACCCGATCACCGTCCTGGGCACGGTCACCCATCTGAACCCCGACGACTACGGCGCCATGACCGGCCGCCAGGCGCCGATCCTCGCCGTCCTCGTGCCGTTCCTGCTCGTGGCCATCGCCGACGGCCCGCGCGCCCTCAAGCAGGTGTGGCCGGCCGCGCTCACCGCCGGACTCACCTTCGGCGTCACGCAGTTCGCACTCGCCAACTACTGGAGCTACAAGCTCGGCGACATCTTCGCCGCCATCGTCTCCGCCGGCGCCGTCGTCGCGCTCAACCGCGTGTGGCAGCCCTCCGACGCCCCGGCCGGGCGGGCCGTACCGCCCGTCATCGCGGGCGGGTCCGTCGACCACGATCCGGTGGCCGAGCGCCGGGCCGGCCGCCCGGACGGAACCGATCCGCGTGCGGACAAGGTGCTCGCGTTCGCCCCCTACCTGATCGTCGTCGTGCTGTTCTCGCTCGCCCAGATCGGCCCGATCAAGGAATGGCTCGCCAAGGGCACGAACAGCTTCCAGTGGCCGGGCCTCGCCGGCATCCACGCCGGCGACGGTGCGCCAGTCGCCACGGTGTTCGCCGTGCCGTGGGCGTCGACGGCCGGCACGCTGCTGTTCGTCTCCGGCATCCTGACGGCCGTCGTGCTGCGGGTGGGGCCGCTGCGCGCGCTCCAGGTGTACGGGGCCACCCTGCGGCAGTTCGGCTGGGCGATCTTCACCGTGCTGTGCGTCTTCGCGCTGTCGTACGTGATGAACCTGTCGGGCCAGATCACCACGCTCGGCATCTGGCTCGCGCAGACCGGTTCGCTCTTCGCCTTCCTCGCACCGCTCGTCGGCTGGTTCGGCGTCGCGGTGACGGGGACGGACGCGGGTTCCAACGCGCTCTTCGGCGGGTTGCAGCTGACCGCGGCGCACCAGCTGCACGCCTCGCCGATCCTGTTCGGCGCCGCGAACACCACGGGCGGCGTGCTGGCCAAGATGATCTCCCCGCAGAACCTCGCGATCGGCACGGCCGCGGTGGGGTTGGTGGGCGCCGAAGGCACGCTGTTCCGGCGCGTGTTCGGCTGGAGCGTCGTGATGCTGGCGCTGCTGTGCGTCATCGTCTACCTCCAGTCCACGGCGGTGCTGGGCTGGATGGTGGTGGGGGGCTGATCGGCGGGGCGGTGCTCCGGCGACGTCCGGTGCGGGCGGTGCGTCGGCTACACCCGCGGTGGGGGGGCGGTCCACGGTGGGCCGCTCCGGCCGGGCGAAACACGAAGAAGTCAGCTCTCTGACAGGAAACTTACAACCCTCGGCGAACATGCGGCTCAGCCGAGACAGAGGTATGAGCCGCTATGAAACGCACCCCCCACAGCCCGTCTCCCCGCCATGACGGGGCAACTGACCACGACGGGGCCACCCGCCACAACGGGTCCAGCCGCCGGGGCCTGTCCACTCCGCGGGGCCGCCGGGGCCTGTTCACCGCCGTCGCCGTGACCGCCGCCGTGGTCGGATTCGCCCTGCCCGCCTCCGCGGCGCCCACGCCCGTCGCCGACCTGCGCGCCGACGGAGCCCGGACCGGCCGGATCGACATGGCGGGCGCGGACTCCGCCGCGGCCGGAACGGCGCTGTTCCTCCCCAACATCGACGACGACGCCGTCGCCTGCCGGGCACCCGCGAAGAAGATCGCCGCGGACGCCGTCGACCGGGAGGCAGCCAACGACACGGCCTTCTACGCGAAGAAGGCCGAGTTGGAGAAGGAGCCCGACCAGGAGAAGGCGAACCAGGAGTACCAGGAGCTGCGGCGCAGCCACCAGAAGGACCAGAACGAGGCCGACCGCGATATGGCCGCCTGCAACGACGCCGCCGACACGGTCGTGAACGGTGCGCAGGACGCTGCCGACCTGGCCCGGATCAGGACCGTTCCCTTCAAGGCCGCCCCCGCGGGCGCGACCGGCCGGGTCACCGTCTCCGAGCAGGCCGCCCCCCATGTGCACCTGTTCGTCAAGCGCCCCGGAAGCAGCGCGCCCCAGGGGTGGGAGCTGGTCACCGGCAAGACCGTCCTCACCGCGGACGAGCTGCGGCACGGTGTGGAGCTCGGCATCGAGGGCCGCGACGTCGTACGCGACTGGGCCGTCTGGGACGGCCGCGCCGACGTGACGCTCACGGTCACCGCGGACGGCGCCGGTGCCTCGGACACCGTGCCCCTGCGCGAGGCCCCGGTCCTCACCCAGCTCAACACCCAGAAGCTGGACCAGGTGCTCACCGCCGTCCCGGACAAGAGCGACACCGTGGGCAGCGCCTGGCGCGACGGCGTGCGGGCGGCCGCGGAGGACGGCGGCGCCGAGGACGGCATGCGCACCCTCGACACCGGCGGCGACGAGTGGGCGCAGGACATCTTCGAGCCCGCGTACACGTCCATCCCGGGCGCCGGCGGGAAGCCGCAGGGCATGCACGTCCTGATCGGCTCCGTCAACGACAACCGCCGGGTGGCGTCCCGGGTCGCGTTCACCGAGCTCGCGGGGCACGACGTGGCCGCCGTGCACATCGAGCACGTGCCCACCGAGGACGAGAACAGCAGCTACGACTCCATGGGCAACCTGGAGACCATCCCGCCGACCCCCGGCCACCCCGCCGGGCAGATCGTCGTCGGCGGCGCCGGCTACGCGCCCGGCAGGACCGGCCCCGCCTCGGAGGTGCTCACGCTCCTGCGCTCGCAGGGGATGCAGGACCCGCTGTCGCTGGACACCTCCTGGCTCAGCGTCGGCCACATCGACGAGTTCGTGCAGTTCGTGCCCGCGCCGGGCAGCCGGCTCGGCTGGCGCGCCGTGGTCGCCGACCCGACCGCCGGGATGCGGCTCCTGAAGGACGTGCGGAAGGCCGGGCACGGCGACGAGATCATGCACGGCGGGCTGCCGAAGCTCGACTGGCCCTACGACACGTACCTCGACCAGCGCACCACGAACGAGTTCCTCGCCGACGAGCAGTTCGTCGACACCAACCGGATCGCCGCCGAGAAGATCGCCGCCAACGTCGCCGTCCTGAAGCAGAAGGCCGGCCTGACGGACGCGGACATCGTGCGGATCCCGTCGCTGTTCACCGCGCGGGGGATGGACTACCACCTGCTCCAGTCCGAGATCGACAGCATGGAGCCCGGCGAGGAGAAGGACGACGCCGTCGCCAAGCTGGGCGCCATGCGCGAAGGGGTCGCGGAGATCCCGGGACCGGTCAACGGCCTGGTGCTGAACGGCGGCCGGTACGTCTCGCCGAAGCCGTACGGGCCCGTCGTGGACGGCAAGGACGTCTTCGCCGAGGCGATCTCGGCGGCGTTCGAGAAGACCGGCTACCAGGTCACCTACCTGGACGACCTGACGTCACCGCACGTGTCCGAGGGCGAGATCCACTGCGCGACGAACACCCTGCGGGACGTGCTCGGCGCGGACCAGCGGTGGTGGGCGCCGAACCACGGCTGACGGGCGGCACGGCGGCGCCTCCTTCCGCGGGGGGCGCGCCGAAGGCGGTGTCGTGCGGTCACCGCTGTGGGCGTGCGAGTGTTCACGAGAAACGACGTCAGTGCATGGGGTGACATGCCCTCTGGTGCCTGTTCCTGGATCACGCTGACGCCTTGGAACAATTCGTTCAGCTTTGACCGATGACTCGCGTAGGGTGCCCCAGTCATCGAGGCGGAAGGCGGGTTGCGGGCATGGCACCCAGGAAAGTGACGCGCGATCAGTTGGAGGGTGCCGCACGGGCTGCGCTGGGTGGTGGGCGACGACTGGAGGCGGTCGAGCGACTCGCGGGCGGCACCACGAAGGGCGTCTACCGGCTGACCATGGACGACACCATGACGGCGATAGCCTATCTGTGGGAGGACTCCGAGAACTACTGGCCGATCACCGAGCACGACGGCGACCTCGCCGACCCGTTCTCGCCCGGCATCGGGCTCGACCTGTTCGAGGCCGCGCACGCGCGGCTGGAGGCGCTGGGCCTTCGAGTCCTTGAGATCCACCTGGTCGACCGTGACCGCACCCACTACCCGGCCGACCTCGCGATCGTCGAGGACGTGCCCGGCGAGGACCTGATGGACCTGCGCAACCGCGACCCACGCGCCGCGGAGCCGACCATGATGCGCCTCGCTGAGAGCCTGGCGGTGATGCGTGGCCACAGGGCGCCGTCCTTCGGCAAGGTGGCCCTGATCGACGGGGGCGGCACGTCACGCTCGGCCTCGTGCGAGCAGGCAGCACTCGCCTTCGCACTGCGCTGCCTCGCCGAGGCCACCACTCGCGACCAGAGGATCGCCGACGTCCACGATCGGTTGGAGGAGCGACTGCGTCAGTTGACCGCGGCGGTGCGGCCGCGTGCCGAGTACTCGGTCGTCCACGGCGAGCTGGGCCTGGACCACGTCATGGTCGACCGGGACGGCCATCCCGTCGTGATCGACATCGAGAACCTGCTGTACTTCGACGTCGAGTGGGAGCACGTGTTCCTCCGTCTCCGCCATACCCTCGGCCAGTACCAGCAGTTGGCGGTCGACGGACTCGACGAGGACCGCCTCGCGCTCTACGAACTCACCCAGCATCTGTCGTTGACAGCCGGCCCGCTGCGCCTGCTCGACGGGGACTTCCCCGATCGGGAGTTCATGAGAGGGATCGCCGAGCATCACCTGAACGAGGCGCTGACCATGGTCCCGGCGAGTTGAAGACGCGACGGTGGAGGGTCGAGAACCCCTCCTCCAAGGAGGCCGGTCAGCCGTCGCCGGCGCGATCCCCGAGGGTGATCTCCAGCAGGGGGAGTACCCGGCCCGGGATGGATCCGGACGGTGCCGTGCCGATGCGTGTCGCGCCCATCGCGCGGTAGAACGGCTCCGCGTTGGGGTCCGAGTCGATCGTCAGCCGGACGAAACCGGCGTTCCTCGCGACGGTGAGGGCCCGGCCGAACAGCAGGCGCCCGACGCCCTGCCCGATGAACTCCGGGTCGACGAACATCATGCCCACCTCACCTTCCGGCGGCTCTCCCTGCACGGAGACGAAGCCCGCGAGGCGGCCGTCCGACTCGGCGACGCGGATCCGCCGGCTGTCCACCTCGGCCGGCAGGATGGTCAGTTCCTCACGGCATGCCTTGATGAAGGCCTCGTCGTAGCCCCAGTGCGCCTTCGACCTAAGCGCCAGTTCCGTGAGGAGGTCAGCTTCGTCGGCGCGGGCCGCCCTGATCAGCACGGACCGGCGTGGACCGGTGGGGGCGGTGTGGAGGACACGGAGGCGGCCCGGCTCCGCCGGGTCCCGGTCGGCGACCTGGACCGGTGCCCAGGTCCACTGCCAGACGCCGGTGCCCGGCGCCCGGGAGAACCGGATCGGGCCGCGGGTGCCCTCGACCGCCGTGCGCGGCCATGACGCGGCGATGGCCGCCCGGTCCGTGCCGTTCGCACGCAGCGCCTCGGCGAGGACGGCGATGGTGTCCCAGCCCTCGAAGGCGACGAAGGAGGGGGCTTCGCCGAGCCGGGCGCGGAGTTCCTTCCCGACGCGCTCGCCGAGCGGGCCGAGGTGCTCGGGCAGGTAGCGCAGGAACGGGATCCCGGCGCCGCCGGCGCCCAGCGCCGCGGCCCATCCGGCGAACTCCGGTTGTCCGGCCGGGGCGCCGATCAGGATCTCCGCGAGCCGCCGGTCGGCCCGCACGGCCCTGACGATCGGCACCGCCGGCTCGGGCAGGCCGGCCAGCAGGAGGAGCGCCGTCGCGCCGTGGTCGACCAGCGCGTCGCACAGGGCCTCAGGGGTGAGCGTGTCCGCGTCGAGTTCGACGACGGTGCCGCCGCGGGGCACGAGACGGTCCCGCAGGATGCGGGTCCCGGACGCCCAGTAAGCGCTCCGCTGGGTCGCCACGGCGATCCGGCTCCGGCCCGCGGCAAGGAGGAAGTCCGCGTAGATCCGCCAGCCGTGGGACTGGGCCGGGGCCAGGCGCGCGACCCGCTCCGCCGGCTCCTCGGTGAGCGCGTCGAGCACCGCGGACGAGCAGAGGAACGGCAGGCCGAGGGCGTCGGCCCGGGTGGCGGCGGCGCGGGCGGCGACGCTGTGGTACTCGCCCGCCACCGCTGCCGCGCCCAGGCCGGCCAGCTCCTCCACGGCCGCCGCCGCCCGCTCCGGATCGGCCGCGGTGTCGCGGACCACCAGTTCCAGTGGCGCCCCGCCGATCCCGCCCGCGTCATTGACCTCGCGGACGGCCAGGTCGAGTCCCGCGAGCAGGTGCCGGCCCGCCTCGACCCAGCCGGGCGGCGTCAGCGGGACGAGAACGCCAAGGCGGACGGACGGCCCGGACGCGTGATCCGCTCCGGGCGGCGATGGTGGCGTGTTCATCGGGTGGCGCCTCCCCTGGGGCGAAGCCGTGGCGGACGGCCCGGAACGCGCGTCGGCCGGGGCCGGCGCTCCGCCTTCCTCACGCCTGCCGCGGGGCGGTTGCCCGGGTGATCGTGCCGATCATTGGACCCAGCGCCCTCGCCGGTAGGCAACCGATTATTCGTTCCCTGGGTCGGGCCGGCCGTCTGCCCGGTAGCCACGCCCAGCCGGCGTTCGACAAGCCACCTGCCCGATACGGCCGAGTTGGCTGGGGCTGCGTGAACGGTTCACCGGTCGGCCACCGTGCGCATGGAGCGGCCGGAACTGGGGACCTGGCGGGAGCCTTGCTGAGGCCGGTCGCGGGAGCCCTGCCGAGACCGGCCGCACGCGGGCACCGACCGCCGTGCGGCCCCTCGAAAAGACAGAGAGCACATTAGGCCATAGGGTAGATATTCAGGACATATCTGACCCGATCAGCCCTGCGGATACGGATACCGAGAGGCGGTGGCCTGATGGCGAAGCTGCTGTTCGTGATGACCGGCGCGAGGTACTGGACGCTGAAGGACGGCACCCGGTACGCGACGGGTTACTGGGCCGAGGAGTTCGCGGCCCCCTACAAGGCGCTCACCGACGCCGGACACGACATCGTGGTCGCCACGCCCCGCGGCGTGATCCCGAACGTCGACATGATGAGCCTGCGGCCCGAGATGGCCGGCAGCGAGAAGATGGCCCTGCAACTGGAGGAGATCATCCGCGACGCGGAGGTGATGCGCCGCCCCATCCGGCTGTCGGAAGCCCGCCTGGAGGACTACGACGCCGTGTACTTCCCGGGCGGCCACGGCCCCATGGAGGACCTGTGCGTCGACGCCGACGCGGGCCGGCTGCTGACCGCGGCGCTCGCCTCCGGCAAGCCCCTCGCGGTCGTCTGCCACGCCCCGGCCGCCATGCTGGCCACCAGGATCCACGGCAGGTCGCCGTTCGAGGGCTACCGCGTCAGCGGCTTCACCAACGACGAGGAGAACGCCGTCGGCCTCGCCCCGAGGGCCCGGTGGCTGCTGGAGGACGAGCTGAGGGCCATGGGCGTCGACTTCACCAAGGGCGAGATGTGGAAGCCGTACACGGTGGTCGACCGCAACCTGTTCACGGGACAGAACCCGGCTTCGGCGGGGGTTCTGGCCGAACGGCTTCTCAAGGTCCTGTAGGGCGCTCCGGGGAGTACAGCCATGTCCAAGTTCCTCATCCAGGCCGCTTACACGCCCGAGGGCACGAAGGGGCTGCTCGCGGAGGGCGGGAGCGGCCGGCGCGCCGCCGCCGAACAGGTCGTCGCCGGCCTCGGGGGAACGGTCGAGACCGTGTACTTCACCTTCGGGGACGACGACATCCTGCTCATCGTCGACCTGCCGGACCCGGCCGCCATGGCCGCCGTCAGCCTCGCCGTCAAGGCCACCGGTGCCGTGCGCACCCGGGCCACCCCTCTCCTCACGGTCGAGGAGGTCGACGAGGCCACCCGCAGGCAGGTCTCCTTCCGAGCCCCCGGCGCATGAGCCGGGGCGCATGAACCCGGTTCACCCTTCGGCCCGTATGCCCCGGCACAGGGGCCGAAGGCACCGGTCCCTCAATCGGCGAGGGCACCCATGGGGTCCCAGGCGGGCAGGACGATCGGCTCCTGGTCGAGGGCGCCGGCCAGCTCCGGCGGCAGCGCGGAGCGCCGGACCGCGATCTCGAAGACGTGCTCGCCGAACCACGAGTCGTTCATGGTCCAGAAGCCCTTGTCGGCCCTCTCCCCGCCCCAGCTGTTCTCCACCCGCCAGCGGCGCGGGCTGCCGTCCACCACGTCGACGCCGGTGAACAGCATCGCGTGGGTCATCTCCGTGTCGTGGTGCAGCAGCCGGGCGGCCTTGTCCATGGTGAAGGGGGTGTCGTAGACGGCCGCGTAGTCGAAGAGGCCCGCGTCCCAGACCCCGGCGTCGGCGCGCATCATCTTGGCCACGTCGCAGCCGAACCACACCGGCTCGCCGCCGACGATCGCGTCCATGGCCAGCTGCTTCAGCAGCTCGATGCGCGCGTTCAGATAGACCACCGGCGGGGCGTCCACGACATTGCCCAGGTACTCGACAGTGAAGGTGCGGCCGGCCGGGCTCGACTCGCGCGGGTCGTGGACCAGGCAGACGTACTCGTCCAGCGGGAGCTGCACGTACGAGGCGGCGAACTCCGCCGGGGTGAGCCAGCCGTCGCGGTGGAACTCCCTGTCCTTGTCCTCCCACTGCCACAGGAACCGCTGCGGGGGCGTGCCGAGGTGGATGCTGAGCACCCGGTGGACCGCGGCCAGCACCTCGCGCTTGTGCTGCCGCTGCGCCTCGACTCCGTCGGCCGCCCGCCCGCGCAGGTCGCGGGCGCCCTGGCGGAGCAGGGTCTGAAGGGCCCGGTTCATCGCCCGGGTCGCGGAGGAGCTGTCGGTCTCCGGCATGGCCGACTTGGGGACCAGGCCGTGCTTGGCGACGAGCGCCGCGAACATGTTCCACTGCCCGCCGTCACTGATCGGGTCCGCCAGCAGGTGCGCCACGGTGCGGTCGTCCACGTCGCGGTCCGAGGTCTCGATGACCGCTTCGAGGACGTAGTTCGCCCGCTCCAGCTTGTCCCACCAGAGCAGGTGGTTCTGGGAGAACTCGAAGTCCCTCACGCCCAGTTTCCGTGCGGCGCCGACCCGTAGCAGGTTGAGCCCGGCGAACATCCAGCAGCGCCCGCTCTGCTTCTGGTTGGTGACCTTCCAGTCGTCCAGGTGGTGGGAGACCGAGTGGTCGATGCCCGTGAGGACCCGCCGGTCCAGGGCGACGTCGTCGACCGGAGTCTGGGTGACGGCGTTCTGCATCAGCTGGTTCGCCGGCCGGGCCGCGAACCCCTTCTCGAAGAACTCCAGCTGATCCGGCGTCAGGCCGGCTGCCACGGCCGGACGGGAATCATCGTTTCCGAAGGTCACAGCCACTGCCTCCAGTTCCCCGGCGCCCTCATGCGGAGCGCGCTCTCACGGTCGCACGCCCGTTCGGCGGGAGTCAACGGCGCGTGGGAGCTGAGCCGCCGCCGAGCGCGATGCGTGCGGGCATGCCTGTGGTGTGCGGGGGAAGGGGGCGAACCAGCGGGACACGAGTGCGGCCGTGCCCGTCTCAGGACGCGGGAACAGGCCACCGTGCCCTGGTCCTATTGTTCCCAGGTCGTGTATACAGTATACGGTCCCCGGCTGTCGGTGCACCTGCCGGCACCACGCCGCAGTGAACGGAGGTTCGTCCCCCATGTACACAGTGACCGATCCGGCCACGGGTGAACTGATCGAGGAGGTACCGAACGCGAGCGACGAGGAGGTCCTGGCGGCGATCGACCGCGTCCACCGCGGATTCTCGTCCTGGCGGCGCCGACCGGTCGCCGAACGGGCGAAGATCGCGTTGCGGGCGGCGGAGCTGTTCGCCGAACGCGCCGACGAGCTCGCGGCGATCATGACGTTGGAGATGGGCAAGCGGATCAACGAGGGCCGCGGCGAGATCGGCATCGTCGTCGACATCTTCGAGTACTACGGCACCAACGGCCCCGCGCTGCTGGCCGACGAGCCGCTGGCGCTCAAGACCGGCAAGGCCGTCATCGCCAAGGAGCCGATCGGCGCGCTCCTCGGCGTCATGCCCTGGAACTTCCCCTGCTACCAGGTCGCCCGCTTCGTGGCGCCCAACCTCGTGCTGGGCAACACGATCCTGCTCAAGCACGCCTCCATCTGCCCCCGGGCCGCGGCCGCGATCGAGCGGGTGCTGCGCGACGCCGGGGTCCCCGACGACGCGTACGTGAACGTCTTCGCGTCCAGCAAGCAGATCCCCTCGGTGGTCGCGGACCCGCGCATCAAGGGGGTGTCGCTGACCGGCAGCGAGCGGGCCGGCATCTCGGTCGCCGCCGACGCGGGGCGCAACCTCAAGCGTGCCGTGCTGGAACTGGGCGGCTCCGACCCGCTGATCGTGCTGGACAGCGACGACATGGCCGAGACCGTGAAGGCCACGGCGACCGCCCGGATGCGCAACTGCGGGCAGTCGTGCAACGCGCCGAAGCGCATGATCGTGATGTCCGACATCTACGACGAGTTCGTCGACGGGCTGACCAAGCGCGTCGCGGAGTACTACCGGCCCGGCGACCCCGCCGACCCGGCGACGACCCTGCCGCCGCTCGCGTCCGTCGCCGCGGCGGACGAGGTGGCCGGCCAGGTCGAGAAGGCCGTCAGCCAGGGGGCCACCCTGCGCACCGGCGGCAAGCGGATCGGCCCCGGCGCCTACCTGGAGGCCACCGTCCTCACCGATGTGACACCGGGGATGGACGCCTACCACGAGGAGATCTTCGGCCCGGTCGTCATGGTGTTCCGGGCCGAGACGGAGGACGAGGCGGTCGCCATCGCCAACGACTCGCCGTTCGGCCTCGGCGCCGCGGTCTTCGGAACCGACCCCGAGCGGAACCGGAGCGTCGCCGACCGGATCGAGGCCGGCATGGTCTACATCAACAAGTCCGGCGGGTCCGTGGCCGACCTGCCGTTCGGCGGCATCAAGCGCTCCGGCATGGGCCGCGAACTCGGTGCCCTCGGCATCGAGGAGTTCATGAACAAGAAGTCGATCCGCCTCTAGGGGGCTCGACGGCGGGGACGGTGTGCGGTCGCCCCCGCCACTCACGCAAGGGGCCCCTGGACGGCGGTGACGCCGGCCAGGGGCCCATTCGCGCTCAGGCTGTGCCCGCGCTCGTATTACGTCAGTCGGTGTCCGTCGACGGGATGAGGGCGCCGGGCACCTGGTTCGGGGCGAAGATCTTCTTCTCGCCCGGGTACGGCTGGGACCAGTTGTGCGTCTGGTACCACGTGAGGTGGTTCATCTGGGCCGGGTTCGCGAAGTCCGCCTGGGCGTGCGTCCCGGTCAGCCGCTGGTGCGACGCCCAGGTCTTCCACTCGTCCGCGAGCGGCTGCATGTCCGCGGGGACCTTCGTCGCGGGCTGGAGCGCCGCCTTGGGGTCCTGGGGCGCCGGGGTGTCGACGCCGCAGGACGGCGGGGTGCTCAGGCCGTCGGTCAGCGAGGTCCGGTTGGGCACCGCCTTGAACGGCGTGTTGTCCGGGTGCGAGGTGAACGCCCCGGTCATCGGCGTCGCAGCGCTGTCCTTCTGGTTCATCGGCTGGACCCCGAGGATCTGCTCGATGGTCCGGATCATCGTGATCTGCGAGTAGTAGTGGCTGTCGACCGTGCCGTGCTTCGCCCAGGGGCTGATGATCTGGATCGGGGCACGGTGGCCGTCGACGTGGTCGAGACCCGCCTGGGAGTCGTCCTCGGCGACGAAGATCGCCGAGTCCTTCCAGTACTTGCTGTGCGAGATCTCGTCCACGATCTTGCCGACGGCGAGGTCGTTGTCCGCGACCTGGGCGGCCGGGCTCGCCGGACCACCGGTGTGGTCGCTGGAGAGCCAGAACATGTTCAGGTTCGCGGGACCGTTCTTCTCGAAGTCCTGCTTCCAGATCTGCTCCCGGTAGACGTCCGGGACGCTGGTGTCGAACTTCGGGAAGCCGTGCACCGACACGTCGTTGAGCGACGGGATCGGCGAGGACGAGTCCAGCGGGATGCTGGTGGGCTGCCCCGTCGACTCCATGTTCTTGCTGTCGCAGTACAGGTTCTGCCAGCTCGCGTTCGACGGCTTGGTCAGGAACTGCTGGAACTCGCCGAAGTCGCGCACGGACTTGCCGGCCGCCTGGACACCGGACCAGATGAACCCGGACTTCTGGTGGCCGAGCGCGTCGTCCTCGGTGTCGTAGCTGCGCAGGTACTCGCCGGCCGAGGACTCGGTGTACTCCGGGTCGTCGGCCTGCATCAGCCAGTTGTGGCCCTCGGCGGAGTTCGTGCCGATGTCGTACGTGTTGTCGTACAGGCCGAACTGCTCGGCCAGCGCGTGCTGGTTCGGCGTGACGTTCTCGCCGAACTGGGTCAGCGACGCGTCGCCGTTGCCCTCCGGGATGTCGCCGAAGAGCTGGTCGTAGGTCCGGTTCTCCTTGACGATCAGGAAGACGTGCTTGATCGTCGAGGGTGCGCCGAGGCGCGCCGGGACCGGAACCGGCTTCGCCTTGATGTCGCCCTTGCCCTTGACCGAGCCGTCGGTCCAGCCGTTCTGCTGGAAGACCTTGGCCGTCTGGGACTTGATGGCCTTGTCGCTCGGCAGCGTGAAGCGCTGGAGGCTGGAGGTGGTGTCGTGGGTGCCGTGCCCGGCGCTGCTGGTGGGGCGGCGGGCGTCGATGCCGCGGGTGTTGGAGACCACGATCTGCTTGCCCACGGTGGCGATCTCCGCGGGGAAGTAGTCGGTGGGCAGCAGGCCGACGTAGCTGACCGGCTCCTGCGGGCTCCTGTACTTGTAGACGGCGACCGCGTTGGCGCGGCCGAGCGTCACCAGCAGGTGGCCGTCGTCGGTGAGCGTCACGGCGTTGGGCTCGTAGCCCACGGACGCCTCCGGCCACGGCTGCGTGGCGATGGTCTGGACGACCTTGTCCTTCTTCGTGTCGATGACCGACACGTCGTTGGTGGCCGTGTTGGTGACGAACAGCGCGCCCTTCTTCGCGTACATCGCGGTCGGGTGCAGGCCGACGTCGATGCTCGCGGGGGCGGCGGACGGCTTCGCCAGGTTGATGACGCTGACCGTGCCCGTGGTGGTGGCGCCGGTCACCGGGTTGGCCGGCACCTGGGTGTTGTAGGAGTTGATCGTGGTTTCGCCGGGCTTCGCCGGGCGGCCGCCCTCGTTGCTCACGTAGAGCTTGTCGCCGACCTGCACCATGCCGCGCGGGGCGTTGCCCACGGACCAGGTCTGCTTGATGGCGCCGGTCGCCGTGTCGAGCGCGACCACCTTGTTCTGGCCGTTGACCGCGGCGTACGCGGTCGAGCCGTCGGCCGAGAACACCGGCTGGGCCACGAGCGCGTGCTTGGGGCCGTCCGCCGCGATCTTGATGGAGACCGGGTCGGAGACGGTGCCGTCCGCGTTCACGGTCAGCTTGGTGTAGCCGTCGGTCTGGCCCAGCCACAGCTGCTTGCCGTCGGGCGAGTAGGTGGGGCCCTCCTGGCCGACATCGTTGCCAGCCAGGCGGGGCGTGGACGACGCGGCGTTGCTGACGACCTGCTGCACCTTCCAGCCGTCCAGGTCGACGATGGCCAGCGCGCCGTTGCCGTCGGTGATCGAGGCGGCGAGGTGCTTGCCGTCCGGGCTGACCGTCGACGACATGATCTTGCCGTTGTCGATGGTCAGGCGGTCACCGTAGGGGGCGATGTACTGGTCGGCGGAGACGACCTGCCCGTTCTTGGTGACCTGGCCGACCTGCTCCCTGCCGAACGTGTCCGTCTGGGCGATGGCCGTGCCGGCTGCCACCAGGCCGATGGCGGAGATGCCTGCCGTGACCACGGGTATCCGGCGGCCGAGCCGTCTGCCGAGAAGGCCCGAGTCGCCCTTCTCGTCACGCCTGCGGCGGCGTGTTACCTGCATTGCTTATCCCTTCGAGGTGGGAAGCAGCTCGACGTTGCCGTCGAACTGCCAGAGCGGGTTCGGTGCGTCCCCCTCGGGGGTCCGCACCAGGAAGTAGCCGTTCACTTCCTTCGGTCCATCGCCATCGGCCATGAACCGCCCGTCCGGGGTGACGTCAAGCTGATAGATCGCCTGCCCGGTGGCCTTGACGCCGGGGAGATGCCAGGAGACGACGCAGCGCCAGTCGTTGCCGGCGCCCTCGCCGTCGTCCTGGCCGCCCTTGGTGCACGCGGCCGAGGACTTCAGCTGGGCCTCGGTGACCGCAGGGCGGTGGAGTTGCTGAGTCTGCATGCGGTAGAGGTGGGAGAACGCCGTGGCGACCGAGCTCTGCACCTTGTCCTGCTCGATCCCCGAGCCCGACAGGGGCGGGATCCCGGTCGCCGGCGCGACGACCGCGACGGTGACGACGAGCAGTCCGGCGAGCGGCAGGATGCCGGCGGTGAGCGCGCGGCGGCCGGAGCCGTCGTAGCTCAGGTCGGTGAAGTCGCGGCGCATGAACAGCACGTAGGCCAGCGCGGTCGCGACCACGGCCCACACCAGGCTGACGGCGACGCCGATCAGCAGCGGGCCGAGCTGCGCCGGGCTGGTGAACAGGCCGTTCCAGGAGATGAAGGCGTAGCCGGGCAGGGCGAGCCGCACGGCGACGGGCAGCGGCAGCATCTGGAGGAGCTGCATCGCGAGCGCGACGATCGCGGGCAGCAGCAGTCCCATCGGGGACCGGCCCAGCATGACGGATCCGAGCAGGCCGATCCCGGCGAGTGCCAGGGTCGGGGCGAGCGCGCTGAGCCAGGCGAGTGCGACCCGGCCGGCGGCGTCGCCCGACGACAGCAGGTGCCCGTCGAGGCCCACCAGCGGGTGGCCGCCGATCGCCAGCACGCCGCCGACCACGCTGGAGACCGCGAGACCGGCCACGAGCAGCACGATGACGGTGAGGCTGGCGGACACCTTCGCCACGAAGATCCGCCGGGGCGAGCGGACCGCCACGAGCAGGTGGCGCCAGGTGCCGAGCCGGTCCTCGGAGGCGAACACGTCGCCGGCGACCAGCGAGGTCAGCAGCGGGAGCGCGTAGAGGCCCGCGAACCCGAGCATCACCAGCGGCCCGGCCCACCCCGTGGCGAGCATCCAGCGGCCGAAGAGGGTGTCGACGGGCAGCGTGCTCTGCTGGCTCACTCCGGCGACGAAGAGCGCCGGAACGATCCAGCAGGCGAGCACCAGCAGCCGGACCCGCCACTGCGAGACGAGCTTGACCAGCTCGAAGCGGTAGCCGCGGGCCACCGACACGGGCCGGGCCCGGCCGGCCTGGCCGTCGTCGACGGTGGGGCGTTCGCCGGCGATGGTCGCGGTCATCGGCCGTCCTCCTGGGGGTACCGCCCACGCCCCGCAGGCAGTGGGGGATGGTCCGTGAGGGCGAGGAACGCGGCCTCCAGCGGCGAGACCACGGGTGAGAGCTCGCGCAGCGCGATGCCCTCCTGCACGAGCCGCACCACCAGCTCGTCGACGGCGGGCACCAGAGCGCGCACGAAGAGCGCCTCGGTGTCGCGCCGTGCCGCGGTGTTCTCGACGACCCGGATACCGGGTGCCTCGGCGGCCACGCGGCGGGCGCCCGCCGCGTCGGAGGTGATCAGCCGGTAGTCGAGTTCACGGTTCTCGGCGGCGAGCTTGTCCACCGGCCCGGTGAAGACGATCCGTCCGGTGGAGAGGATGGTGACCTCGGAGCAGAGCGCCTCAAGGTCGTCCATGCGGTGGCTCGACAGCACGACGGTGGTCCCCTCCGCCGCGAGGCGGGTGAGGACGCCGTGCACGTGCCGCTTGCCGGCGGGGTCGAGGCCGTTCGACGGCTCGTCGAGTACCAGCAGCCGGGGTTGGGTCAGCAGCGCGGCGGCGAGCCCGAGCCGCTGCCGCATACCGAGGGAGAAGCCGCGGGCGCGGTCGTCGGCGACGTCGGTGAGCCCGACCTGGTCGAGCACGGCGTCGATCCCCGCCGTCTGCGCACCGCCGCGGAGGGCGGCGAGCGCGGCGAGGTTCTGCCTGGCGGTGAGGGAGGGATAGAGGCCGGGACCGTCCACGAAGCCGGCGACCGAGTCGGGAGCGGCGAGCGCCCGCCCGAGCGGCGTGCCCAGGATCTCGAGGCTGCCGCCGTCGGCGACGGCCAGACCCAGCAGGAGGCCGAGCAGTGTGGTCTTGCCGGCGCCGTTGGGCCCGACCAGGCCGTGGATCTGCCCCTGCGACACATCCAGATCGATGCCGTCGAGTGCGACGACGTCGCCGAAAGACTTGGTGATCCCGCGAGCCCGGATTGCGCGGAGTGTGTCCATGAGTCCCTTCTTTCGAAATCCTCAAGGACCCTAAGGATCGGCACCTGGCGCGGGCAGGGGCGCCCGATTGAACGTTCTCGGAACGGAAGGCGACTTAGGTCTGCCTTACGGACGCCCGTGTCGATAACTTCGGCAGGCCGACCTGCACTTCTTCGCGCCCCGTGACCGGCGGGTGCGCGGGTCTTCCGGCATGTGACGGGCCATCGGGACGTCCGGGGATGAGACACCCGCATCCGGGGGCCCGTTCAACAGATCTTTTGTGTATTCCCCATAAAACATGGCATGTCGTGCACGCCGTAAACCACGGCATATTGCTGACGCAACCCTGCGTCGTTTTCCGATAACCCACCGGAGGCGACCGGGAGCCTTGGCCCAGCCCTCTGGGGGCCGTCTCGGACGGCTCGTCAGAAAGCGCCGAGCGGATTCGGGGAAGTGGGGCGGTGGCCGCGGATCGCGTCGCCAACTGGCCTTCGCTCAGGGAGATTTGATGCTCGGGCGGTAGGCGGGGTCAGGGCTTTATAAAAGTGATGGTTTCTCAGTTACTTGCGGTATACCGGTGAGTAATCGTGTTCTCCCGCTGCTGAAAACGGAGGAGCTCCAAATGGATGTGAAATTCCTGTGTTAGTGTCCGTCGCCTGAATCAACCAGGCGAGAGAGGAAGCCCCGTGGGAGGTATGCATCACTTCACTTACGGGTGGTTGACGCCCTTGCTGTCGTTCGCGATGGCGTGCGTCGGCGGGGCGCTCGGCCTGCGCTGCATGGTCCGCGCTCTCGCCGCGACCGGGACGAGCCGGCGCAACTGGCTGGCCATGGCCTCCCTCGCCATCGGCTCGGGCATCTGGACCATGCACTTCGTCGCCATGCTCGGCTTCAGCGTCTCCGGCTCCGCCATCCGCTACAACGTCCCGCTGACCGTGCTCAGCCTGCTCGTCGCGATCCTCGTGGTCGGAGCCGGCGTCTTCACGGCGGGCTACGGGCGTTCGCGCACCCGCTCCGTCCTGCTCGGCGGCCTCGGCACCGGGCTCGGTGTCGCCGCCATGCACTACATCGGGATGGCCGCGCTGCGGCTGCACGGCGACGTCGGGTACTCCCCGCTGCTCGTGACCCTCTCCGTGCTGATCGCCGTCGCCGCGGCGACCGCCGCCCTGTGGGCCGCGCTCACCGTGCAGGGCACGTCGGCCGCCGCCGGTGCCTCCCTGGTGATGGGCGTCGCGGTCAGCGGCATGCACTACACCGGCATGGCCGCCGTGTCCGTGCGGCTGGCCCCCGGGCAGGCCGAGCTCCAGGGCGCCACGGCCACCGAGTTCATCTTCCCGCTCGCCGTCGTCCTGGGCTCCTTCCTCTTCCTGACCTCCGCGTTCGTCGCGCTGTCGCCCACCGCCCAGCAGCGCATGGAGTCCGAGTCGGCCGTGCGGCGCCTGTACGACGTCGAGACGCACGGTGTCGAGCTCCCCTCCGACTGACGCCCCCCGACCCGCACGTCTCAGCCACACCACCGAACGAGGAAGTCATGCGTGTAAGCCGCGTGTTGGCCGAGGACAGGCACGACCACGACCACGGGACACCCCCACCCTCCGGCGGACCGGGGCACGTGCTGCGCGCGCCGCGGCCGCCGCTCACCGGGGCCGCCTCGCTCCTGCCGGGCCGGCTGCGCCCCCAGTCCGTGCGGGCGAAGATCGTCGCGCTGCTGATGGTCCCCGTCGTCTCGCTGATGGCGCTGTGGGCCTTCGCCACCGTCACCACCGCCCAGAGCGTCTCCGACCTCACCCGGTTCAAGGACGTCAACGCGACCCTCCTGAAACCGGTGGGTGACTACGTCACGGCCGTGCAGGCCGAACGCAGCGCCGCGGCCCGCTACCTGGCGAAGCCCGACCCGGCGCGCCTGGGCACCCTCGGCGCCAGGGCCAAGACCACCGACGCCGCCGCGGCGGCCCTGCGGCGCGGCATCAGCGCCAGCAGCACCGACACCGCAACCCTCAGCCCCGACCTCCCCTCCCGCACCCGCGACCTGATCAGCGCCTCCGGCAAGCTGCCCGAACTGCGGAAGCGGATCGCAGCGAAGAGGGCGACCTGGGGCGACGCCTACACCCGGTACACCGACGCCATCGACCGCGGCTTCGCCGTCGACGGCGGGCTGAGCGGGATCAGCGCGTCCGTCGCCGAGCAGGGCCAGGGGTCCTCGATCGCCTCGGGGGCGCGCGTCGTGCAGGAGCTCGCCCGCGCCCGGGAGATGATCAGCCGCGAGGACGCCGTCGTCGGCAGCTCCGGGGCGGACGGGCGGATGCCAGGGGACCGCTACCGCTCCTTCGTCGGCGCCGCCCAGTCCGAGCAGACGCTGTTCCAGTCGGCCGTGGACGACCTGCGCCCGTCGGACGCGTCGGCCTACCGCGCCGTCCTGGCGGGCCGGGACTTCGAGCAACTGCGGTCCCTGGAGCGCGTGGTCGAGGACGCCGGGCCCGGCCACGCCCCGAGCGGTGCCACCACGGCGACGTGGGACCAGGTCGCGGGACCCGTGCTGGCGGGCCTGGACAAGGCCGAGGCGGGGGCGAGCACCGCGGCGGCGAAGCAGGCCGACCCGCTCGCGCTCGACGTGCTCGGCGAGTCCGGCATCGCGGTGGTCCTCGGCCTCGTCGGCGTGCTGATCTCCCTGCTGATCTCGATGCAGATCGGCCGCGGCCTCGTCGTCGAGCTGGTCGAGATGCGCAACTCCGCGCTGGAGCTGGCGGGCAGCAAGCTCCCCCAGTCGCTGCGCCGGCTGCACGCGGGCGAGGAGGTGGACATCGACGCCGAGGCGCCGGTGCGGCGGCGCGGCGAGGACGAGATCGGGCAGGTCGGCGCCGCGCTCAACGCCGTGCACCGGGCCGCGCTCCAGGCCGCCGTCGAGCGTGCCGAGGTGCTCAGCGGGATCTCCGAGGTGTACGTGAAACTCGCGCGCCGCAGCCAGGTGCTGCTCCACCGCCAGCTCGACCTGCTCGACACCATGGAACGGCGCGTCGAGGACCCCACCGAGCTGGAGGACCTGTTCCGGCTCGACCACCTCACGACCCGGATGCGGCGGCACGCCGAGAGCCTGATCATCCTCTCCGGCGCCGCGCCCGTGCGCGGCTGGCGCCGGCCGGTGCCGATGCTCGACCTGGTGCGCGCGGCGGTCGCGGAGGTCGAGGACTTCACCCGCGTCGAGGTCCGGGTCGCCGAGGACGTCCACGTGGCCGGCTCGGCCGTCGCCGACCTCACCCACCTGATCGCCGAGCTCGTCGAGAACGCCGTCGCCTTCTCGCCCCCGAACACCAAGGTGCAGGTGCGCGGCGAACGGGTCGGCGCGGGGCTGGCGCTTGAGGTGGAGGACCGCGGCCTCGGCATGAGCCGCCAGGCCATGGACCAGGCCAACCGCAAGATCGTGGACGCCTCCCAGGTCGACCTGCTCGACACCGACCGTCTTGGCCTGTTCGTGGTCAACCGCCTCGCGCACCGCCGCGGCGTCCAGGTCGCGCTGAAACCGTCGGTGTACGGCGGCGTCACGGCCGTCGTGCTCGTTCCCGAGACCCTGCTGGAGCAGCCGCCGGCGGCGGGGCCACAGGACCCCGGCGGCCCGGCGACCATGGAACTCCCGCCCGTCCCGGGCGGCCGGGGCAACGGCCGGCGCCACGCCGCACCCGCCGGACCCCTGCCCCGGCAGGTGCCCCCGCGGCCGACCAGGGCCCCGTCGACACCCGCCGCCGATCCGGAGCGGACGCGGCACGCGGTTTCCTCCGGCGACGAAACGATTCTTCCGGCGCATCCGCCGCAGGAGGCGCCCCCGCCGGGGGCTCCTGTCGAGGTGGTGCCCGCCTGGGAGACGCCTTTCCGGGGGACGCCTGCCGTCCGGCCGGCCGAACCGTCGCGGCCGGGTGCCCACGACCCCGCCGACGCACCGCGGCCCGGCGCCGCGCCCGCCGAGGGGACCGCGCCCGCCGACGGGACGGCACCCGTCGACAGGGCCGCGCCCGCCGGAGACGCGGCCACCTCGCAGGGGGCTGAGACCCCGGCCCCTGAACTCCCCGTGCGGAACGGGCAGTCCTCCACGGGCGGCGCCCCGCTGCCCAAGCGGGTACGGCAGGCGAACATCGCGCCGGAGCTGCGGGACGCCCCGCCCCGTCCGCAGCGCTCGGGACCGCACATCGCGGACCCCGCGGCCACGGCCCGCTCGCCCGAGCGCGCCCGCGCCACCATGGCGGCGCTGCGCGCCGGATGGCTGCGCGGCGAGCAGGCGGCCTCGGACCTCGGTCACGGTGCCGGGGGACGGACGGAGCCCGCTGCCGGGGAGATGCCGGGCCGCACCCCCGAAGGGAACGTGCCGCCCCCGCCCGCACGGGATCCGGGCCATTCCGAGATACCGTCACAGGGAGATGAATCGTGATGTCCGGGACGACGACGGAGACGTCCGGCGAGCTCAACTGGCTGCTGGACGAGCTGGTCTCACAAGTGCCGCAGATCAGGCACGCCGTCGTGCTCTCCGGCGACGGCCTGCCCATCGGCGCGTCCGGCGAGCTGACCCGTGACGACCGGGAGCGCTTCGCCGCCATCGCCTCCGGCTTCCACAGCCTCGCCAAGGGCGCCGGCAGGCACTTCCGGGCCGGCCGGGTGGTGCAGACGGTGGTCGAGCTGGAGGACGGGTTCCTCTTCGTCGCCGCGGCCGGCGAGGGCACCTGCCTGTCGGTGTTCACCGACGCCGACGCCGACGTGGGCGTGGTCGCCTACGAGATGGCGCGGCTGGTGGGGCGGGTGGCCGAGCACCTCGGGGTGTCGTACCGCACGGACGACGCCGTAGCCGTCCAGGAGTGACCGGAGCGCCATGACAGACACTCCCCGGCAGTGGTTCGGCGACGGAAGGGGACGGCCCGTGCCGCCGTCCCACCCGCCGAACGCCTCGTCGTCCACCCCCGAGTGGTACGACGACGAGGCCGGGCCACTGGTGCGCCTGTACGCGATGACCTCCGGCCGTGCGCGGCCGACCAGCGAGGTGTTCGACCTCGCCGCGGTCGTCCAGACGGTCCAGACGGAGGAGGCCGGCGAGGAGGCCGCGAAGCCTCCCTCCCCCGAGCATGCGGCGATCACCGCGCTGTGCCGGGCCGCTCCCCGGTCCGTCGCCGACATCGCGGCCGACTGCGACCTGCCGGTGGGCGTGCTGCGCGTGCTCCTCGGCGACCTGCTGGACACCGGGCACATCCGCGTCGTCCGCCCCGTCGCCCCGGCCCAACTCCCCGATGCGGGCATCCTGAAGGAAGTCATCGATGGACTCCGTGCACTCTGACGACCACCGTCCGGACGCCCCCGGCTCCTTCCTGTCGCTGAAGATCCTGGTGGCCGGCGGGTTCGGGGTGGGCAAGACCACCCTGGTCGGGGCGGTCAGCGAGATCCGCCCGCTGCGCACCGAGGAGCAGCTCACCGAGGCCGGCCGCCCGGTGGACGACCTCGGCGGCGTCGAGGGCAAGACCACGACGACCGTCGCCATGGACTTCGGGCGCATCACGCTCAGGGACGGGCTGTCGCTGTACCTGTTCGGCACGCCCGGCCAGAACCGGTTCTGGTTCCTCTGGGACGAACTGGCCAACGGCGCGCTGGGAGCGATGGTGCTCGCCGACACGCGGCGCCTGGAGGACTGCTTTCCCGCCGTCGACTACTTCGAGCGCCGCGACATCCCCTTCATCGTCGCCGTCAACTGCTTCTCCGGCTTCCACATCTACGCCCCGGGGGAGGTGCGGGCCGCCCTCGACCTCGATCCGGACACGCCCGTGGTGCTGTGCGACGCCCGTGAGAAGGAGTCGGCGAAGGAGGTGCTGATCGCGCTCGTCGAGCACGCGAGCCGCCTCTACAGCAAGGACTGACGCGGTCGTCCGGTCGTGCCAGGCCCTCGGACGGGCCGGTTGGACGGGTTGGTCGGACGGGTTGGTCGGACGGGTGACGGGTGACCCTGTTGGGGCCTCCCTGTCGGGGCACTAGACGTGCAGCGTGCCGTCCAGGACCGTGACGGCGTCTCCGGTGAGGTGGACCCGGTCGCCGTCCAGGGCGGTGCGGACCAGGCCGGTGCGCTCGGACGCCTGGAGCCCGGTGAGCGCGTCACGGCCGAGCCGCGCCGACCAGTAGGGGGCGAGCACGGTGTGGGCGCTGCCCGTGACGGGGTCCTCCGGGATGCCGCGGGCCGGCGCGAAGAAGCGGGAGACGAAGTCGTAGCCGGAGCCGAAGCCGGAGCCGGAGCCGGGCCCGGCCGCGGGTGCCGTGACGACGACGCCGCGCAGGCCCTCGCGGCGGGTCAGGCCGGCCAGCGCCTCCCCGTCGGGGGTCACGGCGTGGACGGCGGCCTCGTCGGGCAGGACCGCCAGCAGGTCGCCGAGGGTGCCGGCGTGGAGCGCGGCCTCGGGCTTGGTGCCCAGTGCCTCGGACAGGCCGTCCGGCACGGGGACCGCGGTGGCCGGTGCGGCCGGGAAGTCCAGGGTGATGCCGCCGCCCTCCTCCCCGGTGTGCGCGACGAGGACGCCGTGCAGCCGGCTGCTGAACCGGACCGTTCCGAGCAGTCCACGCTCGGTCCGCAGCACGTGCGCCGTGGCCAATGTGGCATGGCCGCAGAGTTCGGCCTCGACGCGCGGGGTGAACCAGCGGATGGCCCAGTCGGCCTCGGCTCCGCCGGGCAGGGGCAGGGCGAACGCGGTCTCCGCGTGGTTCATCTCGGCCGCGACCCGCTGCATCCAGGCCTCTTCCGGCCACTGGCCGGCGGGCAGAAGGCACACGCCCGCCGGGTTCCCGGCGAACGGGCGGTCGGTGAAGGCATCGACGACGTGAATTCTCATGGCACGACGGTAGCGACGCCGGGAAGTCCACAACCAAGTCCAATCCAACATTGGTGGACTGGAATGAGTGGGGCGGATCGGTCAGTAGTCGAGGCCGGCGGACCAGTCGCCGCGGCCCCGGGGGGTGAGGTCGAGGATGTGCCACACCGGGGTGAGCAGGTCGATGCCGCGCTGGTCGATGCCGTCGGCCATCCTCGGGTGCGCGGAGTAGGCGTGGCGCACCGGGCCGTCGCCGTCGCGGGTGAACACGGACACCGTCGAGTCCTGGTTGCCCTCGGCGTCCTCGCTGCCCAGGTCGTACTTGAAGGTGCCCTCTGAGGCGCTGAGCAGGCGCAGGTCCGTCCACCGCCGGTCGCGGGCGTGGGCGCGCAGGGCGGGCAGCCCGGCCGCGGCGACGACCGCGAAGTCGACGTTCCGCGCGATGTGGCGGGCGACACCGTTGAACCCGTCGATCCACATCGTGCACATCGGGCAGGGGCTCGGTCTGCCCCTTGCCGTACATCAGGTGGTAGACGACGAGGTCCCGGCCGGGCCCGGTGAACAGCTCGATCAGGCGCACGGTCCGCGCCGGTGCGTCACCGGCGTCCAGGTCCGCGGGGCCCTCCTCGAAGGCGTAGTCGTCGACGACGGGACCCGGCGGCAGCCGGCGCCGCAGCTCGGCGACCTGCTCGCGGTGGCGCATCAGCTCGATCTCGGCCTGGCGCAACTCCTCGCGCGCGGCGAGGTGGTCGGCCGACTCCCCGGCGAGATTGGTGTGGCGCATGGAGCTGCCTCCTGGAGGACCGGCACCTGGCTGCCGTGCCGCGCTGCCGCCATTGTCCGACGCAGCCTGGGGGCCCGCCAGACGAGCGGGCGGCGGGGATCCGGCGTGCGCGGGGGTGGCGCCGGGATCCGGAGTGCGCCGGGGTGCGCGAGCGACCAGGCACCCGGCCCGCGCCGAGCCCGGCGGCCCTGGTCGTGGACGAGGGCCGCCGGGCGGCGGCGGTCAGGACCGGGACTGGGACGGCGGGGGAGTGACCCAGTCCGGGTGGCCGACGGGGACGGGCGTGGTCTTCCCGTAGACCCAGCTCCTGATGTACGAGGTGAGGTCCTTGCCGGAGACCGCGTTCGCGACGTCGATGTAGTCCTGGGTCGCCGCCGACCTGCCCCGGTACTTCTCGAAGAACGTGTGCTCGATCGCCCGGAAGGTGGCGTCACCGACCATCCGGTGCAGGCCGTCGAGCATCACGCAGCCGCCGGCGTTGGTGCCGCCGAGGACGTCGAGCGTGTCCGCGGGGCGGCCGGGCGGGCCGTAGACCGGGCGGTTGTCGACGTCGAAGTCGTAGGCCCGGTGGATGTTCTCGTCGAAGGTGGCGTCCGAGTCGCCCTTGTCCGCCATGTAGCGGAACGCGTAGTACGAGGCGTGGCCCTCGCTGAGCCACATGTCGTCCCAGCTGTGCACGGAGACGGCGTCGCCGAAGTACTGGTGGACCAGCTCGTGCAGCATCGTCGTCTCGATGGCGCGGGGACCGCTCGTCAGGCCGTCCGCGGCGAAGGTGGACAGGGTGGCGCTCTCCAGCGCGACGTTGTTGTAACCGCCCGGCACGCCCAGGAGCCCGTACGTCTCGAACGGGTAGGGGCTGCCGATCTGCTCCTCCAGCCAGCGCATCTGGTCCGGGATGAGCGCCAGCACCGGGGCGGCCTTCGGGGAGTCGGGCGTGTTGACGAAGCTGCGCAGGGGGACGCCGCCCGGCCCGGTCCCGTTGGTCCGCGTGAAGTGGCCCACCGCGGCCTGCATCACGTCGGTGGGGACGGGGTCGCGGGTGGTGTAGACGTACGTGGTCCGGTCGCCGGCGGTCCGCCGTGACGTCAGGGTGCCGCCCGCCACCGCCTGGAGGTCCTCGGGGACGGTGATCCGGAAGGTGGCGCGGGCCTTGTCCCGGGGGATGTCGTTCATCGGGAAGAACAGGTGCGAGCGGTGCGGCTGGCCGAAGAGGGCGAAGCCGTCGTCCTTCTCGACCCAGTTCTTGAAGTGGTCCTGCTCGGGGAACCAGGGCGAGGGCGGGTTCACCGCGCGGTCGGCGACGAAGCCGATGCGGACCCGGAACGGAAGGCCCCGCGCCAGTGCCCGCTTGGGCGTGATGACCAGCTTCTCCCTGTCCCCGTCCAGGCGGAAGCCGGCCGGGGCGCCGTTCACGGTGGCGGAGCCGATCCGCTGGCCCACCGAGTCCAGGCTGAAGCTGGACAGCGCCTGCCGTGCCGTGGCCACGATGTCCACGGAGGAGTTCATCACCGTCTCGCCGGGCCGGTAGTCGTAGGCCACGTCGTACGACCGCACGTCGTAACCGCCGTTGCCGAGTCCCGGGTAGAGCCGCTCGCCGCCGCTCTGTGCGCCGGGCCGGGCCGTCTGCCCCGCGGCGGTGGCGGGTCCCACCGCCGTCGCCGAGAGCACCATGGCCCCCGCCAGCAAGGCGAGCGGAATCCTCCTGGCACCGAACCTGTGTCCCATGTGCTGGCTCCGTCCTGCGGCGTCCTCCTGACACCCCAGGACGGGGCGTCCTCCTGACGCGCGCCACGACGTCCAGTGAAGGTGGGGGTTGTATCGGTGCCGTATCCGTGCCGGCTCAACTGCCGCTATGTCTCGGGGAGCCGCACGGGAGGGGGAGGCTGCCCGGGAACGGACGGGCAGGCGAAGCCAGGACCTGACGGCACGTCAGAAGCGGTCCACGTCCACGACGGCCTGGGCGAAGGCCGCGGGTGCCTCCTGGGGGACGTTGTGGCCGATGCCCGTCAGGGTGCGGTGGTCGTACGCGCCGGTGAACCTGTCCCGGTACGACGTGCCGTTGCCGGGCGCCGTGAAGGGGTCGCGGTCGGGGTCGAGGGTGATGGTCGGCACCCCGATCACCGGTCGCGCGGCCAGCCGCCGCTCCAAGGCGTCGTAGCGGCGCTCGCCCTCGGCGAGGCTGAGGCGCCAGCGGTAGTTGTGGATGACGATGTCCGCGTAGTCGGGGTTCTCGAACGCCGCCGCCGTGCGCTCGAAGGTGGCGTCGTCGAAGTCCCAGGTGGGGGAGACGGTGTCCCAGACCAGCCGCGCCAGGTCGTGGCGCTTGTCCTTGTCCTGCATGGCGAGGCGGCCCCGCTCCGTGGAGAAGTAGTACTGGTACCACCAGGAGTACTCGGCGGCGGGCGCGATCGGCTCCAGGTTGGCCTCCGGGTTCGTGATGAGGTAACCGCTCACCGACACCAGCGCCTTGCAGCGCTCCGGCCAGAGGGCCGCGATGATGTCGGCGGTCCGCGATCCCCAGTCGAAGCCCGCGAGGACGGCCTTCTCGATCTTCAGCGCGTCCATCAGGGCGATGATGTCGAGCGCGATGGCCGACTGCTGGGCGTTCCGGAAGGTACGGGCGGACAGGAAGCGCGTCGTGCCGTGGCCGCGGAGGTGGGGGACGATCACCCGGTAGCCCTGCGCCGCCAGCAGCGCGGCCACGTCGACGTAGCTGTGGATGTCGTAGGGCCAGCCGTGCAGGCAGATGACCACGGGGCCGTGGGCGGGGCCCGCCTCGGCGTAGCCGATGTCGAGCACGCCGGCCCTGACCTGCTTCAGCGGGGCGAACGAGGTGTGCGCGCCGGGGGCGGCCGTGGGCACGGTGGGCGCCTTCGCCCCGTTCCGCGGTGCGGCGGAGGCGGCCGAGGCGGAGGCTGCCGGGAGGCCCGCCAGTGCGGCGGTGGCCGCGCCCGTTCCCAGCCCCAGGGCCTTGCCGAAGGTGCGCCTGTTGATCACGAGAGTCTCCCTCTGGTTCCGGTGGAGCCGACCTGCGTGCGGCAGAAGAACCGGTTCGCACCGGCCGTTCGCGAGGTGACCGCGGCCTGCCGGCGCGATGAATGTGTCACAGAATGCGTCACCAGTCAAATAGGTGACGGGGTATCCGGTGGGTGGTCCGGTTGGGGGCTCGTGTGGGGCGGTGGGAAAGTGGGGCGCAGGTCGCGTGTCGGCGTCCGGGGGTGGAAGTGCAGGTAATTGCTGACGTCCAGACGTCACCTTTCTGATAGGTGACGCCCGGATGGCGTGCGTCATCAACGCCCGCCCCGTGTCACCGCTCAGAACGGTGACACGGGGCGGGATTCAGGAATCGCAATCAGGGCCGGGGCCTGGGGCCGGGCCCGTCCTCGGCTGCCGAGCTCGGCAGCCGAACTCTCAGCAACCGGGCTCTCGGCATCCGAACTCTCGGCATCCGAACTCCCCGTAGCCGAGCCTCAGTAGTCGAAGCCGAACTCGCCGAGGATCGCGTCGATGCGGCCCCGGTGCGCCGTCTCCCAGGCGTCGAGGGACTCCTCGGCCTCCTCGGCCTCCTTCGCCCGTGCCGCACGGAGCACTTCCTTCTGCCGGGCGCGGGGAACGGCCACGATGCCCTCCTCGTCGGCCACCACGATGTCGCCGGGCGTCACCCGCACACCGCCGCACCGCACCGGGAGGTTCAGCGGCTCGACCGCCGACTTGGTGCCGGGGATCGGGATCACGCCCCGGGCGAAGACCGGGAAGCCCATCTCGCGCGCCTCGGCGACGTCGCGGATCACCCCGTCGAGTACGAAGGCGGCGACGCCCCGCCGCTGGGCGACCGCGCACACGTTGCCTCCGGCGAGCGCGTAGTCCAGGTCGCCCGACTCGACGACGATGACCGAGCCCGGCTCCGCGCGGTGGATGGCGGCGTGCAGCATGAGGTTGTCGCCGGCGGGGCACCGCACGGTGAACGCGGGCCCTGCCACGCGCGGGATCGTGGGCCACAGGGGACGCACGCCGATGTCCATGACCTGCTCGCGTCCCAGGATGTCGGCGAGGGTGGTCGGGGAGACGGTCGAGAACCCGCTGGAGTCGTTCATCTTCGTCCTTCTGTGGTCCGGGCCGCGGGGAACCGGTGTCCCTCGCCTCGGCCGCGGCGTCCGGCAACCGCTCGGACACCGTAACGGCCCGCCTGAGCCGCCCGGCAACGGCCTACCGGAGCAGCCGGGTGAGGAGCGACCGCGCGGTGGCCGGGCCCGGCCGGCGGAAGAGGCCGCGACCCCCTGGGGGGGCGCGGCCTCGGGAACGGCCGTGCGGTGGCCGGACCGCCGGCCGTGGCGGGCCGACCGCCCAAACGTCAGTTCGTGTACGCCTCCAGCTCCGAGAGCTGGGCCGCCGGCCACCCCGTGTTGCCGGTGAACGTCAGCCGCAGGTAGCGGACCGAGGTGCCGGAGAGCGGGACGGTGACGGAGTTGCCGTTCGACGGGTTGAAGGTGTAGCCCGCGGAGCCCTTGAGGGTGCTGTACGTGCCGTTGTCCGTGCTGCCCAGCACGCTCAGCGTCTGGGTCCGGGTGCTCCAGGCCGCGCCGGGCGGCAGCTTGAGGACCAGGTGGCCCACGGCCTTGGCCGCGCCGAGGTCGACGGTGAGGGACTGCGGGAAGGCGTTGTTCGGGCTCTCCCAGTAGGTGCTCGCGTTGCCGTCCACGGCGTTGGACGGCACGTAGACCTCCGTGTGGCCCGCGGTGACCGCGTGGCCCTGGGCGAGGTTGCCGGTGTCACCGGGGTCGCCCGGGTCACCCGGGTCGCCGGGGTCGTCGCCTCCGCCGGTCGAGGGGACCCCGCCGTTCGTCCACACCGGGGCGGGCCAGCCGCCGCAGTAGGGCGTGTCGGTGTACCAGCCGGAGTTGCCGCCGCCCTGGGTGATGGCGAAGGCGTTGCCCTGGCAGCTGTAGATCGGCGAGGGGCCGTTCACGTGCTTGGCCGTGACGTTGGTGAAGGTGCCGGCGCCGCCCGCCTGGAACTGGAGGACGAAGGTACCGGTGCCGTCGATGTTGATGTTGTTGAAGTTGAGCGTCTTCCCGCCGCCCTCGATGGTCTGGATCGCCTCGTAGGAGGAGTCGAGGATGTCGGAGTCGCTGATGTTGACGGTGGCGTTCAGGGCCTCGTTGAGCCCGTCGAACCACATCGCGCCCACGCCGAACTGCCAGTTGTAGTCGCTGTTCCCGGTCCTGATCAGCGTGTTGCGCGCGGCCGTGATGGTGCCCGAGACGGCCGTCCCCTGACCGGAGTTGACGCCCGGGTAGCGGTTGGCGATGTGCAGGCCGCCGCCGTTGGTGACGGTGTCCGACATGGTGTTGTCGGAGAGGGTGATGTCCTTGCCGCCGTACGTGACGATGTTGTTCGCCAGGACCGGCGCGACGACCGTGTTGTGCGTGAACGAGTCGTTCACGTTCGGGACGCTCTCCGCCCACATGGCCAGGCCGTCGTCACCGGTGTTGCGTACGAAGGTGTTGGTGACGGTGGAGTTGGTGACGCCCATGTGGAAGTTGACGCCGTCCGCGGTCTGGTCGAGGATCCGGCTGTTCTTGATGGTGAACCTGTCCATCGGGCCGTCCATCCAGGCCCCGACCTTGGTGTGCTGCATCCAGACGTCGTCCACCGTCGAGTTCGACAGCGCGCCTCCGATGGCGTTCACCTGGTCGGCGTCGACCCGCTCCTGGATGTCGCCCATGATGGCGAAGTCCTTGAGGGTGACGTTGCTGCTGCCGCCCTGGTTCGCGTACTTGCCGTACACGCCGACGGCCTTCGCGCGGTTGGACGGGTCGCGCCCGGTCAGCACGCTGTACCAGGGGCCCGCGCCGGCCAGCGTCACGTGGTCCACGACGATGTGGTCGCGGACCTGGAACGTGCCCTGGGGGATGTAGACCGCCTTGCCCTGCTGCTGGCCCGCGGTGACCGCCGCCTGGATCTTGGCGGTGGAGTCGGCGGCACCGGTCGGGTCGGCGCCGAAGTCGGTGACCACGTTCAGCGAGCCGGACGGCTGCGCGATCGGCGAGGCGACCTGCTCGAAGTCCGCCAGGTCGACGGTGAACGACGGCGCCTGCGCGGTGGAGGACACCTGGAGGCGGACCTTGGTGCCGGCCGCCAGGGTGCTGCCGAACATCGTCCGCGCCTCGTCGTAGAAGTGGTGCGGGTTGCCGCTGCCCGGGTTGTTGTTGAACGGGTAGCCGCCGTAGTACCAGCCGTACTTGGACGTCACGGGGACGCTCTTGAGGACGTTCCCGCCCACCCGGACGTCCAGCGACGCGGTGCGGCCGGTGCCGTCCGGGCTGTCCGGTATGGAGTAGCGGAAGTCCATCGCGTTGGCGGGCTTGGTGAGCGTGAACTCGACGTACTCGCCCGTCGCGTCCAGGGTCACCGCCTGCCGCCCCGACGCCTCGGAGGCGAGGTGGGTGTAGAGGCGGTCGGGGGCGACCACGGTGCCGTTGGTCGCGGCGTACTCGGCCTCCTGCTCCGTGAACGGCACGGACGCGCCGCGGCCCGATATGCCCACGGGAGAGGGGGCTGGCACGCCGGCGGCCCCCGCGGGGGCGACGGACAGGACCGTCACCGCGGCGGCGCCCGCCGCGACGAGGGTCAGCGAGGTGACGGCGGAGAGCGCGCGACGCAGCGCGCGGCGTCTCCGGGGTGGGGGTGGGGTCACGGATCCACATCCTTGCGGCTCGGTTGAGAACGGGGGACAAGGTGGTGACTCGCCGGACGCGAAAAGGCTAGGAGTCTGGGCGTAGGAAGTCTATGAATATGCGCAAGTCTGTTACGGGATCCCGCAAAAACCGGGCTGACCCCTGTGTCTCTGGCGGGGCGCGGGGAACTGCGCGAGCAACCACCCACCGGCAGGTGCTCCGGAGACGGCGGAGAGTGCCCCTTGGGGCGGCGGCAGCTGCCCGCGGAGTTCGACTCGCAGACGTGTGCGGCCCCGGACCGGTGTGAGGTCCGGGGCCGCGCTGTGTGGAGGGGTGGCCCGCTGCGACGGTGTGGTCGCTGCCGGAGCGTGGCCCGCCGCCGGGGCCTGTCCTGCTGTTGTGGCCTTGCGGCCTGCTACTGCTTCTTGAACGAGCGGATCTGGTAGCTGCCCTGGAGGTTGCCGCCCTTGGCGGCGGCCGTGGAGCCGACCCGCTTGTGGTAGTTGGTCTGCGTGTAGTACTGCACCCGGTGGCCGGTGCCGTTCCACACCGACTTGACGGGCTTGCCCTTCTGGATGAACGAGCAGTCGTCGGCGGTGTTCGCCTTCTTCTCCTGCGTCCAGCGACAGCGCGTTCCACGGCCGTTGTAGTCGCTGTAGATGCAGAAGTATCCGGAGTTGCAGTTGTAGGCCCTCGCGTCGGCGGCGCTCGCGGGGGCCGCGGCCGCGGGGGCCGTGATCGTGGGGGCCGCGGTCGCGGTGGGGACGACGCCGGAGGCGGCGACGAAGGCGAGCGCGGCGACGGCGATCGAGCGGAAACGGCGCATGGCACACTCCTTGTTCCCCCGGAGCGGGAGATGCCGCTCCGGACAGGCTGAGAAGAACGGGCTGTACGCGGCGAGGTCCCGCCCCCCGGTGGCTCCGGGTGGGCAGGACCTGCGGCGCGCCGTCAGTATGTCCGCGTTCAGGGGGTCATCGGGGACATTCCCGGTTCGTTCCATCGCGCGGTGAAGCGTACCGGCGTGCCCGCGCCCATGTGTGCCCGCGCCTGCGCCCCCGTTCGCCGCGGGCGCCGGGGGGTGGAGGCGCTGGGGTGTGGGGGTGCGGGGGTGCTGTGTGGGTGGGATGAGGTGGGTCGGGTGTGCTGAATGCACCTTTTGTCGGATAACGTCCCTGAGGCGGGACGAGCCGGCGGTCGAGAGACGGAGAGGAGAGCGACGACATGAGGATCCTCATCGCGGGGGCAGGCGCCGTGGGCGGGATGGTCGGGGCGTCGCTCCTGGAGGGCGGGCGCGAGGTCGTCTTCCTCGTCAGGCCCGGCAGGGCGGAGCAGCTGAGGGACCGTGGGCTGCGGCTCGCCGTGGGCGAGGACACCCGCGTGCTGCGGCCCGCGGCGGTCACCGCCGGCGAGCTCGACGGGTCGTTCGACCTCGTGCTGATCGCCGTGAAGGCCGAGGTGCTGCCGCAGGTGATGGAGGACCTGGCGCCGGCGATCGGGCCGGACACGGCGATCGTGCCGTTCCTCAACGGTATGGCGCACATGGACGCGTTGACGGGCCGGTTCGGTACCGCGGTGCTGGGCGGCACCCTCCGGGTGGCGGTGCAGCTCGGCGGCGACGGCACGGTGGTGCAGCTCGCGCCGGGGGTGCAGATCGAGGTCGGCGAGCTGGACGGTGCGGACACCCCGCGGCTCGGCACGGTCGTGGGGGCGCTGGACGTGCCGGGCGTCGATGTCGGCGGCCGGGGCGACATCGTGAACGCGATGTGGGTGAAGTGGGTCTTCATCGCGGCGATCGGTGCGGTCACCTCGCTGATGCGGGCGCCCGTCGGGGACGTCGTGGCGGTGCCCGGCGGCACGGACCTCGCGGAATCGGTGCTCGCCGAGATCTCCGGGGTGGCCGGGGCGGCCGGCCACCCCGTCGCCGAGGGGGACCTCGCGGGGATCCGGGGCGCTCTGACGGCCCCCGGCTCGCCGATGACGTCGTCGCTCGCGCGGGATCTCGTCGCGGGGCGGCCTACGGAGGTCGAGAGCGTGCTGGGTGATCTCTGTGGTCGGGCGCGTGATCTGGGGACCGGGGTTCCGCTCACCGAGGCTGCGGCGGTTGCGCTGCGCGTGCACAACCGCCGCGTGGCTCAGGGCGCGTCAGCGCCCTGAGCACGGGGTTGCCTTCCGGGGGCGGTGGGCACGGTTCCACCCGGGTGCCCCGGGGGCGGTCCGCTGCGAGCGGGTGCGGTTTCCTTGCCGGCTGGGCGTCGGCGGTGGCCTTTTGCGCAGTTCCCCGCGCCCTTGCGGGGTCGTGTTCTCCCCTTGGGGTTCATTGCCGGCTGGCGGTGGGGTGTGGCTGATTGCGCAGTTCCCCGCGCCCCTTGATGGGGCCTTGCCTCTTGCGGTCGTTGTTCGGGTGCGGCTTGGTCGTGGTTGTTTGCGCAGTTCCCCGCGCCCCTTGTCGGGGCCTGCCCCCTTGCGGTCGTCGCCTGGTTGCGGCTTGGTTGTGGCTTGTCGCGCGGTTCCCCGCGCCCCTTTCGGGGGCGGGTGTGTTCCGGCCCGGTTCTTTGCCGGCTGCCGGCCTGTCGTGGTTGCCCGCGCGGTTCCCCGCGCCCCTTCGGGACCCGGTCAGCGGGTCAGCATTTTCAAGGAGATGTCCCAGAGGCGGGCGGCGGCCGTCGGGTCCAGGGCGAAGGGGCGGATGCCCTCGTGGGCCTCGGGGTCCGTGGTGGGCTCGGCCTCGTTGCAGTCCTCGAAATAGCGGCCCGTGACGCCCTCGACGAGCGGGGAGGCGGCGAGCAGGACCGACGTGGCCGCGCCCTGCTCGACCGTCTTCCACGGGTACGTGTCGAAGATGGCCTTGATCTCCGGGGTGAGGTTCTCCTCCTGGTGCCGCTGGAGTCCGGTGCGGATGCCGCCGGGCATCACGGCGTTGGCGGCGATGCCCTCCGCGGCCCAGCGCCGGCCCGCCTCCACCGCAACGAGCTCGCGGCCGTCTGCGACGCCGTGCCCCCGCTGCTCGCCGAGCTGCCGCCGCTGGACGCCACCCGCACGTGGATGCACCGCTTCATCGACTACATGACGACCAAGATCGGCATGGCGGACGCGCTGCGCCTGGTGATCGCCTCGGGCGGCGACCCGTACGCGCAGAGCCGCGACCTGCTGGACGCCGCGATCGAACGGCTCCTGGACGCGGGCGTGGCGACCGGCGAGTACCGCACCGGTGTGCTCCCCGACGACGTCCTGATCGGCCTGAGCGGCATCGCCCTGGCCGCGGGCGAGCCGAGCCAGCGCGCCCAGGCGGGACGCCTGATCGACCTCATGCTGGACGGCCTCCGCCACCGGTCCCAGGCCTAGAGGTCAGATGGCCTCCGCCACCGGTCCCAGGCCTAGAGGTCAGACGGCCTCCGCCACCGGTCCCAGATCCAGAGGTCAGACGGCCTCCGCCACCGGTCCCAGATCTGGAAGTCGGACGGCCTCCGCCACCGGTCCTTCGTGCGGCCCGCTCCCAGCCGCCGGCCGGTCACTGGTGGCTGACGCGGACCAGGTAGTTCCCGTCGCCGTCGACGGAGAGCACGCTGATCCGGACCCTGGAGGCGCGGTCGCGGAACGACCTGCCCGGGGTGAAGGTCGCGTCGGAGAGTTCCGCGTGCACGTTGGGGCTGCGGGCGCAGCCGCCGCTGTGCCGGGTGGCGTCGTAGACCGTGACGGGGCCCTCGCCGGTGTCCACGTCCGCGTCCACGCGGTAGACGAGCACGCCGGGCCGGCAGACCGCCTCGTCGTTGCCCGCGTGGGTGCGGACCTCGGCCGCGAGGCCCGCGGTGCCGCCGAGCGGGACGAAGAGGAGCTTGCTGCCGCCGGTGCGGGCCAGCGGCGTCAGGAGGTGCTCGCTCGTACCGGACGCGGAGGCGCACTCGACCTGGTCGTCGTCGAGCCAGCCCAGCTTCCACTTGTGCCAGGCCAGCAGGTCGTTGTTGGCGCCCCAGTCCTCGCTCATGATGTCCCAGTGGCCGACCGAGCCGCCGCCCTGGCGGGTGTAGAGGTCGGGCAGCCCGAAGGTGTGCCCGTTCTCGTGCGGCAGCACCCGGTAGCCGGTGTGCGCGTAGGAGCCGGAGCCGTCGTCCTGGCGGCTGTAGATGAACGAGGCGTTGGAGAGCGGGACGCCGTCCGCCACGGGCGCGTCGCGGTTGCCGGCGAAGGTCACCGAGAGCACCGTGTTCAGGGCCGATGGCCCGGCGTTCGGTGTCATCAGCACGTTGACCAGGTCGTATGCCCGGAAGTTCACCTCCGGGTCGGCCTTCTTGATGATGTCGTCGACGAGCCCCCGGTAGCCCGGCTCGTACGGGGCGCCGCGCTCGATGCCGTACGCCTTGAAGGTCTTCGGCATCCGCAGCCAGTGCCGGATGGGGGCGCGCGGCCGGTAGTCGAGGCGGCCGTACGAGGCGGTGCGGAACCACGCGCGGGTCTGCGGGAAGAACTCGCCCAGGCGGTCCAGGGCCCTGCCCTGTCCCGGCGCGTCAGGAAAGTCGATCATCAGGTTCAGCGCGCGCACCGTCCCGGTGGAGCGCACGTAGCCCGGCCCGGTGGGCACGCCCTCGGACATCTGCACGCCGAGCGCGCCGCTGATCATGCAGGGGCCGATCGCGGCGGTGCGCGAAAGGGCGATCGGGTCCGGCAGCCTGCCCGCGCCGGCCGGCGGCGCCGTGCTCGCCGAGACCGTGAGGGCGAGGGTCAGCGAGGTGAGCGCGGCGAGCGGCACCGTGCGCCGGCGAGGGATCCGCGGGCGGCGGGCCCCTGGGCCCCGGGGTCCGGGGGCCCGTATGCGACGGCCGTGACGGCTGGTCGGCTGCATGCGTGACCCTCCGCTCCGCCGGTGGCAGCCGGCCGGACCGGCAGCACCCTTGTCCGATCACCCTGTGCCGGTGGCCCCGGGTCCGCTCGCTGGGTGCGCCCGAACGTGGGTTTTTCGGCGGGCTTTCCCGGAGTGGGAGAGTTGTGATGCGGGTCACAGAAATACCGGGAAATAACCGGGGAGGGGTTCCCCGTTTAGACCTGTGTCCGTACGGAACGGAGGCGTTCCCCCAAGGGGGCGTCAGGGGCCGTGCGGCGGAGCAGCAAGCGGGGCTCCGAGGACCCGGGCGTCGAGGTTGCCAGGGGATCCGGAGAGCGCCGGGAAGAACGTGAAACGCCCCGACGAACGTGAAGCGAAGGAGCAGGCAGTGCCGACCGCCACCACTGTGCCGCGCCAGGTGCCGCGGATGCGCGCCGATGCCGCGCGCAACCGTGAGCGGATCATCAACGCCGCCCGCGAGATGTTCGTCGAGTACGGCACGGAGGTGCCGCTCGACGAGGTCGCCCGCCGGGCCGGCGTCGGCAACGCCACGGTCTACCGCCACTTCGCGGACCGCATCGAGCTGGTGCGGCAGGTCGTCGTCGCGCTGCTGGACCGCGTCACGGACCGTGCCGAGCGGGCCGTCGCCGCGGCGGACACCGCGGGCGGCGATCCCTTCGCCGAGCTGCGGCGGTTCGTGCACGCCGCGGCGGACGAGCGGATCGGCGCGCTCTGCACGCTGATCGACCCCGGATTCGACAAGAGCCACCCGGACCTCACCGCGTCCCGGCTCCGCCTCGAAGCCGTGGTCGGCACCCTCATGGAGCGGGCCCGCACTGCCGGTCAGCTGCGCGCCGACATCGGCGTCGGAGACCTGATGGTGGCCCTCTCCCAGCTCACCAGACCGCTGCCCGGCACCGCGTGTTCGGGCATCGACCGATTCGCACACCGCCATCTCCAGCTCTTCATGGACGGCCTGATGGCGCCCGCCCGGTCCGAACTCGCCGGGACGGCCGCCACCCTGGAGGACCTGCGAAAACATGCCTGACCGGCATCCTGGCCGGCACCACACCGACCCGGTACCGCGTGTACCGCCCGGGTGGCGCCCCTGAACCGGCACCGCCCCTGACGCGGCACCCCTGACCCGGCCCCGGCCCGGTCCGCCCCGCACCGGTCACCCCCTCAAGGGGGACCCGGACGGGGGGGCGGACCAGGCGCGACCCCCCGGCGGGTCGGCGGCAGCCAAGACCTCCGGCCATCCGTGGCCGGCAGCACCGAAGCCGGCCTCCACGGGGGCAGGCAGAACCGAAGCCGGCCTCCACGGGGGCAGGCAGAACCGAAGCCGGCCTCCATGGCGGCAGGCAGAACCGAAGCCGGCCTCCACGGGCCGGGTGAACCGAGGCCGGCCTTCATACGTCGGCTGTACCGAAGCCGGTCCCCACTCCGGCGGCACCAAAGCCGGTCCCACGGGTCGGCTGAACAGAACCGGCCGGTCCCGGCCGGTGTCCCACCTCCGCCCCGGCGCAGTGCGGCGCCCGGGCGCCTCCACCGAACGGTCCCGTCGCACACGGGCCCGTCCGGTCCCATCGGCCACATCGGGGATGAGTTCCGCGGCGCAGCGGAGTCTCACCTTTCACTCACCCCTCTTCATCTACGCCTCTTCACTCACGCCTCTTCGTTCACGTGTGTGGCGTCACGCACGTCACTCGCGTCACTCGCGTCACTCGCGCCAGTCACCTCTCACTCAACCCAACCCTCAGCCAACGTCGCTTTTTCCCACACCGCCACGATCTTGCGACCTATCGAAATGGATACCTCCATGTCCGAAACCGTCCTCTCCAAAGGACGACACGTGCAGCAGGCGAGCACTGACAATCGCCGCTGGCGCGCACTCTTCTTCATCGCCCTGGCCCAGCTCATGGTCGTCCTCGACGCGACGATCGTGAACATCGCGCTGCCGTCCGCGCAGCACGACCTGGGCATATCCGACGCCAACCGGCAGTGGGTGATCACCGCCTACGCGCTCGCCTTCGGCGGCCTGCTGCTGTTCGGCGGGCGCATCGCCGACCTGTGGGGGCGCAAGCAGGCCTTCGTCACCGGCCTCGCCGGCTTCGCCCTGGCCTCGGCGGTGGGCGGTGCCGCGCAGAACGAGGTCATGATGCTCGGCGCCCGCGCGCTCCAGGGCGCGTTCGGCGCACTCCTCGCGCCGGCGGCGCTCTCCCTGCTCGCGGTGATGTTCACCGACGCCAAGGAGCGTGCCAAGGCGTTCGGCATCTACGGTGCGATCGCCGGTGGCGGTGGTGCCGTGGGCCTGATCCTCGGCGGCTTCCTCACCGAGTACCTGAACTGGCGCTACACCTTCTTCGTGAACGTCCCGTTCGCCATCGTGGCCGCCCTGGGCGCGATCATGGTGATCCGCGAGCCGGCGGGCGGGCGCAACCGCTCCCCGCTGGACGTCCCTGGCGTGGTGCTGGCCACCCTCGGCCTGGTGTCCCTGGTGTACGGCTTCACGCGCGCCGAGTCCGACGGCTGGACCGACACCACGACGCTCGGCCTGCTCGTCGCGGCGGTCGTGCTGCTCGTGGCGTTCGCCATCACCGAGGCGAAGGTCAAGGCGCCGCTGCTGCCGCTGCGCGTGGTCACCAACCGCAACCGCGGTGGTGTCTACCTCTCCCTGGGTCTTGCGATCATCGGGATGTTCGGCCTGTTCCTCTTCCTGACCTTCTACCTCCAGATCGTGAAGGGCTACTCGCCGGTCCAGACGGGCTTCGCCTTCCTGCCCATGATCGCGGGCATGATCGCGGGGTCCACGCAGATCGGTGCCCGGCTGATGACCCGCGTCGCACCGCGGCTGCTGATGGGTCCGGGCTTCCTGCTCGCCGCGATCGGCATGCTGCTGCTCACGCAGATGACCGTCGGCTCCTCGTACGCGGGGCTGCTGCTTCCGGCGATGCTGCTGCTCGGCCTGGGTATGGGTACGGCGTTCATGCCGGCCATGTCGCTGGCCACGCACGGTGTCCAGGCGCGGGACGCGGGTGTCGCCTCGGCGATGGTGAACACGTCCCAGCAGGTCGGCGGCGCGATCGGTACGGCGCTGCTGAACACGATCGCGGCGTCCGCGACCACGTCGTACCTCGCGGCGCACGCCGCGGGGGCGACCAGCCGGTCGGCTCGGCAGCTGGTCCAGCTGCAGGGGATGGTGCACGGGTACACCAGCGCGATCTGGGTGGCCGTCGGGATTCTGGTTGCCGCGTCGGTGATCGCGTTCACCTTCGTCACCACCGGGCGCCCGGGGACGGGGGCTCCGGCCGCGTCCGGCTCCACGGAGGGGGGTGCCCGGTCGGGGGAGGCCGGAGCCGGGGCACCGGACGACGTGCACGTACCGGTCATCGCCCACTGACCGGTGCATCCGGGACCCCGGAGGGGGTGCGAGGCCAACGCCCCGCGCCCCTTCCGGGGTCCTGCCCTTCGGGGCCGGCGGTCGTGTGGTGGCCGCTTCTCGCGCAGTTCCCCGCGCCCCTTATGGGGCCTTGTCTCGTGCGGTGGTCGGTTGGCTCTCGGCCCGCCGCGGCTCTTCGCGCAGTTCCCCGCGCCCCTGATCAGGCCGTGCCACTCGCGGTCGTTGCTTGGATGCCGCTTGGTCGTGGCTGATCGCTCCCCACTGCCTTACATGCGTGGGAGATACCCACCCCGTCCCCTGATCGGGGTGCAGCCCCGTTCTCAAGGGGCGCGGGGAACTGCCCGACAAGCCACGGCGAACCTGTCAGATCGCTACTGGCCGGCCAGTGGCACCCCGCGGGGCGGATCGGGGCGTAGCCCCGTTTGCAAGGGGCGCGGGGAACTGCGCGAGCAACCACCGCGAAACGGTCAGTTCGTCACCGGCCGTGAGGGTCACCCCGGGCCGGACCCGGGGCGTAGCCCCGTTTTCAAGGGGCGCGGGGAACTGCGCGACGAGCCACGGCGAACCTGTCAGATCGCCACTAGGTCGTGTCCGGCGGATCTTCGTGGATCAGCCTGCGGCGTCTGGTGCCGTGCATCGCAAGGCGGAGGATCATCCTCGTACTGGGCGTACCCGGATGACTCCGACAACGCGGCGAGGTGCGGTGCTGGGGGCACTCCCCCACTGCCCTGAACCGGCGTGGGAGGTACCCCCACCCACGCCCTTCAGGCAGTGGGGGAGTCGCGGGCCCACGAAGATCCGCCGGACACGACCTAGCCGACGAGGGGCACCCCTGTAGTTTTCGGCTGCGCCCCGCGAGGAACCCTCAGCGGAGCCAAGGCAGATCCGCCCCATACGACGGCTCAAGCCCCTCCGCCACCGTCTGCATGATCTCCCCGAGCGCCCGCTGCTGCTCGCGGGTGAGCCGATCGAAGAGTGCGTGCCGTACGGCCTCCACATGGCCGGGCGCCGCGCTCTCCAGGACCGCGCGGCCCTCGTCCGTGAGGACGGCGAGCTGGCCGCGCTTGTCCGAGGGGCAGTCCTCCCGCCGCACCCAGCCGTGGTCCTCCAGGCGCGCGACGGCGTGCGAGAGCCGGGAGCGGGTGATCTTGACCCGGCGTGCCAGCTCCGTCATCCGCAGCCGCCGCCGGGGCGCCTCGGAGAGCCGTACCAGCAGGCCGTAGTAGAGGTGCGGCATGCCCGCGTCACGCTGGAGCTGGCGGTCCAGGTGGTCGTCGAGCAGCATGGCGGCGTTCATGAAGGACTGCCAGACGCGCTGCTGCTCCTCGTCGAGCCAGCGCGGCTCCCGCTCGCCGTCCGCGGTGCCCTGCCCGGAGGCGGGGCGCCGCGGTCCGTCGGCCTGCTGCCCCGGTACGGGGCGTGGTGCGGGAGCCGTAGTCATGCCACCACTGTAGGGACCGGCCGGCGCCATACGTAACAAGGCTGTATATCCGAATACCCAAGCGGGCCTCCCGCGGCGGACGGGGCAGGCGGGGTGGGCGCGGCGCTTAGGGCAGGGCCTTCTCGTACCAGGCCACGTCCCAGTACCTGCCGAACTTCCGGCCCACCTCCCGGTACGTCCCGAGGTGCCGGAAGCCGAACCGCTCGTGGAGCCGCGTGGAGGGGACGTTCGGCTGGGCGATGCCGGCGTAGGCGCGGTGCACGTCCTCGTCGGCGAGAGCCTCGAAGAGGTGCTTGTAGAGGAGGGTGCCGACGCCGCGCCCGACCGCGTCCGGTGCCAGGTACACGCTGACCTCGACGGAGGTGGAGTACGAGGGCTTCGCGCGGAACGGGCTGGATGTGGCGTATCCGAGGAGTTCACCCGATGTGCCGTCCCGGGCAACCAGGAGGCGGTGCGGGCCGTCTTCAGGGTGGGAGAGGAGCCACGGTTGCCGTTCCTCGGGGCTGAAGACGGCGGTGTCGAAGGTGATGGCCGTCTCGCGGACGTAGTGGTTGTAGATGTCCGTGAGCGCGGGGAGGTCGGCGGTACGGCCGGTTCTGACCTGCACTTCCGAGGGGTGGGTGGACAAGGCGTCTCCCGGTGTGAGGGGACAGGGTACTGCATGATCAGAAAATTCGACCGGCGGGTTGGGAATTCTGTCCGGATTCCAGTCGTTGTTTCCTTCGGATGGAGGGCACCCGAGCGGTGTCGGGCACCGATGGACAACGCACGTACCGCTTGAGCACCGCTGAAACAACCGAGCCTACCGAACAACCGCTGAGTACCGACCTGACCACCGTAAGGGAGCACGCATGGCAACCCGTGCCGTCGCCCGTCGCCAGTCCACCTCGGGTGGCTCTGAGACGGCAAGCAGTGTTCGCGCCGTAGGCGGCGAGGTCGCCGACCGCGACCTGGTCGGCATGTACCTCGACGAGATCGCGCGTACACCGCTGCTCGACGCCGCCAAGGAAGTCGAGCTGTCGCAAATCATCGAGGCGGGTGTGTATGCCCGGCAGGTTCTCGACGGAGAAGTGGAGAGCAAGGCGGCCGAGAAGGCCGCTGCCACCCGCGAGGAGCTGCACGCGCTGATCGCCGAGTCGGAGCGCGCCAAGGACATCTTCATCCGGTCCAACCTGCGTCTCGTCGTCGCCGTCGCGCGCCGCTACCCGCGCAGCGGCCTGCCGCTGCTCGACCTCATCCAGGAGGGGAACGCAGGTCTGGTCCGCGCCGTGGAGAAGTTCGACTACCGCAAGGGCTTCAAGTTCTCGACCTACGCGACCTGGTGGATCCGCCAGGCGATCACCCGGTCGATAGCCGACCAGTCCCGCACCATCCGGCTCCCCGTCCACCTCGTGGAGGAGCTGGGCCGCATCCGCCGCGTGCAGCGCGAGTTCAACCGCGAGCACGGCCGCGACCCGGAGCCGGAGGAGGTGGCGGTCGAGCTGGGCACCAACCCGGAGCGCGTCGTCGACGTCCTCGACTGGGCCCGCGACCCGGTCTCGCTGAACATGTCGGTGGACGACGAGGGCGAGACCCAGTTCGGGGACCTGCTGGAGGACACCTCCGCCGTCTCCCCCGAGCAGTCCGTGCTGACGCTGCTGCGCAGCGAGGAGCTCGACGAGCTGATCAGCCGGCTCGACGACCGCACCGCGTCCATCATCAAGATGCGGTACGGCATCGAGGACGGCCGGGAGCGCACCCTCACCGAGGTCGGCAAGGAGCACGGCCTCACCCGTGAGCGCATCCGCCAGATCGAGAAGCACGCCCTGCTGGAGCTGAAGAAGCTGGCCCGGGACACCGGGTTCGACGCGGCGGCCTGAGCCGGGTCGGGCCCGGCGGGCCGGCGGCCCGAATCCGGTCGGACGCTTCGGCCTGAGCTGGACGCCGTGGCCTGAACCGGCCGGAAGCGGCGGCCTGAACCGGTCGAGGCGTTGGCCTGAAACGGGTCGAGCGCGGCGACCTGACGGATCGCGCGCCGGCCCCATACCGTACGGACACCACAACCAAGACCAGCGCTGCGGAGGATTCCCCCGTCACCGCAGCGCTCCTGGGGGGCCTGGCCCCCCAGCGAGCCCCGGCGCCCTCCCCCCGGCGTCGGGGCTCGCGCCTTTCCGGAATCGTGTCGTCCGATGTCCGAGTGGGCGGCCGTCCGCTCACGCCTTGCCAGCTGGCGCCCCAGATCCCGGGCGTACCCGGGCGTCGCGGTCCGGCCTGACCCCGCCCTGTGCCCGTATGGTCCCTGAGGGGTGCCCGTTCGTGCCCGTTTGGGTCTGATCGACGTCCGAACGTATTTACTTGCGAGGCCACAACCCCTACGCTCCACCGGAAACCCACACCTTCGGACACGGACGGCCGAAGCACGTCCCCGTCCGAAGCCCGGCACAACCGGAGCGATCGGGAGCCCGGTGCGATCACCCGAACGGAACGGCGGAACGGAACAGCGCCCGCAGATGTACGCACAGGAGCGGCAACAGGAGATCCTCAAGCTCGCCCGTGAGGGCGGCCGCGTCGACGTGCTGTCGCTCAGCGACACCTTCCAGGTCACCGCGGAGACCATCCGCCGCGACCTGAAGGCCCTGGACCGCGCGGGCCTCCTCCGCCGTGTCCACGGGGGCGCCATCCCCGCCGAGCGCCTCGACTTCGAGCCCGACCTCGCCCAGCGCGAGGGAACCGCGGCCGAGCAGAAGGACCGCATCGCCCGCGCCGCGCTCAGCGAGCTCCCGTCCGACGGCAGCGTCATCCTGGACGCCGGGACGACGGTGGCCAGGCTGGCCGCCTCGCTGCCGCTGGAGTCGGAGTTGACGGTCGTCACGCACAGCCTGCCGACCGCGGCCCGGCTCGCCGACCATCCCGGCATCCAGCTCCACCTCGTGGGCGGCCGGGTCCGCCACCGCACCCGTGCCGCCGTCGACGCCTGGGCGCTGCGGGCCTACGCCGAGATCCGCGCCGACGTCCTCTTCGTCGCCGCCAACGGCTTCTCCGCCGAGGGCGGCCTCACCACGCCGGACCTGGCGGAGGCCGCGGTGAAGCGCGCCGCCGTCGCCGCGGCCCGGCGCGTCGTGCTGCTCGCCGACTCGACCAAGCACCGGCAGGAGCACTTCGCGCGCTTCGCCCACTTCGGCGACGTCGACCTGCTCATCACCGACACCGGCCTGTCCCCGCTGGACGCCGCCGCCATCGCGCGTGCCGGCACCCAGGTCCTCCGTGTCCCCCCTGACGGCCTCCGGCCGGAGACGGCCGGCGGGGGAGCCCCCGCATGATCCTCACCGTGACGCCCAACCCCTCCCTGGACCGCACGTACGAGATGCCCTGCCTGGACCGCGGCACGATCGTCCGCGCCACGGGCGAGCGCATGGACCCCGGCGGCAAGGGCGTGAACGTCTCCCGTGCGGTCGCCGCCGCCGGCCGCCGCACTGTCGCCGTCCTCCCCCTCGGCGGCGCACCCGGCGCCCTGGTCGCCGACCTCCTCGCCGCCCAGGGCATCGAGGTGGCCCCCGTCACCGTCGCCGGCCTGACCCGGTCGAACATCTCGCTCGCCGAACCCGACGGCACCCTCACGAAGATCAACGCGCCCGGTCCGGAACTCACCCCCGAAGAAGCAGAGGCGCTGCTGCGTGCCGTGACGGAGCGGTCCCCGGGCGCCGGCTGGATCGCCTGCTGCGGCAGCCTGCCCCTGGGCCTCGGACCCGACTGGTACGGGCAGCTGGTGGCCCGCGCCCACGCGGCAGGCGCCCGGATCGCCGTCGACACCTCCGGACCGGCGCTGCTGGCGGCGGTGCGCGGAGGACCGGACGTCGTCAAGCCCAACGCCGCCGAGTTGTCCGCCGCGGTCCGCCGGCCGCTGGTCACCGTGGGCGACGCCCTCCAAGCGGCCGAGGAACTGCGCTCCCTCGGCGCCCGATCCGTGCTCGCCAGCCTGGGCGCCGCCGGCCAGCTCCTCGTCGGCGCCTCGGGCGCCTGGTACGCGAGCGCGCCCGCCGGCGCCGTACGCAGCGACGTCGGCGCCGGGGACGCCTCGCTCGCCGGTTTCCTGATCGCGGGCGGCACCGGGCCGGACGCGCTCGCCTCCTCCACCGCCCACGGCGCGGCGGCCGTACGGCTGCCCGGCAGCGCCATGCCGGCGCCGTCCGACCTCGCGCCGTCCGCGGTGACGGTCACCGCCGACGTACCCCTGGACCGGCTCCTCGGCGGGCCGCCGCCATGAGCCCCCTCCCACCCGGGCCGGCCGGCGCGCCGGCTGACCCCACCCACCCGTCCGTACGCGAGCAAGGGAGCCCGCGATGAGCGACACGATCACCGCGGACCTGGTCGACCTCGACCTGGCCGCCGACACCAAGGAGAGCGCCGCACGCGCCCTCGCCGAGCGGATGGCGGCGCTCGGACGCGTGACGGATCTGGACGCCTTCCTCGCCGACGTCGCCGCGCGCGAGGCGCAGATGCCGACCGGCCTGGAGGGCGGCATCGGCATCCCGCACTGCCGCAGCGCCCACGTCACCGAGCCCACGCTCGCCTTCGGCCGCAGCGCCCACGGCATCGACTTCGGCGCCCCGGACGGCCCCGCCGACCTGATCTTCCTCATCGCCGCGCCGGCGGGCGCCGACGACGCCCACCTGACCATGCTCTCCGCCCTGGCCCGCCGCCTCATGGACGCCGACTTCACCGCCGCACTCCGGCGTGCGGACGACCCGGTGCGGGCGGCGGCGCTGGTGGGGGGCGAGGAGGCGGCGGGGGCGGTCACCACCGGGGCGGACGGTGCCGTGGACGGTTCCGGTCCGCCCGGGGACGGCCCGCCGGACGGTTCCGGGGAGGCGGAGGGCGCAGGCGCGGCTGACGGCACGGGCGACGACACGGGCGAGGCCGACGGCACCGCGGAGACGCCCGGTGCCGCGGCGGGCGGCGCCGGGACCCCGCCGTTCCGGATCGTCGCCGTGGCCTCCTGCCCCACCGGGATCGCGCACACGTACATGGCGGCCGAGGCGCTGGAGAAGGCCGGGCGCGAGGCGGGCGTGGAACTGGCCGTCGAGGCCCAGGGCTCGGCGGGCTTCACGCGGCTGGACCCCGCCGTGATCGCCGCGGCCGACGCGGTGATCTTCACCCACGACGTACCGGTGCGCGAGAAGGAGCGGTTCGCGGGGAAGCCCACCGTCGACGTGGGCGTGAAGGCCGGCATCAGCCGCCCCGCCGACCTCGTCGCCGAGGCCCGCGCCCTGGCCGCCGCCCGCGGCACGGCCGGCACAGGGGCGCCCGGAGCGGACGCGCCGGCGCGCACCCCCGTGCAGAACGCCGGTGCGCACGGCGACGGTTACGGCACGAAGCTCCGCACCTGGCTGATGTCCGGCGTCAGCTACATGGTGCCGTTCGTCGCGGCGGGCGGCCTGCTCATCGCGCTGGGCTTCGCGATAGGCGGCTACCGCATCGACAAGGCCCCGTCCGTCGCCGAGCACTTCGTGTGGACCGACCACGTCAGCTGGGCCGCGCTGCTCTTCCAGATCGGCGGCCTCGCCTTCGGGTTCCTCATCCCGGTGCTCGCCGGCTACATCGCCTACGGGATGGCGGACCGGCCGGGGCTCGTCCCCGGGTTCGTCGGCGGCTCGGTCGCGGTCAGCATCAACGCGGGCTTCCTCGGCGGCCTCGCGGCCGGCCTGATCGCCGGCACGGTGGTGCTCGGCCTGCAACGTCTGCGGATCCCCACCTCGATGCGCGGCATCATGCCGGTGGTCGTCCTGCCGCTGCTCTCGTCGATCGTCGTCGGCTTCCTGATGTTCCTGGTCATCGGCAAACCCATCGCGTTCCTCCAGAGCGCACTCACGGACTGGCTGAAGGGACTGTCGGGCACGAACGCGATCATCCTCGGCGTCATCCTCGGCCTGATGATGTGCTTCGACCTCGGCGGACCGCTGAACAAGGTCGCGTACACCTTCGCGGTCGGCGGTCTGGCCGGCCCGACCAACGGCAGCCTCAAGGTGATGGCCGCGGTGATGGCGGCTGGCATGGTGCCCCCGCTGGGCATGGCGCTCGCGACCGTGGTCCGCGGCCGGCTCTTCACCCGCACCGAGCGCGAGAACGGCAAGGCCGCCTGGCTGCTCGGCGCCTCCTTCATCACCGAGGGAGCGATCCCGTTCGCCGCGGCGGACCCGTTGCGGGTCATCCCCTCGTCGATGGTCGGCGGTGCCGTCACGGGCGCCCTGTCGATGGCCTTCGGCTGCACGCTCCGGGCCCCGCACGGCGGCGTCTTCGTGGTGCCGCTGATCGGCGGCCCGCTGCTCTACCTGGTGGCGATCGCGGCGGGCGTGTGCGTCTGCACGGCGCTGGTGGTCGGCCTCAAGGGAGCCAAGGCGGCCAAGGCGGCGAGTGCCGCCGAGCAGGACGGGGCGCGCTCCGGAAGCGGCGCGGGGGACAGCGAGGGGAACGGCGAGGAGAACGGCGAGGGGCGCCCGGGGGTGCCTCCCGCGCCCTCCACGCAGAAGGGGGCCGCCGAGAGCCCGCAGTCGACGGAAACAGTCCCTTCGGGCCGTTCTGTCTCATAATCGCCTGTCAAGCACCGGCCTCATGATGTCTACTGGGTGATATGTCCGAACACGTCTCGACAATTCGGCGCGTGGCGCGAGCCGTTCTGGTGGTGGCGAGCGCCGTGGCCGCCTTGGTGCGCACCGCGGCGCCACGCGGGCTCTCCTGGGCCGCTCGCGTGGCGCAGACGACTCACAGGGTACGTCCACCGCGTCCGTCCGGCCGGGAGCGACAGGCGGAGCGTCCCAGGTCAGGCGCGGGGCCACTGCCGCACCCGGGCCGACGGCCCGCGGCGCAGGAGGGCGGCGGCCCGAACCGGCCGGGCACGGCCGGGTGGCGGCGTGTGCGGGCCCTGCATGCGATGCCCCGTCAGGTGGTCCCTCCGACGGAGACCGTCGATCTCACGCCGGCGGAACGGGCCGCGTTCGCCGGCCTCGTACGGCAGTTCAGCGAGGGGCGCCGCTAGGTCGTGTCCGGCGGATCTTCGTGGATCAGCCTGCGGCGTCTGGTGCCGTGCATCGCAAGGCGGAGGATCATACTCGTACTGGGCGTACCCGGATGACTCCGACAACGGGGCGAGGTGCGGTGCTGGGGGCACTCCCCCACTGCCCTGAACGGGCGTGGGAGGTACCCCCACCCACGCCCTTCAGGCAGTGGGGGAGTCGCGGGCCCACGAAGATCCGCCGGACACGACCTAGGGGCCGCCAGGGTCGCCAGCCAGGGGCAGCCAAGGGGCGGCCCGGCACGGCGTACGGCTGAGGCGGGTCAGGGAGTGCGGGAGGCGCGCCGTGCCATGGCGCCGCGGGCCTCGGCCTCGCTCGTGTAGACCTCGCACATGTGACGCCCGTTCGGGGTGGCCGTGTGCTCGACCTCCCAGAGGCTGACCTCCCGGCCGTCCGCCAGCAGGAAGGCGTGCTCGTACAGCGAGTACCCCAGCCGGGCCTCTCCGGCCGGCGTGGGACGGCCGAACGCCTGGGTGATCTGGTGCGCGAAGGCGGAACTGAGCAGCCGTAACATGTCCAGGCCCGGCCGGTCGGCGTTCTCCGCGCGCCGCAGGAGACGGCGGGCGTGGTCCGCGGAGTTGTCCGGGACGTAGACGTGCCGGGGCAGCGGCATCGGCGGGATCTGCACGGTGACGGGCAGGTCGAAGTCCTGCGGCTCGTCCGCGGGCAACGGCAGCCGCTCCATGGCGGTGCGCAGCTCGGTCTCGTCCGCGTACAGCTCGTGCTGGTCCTGCCGCGCCCTGGCCGGCCCCTCCGGCATCGGTGCCGCCATGGCGCCGGGGAAGGGCGTCGGCCGGGCGGTGTTGTGCACCAGCTCCCAGAGGGTGACCGCGCTGCCGTCGGCGAGCAGCCAGGTGTGCCGGTAGGTGAGGCGGTGCAGGTCGCCGCTGTGGTGTGCGGAGTGCAGCGAGCCGTCGTAGGCCAGGGCCGCGGTGAGGCGGCACAGCACCTCGTCGGGGAGTTCGAAAGAGTTCAGGGCGCGCCCGAGGAGCCGCGCGAGATGCTCCTCCGGAGTCTCGGGCGACTGTTTGCCTTCGCACGCTGTTTCGTACGGAACGCTCAAGGCTTCTCCCGCGTCGCTACATGTCACCTCGTGAGTGCATACCGTAGCCCCTCCCCGGGCCGGCATGTCCAGGAACCGGGAAAACGCCCGGCCCGCGCGACGAATTCCTCATCTGACCTCGGGAAAAGGGCAGTTCACGTGCAGATCACGTGTGTGTCCGCCCCGGGTGCGGGCGGCCGGCCGGCTCGTTCCGCCGGCCGCCCGCACCCGGGCCGTGGAGCCCGTCTCAGAGGGCGCTGCCCGCCTTCCAGGCGCTCCACGACATGTTCCAGCCATTCAGCCCGTTGTCCGGGGCGACGGTCCTGTCCGGCGAGTTCTTCACCGTCACGACGTCCCCGATCAGCGAGTGGTCGTAGAACCACTCGGCCGACGTGGCCGCCCCCGCGCCCTGGACGTCCTGGAGCCCCACGCAGCCGTGGCTGGTGCCCTGGCGCCCGAACGGCGGGTTGCCGCGGGAGTACCAGTAGTTGCCGTGGATGAAGGTGCCGGAGTTCGTCAGGCGCATCGCGTGCGGCACGTCCGGGATGTCGTACTCCCCGCCGAAGCCGACCGTGGACCCCTGCATACGGGTCTGGATGAACTTCTGCGAGATCACCATCTGGCCGTTGTAGGTGGTGTGCTGCGGGCTGCCCGACGAGATCGGGACGGTCCTGATGGTCTTGCCGTCCCTGACCACCGTCATCGTCTGGGTGCGCGCGTCCACCGTGGAGACCTGGGAACGGCCGACGGTGAACGTCACCGTCTTGTCCTGCACGCCGTAGACGCCCTGAGCGCCCTCGACCCCGTCCAGGTGGATCTTCATGGTGACCCTGGAGCCCGCCTGCCAGTACGACTGCGGCCGGAAGTCCAGCCGGTTGCCCCCGAACCAGTGGCCCACCACCTCCTGCCCGCTGCTGGAGGTCACCTTGATGCCGGACTGCACCGCCTTCCTGTCGGTGATCGCCTTGTTGAAGGTGAACGAGACCGGCATGCCGACGCCGACCGTGGTCCCGCCGTCCGGGGTGTAGGTGCCGATGAAGCTGTGGGCCTGCGTGACCGTGGTGAACTGCGAGTTCGCCGCCGCCGTGCGGCCCTTGGCGTCCTTGGCCGTGGCCGATATGCGGTACTGGGTGGCCCGCTCCAACTGGTCCTTGGGCTTCCAGACCGACCCGTCGGACGAGAGCGTGCCCGCCACGGACCGGCCGCTCGCCGCCTCCACCATGCTGACCCGGGTCAGCTTGCCGCCGCTGACCTTCACCTCGGTGGCGTTGATCGAGGCGTTCGCGGAACCGTCCTTCGCCGAGATCGCTATCTCCGCGGTGGAGATCCGCCCCGAGTCAGAGTTCGCGCCCCCGCTCGAACTCTCCTTGCCACCACCGGGCTTGCCGTTGTCCGCCGAGGCGTCGCCGCCGCAGGCGGTCAGGGTCAGCGCACCGACCGCCAGCACGGCGCACGCCAGCAGCCCGCGCCGTGCGGCGCGCCCCCGGACCGACCGCACCGGCCGGGCACCCCGCACGACGGTCTCCCGTTCCGCCGTCCCCCGCCCCACCATGTCCTGCGTTCCCACGAGTTGCTCCAGTTTCGGGTGAAGTATCCGATGTTCACGACCTGGGCGATCCAGGTGATCTGCTCCGTTGTGGGAAGAGAGCGGCATGCGAAGGGAATGGTTCCCTCCGCTTGTCTGATATCGGTGCTCCGGGATCGGGCGGGATCGGGCGGGATCGGGTGGGGCGGGTGGGAGCGGTCGGTGCGGGTGAACGGGGCGGATGTTTCCGTTAAGGCGGGGTGAGGCGTGTGTGGGGTGGAGGCGGCACCGGGACCCGCCAGCGGGACTCCTCACCGGGGCCCGTCAGCGGGACTCGTACAGCTCGCGGTACGACGGGAACGTGCCCCCCGGGCCCGAGACGGACTCCGCTGCCCGTACCGCCGCGACGATCGCCCGGGTCACCAGGTCCGCGCCCACCGACAGGATCTCGTTCCGGGCGGCCACGGCCGCCGCCAGCGCGGCGGCCCCGGCGGCCCCGTCGTCAGGTGCCGGATCCGACGGCCCCCGCCCCGCACCGCCGGTCACCGGCCGGGCGCCGGTGGCCAGAACGAACACGGTGTCCCCGTCGTGCATCAGGTGCGAGGGGCGCACGGCGCGCGCGATGCCGTCGTGCCCGGCGCCGGCGAGCTTCTGGGCCTGAGCCCGGGTCAGCGCGGCGTCGGTGGCCACCACGGCGAGGGTGGTGTTCATCGGCGGCGGCGCACCTTCCGCGGCCTCGGCCAGCCGCCGGCGCGCGGCCTCGTGCACCGCCGTGTCGGGATACCGCACCCGGCCCCCGAAGGACTCCCCGTACAGCGCCCCCGTCACGGGGTCCACCGCCGAGCCCGCGGCGTTCGCCACGACCAGCGCGCCGACCGTCACCCCGGACGCCAGCACCGTGCTCGCCGTGCCGACACCGCCCTTCATGCCTCCGATCACCGCTCCCGTGCCCGCCCCCACGCTGCCCATGGCGACCGGGGCGCCCGCTTCCGTGGCAGCCGCGGCCTCGACGGCGGTGCGTCCGGTGGCGGCGTCCGGCCGCGCCCGGAAGTCCCCGCCGCGGCCGAGGTCGAAGCAGCAGGCGGCCGGCACCACCGGGACCACCTGCGCCGGGTCGAGCCCGACCCGCACGCCCCGCCGCTGCTCCTCCAGCCAGGCCATCACGCCGGCCGCGGAGTGGAGCCCGTACGCGCTGCCGCCGGTCAGGACCACCGCGTCGATCCGCTCGACGACGTTGCGCGGGTCGAGTGCGTCGGTCTCCCTGGTGCCGGGGCCGCCGCCACGGACGTCCACCGCTCCGACCGCGCCACCCTCCGGGGCGAGCACCACCGTGGTGCCGGTGAGCCGCCCGCCCCCGGTCAGCGTGGCGTGCCCGACGCGCAGTCCCGGCACGTCCGTCAGCGCGTCCAGCCGTGCCCGTCCCGTGGCGTGGCCGCCCTCTCCGTGCCCCGTGCCGTCCTCGCCGCGCGCTGCCGAGGCGCCCTCAGCGCGGCCCCGATCGTCACTGTGCATCGTCATGGGGCATGCGTATCACGGGGGTTCGCCGCCGCTGCCCGTCCGCTCCGCCGTCCGGGCCTCGCGGGCCGCTGTCCGCGCGGAGAGCGTGATGCTGGTGGCCACGCTGAGTGCCGTCGTCGCACCCGTCGCCAGGATCGCCCAGTGCCCCGCGAACGTACAGGCCAGGACCGCCGCCGCGGTGCCGGGCAGTACCAGTTGCTGGGCGATGCCCACCTTGTGGAAGCGTGCGTGCAGCACCCACACCGTGAGCAGGTACACCGCCGTCGGAACGGTGACCGTCGCGCTCGCCACGAGCCCGGAGACGTCCGCGTGGCCCACCCTCTGCTCCACCGCCACCTCGATGCCCGCGCCCAGCGCCGCCACCGACGCGAAGACCAGGTAGTGGCCGTACCCCCACACGAACGCGTGCCTCCTGGAGCGCAGCTGACCGTGGAGGGGGACCGCGAAGTAGATCCACCACACGGAGAACACCAGCAGCAGCCCACCCGCCGCGTAGGGCAGCAGCTCGGGCAGCGCGTCGCTCCCCTCGGTGCCGGACTTGACCGCTGCCGTGGCCGCGGCGATGGCCTCGCCCAGCACGATGATCGTGAACAGCCCGTACCGCTCCGCGATGTGGTGCGGGTGCCACGACTGCTTCATGTACCGCTGCGCGTACGGCGGGACGCACAACTCCGCGATGACCATCGCCAGGAACACCCAGGGCCGTACCGGTTCCGGCGCCAGCAGCACGCCCACCCAGCCGCCCTGGCAGAGCAGCACGCCGATGGCGTACCGCAGGGCCATGCCGCGCTCCCGGCCGGCCGTGGCCACCGCCACCCGCAACCACTGGGTGGACATGGCCACCCGCATGATGGCGTAGCCGAACCAGACGACCAGGAAGTCGTCGCCCGCGAAGACCCGCGAGACGCCGGCCGCGAGTACCAGCACGCCGGAGATCTGGACGAGGGTCGCCAGGCGGTAGGGGACGTCGTCGTTGTCGTACGCCGAGGCGAACCAGGAGAACTGGATCCAGGCCCACCAGATGGCGAAGAAGACCATCGCGTAGTCGAGCAGGCCCTCGCCGACGTGGCCCTCCTCGAACTTGTGCACGAGCTGCGCGCCCGCCTGGGCGATGGCCACCACGAAGCAGAGGTCGAAGAAGAGCTCCAGAGGCGAGGCGACCCGGTGGGACTCGTCGCGGCGCCGCGCGGTGATCCTGCGCACGGGCCGGGCGGTCGGCGGACGGCTCCCGAAGGCGCCTGAGGCCGAGCCGGAACTGGAAGTCATGCCTCCAGCACAGCAGACCTGTCCCGGCCGATCGCTTCTTCGATCCCGTGTCGAGCGGCGGGCGCGGCGAACCGGGGGTGGTCGCCAGGGTACCGGCCCGGGTGCGGGGGAGGGGGTCGGGAGGCTGCCGCAGGCCGGTGGGTTGCCGCGGGCCGGATGGTTGCCGTGGGCCGGGGGCGTCCGGGGTGCCCGGGGTTCCCGGGGCGTCCGGAGCTTCCGGAGTGCTCGGCGGTGGGGTTCCGGATGCGCCCCGGGTGGGGGCGGGCCGGGGCCGGTCCGCGGCCTGGGCGGTCCGGGCGGCCGGCACCTGGTCGTACGCTGGTGGAATGACGAGCGCTTCCGGCCCCGACCCCCGTGATCCGAAGGCACCCGGCAATCCCGAGGTCCCGGGCGATCCGCAGGTTCCGGGTGATCTGAGGGCTCCGGGCTCGAAGGCGTTGTCCGGTGGACAGGTGTCATCCGGTGGACGGGTGTCATCCGGCTCGGGCACCCCCACCGGTCCGAAGGACGCGATCGTCTTCGACGACCCGCTGTCGCAGCGGTCGTCGGACGACTCGGACCAGGGCTGGGGCGAGCGGCCGTCGGGGGGCGGCGACAGCGCCGCGGACCTCGCGCGGTTCCTCGACGAGAAGCCGCCCCACCACCTCTGAACCCGCCCGACCAGGCCCTCCCGCGCCCACCGGCGGACGACCGCCACCGGCGTGCGGACGGCGGCCGTGGGGCCGCCGACCGCCATGAGGCCGTCGGGAACCCCTACCGGTCGGCCATCTGCAGATGGGGCATCTGCAGATCGGGTATCTACCAGTCGGCCGTCTACCGGTCGACCATCGGGCCGCCCCGCTGGGCGATCAGCTCGTCGCGGATCTGCTGGAGAACCTCCAGCTCCGTGAGGTCGATGGGCTCCTTGCTCAGGCCCTCCCGCGCTGCCTTCCTGGCCGCCTGCCTGGCGAGGACCCTGGCCATCGGCAGCACCATCAGGAAGTAGACGACGGCCGCGGTGATCAGGAAGCTGAGAGTGGAGCTGAGCACCGTGCCCCACATGATCGGGACGCCTTCGATGACCGTGCCCGTCTTCAGGTCGTACTTGCACATGCCCTTGAGGCACGAGCTGTACTTGTCCAGGTCCTTGGTGCCGAAGGCGCCGACGACCGGGTTGATGACGCCCTTCACCAAGGAATTGACGATGTTGGTGAATGCGGCTCCGATGACCACCGCAACCGCCAGGTCGACGACATTTCCGCGCATCAGGAAGGACTTGAAGCCCTCCCAGACACCGGACTCCTGGTTCTCGCTCACCGAAAGGCCTCTCTTCGTACAAGCAGCTAGTGGAGTAATCAGGTCCGCAACCTACGGCAGCGCGCGGGAGGCCTGTCCATTTCGCTGACTCATATGTGGGACTTGACACGGAAACTTTGTGCGGGAGGTCCCGAAGCGTCAGCACAACGTCACCGCCAGCCGTGCCGTGGCCCCGGCTCCGGCGAGCCGGGTGGCGGTCGGACGGGGTACCGAGAGCACGACCAGCGCGCCGGTGCCCATGCCGCCCTCGGCCGGTTCCGGCACCTCCACGACCCGGGCGCCCTCGGCGACCACCTGCGGTTGCTGGCCGCGGTCCGAACCGGGGGCGTCCGCCGCGATCACGTCCACCCGGTCGCCCGGGCGCAGCAGCCGTACCGCCTCCGCGTCCGCGATGCGCACGGGGGCCGTCACCAGCCGGGGTGCCGGACGGGCCGGGTGCGGGACGACCGGATGGCCGCCGGCCGGCGACCTCCCCCGGCCGGTGTCGGACGGTGCGGCCGCGACGAGGGCCGCCGCGGTCATCGCCAGCCCGGCCGCGACGGCACGTCTGCGGTGCCGCAGCAGCCGGCGCATCCGCGGGTGCCCGGGGCCGACCCGCACCGGGGAGAAGGGCGGCACCCCAGATGTGGGAGGCGCCCCTCCGGTGCCGCCGGGTCCCCCGGGTCCCCCTGGGCTCACGGCGCCCACACCAGGTCCGGGGGACGTCAGGCGTGAACCTGCGACGGCGGAGAAGGAGGGGGACGAGGAAGGACCGGGCGGCGAAGAGTGGCCCGGCGGGGAAGAAGGACCGGGCGGGGAGGCGGCACCCGGCAAGGGGGAAGGACCGGGCGGGGAGGCGGCACCCGGCAAGGAAGAACGACCGCGTGAGGAAGAGGAACGCGGAGAGGGAGAGCACGAGGAAAGCTGGGACATGACGACGACCACCGCCTGTGTGAGAGTCCGGAGATGCCCTCCCACGATGCGGCGCTCCGCCCGATCCCGCTGAGCCCCGTGGACTACTCACCGGTTGTGGAAAACTTCCTCACCCGAAGGTGAGGTTCCAGCCAACCAGGCGCGGCCTCAGGGCAGCTCGATCCCCGTCTCCAGCCCGTTCAGCGCACTGCCGCACAGGCAGTCCCCGCCCGCCTCGCCGGGTAGCCCGGCCACGGCGTCGAACAGCACCGTGCGCAGCCGGTCCACATTCGCGGCGAAGACCTTCAGCACGTCCTCGTGGGTCACGCCCTCGCCGGTCTCGGCGCCCGCGTCCAGGTCGGTGACCAGCGTCATCGACGTGTAGCAGAGCTCCAGCTCACGGGCGAGTGCCGCCTCGGGGTGGCCGGTCATGCCCACGACGGACCAGCCCTGGGCCGCGTGCCAGCGGGACTCGGCGCGGGTGGAGAAGCGGGGTCCCTCGATCACCACGAGCGTGCCGCCGTCCACCGGCTCCCAGTCGCGGCCGCGCGCCGCCTTCACGGCGATCCGGCGTCCCGTCGGGCAGTAGGGGTCGGCAAGGGAGACGTGGACCACCTTCGGGGTCGTCCCGTCCGGCAGCGGCTCCCCGTCGAAGTAGCTGTTCGCCCGGCTCTTCGTACGGTCCACGAGCTGGTCGGGGACGAGGAGCGTGCCGGGCCCGTACTCGGCCCGCAGGCCGCCCACGGCGCACGGTGCGAGTACCTGGCGGACGCCCACCGAGCGCAGCGCCCACAGGTTCGCGCGGTAGTTGATTCGGTGCGGCGGAAGATGGTGGCCGCGCCCGTGGCGGGGGAGGAAGGCCACCCGGCGGTCCGCGATCGTCCCCAGGAACAGTGAGTCGCTCGGAGCGCCGTAGGGGGTGTCGACCTGGACCTCGGTGACGTCGTCGAGGAAGGAGTAGAAGCCGGAGCCGCCGATGACACCGATCTCGGCCTGAGTCGCGTTCGCCTTGTTCGCCATGGCGAGCACAGTATCCGGACCCCGCCCCGCCCCTTGACCCAGCCGTGGAACAGGAGCCGGCGGCCCCCGGGGCCCGCCCTGAGCAGTCGCGTCCTAGGCAGCCGAAGAACTGCTCGACGAGCTGGAGCCGGAGCCAGAACCGGAAGACGAGGACGACGACGAGCCGGAGTCCTTGGAACCGGAACCGGAACTGGAACCGGACGACGAGCCCGAGCCCGAGGAGGAGGAACCGGAGTCGGAGGAGGAACCCGACCCCTTGGACCCGGACGACGCCTTCGAGGACGACCCGTTCGACGACGAGCTACGGCTGTCGTTCCGGTAGAAACCCGATCCCTTGAAGACGATGCCGACCGCGGAGAACACCTTCTTCAGGCGGCCGCCGCAGTTGGGGCACTCGGTCAGGGCGTCATCGGTGAACTTCTGCACCGCCTCAAGGCCCTCGCCGCACTCGGTGCACTGGTACTGGTAGGTCGGCACTGGTTCTTCCTCCTGGCACTCTCACTCATTGAGTGCTAACGACGGTCCATAGTGACCTATTCCTCGGTGTGAGTCCACTGCGACCGGGCTTCGGTGATCCACGCCACGCGCGCGCGTGCGCCCCCGCCCACGCGCGCGTGGCCACCTTCAAGCCACCACGCGCACCACATATGCCCAGGTCACGCAGCTCACCCCGTCCCTCACCGCTCACCCGGGCTCACCCTGTCCCCGCACCGCTCACGCGAGCTCACTCCTCCTCACCCCTCACCCCTCACCCCTCACCCCTCACCGCTCACACCTCGCCGCCCTCCCGCGCCCTGCTCTCCACCCGTGCCCAGCCAGCCCGCCAGCTTGCCGCCCCGGGCGACCGCGCGCAGGCGGCGTTCCGTGGCGTCGCGGACCGGGTCCGTCGCCACGACGAGGAGCTCGTCGCCGTACCGCAGCAGCGTGGTGGGGAGCGGGACGAAGGAGGTGCCGTCGCGCACCACCAGGGTGACCGCGGAGCCCGTGGGCAGCCGCAGCTCGTTGATCTCGACGCCGTTCATCCGGGAGCCCTCGGGGATGGACACGGACAGCAGGTGGCCGCGCAGCCGCTCCAGGGGCGCCGCCTCGATGCCGAGGTCCGCGGCGCCCTCCCGGTCGCCCAGGTGCAGCTTCCTGGCCAGCCACGGCAGCGTCGGCCCCTGGACCAGCGTGTAGACCACCACCAGGACGAAGACCATGTTGAAGATCCGGTGGCTGTCGCGGACGCCCGTCACCATGGGGATGGTGGCCAGGATGATCGGCACGGCGCCGCGCAGCCCGGCCCAGGACAGCAGCGCCTTCTCCTGCCAGGGCATGCGGAACGGCAGCAGGCTGACCACGACGCCCACGGGCCGCGCCACCACCGTCAGCACCAGGCCGATGATCAGGGCGGGCAGGATGTCGTCCACCAGCTCGTGCGGGGTGGCGAGCAGGCCGAGCAGGACGAACATGCCGATCTGCGCCATCCAGCCGACCCCCTCGGCGAAGCCGCGGGTGGCGGGCCAGTGGGGCAGCTTGGAGTTGCCCAGCACCACCGCCGCCAGGTACACGGCGAGGAAGCCGCTGCCGTGCGCCAGCGCGCCCGCCGCGTACGCGGTGACGGCGATCGCCAGTACCGCGATCGGGTACAGGCCGGACGCGGGCAGCGCCACCCGCCGCAGGCCGTAGGCGCCCACCCAGGCGATGGCGAGCCCGATCGCGGCCCCGATCGCCAGCTCCATGGCGATGGTGCCGAGCAGCGTGTACCAGTGCTCCACGGGGCCCCGGCTGGAGAACGCGACCACCAGGATGACCACGGGGGCGTCGTTGAAGCCGGACTCGGCCTCCAGGACGCCGGTGATGCGTGCGGGCAGCGGCACCCTGCGGAGCACGGAGAACACCGCCGCGGCGTCGGTCGACGACACCACCGCGCCGATGATGAGGGCCTGCCGCCAGTCCAGTCCGGCCAGGTAGTGCGCGGCGGTCGCCGTCACCCCGACGCTCACCCCGACACCGACCAGGGAGAGCGCCACCGCAGCCGGCAGGACGGGCTTGATCTGACTCCACTTCGTGCCCAGGCCGCCCTCGGCCAGGATCACCACCAGGGCCGCGTATCCGACCATCTGCGTCAGCTCGGCGTTGTTGAAGGTGATGTTGCCGATGCCGTCCTGGCCCATGGCGACGCCGATGCCCAGGTACACGAGCAGGCTGGGCAGCCCGCTGCGGGACGAGAGGCGGACCGCCACCACCGCGACGAGCAGGACGAGCGAGGAGACAAGCAGGAGCTGGTTGAGGTCGTGGACAGTCAGCGGCCGTTCCTTCCCCTTCTGGGCCCGAGTGCCGTTTGGTACGCGCGTTGGCACGCGCGCGTGGAGCGTCCGCAGGGGTAGGCGCGCGTGCAGCGTCCGCGCACCCGGCGCCCGGGCCGGACACCATCAAGTACTTCGTTACCTTACCTAATCGTTAACGGTTCCTTGACGCGTTCCCGGCAGCCGGTGGACGTTCGCGCGGTCCCTCGGAGGTGGCGCCGTGGCCTGAGGACGCCCCCTGGGTCATGGCCGCGTCCGGCACCCACAGGCGCTGCGCCTATGGTTGCTCCAGCACTCTCGCGCCACCGGCCGCAGGGGTGCACGAACCTGCGCCGGTACGTCCCGGACCGCCCGGTCCCGACCGCCCACTCCGAACTGCCGCTCGCGAAGGACTGCAAGGACAGCGATGCCCTCCACCACCACCGCCTCTTCCAGTCGGACGTCCGGTAAGTCCGGCCGGCAGAAGGGGCGCCGTGTGCGTCTCCTCGTGCTCGTTCTGGTTCTGGCCGTCGTCGCGGGCGTCGGCTATGGCGCCTACTGGAGCGTCAGCACGGTGCGTGCCTCGTTCCCGCAGACCAAGGGCTCGGTCAGGCTGGAGGGCCTGTCGGGTCCGGTGGACGTGAAGCGGGACTCCTACGGCATCCCGCAGATCTACGCCTCCTCCGACGAGGACCTGTTCATGGCGCAGGGCTATGTACAGGCCCAGGACCGCTTCTGGGAGATGGACGTCCGCCGTCATACGACCTCCGGGCGGCTCTCCGAGATGTTCGGCAAGAGCCAGGTCAAGACCGATGAGTACCTGCGCACGCTCGGCTGGTACCGGGTGGCGCAGCAGGAGTACGACTCCAAGCTCTCGTCCTCGACCAAGAAGTACCTCCAGGCGTACGCCAAGGGAGTCAACGAGTACCTGGCGGGCAAGGACGGCGCGGACATCTCCGTCGAGTACGCCGCCCTCGGCTTCACCAACGACTACAAGCCGCAGAAGTGGACCCCGGTCGACTCGGTCTCCTGGCTGAAGGCGATGGCCTGGGACCTGCGTGGAAACATGCAGGAGGAGATAGACCGCTCCCTGATGACGAGCCGGCTGACCACCGACCAGATCAAGGACCTGTACCCCGAGTACCCCTACGACCTGCACAAGCCCATCGTCCAGCAAGGTTCCTACGACGCCGCGACGGACACGTTCGACGGCAACGGCTCCACCCAGGGGAGCGCCGGATCCGGCGGAACGTCGACGACGGGCGGGACGTCGACTGACGGTGGGACAGGTGGGACAGGCGGGACCCAGCCGGACGGCGGGACGTCGACAGGCGCGTCGGCGGCCGGTGGGACGGCGGCGGGCACGGCGGGCACGGGCCTCGCGGACGGCGTCGCGGCACCCAGCGGCACGCAGAGCCAGCTCTCGGCCGTCTCGGACGTCCTGGACGGCATCCCGTCCGTCTTCGGGCCGAGCGGCAGCGGCATAGGCTCGAACTCGTGGGTCGTCTCCGGCGACCACACCATCACCGGCAAGCCGCTCCTCGCGAACGATCCGCACCTGGCGCCCGAGCTGCCGTCCGTCTGGTACCAGATGGGCCTGCACTGCCGGGCCGTCTCCGACGCCTGCCACTTCGACGTCTCCGGCTACACCTTCGCGGGGATGCCCGGCGTGGTCATCGGCCACAACCAGGACGTCGCCTGGGGCATGACGAACCTGGGCGCCGACGTCACCGACCTCTACCTGGAGAAGCTGACCGGCAGCGGCTACCAGTACGGCGGCCAGGTGCTGCCCTTCAAGACCCGCAAGGAGACCATCAAGGTCGCCGGCGGCAAGCCCAGAAACATCACCGTCCGCGAGACCAACAACGGGCCGCTCCTGTCGGACCGTGACGACGAACTGGTCAAGGTCGGCAAGAAGGCCACCGTCACCTCCGCGGCACCCGACAGAGGCGACGGCTACGGCGTCTCGCTGCGCTGGACGGCCCTGACGCCCGGCAAGTCAATGGACTCGGTCTTCGCGCTGGACCGCGCGCAGAACTGGCAGCAGTTCCGCGCGGCGGCGGGCGAGCTGGAAGTGCCCTCCCAGAACCTGATCTACGCCGACACCAAGGGCAACATCGGCTACCAGGCACCCGGCAAGATCCCGCTGCGCCCCGACGACTACGACGGCTCCCTCCCGGCGCCCGGCTGGGACCCCAAGTTCAGCTGGACGGGGAAGTACATCGCGCAGTCCGCGATGCCGAACGAGTACAACCCGAAGCGCGGCTACATCGTCACCGCGAACCAGGCCGTCGTCGACAAGGACAAGTACCCGTACCTGCTGACGACCGACTGGGAGTACGGCACGCGCAGCCAGCGCATCACCGACCTGATCGAGTCGAAGATCAAGCACGACGGCAAGATCTCGCCGGACGACATGCGCCAGATGCAGATGGACAACAGCAGCGAGATCGCCAAGCTGCTGACACCCAAGCTGCTGAAGATCGGCGTCTCCGACAAGTACGTCCGCCAGGGCCAGCAGCTCCTGGAGGGCTGGGACTACACCCAGAACCCGGACTCGGCGGCCGCGGCCTACTTCAACGCCGTCTGGCGCAACATCCTGAAGCTCGCCTTCGGCGACAAGCTCCCCAAGGAGCTGCGGGTGGAGGGACAGTGCCTCGCCGTGCCGCCCGCGAACAAGACCGCACCCGCCGACGAGGAGCAGCAGCTGGTCACCGAGTGCGGCGAGCGGGACCCGGACTCCGCGCAGCCGGACGGCGGGGACCGCTGGTTCGAGGTGGTCCGCCGGATCGTCGATGACCAGGACAACGCGTGGTGGCAGTCGCCCAAGACCCGCCTGGAGCCCGCCACCAAGACACGTGACCAGCTCTTCGCGCGTGCCATGAAGGACGCCCGCTGGGAGCTCACCGCGAAGCTCGGCAAGGACATGGACACCTGGAGCTGGGGCCGCCTGCACCGGCTCACGCTGAAGAACCAGACCCTCGGCACCGAGGGCCCGGGCTTCATCCAGTACGCCCTCAACCGCGGCCCCTGGAACCTGGGCGGCGGCCAGGCCGCGGTGGACGCCACCGGCTGGAACGCCGCAGGGGGCTACTCGGTCATCTGGGTGCCGTCCATGCGGATGGTCGTCAACCTCGACGACCTCGACAAGTCCAAGTGGATCAACCTGACCGGAGCCTCGGGGCACGCCTACGACTCGCACTACACCGACCAGACGGACAAGTGGGCGGGCGGCGACCTGCTCGACTGGTCGTTCTCGGAGAAGGCGGTCGACAAGGGCACCGAGGACACGCTGGTGCTGAGGCCGTGAGGCCCTGAGACCTGGGTCTCGGGGCCGGGGCCCCGGGTCCCCACTGCCGGTCCGGTCCCGGCGGACTCCCGGTCCCGGCAGCCGGCAGCAGGCGCCGGGTGGTCGGGCGGCCGCCGGACGGCGGCCGCTCAGAACCGCCGCACCCCCGACGGCGTCACGGCCGCCTGCACCGGGCGGTCGTGCGCCAGCCCCGGCAGCCGTTCCACGATCTCCGCGTCGTACAGCAGCACCACCAGCGCCGGCGTGGCCCCGGCGGCCGCCAGGCGGGCCAGCACGCGGTCGTACGAGCCGCCGCCGCGGCCCAGCCGCGTGCCCCGCGCGTCCACGGCGAGACCGGGCAGCAGGACGACGTCGGCCGTGAGCACCGCCTCGGGGCCGAGCCGTTCCCCGCGCGGCTCCAGCAGGGTGAGCCGCCCCGGGCGGGGCACGCGCTCCACCGACTCCGCGCCCTGGTACTCGCCCCAGTCCAGGTCGTGGTCAGGCCGCAGCACCGGCAGCAGGACCCGCGTATCGCGCGCGTGGAGGGCGTCCAGCAGAGCGGGAGTGCCCGGCTCGCGGCCCACCGAGACGTACGCCGCGACGGCCCGCGCCTCCGCCATCTCGGGCAGTTCCAGGGCGCGCCGCGCCAGGAGCCGTTCCGCCTCCTGGACGTCATCGTCCGTAAACCTGTCCCTCGCCGACAGGAAACCTCGGCGCAACTCGCGCTTCTCAGTATGGGAACCCTCGGCGAATTTCTTCCCACGGTCGTGCATGGGGTGCTCACAAACCTCTCTGAACGCGCTCATATGCCGATGAATTATGTGGAGCCACAGTTAGGCCGCATAGCCACCCGTTATGGTGGCCGCATGACTGAGTCTCCCCACCCCCCGATCAGCAAGGCGGTCATTCCCGCCGCCGGCCTCGGTACGCGCTTCCTTCCGGCCACGAAGGCCACTCCGAAGGAGATGCTCCCGGTCGTCGACAAACCGGCGATCCAGTACGTGGTCGAAGAGGCCGTCTCGGCGGGACTCCAGGACGTCCTCATGGTCACGGGCCGCAACAAGCGCCCCTTGGAGGACCATTTCGACCGCAATTACGAGCTGGAGGAGGCGCTGTCCAAGAAGGGGGACAGCACGAGGCTCGCAAGGGTGCAGGAGTCCAGCGACCTGGCGACCATGCACTACGTGCGCCAGGGCGACCCGAGGGGCCTCGGCCACGCCGTCCTGTGCGCCGCGCCGCACGTGGGCAGCGAGCCCTTCGCCGTCCTCCTCGGCGACGACCTGATCGACCCGCGAGACCCGCTGCTGGCCCGGATGGTGGAGGTGCAGCGGCAGCAGGGCGGCAGCGTCATCGCGCTCATGGAGGTCGACCCGGCCCAGATCCACATGTACGGCTGCGCCGCGGTGGAGGCGACGACCGACAGCGACGTCGTCAAGGTCAGCGGCCTCGTCGAGAAGCCCGACCCCGCGGACGCGCCCAGCAACTTCGCCATCATCGGCCGCTACGTCCTCGACCCCGGGATCTTCGACATACTGCGCCGGACGGAGCCCGGCCGCGGCGGCGAGATCCAGCTCACCGACGCCCTCCAGCAGCTCGCCGTCGACGAGAAGGCGGGCGGCCCGGTGCACGGCGTCGTCTTCAAGGGCCGCCGCTACGACACCGGAGACCGTGGCGACTACTTGCGTGCCATTGTCAGACTCGCGTGCGAACGTGAAGACCTGGGCCCCGACTTCCGGGCCTGGCTCCGGCGATACGTCACCGAGGAGATGTAGCGATTTGAGCAGCACCGCCACCCCACATGCCGCAGGTCAGGACCACATCTGGTCGGTGGCCGAGCACCTGGAGGACATCCTCGCCACGGTCCGCCCGCTGGACCCCATCGAGCTGCACCTCCTGGATGCGCAGGGCTGCGTCCTCGTCGAGGACATCGCGGTGCCGCTGTCCCTCCCGCCCTTCGACAACAGCTCCATGGACGGCTACGCGGTCCGCTCCACCGACGTCTCGGCCGCCGAGGACGAGTCCCCCGCCGTGCTGGCGGTCATCGGGGACGTCGCCGCGGGCCAGGCCCAGCAGCCCACCGTCGGCCCCGGCCAGGCCGCCCGCATCATGACGGGCGCCCCCGTGCCGCCCGGTGCGGACGCCGTCGTCCCGGTCGAGTGGACCGACGGCGGCCTCGGCGGCGGGCCCGTCTCCGGCATGCGGGCGCACAGCGCCGCCCCGGAGGGCGCCGCGGGCGAGGTCCAGGTGTACCGGCCCGCGAAGCAGGGCGCCCACGTGCGGACCCTGGGCAGCGACGTGCGCGCGGGCGACCGCGCCCTGCGGGCCGGCACGGTCCTCGGCCCGCCCCAGATCTCCCTGCTCGCCGCCATCGGGCGCAACGCGGTACGCGTGCGCCCGCGCCCGCGCGTGGTGATCATGTCCACCGGCAGCGAACTGGTGCAGCCCGGCGGCGACTTGCGCCCCGGCCAGATCTACGACTCCAACAGCTTCTCCCTCACCGCCGCCGCACGGGACGCGGGCGCCCTCGCCTACCGCGTCGGCGCGGTCGCCGACGACGCGGACACCCTGCGCTCCACCATCGAGGACCAGCTCATCCGCGCCGACCTCCTGGTGACCAGCGGCGGCGTCAGCGTCGGCGCCTACGACGTCGTCAAGGAGGCGCTCTCCGCCATCGGCGACCCGACGGACGTCCACGACCCGGCGGCGGGCAGCGGCATCGAGTTCCGCAAGCTCGCCATGCAGCCCGGCAAGCCCCAGGGCTTCGGGACCATCGGCCCCGAGCACACCCCGCTGCTCGCACTGCCCGGCAACCCCGTGTCGTCGTACGTCTCCTTCGAGCTGTTCGTCCGCCCCGCCATCCGCGCCCTGCGCGGCCTGCCCGACGTGCACCGGCCCACCGTCAGCGCCACGCTCCGCGCGGATGCGCCGCTGAGCTCGCCCGAGGGCCGCAGGCAGTTCCTGCGCGGCGCGTACGACCCCGAGACGGAGACCGTCGCCCCGGTGGGCGGTGCCGGATCCCACCTCATCGCGGCGCTCGCCCATGCCGACGCCCTGATCGTCGTCCCCGAGGACACCACCTCCGTGGCGCCGGGCAGCAAGGTGGAGACGGTCCTGCTCGGCTGAGGCCCCGCTCCGCGCGGTACCGTGTCGCGCACACAGGGCCCGTGCGGCGCGCCGCACGGGCCAGGACCGGGAGCGCAGAACATGACGGCGATGTCCAGGGGCGAGCCCCTCGGACCCCCTCCGCACGGCCGGGAGGGCGAGCACGACCAGCAGGGCCCGCCGGACCCCGGAGCCCCGAGGGGCGGGCGGGACGGCGGCGACCGGCTGACGCACATCGACGACTCGGGCGCCGCCCGGATGGTCGACGTCTCCGGCAAGGACGTCAGCGCGCGCGTCGCGCGCGCGAGCGGCCGGGTGCTGGTGAGCCCCCGCGTGGTGGAGCTGCTGCGCGACGGCGGCCTGCCCAAGGGAGACGCGCTGGCCACGGCCCGGATCGCGGGCATCATGGGCGCCAAGCGCACCCCGGACCTGATCCCCCTCTGCCATCCGCTCGCCGTCTCCGGCGTGACGGTCGACCTGTCCGTCGCGGACGACGCCGTGGAGATCCTGGCGACCGTCAAGACCACCGACCGCACCGGCGTCGAGATGGAGGCCCTCACCGCCGTCAGCGTCGCCGCGCTCACGGTGATCGACATGGTGAAGGCCGTCGACAAGGCGGCGGTGATCACGGACGTGCGGGTCGAGGAGAAGAGCGGCGGAAGATCGGGCCACTGGACCCGCACCGGCGCGGAGGCAGGAGCATGACCGACCACCATCACGAGGACGCGTCGCATCCCGCGCACCAGGGCGCGCCCGGACACCAGGGCACTGCCGCGCACGCTCCGCACTCCGGGGCGGGGGCCGGCACTCCGGAGGGCACCGGCCGCGCGCTCGTCGTGACCGCGTCCAACCGCGCCGCGGCCGGTGTCTACGCCGACACGGGTGGCCCGCTCATCGCCGAGCGCCTCGGCGACCTCGGCTTCGCCGTCGGCGGGCCCGAGGTGGTGCCGGACGGCGATCCCGTGGAGCAGGCCCTGCGCAGCGGCGTCGCGGACGGGTACGACGTCATCCTGACGACCGGCGGTACCGGCATCTCGCCGACCGACCGCACCCCCGAGGCGACCCGCAACGTCATCGACCACGAGGTGCCGGGCATCGCGGAGGCCATCCGGGCGTTCGGGCGGGAGAAGGTGCCGACGGCGTCCCTCTCCAGAGGGCTCGCCGGAGTCGCCGGCCGGACACTGATCGTCAATCTCCCCGGATCCACCGGTGGTGTGCGGGACGGCCTGGCCGTCCTGGCGCCGCTGCTGCCGCACGCCGTGCAGCAGCTCCGCGGCGGCGACCACTCCAGACCCTCCAGCGCCTCCGGGGCCGGGGAGGAACCCTCTCCCGGTGCCGCGCAGGCCTCGGACGTGCCCCCGGGGGGTGCGCACTGAACAGCCCAACCTGGCCCGTCGAGCTGGCGGACGGCGCGATCGCCCTCCGCCCGATAAGGGTGCGTGACCAGCGCGCATGGCGTGAGGTGAACCGCCGCAACCGCGACTGGCTGCGCCCCTGGGAGGCGACCATCCCGCCGCCCCCGCCCAGCGGGCCCATAACCCAGCGGCCCACCTACCGCCAGATGGTCCGCCACCTGCGCGCCGAGGCGCACGCCGGGCGGATGCTGCCGTTCGTCGTCGAGTACGAGGGCCGCCTCGTCGGGCAGCTCACCGTGGCCGGCATCACCTGGGGCTCCATGTGCTCGGCGCACATCGGCTACTGGGTCGACCAGGAGGTGGCGGGCCGCGGAGTGATGCCGACGGCGGTGGCGCTCGCGGTGGACCACTGCTTCCGGGTGGTCGGGCTGCACCGCATCGAGGTCTGCATTCGCCCCGAGAACGCGCCCAGCCGCAGGGTCGTGGAGAAACTCGGATTCCGCGAGGAAGGGCTCCGCCCACGTTATCTCCACATCGACGGGGCGTGGCGTGACCATCTCGTGTTCGCGCTCACCGCGGAAGAGGTGCCCGAAGGACTGCTCGCCCGCTGGCGCAGGGTCCGTTCCGAGAACGCCGGCCGGCACACGGCCTGACCGTATTCGCCGACCGGGCCCGGCACGTTCCCGCCGGGCGCTCCCATGCGGGCGGGGGCGCGGACCGGTGACCGTCCGGCCTGGGAGCGGTGCCGCTGGCATCTGGCCTGGGAGCGGTGGCCGCCGGCGTCGGGCGGGGGAGCGCTGGCCGCCGGCCTGGATGAGCTGCGAAAGGCGCGCGGAATGGGGGTGCACAACCCCTCGCGCCCCCACACCCCGGGCCACGCTCCCGTTCTCCCCGTGCCCTTCTGCCGCTCTCCCGCGACACCCCACGAATAAAATAAATGTTCGAAAAAGACGCTCCGCTTCGAGCCGGATTCGATCGGCTTCGGTCGGATCCCTTGCGGAATTCGCCCCCCTGGCGGTCGTCTCATCGCATCAGTCGCAAGAAAGGCTCGGAATATCAGCCAGATCGTGCGACACACCGGAGCAATTGGCAGATGGCCCCATGCAAACCCCTCTACCGTGTGAGGCGTGAGCAGCAGCGGCCTCATCTACGCAGTCATCGTCGGGGCCTGGGCCGCCTACTTGGTGCCGATGTGGCTCCGTAGGCAGGACGAGCTGAACGAAGCCCGTCCGACGGAACGCTTCAGTACCGCCATCCGGCTGCTGTCCGGCCGGGCGGCCATGGAGCGCCGGTACGCCAGGGACCTGCAGGCGCGCTCGGACGCGGTGGACGAACCCCGGAGCGACCCGGACGACGTCACCAGCTCGGTGGACGTCCGGGCCCTCGCCGTGCCCACGCGCACGGAACCCCGCCCGGCCCGCGGCGGCCCCGCGGACGAGGCGGCGGACCGCGAGCGCCCGGCGCGGGGCGCCACGGCGCGCCCCCGCGGCCGCCTCGCGCCCGGCCGCGGCACACCGTCCTCCGCGGCCGCCGCGCCCCCGGCGGCCGGCCGCCGCGCCGCCGCCGCTCACCAGGTCCCCGGGCAGGCGGTGTCCGCCCGGTACGAGCCCGGGAAGGACCCGGGCGCCCGGGGGGCAGCGGCCGGTCAGCCCGGCCAGCCTGGTCAGCAGGGACAGCAGGGACAGCAGGGACAGCAGGGGGCACGCCCGGCGGACGAGCGGCGTGATACGGGGCGCAGGCTTAGCGCGCTGGAGGCCGCGGCGCGCGCCCAGCGCTCGAAGGTGCTCGCACGCCGTCGGCGCACCACGGTGGTCCTCTTCTTCGCCTTCACCCTGGGTACCGTGATCGCCGTGGTGGGCGGGGTCGCGTTCCTCTGGGCGCCCGGCGTGCCCGCCGTGCTGCTGAGCTCCTACATCGTCTACCTGCGCCGCCAGGAGCAGCGCCGCTTCATGTACACGATGGACCGGCGGCGGGCGGAGGCCGCGGCACAGCGGCTGCGCGAGCGGCAACCGCGCCGGAAGCCGGGCTCGGCCGCCCCGGGCTCCGACGCGTCGGGCCCGGCGGAGCCCGATGACGCCGGCACTCCCGGAGACCCCGGCGACGCCGCCGGGCCGGGCGGCGGGCCTCAGTCGCAGGCGCTCTCCGCGCTGGCCGCCGACCGCCGCGCGCTCGTGGAGCAGACCGACCACGCCGAGTGGGTCGACCAGCAGCGCGAACGCCGCCGCGCCCCCGCCCCCGGCGAGAGCTGGGATCCCGTCCCGGTACCGCTGCCCACCTACGTCACCGCGCCCGTCGCCCCGCGCGCCGGGGGCGACAGCGACGACCCCGGCACCGATGCCTGGAGCTCGACCCGGTCGTCCGCGGCCGAGCCGCCCGCGGAAGGGGGCGCGCAGCCGTCCGAGGGCGCACGCGGGAGCTCACCCGCGGGCTCCGGCGCGGATGCTGCCGACGGCTCGCCGGACCAGAAGGCGTCGTCCGGCCGCGCCGGGGGCCGCAGGCGCGGCGGCGACCGCGCGCAGGGCGGCACCTCCGGAACGACCCGCAATACCCGGGCCCGCGGAAGGAACGGCCGCGGCGACCGGGACGGAACCGGCCGCGCCGCCTCCCCCGAGGCCCCCTCGGACCGTTCCACCGGACACGACGAGCAGGACGACACCGGAGGCGGACGCAGCGACGCCCGCCGCGCGGCATCGGCCCGCCGCTCCCGCGAGCGGGGACGCACGCCGCTCTTCGACCAGTACGCGGAGGGGGACCGGCCGCGGGCCGCGAACCAGTGAGGCGTGCCGGCGGGGCCGGTGCCGCACCCATGGGACCCCGGCCCGCGGACGCCGGGCCACCGTGTCATGGCTGACCAGCGCCGGGGCCATACCGGATCGCGTTTCCAAGCACACGCCGGGGGGTGCTAAAGTTTCACTCGTTGCAAGGGCCTGTGGCGCAGTCCGGTAGCGCACCTCGTTCGCATCGAGGGGGCCAGGGGTTCGAATCCCCTCAGGTCCACGCAGCGACTGTTCTTGAGCAAGCTCATGGATGGTTGACGAGATCCCGTCCGATCGGTTGATCGGACGGGATCTTTGTATTACGGGGCTTAATCGGCACGGTGCCCGGACGCCGGCGGGCCGGTGTCGTTGTGCAGTGGGCTGTTCGTCCGGGGCCTGAAGCTGGCCATGGTGCCAGCAGGCACTGAAGCCGCTGCCAGGAATGCGGGAGCTGCACCTAGTGTGCTGAAGCCGTCAGGGTTCGTTGGCTGCGGCGTGAGCGACAGTGGCTCGCGGGCTGATTCCAGTGTCGGCGCCTACCCCGAGACTCTTGGAACCCCGCCCTTGCGGCCGATGTTGAACGCGATGCGGTATACGTCTGGTAGGTCGATACGGCCGTCGCGGCGGCGGCGCATCACGCCGAGGGTGATCAGTTCCTCGATCAGGCGGTCCGGATCGTTTGGGTAACGGGGGCCGGTACGGACGAGCGAGTCTTCCTCGCCCCCCGCCTCGTACCGCTCAGTTTCTTTGAGTAGGACATCGGTCAGCCGCATCTCGCGCCACAGCTCTGTGACCGTGTCCTGCTCAATGGGGACCTGCCGGCCCGCCAGAGGATCGATGGCCAGGCGCACCCACGGCATGTCCTCACCGACCTCCTGCACCCGTGTTTCGGATGCGGTCTGCACTCCGCGGCGGATGCCCTCGTGGTGCAGGGCGTACTCATGGCCTGCGTACGTCCCGCGAGTCTCGGCCACTGCCTTGTTCAGGGCGCTGAGGAAGCTGCGTGGGCTGACCTGCTCGACGCCGTCCATCAAGTGGTTGGGCAGCCAGGTGTAGGTGTTGCCTTTACGGTAGTTGGCGCCCATGTAGGGGCCGGCGATCTGCGCGAACTGCTCGGCCTGGGATCGTTCGTCGCCTCTGAGCAGGGCCGGCGGGATGTGGCGGCTGCCGAACGCGTCGGTCTCCCAGCCACTCGTCAGGCTGCGGAAGCGCTGCGCGTACGTGCTGTCATGGTTGCCCATGTAGTGGAACAGCAGGCCGTAGAGGTTGGCGTTCGACCAAGTCAGGCTGGCGGCGTTGGCTGTGAGTTTGGATGCGTCGGGGAAGTGGAGCAGCGCGCCGTCGAACATGTCAGGCCGGATGAACACCTTGCAGCGGATGTTGCGGGTACCCAGCCGCATAGCAAGAGCGAGCTCCAGGATGCCGCCGACCAACCGGTCGGCCTGAGCACGGACCCGATGGAGGTGTTCCAGGGCGTCGAAGATGACCAGGTGCGTGACGCCGTCTTGCAGCGCCTCTCGGTCCGCACGCTGCACCGTGCGTTCCGCGGCGCCTGGGTTGGCGCGTACCCAGGTGACCCGGTCCCGCCACTCCGCAAACTCGTGCAGCTCGGGCTGGCCGAGGGCGGTCAGCAGGACGGCGTGCCAGAGGTCGTAGGGCCGCACGCCCTCCTCAACGAGCTGCCGCAGGACGCTCGTGCCCGGATACAGATCAGGTTCGACGTCTGCTCCGTATCCCGGAGAGACGACGAGCCTACGTAGGCGCTCGATGCCGTACTCCTCGGCGGCGACCTCCCGGAGGGCGTCATCGAGCAGCGAGCGGTACCAGAATGTCTTGCCCACGCCCCGCCCGCCACGCACCACAGTGCTGTCTACATAGAGCGCAACGCGGTGGCTGTCCGGGGTGAATAGGGTGTGGATGTCCGGAAGGAGCGTGTCGGCGTCCGTCGACTCAGGCAGTGCTGCGGAAAGCAGCTCACGGTAGTCCTCGGCGCCCAGTGCGGTCGTCATCGCGGTCCTTCGTTGCTCTGCGGGTCAGCGGTGATCAGAAGGGTTGCGGTGGTCAGGAAATCACGGTAAGCGGCCTGCACGAAGGCGCGGTCCTGCCAGCCGGGTGCGCGGTCCGCGTCCAGGCCGACCAGGCCGGGCTCGAACAGGATGGGGATCGGGTAGTGGGGGGCTGAGTCGTCCTCGAGCGAGGGAGAGAAAGCCCCTGGGATGAGACGGCCACTCTCCGCCTCCGGGACGTCGTCGTCGTACAGGACGGAGAAGCACTCCCAGGAGTGCTCGCGAAAGGACTGGAGATAGTCGTCCATTGAGTGGTGGGGTGTGTCCGGAACCATGGAAGCGACCATGCGCAACTTCTCGCGGATCGCACGGGCCTGCCCAGAGGCGTGCCAGGCGGTGAAAAGGTCGCCGTAGCCGCCCCAAGTCTGACGATTGTCCGCGCCGAACAACAGGGCGAGGTCACACAACCGGGAGATGGCGACAGCAGCGATATCGTGGATACCAGCTCGGCTGTCCAGGAGGACGACGTCAGGGCGGCGGCCGCTCTCGCTTTCGCGGGCCACTGCGTCCTCGCAGGCCTGGACAGCTGTCGCCAGACGGTCAGCGAAATCCATGCCGGGAATGTCGGCGTAAACCCGGTTGAGCTTATCGACGTATGAGTAGGGGACGTCCTTGGTGTCACGGCCGCGGGCAGGGGCCACCCAAAGCTCACCTCGGCCGGTACGCGGTTCGTACCCTGTCGGTCCCACCAGTTCGAGTCCGTTCGCGTTGTCCACGGCGCTCTCGACCAGTTGGTCGACGATGCCGTGACGCGGCGGCACCGACCCGGCCGCGATCAGGGGGCCGGCACCCGGAGACTCCAGGTCGAGGTCGACGACGAGGACAATGTGGCCCTGGTCGGTGAGGTGGCGAGCGAGTACGGCAGCGGCCGTGGTACGACCGACACCGCCCTTGAATCCGTACAGGGCCGTACGGTGGGTGCGTGAGCCATCGGTTTCGACGGCCGGCGTGGACACCTGGGCCCAGTCCTCCCCGACCACGGTGTTGTCAAGGATGAGAACGCTGCCGTGTCCGGCGGCCGGAATGTGCAGCGGATCTGGCTGGGCGCGCTCGGAGCCGAGCAGATCGTCGGCCGAGAACAGCTCCGAGGCGAGAAGCAGGGGACGGTCGGCGGAGTACCGCTGTAGATCAGTGGCCAGGCGCTCTCTCCAGACAGCTGCCCGAGCGGTCGGCACATCTTGCGCGCGGTCATCGACAATGAGCGCGAAACGACCCAACACATCCCGTACGAGTAGCACGTTCGCCCCCTCGGCGGCCACGTCGCGCGCGATGGTCAGGGCACGGGGTCGGGCGTCGTCGAAGCGGACCAGGGCGGAGGGGAGGTTCACTGGAGCCTTCCGTTGATCAGGGCCTGCTCGTGCAGGGCGAGGATCTCCTGCGCCACGGTACGCCGCTGTGACACATCGGCTTCGGCGACAGCGGTCCCGTCGAGGTAACGCTGGTGGACCGACCATGAGTCGAAGGCCTTGAGGTTGCCGAGCGCCGCCGATAATTGCGCTGTGGATCGTCCGTGGGTCAGCAAGGCGACGTCGGCCGCGACCCATGGCAGGTGGCCGTACATGCGACTCACCTTGCCGGTGACCGGATCCGGTACCCAGGGGGCCTTAGCTGCAGGCTTCCCCTGCCCAGTCGGAGCCATGGTGGCGGATGTGAACCTGAGCAACAGGCTCTTCAAAGCACATTCCACCGCGAAGCCAAAATGGTAGTCGGCATTGGGCAGGCGGCCGCCGTCTTGGAGGTAGACGGCGTCCTTGTAGTGCCGCACGGCGGCGTGCGCGTAATGATGCTCAGGCGAGGCAGTAGAAGCAGCCCCCGATGATGTTCCCGAAGTCCCCGACACGCAAGGGATCATAGGGTGCGGTTCAGCCGAATGGCTGCGTCCGAATGTCACTCACCCGATCGACGGGTCCATTGCCTTGACAGTCCGGCCGTTGAGGATGGGAGCGGTACTCAGGTCCTCAACGTGCGGCAGCACTCACAGGCTGTAGGAGTTCAGTTTCGGCGATCCACGCCGGGCGCGGCAGACATCGACAGCCCCATCAGGTCGGTCCACACCCAATCGCCGAGTACGTCCACTGTCTCCTTGGTCCTCCGTTCCTCGGCATTGAGGACGTTCAGAGCCACTCGCTCTTCGTACGGCAGGTAATCAAGGGCCAGACGGCGTCCGGCGTAGTCCATGACCGAGCTGGCCCGCCTGATCTCGGCGTCGTTCGTGAGGCCGGCGGGCTCGAACCGCATTCCGACGTAGTCACCGATGAACACCTTGAGCGGCACGCCCTGACGGAGCCCTCGCGTGAGGGTGGAGGAGAAGGCGTCCAGCATCCCCGCCAGCGTGGAGCCCTGCTTCGCCATGCGGATCATCACTTCCGCGGGTGTGCCCTGGGCGGTGAGCGCGACCGTCAAGTGCCCCTTGGCCTCTCCGATGGTGAACGACCGGGTCGTCGACCTCATCCGCCGCAGAGGGCGACGCCGTGGGCCCGGCAGGTCGACATCCCCTGGAGCGTCACAGGTTGACACCGTGTCGCCGTCGAAGCTTTCGGCCATCAATCGTCCTCGCTTGTCCTCGCGAACGTGGGGCAAGGTGCGCCTATCCAACAAACTGTGGGGCTCAGATCGATCCGGGCCACAACATGTTGTGGTTCAAGGTAGAGGACTGAGCGACCAGCACCAACTGCGGCACGCTGAGGCCGTTGTCTCGGTAACGATCAGTAACGAGAGGTGCGCGACGTCGAGTCGAGACCGGGCGGGCTGGTTGGTGACGGTGAGCCATCCGGCCGCGGAAGCTCGATTACCGGTCGCGGGACCCTACCGCCCCTCCTCGATCGCCCCCCGCAGATGCCCGACCGCCTCGTTCACCGCGCTGTCGGCCAGGTTGCCGTAGCCGAGGACCAGGCCGTGGTCCGTGTGGACGGTCGTGGCGTGGTACGCGGCGAGGTCGGCTGTGCGGAGGGAGCGGGTGGCCGCGGCGCTGACCACGGCTTCGGTGTCCGTGGTGGGCGGCAGGCGCAGGATGAGGTGGAGGCCGGCCGCCGCGCCCGAGACCGGGGTGCCGGGCAGCTCATGGGCGAGGGCCCGTACGAGGGTGTCGCGCCGGTTGCGGTACCGCTGCCGGCAGGACCGCAGGTGGCGGTCGTAGGCGCCCGACTCCAGCAGTGCGGCGAACGCCAGCTGGTCCAGGGTGGAGGGCTGGGTGGCCGCCTGGTCCATCTGGTGCAGCTGGTCGGTCCAGCGCGGTGGCGCCACCAGCCATCCGATCCCGAGCGCGGGGGACAGGGTCTTGCTGAGCGACTTGAACAGGACCACGCGCGACGGGTCCATGCCCTGCATGGCCGCGACCGGGCGGCGGTCGTAGCGGAACTCCGCGTCGTAGTCGTCCTCCAGCACCACGCCGTCCACCCGGCGCGCCCAGTCCAGCAACGCCGCCCGCCGCTCGGGAACGAGCACCGCGCCCAGCGGGAACTGGTGCGCCGGCGCCGTCAGGACGGCCCTGAGGCCCGCGTGCCCGGCCAGGTCGCCGGTGCGCAGGCCGCCGTCGTCCGTGCGGACGGGCACCGGCTCCAGGCCCGCCGCGCGGATCACCCCGCGCAGCCGCGTCCAGCCCGGTTCCTCGCACCCCACGGCGGTGATGCCGTTGGCGCGCAGCGCCTGGCAGAAGCGCCGTACGCCGTCCGTCACGCTCGTGCACACCGTCACGTCCTGCGGGTTCGCCAGGACGCCGCGGGAGCGGCCCAGGTACTCGGCGAGCAGCCGCCTGAGCCGGAGGTGGCCGCCCGGCGGTGGATAGCCGAGCTCCGTGAACGCCGCCTGCGTGGCCTGGGCGCGGACGGCGTCGGCCCACCGGCGGCGCGGGAACGCACGCAGGTCCGGCAGGCCCGGTGCCAGGTCGAACCGGGCCGCGGGAGCCTCGTGCGCCGTGGGGCGCACGGAGCCGGTGTCGGGGGCGTTCGACCACCGCACCCGGGTGGCCGAGCCGCTGCGCGCCTCCAGGTATCCCTCCGCGGCGAGCTGGCCGTACGCCTCCGTCACCGCCCAGCGCGAGCAGCCGAGGTCCGCGGCGAGTTGCCGGCTGGGCGGCAGGGCGGTGCCGACCTCGATGCGCCCCTTTCGTATCGCCGAGCGCAGCGAACGCTTCACCCGCTCGTGCAGCGGTCCGGTGCCGGGCTGTGCCAGGTCGAGCAGGAGGTCCCCCGCCAGATTGGTCTGTGATACCCGCATGCCATTGGACGGTAGCAGCGAGCCGTTTCTCGCTACTTTCGGATGGCCGACACAGCGGACGACCGGTCGGTACCGACGATCACGTGGAGGAGGACACGGTGGCTTCCGTGAGTCGCTCAGCCCAGGCCCACCCGGATTTCCCCGGCCTGTTCACCGACTGGCACGCGAGGGCGGGCGCCCTGTCGGCGCTACCGGACGCACCGGTCGTGCCGGACGGCTCCCGGCGGGGGAGGCCCGTGTGGCGCTGGTTGCAGTCCCGATTCGGACGGGGCCGGGCATGGTGAAGATCGTGAACGGTGCAGTCGACAGGGAGGCGGACGTGGAGGCGGGCGTGGAGGCGGGCGTGGAGGCGGGCGTGGATCGCGCCGACGAGATCGACTGGCCCTGACTCCCTACTCCTGACTCCTTGATCCTTACTCCTGATCCTGGAACGTGGAACGTGAGACCGGGATGCACCGGACGGCCATGGCCGTGCCGGTGCTCACCCGTGTCGGCACTCACCCCTGCCGTCGCCCACCCGTGCCTGTGCTGACCCGCGCCGCCGCTCGGCCACCCGACCGCGCCCGCTCCCCGCAGCCCGGCGGTGACGCCGAAGAGGGGGCAGGGAGACCGCGTCTCCCTCCCCCCTCCCTTACACCTGCCTACCGGCCTCCCCCCTACCGGCCACCCAGCAGCACGTCGATCTCCCGCATCTGCCCCGCCGTGAGCGGACCCCGTTCCATCGCCGCCGCGTTCTCGCGGACCTGGGCGACCGTCCGGGCGCCGGGGATGGGGATCAGCGAGGGGGAGCGGGCCCACAACCACGCCAGCGCGCCCTGGGCGAGGGTGCGGCCCTCCGACGTGAGGATGTGCCGGACGGCCTCCAGCGCCGTCGCGAGCTCCTTCACGGGGTAGCCGTCCTGGAAGTAGTTGAGCCACTCCGGCGAGCGGCGGCGGAAGTCCTCCTCGTCCGTGATCCTGGTGCCCAGCGGGTACGAGCCCGTCAGCAGGCCGGTGCCGAGCGGGCCCCGGGCCAGGGCGGGTACGCCGTGGCTCTCGCAGAGCTCGACGAGTGCGGGCGCGTCGTGCACCACGTTGATCTCGAACTCAAGGCCGCCGAAGCCGGGTTTGCCGACCCAGGCCGCGGCGAGGTCCGGCTCGTCCGTGGACCAGCCGTACGCGCGGAGCTTGCCCTCCGCCACGAGGTCCTGGAGCGTGCCCAGCAGCTCGTCGGCCTCGGCCACCGGGAGGCCGGACAGGTGGAGCAGGTAGAGGTCGAGGCGGTCGGTGCGCATCCTGCGCAGCGAGGCTTCGAGGGCCTGCCGGACATACCCCGGCGTGGCGTCCTGGCCGGTGAGCTGCCGGGCGTCCTCGTCGATGATGTTGCCCCACTTCGAGACCAGGGTGATCTCGTCGCGCTTGCCCGAGAGCGTCTCGCCGATCAGCCGTTCCGCGGTGCCCGTGCCGTAGGCGTCGGCGGTGTCGTAGAGCGTGATCCCGCTGTCGAACGCGGCCCGGAACACGTCCGCGGCCTCGGCGCGGTCGTACCGGGCGCCCCAGCCGAGGGGCTGCGGGCCTGCGGCCGAGGGGCCGCCGAGCGCCCAGGTTCCCAGTCCGAGAGCCGACACCTCGGCTCCGCCCGCGACAAGAGACCGTCGAGTCCGTCGCTGTGTGGTCATGCCACTCCTTCGTGTGTCACGCGTGTGTCAACGGTGCCGTGTCCGGCACCCGTTCCTTGCCGGTCCTTGCGCCGGCCGGTCAGGGCCAGCACCCCTCCCGCGCCCAGCAGTTCGGCCGCGGTGCAGCACACCCGGCTGGCCAGTGCCGCAGCGCCCGCCTCGGCCCACGGCAGCACCGTCGACAGCGCGCCCAGCAGCACGAGTTCGCGGGTCCCGGCGCCGTCCGGAACCACCAGCGTCAGCGCCCCGGCGACCGTGGCCAGGGCGAACGCCCCCACGCACACCGGCAGCGCGCGTCCCGCGGGGGCGCCGAGCAGCACGGCGATCAGCCAGAGGTGCAGTCCGGAGACCGCCCAGCAGAGCGTCTCCAGCCCGATCGCGCCCCGGACCCCGCGCTCGGAGAGCTCCCCGGCGGGCGGCTCGCGGCGCAGCAGCCGGGCCGCCGCGGCCAGCAGGCCGAGGAGCAGGCGCGGGCGCCACAGCACGAGCAGGGCGAGCGGCGAGGCCGCCAGCAGCCAGGCGGCCCCGGCGCCGAGTCCCGGTGCGCACAGCAGCCCCGTGACGGCGGCGGTGAGCAGCACGACGACCGTGTTGAGCAGGTACGCCGTCACCATCCGGCCGGCTCTAACGCCGGCCGCGCCGCCGAGGCGTACGTAGGCCAGCACGCCCCAGACCGGTCCGGGCACGTACTTGCCCAGCAGCGCCAGGAAGTAGATCCGCGCGCTCTGCCCGGCGGGCAGGGGCGAGCCGAGGCCCGCGAGCCCCACCCGCCAGGAACCCCAGCCCGCCAGCTGGCCCACGGCCTTCACCAGGACCGCGCACGCCAGCACCGCCGTGGCCCGGCGGCCCGAGAACACCGCCAGGACGTCCCGGCCGTGCCCCCACAGCACCGAGCCCATGCCGATCGCCGCCGCGGCCAGGAACACCGCCGCGAGCGCGGTCCTGACGGTGCGCCGGATCATCGGGACCCCCGCACGGAGACGACGGTCTCCTGGAGACGGTGGTCGGAGACCTCGGGCCGCGCCTGAAGCGTGTACCGGTGCACGTCCAGGTTCGCCGAGGTGAACGTCCAGTCCAGCCGCCACAGCCGCAGCCGGCCCTGCTCGTTCCAGGAGAGGGGGAGCAGGGAACCGCCGTGGTCGGCCGCGTCGTCGAGCTTCGAGCGCAGCGGCGTCAGATCGCCCATCGCGGCACTGGTGTTGAAGTCGCCGGCGACCAGCAGCGGGTTGCGGTTGCCGCCGATGTCGTCGAGCAGGCCCCGGTACTGCGCCCGGCGGACCGTCTCGCGGTCGTGGATCACCCGGTAGAAGGCCGGGCTCAGGAAGCTCTCGCGCATGTCCACCTGGACGGGGAGGTGCACGTTGTACAGCGAGACGACCCGGTCCCGGACCCGGATGTCGGTGCGCAGCACCTTGCCCGTCCGGTAGACCTCGTACCAGTCGGGCGAGGCGGCGCGGGCGGTGGCCCGGTAGGGGCCGACGGGGGGACGGGAGACGATGGGGTACCGGGAGAGGGTGACGAGTTCGCCCTGAACGGCCACGTGGTAGCCGGGGAACTCCTTCCGTATCCGGGCCATGTCGTCGATCGGACGCTCGTTGGCGTCGTTCTGGTCGCTGGAGTCGTACTCCTGGAGCAGGTACACGTCGGCGTTCCGCTGGCGCAGCTCCTGGTAGAAGCGGTCCGGGGTGGTGCTCTTGCCCCAGGCCAGCGTGTTCCAGGAGAGGACCTTCAGCGCCCCGGGCGGCGGGGTCCCGCCGCCGTCCAGCAGGGCGGCGGGGTTCAGTCCCGACCACGGGTAGCCCAGGACCAGAGCGGCCAGGCACGCGGCGGTGACGCCCAGCGCGGCCGGGCGCGGCACCCTGCGCCGGGCGAGCCGTGCGGCGGGCACGCCGGCGAGCAGGAGCAGGGGGACGGCGAGGAAGGCCGCGGGGGGTTCCAGGTTGAGCACCATCATGGCCCACCAGTGGCCGCTGAGCGGGTACTGGAGGACGACGAGCAGGAGCCATCCGGCGCTCGCCACGAGCAGCAGGCGCGTGTAGAGGCACCAGCGGGGCCGGGGGCCGCGGGGTTCTGGACGCGGGTCGCTGGGCGTGGGCGCGGATCCGGGTGTGGGCGCGGATCCGGGCGTGGCCGGGGATGCGGGTGTGGCCGGGGATGCGGACTGCCGGGTCAGTTCTTCCATGGGACGGCCGCCCCTCAGCCGGCGGGCAGGACGGCGGCGGGCGCGCTGTCGCGGTCGTACAGCATCCGGAACCGGCTGGACAGCAGCCAGTGCAGGACGCCCGTCACCACCCCGGCGGCGACCGCCAGGTTGAAGACGAACTGGACCGCGGTGAAGACCAGCAGGAAGCCGCTTCCGCGCGCGGAGCGCACGTAGCGGTACATGCCGAGGTCGCAGCCGAGGGAGAGGGCCAGCAGCGCGGCGGGCACCAGCCAGCCGGCCGGGCCCACGAGCAGCGGCAGCAGCAGCGCGGGCAGGGCGAGGAGCGCGGCGAGGCTGCCCCAGGCCCGGGAGGCGGTCTCGAAGCCCTTGGCGAACCTGCGCCGGCGTGCGTACAGCGGCACCCGCAGCCGGCCCCGGGTGAAGATCTTGCGGGCCAGGGGCCACAGCTCGTGGTCGTCGTCGTGGCTGCCGCGGACGGCGGAGGTCAGGATCAGGTCGTAGCGCTGCGACAGGCGCAGCCCGTAGTCCACCTCCTCCGTCTGCCGCAGGCGCTCGTCGAACGGCCCGACGTCGTCGTAGATCCGGCGCCACATGGCGCAGATGGAGGAGAAGAGGAAGGTGACCGTGCCCTCGGCCGTCCGCCGCCAGTAGTAGGCCTGTAGCGAGCGGCACTCCTCGACCAGGCTGTCCCGGATCAGCGGCACGGGTTCGTAGACGCCGCAGACGGCGCCGGCGCCGGGTTCGCCGCGCAGGCGGGCCACCGCTTCGGCGACGGCGTCGGGGGCGAGCGCCACGTCGGAGTCGAGGAAGAGCAGCACCTCGCCGCCGGAGTGCCGGACACCGGTGTTGCGGGCGGTCGCGACACCGCTGTTGGTGCCGGTGCTGAGCACCGTGGCGCCGGCCTCGCGGGCGATGCGGACGGAGTCGTCGGTGCTGCAGTCGTCGACGACGATGACCTCGATGCGCGGATACGTCTGCCGGCTCACGGCGTCCAGGCACATGCCGATCGTGCGGCCGTAGTTGTAGTTGGGGATGATGACGGAGACGAGGGGGAGCTCGTCCTGTGCGTCGTCCATGGCGTGGGGTTCCTTCGGGGACTCAGGGACTCAGGGAAGCAAGGGACTCAGGGCACGGATCAGTGCAGGGCCGCGAGGCATCCGGCGGTCAGGGCGGCCCACAGCAGGCCGCTGGCGAGGAGCAGCCGGTCGCCGGCGAGGGTGCGCACGGGGTCGCCGCCGCTCTGCCCGACGACGAGCAGTTGCAGGTAGCGGAAGACGGCGAAGAACGCGCAGGGTGCGGTGAGCAGCACCAGCGTCGTCGTGCCGGGCCGCAGGGCCATGTCCGTGCGGACGCAGAGCAGGTAGCCGATGGTGGCCAGGGTGGCGCTGATCACGGTCAGGTGGTCCAGGAACGGGACGGTGTAGCCGCGCAGGGCGGGCCGGTGGGCGGAGCTCGATCGGGCCAGCTCGTGCCGTCGCTTGCCGAAGACCAGCAGCAGGCAGACCGTGAACACGCTGAGCAGCAGCCACCCGGAGGCGGGCCGGCCGGTCGCGGTGTAGCCCTGGAGGGTGCGCAGGACGAAACCGAGCGCCACGCAGAAGGCGTCGATGAGCGGCACGTGCTTGAGCCGGAGGCTGTAGGCGAGGTTCAGCCCGAGGTAGACGAGGACGGGCCAGCAGCGGGCCGGGGAGGCGAGCGCGACACCGGCGGCGAAGAGCGCGCAGACGGCCGCCAGGAAGACCAGGGCCGTACCGACCCTCAACCGCCCCGAGGCCAGCGGGCGGTGGCGCTTTATGGGGTGCAGGCCGTCGCGGTGCCGGTCGAGGACGTCGTTGAGGACGTAGACGGCCACGGAGGCGAGCACGAACAGCCCGGTCGACCAGGCGATGCCCGCGGCGGTGGCGGCGTCCCAGACCGGCATCGTGACCAGGGCGAGCGCCACGGCCACCGGGTTCTTCGGCCACTGGTACGGGCGGGACAGGGCCAGCAGGTCCATGAACGGACCGCGGCGGAGGGCGGATTGCGGGGGCGTACCGGTTGAGGGCGCACGCTGGGACAGGTGCGCGGGTGGGGTTCCGACGGCGGACATGGAGGTCTCCTCGGGCTGAAGTCGAGGGAGAGCAGGGGAAGGGGCGCGGAAAGGCAGCGGGAAGGCGCGCGGGCGCGGCTCGGAAGCGGGCCAGAAGCGGCTCACAGGCGGTTCAGGAGCGCTCCGAGGCGGCTCAGAAGAGGACCTTCGCCAGCCCCAGAGCGCCCTGGCGCCACGGGTCCCGGCTGGTCCTGCCGGAGCGTGCGGCTTGCGTGCCGCGCGGCTGCGCGCGCCACCAGCGGTACGTGGCGAGGATGGCGTCCCGGTTGGAGCTGCGGGGCACGAAGCCCAGCGCGTCGCGGATGCGGTCGGTGCTGACGTACGAGTCCGCGCGGAGCTTGTGCAGCAGCCGGCCGTAGACCGGGGACAGCCGTGCCTTCTCCAGGAGCCGCAGCGCGGCGAGCGCGGGGCCCGCCGGGACGGAGACGATGCGCCCCCCGTGCCCGGCCTCGTCCAGCACGGCCTGGAAGTCCTCGCGGAGCGTGCCGAACTCGCGGGCGGCGACGTTGAACGTGTCGTTCGCCACCGCCGCGGGCCGGGTGGCGGCCAGCACGACGGCGTCGACCAGATCGTCGATGGCGAGCATCTGGATGCGCACGTCACCGCGGCCGAGCACGGGGAAGTTGCGCCCTTCCTCGGCCCATTCGAAGAGCATCGAGAACAGCCCCATGCGGCCCGGCCCCACGAAGGTCTTGGGGCGGAGCACCGGCAGCACCATGCCCTCCTCCCTGAAGCGCAGCGCGAGGGCCTCCGCCTCGGCCTTGGCTCGCGTGTAGGGGTCCACCGGTGCGTACGGGTGGGTTCTCGGGCGTCGGCACGGTGTCCGGGAGGCCGTAGACGGCGGTGGAGGAGATGTGGACGGTGCGGTGAACGCCCTGCCGGCGCGCCGCGGACAGGAGGGTGCGGGTTCCCTCGACGATGATGGAACGGATCTCCTCGGCCGGGTAGCTCGGCAGGGCCGCCGCGCAGTGGACCACCAGATCGGCGCCTTCCAGCGCGCGGTCCACGGCCTCGGGGTCGCGGATGTCGCCGATGACCTCCCGCACCCCGGCCGGCTGCCCGCCGGATGCGATGTCGAGGCCGGTGACGGACCTGCCGTCGGCGGCGAAGCGCGCGACGAGGTGCCGTCCGAGCATGCCGCTGCTGCCCGTGATCAGGACGCGGCTCACCATCGGGCCAGCACCCGGTCGCGGGCGAACTTGGTGAGCAGGCTCGGCAGGCCCTTGGCGAGGGTCGCGTCGAGGCTCGTCAGGAAGTAGTCGACCTCGGCCGGTTCCATGACCAGGGAGGGCGCCACGACCAGCGGGTTGTCTCCGTTGGGGCTGAAGTAGGTGAGGATGCCGTGCTCGCGGTAGAGCTCGGCGATCACCGCGCTGGTGATCAGCTTGGTGCGGAACTTCGGGTCGGCCGAAAGACCGGAGGGGGCCAGCTTGCCCGCCAGGTCGAGCAGCCTGGCACCGCCGTCGAGGAAGACGCCGTGGATGGCGCCGACGCCCGCGGTGGACCGCACCGTTCCGGGGTGCCTGCGCTGGATCTCCTTCAGCCCGTGGGCGAGCATCTCCTCGATCTTGCGGGCGCGGGCCGGGTAGTCCTCCTCCACGATGATGTTGACGGCCTCGATCGCGGTGGCGGTCTCCTCGCCGAAGCCGTAGTACGTGGTGGAGTGCAGGATCACCTCGCTGAGCCGGTCGTACGCCTTGCGGAAGACCGGCTCCCGCGTCGTGTAGCCGGATATGGACGCCTTGCCGCCGCCGAACGACTTGGAGTAGGTCAGGACGTCCGGTATCAGCCCGTCGTAGCGCATGAAGTAGAACAGCGTGCCGGACTTGCCCCAACCGGTGTAGATCTCATCGAAGATGAGGACGATGTCCTCCTGGGTGCACAGCTCCCGCAGTTCCCGCAGGGCGGCCTCGCTCCAGCTGTTCATGGTCGACGCGCTGAAGGGCTCCACCATGATCGCGTAGACGTCGCAGGAGCCGTCCGCGGTGCGGTGCTCGGCCACCAGGTCGCGGATGGCGGCCACGTCACCGTACGGGTAGCTGACGTTGGGGATGCCCGGGAAGCGGAAGCTGTTCTCCAGGGAGCCGGTGAGGCTGCCCGTGGCCAGGAGCTTCCCGTGGAAGCTGATGTCCGAGCGCAGGATCGTCCGGCGTCTGCCCTCGTGGTACTTGTACGCCAGCTTGATGGCGCCCTCGTTCGCCTCGGCCCCCGAGTTGGGGAAGTACGAGATGTCGAGGTCGCCGGGGAGTAAGCGCCCGACGTTGTGGCTGAGCGCGGCGACGTAGGGCGACAGGAACGCCTTGTGGACCTCCATCCGCCCCCGCTCGGCGAAGCGCTTGCGGGCCTGGAGGATGCGCGGGTGGTTGTGCCCGTGGTTCAGCACCCCGACGGCTCCGGTGAAGTCGAGGATCCTCCCGCCGTCGCGGGTGTGCAGCCAGACTCCGTCGGCCTTCTCGACCAGCTGCTTGCCGAAGCCGAACGTGGTGGTGAGGGAGACGTGGCTGCGGCTCACGTACTCCCGGTACAGGGCCTGGACCTGCTTCGCGCTGAGCTGCTCGCACTGCTCGATTCCGATGAGCTCGGGCATGGTCGGTTCCTCTCTCTGTGGGGCGAGACGGGTGTGGGGAGGCGGTCCCGGTCAGGGCCAGTCGATCTCCAAGGGGACGCCGGCACACAGGACGCGCTGGAGCTTCTGCATTGCTCTCGGCCACCTAAGGGGATGCGCAGGGGCAGGGCACGTTCTGCTGTTGCCAAGGGAACGTAACAGCGCTCGCCTCACCTTGGCAAGGGGTTGCCAAGGTGAGGCACAGAGTCGCGGGAGGGGCGCCGAAGGCCCCTACTGGCCTGAAGATGTGGGGATATGGCCCGCGGTGTCGGGCGTCCTGACGGTCGTTCACCGGCTCCCTTGAGGATCGCGAATCGCTGTCCGCGTCTGTCCGAGTCCGCTGGGAGGGGGATGTGGGAGATCGCCGGCCCGATGTGCTGGCAAGCATTTGTCAGAGTCTGTAAAGACGGCTACCGTGGGTGTCCGGTGAATGACCCGGTGAACGATCGTGACCGAGCCTTGCTACCCGTTGGGCACATCCGTCAGAGACGACGGGGGGACGCGCCATCCGATCGGGATGGCGCCTGTACTGCTGCTGGATGCTGCCACCTTCACGAACGGCTGGTGGAATGACATGGTGGAGCAGCCCGCCTTCGGGCGCCGTCTCAGGGAACTGCGCACGGAACGGGGACTGTCACAGGCCGCCGTCGCCGGTGACAACATGTCGACCGGATATCTTTCCCGGCTGGAGTCGGGCGCGCGGCAGCCGACGGCGCGGGCCGTCGCCTACCTCGCCGAGCGGCTCCAGGTGGACGCGTCGGAGTTCGACGCACCGAGCGTCGGCTCGGTCGCCGAGGCCCTGGCCCTCGCCACCTCGGCCGACGACGGCGGGACGCTGGAGAAGCTGGCCGCCGCCCTCAAGCAGTCGCCCGCGGTCGATCCCACGCTCCGCTGGCAGGCGCTCTGGCTGCTCTCCCGTGCCGCCGCCGGGCGGGGCGAGCGCAGGCAGGAAGCCGAGTACCTGGACGAACTGGTGCGGACCTCCGAGGAGTTGATGCTGCCCGAGTTGCAGTGCCGCTCCCGCGCCCAGCTCGCCCGGTGCCTGCGCTCGCTCGGCGAGATCCCGGGGGCGCTCAGGGCAGGGCGGGAGGCATGCCTCCTGGCCCACGATCACAAGCTGTCCGTCCAGGACACGGGCGCCGCCCTGCTGACGCTGGTGTCGGTGGAGGCCGAGGCCGGCCGCCTCTCCGACGCGCGGGCCCACGCCGACGACCTCCTCGCCGTGGTGGCGGAGCAGACCGGCACGCTCCGCGCCGAGGCTCTGTGGTCCGCCGCCACCGTGAGCTTCCGGCAGGGCGACCCGGCCACCGCCCGGGACCTGCTGGAGCAGGCTCTGGAGGAGTTCGACAGCCGTCTCGACCTCGTGCTGTGGATGCGGCTGCGGCTGGCCGCGGCATCCCTGTACCTCCAGGTGCGGCCCCGCCGGCTCGACGAGTGCCGCCGGCGCCTCGACGAGGCCGAGCCCGTCCTCGGACTCGTCGGCACCCCGGTGCTCCGCCAGGAGATGCTCACGCTCCGGGTGCACCTCGCGTTCGAGGAGCGCAGGTACGCCGACGCGCGGGCGGCGTACGACGAGCTCGTCCTCGACGAACTCCGGCTCACCTACCGGGACCGCATCAGGCTCGACATGCTCCACAACCGGCTGCTGATCGAGGAGGGGCACGCGCGGCAGGGCGTCCAGCGGCTGCGGGAGCTGGCCGAGCAGGTCCAGCAGACGTCGAACATCGACCTGGCCGCGGAGATATGGCGGGCGCTGGCGGAGATGCCGGCGGTGGTGGATGCGGCCGCGGGGGCGGAGACGGCCGCGGGGGCGGGGACGGCCGCGGGGGTGGAGACGGCCGCGGGGGCGGCGGCCGACCGGTCCGATGGGTCCGCCGGGTCGGGGCGGTCCGACGGGTCGGGGCGGTCAGCCCCGTCAGCCCGGTCCGACCGGTCCGACCGGAACGACCAGAACGACCGGACCGAGGAGGCGTCCCGGGACGGGAGGTCTTCCTGAACCTCCCCTTCCCCCGGGCCGGGGAGGGCGTCTCAGGGGACCCGGTTCTCCGAGCTGACCATCCAGGCGTACTTCTCCAGGGAGTCGATGATCTCGTGCAGCAGGTCGGCGGTGGAGGGGTCCTCGCCGTCGACCTCGTCGTGGCGGGTGCGCAGCGTGTCGACCGTGGCGCGCAGGCGCGTGGTGACGAGATCGACGACGGCGCTCACGCCCACCTCTCCCTCCGGGAACGCGGGGAGCGTCGTGGTCGACGCGACGGTGTCGGTGCGGCCGTCCGGCCAGGCCGAGAGGGCGCGCATGCGCTCGGCGATGGTGTCGGCCGCCTCCCGTGCCGCGTCGACGATCTCGTCCAGTTGCAGGTGCAGATCCCGGAAGTTGTGGCCGACCACGTTCCAGTGGGCCTGCTTTCCCTGGAGGTGCAGTTCGACGAGGTCCACCAGGATCTGCTGCAAGGCGCGGGCGAGCCCCCGCGACGCCGTGAATCCGGTGACGCCGGTCTCCGAGCGTCGGGAGCTCCCAGGTGAAGCGGGCATGGCGAGTCTCCTTCGCAGGCGCGGGCAGCCCCCGGGAGGGGGATCGGAACGCGGACGGGAGCGGAGGACGTGTCCCGTTACGTGATCAAGCCTAGGGAGGTCTCCCGCCGTCGCCACCGCTCCTGATCCACTCGGGCGGTCGCACGGGCCACGGGGGCGGGCCGGTGGGGTGGGGGAGCGGGGGAGCGGGGGAGCCGTCTCCTCACGTCCGCCCGTGGCGGCGCAGCCTCTCCTGGAGGTCCGGGTACGCGACGGCCGCCGGCAACGGGCCCTCGTCGCGGGCGGCGAGAGCGGTCTCCACGGCGGTGTGCAGGGCGGCCCGGTACGGCAGGGAGCCGGTGCTGACGCGGCGTACGCCCAGGCCGGTGAGGGCGGTGAGGCCGAGCGCCGGGGTCACCAGGACGTTCAGGGGGACCGGGAGCTGCGCCGCCAGCTCGCGGAGCACGTCCGGGTCGGATGTGCCGGGTACGAAGACGCCGTCCGCGCCGGCCTCGACGTACAGCAGGGCGCGCCGCAGCGTGGCGCCGGTCCCGGCGTCCTGGCCGAGCCAGAACGTGTCGACCCGGGCGTTCACGAACAGGTCGGGGCGGCGCTCCTTGACGGCCGCCACCTTCTCGGCGTGCGCCGCGGGGTCGACCAGCCGTTCCGCCGTGCTGTCCTCGATGTTGACGCCGGCCACCGGCAGGGCCGCGGCGTAGTCGGCGACCTCATCGGGGCTCTCCGCGTAACCGTCCTCGATGTCCACGCTGATGTGGCAGGGCAGCCTGGACAGGTCGCGGGCCAGGGCGAGGCTCGCCGCCGCGGTCGAGCGGCGGGCGTCCGGGCGGCCCGCGCTCGCGGCCACGCCGAAGCTGGTCGTGCCGACGGCCGGGAAGCCGGCGGCCAGCAAGAGCAGGGCGGACGGCACGTCCCAGGCGTTCGGCAGGACCAGCGGCCGGACGCCGTGGTGGAGGTCGCCGAAGGACTCGTTCATGGGGGTGGGTTCCCGCCTTTCCGTCGTGTCTCCCGCGTTCTCGGACCGCGGTCTCGGGCCGGGTTCTCGGGCCGGGTTCTTGGACCGGGTTCTCGGGCCGGGTTCTCGGACCGCGATCTTCGACTTCTTCGACCGCGTTCTTCGACCGCGTTCTTTGATCGATTCCTCGACAGCATTCTTCGACGTCGTTCCTTCGACGGGTGTCGAAACGTCCGCGGCCTAGCCTGGGCCCATGAGGCAATCGCCAACCGTGCCGGCGCCGGACGTCTCCGGGGGCGGCGACAGTGATATCGCGGCCGTCGGCTCGCTGGTGGCCGACCCCGGACGGTGCCGGATCCTGCTGGCGCTGGACGACGGCCGGGCGCTGCCGGCGAGCCGGCTCGCCGCGGAGGCCGGGGTGAGCGCCGCGACGGCCAGCTCCCACCTGGGCAAGCTGACCGCCGGAGGCCTGCTGACCGTCGAGGCGCACGGGCGCCACCGGTACTACCGGCTCGCCGGGCCCGAGGTGGGGGAGCTGATCGAGGCCCTCCAGCGGCTGGCGCCGGCCGCACCCGTGCGGTCGCTCAGGCAGAGCAGCAGGGCGCGGGCGCTGCGCCAGGCGCGCACCTGCTACGACCACGTCGCAGGGCGGCTCGGCGTGGAGCTGATGCGGGCGATGATCGAGCGCGGGTACGTGGCGGGCGGCGACGGCACGTACGACCCCGCGGTCGCCGTCGAGGACGGGCGCACCGGGTACGGAAAGGACGTGGAGTACGTGCTGACCGGCGCCGGGCGGTCGTTCCTCGCGGAGTTCGGGGCGCGGATTCCCGAGCGGCGGCGCCTGATGCGGTACTGCGTCGACTGGAGCGAGCAGCGGCACCACCTGTCGGGGGCCGTGGGGCGCGGGCTTCTCGACCGCCTGCTCGAACTCCACTGGGTGCGGCGCTCCGGGGACAGCCGGGCGGTGTTCGTCACGGAGGAGGGCGGGGCCGGGTTCGCGCGGGTCTTCGGGGTGCGGGTGTAACGGGAGTCGCGGGCGCCACGGATGTCTTGCACGTCACGGGCGTCGTCACAGGCGTCACGGGTGTCACGGATGCCATGCGCGTCACGGGCGTCACAGGCGTCACGGGTGTAAGGGGCTCCCACGGGAATACCGCGTGGCACTCGCGGCCGCGGGAATTACCCTGACGAGCATGAACATATGCCGTGTCCGGTTCGACCACCCCGACGCAGTGAAGCTGAACGACCGTGTGCTGCTGGAGTACGCCGAGCGGTACGGCGACGGGGACGGCGACGCCACGCCGCTGGAGGCGGAGATGTTCGAACCGCCGCGGGGACTCTTCCTGGTCGGGTACGACGAGCAGGGCGTGCCCGTGGCGACCGGCGGCTGGCGGAGCCAGGAGACCAACGACATGGGCTACTCCGACGGCGACGCCGAGATCAAGCGGATGTATGTCGTGCCCGAGGTACGGGGCCGGGGCCTCTCGCGGGTGATCCTGGCGGCCCTGGAGGCCGACGCACGGGCCGCCGGGCGGGTGCGGATGGTGCTGGAGACGGGCACCAAGCAGCCCGAGGCCATCGCCCTGTACGCGTCGAGCGGCTACGAGGAGTGCGCCAAGTTCGGCCACTACCGCGACGACCCGCTGAGCCGCTGCTACGCAAAGCCGCTCGCGGAAGTGGCCGAGGTGTAGCCCCGGGAGGGGCCGAGGGGGAGTCCCGGGAACGGCCGAGGGGGAGTCCCGGGAACGGCCGTAGGGGTGGCTCCGGGGCGGTGGCGCTCCGGGGCGGAGGACGCTCCGGCGCCGCGGGGTGGTGGCGCGGTCAGGACCCCGTGGCCTGGCCCGGCTCCGTGGGCCCGGACGCCGTGCGGCGGTCCAGGGCGAGGGAGAGTTCCGCCTCGACGATGGTCTTGGCGAGCGGGCGCAGGGATTCCGGGTCCTCGTCGGGGGCGTACCGGCCGACCATGTCCGTGAAGAGTTCCGCGAGGGCGTCCGTGTGGGCGCGCACGCGGTGGCCCGCCTCCAGGACCTCGGCGAGGGGGACGCCCCGGTGCACGAGCGCCGAGGACGCGTCGAGCAGGCGCCTGCTGACGTGCACGATCTCCTGGCCGTCGGTGCCGAGATAGCCGAGTTCCAGGGCCTTCGCCAGGTTCTCCGCGGTGTCCTGGCCCGCGAACCGGTCCGCCAGTTCCTCGGGGGTGAGGCGCACCGGGATCTCCTCGGTGGGCGTGCCGAGGCCCAGCAACTCGCCGACCCCGCGGCCGTGGTCGAACGCCTCCGCGAGCTCGGCGATCCCCGTGAGGGTGTGGCCGCGGTCGAGCAGCGCGGTGATGGTGCGCAGGCGGGCCAGGTGGCGGTCGTTGTACCAGGCGAGGCGCCCCTCGCGGCGGGGTGGCGGGAGGAGCTTGCGCTCGCGGTAGAAGCGGAGCGTGCGCACCGTGATGCCCGCGGCGCGGGCCAGCTCCTCGGTCCGGTACTCGCGGGCCCCGGCGGCAGGGTCGGGGTCGGGGCCGTGTCCGGGGTGGGGGCCGGGGTCGGGTTCTGCGTCTGGCACGTCCGTCACCCTACGGCGTGGGGCGGAGCCGGTCCGGCTGCTTCCACGGTCCCCCGGGATCGGGCCCGGCACAGGGCCGGGCATAGGGCCCGGCACAGGGCCGGGCATAGGGCCGGCATAGGGCCCGATGGGGCGCGCCGTACCCTCGGTAACATTCCCGTCCGCACCCCTACCCATGAGTACGCGCCTCCCCTACGCTCCCATCGTGCCAGTGGTCACTGGCGCGATCGTCCGGCGTGGCGACCGCGGGATGTGGGAGGTCCGGATGGACGGGCATGTGCGGATGGACGGGCATGTACAGGTGGACCGGCCTGTACAGGTGGACCGGCCTGTGCAGGGAGGCGGGCAAGCACAGGCGGACGGGCACGTGCGGGTGGACGGGCACGTGCGCGTGGCGGTGATCGGGTCCGGCTTCGGCGGGCTGGGGGCCGCCGTGCGGCTGCGGCGCGCGGGCGTCACCGACTTCGTGGTGCTGGAGCGCGGTGACGCGGTCGGCGGCACCTGGCGGGACAACGCCTATCCGGGGTGCGCCTGCGACGTGCCGTCGCACCTCTACTCGTTCTCCTTCGCACCGCACCCCGACTGGCCGCGCACCTTCTCCGGCCAGGAGCACATCCGCGGCTACCTGGAGCACGTCGCCGACACCTTCCGGCTCCGCCCGCACCTGCGGCTGCGCTCCGAGGTGACACGGCTGCGCTGGGACCCGCGGCGGCTCCGCTGGGAGCTGGAGATCGGCGGACTCCCGGGGCTCACCGCCGACGTGGTCGTCTCCGCGACCGGCGCGCTCTCCGACCCCAAGGTCCCCGACATCCCCGGCCTCGGCTCCTTCCCCGGCGAGGTCTTCCACTCGGCACGCTGGAACCACGGCTACGACCTGCGCGGCAAGCGGGTCGCCGTGGTCGGCACGGGGGCGTCCGCGATCCAGATCGTGCCGTCGATCCAGCCGGACGCCGAGCGGCTGACGCTCTTCCAGCGCACCCCGGCCTGGGTGCTGCCGCGCGCCGACCGCGAGATCACCCGCGCCGAGCGCTGGCTGCACCGGAACCTGCCGTTCACCATGAAGGCGCGGCGCGCGATGCTGTGGGGCATCAGGGAAGTCCAGGTCCAGGCGTTCACCAAGTGGCCGAACGAGCTGGGGCTGATCGAGCGGCTCGCCAAGCGGAACATCGCCCGCGGCATCGGCGACCCGGCGCTGCGCAGCCGGCTCACCCCCTCGTACCGCATCGGCTGCAAGCGGATCCTGCTCTCCAGCTCCTACTATCCGGCGCTCGCCCGGCCCAACGTGGACGTGGTCGCGGCGGGCCTCGCCGAGGTGCGCGGCTCCACCGCGGTGGGCTCCGACGGCAGTTCGGCCGAGGTGGACGCGATCGTCTTCGGCACCGGGTTCCACGTCACGGACATGCCGATCACCGAGCGGGTGGTGGGCGCGGACGGGCGCACCCTCGCGGAGAGCTGGCAGGGCGGCATGGCGGCGCTGCGCGGCGGCACCGTGGCGGGCTTCCCCAACTTCATGACGGTCGTCGGCCCCAACACCGGGCTCGGCAACTCCTCGATGATCCTCATGATCGAGTCCCAGCTGAACTACCTCGTGGACTACCTGCGGCGGCTCGACACCCTCGGCGCCCCCGGCGAGCGGGTCGCGCTCGACGCCCGGCAGGGGGCGGTGGACGCCTGGAACGCGGCGGTACAGCAGCGCATGAAGCGCACGGTGTGGAGCACCGGCGGCTGCACGAGCTGGTACCTGGACGCGCGGGGCCGCAACACCACGATCTGGCCCGGTACCACCACCGAGTTCCGGGCGGCGACCCGCCGCGTGGACCTCGCGGAGTACGACGTGGTCCGGGCACCGCGGTTCTCGGATGACGACGACCGCACGGGCGGAGCCGGTACGACGACGACCCCGGATGACGACCACCGCCCCGGCGCGATCGGTACGGCGACGGCAGCGACCACGGCAGGCACAGCCAGGACAGCCGACACGGCGAGCACGGCCTCCGCGGCTGGGGCGGCCGGCGCGGCACGGACGACGGAGGCCGGAGCGTGAGCGGAACGAGCGGAGCAAGGGGAACCAGCGGAACGAGCGGCACGAGCGGAGCAAGGGGAACGAGCGGCACGAGCGGGACGAGCGGAGCAAGCGGGACGAGCGGTGCGCGGGGGACGGCGTCCGCGGACCCCGGCACCGGGCGGGAGGCGACGGCCCGCCGCGGTGGCAGCGGACCCGAGGGGGACCGGCGCGGCAGGCGGCCGGAACCCGTCCCGGCCGGGCCGTACGCACCGCCCCCGCCCGCCTCGGAGTTGACCGCGGTCTCCGCCGACGGCACCTCGCTCCACGTCGAGTCGCACGGCCCGGCCGACGCGCCCGCCGTCGTGCTGGTGCACGGCTGGGCGTGCAACACCGCGTTCTGGGCGGCCCAGGTACGCGACCTCGCCGCTGACCACCGCGTCATCACGTACGACCTGCGCGGCCACGGCCGCAGCGACGTGCCGGAGGGCTCCGCGGGCTACGGCACCCGGCAACTCGGCGAGGACCTGGCGGCGGTGCTCGCCACCGCGCTGGAGCCGGGACAGCGCGCGGTCCTCGCGGGGCACTCCATGGGCGGGATGACGCTGATGGCCGCGGCCGGCGCGGAGGAGGTGCGGGAGCACGCGGCAGCGGTGCTGCTGGTCAGCACCGGAGGTTCCCGCCTGCTCGCAGAGTCGCTGCTGCTGCCGATGCGCCCCGGCCGGATGCGTTCCCGCGGCACCGGCATGGTGCTGAACTCGCGCGCGCCGCTCGGCCCGGTCACGCCGCTCAGCAAGCGGATCCTCAAGTACGGGACGATGGGCCGCGCCGCGACGCCGGAGATGGTCGAGGCCGCGGCGCGCGTCGTGCACGCCTGCCCGCGCGGGCCCCGGCACCACTGGTCGAAGGTGCTCGGGTGGCTCGACCTGGACGCCGAGGCACGACGGCTCACGGCGCCCACCGCGATCCTCGTCGGAACCGCGGACCGCCTGACGCCGCCCGTCCACTCCCGGCGCCTGGCCGAGGCGTTGCCGCGGTGCGTGGAGGCTACCGAGCTGCCCGGGCTCGGCCATATGGTGCCGTTGGAGGCGCCGGACGAGGTGAACGGTCGCATACGCGAGCTGGCCCGCAGGTACGTGCCGGCGGAAGGCGGCGCGAAAGGGGTGGCGTCCGCATGAGCGGCACGGGGAAGAGCGTCATGAGCGGCACCGGGAAGAGCGTCCTTGAGGGGCGGGTCGCGGTCGTCACCGGGGCCGCGCGCGGCGTCGGGGCCCTGCTGGCGCGCAAGTTGTCGGCGCGCGGCGCGACGGTGGCGCTCGTCGGGCTCGAACCGGAGGAGATGAAGGCGGTCTCCACGCGGCTGCACGGCGAGAGCGCCCACTGGGAGGCGGACGTCACCGACCGGACCGCCATGGAGCAGGTCGCCCGGGACGTCGGTGCGCGGTTCGGCAGGACCGACGTCGTGGTCGCGAACGCGGGCGTGGCCACCGGCGGCCCGTTCGCCACCTCCGACCAGGACGCCTGGCGGCGCGTCATCGAGGTCAACCTCATCGGGTCCGCGACCACCGCCCGCGCGTTCCTGCCCGCGCTGCTGGAGAGCAGGGGCCACCTGCTCCAGATAGCCTCGCTCGCCGCGATCACGCCCGCGCCCCTGATGACCGCGTACTGCGCGTCCAAGTCCGGCGTGGAGGCGTTCGCGCACAGCCTCCGCACGGAGGTGGCGCACCGCGGCGTGAGCGTCGGCATCGGCTACCTGTCCTGGACCGACACGGACATGGTGCGCGGCGCGGACGAGGACGAGGGCATGCGGGAGCTGCGCGGCCGGCTGCCGTGGCCGGCGGGCAAGACGTATCCGGCGGGACCGGCGGTGGACCGGCTGGTGGCCGGCATCGAACGGCGCTCGGCGCACGTGTACGGGCAGTGGTGGCTGCGGGGGATGCAGCCGGTGCGGGGCATGCTGCCGCCGATCATCAGCGCGATCGGCAGGCGGGAGATGCGGCGCGTCGACTCACGGATGCCCGCCGTGGGGCGGGGCCTCGTCGGAGCGGGCGGCCAGGCCGACGAGAAGGCCCGCGCAGCGGGCCGATCGGCCGACGGTGAGCTGACGTAGGGGTGTGCCTGCCCCTTCCGGGGCGGGGGCGTATGGGGCTGTTCTCTTGTGTGGGCTATGCCCCGCCCGGCACGCGGTGTGGCCTGTGCCCGTCAGGGGCGCGGGAACTGCGCGAGCAAGGCCCACTGCGGGGTGGTCCGGATGCGACAGAGAGTGCCCCTTCGGGCCGGTGGCGATGCACGGGTTCGTTGCGGTTGCTCGCGCAGTTCCCCGCGCCCCTTGAAGGCGGGGCTGCGCCCCGGCCCACTCAGGGGCGCGGGGAACTGCGCGAGCAACCACCCACCGGCAGGTGGTCCGGACACGACGGGAACCGACCCTCCCGGCCGGTGGCGACCCGCAGGGTCGAACGCAGCCCCGCGCCCCTGCCGGGGCGCCCCCGGCAGGGTGAGAGGGACACCGCGGTGACCCCCGCCGGGTCGCCCTCAGACGTCGTAGTCCTGCTCCATCCGATCCGCTTCCTCCTGCGCGGACCGCGGCTCGTCCTCGGAGATGATCATCCGGTGGTACCGCTCCGGACCACGCTCGGTGCGCTCCGTGCGCTCGGCACCTTCGGTGGGCGCGGCCTCCGGCCGCTGCTCCGGCCGCTGCTGCTCCGGCCGCTCTGCGCGGTCGCGCCGCTCCTCGTTCCTGTTTCCGTTCTCTTTCTCGTTGGCAGCCATGGGATCCCTCCATGGGTGGGGCGTTCAGACGGCCTCCGGATACTGCCGTGGCGGCAGTTTCGGGCGGATTCTGGCCGGTACGTGCGTGTGGTCGGGCGGGGCGGACGGCGGGTGCTCGGCGAGCAGTTCCAGAGCGACGTGCACGGCGTCGTCGAGCTGGGCGTAGCGGCCCTCGGCCCAGTCGAGCGGGGTGCGCAGGGCGGGGATGTCCGGGAGCACGCCGCGGTTCTCGACCGACCACCCGTACGCGTCGAACCACGCCGCGTTCATCGGCACCGTGATCACCGTGCCGTCGCCCAGGCGGTGCCTGCCGGTGATCCCGACCACCCCGCCCCAGGTGCGCTGACCGACCACCGGGCCGAGGTCCAGCAGCTTGATGGCCGCGATGATCATGTCGCCGTCGGAGGCGGTGGACTCGTCCGCGAGGGCGACGATCGGGCCGCGCGGCGCGTCCTTGGCGTAGGAGACGGGCTGGGCGCCGCGGGTGAGGTCCCAGCCGAGGATGCTGCGGGTGAGCTTCTCGACGACGAGTTCGCTGATGTTGCCGCCGGCGTTGCCGCGCACGTCCACGATCAGCGCGGGCAGCGCCACCTCCCGGCGCAGGTCGCGGTTGAACTGCGCCCAGCCCGAGCCGCCCATGTCCGGGATGTGCAGGTAGCCGCACTTGCCGCCGCTGAGCTCGCGGACCACCCGGCGCCGCCCGGCCACCCAGTCCTGGTACCGCAGCGGGCGCTCGTCGATGAGCGGCACCACCGCGACCCGGCGCGGGCCCCGGCCGCCCGCGCTGCCCTCGGCCGGTGTGAAGGTCAGCTCGACCGTGGTGCCGCCCGCCCCCGCAAGCAGCGGGAACGGCCCGGTGACCGGGTCGACCGGGCGCCCGTCGACGTGGGTGAGCACCGCGCCCTCGCGGACGCCCGTGCCGGCCAGCGGCGAGCGCGCCTTGGAGTCCGAGGAGTCACCGGGCAGGATGCGCCGCACCGTCCAGCCGCCCTCGCGGGGCACCAGGTCGGCGCCGAGCACGCCGATCAGCCGCTGGTAGTGCGGCGGCCCCTCGTTGCGGCGGGCCGGGATGACGTACGCGTGCGAGGTGCCCAGCTCGCCCAGCAGCTCCCGGAGCAGGTCGCTGAACTCGTCGGGAGTGGCGACCCGGTCGACCAGCGGCCGGTACTGGGCGAGCCGGCCGGGCCAGTCGATGCCGGCCATGTGCGGTTCCCAGAAGTAGTCCCTGATGAGCCGGCCGGCCTCCTCGAAGGCGCCGCGCCACTCGGCGGCCGGGTCCACCTCCTGGAGGATGCGGCGCAGGTCGATCCAGACGGTGGTGTCGAGGTCGCCGGGCCCGGTGGCCGGCATCGCGCGCAGCTCGCCCTGGTCGGCCACGACCAGCCGGGAGCCGTCGCCGCTGACGCCGAACGAGTCGAGGTGGAAGACGAGTTCCGACTTCCGGCACCGGGAGATGTCGAAGTACTCCAGCGTGGGCCGCCCCGAGAGGTCCGCGGGGTTGGCGAAGGTCTCGCCGAGCGCGCCGGAGATCGGCCAGCGCAGCCAGACGAGACCGCCGCCGGCCACCGCCTTGAGCGCCGAGTACTTGGAGGCCGTCACCGGGAACGGCGTCACGCGGCTCGCCAGGCCCTCCACCTCCACCGCCGCCGGACCGGCCGACATGGCCGCGGCGCGGGCGTCGGCCGGGTCGATGCCCAGCGGGTCGTGCGAGCCGGCCGCGGGCCGGCCGTCCGGCAGCAGCGCGAACGGCGACGGGATCGCGGAGGAGAGCGGCACGAGGTAGGGGCGGCAGCCGAGCGGGAAGGAGAGGTCGCCGGTGTGCACGTCGTACACCGGGTCGAAGCCGCGCCAGGAGAGGAACGCGAGGTAGCGGCCGTCTCGGGTGAAGACCGGGCTCTCGTCCTCGAAGCGTCCGTCGGTGACGTCCACGACGGTCCGCGCGACCAGCCCCGTGCCCGGATCGCCCGCCGTGGCGTCCTCGATGCGGGCCAGCTTGATCTGCCGCAGCGACCGCCCGATGCCCGGGTGCGACCACGTCAGCCAGCCGCCGTCGGGCGAGAACGCGAGGTCGCGCACCGGGCCGTTGGAGGACCGCACCAGCTCGCTCACCACGGTTGCGTCGTCCACCGCGGCCGGCGGCGCGCCGCGCTCCCCGCCGGCCCCGCCGCCGAGCTGCCCGTCGCCGTCCGGCTGCCCGGTCCCGCCCGCGGGTTCGCGGACCCCGACGTCGACCTGCCCCGTGGGCTCGCGGACCCCGGTGTCGCCAGGCCTCGCGGACCGGCGCACTCCGGCGTCGCCGGGCCCCGTGGCACGCGTCGCGCCCCGCGGTCCGGCGGCACGCGACCCGCCACCACCCGACCCCGCGGCACCGGCACCGGCAGTGGCACCGGCAGTGGCACCGGCCCCGTCCGGCCCGCCCTGAGCGGCCTGGGGGCCCTGCTCCGTCCCGAGCGCGGCCGCCGCGGCGTCCTCCGGATCGTCCGGTACGTCCACGATCAGCAGCCGGCCGTCGTGGGAGGCCATGGCGAGGCGCCGGCCCTCGGGGTCGGGGACCATCTCCAGGACCCGTCCGAGCCGCCCGGTGGCGAACCGCAGCGGCGGCGGCGTCCCGACGGCGCGCGGCAGGTACCCGATCTCGACGGAGTCCTCGCCCGCCGCGTCCGTGACGTAGGCGATCCGCCCGCTCGCGCCCAGCATCGCGGGCAGCCGCACCCGTACCCCCGGGGTGTCCGCGATGGCGCGGGCCGGGCCGTCGCGGTGGGTCAGCCAGTGCAGGCTGCCGCGGACCACGACCGCGCTGGACCGCCCCCTGGCGTCCACCGACAGCGCGTCCAGGTGCTGGGCGGGCGGTATCTGGTAGCGGCGGCGGCCGGAGCGCGGGCTGCCGAGGCGGACGTCCAGGCGGTGCGGGACGGAGTCCGGCGTCAGCTCGTCGACCATCCAGATCTCGCCCGCGCACTCGTACACCACCCGCCGGCCGTCGCTCGACGCGTGCCGGGCGTAGAAGCCGCCGTGATCGGTGTGGCGGCGCAGGTCGGAGCCGTCCGGACGGCACGAGTAGAGGTTGCCGATGCCCTCGTGGTCGGAGAGGAAGGCGATCCGGCCCGACACGAACATCGGGGATTCCAGGTGCCCCTCCAGATCCTCCAGCAGCCGCCTGCCGTGCATCCATAGCCGGCCCGTCCCGCCGCCGCGGTACCGCTTCCAGGACGCGGGCTCGTGCGGGGCGCTGCCGGTGAGCAGCAGGGTGAGGTGCTCGCCCCCGATGTCGGCGACGTCGATGGCGTTCACCGGGCCCCAGGGCAGCCGGCCGCCCGGTGAGCCGTCGGTGGGCACCTTGTAGGCCCAGGAGAAGTGCGAGAACGGCTGGCCGTGCGAGCCGACGGCGAGGATGCACGGCGGCTCGTCCGGCTGCGGCGGGGTCCAGCCGCAGATGCGGGTGTCGGTGGTGCCCCAGTACGTCAGCCGCCGCGCCGGGCCGCCCTCGACCGGCACCAGATGGATCTCCGGGTCGATGCTGCGCCAGCTCGTGAACGCGATGTGCCGGCCGTCGGGCGAGAAGCGCGGGTCGGCCACCTTCGTCCGGTCCGCGGTGAGCCGCCACGCGCGGCCCGTCGCGGTGCCGTCGGCCGTGAGGTCCGCCAGCCAGAGGTCGTCCTCGGTGCTGAAGCAGAGGCGGTCGCCGTGCACGTGGGGGAAGCGGAGGTAGCCCCTGGCGTCGGGTTCGCCCGGGGCGCCGGGCGCGCGGCCCGCGGCCGCTGCGTTCTCGCGCACGTCACTCACCCCACCAATGCTTTTCCGGCCGGCGCCGGGCGGCAACTCGTGCACGCCCCGCCGGCGGCGTCCCCACCCGGCGGCCCGCCCCCGCGAACGGCGCTCCCACCGGCTCGTGCCCGGTGCCCGCCGGGCCCTACTGGTGGACGGGCTCGGTCGCCGCATACGTCCGGCGCAGGAAACGGGTGAGCGCCGCCGAGTCGAACTGCACCACCGCCACATGCCGCTCCGACCGCAGCTCCACCACCGCCCGCACCCGGCCGCTCGGCCAGACCCGCACGTCGCCGCCGTTCACCGGGCCGCGCAGCCCGCGTTCCAGGAGGTCCCGGGAGAACGTCCAGTCGTGCGGCGGGGCACCGGGGGACTCCGGCAGGCTGATGCACACGTTGGTCGGGGCGGTGTCGGGGTCGTACCGCAGGTCCACCGGGACCTCCCACCGCTCCTCGGCCGCGTCGTCCGTGACGACGCGGACCTCCGTGTGCTCTTCCACGGCCTGGGACATGAAGCGCTCCTCACGCTGATGGTCGCCTTGTCCATTAATGTTCCATATTTTCGGTTTAACGAACCTCCGGAGGGTGGGGGAATGCGGGGGAATCCACGGGAGGGCGTGAAGGGGGGCGGGTCGGGGTGTCCGGTCGGGGGCGCCGGAGCGTCCGCCCCGGGGGCGATGGGGTGCCGGCCGCGGGGGGCGGCCTCCGATTGCGGAATGGTGGCTCTCACTTGAAGATGGCTCGCTGTTGCGAGTCATATGCAACAAGGCATGATGGTCGCGCTGCTTGTCGTATCAACGGCGGAGGTGGAGCACATGCATGTTCCCGACGGCTTTGTCGATGCCCCGGTCTCGGTCGCGGCCGGGGTCGTCGCCGCCGGCGCGGTGGCCGTGAGCCTGCGGGGCGCCCGCAGGGAGCTGGCCGGGGCTTCCGGCGCCGCGGGCGGGCCCGGCGGGCCCGGCGGGCCCGGCGGGTCCGGTGGGCCGCTCGCCGGGACGGGAGGCGGGGAGCGCACCGCGCCGCTCGCCGGACTCGTCGCCGCGTTCATCTTCGCGGTGCAGATGCTGAACTTCCCGGTGGCCGCCGGCACCAGCGGTCACCTGCTCGGCGGTGCGCTGGCCGCGATACTCGTGGGCCCCTTCACCGGGATCCTGTGCGTGTCCGTGGTGCTGCTGATGCAGGGCGTGCTCTTCGCCGACGGCGGCCTCACCGCGCTCGGCGTGAACATCACCGACATGGCGCTCACCACCACGGTCGTCGCCTACGCCGTCTTCCGCGGCCTCGTGAAGGTGCTGCCGCGCGGCCGGCGCTCCGTGACCGTCGCCTCCTTCGCCGCCGCGCTGCTCTCGGTGCCGGCGGCGGCCGTGGTCTTCACCCTGGTCTACGCGCTCGGCGGCACCACGGACGTGCCCATCGGGAAGGTCGCCTCGGCCATGATCGGCGTCCATGTGCTGATCGGCATCGGCGAGGCGGTGATCACCGCGCTCACCGTCGGCGCCGTGATCGCGGTGCGGCCCGACCTGGTGTACGGGGCGCGGGGGCTCGCCCGTCCGCTCAAGCTCCGGGTGGGCGGCACGCTGGTCGACGCGCCTGCGGCACCGGCCGGCGCCGCGACCGCCGCGGCCACCGCGGTCCCCGAGGCCGGATCCGCCGCCGGCCCCGCGGCCACCGCGGCCACGACCACCGGCGCCGGGGCGCCCGGGACCGCCGCGCCCACCGGAACCCCGCGCCGCTCGCGCCGCAAGGTGTGGCTCACCGGCCTCGTCGCCTCCCTCCTGCTCGCCGGCTTCGTCAGCTTCTACGCCTCCGCGAGCCCCGACGGCCTGGAGAAGGTCGCCCACGACAAGGGCATCGACAAGAAGGAGCAGAAGCACGCCGCCGACGGCTCCCCGCTGGCCGGCTACGGCGTCAGGGACGTCGCAGACGCCCGGCTCTCCGGCGGCCTCGCCGGTGTGATCGGCGTCGGTGTCACGGTGGTCGCGGGCAGCGCCGTCTTCTGGGCGCTGCGCCGCCGGGGCGGCACGAGCCCCACCGCCGTCCCGCGCCAGGAAGGTGCCTGAGCCATGAGCGCCGTCGGAGGCACCGCACACGCCGCACACGCCGCGGGCAGCGGGGCGGCGCACAAGCTGTACCGGCACGGCCGCTCGCCCGTGCACGCCCTGCCGCCGCAGACGAAGATCACGGCGGCGTTCGGCTTCGTGGTCGTCGTGGTCGCCACGCCCCGCACCGCCCTGTGGGCCTTCGCGCTCCACGCGGCGCTGCTCGCGGCCGTCGCCGTGGCCGCCAGGGTCCCGGCGGCCTTCCTGCTGAAACGGCTGCTGATCGAGGTCCCGTTCGTCGCCTTCGCGGTGCTGATGCCGTTCGTCGCCACGGGCGAGCAGGTGCACGTCCTCGGGCTCCCGCTCAGCGTGGCCGGCCTGTGGGGCGCCTGGAACGTGCTCGCCAAGGGCACCCTCGGCGTCGCGGCCTCCGTCCTGCTGGCCGCCACCACCGACCTGCGCGCACTGCTGCTCGGCCTGCAACGGCTGAAACTGCCGCCGCTGCTGGTGCAGATCGCGTCGTTCATGATCCGCTATGGGGACGTGATCACGGACGAGATGCGGCGGATGCGGATCGCCCGCGAGTCACGGGGCTTCGAGGCGACGGGGCCCCGGCACTGGCGCGTCCTCGCGAAGTCCGCGGGCGCGCTGTTCATCCGCTCCTACGAGCGGGGCGAGCGGGTGCATCTGGCGATGGTCAGCCGCGGCTACACCGGCACGATGCCGGTGATCGACGACGTGGCGGCCTCCCGCGCCCAGTGGTCCCGCGCACTGGCCCTGCCGTCGGCGGCCCTGGCCGTCTGCCTGACGGGATGGATCCTGTGACCTCAGCAGCCTCGTCGAAGTCGTCACCCTCGCCAGCGTCGGCACCTTCGTCGACGTCGTCACCTTCGTCTACCTCGGCATGTTCGCCGACCTCGGCACGTTCGTCGGGGTCGTCACCTTCGTCGACGTCGTCACGTTCCTCAGGGGCGGCACCTTCGTCGACGGGGTCACGTTCCCCAGGGTCGTCGCCCTCGTCGCCCTCGTCGCCCTCGTCGCCCTCGTCGCCCTCGTCGCCCTCGTCGCCGTCGCCGTCGTCGCCGTCGTCGCCGTCGTCGCCGTCGTCGAGCGGCGCGCCCGTGCCCGTGCCGTCGGCGGAGGCGACCGAGGTCGTGCCGTCGGCGGAGGCGGTCGGGGTCGTGCCGTCCGCGGAAGGGCCCGGAGCCGTGCCGTCCGCGCAGGCCCCCGCGCCGCCGGACACCGCGCGGTCCGGTCCGCCGTCGCTGGAGGTGGCGGGCCTCGCCTTCGCTTACCCGGACGGCCACCAGGCCCTGTTCGGCGTCGACCTCACCGTCGGCCGGGGCGAACGCGTCGCGCTGCTCGGGCCGAACGGCGCCGGCAAGACCACGCTCGTCCTGCACCTCAACGGCATCCTGACCGCGGGCGCGGGCACCGTGCGGGTCGCCGGGCTGCCGGTGGCGCGCGGCACCATGGCGGAGGTCCGGCGCCGGGTGGGCATCGTCTTCCAGGACCCCGACGACCAGCTCTTCATGCCGACGGTGCGCGAGGACGTGGCCTTCGGGCCCGCCGCGGCCGGGCTCAAGGGCGCCGGGTTGGAGGCGCGGGTACGGGGCGCGCTGGAGCGGGTCGGCATGGCGGAGTTCGCCGACCGCCCGCCGCACCACCTCTCGTTCGGCCAGCGGCGCCGGGTCGCCGTCGCGACGGTCCTCGCGATGGAACCGGAGATCCTGGTGCTGGACGAGCCGTCGTCCAACCTGGACCCCGCCTCCCGCCGTGAACTCGCCGACATCCTGCGCTCCCTGGACGTCACGGTCCTCATGGTCACCCATGACCTGCCGTACGCCATGGAACTCTGCCCCCGCGCCGCCATCCTCAGCGAGGGCGTCATCACGGCGGACGCCCCTACCGCCGACCTCCTCTCCGACGCGGAACTGATGCGACGTCACCGCCTGGAGCTCCCCTTCGGCTTCGACCCGCGCATGGCGGCACGGAGCCGCTGAGAGGCACGGCGGCACGGCACCTCCGAGAGCGGTGGCACGGTGCCGCTGAGCGAGAGCGCGGAGACGGCGAACGCGTACGGCACGTCAGCCGCGGCCTGCGCCGGTCACGTGGCGGCCTGTGCTGGTCACGTGGCGGCCTGTGCCGGTCACGTTGCGGCCTGTGCGGTCACGTCCGCCGGTCATGTCGCCGGTCACGTTGCGGTTCTTGCCGGTCACGTCACCTCAGACGTGCCCCGCACACCGGCCAGGGGCTCGCGCCGCGGCGGGCGTAGAGCTGCTTGGCCAGACGGGTCTGCTCCGCCCGGGAGGCGTTCTGCGGGAGGCCGTGCCCGCCCAGGCTGCGCCAGGTGCGTGCGTCGAACTGGTACAGGCCGCCGTACGTCCCGGACGGATCCACCGCGTCGGGCCGCCCGCCGGACTCGCACCGTGCCAGCGCGTTCCAGTCCAGCTCGTCCGCGCCGCCCGTGTCCCCGTAGCCCGTGGAGTCGCCGTCGCGGGCCTGGACCCAGTGCCGCCCGCCGCCGGCCCGGCCGCCGGGGCCGACCCGCACCACCGCGTCCCGCGGCCGCACCACCACCTGCGCGGCCACGCGGTGCGGCCGGTGCCGCACCCCGTTCACCGTCTGCGTGGCATACGTCACCCGCCGGGTGCCGGTCCTGCCGCTGCGCTGGACCACCTCCGCGCCGGACGGCAGCGAGGCGTCCGGCACCCGCCGCACGCCGTAGGGGATCGACTCGGCGCGCACCTTGTGCCGCACCGAGACGCGGGTGACGGTCACCGTCAGACCGTTCCGCGGGAAGCTGCCGGCCGCCGTGGACAGCCGGTCGTGCCGGTGCAGCCGCACGCCGGCCTCGTCGAGCGCGGCGCCGACGGTCGCCGCGTTGGTGCGCAGCGTGCGCGTCCGGCCGTCCGCCGCGAGCCGCAGCGTGCGCTCCGTGCGGACGGCGAGCGTCAGGCCGTCCCGGCCGATCCGCCGGGACCGCGACACGGACAAGTACGCGCCCTCGGGGCGTACCCCGAGGGCGCGTAGCGCTCCGTCGACCGTGTGCGCGGTCGTCCACACCTTGCGGTGCGCCCCGTCGACGGTGAGCCGAAGGGGCCGGCCATGGCGCACGACCACCTCGTCCCCGTTGCTCAGCGGGGTCCGCGGGGCGGGCGCGACGATGTCGTGGGCTCCGACGACGATCTTCTGGTCGGCCAGCAGGCCGGACACGTCGTCGGCGAACGTATGCAGTATCCGCGGCGCCCCGTCGATGCTGAGGTGGATCTCCTTGTCGTCCGCGACGAACGCCGAGGTGCCCCCGGCGAGACACGCCACCACCAGAGCCTGCGGCAGCAGGCGCCGCAGCGGCTCCCGTCGCGCCCAGCCGCCGCGCACCCGCGTGCCCGTGGCCGCCTCCGGCGCCGCGGCGAACCCGCCCTGGCGCCCAGGGGCAGGGGAGGCACCGGACGCACCGCGGCCCGCACCCTCGGGGGACCCGGCCGCCCCGCCGCGCCGCCTGGCGCGTGCCGGAACCCCGCACGCGGCCCGTGCCGCACTCAGTGCTTCGCGCGCTCCGCTGACGCCGCGCGCCTGCCCCGTCCTGCGCACCTCGCGGACGGCCTGCACGGCCCTGGCGGCCCGGGCGCCGCCGCACGGCGGCCGGCCGTGGGCGTCGCGGGGGCGCTCGCGCAGCCGCAGGGCCGAGGCGTCGTCCCGGGTGCCGCGCGCTTCGTGGTGCCGGTGGCCGGCGCGTCTGCCGGTCGCCGATCCGTCGTGACGGCTGTCTGTGCTCATGCCAACGCTCCAAGGAGAGTCCGGTCTGGGCGGGACCGAACCTAATGAGCGTTGGGCGCTCTCCCAAGCAAGCTGTTCACAACGTGTCGTCCCGGGCTCCCACGATCGGCCGCTACCGAAAGTTTCGTACCGTAATCATTCAGTAACCGAAAACCCGGGCAGTATTGGCCGAGACCGCCGCCGCCAAGGTCTCCTCGGTGACGCCCTTCACCGCCGCCATGGCCCGCACCGTGACCGGAATGAGATATGGAGCGTTCGGCCGTCCGCGGTACGGCGCCGGAGTGAGGAACGGCGCGTCGGTCTCCACGAGCACCAGATCGAGCGGGGCCACGGCGAGCGCGTCGCGCAGCGGCTGGGCGTTCTTGAAGGTGACGTTCCCGGCGAACGACATGTGGTAGCCGCGTGCCGCGCAGACCTCCGCCATCGCGGCGTCGCCGGAGTAGCAGTGGAAGACGGTGCGCTCCGGCGCGCCCTCCTCGTCGAGGATGCGCAACACGTCCGCGTGCGCGTCGCGGTCGTGGATGACCAGCGCCTTGCCGTGCCGCTTGGCGATCTCGATGTGCGCGCGGAAGGACCGCTCCTGGGCGGCGAGGCCCGCCTCGCCGGTGCGGAAGTGGTCGAGCCCGGTCTCGCCGACCGCCCTGACCTGGTCGAGACCGGCGAGCCGGTCGATCTCGGCCAGCGCCTCGTCGAGCGCGGCGGCGCCGCCCGCGGGCCGCGCGCCCTGCCGGGCCGTGCCCTCGGGATCGCCGTGCACGATCCGCGGCGCCTCGTTGGGATGGAGGGCGACGGCCGCGTGCACGCTCTCGTACGTGGCCGCCGTCTCGGCCGCCCAGCGCGATCCCGGCACGTCGCAGCCGACCTGCACGAGGGTCGTGACGCCCACCGAGGCCGCCTTCGCGAGCGCCTCCTCGACGGTGCCGGACTGCATGTCGAGATGGGTGTGCGAGTCGGCGGCCGGCACGGCGAGGGGCTCGGGCGGCGGGGGAGGGGCCTGCCGCTCGGCCTTCTTCGCCTGGTCGGCTTCCTTCGCCTGGTCGGCGCTCTTCGGACCGCCGCTCTTGGGATCAGCGGTCTGTGGACCGACGGTCTTCGGACCGGCGGCTTTCGGATTGACGCCCTTCGCCGACGGGGCCACGGCTGGGTCTTTCGCGGACATGTCCCGATCCTACGAACCGCCCGTTCGCACCCTGGAGGGCGCCCACGGGCCCGTGGCGACCGCGCCCGCGACCGTCACCGCGACCGTGCCCGCCGGTCACGCAACCCCGTGCCGGCTCAGCGCGCCCGCCGCTGCATGTGGATCAGCCGCAGCAGGCCGGACACGTACCAGGCGTGCCGCCCGGCCTGGCCGGGCCCGTCCTCCGAGGTCGGGTCGGCCTCGCCCGCGGCCATGGCGGCGTCCGTCGACCCGGTGCGGTACGGGCCCGGGCGCCGTGCCGCTCGCCGCTCCGCGGCACCGGGCCCCGCCGGTGCGCGCTCGGCGTGCATCGACTGGAGGACGGTGGAGACGCGGCCCGGGCGCATTATCCGCACCACGTGCCCGTCGCAGTGGTCGCAGTGCGGCTGGGTCAGCGGCGACGGCACCTGGCGGCCGTCGGCCTTGTAGACGACGAACTCCTTGCCCTTCGCGTCCATGTGGTGCTCTATCTCGTACGACTGCTCCCAGCCGTGCCCGCAGCGCAGGCAGGCGAAGGAGTACGACTCGTGCACGACCGGGAGCCCGGTGGTGCTACGGCCGGTCCCTGTGATCTCACTCATGCCAGCTCCTCGTGTCCGCTGGACGAGCGCTTCCGGGCCTTCGGGGCTTTCTGGACCCGACGGTCGGCGGAAGCGGGGGACGGAGACGTCCTCCCTGTCCAGTGGACGCTTCTCGCGGCGCCGCCGCACGAGGCCTGTCGACTATTGAAACTGATTTGGCAATTCCGCTAAGAATCCGCCGGATTCCTTCGAAAACGAGGCACCTGCTTTGCTTTTCACGCTAGTCCTTTGCCGTGCTCTGGGGTGCAGGGGAGATCCGAGCGCCGGGCGCACCACCACGGAGGGTCACACGTGCCGGCACTCCGCGATCGCGCTCCCGCGCGCCTTTGCGGGGTGACTGCACACCGGCGTGATGCCACGGCACCGATGTGGCTGGGTGCCTTGGCTCGGGGGACCACCCAGCCGCCCTGAAGGGGCGCGGGGAACTGCGCGAAGACCCCCACGGGCGGACGGTCCGGGCCGAGGCCTCACGCCGACCGATTGGTGGGGTGGGGGGCGAAGCCCCGATTAGGGGCGCGGGGAACTGCGCGAAAACCCCCACGGGCAGATGGTCCGGGCCGACGCCTCGTCCCCACCCGCTGGTGCGGTGGGGGGCGAAGCCCTGATCAGGGGCGCGGGGAACTGCGCGAAGACCCCCACGGGCAGATGATCCGGGCCGACACCTATACCCACCGGATGGTGCGGCCGGGGCGCAGCCCCGAGAACCGGGCGCAGCCCCGAGAAGGAGCGCGGGGAACCACGCAGGCAGGCCCCACGCCCAGCCACCGTCACCGTCACCGTCACCGAGCACACGATCCGGTCACCCCGCGGCGCCCCCGCCGCCATGCTTAGCCGCCACCACCGCGTCGAAGACGACCCGCTTCGGCACCCCCGCCGCAGCGGCCACCGCGGCAATCGCCTCCTTGCGCCGCTCCCCCGCCTCCTCGCGCACCCGCACCCTGCGCACCAGTTCGGCGGCGTCCACCGCGCCCTTCTCGGGGTCCTCGCCCGCGCCCGCCACGACGACGGTGATCTCGCCCCGCACCCCCTCGGCCGCCCAGGCCGCGAGCTCGGCGAGCGTGCCGCGCCTGACCTCCTCGTAGGTCTTGGTCAGCTCCCGGCAGACCGCGGCGCGGCGCTCCGCGCCGAACGCCTCGGCCATCGCGGCGAGGCTGGCGTCGAGCCGGCGCGGCGACTCGAAGTAGACCTGCGTCCGCCGCTCCCGCGCCGCCTCGGCGAGCCGCACGCGCCGCTCGCCCGGCTTGCGGGGCAGGAACCCCTCGAAGCAGAACCGGTCCACCGGCAGCCCGGACAGCGCGAGCGCGGTCAGCACGGCCGACGGCCCCGGCACCGCGGTGACCCGGATGCCCTGCTCCACAGCGGCCGCCACCAGCCGGTACCCGGGGTCGGACACCGACGGCATGCCCGCATCGGTCACCAGGAGCACCCGCGCCCCGTCCGCGAGCGCCGCGACCAGCTCCGGGGTGCGGGCCGCCTCGTTCCCCTCGAAGTACGACACGACACGCCCGGTGGGGCGCACCCCGAGCGCCTGGCCGAGCCTGCGCAGCCTGCGGGTGTCCTCGGCGGCCACCACATCGGCGCCGGCCAGCTCGGCGGCGAGTCGCGGCGGGGCGTCCTCCACGTCGCCGATCGGGGTGCCGGCCAGCACCAGCACTCCGCCCGCGGCCTCGCCGCCTCCCCCTTCAAGCGCCTCACGCCCGTCCCGTCCGGGCTCCGGGGCCTGCTGCGGCCGCTCCGAGGCCTGCTCCGGCCGCTCCGCCACCGTCTCCGAACCGGTTCCATTCGTCACGGTTCCATCCTCGCAGGGGCCGTAAGCGGGATAAGCACAGACGGGTTCCCTACGATGGCGCGGTGACGAGTACGGCAGCATCCCCGGGTCCCCCCGGCTCCACGGACTCCACGGACGACCGGCAGGACGCCGCCTCCGGCGGGCACCCGCCCGCCTGGCAGCAGCACCTGCGCCACTACGGCTACGTGGCGCGCCCGGTGGCCGGTGTCCGCGACCGGCTGCTGCCGCCGCATGCCCGGCCCGCGTCCGGACTGTGGACGATGCCGGGCCTGCGCGGGGCCATGGGGGAGCGGCTCGTCCGCTGGTCGGGCTGGCTGGGGCCGCTGCTGGTGACGCTCGTGGCGGGCGTGATGCGGTTCTGGGACCTGGGCAACCCCAGGGCGGTGATATTCGACGAGACGTACTACGCCAAGGACGCCTGGGCGCTGATCCACCGCGGCTACGAGCTGAACTGGCCGAAGGGGGCCGACGCCCTCGTCCTGAGGCAGGGCGGCCACGTCGTGATGCCCACCGACGCCGCCTACGTGGTGCACCCGCCGGTCGGCAAGTACGTGATCGGCATCGGGGAGTGGCTGTTCGGTTTCAACCCGTTCGGCTGGCGCTTCATGACGGCGGTGCTCGGCACCCTCTCCGTGCTGATGCTCTGCCGCATCGGGCGCAGGCTCTTCCGCTCCACGTTCCTCGGCTGCCTGGCGGGCGGGCTGCTCACCGTCGACGGGCTGCACTTCGTGATGAGCCGCACCGCGCTCCTCGACGAGGTGCTGATGTTCTTCGTGGTGGCCGCCTTCGGCTGCCTCCTGATCGACAGGGACCGCGCCCGCGCCAGACTGGCCGCCGCGCTCCCCCTGGGACCGGACGGCGTCGCCCGCCCCGACCCGGTGACCGCGCAGACGCTGCGCCTGGGCCTGCGCCCCTGGCGGCTGGCCTGCGGCATCTGCCTCGGCCTCGCCTTCGGCACCAAGTGGAACGGCCTCTACATCCTGGCCGCCTTCGCCCTGATGTCGGTCCTGTGGGACGTGGGCGCCCGCCGGGTGGCCGGCGCCGAGCGGCCGTTCGCCGCGGTGCTCAGGTACGACGCGGTGTGGGGGTTCCTGTCGACGGCGCCGGTGGCGGTGGGCGTGTACCTGCTGTCCTGGCTGGGCTGGATCCTTTCGCCCGCGGACGGCACTGGCGGCTACTTCCGGAACTGGGCGGCCACGGCGGGCCGCGGCGGAGACTGGACGTTCCTGCCGGACTGGCTGCGCAGCCTGTGGCACTACGAGTACCAGGTGTACCTGTTCCACGTCGGCCTGGACTCCCCGCACACCTACCAGTCCAACCCGTGGAGCTGGCTGGTCCTCGGCCGCCCCGTCTCCTACTTCTACGAGTCGCCGGCCGCCGGCACGGACGGCTGCCCGGTGGACGCGGGCGGCAAGTGCGCCCGCGAGGTACTGGCGCTCGGCACCCCGCTGCTGTGGTGGGCGGGATGCCTGGCGCTGCTGTACGTGCTGTGGCGGTGGCTGCTGCGGCGCGACTGGCGCGCGGGCGCGATCCTGTGCGGCGTCGCCGCGGGCTACCTGCCGTGGTTCATGTACCAGCAGCGAACGATCTTCTTCTTCTACGCCGTCGTCTTCGTCCCGTTCCTCTGCCTGGCGGTGACGATGATGATCGGCGCCCTCCTGGGCCCACCCGGCGCGAGCGAACGGCGCCGGGTGGTGGGCGCGGTGGGCGCGGGCGTCCTGATCATCCTGATCGTCTGGAACTTCATCTACTTCTGGCCGATCTTCACGGGCGAGGCGATCCCGCTGGACGCGTGGCGTAGCCGGATGTGGCTGGATTCGTGGATCTAGCCGGCTGAACACAGCATGAGGGCGCGGCCGGCTTCCGCACCGGCAGGCTGCCGCGCCCTCAAGGCCCTGAGCCGGTACCCGGGGCCCACGCCGCTCTTACGATCAGGACCGTGACCGAGCCGACCTACCTTCGTGAGACCCGGGTGTCGTACGACACCGTCGCGGACAACTACGCCGAGTTGGTGCCTCCCCTGTTGGTGGGTGACCCGCTGATGCGCTCGATGCTGGGGGCGTTCGCGGAGCTGGTACGGGCCGCTGGGGACGGCCCGGTCGCGGATGTGGGGTGCGGCCCTGGCCATGTGACGGCCCACCTCGACTCCCTCGGGCTCACCGCGTTCGGCATCGACCTGTCGCCTGCGATGGTCGACATCGCCCAGCGGACCCACCCCGGCCTTCGCTTCGCAACGGGCACCATGACGGCCTTGGAGCTGGCCGACGGCGAGCTCGGGGGCATCGTCGCCTGGTATTCGATCATCCACATCCCGCCGGAGGCACTGCCGACGGTGTTCAGCGAGTTCCACCGGGTGCTGGCACCCGGCGGCCATCTCCTCCTCGGCTTCCACGTCGGTGACGAGAAGCGCCGCAAGACGAAGGGGTACGGCGACCTCGACATGGCCCTAGACGTCTATTGGCGGCCACCCGCCCGGGTCGCGGAACTGGCCACCCGGGCGGGACTTTCGGTACAGGCGACGATGCTCACCGAGCCCGACGCCCGCGTGCCGCAGGCTTTCCTCCTGGCGCGAAAGCCTTAGAGGAAGATCACGGCCCACAGACGGCCCAGGGGCTCGCCCGCAGGGGTCGAGGGTCCCTTCCCCGCAGGTGCCGCATCCCGGCGCGGCAGGTGCTGACCCGCCTCAACGCCCGTTCATCCGCAGCACCGAGACCGCCCCCACCGTGGCGTGGCCGCGCCATTCGAGGGTCGCGGCCGGTGAGAAGCCGGTGAAGCCGACCGTCCAGCCGCCGTCCGGCTGCTGGCCGTGCTCCAGGCGGTCGAGGTCGGCGGAGACGGCCCCGGGGTCGAGCAGGTCGCGGACCGGGCGGTCGGGTTCGGGCGCGTAGTCGAGGAGGTGGAGGGTCTCGCCCTCGGTTCCGCCGACGACGGCGACCGCCCCGTCTGCCGGGACGAACTGGCCCAGGTGGTCCAGCAGATCGCGCGCCTTCGGCTGGGTGTCGGCCGCGGCGTCGAGGAACTGGAGCGCGAAGGAGAGCACGTACGCGAAGGGTGCCTCGTCGATCCGGGGGATCGACTCGAAGCAGTACCGCGTCGCCGCCTCCAGCCACGGGTGGTCCCGCACGTTCTCGTCCCAGCGCGCCAGGCGGTGCGCTTGGGCGGCCACCGCCGCGGTGATCTGGAGCGATGACTCCGCGGGGTCCGCGTGGACCCAGAACGGCGCGCACGCCGCGGGATCGGCGATCGGAAGGGCGAAGGGCAGCCCGCCGTCGGGCAGCGTCACGGAGTCCAGCCAGTCGAGGAGGGCGACCGTGTGCGGTGACGTCGCCGGGCCCGCGCAGGCGAGCGCTTCGAGGGCGTGGAGGGCGCCTGCCGGCTGGCTCTCGGCGGCGCGGAGGTCCGGTTCCAGCCCCCACCCGTAGCCGCCGTCCGGGTTCCGGTAGGCGTCGAGGGCGTCGATGACCGCCTGTCGGTCCGCGGTGCCCCCGTCGGTGACCGCGTCGAAGCGGTGCCGGTCGAGCACGCGCGCGTGCGCGGCCATGAATGCTTTCGTGCGTCCCAGGTGAATGCTGTGAATGCTCATACCAGGACCGTGCCATCCGCCGGCGCCACCGCTCTTGGACGAATCGGCCAGCAGGGAAGGGAGTCGGGAAGGGAGTGCGGGAGTGCACGGTCGCGGTCAGGCGCGGGTGCGTGGCGTGGGGTCGTGCCCGGACCCGCTTACGTGGCCCGGGTGAGCCTCGCGGGCGTCTGGCCCGTGAGCCGCTTGCTCTCGCGGTTGAAGTGGGCCTGGTCGGCGTACCCCGCGGTCGCCGAAGCGTCGCTCAACGGCATTCCCGCCCGTGCCAGATGGAGCGCGTGCTGGAAACGGTGGATCCGCACGAGCGTCTTGGGGCCGTAGCCGAAGAGCCGGTTGCTGAGCCTGCGCAGCGATCGTTCCGGCAGGCCGTGGAGTTCCGCCGTCTCCCGCACGCCCAGGCCCCGGCGGGCGGCCCGGTCGAGGGAGGCCGCGAGGCGCAGGACGGAGCGTTCCGGGTCCGCGTGCGTCCACAGGGCGACGAGAACCCGTTCGAGCGCGTCGGCCGCGCCGTCGGTGTCGGTGTCGGTGCCGGTGCCGGCCGCATCATCGACGTCGGCCTCGAACGACCCGCCCCGGCACCCGGGCAGCGCGACGAGGTCCGACAGGTCGACGCGCTGGTCGGTCAGTTCGTCCGCGGGCACGCCGAGGAGTGCGTACGCCATGCCGGGAGCGAGCTGGAGACCCCAGGTCACCTCGCCGGCACGGGTCTCCACGACCATCGTCCGCGTGTCCGGGCCCGCCACGACGAGACGGCCCCGGAACCACATCAGGTCCATCACGCCGTCGGGGGCGATGCTCTGCTCGGGGCCGCCCGAGCGCGCCCGCCACACCGTCGCGCCGGTCCGGGCGCCTCGCCGTGCCGCGTACTCCGCCACGTCCCGCCCACCTCCGTGATACGCGGCCCATCGTAGGGCGGGGCGGCCGGCAGGGCATCGGGCGCGCGCTCGCGGTGCGTCCCGGCGGCGCCGCTATGACTGGTCCAGCGCGAAGGAGCCGTACTCGGGGCTGCCGGTCGGCTGGTACGTGGTGATGACGGTGCCGGAACCGGTGACCGTCGAGTCCACCACGCGCAGCGCCGTCGGGGTGGCCTCGGCGAACAGGCGCTGGCCGCCGCCCAGGACGACCGGGTAGGTCAGCAGGCGGTACTCGTCGACGAGGCCGTGCTCCATGAGCGTCGTCGCCAGCCGGCCGCTGCCCCAGACCTGGAGCTCGCCGCCGGGCAGCGCCTTCAGCTTCCGGATCTCCTCCGGCACGTCGCCCGTGACCAGGGTGGAGTTCTGCCAGGACAGCTCGGGGCGCCCGCCGGACACGACGTACTTCGGCAGCGTGTTGAGCTGTCGGGCGATCGGGTCCTCGTCGGGGTTCGGGACGTGCGGCCAGTGCGCGGCGAAGATGTCGTACGTACGGCGTCCGAGCAGGAACGCGTCCACGCGCGTGTACCAGTCGTGGATCAGCCGGATGGTGTCCTCGTCCATGTAGGGCACCTGCCAGCCGCCGTGCTCGAACCCGCCGCCGCGGTCCTCCTCGGGCGCTCCGGGGGCCTGCATGACGCCGTCGGCGGTCAGGAAGGTGATGACGATGAGGCGCATGGGTCTCTCCTTGCCGGGTGTGTTCGGTCGCCGGGCGTGTCCGATGGCCGGGCTGTCTTCGATGGCCGGGCGTGTCCGGTGCGGGCCGGTGGTGCCCGCACAACGGTGGACCGCCCGTCGCGCCGGAACTCATCGCCGCGCGTACCGGCACGCCATGGGGCGCGCGGACTCACCCGCAGGGCGTACGGGCGTGCCCGCGTGGGTGCCGGGCACGGCGCACGGATGCATCCCCGGGCGCCCGGCTCCCCACGGCATGCGGACAGGACGCAGAGGCGCCCCGGCGAGCTCCCCGGCCTCCCGGACTCCCGGCGTCCGGGCGTCCGGGCGTCCGGAAACGGCGAGACGCGTATGTGATCAAACGGCGAGACGCGTAAGTGATCGTCGATCTCCTTTTGGCCACCATCCGGAGTACAGGCACCGTTTGTCACACCCTGCGCTTACAGTGCTGACGATGCTGTTACCGCCGGTGCGGGGGTGCCGGGGACTCGGAGAGATGGGGAGGGCGCGGGATGCGCAGGGGGGTCGTGGCCGGGGTGGTCGGGGCGTTCGTCCTGGTGGCCGGCGGTGTGGGGTACGCGGGATTCAACGTCTGGAACGGCCTCGCCGGCGACACGGTCTCCACGGCGGGCGGGCACCCCGCGCCGAAGCGGACCGGGCCGCCGGACGCCAAGGAGATCCAGCAGGCGTCGCGCGCGTTCTTCGCGGCCTGGGAGAAGGGCGACGCCACCGGTGCCGCGTCCTACACGAACAACGCCTCGGCGGCCGAGCAGGCCCTGACCGGCTTCAACGACGACGCGCACATCAGTGGCGTCACGGTGACCCCCCGGGCGGCCACCGGCGCCACCGTCCCCTACGCCGTCCGCGCCACGGTCTCGTACCAGGGCAAGAGCAAGCCGCTCGCGTACGACACCCAGCTGACGGTCGTGCGCGGCCTGACCACCGGCCGCGCCCTCGTCGACTGGACGCCCGCGGTGCTGCACCCGCAGCTGAAGACCGGCGACACGCTCGTCACCGACGCCTCCGGCGCCCCGCCCATCGAGGCCGTCGACCGCGACGGCGCCGTGCTCACCAAGGAGAAGTACCCCTCGCTGGGCCCGATCCTGGACGAGCTCCGCGCGAAGTACGGCGAGAAGGCCGGCGGCACGCCCGCCCTCGAACTCGTCGTACGGCACCAGAGCGAGACCGCGCCCGACACCGTCCTCGCCACCCTCGCCAAGGGCCGGCCGGGCACGCTGCACACCACGCTCAGCGCCGCGGCGCAGGCCGCCGCCGAGCACGCGGTCACGCAGTTCGCCGAGTCGTCCGTGGTCGCCGTCAAGCCGAGCACCGGCGAGGTGCTGGCGGTCGCCAACCACCGGAAGGACTCGTTCAACGCCGCCTTCCAGGGCGAGCTGGCACCCGGCTCCACCATGAAGATCATCACGTCCGCGACGCTCATCGACAACGGCATCACCACGGCCTCCGGGCCCGCGCCCTGCCCCGACACGGCGACCTGGCAGAGCCAGACGTTCCACAACGAGAAGGGCCTCACGCCCGACCTGCACGCCACGCTCGCGTCGAGCTTCGCCCGCTCCTGCAACACCGCCTTCCTCAAGTACGCGGACGAGGTCAAGGTCGACTCGCTCACCAAGGAGGCGCAGGACCACTTCGGCCTGGGCAGGGACAACTGGAAGACGGGCATCCCGTCCTTCGACGGCAGCGTGCCGGCGTCCGGCGGCCCCAACACCGCGGCGAACATGATCGGGCAGGGCCAGGTGCAGATGGACCCGCTGAACATGGCCTCGGTGACCGCGACGGCCATGACCGGCGTCTTCCGGCAGCCGGTGATCGTGCCGCAGTCGCTGGACGGGCGGACCCTCGCGACCGCCCAGGGGCTCTCCTCCGGGACGGTGGCCCAGCTCCGCCAGATGATGCACCGCACGGCCATCAGCGGGACCGCCGCCGCGGCGATGTCGGGGCTCGGCGGGGACATCGGCGCGAAGACCGGGTCCGCGGAGGTGGACGCGCAGGCGAAGTCGAACAGCTGGTTCGCGGGATACCGGGGCGACATCGCGGCGGCCGCGATGACGCAGAGCGGCGGCCACGGGGCGGACGCGGCAGGGCCGATCGTGGCCGGGGTGCTGCGCGCCGTGGGGTGAGGCGCGGCGCCCCCGGGCGACCGGTGGTCGGGGCGGGGGGCGAACAGCCCATAGGGTGGATGCGTGGACGATGTGTTGCTGGGACCCGCCGAGATCAGGGAGCTGGCCGCTGCACACGGCATACGGCCGACCAAGCAGCGCGGCCAGAACTTCGTGATCGACGCGAACACGGTCCGCCGCATCGTCCGCACCGCGGACGTCCGGCCGGACGACGTCGCCGTGGAGGTCGGCCCCGGCCTCGGCTCGCTGACCCTCGCGCTCCTGGAGGCCGCCGGCAACGTCACCGCCGTGGAGATCGACGACACCCTCGCCGCCGCGCTGCCCGGCACCGTCGCCGACCGCGTTCCGGAGCGAGCCGACCGCTTCGCGCTGGTCCACGCGGACGCCATGCACGTCACGGAGCTGCCCGGACCGCCCCCGACCGCGCTGGTCGCGAACCTCCCCTACAACGTCGCCGTCCCGGTGCTGCTCCATATGCTCGGCACCTTCCCGAGCATCGAACGCGCCCTCGTCATGGTGCAGTCCGAGGTCGCCGACCGGCTGGCCGCCGCCCCCGGTTCCAAGGTGTACGGCGTGCCCTCGGTCAAGGCGAACTGGTACGCCCACGTCAAGCGGGCCGGCGCCGTCGGGCGGAACGTCTTCTGGCCCGCCCCCAACGTGGACAGCGGTCTGGTCTCGCTGGTGCGCAGGACCGACCCGGTCCCCACCACGGCCTCCAGGCAGGAGGTCTTCGCGGTGGTCGACGCGGCCTTCGCGCAGCGCAGGAAGACCCTGCGCGCGGCGCTCGCCGGCTGGGCCGGATCCCCGGCTGCCGCCGAATCCGCGCTGGTCGCGGCGGGTGTGCCGGTGCGGGCGCGGGGCGAGGAGCTGACCGTGGCGGAGTTCGCCCGGATCGCGGAGCACCGGCCCGGGACGGGCGGCGGGCAAGGACGGGCCGCCGGGGCGCGGCGCGTGGAGAGGCGGAGTACGCAGTGACAGTGACCGTGCGGGTCCCGGCCAAGGTGAACGCTCAGCTCGCGGTGGGCCCCGCCCGCCCCGACGGCTTCCACGACCTGGCGAACGTGTTCCTGGCCGTGGGGCTCTACGACGAGATCACCGTCGAGCCCGCCGCCGAGCTGCGGATCACGTGCTCGGGCCCGGGCGCCGACCAGGTGCCCCTGGACCGGAGCAACCTCGCCGCGCGCGCCGCCATCGCCCTGGCCGAGTGGACCGGGCGGAGCCCGGACGTGCACATCCACATCGCCAAGGACATCCCCGTGGCGGGCGGCATGGCGGGCGGCAGCGCGGACGGCGCGGGCGCGCTCCTCGCGTGCGACACGCTCTGGGGCACCGGCGCCGGTCGGGCCGAGCTGCTGGAGCTGGCCGCCGGCCTGGGCAGCGATGTGCCGTTCAGCCTGGTCGGCGGGGCGGCGCTGGGTACCGGGCGGGGCGAGCGACTGCGTGAGCTGCCGGTGGGCGGGATCTTCCACTGGGTGTTCGCGCTCGCCGAGGGCGGGCTCTCGACGCCCGCGGTGTACCGGGAGTTCGACCGGCTGGCGGCCGAGCGGGGGGCGCCGGTGCCGGCGCCGGTGGCGTCCGAGGTGCTGCTCGACGCGCTGCGGGACGGGGACGCGGTGGCGCTGGGCGCTGCGCTCGGCAACGATCTCCAGCCCGCGGCGCTCTCGCTCTACCCGTCGCTCGCGGAGGTCCTTGCCGTGGGCACGAAGGCGGGTGCGCTCGCCGCGCTGGTCTCCGGTTCGGGGCCCACGACGGCGTTCCTGGCCTCCGACGCGGCCGTGGCTCGCACGGTTTCGGATGCCCTGCGGGAGTCCGGCACGTGCCGCACGACCCGAGTGACGGAAGCTCCGGCGCGGGGTGCGACGGTCCTCCCCTGACCGCGGCTCGGGCGCCCCTGTCGGGGCGGAGCCCTGGTGCCCTCAGGGGCGGGGGGAACTGCGCGACCAGCCACGACGAGGCGGTCGGGTCGTCCCTGTCCGAAGGGGGCTGGTTCTGTCGCGTCCGGACCACCGGTGTGTGGGTGGTTGCTCGCGCAGTTCCCCCCGCCCCTGTCGGGGCGCAGCCCGGCCGTTGGGGCGCAGCCCTGAAAAGGGGCGCGGGGACCGGAGACGGCGACGCCCCGCAAGGACGGCCCCGCCACCGGGGCGGACCGCCGGGGGACCCCGCACGCCCGACCCCACCCCACCCCGCCAAGTACGCTGGGAGGCTGATCCATCCCGCAGCACAAGACAGGAGTGTCGGTGGCCGTCAACCTGGTCAATGTCGAGGCAGTCAGCAAGGTGTACGGCACCCGCGCCCTGCTCGACTCGGTCTCCCTCGGGGTCTCGGACGGCGACCGGATCGGTGTGGTGGGCCGGAACGGAGACGGCAAGACCACCCTGATCAGGCTGCTGGCCAAGCTGGAGGAGGCCGACTCCGGCCGGGTCACCCACAGTGGCGGGCTCCGCCTCGGCGTGCTCACCCAGCACGACTCCCTCGACTCCGCGGCGACCGTGCGCCACGAGGTGATCGGCGACCTCGCCGACCACGAGTGGGCCGGCGACGCCAGGATCCGCGACGTCCTCACCGGCCTCTTCGGCAGCCTGGAGATGCCCGGCTTCCCGCAGGGCCTGGACACCGTCATCGGGCCGCTCTCCGGTGGCGAGCGGCGCCGTATCGCGCTGGCGAAGCTGCTCATCGCCGAGCAGGACCTGATCGTCCTCGACGAGCCCACCAACCACCTGGACGTGGAGGGCATCTCCTGGCTCGCCGGCCACCTGCGGGCCCGCCGCTCCGCGCTGGTCTGCGTCACCCACGACCGGTGGTTCCTCGACCAGGTCTGCACGCGGATGTGGGACGTGCAGCGCGGTTCCGTGTACGAGTACGAGGGCGGCTACTCCGACTACGTCTTCGCGCGCGCCGAGCGGGAGCGCATCGCCGCGACCGAGGAGGTCAAGCGGCAGAACCTGGTCCGCAAGGAGCTGGCCTGGCTGCGCCGCGGCGCCCCGGCGCGCACGTCCAAGCCCAGGTTCCGCATCGAGGCCGCCAACGAGCTGATCAAGGACGTGCCGCCGCCGCGGGACAGCAGCGAGCTGATGCGGTTCGCCTCCTCCCGGCTCGGCAAGTCCGTGATCGACCTGGAGGACGTCACCGTCCAGGCCGGCCCGAAGGTGCTGCTGGAGCACCTGACCTGGCAGGTCGGCCCCGGCGACCGGTTCGCCCTGGTCGGGGTGAACGGCGCGGGCAAGACCTCCCTGGTGCGGGCCATGGCCGAGGCGGCGGCGAGCAGCGGCGACCGGCAGCCGGTGGGCGGGCGGATCGCGGTCGGCAAGACCGTGCGTCCCGCGTTCCTCTCCCAGGAGGTCCGCGAGATCGACCCGGCACTGCGGGTGCTGGAGGCCGTGCAGCAGGTGCGCGAGCGCGTCGACCTCGGCAAGGGCCGGGAGCTGACGGCCGGCCAGCTCTGCGAGACGTTCGGCTTCGGCAAGGAGAAGCAGTGGACGCCGGTCGGCGACCTCTCCGGCGGCGAGCGCCGAAGGCTCCAGCTCCTGCGGCTGCTGATGGACGAGCCCAACGTCCTCTTCCTCGACGAGCCCACCAACGACCTGGACATCGAGACGCTCACCCAGCTGGAGGACCTCCTCGACGGCTGGCCGGGCACCCTCGTCGTGATCTCCCACGACCGGTTCTTCCTGGAGCGCACCACGGACCGCGTGTACGCGCTGCTGGGCGACCGGGCGCTGCGGATGCTGCCGCGCGGCATCGACGAGTACCTGGAGCGGCGGGAGCGGATGCGCGAGGCCACGGCCGCCGCCCCGGTCCCGGCGGCCAAGGCGGCCGAGAACGCCGCGAAGGCGGCGCGCACCGTCTCGGCGGCCGACGCCCGCGCCGCGAAGAAGGAACTCCAGCGCATCGAGCGGCAACTGGACAGGATCACGGAATCCGAGACGGAGCTGCACGCGAGGATCGCCGACAACGCAACCGATTTTGAGAAAGTGGCCGGATGGGACGGCGAATTGCGCGAGCTCGCCGGCCGTCGCGAGGAGCTGGAGAACCGCTGGCTGGAGCTCGCGGAGAACGCGTGAAAACCCCGTAACGGAGCCATCACGGCAGGGTCCGACGTTGGGAACAGGCCACGAACCGATCAGGTGTGCCAAGGCGTCATGGTGATAGAAAGGCGCCCTGGACGTCAGGCCTGAGCGCGATCAGGTGTGCCGAAAACCAGCGTTGTGCGCATCCGGGATGAGCCCCGGGCCCCCGCCGTGACGGCCTGACGGTCGCTGTGATCGTCCGGTCGTCATGGTCTCACCAGCTTGACGGCGGACGGGGCGCCGGCGGGCCTCGGCCAGGCGAGATTTCAGTGAAAGAGGGGGAACGCTGTGACTCAGCCGCCCAACCAGCCGCCTCAGGGCGGTTTCGGAGCTCCGCAGGACCGACCGCAGGACCCACCGCAGAATCCACCGGGGAGTCCGGGCGGTGGTTCCGGCGGAGGCTCCGGTGGGGGATACCCGAACCAGCCGGGTACGCCTCCGCCGCCGCCCAGCCAGCCGCCGGGGGGCGGCTTCGGCGCCCCGCAGAACCCGCCGCCGGCCCCGCCCCGGATGCCGCCGGCCCCGCCGCCGGCCCCCGGCACCCCGCCGCCCCCGGGCCAGGGCGGCTACGGCCACCCCCAGCCGGGGCAGCAGCCCCAGCCTCCGGCGGGCCCCGGCTACGGCTACCCGCAGCAGCAGCAGCCCGCCGCCAACAACCCGTACGCACAGCCCTACACCCAGCCGCAGCAGCCCGGCCCCTACGGCCAGCCCCCGGCGCCGGGCTACGGCTACCAGCAGCAGGGCCAGTACCCGTACCCCCAGATGCCCGGTGGCCCCGGAATGCCGGGCGGCCCCGGTGGCCCGGGCGGTGGGGGGAAGAACCCGTTCAAGGGCAAGCCCGCGGCGATCATCGGCGCGGCGGTGGCCGTGCTCCTGGTGGCCGGCGGTGTCGTGTGGGCGGTCTCCGGCGGGGACGACGGCAAGCAGCAGGAGGCCGGCGGCGACAAGGGCGCCACGAGCCCCGGCGCCTCGGCCCCCGTCAACCCTGGTGACGGCAGCGGCGACGGCGAGGGCAAGGGCGGCGACGACCCCGACAACCTCAACGCCGGGCGCCAGGCCGGCGAGGACAAGGTGCTCTGGTACAAGTCGGCGCCGGACGCGCCCGGTTCCGGAGCGGACGCCCCCGGCATGTGGATCACCGGCACGGTCGCGGTCAAGGCGGCGTACAAGGAGATCGTCGGGTACAAGGTCGCCGACGGCACCCCGGCGTACGACCCGGTCACCCTGCCGCAGGCCATCTGCGCCGCGTCCAAGCAGGCCACCCCGGACGGCAAGGTCGTCGTCGCCTACAAGAGCGGCACCAACGACTCGGCCAAGTGCAACCAGCTCGTCCAGATCGACCTGAAGACCGGCCAGAAGGGCTGGACGAAGAAGATGGACGAGGGCGAGCTGTTCGACAGCACGATCACGCTGGAGCTGTCCATCTCCAAGAACACCCTGGTCGTGGGACGTTCGCAGTCCGGCGTCGGCTACAGCGTCAGCGACGGCAAGCAGCTGTGGACGAAGAAGGAGGAGAAGTCGGGGGTCTGCTTCCCCAGCGGCTTCACCGGCGGCGACCGCGTCATCGTCGCCCTGTCCTGCGCGGCCGGCCAGCCGAACCAGCACGAGCGGGTGGAGGAGCTGGACCCGGCGAGCGGCCGCACGAAGTGGACCAAGGAGCTGCCCAAGGGCTGGCAGCTCGGCCGGGTGTACTCCACCAGCCCCGTGGTCCTCTACCTCACCAACGAGGACAAGAAGCAGTGGAACATCAGCACCCTGAAGGACGGTTCGAGCACGACACGCTCGCAGGTGGACATCAACGAGAGCTTCGCGCCGGAGTGCGGCTGGGCGATCCTCGACCGTGACCTCCAGGGCTGCACGGGCGTGGCCTCCGACGCCGACACCCTCTACCTGCCCACCGAGGCGAAAAGCGGTGCGAACGACATCGTCGCGATCAACCTCGCGAACGGCAAGGAGAAGTGGCGGGTCAAGGCACCCGGGGACACCGCCATGCTCCCGATGAAGGTCGAGGGCGGCAACCTCATCGCGTACGAGGACCCCTCCTACGACGCGGGCGGCCGGGTGCTGTCGATCCCGACCGGCGGCGCCCACAAGGCGAAGACGGTGCTTCAGAACCCTCAGGGGGCCGCCGAGATCGAGAACGGCTTCTTCTCCAAGGCGATCGACTACGTGGACGGGCGCTTCTACATCTCCACGACGCGGCTCACGGGCAGCGACAAGTCGCAGGAGAAGCTCATGATGGCCTTCGGCAACTGAGTCGTGACGGCCGTCCGCGACCGAGGTCCGGACGGCCTTCGGCGACCGGGGTCCGGACGGCCCTCGGCGACCGGGGTCCCGACGGCCTTCGGCAGCCATCCCGCCCGACTTTCGACCACCCGCTCTTCTCCTCAGAGGTTGACACGTCATGACCCAGCCGCCCAGCCAGCCGCCGCAGGGCGGGTTCGGCGCCCCGCAGGACCCTCCCCCCGGCTCTCCGCAGCACCCTGGCCAGGGACACCCCGACCAGGCCCCGCCGCAGGGCCCGCCCGCCGGCCCCCCGCCTCCGCCGGGGGCCGCCGGAGGAGGCTTCGGCCCGCCACCGGAGCAGCCCGGCCAGGGATACGGCCACCCGGCCACGCCTCCGCCGCCGCCGGGCCAGCCACCGCAGGCCCCGCCGCCGCCCGGCCAGCCGCCCCGGACCCCACCACAGGGCCAGCCACCCATGCCGCCACCCGGCCAGCCCGGCTACGGCTTCCCGCAGGGCCCGGGCGGCGGTCAGCCGCCCACCGTTCCCCAGCAGTACGGCTATCCGGCCCAGCAGGGCTACCCGCCGCAGGGGCCCTACGGGCAGTACCCGGGAGCGGGCATGGGCCGGCCGGCGGCGCCCGCCTCCGGCCGCCGGGGGATGAACACCCAGATGACCATCATCATCGCGGCGGTCGTCGCCGTCGCGCTGATCGTCGGCGGCGGCATCTGGTACTCGTCGTCGGACTCCGGCGGCGGGAAGGACCAGGCAGCCTCGTCCAGCGGCGGCTCCTCCGGCGGCGACGGGAAGAACGGCTCGGGCGGCGCGCAGGGCGCCGGCGGCCTTGAGAAGGTGCCCTCCAACACCAGCGCCAACGTGCTGATGCAGGTGCCTGCGCCGAAGGTCGGCAAGGACGACGTGGTGAAGGCCGAGGGCTCCTGGCTGCACGGCTCGATCTACGCGAAGTCGGGCGAGGCCCAGGTCGTCGGCTACGACACGGCGACCGGCAAGCAGTCGTGGACCCTGCCGCTGGACGGCCAGGCGTGCGCGGGCTCCCAGGAGGTCACGGACGCCGGCGTCGCCGCGGTGGTCTACGAGGAGGGCAGGTCCAAGAACAAGAACGACTTCAAGCACTGCGACAAGCTCGCCGCCTTCGACATGGCCTCGGGCAAGAAGCTCTGGTCCAAGGAGATCCTGCTCGGCGACGACAAGCCCGACTACGACGAGGTCAGCATCAGCGGTGACGTGGTCGCGGTCGGCGGCGGCACCGACGGCGGGGCGGCGTTCGACCTCAAGACCGGCCAGGCCAAGTGGACGCCGCAGTCCGGCGACCAGTGCCACGACGTCGGCTACCGGGGCGGCGAGCAGCTCGTCGCGGTGCGCACCTGCGGCGACTACGACCACCCGAAGATCTCGGTGCAGCTGCTCGACCAGGGCGGCAAGCCGAAGTGGTCGTACAAGCTGCCCGACGGCGTCGACAACGCCAAGCTGATCTCCACCAAGCCCGTGGTCTTCGGCGTCGACTCCGGCGACATCACCGCCTCGGGCGTCACGGACGTCTTCACCCTCGACGACGCCGGCAAGCTCCAGTCGAAGATCACGCTGGAGGACGGCAAGTACAACCACCGCTGCGAGGTCAACGAGGTCCACTCCTGCTACGCCATCGCCGTCGGCAACGACAGGCTGTACGTGCCGACCGCGGAGCACCAGGGCAGCGGCGACGACTACGGCACCACCAACGAGATCGTCTCGTTCGACCTGACCACCGGCAAGCCCACCGGGGACCGGGCCGACGCCGGCCAGAAGTACAAGATCTTCCCGCTCCGGATGGACGGCTCCAACATCCTCGCCTACAAGGACGGTCCCTACGACAAGGGCGCGCAGGTCGTCACCATCGACAGCAAGACGATGAAGGAGACGAAGCTGCTGGAGACCCCGGCGTCGCGGAACGTGCTGGACGTGCTCAGCAGCATGGTCCCGGACCGGGCCGAGATCCTGTACGGCGGCGGGAAGCTGTTCATCGCCAAGCAGCTCGTCGGCTCCGTGCTCAGCCCCGACGAGAAGGCGTACACGGCGGTCGGATTCAGCGACTGAGGGCCACTGTCAGCCACCGATAGCCACCGGTAGCCGCTGCCGGCCGCTGCTGGCCGGTCGCTCGCGACGGCAGCCGACGGCCCCGCCCCTTGCCGGGCGGGGCCGTATTCGTTGGGCCTGCTCTCTGCCTGCGGCCGGGCTCGGATGTTCGTGCGCCGCCCTGCTGTTCGTGCCTGTACGGGGGTGTGGGCGGCCCGGGGACGTAAGGAACAGGGCGAATTCCAGCGCCTACCCGGACTTCTGGACAGTAATGCGGGCGCAATGTCGAACAGGCGTGTAGTTTCCGGGGGATGAACAGCGGGGGTGGGAGTGCTTCCCGGGCCATGCGTGCACCGGGTGTGGGGTATCTCCCGTACCTCCCGGGCCGTTGAGGCTCTGGCCGTCAGGGCCTGGGGGAGGAACAAGGAAAGGATCGGTTTTCGGTATGGGGGACTGGGGGGTTGCTCTATGGCGGCGGTCCGGATCGTGGTCGTCGACGACCATCGGCTGCACGCCGAGGCGCTGGCCTCGGCTCTCAAACTGCGCGGGCACCGCGTCCTGGCGGCGGCCGCGCCCACGGGCGGCGCCGCGGAACTGGTGATCGCGCGGGTGCCCGAGGTCTGCCTGATCGGCACGGCCGCGCCCGACCGGCCCGGCGTCTTCGACCCGGTGCTGAAGATAAAGCAGGACCGCCCGCAGGTGGCGGTCGTGGTCCTCGGCCCCGTGCCGTCGCCGCGCGGCATCGCCGCGGCGTTCGCCGCCGGGGCGAGCGGATACGTGCGCCACGACGAGCGGATCGAGGGTGTCGAGCGGGCCATCATGAAGGCCCGCGCGGGGGAGTCCGCGGTGGCCCCGGCGCTGCTCCAGGGCGCGTTCGGCGAACTGCTCAACCCGGCGGCCCAGCCCGACGACGAGGGCCAGCGGCTGCTGGGGATGCTGACGGCGCGGGAGGTGGAGGTGCTGGTGCGGGTCGCCGACGGGGAGGGCACCCGGCTGATCGCGGCGGGCATGGGCATCGCACCCTCCACGGCACGCACGCACGTCCAGCGGGTCCTGATGAAACTGGGCGTCGGCTCCCGCCTTGAGGCGGCAGCCTTGGCGGCGCGTACGGGGTTGCTGGACCGGGCGGGGCGCTCCCCGGGAGCGCGGTAAGCCGACGCCGGGGTGCACCCCGGTCCCCTCAGATCGGGGCTGTGCCCCGGCCTACCAAGGGGCGCGGGGAACTGCGCGACCAGCCACGATGCGACCGTCGGGTCGTCGCCGTCCCGAGGGGGCTGGTTCTGTCGCAGCCGGACCACCTGCCGGTGGGTGGTTGCTCGCGCAGTTCCCCGCGTACTGAAGGAAGCCGGGGTTGCGCCCACGGTGGGGGCGCCCTTACTCGGGGGTATCCGCCGGGGCGGGCGGTGCCGCAGGCCGCAACTTCAGCCAGAGCAGGAACAGCAGGCCGAGGATCAGCATCCCGATGCCCGTCCACAGGTTGATGTTGATGTCCTGCGCCTTCTTGATGTCCGCGTCGGACGCGGTGAAGCCGGCGATCGTCACGATCACCCCGTACACCACGAAGAGCCCCCCGATGATCCGCCGGATGTCGAAGAGCCGCGCCGCGGTCGCGGACCGCCGCTCCAGCTCGGCGACCTCCTGCTGGTACTCCGTCTCGACCGGGGCGGAGCCCCGCCCGCTCTCGTTCTCGTCAGACATGCTCGGTCGTCCTTACGGTGCTCAGAGGGAGAAGGGGACGTAGCAGATGGCAGCGAGGACCACCGCGCCCCAGCCCAGCAGGGCCGGCCGGCGGTACCACGCGTCGTCGCCCTCGGCGGGCGGCTCCTCCATCCCGGGGGACCTGGTGCCGTACACCAGGCCCGCCAGCGACTCGGACGGCTTGGGCCGCGTCGCGTAGGAGACCGCCACCATCACGAGCGCGCCGACCACGAAGGCGACGATGGACGAGACGAAGTTGGCGCCCTGGTCGCTGGGGATGCTGATGACGCCCCCCTTGTACAGCCAGAAGTAGTTGACCATCGCGGCGACGGTGCCGGAGAGCAGGCCCCAGAAGCCGGCCGCGGCGGTGGTCCGCTTCCAGAACATGCCGATGATGAACACCACGAACAGCGGGACGTTGAAGAACGAGAACAGCGTCTGGAGGTAGTTCATGATGTTGCTGAAGCTGGAGGCGATGAACGCCGTGCCCATGCCGATCAGCACGCCGACCGCGGTGACCACGCGCCCGGTCAGCAGGTAGTGCCGGTCGCTCTGGCCCTTCTTCAGGTAGGCGGCCCATATGTCGTTGGTGAAGACGGTGTTGAACGACGACACGTTCGCCGCCATACCGGCCATGAACGCGGCGAGCAGGCCGGTCACCGCGATGCCCAGCACGCCGTTGGGCAGCAGGTCGCGCATGAGGACCGGTATCGCGTCGTTGTAGGTCAGGTCGCTGTTCTTCTGGCCGATGGTCGGCTCCATCACCAGCGCGATCAGGCCCGGCACCACCACGACCATGGGTATCAGGATCTTGGGGAAGGCGGCGATCAGCGGGGTGCGCTTGGCGGCCGAGAGGTTCTTCGCGGACAGCGCCCGCTGCACCTCGGCGAAGTTCGTCGTCCAGTAGCCGAAGCTCATCACGAAGCCGAGGCCGAGGACGATCGTCAGCCAGTTGGCGCCGAGCGGGTTGGACGAGCCGATGCCGGTGCCGCCCCAGGCGCTCATGAAGTTCTCGCCGTGCGAGGCGGTCAGCTTGTCGCTGATGCCGCTCCAGCCGCCGACCCGCTTGAGGCCGACGATGGTCAGCGGTATCAGCGCGGCGAGGATCACGAAGAACTGGAGCACCTCGTTGTAGATCGCCGAGGAGAGCCCGCCGATGGTGATGTAGAGGAGCACGAAGAAGCCCGCCACCACGATCGCCACCCACTGGGGCCAGCCCAGCAGCGCCTGGAGCACGATCGCCATGGCGTACAGGTTGACGCCCGCGATCAGCACCGAGGAGACGGCGAAGATGATCGACGAGAGCAGGTGCGAGGAAGGACCGAACCGGTGCAGCAGGAACTCCGGGACGGAGCGCACCTTCGAGCCGTAGTAGAAGGGCATCATCACGAGGCCCAGGAAGACCATGGCCGGGATGGCGCCGATCCAGTACCAGTGCACCGTGTAGGCGCCGTACTGCACGCCGTTGGCCGCCATGCCCAGGATCTCCGTGGCGCCGAGGTTGGCCGCGACGAAGGCGAGCCCGGTGACCCAGGCGGGCAGGGAGCGGCCTGAGAGGAAGAAGTCGAGACTGGTCTTCACCGAGCGCCGGGCGGCGAGCCCGATGCCCAGCACGACCGCGAAGTAGATCGCGAGAATCGCGTAGTCGAGCCCGTTCGTGGGGAGACGGAGCCCTTCGGCGAGGTTTTCCATGGGGGGTACCCGCTTCGTTGGCTGAACTGAACGGAGCGGAACCTACGCTGAACCCTTAAAGAAGTGAACCGTTTGCCTGATGTTCTTTGTTTGATTGTGATCGAGAGAGTCGTTTTGTCCCTGATGTTCGCTACGGAACGAGGCGAACCTCACAGAAAACCCCTAGGTTTACCGTCTCGTCTCCGTTGACGGTGCTGTGCGGTTGTGATTTGTTGTGTTCGGTTGTGTTGGGCAGGCGGCAGGAAGCGGGAGCGCGGCGTGAAGAAGACCTCGACCAGGCTGGCCGACGGTCGCGAGCTCATCTACTACGACCTCGAAGACGGCGTCGCCCGGGACGCCGTGGACCGGCGGCCGCTCGAACCGGCCGGCCTCGTCCACTCGGAGATCCGGCACGACAGGCTGCTCGGCGACGCGGTCGCCGTCGCCTCGCACCGCCAGGGCCGCACCTACCACCCGCCCGCCGACGAGTGCCCGCTCTGCCCGTCCCGCGAGGGCCGGATGAGCGAGATCCCCGACTCCTCCTACGACGTCGTGGTCTTCGAGAACCGCTTCCCGTCCCTGGTCGGCGACTCGGGCCGCTGCGAGGTCGTCTGCTTCACGCAGAACCACGACGCGTCCTTCGCCGACCTCACCGAGGAGCAGGCGGCCCTGGTCCTTTCGGCCTGGACCGACCGCACCGCGGAACTGGGCGAGCTGCCCGCGGTCAGCCAGGTGTTCTGCTTCGAGAACCGCGGCGAGGAGATCGGCGTCACCCTCGGCCACCCGCACGGCCAGATCTACGCCTACCCCTTCGTCACCCCGCGCACGGCGCTGATGCTCCGCTCGCTCGCGGACCACCGGGAGCGCACCGGGCGCAACCTCTTCGACGACACCGTGGCCGACGAACTCGCCGACGGCCGCCGGATCGTCCTGGACACCGAGCACTGGACCGCGTTCGTGCCGTACGCCGCCCACTGGCCGTACGAACTGCACCTCTACCCCAAGCGGCGGGTGCCCGACCTGATCGCGCTCGACGACGCCGCGCGCGCCGAGTTCCCGCGGGTCTACCTGGAGCTCCTGGGGCGCTTCGACCGGATCTTCGGTCCCGCGGGCGCCCCGGGGGACGACGCCGGGGCCGCCGCCGGGACCGCGGAAGCGGTCACCCCGCCCACCCCGTACATCTCCGCATGGCACCAGGCTCCCACCGGCGACCTCGCCTCCTTCGGCGTCGCGCGCCACGACTTCGCGCTTCACCTTGAGCTTTTCACTATCCGCCGCACTTCCGGCAAGCTGAAGTTCCTCGCGGGTTCCGAATCCGGCATGAGTGTGTTCATCAACGATGTGCCGCCGGAGGCCGCGGCCGAGCGACTGCGAGAGGTAGCGAGTAGATGAGTGGGACGTATCTGGTCACGGGGGGTGCGGGCTACGTGGGCAGCGTGGTCGCGGCCCACCTGCTTGAGGCCGGACACCGGGTGACCGTGCTCGACGACCTCTCCACGGGCTTCCGCAGGGCGGTGCCCGAGGGCGCCGAGTTCATCGAGGGCCGTGTCCAGGACGCCGCCACATGGGTGGACTCCCGCTACGACGCCGTGCTCCACTTCGCCGCCTTCTCACAGGTCGGCGAGTCCGTCGTCAAGCCCGAGAAGTACTGGGAGAACAACGTCGGCGGCACCATGGCCCTGCTCGCGGCCATGCGCGACGCCGGGGTGCGCACGCTCGTCTTCTCGTCCACCGCCGCGACGTACGGCGAGCCGGTGCACACCCCCATCACCGAGTCCGACCCCACCGCGCCCACCAGCCCCTACGGCGCCAGCAAGCTCGCCGTCGACCACATGATCAGCGGCGAGGCCGCGGCGCACGGCCTGGGCGCCGTTTCCCTGCGCTACTTCAACGTGGCCGGCGCGTACGGCGAGCAGGGCGAGCGGCACGCGCCGGAGTCGCACCTCATCCCGCTGGTCCTCCAGGTCGCCCAGGGCCGCCGCGAGGCCATCTCGGTCTTCGGCGACGACTACCCCACCCCGGACGGCACCTGCATCCGCGACTACATCCACGTCGCCGACCTCGCCGAGGCCCACCTGCTCGCGCTGGACGCCGCCACCCCCGGCGAGCACGTCATCTGCAACCTCGGCAACGGCAACGGCTTCTCGGTCCGCGAGGTCATCGAGACCGTCCGCAAGGTCACCGGCCACCCGATCCCCGAGGTGGCCGCGGCGCGCCGCGGCGGCGACCCCGCCGTGCTGGTCGCCTCCGCCGACGCCGCCCACACCCGGCTCGGCTGGAGCCCGCAGCGTGCCGACCTCGCCGGGATCGTCGCCGACGCCTGGGCGTTCGCCCAGCGGATCGCCGATCAGGCCCCGGATGGCGGCCCGGCCGCCTGACAAGCGGCACCTCTTTTTGAGCTTTTGAGGCCCGTACCACCGCGCCGCCCGGCCCGCGCCGGGCGGCGCACCCCGTGTTCCAGCAGCCAGCAGCAGGAGGAGCAGCCGTGACGACCGCCGAGACGGCCGAGGCCGTGGCCAAGGGTTTTCGGAAGCTGTACGGGGCCACGCCGGACGGCGTCTGGGCCGCCCCCGGCCGCGTCAACCTGATCGGCGAGTACACGGACTTCAACGAGGGCTTCGTCCTGCCCCTCGCCCTGCCGCACACCGCCGTCGCCGCCGTCGCCCCGCGCACCGACGGCGTGCTGCGGGTGTACTCCGCCGACACCGGCACCCCGGTGACCGAGCTGCGCGTCGACGAGCTGGTGCCGCGCACGGACGCCGGCTGGGCCACCTACCCGGCGGGCGTCGTCTGGGCGCTGCGCACGGCCGGACACGAGGTCACCGGGGCGGACCTGTACCTGTCGTCGACGGTGCCGACCGGCGCCGGCCTCTCCTCGTCGGCCGCGCTGGAGGTCGTCACGGCCCTCGCCCTGAACGACCTCTTCGAACTCGGCCTGAAGGGACCCGAGCTGGCCCGCCTCGCCCAGCGCGCCGAGAACGACTTCGTGGGCGTGCCCTGCGGGGTGATGGACCAGATGGCCTCCGCCTGCTGCGCCGAGGGCAACGCCCTGCACCTGGACTGCCGCGACCTGTCGACGCGCCAGGTCCCGTTCGACCTCCCGGCCCGGGACCTGGACCTGCTGGTGGTCGACACCCGCGTGAAGCACGTCCTGGGCGACGGGGCGTACGCGGAGCGGCGCGCGGGCTGCGAGGAGGGCGCCCGGCTGCTCGGCGTCTCGCACCTGCGGGACATCGCCTACGAGGAGTTGCCCGCCGCGCTGGAGCAACTGGCCGAGCACGAGCGCAGGGGCGAGGCCGCGGACGACCGGCTGCGCCGCTACGTCCGCCACGTCGTCAGCGACGACCACCGGGTGGAGCAGGTCATCTCCCTGCTCGACGCCGGCGAGGTGCGCGCGATCGGCCCGCTGCTCACCCAGGGCCACGCCTCGCTCCGCGACGACCTGCGGATCTCCTGCGCAGAACTGGACCTCGTCGTCGAGCGCGCGGGGGCGGCCGGTGCGCTCGGGGCCCGGATGACCGGTGGCGGCTTCGGCGGCTCGGCGGTCGTGCTGGTGGAGCGCGCCGCGGCCGAGCAGGTCACGTCGGCGGTGGTCGACGCGTTCGCCGAGGCGGGCTTCACGCCGCCCCGGGTGTTCTCGGCGATACCGTCGCAGGGGGCGCACCGGGTCGCCTGAGGGCGCGCGGGGCAGGAGCGTGCCTCAGATCCTGGAGCCCCGGCACCGGGGGCCGCCGGGCCCGCGTCCTGCCGGGGCGCCCCGCGCCCGTACCCGCGGATCCCCCGCGGGCCCCGCCTCGAAGTCCCCTACGCGAGGCGTTTCGTCAGGGTGTACTCGGTGATGCCCGGCGGGTAGTCCGGGATCTCGCAGACGACGTCGTAGCCGTACTTCCGGTAGAAGTCCGGTGCCTGGAAGTCCCACGTCCACACGCGCGAGTGGAGGCATCCGCGGTCCTCGCGGGCGGTCCGCTCGGCGTCGAGGAGCAGCCGGGAGCCGAGGCCGGTGGCGCGGTGCCGTGCGTCGACCCAGAGGAGGTTGACGTGCAGCCAGTGCGCCCAGGTGTGCGCGTCGAGCCCCGCGACCAGCTCCTCCCCGCCGCCCTCGTCGGAGAACACCCATATCTGGAGCGGGAGTTCGCGCTCGTCCGCGGTGCCCCGCAGCGCACCGATGATCGGGGAGGCCGCGGTGTTGGCCTCCCGCAGCCGGGCCCTCAGCAGGTCGCGGCGAGGCCTGTCGACCTTGGCCGTCTCGGTCTCCACTCGGAACATATGACTCACGATAATGACCGGCCCGCCGGCCACCGCGGGCGGGCGACCCCGTGCGCCCCACCTGCCCCGCGACCGATCGCCGAGTTCTGCAAAGGGCCTTCCGCTCCGGCCGGGCGGCCTTACTCTGAGAGCAGCACCGGTGGGGGCCGGTGCAGATCAGGGGGCGAAAGAAGTCGGGTACGACGCCCGGGGCGGGGGTAGCAGTTCCAGCACGGCGGCGGCCGTGCGGCTGTGGCGACCCTGAACCGGCCCGTGAGGGTTCCGGTCACCGCACTCCGGGCGCCGTGCCCGCATCGACCGTCCCCCGACCCGTGGGGGTTTGACGTGGTTCGTATCCGAGTACTGGTCGTCGACGACCACCGTATCTTCGCCGAGTCTCTCTCCGCGGCCCTGGCCGCCGAGCCCGACGTCGACGTCACTCCGGCCGGCAGCGGCCGGATGGCACTGCGCTGCCTGGAACGGGCCGTCGCGGTCGGCCGCCCGGTCGACGTGCTGCTGGTCGACGCCGACCTCGGTCGCGGCGCACCGGTCGCCGTGGCCGGCGCGGCTTCCGTGGGGCCGGGCGTTCAGGGACACGCGGGCCGCCTGGCGGCCGCTCCGGTGTCCGGGCGCCGCGCGGTCGCCGTGGCCGACGCCGTCGTCGAGCAGCCGGTCGACGGCATCTCGCTGGTGTCCGCGGTGCGTTCGGCGCAGCCGTCGGTGCGGTGCGTGGTGCTCGCCGAGAAGGACGACCCGCACCGCGCGGCTCTCGCCCTCGCGGCCGGCGCCAGCGGCTGGGTCGCCAAGGACTGCTCGCTCACCCGCCTGCTCACGGTCGTACGGGGCGTGCTGCGCGACGAGACGCACCTGCCGCCCGCGCTGCTCACCGGCGTGCTCCGGGAGCTGACGGCGGCCCGCAAGCACCGTACGGAGAGCGAGCAGCTGGTGGAGTCGCTGACGCCCCGCGAGCGGGAGGTGCTGCGCTGCATGGTCGCCGGCCTCGGCCGCAAGGCGGTCGCCGAGCGGCTCTTCCTCTCCCCGCACACCGTCCGCACCCACATGCAGAACGTCCTGGGCAAGCTGGGCGTCCACTCGACGCTGGCCGCGGTAGCGCTGGCGCGGCGAGCCGGGGTGGGGCCGGCGGACCTGGAGGAGGCGTCCTGACGGACGCGTGTGCCCCGGAAGGGGCGCGGGGAACTGCGCGCTCAGCCACGACTGGGGGCACCTCCCACGCCCTTCAGGCAGTGGGGGACGTCAGATCGCCACCGTCCTGAAGGGGCAGTCTCTGCCGTCTCCGGTTCGTCGGTGGGTGGTGGGCTGCTCGCGCAGTTCCCCGCGCCCCTTCCGGGGCGGCCCCTGACGTCGCGTGGGCGCGACAAGCCACGACGGGACCGTCAGGTCGCCCCGGGCACAACGGGGCACCCTCGACCGCACCCGGCCGGCAGGCCGGCTACCCGGGCACGTTGTCGAACGGCGCCGTCAGATGCCGCAACAACGCCGCCAACTCACTGCGCTGCGCCCGGGAAAGCTCCGCAAGCAGCGTCCGCTCCTGCTCCAGCAACCCCGCCAGCGCCTCATCCGCCCGATCCCGGCCGGAGTCCGTGAGCCGGACCAGCACGCCGCGCCGGTCGCTGGGGTCCGGCAGCCGCTCGACGAGCCCCTTCTTCGCGAGCCGGTCGATGCGGTTGGTCATGGTGCCCGAGGTGACCAGCGTCTGGGTGAGGAGCTGGCCGGGCGAGAGCTGGTACGGGGCGCCGGCGCGGCGCAGGGCCGTGAGGACGTCGAACTCCCACGGTTCGAGGCCGTGCTCCGAGAAGGCCAGCCGGCGAGCCCGGTCCAGGTGCCGGGCGAGCCTGCTCACCCGGCTCAGTACCTCAAGCGGCTCGACATCGAGGTCCGGGCGCTCACGGCGCCACGCTGCGACCAGCCGATCGACCTCGTCCTCCATGAGATCAGTCTAGAGGATCTGTCGATGTGAAGTCTCTTGACGTCAAGATATACTGACTGTGACGATGTCAGTGGTCACCCGGACGCTGGATGCCCGCTACCGAGGCATGCCCGGACCAGGGCGTGCCCGGGCCCGCCCGCGCCGTCCGCGCGGTGATCCACGTCCCGCCCCGTGAGGAGGCAGCACCCGCCATGCCCAGCACCGCTCCCACCTGGGACCCCGGCCAGTACCTGCGCCACGCGGGCCACCGCGCCCGCCCCTTCGCCGACCTGCTCGCCAGGGTTCCCGAACTTCCGGACGGCGGAGGCCGCCGGCCGGTGATCGCCGACCTCGGCTGCGGCCCCGGCAACGTCACCCGGCTGCTCGCCGACCGCTGGCCGACCGCCCTGATCACCGGCCTGGACAACTCCCCGCAGATGCTGGAGCAGGCCCGCCGCGAGCAGGCCGGACCCACCCCGGCCGGCGGCCGGATCGAGTTCGCCCCCGCGGATGCCCGGACCTGGGCGCCCGAGGAGCCGTTGGACCTGATCATCAGCAATGCCACGCTCCAGTGGGTGCCGGGCCACCCGGACTCCTTCCCTGCCTGGTTCGACGGCCTGGCGCCGGGCGGGGTGCTGGCGTTCCAGGTGCCCGGCAACTTCGACGCGCCCAGTCATGCGCTGATGCGCGAGCTGGCGGCCTCCGAGCGGTGGCGGGGCCGGCTGGGTGCGGTGCTGCGGCACACCGACGCGGTGCTGGAGCCCGCCGGCTACCTGGACCGGCTCCTCGCGCTCGGCGCCGAGGCCGACGTCTGGGAGACCACGTACCTGCACCTGCTGCCCGGCGACGACCCGGTGCTCGACTGGGTCAAGGGCACCGGCCTGCGGCCCGTCCTCGCCGCCCTCGACGACGACACCGACGCCAGGGAGGCCTTCCTCGCCGAGTACCGCGACCTGCTCCGCGCGGCCTACCCGCGCACCCCGCACGGCACGGTCCTGCCGTTCCGGCGGATCTTCGCGGTGGCGGTCAAACGGGCGGACGAGGCGGCGGACGGGGCCGTGGGCACCGAGGGCACGGACGGGAAGGGGGCCCGGTGATGCTGGTGGCCATCGACCACGTCCAGCTCGCCGCCCCCGCCGGCTCGGAGGACGCGCTGCGCGCCTTCTACACGGGCGCCCTCGGCATGACGGAGGTGCCGAAGCCGCCGGTGCTCGCGGCGCGCGGCGGCTGCTGGTTCCAGGCGGGCTACGTCCAGCTCCACCTGGGCACCGAGAAGGACTTCCGCCCCGCGAAGAAGGCCCACCCCGGCCTGAGGGTGCGCGACATCGAGTCCTTCGCGGCCCGCCTCGCCGCCCGCGGCGCCGAGATCACCTGGGACGACGACCTCCCGGGCCACCGACGTTTCTACACGCAGGATCCGGTGGGCAACCGGCTGGAGTTCCTGGAGCCGGTCACACGTCCTTGAACGCCTCCGGGGAGATGTCGATGTCGATGTCGATGTCGAAGGGTGCTCCGAGCTTGAGCTGGTCGTGGTGGATGCCGGTCGACTCGTACTGCTTGGCCACCGGATCGAGCTCGTACGTGCGCACCACGGGCCGGTGGTTTCCCTCGGTCATCTCGACCAGCCAGAAGTACGGGATGCCGGCTGTCGCGTATTTGTGGGGCTTGGTGTCGCGGTCGCGGGACTCGGACTCGGGCGAGACGACCTCGACGGCGAGCACGACGTCGGACACATGGAAACTGGTCTGTTCCAGGCTGGCGTAGCCCTCCGCCCGGATGACGCTGACATCTGGTTCGGGTCCGTTGCGGCGGTCCAGCACGATGGTCATGCCGCGGCTGACCTTCAGGCGGCTGGGAACGGTACGGCGGAGTCCTGCCACCAGAAGGTCGATCATGACGCTGTGGAAAGACGTCTGCGGGGCCGCGAAGACCAGACTCCCGTCGATCAATTCTGCGTGCGACGGGAGGTCGGGCAGCGTGAAGAGGTCGTCCACCGTGAACCCGTCCAGGGGTGGGCATAGGCCAGCGACAGCCGTGCTCGGTAACCGGCTCGGCGGCGGCGGTCATGATTCCTCCCGTGACTCCTCCCCCGGCTGATGCCGGGGGCTTCTCGCTAGCCCTGGCGGGTGTCGCGGCGGGCCAGCCCGGCCCGTAGTACGTTCAGGGCGCCCACGGTGTCGGCGTGCGCGTGGTGGCCACACGCCTGGCAGTGGAACTTCTCCTGGGTGGGCCGGTTCTCCTTGGCGGTGTGCCCGCATTCGGGGCACCGCCGGGAGGTGTTGCGGGGGTCCACAGCCATCACTACCCGTCCGGCGCATTCTGCCTTGGCGGTGAGTACCTGGAGGAACACCCCCCATCCGGCATCGGCGATCGAGCGGTTGAGCCCGGCCTTCGCGGCGGCCCCGTTCGGCAGGAAGATGCCCGACTGTTCCCGGTCCGCCTTCGGCGTGGGGGCCTTGCTCATGTTGCGGATCTTGAGGTCTTCGTGCGCGATGAAGTCGTTGCCGCGTACGTAGGCCAGGGCGGTCTTGTGGGCGTGGTCCAGGCGCTGACGGCGCACCTTGCGGTGCAGGTGGGCCACGACCTGAACGGCCTTGCGGCGGCGCTTGGATCCCCGCTTGCACCGGCTGAGCGCCTGCTGCGCCGTCTCCAGTGCGGTGGCGGCCTTCTGGCCGTGACGCGGGTTGGGCACGAACTCACCATGGGAGTCGGCGAGGAAGTGGGCTATGCCCATGTCGATGCCGATCACGGAGCCGGTCGGCTCCAGGGGCTCGGGGCGGGCCTGGTCGGCGGTGAGGATGACGTACCAGCGTCGGCCCTCACGCTTCACCGAGATCGTCTTGACCTTGCCGACCACAGGCCGGTGCTGGTGCACCCTGACGTGTCCCACGCCTTGGAGGCGGACACGGGTCACGGGGTCGTGCGGCGTGGCATCCCAGCGGCATCCGTCGCCGTCCCTGGGGAAGTCCACGGTGTCGAACCGCTTGCCTGAGCGAAAACGCGGATATCCCGGCTTGTCGCCGGCCTTCACCCGCCGGAAGAACGCGGCGAACGCCTTGTCCAGGCGGCGCAAGGTGGCCTGCTGGCTGGAGAACGACCAGCGCCCCTGACACTCCGGATCGAAGGCCCGGATGTCCTTGAGCTGCGCGGACTGCTGCCCGTACCGGACGGTGGTCTTCGAGACGTGCCGGTGGGCGTCGCGGCGCTCCTGTAACGCCCCGCTGTAGAGCGAGCAGTGATCACGCAACATCTCGGCAAGCGCACCCTGCTGACCCACAGTGGGCCGCATCAGGAACTTGTACGCACGGATCACCCGGCACACCCCCTCTCGGGCCAGCCCGCAAGGACGCGTCTCCCCCCGGCTGAAGCCAGGGGTTACCCACGCAAGATCAACGGATGGAAAGGATTCTGGGCCTGTTCCTCCACGGTATCGGGCGGAATTCACCGCTGTCACCGCAAAGAGTGATCAAGGACGGGTTTGATCGGTAATGTTCGAGAAGTGAACCCCGAATGGGCGCCGCGCACGCCGGCGCGCCTGTCCCGGAGCCACCCCGGACCACCCCGGGAGCACTCGCCCCCGGAGACCGGCCCCGGGACGTCCGAACGCACCCCTAAGCCTTCCGGTGGCCTATCAGCCGAGGCCGCTGCTCAAGACCGTCGAGGCCGTGCCAGGCGAGGTTCACCAGGTGGGCCGCCACCTCCGCCTTCTTCGGGCGGCGGACGTCGAGCCACCACTGCCCGGTCAGGGCGACCATGCCGACCAGGGCCTGGGCGTACAGCGGGGCCAGCTTGGCGTCGAAGCCCCGGCTCTTGAACTCGCGGCCGAGGATGTCCTCGACCTGCGTGGCGATGTCCGAGATCAGCGAGGCGAAGCTGCCCGTGGACTGCGGGATGGGGGAGTCGCGGACCAGGATGCGGAAGCCGTCCGTGTGCTCCTCGATGTAGTCGAGCAGGGCGAACGCCGCCTGCTCGCACAGCTCGCGCGGGTGGCCCGCGGTCAGCGAACCGGTCACCATGTCCAGCAGCCGCCGCATCTCGCGGTCCACCACCACCGCGTACAGCCCCTCCTTGCCGCCGAAGTGCTCGTAGACCACCGGCTTGGAGACCCCGGCCTTCGCCGCGATCTCCTCGACCGACGTGCCCTCGAAACCCCGGGCCGCGAAGAGGGTGCGACCGATCACCAACAACTGCTGACGGCGCTCCGCGCCGGTCATCCGGGTGCGGCGGGTCCGCCGCGGTTTCTCACTGCTCGGATTGCTGCTGGTGTCGCTCGCCACACCGACCATCATGCCGCGTCGGCGGCACCGCCATCGGCGGGGGACGAAATCGCCTGGCGCCGGGCGTCGATGCGCGACTGCGAGGGCCAGCGGACGTCGTAGGCCCAGCCCAACTGCTCCATCCACCGGATGATGCGCGCCGAGGAGTCGATCTGGCCGCGCATCACGCCGTGCCGCGCGCAGGTCGGGTCGGCGTGGTGCAGGTTGTGCCAGGACTCGCCGCACGACAGCACCGCGAGCCACCAGACGTTCCCGGACCGGTCACGCGACTTGAACGGCCGCTTGCCCACGGCGTGGCAGATCGAGTTGATCGACCACGTGACGTGGTGCAGCAGGGCCACGCGCACCAGCGAGCCCCAGAAGAAGGCCGTGAACGCCCCCCACCACGACATGGTCACCAGGCCGCCGACCAGCGGCGGGATGAGCAGCGACGTCACCGTCCAGATCACGAACTGCCGGGAGATCGCGCGGATCGCCGGGTCCCGGATCAGGTCCGGTGCGTACTTCTCCTGCGGGGTCTGCTCCTCGTCGAACATCCACGCGACGTGCGCCCACCACAGGCCCTTGATCAGGGCTGGCACCGTCTCGCCGTACCGCCAGGGCGAGTGCGGGTCGCCCTCCGCGTCGGAGAACTTGTGGTGCTTGCGGTGGTCCGCCACCCAGCGCACCAGCGGGCCCTCGACGGCCATCGAGCCGATGACGGCCAGCGCGATCCGCAGCGGGCGGCGCGCCTTGAACGAGCCGTGGGTGAAATAGCGGTGGTAGCCGATGGTGACCCCGTGGCAGCCGAGGTAGTAGAAGAAGACCAGCAGGCCCAGGTCGAGCCAGCTCAGCCCCCAGCCCCATGCCAGCGGTACCGCGGCGAGCAGAGCCAGGAAGGGGACGGCGATGAAGAGGACCAGGGTGATCTGCTCGATCGAACCCTTCTGCTCACCGCCGAGCGTGGCGGAGGGGAGGGGAGTGCCGGACGGCGCCTGTGGGGCGTCTTCCATCACATCGGAGCTCGTGCTCATAGGCGTTCCTGTGGGTCGAGGGGGATGGCAGGTGCCCGGCCGGAAACCTACGCTTCCGTAACCTACGGCATCGTAAGTATGACAGCGCGCCGCTTGTCAGCAAGAGGCCGGACAGCCGCGCCGCGGCCGAGACACCTATCCTTGACTCGGTCGGACAGCGTGGTCCGCTCTGTGTCCTTCCCGGTCCCGGGCGGCGCTAGCCGTGGATCACGGGGATGTCAGCGGGAAGGGACACGGAACCACCGGTACAGATCAGTGCAGACCCGGCATATGACCGGGACCTCCAGACGTGAGACGTGCCTCACCACTGCAAGGAGCCGCACCTGTGAGCAGTGCAGACGACCACCGCCGCCGTGCCACCGCGGGTGCCGCCGGCACCGCCGGTGCCGAACTCCGCGCCGACATCCGCCGACTGGGTGATCTGCTGGGCGAAACCCTGGTACGCCAGGACGGACCGGAACTCCTCGAACTCGTCGAACGCGTCCGCCGCCTCACCCGCGAGGACGGCGAGGCCGCCGCGCGCCTCCTCGGCGAGACCGACCTGCTGACCGCCGCCAAGCTGGTCCGCGCCTTCTCCACCTACTTCCACCTCGCCAACGTCACCGAGCAGGTGCACCGCGGCCGTGAACTGCGTGCCCGGCGCGCCGCGGAGGGCGGGCAGCTCGCCCGCACCGCCGACCGCCTCAAGGACGCCGACCCGGGGCACCTGCGCGAGACGGTCCGCAACCTCAACGTACGCCCGGTCTTCACCGCGCACCCGACGGAGGCCGCGCGCCGCTCCGTCCTCAACAAGCTCCGCAGGATCGCGGAGCTGCTGGAGACCCCCGTCATCGAGGCCGACCGGCGCCGCTACGACATCCGCCTCGCGGAGAACATCGACCTCATCTGGCAGACGGACGAGCTGCGCGTGGTGCGCCCGGAGCCCGCCGACGAGTCCCGCAACGCCATCTACTACCTGGACGAGCTGCACGCGGGCGCCGTCGGCGACGTGCTGGAGGACCTCACCGCGGAGCTGGAGCGGGTCGGCGTGCAGCTGCCCGACGACACCCGCCCGCTCACCTTCGGCACCTGGATCGGCGGCGACCGCGACGGCAACCCCAACGTCACCCCCGACGTGACCTGGGACGTCCTGATCCTCCAGCACGAGCACGGCATCAACGACGCCCTGGACCTCGTCGACGAGCTGCGGGGCTTCCTGTCCAACTCGATCCGCTACGCCGGCGCCACCGAGGAGCTGCTCACCTCGCTCCAGGACGACCTGGAGCGGCTCTCGGAGATCAGCCCCCGTTACAAGCGCCTCAACGCCGAGGAGCCCTACCGGCTGAAGGCCACCTGCATCCGGCAGAAGCTCGTCAACACCAAGCAGCGCCTGGCCAGGGGGATCCCGCACGAGCCGGGCCGCGACTACCTCGGCACCGCCGAGCTGCTGCGCGACCTCGTGCTGATCCAGACGTCGCTGCGCGAGCACCGCGGCGGCCTCTTCGCCGACGGCCGGATGAACCGCATCATCCGCACCCTCGCGGCGTTCGGCCTCCAGCTCGCCACCATGGACGTCCGCGAGCACGCCGACGCCCACCACCACGCGCTCGGCCAGCTCTTCGACCGGCTCGGCGAGGAGTCCTGGCGGTACGCGGACATGCCGCGCGAGTACCGCACCAAGCTGCTCGCCAAGGAGCTGCGCTCCCGCCGCCCGCTGGCCCCGACGCCCGCCCCGCTCGATGCGGCCGGTGAGAAGACGCTCGGGGTCTTCCACACCGTCCGGCGCGCGCTGGACGTCTTCGGGCCCGAGGTGATCGAGTCGTACATCATCTCGATGTGCCAGGGCGCCGACGACGTGTTCGCCGCCGCCGTGCTCGCCCGCGAGGCGGGCCTGCTCGACCTGCACGCCGGCTGGGCGAAGATCGGCATCGTGCCGCTGCTGGAGACCACGGACGAGCTGCGCGCCGCCGACGTCATCCTCGACGAGATGCTGGCCGACCCCTCCTACCGCCGGCTCGTCGCGCTGCGCGGCGACGTCCAGGAGGTCATGCTCGGCTACTCGGACTCCTCCAAGTTCGGCGGCATCACCACCAGCCAGTGGGAGATCCACCGCGCCCAGCGCCGGCTGCGCGACGTGGCGCACCGCTACGGCGTGCGCCTGAGGCTCTTCCACGGCCGCGGCGGCACCGTCGGCCGCGGCGGCGGCCCCTCCCACGACGCCATCCTCTCGCAGCCCTGGGGCACCCTGGAGGGCGAGATCAAGGTGACCGAGCAGGGCGAGGTCATCTCGGACAAGTACCTCGTGCCCTCGCTCGCGCGGGAGAACCTGGAGCTGACCGTCGCGGCCACCCTCCAGGCCTCCGCCCTGCACACCGCGCCGCGCCAGTCCGTCGAGGCGCTGGCCCGCTGGGACGCGGCCATGGACGTGGTCTCGGACGCGGCGCACGCCGCGTACCGGCGCCTCGTCGACGACCCGGACCTGCCCTCGTACTTCTTCGCCTCCACCCCCGTCGACCAGCTCGCGGACCTGCACCTGGGCTCCCGGCCCTCGCGCCGTCCCGACTCCGGCGCGGGGCTCGACGGGCTGCGGGCGATCCCGTGGGTGTTCGGCTGGACGCAGTCGCGGCAGATCGTGCCGGGCTGGTTCGGCGTGGGCTCCGGCCTCAGGGCGCTGCGGGAGGCCGGGCTCGACCCGGTGCTCGACGAGATGCAGGAGCACTGGCACTTCTTCCGCAACTTCATCTCCAACGTCGAGATGACCCTCGCCAAGACGGACCTGCGGATCGCCCGGCACTACGTCGACACGCTCGTCCCCGACGAGCTGAAGCACGTCTTCGAGACCATCGAGGCCGAGCACGAGCTGACGGTCGCGGAGGTCCTGAAGATCGCCGGCGGCGAGAAGCTGCTCGACACGCAGCCGGTGCTCCAGCAGACGTTCGCCATCCGCGACGCCTACCTGGACCCGATCTCCTACCTCCAGGTCAGCCTGCTCGCCCGGCAGCGTGCCGCGGCCGAACGCGGCGAGGAGCCGGACCCGGTGCTCGGCCGGGCCCTGCTGCTCACGGTCAACGGCGTCGCGGCGGGCCTGCGCAACACCGGCTGACGGCCGGCCCGCCGACCGGTCGGCCCGGGGGCGTGCCCCGTCCCCGGGCCCCGGCCGTGCGGCGCAGTGCATCGGCTGGGCGGGAGCGGCCCGGTGGCTCCGTGCTCGACCACCCACGGACATCAGCCGGGCGGCACCGCCCGTCGACTCGCAAGGCGTCACGCGGTGCACGGATCGTCAAGAAACCGTGCACCCCACGTCAAGGACAGTTCGCCGTCCGGACGGCATCCTCAAGGGGACGGGGGACGGCCCACGGAAGCCTCGCGCCGGGGGAATCCGTACATGGGGGGACCGCAGGGTATCCGCGGGCCGGCCGCCGCGGCAGCAGGATCGGACACCGAACCGCTGCCGTCCCCGGTGTCCCGGCGTGTGCACGCCGTCGTCCGCCGGCCGACGCGCTGATGGGGGTCAGCGCTCGTGGGGAATGGCGGGCCGGGACGGCACCGCGAGAACGGCGGACACCGGAAGGGGAGCGACGGGCGGGGCACTGCACCGGTCCGCCCGTCGCTCTCGTCATATCCGCGGGCGCGCGAGGTGCGGGTGGCGCATCGGCTGGGCCCCTGCGGTATCCGGGCGCCCCGGCACCGGCGGCACATGACGCCAGGTCACATCGTGAGGGCCGCCGCGGCCAGCACCGCCAGGCCGAGGAGGCCGGTCACCCATCCGGTCTTGCGGAGCCTGAGCCCGCCCGCGATCACCACCGCCGCGAGCACCAGCGCACCGCCCAGCGGCAGGCAGGCCCGCACCAGCCCGGCCGAGCCGGTCCGCACCACCTCGTCGCCGTGCGCGGTCGCCACGGGGATTTTCGCACCCTTGTGGATGCCCACCGTCTCGTCGAGCACCACGGTGTCGCGGCGTGCCGCGCCGGGTGAGGCGGGGGCGTAGGTGCCGGTGCAGCGGTCGTCGGTGCAGCGCGTGACGGTCATGGTGCCGCGCCCGGCGCCGCCCATCGCGGCCCGGGCCGGGTGCCAGGACGCCCAGACGCCCGCGGCCACCACCAGCACGACCAGCAGGCCCAGCAGAAGGTGCCGGGCCAGCAGCAGGAGCCCGTACGCGCTCTCGCCGACCCTGCGCATCCGGCTCCGCCGGGCGACGGAGCCGATCCGCCGCGTCGAGGTGGACGTGCCAACCATGGCGGCGATCCTTGGCCATGGGTGGCCATGGGGTCAACCGTCCGGGAGCGGCTCGCGGCAAGTGCGGTGACAGATCACCTGTGCACGGAGTCGTGAGGAGTTGTGCGGATGTAGGTCAGGAGTTGTAGGTTCCCTGTGCGCGCTCCAGGCCCTCCGCGACCAGGCACTCCACGGCGTCCGCGGCCCGGTCGACGAAGTAGTCGAGCTCCTTGCGCTCGGTGGAGGAGAAGTCCTTCAGCACGAAGTCGGCGACCTGCATCCGCCCCGGCGGCCGTCCGATGCCGAACCGCACCCGGTGGTAGCCGGGACCCATCGCCTTCGTCATGGACTTGAGGCCGTTGTGGCCGTTGTCGCCGCCGCCCAGCTTCAGCCGCAGCGTGCCGTAGTCGATGTCCAACTCGTCATGGATGGCGACGATGCGCTCCACCGGCACCTTGTAGAAGTCCCGCAGCGCCGCGACCGGGCCGCCGGAGAGGTTCATGTACGACAGCGGCTTGGCCAGCACCACCCTGCGGCTGCCCGGCCCGGGCGGCCCGATGCGGCCCTCCAGGGCCTGGGCCTGCGCCCTGGCGGCCCGCTTGAACGCTCCACCCATCCGGTCGGCCAGCAGGTCGGCCACCATGTAGCCGACGTTGTGCCGGTTGCCGGCGTATCCGGGGCCGGGGTTGCCCAGCCCCACCACCAGCCAGGCCCCGCCGTCGTCCGCCATCGACTGACCTCCTCGCACATGCGGGCAGCCGCCCCGGGGAGGGCGGCTGCTGACGTCTCGTCATCGTGCCGGGTGCGGCGCTCGGGGCCCGGCGGCCCCGGTCCCGGGCCGCCGCGGATGGCGGCGGTCCGGAGGGGAGGCCCGGACTCCCGGGCCGGAGGTCAGACCTCCTCGACCTCGGCCTCCTCGGCACCCTCCGCCGGGGCCTCCTCGGCCTGGGCGGACAGCACCTGGAGGACGACCGCGTCCTCCTCCACGCCCAGCGCGACGCCGGACGGCAGCGCGATGTCCTTGGCGAGGATGGAGGCGCCCGACTCCAGGCCCTCGATGGAGACCGTCACGGACTCGGGGATGTGGGTGGCCTCGGCCTCGACCGGCAGCGCGTTCAGCACGTGCTCCAGGAGGTTGCCGCCGGGGGCCAGCTCGCCCTCGGTGTGCACCGGGATCTCGACGGAGACCTTCTCGCCGCGCTTCACGAGGAGCAGGTCGACGTGCTCCAGGAAGCCCTTGATCGCGTCGCGCTGGACGGCCTTCGGGATCGCCAGCTCCTTCTTGCCGTTGAGGTCCAGGGCGATCAGGACGTTGGGGGTACGCAGCGCCATCAGCAGGTCGTGGCCGGGCAGCGTGATGTGCACCGGGTCGCCGCCGTGGCCGTAGACCACGCCGGGCACCTTGTCGTCGCGGCGGATGCGCCGCGCGGCACCCTTGCCGAACTCGGTACGGGTCTCGGCGGCGAGCTTCACCTCGGGCATGTGCACTCCTCGTAACTCGGACGTCTCACGACGTCGTCCAGTGGCCTGCAGCGGGATCCCCTGCTCGAACGAGCCTGGGAAGGTCACCCGGCCACACGACTGGCCTGCCACGAAGAGCGCGTCGATAACGGACCGCCGCGGCCTGTCACGGCCACGGCCTCCCTCGCCGAGCAACGGTGACAGGTTACCCGGCGGTGCGGCCGGGCCCCAAAAGGATCACCGTTCTCAAGGACCACCGTCCCGGTGGGGGCGCCCCGGAAGGGGCGCGGGGAACGGCGCGACCAGCCCGCACGGCGGTTCGCCGGACGACGACCGCCAGGGGCTGGGCCCGTCTGCTCGCCGCAGGCGGGTCGTGGCTGTTGCGCAGTTCCCCGCGCCCCTTGTCAGGGCTGTGCCGCGGCCGCTGAGGTCCGTTGCCGGCTGCTTGCGCGTGCCCATTGCTCGCGCCCACGCGGCGGAGCCGCACATCGAAAACAGCCCCGCGCCCCTTTTCGGGGCTGTGCCGCGGCCGCTGAGGTCCGTTGCCGGCTGCTTGCGCGTGCCCATTGCTCGCGCCCACGCGGCGGAGCCGCACATCGAAAACAGCCCCGCGCCCCTTGTCAGGGCTGTGCCGCGGCCGCTGAGGTCCGTTGCCGGCTGCTTGCGCGTGCCCATTGCTCGCGCCCACGCGGCGGAGCCGCACATCGAAAACAGCCCCGCGCCCCTTTTTCGGGGCGCGCCCCACCGCAAAGGTGGCCGGAAACCGGCTCCCCGCGCCCCTTCGGGGCGCTAGTCCTCGAAGAGGCTGGTCACCGAGCCGTCCTCGAAGACCTCCCGGACGGCCGTGGCGATCAGGGGAGCGATCGACAGCACCGTGATCTTGTCGAGGTCGAGCTCGCCCGGCGTGGGCAGCGTGTTCGTGAGCACGAACTCGCTGACCTTGGAGTTCTTCAGCCGGTCGGCCGCGGGCCCGGACAGCACCCCGTGCGTCGCGGTCACGATCACATCCGCCGCACCGTGAGCGAACAGCGCCTCCGCCGCGGCGCAGATCGTGCCGCCGGTGTCGATCATGTCGTCGACCAGCACGCACACGCGGCCCTCGACGTCGCCGACGACCTCGTGCACCGTGACCTGGTTGGCCACGTCCTTGTCGCGGCGCTTGTGCACGATGGCCAGCGGCGCGCCGAGCCGGTCGCACCAGCGGTCCGCGACGCGCACCCGCCCGGCGTCCGGCGAGATCACGGTCAGCTTGCTCCGGTCCACCTTCGCGCCCACGTAGTCGGCCAGGATGGGCAGCGCGAAGAGGTGGTCCACGGGACCGTCGAAGAAGCCCTGGATCTGGTCGGTGTGCAGGTCCACCGTGAGGATGCGGTCGGCGCCCGCTGTCTTCATCAGGTCGGCCACCAGGCGCGCCGAGATCGGCTCCCGGCCGCGGTGCTTCTTGTCCTGCCGCGCGTAGCCGTAGAACGGCACGATCACCGTGATGCTCCGCGCGGAGGCCCGCTTCAGAGCGTCGATCATGATGAGCTGTTCCATGATCCACTTGTTGATCGGTGCCGTGTGGCTCTGGATCAGGAAGCAGTCCGCTCCGCGCGCGGACTCCTGGTAGCGGACGTAGATCTCGCCGTTGGCGAAGTCGAACGCCTTCGTCGGCACCATCTGGACACCGAGCTGCTCCGCCACCTCCTCCGCCAGCTCGGGGTGGGCGCGGCCGGAAAAGAACATCAGCTTCTTCTCGCCCATTGTCTTGATCCCGGTCACAGCACTGTCTCCTCGGCCTGTGGTTGTCGACCGCTGCACCCGTACGCGTCCCTCAGCGACGAGCCAGCCACGGTGTCTTCAGGGGACGCCCCAGCCCCCCGCGTTTATGCACGTAACACGGTACGCCGCCATTGACGCACCTATTTTCGGACAGTTCTCCTCCTGCTTCCAGCCATTCTCGGTCGATCCCGGGCAGCATGCAGTGCCCCGGAATCCTCCGGGGTACCACGCGCCACCTCCCAGGACCACCCGGTGGCCTCCGGATCAGACTCCGTCGTCCGATCCGTTCCCGGTGCCGGCGCCGCCCGCCGCACGGGTGGCCTCCGTCCCGGTCGTCGCTCCGGCCGTCCCGGCCGCGGCGGGCGTATCCGCCCCCGCCGCTTCGACCCGTGCCGCCTCGGCCGCCTTCGCGGCCGCGCTGCCCGCCCGACGCCGCTCCACCCAGCCCTCGATGTTGCGCTGCTGGGCGCGGGCCACCGCCAGGGAGCCCGGCGGGACGTCCTTGGTGATCACCGAGCCCGCGGCCGTGTACGCCCCGTCGCCCACCGTCACGGGGGCGACGAACATGTTGTCCGAGCCGGTGCGGCAGTGGGAGCCCACGGTGGTGTGGTGCTTCTCCTGGCCGTCGTAGTTCACGAAGACGCTGGCCGCGCCGATGTTGGTGAAGTCGCCGATGGTGGCGTCGCCCACGTACGACAGGTGCGGCACCTTGGTGCCCTCGCCGACCGTCGCGTTCTTCATCTCGACGTACGTGCCGGCCTTCGACTTCGGGCCAAGACGGGTGCCCGGCCGCAGGTACGCGTACGGGCCCACCGAGGCGCCCGCGCCCACCTCCGCGGAGTCCGCGACCGCCGTGTGCACCCGGGCCCCGGCGCCCACCAGCGTGTCGGTGAGCCGGCTCTGCGGGCCGACCTCGCAGCCCTCCGCGAGGTGCGTGGTGCCCAGCAGCTGGGTGCCGGGGTGGACCACCACGTCCTGGCCGAACGTGACGGTCACGTCGACCCAGGTCGAGGCGGGGTCCACGACCGTGACGCCGGCCAGCATGGCCCGCTCCAGCAGACGGTCGTTCAGGAGCCGGCGGGCCTCGGCGAGCTGGACGCGGTTGTTGATCCCCGCGATCTCCCGGTGGTCGGCCGCCACGGCCGCGCCCACCCGGTGGCCCTGGCCGCGCAGGATGCCCAGGACGTCGGTGAGGTACTCCTCGCCCTGGCTGTTGTCCGTGCGCACCTGCCCGAGCGCCTCGGCGAGCAGCGGGCCGTCGAACGCGAACACGCCGGAGTTGATCTCCCGGATCTCCCGCTGCGCCTCGGTCGCGTCCTTGTGCTCCACGATCGCCAGCACCGCGCCGGTGGACTCGTCGCGCACGATCCGGCCGTAGCCGGTGGCGTCCGGAACCTGTGCCGTGAGCACGGTCACGGCGTTGCCGTCGGCGGTGTGGGTCGCGGCCAGCCGCCGAAGCGTTTCCCCGGTGAGCAGCGGGGTGTCCCCGCACACCACGACGACGGTGCCGTCGACGACGGGCACGGGGCCCGAGCCGTTCGCCGCCGGGTCCGGGCGCCCGCCCAGCTCCGCGAGTCCCACCCGCACGGCGTGCCCGGTGCCGAGCTGCTCGTGCTGGACGGCGGTCCTGGCCCCCGGGTCCACCTCCGCGCAGTGCGCCACCACCTGCTCGCGGGCGTGGCCCACCACCACGACGACCTGCTCGGGACCCAACTTGCGCGTCGCGGTGAGCACATGCCCGATCAGCGAGCGGCCGCAGATGTCGTGCAGGACCTTCGGGGTCGCCGACCTCATCCGGGTGCCCTCACCCGCGGCGAGGACGACGACGGCTGCCGGCGGGTTCTCCCCTGTTCGATCAGAGCCGAGAACTCGGGGATTGATGGCGCTCACAAGACTGCCCTTCGGCTGGGGTGCGGGGGGACGTCCGGGGGTGTTTCGGCTGGGGACATCCGCAGGATACCGGGGCGAAGAGGGCCGGAAACGGAAGCGGGTCCCGACCTGAGGCCGGGACCCGGGGATGCGCGGCTCCCCCGCCAGGATTCGAACCTGGACATACGGCACCAAAAACCGCAGTGCTGCCAATTACACCACAGGGGAATGGACTCCACTAAACCGGACATTTAGCCGGTCTGTCGAGTGGAACCTCCCCCACTATGCCGTACCGGGGGGCCTCGATGCGACGGTATGGGGACCTGCGGGCGACCGGCCGGTGAGGGTGCCGTGAGGGCGGCGGGCGGGCGCCGCGGGGTGCGGGTGCGGTGGGGTAGGGACGGGCGCCGCCGGATGTGCCTGTCCGGGCCGCCGGCGGCGTGCGTGGCCTGGTGCGGCGCCGTCCCGGGGCCTGGTTCACCGGTCCGTGCGCGCCGGGCGGTGGTGCGGGCGCACGGGGGGTGGTGCCGGAGCGCTCGCGACCCCTTGCCGCCACGCCGTGAAAACCCCTCGAAAAAGCCTCCCCCCACGCCTTTACGCTGGGGTGCATGACCACCACGGGGGAAGACCGCGCCACGACAAGGGGAGGGCCGTGGTGGTGGGCGCGCCGGCGCGGTGCCGTGCTGGACGTGGCGCTGGCGCTGGCGTCGGCCGTGGAGTGCGGGGCCGAGGGGATCGAGTTCGCGGGGGACGCGGGGCTCCCCGTCCCGGTCGGCGTCGTCTTCGGCCTGGTCGCGGGCTCGGTGCTGGTGCTGCGGCGGCGCTGGCCGATCGCCGTGGTGCTGGTCTCCATCGCGGTGACACCCGCCCAGATGGGCTTCCTGATGGGTCTGGTGGGCCTCTACACGCTGGCCGCCTCCGAGCTGCCCCGGCGGATCATCGGCGCCCTGGCGGGGATGTCGTTCGTCGGCACCATGATCGTGACGTTCGTGCGGGCGCGGCAGGACATGGCGCACGGCCACCTGACGATCGGCGACTGGTTCGTCCCGTTCCTCGCGATCACCACGTCCGCGGGGGTCACGGCGCCCCCGGTGCTGCTGGGCCTGTACGTGGGCGCGCGCAGGCGGCTGATGGAGAGCCTGCGCGAGCGTGCCGACTCGCTGGAGCGGGAGCTCCAGCTCCTCGCCGAGCGCGCGGAGGAGCGCGCGGAGTGGGCGCGCGGCGAGGAGCGCACCAGGATCGCCCGCGAGATGCACGACGTCGTGGCGCACCGCGTGAGCCTGATGGTGGTGCACGCCGCGGCGCTCCAGGCGGTGGCGCGCAAGGACCCGGAGAAGGCGGTGCACAACGCCGCGATCGTCGGGGACATGGGCCGCCAGGCGCTCACGGAGCTGCGGTCGATGCTCGGGGTGCTGCGGGCGGGCGACAGCCTGGTGCCGCACGACCCGGTGCCGCTGGCCGCGGTCGGGGCGGCGGCCGCCGCGGCGGCGTCCCGCGCGGTCGGCGACGGCGCGCAGGACTGCGTGCAGGACGGTCCGAGCCTCGCCGAGCTGGACGAACTGGTCGAGCAGTCCCGGGCGGCCGGCATGGTCGTGGAGCTGTCCGTGGAGGGCCGGGAGGGCCCCTACCCGGCCGAGGTGGAGCAGACGGCCTACCGGGTGGTCCAGGAGGCCCTGACGAACGTCCACAAGCACGCGGCGGGCGCGAAGACCTACGTACGGCTGGCCCGCCGGGTGTCGGAGATCGCCATGCAGGTGGAGAACGAGTCGGCCCCGGACGGCGAGGGCGAGAGCGCACGGCTGCCGAGCGGCGGCAACGGCCTGGTGGGCATGGAGGAGCGGGTGTCCGCGCTGGGCGGGGCGTTCGTCTCGGGCCCCACGGACGCCGGCGGCTTCCGGGTGTCCGCGGTCATACCTGCTTCCTGAGGGCGCGGCCGCTTGGGCGTGCGGCTTCCTGAACGTGCGGCCGTTTGAGCGTGCGGCTTCCTGAACGCGCAAGCGTTTGCGGCTTCCTGAACGTGCGGCCGCTTGCGGTTTCCTGAGCGCGCGGGCCCTTGGACGACCGCTTCGTGAACGAACGGTTCGTGGACGGCCGGGTTCCTGGGCGACCGGATTCCTGAGGGACGGCGCCGTCACCCCGTCGTGAGCCGCTGCGGCTCCGTGCCCGAGATGAGCGCGCCGAGGGCCTGGTCCAGGTCCGGGCCGAGGTACCAGTCGCCGCTGTGGTCGAGCCCGTAGACGCGCCCGCCCGCGTCGATGGCGAGCAGCGCCTGGGGCTCGCCGGTGTCGGCCGCGGCGGCGATCTCCTGGCCGAGCGGGCAGACCTCGGTGTCGAGCGCGCGCCCCAGGTCCCCGAGGGTGCGGGCCATGTGCAGGCCGTGCAGCGGGTCGAGGTCGAGCACGGCGGGCGCGAGCCGGGTGCCCGGCCCCGAGGGCGTGATGTGCAGGCCGCCGAACTCCGCCCAGGCCTCCACCGCCGCCGGGAAGATCACGTGCTGGTGCCCGGCCGGCGAGGTGTGCGCGCTCAGGGTGTCGGCCCAGTACTCGGCCTGCTTTATGTCCCACCGTCCCGGCTGCCAGCCGGCGGCGCGCAGGACGACGTCGACGGTGAGCGGGAAGCGGTTGGCGGAAGAGCGATCGGGGTGCATCGGCCGTTGTCTCGTTCGGTTCGATCGGTTCGTTGTGGAGGCGTGGTTCGCCCGGCGGGCGTGGTGACCCGGATGGTGGCGCTGGGGCTCGCACGGGGCGCGGGGTGTGCGCGCCGGTGGCCGGTGAGCGCGGCTGCGCCTCGGGCGCCGGGGTGGGGGATCCCCGAACGGTGCGGAGCCGGGCGCCGTCAGCCGTCCGGCGCCTCCGGGTCGACGACGCGGATGCCGAACTCGCCGGCGAGCGCCGCGCACGCGCGGCAGGGGTGCGCGAAGCTGCCGTGCAGGGGGTCGCCGTCCTCCCGGATCCGCCGTGCGGTGAGCTTGGCGTTCTTGAAGGCCTTGCGGGCGTCGTTCCGCGTCATCGGCTTGCGCCGCGCGCGCTTGCTGCGCTCTCCGTCCACGGCGGCGAGATGGCGGGAGACGAGCAGCGTCTCCGCGCAGCGCCCGGTGAAGCGGTCCCGCTGCTCGATCGGCAGCTCGTCCAGGAGCTCCTGGACGAGCGGGTGCAGCTCGGGCGCCAGGTCGCCGCGCGCGGCCGTTCCGGTGAGCGTGCTGCCGCGCACGGACAGGGCGGCGGCCACCGTGGGCAGGATGCCGTCCCGGCGGTGGCGCAGCACGGGCGCGTGAGGGGCACTCAGATCCACGTCGCCCCGGGGGTCCCCGGGCATGCCCGGCTCGCCCGCCGCGGCCTGCCCGGGCACGTGCACGGGGTCGGCGGGGATACCGGAGGCGCCGGGGGCGACGGGGCCTCTGAAGCCCGCCTCCCGGTCCGTGCCGGTATTCGGTTGTGCGGTGTGCATGGTGGTGCTTCCCTCCCGGCCCCCGGTGGTGGACCCCGTTCCCGGGGCAACCGCCGCGGGTTTCACGCCCCGCGTTGCGGACACAGCCTGCCAAACGGCGAGCTGCTCCGGAAGCTGAGGCCATGCGACACGCTGATCGGGAGGCCCACCGTCATCACCGCGTGACTGCAGGTCACTGAAACGGAGGGCCGGTGACCCCTCGGGCCCTACCGCATAGGCTGTCGTCATCCGAGAAGCCGCGCACCGGCAGGCGCGGGGCGGCAGGACACCTCGCGCGGACGGTGCGGTCGGCGCGGACGGCGTGCAGGGACCCGGCATCCGCCGGGCGCGCGGCGCGTACGGACAGCAGCAGACACTCGTACAGCAGGACGCAGCAGGGGGCTACCGCCATGACGACAGGTCGGCTCGGTCTTGGGGCGCCTGGCGCCCCGGCCGGGGGACACGCCGCACCGCCGAATGCGGCGTACGCCGGGCAGGTTGTGCACTTCCCGGACCCGGTGCGGGCAGCCCGGCACCCCAGAGGCGTCCGCGTGGACGAGCGGGGCTACCCGGACTTCTCGCCCTACGCGTCCGCGGCGGCGGAGATAGCGGAGCCGCCGGAGGGCTTCGGCGTGGACGAACTCCGCCTGACGGACTACGTGTCGGCGAACGCCGCGCTGGCGGCGCAGGGCCACGACCTGTGGAGCACCATCCCTTCGGTGGCGACGCCGCCCGGCTGGACGTGGCACCACGTGCCGACCTCGCGCCGGCTGGAGCTGGTTCCGGTCGAGGTGAAGGCCCTGCTGCGGCACCACGGCGGCCTCGCGACGGCCGCGGTGGACCAGAACAAGCGCGGCACCCGCCCGCTCCAGGACCCCCGCCCCGCGCACTTCGGGCTTCCCGAGCGCGGCCTCGCGGTCTCGGAGCGCGCGGTGCAGGGCGCCGAGGAGAACCTCGGCTACCGGCTGCCCGGCGCGTACCGGTCGTTCCTGAAGGCGGCGGGCGGCCGCGCGCCGGTCGGCGCCGCCCTCGACGCCGAACTCGGCCTGCTGGTGGACCAGCCGTTCTTCACGGTCCGCGGCGAGGCCGCCGTCGACGACCTGGTGTACGTCAACAAGTGCCTGCGCGACCACCTGACGAAGGACTACCTGGGCGTCGCGTTCGTGCAGGGCGGCCTGCTCGCCGTGAAGGTCAAGGGCGAGCAGCCGGGTTCCGTGTGGTTCTGCGCGTACGACGACGCGCGCGACCAGGACGGCTGGGCGGTCACCGACCGGGTGCCGCGCCTGCTGCTGCCGTGCGGCGGCGACTTCGACGCCTTTCTGACGCGTCTCGCCGGCAACCCCCCGGAGCTGGAGACCGTGGCCAACCTGATGGTGGACGGCGGTTTCGCGCGCGCCGTACCGGTGGCGGAGTGAGTGGGGCCAGTGAGTGGGGGAGTGATCTGCCGATGGTGACGTTCGCTCAGGCGCAGGACCGCGCCGAGGAGTGGATCAACGCGGAGGTACCGGCGTACGAGCGCCGGGACGTGCGCGTCCGGGAGTTCGAGCTGGGCTTCGTGGTCTGGGCCGCCGGGTCCGCACGGGCCGGGGACCGTACCCCGGGCGCCGCGCAGGCGCCCGGAGACGCGCCCGCGGAGGGCGGCGGCCCGCGGCTGGTGATCCCCCGCGACGGCGGCGCGGCCACGCTCTGGCCGGCCCTGCCGGTCGACGACGTGATCCGCCGGTACGAGGAGGAGTACGGCACCGCGGAGGAGGCCGGGCAGGCCCCGGCGCCCGCGGCGCAGAGCGTCGACCTCAACCAGACGTCGTTCCTGCTGAGTCCGCCCGAGTGGCTCCAGGAGGCGGCGGACCGGCTGGGGGTTCCTGATCAGCGGGCGGGCGGTGCGGCGGCCGGGGCGGGGGGCGGTGCTGGTGCCGGCTCCGGTGAGGGTGCGGGTGCCGGTGCCGGCTCCCTTGTGGGTGTGGGTTCTGGTGCGGATTCCGGTTCGGGTGTGGACTCCGGTTCGGGTAGGGGGTCCGGCTCGGTTGCGCGCGTGGACGGCGGTCTGGACGCGGGCGGTTCCGGGGTGTCCGGGGCCGGTGGTGTCGCGGGTTCCGGTTCCGGCTCTGCCGGGGGCGCCGACCAGGTTCCGGCCGCGCACGAGGACGAGCGTGCGCGGGAGTCCGGCGCCGTCTCGCAGCCCACTCCCTGGGCGGGTACGGACACCAACGCGGATGCCGGCGACGACCGCTCCGTGCCGCTGCCCGCCACCGTCTTCGCGCCTCCGCTCACCGACCTGGACGACGGCGGTACGCCGCACGAGCCGCCGGCGACGCCGGTGCCGCCGGATGCGAAGACGTCGCTGATGTCCGGCGGCAGCCAGTTGCCGCCGACGGCCGTGGCGCCCGCGATCGACGGGCCGGAGGGTTCTGTTCCGGGCGGCCCTGGTGCCCCGGGAGCTCCGGGAGCGCCGGGAGCCCCGGGGTACGGATATCCGCAGGGGGCCGGCGGTCCTGGAAACGCCGGTGGGCCGGGTGCTTCGGCCGGTGCCGGTGGGTCTGGTGTTCCGGGCGGGTCTGGCGTTCCGGGTGGTCCCGGCGCGCCGGGTGGGGCCGGCGTGCCTGCGGAATCCGGTGCTTCTGGCGTTCCCGGTGTTCCCGGCGGGCCCGGTGCCCCGGGTGCACCCGGGGCCCCGGGTGCTCCTGCCGGTCCGGGTGGGCCTGGTGCCGGTGTGCCGCCCGCGTCGGGTCCCGGCGCGCCCGGTACCCCGGCGGGCGGTTACGTGCCGACTCAGCTCGTGTCCTCGCTGGGCCCTGACGGGCCCGGTGGCCCGGGTGCCCCGGGTGCCGAGGGCCCGCCCCCTCCGCCCGTGCCCGGCGCTCCCGGCGCCCCCGCGGGCCCCCCGCCGCCGCCCGGCTCGGCGCCGCCGCCCCCGGGGGCTCCGCCCGGTGGCGTGCACCATGCCGCGACGATGCTGGCCGACCCGGGCCAGGGCGGCTCCGGCGTGCCCAAGCCTCCGCCGGCGCCCGGCGCTCCGGGAGCGCCCGCCGGACCGCCTCCGCCTCCCGGCTCGACGCCGCCTCCGCCGGGCGCGCCCGGTACACCGGGAACCCCGCCGCGCGGCGTGAGCCCCGGTACGCCGCCGCCCCCCGGCGGAGTGCACCAGGCGGCGACCATGCTCGCCGGCCCGGCCGTGGGCGGCCCCGGCATGCCGCCTCCGGGTGCGCCCGGCACCCCCGGTGCGCCGGCGGGCCCGGGCATGCCGCCGCCCCCGCCCGGCCAGGTCGCGCACGGCGCACCGCCGCCGCCCGCGGCGTACGGCTACCCGCAGCAGCCGGTCGGCCAGCCGACCGTCGGCCCGGGCTACCAGGCGGTGCTGCGGTACCGCGCGCAGGACGGCTCCGAGCAGCAGCTCATCCGCCGCTCCGCGCCGGGCATGCCGCACCCGGAGTGGCAGATCGTGCACGAGCTGCACGCCATGAACGTGCCGCCGCAGCAGGTCCTGGAACTCCACACCGAGCTGGAGTCCTGCGAGCTGCCGGGCGCGTACTGCGCCCGCATGATCCGGGAGAACTGGCCGCAGGCGCGGATCACGTCCATCGCCCCGTACGGCAGGGACCACGCGTCGCGGCAGCAGGGCATGCAGCAGTTGCTCGCCCACCAGGGGGAGCTGCACCAGGTCGCGGACGGCCCCGCGCGGCCCGCGCCGGTGCGCGCGCCGCTGCCGCCCGTGCCGCCCGCGCCCCCGCTGCCGCCGGAGGGCGTGGCCCAGGAACTGGCCGCCGCGTACGGCCCCGGGGTCTTCCGGTTCGACCAGCGGGCGGTGTCCCGGCAGGGCGTGCCCGAGGTGGTGGCCACGACGCTGATGTGGGCGGGGCTGCCGCTGGACGTCCGGCCGTTCTTCTGGGCCCAGGCGCAGCCCGGCCGCCCGGTGCCGACCCTCCACGAACTGGCCTTGGAACGCGGTGTGCAGCCGGCCTCCGACGCCGCCTCCTATCTCGTGATGGGCACCGACTTCGGGCGGGCGATCTGCGTCCAGTACGGCACGGCGAACATCGTGGCCGTGCCCGTTGAGGCAGGCCCGGGCGGTGCTCCCGTGCCGCCGCAGTTCGTGAACACCGGCCTGCCGGAGTTCGTGCGCTGCCTGGCCCTCGTCGGCCGGATGTGGCCGCTGCGGCTGGGGCTCAACCAGGAGCAGGCGGGCCGCTGGACGGTCGACTTCCAGGCCCAGCTCGCCTCGCTGGACCAGGCGGCACTGGGGTCCCCGGAGAGCTGGTGGTCCGTCATCCTCGAACAGATGTGGGACGGCCTCCTCTGACCCGGTGACCCGGTGATACCGGTGCCCGCCCTCCAAGGGCTTCGACGGTGGCTGGCGTGCCGCACACGCGCGCGTGCGGCACGCCAGCCACCGTCTGCCATAGGGGCTCGCCTGGACAGGCTGGCGGGCCGATGGGTCGTCGGAGGACCGATGGGCCGTCGGACCGCGCGGCGTCAGGGCCCGTCCGGCGGCGTACCCAGCCGCCCCGTGAGGGCGAGCAGGCTGGTGCGCACGCGATCCATGTGCACGAGCACCTCGTCCCGCTGCGCGTCGTGCTCCCTGAGCACGCGGTCGGTCTCGCGCCCGATGGCCTCCTTGCGCATCCGCGCCTCAGCCAGCAGCTCCGCCGCGCCGGCCTCCGCGTTCTCCTGGTCCCGCTTGGCCTTCTCCCGGGTCGCCACGAGGGCCCGTTGCGCGTCCCGCAGGCGTGCCTCGGCCTGTGCCGTGAGTTCCTCGTGGTGGGCCTTGAGCTCCGCCTCGCGCTCCGCGAGCTGACGTTCCGCGGCCTCCCAGCGCTCCTCGTGCTCGCTCTCCTGCCCGGCCAGCAGCTCGGCCACCCGCTGCCGCATCTCCCGCAGCGCCGCCAGCACCTCAAGACGGGTCTCCTTGACCTCGGCGCGCGCTGCCGTGCGCAGCTCGTCGGCGGTCTCGCGGTCGGTCAGCAGGCGCCTTCTGGCGTACTCGTCGGACTCCGACCGCAGCGCCTCGGCGTAGGCGCGGGCCGCGTCACGCGCGCGCGTGCTCTCCTGCACCGCGTCCTCGCGGGTGCGCCGGGCCACCTCCTGCGCCTCCGCCCGCACCACGAGGGCCTCCTCCTGGGTGAGCGCGAGGAGCCGGCGGGCGCGCACCCCGAGGGACTCGTACGTCTGCGGGGGGAGCCGCCGCAGGGCCTCGTCCAGCCGCGCGAGCTCCGCCTCCATCTCCTTGGCCAGCACGGTCAGCCGGGCCGCCCGCTCCCACGCCTCGTCGCGCGCGTCGGACAGGTCCGTCACGAACGCGTCGGCCTGCCCGGGACGGTAGCCACGGCCTCGTACGGCGGCGAAGCCGTGCGGTGACGCCGATGCACTGCTCACCCTGAATCCCCTCTTCCGGCACTGGAGCGCGCTTCTTCCCGCACTGGAGCGCGGTCCGCGCGGCACGGGCCCCGAACGCGCCGCGCGGCGCCCACGGCGGTACGCGCGTATCACTCCATGTGCCGCACATCTTGATGGATCAAGAGGAACACCACATAACGCGACACTCCGCCCATTCGTCCGTCAGGGACGAACTCGTTCGGACGGGATGCCGGCGGGGCCGGCGTGCGCGCCCCCTCGTGGGGCTCGGAGCCGGGCCGGTGACGGCCGTGGAGCCGGGCCGGTGACGGGGCGTGGAGCCGGGCCGGTGATGGGGCGTGAGAGTGGCCTTTGTTCCGCCCCCACGCCTCCCGCACGCCCCGCGCGGCCCCAGCCCGCCCCCAGTCGGCTCCCTGTGCGGCCCGCCCCTCCTGTAGCCGCGGGTGGAACCAGGCGCCCAGGCGCTGAGCAGGAGCCTCCGCTTGACCCTCACGCGACGGAAGGGTGGATGCTGCGTGGGCGGAAGGGTGGAGGGGACCCTTACACCTTCTCCTCCGGGGGGTGGAGCGCCCCTAGGGGATCCTCCGTACTGCGGGCAGGGGCACGTTCGTACTGCCGGAGGACGAGGCGCGGCGGGCCGCTGCCTAGCCTTGCTGTGTACGACGGACCGGGCGGATCGGCGCCCGCCCTGGCCTGGGGGGACTCGGGCGGGCGCCGGAGGCATCGGGGGTCGTGCGGGCGGGCCGGCCGCCCCGGTACTGCGTGAAACCGCAGTGCGGGGGTGGGGTTTACCCCAGGAAAAGAGTGCGCTGTTCCTCAGCGCGGTGGGGCGTGCCGGCCACGCAGACTGAAGCACGGAGCGAAGCACGGCTGCCATAGCTGCCAGCCGCCCCTCATCCCCGCATCACACACCCCTTCGATCGGCCGGTCCGATCGGAAACCGATATAGGAGACTTAGCGTGACTACGGCTGTAACCATTCCGAGGCACGGGGGAGCCGGAGGGCGTACGGCCGCAGCCGCTCGTGCCCGGCAGGTGGTCAAGGCGTACGGCGCCGGCGAGACCCGCGTCGTCGCGCTCGACAGCGTCGACGTGGACATCGACCGCGGCAGGTTCACCGCGATCATGGGCCCCTCCGGGTCCGGCAAGTCCACTCTGATGCACTGCCTGGCCGGCCTGGACACCGTGACGTCCGGCCAGATCTTCCTCGACGAGACCGAGATCACGGGCCTGAAGGACAAGAAGCTCACCAAGCTGCGGCGGGACCGCATCGGCTTCATCTTCCAGGCGTTCAACCTGCTGCCGACGCTCAACGCCCTGGAGAACATCACGCTCCCCATGGACATAGCCGGCCGCAAGCCGGACCGCGAGTGGTTGGACCGCGTGGTGAAGACCGTCGACCTCGGAGGACGCCTGAAGCACCGTCCGAGCCAGCTCTCCGGAGGGCAGCAGCAGCGGGTCGCCGTGGCCCGCGCCCTGGCGGCCCGCCCCGAGATCATCTTCGGTGACGAGCCGACCGGGAACCTCGACTCCCGCGCCGGTGCCGAGGTGCTCGGCTTCCTGCGCCAGTCGGTCGACGAGCTCGGCCAGACCATCGTGATGGTCACCCACGACCCGGTCGCCGCCGCCTACGCCGACCGCGTCCTGTACCTGGCCGACGGCCGCATCGTCGACGAGACGCACAACCCCACCGCGGACCAGGTCCTGGAGCGGATGCTGCGGTTCTCCGGCGAGCAGTCCCCGGCCCCGCGCTCCGATGCCCGGAGGCGCCGGTCATGACCGTCCTCAGGACCTCGATGCGCAATTTCCTCGCGCACAAGGGCCGCATGGCGCTCTCCGCCATCGCCGTCCTGCTCTCGGTGGCGTTCGTCTGCGGCACGCTCGTGTTCACGGACACCATGAACACCACGTTCGACAAGCTCTTCGCCGTGACGGCCGCGGATGTCACGGTCAACCCCAAGGTGGAGAAGGACCGCCCGCAGTCGGACAACGGCCGGCCGCTGTCGCTGCCCTCCTCCCTCCTGGCGAAGGTGCGCGCCGTGGACGGCGTGAAGTCCGCCGAGGGCGCGGTGAGCAGCGAGAAGGTCACCGTCGTCGACGCCCACAACAAGAACATGGGCTCCGACACGGGCGCCCCGACCATTGCCGGCAACTGGACGCAGAACGACCGCCGTTCGATGGACATCACCTCGGGCCACGCCCCGAGAGGCCCCTCCGAGGTGATGGTCGACGCGGACACGGCCGACAAGCACCACCTCAAGCTGGGCGAGGGCCTGCGCACCATCACCGCCACCGGTGACCTCACGGCGCGGATCTCCGGCATAGCCACCTTCAAGGTGACCAACCCGGGCGCGGCGATCGTCTACTTCGACACGCCCACCTCGCAGAGCAGGCTGCTCGGCTCCACCGACCGCTTCTCGGCGATCACCATGACGGCCGACGAGGGCGTGAGCAACGACCAGCTCAAGCAGCGGGTCAGCTCGGCGCTCGGCTCCTCGTTCACCGTGAAGACGCAGGCGGAGTCGGCGGACGAGAGCCGCAAGTCGGTCGGTTCCTTCCTCGACGTGATGAAGTACGCCATGCTCGGCTTCGCCGGCATCGCGTTCCTGGTCGGCATCTTCCTGATCATCAACACCTTCTCCATGCTGGTCGCCCAGCGCACCCGCGAGATAGGTCTGATGCGGGCCATCGGCTCGTCCCGCAAGCAGGTCAACCGCTCCGTGCTGATCGAGGCCGTCCTGCTGGGCGTGGTCGGCTCGGTGCTGGGCGTGGTGGCAGGAGTCGGCCTGGCCGTGGGGCTGATGAAGCTGATGTCCGGCCTCGGCATGGAGCTGTCCACAGGCGACCTGACGGTCAAGTGGACGACTCCCACCGCCGGTCTGCTGCTCGGTGTCATCGTCACCGTGCTCGCCGCCTACCTCCCGGCCCGCCGCGCCGGGAAGGTCTCGCCGATGGCGGCACTGCGGGACTCCGGCAACACGACGGACGGCAGGGCCGGTGTGGTGCGGGGCGTCCTGGGCGTGCTCCTCAGCGCCGGGGGCGGCGCCGCGCTCTACGCCTCGGCGGGCGCGGAGAAGGCGATGCAGGGCTCGCTCTGGCTCGGCCTCGGCGTGGTGCTCTCCCTGATCGGCTTCATCGTGGTCGGCCCGCTGCTCGCGAGCGGCGTGGTCCGCGTGATCAGCGTGGTGGTCCTGCGGTTCTTCGGGCCGGTGGGCCGGATGGCCGAGCGCAACGCACTGCGCAACCCGCGCCGCACCGGCGCCACCGGCGCGGCGCTGATGATCGGCCTCGCCCTGGTCGCCTGCCTCTCCGTGGTCGGCTCGTCCATGGTCGCCTCGGCCACCGAGGAACTGGACAGGTCGGTCGGCGCGGACTTCATCGTGCAGTCCAGCACCGGCCAGACGATCGTCCCGCAGGCCGCGAAGGCCATGGAGAACACACCGGGCCTGGCGCACGTCACTCACTACCTGGGCGTCCCCGCCAGGATGACCGCGCCGAACGGCAAGTCGGAGAACGAGCAGCTGGTCGCCGCGGACCCGTCGTACGCGACGGACCTGCGCCGGGAGACCACCGAGGGCGACCTCTCCGCGGCCTACGGCAAGGACTCCATGTCCGTCGGCACGGACTACGCCGGCCGCAACCACGTGAAGGTCGGTGACCGCATCACCATCGCCTTCACCGGCGGCAGCACGGCCAAGCTCAAGGTGGCGGCGATCACCTCGGACGACACGTCCATCGACAAGGGCGCGATGTACATGAGCATCGCGACGGCCCGGCAGTACCTCCCGGCCGACCGGGTGCCGCAGAACCTGCTCATGTTCGGCGCCGCCAAGGACGGCCAGGAGAAGCAGGCCTACGCGGCTCTCAAGAAGTCGCTGGCGGCGTACCCGCAGTACAAGGTGGAGAACCAGACCGACTTCAAGCAGGAACTGAAGGACCAGATAGGCCAGCTCCTCAATCTGGTCTACGCCCTGCTGGCTCTGGCGATCATCGTCGCCGTGCTCGGCGTGGTGAACACGCTGGCACTGTCGGTGGTGGAGCGCACCCGGGAGATCGGCCTGATGCGCGCCATCGGGCTCTCCCGGCGCCAGCTGCGCCGCATGATCCGCCTGGAGTCGGTGGTGATCGCCCTCTTCGGCGCCCTGCTCGGCCTCGGCCTGGGCATGGGCTGGGGGGCCACGGCCCAGAAGCTGCTGGCCCTGGAGGGCCTGCGCACCCTGGACATCCCCTGGCCGACGATCATCACGGTCTTCATCGGCTCGGCGTTCGTGGGCCTCGTCGCGGCCCTCCTCCCGGCCTTCCGGGCCGGCCGGATGAACGTCCTGGGGGCCATCGCCACGGAATGAGCGCGTAGCGCTCGAATCGCCGACCACTGAGCGGGGGTAACGGGGGGCACGGCGCCCGGACGCAGCACAGGCGTCCGGGCGCCGTGCGGTGCGCCCCGACAGGGGCGCGGGAGGTACCCCCAGGACACAGCCTCGCGCCCCCGGGGGACATCGGGTCACCCAAGCCCCCGCCCCCGGCGCCCAGAGACCCCGGGGGCAAGGCGAGCCCCGGGGTCACCGCTCCCACGCGCGCGGCACGGCGCCTCCTCGGAGTCGTAGGCTGGAGGCTCCGGCCCGCCAGAAAGGCGCTTGGCCGGTGTTCGCGCTGCCCACCCGGACGGAAACCCTGTTCATGAGCCTGCATGGCCTGCTCGACGCCGTCGTCAAGGACGCGGCCCTGGCGGAAGCGGTCACCGCGGCCACCGACGGTAACCGTATGCATGTCGACCTGGTCGGCCCGCCCGCCGCACGCCCCCTCTCGGTGGCCGCGCTGGCGCGCGAGACCGGGCGCCCCGTACTGGCCGTGACCGCGACCGGCCGCGAGGCGGAGGACCTGGCCGCGGCGCTGCGCAGCCTGCTGCCGCCGGACGGCGTGGTGGAGTACCCCTCCTGGGAGACGCTGCCGCACGAGCGGCTCTCTCCGCGCTCGGACACCGTCGGCCGCCGCCTCGCGGTGCTGCGCCGGCTCGCCCACCCCAGCGCGGACGACCCCGAGACGGGCCCCGTCCAGGTGGTCGTCGCCGCTGTCCGTTCCGTGCTCCAGCCGCAGGTCAAGGGCCTGGGCGACCTGGAGCCGGTGGCGTTGCGCACGGGGATGCAGGCCGATCTGGAGGAGATCGTCGACGCGCTCGCGGCGGCCGCGTACGCGCGCGTGGAGCTGGTCGAGAAGCGCGGCGAGTTCGCGGTGCGCGGCGGCATCCTCGATGTGTTCCCGCCCACCGAGGAGCACCCCCTGCGCGTCGAGTTCTGGGGCGACGACATCGAGGAGATCCGCTACTTCAAGGTCGCCGACCAGCGTTCCCTTGAGGTCGCCGAGCACGGCCTGTGGGCGCCGCCCTGCCGTGAGCTGCTGCTCACCGACGAGGTACGGACGCGCGCCGCCGCGCTGGCCGAGGACCACCCCGAGCTGGCCGAGCTGCTCGGCAAGATCGCCGAGGGCATCGCCGTGGAGGGCATGGAGTCCCTGGCGCCGGTCCTGGTCGACGACATGGAGCTGCTGCTCGACGTGATGCCGGCGCGCAGCATGGCGGTGGTGTGCGACCCGGAGCGGGTGCGCACCCGGGCTGCCGACCTGGTGGCCACCAGCCAGGAGTTCCTTGAGGCGTCGTGGGCGGCGAGCGCCGAATCATGGCGTACGGGCGAAGCCCGCTCGGTCGAGGGTGGTGGCGGGCGACGGGCGGGCGGCCAGGCGCCGATCGACGTCGGCGCGGCCTCCCTGTGGTCCATCGCGGACGTCCGCGAGCGGGCCCGGGAGCTGGGCATGATGTGGTGGTCGCTCTCACCGTTCGCCGGTGACGAGGCGCTCGCCGAGGACTACGCCGACGAGACGTCGGACATCCTCAAGCTCGGCATGCACGCACCGGAGAGCTACCGCGGCGACACCGCGCGCGCCCTCGCGGACACCAAGCAGTGGCTCGCCGACGGCTGGCGCACGGTCTACGTCACCGAGGGCCACGGCACGGCGGCGCGCACCGTGGAGGTGCTCGGCGGCGAGGGCATCGCCGCCCGCCTCGACACCGACCTGGCCGGGCTCACCCCGTCCGTGGTGCACGTGGCGTGCGGCTCCATCGACCACGGCTTCGTCGACGCCGCGCAGCGCCTCGCCGTGCTCACCGAGACCGACCTGTCCGGCCAGAAGGCCGCGGGACGCGACGGCGCCCGGATGCCGGCCCGGCGCCGCAAGACCATCGACCCGCTCACCCTGGAGTCGGGCGACTACATCGTCCACGAGCAGCACGGCGTGGGCCGCTACATCGAGATGGCGCAGCGCACCGTGCAGGGCGCCACCCGCGAGTACCTGGTGGTCGAGTACGCCCCGGCCAAGCGCGGCCAGCCCGGTGACCGGCTCTACATCCCCACCGACCAGCTGGAGCAGATCACCAAGTACGTCGGCGGCGAGGCCCCGACGCTGCACCGCCTCGGCGGCGCCGACTGGACGAAGACGAAGGCCCGCGCGAAGAAGGCCGTCAAGGAGATCGCGGCCGACCTGATCAGGCTCTACTCCGCCCGGATGGCCGCGCCCGGGTACGGCTTCGGTCCCGACACCCCCTGGCAGCGCGAGCTGGAGGACGCCTTCCCCTACGCGGAGACGCCCGACCAGCTCACCACCATCGCCGAGGTCAAGGAGGACATGGAGAAGACGATCCCCATGGACCGTCTGATCTGCGGCGACGTCGGCTACGGCAAGACGGAGATCGCGGTGCGCGCCGCGTTCAAGGCGGTCCAGGACGGCAAGCAGGTCGCCGTGCTGGTGCCGACCACGCTGCTGGTGCAGCAGCACTTCAGCACGTTCTCGGAGCGGTACGGGCAGTTCCCGGTGTCCGTCAGGGCGCTCTCCCGGTTCCAGACGGACACCGAGGCGAAGGCCGTGCTGGAGGGGCTGCGGGACGGCGCGGTGGACATCGTCATCGGCACCCACCGGCTGTTCTCGTCGGAGACCAGGTTCAAGGACCTCGGGCTCGTGATCGTCGACGAGGAGCAGCGGTTCGGCGTCGAGCACAAGGAGCAGCTCAAGAAGCTGCGCGCCAACGTGGACGTGCTCACCATGTCCGCCACTCCCATCCCGCGGACGCTGGAGATGGCGGTGACGGGCATCCGCGAGATGTCGACGATCACCACGCCGCCGGAGGAGCGGCACCCGGTGCTCACGTTCGTCGGGCCCTACGAGGAGCGGCAGATCGGCGCCGCGATCCGCCGCGAGCTGCTCCGCGAGGGCCAGGTCTTCTACATCCACAACAGGGTCGAGTCGATCGACCGCGCCGCCGCGAGGCTGCGGGAGATCGTGCCCGAGGCCCGGATCGCCACCGCGCACGGCCAGATGTCCGAACAGGCGCTGGAGCAGGTGGTGGTGGACTTCTGGGAGAAGAGGTTCGACGTGCTGGTGTCGACGACCATCGTCGAGTCCGGCATCGACATCTCCAACGCCAACACCCTCATCGTCGAGCGCGGCGACAACTTCGGCCTGAGCCAGCTCCACCAGCTCCGCGGCCGCGTCGGCCGCGGCCGCGAGCGCGGCTACGCCTACTTCCTCTACCCGCCGGAGAAGCCGCTCACGGAGACCGCCCACGAGCGCCTCGCCACCATCGCGCAGCACACCGAGATGGGTGCGGGCATGTACGTGGCGATGAAGGACCTGGAGATCCGCGGCGCGGGCAACCTCCTCGGCGGCGAGCAGTCCGGCCACATCGCGGGCGTCGGCTTCGACCTGTACGTGCGCATGGTCGGCGAGGCGGTCGCGGACTACCGCGCCTCCGTCGAGGGCGGCGAGGCCCCGGAGGAGCCGCCGCTGGAGGTCAAGATCGAGCTGCCGGTCGACGCGCACGTCCCGCACGACTACGCGCCCGGCGAGCGGCTGCGCCTCCAGGCGTACCGGGCCATCGCCTCGGCCAACTCCGAGGAGGACATCAAGGCGGTCCGCGAGGAACTCACCGACCGCTACGGCAAGATGCCCGAGCCGGTGGAGAACCTCCTCCTCGTCGCGGGCCTGCGGATGCTGGCGCGGGCGTGCGGCGCGGGCGAGATCGTCCTCCAGGGCAACTCGATCCGGTTCTCCCTCCCGTCACCCGACCACCACCCCTCAACGAGCGCTGGCGCGCGCCCCTCTCGATCGTCCCCCGACAGCGCCTCGAAGGGTGCCGACGCGGGGCCTTCCCGGCTGGAGTTGCGCGAGTCGCAGGAGCTGCGCCTGAAGCGCCTCTACCCGGGGACGGTCGTCAAGGCGGCCACCCGCCAGCTCCTCGTTCCGCGCCCGAAGACCGCGAAGGTGGGCGGCAAGCCGCTGACGGGACGCGAACTGCTGTCGTGGACGGGCGAGTTCCTGACGTCGATCCTGGGGGCGTAGCCGGGGCCCCGCGCGATCGTGCCGTGGCCGGCGGTCCCTGCGCGCCTCGCGTGCGGGGGCCCGGGCGCGCGACAGGCTCGGGCGTACAGCCTATGACCGTCTGTTCGAGCCGCCCTATACGCTCTGGGAGCAGCACCCGCACGCCTGTCGGGCCGCCCGCAGCAGTCAGAACTGCCTTGCGGACGTGGGAGGTGCCGTATGCCCAGCCGGGCAGCCGCCCGGCAACGCCGTGTTCCTGGGAGCATTCATGTACGGCCCCGGTCTTGCGCCGCCGCAGTCCCGGCGCCCCTCGACCGCAACGCTCGTGGTGCTGCGCGTGATCTTCATACTGGTCTCGCTGTTCAGCTTCGGATTCCTGTCCTGGGCCGGGTTGCTGAGAGTGGCCACGTTGACCAGGAAGAAGTCCGACTGGGCGGTGTTCTGGACCGGCGTGGGGGCCACGGCCCTCGCGCTGCTGTGCTTCGTCGGCGCCCAGGTCGCCGGCACCGGTACCTTCGCCTTCGGGCTGATCATCCTGATGTTCACCGGCGTCGGTGCCACGGCCTACTTCCTGTACGCGGACATCCGCCACTTCGAGGTCCCCTGGCCGGGCGCGGCCCCCGGCGGCGGGCACCTCCCCGGGCCGCAGCCGCCGCACGCGGGCCCCGGCTATCCCGGACCCCACACGCCGCCCCCGCCGGCCACCGTGCCCCAGCACCACGCCGCCGCGGGGCCGCCACCGTCCCGGCCCGACCACCGCGGCCCGACGCAGCCGATGGGACCGGAGATGCCGGGGCGGGACCGGACCCCGCCGCCGGGGCGGGACCGTACTCCGCCGCCGGGACCCTCGGGTCCCCTGCCGTACGCCGTCCCGATGCCGGTGACCCCGCCGCCGGGCCGCCCCGCCCACGCCCGTATCGACCAGGTACGCGCCGAGCTCGACGAGCTCAGCGACTACCTGCGGCGCCAGGGTGACGAGGGCGGGCCGGGCCCGGAGGCGGACCGGTGAGCGTCCGCACCGTCGCCGGCCGCTACGAACTGTCCAAGCTCATCGGACAGGGCGGCATGGGCCAGGTCTGGACGGCCTACGACGGGCGCCTCGACCGCCGGGTCGCGGTCAAACTGCTCCGCCCCGACATCGCCACCGGCACCGACGCCGAGCAGACCGACGGGCTGCGCCGCCGCTTCCTGCGCGAGTGCCGGGTCACCGCCCAGGTCGACCACCCCGGCCTGGTGACCGTGCACGACGCGGGCAGCGAGGGCGAGGAGCTGTACCTGGTCATGCAGTACGTGGACGGCGCCGACCTCGCCGACCACCTCGCGCGCTTCGGCGGGGGCCAGCCCTACCCCTGGCAGTGGGCCGTCGCCGTCGCCGCGCAACTGTGCGCCGTGCTCAGCGCTGTGCACGCCGTCCCGGTCGTGCACCGCGACCTCAAGCCGCGGAACGTGATGGTGCGCCAGGACGGCACCGTCACCATCCTGGACCTCGGCGTCGCCTCCGTCATGGACACCGACACCACACGCCTCACCCACACCGGCTCCGCCATCGGCAGCCCCGCCTACATGGCCCCCGAGCAGGCGATGAGCGGCGTCGTCGGGCCGGGCACCGACCTGTACGCGCTGGGGGTGGTGCTGTACGAACTGCTCAGCGGCACGGTCCCGTTCGCGGGGAACACCGCCCTCGGGGTCCTCTACCGGCACCTGTACGAGCAGCCCCTGCCGGTGCGCCAGCTCCGCCCCGAGGTGCCGGCCGCCCTGGACTCCCTGGTGGGCCGGCTGCTCGCCAAGGACCCCCAGCACCGGCCCGCCTCCGCGCAGGAGGTCTACGAGGAACTGCTTCCGCTGCTGCCGGTGCGCGGCGCGCACGGGGCCCCGTCGGGCGGTGCCCTCGACCCCACCCGCCCCTTCCTGCGCCCGGGCGCCCCCTGGCCGGATCGTGCCGTCGTGCCCCCGCGTCCAGCGAGCCGTCCCGCGGGCCCGGCGGACGGGCGCACGGATGTCGCAGCGGTCATCGACGAGGTCAAACGGCTGCTCGGAGAGGGCCGCATCACCCAGGCCGTGGACACCCTCGGTGCGCTCCTGCCGGCCGCCGCGGCCCAGCACGGCGAGCACTCGGGGGTCGTGCGCACCCTCCGCAAGCAGTACGCGGCCACGCTGATGGACGACGGGCAGTACCGGCGCGCGCTGCCCGAACTGCGGGACCTCGCCGAGCAGCGCGCCGCCGAGCGCGGCGTGGGCGACGAGCAGTCGCTGCGGTTCCGCTACGACGCCGCCCAGTGCCTGGAGCAGCTCGGCGAGCCGGCGGCGGCCCTGGCCGAGTACCGCGCGCTGCTGCCGCACTTCGAGCACCGGCACGACCCGCGCGATTCGGCCGCCCCTTACGACCAGCGCGCCGCCTACCCGGCCAACCCATACGCGGAGAGCGCCCCCGCGGACGAGCCGTCCGTCGCGCTCGACATCCGGCGCCGCATCGGCCATCTGCTGCTCGCGCTCGGCGACCAGGCCGCGGCCCACGACACGCTGGGAAAGCTGCTGCACGACGCCCGGCTCCGGCACGGGCCCGGCCATCCGTTCGCCGCAGAGATCCAGAGCACGCTCCAGTGGCTGGGGCAGGTGCGCGCCTGAAGCGTTCCTTGAACGAACGGAGCGCGGTCGCGGACGACATCGCGCCCGCGCGGTCGCGGCCGACAAGGGACGACGAGGGACGATTGGGGCGGACGACAAAGGATGGTTGGGGAGGGAGTGCCCCGGCTGTTCCCGAATCGTTGGTCGATTCAGTCCGCCGAATCGGTGGCCCCCGCCACCAGGACTGCATAACATCGATCACCGCAAGCTTGTGCTCCGTTGCACAATCGCCTCGGGAGGTTCCTTTGCACCGCCGCCGACGCACTGCGCTTCTCGTCAGCTCCGCCGCACTGCTGGCCGCCGCGCCCCTCCTGACCGGCTGCGGGAACGACGCGCACCCGGGCGCGGCCGCCGTCGTCGACGGCCGGCGGATCACGGTCTCCGAGTTGGAGGGCCGGGTCAACGAGGTCCGGGGCGCCCTCCGGTCGGCCCTCAAGGACGACACGCAGTACGAGCAGGTCGTCGGCAAGACCGGCGGCCTCACCCGGAGCACTCTTCAGACGATGGTGCTGGACCGGGTGCTGCACCGCGCCGCCCAGGACGCCGGGGTCGCGGCGAGCCGCAAAGAGGTGCAGATGATGCGCACCGGCATGGAGAGCCAGGCGGGTGGCGCCAAGGCCCTGGAGACGGGCTGGCTGGAGCAGTACGCGGTCGCCCCCGCGCACCTGGACGAGAGCCTGCGCACCGAGCTGGAGGCCCAGAAGCTCGCAAAGAAGCTCGGCATCAACATGAACTCGCCCGACGGCCAGGCCGCGCTCTGGAAGCACCTCGGCACGACGTCGAAGTCGATGAACATCGACATCAACCCGCGGTACGGGGCGTGGGACGTGAAGAAGAGCAGCCGCGTGGACGCGAAGGTTCCGTGGCTGCGGGAGGTCAGCTCGCCGCCGCAGCAGCAGGTTTAGGGCCCCGCCCCGGGGCGCGGCTCACCGCGCCCCTCGTGGGGGCCTTTCGCGGATGGGGCCTTTACGTCTCATGGAGCGGCCCTACGCCTTATGGACGGGGTCCTACGTCTCGTGGACGGGCTCCCACGCGTTATGGCGGGGTCCTGCGTCTCATGAACGGGCCTCGCGTCCGCGGTGCCGGGCCGAGCAGGGGCGCCGTCGAGGTCGCGTTCTGGGTTACGTTCGAGGCGTGAAGACTTCTGCGACGCGTTCCTCCGGCACCTCCGGTGCGGTTCCGGAGTCCGGCGGAGCCGGGACCGGCCGTATCGTCCTGCTCACCACGAGCCACCGGGTGGCACCGGGGCTGCTGTCCTGGCCTGCCTGGCAGGCGCTGGGGAGCGCCGACCGGGTGCTGTGCGCCGACCCGGACCACCCGCAGATGCCGTACCTGCGGGAGGCGGGCGTCACCGTCGAGCACGCCTCTCCCACCGCGCAGGAGCTGGTGGACGCGTGCGCCGGCGGCGCCGACGTGGTGGTCGTCGCCACCGGCGAGGGCGACCCGCGGCTGACGGACGGCCTCGCGAACCTGGCCGGCTCCGGGCGCGTCCGCATGCCCGACCTGGAACTGCTGCCCGCCTCGTACGATCTGCCCGGCGCGCGGCTGCTCGACCTCGTCCAGGTCATGGACCGGATCCGCGGGGAGTGCCCCTGGTCCTCGCGGCAGACCCACCAGGGCCTGGCGAAGTACGCCATCGAGGAGGCGTACGAGCTGGTGGAGGCCATCGAGGACGGGGACCGCGACGAGCTGCGCGAGGAACTGGGCGACGTGCTCCTCCAGGTCGTCTTCCACGCGCGGATCGCCGAGGAGGGCACCGCTGGGGACGTCGGGGATGTCGAGGACGTCGACGGCGTCGAGGACGACGAGCAGGTGGAGGACGGCGAGAGCCCGGCCCACGGCCCGGACGCGCTCGGCGCCCCGGACGAGGCGGGGGCCGCGGAGGAGCAGGGCGGCACGGGAGGCGGCGCGTTCTCCATCGACGATGTCGCGGCCGGGATCGTCGCCAAGCTGATCCTGCGGCATCCGCACGTCTTCGGGGACGACACCGCCGAGACCCCCGAGGACGTCAGGGAGCACTGGCTGCGCACCAAGGCCGAGGAGAAGCGGAGGACGTCCGTCACTGAGGGCGTCCCGCTGGGCCAGCCGGGCCTCGCGCTCGCCGCGAAGCTCGCCTCCCGCGCACGCACGGCCGATCTGGGCGTACCGCTGCCGGCCGGCGAGGGCGTCGGGTACGAACTGCTCGCCCTGGCGGTGCGCGCCGAGCACGAGGGCGTCGATCCGGAGGCGGCGCTGCGGGCCGCGGCCCGCGCGTACCGGGACGCGATACGGACGGCGGAGGCGGAACGACGGGACGGCCCGCGCTCCCAGTGAGGCCGTACCCCGATTAGCGGGCGCCCTTTTACCGAGCGGTGCGGGCGCCCTCTTACTCACCGGGCGGTGCGCGCCCATACCGGCCCCTGCGAGGCCGTACCCCCTACCGAGGCGCGCCCGCTCCCCGGCTCTCCGCCGGTGCCGCCGGTGCCGTCGGCGTGAACGCCACCGGCAGCTCCCGCAGGCCCCGCATGATCAGGCCGCCGCGCCAGCGCAGGTCCGCCGGGTCGCGGGCGAGACGGAGGTCGGGGAGCCGGTCGAGCAGCGTCGCGAGCGCCGTGCGGCCCTCCAGGCGGGCGAGCGGGGCGCCCAGGCAGTAGTGGATGCCGTGGCCGTAGCCGAGGTGCTGGTTGTCGGCCCGGCTGAGGTCGAGCCTGTCGGGGTGGGCGAACCGCTCGGGGTCCCGGTCGGCCGCCGCGAGCACCACGAGCACCGGCTCACCCTCGGCGATCCGCTGCCCGCCGATCTGGAGGGGACGCGTCGCGAACCGCCACGTCGCCAGCTCCACCGGCCCGTCGAACCTCAGCAGCTCCTCTATCCCGGTCTCCAGCAGCGTCTGCTCGCCGCGGGCCAGCGACCGCGCCAGGGCGTCGCGCTGCCCGGGGTGGGTGAGGAGGGCGTAGGTGCCGTTGCCGATCAGGTTCACGGTGGTCTCGAAACCGGCGAAGAGCAGCACGAAGCACATCGCGGCGGCCTCGTTCTCGGTGAGGTGCTCGCCGTGGTCGGAGGCCCGGATCAGGCCGGAGATCAGGTCGTCGCCGAGGTCGGAGCGCTTGCGGTGGATCAGCTCCGTCAGGTAGCCGCGCATCTTCTTGACGGCCCTGCCGACGCCGCCGCGCGGGCCCGTGCCGTGCCGGATCATCATCCCGGCCCAGTCGCGGAAGTTGTCCTGGTCCTCGCCCGGTACGCCCAGCATGTCGCAGATGGCGTAGATGGGCAGCGGGAAGGCGAACTCGTGGATGAGGTCCGCTGAGCCCCGCCCCGCGAAGCCGTCGATGAGCCGGTCCGTCAGCTCCTGGACGCGGGGCGCGAAGGCGGCGACCCGGCGCGGCGTGAAGGCCTTCGAGACCAGCCGCCTGAGCCGGGTGTGGTCCGGCGGGTCGATGTTGAGCAGGTGCGTCATCAGCTCGGCCTTGCGCTCGCCCGGGATGCCGGTGCGGCCCTGGGCGTGCGCGGGCTCGGCGTGGTGCGCCGGGTTCTTGCTCAGCCGGGGGTCGGCCAGCGCCTCGCGGGCGTCCGCGTACCGGGTCACCAGCCACGCCTCGACCCCGCTGGGCAGCCGCGTCCACCGCACCGGAGCGTGCTCGCGCAGCCAGGCGTAGGCGGGATACGGGTCCGTGGCGAAGGCCCGGCTGAACAGCTCGGGCGGCGCGTCGGGAAGGGGCCGGTCGGTCACGCCCCCGACCGTATCCGGTGCGTGCGGCCGGCCCGACCCCCGGCGGGGTGCGGCTCCCGGCGGGCCACGAAGGGAGGCCGCCACAGGCGATGCCTGGCGGGGTGTCAGGACTGTGACGTTGATGTGATCTCCGCTGCATCGACTTGTGATGGACGTGTGAGGTCGCTACGGTCACCTTCGACCGGCGGCGCGATCACATGCGTCACGCCGGTCACATCGATCAGGTCCGGCGCGCCAGTCACACCAGACACATCAGGCGTGCCAGGCCCGGGGGGCGTGCCAGGTAGGAGAGGCGTGCCAGGCACGACAGGCATGCCAGACACAGCAGACATGCCAGGCACGCCAGGCACGCCAGGCACGTCGTTTTGCACGTGAATCGTCCGCGTACACGTGAACCATCCGCGAACACGTAAACCATCCGCGAACACGTGAACCGTCCGCGGCGCAGGGCCGTCTTCATAGTCGTCAGATCCGCCACGCGAAAGGCCTTCGCATGCTCTCCGGGAACGGCCGGCATCGGCGCCCCCGTCAAGCACCCGCTCTCGTCCTCGCGGCCGGAGTGACCGGCTCCGCCATCGCCATCCCGCTGCTCGGCGCGACCGGCGCGCACGCGGACGGCACCGCCTGGAAGGCGGACAACGCAACCTGGAACCGCCTCGCGAACTGCGAGAGCGGCGGCTCCTGGAGCGCCGACCCCGGGAACAGCTACTACGGCGGCCTCCAGCTCTCCGCGAACATGTGGGTGCTGTACGGCGGCCTGGACTACGCGCCTCGGCCGGACCAGGCCAGCAGGTCCGAGCAGATCGCGGTCGCGCAGAAGGTGCTCGCGGGCCGGGGGCCCGGTGCGTGGCCGGGGTGTGCCGACATCGTGGGACTCGGCAAGAGCCACGGTTCACCGTCCGGTTCGCCGGGTTCATCCGGTAACGACCAGGGTGGCAGGGCTTCGTCCCGCGAGACGGGTACGGGCGCCACGGGCGACCCGTCCCGCGAGTCCGGATCCGGATCCGAGTCCGGGGTTGGCGGCCTGGGGGACTCGGACGCGGGGATACCCGCGAGCACGCCGTCCGATGCGCCGGGTTCATCCTCTTCGTCCCATGGGGGATCGTCCTCGGCCCCGGCCGACGGTGAAGCCGACCATGGTGGCGTCTCGTCGGCGACGCCCTCTGGAGTACCGTCCAAAGGCGACAACTCGGACGGCTCCGGTCGCCATCGCGGTGGCCGTGCGCACGAGGCGCACAAGGGCTCCGGAGGCGACGGTTCGGACGGCTCCCGGGGTACCGGCCGGCACGCCTCGCGCGGCGCCGGCGGCGAGGGTGGCGGCGACAGGGGAGGGGTGTACACGGTGCGTCCCGGCGACAACCTCTCGGCCATCGCCGACTCCCATGACCTCAAGGGCGGCTGGCCGAAACTATATGCAGCCAACAAGAAGACCGTCGGGGCCGATCCGGACCTGATCCTCCCTGGCCAGAACCTTGATCTTTTCTAAACTCATCCGGAAAGGTCTCGATCTTTACCCCTGAATCGGGCGAAAAACGGCTGAAGTTCGGGGGGTTCTGTCCGATTTGCTCGAATGAGAGATGGGTCTCACCAACCCCAGTTCGCTTTGAAATCCGGCGCATCAGCTGTTTACCGTCATGTCCGCTCGCCACAGCGGGCACCGACGGACGCCACGCCGAATCCTGCCGGCGTTCGTACGGGAACAGTCGTCGCGTCGAAGCGCCGTAGGCAGGAGCGGGGGAACCAAGGTAAGCGCCGGCCCCACCGGACCGCTGCCTCGCCGATACGAGCACGAGGCGAGCAGCGGCACGGTGAACGGACCGGCTAGGGGTGAAGCCGTGCGGAAATCGCACGGCCGGGCAAAACCTCCCATGCTCGCAAGGAGCAAGGGATACCCCATCGGCCCGAACCCGACAGCTCACCTCGCAGGCGTCGGTGAGGGGATCTCTTCATGCTGCTTTCCGGCAAGGGCCGGCACCGCCGCCCGTCCGCGCTCAACCGCACCACCCGTGCCGTCGCCATCGCCGGTGTCGCCGGTGCCGCCGTCGCCGCCCCGCTGGTCAGCGCGGGCAGCGCCTCCGCCGCCACCGCCTCTGAGTGGGACAAGGTCGCCCAGTGCGAGTCCAGCGGCAACTGGTCCATCAACAGCGGCAACGGCTTCTCCGGTGGGCTCCAGTTCACCCAGTCCACCTGGGCCGCGTACGGCGGCACCGCCTACGCGCCGGCTGCCTACCAGGCCAGCAAGGCCCAGCAGATAGCCGTCGCCGAGAAGGTGCTCGCCGGGCAGGGCAAGGACGCCTGGCCCGTGTGCGGCACCGGCCTGTCCAACACGCCGTACAACGGAGGCTCCGCCTCCACCGGTTCCGGCTCGGGCTCCGCCGCCACTCCGCAGACGCAGAACACCGCCTCCGCGAAGCCGACCCACGAGGGCTCCCAGCACGCCTCGCGCTCCCAGCAGCGCCAGACCGTGACGACGCCCACCGGCAAGAAGGTGAAGAAGGGCGACGGCGAGTACAAGGTCAAGAAGGGCGACACGCTCAGCGACATCGCCCAGGACCACCACGTCAAGGGCGGCTGGCACAAGCTGTACAAGCTGAACAAGGACATCGTCAGCAACCCGTCGCTGATCTACCCGGGCCAGCAGCTCCACCTGCACTGAGCCCTCGGGCCGGGCTCCCCGGCCCCGGGCTCGCTGGCCCTGGCCCCGCCCCCGGCTCGTCCGCACGGGCATCCGGGCCTCTGACCGCCCCGCCTCGGCGCGTTTTCCCCCGGACGCGCCGGGGCGGGGCTGCCGCATGTGGGGGTGCGTCGTGTGGGCTGGGGTGCGCGGTCGGCTGCGGGTGCGTTCTGGTTTTTCGCGCCGTTCCCCGCGCCCCTTGCGTGCGGGGAACGGCGCCCCGGCCTACTCAGGGGCGCGGCCCCGCTTCCTCGCGCCCCTGCCAGCGCCAAGCCGGGGCGCAGCCCCACCCCGCCGGAGGCGGAACGGCGTACCGGCAGGTAATCGTGCCAGACGGGGCGTTATCCGGCCGTGACCCGGCCATGGGACGGGCCCGCTCCCCGGGCCCGTTAGGCTCATGCCGCAAGCCCCACGAAACGCCGCACAAGCCAAGCGTCACATCCCAGAAGGAGATGCTCGTGCCGTCCATCGACGTCGTCGTAGCCCGGGAAATCCTGGACTCCCGAGGCAACCCCACGGTCGAGGTCGAGGTCGGCCTCGACGACGGCAGCACCGGTCGTGCCGCCGTGCCGTCCGGCGCCTCCACGGGCGCCTTCGAGGCCCTGGAGCTCCGTGACAAGGACGCCAACCGCTACGGCGGCAAGGGCGTCGAGAAGGCGGTGCTCGCCGTGATCGAGCAGATCGGCCCGGAGCTCGTCGGCTACGACGCCACCGAGCAGCGGCTGATCGACCAGGCGATGTTCGACCTGGACGCCACCCCGGACAAGTCGAGCCTCGGCGCCAACGCCATCCTCGGCGTCTCGCTCGCCGTCGCGCACGCCGCCTCCGAGGCCTCCGACCTCCCGCTCTTCCGCTACCTCGGCGGCCCGAACGCGCACCTGCTGCCGGTGCCGATGATGAACATCCTGAACGGCGGCTCGCACGCCGACTCCAACGTCGACATCCAGGAGTTCATGATCGCCCCCATCGGGGCGGAGTCCTTCTCCGAGGCGCTGCGCTGGGGCGCCGAGGTGTACCACAAGCTGAAGTCGGTCCTGAAGGAGCGCGGCCTGTCCACCGGCCTCGGCGACGAGGGCGGCTTCGCGCCGAACCTCGGCTCCAACCGCGAGGCGCTCGACCTCATCCTGGAGGCCGTCAAGGAGGCCGGCTACGTTCCCGGCCAGCAGATCGCCCTCGCCCTCGACGTCGCCGCGTCCGAGTTCTACAAGGACGGCGCCTACCTCTTCGAGGGCAAGGAGCGCACCGCCGCCGAGATGACGGAGTACTACGAGGAGCTGGTGGCGGCCTACCCGCTGGTCTCCATCGAGGACCCGCTGTTCGAGGACGACTGGGACGGCTGGAAGATCATCACCGACAAGCTCGGTGACAAGGTCCAGCTCGTCGGCGACGACCTGTTCGTCACCAACCCGGAGCGCCTCGCCCGCGGCATCGACGAGGGCGCCGCCAACGCCCTGCTGGTCAAGGTGAACCAGATCGGTTCGCTGACCGAGACCCTGGACGCCGTCGAGCTGGCCCAGCGCAACGGCTTCAAGTGCATGATGTCGCACCGCTCCGGCGAGACCGAGGACGTCACCATCGCCGACCTGGCCGTCGCCACCAACTGCGGCCAGATCAAGACCGGCGCCCCGGCCCGCTCCGAGCGCGTCGCCAAGTACAACCAGCTGCTGCGCATCGAGGAGATCCTCGACGACGCGGCGGTGTACGCGGGCCGCAGCGCGTTCCCGCGGTTTCGCGCGGAGAGCGAGTAGCGAGTAGGCACGGGGCGCAGCGCGCCGGCAGGGAAGCCCTCCGGCGGCTGCGCCGGCAGGGGCCGGCGCACGCCCGCGCGTTCCGCGGGGCGCCGGCTGACACCCGTGGGTCCCGCCGTCCCCGCACCCGGTCCCGTACCGTGTGCGGGGACACCGGCACATACAGGGGAGGCGGGAACAGATGCCCGGAAGGGACCGGGACACGGGCCGCGACCGGTTCTCCACCGCGACCAGGCTGCGGCTGCTCGGCGAGCAGACCGCTGCCCGCGTCTACCGCTCCCAGAGCAGGCGCCAGGCCCGCCGCTCCCGGCTCACCGGCCGCGCGGCGCTGCTCGCGCTGGTGCTCTGCTCGCTGGTCGTGGCGCTGGCCTACCCGATAAGGCAGTACATCTCGCAGCGCGGCGAGATCAGCGACATGCGCCGGCAGATGGAGCAGGACCGCGCCCGCGTGGAGCGGCTGCGCGACCAGAAGGCGCGCTGGCAGGACGACGCCTACGCGGAGCAGCAGATCCGCAAGCGGCTGCACTACGTCAGGCCCGGCGAGACCGGGTACGTCGTCGTCCAGCCCAGGTCCACCGAGCGGTCCGGCACCGACGAGAGCAGCCGCGCGCCCGCCATGCGGCCCTGGTACGCGCACGTGTGGGAGAGCGTCGACCGTGCGGACCGCGGCGGGCAGTCCGGCAAGACCGGCGGTGCGGCCGGGGCCTCCGGCGCCTCCAGCCCGACCCCGGCCCCCTGAGCTCCGCCCCGCCCCGCCTCGCCACTCCTCACCGTTCCCCGCCGACCTCCGTACCTGTCCCCGCCGTTCCTCCGATGAGAGACACCACCACCCCCGCCGTTCCACCGATGAGAGACACCGCCCCCGCCATGCAGACGCCCCCGCCGACCACCGAGCGCACCGAGCCGACCGAAGCGGACATCGCCGCCTGTGCGCGGCAGCTCGGCCGCACCCCGCGAGGTCTGCGGGCCGTCGCGCACCGCTGCCCCTGCGGGCTGCCCGACGTCGTGGAGACGGCGCCCCGGCTGCCCGACGGCTCGCCCTTCCCGACCGTGTACTACCTCACCTGCCCGCGTGCGGCTTCCGCGATCGGCACGCTGGAGGCCGAGGGCGTCATGAAGGAGATGACGGACCGGCTGGGCACGGACCCGGAGCTGGCCGCCGCGTACCGGCGGGCGCACGAGGACTACCTGCGGCGCCGGGACGAGATCGAGGAGCTGACCGGTTTCCCCAGCGCCGGAGGCATGCCGGACCGGGTGAAGTGCCTGCACGTGCTGGTCGCGCACTCCCTGGCCGCCGGTCCCGGCGTCAACCCGCTCGGAGACGAGGCACTGGAGATGCTGCCCGAGTGGTGGCGGAAGGGCCCGTGCGTCCGGCTCGACGACGACTGAACGCCCGCCCGTCCCCTTACCCGCCCGTCCCCTTACCCGCCCGTCCCCTTACCCGCCCGTCCCCGTTCCCCGACCGCTCCGGGCCCCCGGCCCCGCCCCGAACAGGAGCCCCCATGCCCCGTGTCGCCGCGATCGACTGCGGAACCAACAGCCTCCGGCTGCTCATCGCCGACGTCAGCCCCGAGAGCGGGGAACTGGCCGACGTCGAGCGGACGATGGAGATCGTCCGGCTCGGGCAGGGCGTCGACAGGACCGGGCGGTTCGCCGAGGAGGCCCTGGAGCGGACGTTCCGGGTCTGCCGGCGGTACGCGGACCTGATCGAGCGGCACGGTGCCGAGCGGGTGCGGTTCGTGGCCACCTCCGCCTCCCGGGACGTGGCCAACAGGGACGCGTTCGCCCAGGGCGTCCTGGACACCCTGGGCGTGCGGCCCCAGGTCGTCACCGGTGACACGGAGGCCGCCTACTCGTTCACCGGCGCCACCCGGGAGCTCCTCGGGCGGCCCGAAGTGCCGGGTCCCTACCTGGTGGTGGACATCGGCGGCGGCTCCACGGAGTTCGTGCTCGGCGGGGACCGGGTGGAGGCGGCGCGCAGCGTCGACATCGGCTGCGTGCGGATGACGGAACGTCACCTCGTGCGGGACGGCGCCGTGACCGACCCGCCCGAGCCGGGCCAGGTCGAGGCGATACGCGCGGACGTCGAGGCGGCGCTCGACCTCGCTGCCGACACCGTGCCGCTCACCGGGGCCCACACGCTCGTGGGCCTTGCCGGCTCGGTCACCACGGTCGCCGCCATCGCGCTCGGCCTGACGGAGTACGACCCCGCGGTCATCCACCACGCGCGCGTGCCCCGCGACAAGGTCGCCGAGATCACCCGCTCCCTGCTCACCGCCACTCACGCCGAACGCGCGGCGATCCCCGTGATGCACCCCGGCCGCGTCGACGTGATCGGCGCCGGCGCCCTCGTCCTGCTGGCCGTCATGGAGCGCACCGGCGCGCAGGAGGTCGTGGTGAGCGAGCACGACATCCTGGACGGGATCGCGTTCGAGGTGGCGCAGGAGCACCGTTGAGGCTCGGGGCGGTGGCGCCGTGGGGCTCCCAGGGACTCCATGAGAGGGCTCCACGGGGACTCCACGTGAGCCTCACGGGGGTTCCGCGCGAGCTTCACGGGGCCTCCAGGGGGTGCCCGGAAGGCCTCGCGGGCACCGCCCGCCGGGAAAGTTCGTGAACTTCTTCACAAGGAATTGCCCCCGGTAGAGGCGGTATTCGGAGTGCCGGGAGCGTCCTGGCGCGTCGCCCGGGTCGCCGGAGCGGCTACGGGGCCGTGGCGGGAGTGTGTCACTCCGATGAAAAGGGGGGCGGCGCAGGCCGTGTCCGGACCCGGAGCGGCAGCTCACAGGGGGTGGGGGCAGTGCGACGGCGGGGCTCTGGCGGTGGATGGTCACCAGCACCGGCATGGTCCAGAGGGCGCGCCCCGCGAAGTGGGTGTGCAGGGTAGCACAGCACCCGGGGAAGCTTGTGAAGGGGCGCACGAGACCCCCCTCCAATCGGGTGGATACTCGATGGCATGAGCACCACGGAGCGTCCCAGGATCCTCGTAGTGGGCGGTGGGTACGTAGGCCTGTACGCGGCTCGTCGCATTCTGAAGAAGATGCGCTACGGCGAGGCGACCGTCACGGTCGTCGACCCCCGCTCGTACATGACGTACCAGCCCTTCCTTCCCGAAACCGCGGCTGGCAGCATCTCGCCCCGGCACGTCGTCGTGCCGCTGCGGCGTGTGTTGCCCAAGGCCGAGGTTCTCACCGGCCGTGTCACCACCATCGACCAGGACCGCAGGGTCGCCACCGTCGCTCCGCTCGTCGGCGAGGCGTACGAGCTGCCCTTCGACTACCTGGTGATCGCGCTCGGCGCGGTCTCCCGGACCTTCCCGATCCCCGGCCTCGCGGAGCAGGGCATCGGCATGAAGGGCATCGAGGAGGCCATCGGCCTGCGCAACCACGTCCTTGAGCAGCTTGACAAGGCCGACTCCACCACGGACGAGGACGTCCGTCGCAAGGCACTGACCTTCGTCTTCGTCGGCGGCGGCTTCGCCGGTGCGGAGACCGTCGGCGAGGTGGAGGACATGGCGCGCGACGCTGCGCGCTACTACACCAACGTCACCCGCGAGGACATGCGCTTCGTCCTCGTCGACGTCGCCGACAAGATCCTCCCGGAGGTCGGGCCGAAGCTCGGCGCCTACGGCAAGGACCACCTGGAGAGCCGGGGCGTCGAGGTCTACCTGAAGACCGGCATGGACTCCTGCGTCGACGGCCACGTGGTGCTGAACAACGGCCTCGAGGTCGACTCCAACACCGTCGTGTGGACCGCCGGCGTCAAGCCCAACCCGGTGCTGGCCCGCTACGGCCTGCCGCTCGGCCCGCGCGGCCACGTGGACACCGCCGCCACCCTCCAGGTGCAGGGCACCGACTACATCTGGGCCGGCGGCGACAACGCCCAGGTCCCGGACCTCGCCGCCCGCAAGGCCGGCGTGGAGAACGCCTGGTGCCCGCCGAACGCCCAGCACGCACTGCGCCAGGCCCGGCTCCTCGGCGACAACGTGGTCTCCGCCATGCGCGGCTTCCCGCAGCGCGACTACAGCCACGCCAACAAGGGCGCCGTGGCCGGTCTCGGCCTGCACAAGGGCGTCGCGATGATCGTCGCCGGCAAGGTGAAGATCAAGGTGCGCGGGCGTCTGGCCTGGTACATGCACCGCGGGTACCACGGCATGGCCATGCCGACCTGGAACCGGAAGATCCGCGTCTTCGCCGACTGGACCCTCGGGATGTTCCTCAAGCGCGAGGTCGTCTCGCTCGGTGCGATCGAGTCTCCGCGCGAGGAGTTCTACGAGGCGGCGAAGCCGGCGCCGGCTCCCGCCGTCCCCAAGGAGGCGTCGGTCACCGCGTCCCCCGCGGGCGCCACGTCCGTCACGGGCGGCGAGAAGGCCAAGGCTTCCTGATCACCGGGGCCCTTCCCGGCCCCTGCAGCATCCCCGAAGGGGCGTCCGCCATCCGTGGTGCGGGCGCCCCTTCGGCGTGGGGCGGCTCCCACCGGGGGTACCCCGTCCACCTGTAGGGGTGGGCCGTACGTGGGGAGCACCCCGGTTCCGTCAAGGGGCGGGGGGAACTGCGCGACCGGCCACGACGAGACCGTCGGATCGTCACCGTCCGAAGGGGCTGGTTCTGTCGTGCCCGGACCACCTTCTGGTGGGTCCCCGCGCCCCTTCCGGGGCGCGTGCGTGGCCGCCGGCCGAGAACGCGCGCCGTGGTCGGCCACCCCGGCATGGGGCTGATGCATGGCACATACACTCACCTTTGCCGTTCCGTGACGCAGGACGGGACTGCGGAGGGGGGCCGCACGTGTTTTCGTTATGTCGAACGGTTCCGGGATCGACGTCACGGAGGTGTGTGCCATGCCGAATGCCGCGCAGCGGCTGATGACGCTTGCCGAGCAGTTGATGGGAGCCCCGCTCCCATTGCGAGTGCGAGCCTGGGACGGTTCCGAGGCGGGTCCCCCGGACACGCCCGTACTGGTCGTACGCAGCCGCCGCGCCCTGCGCCGCCTGCTGTGGAAGCCGGGCGAGCTGGGCCTCGCGCGCGCGTGGGTGGCCGGCGACCTCGACGTCGAGGGCGACCTCTACCAGGCCCTGGACCAGATGGCCGGACTGATCTGGGAGCGCGGCGTGGAGGTCGCGGGTTCCCCGGACGCACCCCGGTCCGCGGGGAGCACGAGCGGCGCCGCCTCGCTGAGCGCCGCGGGCACCGGGAGCGTGAAGGGCCTCAAGGCCGCGCTGGACGCGCTGCGCGACCCCGGTGTGCGCTCCGCGCTCCAGGAGTTCGCGGCGCTCGCCGGCCCGCTGCCGCCCCCGCCGCCGCCCCCCGAGGAGATGCGCAGGAACCGCCGCGGCCACCTGCACACCAAGAGCAGCGACAAGGAGGCCATCAGCCACCACTACGACGTCGGCAACGACTTCTACGAGCTGGTGCTCGGCCCGTCGATGGTCTACTCGTGCGCGTACTGGGAGAGCCCGGACGCCACCCTGGAGGAGGCCCAGCGCGACAAGCTGGAACTCATCGCGCGCAAGCTGGAGCTCAAGCCCGGCCAGCGCCTGCTGGACGTGGGCTGCGGCTGGGGGTCCATGGCGCTGCACGCGGCGCGCGAGCACGGGGCGCGGGTCGTCGGCGTCACGCTCTCCGCCGAGCAGGCCGCGTACGCGCGCAAGCGGGTCGCCGACGAGGGGCTGACGGACCAGGTGGAGATCCGGGTCCAGGACTACCGCGACGTCGCCGACGGGCCCTATGACGCGATCTCCTCCATCGGCATGGCGGAGCACGTCGGCTCGGCGCGCTACCTGGAGTACGCGCAGGACCTGTACGCGCTGCTGAAGCCGGGCGGGCGGCTGCTGAACCACCAGATCGCGCGCCGCCCGCAGGTGGACGAGTCCGAGTACCAGGTGGACAGGTTCATCGACGCGTACGTCTTCCCGGACGGCGAGCTGGCACCGGTGGGCACCACCGTGACGCAGCTGGAGCGCACCGGGTTCGAGGTGCGGGACATGGAGTCCATCCGCGAGCACTACGCGCTCACGCTGCGCCAGTGGGTGGCCAACCTGGAGGCGGACTGGCAGCGCGGCGTGCGGCTCACCAGCCCGGGCCGCGCCCGCGTCTGGCGGCTCTACATGGCGGCCTCCGCGCTGTCCTTCGAGCGCAACCGCATCGGCGTCAACCAGCTCCTCGCCGTGAAGACGCCCGCCGGGGGCGCTTCTGGGATGCCGCTGCGGTCGCGTACCTGGAACGTCTGACCGGCGCCGGCCGGGTCCGGGACCGACCGGCGCCGGCGGGTCCGCGAGAGCCCCGGCGTCCGCGGGCCCGCCCCGGCGGACGGCGGCGGCGCACGCGGCGCACGAGTCCGTGCGCGTCCCTGCGCACGCGACGAAACCGCCCCTGGGGAGCCCGTCACCGACCGGGCTCCCCAGGGGCGTTGTGCGGGCGGTACCGGCCCACCCGGCGGACCGGGCCCCATGGGGGAGGGTCCGGGCCGCCGGACCCGGAGCGGCAGGGGGCGGCGGGCCGAAGCCCCGCCCCCGCCGCGGCCTACTCCGCGTGGATCGCGTTCAGCATGTTCAGCCGCGCCGCCCTGCGCGCCGGCCACATCGCGGCGAGCACGCCCACGGCCCCCGCCAGCACCAGGAAGATCGCCATCCGGCCCCACGGCAGCACCAGCGCGTAGGTGTCGATGTGGGAGGCGATCAGCTTCCCGGCCGCCCAGCCGAAGAACACGCCCAGGGCGACGCCGAGCACCCCGCCGAAGAGCGAGATGACCACCGACTCCAGGCGCACCATCCGCTTCACCGCGGGCCGGTCGAGGCCGATGGCGCGCAGCATGCCGATCTCCTGGGACCGTTCGAAGACGGACATGGCCAGCGTGTTGATCACACCGAGCACGGCGATGATCACGGCCATCGCGAGCAGGCCGTAGAGCATGTTCAGCATCAGCGTGAACGCCTTGGCGATCTGCCCGGAGACGCTCTGCTTGTCCTGCACGAGGATCCCCGGATTGTCCCCGAGGGCGTGCTGGATGGCGTCCTTCGTGGCGGCCTGCGGGCCGTGCGCCGCCTTCACCAGGACCTGCATGTCGGTGGGGTCGCTCTGGTGCGGCCGCATCGTGGCGTTGTCCATCAGGATGCCCTGGATCATGTCGTTGCCGTGGTAGACGCCCGCCACGGTCAGCGGCACGGCCTTGCCGTCCTCGAAGGTGGCCCGGACGTTCTGCCCGGCCTTCCAGTGCTGCTCGGAGGCGGTCTGGTCGTCGACGACGATGTTCCGCCCGCTCACTTCGAACGAGCCGTCGGTCACGTCCAGATCGGTGAGCCGGCCGATGTCGTGGCCGTTCACGCCGGTCAGGTAGTGGCGCTCGCCGTCGACCAGGGCCGGCGCGTTGCTCATCGGGCTGCTCGCCGTGACCCCGTCGGTGTGGGCGATCCTCTCGGCCACGTCGGGCGCCAGGGAGTTGAAGTTGGCCATCGAGACGACGTAGTCCGCCTTCAGCGAGGAGACCGCCATCTTGTCGATGGCCTGCTGGGCGCTGCCCGCGATCACGGTCATCCCGGTGATCAGGCAGAGGCCGATCATCAGCGCGGAGGCGGTCGCCGCGGTGCGCCGCGGGTTGCGCACCGAGTTCTGGCGGGCGAGCTTGCCGGACACCCCGAAGACGTTCAGCAGTGGCGCCGCGGCGGCGATCAGCGGCCGGGACAGCAGCGGCGTCAGCACGAAGATGCCGATCACCAGCACCGCCGCGCCCGCGCCCACCCACGGCTGGCCGTCGTCGCCGTGCATCTGCGTGCCGGCCACCACGAGGACGGCGCCCGCGGCGGCGATCAGCGAGCCGAGCGTGTTGCGCAGCACCAGCGAGCGGGTGGTCGGCGTGGCGTGCACGCTGCTCATCGCGGCCACCGGGGGGATCTTCGCGGCCCTGCGGCCCGGCAGCCAGGCCGACAGGACGGTGACGACGATGCCGACCGCGAGCGCGGTCGCGATGGTGCCCGGCGAGACCACGAGGGGGCCGTCGGGCACGGTGGCGCTGTCCAGGGACGACACCAGGGACTTCATTCCGGCCCCGATGCCGATGCCGGCGAGCAGGCCCGTGATGGCCGCGACCACGCCCACCACCAGCGCCTCCAGCAGCACCGACCGGGTGACCTGCCGGCGCGAGGCGCCGACGGCGCGCAGCAGCGCCAGTTCCTTGGTGCGCTGGGCGACCAGCATCGAGAACGTGTTGGCGATGATGAAGATGCCGACGAAGAGAGCGATCCCGGCGAAGGCGAGCAGGCCCGTCTTCATGCTGCTCATGGACGAGGCGATGCTCTCCGCCTGGCGGTCGGCGAGCTCCTGGCCGGTCTTGGTGTGCACCGCGTCCTTGGGCAGCGCCTGGTCGAGGGCGTCCTGCAACTGCACCTGGCTGGTGCCCGCGGCGGCCTTCACGTCGATCTCGTCGTACCGGCCCTCCTCGTGGAAGAGCTTCTGTGCGGTGGCCGTGTCGAAGAGGGTGAGGTTGCCGCCTGCGGCCACGTTGCCGTCGTCGGTGCTGAAGATGCCGGAGATGGTGGGGGTCATCACGGGGCCGTCGACGGACATCCTGACGTGGTCGCCGACGTGGTAGCCGGCGCGGTCGGCCGTCCGGGCGTCGATGGCGACCTCGCCGGCGCCCTTGGGGGCGTGCCCGTCGCGCAGCGGGTAGCGCGGGTCCTTGTCGCCCCAGTAGTTGCCGCCCTTGGAGCTGAAGCCGCCGCCGATCAGCTTGCCGTGCTTGTCGGCGACCGCCGTGAAGCCCTGGACGACGCCGGTGGCGGAGGCCGCGCCGGGCGCCTTCTCGGCGCTCGACCGCAGCTTCTCCGTCAGCTTCGGGTCCTTGCCCGGGGCGTCGGAGGAGCTGACGCCGCCCGGTGTCACGGCGACGTCCACCCGGTCGAAGCCCTTGGAGGAGCTCTTCTGGTAGGCGTCGGAGATGGTGTTGGTGAAGACCATGGTGCCGGCCGCGAACGCCACGCCGAGCATGACGGCGAGCACGGTCATCAGCAGCCTGGTCTTGTGCGCGAGGACATTGCGCAACGCTGTACGGAACATGTCGGATCCTGTGGGGGAGAGTCAGGCGGAGCGGTGGCGGGGGCGCTGCGAGTGCTGCGGGGCCTGGGAGCGCTGGGGGGCCTGGGGCATGCTCTGGGAGCGGCCCTGGGGCGCGCCGCCGCTGCCGGGCAGCGTCCGCATGCGGTCGAGCACGTTGTCCGCGGTCGGCCCGTGGAGCTCGTCGACGATGCGGCCGTCCTCCAGGAAGATCACCCGGTCCGAGTAGGCGGCGGCGACCGGGTCGTGGGTGACCATGACGACGGTCTGGCCGAGCTCGCGCACGGAGTTCCGCAGGAAGCCCAGCACCTCGGCGCCCGCGCGGGAGTCCAGGTTGCCGGTCGGCTCGTCACCGAAGATGATCTCCGGCCGGGAGGCCAGCGCGCGGGCCACCGCGACGCGCTGCTGCTGGCCGCCGGAGAGCTCGGAGGGGCGGTGCTTCAGCCGGTCGCCGAGGCCCAGCATGGTGATCACGTTCTCCAGCCACCCCTGGTCGGGCTTGCGCCCCGCGATGTCCATGGGGAGCGTGATGTTCTCCCGCGCCGTGAGGGTCGGCAGGAGGTTGAACGCCTGGAAGATGAACCCGATCTTGTCCCGGCGCAGCCGTGTCAGCTGCTTGTCCTTCAGCGCGCCGAGTTCGGTGTCGCCGATGCGCACCGAGCCGGACGAGAAGTCGTCCAGGCCGGCGACGCAGTGCATGAGCGTGGACTTGCCCGATCCGGACGGGCCCATGATCGCGGTGAACTCGGCGGCCCGGAAGTCGACGGAGACCCGGTCCAGGGCGACCACCTGGGTCTCCCCCTGGCCGTAGACCTTGGTCAGTTCCGTGGCGCGCGCGGCCACCTGGGTGGTGCGCTCGGCGATGGGAGTGGTGGTCACGGGAGTGTGCTCCTGTCAGAACGGTTCTCTGGGGACTGCTCCATCGTCCCGACCGCGGGCGCCCGTGTAGTCAGCCGCTGTTCCGGTTCCGGGGGCCGTCTCCAGTCGGAGCGCGTGGCTCCGCCCTCATACCTGGGGATGAGATCCGACCCTCATACGGAGTCCGTCCAGGGGGAGACGGGCGTACCCCCGGATCAATGGGGAAGCACGCCCGTGCCGGCGGTGAAATGATCCCGTTACGCCGGGTAACGTTGTCGGGGAACCGTGAACCTCCCCGCGCGTGCGGTGAAATTCCGTCATTCCGTACGGGACGGCTCTGCGGGGCGTGCAGGCCGTTGGCGGGTGAGAACGCCATCCGACGTGGTCTGACGGACCCTCAGGGCTCAATAAAATAAGACAACATCGTTCCATCGCACCGTAGTTCGGGGGAGGCCTGCCGATAGGCTCGGACCCACGACGGAGCGCACGGCCTGCCCGGATGGTGGAATGCAGACACGGCGAGCTTAAACCTCGCTGCCCCTCGCGGGCGTACCGGTTCAAGTCCGGTTCCGGGCACCACCCGTTCATGGCGGGGGACCAGGAGAATGACCGGAACCGGTAGTACCTCTTTCGGAATCACGGAAACACCATGGGATCATCCGGCCCCGCCGCCTTCGGCGCCCGAGCCGGCCCTCCGGCCCTCTCTCCCGTGTCAATGCATTCCGGTGTATATCCCGGCAGGTTCGCCGGGATCGTTGCGCATTCCGGTGAGTACGGGGTGGGGTTGTTCGGTCCGGGCGCGGTGCCGGGGCCGGGGCCGCGGCGCACCGGCTCGGGATCGGGTGCGCGACATCCCGGGTGCGCGACGACGAGGTGCGCCGCCGGTGGGCGGAACGGCTTGACCGGCGGCGCTCAGGGGTGGTCGTGGGTTGGTGTGGTGTGGTCCGGGTCAAGGGCCCTGCCGCCCGGACGGGTCCGGGGCGCGGCTCGGGCATCGGGGTCCGGCGCGGCGTGGTGCCGCGCGGGCCGGGTGGCGGCTGAGGAGCGTGCGGGGCGGCGGGCGTGGCCCGGTCAGGCCACGCTCTCGTCGCCGGCCTCCAGGGCGGCGGCGCGCACGGCCGCGGACCACTCCGTGACCAGCTGCTCGTAGGTACGGCGCTGTTCAACGGAGAGGCGCCCGCCGGCGCGCAGCCACAGCGCACGGATCTCCTCGTTCACCGCGGCGGCGGACCGCGCGGGACGGGAATCAGAAGTCGTGGCCATGTGTGAAGCTTACGGGTAGGCAAGTGAAGGCAGCGTGAAGCCCCTCCAACGGTAGGGCGCACTCGCCGGTAGCACCAGCCCCTTTTCCTCCCGTCGTATTCCGGACCCGGCGAGGGGGCATCTCGCCTGCGTGGGGCGGGCGTTGCCGCTTGGTGCGGTTGCGCGGGGCGCCTTTGCACGGGTGTCCGTGAGGTGGCCGAGCTGGGCTTCTTCCGCACCGGTGGGTGGTGGGGCGGGCGATGAGTGGTTGCTCACACGGTCTCTCAGGTGGCCCGGGGCGCGTGTGCGAACCCCCTGGGAGGGTGCCACCAGCGGTGTTGCTGGTGGTGCTGCCGGGGAACGGGTGCCGCTAGGGAACGGGTACCGGGCCGAACCGGGACGCCGTGTGCAGGTCGGCCTCGATCGCCGTGGCCGCTGCGCGGAGCGCCGGGAGCAGGGCGGCACGGGCCGACGCCAGGGGGGTGTCGCCGGTGTGCTGGGCGACGTCCACTGCTGCCACCACCCGGCCCGCCGCGTCCCTGACCGGTACGGCGACGGCGCGCAGCCCCTCCTCCAGCTCCTCGTCGACGCTCGCGTACCCGTCCAGGGCCGCGCGTGCGACGAACCGGGCAAGCCGCTCAGGGGCGGTGACGGTGTGCCGGGTGAGGGCGGCGGGCGGGGCGGCGGCCAGCAGCCGGTCCCGGTCGGCCTCCGGCAGCCCGGCGAGCAGTACGCGGCCGGTGGCGGTCGGGTAGGCCGGGAAGCGGGCGCCCGGTGCGATGCGCGGGCTCATGATGCGGGCGCCGGGAGCGCGCGCCACATGGACGACGTCCGGGCCGTCGAGCACGGCCACCGAGGCGGACTCGTGCACCCGCTCCGCGAGGTCGTGCAGGTGGGGCTCGGCCAGCTCCGCGAAGGACAGCCGGGACAGCCGGGCGTGGCCGAGTTCCAGGATCCGCGGCAGCGGCCGGTACAGGCGGCCGTCGTACACCGCGTACCCCTCGCGTACCAGCGTGTGCAGGCAGCGGCGCGCGGTCGCCCTGGGCAGCCCGGTCGCGGCGGCGAGCGCGGCCAGCGGGAGCCCGGGGTCCCGGGCGGCGCCCAGCGCCTCAAGGACCGCGAGACCGCGGGCCAGCGACTGGAGGAACCCGGGGCCGAGCTCGGCCTTGGCGGCCCGCGCCAGGGCGGCGGGGGAGGACGGGGGTACGGGGGGCGCGGCGGCCGTCTCCGAGGGTGGCTCGGAGGGTGGCGCGGCGACTGCCTCGGAGGGCGGCTCGGGGACTGTCTCGGGGGGCGGCTCGGGGGCTGCGTCGGGGGGCGGCTCGGGGGTGGTCTTGGGGTCGGCCTTCGGGTCAGCCGCCGGGAAGGCTTCGGGGGTGGCCCTGGGGCCGGCCGTGAGGGATGCCTCGGAGCCGGCCGGGGGCCCGGCGGTGGCGGTTGCGGGGGGCCCGGCGGCGAGGAACGCCTCCGCGAGGCGTTCGGCCTCCGCCCGCAGCCGCGGCAGGACGAGTTCCGCGAGGCTCGTCGCGGTGTGCCTGCTGGTGTGGCTGACGGCGCTCAGGGCGCAGCGGGCCCGCCCGTGCGCGTCCGGCACGGGCACGGAGACGGCGATCAGGCCGGGCTCGATGAGCTGGTCGTCCAGCGCCCACCGGGCGGTGGCAGCCTGTGCCGCGCGTGCCGCGAGTTCCGCCTCGGGGACGGCACGGGGCCGCACCACGGGGAAGGCGGCGCCCTCCGGGTCCAGTGCCCGGCCGGTGCGCCAGGCGGCCCACTGTGCGGCCGTCCACTCGGCGGCGAACAGCGCACCGGGCGCGCACCGCTCGGCCGGCAGGAGGTCGCCGACGCGGAACGCCACGGACATGGTGCGGCGCCGGATGGCCTGGGCGACGAAGCGCACCCCGTCGCCGTCGGGCACCGCCAGGGAGACGGATTCGTCGAACTCGTCCGCGAGGCGGCCGGCCCGTGCCGCCATCCCGGCGGTGAGCCCGCTCGCGGCGAGGTAGGCGTTGCCGAGCGCCATCACGCGCGGGGTGGGGGAGAGGTCCTGGCCGCGCTGCCGGAGCAGTTCGAGGCGGAGCAGGGTGGCCACCACGCGGTCCACGGTCGAGCGGGCCAGTCCGGTGGCGCGCACCAGGTCGCCCGCCCGTACGGGCCCGGGGGCCGCGGACAGCTCCCTGAGCACCGCCAGGCCGCGTTCCAGCGGCCGTACCGCCTCGGGGGTGTCCACCTGTCCCGCCCCGTCGCGCGCGGGGCTCTCGGCGGCATCCAGAGGCCCGGACGAGGCCGCCGCGGGGCGGGGGCGGGCCCCGGTGGCCTTTCCGCCCGCCGCATGGGCGCCTGCTGCCACCGCACCTCACCTCTCCTCACGGTTCCGCGGTCGGGCGCCGCACGGTCGCGGGCGCTCCGTTCGCCGGGCGGAATCCGTGCCCGGGGCGTTGACACCGGCAGGACCCGGACAGAGACTCCCTCCGGCGGTTGTGAACGAAAGTTCACCACGCGAACGCGTTCCTTCGCAAGCAGTCCCACCGCGACCGCGAGCAGCTCCCACGAGACCGCAAGCAGTCCCACCGCGACCCGACAGGACACCCATGCACACCACCGTCGGCATCATCGGAGCCGGTCCCGCAGGGCTCCTCCTCGCCCGCCTGCTGCACAACGCGGGGGTCGACAGCGTCGTCCTGGAGAGCCGCGACCGCCCCTACGTGGAGCAGCGGCAGCGGGCCGGGATCCTGGAGCAGGGCACCGCCGACGTCCTGCGCGCCGCCGGCGCCGGGGCCCGGCTGGACCGCGAGGGGCTGCGGCACGACGGCATCGAGCTGCGCTTCGACCGGCACCGCCACCGGATCGACTTCCCCGGGCTCACCGGCGGCAGGACCGTGACCGTCTACGCCCAGACCGAGGTCGTCAAGGACCTGGTGGAACTCCAGCTCACCGAGGGCGGGCCGCTGCTCTTCGAGACGGAGGCGCTCGCGGTGGAGGACGCCACCACGGACCGCCCCAAGGTGCGTTTCGTGCAACGCGGCGCCCAGGGCGGTGCGTCGGGCCGCGAGTCGGTCCTCACCTGCGACTACGTGGTGGGCTGCGACGGCTTCTGGGGCGTGTCCCGCAAGGCGGTGCCCACGCGCGTGTCCCGCGTCTTCGAGCGCACGTATCCGTTCGGCTGGCTCGGCATCCTGGCGGACGTGCCGCCGTCGCACGACGAGCTGGTCTACGCCCGCCACGAGCGCGGCTTCGCGCTGCTCAGCATGCGCTCCCCGGTGGTCTCCCGGCTCTACCTCCAGGTGCCCGCGGACACCGACGCCGACGCCTGGAGCGACGAGGCCGTCTGGGACGAGCTGGAGCGCCGCTTCGAGACCGCCCCGGACGACGACTGGGTGCTTCACCGGGGCCCGGTCACCGCCAAGTCCGTCACCCCGATGCGCTCCTACGTCCACGAACCCATGCGGCACGGCCGCCTCTTCCTCGCCGGGGACGCCGCGCACATCGTGCCGCCGACCGGGGCCAAGGGGCTCAACCTCGCCGTCGGGGACGTCGTCACGTTCGCGCGCGCGTTCACGCACTTCCAGAGCACCGGCGACCCGGCGCTCCTGGACGCCTATTCGGAGACCTGCCTGCGGCGGGTGTGGCAGGCCGAGCGGTTCTCCTACGCGATGACGACGATGCTGCACAGGCCGCCCGGCGCGACGCCCTTCGACGACCGCATCCAGCTCGCCCTCCTGCGCCGCATAGCCACCTCGCGGGCGGCCGAGCAGGACCTGGCCGAGTGCTACACGGGCTTCCCTTTCGAGTGACCCCGCCGGGCCCGCCGGCCGCCGCGCGGCGCGGCGGCCTCACTCGTCCGGCTCGTCCGGTACGCCCGTGCGTGTACCACGGCCGAGGGCATCCGGAGCCGGTTGTCCACAGGCCAACTGCTCCCTTGTCACGCGTTGTCCACAGGCCTCGGCGCGGCACGTCAGGGAATGGTCATCCGGCGTACCGTGTTCGACGTCAGGGTGGGGGGGAGGATCATCCGCGAGCAGGAGGGGCAATTCTTTGCCCACCTATTACTCTTGAGCCCAAGACCACGCACGGTGGTTATGGAGGAGTGACATGAGGAGCAGTAACCCGGTCTTCTCGCGACGGGGGTTCAGCCGCGACAACGGCTACGCGGGCTTCAACGCGGCGCCGCAGGCCGGGGGACCCGCTGTCGGCACCCAGGGCGGCCCGTACGCGGGCCCCTACGCCGGTGCGCCCACCAACCCCTACGCCCAGAACCCGTACGCCCAGCAGGGCGTCCAGTACGGTGCGCCGCCGCAGGCCCCGGCCACCTCCGACCGCATGACGATGGACGACGTCGTCGTCCGCACCGCCGGCACGCTCGGCGTGCTCGTGGTGGCCGCCGCCGTCGCCTGGGCGCTGCTGCCGGTGGACGACGCGTCCATCAACCGCTCCTACGGCATCGCGGTCGCCTCCGGCCTGGTGGCGATGGTGCTGGGCCTGATCCAGTCCTTCAAGCGGTCGCCCACGCCCGCGCTGATCATCACCTACGCCGCCCTGGAGGGCGTGTTCCTCGGCGTGCTGTCCAGCATCGTGGACAACCGCATCGCGAGCGGCGCCGCCATGCAGGCGGTGCTCGGCACGATGGCGGTCTTCGCCGCCGTGCTGGTCGCCTACAAGGCGGGCTGGATCCGGGTGAACCGCAGGTTCTACGGCTTCGTGATGGCCGCCGCCCTCGGCTTCGTCGGGCTGATGATGATCAATCTGCTCTTCTCGGTCTTCGGTGGCGGTGACGGGCTCGGCTTCCGCAGCGGCGCCCTAGGCGTCGTCTTCGGCATCCTGGGCGTGCTGCTCGGCGCCTGCTTCCTCGCCCTGGACTTCAAGCAGATCGAGACGGGCGTGGCCTACGGGGCGCCGCGCCGGGAGGCATGGCTGGCCGCCTTCGGCCTGACGCTCACCCTCGTCTGGATCTACCTGGAGTTCCTGCGGCTGATCGCCATCCTGCAAAGCGACAACTGATCGCTGGGGCGACAGCCGACGACTGACCGCTGAGGCGAGAGCTGATCGCTGGGGCCGCGGGCGACAGGCGAGAGCTGATCGCTGGGGCGACAGCCGACGACTGACCGTCGAGGCGACGTGACGAAGGGCCCGCGAACGACTGTTCGCGGGCCCTTTCACGCGGGCTCACAAGGGCATGGCGGTCCCCCAGGGTCGCCCGGGCGGCTCAGATCAGCTTGCGCGCGGCGCGTCGCAGATCGTATTCGTGGACGATCGCCTTCGCGTGGCCGTAGGCGAGGTTGTGCTCGCCCCGCAGCCAGCTCACCTTCTCCTCGAAGCGGATGAGTGAAGGGCCTTCGTCGACGGTGCGCAGCCAATCCGAGATGTCACGACCGGTGCACTGGGGGATGTGGGCGAGCAGGTTCTGGTGGGTCTCCTCAGAGAAGACTTGAGACATCGGCGCCTCCGGCGGCTTTCGATGTGGTCCGTCCTTCACGCCACCGTGCCTGAGCGTTTGCGCGTTGGCAACAGTCCCGGTCGGGCGCATAAGGTCGCCGCGTGCTCGATACAACCCCGCTGACCACCGCCGTGGACCACTTCGCCGACCGGCTCCGGGCCGCGCCGCAGAGCCGCCTGCAGCGCGGTGCCGCAGCCGAGGCACTTGCCCTGGCCAGGGAATTCGCGCGCTGGGCGCAACGCCTTGAGAACCCAGCGAGCCCGCCGCGCGAGATGCCGGACGCGGGCATGTTCGCCGCCGCGGACCAGATCACCGTCGCGGGCAGGGATCTTGCTCTCGTCTTGACAGATCCGGCCGACCTGACCCGCGCGCTTGCGCTGGTGGAGGACGCGCGCAAGCGCGCATCGGTCTGACGGCGCACACGTGGCCGGGCGCTCTGACGGCGCTGATGGGGCTGGGGGCGCTCTGACGGTGCTCATGTCGCCCGGGGCGCTCTGACGCGGTCACATGGCGGGGCGCGCTCTGGGCGGCGCTCGGACCGGCCGCGGGCGCTCCGGACGCGTCAGTGGGAGACGATCACACGGTCCGCGAGGATGTACACGGTGTCGTCGCCGCAGGTGAAGGTGAGGGCGTAGGCGCCGAAGACGCCGGAGCCGCCCAGCAGGACCGGCACGTCACCGCGGATCAGCGCGTCCGCGAGCCGTTCGGCTGTCTCGCGGTGGCCGGGTGTCATGCAGAGCGTCGTGCCGTCCTCGAAGACGTAGACGTCGAGCGTGCCCAGGGGCCCCGGGCGGACGTCCGCGAGGGCCGTACGGGCCTCGGCGAGCCCCGCCAGGCAGGCCACCACGTGCTCGTGGTCGCCGCTGCTCGCCGGGACCGGCGACTGGGCGGACAGGTGGCTCCTGCCGGGGACGAAATCGGGGTGCGAGGGGTGCCGTCGGCGGGCCGCGGCCAGCTCCGGGGAGTCCCCGGGGTGGTCGTCGGGGTCGGCAGGCGCGTCGTGCGGCGGTTCGAAGCCGAGCAGGCCCGCGAGGTCGGAGCGGCGCACGGGGCCCGGCTCCTCGGGGGGCATGCCGAGCGGGGAGGAGACGTCCGAGGAGGCGTCGCGCGCCTCCTGCGCCGCCCAGAACGCGCGGGCCTCGGCCATCTCGCGCTCCCGCTCGTCGGCGAGCGCCTCGGCGACCGCGGTGCGTATCTCCTCGCCGGCCAGCGGCGAGCGTGCCTCCGGCACCTGGGGGCGCGCGCCCCTGGCCCGGGACTCCGCCAGCTCCGTCTGGAGCGCGGCGATCTGCTTGCGCAGCCCGTGCACGGCGTGCACGGCGGCGGCGCCCACGGTGGTGGCGGCGGCCGTGGAGAGCAGCAGAACAACAGGCATGGCGCTCACTCGCATACTCCCGGCTTCGGTCCGATCCCCGACTTGTTCATCGATCCCCGACTTCTACCTCAGCCACGGGGGCGGGGCCGAGGGGCTGTTCGTGCAATACCTTACGAAAGGGGTGGTGGCCGGGGGTCCTGGTGGGCTGACCGTACGGGCCTGACCTGCGTCAATGCGGTACCGCCGGGAGAAAGGTCACATCCTGGCGGAGATTGGATCACGGCGCGGGGGGCCGCTTGCGCCCCCGCCCCCTCCCGCCGGCGCACGCCCGGCCGCCGCGGGCTTTCGGCGCCGCCGCGGCCCGGGGCCACCCGCCCGCCGGTGGGCCCGCGGGGGCCCCGGTTTTTGCGCAGTTCCCCGCGCCCCTTCGGGGTGGGCTTGTGTTGTGTCGTCTGGTGCGGGGGCGTCGTGGTTTTCGCGTAGTTCCCCGCGCCCCTTCGGGGTGGGCTTGTGTTGTGTCGTCTGGTGCGGGGGCGTCGTGGTCTTTGCGTAGTTCCCCGTGCCCCTGGTCCTGGCTTGTGTCCCTTGCTTGCTGCGGGGGCGCTGGGGCCGGTGCCTCAACCTCACGATCCCTGAGGGCGCGGGGCCCCCGGCCCACCCAAGGGGCGCGGGGAACTGCGCGACCAGGCCCCACCGGGCCGCGGCCGAGAACGAGACAGCGAGGGGCTGGGCCGGAAAGGGGCGCGGGGAACTGCGCAAAAAGCCACGGCGCACCCGCGCCCTCCGGAGCCGGCACCACGGGACCCGGCCGCTAGCTGAGCCGTTCCACCACCATCGCCATCCCCTGCCCGCCGCCCACGCACATCGTCTCCAGACCGATCTGCTTGTCGTGGAACTGGAGGCTGTTGATCAGCGTCCCCGTGATCCGCGCGCCGGTCATCCCGAAGGGGTGGCCCACGGCAATGGCGCCGCCGTTGACGTTCAGCCGGTCGAGGTCGATGCCGAGCGCCCGGTAGGACGGGATGACCTGGGCGGCGAAGGCCTCGTTGATCTCGACGAGGTCGACGTCCCCGATGCTCATCCCCGCACGCTTCAGCGCCTGGTTCGACGCGTCCACGGGCCCGAAGCCCATGATCTCGGGCGAGAGCGCGGAGACACCCGTGGAGACGATCCTCGCCAGCGGCGTGAGGCCGAGCTCGCGGGCCTTGGTGTCGCTCATGATGACGAGGGCGGCGACGCCGTCGTTGAGCGGGCAGCAGTTGCCGGCGGTGACCAGGCCGTCCGGGCGGAAGACCGGCTTCAGACCCGCCACGCCCTCCATGGTGACGCCCGGCCGCGGACCGTCGTCCTTGCCGACGACCGTGCCGTCCGGCAGCGTCACCGGCGTGATCTCGCGCTCCCAGAAGCCCTTGGCGACGGCCTGCTCGGCGAGGTTCTGGGAGCGGACACCGAACTCGTCCATCTCCTCGCGGGTGATCCCCTTCAGCCGCGCCAGGTTCTCCGCGGTCTGGCCCATCGCGATGTACGGGTCGGGCACCACGCCGTCCTCGCGCGGGTCGTGCCAGCCGGCGCCCTGGGACTCGGCGACGGCGGCCGTGCGGGCCTCGGCCTCGGCGAAGATCGGGTTGTGCGTGTCGGGCAGGCTGTCCGAGTTGCCCTTGGTGAACCGCGAGACCATCTCGACGCCCGCGGAGAGGAAGACGTCGCCCTCGCCCGCCTTGATGGCGTGCAGGGCCATCCGGGACGTCTGGAGGGACGACGAGCAGTACCGGGTGACCGTGCACCCCGGCAGGTGGTCCATGCCCATCTGGACGGCGACGATCCGGGCGAGGTTGTTGCCCTGCTCGCCACCCGGCAGGCCGCAGCCGAGCATCAGGTCGTCGATCTCCGCCGGGTCCAGCTCGGGGACCTTGGCGAGGGCGGCCTGGATGATCGTGGCGGTCAGGTCGTCGGGGCGCAGCTCTTTCAGAGAGCCCTTGAAGGCGCGTCCGATGGGGGAACGGGCGGCGGAAACGATCACTGCTTCGGGCATCACGGCTCCTGGGGCGGCGGGTGCGGGCACGACCTGCCAGGAAGTTACCCGCGCGTAGGCTCCGGGTCACGCGTCAGTGCGTGTGACTCCCACCGCACCATTCTAAGCGGTCGCTCAGCCACGGCGGGACCCCCTGCCCGCGTCCCTGGGCCGGGGCTCAGCCCCGGCTAACCCAAGGGGCGCGGGGAACTGCGCGAGCAACCACCATCTGCCGGTGGTTCGGAGACGTCAGCAACAGCCCATCCCGGCCGGTGGCGACCTGCAAGGTCGCGCTGTGGCTGGTCGCTCCCCGGCTGCTTTGAGGGCGTGGGAGGGGTACCCCCAATCCGCGCCCCGGGGGCCGGCCGGGGCCCGGCCCCCGGGGCGCTGGGGCCGGGGTGCCCCTACGGGGCCGACGGCGCGTCCGCCGTCCGGGGCGTGTCCGGGGCCTCCCCGGGTTGGATCCGCCGGCGCCGGCGCCGCTTGAGCAGCGCCCACGGCCCCCGGCCGCCCGTGGTGCCCGCGGCCGTGACCTCCGTGCCGCCCTCCGCCGCGGCCTCCGCGGCCGCGCGGGCGACCGGCAGGTAGCCCTCGTCGCGGGCCGCGTCCGGCCGCTCCTCCTCCGGCCAGAGGCCGAGTGACGCGCAGAGCGTCGGGAGTACCGCCATGGACGCGGTGGCGTAGCCCTCGGCGGACGGATGGTAGTTGTCGGGGCCGAACAGCTCCCTGGGGTTCGCGGCGAACTCGGGGCCCAGCAGGTCGCCCAGCGACACCGCCCGCCCGCCCTGCTCCACCACGCCGATCGTCTGCGCCGCCGCGAGCTGCCGCGAGGCCCGCCGCGCCAGCCAGCTCAGCGGCTGGTACACGGGCTCGATGGTGCCCAGGTCGGGGCAGGTGCCGACGACCACCTCCGCGCCCGCCGTGCGCAGCCTGCGCACCGCCGCCGACAGGCAGCGCACCGAGTGGGTCGGCGGCATGCGGTGGGTGACGTCGTTGGCGCCGATCATCACCACGCACACGTCGGGCACCCAGGCCGGGTCGGACAGGATCTGGGTGACCTGCCGCTCCAGGTCGTCGGAGCGCGCGCCGGGCAGCGCGGCGTTGCGCAGGTCGACGGGGCGCTCGGCGACCGCCGCGAGCCCCGAGGCGAGCAGCGCGCCGGGCGTCTGCCGCGCGCGGTGCACGCCCTGGCCCGCGGCCGTGGAGTCGCCCAGCATGGCGAACCTGAGCGGTTCCATCGCCGCCCCCGGACCCGCGAAGCCCTTGCCGTACGTGCCGTCGGCGCGCGGTGGCGGCATGCTGCCGCCGCTGCCCGGGATGGTCCCCACCCGCCGCTTCGCGATCTGCACCTCGGCGAGCAGGACCCCGACGGCCGCCACTCCGACCAGCCCGATCCCGCCCCCGCCGTATGCCGCCCCCGCGGCGATCCGCCGTGCCACTCGCGCTCTGGACATACGCCCGGTCACCTCCTCCGAACCGTTCTTCAACTCATTGCCCCGTACGGACGGTGAGCCAATCGTGCGGAAAAGTGAACCCTCTGTGTGCTCGGCCGTAGGCTGACCGCACGGTGGCCGCTCAGGCTGCCCGCGTTTCCCTTCTTTCCTGTCCTTTCCTGTCCTTCATGGAGCCCGGAGACCTCGGTGCACTTCCACGATTCGATGATCAGCCTCGTCGGCAACACCCCGCTGGTGAGGCTCAACAATGTGACCACCGGCATTCAGGCCACGGTGCTGGCCAAGGTGGAGTACTTCAACCCAGGCGGCAGCGTCAAGGACCGCATCGCGCTGCGGATGATCGAGGCCGCGGAGGAGAGCGGCGAGCTGCGGCCGGGCGGCACCATCGTCGAGCCGACCAGCGGCAACACCGGCGTCGGCCTGGCGATCGTGGCCCAGCAGAAGGGCTACAAGTGCGTCTTCGTCTGCCCGGACAAGGTCTCCACGGACAAGATCAACGTGCTGCGCGCGTACGGCGCCGAGGTCGTCGTCTGCCCCACCGCCGTCGACCCCGAGCACCCGGACTCGTACTACAACGTCTCCGACCGCCTGGTGCGCGAGACGCCGGACGCGTGGAAGCCCGACCAGTACAGCAACCCGCACAACCCGCTCTCCCACTACCACTCGACCGGCCCTGAGCTGTGGGAGCAGACCGAGGGCAGGATCACCCACTTCGTGACCGGCGTGGGCACCGGGGGCACCATCTCCGGCACCGGGCGCTACCTCAAGGAGGCCAGCGAGGGCCGGGTGCGGGTGATCGGCGCGGACCCCGAGGGGTCGGTGTACTCGGGCGGCTCCGGGCGGCCGTACCTGGTGGAGGGCGTCGGCGAGGACTTCTGGCCGGAGGCCTACGACCGCTCCATCGCCGACGAGATCGTCGCCGTCTCCGACAAGGACTCCTTCCAGATGACGCGCCGCCTCGCCAAGGAGGAGGGGCTGCTGGTCGGCGGCTCCTGCGGGATGGCGGTGGTCGCCGCGCTGGAGGTCGCGCGCAAGCTCGGCCCGGACGACGTCGTGGTGGTGCTGCTGCCGGACAGCGGCCGGGGCTATCTGAGCAAGATCTTCAACGACGAGTGGATGAACGACTACGGCTTCCTGGAGGAGGAAGGCGACCAGCCCCGCGTCGGCGACGTGCTCTCCCACAAGGAGGGCGGCCACCTTCCGTCGCTGGTCCACATGCACCCGGGCGAGACGGTCGGGCAGGCGATCGAGGTACTGCGCGAGTACGGCGTCTCGCAGATGCCGATCGTCAAGCCGGGCGCCGGCCACCCGGACGTGATGGCCGCCGAGGTGGTCGGCTCGGTCGTGGAACGGGAACTGCTCGACGCGCTGTTCGCCAAGCGTGCCGTCCTCGACGACCCGCTGGACAAGCACATGTCGCCGCCGCTTCCGCAGGTCGGCTCCGGCGAGCCCGTCGCCGACCTGATGGCGGTGCTCGGCGCCGCGGACGCGGCCATCGTGCTCGTCGAGGGCCGTCCGACCGGGGTGGTGAGCCGTCAGGACCTGCTGACGTTCCTGGCGGTGTCTGCCGGGGGCACGTCGGTGGCCAAGCGGAGCGCCCCGTAGGGGCGCGGAGCGGCGGCAACGTGCCCATGCCCTTCGGGCGGTGGGGCCGGCTGGGAGGGGTGGTTTCGGTTGGTTCCGGATCATCGGTGGGTGGAGGGTTGCTTGCGCAGTTCCCCGCGCCCCTTTGGGCGGGGCTGCGCTCCGATTGGGGCGTGGGTGGGCGGGCAGCTCCTGTGCCCTTCGGGCGGTGGGGCCGGCTGGGAGGGGTGGTTTCGGTTGGTTCCGGATCATCGGTGGGTGGAGGGTTGCTTGCGCAGTTCCCCGCGCCCCTTTGGGCGGGGCTGCGCTCCGATAGGTGCCCCCGCCCCGCTCCCCTGGTGGGGCGCACCTGGCCGCGCGTGCGTCCCGGCATGGGCGTAAGGAGTCCAACGGTCGATCGTGGTTGCTCGCCCGGCCCTTCGCGCCCCGAACGGGGCGGCCGCTTCTTCCAAGTGGTACGAGCGTGTCACGTCTGCGCAGCACACGCGTAACACGGCTCGGGCAGATTGGTCGGCGTCGGCAGGGCGCGGCGGATCCCTTGGTGAGCAGGGAGGTCCGGTGCCCGGGTCGGCGAGCACGGCGCCATGGACCTCCGGAGCGGCTCCCGGACCTCCCTGGACGCCTGGGATACGCAGGCCCGGCCCTGACCCGGCCCGTGTCCCCCGCGGGGACCGCCGTCGTCCCGCCCCCCGTCACACGGGGGTGCGGCGGTCCCCGCGCCGTATCTCCCCGGTGCCGTTCGCCCCTGGGGCCGGTCCGCGCCCGAGGTGCCGTCGCCCCCTGGCGTGCCCGTCTACTCGTCCCAGTCCGAGGGCTTCTTCGCGCGCTTGCCGAAGCCGGGCAGGCCGCGCAGCGCGTGGACGGCGTTGACCCCGACGATGCCCGCCCAGGCCACGAAGAGGCCCGGCAGGTCGGCGTTGACCACGGCTATCGCGGAGAGCGGGATGGCCAGGACCAGGGAGATCACGGCGAACCCGAAGCGCTCGCCCCAGGTGTCGCTGCCTCCCCGGGGTGCCGCGGCGCCCCGGGCCACCACCATCTGCTGCTCGGCCAACTGGCGCCGCACCCGGCGGTCGACCACGGTGTCCACGCGCTGCTCGACCTTCGCCAGGAACGAGTCGACCAGCGCTGACTCGTACTCCTCGCCCAGGTCCCCGCGGGCCCGCAGGGTGGCGTCGAGTTCCTTCTTGAGATCGGCGTCGTGCGCTTCCATGTGCATCACAGTACGGAGTTCGAGCCCCCGGGGCAGTGGGGCTAACCCCCCTTCCGAAGCTGCGGTCCACCGCATCCCCGCCCGTCCACCGTCCACGCGCCGGAAACCTGCCCCTTTCCCGCAACCGCCTTGCCGTTATGCATAACTCCATGCAGAGTTACCCCTTACTGAATATCGGCGGGAGAGGACGTGATGGGCGACAGTGTGGGGCGATTGCAGGCGCTCTTCGAGGGGCACCGGCTCACGCCCACCCAGCGGCGCATCGCGCACTGCATGGTGCGGCACGCCGCGGAGGTGCCGTTCCTGTCCTCCGTGGAGCTGGCCGAGCTCGCCGGGGTCAGCCAGCCGTCGGTGACCCGCTTCGCCGTGGCGCTCGGGTTCGACGGCTACCCGGCCCTGCGCAGGCACCTGCGCGAGGTCGCGCCCGCCCGGCCCCCCTCCGACGAGGCGGCGCGCAACACCTACCAGCAGGCCGTTGAGGCGGAGATCGCCAACCTCCGCCAGCTCGCGCAGGTGCTCGCCGACCCGGAGCCCACGGTGCGTGCCGGGCGGCTGCTGGCGGACTCCCGCCCGCTGCCGGTGCTGGGCCTGCGGGCGGCGGCCGCGCAGGCGCACGGCTTCGCGTACTTCGCCGCCAAGGTGCACCCGGACGTACGGCTGCTGACCGAGGGCGGCACGATGCTGGCCGACCGCCTGGAGGGTGCCGCGCGCGCCGGGGCGAGCGCTCTGCTCTGCTTCGCGCTGCCGCGCCACCCCCGCGAGACCCTGGACGCGCTCGCGCGCGCACGCGCCGCCGGGCTCACCGTGGTCACCGTCGCGGACAGCGCCTTCTCCCCGGTGGCGAAGGCCTCCGACGTGCTGCTGCCGGCCGCCGTCGGCACGGGTCTCGTCTTCGACACCGACTCCGCGCCGATGCTGCTCGGCCGCGTGCTGCTCGAAGCCATGTGCGACGCGCTGCCGGACGCCCAGGCGCGCCTGGAGGACTTCGACGCGAGCGCCGCGGCACGGGGGCTGTTCGTGGAGTAGGGCCAAGGCCCGTGCGGTGCGGCCATGGCTCTCATGGCCTCCTCAGCGGCTCTCATGGCCTCCTCAGAATCACTCGCTAGCCTCCCCGGCCACACGCACCCTCCCGCCGGCAAGCGGCAAGCGGCAAGCGGCAAGCGGCAAGCGCCAAGCGGCGAGCGGTAAGCGCCAAGCGGCGAGCAGCCGCCGGCAGCGGTCAGCCGCCGTCGGTAAGCAGGCACCCGTGACCGGCGAACCGGGAGGCGCGTGGCGGTGTGCGGGGCGCCCGGGGACGGGTCGGCACCGCACGGACGACGGTTGCCGAGGAGGCGGGAACGTGGCTCGCGGAGGTCAGGGACTGGCCCGGGTGGCGGTGGTGGTGCGTGCCGGCGCCGCGCCCCTGTGGTGGCTCGGTGTCGTGGCGGGCGGCGTCGGCCTGCTGATACCGGGTCTGACGGGGCGCCGGATCGGGGTGCTCGCCGGGACCGCGCTCTTCGTGGTGGCGGCGGTCGTGGTCGCGTACGCGCGCAGGAAGCGGTACGCGGCGCTGGCGAGCGCTGCCGTCCGCGCGAGCAGGCACGACGTGCTCCAGGACCGCCGGGTGACGGTGCGCAACTGGCGGCGCGGGCACCGGTGGTGGCTGGCCGGCGGTTGCGCCGCCGCCGTCGCCGCGTCCTTCGCGGCGCCCGCGGCCGGGGGGATGATGATGGCCGGGTGCGGGGCCGGGCTGTGGCTGAAGGCGGTCTGGCTGGGCCGCCGGGAGCGGCGCGAGGAGTCGCTGCTGTGGGCGCGCGTGGACTGGCTCACCGGCCACATGGGGCGCCCGGCCGGCGAACGCGTCAAGGTCTACCGCGGAACGGGACTCGCGGCGGGTGACGCGGCCCCCGGAGGCGCACGGCGCCGGTGAACTTCCCGGCCACCCCGGCCCGCTCGGCCCCGCGAACCGCTGAACGGCCCGGCTACCCCCGCGCTCTCAGCACCGCCCTGTTCACCACCCACAACACGATGCCGACGGCGACCAGGACGCCCGCCCGGACGTACACCTCGGCGGGGCGCTCGGCGAGCGGGCTGGCGAGGACGAGGGCGGTGGTCGCGCCGATCACGGGGAGCGCCGTGGGGACGCGGAAGTGCCGGTGCGGGACGCGGTCGCGGCGCAGCACCAGGACGCAGACGTTGACCACCGCGAAGACGCACAGCAGCAGGAACGACGTCGTGTCGCCGAGCCCCTCGATCTCGCCCGTGCAGACCAGGACGACGGCGAGCAGGGAGACGAAGGCGATGCCGGCGACGGGGGTGCGGCGGCGGGGCAGGACGCGGCCCATGGCGGCCGGCAGGATCCGCTCGTTCGCCATGCCGTAGCAGAGCCGTGAGGCCATCATGATGTTGATCAGCGCGCTGTTGCTCACCGCGAAGAGCGCGATCACGGCGAAGAGTTCGTGCGGGAACGCCACCCCGCCCGCCTTCACCACCTCCAGGAGCGGGCCGCTGGAGTTCTCCAGCGTGGCGGAGTCGACCAGCAGCGAGGAGACCAGCGCCACCAGCACGTAGATCGTCCCGGTGAACGTCACCCCGATGAAGATGGCGCGCGGGAAGGTGCGCACCGGATCCTGCGTCTCCTCGGCCATGTTGACGGAGTCCTCGAAGCCGATGAACGCGAAGAAGCCCAGGGCGGTCGCCCCGAGCACCCCGCCGAGCAGCGCGTACCCGGTGGAGCCCGCCTCCAGGTCGCCCATCCGCGCGGGCTCCCCACCGCCGGTGAGCACGGCGTACGCCCCGATCGCCAGGACGATCAGCAGGCCGGTCAGCTCGACGAGGGTGAGCACGACGTTTGCCTTCACGGACTCCGAGACGCCCCGCAGGTTGAGCGCGGCGAGCAGCAGGACGAACAGGACGGCCGTCAGGGTGGGCGGCACGGCGCCGCCGGTGAGCTCGGCCATGTAGTCGCCGCCGAAGGCGCGGGCCGCCGCGCTCGCGGACGACAGGCCCGAGCACATCACCATGAAGGCGACGATGAAGGTGACGAAGGGGAGTTTGAACGCCTTCTGCGTGTAGAGGGCGGCGCCCGCCGCCTTCGGGTACTTGCCGACCAGTTCGACGTACGAGGCAGCCGTCAGGAGGGCCACCACGAAACCGATCGCGAACGGCAGCCACAGGGCGCCGCCCACCTTCCCCGCGACCTTGCCCGTGGTGGCGTAGATGCCGGTGCCCAGGATGTCGCCGATCACGAAGAGGATCAGCAGCTTGGGCCCGATGACGCGTCTGAGCGCGCCGTCCTCCGCGCTCGCCGTGCCGGTGGACGTCTCCGCGGTGGACATAGGCGGCCTCCCAGACCTGCCGACCGGGTCTCCCCGAGGGCTCCGGCGGCCGCGCGAGCGCGTGGCAGCAGGACCGCCGGGGGTGACCGGAGTGTGGAGGTCTGGATGCCCACCAGGGCGCCCGGAATGCCTGATTCGGCCGGCGTCCCGCCTTCGTGTGGTGCCGGTTACCGCCTTCGCGTGGGGTTCCGGGACCGAGGCTGACGGCCGCGTCCCTTCCCGTCACCGTCCCCGCGGCGGCCCCGTCACCATCCCGCTCCGAGAGCCCGAAGGCCGATCACCCGTCCTCAGAGGTCCCTGACCAGCGAGTCCGCGTGGCCGCCGCCCGACTCGGCGACGATCTCCTCGGTGGTCTGCGCCGGGCGCACCACCGCGAACCGCACCTTCCCGCCCGCGCCGGCCGCCACCGCCGATGGGGCGCCCTCGACCGCCCCGGCCCCCTCGACCGCCCCCACCCCCTCCGCCGTGAAGCCGAAGACCGCAGGACGCGGCAGGGAGTTGTACGCGTAGTGGTGGGCGAAGTAGTACGCGCCGGTGTCCAGGACGGCCGCGTAGTCACCCGGACGGAGCAGCGGCAGGGCGCGGTCCCGGGCGAGCAGGTCGCCCGCGAAGCAGGCGGGGCCCGCGATGTCCTGGGCGACCTCGTCCCCGGTCCTGGGCCGGCCCTCGGCGTCGTAGCCCGCGACCCTCAGCGGCCAGGACTCGGGGGCGTAGACGGTGCGCGCGGCGACCTGCACGCCTGCGTGCGTGACGGCGATCGGGCGGCCGCCGGACGTCTTGGTGTACTCGACCCGGGCCAGCACGACCCCGTGCTTCGCGAGCAGGGACCGCCCGAACTCGGTGACCAGGCCGTACCGCCCGTCGAAGAGCCCCGGCACCCTCTCGGCGAGCAGCCGTGCGTACTCGGCGTAGGTCGGGGTCTGCTCGTCGGAGGAGAAGTTGACCGGCAGTCCGCCGCCGATGTCGATGGTGTCGATCTGCCGCCGGCCGGCCTTGGCGTTGATCTCCTCCGCCAGCTCGTAGGTGGCCGCCAGCCCCTCGGCGATCAGCTCCAGGGCGACGCCCTGGGAGCCCGAGTGGGTGTGCAGCCGGGTCAGCCAGGGCCGGTCCAGGTAGGCGCGCACCACCCATTCGCGGGCGCCCTCGTCACGCAGCGCGACCCCGAACTTGGAGGTGGCGGTGGCCGTGGAGAGCGCCTCGATTGCGCCGCTGCCGGTCTGCGGGTTCACACGGATGCCGAGCGGCGAGGGAGCGCCGTGCCCCGCGGTGGCATCGGCTCCGGCGGCGTGCTCCCCGGTTCCGGGAGCGTGTCCGCCGGTCGTGCGCGCCGGCACCAGCGCGTCGATGCGCGCCAGCTCCTGCGCGTTGTCCGCGTTGAGGGCGACGCCCAGCTCCAGCGCCTCGCGCAGTTCCCCGTGCGTCTTGGCGGGGGAGTCGAGCACCATGGCCGCGGCGGGGATGCCGGCGGCCCTGGCGAGCGCCAGCTCCCCGGGGCTCGCCACCTCCGCGCCGAGGCCCGCCTCCCGCAGCAGTCGCAGCACGGGGACCAGCGGGGCGGCCTTCACCGCGAAGGCGTGCAGCACGGGCGTGCCGGGCGGGGTCACCGCGGCGAACGCGTCCCGGAGCTTGGCGGCGGAACGGCGGATACCGGTGACGTCGAGCAGCGCCACGATCGGGATCTCCGGGCCGAGGAGCCCCTGGGCCACGGCCGCCCGCACCGCGGCGTCGCGGCGCACGGCCGACGCGTGCCGCCGCCCCGCTCCATGGGCGCCCCCGTGCGCGCCGGCGGGCTCCCCGCCGTCCACGCCGGCTCCCGCACGGGCGCCCACGGCCCCGTGCGCCCCGGCGGCTGCACCCTGGTGCGGACCGCCGCCCACGCCCTCACCACGCGCGCCGTGCTCACGGTCCGCGCCGCTCTCGTCCACGACACCGTCCACGACGCCGTCCATGGTGCCGCCCACGCTGCCGTCCACGACGTCCATGCCGCCGTCCACGGCACCGTCCGCAACGCCGTCCACGCTGCCGTGCCTGCCGTCCCTGCCGTGCCTGCCGTGCCTGCCGTCGTCCATAGGGCCCCGGTCCATCCGTTCCGCGGCGTGGCCGCCGCACCTCCACTGATCCACGGGCGCCGCTGTGGCCGTGCCGCGGCGCGGGCGCCCGTGGCCGGTCCACGCAGTGCGCTGCGATGGAACCAGCGTGTATGGAACCAGCGCATATGGAACCAACGCACTGGGTCCCCGCTTACCTTCCAGCCAATCACCCCGGATTCGCCGCGCAGCCCACGGGGCCCGCGTCCCGTGCGGCCGGGGTCCGTGCCGCGTCTGGCGCGCACCGCCTTGTTGACTAGTTCTATTCAGCGGATCAGGATGTGAATAACCAACGTAACGCCCGCGAGGAGGCGCCCTATGTCAGGACCCAGCCCGAGGCCCGTACGATCCCCGCGCGGCACTGAGCTGAGCGCGCTGGGCTGGCCGCAGGAGGCCGCGCTGCGGATGCTCCAGAACAACCTGGACCCCGAGGTCGCCGAGCACCCCGAGCGGCTCGTCGTCTACGGCGGCACCGGCAAGGCCGCCCGGGACTGGCGCTCCTTCGACGCGATGGTGCGCACGCTCAGGACGCTCAAGGCCGACGAGACCATGCTCGTGCAGTCCGGCCGCCCCGTCGGCGTCCTCACTACCCACGAGTGGGCGCCGCGCGTGCTCATCGCCAACTCCAACCTGGTCGGCGACTGGGCCACCTGGGAGGAGTTCCGCCGCCTGGAGGCGCTCGGCCTCACGATGTACGGCCAGATGACGGCGGGATCCTGGATCTACATCGGCACGCAGGGCATCCTCCAGGGCACCTACGAGACGTTCGCCGCGGTCGCCGCCAAGCGGTTCGGCGGCACGCTCGCCGGGACGGTCACGCTCACCGCGGGACTCGGCGGCATGGGTGGCGCGCAGCCGCTCGCCGTCACCATGAACGGCGGCGTGGTCATCTGCGTCGACTGCGACCCGCGCGCCATCGAGCGCCGCATCGAGCACCGCTACCTCGACGTGCGTGCCGAGTCCGCGGCCGACGCGCTGCGGCTGGCCGTCGAGGCGCGCGATGCCCGCCGGCCGCTCTCCATCGGCCTGCTGGGCAACGCCGCGGAGGTGCTGCCCCAGCTGCTCGCCGAGGGCGCCCCGATCGACATCGTCACCGACCAGACCAGCGCCCACGACCCGCTGGCGTACCTGCCGATCGGCGTCCCCTTCGAGGAGATGGCCGGCTACGCCGCCGAGAAGCCCGCCGACTTCACCCAGCGCGCCCGGGAGTCGATGGCCCGGCACGTGGAGGCCATGGTCGGCTTCAGGGACGCGGGCGCGGAGGTCTTCGACTACGGCAACTCCATCCGCGGCGAGGCCAAGCTCGCCGGGTACGAGCGCGCCTTCGACTTCCCCGGCTTCGTGCCCGCGTACATCCGCCCGCTGTTCTGCGAGGGCAAGGGCCCGTTCCGGTGGGCGGCGCTGTCCGGCGACCCCAAGGACATCGCCGCAACCGACCGCGCCATCCTCGACCTCTTCCCGGAGAACGAGTCGCTGGCCCGCTGGATCAAGCTGGCCGGCGAGCGCGTCCACTTCCAGGGACTGCCGGCCCGGATCTGCTGGCTCGGCCTCGGGGAGCGGGACCGCGCGGGCGAGCGGTTCAACGACATGGTGGCCAGCGGCGAGCTCGCGGCCCCGCTCGCCATCGGCCGCGACCACCTGGACACCGGCTCGGTGGCGTCCCCGTACCGCGAGACCGAGGGCATGCGCGACGGCTCCGACGCGATCGCCGACTGGCCCCTGCTCAACGCCATGGTGAACGTCGCCTCCGGCGCCTCCTGGGTCTCCATCCACCACGGCGGCGGGGTCGGCATGGGCCGCTCCCTGCACGCCGGCCAGGTGACCGTCGCCGACGGCACGCCGCTGGCCGGCGAGAAGATCCGCCGCGTCCTCACCAACGACCCCGCGACCGGCGTCATCCGCCATGTCGACGCGGGCTACGAGACCGCGGAGGCGGTGGCCGAGACGCGGGGCGTGCGGGTGCCGATGCGGGAGGACGGGAAATGACGGGTGTGAGCGGGGGCTCGCCGTCCGGCGTGGCGCGCGAGCCCGCCAGGACCGGCGGCGACGCGCCCTCCTTCCGCGAGATGTGGCGGGACCTCGCGCCGATCGGGCGGAACGCCACGAGCGGCGGGTACCGCAGGTACGCGTGGACCGGCGCGGACGGCGAGTGCCGTGACTGGTTCCGGGCGCAGGCGGAGGGCCGCGGGCTCGCCTACGAGGTGGACGGGAACGGCAACCAGTGGGCCTGGCTCGGCGACCCCGCCCGGGGCGGCGCCGTGGTGACCGGCTCCCACCTGGACTCCGTCCCGGACGGCGGCGCCTACGACGGCCCCCTCGGCGTCGTCTCCGCGTTCGCCGCGCTGGACGAGCTGCGCGCCTCCGGCCGGATACCGGACCGCCCGCTGGGCGTCGTCAACTTCGGCGACGAGGAGGGCGCACGGTTCGGCCTCGCCTGCGTCGGATCCCGCCTCACCGCGGGACGGCTGACCCGCGCGGAGGCGCACGAGCTGAGGGACGCCGACGGCGTGAGCCTGCCGCGGGCGATGGAGGCGGCCGGGCTGGACCCGGACGCCCTCGGCCCCGACCCGGAGCGGCTCGCCCGGATCGCCGCGTTCGTCGAGCTGCACGTCGAGCAGGGCCGCGCGCTGGACCACACCGGCGACCCGGTCGGCATCGCCTCGGCCATCTGGCCGCACGGCCGCTGGCGCTTCGACTTCCGCGGCGAGGCCAACCACGCCGGCACCACCCTCCTCGCCGACCGCCGCGACCCGATGCTCGGGTACGCCGAGACCGTGCTCGCCGCCCGCCGCGAGGCGGAACTCGCCGGGGCGCTCGCCACCTTCGGCAAGGTGGCCGTGGAACCGAACGGCGTCAACGCCATCCCCTCCCTGGTCCGCGGCTGGCTGGACTCCCGCGCCCCCGACCAGGCCACCCTGGACACCGTCGTCGGGGCCGTCGAGCGCGCCGCGCGCGAGCACGGCGCACGGCACGGCCTGGACGTGGACGTGGTCCGCGAGTCGGCCACCCCCGTCGTGGAGTTCGGGCACGCCCTGCGCGACGAGATCGGCCGCATCCTCTCGGCGGGCGCCGGCCTCTTCGGCGAGGCCCCCGGACCGGCCCGGACGGCCCCGGGCGCGCGGAGCGTTCCCGTGCTCCCCACCGGCGCGGGACACGACGCCGGGATCCTCTCCGGAACCGTCCCGACCGCCATGCTGTTCGTCCGCAACCCCACCGGCGTCTCGCACTCCCCGGCCGAGCACGCCGCCGAGGCGGACTGCCTCACCGGCGCCCGGGCCCTGACCGAGGTGCTGTGGGGGCTCACCCGAGGGCAGGACCTCACATGACGGCGGAGACGGCCTCCGGGGTCCCGGCGGGCCCGGACACCCCCTCGGGCCCCGGCCCCGGCAGGTACTGGCTGGAGTACGCCTGGCTCGGCACGCACGTCGAGCCGGGCGTGGCGGTCGACGTCCGCGACGGGCGGATCGCCGCCGTGCGCACCGGCGTGGCGGCCCCGACCCAGGGCGCCGAGCCGCTGCGCGGCCTCACGCTGCCCGGCCTCGCCAACGCCCACAGCCACGCCTTCCACCGCGCCCTGCGCGGCCTGGTACAGGTCGGCACGGGCACCTTCTGGACCTGGCGCGAGCTGATGTACTCGGTCGCGGACCGGCTCACCCCGGAGGGCTACCACCGCCTCGCCCGCGCCGTGTACGCGGAGATGGCGCTCGCCGGGATCACCACCGTCGGCGAGTTCCACTACCTGCACCACGCGCCGGGCGGACGGCCCTACGCCGAGCCCAACGCGATGGGCGAGGCCCTGATCGCCGCGGCCGAGGAGGCCGGCATCCGGATCACGCTGCTGGACACCGCCTACCTCTCCTCCGGGTTCGGCGCCCCGCCCGACGGGCACCAGCGGCGCTTCTCCGACGGCACCGCCGAGGCGTGGGCCGAGCGCGCGGCGGCGCTCCGTGGGGCCCCGCACGCCCGGATCGGGGCGGCCGTGCACTCGGTGCGCGCGGTCCCCGCGGACCAGCTGGCCACCGTCGTCGCGTGGGCCGCCGACCGCGACGCACCGCTGCACGTGCACGTCTCCGAGCAGACCCGGGAGAACGACGAGTGCCGCGCCGCGCACGGCTGCACCCCGGTGCGGCTGCTCGCCGACCACGGCGTGCTCGGGCCCCGCACGACCGGCGTGCACCTCACCCACCTCGCCCACGAGGACATCCGGCTGATCGGCCGCTCCGGCACGGGCACCTGCATGTGCCCCACCACGGAACGGGACCTCGCGGACGGCATCGGACCCGCGACCGCGTTGCAGCGCGCGGGCAGCCCCCTCTCGCTGGGCAGCGACAGCCACGCCGTCATCGACCTGCTGGAGGAGGCGCGCGCGATGGAGCTCGACGAGCGGCTGCGCACCCGGCGCCGCGGCCACTGGACCGCCGCCGCGCTGCTGCGCGCCGCCACCGCGGACGGCCACGCGGCGCTCGGCTGGCCGGACTCGGGCACCATCGAGCCGGGTCGCTGCGCGGACTTCGCGACGGTGGCCCTCGACTCGGTGCGCACCGCGGGCGCGCCGACCCGGCTGGGCGCCGAGACGGCGGTCTTCGCGGCCACCGGCGCGGACGTCCGGCACACCGTGGTGGCGGGCCGGCACGTCGTGCGCGACGGTGTGCACACGCTGGTGCCCGACGTGCCCGCGGAGCTGGCCGCCGCCATCGGCGCACTGAACGGCTGACCCGCGGGGAGGACGCGAGGCCCCCAGGACCCGCCGCACGAGCTCCAGGGCCTCTCACGCCAGGACCCTCCAGGACCCCGAAAGGACCGGATGACCACCCCGGAGAACATCCACGCCAGCCCCGCGGCCCCGGCCCACGAGCCGCACCCGGGCGCCACCGGCACCACCGCGATCACCGGCACCACCGCCATCACCGGCATCGGCGCCCTCGTCACCAACGACCCGTCCCTCGGCGACGGCTCCGCGCTCGGCCTGGTCCGGGACGCGGCCGTCGTCCTCGACGGCGACCGCGTCGCCTGGGTGGGCCCGACGGGCCGTGCACCCGCCGCCGACCGGCACCTCGGCGCGGAGGGCCGCGCCGTGCTGCCCGGCTTCGTGGACTCCCACTCCCACCTGGTCTTCGCAGGGGACCGCACCGAGGAGTTCAACGCCCGGATGTCCGGCCGCCCGTACACCGCGGGCGGCATCCGCACCACCGTGGCCGCCACCCGCGCCGCGGGCGACGGAGAACTTGAGGCCACCCTCACCCGCCACCTGCGCGAGGCCCTGCACCAGGGCACGACGACCTTCGAGACCAAGTCGGGCTACGGCCTGAACGTCGAGGACGAGGAGCGTGCCCTGCGCGTCGCCGCCCGGCACACGGAGGAGGTGACGTTCCTGGGTGCGCACATCGTGCCGCCCGAGTTCGACGACGATCCGGACGGCTACGTGTCGCTGGTCACCGGCCCGATGCTGGACGCCTGCGCGCCGCACGCCCGCTGGATCGACGTCTTCTGCGAGCGCGGCGCCTTCGACGCGGACCAGGCCCGCGCGGTGCTGACCGCGGGCGTGGAGAAGGGGCTGGTGCCCCGGGTGCACGCCAACCAGCTCACCACGGGCCCCGGCGTCCGGCTCGCCGTGGAGCTCGGCGCGGCCAGCGCGGACCACTGCACCCACCTGACCGACGAGGACGTGGCCGCCCTCGCGTCCGGCGGCACGGTGGCCACGCTGCTGCCCGGCGCGGAGTTCTCCACGCGGGGCGCCTGGCCCGACGCGCGGCGGCTGCTGGACGCGGGTGCGACGGTCGCGCTGTCCACGGACTGCAACCCCGGCTCCTCGTTCACGTCCTCGCTGCCGTTCTGCATCGCCCTCGCGGTGCGGGACATGGGGATGACACCGGACGAAGCGGTCTGGTCGGCCACGGCTGGGGGCGCGGCGGCGCTCCGGCGCACGGACGTGGGCCGCCTCACGCCCGGCGCCCGAGCCGACCTCACCCTCCTCGACGCCCCGAGCCACGTCCACCTGGCCTACCGGCCCGGGGTGCCGCTGGTCACGGCGGTATGGCGGGCGGGGGCGAGGGTGCGGTAGGGCCGGCCCCGGTGCCGCTGCGGGGGCTTCGGCGGGGTCCGTTTCCGGCCACGGGCCGGTGAGGCTGTGCCCCGACAGGGGCGCGGGGAACTGCGCGAGCAATGGGGGCGCGCTCGCAGCCGGCAGCGGGCCTCAGCGGTCGCGGTGCTGCCCCGCAGGGGCGCGGGGCGGTATGCGGCTCCGCCGCGTGGGCGCGCCCAGCGACGACACGCCTGCCGCGGGCTCGGGGCCGAGTTCCGGCGGGGTCCGTTTCCGGCCACGGGCCGGTGAGGCTGTGCCCCGACAGGGGCGCGGGGAACTGCGCGAGCAATGGGGGCGCGCTCGCAGTCGGCAGCGGGCCTCAGCGGTCGCGGTGCTGCCCCGCAGGGGCGCGGGGCGGTATGCGGCTCCGCCGCGTGGGCGCGCCCAGCGACGACACGCCTGCCGCGGGCTCGGGGCCGAGTTCCGGCGGGGTCCGTTTCCGGCCACGGGCCGGTGAGGCTGTGCCCCGACAGGGGCGCGGGGAACTGCGCGAGCAATGGGGGCGCGCTCGCAGTCGGCAGCGGGCCTCAGCGGTCGCGGTGCTGCCCCGACAGGGGCACGGGAAAGCCCCGAAACGCCTCATTCCCGGCCACCGGCCGGCACGCGTTCCGGGGCTCAGCAAGCCGTCAGGCTCACCCCGCTTACTCCTCCAGGGTCAAACCCTTACGGAGCCGCCCCAGGGTCCGGGAAAGCAACCGCGAGACGTGCATCTGGGAGATCCCCAGCTCCTCACCGATCTCGGACTGCGTCATGTTCGCCACGAACCGCAGCGAGAGGATCTTCCGATCGCGCGGCCCGAGCTGCGCGATCAGCGGCTTCAGGGACTCCACGTACTCGATGCCCTCAAGGCCGTGGTCCTCGTACCCGATGCGGTCCGCGAGCGCGCCCTCGGAGTCGTCCTCCTCGGGCTGGGCGTCGAGCGAGCTGGCCGTGTAGGCGTTGCTGGCCGCCATGCCCTCCACGACCTCGTCCCGGGACAGGCCGAGGCGGTCGGCGAGCTCGGCCACCGTCGGCGCGCGGTCGAGCTGCTGGGCCAGCTCGTCCCCTGCCTTGGCCAGGTCGAGCCGGAGCTCCTGGAGGCGGCGCGGCACCCGCACCGACCACGAGGTGTCGCGGAAGAACCGCTTGACCTCGCCGACGATGGTGGGCATCGCGAAGGTGGGGAACTCGACGCCGCGGCTGAGCTCGAAGCGGTCGATGGCCTTGATCAGGCCGATCGTGCCCACCTGGATGATGTCCTCCATCGGCTCGCTGCGGGAGCGGAACCGCGATGCGGCGAACTTCACCAGGGCGAGGTTGAGCTCCACGAGGGTGTTGCGCACGTAGGCGTGTTCGTGGGTGCCCTCCTCCAGCGTCTCCAGACGCTGGAACAGGGTCTTGGACAGGGCTCGGGCGTCGACCGGTCCCACCGTGTCGTACGGCGGTATCACCGGAAGGTCGGTCACGCCCTGAGAGAGGTCGGCTCCAGCGGCGTGGTCCGCGAGCCCGTCCGCGAGGTCAGGGGAGGGAGCCGACGTCGCCTGGTCAGTGTGCGAAGCGTCGAGCCGGGGTGACATGATGTCCTCCATCGTTCTCGGCATACGGCTGCCGAAGCCACTTCCTGGACTGTGGTGTCCGGCGCCTCCAAGGCCGACGGTGTCCGAATGTTGTCCCTCTAGGCCTACCCGGTTTCGAGTACTCGCCGCAACCCTTAATTAGTCCCAAATGTCCGTTTCTGGGGGGTTGTTCGGGTACCCGAGGGCTGGCCACAGGGCGTAATCTGCGACAGAGTCAAGCAATCCCCACGACGCTCGGGAGAGAGACGCATGGACCGCGGGACGGTCGGCAGTACGCGCAAGGGCCGGCTGCACGTCGAGGTACGCGAACAGGGCTCCACCGCAGTGGTGACCCCGGTGGGAGAGCTGGATCACGCCACCGCGGACGTGCTGCGCGAGCCGCTGGAGGCGTGCCTCGACAACGGTTGCACACGGGTGGTGGTCGACTGCTCCGGCCTGGAGTTCTGCGACTCCACCGGCCTCAACGTGCTGCTCGGGGCCCGCCTGAAGGCGGAGGCCGAGGGCGGCGCGGTCCACCTGGCCGGAATGCAGCCGGTGGTGGCCCGGGTCTTCGAGATCACCGGTGCCGAGGCCGTCTTCACCGTGCACCCCACGCTCGATGCGGCTCTCGCGGAGTGAACGGATCGAACCGAGCGCTGCACCTCGGTTCCCCCTGTGTGATCGGTGCGTAACCGGCGTCACAGCCCCCGCGTCGAATTAGTGGGTGTTCTCACGGTTCGGCCGGGCAGAAGACACGTGGATCCGTCGTCATCCGATGGGGCCGGGCGGGCGCGCTCCGGCCATCGGAACGGCTACGGGCGAGGCAACGGCTGTGCCTGACAATCTGAATGTTGAACTGGTGAATCGGTGAGGTGAAGCGCTGATGAGCACCACCCGCCCGGGCTCGGGCGACAGCGGCCCGGAGCCGGGCGCCGAGGGCGCCACCGCGTCCCGGCACACCTACTCCGCGCCCGGTGCCGCCGTTCCCACCGACCCCGGCCCGGCCGCCTCCGCGCCGAGCAGCGCCGCGGGCATCGTCGACACGCCCGACGCCGGGGACCGGCTGGACGCCCGAGGGCGCCGCACCCGCCGCCTCAGCTTCCGTGATGCCACCGGCATCGTCCCGCTGGCCAGGGACTTCACCCGGCAGGCCCTGCGCGCCTGGGGGTGGCTTCCGGCATCCGGTGCCGACCAGCGCGCCGCCGCCGAGGACGTGCTGCTGGTCGTCTCCGAACTGGTCACCAACGCCTGCCTGCACGCCGAGGGCCCCGAGGAACTGTGGCTCGGCTGCGACCGCAAAGTACTGCGCATCGAGGTGTCCGACCGCGGCGCCGGCCAGCCCGCCCCGCGCACCCCGCACCGCGCGGGGCGCCCCGGCGGCCACGGCATGTTCATCGTGCAGCGCCTCTGCCTGGACTGGGGGGTCATCCGCACGCCCGGACTGCCGGGCAAGACCGTCTGGGCGGAACTCGGCTCCCCTTAGCGCCGGCCGCCGGGGCCCAGCAGACGCCCCGGCGGCCGTGATGATGCGTCAGCGCACCGCAACCAGTTCTGTTCTGCCCTGGATGTGACCCTTTCGCCCTGAATGGCGGCCTTTTTGCGTGGGCGGCCCTTGCGGCGCCCGGCCCGGCGCACCAGCCCGTTCGAGCCTCAGTGCACGCTGCCCATCAGCGCCCGGACCCTGCCCCGGGAGGTGTAGACGCCGACGCCGACGACGGCCGCGACCGTGGCCTCCAGCGCCACGATGCCGGTGGTGTTGAGGTTGACGCCCGCCAGCGAGAGCAGGCCCGTGACGCAGTCGCCCGCGGTGACGGCGAGGAACCACACCCCCAGCATCTGCGACGCGTACTTGGCCGGCGCCATCTTCGTGGTCACCGACAGGCCGACCGGCGACAGGCACAGCTCGCCGACCGTCTGGAGCAGGTAGATCCCCACCAGCCAGAGCGGGCCGACCTTGCCGCCGTCCGCCGCCGACAGCGGCAGCATGAACAGGAAGAACGACAGCCCCACCAGCGCCAGGCCGGCGGCGAACTTCGTCACCGTGCTGGGCTCCTTCGCCCGGCGCGCCAGGTACAGCCAGACCCAGGCGAGCACCGGCGCCAGCGCCATGATCATGACCGGGTTCACCGACTGGAACCAGGACGCCGGGAAGGACCAGCCGAAGACGGACGTGTCCGTCTTGTCGGCGGCGAAGATGGCCAGCGTGGAGCCGCCCTGGTCGTAGATCATCCAGAACAGCGCCGCCGCCGCGAAGAACCAGATGTACCCGGTCATCCGCGACTGCTCGCCGGCCGTCAGCTCCTTGTCCCGCTTGATGCGGACGAGCACCGCGATCGGGATCAGCAGGCCCGCCAGCGTGATCGGCACCAGCGCCCAGTTCATGGTGAAGGCCCCGGCGAGGACCACGGCGCCGTAGAAGACCACGGCCGCGGCCGCCCACAGCCCCGCCTTGCGCAGCACCGCGTCGCGCTCCTCGCGCGAGAGCGGCTTGGGGACCAGGGCGGAGCGCGCGTCCAGGTGGCGGGTGCCGAACAGGAACTGCGTCAGGCCGAGGCCCATGCCCACTGCCGCCAGCGCGAAGCCCAGATGCCAGCTCACCTGCTGGCCGACCGTGCCGATCACCAGCGGCGCGGCGAAGGCGCCCAGGTTGATGCCCATGTAGAAGACGGTGAAGCCGCCGTCGCGGCGCGGGTCGTCCGGGCCGTCGTAGAGGTGGCCGACCATCGTGGAGATGTTGGCCTTCAGCAGCCCCGAACCGATGGCGACGAGCGCGAGCCCGGCGAAGAACGTCGCCTGGCCCGGCAGGGCCAGGGTGAGGTGGCCGAGCATGATGATCGAGGCCGAGATGGCGACGGTCTTGCGCGGGCCCCAGACCCGGTCGCCGAACCAGCCGCCGGGCATCGCCAGCAGGTAGACCATCGCCAGGTATATGGAGTAGATCGCCGTCGCCGTGGCGGCGGTCATCGCGAGACCGCCGCCCTGCGAGCCGTGGGCGGCGGCCGCGCCGCCCGAGACGAGGTACAGCGGGAGCAGGGCCCGCATGCCGTAGAAGCTGAAACGCTCCCACATCTCGGTCATGAACAGGGTGGCCAGGCCGCGGGGGTGGCCGAAGAAGGTCTTCTCCGGGCCCGGGATCCCCGACGAGTCCTTCGTCAGGCTGGACGCCATGGGTCGGTCCTTGTGGGTCGGGACGCGCCGCTCGGGAAGGTACCCGCTCCTTGCGGATGGTGCGGTGCGCCGGTGGGGGGCGCGGCCGGAACCGGTGGCGCACGTCGTCCCCGCCCGCGATCCGACGGGCATCCGCCCCGGTCACGGGTGGGATACCGCGTCCCGGCCGGGGTACCCGACCGGACCGCGAGCGAGTGACGTACGACACCGGGATCCACACTCCGGGCGCTTCCTCGCGCACGGAGCCCGGCCACGGGTGACTGCCGGGGGACGGACCGGCGGGACCGCCCCCTCTCACCGGCACATAAAGAAGTGACCTTTGGGAACAAGCCGCTCATGGCTCCCAAAGGCCCTGAAGTAGTACGTGTACCGATGAGTACCGCCGAATACTGCTTACAGGCGTTCTTCCACCATACGGCACATGAGTGTCGCATATGGAAAGACCTGAGACAGGAATCACAGGCGCCGTATCGCCTGGAAGCGCGTTTCAAAGGTGTTCACCACCATTGCATCCGCAAGCCGCAGGCGCACCACGCGCGCCCCGTCCGGCGAGGTCGGGCGCCCCGTGGCCACCGTCGATCGCGCCACGGGCGCTCAGCCGCGCGGTCTACCATCACCCCATGACCCGTGTACTGCTCGCCGAGGACGACGCGTCCATTTCGGAGCCCCTGGCCCGTGCCCTGCGCCGGGAGGGGTACGAGGTCGAGGTACGGGAGGACGGGCCCACCGCGCTGGACGCCGGCATGCAGGGGCAGGTCGACCTGGTCGTCCTGGATCTGGGCCTGCCCGGCATGGACGGCCTGGAGGTGGCCCGCAGGCTGCGCGCCGAAGGGCACGCGGTGCCCATCCTGATCCTCACCGCCCGTGCGGACGAGGTCGACACCGTGGTCGGGCTCGACGCGGGCGCCGACGACTACGTCACCAAGCCGTTCCGGCTGGCCGAGCTCCTCGCACGGGTCCGGGCCCTGCTGCGCCGCGGCGCCGCCGAGCCCCAGCAGCCGCCCGCGACCCACGGCGTGCGGATCGACGTCGAGTCGCACCGCGCCTGGATGGGCGAGGAGGAACTGCAACTCACCGCGAAGGAGTTCGACCTGCTCCGCGTGCTCGTGCGCGACGCCGGCCGGGTCGTCACCCGCGACCAGCTCATGCGCGAAGTCTGGGACACCACCTGGTGGTCGTCCACCAAGACCCTCGATATGCACATCTCCTGGCTCCGCAAGAAGCTCGGCGACGACGCCGCCAACCCCCGCTACATCGCCACCGTCCGCGGGGTCGGCTTCCGCTTCGAGAAGAGTTAGGGTCTTTCGCTTGGATCAGGCTGGGTCAGGGAGCGGGGTCCGGTGCGTGCAGCTGCAAGGCGGAGGAGGGAGTCGACGCGATGGGGGTCCCTCCCGGGCGAGCGAAGCCGAGCGTGGGGGAGTCGGCGACCGACGACAACGCCGCAGATGTGCGTGCCGGACCCCGCGAGCCCAGCCTGATCCAAACGAAAGACCCTAGGCAGACCCGCCCGGAGGTGCCTGCGCCGTGCGCCGCCGTCTGATCAACTCCACGCTCGCCGTGGTGCTCGTCGTGATCGCCGTCTTCGGCGTCTCACTGGTGATCGTCGAAACCCGGACGATCAGCAACAGCGCCCATGAGCGCGTCGACTCCGAGGCGGTGCGCCTGGTCAGCATCGTCAACAGCCGGCTGCTCACCGACCGCCAGATCACCGGCGACATCCTCAAGGACCAGGTCGCCGAGCGCTATGCCGTGATCGAGATCCCCGGCCGGGACCCCATAGAGATCGGCAGCCGCCCCGTCGGCGACGTGATCAGGTCGGACGCCCAGGGCGACCGTGGCGAGACCGTCACCGTCGAGGAGCCGGAGTCCACGGTCACCGAGGAGGTCGGCAGGACGCTGCTGATCATCGGCGCGGTGGCCGCGCTGGCGGTCGCCGCGGCCGTGCTGCTGGCGGTCCGCCAGGCCAACCGCCTCACCTCCCCCCTCACCGACCTCGCCGAGACCGCCGAGCGCCTCGGCTCCGGCGACCCGAGGCCCCGGCACAAGCGGTACGCGGTGCCCGAGCTGGACCGCGTCGCCGACGTCCTGGACGGCTCCGCCGAGCGCATCGCCCGGATGCTCACCGCCGAGCGCCGGCTCGCCGCGGACGCCTCCCACCAGCTCCGCACCCCGCTCACCGCGCTCTCCATGCGCCTGGAGGAGATCACGCTCACCGACGACCTCGACACGGTCAAGGAGGAGGCGACGGTCGCGCTCACCCAGGTGGAGCGGCTCACGGACGTGGTGGAGCGGCTGCTCACCAACTCCCGGGACCCGCGTGCCGGGAACGCCGTCGAGTTCGACCTCGACGAGGTGATCAAGCAGCAGATAGAGGAGTGGCGCCCGGCCTACCGCAGCGCGGGGCGCGCCATCATCAACTCCGGCAAGCAGCACCTGCGGGCCGTGGGCACGCCCGGCGCGGTCGCCCAGGTGCTGGCCGCGCTGATCGAGAACTCGCTGATGCACGGCGGCGGCACGGTCGCGCTGCGCACCCGCGTCACCGGCAACCAGGCTGTGATCGAAGTCACGGACCAGGGTCCCGGGGTGCCCACGGACCTCGGCGCCCGGATCTTCGAGCGGACGATCAGCGGCCGCAACTCCACCGGCATCGGCCTCGCCGTCGCCCGCGATCTCGCCGAGGCGGACGGTGGGCGGCTGGAGATGCTCCAGGTCAGGCCGCCGGTTTTCGGACTGTTCCTGTCCCGGACACCACCGCTGCCGAGGCCTGCCGGGGGCGCGCCGGAACAGACGGTTCGGTAACGGGGTCGTAAGGGTTGCCCCTTCAGGGGCGCGGGGAACTGCGCGCTCAGCCACGACGTTGACCGTCGGGTCGTCACCGTCCCGAGGGGGCTGGATCTGTCGTTTCCGGACCACCGGTGGGTGGGTGGTTGCTCGCGCAGTTCCCCGCGCCCCTATCGGGGCACCGTTGCTGACGGCAGCCGTCAAGCGTGGCCGTCCTGTTCCACGCCGACCCCCACCGGCGTCGGCGCCGGACCCGTCTCGTTGCGGACCGTCCGGAAGACCCACGTCCGGTACGACCAGAAGCGGAACAGCGTCGCGAGGCCGATGCCGAGGAACTTGAAGACGTTGCTCTGGAGCGGGCTGTCCCAGCCGAACCAGTACGTGGCCGCGTACAGCAACCCGTTCTCGATCACCAGGCCCACCGCGCTGAACAGCAGGAAGAGCGTCAGCTCCTTCGTGCGGCCGCTCTTGTCGCGGTCCCGGTAGGCGAAGTAGCGGAAGCCCACGTAGTTGAACGCGATGGCGACCACCGTCGCGATGACGCTGGCGCGCACCACCTGGAGGTCCGTCGCGCTGCGTACGAGGTTGAACACGAGGAGGTTGACGAGCAGGCCTGCGCCGCCCACGGCCCCGAACCTGGCGAGCTCCCGCACCAGCCCCTCCACGCGCCCCCACAGCGTGCCGGCCACCGATGCCCGCGGATGCTCCGTGCCGTCGTCCTGGTCCATGGTGTCGTCCAGCCCCCCAGCTCTGTTGTCGTCCTCCAGCCGCACCATGCTAACCAGCCCCCTGGGGCCTCTTCCGGTGGCGGATACCCTGGCACTGTGACATTTCCGGTAGTCGGCATGGTCGGCGGTGGCCAGCTCGCTCGTATGACGCACGAGGCGGGCATCCCCCTGGGCATCAGGTTCAAGCTCCTCAGTGACACCCCGCAGGACTCCGCGGCGCAGGTGGTCGGTGACGTCGTCGTCGGCGACTACCGCGACCTGGCGACGCTGCGCGCCTTCGCGCAGGGCTGCGACGTGATCACGTTCGACCACGAGCACGTGCCCACGGAGCACCTGCGCGCCCTGGAGGCCGACGGCGTCCAGGTGCGCCCCGGGCCCGACGCGCTGGTGCACGCGCAGGACAAGGGCCTGATGCGGGCCCGGCTCGACGCGCTCGGGGTGCCCAGCCCGTGGCACCGGATCGTGCGGGACCCGGCGGACGTGGCGGTGTTTCGCGGCCGAGCTGGACGCGGCCCAGGACGGCCCGGACGACGGCGGGGCGGGCGGCTTCCCGGTCGTGCTGAAGACCGTGCGCGGCGGGTACGACGGCAAGGGCGTCTGGGTGATCCGGTCCGCGGACGACCCCGCGGTGGGCGAGCCGTTCAAGGCCGGGGTGTCCGTCCTGGCCGAGGAGAAGGTCGACTTCGCGCGGGAACTGGCGGCCAACGTGGTGCGCTCGCCGCACGGCCAGGCCGTCGCCTACCCGGTCGTCGAGTCCCAGCAGGTGAACGGCGTCTGCGACACGGTCATCGCGCCGGCCCCCGGCATCTCCGAGGACCTCGCGCTGCGCGCCGAGCAACTGGCGCTCACCATCGCGAAGGAGCTGGGCGTGGTCGGCCACCTCGCCGTGGAGCTCTTCGAGACCCGCGACGGCCGCGTCCTCGTCAACGAGCTGGCGATGCGCCCGCACAACTCCGGCCACTGGACCCAGGACGGCGCGATCACCTCGCAGTTCGCCAACCACGTCCGGGCCGTCCTCGACCTGCCGCTCGGCGACCCCCGGCCGCGTGCGACCTGGACCGTGATGTGCAACGTCCTCGGCGGCGACTACCCCGACATGTACGGGGCGTACCTGCACTGCATGGCCCGGGACCCCAAGCTCAAGATCCACATGTATGGCAAGGACGTCAAGCCCGGCCGCAAGGTGGGGCACGTCAACACCTACGGCGACGACCTGGACGACGTGCTGGAACGCGCCCGTCACGCTGCCGGCTACCTCAGAGGAACGATCACGGAATGACCCACTCCCCTGATCAGGAGGCCCAGGCGGCCCAGGAGTCCGAGGACGCGCCGGGCGCCGCCCGATCCGTGGGCGCCGCGGGTTCCGCCGGTTCCGCGGGTTCTTCTGACGGCCCCGCCGTCGGCATCGTCATGGGCTCGGACTCCGACTGGCCCGTCATGGAGGCGGCGGCGCAGGCACTCGACGAGTTCGAGATCCCCTACGAGGTCGACGTGGTCTCGGCGCACCGCATGCCCCAGGAGATGATCGCGTACGGGGAGCGGGCCGCCGGGCGCGGGCTCAGGACCATCATCGCGGGAGCGGGCGGTGCGGCACATCTGCCGGGCATGCTCGCGGCGGTCACCCCGCTGCCCGTGATCGGCGTCCCGGTGCCGTTGAAGCACCTGGACGGGCTCGACTCCCTGCTGTCCATCGTGCAGATGCCGGCCGGGGTGCCGGTCGCGACGGTCTCCGTCGGCGGCGCCCGCAACGCCGGCCTGCTGGCCGCCCGGATCCTCGCGGCGCACGACGAGGACCTGCTCGCCCGGATGCAGGATTTCCAGCGCGAGCTGAACGAGCAGGCCACCGAGAAGGGCAGGCGGCTGCGCGCCAAGACGGCGAGCGGCGGCGCGGGCTTCGGCTTCAGCTCAGGGAAGTGAGGAACGGGGATGACGACCGCATCCACCACGTCCGGTGCGTCCGGCACGTCCGAGGCGTCCGGCGTATCCGAAGCGTCCGGCGCGTCCGGATCGCGCGAGGCGTCCACCGAGTCCGCGGAGGCGCTGGCCGAGGCGCGTGAGCTGCTGGGGGAGTACCCCGTCGTCGACGGGCACAACGACCTCCCGCACGCGCTGCGCGAGCAGGTCCGCTACGACCTCGACCGGCGTGACATCGCCGCCGACCAGAGCGCGTACCTGCACACGGACCTGGCCCGGCTGCGGGCCGGCGGGGTCGGCGCGCAGTACTGGTCGGTGTACGTCCGCGGCGACCTGGCCGGGGACGCGGCCGTCAGCGCCACTCTGGAGCAGATCGACGTCGTCGAGCAGCTCATCGCCCGCTACCCGGAGGCCCTGGCCCCGGCGCGCACCGCCGCCGACATGGAGCGGGCGCGCGCCGAGGGGCGCATCGCGTCCCTGATGGGCGCGGAGGGCGGCCACTCCATCAACAGCTCGCTGGGCACGCTGCGCGCCCTGCACCGGCTCGGGGTGCGCTACATGACGCTCACCCACAACTTCAACGTCCCCTGGGCGGACTCCGCGACGGACGAGCCGGGCGTCGGGGGCCTGTCGGCGTTCGGCCGCGAGGTGGTGCGGGAGATGAACCGCATCGGCATGCTGGTCGACCTCTCGCACGTCGCCGCCGGCACCATGCGCGACGCGCTGGACGCCGCCGAGGCGCCGGTCATCTTCTCGCACTCCTCGTCGCGCGCCGTCTGCGACCACCCGCGCAACATCCCGGACGACGTCCTGGAGCGGCTGCCCGCGAACGGAGGCGTGGCCATGGCCACGTTCGTCCCCAAGTTCGTGCTGCCGGCGGCGGTCGCCTGGACCCGTGCGGCGGACGAGAACATGATCGCCCACGGCCTGCACCACCTCGACACCACGCCCGAGGCGATGAAGGTGCACCGGGCATTCGAGGAGCGCCACCCGCGCCCGGTCGCGACGGTGGCCACGGTGGCGGACCACCTGGACCACATGCGCGAGGTGGCCGGCGTCGACCACATCGGCATCGGCGGCGACTACGACGGCACGGCCTTCACGCCGAGCGGCCTCGACGATGTCTCCGGCTACCCCCGCCTCATCGCGGAACTCCGTCTCCGCGGCTGGTCCCGCACGGACCTCTCCAAGCTGACCTGGCGGAACGCGGTACGGGTACTGGGCGCGGCGGAGTCCGTGGCACGCGACGTGGGGGCACGCCGGGGGCCGTCCAACGCGACGATCGCGGAGCTCGACGGCTAGGTCGTGTCCGGCGGATCTTCGTGGCAGCCTGCGGCGTCTGGTGCCGTGCATCGCAAGGCGGAGGATCGTCCTCGTACTGGGCGTACCCGGATGACTCCGACAACGGGGCGAGGTGCGGTGCTGGGGGCACTCCCCCACTGCCCTGAACGGGCGTGGGAGGTACCCCCACCCACGCCCGTTCAGGCAGTGGGGGAGTCGCGGGCCCACGAAGATCCGCCGGACACGACCTAGCGCCCCCGCGGGCAGGGGCGTGGCAACCGCGCGCTCAGCCGCGACGCCCGACGGGCCGGGGCCCGACGCGATCCCCCCGTCGACGGCTCGCACGTGTGAGCCGTCAACGGCTCGGTCGGCCGTCTCCGGCATGCCCGCACCGCGCGTCTCGGCCGGCTTCCCATGCTGGAACGACATGCATCGCCGCTCCCGGTAAGTGCCGCTCGCAGAACCTGATTCGAAGATCGTTTCGTCTCCCTGGGCATGAGAGGAATTGCGGACCTCGACGAGGCAGGGCTCGTGCGCCGCGTCGCCGGCGGTGACCGGGTGGCGTTCGACGAGTTGTACCGGCGTACCTCGCCCTGGCTGGCGGTGCGGCTCCGCCGCCGCTGCGGTGACGACGACGTCGTCGCCGACGTGCTCCAGGACACCTACCTGGCGGTCTGGCGGGCAGCCGGCAGCTACGCCGGCTCCGTGACCGAGGGCAGTGCGGTCGGCTGGCTCTGGACGATCGCCGCGAACCGTCTCGTCGACGCGTTCCGCCGGCGCGCCCGGCAGGAGCGGGTGCCGAGCGTCGCCCTGGTCGAGACGACCGCGCCGGCCGCCGAGGACGAGGTGATGGCGAGCCGCGTCGACCAGGGCCTCGAACAGGCGCTGCTGCGGCTGCCACCGGAGTTGCGGCAGGTGTTGCAGGCGATGGTGCTCGACGACCTGTCGGTCCGGCAGACGGCGGTGCTGCTCAGCATGCCGGAGGGCACGGTGAAGACCCGCGCGCGGCGGGCCCGGATCGCGCTGCGGGAGGCGCTCTCATGACCCATCCCACCACCATGATCCTGGCCCGCTACGCGGACGGCGGGCGCGGGCTCGACGACGCCGCGCTCTGGTCGATCGAGGCGCATCTCGACGCGTGCGCGCAATGCCGCGGGCAACTCGCCGAAAACCTCACCCCCGCCACGACGGAGCTGCTCGACCGTGTCGCCGTCTCGCTCGACCAGGCGATGCACACGAGCCCGCCTCCGGCCCGGCGACGTGCACGAGCAGCGGCCGTGCACCGGCGCTGGCTTGCCTGGACGCTGCTGCCCTGGCTCGCGGTGACCGTCGCGGTGCTGGGCTGCGGCGTGCTTCTCAACGCCGCCGAGCCGAGCCTGCCGTCACTCGTGCTGCTGCTGGCGCCGGTGGCTCCGCTGCCCGGCGTCGCGGTGGCCTGGAGCCGGCGGATCGACCCGGCCTGGGAACTGATCGCCGCCACGCCCGCGGCCGGCCTGGCCATGGTGTTGCGGCGGGCGCTCGCGGTGCTCGTCGTCGTGCTTCCGGCACTGCTGGTGGCGGGTGTGGGCACCGGAACCTCGCTGGCCCTGATTCTGCTGCCGTGCCTGGCGTTCACCGCGGCCACCCTCGCGCTCGGTGCCTTCGTCGGGGTACGGCGCGCGGCGATCGGACTCGGAGCGGCCTGGTCCACGGCCGTCCTGCTGCCGAGCGTGGCGGCCGAATCCCTCTCCCCGCTCCTCCAGCCGGGCAGCAATGCCGCCTGGGCGGTGACGACCGTGGCCCTCGCCGCGGCCACCCCGCTCGCCGCCACTCGCTTCCGCCGCCTGACCAGCGGCAACTGACCCCCCGTACACAGGAGACACCACTTGCGACCGACGAGTGCCGCCGAAACGGCCCCCACCCTTCACCCCTGGCCCATCCACGCGAGAGAACTGCGCGTCCGAGCCGGCCGGCACCTGGCCGTCGACGGCCTCGACCTGGCTCTGAAGGCCGGCGTGCACGGTCTGCTCGGCCCGAACGGTGCCGGCAAGACCACGCTGATGCGCGCGCTGGCCACCGTCGTCAAGCCCGCCGGCGGCTCCTTGACGCTGCTCGGCGTGCGGGTCGACGGCCGCGCCGACCTGCGCGGGGTGCGACGCGGACTGGGGTATCTGCCGCAGCAGTTCGGCTTCTACCCGCGGTTCACCGTCCGCGAGTTCGTCGAGTACATGGCCTGGCTCAAGGAAATGCCGAAAGCCGCGATACCCGACGCCGTACAACGTGCGATCGATCGGGTGGGCCTCACCGGCAAGGCCGATACCAGGATGAAGGCGCTGTCCGGCGGCATGGTGCGCCGGGCCGGCATCGCCCAGGCCATCGTGAACGACCCCGAGCTGCTGCTGCTCGACGAGCCCACCGTCGGACTGGACCCCGAACAGCGTCTCGACTTCCGCGACCTGCTGCGCGGCCTCGGCGCCGACAGCTGTGTGCTGGTCTCCACCCACCTCGTCGAGGACGTCGCCGCCGCCTGTACCGACGTCATCCTCATGAACGAGGGCCGACTCCTCTTCCAGAGCACCCTCGACGACCTGATGGCCCGCGGCGGCCAGGGCGACGCGGGCGACAGCCCGGCGGAGCGCGGTTACTCCGCGCTCCTGCGCCGGCACAGGAGCAACGCATGACCCGCATCCTCGGCATCGAGTTCCGGCGGTCGGCCGCTCCCGGTGCCGCACTCCTGATCGCCGTCGCCGGCACGATCGTGCTCCAGGCCACCGCGGGGCGATGGTCCACCGGGTGGATGGCGCTGGTCATGACGGAGCGCGAATACCTCGCGGTCCTCTCGCCGCTTGCGATGGCCGCCGGTGCCTGGCAGTCCTATCGCGAGCACCGGGCGAACGTCGCCGAGCTGTTCGCCAGCGTGCCCCGCCCGCGACCCCGGCGCATCGTGCCGATCCTGGTCACGACCGGGCTGGCGGTTCTCGTGGCCTACCTGGTCACGCTCCTCGCGGCGGCACCGCGGATCGCCGACACGGCGCGCTACCTGCCGCCGGCCGCCTTCGCCGTCGTGTCCGTCGGACTGGTCGCGATGGTCGCCTCCAGCTGGCTCGGGCTGGCCGTCGGACGCCTGGTGCCGGCGCTCGCCACGGCACCCGCGCTTGCCGTGATCGGCTTCGTGCTGCTGATGCTCGCGCCGCACGCCCTACCGGACGGAGGACTCGTGGCGGCGTTCTCCCCGAGCATGGGGATGAGCATGTTCAGCGACTACGACACCGTCGGCGGCGGAGTCAGCGCCGCCCAGGCACTCTGGATGGCCGCGGTCGCGGTGGCCGGCGTCGTGCTTTTCGCTGCGCGGAACCGTAAGTTCGCGTACACCGCGCTGGTGCCGCTGGCCATCGGGGCGACAGCCACGGCCCTGGTCGTGCCGACCGGCGACGCCTACGACCGAGGGTCGCTCGACCCGGTCGCCCAGGAGCTGGTGTGCACCGCGAGTGCCCCGCGCGTCTGCGTCAGCAGGGCGCACGAGGGTGTGCTGCCCGAGGTGACCTCCAAGGCCCGGCACGCGGTGGAACTCCTGTCGGAGGAATCGGTCGTCGAGGCACACGAGGACACCACGACGCTCTTTCCTCCCACCTCTCCGAGGCCGAGGGCCGACACCGCGCTGATGAACATCACGATCGACAGGGACGGCCACCTCGCCCACCCGGGCCGGCTCGAAGCGACGATGCTCACCGGAGTGTTCACCGGACCTCCCGGCTGCGGAGACACCCGGAACGTCCAGGTCGCCACCGCCGCGGCCTACTGGCTCCTCGACCGGGAGCCGACCGCCGGTCCCGACGGCCTCGAATTCGACGACCCGGCGGCCGTCAAGCTCTGGAAGGGGCTGAAGGCACTGCCGCCGGCCGAGGCCCGCGCCCGGGTGGCCGCCGTCCACCAGGGCGCCCGGACGTGCCAGGACACCACCGGCCTCCTGACCCGGAGCGCCCGATGAGAGGGCTGGCGCTCTACGCTCGCTCGCGCCGGGCGCCGACCGCGCTCGGCGCGGCGGTCGCGGCAACAGCCATCGCGTGGCTGCTGGCGATGGTCTTCAGCGACACGGGTGAGGTGAGCAGCACCGTGCTCGCCCTGACGGTGCTGCTCCTTGTCGTCGTCGTCACCGCCACGCTCGGCGGCCCCGACGACGCTCTGGATCGCACGGCGGCGAGGCCGTGGGGGTGGCTGCGGGCTGCCCACCTGGCCTCGGCACTGGGGTGCATGCTCGCGCTCCTGCCGGCCACGCTGCTCACCGGTACGCGTTTCGGGCCGTTCGGATGTGTCGTCCGAGACACGGCCGGCCTGCTGGGTCTGACCGCCCTGGGGGCGGTCACGATCGGGACGGCTCGGGCGTGGTTCCTGCCTCTCGGGTGGACGCTCGGCGCGGCGGCGTTCCCGGGCGCGGGCACCGCGGGTGAGGCGCTGACCTGGCAGACACAGGCGCCCGACAGCCGGCCCGCGGTCGCGGTCGCGGCAGTGCTCGCCGTCGCCGGAACCGCTGCCTACGTGGGTCGAGGCCCACGCCCCCGAACGTCGTCGGAGAACGTCTGACCGGGCGGACCCCCGAACATCGTCGGAGAACGTCTGACCGGGCGGACCCTGACGACCTCGGCTGGTCCCGGGGGCGGCCGGTGGCGTTACCGGAGCCCCCTGTGTCGCGTGTGCGGTCCCCCCCCACGGGGCTCACCGCGCCCCGGCACACCGGGGCACCCCGGGTCAGGGGCCGTCAGGCCGTAGGCCGCCCCATCGCCCGGTACGTCCACCCCGCCGCCCGCCACAGCTCCGCGTCCAACGCGTTGCGGCCGTCCAGGACGAGCCGCCGGGCCACCACCGGAGCCAGCGCGGCCGGATCCAGCTCGCGGAACTCGCGCCACTCCGTCAGGTGCAGCACCACATCCGCACCCCGCATCGCATCCAGCGCCGTGTCGGCGTAGCCGAGCGTCGGGAAGACCCGCTTGGCGTTGGGCATGCCCTTCGGGTCGTAGACGGTGACCTGGCCGCCCTGGAGGTGGATCTGGCCGGCGACGTTCAGCGCCGGCGAGTCCCGCACGTCGTCGGAGTCCGGCTTGAACGCGGCGCCGAGCACCGCGACCCGCCTGCCCAGGAAGGAGCCGCCGACCCCCTCGCGTGCCATCGCGACCATCTGGCCGCGGGCCCGCATGTTGATGGAGTCGATCTCGCGGAGGAACGTCAGCGCCTGGTCGGCGCCGAGCTCCCCGGCGCGGGCCATGAACGCGCGGATGTCCTTGGGCAGGCACCCGCCGCCGAAGCCGATCCCGGCCCGCAGGTACTTCTTGCCGATCCGGTCGTCGTGTCCTATCGCCTCGGCGAGCTTGGCGACGTCGCCGCCGGCCGCCTCGCAGACCTCCGCCATGGCGTTGATGAAGGAGATCTTCGTGGCCAGGAAGGAGTTCGCCGAGGTCTTCACGAGCTCGGCGGTGGGGAAGTCCGTGACGACGAACGGGGAGCCCTCGGCCACGGGGGCCGCGTAGACCTCCCGCAGGATCCGCTCGGCGTGCTCGCTGGCCACGCCGACCACGATGCGGTCCGGGTGCAGGGTGTCCTCGACGGCGAACCCCTCGCGCAGGAACTCCGGGTTCCAGGCCAGCTCGACGGCCTCGCCCGCCGGCGCCAGTTCGGCGATCCGGGCCGCGAGACGGGCCGCGCTGCCGACCGGCACCGTGGACTTCCCGACGACCAGCGCGGGCTTGTGCAGATGCTTGCTGAGCGAGTCCACCGCCGCGTTCACATAGCTCATGTCGCAGGCGTACTCGCCGTGCTTCTGCGGGGTGTTCACGCACAGGAAGTGCACGTCGCCGAAGTCCGCGACCTCGGCGAAGTCCGTGGTGAAGCGCAGCCGCCCGCTGGAGCCCTCGATCCCGGCGACGTGCGCCCGCAGCAGCTCTTCGAGGCCCGGCTCGTACATCGGGACCTCGCCGCGCGACAGCATCTCGATCTTCTCGGGCACGACGTCGAGCCCCAGCACCTCGAAGCCCAACTCGGCCATGGCCGCCGCGTGGGTGGCCCCGAGGTAACCCGTACCGATGACGGTGATCTTGAGAGGCATGCGTGCTCCAGGACTTCTGCGAGGTCGGCCGGTGTACGTCTGCGGTCTGGCGGGTCCGCTTCCGCGGTCGGCGCACGCCGCCCGGGCCGGGGGGTCGTGCGCTGGCCTGAGCATAGTGGGGCTCTCCCGGGGGCAGTCCCTCACCGACCGCCTCCGCGTTCGTCGGGGTTCTGTCGGGAAGCTCACGCGCGTGTGCCTGGGCCTGCCGGGGGCGGGACCGTAGGATGCGGGTTACTTAACAGTAATGAACCACCTTTCCACCGTGATGCCGGTGGCTCGGGCATCCCGGCGGGTGACAGTACAGGCGTCTTTCGTCAGAGGAGTGAATGGCAGTGGCGGGATCGGCCGGAAACGCGGCGTTTGACCTGTACCAGCCGTCGGAGGAGCACACGATGCTCCGGGAGACGGTGAGGTCGCTCGCCGAGGCGAAGATCGCACCCTTCGCCGCCGCGGTGGACGAGGAGTCCCGCTTCCCGCAGGAGGCGCTGGACGCGCTGCGCTCCGCCGACCTGCACGCGGTGCACGTTCCCGAGAGCTACGGCGGCGCGGGCGCCGACGCGCTCGCCACGGTCATCGTGATCGAGGAGGTGGCGAGGGTCTGCGCCTCCTCGTCGCTGATCCCCGCGGTCAACAAGCTCGGCTCCCTCCCGCTGGTCCTCTCCGCCTCGGAGGACCTGAAGAAGCGCTACCTGACGCCGCTCGCCAAGGGCGACGCGATGTTCTCGTACTGCCTGAGCGAGCCGGACGCGGGTTCGGACGCGGCGGGCATGAAGACCCGGGCGGTGCGCGACGGCGACCACTACGTGCTGAACGGCGTCAAGCGCTGGATCACCAACGCCGGCATCTCCGAGTACTACACCGTGATGGCGGTGACCGACCCGGAGAAGCGCTCGCGCGGCATCTCCGCGTTCGTGGTCGAGAAGTCCGACCCGGGCGTCTCCTTCGGGGCGCCCGAGAAGAAGCTCGGCATCAAGGGCTCCCCGACCCGCGAGGTCTACTTCGACGACGTCCGCATCCCCGCCGACCGCATGATCGGCGAGGAGGGCACGGGCTTCGCCACCGCGATGAAGACGCTGGACCACACCCGCATCACCATCGCCGCCCAGGCTCTCGGCATCGCCCAGGGCGCGCTCGACTACGCCAAGGGCTACGTGCAGGAGCGCAAGCAGTTCGGCAAGCCGATCGGCGACTTCCAGGGCGTGCAGTTCATGCTGGCCGACATGGCGATGAAGCTGGAGGCGGCCCGCCAGCTCACCTACTCGGCCGCGGCCACGTCGGAGCGCGTCGCCGCCGGCGGCAAGGACGAGGGCCTGACCTTCCAGGGCGCCGCCGCCAAGTGCTTCGCCTCGGACGCCGCCATGGAGATCACCACGGACGCGGTCCAGCTCCTCGGCGGGTACGGCTACACGCGGGACTACCCGCTGGAGCGGATGATGCGCGACGCGAAGATCACGCAGATCTACGAGGGCACCAACCAGGTCCAGCGCATCGTGATGGCCCGGAACCTTCCCGAGTAACAGGTGACCAGCAGGTGACCAGTACGCCGGACCCACGGCATGGGCCCCTCTTCGGAGCGTCGGGGAGGGGCCCGGTCATGTCCGGTGCATCGCCCGTGCGGGTGGTGGGAGACATCCGGGAAATCAACTTCCGCCGGAAGCCTCGGGCTTGTCTCGGGCTTGCCGTGGACTTGGGAGCCGGGCCGAACTCCCGGCGGCCCACCACCGGGCCACCGGCCGGAGCGACTCCTCCAGAGTGCCTCCGCGCCCGCCGCCCCGGGGCCTGATCCTCGATCCCTGCGCCTTGATCGCTGCCGAGACCGCCGGCGCCGGCTCGACGGGCCTCGCGGCAAAGCCGGTGTTCACCGAGGCGGAGGGGTTCCGGGCCTGGGGCCCTTTTATAGGTTCACCCCATGTTGAGACTTGGCACACCCGTCATCGGAGTCACCGATCTCGACCGCGCGACAGCGTTCTGGACGCAGGCTCTGAACCTTGTCGCCACGCAGGAGTGGAGGAGTGACACCTGGCAGACCCTCGATTACCCCGACGGCTCCGGACGGGCCCTCGGACTGCTCCGCAGCGAATCCCGCCCCGAACCGCGCCCCCGTCTCCACCTGGACCTCTACGTCGACACCGCCCGGGAACAGCAGGCCGAGGTCGAGCGGCTGATCAGCCTCGGAGCACAGGCGGTCGACTGGGACCTCTACCCCTCCGAGCCCGACTTCGTCGTCCTCGCCGACCCGGACGGCAACATCTTCTGCGTCGTCGATCTCAGCCACGCCCCCAGCCGCCCCTGACGCGGTCCGCTCGCCATTCGGACAAGCCCGGATCGTCTTGCGGTCCCGACCGAGATGCCGGGCGATCGCTGTGTGGCCGGGCTGTGGTGCCGTGGCCGCAGGCGATGGTGCCCACCGTGAGCGCGCCGCCCAGCGCGAGTACGCCGTCTACCGGGAGCGCCCCACCGTCAGACGCAGCCGCCGGCGCCTACTCCCACAGAAGGCAGCGCGGGCCCTGAACCGACGCCCAGCCCTTCGGCGGTTCCGCCGTCGGGGGCGTGGCCGTCCGCCGCGCTCGGGTCGTCTCGGAGCCCGTGTCGGAGTACATCCGCTGGGAGCACTACGTCACCCGTGCCAACGTCACGGCGGGTGAGGAAGTGCGGTGGCTGCCTCGGCGGCGGGCGACGAGCATCCCATTGCCGGGGAATGACTTCTGGCTGTTCGATGGTGCGCTGCTCCGGGTGCACCCCGCCCTCACAACCCGAAAACCCGCACCCCGTTGTCACGGCACACCGCACGCAGCCACTCGCGCCCCAGGCCGGTGGCTTCCAGGGACGTGAGGGCGTCCGCGTAGGCGTACGGGATGTTGGGGAAGTCCGTGCCGAGGAGTATGCGGTCGCCCAACGCGGCGAGGCGGGGGAGTGCCGTGCGGGGGAAGGGGGCCTCCGACTCGACGAAGGGGGTGAACGCCATCGTGGTGTCCAGCATCACGCCGGCGTGGCGTTCCGCGAGGGTCAGGAACTCCTCGTACTCCGGCATGCCCAGGTGCGCGACGACCAGCCGCAGGCGGGGGTGGCGGGCGAGGAGCGCCGCGATCGGGGCGGGGCCGGTGAAGGCGCCGGGGGCGGGGCCCGAGCCGCAGTGGGTGACCACGGGGACGCCGGAGTCGGCCAGCAGGCCCCAGACCGGGTCGAGCCATGGGTCGTTGGGGTCGAAGCCGCCGACCTGCACATGGCACTTGAAGACCCGCGCGCCCTGCGCCAGCGCTCGGCGCACGTCCTCGGCGGCCTCCGGCTCCGCGAAGAACGTCGCCGAGTGCAGGCAGTCGGGGGTGCGGGCGGCGAAGTCCGCCGCCCAGTCGTTCAGCCAGCGGGCCATGCCCGGACGGTGCGGGTAGAGCAGCGACGTGAAGGCGCTCACGCCGTAGCCGCGGAGGATGTCGAGGCGACGCTGCTCCTCCTCCCGGTAGGCGATCGGCCAGGGGCGGCCGACGAGCGGGCCGGCCGCGTCGAAGTACGCCCACACCTTCGTCAGGACGCGCTCGGGCATGAAGTGGGTGTGCACGTCCACCAGGGCGTCCACGCCGAGGGCCTGGCGGAAGGCCGCCACCCGGGGGAGGTCGTCGGGCGGGGCGGTGGGCCCGGTGGCGAGGGCGGGCGTCCTGGTCGCGGACATGTTGGTCGTCGCTGCGTCCTCCGGCACGTCCTGCCTCACCCCTTCTCACCCGGGGCCGCAACGGTCACCGCCCTGCCGGGCACGGTACGCCGACGGCCCGCGGAACGGATCGGTGGGCCGCGGTTCGAAGGGGCCGGGCCCCGACATCCACACGGGCCCGGACGCGCTGCCCGCCCTGGAACCCCCGGCGGCCACCACTGTCGCCATGCCTGCAATTCCCGGTGAAATGCCGAGGTCAGGTTTTTGTGGCTGTTACGACGATCCCCGTATACAAACAGCGGGACAGGAAGGCCGTCGCAGCCGTCCACACCCCGGCTGATTCGTCACTGCCGTATGAATGGTTCCCTCCGTATACACAAGCCGTCAATCCGGCCGACATGAGCCGAATTGAGGAGAGGTGGTCGCACACGGCGTGCGGTCTGGCCAAGGATCAGGCCAACGCTGTACGGTGCCTCTCGTCCCTGACTGCTCCGGATCGGCACTGCACTCAATCCACCTGGTCCACGTTGGTCCACTGCGTTCACGAGCGCGGTGACGGGGTGCCGGTGGTCTGCGCGCGCTGACAATGCTTCCCGTGCTCGTCATGTGTGTGAAGGCGGTTTGATGGACCACAACTACATTTCCTACCTGCAGGCTCACCCGGATTTCTACCGTCCCCTGTACGAGAGCAGAGACCTGGGGCAGATATATACCGCGGGCGGTGTCCCGTCCACCTGGGATCGCAAGGAAATGTCGTTCTGGTCCATCTACAAGCCGCCTGAGGCCGAAATCGCCACGCACGGCTGGAAGGTGCACGTCTCCGCTGCTCTGCCGCGGGTCCAGGAAGTGCTCGACATCGTGGCGGCCGTCTGCGTACGGCAGAACATCGCTTTCAAGCACGTCGGCGCGCGTGCCTACTTCGTGATGCTGCATCACAAGCACGCCCCCCGAGCGCAGAACGGCAAGTTCATGGCCGCCTACCCTCTCGACGAGAAGGCGTCCAGGGCGCTCATGGAAGAACTCCATGCCGCTCTTCCCGACGAAGAGGGCCCGTACATTCTCGGTGACCGGCGCTGGCGCGACTCACACGTGGTCTCCTACCGGTACGGTGCGTTCGAGACCATTCCGGTGAGGCAGCCCGACGGTTCCGAGGAACTCATGGTGCCGGACGGGTCCGGAAAACTCGTGCCCGACGTCCGGGGGCTGTCGTTCACCCTGCCTGACGGGATCACGGATCCCTTTCTCGCCGACACCAGGCCGCTCACCCACTACACCGCCTCTTCCGGACCCGCACCCCGGACCATCTCGTTCGAGGGGCTGACCTTCAACAAGCTTCTCCGGCATTCCAACGGCGGCGGAGCCTATATTGCCACCTTGGCCGAGAACGGCGAAAAGGTCTTCGTCAAGGAAGCCAGAGCGCACTCCGGGCTGTATCCGGACGGCACGTCCTCACCCGATCACCTCGCACACGAACACCGGATCCTCCAGGAACTGGACGGCAGCGTGCCGGGAGTGGCCCCCGCGCCTGTGAAGTTCTTCAGACGCTGGGAACACACCTACCTCGTCAGCGAGTTGATACCCGGAGTGTCCCTGCTCGAATGGGTGACGAACCACCACCCGGGATTCACCGTTTCCCCGGACGGCGACTACTACCGGACGTACTGGGAGCGCTGCACCCGCATCGTCGAGCAGTTGAGCCGTGCCCTGGACCGGTTGCACGAAGCAGGCTACGTCTTCCTCGACGTCAGTCCCCGGAACATTCTCGTGGATGACGACGATGCCGTGCGGCTCATCGACTTCGAGACGGCCGAGAAGGTCGGCAACCCGCTCTCCCTGTTCGGCACCCCGGGCTACTTCCCGGACCTCCCCGACGACCAGCTCAGGGAGATGATGGGGAAGGATCCCACATACTGCGACCGATACGGCCTCGCAGCTCTCACCCAACTGCTGACCTTCGGTATGAAGGTCCACGTCACCGAGCGGGAACCCGCGGCACTGCATCACCTGAGGGACCTGATGCGCCGCACCTCGGGAAATGCCGTCCCGGACCACCTCTGGCGGCAGGCCACCGCCTTCGCGGCCGTCGATGTCCCGACGACGCTTCCCGCACCAAGCCAGGTGAGCGACGACACCATGGGCAGCCTGCGGAAGCTTCAGAGCGCTGTGGCCGATTCGATCCTCAGTGCGGCGGACCCGGAGGGACGGGTCATATTCCCCACCGTTCCCCGGGCGTACTACGCGCACAAGCACGCCGTCATCTACGGAACCGCGGGAGTCCTGCACGCGTTGCGCCTGGCCGGGCGAGAAGCCCCGCGTGACGTACTGGAACGGTTCCGCCGGGAGAGCCTGGACGAAAGCACGCAGCCGGCACCGGGGCTGCACTCCGGCAGCGCGGGCATCGCCTGGGTGCTGGCCGACCATGGAATGGTCGAAGAGGCGAACACGCTGCTGGCATCGGCGGAAAGCCATCCCATCCTGGCCAGGATCGCCACCCTGGGCGAGGGAGCGGCAGGGATCGCTCTGGCGCATCTGGCGCTGTACGGGCACGACAAGAACGAAAAGCACCTGGAAGCGGCCCAGCGAATCCGAGCGTCCGTTCCGGCCGGAGACGATCTCCTCAACGCGCTGGAGACCGACGGCGCGACCGGGCTCCTGCACGGGCAGGTCGGCGTCGCACTCCTCGACTACTACCTGTACCGGATTCTCGACGACGAGAACGCCAAGCGGAACGGCCTTGCTCTCCTGCGCGACGAAGCCGCCAAAGCAGATCCGTTTCCCGGCGGCGGTATCGGATTCCGCGTCTCCACGGAAGACCAACGCCTTTACCCCTATCTCTACCGCGGGTCGGCTGGTTACGCCACGGTGGCATCGCGGTACCTCCCATTCGCCGATGAGGACCTGGCAGCCTCGGTCACCGACGCCGTCCGTGCGAGTACGGCCGCGACGACCTACTACGCGGGTCTCTACGAAGGCCAGTCAGGCCTCGTCTTCGCGCTCGCCGAACACGCATCCCTCACCGGCTCCGCCGCCAGTCACGAGGCAGCGGTCAAGGCCGCCCAGGCCCTGTTCTGCCACGCGGTCTCCGACGGCGACGGTGCCCGCTTCCACGGGGAATACCTCATGCGTTTCAGTACGGAGCTGTGGAGCGGATCCGCCGGGGTCCTCCTCGCTCTGACCCGCCTCCTGGACGACACGCGGGATGCCTTCTTCACTCTGGACCATCTCACCAGGTAGGCAGACCGGAGAGGCTGCCCCACCGCACTCCCGTTCCTCGTACGGGAACCTTCCTCGTGCAGGCACAGGAACCTTCCTCGTGCAGGAAAGGGATGGCGGCTCCCGACTCCGGGGGCCGTTCCGCAGGAATCACCGAAGGAGCGACTGATGCCCATGGAATCCAGCGAGGCGATGGAAGAGGTGCTGGCGCTTCAGCTGCTGGAGAGTGAGACCCCGTCCCACGACCGGCTTGCCGAGTCCGGCCTGTGCACCAGCACGACCGCGAGCACCGGCTGCACGAAGTTCTGATCAGCGCCCGTGCTGACTCGGGGGTCCGGGCGGCATGCCGGGCCCCCGAGGACCACCACCGAACCGGTGACGCGAGATTCAGGAGAATCACGTGCAGTTTTCCCTCTTCGTCGTAGGACAGGTGCCATCAGCCACGCCAGAACTGGAACGGCAGATGTTGAGGGATTCTGTCGAACAGGCCGTACTCGCCGACCAGGTCGGGTTCGACCGTGTCTGGGCCGTGGAGCACCACGGGCTGAAGTGGTACTCGCATATGAGCGCGTCCGAGGTCTTCCTTACCTGGGTGGCTGCCCGGACCTCCCGTATCCGGATCGGACACGGCGTCGTGACCATGCCGTTCGGATACCAGCATCCCGTGCGCCTCGCCGAGCGCACGGCAATGCTCGATGTGCTGTCCGGCGGACGGCTTGACATCGGTGCCGGGCACGGTGGCAGCAAACAAGAGATGTCCCTGTACGGAATCGATCCGGATACCGCGCGTGCGCAGGTGCACGAGGCACTGGAGATCCTCACCGGAATCTGGCGGACCGACCGGTTCGAATGGCATGGATCCATGGATATCGGTCCTGGATCGATCCTCCCCAGACCCCTACAGGATCCCCACCCGCCGCTCTTCATGGCCTGTAGCAAGGAAGAAACGCTGCGGACGGCCGCCAAGCTCGGTGTCGGAGCCCTGGTCCTGGGATTCGGAGGGCCCGAGATGACGCGCGAACGGCGCGCGGTCTACGACGAGGCACGGGCAGAACGCGCCGCCCGGGATCTTCTCTCCTCTGTCACCAACGATCACTTCGCGGTCGTCTGTCCCACCGTCATCCTCGACGACGCCGAGCGGGCACGCACCATAGGCCTGCGAGGACAGCAGTTCTTCGTCGAATCGTCGCGGCACTGGTACGGGGACGGACCCGTCCCGCAGCAGGACCCGGAACTGGACGGGCAGCAGGCTCTCGACAGGAACAAGCAGAAGGTCCTCGACGAACTCGACATGTTCGAGGTCCCGTTCAGGCCCGAATACGTGGCCGCATACAACACCGACCATCCTTACGGTACGGCGGAAACGGCGATGGAGCGGGTTGAGGAGCTGGCTGACGCGGGAGCGGACGAAGTGATCTGCCTGGTGCAGATGGGCACCGTACCCCAGAGCGTGTGCCTGGAGACGATCCGGCAGTGGGGGGAGAAGGTCATTCCGCACTTCCGCTCCTCCGCGGCACGGTAGGAACTGGTATCGGCGCGGCGGTCCCCGCGGCTGGAGCCGGGGCGAGGAGGCGTGGCCACGGTACGCCGACGGCCCGCCGAACGGATCGGCGGGCCGTGGCCGAAGGGGTGGGCTCCGGTTCTCCCCGGCTCCGGGTGTTCGGGAGCGCCGGGGTGTCCCGGGGCCCCGGTCTCACTCGTCGCTGGTGACCGTCACCTTCTGGTCGTTCTTCAGCTCGTCCACCAGCGTCTTGACCTTCGCCTTGTCCCAGACGAGGTTGCCGCCGGTGGAGCCGGAGATCGGCATGTTCATGGACTTGCCCTCACCGCCGGAGACGCCCTTCATCGCCCAGAACATGGACGCCAGGTTCCACAGGCTCATGTCCTTGTCGACGATCAGCGAGTCCAGGCCGGCGCCCAACACCGGGTACAGCTTGAACGGGTTGAGCACCGTCCCCGGCGTGGCCACCTGGTGGGCGAGGGCCGCCAGGAACTTCTGCTGGTTCTTGGTGCGCTGGAGGTCGCTCGTCGCGAACGCGTGCCGGGTGCGGACGAACGCCAGCGCCTGCTGGCCGTTGAGCGTCTGCTTGCCCGCCTTGAAGTCGGCGCCCGAGTACTTGTCCTTGAAGCCCTGGTCCAGGGTCATGTCCACACCGCCGACGGCGTCCACGATGTTCGCGAAGCCGGCGAAGCCGATCTCCGCGTAGTGGTCGATGTGCAGGCCGGTGTTGTACTCGATCGTGCGCACCAGCAGCTGGGGGCCGTCGGTGGAGTAGGCGGCGTTCAGCTTGGTGTGCCTGCCGGTGGCCGGGAACGTCTTCCCCGACTCCGAGCCCTTGAACGAGGGGATCTCGACGTCGGAGTCGCGGGGCAGCGAGATCATCGTGTCGCCGTTCTCGCCGACGTGCAGAATGATCATGGAGTCCGTGCGCTTGCCCTCGGCGGAACCGGTGTGCAGCTGCTTCTTCTCCGCGTCGGACATGCCCTCGCGGCTGTCGGAGCCGACGATCAGGTAGTTGGTGCCCTGGCCCTCGGCGGGCCGGTCGATCACCTGTGAGAGGTCGACGTCCCTGCGGAGCTTGGAGTCGGCCCAGAAGTAGGTGCCGATGGACGTCACGACCAGCACGACGACCAGCGTGAGGATGGTCCACTTGATCCGGCGGCCCCAGCTCGGCCGGCGGCGGCCCGGGTCGTACCCGTCGTAGCCGTCGTACCCGCCCCCGCCGCCGTGCTGCCGGGAGCCGTAGACGTGGCCGTCGCTGTAGCCGCTGTCGTAGGGGCCGTCCCCGCCGTAGCCGTCGGAGTACGAGCCCGGCTGCCGCCCCTGCTGCGGCGGGATGACCGGTGGTCTGGCGGGGGCGCCCGGCGGGGCCGACGGGCGTCGGGGAACCTGCCCGCGGTCGACGCGGCGCATCGTGCGCGCGCTCTCCGGCTGTGCGCTGCCGCTGCCGCTGCCGTATCGGCCCTGCCCGTTCTCGTCGGACCAGCCTCCGCCGGCACCGCCCGGACCGGAGGGGCCCCCTCGCCATTCACTCATACGGGCCAGTGTGCAGGCTCCCGACAGGGCGCTTACAGGGGCCGTGGGGTTTCGGGCCGGGGCTGTTGCAGAGCTGATGCAAAGCCCTGTGGGGGGCCGGGCCGCATAGGGGTTGCTGCCCGCTGGAATGTGGACGTCTGCCTTACACCCGGCATACGTGGCGTATGTCACGTCATTGCTTGGCGGTGGCTTGAATGCGACCGCGGGTGCCACTTGGGGTCCCTGGCGATCTGACGGCTTCATCCGGGTTTGATGTTCCCCCACTGCCTTACGGGCATGGGAGGTACCCCCATCCCCGCGGCCCTTGTTTCGGCGCTGCGCGCATCCTCCCGAGGGGGTGGTGTCGGCTCGTACCCGGACCTCACGCAAGTGGGGGGTTGCTCGCGCAGTTCCCCGCGCCCCTTCCGGGGCGCACCTGTGCGCAAGGGCGCGCACAGCGCCTCTATAGGGGCGCGGGGAACTGCGCGAGAAGCCCCACCCGCCTGGGGTCCGGGTACGACCGGAGATCGCGCGGTCGGGAGGATGCGCGCAGCGCCGAAGAAGGGGCGCGGGGAACTGCGCGAGCACCCGCCACCGGCCTGAGGTCCCGGCGTGACCGAAACCACCCCTCGCGAGGGGGAATGCGCATCCGAGCGCAACTGACCGGAAACAGCCACCCCGGCCCCGGCCCGGCGCCGAAGGGCAATTACGTGCAGGCCACCTCGTCCCCCGTCACCGCACCCCCGCGCCGGTCGCCCGGGTCCCCGGCCCGTACTCGGGTGACCTCCTTGAAGTCCGTGCCCGCGATCACCTTGAAGACGGCGCCCCGGCCCGCCGCGGGCCGCAGCTCGCTGCCGGGCAGGGCGGCGGCCAGGGTCTTCGCGGAACGGTTCCAGTGGGGGTCGTAGACGATGACCGTGCGCTGTGCGTCGTGCCCCGGCGCGGTGCCCGGGGCGCCCGTCGTGCGGAAGCCGGTCGACCTGAGCGCGGCGTCGACGCGGTGGGCCAGGCCGGGGATGCCGGTGCCGTTCTCGACCTGCACCCGGATGCCCTGGGGCGCCACCTCCACCACCCGGGCGCGCCCCGGCGCCGCCGCCGGCGCGAGGGGCCGGTCCTCGCGGATGGCGTCGAAGAGCTCGCGGGCCCTCGGCCCGTCCCACCGCACGGTCTCGCCGAGGCCCCGCACGGGGCGCCCCGCCTCCCGCACCGGGACGGTCGCGAACTCGGACGACGACGGCGAGAACCCGCGCATCGCCTGGCCCAGGTCCAGCATCTCGTGCGGCCCGAAACCGCCGTCCGCGCGGACCGAGCCGAGCACGGTGCTGGTCAGCTGGGCGAACTTCACCGGGTTCAGCAGCACGCCCGACGAGGTGGCCTCGGAGATGAGCGAGGCCAGAAAGCGCTGCTGGCGCTGCACCCGGCCCAGGTCGGAGGCGCCGTCGACGTGCCGGGAGCGCACGTACTGCAGGGCCTCGCCGCCGTGCAGCCGGTGCCGGCCCGCGGCCAGGTCGAGGCCCGTGTAGGTGTCGCGGAGCCGTACCGGCGTGCAGACCTCCACGCCGCCCAGCACGTCGACCGTCTTCATGAAGCTGGTGAAGTCGACCTCCAGGTAGTGGTCGATCTTGACGCCGGTCATGTGCTCGACCGTGCGCACGGCCAGCGACGGGCCGCCCTCCGCGTACGCGGCGTTGATCTTGATGGGGTGGGCGGGGAGCCGCCGGCCGGTGCCGGGATCGCGCCGGTCGGGCACCTCCGCGTAGGAGTCGCGCGGCAGGCTCACCACGCTGGCGCGGCTGTGGTCCTCGGAGAGGTGCACGATCATCATGGTGTCCGTGCAGTGGCAGGGCGCGCCGCCCAGCCGGAAGGCGGCACGCTCGGCCGGCGTGATCTTGTCCCGGCCGTCGGTGCCGACCAGCAGGACGTTCATGCCGTGGCCGGGCTCCGGCCGGTTCTTCATGTCCTTGAACACCTCGACGCGGTCGATGCCGCCGTCCAGGCTGCTGACGACCGCGTGCCCGATGCCGGCGGCGGCCAGCACCACGACGGACATCGTGGTCGCGGTCCGGATCGCCCAGCGGCGCTTCGTGCGGCGGCGCACGGGCTTGGCCGGTGCGCCCGGCCCGCGCCGCGCGCTCCCCGTCCGGGCCGGCGCCGCCGACGGGCGCCCGCCCCGCGTCCGGCGGGCAGGCGTCGGCTGCGGGCTGCGGCTCGACGGCCGCGGGGGGCGGGCGGGGCCGGTCGAGCGGGGCGGCGTGGGCACAGGGGCTACCTCCGCGGTGCGGGGCCGGACGATCGCCCAGAACAGTACGTCGATACGACATGCGGCCCATCGCCACGGCGGGACGGCGCGCGCCGGTGTCCCCCGTACGCGGTAACGTGACCGGCTGATGCCGCCGCGCCGCGGGGCTCCGGGCCCAGCCGGCCCGGTACCGCGGCCGGGCGCCACCGGGCGGAGCGCCGCACCGGGCGGCGGCCGGGGGCCCGGCGGCGGCCGCCAGCCCCCCGGCCTCTCGAACGCCGAAAGAAGCCCGAAAGCAGCCATGGAATCCCTCACGTCCCGCCCCGCGGACCACAAGCCCGTCCCGGTGTCCGTGATCATGCCCGTCCTCGACGAGGAGCGGCATCTGCGCACCGCGGTGCAGGCGATCCTCGCCCAGGACCACGACGGCGACCTGGAGGTCGTCATCGCGCTCGGCCCCTCCACGGACCGCACCGACGAGATCGCCGCGGAACTCGTCCGCGAGGACCCGCGGGTGCACACGGTCCCCAACCCCACCGGCCGCACCCCCGCCGCGCTGAACGCCGCGATCAAGGCCTCCCGGCACCCGGTCGTGGTCCGCGTGGACGGCCACGGCATGCTCTCGCCGGACTACATCGCCACGGCGGTGCGGCTGCTGGACGAGACCGGCGCGCAGAACGTCGGCGGGGTCATGCACGCCGAGGGCGAGACCGACTGGGAGCGGGCCGTCGCCGCCGCGATGACGTCACGCATAGGCGTGGGCAACGCCGCGTTCCACACCGGAGGCACCGCGGGGCCCGCCGAGACCGTGTACCTGGGTGTCTTCCGGCGCGAGGCCCTGGAGCGGCACGGCGGGTACAACGAGGAGTTCATCCGGGCCCAGGACTGGGAGCTGAACTTCCGGATCCGGGAGGCCGGCGGGCTGATCTGGTTCTCGCCCGAGCTGCGCGTCTCCTACCGGCCGCGGTCGAGCGTGGGGGCGCTGGCGCGCCAGTACCGGAACTACGGGCGGTGGCGGCACGTGGTCGCGCGGTACCACGAGGGCTCCATCAACCTCCGCTACCTCGCGCCCCCGGTCGCCCTGTGCGCGATCGCGGCCGGGCTGGTCGTGGGGGCGGCGGTCACTCCGTGGGCGCTGCTGGTGCCCGGCGCGTACGCCGCCGGGATCGTCGCCGGCTCGGTTCCCGCGGGCCGGGGCCTGTCCCTGCGGGCGCGCCTGCGGATTCCGGTGGCCCTGGCGACCATGCACATGTCGTGGGGATGGGGCTTTCTGACCAGCCCCAGGTCGCTGGCGCGACGGGTCAGGGCAAGTCGGCGCTGAGCACCCCGGCCGGGGCGCGCCCCTGATGTAGGGGGGCACCCCGGTGCCCTGAAGGGGCGCGGGGAACTGCGCGACCAGCGACGACGAGACCCGCAGGTCGTCACCGTCCCAAGGCGGCAGTGACTGTCGCAGCCGGACCACCGGCCGGTGGTGGGTTGCTCGCGCAGTTCCCCGCGCCCCTTCGGGGGCACGTGGGTGGCCCCACGCCGAAAGAGACCGTCAGAACGAGTACGCCGGGTTGACGTGCATGCACGCCGACGTGTCCGCGCCGTTCAGCGGGTCCGCCGACTTGGGCGTCTTGTCACCGCCGGCCCCGGCGCCGGCGCCGGGATACGCCCCGGCCATCCGCCAGTCCGCCCCGACCACCAAGGTCACCCCGCTGACATCGGTGGACCGCACCACCGAGCCGAGCGGAATGCCGAGCGCCTTGGCGACGCGCTGGGCGTCGCCCTCAAGATCCGGGCTCGGGTACCTGATCACCGTCTTCTGCTCGCCGAGAGCCGTCGTCGGATCCGCCACGGACTGCGTGAACCCCTGCCGCACCAGCTGTGCCGCCACCGCCGAGGCGCGCCCGCCGACCGGCGCCAGTGCCGGGGTGCGCGTGCCGTTCTGCACCTGGACGGCGATCTCGCCGTCGGGGGCCGCCGGGTCCACGGACCCCTTCGGCTCCGCCGGCTTCTTGGCCTTCGCGCCCTTGCCGTCCAGCGGGACGTCGTCGCGGACCAGCCGGAAGAGCTGGTCGGCGTCGCCCGCCTTGGGCTGCACGCGCGCGCCCACGTAGTCGAACGGCATCGTGGTGCTGGTGATCCGCGCCGCGGGCACCCTCTTCAGCTCGTTGCTGAGGTCGTACAGCTTCTTGACGGTGTCCAGGCCCTCGTCCACGCGGAGCGCCCTGGTGGCCTCCTCGGCGATGCTCTGCAACCTGGCCGGGTTGGACAGGGTGGCGTTCTCGCGTAGCTCGCGCACCATCGAGTTCATGTACTGGTGCTGTGCCTTGGTGCGCGCGATGTCGCTGCCGTCCTCGAACCCGTACCGGGTCCGCAGCCACTGGAGGGCCTGCTCGCCCTTCACGAAGTGGGTGCCCTTCGTCAGCCTCAGCCCCGAGCCGTGGCCCTGGCTGTCCTTGGAGTAGATGTTGGCGTCCACGCAGACGGGGACGCCGCCGATCGCGTCGGCCATGGACACCACGCCCGAGAAGTCGACCATCATGAAGTGGTCGATGTGGATGCCGGTGAGCTGCTCCCACGTGGCGACCGTGCAGCCGGGCCCGCCGCGCTCCAGCGACGCGTTCGCCAGGTCCCGCCCGGTGTCCGCCGGATACACGTGTCCGGTGCGCGGGTCGGTGCACTGCGGGATCCGCACCAGGGTGTCCCGGGGCATGCTCACCACGGACATGTTGGTGCGGTCGGCCGAGAGGTGCACGAGCATCTGGACGTCCGCGCGCGGCGCGCCGCCGAAGGTGTTCTTGGCGCCGCCGAGCTTCTGGTTCTCCTTGGTGTCCCGGGCGTCCGAGCCGATCAGCAGGATGTTCAGCGGGGTCTGGCCCGCGGCGTTCGGGGTCGGCGGGGGTGCCTTGTGGTCGCCGATGTTCAGCGGATCGGTGCGGATGTTGTGGTTGAGGTGCTGGTAGTACAGGTAGCCCGCGCCGGCGGTCCCGAGTATCAGCACCGAGAGGACGGTCGCCGACCAGCGCAGCAGCCGCCGGCCGCGCCGCGGCTGCGCTCCGGGCTGCGCCGCGAGCGCTCCGTGCGGGGCGCCGGGACCTCCGGCCCCGGCGCCCGTCGACCGTCTCTTGCCGTCGGCACCGGCACCGGCATCGGTACGGCCGCCTGGACCGTCGTCGTACAGGCTCTCGTCCCAGCCGAGCTCATGGGCCTGACGGGCCTCGTGGGACTGCCGGATGTCACGGACCGGCCTGACCGACCGGCCACCATGACCGACGGCTATGCCATCCCCGGGCACACCGCTCTGCCTCATGCCCTGCCTCCCCACCCATGTGCGGCTTCGGACCCCCTACGCCCGGTTAGACGCACAAACCCCCTTGAGGGTTACTTGGCGCAGACCGATTTGTCAGCCTCCACCTTCTGAATCCCCTCCGGCGCCTTCGACGGAGCGGCGATGGGCACCCCCGCGCCCTTGAAGTCCTGTCCCAGGGTGAGCACCACCGCGGGCACCCCCTGATCGGTCTGCTCGCTCTTGCCCGGCTTCATCGCCGAGGCGGGCAGGCCCATCAGATCCGCCAGCTCACGTGCCTGGTCGGCCTGGTCGGGAGAGTACTCGAGCGTGGTCTTCGCGACGTTCGCCGGCGCGTTGCCGAGCTGGCTGGACTTGAGCACGCCCTCGGTGTTCTGGAGCCAGGAGAGCGTCTCCTGAGCGGAGCCCGCGGCGGCGCCGCCGTTGTAGATGTTGACCCGCACGTCGCCCGGGGCCGACTTGGAGCCCTTCAGGCGGTCCGCCTGGGCCTGCTTCTGCTCCGACTCCTTCTTCTTGACCTCGGTCAGGGAGACGTCGTCGCGCATCATCGCGAAGAGCGGATCCGCCTGCGCCTTGTTGACGACGACGGTCGCGTGCACTATCTCGTCCGGGTTGTCCACCACCGGCAGCGTGGCGAACGTGATGTTCTTCGGCGGCACCTTCTTCAGCTCCAGGGCGACGTCCTTGAGCGTGCTGATGTGGCCGATGCCGGTGTCCACGGTGAGCGCCTTGGTCGCCGCCTCCGCGAGGCTCGACAGCTTGCTGGGGCTGGTGAGGGTGTCGCTGGACGACATCTTCCGCATCAGCGACCCCAGGAACTGCTGCTGCACCTTGATGCGGTCCAGGTCGCCCTGGTTGCCGAAGCTGTGCCGGGTGCGGACGAACGCCAGCGCCTGCTCGCCCTCGATGGTGTGGTGGCCGGCCGAGAGCTTGAGGTGCGACTCGCGGTCGTCGACGTTCTTCGCCAGGCAGATGTCGACGCCGCCGACGGCGGTGCTCAGCGTCTTGACCGCGTTGAAGTCGGCCATCATGAAGTGGTCGACGTGGATGCCGGTGAGCGCGTCCACGGTGCGCATGGTGCAGCCCGGGTCGCGGCCGTCCTGGCCGAGGCTGGTGTTGAAGCGCACGTGCTGCGTGCCCGGGACGACCTTGGTGGAGCCGTCCGGCTGCTTCGTCGGGCAGTCCGGGATGTCGGTGATCAGGTCCCGGGGGATGCTCAGCGCGGTGGCGTTCGAACGGTCCTTGGCGACGTGCAGCAGGATGTTCGTGTCGGCGTGGCCGACGCTGCCCTTGTCGCCGTAGCCCTCGTTGCCCTTGCCGGTCCGCTTGTCGGTGCCCATCAGAAGGACGTTGAACGCCTCGTCCTTGGCGAACCCGCCGCTGCCCGCGCCCGCGACGTCGGTGGTGCTGATGTTGCCGTCCAGGTGGCGGTAGTACAGGTATCCGGCCGCGGACGTGCCCAGCACGATGAAGGCCAGCACGCCGCCGGTCCACAGCAGCGCCTTCTTGCCCTTCGCGTTCTTCTTCGGCTTGCCGCGCCCCCGGCGGCCGGGCGGCTCCTGGACGGGGCGCCGCCTGCGCTGCCCGGGTACCCGCGGGGCCTCCTGGTCCTCGTACGGCGGCGCACCGCGCCCGCCGGCCCGCCTGCTCCGGGGCCCGTCGACGGTCGGCATCCGCTGCGTGCCGCCGTCCCGTCCGGACGGCTGCCCCGTGGGAGGCCGGCCCTGCTGCCCGCCCTGGCGCGGGCCGCGCCCGGCGGCGCGGCCACCCCGGCCGGCACCGCGCTGGCCCGGCATCGGCGACTGCCCACCGGAGGGACTCAGTCGCAGCTCGTAATCACCGGTCTGCGGGTTCAGTACCCACTGGTCTGCGGGGTCGATGTCGTCAGACCGCCCACGGCCTTGCGCGTCCACGGTTGTCCGTCCTCCGTCGGGGCCACGCGGCGCCTTCCCCCTTGCTGCTTTTCAAGGCGCTCGGTGAGTCGTCCAGCAGTGCCCCGCCGAAACGGCCTGGTGCACCGGAGCGCTCACACTATCCGTCCACTTCGGCGCGGAACGACGCTGGTGACAAATTGCACGGCATTACAACCGGGCAATCCCCCGCAATTCCCCGGAACATGAGGAAGACGTTGGGCTCGGCTTTACCCGTCCGGGGTGGAACGGGTCACATGGCCCGCGCTCGGCGGCTCAGCGACAGGTGTCGCGCCCGGCGGTGCTGCCGCGGAACGTCGGTGTGGGGGAGGGGACCGGACCGCCTTCCCCGCCGTGCGCACGGCTCCGCGGCGGGCGGACGACCTTCACCGGCGCGTCCATGCGGAGCTGCGCAAAGAGCTTTTTCGCACTGTTATTGTCAAGTTGATCCCGATTCGGGTTACCGGGGTCCGGGCGGCGGGGCAGCGTGAGGAACTGCGTCCGTCCTGTGGGGATGCCGCGCACTCCCCGTACCAGTTCGTAGAGGTTCCGCAGGCTCGCCAGGCCCGGGTCCGTGGTCAGGGACGAGGTCGCCGCGTCCAGCACGGGGTAGAGCCGGCCCGGGTTGAGCAGCACGCCGTTGCTGTTGACCTTCGCCACCAGGGCGCCGAGGAAGCGCTGTTGGCGGTCCATGCGGTCGGTGTCGCTGCCGTCGCCGAGGGCCTTGCGGGCCCGTACGTAGCCGAGTGCCTGCTCGCCGTCGAGCGTCTGCACCCCGGCGCGCAGGTCCAACTGGGCGTCGGGGTCGTGCACGGACTGGCGGAGGCAGACCCGCACGCCGCCCAGGGCGTCCACCAACTGCTTGAATCCCCGGAAATCGATGATCATGTAGTGGTCGACGCGGATCCGGGTGAGCCGTTCGACCGTGCGCACCGTGCAGGCAGAACCGCCCCTCTCGAAGGCGTGGTTGAACATGGCGTACACCGGCCCGGTCCGGGTGCCGTCGCGCCTCCGGCAGGCGGGGACCATCACCATCAGGTCGCGCGGTACGGAGACCGCGGTGGCCCGCCGGTGGTCGGCGGCCAGGTGCAGCAGGATGGTGGTGTCGGAGCGCTGGGTGCCGTTGTCGCGCCCGTACCGGCCGTTGGCCTTGCCCGCCCGGCTGTCCGAGCCGATCAGCAGGATGTTCCGGGCGCCCCGCACCAGCGCGGTGGGCCGCTCCTTCTCGTACCGCTCCAGCTCGGCGGCCCCGTCCGTGTCCGAGGTGATGTTGCCGTCCAGCTTCTGGTACGCGACCCAGCCGGCACCCCCCGCGCCGAGCACGAGGGCGGCTCCCCCGACGGCGGTCCACCGCAGCCACCGGCTCCTGCGCCGGCGCCGGGCACCGCCCACCCCGCTCGGAGAGGACCCGCGGCTTCGGGCATCGCCCCCGGCCCACCTGCGGGGCGGATTTCCCTCGTCATCCGGCACGTGCGCATCGACCCCTTGGGACGGCGACAGGACGTGGACCCCGGCACCGGTTCACGGCCGCCAGGGCCCGCTCCTACGACCATCACCCGAACACACGGAAACGGCGCGCGCACCGGGGGTGGGGTGGGCTGAACGGGTGGGGTGGGGGGCTGGGCGGTTGGGGTGCGCACGGTTCGGGGTCCGTGCGGTTCGGGGTGCGTGCGGTTCGGGTGCGTGCGGTTCGAGGTCTGTGCGGTTCGGGTGCGTGCGGTTCGGGGTGCGTGCGGTTCGGGTGCGTGCGGTTCGGGTGCGCACGGTTCGAGGTCTGTGCGGTTCGGGTGCGTGCCGGTTGGGTGCGCTCGGTTCGGGAGTCGTGCGGTTCGGGTGCGCACAAAAGGGGCGCGGGGCTGTGTCCATGTGCGGCTCCGCCGCGTGGGCGCGAGCCCCTGGTGGGCCCGGTGCGCTGGTGTTGGCGGCGCCCACGAAAAAGGGGCGCGGGGAACTGCGCGAGCAACCCACCACCGGAAGGTGGTCCGGATGAGAACAGAAGCCACCCCACCGGGACGGGATCGACCCGAAGGGTCGCCTGATGGTGGGGCCCACAGATTCCCGTCGCCACACGGTCGAGGCCGGGTTCCGGCACCCCGGAAAACTACCGCGCCGTCGTGGTGACCCGTTCGGACTCGATGCGTTGGTCCAGCGCCCCCTGGCCGAGCTCGCCGGAGTGCCGGCACAGCACTACGGAACCCCCCGCGGCCAGCGGCGCGTAGAGCCCGGCACCCACCCCCGCCCACGTGTCGTACCCCCGCGTGGACAACAGCCGGGCTCCGGGCCCCGCCAGCCCGAGCCCGTCCGCGTCGGCGACGGCCCGCTCCACCACCTCGGCCCCGGACAGCTCGGCCCCGGCGACGATCAGCGCGGGCGCGGCAGGGTCGACGGGCTCGAACGGCGCGAAACGGTCCCCCTGTCCCGGCACCTCCACCGCGTAGTCGGTGAACCCCTCCGGCGGCTGGGGAAAGCGCACACCCAGGGGGCGAAGCGCGAGCGCCACCCGCTCCCCGCGGCAGGCGCGCGCCGCGTCGAGCGACTCGGGCCCGCTGACCACCAGGTCCGCCCCCGCCGGATCCCCGCCGAGGTCCGCGACCACGCCCACCGAGGAGCAGGCGAGCAGCCACACCGCGGTCTGCCAGTGCGCGGGCAGCAGCAGCGCCACCCGGTCGCCGGGCTCCGCCGCGAGATCGCCCTGGAGGAGGTTCGCCGTCTTGGCCACCCAATTGGCGAAGGTCGCCACGGACAATTCGACGCGTTCACCCGTCGCGTCGTCGTAGAAGGTCACCAGGGGGCGGCCCGGGTCCGCCGCGAGTGCGGATCGCAGCAGGTCGGCGGGGGTGCGGTCGGTGGTGTTCACGCCGGTGAGCATACGCGCGCGGGTGCCCGGTGGGGCCGGGCGGGGGATCGTGGGGCCACCCGGTTGGGCCGACGGCGCGTCGGCCGGGCCCTGGGCAGGTGGGTGAGGTGAAATGGACAGTTTTGTCGCTGTCCGTAAACGATCGGACACATGCGTGCATCGCTTCTCTCCTCAGCGGGCGTGACCTGCGTGGCCGCCCTTGCCCTGCCCTTCGTCCTCTCGCCCGGGGCCCGAGCGGCGACCGGCCCGCCGTCCGGTCTGCCCGCCGCTCCCGAGCCGGTCCCCGCCTCGGGGCCGGTCTCCGCCTCGGCACCGGTCTCCGCCTCCGCACCGGCCCCCGTCTCGTTCTCCTCCGGTGGCACCCAGTCCTTCCCGCTCGCCGCGCTCGCCGACGACCGTGCCCTCGGCGGCACCCCCGCACAGGGCCTGACGCGGGATCAGGTGAGCCCGTTCTCGCTGGTCGGCGTCGCCTGGGACGACCCGGACGCCGAACTCGCCGGCAGCGTGCAGGTCCGCACCCGCCCGGCCGGCACGCCCACCTGGTCGCGGTGGCGTGCCGTGGCGGTGGGGGGCCACGACCACGCGCCCGACCCGGGCTCCGCCGAACGCGCCGGACGCCGGTTGCGCGGTGCCACGGCCCCCCTGTGGGTGGGCAGGTCGGACGGCGTGCAGGTCCGTGTGACGCCGGCCGCCGCGGGCGGGAGGGGCGCGCCGGCCGCCCGGGGGCGGACGAGCGCCGAGGCCGGCCGCCGGGACACCACGGCCGCGGGGCGCGCGGCGCAACCGCTGCCCGCCGGTCTGCGGCTCGCACTCGTCGACCCGGGCGGCGACCCCGGTGGCGCGGCGAGCGAGACGCCGGCGGTCCCCGGCACGTCAGCGGCGAGCGGGCTGGCCGCCGCGCAGAGCGAGGACGCGGCCGAGGCCGGAGAGCCGGAGGAGGCCGGAGCCACCGAACGAACCCTCAGGGCCGGGCCCACCGGACGAACCCTCAGGGCGGGCCCCACCGGACGAACCCTCAGGGCGGGCCCCACCGGACGAACGGCCACTGCCCCCGCCGCCCGAGCTCCCGCCGCCGCCCCCCGCCCCACCATCGTCAGCCGGGCGGGCTGGGACGCCGACGAGAGCCTGCGGGAGGGAGGGTTCGGTTACACCGGCACGGTGAAGGCCGCCTTCGTGCACCACACCGACACCGGCAACGACTACGCGTGCTCCGAGGCCGCCGCGCTGGTCCGGGGCATCTACCGCTACCACGTCGAGACCAACGGCTGGCGCGACATCGGCTACAACTTCCTCGTCGACAAGTGCGGAACCATCTACGAGGGCCGGGCCGGCGGCGTGGACAGGCCGGTGATGGGCGCGCACACCATGGGCTTCAACACCGACAGCACCGGGATCGCCGTCATCGGCACGTTCATGGACGCGGCGCCCCCCAAGGCCGCCCTCGACTCGCTCACTGCGCTCGCCGCCTGGAAGCTCGGCCTGACCGGTGCCGACCCGGCGGGCAGCACCACGCTCACGTCCGCGGGGGGCAACCTGTTCCCGGCGGGCGAGCAGGTCCCGCTGAAGGTGATATCCGGGCACCGCGACGGATACAGCACCGACTGCCCCGGCACCGAGCTGTACGACCAGCTCGGCACCATCCGCAGCGCCGCCGCCCGGTTGCAGGGCCGCTGAGAGGCCGTGCGGCCGGACCGCGCGCCGCGCTCCGGGGCGCCGCCGCGCGCCCCGGCGACGGCCGCCCGCAAGGCGCCGCGCGCCGGTGCCCGGCCGCGGCCGGCCGCCCGGAACGCTCTGCTTAGACTGGCCGGCCGGAACACTCCGGCCGGCCCCAGCAGGATGCCCCCAGCAGGAAGCAGAGACGACACGTGACAGAAGCGATCCTTCTGGTCGGAGGCAAGGGCACCCGGCTGCGACCGCTCACGGTGAACACCCCCAAGCCGATGGTGCCGGCCGCCGGCGTGCCGTTCCTCACGCACCAGCTGGCACGGGCCAGGGCCGCGGGGGTCGAGCACATGGTCCTGGCGACGTCGTACCTGGCGGAGGTCTTCGAGCCGTACTTCGGCGACGGTTCCGCGTTCGGGCTGCACCTGGAGTACGTGACCGAGCCGGAGCCGCTCGGCACCGGCGGCGCGATCCGCAACGTCGCCTCCCGGCTGCACTCGGCCCCCGAGGACCCGGTGCTCGTCTTCAACGGCGACATCCTGACCGGCCTCGACATCGGCGGGCTTCTCGCCGCCCACGGCGCCGCGGGCGCGGACGTCTCGCTGCACCTCACCCGCGTCACCGACCCGCGCGCGTACGGCCTGGTGCCCACCGACGGGACCGGGCGCGTGCTGGCCTTCCTGGAGAAGCCCAGCACGCCCGAGGAGATCGTCACGGACCAGATCAACGCGGGCGCCTACGTGTTCCGGCGCTCGGTCATCGACACCATCCCCGAGGGCCGTCCGGTGTCGGTGGAACGGGAGACGTTCCCGGATCTGCTGGCCGCCGGGGCCCACCTCCAGGGCATGGTCGACTCCACGTACTGGCTGGACCTCGGCACGCCGGAGGCCTTCGTACGCGGCTCGGCCGACCTGGTGCTGGGGCGCGCGCCGTCGCCGGCGGTGCCGGGGCGCTGCGGGGACCGGCTGGTGCTGCCGACGGCGCGGGTCGCTCCGGGCGCCAAGCTCAGCGGCGGCACGGTGGTGGGGGAGCGCGCGCTGATCGGCGCCGGCGCACGGCTGACCGGCAGCGCCGTGCTGTCCGACGCGGTGGTGGAGGCCGGCGCCGTCGTCACGGACTCGCTGATAGGTGAGGGCGCCCGGGTGGGCGAGCGCACGGTCGTCACCGGCGCGGTCATCGGCGACGGGGCGACGGTCGGCGCCGACAACGAACTCCTCGCCGGGGTGCGGATCTGGTGCAACGCGTCACTGCCGGCGGGCGCGGTGCGGTTCTCCTCCGACCGGTGAGGGCACGGCGTCGAGGGTGACGCCGCGGCGCGGAGACCCGCGGGTGACGGTGCTGTGCCCCGGCCGGTGAGCGCGGACCTCCGGGCCGGTGGCGGTGGCCCGGGAAAAAAATCGGACGGCGATGTCGAGAACCCGCGACCTGCTCCGTCCCCGGGGTGAACGCGACCACAATGGGCCGCACCAGCACCGAGGAGACAACCACGATGGCCAAGTACTTGCTGCTCAAGCACTACCGCGGCGCTCCGGACGCGGTCAACAACGTGCCCATGGACCGGTGGACGCCCGAGGAGGTCTCGGCCCACCTGCGGTACATGCGGGATTTCGCGGACCGGCTGGAGAAGAGCGGCGAGTTCGTCGACGGCCAGGCGCTCGCCCCCGAGGGGACGTGGGTCCGCTACGACGGCGAGGGGCGCCCGCCGGTCACCGACGGCCCGTTCGCCGAGACCAAGGACCTCATCGCCGGCTGGATGGTGATCGACGTCGACAGCTACGAACGCGCCGTCGAGCTCGCCGGGGAGCTGTCGGCCGCCCCCGGGGCGGGCGGGAAGCCGATCCACGAGTGGCTGGAGCTGCGCCCGTTCATGGGGGCGCACCCCACCACCACGGAGTGCCCGCACTGATGGACGAGACCTGATGGACGAGACCTGATGGACGAGGCCCTGCTGAGAAGCCTCACGCCGGGCGTGCTCGGGATCCTCGTCCGCCGCGGAGCCGACTTCGCGGCGGCCGAGGACGCCGTGCAGGACGCGCTGGTCGAGGCACTCCGGGTCTGGCCTGCCGACCGCCCGCGGGACCCGAAGGGCTGGCTGGTCACCGTGGCCTGGCGCCGGTTCCTCGACGCGACCCGCGCGGACGCCGCCCGGCGCCGCCGCGAGGACCGCGTCGACGAGGAGCCGGCGCCCGGCCCCGCGCCCGCGGTGGACGACACGCTCCAGCTGTACTTCCTGTGCGCCCACCCGTCGCTGACGCCGTCGTCGGCGGTCGCGCTCACGCTGCGCGCCGTCGGCGGGCTCACCACCCGCCAGATCGCCCAGGCCTACCTGGTACCCGAGGCGACGATGGCGCAGCGCATCAGCCGCGCCAAGCGCACCGTCTCCGGGGCCCGGTTCGACCGGCCCGGCGACGTCGCCACCGTGCTGCGCGTCCTCTACCTGGTCTTCAACGAGGGCTACTCCGGCGACGTCGACCTCGCCGCCGAGGCCATCCGGCTCACCCGGCAGCTCGCGGCGGCGATCGACCACCCCGAGGTGGCCGGGCTGCTCGCCCTCATGCTGATCCACCACGCCCGGCGCGCCGCCCGGACCGCGCCGGACGGGGGCCTCGTGCCGCTCGCCGAGCAGGACCGCGGCCGGTGGGACACCAGGTCGATCGCCGAGGGCATCGAGATCCTCCAGGCCGCACTCGCACGCGACCGGCTGGGGGAGTTCCAGGCCCAGGCCGCCATCGCGGCGCTCCACGCCGACGCGCCCACCGCGGAGGAGACCGACTGGGTGCAGATCGTCGAGTGGTACGACGAGCTCCTGCGCCTGACCGAGAACCCCGTCGTCCGGCTCAACCGCGCGGTGGCCGTCGGCGAGGCCGACGGACCGCGCGCCGGCCTGACGGCGCTGGCGGCGCTGGACGAGGCGCTGCCCCGCCACACCGCGGTGGCGGCCTACCTCCACGAGCGCGACGGCGACCTGGCGACGGCGGCACGGCTGTACGCGGAGGCGGCCCTGAAGGCGCCCAACCTCGCCGAGCGCGACCATCTGACACGGCAGGCCGCCCGGCTCAACACCCGCGGGAGCCGCTGACGCGGGACGCGGGAGGCCTTCGTGCGCGGCTCCGCCGACCTGGTGCTGGGACGCGGCGCCGTCGCCGGCGGTACAAGGTTCTTGAGGGCGCACAACGGCGCCCGCTGCATGCTCGCCAGGTTTAAAACTATTTGCCCATTAGTTCCTTAACGCATCAATTCCACCTGTTGCTTCCTTCGTTCCGTCGCTTCAATCGGTGGGAGCGAGATGACAGCGCCCGTGTCAGGGCGCCGGGTCGATTCGCAGTGCACGACTTTCTCCTCGGGCGTCGACCCCGAGGCACGCACCCTCCCTCTCCGCTTCATGGAGCACCCGCGCGGTCGTGGGCCCGCATGCCATCAGCCGCCCGCTCTCGCCCCGGCCCGCTCCAGAGCGACGTGACAGAAGGAGAAAGACCATGGCAACCATCACCTCAGTGGTGGATACGACAACCGGTACCAACCAGGGGAAAGCGGGGGACACGGTCCAGATCAACGGCACCGCCATGTCCACCACCACCAGAGTCAACTTCGGTGCGACGCCGGTCACTCCGTCGTCCGTGACCGCCACCCAGGTCACCTTCGTGGTGCCCAGCACGGCGCCGTGCTCCGGACAGGCGTCCATCAGCGTCACCAGCAGTGCGGGCGCCACCAGCAACGCACTCCCGTTCTTCATCATCGCCGCGCCGACCACGACGGGGCTCAGTGTCACTTGCGTCCCGGCTGCCACGGGCGGCTCGGTGACACTGTTCGGCACCAACTTCCTGACCGGGACGCAGGTCGGTGTGGGCACCGTGGGCAACGTCGCGGTCACCCCGACCCAGCCCAGCCAGGTCACCTTCACCGCACCGGCCAACCCGGGCCAGGTGGGCACGGTGTCGACCCAGTCGGTGGGTATCACCACCGCCGGCGGCACCAGTGCCGCGGGCACCACCCTCATCGACTACTACCTCGCCCCGGCCATCACCTCGACCGTTCCCACCTCGGGAACGGAGGGAGACGACATCGTCATCAACGGAACCGGCTTCGTCGGAGTGGACACCGTCACCTTCACCGACAGCGGCGCGGCCACCGCCACCGCGGTCTTCACCCCGGTGAGCGAGACCCAACTCGTCGCCACGGTACCGGGCGGACTCGCCACCGGCGCCGGAACCATCACGGTCGACACCTGCGGCGGGAACTCCAACGCCCAGGCCTTCACGATCACCTGACCCCGGGACGACCGGGCACCACGGCACGACGGCCGGGTCGCCGCCCACGCTGACGCGTTCGGGCGGCGACGCCCCGCCCCGCCCCGGCATGCCAGGGCGGGGCCCGTCCCCCAGGCACGAGCGAGAAGGAAGAAAGGAGGGGCATCATGGCTCCCGTAGTGATCAGTGTCAGCCCCACCCAAGGTGCCTCCGTGGGGGGCACCCCCGTCACCATCACCGGCTCCGGCTTCACCGGCGCAACCGCGGTCAGGTTCGGCCTCAGCCCGGCCACCCAAGTCGTCGTCCTGAGTGACACGCAGATCACGGCCAGGACGCCCGCGGGAGGCGGCTCGGTCAAGGTCACTGTCACCGGACCGACGGGAACCAGCACCCAGAACGTCTTCTACACGTACGTCGCGATCGCCCCGATCCTCACGTCACTCAGTCCGGCGTCGGGCCCCGCGGCCGGCGGGAACACGGTGACGATCAACGGCGTCAACCTCACCGGGGCCACGCAGGTCCTCTTCGGGTCCCAACCCGCGACGATCCTGAGCAACACCTCGACGCGCATCACCGTCACGGCTCCCGCGGGGTCCGGAACGGTGGACGTCACGGTCACGACCACCGCAGGCACGAGTAACGCGCTGAGTTACACGTATGTGTCGGTTGCGGTTCCGGTTCTGGCGTCGTTGAGTCCGTCGTCGGGTGCTGCGGCTGGTGGGAACACGGTGACGCTCAGTGGGTCGAATCTGTCTGGGGCGACTCAGGTGTTGTTCGGTCCGAATGCGGCGGCGATCGTGAGCAATACCGCGACTGAGGTGGTGGTGACTGCTCCGGCGGGTTCCGGAACGGTGGACGTCACGGTCACGACCACCGCAGGCACGAGTAACGCGCTGAGTTACACGTATGTGTCGGTTGCGGTTCCGGTTCTGGCGTCGTTGAGTCCGTCGTCGGGTGCTGCGGCTGGTGGGAACACGGTGACGCTCAGTGGGTCGAATCTGTCTGGGGCGACTCAGGTGTTGTTCGGTCCGAATGCGGCGGCGATCGTGAGCAATACCGCGACTGAGGTGGTGGTGACTGCTCCGGCGGGTTCGGGGACGGTGCCTGTCACGGTCACGACTGCGGGTGGGACGAGTAACGCGCTGAGTTACACGTACGTGTCGGTTGCGGTCCCGGTTCTGACGTCGCTGAGTCCGACGTCCGGCCCGACCGCTGGCGGGAACACGGTGACGATCAACGGGATGAACCTGTCCGGGGCCACCCAGGTGCGGTTCGGGCTCAACCCGGCAACGATCCTCACCAACACCGACACGCAGATCACGGTCAGCGCACCCGCCGGGCCGCCGTCCTCGGTGCCGGTCACGGTCACCACGGCCGGAGGCACCAGCAATCCGCTGTCGTACTTCTACATCGCCGCTCCCACGGTCAGCGATCTGTCCCCACACCTCGGCCCCGCCACCGGCGGGAACACCGTCACCGTCTTCGGCAGCAATCTGACGCTGACCAGCGCCGTCAACTTCGGCGGGCAGCCGGCCACCGCGTTCACGGTCGTCTCCGACAGCCAGTTGACCGTGACGGCGCCGCCCGGCTCGGGCACGGTGGCCGTCACCGTCACCACACCCGGCGGGACCAGCAGCACGGGTATCGGGAACCCCTTCTACACGTATCTGGGGGCGCCTTTCCTGACCAGCCTCACCCCGTCCGAAGGGTCATCCGCCGGGGGTGAGGCGATCGTGCTCACCGGCGGCAACCTCACCTTCACCGACATGGTGACCTTCGGTGGTGTCCCGGCCTCGTTCGCCGCGATCTCCGACACCCAGGTCGTCGCCACCTCCCCGGCCGGGGCACCCGGCACGGTCCCTGTCGTGGCGCACACCCCGGCCGGCGACAGCAACTCCCTGCCCTTCACCTACGACCCGTCCTGAGCGGGCGCGCCGACATCGGGCCGCTCTCACGCGGACACGAAACCGCCCCCGGCCGGGAGACCGGGGGCGGTAGGCGTCGACCTGGGTACGGCTCAGTAGTCGTGGTGGAAGCCGTGCACGTCGATGTCGAGCTCGTTGTGGCGGAAGTTCCGCGAGCAGTCCTGGTTGACGTTGGCGCTCGACAGAACCGGGGCCGAAGCGGTCTCGACGTTGGTGCAGTTGGCCGCGTTGTTCTCGTTGAAGAACTTCGACGAAATACCGTCGTCCGCCGAGGCCACACCGCCGGCAATGCCCGCCAGCGCCAGCGCGGTGAAGGAGGTTGCCAGGGTCTTCTTGAGCATCATTTCTCTGTCTCTCCTTGAGGAGTGGGGGATTTCGCGGAGGTGAGTTCCACGTTGTCGGGCATTAACCGACTGGGCCCACCGTTGCTCACCCTGCTGGGCGGCATTTCCCGGTGAGGTTCAGTATCGGGCGTTGCCATCTGGAGAACGAAGCGGCAGGCCGGGGGGTATTGATCCGAATGGGTGCCCTTTCGGCCTCCTGGCCCGTCAGTGACGGTCGTGCTTCTTGGACACCTCGACCTGCGTCACGTTCTTCGAGCAGTCCTGGTTGGTGTTGGCGCTCGACAGAACGGGGATATCGGCGATGCTGAGGCTGAAGCAGTTGAGTACGTCGTTCGTGTTAACGAACTTCGGTCCGCTGTCGTCTGCCTGTGACACGCCTGCCCCGGTGGCGAGCAGGGCCACAGAGGAAAGTGACACGGCGGCAATTCTCTTCAGGTTCATGGTAAGCCTCTGTTCGGCGCAGTGCACGCCCCGTCCGGGAAACTCCCGGGCAGGTGGCCGCGGCGATCTCGGGGACGGGTCTGCACTGCGGTTGTGATCGGTCAGTTCTGTTGCCGTGGTGATGAACGAGGACCGGTGGGCGGAGTTGCGCTACCAGACGAGTGAATGAGTAACGGCGGTTGTCGCGGTTCGGCTCATGGATGAGCCGGATACGGTACTTGAGATTTCATTGCCGTAAATGCGGAGGAATTCCGGATCGCCGCCCGCACGGTGCGCCGGGGGCGGGGATGCGGCCGGGGCATGGGGCGTTCGCTTCACGGTCACGTCCTCCGGAGCGTGCCGTGCCCGTGCTGTACGGCCGCCGCGGACGTCCAGGGCCCGATGCCGGTCTCGGTTCGAGTCGGGGCATCGGGCCTGGGGAAGGCAGGTGCAGGGCCTACTCAAGGAGCCGGGCCCCGCACCGCCCGCAGGACTGGCGACACCGCTTCCGGGGCCGCCTCGACCGGGTACGGCTCAGTTGTCGTACAGGTCGATGTCGAGTTCGTTGTGCCGGATGTTCTTCGAGCAGTCCTGGTTGACGTTGGCGTTCGACAGAACCGGAACCGAACCGGTCTCGACGTTGGTGCAGTTGGCCGCGTTGTTCTCGTTGTAGAACTTGGCGCCGTCGGCCGAGGCCGTTCCGGCGGCGATACCGGCCAGCGCCAGCGCGGTGAAGGAGGTGGCGAGGGTCTTCTTGAGCATCATTTGCTTTTCGCTCCTTGAGGAGTGGGGAATTTCGTGGGTGTGAGGTCCACGCGGGATGTTGATCCGAACGGGTGCCGTTTCGGGCATCTGGCCCGTCAGTGATCGTGGTCCTTGTTCGGGACCTCGACATACGTCACGTTGGTCGAGCAGTCCTGGTTGGTGTTGGCGCTCGACAGAACGGGAATGCCGACGACACTGAGGCTGAAGCAGTTGAGCACTTCGTTCTTGTTCACGTACTTCGGTCCACCGTCATCTGCCTGCGATACGCCTGCCCCGGTGGCGAGCAAGGCCGCCGAGGAAAGCGACACAGTGGCGATTCTTTTCAGGTTCACAGAAGAGCCTCTGTTCGTATCGGGACGCAGTGCGTGCTCGTCCGGGAAACGATCCGGCCTGGCGGCCCTGGCCGTCTCCGGAACAGTGCCTGCATTGCGGTTTTTTTCGCTGGTGTGTTACTGCCGTGATGAACGAGGGGCCGGTGAGCGGAGTTGTGCTTCCAAATGAGTGAAACGCTCACGGTAAACATCCCGGATGGCGGTGCGGACACACCGAACGCGATGCTTGACTCCTGACGGCCGTGAATGCCGGGGAATTCTGGCCAGCCCGGGGCGTGGCGCGCCGGGGTCGGGGCGCCGGGCAGGGGACGCCACGTCCCGCTCAACTGCCCTGGCTGCCCGCCTCGTTCCGTGGTGGCCGACCGGCCGCGGGTCGCCGTGGGTTCAGAGCAGGCCGATGTCCGTGCGGGACATGCGCGGTGCGCGGCGGGCCGGGGCCGTGCCGCTGAGCAGGATCAGCCGGGCGGCGCGGTGCCGCTGCCCGGCGTACGGCTCCAGGAGCCGGAGCATCTCGTCGTCGTCGGCGTTCCGGTCGCCGTTCAGCGCGTAACCGACGATGCCGGGCAGGTGGAGGTCGCCGACGGTCACCTCGTCCGGGGCGCCGTGGCTGCGCTGCACGGTCTCCGCGGACGTCCAGGGCCCGATGCCCGGTACCAGTTCGAGCCGGGCGCGGGCCTCGGGGGGCGGCAGCCGCACGGCCTCCTCCATGCGCCGGGCCACCCGGACCGCCCGCAGGATCGTCGACGACCGCTTCTGGTCGACGCCGGCTCGGTGCCAGTCCCAGGACGGGATCAGCGCCCAGGTGCGCGGCGAGGGCATCACGTGCAGGCGGTCGGGGGCGGGCCCCGGCGCGGGCTCGCCGTAGCCGCGCACCAGCCGCCGCCACGCCCGGTACGCCTCCTGGGTGGTGACCTTCTGCTCCAGCACGGTGGGGATCAGGGACTCCAGGACCAGCCCCGTGCGGGTCAGCCTCAGGCCCGGCCTGCGGTGCCGGGCCTGCGCGACGAGGCGGTGCCGGGGAGTGAAGGCGGACGGATCGTCCGCGGCGCCGAGCAGGTCGGGCAGCCGGTCGAGCAGCCAGGTCGCGCCCGGCCCCCAGGCGACGGCCTCCACGTCGCCGCCGGACACCGCCACCCGCAACGTGCCCGGCCCGGCGGGGGTGAAGGTGCCCCGCCAGATCGAGCCGTCCGGCAGCGCGCGGAACGTGGGGTCGCCGCCGCCCCGGCGCAGCGGGCCCATCACCAGGCCCAGGTCGAGCGGCCAGGGCGGCGTCCACCGCCGGGTCAGCGCCCGGGGGCGCGGCGCGACGGGCGCCCGCCGGGGCGCGGGTGCCGTGGCAGGGCCCGTGCCGCCGGTCGCCGGGTCCGTGCCGCCGGCCGCTGGGCCCGTGCCCGGGCGCTGTGCGGGTACGCCGAGGTGGCCGCCGCGCACGGTGGTGCGCATGGGGTGCCGGGGGGCGAAGCGTCCTGCCACGGTGGCCGGTTTCCTCTGCGTGCTCGGGTGCGGGGTGCTCGGCTCTGATGCTGCTTTCTGCGTGCTTGGGAGCTGGGTGCTCGTGTGCTCTGCGTGTCCGTGTGCGCGTGTTTCCGTGCTGACCGGGTCTCGGCGAACGTTTCGGCTCACCGCGTCTCGATGAACGCCTCCGCGTCCCGCGCCGGCCGCTCCTTGGGCGGCTCGGCCGGGTGGCCGATCGCGACCGCCCCCATGGGATCCCACGCGGCGGGCAGCCCCAGCACCTCGCGGACGACGTCGCGGCAGAACATCGTCGACGACACCCAGGCGGAGCCGAGCCGCTCGCCGGCGAGTGCGACGAGGAAGTTCTGCACGCCCGCGCCCGTGGCGACCACGAACATCTCGCGCTCGGCGGCGTCCCTCCGCGGGTCGCCGTAGGCGTGCGCACCGTCCATGACGAGGCAGGGCACCGCCAGGTAGGGCGCGGCCCGCAGCACCTCGCCGCGGCGCACCCGCTTGGCGATGGACTCCTCCGTCTTGCCGTCGCCGCGCAGGTCTTCGATCCAGGCGTCCCGCATGGCGTCCAGCAGGCGGGTGCGCGACTCCTGCGACTCCAGCAGGACGAAGCGCCACGGAGTGGTGTGGTGCGGTGCCGGGGCGGTGACCGCCGCGGCGACCGCGCGGCGCACCGCGCCCGGGTCCACGGGCTCGTCGGTGAACGCCCGGATCGTGCGCCGCTGGGCGACCGCCTCCCGCACCGCCTCCGAGGTGCCGAGCCGGAACATGTCGTCCCGCGCGACGCGCACCAGCGCCCGCGCGCCCTCGTCCGGGTCGCCCTCCGCCTCGCCGCCGCCCTCGCCGGTGCGGAGGCCGTCCCCGCCGGTGGTGCCCGCGGTCACGCCGGCGTGCCCGCCGGCCGCGTACGTCATGTGCGCCAGCCCGCGCACCACCGCCACCGGCAGCCCGGCCGTCTTGCCCTTGACCAGGTCGCCCGCCGAGGCCAGCTCGTCGGCGGTGGCGGTGACGGTGGACTGGAGGGGATTGCCGTGGGCGTCCGTGCCGCCGCGCAGGTCGTCCAGGACGCGGACGCCCGAGGAGCCGATGGCGACGTCGGTGAGGCCGTTGCGCCAGGGGCGCCCGAAGGTGTCGGTGACCAGCACGCCGACGTCCGCCCCGAGGATGGCGCGCAGCCCGGCGCGCACCGCGCGCGCCGAGGCGTCCGGGTCCTCGGGCAGCAGCAGGACGGTGCCGGCCGGGGTGTTGGAGGCGTCGACGCCGGCGGCGGCCATCACCAGGCCCTGGCGGTTCTCGACGATCCGCAGGGTGCCGCGGCGGGCCACCACCCGGACGGTCTCGGCGTCGATGGCCGCCTCGCGGTCGGACGCCTCGACGATCCGGCCCTCCGCCTTGGAGACCACCTTCGAGGTGACGAGGACCACATCGCCGTCCCGGAGTCCGGGCTCGGCGGCGGCGATCAGCTTGGCGAGGTCGTCGCCCGGCGCGACCTCGGGCATGCCCGGGAGGGCCCAGACCCGGTACGCCGTGGAGTCGTGCGCCGTGGAGTCGTCCATCGCGCGCGTGCCGTCGGTCATGCCCGCACCTCCTCGGCGAGGGTGAGGGCCTCCTCGGCCATCCGGGCCGTGGTGTCGAGGTCCGTCATCATCAGCGGGACCGCGCGGCACCGGATCCCCGCGGCCGTCACCCGCTCCACGGCCGCCGCGTCGGCGGTGTCGACCAGCCAGCCGTCCAGCAGGCCCGAGCCGTAGTGCTCGGCGACGGCGGCGGCGGTGGTCTCCACGCCGACCGCGGCGAGCACCTTGTCGGCCATGCCGCGCACGGGCGCGCCGCCGACGATGGGGGAGAGGCCGACGATCGGCACCCCGGCGTCCGCGATGGCCTCCCTGATGCCGGGCACGGCGAGGATGGTGCCGATGCTCACCACCGGGTTGGACGGCGGGAAGAGGATGATGTCGGCCTCGGCGATGGCCTCCAGGACGCCGGGCGCGGGCTTCGCCTGGTCCGCCCCGACGGGCACCACCGCATGCGCGGGCACCGAGGCGCGCAGCCGTACCCAGTACTCCTGGAAGTGGATGGCGCGCTGCTCGCCGGCCGCCCCCGCCCCCGCACCGTCCCCCGCCGCCCCTTCGGCGCCCTCCGGGGGGAGGGTGACGGCGACATGGGTCTCGACGCGGTCGTCGGTCATGGGGATCAGCCGCACGCCGGGCTTCCAGCGGGCGCACAGCGCCTCGGTGACGGCGCTCAGCGGGTAGCCGGCGCCGAGCATCTGGGTGCGGACGACGTGGGTGGCGAAGTCGCGGTCGCCGAGGCCGAACCATTCGGGCCCGACGCCGTACGCGGCGAGCTCCTCCTTGAGGTGGAACGTCTCGTCGGTGCGCCCCCAGCCCTGCTCGTCGTTGATGCCGCCGCCGAGGGTGTACATCACCGTGTCGAGGTCCGGGCAGACCCGCAGGCCGAAGAGGTGGATGTCGTCCCCGGTGTTGCCGATGACGGTGATCTCGGCATCCGGTGCCGCTTGCTTGAGACCACGGAGGAACCGGGCACCGCCGATGCCGCCTGCCAGAACCACAATGCGCATGCCGCCCAGTCTTGCAGGCGGGTACGACAACGCTTCGCCCGCGGCCCGGTACCGGTCGCAGGGGCCGCGGGGCGCCGGCGCCCGGCGCCCCGGCGCCCGCCCCGTTCCTCAGGAGCGCCGGACCCGTCGTGCTCCCCCGCCGGAAGCGGCGTGCCCTCAGACCGGAAGCGCTGCTTTCGGAAGAGGGCGGTCTCCCCGGCCGTGGCGGCCCGTCAGGTGACGGCGTGGCCGGGCTCGTCGGTGCGGGCCGGGCGCCGGGCCGTGGCGCAGTGAGCGGGGTGGATGGGCATCTCCGTGAGGCCCGGGTAGTAGACGTGCAGGCTGACGGCGGGCTCCAGGGAGTCGTTGACGACGTCGTGCGCGTAGCCGGGGGCGAAGACGCGTTGGGTGCCGGGGACGAGGGTGTGCGCGCTGCGGCGGGTGTGCTCGGTGAGCGCGCCGTCCAGGACGGTCAGGATCCCGGAGGACGGCCCGTGGTCGTGTTTTCCGGTGCCCTGCCCGGGCACCCACGAGAGCAGCCACACCTCGTAACCGGGCCCGGTGCGCAGCCGGTGGTACCAGCGGCTCAGGGCGTCGTAGCGGACGAGGGGCTTCCACCGGGCGCGGTCGGCGGCGATCCCGCGGGCCAGGCCGGCGAAGTCGGCCACGGTGGAGGGGTGCGCGGGGGCGGGCCGGAGGAGGTGGGTGACCTCAAGGATGTCGCCGGCGATCTGGAGGTCGCTGTCGTTGTTCATGGCGGGAGAGACGTCCTCGGTGGGAGAGCTGACGTGTCGCGGACGGCCGCCCGGGTCGGGGGGCGTCGGGGGAGGAGCCGGAGCGGTGGAGCTCAACAGCAGTGACGACAACAGCTCATGCGCGCGGGGGCAGCACTGGGAGACCCGGTGGGACGGGTCGCGGAGAGCGCTGGGTTCGCGAGCATGCCCACAAGGACATCGGTTGACACCTGATGTTGTCAATCGGATGCCGGATTTGGCGGGGATGTTTCACTCCATCTGATTGCTGAGCTGGACGAAAGGTTTCAGCAACGGGGAGGGTGTGGGCAAGGTTGGGCGGTGCCGGGGCGGGGTGGCCGGGGCCTCGCGCCCGGTGGCTCGATCCTCATGTGCCTCAGGGGCGGCGAGGGTTCCGTGAGGTGCCGGGAGCTTGGCTGAACTGGATGGGCTCGTGCGACGTCTTTCCCTGCGGAGGTACCTACACGACCGCAGAAGGCCTGCGGCGCCCTGTGGACCACCCGGAGGGATCGGCGAGGGGGACCGGTCTTCGGGACTCGCCTCTGGCATGTGCCAGGTATATGCGGATTTGAACACTTTCGGCGACGGGTTGGTTCCGCAGAGTGAATACAGGGCTGGCTAGCAGATCCCGGCTTGACTGCCACGGAGCGTCACACTTGTAATTTCACTCGTGTCGTTCGGCCGCAATCGGTCGAGCGCACCACGGGGTCGCAAAGACAGACGAGGGGCACATATGACCGAGCTGTTTGAGGAACTGCTGGTCGAGGCCGAAGAGGAACTCGGCTGGCAGGAGCGCGCGCTGTGCGCTCAGACCGACCCTGAGTCCTTCTTCCCCGAGAAGGGCGGGTCCACGCGCGAGGCGAAAAAAGTATGCCTTGCGTGTGAAGTCCGCTCGGAATGCCTCGAATACGCGCTCGCCAACGACGAACGCTTCGGTATCTGGGGCGGCCTCTCGGAGCGCGAGCGCCGCCGCCTGAAGAAGGCCGCCGTCTAGGCGGTCCCGCAGGGCGGCCGATCGCGGGGAGCGCCGCCCCAGCTCGGCACGCGCGGGGTCCCGGGACCCCGCGCGCCCCTCGCCGGGCACCCCCTGCCTTCCGGCTCTTTCGCGCCGCCGCCCTTCGTTTCCGCGGCGCCTTGCCGGCCGCGACACATTCCCGCATTCGCCCCTGAGCGCAGGCCACGGGTGTTCGGGCGTCGGAATCCCCGGGGCGGCGCCCAGGTGGGAGCGGAATCCCTTCGGTAAGCGTCCGCTCGGTATGTGTCGGAGGCGAATCCCTTCCGGCGGGCATCGGTGCGTGCGTATCGGCGGTGCCGAATCGTGCGCCGGCGCACGATACCGATGGGTAACGGCCGGAGTGCGGAATCGCTGGCGCGCAATCAATCTCCGGCGCGTACGCGGGCCTTCGCGAATTGACTTTCCGTCAGATTATGCGGACGGACGGAATCGGCTCCTTCCGTCCGCTCCTCTCCGGCCGAAGGCGGCGGGAGGCGGCGGGAGGCGTACCGGCCGGGCGCGACGGGACCGCCCTGCCCCGCTCGGTGGGGGCGGGGACCGTCGCGTCCCGCTGCCCACGCGCCGTCGCGCCCCCGCCTGTGGCTCCGAGAGGCGCCGGCGCGTACGCCGTCGAGGGGGCGGCGCGCGCCTCGTGGAGGAGCGGGCGGGCGTGGGGTTGTCCACAGGCGGGAGCTGGCGCCCGAGCCCAGCCGTTAGTGTGGGCCTTCGTCCGAGACGCACCGCGACCGCAGCGGGACCCGGTGCGTCCACCGCAGTCCAGCGAACCGGGGCCCGTACCTCGATGTCCGTGCACAGCCATCCGGCCACGCAGTATGCAGACGCCGCCACAGGGTTCGGCGGGGTGGGACAGTCGATGTCCGACCCGGCCGGACAGCCCCTGTCCGACCCGGCGACGCCACCGGAGTTCCCCCGGCATGTCGTCACCGCCGTGCTCGTCGCGCACGACGGCGCCCGCTGGCTCCCCGACGCCCTCGCCGGCCTGCTCGGCCAGAACCGCCCCGTGCAGAACGTGATGGCGGCCGACACCGGCAGCGCCGACGACTCGGCGCGCCTGGTCACCGAGGCCATCGGCCCCGACCGCGTGCTGCACCTCGCGCGGCGCACCGGATTCGGCGCCGCCGTCGAGGAGGCCGCCCGTACCTCCGGCGTGCTCACCCCCGACGACCTGCCGTACCTCAAGCGCCCCAGCGGCTGGGACCCGGTCACCCGCACCTGGCGGGACGAGGCGTACGACATGCCGGACCTGCCGTACGGCGAGCCCGAGCACTGGCTCTGGCTGCTGCACGACGACTGCGCGCCCGAGCCGGAAGCCCTGGCCGAGCTGCTGCGCGTCGTCGAGCAGGAGCGCGAGGCGGGCAACGACGTCGCGATCGTCGGCCCCAAGCTGCGCGGCTGGTACGACCGCCGCCAGCTCCTGGAGGTCGGCGTCACCATCGCCAACAGCGGCCGCCGCTGGACCGGCCTCGACCGCCGCGAGCAGGACCAGGGCCAGCACGACCAGGTGCGGCCCGTGCTCTCGGTGTCCACCGCCTGCATGCTGATCCGCCGCGACGTCTTCGACGCGCTCGGCGGCTTCGACCGCCGGCTGCCCCTGATGCGTGACGACGTCGACCTGTGCTGGCGCGCCCACACCGCCGGGCACCGCGTCCTGATCGCCCCCGACGCGATCGTGCGCCACGCGGAGGCGGCCTCCCGGGAGCGCCGCACCGTCGACTGCGTCGGCCGTACGTCGACCTCCCCGCACAAGGTCGACAAGGCCGGCGCGGCCTACACCCTGCTCGCCAACACCCGCACGGCCGTGCTCCCCTGGGTGCTGCTGCGGCTGGTGCTGGGCACCGTCATGCGCACCCTCGCCTACCTCGTCGGCAAGGTGCCCCTCCAGGCCATCGACGAGATCTCCGGCCTGCTCGCGACGCTGCTGCGGCCCGAGCGGATCCTCGCCGCCCGCCACCGGCGCGGCGCGCCGGCCGTCGGGAAGGACGAGCTGCGCCCGCTGTTCCCGCCGCCCGGCGCCACCGTGCGGCTCACCGTCGAGCAGGCCGCCGCCAATCTGGTGGGCCGCTCCGACCCCGAGACGCCCGGCGCCGGCCGGCACGGCGGAGCCGTCGAGTCGGGACCCGGCGGCGACGACGCGGACTTCCTGGAGATCGAGCAGTTCGCCCGCCTCAAGCGCATCGCCCGCAAGCCGGGGCCCGTGCTCTTCGCGGTGCTGCTGCTCATCTCCCTCGTCGCCTGCCGCGCCCTGCTCGGCGGCGGCGCCCTCGCCGGCGGTGCTCTGCTGCCCGCCCCCAGCGGCTCGTTCGAACTGCTCGGGCGGTACCTGGACGCCTGGCATCCGGTCGGCGCAGGCGGCACCGACTCCGCGCCCCCTTATCTGGCGATCGTCGCGCTGCTGGCCACCGTGCTGTTCGGCTCGACGGGCCTCGCGGTCACCGTGCTGCTGGTCTGCTCGGTGCCGCTGGCCGGCTTCACCGCCTACTTCGCCTCCCGGCCGCTGGTCGAGTCCCGGCTGCTGCGCGCCTGGGCGAGCATCGCCTACGCCTTCCTGCCCGCGGCCACCGGCGCGCTCGCGGGCGGCCGGATCGGCACGGCGGTGCTCGCCATCCTGCTGCCCCTCCTCGCGCGCGCGGCGATCGCGTCCGCCGGCCTCGCGTCCGGCGCCGCCCCCGGCGCGCGCGGCAGCTGGCGCGCCACCTGGGCCTACACCCTGCTGCTCACGGTGGCCACGGCCTTCACCCCCATCGTCTGGCCCCTCGCGCTGGTCCTCGGCCTCGGCCTGCTCGCGCTCCGCCGAGCCGACCTCACCGCCCACGGGCTGCGCTTCCTGGTCACGCTCGGCACCCCCCTGCTGATCCTGGCGCCCTGGTCGCTGTCGCTGCTGCCCTTCGGCTTCTTCCGCGAGGCCGGCCTGCCGTACGGAAAGGGCGCCGCCTCCGCGCTCGACCTGCTGGGCACCTCGCCCGGCGGCCCCGGCACCCTCACGGGCCTGCTGATGATCGGGATCCCGCTGGCCGCGCTCGCCGCCCTGCTGCGCGGCGAGCGCCAGACGGCCGTGTACGTCGCCTGGACCGTCGCCCTGACGGGCCTGCTCTTCGCGGCGCTCTCCAACGCGTCGACGTGGGCGGGCCCGGCCACCCTCGTCTACGGCCTCGCCCTGCTCGGGGCCGCGGCGGTCGGCGCCGAGGGGGCACGCGAGCGCGTGACCGAGCTCAGCTTCGGCTGGCGGCAGCCCGTCGCCGCGCTCATCGCCCTCGCCGCGGTGCTCGGGCCGCTGGCGTCCGCCTTCTCCTGGATGGCCGGCGGCGCGGACGGCCCGCTGGAGCGGCGCGACCCGGTGCAGGTGCCCGCGTTCGTCGCCGAGGAGAGCGCCACCCAGGACCAGGCCCGCACGCTCGTCCTCGACGGCGACTCGCCCGCCAAGGTCTCGTACAGCCTCGTACGCGGCTCGGGCGCCCGGCTCGGTGACGCCGAGCTGGCCGCGTCGGGCGGCGGCAACGCCCGCCTGGACACGGTGGTGGCCAACCTGATCGCGGGCTCCGGTGCCGACCAGGCCCAGCAGCTCGGCGGCTTCGCGGTGCGCTACGTGCTGGTGCAGGACGGCGCGGCCCGGCAGATGGGCCGCGTCCTGGACGCCACCCCGGGCCTCACCCGGCTCAGCCAGCAGGACGGCACCGCCCTGTGGCGCCTCGACCGCCAGGTGGCCCGCGTGGTCGTCGAGCCGCCGTCCGGCGCCGCTTCCGCCGAGCCCGCCTCCGTCGCCGCCGGCCCCGTGGACGTGCACACCACCATCCCGTCCGGCGCCGGCGGACGGGTCCTGCGGCTCGCGGACACCGCCGACGAGGGCTGGACGGCCACGCTCGACGGTCAGCCGCTGGCCAGGACCACCGTGGACGGCTGGGCCCAGGGCTTCAAGCTGCCCGCGTCCGGCGGCCGTCTCGACGTCACCTTCGACGACCCCGTCGGCCACACCGTGTGGCTGGGCATCCAGGGCTTCCTCGCCCTCGTCCTGGTGGTGCTCGCGCTGCCGGGCCGCCGCCGCGACATCGACGACGACCTGCCGGAGGAGACGCTGGTCCCGGCCGAGCCCGTGGAAGGCGAGGGCCGCAGGGCGCGCAGGCTGCGGGCCCAGGCGGAATCCGCCGAGGGCGCGGCGGCCGGGGCGGACGGCACAGCCGCCGACCCCATGGCGGTGCCCGCCCAGGGCCCGCCCGGCACCGACCCCGCCGACCCCACGGGCGTGCCCCAGCAGTCGGACGACACGGGACAGCCCGGCGTCCCGGACCCCGACGTGGTCGCCGCCATGGCGGACGGCGAGGCGACGGCGCCCGGCGACCAGGACCGGACGGCCGGCCAGATCCCCCAGCAGGGGGCGTACGCCGAGTGGGACACGGGCAGCCAGCAGCCCTACCAGGCCCCCGGCTACGGCGGGTACGGCGAGGAGCAGTACGCCCAGGGCCAGTACGGGGCCGGCCAGTACCAGGGCGACGCCTACCAGCAGGGCGAGTTCACGGACCAGGGCGCCTACCAGAGCGGTGCCTACGCCCAGGACGCCTACGGGCAGCAGTACCAGCCCGGCGACCACGCCTCGGGCGAGTACCCGGCCGAGGGCTACCAGGACGCCGGTTACGGGCAGGCCGGTCAGGAGCCGGGGCAGTACGGCGCGGGCGGCCGGTACGACGCGTTCGGCAACTACGTGGGCCCGTACGAGCAGTCCGGCGGCCCGGACCAGCCGGGCTACGACCCGGCGTACGGCCAGGGCTACGACCCCGCCTACGGCCAGGTGCCCCCGCCCCCCGCCCGGCCGCCCCACGGCAACGACAGCGACCGCCCCGACGGGAGCCAGCAGTGAACCGCACCACCCTCTCCCTGATCGCCGGGGCGACGGGACTCGTCGTCATCACCGGACTCGCGGCCCTCACCGCGCCCGACGGCTCGGCCGACGGCACCGGGGGCTCCGCGGCACGGCGGCCCGTCGAACGCAGCAGCCTGCTCTGCCCCTCGCCCGGTGCCTCGGACCTCGCCGACACCACGTACACGTCCTTCACGCCGGGCTCCGCGAGCGGCGCGGCCAAGGGCTCCGCCCAACTTTTCGCCGCGGGCGGCCAGTCGGACGACTCCGGCGGGGCGTCGGGCTCCGGCAGCGGCAAGGATGACAAGGCCGGAAAAGACGGCAAGGCCGGCAAGGACGACGCCAAGTCCGGTGACAAGGCGTCAGGCAAGGCCGGCGGGGCGGCCGCCAAACCGGTGCTGACCGGCACGGGGCCCGGCAAGCCGGCCACCGCGGACGCCGACGGCGCCGACCAGCCCGCGCTGATCGGTTCCGCCGACGGCGCCATGGCCCCCGGCTGGACCGTGCAGCAGACCACCCAGGTCCCCGCGGGCGACGGCCGCGGCATCTACGGCCTGAACTGCTCGGCGCCCGACACGGACTTCTGGTTCCCGGGCGCGAGCACCGCCGACGACCGCACGGACTACGTCCACCTCACCAACCCGGACGACTCCGCGGCCGTCGCCGACATCGACCTGTACGGCAAGGGCGGCGCCATCAAGTCGGACGTCGGCGAGGGCATCCAGGTCGGGCCGCACCAGAGCGTCCCCGTGCTGCTGTCGACGCTCACCGACCGGCCCGAGGACAACCTCACGGTCCATGTGACGGTGCGCAGCGGCCGGGTCTCCGCCGCGTTGCAGGCCGCCGACGCCCATCTGGGCGGCGACTGGCTGCCCGCGGCAGGGACGCCCGCGACCACCCAGGTCCTGCCGGGCATCCCGAAGGACGCCACGTCCGCCCGCCTGGTGGCCTTCGCGCCCGGCGAGGACGACGCCGACCTGAACGTGAAGTTCGTGTCCCCGACCGGCTCCATCACGCCGGCAGGCCACGAGACGCTGCACGTCAAGTCGGGCATGACGGCCGCCGTCGACCTCGGTGACATCACGCGGGGCGAGGCGGGCACGCTGATGCTGACCCCCTCGGGCTCCGAGGGCCGCGCGGTGCCCGTGGTGGCGGCGCTCAGGGTGGTGCGCGGCAAGGGCGGGGACCAGGAGTCGGCGTTCATCCCGGCCACGGCCCCGGTCGGCGAGCGGGCGACGGCCGTCGACAACCACGCCAAGGGCACCACGCTCTCCCTCACCGCGCCCCACGGCGCCGTACAGGTCCGCGTCACCTCGTCCGCGGGCAGCGGCGGCGGCTCACCGGCCTCCAAGACGTACACGGTCAAGGCCGGTACCACCCTCGCCGTCCAGCCCTCCGCCCCAGGGGGCCTCAAGGGCACCTACGCCCTCACCGTGGAACCGGTCTCGGGCGGCCCGCTCTACGCCTCCCGCACCCTGGAACTCCCCTACGACGGCATCCCCATGTTCACCGTCCAGCCCCTCCCCGACGACCACGGCATGGTCGAGGTCCCGAAGGCGGGGGAGGACCTGTCGATCCTGCAGCGGTAGGGGCGGCGGGGCGTTCCGGCCGGCAGGGGCGCTCCGGCGGTCGATGCCCCAGTGGCAGGGCCCCGTGTCGCAGGTCCCCGTAGCCGCAGGTTCCCGTGCCGCACGTGTGCCGGAGAGCCCCGGCGACCGGGACCCTATTCCTCCCCGTACCCCGGATCCACCGTCTCCGGGGTCAGACCCAGCAGCTCGGCCACCTGCTCCACCACGACCTCGTGGACCAGCATGGCCCGTTCGTCGCGGCTCTTGGTGCGGATCTCCACCGGCCGCCGGTAGATCACGACGCGGGCGGGCCGCCCGCCGGTCGCGGAGACGGTTCCGCCCAGGGGAACCGTGTCGTCGCCCCATCCGCCGCCGTCCGCCGCGCTCTCCGGCTGGGGCACCTCGAGCACCAGGAAGTCGATCTCGGAGAGCTGCGGCCAGCGCCGCTCCAGCCGCTCCACGGAGTCCTGCACCAGGTCGGCGAAGACCTCCGCGCGGCTCGCGGAGAGCGGAACCTGCGGCGGTGCCACGGGCCCGCGCATGCCCCGTCCATGACGGTCACGGCGCCGCGGTCCGGGGCCCGTGGTGGGGGGCGGTAGTGGCTTGTCCATCACCGATGAAGAGTAGTCCTCAGCCGGGTACGGCCGCGCGCGGGAACCGGGCAGGTCCGGCGCCTCCCGCGGCCGGTCGACGCGACCCCGGCGGCCCGGCGCGCCCGCGGTGCGCCGCCGCGCTCCCCGGGACCCCCGGCGGCCCCCTGGACGCCGGTGACGCCGCCGTCCACATCCGCTCCCGCCCGTTCCGGCAGTGCTCGAACCATGTCGTTTCCCGATCATTCGGGCCAGGCTTGAGCACGATTGGATTTCCGTCCCAGACTGCGCTGCTACTGGCAAATGACGGGTTTTGCGACAGGCGGTGACCGGGCGGGGGCACCCGGCCTTCCGTGTCGCACACCGTCCGTGCAGGTCAGCAGGGAATCGCCGGAACAGCCGCACGACGAGATCGCGCCACGACACGGTCGAGTGACCTCGGGCGGAGTCGTCGCGGCCCGTTCAAGAGTGCGGTACCGTCCAACGTCGTGAGCCCTGTACGTCGCTGTTCGCGCACCGCCTGCGGCCGGCCTGCCGTTGCGACGCTGACGTACGTCTACGCCGACTCCACGGCCGTTCTGGGCCCCCTGGCCACCTACGCCGAGCCGCACTGCTACGACCTCTGCGCCGAGCACTCCGAGCGCCTGACGGCCCCGCGCGGCTGGGAGGTCGTCCGGCTGGCCGACACCTCGGGCCCGACCCGCCCCAGCGGCGACGACCTCGAAGCGCTCGCCAACGCGGTACGGGAAGCGGCCCGCCCCCAGGAGCGCGCCGCGGAGGCGGGTGGTGGCGCCCGCCAGGCCGACCCCATGGAGGTGGCCCGCCGCGGTCACCTGCGCGTCCTGCGCTCGCCCGACAACTGAGCGTGCGCCCTCCGCGCCCCTGTTTCCCCTCTTTCCGGCTGCCGAGCCGCTCCTCCTGGACGCCTGGGCCTGCCCTCCCGGCTGTTCGAGCCTCCCTCCTGGCCGCCTGAGCCTCCCTCCCGGCGCCCCCGGCACCCGACGGCTTCGGGCCTCTGACGCACCCCTGACGCACCCCTGACGAACATCCGGTCGTTCAATTCTGTACAAGCCATTGACGCAGGGTCCCGCAGACACGACCATCCCCGTACCCATGAGAGATCACTTTCCGCATCATGGAATTATGGGAGATGAGGTCGTCCGTGTTCACCCAACAGCTGGAACCCGTCGCCGCCTCTCTAGGCCTGTCAGCGCTCGTCGCCTGCGTCCCACTCGTCGTCGTCCTGGTCCTGCTCGGCGTCGTCCGGATGAAGGCGCACTACGCGGGCCTCCTGGGCCTGCTCTCCGCGGTGCTCGTCGCGTGGCTGGCCTACGACATGCCACTCGGGCAGACGGTGTCCAGCGGCTTCGAGGGGGCCGTCTTCGGGCTGCTGCCCATCATGTGGATCGTCGTCAACGCCCTGTGGGTGTACCGGATGACGTTGCGCACCCAGCACTTCGACATCCTGCGCCGCTCCTTCGGGCGGCTCTCCGACGACCCGAGAATCCAGGCGCTCGTCATCGCCTTCTGCTTCGGCGCGCTCCTGGAGGCGCTGGCCGGTTTCGGGGCACCCGTCGCGATCTGCTCGGTCATGCTGGTGGCGCTGGGCTTCGACCCGGTGCGCGCCGCGGTCGTGTCGCTGGTCGCGAACACCGCCCCCGTCGCGTTCGGCGCCATGGCCACCCCCGTCGTGACGCTGGCTCAGGTCGGCGGGCTGCCGCTGGACTCGGTCGCCTCGGTGGTCGGGCGGCAGACGCCACTGCTGGCCCTCGTGGTGCCGCTGGTGCTGGTCGGGCTCGTCGACGGCCGGCGCGGGCTGCGCGAGACCTGGATGCCCGCGCTGGTGTGCGGCGTGGCGTTCGCGGTGGTGCAGTTCGCGGCCTCCAACTACGTCTCTCCGCAACTCGCCGACATCGGCGCCTCGTTGGCCGGCGCGGGCGCGCTGGTGGCGCTGCCGCGGTCCCGCAGGCCCGCACCCGAGTCCGTGCGCGCCGCCGTCCTGACGGGTGCGCGCAGCGAGGACATGGACCAGGTGGACCCGCGGCCCGAGGTGCTGCGCGCCTATGCGCCGTACGTGCTCATCGTCGCCATCTTCTCGATCGCCCAGATACCGCCCGTCAAGGCGCTCTTCGACAAGGCGACCCAGGCGGTCGACTGGCCCTTCCTGAACGTCGCCGGCCCCGACGGCAAGCCCGTCAGCGCCAACATCCTCAGCCTGCCCCTGGTGTCCACCGGGGGCACGCTCGTCCTGGTGGCCGGAGTCCTGACCGCGATCGTCCTGGGGGTCCGCGCGGGCGCGGCGGTACGCGAGTGGGGGGCGACCATCCACGAGTTGCGGTTCGCGATCCTCACCGTCACCTCGGTGCTGGCGCTCGCCTACGTCATGAACCTCTCCGGGCAGGCGGGGACCATCGGGCACTTCGTGGCCGCGGCGGGCGCGGGCCTCGCATTCCTCTCGCCGGTCCTCGGCTGGTTCGGCGTCGCGGTCTCCGGCTCGGACACGTCCGCCAACGCCCTGTTCGGCGCGCTCCAGGTGAGCGCGGCACAGCAGTCCGGCCTCTCCCCGGAACTCCTGGCCGCGGCCAACAGCTCCGGCGGCGTGCTGGGCAAGATGATCTCGCCCCAGAACCTCACCATCGCCGCCGCGGCGGTCGGCCTCCGGGGCCGCGAGGGCGACCTGCTGCGCAGGGTGCTCCCCTGGAGCCTCCTCCTGCTGCTGGTCATGTGCGTGATCGTGGTGCTCCAGAGCACGGCGGTACTGGGCTGGATGCTGCCCTAGGAGCCGTACGGACCCGACGGGTTGGCCGGACCTTGCGGGGCGAACGGGAGGCGGGATCCCGAGGCCCCGGGCGGCCCGGGAAAGCAGCGAGGGCTCCCGCGACCGCACCGGTCGCGGGAGCCTTCGGGTTCCGCCGGGTTCCGCCGGGCTCCTTCGGGTTGCGGGACCCCACGGGGTGTGGGCGCCACCAGGGCCGCGGGAGCCGTGAGCGTCGCGGGAGCGACGGGGGCCTGCTGGAGCCGGAGAGAGCCGAGATGGCGACAGAGAGGTCCGGGGTGACGGAGACGGAGACGGCCGGGGAACGGAGACGGCCGGGGAACGGAGACGGCCGGGGAACGGAGACGGCCGGGGCGATGGCGACAGAGATAGCCGGGGCGACGGAGACGGCTGGGGCGACGGCGACAGAGACAGCCGGCAGAGATAGCCGGGGCGATACGGGGTATACGACCGGTACAACGCCCGGCGCCGCGCTCTCGCGCCCCCGTTCGGTCGGCGCCCGGTTCGCGTCGGCTCGGGCTCCCTGCATATCGCCGTCAGTCCCTACGGGTAGCGTTGGCCTACCGCAGAGGACTTCAGGAGGGCTCGCTGTGAGCACTGATCTGTCGCAGATCGTGAAGGCGTACGACGTACGCGGAGTGGTCCCGGACCAGTGGGACGAGCGGCTCGCCGAGCTCTTCGGAGCCGCCTTCCAGCGGGTGACGGGGGCCTCGGCGATGGTGGTAGGGCATGACATGCGGCCCTCCTCGCCCGGCCTGTCACGGGCGTTCGCGCGAGGCGCCGCGGCCCGGGGCGCCGATGTCACGGAGATAGGGCTGTGCTCCACGGACCAGCTTTACTATGCCTCCGGCGCGCTGGACCTCCCGGGCGCCATGTTCACCGCGTCGCACAACCCCGCGCGGTACAACGGCATCAAGATGTGCCGCGCAGGTGCCGCCCCGGTCGGCCAGGACACCGGCCTCGCGGACATCCGCGCCCTCGTCGAGGAGTGGCTGGACGGCTCCGCCCCCGCCCCGGTCGAGAAGCCCGGCACCATCACCCAGCGTGACACCCTGCGGGACTACGCCGAGCACCTCCGCTCGCTGGTCGACCTCACCTCGATCCGCCCCCTGAAGGCGGTCGTCGACGCGGGCAACGGCATGGGCGGCCACACCGTGCCGACGGTCCTGGGCGGCCTGCCCATCGACCTCGTCCCGATGTACTTCGAGCTGGACGGCACCTTCCCGAACCACGAGGCGAACCCGCTCGACCCGGCCAACATCGTGGACCTCCAGGAGCGGGTGCGGGCCGAGGGCGCAGACATCGGCATCGCCTTCGACGGCGACGCGGACCGCTGCTTCGTCGTCGACGAGCACGGCGACCCCGTCTCCCCGTCCGCCGTCACCGCCCTCGTCGCCTCGCGCGAACTGGCCAAGAACGGCGGCAGCGGCACCGTCATCCACAACCTGATCACCTCCTGGTCGGTGCCCGAGGTGGTCCGGGAGAACGGCGGCACACCCGTCCGCACGCGCGTCGGCCACTCCTTCATCAAGCAGGAGATGGCCAGTACGGGCGCCATCTTCGGCGGGGAGCACTCCGCCCACTACTACTTCCGCGACTTCTGGAACGCGGACACCGGCATGCTGGCGGCCCTGCACGTCCTCGCGGCGCTCGGCGGCCAGGACGGCCCCCTGTCGGCCCTGGTCGCCCAGTACGACCGCTACGCCGCCTCAGGCGAGATCAACTCCACCGTCGACGACCAGGCGGGCCGCCTCGCCGCGCTCAAGGCCGCCTTCCAGGACCGCGAGGACGTCACCCTCGACGAACTCGACGGCCTCACGTTCACCGCGGAGGACTGGTGGTTCAACGTCCGCGCCTCCAACACGGAGCCGCTGCTGCGCCTCAACGCGGAGGCCCGTGACGAGACCACGATGAGCAAGATCCGCGACGAGGTCCTGGCCATCCTCAGGGGGTGACGCGGCCTCCTCCCAACCCTGTCTGCCCCTGCGGTGCGGACTGGTGCGCCCGGCTGCCGTAAGTCGTGGCTGTGCCCACCCTCCCCCAGTGCCTCAACGGCCTGGGAGGTGCCCCCAGCCTGCGGAACGATTGCCCACAGCGGGGGAAGGGCACGCCAGGATGCCGCCCCCAGTGGCCACCTCAGGCCCCACCGGGCCGCAGTCGCGTACGAGACGGGAGGGGACGTGGGGGGATGTGCGCGCGCAGCGTCCGGCGCCAGGCCCACGGAACCTGTCCGGACGACAGAGGGGCGCCGGACCGAGCACGTACACCCCCCCCGCGGCCCCGCGCCATAACGCACCGAAAGCGCCCCGCGCCATAACGCACCGAAAGCGCCCCGCGCCATAACGCACCGAAAGCGCCCCCCCCCACCACAACGCACCGGAGGCGGCCCGCCCGCAACGCACCGGAACCAGCCCCGCCCCACAACGAAACACAGGGCTCCCCGGCGCTACCCTGACCAGCAAACACGTTCCAGAAAAGGACCCCGAATGCCCCTCGAATCCGGCCTCCTGGACATCCTCGCGTGCCCGGCCTGTCACGCCCCGCTCACAGAGGACCAGGACCAGGAAGCCACCGACAGCGAACTGCGCTGCACAGGCCAGGACTGCGGCCTTGTCTACCCCGTCCGGGACGGCATCCCCGTCCTGCTGGTGGACGAGGCCCGCCGCCCCGAGTAGCCGGCGCACCGACCAGCCGGCGCCCCCGCACCGGCCCCCGCGGCCGGCCGGCCGACGCACCCACCGGCCCCCCGCCGCAGCCACAGAACGCACCGTGCCTCCGACCGCGCACCCGCCACCCGCGCACCCCCGAAAGGCCAAGGCCATGCTGGACGAATCGCTGCTCGACGCGCCCGAGGACCTGGCCAGGGCCGACCGCCGCGGCCTGCTCCGCGGCGCCGCCGAAGCCGGCGCCCGCGTCCGCACCGCCCTGCGCCACGCCACGGAGTCCGGCATCGCCGAGCTGCAACCCGACGGCCGCCCCCGCGCCCTGATGATCGCCGGCCCGGGCACGGCCGCCGCGGGCGTCGCCGACCTGCTCGGCATGCTGGTCGGCGCCGGCTGCCCCGTCACCCGCCTCGGCCCCACCGGCGTCGCCCCGGTCGCGGGCGCCCTGCGCTGGGCGCTCCCCGGCTGGGCCGGCCCCGTCGACCTGCTCCTCGTCGCCACCCCTGACGGCTCCGAGCCCGGCCTCGAACTCCTCGTCGAGCAGGCCTACCGCCGGGGCTCCACGGTCGTCGCGGTCTGCCCGGACGGCTCTCCGCTCGCCGAGGCGGTCGAGGGCGTCCACGGCCTCGCCGTGCCGATGGCCATCGCCCCGTACGAGCAGGACGAGCCCGACGCGGCGTCCGCGCCGGGCGCGCTGTGGGCGCTGCTCACGCCGCTGCTGATGCTGCTCGACCGCACCGGCCTGCTGGCGGCGCCGCCGGAGACCCTCCAGAAGGTCGCGGACCGGCTCGACCGCGTCGCCGAGCGGTGCGGCCCGGCCATCGAGACGTACAGCAACCCGGCCAAGACGCTCGCCGCCGAGCTCGCCGACGCGCTCCCGCTGATCTGGACGGAGGGCCCGTCGGCGGGGCCGGCGGGCCGCAGGTTCGCCGCCGCGCTCGCGGAGCTCGCGGGCCGGCCCGCGCTCGCCGCCGAACTGCCCGAGGCCCTTCCCGCGCACGGCGCGCTGCTCGTGGGCGCGCTGGCGGCCGGCGCCGACCCGGACGACTTCTTCCGTGACCGGGTGGAGGAGCCGCAGGCGATGCACGCGCGCGTGGTGCTGCTCCGGGACCGCCCCACGGACAACCTCAGCGCCGCCCCCGCCGCGCGCGAGCTGGCCCTCGGCCATGACACCGCGATCAGCGAGCTCGAACCGGAGGACGGCGGCGAGCTGGAGACGATGGCCGAGCTGATCGCCATCACCGACTTCGCGGCCGTCTACCTGGGCCTGGCCACCAGGCCGAGCTGAGGACTGGCCACCGGGCCGATCCGACCGCACAGAGCCCCGCACCCCGCACCCGCACCCGCACCCCGCACCCGCACCCGCGCCCCGCACCCGCACCCGCACCCGCGCCCCGCACCCCGGAGCCTGAACTCTGCCCCCTTCGGCACCCTGAACGATCGGGCGCACCCAACCGTTTGGCACCCTGGACCCCTCGGCCGCCCAAGCCGACCGGCGACCGTACCGTCCCACCCCATACGCTCCGTACCCACACCGCCCGTACGACCCACCCCAGGAAGCCCCATGGACCGCCTTGCCAACACGATCCGGCCCTACGCCTGGGGCTCGGCCACCGCCATCCCGCGCCTCCTCGGCGTCGAGCCGACAGGCGAACCGCAGGCCGAGATGTGGATGGGAGCCCACCCCGGCTCCCCCTCGGGCACGCCCCGCGGCGGCCTGGACGCGGTGATCACCGCTGACCCCGAGCGCGAGCTGGGTCCGCGCGCCACGGCCAAGTTCGGCCCCCGGCTGCCGTTCCTGCTGAAGCTGCTGGCCGCGGGCGCCCCGCTCTCCCTCCAGGTCCACCCGGACCGCACGCAGGCCGAGCACGGCTACGCGGACGAGGAGCGCCGCGGCGTCCCCGTCGACGCGCCGCAGCGCAACTACAAGGACCCCAACCACAAGCCCGAACTCATCTGCGCGCTGACGCCCTTCGACGGCCTCTGCGGCTTCCGCGAGCCCGCCGAGGCGGCCCGCCTCCTGGCGCGCCTGGAGGTCGACTCCCTCAAGCCGTACGTGGACCTGCTGCACGCGCGCCCCGAGGAGGCCGCCCTCCGGGAGGTGCTCACCGCGCTGCTGACGGCCGACCCGGAGGAGATGGCCGTCACCGTCACCGAGGCCGCCGCGGCCTGCGCGGCGCTCGGTGCACAGGGCGGGGAGACCGGTGCTCCCTGGGGCGCGGACTACGCGGCGTACGCCACCCTCGCGCACCACTACCCCGGCGACCCCGGTGTCGTCGCGGCGATGCTGCTCAACCACGTCCGGCTGGAGCCGGGCGAGGCCCTCTACCTGGGCGCCGGCGTGCCGCACGCGTACCTCCAGGGCCTGGGCGTGGAGATCATGGCGAACTCCGACAACGTGCTCCGCTGCGGCCTCACCCCCAAGCACGTCGACGTCCCCGAGCTGCTGCGGATCGTCCGATTCGAGGCGAGCGGCCCCGGCGTGCTGCGGCCGCTGGCGGGTGAGGACGGCGAGGAGGTCTACGAGACCCCGATCGACGAGTTCCGGCTCTCCCGGTACGTGCTGACCGGGGGCGCAGGGCCCGGCGCTTCCCGCGAGCTGACCGCGGCCACCCCGCAGATCCTGCTCTGCACGGCGGGCGAGGTGCGCACCGGCGCCGTCCGGCTCGGGCCTGGGGAGTCGGTGTTCGTGCCGGCCGGCGAGACGGTCGAGGCCGGCGGGGACGGAACGCTGTTCCGGGCCACCGTCGTCGCTTGAGTGACCACCATGCGGCGCCGTCGGCGCGGGCTGCAACAATGGCCCACTGCAAAAGACGGGCAAAGCAGGTGCGGGTGCCGGCGGCGTCGAGCCGCTGGTGGCGCCGCGTCAGGGCCCCGGCCGTGCCGCGGCCGGGAACCCGGGCGGGAGACGGGACCGGCGCGCGCCGGCGCCGGTAGCCGCCACCGGCGCACCGGTTCACCGGCTCACCGTCAGCAGGGCCGGCGCACGTGGCGCACGCGACATGCGCGACGCGTGCGGCGCCCGCGATGAACGCGACGAAGGGGATGCGGGGACACATGAGTGCTTCAGGGGGCTCCAAGGCGATCGTGGCGGCGCTCGGCGCCAATCTGGCGATCGCCGCTTCGAAGTTCGTGGCGTTCGTCTTCAGCGGCTCCTCGTCGATGCTGGCCGAGGCGGTGCACTCGGTGGCCGACTCCGGCAACCAGGTCCTGCTGCTGCTCGGCGGCAAGAAGTCCCGGCGCCCGGCCACCCCGCAGCACCCGTTCGGCTACGGCCGCGAGCGCTTCGTCTACGCCTTCCTCGTCTCGATCGTGCTCTTCTCGATCGGCGGCATGTTCGCGCTCTACGAGGGCTACGAGAAGGTCAAGCACCCGCACGACCTGGACTCCTGGTACTGGCCGGTCGGCGTCCTGGTCTTCGCGATAGTCGCCGAGGGATTCTCGTTCCGCACGGCCATCAAGGAGGCCCGCGAGCTGCGCGGCGCCTTCTCCTGGGCCCAGTTCATCCGCCGGGCGAAGGCCCCGGAGCTGCCCGTCGTCCTGCTGGAGGACTTCGCCGCCCTGATCGGTCTGGTGCTGGCCCTCGGCGGCGTCGGCCTCGCGCTGCTCACCGGCAACGGCGTCTGGGACGGCGTCGGCACCCTCTTCATCGGCGCGCTGCTGATCTCGATCGCCCTGGTGCTGGCCGTGGAGACCAAGTCGCTGCTGCTCGGCGAGGCCGCGGGGCCGGAGGTTCAGGCCAAGATAGAGAAGGCGATGGTCGACGGCGAGTCGGTCACCCGCATCATCCACATGCGCACCCTCCACCTCGGCCCCGAGGAACTCCTCATCGCGGCCAAGATCGCCGTCCGCCACGACGACACCGCCGCGGAGGTCGCCGCCGCCATCAACGCCGCGGAGGACCGCATCCGCGGCAGCGTCCCCATAGCGCGCGTGATCTACCTGGAGCCGGACATCTACAGCGCCGAGGAGGCCGCCGCCGGCCCCGACCCGGCAGCCACCCCGGGCGGCCCGGGCCCGGTCCACGACGACGACCCGGACGAATCCGGGCACTGAGCCTTCGGCGGTCGCACGGCCGGGCCGGGCCGCTCTGCCCTGCCGCCCGCCCCGCCTACCGGCCGTCGTCTACCGTTCGTCATCTACCGCTCGTCGCCTACCGCTCGTCGTCCTCCAGCAGCCCCGCCTCGATGGCGAGCAGTCCCGCCTGGGTCCGGTTGGGCAGGTCGAGCTTGGCGAGCAGCCGCGACACGTAGCTCTTGACGGTGGCCTCGGACAGGAACAGCCGCGCGGCGGCCTCGCCGTTGGACAGGCCGTGGCCCAGGCAGCGCAGCACGTCCCGTTCCCGGGCGCTGAGTCCGTCCGCCCTGCGGCGCGCGGCGCGGCGGTGGTCCTCGGTGCGTGCGGATAGCGCCAGCAGCCTGCGGGCGGCGTCGGGCGACAGGACGGTGTGCCCGTCGGCCGCCACCCTGACCAGGTTGAGCAGGTCCTCGGGCGGGGTCGACTTCACCAGGAACCCGCTGGCGCCCGCCTCGAGGATGCCGAGCAGCGCCGCGTCGGAGTCGAACGTCGTCAGGGCCACCACCGCCGGCCGCGTCCCCGGCAGCGCGGCGATCTCGCGGGTGGCGGTGACGCCGTCGACGCCGGGCATCCGGATGTCCATGAGAATGACGTCGGGGGCCGAGCGCAGCACCTCCTCGACGGCCTCGGCACCGTCCTCCGCCTCGCCCACCACGTCGATGTCCGGCCCGGCAGCGAGGATCGTGCGCAGGTGGCGGCGGACCATGGGGTCGTCGTCGACGAGCAGAACCTTGACCATGGCCGCTCAGGGTACGGGCTCCACGGGCACCGAGGCGGGCATCCGGGCGAGCACGCGGAACCCTCCCTCCGCGGTGGCATCGGCACTCAGCGACCCGCCGAGCAGCGCCACCCGGTGCCCGAGCCCGGCCAGCCCGGTTCCGGAGCCGGACGCGGCCAGCGCGGCGTCGGGAGGGGGGCCCGAGGGGGCGGTGTTGTGGACGGTGATCTCCACGGCGTGCGCCCCATAGCGCACGGTGACGGTGACCCGCGCTCCCTGCGCGTGCTTGCGCGCGTTGGTCAACGACTCCTGCACGACGCGGTAGGCGGCGCGCGCTACGGCGGGCACGACCGTGCCCGGGTCGCCGGCGAGGTGGAGTTCCGCGCCGGCGGTCCGGGCCAGCCGGACGAGGCCGGCGCCGGGGTCGGGGGCACCGGTGCCGCCTGCCCCGGCGTTGGCACCGGTTCCTCGGCCTCCGCCGGCCCCTCCACCCTCGGCGGCTCCTCCGTCTTCGCCGGCCCCTCCGCCTCCGCCGTTTCCACCGCTCCCGCCGCGGACGATCCGCACAAGATCCCGTAGCTCGTCCAGCGTCCGGCCGCCCGCCTCCCGGATCTGCCGGGCGGCGTCCCGGACGTCGTCGTCGGGTGCGGAGACTTGAAGGGCACCGGCGTGCAGCACGATCTCGGTGACGTGATGCGTGACGATGTCGTGCATCTCGGCGGCCAGCCGCTGCCGCTCGGCCTCCTTGGCCCGCTCCGCCAGCAGGTACTTCTCCCGCTCGGCGCTCTCCGCCCGCTCCCGCAACGACTGGAGCAGTTCGCTTCGGGCGCGCATGTAGAGGGCCAGGAGCGCGGGCAGCACCACCGCGCTCAGGCCCGCGTACAGGGTCGTCCAGCCGCTGTGCCACGGTTCGACCGCCGGCACCGCCACCGCCGCCGTCCAGGCCAGCGCCTCGCGGCGCGGCAGCAGGTGGAACATCATCCACACCATGACGGAGACCGCCATCGGCACGGTCGTCGGCGTGAGTTGGGACACGGGCGCGAACAGCCCCGGCGAGAGGCTGTCCCCGACGGCCTGCGCGAGCGACCCGCACAGCGCCAGCGCCGCGCCGAACCGCGGCATGCGGAGCATCGACCACAGCCCGGCGTCGACCACCAGGTTGAGCACCAGCCCCGCCGCCGGCCCCAGCGGGCCCGTGCAGCGCTCCCCGGCCACGTACAACGCGATGTTCCCCACCGCGTAGAGCACGACGACCACGAGCACGACGGCGCGCTGGCGGCGGCTGGGCCGCTGGGGCGGCCACTCCACGCGCAACATCCGCGGCACCAGCACCGTAGCCGCCCCCTCCCGCTTCTCCACCGATCCCGATCCCGATCCCGATCCCGATCCCGATCGCGATCGCGATGCCAGGCGACCAGGCGACCAGGCGACCAGGCGACCAGGCGATCAGGCGATCAGGCGATCAGGCGTCCCGCCGCTGGAAGGAGCCCCACGCGACGGCCATCAGCACCGCCGTGTACAGGCACAGCACGCCGAATCCGGCCCAGGGCCCGAGGCTCCCGTCCTGCGGCCTGACGGCCATGATGGCCTGCCCGGCGTTGGCCGGCAGCAGGTTGTTGTACGTCTCACCCGCCGAACCGGGCAGGAAGGCACCCACCGCCGGCAGCACGAACAGCACCGTCAGCACCACCGTCAGCGCCCCCGCCGAGCGCCGGACGATCACGCCGAGCGCCAGGCTGAGCAGGGTGATCACGGCGATGTAGAGCCCGCCGCCGAGCACCGCCCGCAGCATCCCCGGATCACCGAGGCGGGCGTCCGCGCCCTTCGCCGCGAAGATCGCCTGCGAGACGGCGAACGACACGGCGGACGACACCTCGCCCACCACGAGCACCAGGCCACCCAGCACCGCGGCCTTGGCCGCCAGCAGCCGCCCGCGCCGCGGCACCGCCGCGAGCGAGACGCGGATGAGCCCCCCGGAGTACTCGGACGTGATCGTCAGCACCCCCAGCACACCGAAGGCCACCAGCGCGTACCCGAGGCCCTGGAGCCCCTGGTAGGCGGGGTCGAAGTCGGCCTTGGCGCGGGCGCTCAGGTCGTCGTACCCGGAGGAGACGATCGAGGCGAGCAGCGCGCTGAAGCCCACGGAGACGGCGAAGCCGCTCAGCAGCGTCCAGTAGGTCGAGCGGGTGCTGCGGAGCTTGCCCCACTCCGCGGCGGCAGCCCGCCCGAAGGACGCGCGCCCGGCCACCCGGGACGGCCGCGGCGCGGCGGCGGAGGACGGCGAGGTGGCGGTCATGACGGCCTCCGGGAACGGCTCGTGCGGCGGGTGCGGGGGATGCGGTGCTCGCCGGTGCCGGTGCCGGTGCCGGTGCCGGTGCCGGTGTCCGTGTCGGTGCTGGTGCTGGTGCCGGTGTCCGTGTCGGTGGTGCTGGCACTGGTGCCGGTCGACGACGGCTCCGGCAGGGTGGCCCGGTACTCCACCGAGCCCCCGGTGAGCTCCAGGAACGCCTCCTCCAGCGAGGGACGCACGGTACTCAGCCCGTGCAGCCGCACCCCGGCCTCGGCGGCCGCCTCCCCGACCTGCCCGGCGTCGGCGCCGTGGACCCGCAGCTCGTCGGGGCCGCCCGGCTCGATCCGCCAGCCCCGGCCGGCCAGCCACTCGGCCAGCTCGGCCGCCTGCGGCGTGGTGACGGCGACGTAACCGCCGGAACCGGCCTCGACGAGATCCCGGAGCGGAGCGTCGGCCAGGATCCGGCCCTTGCCGATGACGACCAGGTGGTCCGCGGTCAGTGCCATCTCGGACATCAGGTGGCTGGAGACGAGGACGGCCCGGCCTTCGTCCGCCAGCCGGCGCATCAGCGCCCGCACCCACCGAATGCCCTCGGGATCAAGCCCGTTGACCGGCTCGTCGAACAGCAGGACGCCCGGGTCGCCGAGCAGCGCGGCGGCGATACCGAGGCGCTGCGCCATGCCGAGCGAGAAGCCGGCGGGGTTCTTTCCGGCCACCGACTCCAGGCCGACCGTCGCCAGCACCTCGTCCACCCGGCGCTCCGGGATGCCGTTGCTCGCGGCCAGGCAGAGCAGGTGCCGGCGTGCCGAACGGTGCGGGTGCAGCGCCTTCGCGTCCAGCAGCGCACCGACCTCGCACAGCGGCGCCGCGAGGTCCCGGTAGCGCTTGCCGGCGATGGTGGCCTCGCCCGCCGTGGGGTGGTCCAGGCCCATGACCAATCGCATCGTGGTCGACTTGCCGGCCCCGTTCGGCCCGAGGAATCCGGTCACCCGGCCCGGCCGCACGGTGAACTCGGCCCGGTCGACGACGGTCGTACCGCCGTACCGCTTGGTGAGCCCGCGCACTTCAATCATGGACGGAACGCTAGGAACCGCCCTGGATGCACCGGTACGGCCGCGGGTTGCGAAGGGGCGGCCGGCGGTTGCGGTTTGCCATGCGGCGGCCGAGGGCCGACGCTTGCGGAGGGCGGCCGCACACGCCCCGGAGGCACGCGGAAGTGCCCCTGACGGAGCCTGGAATGTCCGGGGAGGTAGTCCGAGAAGTGCCCAAGCGGACTGCGCTCCCCGACCGGATCGGTGTAGATTCGTGACCGAGCCAGACGTCGCTGCTGATGGCGGTCGGGCGGCCCGCAAGGGGCCGGCCGAGGGAGAGAGGGCCTCCGACGGACTGCGCCGTGCGCCCGGGCATCGGTATGCCCGGTCCCGCCGTCGCGCAGGTGAGCCGTACCCACCTCGACCAACCCACGAGGAGCAGCACGTATGTCGACTGTCGCCAACCGACAGCAGCAGGACTTCAAGGTCGCCGACCTTTCGCTGGCCGAGTTCGGCCGCAAGGAGATCAGCCTCGCCGAGCACGAGATGCCCGGTCTGATGGCGGTCCGCGAGGAGTACGCCGCGCAGCAGCCGCTGGCCGGCGCCCGGATCACGGGCTCCCTGCACATGACCGTGCAGACCGCCGTGCTCATCGAGACGCTGGTCGCACTCGGCGCCGAGGTCCGCTGGGCCTCCTGCAACATCTTCTCCACCCAGGACCACGCCGCCGCCGCGGTCGCCGTCGGCCCCGACGGCACCCCGGACGACCCCCGCGGCATCCCCGTCTTCGCCTGGAAGGGCGAGACCCTGGAAGAGTACTGGTGGTGCACCGAGCAGGCGCTGACCTGGGCCGACGCCACCACCGGCGGGCCCAACATGATCCTGGACGACGGCGGTGACGCCACCCTCCTGGTGCACAAGGGCGTCGAGTACGAGAAGGCCGGCAAGGTCCCCTCCGTCGACACCGCCGAGAGCGAGGAGCACGCGGTCATCCTCGGCCTGCTCACCCGCACCGTCGCCGAGAGCCCGCAGAAGTGGACGAACCTCGCGTCCGAGATCCGCGGCGTCACCGAGGAGACCACCACGGGCGTCCACCGCCTGTACGAGATGCACCGCGACGGCGCCCTCCTCTTCCCGGCGATCAACGTGAACGACGCCGTCACCAAGTCGAAGTTCGACAACAAGTACGGCTGCCGCCACTCCCTCATCGACGGCATCAACCGCGCCACGGACGTCCTGATCGGCGGCAAGACCGCGCTCGTCTGCGGCTACGGCGACGTGGGCAAGGGCTGCGCCGAGTCGCTGCGCGGCCAGGGCGCCCGCGTGATCGTGACCGAGATCGACCCCATCTGCGCGCTCCAGGCGGCGATGGACGGCTACCAGGTCGCCACGCTGGACGACGTCGTCGAGCAGGTCGACATCTTCGTCACCACGACCGGCAACAAGGACATCATCATGGCCGCGGACATGGCCAAGATGAAGCACCAGGCGATCGTGGGCAACATCGGCCACTTCGACAACGAGATCGACATGGCCGGCCTGGCGAAGATCCCGGGCATCGTGAAGGACGAGGTGAAGCCCCAGGTCCACACCTGGACCTTCCCCGACGGGAAGAAGATCATCGTTCTCTCCGAGGGCCGCCTGCTGAACCTGGGCAACGCGACCGGCCACCCGTCGTTCGTGATGTCCAACTCGTTCGCGAACCAGACGCTGGCGCAGATCGAGCTCTACACCAAGCCCGACCAGTACCCGACGGACGTCTACGTCCTGCCGAAGAAGCTGGACGAGAAGGTCGCCCGCCTCCACCTGGACGCGCTCGGCGTCAAGCTCACCCAGCTCCGCCCCGAGCAGGCCTCGTACATCGGCGTCGAGGTCGAGGGCCCCTACAAGCCCGACCACTACCGCTACTGAGCGCAGGCCGGGTGCATGCCGTCGGCGTGAGCGTCATCCGACTGAACGCCGCCGGCATGCGCGTGGCGCGACTGGACGTCGCCGGCACGAGTGCCCTTCGGCTGAACGCTGCCGGTCTGGACGCTGCCGGTCTGGACGCTGCCGGTCTGGACGCTGCCGGTCTGGACGCCGCCGGTCTGAGCGCCGCCTGACCGCTGCTGCTCAGACCGGCCCCCGTACGACCCCGGTTGCTCGCCGGGTTGAGCAGGCCCCCGCACCCCCGTGGCGGGGGCCTGCTCCATTCCGGAGGTACGGTCGGACAGGGTGCCGACGAGCTCCCACGGGCACCGGCGCGCGGCCCACGCGGGCCACAGGGGAAGCCGGCCGGCGCCCACCGTGCCGGAAGGCCGCACCGTGCCGGAAGCCGGCCGTGTACACCGCGCCGGACGGCAGACCATGCCCACCGCGCCGGAAGAGTCAGGACCTCCCATGCCCCGCGGCCGTTATTCGCTCCATGACCCGCATGACCACACCCCTCTCGGTGAGGAACACTTCCACTGCGCCCCCGGCCCGTCCGGCTGGCGCTATGTCTCCCAGCTGACCACCCCCGCGGGCGACCACGCGGGCTCCGTCGACCTGGCCGTCGACGAACTGGGCCGCCCGATCCGTCTCGAAATCAATGCGTCGAACTGGCAGGTGCGCGGAGCCGCGCTTGACGGCGTCACATGGGTGCGCACCGACCCCACCGGCACCCATGCCACCGAAGGCAACGCCCCCGCTCACGCCTTCAGCGGCACCTCGCCGGCCTTCCTCGTCTCCACCGCTCGACTGCTCCGCCTCACCCCCGCTTCCCCCGCAACCCGTGTCCGCCTCGTCACCTTCACCGACCCCGTGCTGGCACCCCGGACCGTCGACCAGTCCTGGGCGCTGGTGAGAAGCGAAGCACACGCCACTGACAACGGCCCCCTGACCGTGGACGAATACCAGGTCAGCGCCCTGGACACGGGCGAGCAGCACGCCGTCCACCTCACCGGTGACGTGGTGCTCGCAGCCCCCGGCATCGAGCTCGAGGACCTCGACTCGCCGCCGTCGGCGTTCTCCTGACTCCCGCGGCTGACACCGGCGAGATCTGCCGATTCTCACGGGACCCGTCGATTCCCGGCCTGTCTCGCGTCTCTCGGGCCCGCTGATTCCGACGGATCCGCAGCCGTATGGGGTACACCCCCGGAATCAGGCAGGCGGAACGAACCCGGTGGACGGCCCGCCGGCCGACCCGGGACCGGCCGACCCGGGACGGGGTTCCGGGGCAGTCGTCTCGGCGGCCGGCACCGGCGCCGGTGCGGCAGGTTGCGCCGGAGCGGGAGAGGGCGCCGACGGAAAGGCGGGCGCCGGGGCGGGCGCGCCCGTGGGCCCTCCCCACCCCCACGCGCCCGGTGCCGCATCACCGCCGAAGGCACGGCGGGCCTCGCGCGCCTGCCGCTCGTGGAGCACGGCGGCCAGGTAGGCGGCCGGCGGCACATCGGGCGGGGCAGGCGCTCCCGTGCGCTCCCCGAGATCCGACGCCAGCCGGGCCGCCATCGTCCAGCTCACCTGCGGATCGAGCTGCCCCGCACGGGCCAGGTACTGGCGGACCGCCAGCCACAGCCCATCCGGCACACCCGACAGGTCGAGACCCGAGAACCGCCCGGCCAGCCACGGCGGCGGGGGCGGCACGAACCCGCCGGACGCCCCGGGTACCCGCTCGCGCACCACCAGCGTCCCCGCGAACACGTCTCCGACGCGCCGGCCCCGTGCCGAGACCAGAGACGCGACACAGGCGATGACGCCCGCGGACATCAGGATCTCCACCGCCCCCATCGCCCCGCGCACGAGCGCGTGCCGGAACCGGATCGGCCCCCCGTCGTCCCGCACCACGCGCAGCCCGCACGCCAGCTTCCCCACCGACCGCCCGTGGGACAGCGTCTCCACCGCGATCGGCCCTCCCACCAGCAGCAACAGGAACGACGCGATGGCGATGGCGGCCGTGGCCGCATCGTCCAGGGAAGACGTCGAAGCGAGCACGGCGAACATCACCGCCAGGTACACCGCCCCCGCGACGATCAGGTCGAGCAGCTCGGCCAGCATCCGGCTCGGCAGCTTCGCGGGGCGCAACTCCAGCGCCACAGCCTCACCGGTCACAAGCTCACTCATGCCCTGCCGTCCTCTCTCCGCTCCCCGGCGGTCCACCACCTGGCGCCGGGGCGGCCTTCCCGGAGCCGGCCCGCGCGGCGGCCCGGAACGCACCGGAAACGGCCAGTCTGCCAAGCTGACGTCTGTCGCGCCGCACCAGGAGGTGCGATACACCTCGTACGCGGGGCCGCCCGTACGCGGACCGCACGCCGGCGCCACGCCGGTGCACCGACCCTGAGCAGCGACGGACGGCCCGGAACGCCCCGAGAAGCTACGCGAAACTGTGAGGAGTGGCTCCCATGGACCTCGACGTGTTCGTGTCCGCGCACCGAGCCCAATGGGACCGCCTCGACAGCCTGGTGCGCCGCCGGCGCCGCCTGACCGGCGCGGAGGCGGACGAACTCGTCACCCTCTACCAGCGCACCGCCACCCACCTCTCCCTGATCCAGTCCAGTGCCCCCGACCCCCAACTCACAGGCCGCCTGACGCAACTCCTGGCACGCGCGCGGAGCGCGGTGACCGGCACTCGGCGCGCCTCGTGGCGTGATGTGGCGCACTTCCTCGCGCGCGGTTTCCCGGCCGCGGTCTACCGCAGCAGGCACTGGTGGGTCCCCACGGCACTGATCTCGACGGCGATATCGGCCGTCCTGGGCTGGTGGATCGGAACCCACCCCCAGGTCCGGGCCACCATCGCGGCCCCCTCCGAACTCCGGAGCCTCACTCGCCCGGGCGGCGAGTACGAAACGTACTACTCCAGTCACCCGGCGGCATCCTTCGCGGCGCAAGTCTGGACGAACAACGCCGAAGCGGCGGCGCTCTGCCTCGTTCTGGGGGCCTTCATCGGCATACCCGTCCTGTGGGTGCTCTTCCAGAACATGCTCAACCTGGGAGTGGGCGTCGGCCTCATGTCCTCCGCGGGACGCCTGGACACCTTCCTGGGCCTGGTTCTCCCGCACGGCCTCCTCGAACTGACCGCCGTCTTCGCCGCAGCGGGCACCGGCCTCAAACTCGGCTGGACCGTCATCGACCCGGGCCCCCGCACGCGCAGGACCGCACTCGCGGAAGAGGGCAGAGCCGCCATAGGGATGGCCATCGGCCTTGCACTCGTCCTCTTCGTGTCGGGGGGCATCGAAGGCTTCGTGACACCGTCGGGACTCCCGACATGGGCCCGCATAGGCATCGGCCTCGCGGCCGAGACGGCGTTTCTCGTGTACGTGTACGTCGCCGGAGGCCGAGCCGCGCGCGCCGGTGAGACGGGTGATCTGGCTCCCGAGGAGCGCAGCGCCGAGCTCCCGCTCGCAGCCTGATGTGCATCGGAGCTCTGTGAGCTGCTAGTCTCCATTCACCTCACCGAAGCCCCTTGACAGGGGACAGGTGAGGAGCTAGGTTTGAGCAGTTGCCTTGAATCAGGTCGGGACCGTTCAGGTCTGACCAGATCGATTCGGGGTATCCGTGACGACCTACGAACTCCTCCGCAATCCCTGATTCTGGAGGAGTTCTCTCGGCTCTCGAAGTGGAATAGGCCGCTGACCGGTCAGGTCAGCCCGGCTCAATCCATCTGATAAAGTCGGGATCCGCCAAAGGGAAGCCGCGAGGCACCCAAAGGCACAGGCCCTCCAACGGCCACCGGAACGAATTCACGTCGGTAACGACAGCGAAATCGGATCTGGTACGGTTGGAAACACCGAAGGGAAACGCCCGGAGGAAAGCCGCGAAGTAGGTTTTCGTGGTGAGTACGAAGGAAGTGTCCGTTCCTTGAGAACTCAACAGCGTGCTAAAAGTCAACGCCAGATATGTTGATACCCCGTCTACCCGAAGATGCTTGCACTGGGTCTTTGTGGTGACGTGGTTCCTTTGAAGTAACAAGAACACAGCGAGGACGCTGTGTGCGGGAAGTTGTATTCCGCTTCCTGCACCGCTCTCGTGATGTGTGACCCACCGTTGGTGGGAAGACATTCACGGAGAGTTTGATCCTGGCTCAGGACGAACGCTGGCGGCGTGCTTAACACATGCAAGTCGAACGATGATCCGGCTTCGGTCGGGGATTAGTGGCGAACGGGTGAGTAACACGTGGGCAATCTGCCCTTCACTCTGGGACAAGCCCTGGAAACGGGGTCTAATACCGGATAGGACACTGGGAGGCATCTTCTGGTGTGGAAAGCTCCGGCGGTGAAGGATGGGCCCGCGGCCTATCAGCTTGTTGGTGGGGTGATGGCCTACCAAGGCGACGACGGGTAGCCGGCCTGAGAGGGCGACCGGCCACACTGGGACTGAGACACGGCCCAGACTCCTACGGGAGGCAGCAGTGGGGAATATTGCACAATGGGCGCAAGCCTGATGCAGCGACGCCGCGTGGGGGATGACGGCCTTCGGGTTGTAAACCTCTTTCAGCAGGGAAGAAGCCTTAGGGTGACGGTACTTGCAGAAGAAGCGCCGGCTAACTACGTGCCAGCAGCCGCGGTAATACGTAGGGCGCAAGCGTTGTCCGGAATTATTGGGCGTAAAGAGCTCGTAGGCGGCGTGTCGCGTCGGTTGTGAAAGCCCGGGGCTTAACTCCGGGTCTGCAGTCGATACGGGCATGCTTGAGTTCGGTAGGGGAGATCGGAATTCCTGGTGTAGCGGTGAAATGCGCAGATATCAGGAGGAACACCGGTGGCGAAGGCGGATCTCTGGGCCGATACTGACGCTGAGGAGCGAAAGCGTGGGGAGCGAACAGGATTAGATACCCTGGTAGTCCACGCCGTAAACGGTGGGCACTAGGTGTGGGCGACATTCCACGTCGTCCGTGCCGCAGCTAACGCATTAAGTGCCCCGCCTGGGGAGTACGGCCGCAAGGCTAAAACTCAAAGGAATTGACGGGGGCCCGCACAAGCGGCGGAGCATGTGGCTTAATTCGACGCAACGCGAAGAACCTTACCAAGGCTTGACATACGCCGGAAAACCGTGGAGACACGGTCCCCCTTGTGGTCGGTGTACAGGTGGTGCATGGCTGTCGTCAGCTCGTGTCGTGAGATGTTGGGTTAAGTCCCGCAACGAGCGCAACCCTTGTCCCGTGTTGCCAGCAGGCCCTTGTGGTGCTGGGGACTCACGGGAGACCGCCGGGGTCAACTCGGAGGAAGGTGGGGACGACGTCAAGTCATCATGCCCCTTATGTCTTGGGCTGCACACGTGCTACAATGGCCGGTACAATGAGTTGCGATGCCGTGAGGTGGAGCGAATCTCAAAAAGCCGGTCTCAGTTCGGATTGGGGTCTGCAACTCGACCCCATGAAGTCGGAGTCGCTAGTAATCGCAGATCAGCATTGCTGCGGTGAATACGTTCCCGGGCCTTGTACACACCGCCCGTCACGTCACGAAAGTCGGTAACACCCGAAGCCGGTGGCCCAACCCCTTGTGGGAGGGAGTCGTCGAAGGTGGGACTGGCGATTGGGACGAAGTCGTAACAAGGTAGCCGTACCGGAAGGTGCGGCTGGATCACCTCCTTTCTAAGGAGCACTTCTTGGCTGTCCAGGTGTTCGCATCTGGTGGTCCAGAGGCCAGTACATCGGCGAGTGTTCGATGCTGGTTCGCTCATGGGTGGAACGTTGACTATTCGGCATCTCTCGTGATTCTGGATGCGTTAGTACTGCCTCTTCGAGGCGTGGAACGCGGGTTTGGAGGGTGGGGGGTGTCGAGCACGCTGTTGGGTGTCTGAGGGCACGGCCACGTGGTGGTTGTGTTTTCGGTTGCCGGCCCCGGTGAACTCAGGCTGTTGCTTGGGGTGGTGGGTGGTTGGTCGTTGTTTGAGAACTGCACAGTGAACGCGAGCATCTGTGGCCAAGTTTTTAAGGGCGCACGGTGGATGCCTTGGCACCAGGAACCGATGAAGGACGTGGGAGGCCGCGATAGGCCCCGGGGAGCTGTCAACCGAGCTTTGATCCGGGGGTGTCCGAATGGGGTAACCCGGCAGTCGTTATGGGCTGTCACCCGCTGCTGAACTCATAGGCAGTGTGGAGGGAACGCGGGGAAGTGAAACATCTCAGTACCCGCAGGAAGAGAAAACAACCGTGATTCCGGGAGTAGTGGCGAGCGAAACTGGATGAGGCTAAACCTTGGGCGTGTGAGACCCGGCAGGGGTTGCGTCTTGGGGGTTGTGGGAGCTTTCTTTCATGATCTGCCGGTCGTGAGGCAAGTTAGAAATCGTGGATGTAGGCGAAGGGCATGCGAAAGGCCCGGCGTAGAGGGTAAGACCCCCGTAGCTGAAATGTCTGCGACTTGTTTGAGAGTTTCCCGAGTAGCATGGGGCCCGAGAAATCCTGTGTGAATCTGGCGGGACCACCCGCTAAGCCTAAATATTCCCTGGTGACCGATAGCGGATAGTACCGTGAGGGAATGGTGAAAAGTACCCCGGGAGGGGAGTGAAATAGTACCTGAAACCGTGTGCCTACAAGCCGTGGGAGCGTCGCATGCCAACTTTGTTGGTGTGTCGTGACTGCGTGCCTTTTGAAGAATGAGCCTGCGAGTTTGCGGCATGTTGCGAGGTTAACCTGTTGTGGGGGAGCCGTAGCGAAAGCGAGTCCGAAGAGGGCGTTGAGTAGCGTGTTCAAGACCCGAAGCGGAGTGATCTAGCCATGGGCAGGTTGAAGCGGCTGTAAGAGGTCGTGGAGGACCGAACCCACCAGGGTTGAAAACCTGGGGGATGACCTGTGGTTAGGGGTGAAAGGCCAATCAAACTCCGTGATAGCTGGTTCTCCCCGAAATGCATTTAGGTGCAGCGTCGTGTGTTTCTTGCCGGAGGTAGAGCACTGGATAGGCGATGGGCCTTACCGGGTTACTGACCTTAGCCAAACTCCGAATGCCGGTAAGTGAGAGCGCGGCAGTGAGACTGTGGGGGATAAGCTCCATGGTCGAGAGGGAAACAGCCCAGAGCATCGACTAAGGCCCCTAAGCGTATGCTAAGTGGGAAAGGATGTGGAGTCGCAGAGACAACCAGGAGGTTGGCTTAGAAGCAGCCATCCTTGAAAGAGTGCGTAATAGCTCACTGGTCTAGTGATTCCGCGCCGATAATGTAGCGGGGCTCAAGCATACCGCCGAAGTCGTGTCATTGCAGCATGAGCCTTAACGGGTGTTGTGATGGGTAGGGGAGCGTCGTGTGCCGGGTGAAGCAGCGCCGGAAGGTAGTTGTGGATGGTTCACGAGTGAGAATGCAGGCATGAGTAGCGATTCACACGTGGGAAACGTGTGCGCCGATTGACTAAGGGTTCCTGGGTCAAGCTGATCTGCCCAGGGTAAGTCGGGACCTAAGGCGAGGCCGACAGGCGTAGTCGATGGATAACCGGTTGATATTCCGGTACCCGCTATGAAGCGTCAAACATCGAGCATCGTGATGCTAAGGCCGTGAAGCCGTTCCCTGCCGGTTTACCGTCGGGGAAAGTGGTGGAGCCGCCGGTCCAAGCGGTTAGTAGGTGAGTGATGGGGTGACGCAGGAAGGTAGTCCATCCCGGGCGGTGGTTGTCCCGGGGTAAGGGTGTAGCCCGTCAGGTAGGTAAATCCGCCTGGCTTGTGGGTGAGGCCTGATGCCGAGCCGATTGTGGTGAAGTGGATGATCCTATGCTGTCGAGAAAAGCCTCTAGCGAGTTTTGTGGCGGCCCGTACCCTAAACCGACTCAGGTGGTCTGGTAGAGAATACTGAGGCGTTCGGGTGAACTATGGTTAAGGAACTCGGCAAAATGCCCCCGTAACTTCGGGAGAAGGGGGGCCATTCCCGGTGATGGCACGTGCTGTCTGAGCTGGGGGTGGCCGCAGAGACCAGCGAGAAGCGACTGTTTACTAAAAACACAGGTCCGTGCGAAGCCGTAAGGCGATGTATACGGACTGACGCCTGCCCGGTGCTGGAACGTTAAGGGGACCGGTTAGCTCACTTTCGGGTGGGCGAGGCTGAGAACTTAAGCGCCAGTAAACGGCGGTGGTAACTATAACCATCCTAAGGTAGCGAAATTCCTTGTCGGGTAAGTTCCGACCTGCACGAATGGCGTAACGACTTCTTGACTGTCTCAACCATAGGCCCGGTGAAATTGCAGTACGAGTAAAGATGCTCGTTTCGCGCAGCAGGACGGAAAGACCCCGGGACCTTTACTATAGTTTGATATTGGTGTTCGGTTCGGCTTGTGTAGGATAGGTGGGAGACTGTGATGCGGGCACGCCAGTGTTCGTGGAGTCGTTGTTGAAATACCACTCTGGTCGTGCTGGATGTCTAACCTGGGTCCGTGATCCGGATCAGGGACAGTGTCTGATGGGTAGTTTAACTGGGGCGGTTGCCTCCTAAAGGGTAACGGAGGCGCCCAAAGGTTCCCTCAGCCTGGTTGGTAATCAGGTGTTGAGTGTAAGTGCACAAGGGAGCTTGACTGTGAGACTGACGGGTCGAGCAGGGACGAAAGTCGGGACTAGTGATCCGGCGGTGGCTTGTGGAAGCGCCGTCGCTCAACGGATAAAAGGTACCCCGGGGATAACAGGCTGATCTTCCCCAAGAGTCCATATCGACGGGATGGTTTGGCACCTCGATGTCGGCTCGTCGCATCCTGGGGCTGGAGTCGGTCCCAAGGGTTGGGCTGTTCGCCCATTAAAGCGGTACGCGAGCTGGGTTTAGAACGTCGTGAGACAGTTCGGTCCCTATCCGCTGTGCGCGTAGGAGTCTTGAGAAGGGCTGTCCCTAGTACGAGAGGACCGGGACGGACGAACCTCTGGTGTGCCAGTTGTTCTGCCAAGGGCATGGCTGGTTGGCTACGTTCGGGAGGGATAACCGCTGAAAGCATCTAAGCGGGAAGCCTGCTTCGAGATGAGGGCTCCCACCCACTTGATGGGGTAAGGCTCCCAGTAGACGATTGGGTTGATAGGCCAGGTCTGGAAGCCCTGTGAGGGGTGGAGGTGACTGGTACTAATAGGCCGAGGGCTTGTCCTCAGGTGCTCGCGTTCACTGTGTTGGTTCTGAAACCACGAACAACCACACACATGCTTCTGCCCGTATGGGGTGGGGGGTGTGGTGGTTGGTGGTGTGTGTTTCGGTGGTTATAGCGTGAGGGAAACGCCCGGTTACATTCCGAACCCGGAAGCTAAGCCTTTCAGCGCCGATGGTACTGCAGGGGGGACCCTGTGGGAGAGTAGGACGCCGCCGAACTCTTATTAGAAGAAGACCCCCGTACCGGATCGGTACGGGGGTCTTCTGTGCTTACGGGGTTACGGGGTTATTGCCCGCGCGGCGGCTGCCCCGTAGCCATCGCCTCTCCCCGCCGGGAAGCCAGAGGACAAGGGACAGGCCGGCCGCCCGTCCGCCCGCACTCACAACTTCCCGGACGCCTTCAAGGCGAGGTAGGCATCGGCCAGCTCCGGAGCCAGAGCATCCGGCAGGGCGTCGACCACGGATACGCCATGGCGCCTCAGCTGGTCCGCGGTGTGCCTGCGCTCGTCCTTGGCCTGCGCGGCCGCAGCCGCGTCGTACACCGCGTCAGGGGTACCGCGTCCAGCGGCCATGCGGGCGATGTGCGGGTCCGCTACGGAGGCCACGAGGACGTTGTGCCGTTGGGTGAGCTGGCCCAGTACCGGAAGCAGGCCCTCTTCGACCGGGGCCGCTTCGAGGCTGGTCAGCAGCACGACGAGAGCATGCCGGGGAGCGGTGCGCAGGACCGTGGAGACGAGGCCGCGTGCGTCCGTCTCCACAAGTTCGGGTGCCACGCCGGCCATCGCGTTCACCATCGCCGGCAGGACGTCGTTCGCTGTCTTGCCCTGCACCAGGGCGCGGACCCTGCGGTCGTAGGCCAGTAGATCCACCCGGTCCCCCGCCCGCGAGGCGAGCGTGGCCAGCAGTAGCGCCGCGTCCATCGCGGCGTCGAGGCGCGGTGCGTCGCCGACACGGCCCGCGGACGTGCGGCCGGAGTCCAGGACGAGCAGGATGCGACGGTCCCGCTCAGGCCGCCACGTGCGGACGGCGACCGAGGACTGGCGGGCGGTGGCGCGCCAGTCGATGGAACGGGTGTCGTCGCCCGGCACGTACGTGCGCAGGCTGTCGAACTCGGTGCCCTCACCGCGGGTCAGGACACTCGTGCGGCCGTCCATCTCCCGCAGGCGGGCCAGTTTGGACGGCAGGTGCTTGCGGCTGTCGAACGGCGGCAGGGCCCGCAGCGTGCCCGGCACCTGATGGCCGCCCTGACGGCAGAGCAGTCCCAGAGGACCGTAGGAACGGACTGTGACACGGGCGGCCTGGTGATCCCCGCGGCGCGTGGGACGCAAGTGGGTGACGACCCGGCGGCGTTCGCCGGAGGCGACCGTCAGCCGGTGGCGCGACGAACCGTCCTCTGACGCCTCTGCCCCGGTGCTCGGGGGCCAGGCGTCCCGCAGGACGGCCCGTAGCGGGCGGCCGGACGGGTTGGTGACGGTGAGCGTCGTGTCGACGGATTCTCCGAGGCGTACCGCCGTGTCAGGTGAGCGGACGAATGCGAGGCGGCGCACGGGAGCGGCCAGGGTGAAGTCGCAGAGGCACGCCAGCACGATCGGGACGTTCACGGCGAGGATGCCGGTCCAACTCGGCGCGAAGACGCCGACGAGCAGGGCGGCGAGGGCCGCCAGCAGAGCGGTGCGTCCGGTCAGGGCCATGGATCCTCGGGCGGTGGTCGGTGGGGCGGGCGGCTCGGTAGGGGTGGGAACGGGAACGTTCGGAGGGACGGAGTCAGCGGGGCACGGGCACGTGCGACAGGATCGCGTTGATGACCGAGTCGGCCGTGACCCCCTCCATCTCGGCCTCGGGCCGCAACTGGATGCGGTGCCGGAGCGTCGGCAGGGCCAGGGCCTTCACGTCGTCGGGGATGACGTAGTCGCGGCCGGTCAGCCAGGCCCAGGCGCGGGCCGTGGAGAGCAGGGCCGTCGCCCCGCGGGGTGAGACGCCCAGCGTGACGGACGGGGATTCGCGGGTGGCGCGGCACAGGTCGACCACGTAGCCGGTGATCTCCTGCGAGACGGATGTGCGCCTGACCGCGTCCCTGGCCGCTTCGAGGTGTGCGGGAGTGGCGACGGGGCGCACGCCGGCTGTGTGCAGGTCGTGCGGATCGAAGCCATCCACATGGCGTGTCAGCACCCCGATCTCGTCGTCGCGGGAGGGCAGCGGGACGAGGAGCTTCAGGAGGAAACGGTCGAGCTGGGCCTCGGGGAGCGGGTAGGTGCCCTCGTACTCGACCGGGATCTGGGTGGCAGCGACGAGGAACGGCTCGGGCAGCGGGCGGGGCGTGCCGTCGACCGTGACCTGGTGTTCCTCCATGGCCTCCAGCAGGGCCGACTGGGTCTTCGGCGGTGTGCGGTTGATCTCGTCGGCGAGCAGCAGGTTGGTGAAGACGGGGCCCGGCTGGAAGGAGAACTCCGCGGTGCGCGCGTCGTAGACGAGGGACCCGGTGACGTCGCTGGGCATGAGGTCCGGGGTGAACTGGACCCGTTTCGTGTCGACCGCGAGCGAGGCCGCGAGGGTGCGCACGAGGAGCGTCTTCGCCACGCCGGGGACGCCTTCCAGGAGGACGTGGCCGCGGCAGAGCAGGGCCACGACCAGACCCGTGACCGCGGGGTCCTGGCCGACCACGGCTTTCGCGATCTCCGTGCGCAGGGCCTCCAGACGGGCGCGGGAGTCGCCCGCGTCGGCCAAGCGAGGGGCGTTGTCAGTGGTCGGGTCCATCATGAATGGCGTACCTCTCCTTCGAGGGCGTCGAGGTTGTCGGCGAGGGCGATGAGTGCTGCGTCGTCGCGGGGTGGCGGCCCGAAGAGGAGTGCGTGCAGGTTCCGTTCCCGTTCCGGGGCGCCCGGTGGAGCGGGCGGCCCTGCGGGGCGCTCGGCTCTGGCCAGCCGGGCGGCCAGGGCGGGGAGTAGTACCTCGGGGGAGTGCGCATGGGCAGGGGGAGTGCCGATGAGGGGGGCAAGCCGGTTGCGGGTGGCGGTGCGCAGGGAGTCGGCGGCGCGGTCGCGCGCGTCGGCCTTGCGGTAGAGGCGGGCGCGGCCCTCCGCCGCCTCGGAGGCGCGGATGGCGACGGGGAGCCGTTCGCGGACCAGGGGGCCCAGGCGGCGGGCCCGCCAGAGGGCGGCGAGAGCGACGGCGACGGCTGCTTCCAGCGCGCCCCAGAGCCAGCCGGAGGGGATCAGGTCGTAGAAGCTGCGGCTGCCCGTGTCGGGGGCGGCGGCCGGGTCGGAGAGCGAGGGGAGGTACCAGACCAGATGGGGGCGGGAGCCGAGGAGTTGCAGGGCGAGCGAGGCGTTGCCCTGGGCGTCGAGCCGGTCGTTGTAGAGGATGTCCGGCGCGCCGAGGACGACCGTGTCGCCGGTCGTGCCCGCGTCCGGGACACGGACGAGCGTGGGCAGGCCGTCGCTGAAGTAGCAGGAGTCCCCGGTGGGGGACGACGTGGACGACGTGTCGTAGCGCAGCCCGCCCGTGTCGGCCGCGCCCGCGCGCCGGGCGGCCGGGAAGGTGCAGCCGGGGGTGAGCGTCGAGTCGATGCTCAGGGCCGGGTCCGCGCTGACCTGCGGGGCGAGCCTGCCGGTCGACGCCGCGCTCGGCGCGATGAGGACGGTACGCCCGCCGGAGCCCGTGACCGCGGTGCGCAGCTGCAGCTGCTGGCGGTTCGTCAGCAGATCCGGGTCGGCCACCAGCAGGGTGGTGTCGGGGCCCGTGGCCTCCCGCGCTTCCGCCACCGTGGTGACGGTCCGGGTGGACACGCCCCGTTCGGCGAGGAGCGCGGCGACGGCGTGGGAGCCGAGCGGGTCGGCGGACCGGGGATCGAGCCGGCCGTGCTGGGCGTCCGAGCGGACCAGGGCGATCACGATCGCCGCGGCGAGCAGGACCAGGGCCGCCAGGACGATGCCGCGTGCGCGGAACCAGACGCGCCGGGTTGTGGGGGCGGTGGATGTCGTCCCGGAAGGCTCGTCTCCGCGCGGTGGCAGGGAAGGAGCGGGGCCGGGCGGGCTCGTGGAAGGTGCCGTGCCGGGTGCCCCGGGCCCGGGTGGGGCGGCGGCTGTGCCGGTCGGCGGATGCGGTGGCGTGCCGGTGCCTGGGCCGTTGGAGGTGTGCTGCGGGGCGGCGGCGGACTCCGGTGCGGAGGTCTGCCGCGGAGCCATTCGCTGCGGGTCGGGGGAGGTGCCGGTCATTCGGGCGTCCTCCGCGCGGAAGTGCTGGAGTGGTTCGTGGTGCTGTGGCTGCTGGTGTTGCTGCTCGCGCCGGCGCCGGTGAGCGCGGGGCGGGCGCGGGCCAGGTCCTCGTCGAGCGCGGACATGCGCCGGTACGCGGGCTCGTCACTGCTGCGGCCGCCGTATGCGACGTCGTCGAAGTCCCGTGCGGCGGCGCGCAGCCGGTCCTCGTGGGTGGGGAGGGCCAGGGCTGCCTCCGCCGCCGCCTCGTCGGCGGTGCGTCCGGGCCGCGGTTCGAGCAGCGCACGCTCTTCCAGGGCGCGCACGACGGCGCGCATCCGCTCCTGCACGGCCTGGTTCCAGTGCCCTTGGGCCGCGTGTGCCTCGGCGGTTGCGCGGTGCTCCGCCGCGCTGCGCGGCCGGTCGTGGAAGAGCGGTGCCGCGGACGCCGGCGCCCGGCGAGGGGTGCCCAGGCGCCACCAGAGCGCCAAGGCAAGGGCCAGCACGAGGAGTACGACCACGAAGAGCCCGAGCCCGCCCCCCGGAGTGACGCCCGAGGCCGCGTTGAAGAGGTGGTGGACCCAGCTCAGAAAGCGGTTCAGCAGGCGGTGCAGCAGGCCCGGGTCGTTCTCGTGGTACATCCGCTTCGACAGCTCCCGCCTGGCCGCCTCCTTGGCGGGGTCACGCGAGATGGTCACCGGGGGGTCGTCGGAGGCACGCGGCAGCAGTACGGCTGACGGCAGGAGAGCGGGCGTCAGCCACCGGCGCGATGTCAGCAGCCAACCGGATGCCGGCCGCCGGCGCGATGCCGGCCTCAGCCGCATGTGGGTCTCCGGCCGGATGAGGCGCTTCCGCTGGACGAGGGGCTTCGGCTGGTCGCGACCCTTCCGCTGGGAGCGCCCCTTCCGAAGGACGCGGCGCTCCCAGCGAAAGCGGCGCTCCCAGCGGACGCGGGCCTTCCGGCGGAGGCCGGCCCCCTGACCGTTGCTCCGGTGAGCACCGGGGCTCCGGCCTCTGCCATGGTCCGCGGGCGGCCCGCTGCCGTCGCGTCGTCCGGGCACGGCAGCGCGGACGGCCGCGCCGTGGTCTCCCCGCGGTGTCCACGGACTCAGCCTCCGGGGCCCGGGCCGGGCGCGTCGGATCCGGGGCCCTGGAGGCCGGCGGCGCGGCCGAGCTCCAGGTCGAGCGCTTTCGCGGCGGATGCGCTGAATCGATGTAGAGCAGGACGGCGACGCCCGCGGTGATCGGGTAAGGTGAGCATGGAGCGACGATCGAGCCGACGCCGCTGATGATCAGGTACGTCCAGCCGTGGGCGCCGGCGGTGCCGCCCAGGAGTCCCCCGGAGTCCCCGCCGCCGCCGACCGCCTCGGCGACGAGGTGTGAACGGGATCAAGGACTGATCGTACGACCAGATATTGTGAGAATGACGGCGGCAAGCATGCTGGATGCCGAGGACGCGCACACAGGAGCCCTTGACCAGCCTTGGCGGAGCGGCTCAGGGACTTGAACATCGCCTCTGGCCGCTCCAGCATCAGCGTGCCGTGAAGACGCGAGCGCGAAGCGGATCGCCAGCCACAGCGCCACGACCCCCGCGACCAGCCCGCCGAGCACGGCGACCGGCAGGCCCGCGTCGGCGTCGGTCGCCACCGCGATCAGCACCCGGGCAGCATCCCGACGGCGACGATCGCCATGACGATGAGCGGCAGCAGGAACGTGAGACGCGAACAGCCTGGGCACCTGGGGCCGGGCGTCACGCCAGGCCTCCGCGATGGTCACCGGCCTGCCCAGCACGGCCCGGCTGGTCACGGTCGTCAGCAGGGCCGTCGCGATGATCGTGCCGAGGAGGCTGACGAGCAGCACCACGCCCGAACTGACCAGGACCCCCCGCATGGCATGGGCGAGCTCGCTGAGCGAGGCCGTCCGGTCGTTGAGGGCGGTGGATTCGGCGGTGTCGTTCAGCACCGTGCCCTGTACGACGACGAGGGCGACCTGCACGAGCACGGCCACGCTCAGCGAGATGCCGAGGACGGTCCGCCAGTAGGTGCGC